>CAWKDB010000011.1:0-769881 GCA_963848295.1 uncultured delta proteobacterium | reverse complement strand
TTCAAGTGGCTGTTCGGTCGCAAGAAGAAGGCTGCTCCGACGGTCCCGCCGGTCGCGGGCGACAGCTCGCCGCCCGTCGGGTAGAACACGCGCATGCGATCGGGATGGCTCCTCGCGGTGGTCGCATGTGGCGGCGCGGCGGTCCGGCCCGCGCCCGTTCCGCCCTCGATCGCACCACCGCGCACCGCAGTCGCGAGCCCGCCGCTTGCGCCGGGACCCGCACACGATCCCGATCGCAAGCGCGGCCCGTTGCCGACCGCCGACCAGCGCCTTGTCGAGCTCGCCGCGCTGCGCGCGGACCTGACGGCGGTGTACGCCCATCGCCTCGACAAGGAACAGCGCTACGCGATCGACGAGCCGGCGCTGTTCGTCGCGGCCGAGAACCGCCTCCTCGCCGCGACCTCGTGGGCTGGCTACGACGCCGCGATCTACGATCTGCTCGCGGAGTTTCACGACGATCACCTCACGTATCACCCGCCGAGCACCGCCGCACCGTCGGCAGGTTGGGTCAGCTTCAGCCTTGGTCTGTCGACCGTGCTGGCGGGCGACCATCTCCTGATCACGAGCCTCGCGCCGGGCGGTGCGCTCGCGGCTGCGGGGGTCGCGCCCGGCGACGAGGTCGTGGCGATCGACGGGATCGCGGTCGGCGAGGTGCTCGCGCGCGAGGTCAAGCGGCGCGTGTGGTCGCGGCCGGAGTCCGCGCGCGCGTCGTGGGCGCGAACCTGGACGACCGTGCTCTACGCCAAAGGCGAGGCGCCACGTCGACGAACGCTCGCGATCGCGGCGCGGGTCGGCGGCGCGGTGCGCGACATCGAGATCGAGCCGGTCGAGGTCGTGCATCGCAAGCGCGAAGCCGTCGTCGCCACCATCACCGGAGACGTCGCGACGCTCGCGTTCCATCTGCTCGAAGGCCACGACGCGGGCAAGGAGATCGACGCCGCGCTCGCGACCGCGCGCACGACGCATCGCCTCGTGATCGACCTTCGCGGAGTCCGCGGCGGCGTCGACCGCATCGGCTATCGCGTCGTCGAGGGCCTCGCCGAAGGTACGGCGGCGATGGGCAAGGCGCGCGTGCTGCTCGCACCCGAGACGCGAGCGGCGCGTCCGAAGTGGCGCGAGCTCCCGGCGGAGGCCGACGGGTTCTCGGCGCCGATCGCGCTCGAGGTCCACGCGCAGCCGCCGGGGCAGGGCTTCCACGGCAAGATCGCGGTCGTCGTCGATGCCGGATGCGCGTCGACCTGCGAGGTCGTGGCCGCGGCGCTGCGCGCGGACCTTCACGCGGTCGTCGTCGGCGAGACCACCGCCGGTAGCTCCGGCGCGCCGATCGAGCTCGCGTTGCCGGTGACCGGCGGCAAGATCGCAGTGCCGACGTGGAACCTGATCGCCGCGGACGGTCATGCGATCGAAGGCGACGGGGTCGCGCCGGATGTCGTCGCGCTGCCGACCGCCGACGCGCTCGCGGCCGGCCGCGATGCGCCGCTCGAGGCCGCGATCGCGCGAACTGCGCCGTAGCCGCGGGATGCCGGGCGCCCGGTCCACGCGGCTGCCGCTCCTGATCAGTCCGGCGAGTCGGGCGTGAACAGCTCGAGCGTCTCGACGAAGTCGCCCTGCGCATCGACGCCGCCCGCGATCAACACCTGGCCGTTCGGCAGCGCGATCGCGGACGCGCCGGTGCGCGGCGTGACGAGCGTGGTCGACGCGACGTAGGCGAGCGTGGTCGCGTCGTAGATGTCGACCGCAGCGCTCACCGCGCCGCTCGCATCAGCCCCGCCGGCGATCACGACATAACGATCGGTCGATGCGACCGCGCAGTCCGAGATCGGGACGAGTGGAACCGTCGGCACGACGCTGGTCGCCGCCGTCGCGGCATCGATGACGAGGGCATCGGGGAACGCGGTGCCACCGCACACCACTGCGACCTTGCCGGCGGCGAGCGCGACGACCGCGTGGCC
The DNA here is from genome assembly GCA_963848295.1 of uncultured delta proteobacterium. GTDB lineage: Bacteria > Myxococcota_A > Polyangia > Haliangiales > Haliangiaceae > JABFXX01. The sequence continues at coordinate 767,929 of CAWKDB010000011.1, read as the reverse complement.
GGTGCGCGCGGCGATGCTCATCCCGTCGGGGGTATCGAACGCGCCGGCGCGAAACCGGACGAGCCCGGTCGTCGAGCCCGCGACGCCGGCCATGATCGTGGACGCGACGCCATCGCTGCCGAGCACGGTAACGCCTTGGTCGGGCAGGGCGGTGAAGTCGGTGCGCGCGGTGACCGTGCCCGCGGTCCCCGACAACGCACCGGGCGGCATGCCGGTGACGAGGAAGTCATCGTCGGAGTCGATCGCGAGCGCGAGGGCGCCGGTGCGCGCGACCCCCGGTTGGTCGCCGTCGTCGACGTACGAGCCGTTCGGGGCGACCGTCGTATCGAACCGCCACAGGTTGCCGGTCGTCGCGCCGGTCGAGTCGGTGCCGCCGAACATGTAGACCACCCCGTCCTGGCCGACGCCGAGCGCCATCGCGCCGCGCGCGGCCGGCAACACCAAGCCGGTCTGCAGCGCGTGCGTGAAGCCGTTGTAGATCTCGACGTCGTCGAGCGCGCCCGCCGCGCCGATGCCCCCGGCGAGGATCGCGCCGTACCCGAGCGAGCCCGCCGCGATCTCGATCGCGCCCCGACGCCAGCGCGACCGGCGCGACGCCGACCGACAGCGGCGGCGCCATGTAGATCGCGAGCGTCGAGTCTTCGGCGCCGAGCGCGAACGGCGGCGACTGGCCGGTCGCGAGCAGCGAGCCGGTCGCGTCGAGGGCGTCGACGTAGAGCTGCGACGCGTTGTCGTCGGCAGGGACGTCGATCTCGATATCGAACCCCGTGCTCGACCGTGCCACGGTCGTCGTCTGCGCGGGATAAGTCAGTGTCAGCTTCAACGACTCGGCGCCGTCGAGCAGGTTCGAGCCCGGCGCGGTGACGAGGCTGATCGAGAGCGTGCCGGACTGGGCACTGCACGCGACGAGCGCCAACCCGATGAGCGCCCGGTTCACGCGAGCGCCTCGATCGCGGCCGCCGCCACACCGGCGACGCGTAACGTCTTGCGTCGAGAGCTCGCCCCGGCGATCACCTCGATCGCGCGGCGCGCGACGCCGAGCTTGGTCGCGAGCGCTTCGATCACCGCGGCGTTCGCCTCGCCGTCGACCGGCGGAGCGGTCACCGCGATCTTCAATCGGCCGTCGTGCACGGGCCCGAACGCGACGCGAGACGCACGCGGCTGAACGAGTATGTCGAACGTCACCGCACCCGCGTGCTCGCGAACGGCCAGCACCACTACTTGCCCCCGCGGCCGAGCTCTTTCGCGCGGTTCGTCGCGGTCTCGACCGCGTTGATCAGCGTCGTGCGCAGCCCGCCTTGCTCGAGCGTGTGCAAGCCGGCGATCGCGGTGCCGCCCGGCGAGGTCACCATGTCCTTGAGCTTGCCGGGATGCTCGTCGGTGTCGAGCAACATCTTCGCCGAGCCCATCACGGTCTGGGCCGCGAGCCGCTGCGCGATCCGCCGAGCGAGGCCGACCTTGACGCCGGCATCGGCGAGCGCCTCGAGGATCAAGAAGATGTACGCCGGGCCGGATCCCGACAGGCCGGTGACCGCGTCGAGCTGGCCCTCGTCGAGCACGACCGTGATGCCGACCGCATCGAACAGCGCGCGCGCGGTCGCGAGATCCGCATCGCTCGCGTGCTTGCCCGCCGCGATCGCGGTCGCGCCGGCTCCGACGAGCGCGGGCGTGTTCGGCATCGCGCGTACGACGTGGACGCCGTCGGCGATCGCATGTTCGATCGTCGCGGCATCGACGCCGGCGGCGATCGACACGACGAGCGCACCGGGCTCGAGCCCGGCGCCGATCTCGCGCAGCACCTTGGCGAGGATCTGCGGCTTGACCGCGAGCACGATCAAGCTGCAGCGCTTCGCGATGTCGCTGTTATCGGTCGTGACCTCGATCGCATAGCGTTGCGCGAGCTCGTCGAGCCGCTCGCGGCGCGGGCCCGAGGCCACGATCTGCTTGGCGTCGACGTGGCCGCCCTCGACCAGGCCGCGGATCATCGCCTCGGCCATGTTGCCGGCGCCGATGAATCCGATCGAATGCGCTGCGAGAACAGACACGGCGAAGACAAGTAGCACGAACGCCACGTGCTACCCGATATTGAAATCTTCCTTCTCGTGACTTGCGCCACCACCGGCGAACCGGTCGAGCGTGTAGCGCTCGAACATCTCGTGCGGTGGTTCGCCGGTCAGCCAGTCGGCGTAGAGCTTGCCGACGATCGGCGCCATCATGAAGCCGTGGCCGACGAAGCCACACGCGAGGAAGAAATCGGGATGGCCTGCGGCCGTGCCGACGATCGGGTTGCCGTCGGGAGACTGATCGTACGGACCGGCCCATTGCCGCAGGATCTTGATGTCGCCGAGGATCGGCATCAGCCGGACGAGCCGGCGCGCGTAGGTCGTGAGGAACTCGAGCGTCGAGCCCATCGCGTAGGTCGACGCGTGGCCGGGGATCGTCACGCCGCCGACGATCTCGCCGCGCATCGACTGGCTGCAGTACAAGCCGCTCGATAGCTCCGACACCATCGGCCGCAGGAATGGCTTGAGCGGCTCCGACGAGCAGATCTCGTGGCGGATCGGATACGTCGGGACGTCGACGCCGATCATCTTCGCGAGCGCAGGTGACCACGCACCGGTCGCGTTGATCACGCGGCGAGCGCGCACCGTGCCGCGCGGGGTGTGGACCTGGTAGCCGCCGCCGGTCATCGGATCGAGCCCGGTCACCGCGGTCTGCGTGAAGATCCGCACGCCGTACGACGCGGCTTGCCGCGCGTAGCCCCACAAGAACGGCCACGGGAACAGGATGCCGTCGCTGCCGTTGTAGGCGGCGCCGACGATGCCGGTCAGATCGAGCTCGGGCACGACGTCGCGCGCCCTCTCTGGCTCGAGCATCCTGCGTGTCGACGCCGAACTTGTTCTGTACCGTGCAATTGCGTTCGAGCCGCGCGAGCTCTTGCGCCGAGCGCGCGAGGAACAAGTAGCCGCCTTGGCGAAACCACACGTTGACGCCGAGGTCGACCGCGAACCGGCGGCACAGGTCGACCGACTCCTGCATCAACCGGATGTTGAGCTCGGTCGACCATTGCTGGCGCACGCCGCCGCCGTTGCGTCCCGACGCACCCTCGGCGAGATAGCCGCGTTCGAGGACGACGACGTCGTGCAGCCCGCGCTTTGCGAGATGATAGGCGATCGACAAGCCGATCACGCCGCCGCCGACGATCGCGATCTCCGCGCGCTCCGGGACCTGGCCGGCCGACTCCACGGTCGGCGGCAACCGGATCTCGCCCGAGACATCGGCCTTCGCCGGATCGTCCTCTTCGTCGAGATCGACGGCCGGGACCTGCGCCCGGCCGGCAGCACTGCCGAAGGGCAGTGCGGTTGGATCGAGCTCGGAGTCGCGTTTGTCGCGCGTCACTCGTCACCACCATCGTCCTCGAACCGATGCGCATCGGGCGCGCGAGCGAGCAGCTTGATCGCCGTCGGTGCGAGCGGCGGTCGCGAGGTGAACGGCGGAATCTGGTCCGGCCGCTGTCCGGTCAACTTCGCGAGCTGGGTCGCGACCTGCGCGAGGCACTCCTTGCCTTGGCACGGCCCCGTGCCGAATCCCGTATAGCGCTTGACCTCTTCGATGTCGCGATAGCCGCGCGTCACCGAGTGCTCGAGATCGGCGAGCGTCATGTCTTCGCACCGGCACAAGATGATCTTACGAGCCACGGGTGCCCCCGAGGCTTTGCACCACGCGTTCGCCGACGGTGGCGCCGTGGATCGCCGCGCGCGCCGGCCCGATGTAGCCGGTCACGTCGCCGCAGGCCCACACGTTTGCGGTCGAGGTCCGGCCGTCGCCATCGATCACGACGCGAAACCCGCCGGCCCCCGGATCGAGCACGACCTTGCAACCGTGCTGGCGCGGGCCCTCGCTCGCGGGCGCGGGAATCGCCGCCATCGCGAGCACGTCGCAGTGGACCCGGCCGTCGGTCGTCTCGAGGCCGGCGACCCAACCGCGACCGCGCGTTCCGCCCGCCTTCGCGAGAGGCACGCGTGTGACCTCGGCCCCGGCGGCGGCGAGGGCGGTGGCGAGCGCGGTGACCTCGCCGGCGAGCTCGGGGACCTCGACGATGCACACGCGATCGCCCGCGAGGATGCCGTGATCGACGAGCAAGCGGCCGACCGCGCGCAGCGCGAGCACGCCGGGGCGATCGTTGTCGGGGAGCGGCAAGTTCGACGCGTAGCCGCCGGTCGCCCAGGTCCACGCGCGCGCCTCGACGCGGTACAGCCGATCGGGCGCCGCGATCGCGAGCACGCCGCCGCCCGGGCCGTCTTCGGGAAAATACCCGATCGCGGTCGCACGGCCGAGCACCTCGGCGCCCGCGTCGCGCACCAGCGCCGCTCGCAGCTCGGCTTCGTTCGCGCCCGTGAGCGGATCGGCGCGCATGCTACCGCCGGGCGCGAGCTGATCGTCGGCGACGAGCGTGCGCAGGCCGGCACGCGCGCACGCGAGCGCGGCCGCGAGCCCGGCCGGGCCACCGCCGATCACGCAGACGTCGACGACGCGCTGCTCGACCGCGGGCAACGGACCAGCGGGTTGGTCGGGCAGCTTGCCGAGCCCCGACAGCTGACGCACGACCTTGTTCGCGAGCTTGTTGAGCATCGACGAGCCGGTCATCAGCGTGTGGTGGTCGAGGCCGCGCGAAAACACGAAGTCGACCGCGCCGAGCAGATCGTGCTCCGCCGACGGGAACCCGTTCTGACCTTCGACCTGTGCGCCGGGGGTGCAAGGCGCCTGACACGCGCGCATGTTCGGCACGCCGTCGAGCCGGACCAAGCATCCGCTGCAGTGACCTTCGAAGCAGAAGAACGTCCGCGGCCGGTGATACTTGAGCGACCGCGACAACACGCGCGCGCCGCTCGCGATCGCGGCGGCGGCAAGGCTCTCGCCAGCGAACGCCCGAATCGGCTGGTCGCCGATTCGAACCTCCATCCCCTCTCCGCGGACTGCATCGCGTGCCGGCAGTCTTCGTGCCACGTGCACTTGATAACACGGGTATCGCGGTGCCAAAACGAGGCGGTCGCGTTGCTTTCACTTCGTGGCGCGGGTTACCCTTCGGGCTCGAAACGACAGGGGAAACAGTAACTATGGCGACTCCTACTCGGCCGTGCCCGTACTGTGGTGCGGCGGTCCTGATGAACGCACCTGCGTGCGGCACCTGCGGTCGCCCGATGCCGCCGTCGGCAGGTGCGCCGCAAGGTAATCCGCAGCCCGCCAAGACGATGTTCGGCTACGCCGCGCCGGTGATCCCGCAAGCGGGACGCGCGACGCCTGCAGCCGGCGCTCCGCAAGGCGGCGGTTATCCGCAGCAGGGCTTCCAGCCGCCGCCGCAGCAGGGCTTCGCGCCTCCGCCGGCAGCGCAAGCTCCGCAACCGCAATACGGTCAGCCACCGCAGCAGCCGCAATACGGTCAGCCGCCGCCGCAACCGCAGTATCAACAGCCGCCGGCGCAGCAGCCGCAGTACCAACAGCCACCGGCGCAGCAGCCGCAGTATCAGCAACCGCCGCAGCAGCCGCCGCAGTACCAACAGCCACAGGCGCAGCCGCAGTACGGTCAGCCGCCGCAGCAACAAGGGTTCGGCCAACAGCCGGGCTATCCGCCGCAACAGCAGTATCCGCAGGCGCAAGCGCCGCAGCAGCAGTACGGCCAACAGCCGGGGTATCAGCAGCAGCAGCCGGGGTTCGGTCAGCAGCCGGGATATCCGCAGCAGCAACCGGGCTTCGGCCAGCCGGCGCCCGAGCATCATCATCACGGCATGGGCGACATGGCCGCGCGCATTCCGCAATCGGCGCCGGGGACGATCTTCGGCATTCCGGTCGCGCGTCTCCGCGACGCGAGCCTGCAACGCAAGCTGCTGTTCTTCGCCGGCATCGCGCTGATCGCGTCGATCTTCGTGCCGTACGCGATCAGTCCGAGCCTCGAGTTCGCATGGGGCGAGGGTGACAAGTTCCGCGCGCTGATCTGGCCGATCATCGCCGGGGGCGCGTACTTGCTGCTTACCGTCGCGCCGCCCGACCTGCGCGCGAAGATTCCGCCGATGGTGCTCCATTGGATCCCATTCGCCGTGTCGTTCACCGGCGTGATGGTGTTCGGCGAGCTCATGGGCGGCGGCTTCGCCGTCGGCGGCACGTACGCGCTCGCCTACGCACTGCTCTGCTTCGGCTTGCTGTCGCGCATCGCGCAGCCGAACGATCAGATCGCACGCATCATCGTCGCCTGCGGGGCGGGCGTCATGATCATCAGCCTGCTCAACATGTTCAGCTTCGCGTTCCACTTCAGCGGCGTGCCGATCGTGCTGGTCATCTATCTGTTGTTGTGGTTCGTCGTCGTCGCGTTGGGCTCGCTGTGCATCCTATTCGTGGTGCCACCGCACAAGTTGCCGCCCGCACTCCAAGGCATCGACGCGTTTGCGCCGCTCATCACGGCGGTGCTCCTGCTGTGGCTGCCGTTCGGCCCGCTGCTGTTCTTCCTCAATTCCGTGGTCAACGCGCCCTCGCATATCGTCAGTGACTTGCTGGAGCTCGGACACGTCTTGCTACCGATCCTCGCGTTCTTCGGCGTGCTGATGATGGCGTCGCCCGCGGCATACGAGGAGTTCATGCGGATGTTCAAGAAGGGCGGAGCGCCGCCGCCGCAGGGTGGCGGTTACCCGCCGCAAGGTGGCGGCTATCCGCCGCAAGGTGGTGGTTACCCGCCGCAGGGTGGCGGCTACCCGCCGCAAGGTGGTGGCTACCCGCCGCAAGGTGGCGGCTACCCGCCGCAAGGTGGTGGTGGTTACCCGCCGCAAGGCGGCGGTGGCTGGCCGCAGTAACGCACTTCGCTAACTAACGAGGGCTCGTCGTTCCAATCGACGGGCCTTTCGTGTTTTCGGCGCGATCGAGCGCTACGATGCGCGTCATGAAGGAGCGCGGTCTCGAGTTCAAGGTCGGGGTGTTGATCCTGATCTCGAGCGCGATCCTGATCGGCTTCATCTTCGTGCTCGGCAACTTCTCGCTGCGCTCGGGGTTCACGCTGTACGTCGACTACGACTACATCGGCGCGTTGCAACCCGGGGCGCCGGTCAAGGTGTCGGGCATCAAGGTCGGCAAGGTGCAAGACGTCGAGCTGTTCGGCGGCAAAGAAGATCCGCAGCTGCACAAGCGCGTCCAGGTTCGCGTCACCGCGTGGGTCGAAGACCGTGTGCGCGATTCGATCCGCAGCGATGCCGAGTACTACATCAACACGGCGGGCGTGCTCGGCGAGCAGTACCTCGAGATCGTGCCGGGCCACGACTGGGACCATCCGGGGATCAAGCCCGACGACATCATCCATGGCCCGCCCTGGGTCCACGATCCGCCGCGGACGGACCTCGTGGTCGCCCGGCTCTACGAAGTGCTCGATGGCGTGTCGTCGGTGCTGCACGACGATCGCGACGCGATCAAGCATCTGCTGTCGAACAGCGCGAACGCGGTCGCCGAGATCAATCAGCTGCTCGTCGATCGCCGGCAGCAGATCGGCGACTTGATCGGCAGCGCCGCGGATCTCGCGAAACAGGCGACGATCACGCTCGGCAAGGTCAACGCCGGGCTCGGCGATGGCCGGCCGATCGCGAGCCTTGTCGCCGACGCCGATGCGACGCTGCGCGCCGCGCAGGGCACGATGACGACGTTGACGCCGTCGGCGCAGGCGCTGATGGCGGACGCGACGCGCGTCACGAACATCATCACCGAGCAACGCATCGACAAGGCGATCGACGCCGCCGACAAGGCCGCGATCGCCGCGGGCAAGGCGGGGGGCCTGATCGACAACGTCAACGGCATGGTCACCGACCTGCGCGCCGGCAAAGGCACCGCGGGAGCGCTGCTCGCGCGCGACGATCTCTACAGTGATCTGCGCGAGCTGATCCGCGACCTCAAGCGCAATCCGTGGAAGTTCTTTTGGAAGGAATGACCGCCTGATCGTCGGCGGGGATCCACAGGTCGCGCGGCGGGTCGGGGCGATCTCGCTCGGGCTGATCGCAGCCGCGATCGGTTTCTTCGTGTTCGTGTACGGCCACATCGAGTGGGGCTCGCACGTTCGCATTCGCGTCTACCTCCACGTCACCGGCGGCTTGCATGAAGGCGCGCCGTTCGTCGTCGCCGGCAAGGCGGTCGGACGGATCGAGACGATCGCGCTGGTTCCCAAGGGTGCGCCGGGCCCGCTCGCGGGTGACCAAGGCGTGGTCGCGATCGTCGCGCTCGACGCGAAGCGCGCGCCCGAGCTGCAGAAGGGCGGCGACATCTTCGTCGCGTCGCGCGGCGCGCTGTCGGACAAGTACCTCGAGCTCGGCCCCGCGCCAGGTCCCGGTCCGGGGTTCGCGGACGGCGACGAGCTGCTCGGCCGCGATCCGCCGACCCTCGATCGCGTGATCCAGCGAACCTGGGACAACCTGCAGAGCCTCGCGGCGTTCACCGACGGGCTCCGGCCCGAGCTCGAGGCGCTGCGCGCCCAGGTCGCGCTGTTGCGAACCCATCTCGATCCGAACGCACCCGATCCGTTGCCGGGCATCGCCCAGCTCGCGCCGCTCGCGCTCGATGCGCGCACGATCGCCGACCAGATCGCGCAGCTGCGCGACGTCGGGCTCGGCGGTGAAGCGGGTCGCGCGAAGCTGGCCGCGACGATCGCGCTCGGCCGCACCGTGTTAGAAGCGGGCCGCGCCGACGTCGGCCGGCTCGGCACGTCGCTCACCGCGTTGAGCGCGAGCGTCGATGCGCTCCGTGCGCGGCTCGGCACGAAAGGCGATCAAGCGATCGCGAGTCTCCAGGCTGCGATCGATCGCACGCGCGAAGCGATCGCAAAGCTCGACCCGCTGCTCGCCCAGATCGACGCGCTCGACGCCGCGATCGCGCGCGGCGACGGCTCGATCGGCAAGCTGATGAAGGACCCCGAGTTTCCCGAAGACGCGAAGGAGCTCGGCAAGATCCTCAAGCGGCAGCCGTGGCGAATCATCGGTCACCCGCAGGACCACTGACCGCCACGGGTAAACCTGCGCGTCGGTAGCTTGCTGATGGTAAGTTGAAGCATGGTCGACGTCGCGCGCCAGCGAGCCACGTATGCGGAGTACGTGGCGATCGCGAACGACGCCGAGATCAAGCGCGAGTACATCTCTGGCGAGATCGTGGCGATGTCCGGCGGCACGGTCGCGCATGCGAGGTTGATCAGTCGCGTCAGTGCCATCTTCGATCGCGCGCTCGACGGCCGCCCGTGCATCGTGTTGCCGTCGGATCTGCGCGTGCGGATTCGCGCCGCGGATCGAGCGACCTACCCGGACGTGTTCGTCGTGTGCGGCGACCCCGAGCGTGACGCCGACGACGACCACGCCGTCGTCAATCCGACGTTGATCGTCGAGGTGTTATCAGACTCGACGGCGGACTTCGATCGCATCGACAAGTTCGCCGCCTATCGCCGACTGCCGGCGCTGCGCGAGTACATGCTCGTCGCACAGGACGAGCGACGGATCGAGGTCTACCGCCGCGACGGGCGACGCTGGCATCTCGACGAGTACAGCGCCGGCGAGCGGTTCTCGCTCGATTCGATCGACATCGAGCTCGCGGTCGACGACATTTATGTCGATCGGGTTGGAACCATCGTCGGTGGCGAGCGGCGCTAGCCCAGCGCGATCGTCAGAACCCGGGCGTCTCCATCGGACCGCTCGACTTGCCGAGGATGAACTGCTGGACGACCGGATCCGGGGACGCCCGCAGCTCGGCGGGCGTCGCGACGACGTGGACGACGCCCTGATAGAGAAACGCGACGCGATCGGCGGTGCTGAAGATCGACGCCGGATCGTGCGACACGACGACGGCGGTGACGCCGAGCTTGCCGGCGAGCTCGCGGATCAGCCGATCGATGCGCCGCGCGCTGACCGGATCGAGACCGGTCGTCGGCTCGTCGAACAACACGACCTCGGGGTCCAACGCGAGCGTGCGCGCGATCGCCGCGCGTTTGCGCATGCCGTCCGATAGCTCGGCCGGATAGCGATCGGCGTAGTCCTGCATGTAGACCTGCGCGAGCCGGGCGCGCGCATCCTCGAGCGCGGCGCGTTCACCGAGCGACTTGTGCTTGCGCAGCGGCAGCGCGACGTTCTCGGCCAGCGTCATCGAGTCGAACAGCGTCGAGCTCTGGAACACCATGCCGATCCGTCTGCGCAGCGGGCCGAGCGCGGCCTCGCCGAGCTGATCGACGCGCGTGCCGTCGAACCAGATCTCGCCGGCATCGACGCGCAACAGGCCGATCAGATGTTTGATCGTGACCGACTTGCCGACGCCCGACGTGCCGATGATGAACAACACCTCGCCCTTGGTGACCGCGAGGTTCATGCCTCGCAGCACCGGCTTGCCGGCGAACGCCTTGCGCACGTCCTTGAACTCGATGTACGCGGTGGTCACAGGTCACCGCCGGTGACGAACAGCGCGGCCGCCGAGATCACGAAGTCGAGCGCGATCACCGCGAACGAGCTCCCGATCACCGCCGCGGTGGTCGCCCAGCCGACGCCTTCCGAGCTGCCGCGCGCGCGCAGCCCGCAGAACCCGGCGACGATCGGGATCGCGGCGCCGAACGCGGCGGCCTTGATCGTCATCATGATCAGGTGGCGCGGTCGAACCTGCGAGATGTCGAAGTAGACGTGCGGATTGACCCCGAACGAGTACTGCGCGGTCAACCCGCCGGCGGCGTACATCACGCCCGAGCCGACCACGGTCAGCATCACGGTCATCACGAGCGACGCCAGGAACCGCGGGACGATCAGGTAGTCGATCGGCAACACGCCGCTCATGCGCAGCGCGTCGATCTGCTCGGTCACCTTCATCGAGCCGATCTCGGCCGCGATACCTGCGCCGACCCGCGTCGCGAGCATCAGCCCGGCGAGCGTCGGTCCGAAGTCAGAGACGATCAGCCGCAGGAATTGTGGCCCCGACCTGCGAATATTCGCCGGTCACGCGCGACAGCTGGAGGCACGCCTCGTACGTCATCACCATGCCGATGAACCCGAGCGTGACGATGATGAAGAACAGCGAGCGATTGCCGATCGAGTACATCTGGCGCAAGAGCTCGCCGCGCGGAGAGCCGGTCGTGCGCCGGAGGTTGCGATAGATGCCGGCGATCGTGCTGACGTAGACCATCCACAGCTCGCGGATCGCGCGACCGACCGCGACGGCGTTGCCGCCGAGCCGCGTGATCCGTCTGTGGGCCCAGGAGCTCATCCGGTGGTGTACGTCAGGAAGAAATCGAGCAGCATGATCGACACCGCGGCTGCGACGACCGCGGCGTTGACCGCGCGACCGACGCCGACCGCGCCGCCTTTGACGGTGACGCCGAAGTAACAGCTCGACACCGCGATCGCGCCGCCGAACGCGATCGACTTGTAGACGCCGTGCAGGAAGTCGTAGGGCTTGAGGTTGTCGGCGAAGCTATGAAACATCGTCGACCACGAGATGTCGAGCATCGATCGGCCGACGACCGAGGCGCCGAGCAGCGCGACCTGATCGCCGATCACGGTCAGCGCGACGAGCATCACCATCATCGCGATCACGCGCGGCACGACGAGGAAGCGCACCGGATCGATCGCGAGCGCGCGCAGGCCATCGAGCTGTTCGGTCACGGTCATCGTCGCGAGCTCGGCGGTGTTGTTCGCGCCGACCCGACCGGAGAACATGAGCGCTATCAGGATCGGCCCGATCTCGCGTAGCACCGCGTAGCCCGCGCCCCAGCCGGCGAGCGAGGTCGCGTTCAGCTTCTTGACGAACGGCGCGCTCTGCAGCGTCATCAACCCGCCCGCGAAGAACGCGGTGAGCACGACGATCGGCACCGACTTGTTGCCCATCTTGTAGAGGTTCTTGAACAGCTCGCGCCGATCGATGCGCGGCGGAACGAGCGCGCGCAGCACCTGGCCGGTCAGCACGACGATCCCGCCGACCTCCTCGGCGATCCGCATCGCGCCGGCACCGATGCCGGCCACCGCGCGGGTGAGCGCCCACTCGTTACTCGCCAAGCGGCCCCTCGAGCTCGCCGCGGACGAACTGGCGGACCGCGGCATCCGGCGCGTCCGCGATCGTCTTGGCGGCGCCGCGATACGCGATGTGGCCCTGGTAGAGAAACGCGATCTCGTCGACGAACTGGGCGAGCGCCACGACGTCGGACGATACCGCGATGACGGTCGCGCCGGTTCGCTGCTGGTCGGCGGCGAGCAGGTCGTAGATCTTTTGGGTCGTCACCGGGTCGAGACCCGGCGCTCGGCTCGTCGTAGATAACGAGCTCGCCGTCGGATACGGTCGCGCGTGCGATGCCGACGCGCTTCTTCATGCCGCCGGACAGCTCGGCGGTCAACTTGTGCTCGCTGCCGGCGAGCCCGACCGCGCGCAACCGATCCGCGGTGCGAGTCGCGAGCTCGACCTCGGTCAAGCCGCCGCGCTGGACGAGCGGGAACGCGTACGTTGTCCTCGACCGACAAGAAGTCGAACAACGCATAGTTCTGGAACAGCATGCCGATACGTTGCCGGAGCGCGCCGAGCCCGACCTCGCGCTTGCCGACGACCGACTCGCCGAGCACCTCGATCTCGCCGCGATCCGGCTGATCGAGCCCGCAGATCAACTTGAGCAGGACGCTCTTGCCGGATGCGGCTGGCCCGATGAGGCCGAGCTTGCCGCCGCGCGCGACGTCGAGCGACACGCCGGACAACACCTCGCGCCGGCCGAAACGCTTGTGGACATCGTGGATGCGGATCGCGGTCGGCGCGGTCATTTCGCCGCCTTGCATGCGAGCGGCGCGAGCCTGGGGACATACTTCGAGTCGGGCTCGAGCTTGACGAGGTCCGCCGCGGCCGCACACGCGCCCGGGTGGTCGCCGGTCTGCTCGAGCGTCATCGCGAGCTCGTACAGCGCGTCGTCGCGCAAGATCGAGTCGGGATAATCCTTCGGCAACCGGCGAAACGCGGCGATCGCGCCCTTGGGATCGTGCAAGTCGTCGCGCAGGATCTGGCCGAGCTGGAGCTGAGCGTCGTCGAGCCAGATCGAGAAGTAGCTGCCCGCCATGAACGCGACCTCGCGGGTCGCGAGCAAACCGCGCAGCCGCTGCACGGCGCCGGCCGGATCGCCGAGCTGGCGCGATAGCTGCGCCGCGAACCAGCGCGCATCGTCGCGCAGGCCGCTGTTCGGATAGTCGACCGGGATGCGGTCGTACAACGCGCGCGCCGCCGCCGGATTCGCGAGCTCGTGGGCGTCGAGGTCGGCGAGCGACCACACGAGGTTGTCGGCGACCTCGGTCTCCGCGAGTGAGGTCAGCAGCTTGCCGATCTCGTCGGCGAGCGCGCGGGGATCGCGCGTCCGGCCATCGGTGAGCAGCAGCGACAGCGCGTCGCCGGCGATCGGTTCGTCCGGCCAATCGGTCACGGTCTTCCACAGCGCGGTCCACGCCGGCACGATCCGACCGAGCCGGAGCGCGAGCGCGCCCGCGCGATAGGTCGCGGTCGCCGCGGTCGTCGGGTCGTCGAGCGTGCGCGCCGGAATCGCCGAGTAGGTGTCGAGCGCGCGTTCGTCCTGATGGGCGCGTTCGAGCGTCTCGGCCTCGCCGAGCAACGCATCGCCGCACGCCGCCTTCGCGCGCCGCGCCGGCCGGAGCTGATGGCAACGCTGCTGCGCGAGGTGGTACGCGGCGACCGCACCTTCGACATCGCCGGCGTCGGCGCGCATCTCGGCCTGCGCCAGCTCGGGCAACGTCGCGGGCGCGGAGCACGCGGACGTGGCGAGCGCGATCGCGAGCGCGGCGGCGCGGGTCACGGCGCCGTCGCGATCTCCCGGAACACGGCGGCGGCGCGCTCGGCGTCCTGCCGACCGACGTCGAGATGGAACACGACGCGGAGCTGCTGGACCTGGTGCGCGCGGACCGGCGTCGCCCTGGCGTCGACCCGATTCGCGCCGATCAGCACGCCGGCGGCGCGCGCGCGCGCGATCACGTCCGCGGTGGTCGCGCGCTCGAGATCGATCATCACGATGTTGGTCTGCGGCGCGTGGATGCGCAGCCCGGGCACGCCGGCGAGGGCCTCGGCGAACGACCTTGCGCGTGCGCGTGATCGTCGGCGATCCGCGCGCGGTGATGGTCGAGCGCATACAGGCCGGCCGCGGCGAGGATCCCGACCTGGCGCATGCCGCCGCCGTACATCTTGCGCAGCCGGTGGCAGGCGGTGATCAGCCCGCGCGAGCCCGCGATCATCGACCCAGCCGGCGCGCCGAGCCCCTTCGACAGGCACACGCTCACCGAGTCGAACCCGGCGGCGAGCCGGTGCTCGGGCAAGCCGGTCGCGATCGCGGCGTTCCACAGCCGCGCGCCGTCGAGGTGCGCGAGCATGCCGAGCTCGTGCGCCGCCGCCACGACCGCGTCGAGCTGCGCTTGATCCCACACCATGCCGCCGGAGTTGCCGTGCGTGTTCTCCGCCGCGACCAGCCGCGTCGGCGACTGATACGGATCGTTGCCCTTGAACCCGGCGTGGACGTCGGCCGCGGTGAATCGGCCGTCGTCACCGACGACCTGGGTCTGGACGCCGGCGAGTGCGGCGAGCGCGCCCGATTCGTGGCGCCAGCAATGGGTCGCGACGCCGAGGATCACCTCGTCGCCGTGGTGCGTCTGCGCGCGCAGCGCGAGCTGGTTCGCCATCGTGCCGGTCGGCACCCACAGCGACGCTTCCTTGCCGAGCAGCTCGGCGACGCGCGCCTCGAGTGCCCGGACCGTCGGATCGTCGCCGAACACGTCGTCGCCGACCTCGGCGTTCGCCATTGCCGCGCGCATCGCGGCGCCCGGGCGCGTGACCGTATCGCTGCGAAGATCGATCATGCCGGTGAGACTACCCGGAGATCGGATCGCGTACGAGCACGTGCACGTGGCACGTGACGCGTGCACGTCCTCGTACACGATCGATCACGGAGTCGGCGAGATCGGCGGCCCATCCGGCGGCGGCGGGTCGTCCGTGCTCGGCCCGGGCTCGTCGCCCGCCGGCGGATCTTTCTTCGGAGCGTCCCCGTCGCCTTTGGGCTTGGGCTTCTTGTCTACCGGCGGCGGCGTCGGCGACGGCGCGCCGAGCTCTTCTCGCAGCTTGTACTCGAGGCGGTTCAGCATCGCGATCTCGGTCCAGCTCGGGCGATCCGCGATCTCGATGACGAACTTCACGACGTGCTGGCCGTCCACCGTCGCGTCGATCACCTCGAGCGAGCCGCGGAACGTCTGCTTGTCTTCCTTGAGCTCGAACAGCACGTAGCCGGCGTCGCGGTCCTTCTCGACGATCTTGAGGTGCTCGTCGACGCGCACGAACCGCACTGCGGTCGGCCACGCTTGATCGCGCGGATAGGCGAGCGTCTTTTCCGAGCGTGCGTCCGCGATGCTCGAGCTCGCGAGCAAAGCGGCGACGATTGCGAAGCGGCGCATGGCGCCGATCGTCGCTACTCTGCGACCGGCTCGCCAGTTTTTTCAGCCGTCGCGTCGCCGGCCGGCTTGGCGCGCGCGGTCCACAGGTCGTGGAATGACACCCACGGCGTCGACAGCGCGATCGCGCCCATCGCGATGTACCAGATGACCTGGAGCACGTAGTGGGCGCTCGCGAACGCGTAGACCGCGACGTACGGGTCGCTGTCTTTCACAAGGACCGCGCCGCCCAGGTACAGCGACACGCCGAGCTGCATGAACCATTGAAACTGTCCGACCATGCCCGGGGAATTCGGCAACGTGATCCCGACCGCGACCAGGCCCATCGACGCGAACGCGCCCAGCACGGTCAGCGGCGGCAGGTGCGCCCAGTCGAACACCGGGCCGAAGCCGCGCGCCAGCACCCACAGGCCGAGGCCGTTCGCTCCCCAGTAGACCAGGCTCCACCCCACGAAGATGCTGAGGTTCTTCTTGTCGCGCAGCACATCGAAGCCGCGGATCATGTCGAGCAGCTTGGCCTCGATCACGCCGGCGATCCGCGGCGACAGCTTCGGCAACAGGCTCAGCGCGAGCCCGAACCGCACGGTCTTGACCGGCCAGCGCATCGCGAAGATCAGAGAGACCAGCGCCGCGCCGAACACCCCGAGCGCCGCGTACGCGGTCGGCATCATCCAGCGCGGGGAATCGGGACCGCGCAGCGAGAAGAACGCGCCGAATACGAACAGCGAGATCAACAAGCCGTCGACGATGCGCTCGACCGCGACCGTACCGAGTGCGGCCGACGCCGACACGCCGCGCTTGCGCATCAGCCCGGGCCGGACGAACTCGCCGAGCCGCGCCGGTAACGCGAGGATCGCCATGAATCCGACCGACGAGATCGCGACCAGCGGCCCGGCCGGCACGCGGATGCCGAGCGGCGCGAGCAGGTTGTTCCAGCGCAACGAGCGACACAAGTGCATGATCACGAGCAGCGCGACGTACGCGGCGAGATATGGCGCCATCGTCGCGAGGTCGAGCAGGCCGATCGCGAACGACAGCTTCTCGCGGGTCAGATGATCCGGCCAGACCAGCCACATGAACAGCGTCAGCATCGCGGCCGAGAGCACGAGATTGATCGCGAGCCGCATCAGTCGGGCAGCTCTCCGCCGAGCAGCGCGCGCGGCGCGTGATCGAACAGCCGGATCACCGCGGCGTGCCCGAGCTTCTTGTCGATCCACGCGAGCCCCTGCTGTGCCTGCTGCAGATCGCCGACGTGGTGCGCATCGGTCGCGACGGCGGTCGCCATGCCGTTCTCGATGAAGTGACGCGCTTGCTTGGCCTCGCGCTTGCCGTGGAAGCCGCGCGATCGCGCCGAGATCGATCTGGAATGCGCAGCTCTTGCGCACCGACGCCGCGAACTCGTCATCGCCCCACATCGCGTGGTAACGCTCCGGGTGAGCCAGGACCGGGACCTTGCCGGCCATCCGAAACTTGAACAGCTGGTCGATCATCCCGGGCGGCACGATGGGCGGCGGGATCTCGACGAGAAACGCGCGCGTCCCTCGATAGCTCGGGATCGCGTCTTCTTGCACCCGGCGGAAGAATACATCATCCCACATGTTCTCGGCCGCGAGACGCAGCGTCGGATGATGTGGGGCGCGGATCTTTTCGAGCGCGACCAAGGTGTGCTCGATCGCGTCGAGCGACGGCAAGTACTGCGAAGCCTTCTGGTGCGGCGTCAGGCACTGCTCGGTGATCCCCAACGCGGCGAGCCCATCGAGCATGGCGACCGCGGTCGCTTGGTCGGGAGCGCCGTCGTCGAGGCCGTACAGCACGTGGCTGTGGAGATCGACGTAACCCATCGGGTGTGCCGGTGTAGCGCGATGGGCTCTCGCCCGTCTAGGGGCCGGTGAACGGGCCCGAACGGGGTGCGGTCGGATCGATCGGCCTCGGGGCCCAAGTGCGCGTCGTCATTGCTCGGAGGGATCGCGCGTGTTACTGATCGGAGGGTCCGGCACCGCCGGTAAGGGACAATAAATGGCTCAGGGCGAAAAGCGCGAGAACTCGGTCTTGTTCTCACTCCGCGAGCTGCGGCAGATCGAGGAGAACCGCGTCCAAGAAGAAGAGCATGCCGTGCGTACCGCCGAAGAGGCGCGCATCCAGGCTCAGCAGGAAGAGGCTCGTCGCATCCGCGAGGCCGAGGAAGCGAAGATCCGCGCCGAGCGCGATCACCTGCTGTCGGTCGAGACCGCACGTGAGAACGCCGAACGAGAGGCCCGGATGCGGGTCGAGTCCGCCGAGGCCGCCGAACGGCAGCGCCAGCAAGCGGCTCTCGAGCAGCAGAGGTTGCAACACGAGATGGAGCTGCGCCGCGCCGACATCGCGCAGAAGCGTCCGACCTGGATGCTCGCGGTCACCGGCATCGCGATCGTCGGCCTGGTCGTCGGCATCGTGTTCGCCGTGATGAAGATGAACGAGTCGTCCGACTCGGCGAAGGCCGAGCAGCAGGCGCAAGCGGCCAAGCTCGAGGCCGAGAAGCGGTCTGCCGATGCGGCCGAGAAGGTCCATAAGCTCGAGCTCGCGGTCGCCGATCAGCAAGAGAAGATCGACAAGGCGGTCAGCGACGTCGCGAACGCGAAGAGCCAGGCGGATATCGCCGCCGCGCAGGCCCACCTGCAGCAGCTCCAGAAGGAGCAGGCCGAGATGAAGGCGAACGCGGCGGCAGCCAAGGCCGCTGCCGAGCACAACGAGCGGATGAAGGGCGTCCACGTCAAGCAGGAGTGCCTCGACAACCCGCTCGCGAAGGGCTGTTCCTAGCCGCGCGCTCGCTCGCGTGTCGTGACGAGAGGCGCCTCCGGGCGCCTTTTTTCGTTCGTGCGCCCGGGCTGGTGTCGAGCGCCGCAACCCGCGACCGGCTCGCGCTGTCCTTCGTGGCATGCGAATCGAGAATTCGATGTTGGCGTCGCTCGCCGAGCTCAAGGCGATCGAGCACCAGCGGATCGCTGAAGAACGCGCGGCGGTCGAGGCGGCGCAGGACAGCCGAGCGGCGGCCATCGAGCGCGAGATCGCCGATCGCGAGGCGAGGCGCCAAGCCGAGGTCGACGCCGAGCGCGCCGCGCGGATCCGGATCGAAGAGGCCAAGGCCGAAGCGGAGAAGCAAGCGCGCCTCGCGGCCGCGGCTGCCGAAGCGGCGACGCACGAGCGCCATCGCATCGCCTTGGAACAAGAGCGCCAAGCGGCCGAGCTCCAGCTCCGCCGCGAGCTGATCGCGCGCAAACGCCCGACGTGGATGATCGCGATCAGCGCGATTTTCGGTGTCGCGGCGGTCGGGCTGTTGTGGCTCGCGGTGCAAAGCGACCGCGAGTCGACCGCGGCAGCGGAGCGAGCGCGGGCTGCCGTGCGCGAGGCGGAGCTCGCGCACGTTGGGCTCGTTACGGCCCGGCAGCAGCTCGCCGTGTTCGCGCGCCAGCTCGAACAGCTCGATGCCGAGATCGCGGCGTTGACCGCGAAGCTCGGGACCGCAAGAACCGCGATCGAAGTTGCGGGGGTTCAGCGCGATCTCGACGCCGCCGCGAAGCATCGCCTAGCCGTGCAGCGGGCGATCGACGACGCGAAGCGCAAGCGTGACCACGACGCGAACACGACGCCGCTGGATGTCGGCAACTGCGCCGGCACGACGCTCGGCTGCATGGACACGCGCCACTGAAGAAATCGATCAATTGATCAACAGGCCACAGGCAACAGGCAACGGCGGCGGGTTTGGACGCGGGCTGGCTGCGACGCGGGGCTGGCGACGCGGGCTGGGTGCGCCACGGGCTGGGGCGACGCCAGCCGGATCACGTGCGCACGCGCAATCCTCAGGCATTGCCCGTTGCCTGTCGCCTGTTGATCAATTGATCAATTTCGCGCTCCGGCGGACCCGAAAATGAAAAGAGCCCCACAAAGGAGGCTCGATTCACCAGCTAGAGAAAGCTTACCAACCGCAGACGGCCTTCGCCGACTGGTTGACCGCGTCGACGCCAGCCTTGCAGCCGGTCGCGAGCGCTGCCTTCTGGTCGGCCGGCAGGTTCGCCCACGCCGCCGAGGCAGTCTCGAAGCCCTGCTTCATCGCGTCGCGCGCCTGCTGCGGCATCTTATCGCAGGTCGACAGCTTCTCGATCGCGGCCTTGTAGTCCTGGCACTCCTGCGGCAGGTCGCCAGCGGCGGCCGGGGCGGCAGCCTTGTCGTCCGGCTTCTTGTCCGGGGTCGGCGCCGCCGCCTTGTCCTTGTCGCCAGCCATCTTGTCGCCTTCGGCCGGCTTGTCGGCCGGGGCCGCAGCCTTGTCGCTGCCTTCGGCCGCGTTCTTCTTCTTGCAGCCGGCGAGGCCGACGGTGGTCGTGAGCGCGACGATGGCGAACAGCGTGGTGAGCTTCTTCATGTTCGATAGATCCTTTGGGACCGGAGGTGGTCCGATGACCAGAACGGTACGAGGCCACCCCGCGGCCTGCCAACGTTCTTTTGTCATTTCAACGTATTAGAATGTCAGAGCTTGTAAACGACCGAACACGATCGGCGGCTATTCGTCGCTGGGCCCCTAAAGGGGGCCCTCGCCGTGACGTGTCGGCCGTCCTTTGCTGCGCACGGACAGCCGATCGATCAATTCGGCTCGGGTCAAGTCCGGTAGGCTGCGCGCGCAGTGAAGACCCGTAAAGGCGACCACATCCGCCGCGTTGGCATCGTGTTCTCGGGCGGCCCCGCGCCGGCCTCGAACGCGGTGATCTCCTCCGCGGCGATCTCGTTCCTGGAAGACGACCGCGAGGTCATCGGGTTCTTCCACGGCTACACGAACCTCCAGGACTACCATCCGGTCAGCCATCGGCTGCTCGCGGACGAGCACTACCGGATCTTTCAGGACCGCGACGTCGGCGGCATGCGCAACACGCGCGGCATCGTGATCGGCACCGCGCGCGCGAACCCGGGTAAGGGCATCGAGGTCGCGGCCGACTTGCTCGATCCCAAGAAGACCCAGCAGCTGCGCAACGTGTACAACGCGCTCGTCGATCTACAGATCGATGCGCTGATCTCGATCGGCGGCGATGACACGCTCAAGACCGCGAACTTTCTGTACGAGTATCAGAAGCAGCTGCCGGCCGAGGCGCGCCACGTGCAGATCGTCCACCTGCCGAAGACGATCGACAACGACTACAAAGGCATCGACTTCACGTTCGGGTTCTTCACCGCGGTCGACGTGATGGCGAAGGAGCTGCAAAACCTTCGTGCCGATGCGATCGCCACCTCGAGCTACTTCGTGGTCGAGACGATGGGACGCAAGGCCGGCTGGCTGTCGTACGGCGTCGCGATCGCAGGTGAGGCGAACCTCGTGCTCGCGGTCGAGGACGTTGCCGGGTCGCTGTCCAAGGATGGCCACCTGTCGATGGATGCGCTCGTCGATCGCATCGTCGACCTGATCGTCGCGCGCGAGAAACGCGGCAAGCACTACGGCACGGTCGTGATCGCGGAGGGCCTCGCCGAGCTGTTGCCGCCCGAGCAGACCAGCGACCTGCCGCGGGACGAGCACGGCCACCTCACGCTCGGGCGCCTCGATCTCGGCAAGTACGTCGCGCAGCTCGCGACCAAGCGCTACGAGCAGCGCACCGGCCGCAAGAAGAAGGTCACCGGCTTGCAACTCGGCTACGAGTCGCGCTGCGCCCCGCCGCACGCGTTCGACGTGATGCTCGGCAGCCAGCTCGGGATCGGCGCGTATCGCGCGTTGGTCGAGGAGAACCTCGACGGTCACCTGGTCTCGGTCGAAGGCCAACTCGATCTCGCGTACGTGCCATTCCACGAGCTGGTCAACGCCCAGACCCTCAAGACCGAGGTCCGGTTCATCCGCACCGGGAGCGATTACCACCGCCTCGCGCGATTCCTCGAGACGCGCACCGACCGGGTCGTCGAATGGAGCCCGGGACGCCGCCTCGAGCGCTAGCTTGTCGTCCCGGTCGGCTTGGGCCGTCGCGATCGTCGCGACGCTGACGACGACGGTCAGCTACATCGATCGCCAGGCGCTCGCGGCGCTGTCGCCGTCGCTCACTCACGATCTCGGGATCTCCGAGACCGGGTTCGGCGTGATCGGCGCGATGTTCTCGGTCGCCTACATCATCTCCACACCGATCGCGGGCTGGTGGATCGATCAGATCGGCGCGCGGCGAGGGCTGGTCCGCTCGTTGCTCGCGTGGTCGTTGGTCTCGGCGTTGCAGACCATCGTGCCCGGGCTGGGCACGATGCTCGTGGTCCGATTCGCGCTCGGACTCGCTGAGGGTCCCGGCTTCCCCGGCGCGGCGCAGGCGATCCAGCGCGGCCTGCCCGAGCCATCGCGCGAGCGCGGGTTCGCACTGCTGTTCATGGGCAGCTCGATCGGATCGATGGTCGCGCCCCAGCTCGCGTTGTCGTTGCAAGGGGCGCTCGACAGCTGGCGCGCCGCTTTTCTCGCGACGTCGCTCATCGGCCTGGCGTGGATCCCGCTGTGGTTGATCGTGACTCGGCGCGCGGACGTGCGCGCTCGACTCGACGCCGCGGTGCCAGCGGAGTTGCGCGTGCCACCGCCGCCGTTTCGAGTGCTCGCGACCCATCCGATCATGGTGCGTGCGCTGATCGCGATCTTCGCGTGTGCGCCCCTGGTCGGCTTCGTGATCGGCTGGGGCACACGGTTCCTGGTCAAGCAGCTCGGGGTCCCCAAACTCGAGCCCGGTCACTATCTGTGGTTGCCGCCGCTCGCGTTCGACGTCGCGGCGCTGCTGTTCGGCGATCTCGCGGCGCGGCGCCGGCGGCGGCACGGCAACGACGGTTCACCTCCACGCATGTTGTTCGCGATCGCGGCCGCGCTCGGCTGCACGCTCGCGGCGCTCCCGCTCGCGTCGACCCCATGGCAAGCGACGGCAACCATGGCCGTCGCGCTCGCCGGCGGCGGTGCGATGTACACGCTCGTCACCGCGGATCTGCTCGCGCGCATGCCGGCCGAAGCGATCGCCCACGCCGGAGGGATCCTCGCCGGTGCCCAGTCGCTCGCGCTGATCATCGTCAGCCCGCTGATCGGCGTCGCGTACGATGGGCTCGGCACCTACAGCGAGGTCGCGGTCACACTCGGTGCGCTGGTCGTTCCGGGTGCGGCGGTTTGGCTCGCGTGGCGGCCTGCGGTGCGGTTCGCCCCACCGTGAACAGCGTCGTGGAGTGAGCGTCGTTATGAGCAATGACGATCCGCATCCGGCTCGCGCTTGTCGGGAGTTTCGTGATGACCGCCGGCACGGCCGCAGCCGATCCCGCGGCCCCGTTCTGTAGCGGCGACTACGCGGAGGATCTGTCCGCATTGTCGCAGCACGCGCGGGACGTCGAGGCACGCACGGCTTCTTACTCTTATGCGGTTCGCACGACCGCGACCTACGAGTGCGTGTCGTACGGCAGCGACGGCAACTTGAAGAAAGCGCGGACGGTCGCGACCGCGTATGGCACGGCGTTCGGCTATCGCCGCGACGGCAGCGACACGCTGCTGATCACGAACACCCACGTCGCGGAGTGGCCGGCGGTCACCGACGATCAGCACGCGGTCGACGGCATCGCGCCCGGCTGCAAGCGCGTCGCCGACAGTCTCGCGATCGTCGACGACGACCACGACGACTATGCCGCGGACGATATCCCGCTCGCGCGCGTGGTCTCCGATCCCGCGCTCGACGTCTCGATCCTGCGGGCCCACGGCAAGCTCGAGATCCTGCCATGGCGGGTCGGTCGTAGCGCGGCGCTCGTCGCGCGCGACGCGGTCGAGGTCAAAGGCTTTCCGCTCGGCGAGTTCCAGGCCACGAACGTCGGCAAGGTGATCTCGGCGTACGATCACGACGACCAGGGCGAACGTGACCACGACGACTTCGTCGTGGACGCGCTGCTGTCGCAAGGTGGATCGGGATCCCCGGTGCTCGCGGTGTCGTGCAAGACCGGCGAGTTCGAGCTCGTCGGGATCTTTCACGCGCGCTATCAAGCCGCGAGCGCGCTCAACGTCGTCGTCGCGATCGATCAGGTGCGCGAGCTGATGACGACCCTGAAGCGGTCGCCGCGGCCGGCACCGGAGCTCGCGTCCGCGCTCGACGCCGCCTCGCGCGCGCGCATCGCGGAATCGGTGGCGCACGATCTCGATCCGTCGTTCTTCGCGCTCGGGCCGCTGACCGCCTCGGTCCGGTCGCGGGCCGATGGCGCGCTCGTGTTCGCGGTGTTCGGGCCGGACTTCCCGCGCAACAGCCAGCCGCTGCTCGTGCTCGAAGACCTGCGCGGCGACGATGCCAAGGCGTTCGGCAAGCTCGGCGGTGCCTACGTCGGCGGCGCGGCGGGTTTGCAACTCTGGGCGGCCAACGACGCCGACGCCGACAGCCAAGCGACGATCGCCCGGCTGCTCGCCGCGGTCCGCGCGGCGGCGCTCGCCACGATCGACTATCGCCAGAGCGCGGAGACCGCGGCGACCTCACGCGATGCGTTCCTGCGCACCGCGAAGCAGAAGCGCGCGCTCGATCGCGCGATCGAGGGCCAACGCGAGACCGCGGCGCAGCTCGTCGATTTCGCGGCTCGCGCGAGCGCTCATACCACCGGCGCGCCGATCCGGCTCGTCGAGATCCAGACCGGCGCGGTCGCTCCGGCTCCGGCCCCGGTCGCGACGAAGTAGTCCCTACTTCATGTGCTTCGCGAGCCACGTGACGAGCGGCGCGGTCGCGGTGCCGTGCTCGACGAGCCAGCCCGCGAGCTTCGGCGAGTGCAACATGCCGCGCGGCATGTCGGGGAAGCCCGCGGTGAGCCCCTTGAGCTTGAGTAGCGCGGCGCGCGGGTGGTCGTCGGCAAACGGCTTGGGCACCTTCTTGTAGTCGTCGTGGCCGCCTGCTTCGTAGCCGGTCGCGTGGAGCTTCGCGATGATCTTCGCGAGTGGCTTGCCGGTCGCATCGCTCGCGACCAGCTTGCGCCAGCGTCCGAGTTGGTCCGGCTCGAAGAAGTACGTACCGCAACCGACGAACTCCTCGCCCATCCCGAGGTGGACGTACATCGCGGACACGCCCTCGCGCACCGGGATGTGCGCGCCGATATGCGTCTTGTACGGCGCCTTGTCTTTCGAGAAGCGAACGTCGCGATAGATCCGCATGACCTTCGGCTCGCCGAGCTTGACCGGTGCGTAGGCTTTCGCGAGGCCGGCGCGCACCTCCGCGAGCAGCGCGTGCATCGGCGCGACCCACTCGTCGTGGTAGCGCTGCTTGTTGTGCTCGAACCACGCCTTGTTCATCTCGACCGCGAGCTCGTGCCAAAACGCGGGCGCGGTCTTCGAGAAGCCGGTGAACTTGCTCGGCGGCGATGGCTCGGCCTTCGGCATGGTCCGACGTTACCGCGACGCAGGCCGGATCACGGAGTCACCATCGCCGTAAAGCTCGGCGACGCGGTCGCTGCGGCGCACGAGGATCGCGCGTTGGTTGAGATAACCCTTGTCGGTGATCTCGCCCGCATCGATCGACGGCGGCTCGGTCATGATCAACGCGCGGACGACGCTCGTGCTCGATGCTCCCGCGTTGCACCGCGCGAGGCCCTCCTCGATCCGGCGCCGTAGCTCGTCGTCGATCGCCACGCCAGGCGCCGCGAACACGAGCGCGCCGAGCTCGTCGCGGTCGTGGCCCGCGATCACGAGGTCGGCGACGACCGGCGAGCAGGCGGCGACCAGCGCGATGCGGAGCTCGCCCACGTGGACCCAGGTGCCCGACGCGAGCTTGAAGTTCTCCGCGGTGCGACCGTCGAACACGACCCCGCGCTCCGGCGCCGTGTCGTCGGCGAGCCGGCCGGCATCGCCCATCGGATAGAACCCGAGCTCGTCGGAGGGCGCGGGCTCGATCGCGCCGCCGGGTTGCCAGTAGCCCGGCGTGACGCTCGCACCTTTGACCCGCATCTCGAGCTTGTCGGCCACCGGCACGAACGCGAGCTCGAGGCCGGCGACGGGCAAGCCGATCACGCCGGCGCGATCGATCGCGAAGTGTACCTGGGTGACGAGCGGCGACGTCTCGGTCGAGCCCCACGCCGACACCATCGCCACGTTCGAGCGCTCCGCTCGGGCGACCGCGGCGAGCCGATCCCAGGTCGCCGGAGACAGCGCGGCCGCCGCGTAGAACATCACGTCGAGCTCGCGAAAGAATGTCGCGCGCAAGGCGGCATCGGTCTCGAGCTGGCTGACGAGCATGTCGAACCCGCGCGGCACGTTGAAGTACAGCGTCGACGACAGCTCGCGGAGGTTGCGGACCGTCGTGTCGAACGCGCCGGGCGCGGGCTTGCCGCCGTCGATGCACAGCGTCCCGCCGTGTGCGAGGATCAGGTTGAAGTTGTGGTTCGCGCCGAACGTGTGGCTCCACGGCAGCCAGTCGACGATGCGCGGTGGTCGGTCGGCGAGGAACGGCCAGCTCGCCGCGATCGCGGCTTGATTCGCGCACAGCATGCGATGGGTGTTGACGACGCCCTTCGGTGTTCCGGTCGAACCCGACGTGAACAACACCTTCGCGATCGTGTCGCCGGTGATCGCGGCAAACGCGCGATCGACGTCGCCGGTTGGAGCGGTCCGGCGCAGCTCGGCCACCGACGGCAGCTGCGCGACCGCGATCGCGTCGAGCGCGCGAGCGAACGGAGCCGCAGCATCGGCCCACACCGCGGCGGGGTCGAGGATCGCGGCGAGCGCGCGCAGCTTGCCGTGGTCGCGCGACAGGAGCGAATACGCCGGCGACAACGGCGCGACCGGCACGCCGACGTGCATCGCGCCGAGCATCAACAGCGCGTGGTCGATCGAGTTCCCTGACAGGATCGCGAGCGGGCGCGTGGCCGACAGCCCGCGGTCGAGCAACCCCTGGCCGATCGATCGAGCCGCGGCGAGCGCCTCGCGGTAGATCAGCTCGCGCCAGCGGTCGCCGGTGCGCTCGGCGAGAAACACGCGGTCGGGTGCGGTGTCCGCCCACCGGACGAGCAGATCGCCGAGACAGCGCGCCGCGAGCGGCATCGCCGCCGGCGAGCGCAGCACGAACCCGCCACCGGGGCGCGGCGTCCTGACGACGGCAGCGGGAGCGAAGCGCGCGGTCACCCGCGCAGCGTACCGCGAGTGTCCGCCTCAGAATGTCTGGTCCGAAAAACTGAACAGCCGGAGATGGGGCGGGGTGGACAACGGCTCGGTCACGACCAGCCCGTCGTGGCCTGCGGAGTCGCGGTGCACGAGGTGCGCACCATCGCTGCCGTACGTCGTCGCGTACACGCTGAGGTGGTTTGCCGTCGCGAGATCGGTCGTCAACGCGGAGACGATCTCCGCTTTCGTATCGAGCGGCAGGTCGGTCGAGTGCACGCCGAGGGACACGTAGTCGTCGGCCAGCCCGTCGTGCCAGCCCTCGGCCCACGCGACGCCGCCCGGCATCGCTTGATCGAGCGTCGTGGTGTGGACGTCGTCCGTACCGGTCGCCGCATCGGTCACATCGATCGCGATGTCGTAGATCGACCCGCTCATCTTGATCTGCAAGTGGACGTGCGAATCGTCGGCGTTACAGCTGCTCATGTTGCTCGGCGGCACGATCGCGACCAGGTAGCCGTCGAGCCGGCCGAACGTCGGGGTGTTCGGCAAGGCGGTGCCGAACTGACTCGTGCACGCCTGCCGCGTCGGCGTGCCATCGGCGACATCGGCGTCGGTCACGCCGGTCGCATCGTTGCTCGCGCCACCGCCGCCGCAGGCCGCGAACAGACAGATGGCGAGCGCGATCGGGTTACGCATGGTCGGCGGTCGGGAGCCGGACGGAGAATCGCGCACCGCCGCCCGCGCGTCCATCCGCTTCGACACTGCCACCATGGCGCCGAACGATCCGGTCGGCGATCGCCAAGCCCAGGCCGACGCCGCCAGTGCCCGACTGCCGCGCAAACGGCACGAACAGCTTCGAGCGGTCGGCGGGCAGGCCGGGGCCGCTGTCGTCGACATGGATCGTCGCCGCCCCGGGCTCGGTCGCGAGCGAGACGACGACGTCTCCGCCCGGCGGCGTGAGCCGCAGCGCATTGCCGACCAGGTTCGTCAGTGCGGTCGCGAGCAGATCAGCGTCGCCGCGCACGATCGGAGCCTCGGTGCCGAGCTCGGCGCGGAGGTGGACCCCGCGCTTGGTCGCCGCGTCGGAGTGCATCGCGGTGAGCTCCTCGACGAGCTCGACGAGATCGATCGACTTCCTATCGGCGTCGCGGATCGCGTCGGCCTGCGCGAACCGGAGCATCGACTCGACCACCGAGGTCAGCCGGCGGAGCTCGGTCAGCGACGTGCGAGCCGACGCTTCCCATTCCTCGACGGTGCGCGGCCGACGCAGGTCGACCTCGAGCTCGCTACACACCGCGGCGAGCGGCGTGCGCAGCTCGTGGGACGCTTCGGCCGAGAACGCCGCGAGCGCGAGGTACCCGCGGTGTAGGCGGTCGAGTAGGTCGTTCGTCGCGATCGCGAGCGGGCGGAGCTCGGCGCTGTGCTCGGGCACTTCGAGCCTGCGGTCGAAGCGATCGACGGAGATCGCGGCCGCGGCGCGTGTCACATCGTCGACCGATGCCAGCGCGCGCTTGCTCGCGATCGTCGCCGCCGCGATCGACAGCCCGAGCGCGACCGGGGCCGCGATCGCGAGCGCGACCAAGACGTGCTCGCGGGTCTCGCCCGCAACCTCGCTCGGGTCGTCCGCGATCCCGGCCGCGGCTTCCTCGCTCTCTTCGAGGTAGACGATGACGTACGCCGCGACCGCGAACACGGCGAGCCCGGCGAGCGCTGCGGCACTCGCCCACATCGCAAATTGGCCGCGCAGCGTGCGGGGCTTATGCACTGCGCGCCTCGGCTGCGCGCAGCCGATAGCCAACCCCGCGGACGGTATCGATCTGGACCGCGCGCGTGCCGAGCTTGCGCCGCAGATTCGCGATATGGACGTTGACCACGTTCGTCATCGGCTCGAATTGGTAACCGAACACGTGTAGCAGGATCTCGGCACGCGTCAGCGCCTCGCCGCGTCGGCGCAGCAGAAAACCGAGGAGCTCGTGCTCGCGCGGGGACAGCGCGATCCGCTCGTCGCCGATCGTGATCTCGAGATCGTCGTCTTGGTAGACCAGGCCGTTGCACGACAGCGGGGCCCAGCGCGGCGACGCAGCTCGGCGCAGCAGCGCGCGCATGCGAGCGAGCAGCTCCTCGTATTCGAACGGCTTGACGAGATAGTCGTCGGCGCCGCGATCGAGCGCGGCGACGCGTTGCGTGACCGCGACTCGAGCGGTGAGCACCAGGATCGGCGCGTTCATCCCGGCGGTGCGCGCTTCGCCGAGCACGTCGAGCCCATCCATGTCGGGCAAGCCGAGATCGAGGACGACCCCGTCGATGTCCTTGCGGGCCAGGCGCTGGAGCGCCTCGCGACCGGTCGCGACGACCTCGACCTCGAAGCCGTCCTCGCGCAGGCCTTTGCTCACCGACCCCGCCAACACCGCGTTGTCTTCGACGAGCAGCAGCGGCACGACGTCAGGTGGTACACCAAAGCGCTACAGGCTTGGGGCGAGTTTATCGGACCTTAACGGAGCTGTCCCAGAATGACTCGCCCGATGGACGATTCGTCGCACCCGCGGACGTTGCGACTTCGGGGCCGTGCCATTAAGTTGGTCCGAATCTATGGGCTCCCAAGTAACCCAACCTGGCGCGGTGATGATCGCGTTGCGGCGGATCGTGAGGTTCTTGCGGCTCGCCGATCGCGAGGCCGAGGCCGCGGTCGGGCTGTCGGCGGCTCAGCTGTTCGTCTTGCGCACGCTCGCCGAGGCACCGGCCAATTCGCTCGGGGAGATCGCCGACCGGACGTTGACCGACCAGAGCTCGGTGTCGACCGTCGTGGCCAAGCTCGCGGCCCGCCGCCTCGTCGCTCGGGTCGAAGCGGCCGGCGATCGTCGTCGGATCGCGATCCGGATCACGCCCGCTGGCCAGGCGGTCGTGAAGCGCGCTCCCGCGATGCCGCAGGGGTTGATCGCGAAGGCGGTCGAAGCCCTCCCGCCGGCTCAACGCATCGAGCTCGTCCGCTCGCTCGACCGGCTGATCGCCGCGATCGGTGCGAGCGGACTCCCGCCGCGGATGCTGTTCGAGGACGAGCCAAGGCAATCGCGGCGTAGGCGACCCCGTGGCAATTCCTAGACTGTGGCGACGCGGCGTTCCGGTCGCGCCCTCGCTCGATGCCACGCTCGGTCGCGAGCACGTCGAAGCGGTCGCCGCGACGATGGACCGGCGCGACGCGGTGGTCGCGTGCTATGCGCTCGCGCTTGGCTGCGCGGCTTTCTTCGTCGCCGAGATCCTCGTTCGCTCCATCGCGTTCGTGACGAACCTGGCGTTCTACCAGCGGCTGTCGATCGATCCGGTGTCGCCGGCAGGGAACACGCTAGGCTGGGCCGTCGTCGCCGTCCCGGTCATCGGCGGCATCGTCGTCGGCTTGATGGCGCGGTACGGCTCGCGCGCGATCCGGGGTCACGGCATTCCCGAGGCGATGGAGCAGATCCTCACGAACGAGAGCCGGATCCCGCTGCGGGTCACGTTCCTGAAGCCCGCGTCGGCCGCGATCGCGATCGGCAGCGGCGGCCCATTCGGCGCCGAAGGCCCGATCATCGCGACCGGCGGCGCGCTCGGCTCGGTGCTCGGCCAGGTCGTGCGGGTCAGCACGAGCGAGCGCAAGACGTTACTTGCGGCCGGCGCGGCTGCAGGCATGGCGGCGATCTTCGGCACGCCGATCGCGGCGGTGCTGATCGCGATCGAGTTGTTGTTGTTCGAGTATCGCGCGCGCTCCGTCGTCCCGGTCGCGCTCGCGGCCGCGGCGGCGGCGGGGATCCGCATGATCGTGCACGGCGGTGGCCCGGTGTTCGTGATGCCGCCGCTCGGCGCTCCGAATACTGCGACGGCGATCGTGGCGACGCTCGGCGGCGCGCTCGTGGGCTTGAGCGCGACCTACGTGACGCGCGCGGTCTATTGGATCGAGGACGCGTTCGAGCGCCTGCCGATTCATTGGATGTGGTGGCCGGCGATCGGCGCGGTCGCGGTCGGCCTGATCGGCGCCGTCCAACCTCGCACCCTCGGCGTCGGCTACGACAACATCGAGGGAGCACTCTCGGGTTCGTTCACCGCCGGGGCGCTGTTCGCGTTGTGCGCGGCGAAGCTCGTGTCGTGGGTCGTCGCGCTCGGCAGCGGTACGTCGGGCGGCACGCTCGCTCCGTTGATGACGTTCGGCGCCGGCATGGGGTGGTTGCTCGCGCACGGCGCGGCCCTCGTGTTGCCACACGCGGGGATCGATCCGCGAGTCGGCGCGCTCGTCGGCATGACCGCGATGTTCGCAGGCGCTTCGCGCGCCTTGCTCGCATCGATCGCGTTCGCTCTCGAGGCGACGCAGGAGATTCACTCGGTCGTCCCGATCGTCGCGGGCGTGACCCTCGCGTACTTCGCGTCGTGCCTGATGATGCGGACGACGATCATGACGGAGAAGCTGGTGCGCCGCGGCGTTCGCGTCGCCGGCGAGTACGATGTCGATCCGCTCGCGCAGGTCGCGGTCGGCGAGCTCGCCTCGAAGACGTTGCGCGTCGTCGGAGCCGACGCTCGGGTCGCCGATGCGCTCGCCGAGCTGCGGTCGCGCGACGAGCGGCACCAAGCCTATCCGGTCGTACGCGGTGATCGGTTGATCGGCGTGGTGACCGCGCGCGAGCTCCTCGCGAGCGCTCCGGACGAGGTGGTCGAACGCGTGATCGCACGCCCGCCGGTGGTGGCCCGTCCGAGCGAGACCGCGCGCGCCGCGGTCATGCGCATGGCGCAGGAAAACGTCGGCCGGATCATCATCATCGATGAACACGACCGCGGACGTGCGATCGGGATCGTGACGCGCAGCGATCTGGTCACCGCCCTGACCCGGCACTCGAGGCCGACCGCTGCGACGCCCGAGGGGATGTGACGGTCACCGCGCTTGGTTCGAGGGCGAGACAATCTGCCACGTGCCGACGCGATCACGCATCGGGCTCGATGCCCCAGCGGTTTGACAGATCGCGCCGGGGTCGCGTGCGAGGATGTCCGCAATGTCTCGCTTGGTTTGTGCAGTGCTCGCGGCCGCCGCCCTCGGCGGCTGTTCGTTTACCTTGATGCATTACCCGTCGCACCACGCGGTCGCGTCGGTCGATTGCGATCGGCTGAAGTGGGCGCCGATCGTCGACACCGTCGCATCCGGGGCTGCACTCGGTACGGCGGCGGCGGTCTACAACGAGCAAACCCACAGCAGCCCCTGGCCGCTCTCGGCGCTGGTCACCGCGGTTTGGGCTGCCGCCTCGGCCAGTTACGGCTACTACGAAACGTCGCGTTGCCGGTCCGAGCTGGCGCCACCGCCGGAGTAGCCCCCAAGATCTCTGTCGCGGCCGCCTGTGACGACATGATAGGGTGCCGGGAAATGCTGCGTTTCGTCGTCGGGGGAGCCCTGTTGTTGTCGTTCGTCGCCTGCGCGTCGTCGGAGCGCGCGGCTTGTGATCCGACACAGGTCGCATGCCCCGGGCTCGACTCCGGCATCCACGACGGCACGTCGATCGACGCCGCGCCCGACGCGCTGAAGCTCGGCTTTGGGCTGCCGTGCACCGACAACTCGCAGTGCCAGTCCGATCTCTGTCTCGTCGTTCCGACCGGCGGCGTCTGCACCGAAGAGTGCGGCACGTGTCCGACCGGCTGGGGCTGCTTCTCGGTCAACCAGGACGGCGAGTTCGAGAGCGAGTGCGTGCCGCTGTCGTCGGAGCTGTGCACGCCGTGCTCGATGGACACCGAGTGCACGCAAGTCGGCATGGACAAGTGCTTGCCCGAAGCCGATGGCAACTACTGCGCGCGCGACTGCACGAACATCTCGTGCCCCGACGGCTACGACTGCAAACCGACCGACGTCGACGGCACGAACTACCAGGAGTGCATCCCGCACTCGGGCGCCTGTGATTGCAACTCCGACGCCCAGACCGGCGGCACGAACGCCTGTCAGATCGCGACCACGTTTGGCCGGTCGTGTGCCGGCAGCGAGACCTGCGGCGGCGCGATCGGCTGGAGCACGTGCATGCCGCCGTCGACGACCGACGACCCGGATGGCACCTATACCGACGACAACTGCGACGGCATCGACGGCGACATCACGAAGGGCATCTTCGTCGCCGGCGCCGGGGCCGACACCGCGACGTGCGGCCTGGTCTATACCGATCCGTGCGCGACGATCTCGCACGGCATCGTGCGCGCGGTGCAAGCCGGCAAGCAAAACGTCTACGTCCAGGCCGGCACGTACAACGAAGTCGTCGTGCTGCTGAGCGGCGTCAACGTGTGGGGCGGTTACGACGCGAACTGGGTCCGCGCGTCGTACTCGACCGCCGGTCACACGGTCACGATCGTCGGCAAGCAAGACACGACCACCGGCGGCGACGGCGAGTATCTCGCCGTGCGCGCCCACAGCTTGATCGTGCCGGTCACGATGGGCGATCTGATCATCCAGGCGCCGACCGCCCAAGGCCTCGGCGGTAACTCGGGCCTCGACGGCAGGGCGAGCTACGCCGTTCATGCCAACCAGGCGTCGCTGACCCTGGTCCGCGTCGAGATCATCGGAGGCAGCGGCGCGAGTGGTGGCACCGGTGCGGCGGGCACCGACGCGGTCATCGTCGATGCCCAGTCGTACATGAGCGGCGGCACCGGCGGGGCCGGCGCGCAGGTCGGCGACGTCTGCAACGACTCGACCCGCGGTGGCCCGGGTGCGGCGGCGACGAACACGTGCACCGGATCACCGTCGTCGCGCGCGATGAACGGCGGTCCGGGCGGGCAGGGCGGCACGGAAGACACGGACTGCGACATCTTCGATCTCGATCTCGATGCCACGGCCGGCGCGAGGGGAACGAACGCGTCTTACGTGCTCGGCTCGTTCGGCACCGCCGGGGCCGGCGGCACGGGCGTGAACTCGTGCGGACCGGCCGGCAACGGCTACGGGGGCGTCGACGCGAACGGTGCAGCGGGCACGGGCGCGAGCGCCGGCGGCTACGTGATCGGGAACGGCTACTGGTACGCCACGGCCGGCAAGCCGGGCGGCACCGGAGAGAACGGCAGCGGCGGCGGTGGCGGTGGCGGTGCCGGCGGCTGCGATACCGGCAACGACTCTTACGGCGGCGGCGGCGGCGGCGGCGGCGCCGGCGGCTGCGCGGCTCGCGGCGGCGGCGGCGGCGGTGGTGGTGGTGGCGGCAGCTTCGGGATCTTTGCCGCCGGCAACTCGACGGTCAGCGCGAGCAGCTGCCAGATCGTGCTCGGCACAGGCGCGGCCGGCGGAACCGGTGGCAGCGGCGGACGCGGCCAATCCGGCGGCGCCTCGGGTCAGCCCGGCGCGCGCGCGGCGAACGGCAGCTCGCCTGGCCTCGGCGGTGCGGGTGCGCACGGTGGCCACGGCGGTGGCGGCGGTGGTGGCCAAGGCGGTCGCGGTGTCGGCATCGGCTGGACGCCGGGCTCGACGATCGATCAGACGTGCACGTTCACCGACGGCTCGGCCGGCGGCGGCGGCACCGGCGGCGTCTCGGCGCCGACGGCTCCGGCCGCGGATCGCGATGGCAACAACGGCGGCGGGGGCAGCCCCGGCACGGTCGACCAGACCCGCGCCTGTACCAGCACGTCGAGCTGCTAGGCGCGAGGCGCGAACACGCGCTGCGGAGTCGCGACGCCTTTGAGCTCGAACGCGCCGAGATCGTCGAGCGGGATGCTCGCGTGCGCGGCGAGCTCCGCCGATAGCACCATGCGGTGGCCGAGCTTGCCGGTCAGGCCTTCGAGCCGGGACGCGAGGTTGACCGCGGCGCCGATCGCGGTGAAGTCGAGCCGCGACGCGCCGCCGATGTTGCCGTAGGCGATCTCGCCGATGTGGAGTGCGAGCCCGAAGCGCAGCGGCTCGGTCGCGGTGGCGTTGCGCGTGTCGAGCGCGGCGAACGCTTCGTCGCCGGCGGTGATCGCGGCCTGACAACGCGCGGCGGGATCTTCGCCTTCGTCGAGTGGGAAGATCGCGAGCAGCCCGTCGCCGATGAACTTGAGGACCTCGCCGCCGTGGCGCTCGATCGCCGAGACCTGAAAGTCGAACACCTCGTTGAGCACGGCGACCGCCGCGCGGGGCGCGAGGTTCGCTGACATCGCGGTGAACCCGCGCAGGTCGGAGAACCAGATCACCGCGTGCATCGTCTCGAGATCGCCGCGCATGATCCGACCGCGCATGATCCGCTCGCCCGAATGCCAGCCGACGTAGGTGTCGAGCAAGTTCGTCGCGACCCGGCGCAACGCCCAGATCTCGGCGACCAGCTGGAGCGGGCGCGCGAGGCGACGGAACGTGGCGACATGGTCGTCCGTGAACCCGCCCGGCTGCCGGGTCGCGATCGTGATCGCGTGGATCTCGCCGCTGATGAAGTGCAGCGGCAGGCAGACGTACTCGGTGAAACCGGCGGCGCGCAGATCGTGCATCACCGGGTAGTCGTCCGGGGCGAGCTCGCGCTCGAGGTTGCGCCGGACTTCTTGGCCGATCGCGACCGCGCTCAGCGGGCTGTGTTGGAACGCCGCAGCCTGCTGGAGCTCGAGCGTGAGCTCGCTGGTCGGCGCGAGCGCGCCATCGACCCAGCGGAACTGGCGGCCGAGCACGGTCGGATGCAGCGTCTTGACGAACACGTGGAACCGCGCGATCGGCACGCCATCGGCGACGAGCGACGTCGCGATCCGTTCGACGATGAGCTCCGCTGACGTCGCGCCCGGCGTGCCGTCGAGCAGCCACTCGTAGAGGTCGTCGGCATGGCCCACCGAGCTATCGTAACCCTAACAAGCGTTCGCGGCGTCGAGCGGGCACGGATCGCACGCGTCGCCCAGGCCATCCCCGTCGGCGTCCGGCTGCACACCGTGATCCATCGGCCGCACCGGGTTGAACACGGTCGGGCAGTTGTCGCTCGCGTCCGGGATGCCATCACCGTCGCTGTCGGTCGCCGACAGCGCGCCGGTGTAGATCGTCGATCCCGCGACCGCGGTCGGTCGCGACGGCGTACACGACGGCTCGTTCATCGGCGTTCCGCACGCGAACGCGGGGTAGCTCGCGCCGCCCGCGGTTTGCAGCGCCGTGTAGCTCATGCCGACCTCGCTCTGCGCACACACCCGCTTGTTCGTGCCGCAGACGTCGACCGCGTCGCACCCGGTCGCGAGCGCGCTGACCACCGCGTCATCGCCGTACAGCGTGACACCGCCGCGCATGACCAGCGCGACGTCTTGCGGCTGCGCCTCGATCACCGCGCGAAATGGCTCCTTGCCGTTCGCCGCAAACACCGCGACGTCGCCGACCTGGCCGACCGCGAGCGTGCCGATCCGCGCGTTCATCTTCGTCGCGAGCGCGGCGTTCGAGGTCACCATCGCCCACAGATCTTGATCTGTGAAGTAACCGCCGAGGTACGTCTTGTTGAGGCTGTCCGCGCAGGTGAGCTCGCGCAGCAGGTTCATCGAGCCGCTCGGCAGCCAGTCGGTGCCGAGCGCGATGTTGATGCCGAGCCGGGCCGCGACGAGGATGCGCGCGGTATCGCCATACAGCGACACGTTCGAGCGCGGCGACCAGATCATGCCGGTCTTCGCCGAGGCCATAAGCGCGTAGTCCGCCGGCTCGAGGCCGACCGCATGGATCACGGACGTCTTCGCGATCATGAGGTCGTTCGACGTGCCGGGCGCGGTCGTGTCGTAGGTGGTCGAGCTCTCGCACAGGAACTCGTTGTGCGCGTACGCATCCACACCCTCCGACGTGTGTGGCTCGTACGCGGTGTCGGTCGCGACCGCCGCACCCGTCGTCGGCGTGCCGCCGTAGTTACAGTTGGTCGTCTCTTGCGTGCCGCTCGTGTCGTCGAGCGGGAACGTGTCGAAATAGACCGAGCCGACGCCGCTGAGCCCACCTTCGTCGGTGCCGGACTTGTCGAGGTTGCGCACGAAGCCCGGTTGGCCACCGGACCCGACGAGCGAGGTCGTGCCCGCCATCACGTGGCGCAGCTCGCCCCAGCTGATCTGCGCGTTGCTCGCGCTTCCCGGGTTATCGAGCTTGGTGTGACCTTCGAGGCCTTCGCGCCACTGCTGGCGATCGTCGTAGCGCTCCGTGGCCGGCACCGGCGGTGCGTCCTGGGTGTACGTGATGTGATCGTGGGTGTTGATGAGGCCAGGCGAGATCGTCGCGGCGGCGCACGAGATGACGGTCTCGCCGCCGGCGGCGCAGTTGCAGCCGACGCACGTGATGTTGCCGTCGGAGCGCACCGCGACTTGGCCGCCGATGTAGATCGTGCTCGGCGTGACGACGTTGCCCTCGATCAGCTGGTCCGCGCTGCCCTTGGTCACGCTGCATGTTCCGGTCGGCGGCGGGGTCAGTGTCGCGCACATCGTCGTGGATGCGACGGCGGCATCGGGAGTAGAGATGACATCGCCCGGTACGCTCGAATCGCTACCGGTTCCCGGGTGCGACTTCGAGCAGGCGGCGGCGACGACGACCAGGGCAACGAACAGCGTGTGGCGCATGGCGCGCGCAGTGTCGCCGAACCCGCGCAGCGCGGCATTACGAATCGATAAGGACCGTGTTGCGAGCCCGTCGCGCCGCTATGTCGGTTCCGTCACGCGGCCAGGATCGCCGGTGTTGCGCATGACACGTTTTGCACGCCGTGCCATGGTCGGCCCTCCAAACGACAAGGAGCCGCCGATGAGCCTCACGTTCTATTTTGCCCCGCAGTCCACCGCGTCGATCACCGAGCTCGTGCTCGAGGAGCTCGCCGTCCCGTGCGAGCGCGTCAAGGTCGACTTCAAGAACAAGCCGAAGGAGCTGCTCGCGCTCAACCCGAACGGCAAGGTGCCGACGATCGTCGACGACGGCACGCCGATCTTCGAGTCTGCCGCGATCACGATCTATCTCGGCGAGAAGTTCGGCGTCGACAAGAAGCTGTGGCCGGCCCCCGGCCCGAAGCGCGGGGAGGCGATGACCTGGGTCGTGTGGACGCAAGTCACGCTCGGCGATGCGATCTATCGCGTCGGTCGCAACACCGGCAACTGGGTCCCCGCGGATCACCAGAACGCGAACGCCGCCGCCGCCGCCGCGAAGGAAGTGCAGGAGCTGCTCGGCATGCTCGATCACAAGCTCGACGGTCGCAGCTATCTAACCGGCAGCGACTACACGCTCGCCGACGCGCACGTCAACTCGTTCCTCGATTGGCTGCGTTATCAGAAGGTCGACATGACGAAGTTCACGCACCTCACCGCGTGGGCGCAGCGCTGCCAGTCCCGACCGGCGTACAAGAAGCTCTACCCGGCCCACTGAGCCCGGCTAAGTCCTCGCCGTCGCGCGCGAGCTCGCCTTCGGGCTCGTGCCGGTCCATCGTCGGTACGCGCGAAAGAACGCGCTCGGCGCCGCAAACCCGAGCTGCTTCGCGATGTCGGCGACGCGTTCGCCACGGTCGAGCATCCGCGACGCGCGCTCGCGCCGCAGGTGATCGAGGATCGCCGAGTGCGACGTGCCGCGCCGGCCGAGTCCGCGTTGCAGGCTGCGCGTGCTCGTACCGAGTCGACGCGCGAGCTCGCCGAGATCGGTCGCGCCGGCGTCGAGCATGCCGGCGAGGGAGCGGTACGCGCGATCGACGAGCGGATCGCCCGCCGATGTCGCCGGCTCGAGCTCGCGCATCTTCTGCTCGAGTAGCTCTGCCATCGCGTGCTGAGCGGTGACGAGCGGGCGGTCGAGGATCGCCGAGCGGAACGCGAGCTCGTCGTGGTCGGCGGCGAACACGACCGGCGTCGCGAAGAACGCGTCGTGGCGGCGGCGATCGCGCGGCGGGGCATGCGCGAACGCGACGTGGGTGAACGCGACCTCGGCGCCGAGGGTCTGGCGGATCCGCGTCGCGATGATCGCGGTGCCGAACTCGGACCAATGGCGGTTCGCGTCCCGCCCACCGGTGCGATGAAACACGAGGCGCGCGTTCGTCGCGTCGGTCGCGAGCTCGACTCGCACGCGTTGGGTCGCGACGCCATAGTACTTCGCGACCCGTGACAGCGCGTCGCGCATCGTCGCGCTCGTACACATCGCATAGTCGAGGATGCCGAGGCTGCCGATCGGAATCTTGGTCGCGACCGCGAGTGCGATCGCGTCGTCTCCGAGTTGCGCCGAAGCGCGCACGAGCAGGTCGTCGGCGGCTGGACCGGGCACGATCGGATCGTCACCGAGCTGCGGATCGGCGCGAAACCCTGCGACGACCAGTGCACGATGGACAGCTCGGACGATGTCTTCAGCGATGCCCGGTGCCGGCATCTCGGTGATCGTAGACGATTCGCCCGGTGCCGGCGGCGATGCGCCGAGATATCTTCCGTTGTCAGTGGCGTATTTCACAGCCACTTCGTTCGATGCCTCGCGCTGGGACCCGCGATGCTATGAGTGAGAGATGACGCCGCTGCATCATCGCTCCACGTTGATCGGGTTGGCGCTGGTCTCGGCGTGCGGGCTCTCGGGCAGCAGCGGTCGCGAGTGCTCGGTCGTCGCGACGTACGCCGAGCACTTCACGCTCGAGACCGGCGTGGGCACGTGTCCGACCATGTCGGATCAAACGCTGACCGTCGATCCAGACGAGCTGACCGACGGCTCGGACGACGGCTCGGGGAGCGTTCCATCGGGCTGTACGAGCGGGTTCGATCCGACGACGTGCACGTGGTCGACGTCGTGCGACATCGACACCGGCGGCACGATCGCCATGATGAGCGCCACGCTCGTGTTCGACGGGCCGACCGCTCGCGGCACCGAGAAGCTCGTGGTCAGCTCGGCCGACAGCACCACGCGCTGCACGTACGCGGTCGACGCGACCGCTGAATAACGTCGCGACACGCGCCAAACCGAGTCGCGGATCGCGCCAGCCGGTCGATTTCGGGGCGAGGCCCACGATCGCCGGGCTATGAGGGCACATGACGCCGCTTCGGTCGTTCGCCGGTCTCGCGCTCGCCGTCGCCGCGTGCTCGTCGCACGGGATGGATCCCGCGGCCGGATCCGACGCGAACCAAGGCGCGGGAAGCGCCGACGCCACGAACGGCGACGTGCCGACTGTCGACGCGGCCGCCGACTGGAGCCACTACCGCTCATCGATCAGCTCGTGCTGGAACGATCCCGCGTGTCAGCGCGCGCTGCTGATCGCCCACGGCGGCGCGTGGGTGCTCGCCGATCCCGCCTATGGCACGACCGCAGCCTATGACGCGGCGTACGCCGATGGTGCCGACGCGATCAAAGCGGACGTCCGGTTCTCGAAAGATGGCGTGGCGGTCGTCGTCCACTCGAGCCCGTTCGCGGCGTACGAGATCGATCCGCTCGACTTTAGCTGCCTCGGCGCGACGGTCGAAGACATGAACGTATCCGACATCGTCGCCTGCCAGTGGATCAACGGCGATCACATCCAGAGGCTCGATGATCTGCTGACCTGGGCGAACGGCAAGATGGTCGTGATGCTCACGGTCAAAGTGCCGGCGACGATCCCGCAGACGATCGAGGCCGTGATCGCCGCGGGCGCGACCGACCGCGCGTTCCTCGAGGTCAGCACGTCGGCGATGACGACGATCGTGCCTGCCGCCCCGGATCACGATTCGGTCTACTACGTCGTCGAAGCGGCGAACGCGACCGACGTCGCGACGCTGCTCGCCCAAGCCGATCCGCATGCGTTTCTCTACGAAGACGCGAACAGCGACAACTTCGGGGGCATGACCGCCGGTGCGGTGACCGCGATGATCACGAT
Source organism: uncultured delta proteobacterium (assembly GCA_963848295.1). Classification (GTDB taxonomy): domain Bacteria; phylum Myxococcota_A; class Polyangia; order Haliangiales; family Haliangiaceae; genus JABFXX01. Next base: position 727,676 of record CAWKDB010000011.1, on the reverse strand, counting down.
CCAGCTCCATCCCGCGCACATCAAGTCGTTCACGTCGGTCACCGGCGTGACCGCCTCCGCGAGCGATCACGAGGCGCTGTGGACCGAAGGCTTCGACATCGTGATGACGAATAGCTTCTCGGCCGGGCTCACCGGGCGGATCGCGGTCAACACCGCGCGCGGCATCACGCCGCCGTAGCGTCAGGTCGCGCTCGCGTGCGGTTGGCCGAACAGCTTCGACCGTTGCAGTCGCGCGTCGATGCTGTACGCGCCGGCGCCGGCATAGACGAAGAACGCCGCACCACCGATCAGCGCCAGGTTCTTCATGAAGTTCGCGAGCTGGATCTGCGCCTGCTGCGGATCGCTGACACCCCAGAACTTGTGCATGTACAGCGTGACCGGCACGAGGAACGCGAGCAGCGCGAGGGCGCCCAACCGGGCGCGCACACCGAGCGCGAGGCTGATCCCGCCGAGCAGCGCGAGGATGCCGGCCAGCGGCACCAGGGTATGCGCGGCGGGCACGCCGGCTGCTGCGGCGTACGCGATCGTGTCGGCCTGGAAATTGTGCGGCGCGGAGATCACGAAGATCGCCGCGAACAAGACGCGTCCGATCGGGGCTAGAGCCTTCATGATCGATGGTCCGAGCAACATGCGAGCCATCGCCTCGCGGCACAGCCGATGCACTTCTCGTCGGTGAACCCAAACCAGCGAGGCACCAATGCGCACTCCAATGGATGCGGCGATTTCGAAGACGAAAGGCGTGGTCGGAGGCGTGAGAGCAGGGCGGACCGGGCTGGTCGGCGTGTTCAGGACGCTCAGCGAGCAGCACGGTGAGGCAGGAGCGCTCTGCGACCGGATCAAGAAACACCCCGAAAAGCGCCACCACCTGTGGCAGCAGCTACGTGTGTCGCTGCTGTCTCACGAAAAGGCCGAGCTGCTGGAGGTCTTCCCGGTCATCCGTCGACACGGCGGCGAGGCGATCGCGGATCATCACGAGGCCGAGGCGACGCAGCTCGAGCAGATGATCATCCAGCTCGATGCGATGGACTACCACGAGAGCGAATGGATGCCGATGTTCGCGCAGATCACGAGCTCGGTGCTCCAGCACGCGCACGAAGAGGAACGCGACCTCTTCCCGGAGGCCCAGCGGTTGATCGGCGAGCCGCTCGCGAAGGAGCTCGACCGGATCTATCAGAAGACCCAGAAGGCCGTCGTCGGGACCGTCGCGTAGCAGCGCCTTCGCCGGCCCCTCGGCCTAAGGAGTCGGCCGTCCTTCGCTCTGCTGCGGACAGCCGATCGATCGGCCTCGGGGCTAGAACGGAAGATCGTCGTCGCGCCCGCCGCCGGCGGCGACGAGATCGGTGGGCCTCGGATCGTCGCGGTGCGCGAATTCGCCGTTGCTCCGGCCGCGCGAGCTCCCGGCCTGCGCAGCTTCGAGCTTCCATACGTCGAGGCTGTTGAAGTACTTGGTCTCGCCCTGCGGGCTCTTCCACTCGCGCCCGCGGACATTGAACGTGACCCGGACGGCGTCGCCGACCCGGAACTCGTCGAGCAGCGAGCAGCGGTCGCCGGTCAGCTGGAACTGGACGAACTGCGGGTACTTGCCATCGGCGATCTCGACGACGAACTCGCGCTTGGTGAATCGCTCCGACACCTGCTTGGTCTCGGAGGTGACGTGGATCTTACCGGTCGTGTCGAATGCCATGCGTTTAACCTACAGCGCCGCTCTGACATCACAGCTGGGAACAACCGTGACCCCCGCGTAACACCGTTACTTGACCGACGGCGGGTCTGCCGAGGGGATGCTCGCGCTGAGCGTGAACGTACCTGGGCCATCGGGGCCCGCAGGGGTCGCGCTCGCGCTTGCCTGAACCGAGCGCGACCTCGCGATGTTCAGCAGTTGCCCGGTGTTCGCGGCGAGGCTGATGATCACGTCGCCGCCGTCGGCGTTGACGTCGAGCTGGTCGAAGTACTGCGACAGCGCGCCGCTCGCGGACAGCTTCTCGAGCTTGGTCTGGACCTCGGCGACGACCTTGCTGACCTGATCCGGCGATGCGAGTCGGATCCCGGCCTCGACGACGATGGAGTCGGTGATGTCGATCGAGCCGTACAGCGCGTGCAGCTGGAGGTCGGTTTGAGTCGCGATCGCGGCGTTGATCAGGGGGAACAGCGGCGAGCTCGGGGCGACCACGAACCATAGCGGGTCGTCGCTGTTGATGTTGTGGAACATGTCGGCGAACCCGGGCGCGGTCTCGAGGCCGGTGTCGCCGGTTGCGATCTTGTCGATGCTGGCCTTCGTGATCGGGCCCGGGCCGAACACGAACAGCGCGGTGGTGTCGTCGATAAATCTGAACCCAGCCTGGGTGCCCTCGTGGCTGGGCGCGAACAGGACGACGTCGCCCTCGACCGTCACGTCGTGGTCGGGGTCCGCGGCGTTCTCTTGCTGAACGCACGCCATTGTCTTCACCTTGTCGAAGCCGTGAACGACGACCGTTCCAGTCGGAGACGTGTCGGGGCCGAGGCCCTTGATGCCGATCGCCACCGACGTCAGCGACGCGAGTGGATCGAAGCCGCACTTGGTCACGAACTCGTGGAGGCCGTTCGCGTTCGCGAGCTCCGGGGCGACGAACATTTTCCACAGTGCGGCCTTCTGGATGCGCTCCATGTCGATGCCGAAGACGATGTCGGAGTCGGCGGGAAGCAGCCCGAGGTCGTTCGATGCCGCCTTGCGCGCGGCGGTCAAGTGCGGCGGCGCGGTCGGTCCCAGCGTCGGTGCACGCGCGAGTCCGGCGCCGTAGTGGAGCAACGACCTGGTGGTGCTTGCGGCGGCGGGTGGTGTGTCGCTGTGCGAGTGAATCAGATAGGCGGTGGTGCCGACGACGGCGAGCGCCGACGTGGCGAGGGCGAGCTTCAGCATGGTCGATCCTTTTGGTTTCGGTTTCGCGGTAGAGGCATCGACACGGGACGGAACCAAGTAGAGCGCGATCGCGGCGAGCACCGCCGCGACGAGATCGCGTCGCGGCCGCGCGCCCTTCAACGACTGCTCGACGAGCGTGGACACGCTGTCAGCGAGGTAGCGCCTGCCGCGCGACAGCCGCTGCATCACCGCGTCCTCGCTGATCCCGAGCGTCTCGGCGACCTCGCGGATCGATTGGTCCTCGCGATAGTAGAGGACCAGCACTTCGCGATAGGTCTCGGGCACGCGCGCGAGCGCACGGCGGACGACGCGCTCGGCGTCGCCGCGCGCGAGCTCGTCGAACGGGCTCGGACCGGATCCCACGTGCTCGTCGGTGTCGACCAGCTCCTCGCGGCGCGTGCGCTTCTTCGCCTTGTGGCCGAGGTTGCGCGCGATCCCGCACAGCCAGGGCCGTAGACGCATCACGTCGCGCACGCGATCGAGCTGCCGCCACGCGGCGATGAACGTCTCTTGCGCGACGTCTTCGCCGAGTACGCGATCGCCGGTCGAGCTATACCCGACCGCGCACACCACGTTCTGGTAGCGCGCGACCAGGTGCCCGAACGCGTCGAGCTCGCCGCGGCGGCTGGCCTCGACGAGCTCGACATCCGTCTTCTCGATCGTCTCCATGTCGTGGGTGAGTACTCCGCGCGCGCACGAACCTGACAAGAAATCCGCGCCCTCGCTAATTGGGCGGAATGCCAACGCAATCCCAGTCCGTTACCAGTCCTTCACCCAGAAGCGCGACGTCAAGTCCTCGTGACCGCGGCCTCGATCTGGCGCAGTGCCAGCAGCCGCGCGATGTCGTCCGGATCGCTGGTGAACACGTAGTCGCCATCATCGACCGCGACGGCGACGTGTGCGTCGACCACGTCATTCCTGTGCGCGAGCGCGAGGAGCTCCCCGATGGCTTTGGCATCCCCATCGCCAAGTGCACGCACGCCGACGCCCGCGAGCATCTTTGCGAGCAGCGCCTGCTTGCGACCGTTGCGCCAGACCTGAGCTACGACCGCCGCGCTCGTCCACAACGGGACGCGATGTGCTTGGAGGACGCGTAGCATCGCGCCTACCCTGCGATCGCGTTTCTCGATCGCGAGAAACGCGCCTGCGTCGATGACCGCCTTCATCCACGCCTGCGCTTGCGCTTGCCGTCGAGGCCCAGCGCCGCTGCGGCGGCTGCTAGCTCCCGAGAAGAAAAGGTTCCGTCCTCGCTCTCCCACTGGTCGAGCGCGTGGCCGAGGGCCTCGTTGCGTACGCGGTCCGATGTCGCTTCGGCAATCCACGTCGACAAGCTTACCTTCGCTCGTTTGGCCGCCTTGCGCGCCGCGGCACCCAGTCGCGGATCCAACGTGATGGAGAGGCGATCGACATTCATGCATACCAGCGTATTACATACCTTCGTATGCGGCAACCGTCGAGTCGTCACGGCGCGTGACGGCGCGAGTCAGGCTCGTCGCTCGAGGTGTCAGCACACCGCACCGGGGCCGGATATCGCGTCAGGTTCTGAGGTCTAACCGCTGGAGGAGCCACCCGGATTTGAACCGGGGAATGCTGGTTTTGCAGACCAGTGCCTTACCACTTGGCGATGGCTCCGAAGGCCAAGGTTTTTAGCACGGCCCGGGCTGGCGCTGAACGGGTTTTGGCCGGCTATGCAATAGTCGCGGCGTGAAGTCGAACCTGCGCGTCGTCACGCTCAACCTCTGGGGAATCGAGCCGCCGCTCGATCGCCGGTTGGCGCTCGCGACCCGACAGCTGCGCGCCCTCGATCCCGATGTGGTGTGCCTGCAGGAGGTCCGCCCGCTCGCGGCGGGCGCCGGGCGCACGACCGCCGACGTCGTCGCGGACGCACTCGGGTTGCACGCGACCTACCGCCCGGCGGTGACGTCCGACGCCGGCGAAGAGGGCCTCGCGATCCTCGCGCGCGCGCCGGTCGCGGAGGTCCGGGTGCTCGCGCTGCCCGAGCCTCGCCCCGGCGACGCGAGGATCTTGCTATCGGGTCAGGTCGCGACCGACGGTGGCCCGATCTGGGTCCACACGACACATCTGCACTATCGGCTCGACGACGGGGTCGCGCGCGAGCACCAGGTCGTCGCGATCGATGGCGAGCTGCGCGCCCTCGGGCGCGACAACACGTCGCCGCCGCAGATCCTGTGCGGCGACTTCAACGCGACCGCGGATTCTGACGAGCTGCGCTTTCTGCGCGGGCTGACGACGCTCGCCGGCCGGCGCACGCACTTCCAGGACGCGTGGCTGCGGCTGCACCGCGAGCCCGGCCCGGGCGATGGCCCCGCGCAAGGCATCACGTGGTCGAGCGAGAATCGCTCGACGCGCCCGTTGCGCTCGCTCGATCTCGATCGCCGGATCGACTACGTGCTGGTCACCACGCGCAAGAAGGACGGACGCGCGACCGTGCACGCGTGCGACGTCGCGCTCACCGAGCGCGAAGGGCGCGGCGAGGGCGAGATCGCCGCCAGCGATCACTACGCGGTGTGCGCCGACATTCAGGTCGTCGCGAGCGCGGTCTAGGGCCAATGCCGCTCAGATAACGTTGACCTTGACCTGAACCCCCTGAACTTGAACGGCACCTTAGACGTTGTCGTTGACACGGCAACTCCGGAGTTGTGTGGCCGATAGCCCGGTCATGCTCAGCTTCCAGAAGCTTCGCGTCGATCAACGCTCGATCGAGTTCCTCGCGCTGGCACTGGAGATCATCGGCGAGCTTCCGAAGCGATCTACGAGCAGGAGTTTCACGACTGCTCGTATGGCTTCCGACCCGCGCGCTCGGCCCATGATGCTCTGCAGGCGCTTTGGGACGGCTTGATGGAGATGCAGGGTGGGTGGGTGCTGGAGATCGACATCGAAGCTTTCTTCGACACGTTGGACCACGAGCACTTGCGGAGCTTCCTCGACCGCCGAGTACGAGACGGAGTACTGCGTCGCACGATCAACAAGTGGCTCAAGGCCGGCGTCCTCGAAGCAACCGAGCTGCGATACGCCGATGCTGGAACACCACAAGGCGGGGTCATCTCGCCGCTCCTGGCGAACGTCTATTTACACGAGGTGCTCGACACGTGGTTCGAGGCGGACGTGAAGCCTAGGCTGCAAGGCCACGCGTTTCTCGTCCGGTACGCGGACGACGCTGTCCTCGTATTCTCGTCGGAGGATGACGCTCGCAAGGTGATGGACGTACTGCCGAAACGATTCGGCAAATACGGACTGAAGCTCCATCCAACGAAGACGCGGCTGGTGAGGCTTGTCCGGCCGCAGAAGAGCGATACCCCGAAGGACGTGGACACCGAGAGCTTTGATCTGCTCGGCTTCACGCACTTCTGGGGAAAGTCGCTCAAGAAAACGTGGGTGGTGAAGCGGCAGACGGCTCGCAGTCGATTTGGTCGCGCACTTCGACGGGTCAGCCAGTGGTGCAGGCTTCACCTGCACGACAAGATCGCCAGACAGCACAAACACCTCTCGCAGATGCTGGCACTACGGCTATTTCGGTATCACCGGAAACGCCAACGCGCTCTCGAGTTTCTTTTACGAGGTGACCCGTGTCTGGCAGAAATGGCTGCACCGTCGGACAGGACGCGGTGCGATGCCGTGGCCACGATTCATGCGCGTGCTGGAGCGATATCCGCTTCTGCCGCCCAAGGTCGTCCACAGCATCTACCGGACGTAGCGAATCCGTGGACGAAGAGCCGGATGCCGGAAATCGGCACGTCCGGATCTGTGGGAGCCCCGGGTCACACCCGGGGCAACCCGACCGGGGCTAGTACGTGCCGACCGGCGGCTTGGTCATCACGACGGACGGATTGCCCGCGGAGTCCAGCGTGCCGTGCAGCGTATACGTCGCGGGGGTGACGTCGCAGTCCGTGTTCCCGATGCCGTACGCGTCGAACGAGGTCGCGCTGTTCGACTTGAACGAGTAGCCGTAGCTGCTCTCCTCGCCGACCGAGAACCCCATCAGGACCCAGCCGGGGTCGGCCTTGAACGCGCTCGGGGTGGCCATGCAGCGGTTGATCACCTTGGTCCCGGGCGTGGTCTCGGTGCCGCCCATCAGGCCGCAGCAACCGAGCGTCGTGCTGACACCCGTCGGTAGGAACGCGCCGTCGGTCTCCGTGAACGAGGCGCTGTCGCCGTATGCGCGCTTCTGCAGCTTACCGATCGAGGACAGCATCTCCTGGGCCTCGGTCGCCCGAGACTTCCGCATGTAGTCTAGGAACGCGGGGATCGCGACCGCCGCGAGGATCCCGATGATCGCAACGACGATCATCAGCTCGATCAGCGTGAAGCCTTTGCGTTTGAACGTCATGGCGGGCGAATTGGCGTAGATGGCAGCGCGCCCACGGTATTCCTGCCGTGGGCGCGATGCGAGGGTCAGTCCCCCAAGGGACCCGAGGCTTACCCGATCTTTAGAACACGCCGGCGAGCGGCTTGATCAAGTTGACCGACGGGTTACCCGCGGAATCGAGCGTGCCCTGCAGCGTGAACGTCGCCGGAGTACCGTCGCAGTCGGCGTCGCCGATCGCGTACGCGGTGAACTGAGTCGCGCTGGTGCCGACGTACGAGTAGCCGTACGCACTCTCTTCACCGACCGAGAAGCCCATCGCGACCCACTGCGAGTCGGCTTTGAACGCGGCCGGGGTCGACATGCACTTGTTGTTGACCGTGGTGCCGGGGGTGGACTCTGTACCGCCCTTCAAGCCGCAGCAACCAGTGGTCGCCGACACGCCGGTCGGCAGGAACGCGCCGTTACCGACGGTGAACGACGAGTTCTCGCCGTAGGTGCGCTTCTGGACCTTGCCGATCGCGTTGAGCTGCTCGCCGGCCTCCGTCGCCTTCGACTTCTTCATGTAGTCGAGGAATGCGGGGATCGCGACCGCGGCTAGAATGCCGATAATCGCGACGACGATCATGAGCTCGATCAGCGTGAAACCAGCCATCTGCTTGCGTTGCTTCATCTAGGTCCTCCTGGGTGAACCGAGCTACAGCAACGAGCGTGCCGCGCGTAACCGTGCAGAACTCCGCCGTGCAGTCGGGGAAGCGCCGCGAGAGTGACGATTTGCGGCATGGTCGCTGCCAATCCGCGCCGGTTAGCCGTCGGGTAACCGGCTTATCGATCGACTTATCCTGGGGATTTCTCGGAGTCGCATCAGTCGTCTTTGTCTTCGTCCGCGCCTTTGTCGAGGCCGAGCTTCTCGAGCCGATAGCGCAGCGAGCGGAAGCTGATGCCGAGCAGGGCCGCGGCGCGCTTGCGAACGCCGCCGGTGTGGTCGAGTGCGCGCGTCACCCACGTTCGCTCGAAGTCGGCGAGCAAGCGATCGAGGTCGACGCCTTCGCTCGGCAGCGCGTTCGGAGCATCGATCGCGGGGCGCGATCCCGCCCGCGGATCTGGCAGGTCGCTCGCGCCGATCAGCGGGCTCGAGCTCAGCGCGACCGCGCGCTCGATCATGTTCTCGAGCTCGCGGACGTTACCCGGAAAGTCGTGGCTCTCGAGCTTGCGCATCGCCTCCGGCGTCGAGCCGCGCGGTCGCGCCCATGCTCCGCGGCGAACCGCCGCAGGAAGTGCTCGGCGAGCAGCGGGATGTCCTCGCGGCGCTGGCGCAGCGGCGGGATCCGCACCTCGATCACGTTGAGCCGATAGTAGAGATCGGTGCGGAACGCACCGCGTCGCGACCTCGGCCTCGAGCTCGCGGTTGGTCGCGGCGACCACGCGGACGTCGACCTCGAGCTCTTCGGTTGCCGCCGACCGGCTTGACCTTGCGCTCCTGCAGCGCGCGCAACAGCTTGACCTGGAGGCCGAGCGACAGCTCGCCGATCTCGTCGAGGAACAGCGTGCCGCCGTCGGCTTCGTGGAACAGGCCCGCGCTTGTCGGCGACCGCGCCCGTGAACGAGCCCTTCTTGTGGCCGAACAGCTCCGACTCCATCAGCTCTTCGGGAATCGCGCCGCAGTTAACCGCGACGAACGGCAGCTTCGCGCGCGTACCCTCGCTATGCAGCGCGCGCGCGACCAGCTCCTTGCCGGTGCCGCTCTCGCCGGTGATCAGCACGCTCGTCCGCGCCGATTGGATCTTGCCGATCAGCTCGAACACCTTCTGCATCGCGCGGCTCTTGCCGAGCAGATTCGCGAACCGCGCGCGGCCGGCGACGCTGATCGCGCAGCGCGAGGTTCGCTTCGACCAGCGCGCGCTTCTCGAGCGCGCGGCCGATCACCGCGTTGATCTCGTCGACGTGGAACGGCTTGGTCAGGTAGTCGTACGCGCCGTGCTTCATCGCGGCGAGCGCGGTGTCGGCGGTCGCGTACGCGGTGACCAGGATGACCTCGGCATCGACCGGCGCCGGCGTCGTGCCCGGTTGCGCGGCGTGACGGACCGCGCCGGACTTGATCGCCTTGAGGATGCCGAGCCCGTCGAGCTCGCCCGGCATGCGCAGGTCGGTGACGACGATATCGAAGGGCGCGTCGCGCAGCTTGGCGAGCGCGGCCTCGGCGTTCGACACGGTCGTGACATCGTGGCCGTTGCGGCGCAGACAGATCGCGAGGAACTCGCGCATCGACTGCTCGTCGTCGACGACTAAGATCGCAGCCACGGCTAGAATATGGCACGCCCGACGCCGTACTCGATACCCCGCGCTCGCGGTTCGCCGCGATCGCGCGAAACGTCTTGATCGTCCGGGGCGGTGCGGTCGCGATCGGCCTCGCGCACCTCGCGCTCGCGCCGGCTCACTTCGTCGACGGCGACAACGATCGCGCTCGCGGCCGCGAACATCGCGACCTCGCTCGGCAAGCTCGGGCGCGTCGACTCGGCGGCGGTCGAGGATGCGGTCGGCAACACGCTGCACTCGATGCCGCACGGCGCGCTGCTGATCGTGTCGGAGGACGAGCTGGCCTCGGGCGCGAGTTACTTTCAAGACGCGCTGCGGGATCGGACCGACGTCCGCGTCGCGCAGGCGAGCTACCGCGCCCGGTTCGAACATCGGATCGGCTTAACCGTGCCGCGCGGACCGCGGTCGAGCATCAAGCAGCTGTTCACCACGTTCGCGCTCGACTACCAGCTGCCGACCGCCTACGACGAGCTCGCGACCCACTATCAAGACAAGTACGCGCAGACCTGGCGGATCCTCGCGCACGAGCTCGAGCTCGCCGGTCATCGCGCCGAGGCCGACCAAGCGCGCGCGTTCGCGACCGCGCTCGCACCGCGGGCGAGCGACTGAGACCCCGCGGGCGAGCGCCGACGAAGTTCGCTATGATGCTGACGATTGCGGCAGCGCGTCGCGCGATTCATGTTCGAGCGCGGCGGCCTGATCGGGCTCGCCATCGCGATCCTGTACGTGTGGCTCGCCCCGACCCACGTCGTCGATGGCGATAACGCAGAGCTCTCCACGCTCGGGGCGCTCGGCGGCGCGGCGCACCCGTCGGGCTATCCGCTCTACGTGTTGTACTTGCGCGCGACCTCGTGGCTGCCCGGCGCGAGCCCGGCGCACACCGCCGCGATCGCGACCGCGTTGCTCGCCGCGGTGGCGTTCGTCGCGCTGCACGCGGCCTGTCGAGCGTGGGGCGCGAAGCCGGTCGCCGCGACGCTGACCGTCGCGGTGTTCGCCGGCGCGCCCGTCGTGCTCGCGATGGACTGCGAGGCCGAGGTGTTCGCGCTCAACGGCCTCGTCGTCGCGTGTGTGCTGTGGCTCGCGGCGCGCGGCGGACCGCTGCGCGGGATCTGGCGCGGGCTGGCGCTCGGGCTCGTCGCCGGCTTGGGGCTCGCAAACAACCTGACGTGCGCGCTCGTCGCGCCGATCGGGATCCTCGGCGTCGTGCGCGCGGTGCGCGAGGGCGGGGCGCGCGCGGCGATCGCCGCCACGGTCGGGCTGGTCCTCGGCCTGACGCCATATCTGTACCTGCTCGTCGCGCCCGAGCACCAGGGCTCGTGGGGCCACATCACGAGCCTGTCCGATGTCGTCGGCATCATCCTGCGGCGCGAGTACGGAGGCCCGGGCGCGTTCGCCGGCACCGGGCCCGCGGTGCCGGTCGGCGAGAGCTTGCTCGCGCTGCTGTCGACCGTTGGCCGGACCTGGTTGTGGCTGCCCGCGATCGCGGGGCTCGTCGCCCTCGGCGATCGGATCGTGCGTGCGCGTAACGACCGGCGTGGCTTGCCGCTCGAAGGCCGGCGCGGTCCCATCGCCGAGAGCCGCGTCGCGTGGGGGCTGCTGCTCGCGTGCATCGCGCTCGCCGGGCCGGTGCTCGTCACCCGGTTCGATGTCGCGCCCGAAGGCGTCGGGCGCTACGTCGTCGCGCGGTTTCATATCCTGCCGGCATTGCTGCTCGCGCCCGCGGTCGCCGATGCGCTCGATCGCGCCGGCGGTTGGCTCGGTCGCACGCTGCCCGCGCTCGCGCGCTCGGCGTGGCTCGGCCAGGTGCTCGGCGTGGTCGCGTTCGTCGCGGTCGCGGGTGCCGCGCTGCCTCACCTATCGCGCGTTCACGCGCCGGCGGTCGAGTACCAGGTGTCGAACACGCTGCACTCGCTGCCCGAGCGCGCGGTCGTGTTCGGCGTCGACGACGATGTCGGCGCGGTGATGAACTACGTGCAGCTCGTGCTCGGCGAGCGCCGCGACGTGACCTACGTCCACGTCCCGTTGCTCGGCTTGTCGTGGTACCGCGATCGGATCGCCGCGCTCGGCATCGCCGACACCGCGCACATGATCGAAGATGTCGTCGCGAGCGGTCGACCGGTGTTCGTCCAGCCGTACCTCAAGCAGCCGCAGGCGGTCTTGCCGCACTATCCGTTCGGCGTGCTCGTGCGCATCTTGCCGGCCGGCGTCGCGCCGCCGACGCTCGACCAGGTCGTCAAGCTGAACACCGACGTCTACGCGAAGTTCGACCTCGACTATCCGCGGCCCGGTCTCGACGACGAATGGCCGACGTTGGTCCACACGCGCTACGCCAAGACGTGGCTGCGACTGGCCAAGCTGCTCGGCGAAGCCGGCCGCGCCGACGAGGCTCAGGCCGCGATCGACTACGCGCGCGCGATCGGACCCCAGCCGTGAAGCGCCTGCGCGAGCTGATGATCGATCGCGGCGGCTTGCTCGGCGTCGTCGTGCTCGTCGTCTATGCGTGGCTCGCGCCGACCCACGTCGTCGACGGCGACAACGCCGAGCTCTCGACGCTCGGCACGATCGGCGGCATCGCGCACCCGTCGGGCTATCCGCTGTACTTGCTGATCCTGCGCGCGCTGTCGTGGTTGCCGGCCGCGAGCCCGGCGCACGCGGCGGCGCTCGTGACCACCGCGATCGGCGCGGCGGCCGTCGTCATGCTGCATGCGGCATGTCGGGCGTGGGGCGCGAAGCCACTCGCGGCGACGATCGCGTGCGCGATGTTCGCGGCGGCGCCGGTCGTGATGCGACTCGCGACCGAAGCCGAGGTGTTCGCGCTCAACAACTTGATCGTCGCGGCCGTGCTGTGGCTCGCGGCGCCCGACGGCTCCGTGCGAGGCGCGAAGCGCACCGCCGCGCTCGGCCTGGTCGCCGGCTTGGGGCTCGCGAATCACCTGACGTGCGCGCTCGTCGCTCCGGTCGGGATCTACGGCGTGGTGTGCGGCGTGCGCGAGACGAGCGGTCGCAAGCTCGTCGCGATCGCGCTCGCGGCGGCCGGGTTGGTGATCGGCCTCGCGCCCTACCTCTACGCGTTCGCGACGCCCGAGACCCCGCTGTCGTGGGGCAAGGTCCACGACCTCGGCGATCTGCTGCACCTCGCGACCCGCGCCGACTACGGTACGAGCACGCTCGTCGCGCACGGCGCGCAAGCCGCGATCGGCGACTCGATCGTCGCGATGCTGAGGACCATCGGCCGCGCGTGGCTGTGGCTGCCGGTCGCGCTCGCGCTCGGCCTGCTCGGTTGGCGGATCGCGGCGCCGCGCCCGAACACGCGCGATCGCTGGGCGTGGGGCATGCTCGCGGTGTCGTGGTTGCTCGCAGGGCCCGTGCTGATGTCGCAGTTCAACGCCGCGCCCGAGGCGATCGGCCTCTACATCGTGCGCCGGTTCCACGTGTTGCCGACGTTGCTGCTCGCGATTCCGGTCGCGGTCGCGTTCACCGAGCTCGCTCGCTGGCTGCCCGAGCGCGTGCGCGCGTGGCGACGCCCGGCGGCGCCGATCGCGGCGACGCTCGGGTTTCTCGCGTGCGCCGGCGGCTCGCTGTCGTACGTCCAACGGGTTCACACCGACGCGCTCGAGGCCCACGCGCGGAACATGCTGCGCGCGCTGCCGCACGACGCGGTCGTGATCGACGCGGTCGACGCGTTCGTATTTTCGTGGGGCTACTTGCAGTACGCGCTCGGCGAGCGGCAAGACGTCACGATCGTCGCGTGGGGGATGATGTCGTTGCCGTGGTACCGCCATCGCGTCGCCGAGCGCGGCTGCGTCGCGGAGGCGGGCCCCGAGCCGGCCGAGCTCCGTCTCGTCCGCCACTTGCTCGCGACCGGCCGGCCGGTGTTCATCGATCCGGGCGAGCGGGACGTGCTGCGCGCGCTGCCCGCGTATCCGTTCGGCACGCTGATGCACGTCACGAGCGAAGGCGCGGCGATGACCGTCAGCGACGCCGAGATCGAGAACCGCGCGTTATTCGCCGGCTTCGATCTCGCGTATGCGCGGCCGGGCCCCGACGACGAATGGGCGACGCTCGTCCATCAGCGGTACGCCCAGGCCTGGCAGGCGCTCGGCCACGCGCTGCAGTCGATCGATCCCGAGCGATCCGCTGCCGCGTACCAGACCGCGCGCGACCTCGGACCGGCGCCATGACCGGCGGCCGGGATTCCCTCCCGGCCGGCAGCGCTGCCGAACGGCAGCGCGGTGTGCTCGCTCGGCTGCGCGCCGACCCCGGGCTCGCGCTGTGCCTGCTCGCGATCGCGCTCGCGGTCGCGCTGTACGCCGCGACGCTGAGCTACGGCATCGTGGGCTACGACGATGCGTGGCTGGTGCGCGATAACTGGATCGTCCACCACGCGTCGGGCGATGCGATCCGGACGATCCTGTTCGATCTCAGCTCGCCGAAGCGGTTCGTCCTGACGCCCGAGTATCTGCCGGTGCGCGATCTCTCGGTGATGGCCGACTTCGCGGTGTGGGGCGATTGGTTCGGCGGTCATCACGTGACCAACGTCGCGCTGTACGTCGCCGCGATCGGCGTGTGGTTCGCGGCGCTGACGCGGTTCGGCATCGATCGCACGCTCGCCGGCATCGCGGTGCTGTTGTGGGCGGTCGCCCCGAGTCACGCCGAGTCGGTCGCGTGGCTCGCCGAGCGCAAGGGCGTGCTCGCCGCGTTTTGGCTCGGCGTGTGCGCGCTCGGCTTCGCGACCTATCGCAGCGGAGGTCGCGCCCGGTACCTCGCGCTCGCGATGATCAGCGCGGTGTTCGCGATCTGGAGCAAGGCGCCGAGTGCGTTCGGGGTCGCGGCGCTCGCGGCGCTCGAGCTCGCGTTGCCGGCGAAACGGATCGCGTGGCGGCGCAGCCTCGGCGCGCTCGCTGCGATCGCGGTCGTCGCCGCCGCCGCGTTCGCGCCGGTGGTCTATCTCGCGACCCGATCGGCGGTGGTCGGCACCGAGCTGCAATCGCCGGCCGGGCGGATCGCGACCGTGCTCGGCGTCCACGGCTTCTACCTGCGTGACGTCGCGCTCGCGGTGCGCGCCGCGGTGTCGTATCCGATCGCGAGCACCGGCCCGGGCCCGGGCGATCTCGCGCTCGGCGCAGTCGGCTTTGTCGCGCTTGGTGCGATCGCGTTCGCACCGCGGCTGGGCCGGTGGAGACCTCCTGCCGAGCTTCGCGCGGGCGCCGCGTTCTGGCTCGTCACATATCTGCCGTTCAGCCAGGCGATCCTGCCGCTCCAGATGGTGCTGGTCGCCGATCGCTACCTGCTCGTGCCGTCGCTCGGGCTCGCGCTGCTCGCCGCTTGCGGGCTTGTCCGGATCCCGGACAAGCGGATGCGAGCCGCGTTGATCGGCGTGATTGTCTTGGCTGCGGGTGTGCGAACACTCGACGCGCAAGCGCAGTGGTCGGACGCGCGCTCGCTATGGGCGCGTGCGGTCGACTCGGATCCCGCCGACGGCGATGCGTGGAGCAACTACGCCGAGACGCTCGACGAGGCCGGCGACTCGGCCGCCGCCTTCGCCGCGACCGAGCACGGCTTGGGCGAGACCACGTCGCCGCGGCTGCGCCATCGCTACGCGTTGTTGTTGGCCGAGCGCGGTGAGCCCGTGCGCGCGCTCGTCGAGATGCGCGCGGCCGCCGACGGCGGCGACTACCGCGCGATGTCCGATCTCGCGCTGTGGCTGTCGAATCAAGGCGGCAACGCCGAGGCCCTCGCGTGGGCACGGCGCGCGACCGCGGCGGCGCCGGACTACGTCAATGGCCAGCGCTTGCACGGCAAGATCGCGCTCGCCGCGCACGCGCCCGCCGAGGCGCTCGCCGCGTTCGAGGTCGCGAACGGGCTCGAGCCCGACAACCTCGCGAACCGCTTCAACCTCGCGCTCGCGCTGCTCGCGCTCGGCCGCACCGCCGATGCGAAGGTGCATCTCGATGCCGCGTCCGCGGATCCGGCGCTCGCGCCGCGCGTGCGCGAGATCGAGCGCTCGCTGCCGTGACGGATCGGGCCGGCGCGGGCGAGTATCGCGCCATGTCGTCGTGGCTCGCCGTCGTCCGCCGCGCGCTCGATCGCGGCTGGCTGCTCGGCGTCGCGGTCGCGGTGCTGTACTTCGCGGTCGCGCCCGACGTGATCGTCGACGGCGACAACGCGGAGTTCTCCGCGCTCGCGCAGCTCGGCGGCGCCGCGCATCCCTCGGGCTATCCGCTCTACGTGCTGTGGCTGCGCGCGTGGTCGTGGCTGCCGGTGCACAGCCCGGCGCACGCCGCCGCGCTCGCGACCGCGAT
The DNA here is from genome assembly GCA_963848295.1 of uncultured delta proteobacterium. GTDB lineage: Bacteria > Myxococcota_A > Polyangia > Haliangiales > Haliangiaceae > JABFXX01. The sequence goes on along the minus strand of CAWKDB010000011.1, from coordinate 711,838 downwards.
GCTCGGCGTCGCCTCGGTCGTCGTGATCCGCGCCGCGGCGATCGCGTGGGGCGCGCGACCTGCGTCGGCGTCGCTCGCAGCTGCGATCTTCGCGACCGCGCCGGTCGTCTTGCACGTCACGACCGAGGCCGAGGTGTTCGCGCTCGACGACCTCGTCGTCGCGACCGTATTGTGGCTCGCCGCGGCCGGTGGTCCGGTGCGAGGCGTGCGGCGCGCGGTGCTGCTCTCGCTCGTCGCCGGGCTGGGCCTGTGCGACCACCTCACGTGCGTGCTCGTCGCGCCGGTCGGCTTGCTCGGCGTGGTGCGAGGCATCCGCGAAGCCGATCGCCGTGGCCTCGCGATCGCGGCGGCGGCAGGTGCGTTCGTGCTCGGCCTCGCGCCGTACGCGTATCTGCTGATCGCGCCGGATTCCCCCGCGTCGTGGGGCGTCGTGCGCGGCTTCGATGGGCTCGTCGCGTCGGTCACGCGCCGCGAGTACGGCGGCCTCGGCGCGTTCTCGGCGACCGGCCACGGCCACGCCGATGTCGCGCGCGGGCTCTCGCAGCTCGCGAGCTCGCTTGCTCGCGGTTGGCTGTGGCTGCCGCTCGCGATCGGTGTCGCCGCACTCGTGGTGCGGTGCCTGCGGCGCGCGCCAGAGCACGCCGAGCCGAGAACCGGTTGGTGGATGCTCGCGCTGTCGTTCGCGCTCGCAGGGCCGTTGCTCGCGTCGCGCTTCGATCTTCCGGACCTGCCGGTGACGGCGCTGGTGTGCCAGCGCTTTCATCTCCTGCCGTTGCTCCTGCTCGTGCCCGCGGTCGCACTCGGGTTCGATCGCGTCGGCGAGCTCGCGTCGCGCGCGATCGATCTGCCGCTGTGGATCGCCGAGGTCGCCGCGATCGCCGCGGTCGGCGTGCTCGGCGCGCTCGCGCTGCCGCAGGTCGCGGCGATCGACTCCCCGGCGGTCGAGAACGGCATCGTGAATCTCGTGCGATCGCTGCCGAAGGACGCGGTCGTCCTCGTCGCCTCGGACGAACAAGGCTTCGGCTCGACCTACGTGCAAGACGTGCTCGGCATTCGTCCCGACGTCGTCGTGCTCGCGGTGCCGATGCTGTCGCGCCCGTGGTATCGCGATCGGATCGCCGCGCGCGGCCTCGCGATCGCTGCGCACGAGCCCATCGTAGCGCTGGTCGGCCGGCTCTTGCAGGCGAGGCGGCCGGTGTTCGCCGATATCTTGTTTGGCACCGTGCTCGAGACGTTCCCGAGCTATCCATACGGGGAAGTGTTTCGCATCGCCGCCCCGAGTGATCCGCCGCCGTCGCTCGATGACATCATCGCGCAGAACCGCGCGCTCCTCGCGCAGTTCGAGATCGACGAGCCGGTCCCGGGTCCGCGCGACGGATATCCGACGATCGCGCACAACCGCTTGCTGCGCGGTTGGCTGATCCTCGCGCAGGATCTCCGCGAGCAAGGTCGCACCGACGAGGCAGCGGAGCTCGATGCGATCGCGAAGCGCGTCGCGCCGCACGACTGAGGGCGAGATCAGACGGAGCGCTTGCGACAGACCGCGACGAGGAAGCCGCCGACATCGCGGGCGCCCGGTAGGTCGGCGAGCTGGTGCTCGGCCCAGCGCATCGCGGCGCCCAGCACCGGCACGCGCAACATCGCCGCGGTCGGCGTGATCACGCGGATGCCGCGAGTCGCGACCCACTCGAGGTCGGGAGGTAGATAGCTGCGGATCGCGCGCGCATCGTCGTAGCGGGTGTAGACGTGCTCGTCATTGGCCTGCTCGGAGATCGCGGTCGGCGGCTTCATCGCCTTGACCAGCCGGCGGATCGAACGCGCGTTGTAGAACTCGGCGAGCACGTAGCCGCCCGGTCGGACGACGCGCGTCATCTCGCGCAGCGCGCCCACGATGTCCGGAATATGCGCGAGCACCTTGAACGAGTACGCGACGTCGACCGACGCGCTCGCGATCGGCAGCTCGGTCGCCGAGGCCTGCGCCACGGCCAAGCCGCGACGCGCCGCTCGCGCGAGCATGCCGGCCGAGAGATCGATCCCGGCGGCGCCGCGCGCGAAGGCCGCGACGCGATCGAGGATGAGGCCCGTGCCGCAGCCGACCTCGAGCGCGTCCTTGCCGGTCGCATAGCGCTCGACCAGCTCGACTTCGAGATCGTCGAGCATCCGGTGATAAGGCAGGTGGCGGTCGCGCTCGTACCAGCCCGCGAAGTCGTCGTAGTACGCGCGGTTGTCCATTTACCTGCGCACCGCCTTCGGCGCTGCTGCGCGGCTGGCATGCGCCAGCCTTGCCTCGCTCGGCCGGTCAGAGCTTGGCAAGCAACTCTTTCTTCTTCGCGTCGAACTCCGCGTCGGTCAGCACGCCGGAGGCCTTGAGCTCGCCGAGCTGCTTGAGCGTCGCCATGATCTGGTCCTTGCTCTCGGGCGCCGCCGGCCTGACCTGCGATCCGCCCATCGCGTTCGCCATCTGGCCGGCCATCGCGAAGCCCATGCCGATGCCCGCGCCCTGCAAGGCACCACCGCCGCCGTCGCCGGTCTTCAAGCCTTCGGCGGCGCCCATCATCATCTCGGCCTGTGCGAGCTGCTGGTACGCGGCCATGCCGCCCGGCGCCGAGCCCATGCCCGCGACGTACGCCATCCGATCGACGAGCTTGTCGAGCCGCTCCTTGTCGTTCGGATCCATCGTCACCGAGAAGTCGCCGAACCGCATGATCTCGACGCCGTACGGCTCGATGTTCTTGCGGACATTCGCGAGCGTGCTGGTCTCGATCTCCTCGGTGTATGCGCCCGAGGTGACCTTCATCAGCGGCCAGTTCTGCTTGACGATCAGCTCGGCGATGCCGTCCTTCATCGTCTTTTGGACCTGGCTCTTGAACCAGCCGAGGAATGCGTCGTTGTCGGTCGCGCGCTGACCGACGATGCCGATCACGAACTTCGGCGGATCGATCACCTTCGCGGAGAATTCGCCGTAGACCATCAGCCGCACGCGCAGCTGGGTCTGCGGATCCTGGATGTCGCCGATCGAGGTGCCGAACTTGATCGACGGGAGCTCGCGCGTGGTGACGAAGAAGACCTCGCAGATGAAGACGTTGCCGCCCGTGATCTTGTCGACGAGCAGGCCCAAGAACGGGATGCTCGCGCCGTCCAACGTGTGGCGGCCGGCGGCGAGGCTGCCGACGAACTTGCCGTCCTTGAAGAACAGCGCGACCTCGTCCGAGTCGACGGTCAGCTGCGCATGGCTCGGGATGTTCTGATCTGGGTGCTTGTAGACCCAGTAGTCCTTGGCCGAGTCCGGCCTCGCGATCGCTAACTGCTGAGTCCCACCTTTGATGAAACTGATGATTCCCATGCGCACTCCTGATGCCCGCTGTTGGCAGCTAAAGAACCCGCAGTAACCTAGCACACAGCCTAAGCACGCCTCCCCCAAACCAAAGGGATGGGTCAGCTTTTTTCGCTTGAACCCAATTCCACACAATGTAATGTGCGCGGCGTCCACCCACCTGTAGGAGACCGCATGCGCTCGATCCTAAGCCTCTCCATCTGTCTCGTGTTCGTCGCCGCATGTGGCCCGTCCGGTCGTCCAGGTGGTGAAGGTGCCGATGCGGGTGGCGAAGCCGCGAACTGTCCCGCCGATCCGCAGCCGGAGAACTGCAACGACGGCCTCGACAACGACTGCGATGGTCTCGTCGACTGCGCCGACCCCGATTGCTCCGGCGTCGGATCGTGTCCGGTGTGTGGCCAGGTCCAGCATCCGCTCGGATCGCCGCTCGCTCTGCCGGATGGTGTCGGCGGCACCGAATGCACGGGCGAGAACGACACCACGAGCTGCCCGTCGGGTCAGCGCTGCTACGACATCACGGGCGACATGGACGCGGCGGGCGACAGCTACGAGTGCCGCCAGTCGTACACCTCCAAGCTGAACTTCACCGGCTTCGCTCCGACCCAGACGTTCACCGACGTCTCGAACATCCAAGAGGTGTGCATCACGATGGAGCACTCGTGGATCCGCGATCTCGAGATCAACCTGACGTCGCCGACCGGCCAGGTCGTCAAGCTCCAGCAGTTCCAAGGTCAGACCTGCGGCGACGATCCGAACTCGATCTGCGAGGTCTACTACGGCCAGGCGAACGACTGCGACAGCGACGATGACCCGGTGCCGGGCGTCGGCGCCGAGTACTGCTTCACCCCGACCGCGACGAACCCGGATCCGATCAGCTACGCGAACGCGGGCTCTCCGATGACGGCTGAGCCGTACTGCGGCGGCGGCGAGACCGTCCCGGGCATCCCGGCGGGTAACTACCAGGCGTCGAGCGGCTTCGCGCCGCTGATCGGCTCGACCCTCAACGGCGATTGGGAGCTGTCGGTCACGGACTTGTGGCCGATCGACAACGGGTACATCTTCAAGTGGTCGATCGCGTTCGACCCGAGCATCGTCGTGGACTGTTCGGGCCCGGTCATCCAGTAACGCGTTTCGCGCTACGGTCCGCCGCGTGACGTCCGTGCGGCCGAACCAGCTGATCGTCGGACTCGTGGTCCTCAACGTCGCGTTGGCCGCACTGAAGACCGGCCATGGCGTCGCGACCACCGCGGGTAGGTCAGGGATCCACGTCGGCCTGGTGTTCGACACCGGGGGCAAGAACGACAAGTCGTTCAACGAGGCCGCGTGGCGCGGCCTGCAGCGCGCGAGAGACGAGCTCGGCGTCTCGATCGAGTTCATCGAGCCGAGCGAAGGCGCCGACCGCGGCACGGCGCTGCGCACCCTCGCGGCCCGCCACCTCGATCTCGTGATCGGGGTCGGGTTCATCTTCGGGCGCGATCTCGAGCGGCTCGCGGTCGAGTTCCCGAACGTCCGGTTCGCCGGGATCGACTACTCGCCGACCGAAGGCGTGACGATCCCGCCGAACCTGGTCGGCCTGCGGTTCCGCGAACAAGAGGGCAGCTTCCTGGTCGGCGCGATCGCCGCGATGATCACGAAGACGCAGGTCGTCGGGTTCGTCGGCGGCATGCGGATCCCGCTGATCCGCAAGTTCGAGGCGGGCTACACCGCCGGTGTTCACTACGTGTGTCCGGCGTGTCGCGTGATCGCGGCGTACGCCGGCAGCGAGCCGAAGGCGTTCTCCGATCCGACGCTCGGCCAAGAGCTCGCGACCGCGCAGTACGACGACGGCGCCGACGTGATCTTTCACGCCGCGGGCAAGACCGGCGACGGCGTGTTCGCGGCGGCGCGCGAGCGCGGTGCCAAGGCGATCGGCGTCGACAGCGACCAGTTCGACATGGCGCCGTGCTGCGTCGTGACCAGCATGGTCAAGCGGGTCGATGTCGCGGTCGTCCAAGAGGTGCGCGACGTGATCGCGGGGAAATTCCACGGCGGGCTGCGCGAGCTCGGCTTGGCCGAGGACGGGGTCGCGTTCGTCACCGACGATCGCAACCGCGCGCTGTTGCCGCCCGACGTCGTGCGCCGCGCGAATCAGATCCGCGGCGAGATCATCGCGGGCAAGATCGCGGTCCCCGATCGATGATCACGTGCGAGCTCGACAAGCGCTACGCCGGCGTCCCCGTGCTCCGGCGCGCGCGGCTCGCGGTGGCGCCCGGGACGGTGCACGCGCTCGTCGGCGAGAACGGCGCGGGCAAGAGCACGCTCGTCAAGATCGTCGCGGGCGTGATCGCGGGCGAGGGGACGTTGACCGTCGACGGTCGCGCGGTCGATCTCGCACGCTGGGATCGTCGAGCGGCGCGTGGGGCGCGGATCGGGATCGTGCAACAGCACGGCGCGTTCGCCGGCACGCTCAGCGTCGTCGAGAACGCGGTGCTCGGCGCCGAGCCGCTCGCCGGGCCGTTGCTCGATCTCGACGAGGCGGCCGCCGCGCTCGCGGCGCTCGGTCAGCGGACCGGCTTGCCGATCGACCCCCGTGCGCGCGTCGATCAGCTATCGCTCGGGGCCGCCCAGCGCGCCGAGATCGTCGCGGCGCTGTACGACGGCGCGAAGCTGCTCGTGCTCGACGAGCCGACCGCGGTGCTCACGCCGATCGAGGTCGACGGCTTGCTCGCGACGCTGCGCCGGATCGCCGCCGACGGCACCGCGATCGTGCTGGTCACGCACAAGCTCGACGAGGTGCGCGCGATCGCCGACGACGTCACGGTGTTGCGCGCCGGGGTGTCCGTCGCAACGTTCGCGGCTCGGACCGAGTCGCCGCGGTTGGATGTCGCCGCGATCGCGCACGCGATGATCGGCAGCGAGCTGCCAGCGCCGATGCCGCTCGCGGCGCCAGCCGAGACCGCGAGCATCGCACTCGAGCTCGCTGGCGTCGCGGTCGGTGATGACCTGCACGACATCGCGCTGCGCGTGCGCGCCGGCGAGATCGTCGGGGTCGCCGGCGTCGATGGCAACGGCCAGCGCGAGCTCGTGCTCGCGATCGCGGGGCTCGTGCGTCACGCGGGCAGCGTGCGGATCGGCGATCGCGACGTCAGCGCGGCGACCCCCGCGATGCGGCTCGCCGCCGGGCTCGCGCACGTGCCCGAGGATCGCCATCACGGCGGGCTCGTGCTCGCCGCGACGGTCGCCGACAACCTCGCGCTCGGGCGGCGCGACGTCACCGGCCGGTTCCGGATCGATCGCGCGCGCGTCGCCTCACACGCCGAGCAGCAGATCCGCGAGCTCGACATCCGGCCGCCCGATCCGACCGCACAGGCCAGCGCGCTGTCGGGCGGCAACCAGCAAAAGATCGTGATCGGGCGCGAGCTGTCGCGGCCGGCGCTCGCCTGCGTCGTCGCGGCGCAACCGACGCGCGGCGTCGATCTCGGCGCGGTGGTGAAGATCCACGATCGCCTGCGCGCCGCTGCCGCGGCCGGAGCCGGTGTGCTCGTGGTGTCCGCCGATCTCGACGAGTTGCTCGCGCTGTGCCATCGCGCGGTCGTGCTGCTGCGCGGTCGGATCGTCGGCGAGCGCGGCGGCGAGGCGTTGCGGTCGGGGGGCGCGCGCGATGCGATCGGCGCGCTGATGACGGGGGCGGTGTGAAGCGCGAGCTCCAGGCCGTCGCGATCGCGGTGCTCGCGTCGATCGCGATCGGCAGCGTGCTGATGCTGATCGTCGGGCGCTCGCCGGCGAACGTGTGGTGGACGATGATCGTCGAGACCCTCGGCGACCGGTTCGCGCTCGGCCAGGTGCTGTACAAGGCCACCGGGCTCGCGCTGACCGGGCTCTCCGTCGCGCTCGCGCTCGACGTCGGGCTGTTCAACATCGGCGCCGAAGCGCAGCTCGGTGCCGGCGTGCTCGCGTGCGCGGTGGTCGGCGCGGCGTTACCGGCGGCCACGCCCGCGATCGTCGCGATCCCGGCGTGCCTCGTCGCGGCGGCTGGGGCCGGTGCCGCGATCGGTGCCGCGATCGGAGCGCTGCGTGTCTATCGCGGGGCGCACGAGGTGATCACGTCGATCATGTTCAACGCGATCGTCGCGGGCGTGACGCTGTGGCTCGGCAACAGCTACGTGTTCCGCGCCGGCACGACGACCGGTGCGCCGATCGCACGGGGCGCGGAGCTGCCGCAGTTGCCGCTCGCGGGCAGTGCGGCGAACACCGCGATCGTCCTCGCCGCGGTCGCGGTCGCGGCGATGTGGTGGTTGCGCGAGCGCTCGGTGTGGGGCAACGCGTGGCGCACGGTCGGTCGCGATCCGGACGCCGCGCGCGCGGTCGGCATCTCGGTCGGGCGAGTGCGGCTGCTCGCGATGACCGGCGCGGGCGCGCTCGCCGGGCTCGCGGCCGCGAACTTCGTGATGGGCGACAAGCACGCGTTCGAGCAAGGCCTCGGCAGCGGCACCGGGATCCTCGGCATCGTCGCGGCGCTGCTCGGGCGCGTCCATCCCGTCGGGATCGCGGTCGCCTCGCTCGGCCTAGGCTTTCTGTCGGTCGGCGGCCTGTCGGTCTCGCGCCTCGTGCCGCGCGAGGTCAGCGAGGTGCTGCAGGGCGTGGTGCTGCTCGCGGTCGCGGCCGCGGTCCCGTACGTGCGGCGTCAGGCGGCGGCGTCGTGATCGAATTCTTCGCACGCGTGATTCCGAACGCCGTGCCGTACGTGCTCGCGGCGTTGTGCGGCGTGATCACCGAGCGCTCGGGGCTGATCGATCTCGCGCTCGAAGCGAAGCTGCTGTTCGGCGCGTTCGCGGCGGCCGCGGTCGCACACGCGACCGGCTCGCTGTACCTCGGGATCACCGCGGGCGCGCTCGCGGGTGCGATCGTCGCGGCGGTGCAGACCGGTTTTGCGTTGACCCTGCGCGCTGACCAGATCGTCGTCGGCATCGGCCTCAACATCGTCGCGCTCGCCGGCACGCGCTTGTTGTTGCAGCTCATCTACCACGAAGGCCAGAACGCACCGCGGATCGATGGCTTCGGCAGCGCGGTGATCGCGAATCCCGCGGTGTGGATCGCGGCGCTCGCGGCAGTCGCCGTGCCGTTCGCGTTGGCGCGCACGCGCTGGGGGCTGCGCCTGCGCGCCGCGGGGGATCGCCCCGACGCGTTGCGCGCCGCGGGGGTCGCGCCGTCGCGCGCTCGCTTGTTCGCGGCGATGGTCGGCGGTGCGCTCGCGGGCGTCGGCGGAGCGCACCTGTCGCTGCGCGGCACCGGGTTCATCTCCGACATGTCGAGCGGGCGCGGCTACATGGCGCTCGCGATGGTGATCCTCGCCGGCTGGCGGCCCGGCATCGCGGCGTTCGCGTGCGTCGGCGTCGCGATCGCGGAGACCGTCAGCCACATGGTGCAGAACGCATACGGTCGCGAGCTTCCGGCCGAGCTCGTCGCGCTGTTGCCTTACATCGTGACGGTCGCCGTGCTCGCGATCTTCGGCGGGCGCGGCCAGCCGCCGAAAGCGCTCGGTAAGGTAGAGGGCTGAGGTAAGCTGGTCGCTACCTCATGGCGTATCGCGAGGACCTGACGAAGACCGTGTTCGGCGACCTCCGGGACCGGCCGGATCAAATTTACAAGGTCCAGACCGAGTCGAGCACGTACTTCGTGGCGTTCCACAAGGACCGCGACCGGCGTTACGTGGTCGTGCGCGGCGCGACCGGCGGCGACCGCGAGCACGTCGTCGTCCGCGACAGCGAGCCGCGCGTCGGATCGCGCTCGATGTTCGACGTGCCGGTCGACGAGTGGATCGGCCAGGCGATGGAGGTCGCGACCGTGCGCACGAGCCGGATCGTCACCGTGTCGTCGGTCAACCCGGCGGTGCCGATGCCGGGCGGGCACGGAGACGCGGCGCGGGCTGGTGGCTTGGCGCCGACCCCGGCCGTCGCCCAAGGGCTCGCGCACGGCACCCGGATCGGCGGGGGCAACGTCGCGCATCAGGTCGTCGTCGCGCACAACGCGGTGCCGTACCCCGAGCGCACGATCCGCCACGCCGAAGACGCCGCCGCGATGCTGCGCTCGGTCGCGCGGCGCGGCAGGCTGTTCGACGACATCGCTGGTGATCCGAGCATGCGCGCCCGCCTCGATCGCTCGCTCGCGGATTGCGCGGCGTTACTCGAGCAGATTCGCAAGCACGCCAAGTAACGCGCCGTCTTTGGCCGCTACATCTGATCGGGCGCGGCGATGCCGAGCAGCGCGAGGCCTTCGCGCAGGACCCGCTGCACCGCGGCGGCGAGCGCGAGGCGGGCGCGCCGCGTCGCCGGGTCGTCGCACAACACGCGCAGCGCGGCGTCGTCGTTGCCGATCGTGTACCAGCGCGAGTAATCGGCGGCGAGCTCGAGCAAGTAGTGCGCGATGACGTGCGGCTCGCACGCGTCGCCGGCCCGCACGACCGCGTCCGGGAATTCGTACAACCGGCGCGCGACCGCCCACTCGGCGTCGGTCGCGAGCTTGGTGAAGTCGATGCCGTCGGCGCTCGCGATCACCTCGCCCGCCTTGCGCGCGAGCGACGCGCACCGCGCGTGGCTGTATTGCAAGTACGGTCCGGAGTCGCCCTCGATCGACACGGCCTTGTCGAGATCGAAGTCGACATCCTTCTCGCGCTGCGACGCCAGGTTCGCGAAGATCACCGCGCCGATCCCGACGTCGCGCGCGGTCTGTTCGATCTGCGCCGGCGACAGCTCGGGATTCTTCGCGGCGATCCGCTCGCGTACCTCGTCGGCCGCGATGTCGAACACCTGCTTCATCAACACGACGTTGCCGAGCCGCGTGCTCGTCTTCTTGCCGCCGAGCCGGACCAAGCCATACGGCACGTGCTGGCAGCGCGCCGCCCAGTCGTGGCCCATCTTCGCGAGCAGCTTGAACAGCTGGCGGAAGTGCAGCGCCTGGCCGCGATCGACCACGTACAGCGAGCGCGTGAAGTGAAACGTCGCCCAGCGATACTCCGCCGCCGCGACATCGCGCGTCGCGTACAGCGTCGTGCCGTCCTTCGTCAGCATCAGGATCGGCGTCTTCTCGCCCTCGAGCTCGACGACCTGCGCGCCCTCGCTCTCGACGAGCAGCGGCGCGAGCTCCTTCAGCACGCGCGGCATGTCCGGTTCGTACGCGCTCTCGCCGCGAACCTCGTCGTACTCGATGCCGAGCAGCGCGTAGACCGACTCGAACTCCGCCCACGACACCTCGCGGAACGCCTCCCACAGCGCTCGCGCATCTGGATCGCCACTCTCGAGCCGCCTGAACCAGGCGCGGCCTTCTTGCTCGAGCGCCGGGTCGGCTTTCACCGCCTCGCGGAACTTGACGTAGAGCGCGTTGAGGCCGGTGACGCCGATCGCCGCGACCTGCGCGCGGCGATCAGCACCGCCGAAGGGCGGTGCGGTGTGATCGCCCGCCGCGACCTGCGCGCGGCGATCAGCACCGCCGAAGGGCGGTGCGGTGTGATCGCCCGCCGCGACCTGCGCGCGGCGATCAGCACCGCCGAAGGGCGGTGCGGTGTGATCGCCCGCCGCGACCTGCGCGCGGCGATCAGCACCGCCGAAGGGCGGTGCGGTGTGATCGCCCGCCGCGACCTGCGCGCGGCGATCAGCACCGCCGAAGGGCGGTGCGGTGTGTTCGCCCGGATCGATCGGGCCCCACTTGTGCCACGCCGCGAGCAACATCCCGTGGGTCGTGCCCCAGTCGCCGAGAAAGTTGATGCCGACGACGCGGTAGCCGAGCGCGCGAAACGTCTGCGCGAGCGCGTGCCCGATCGTCGTACCGCGGATGTGGTGGTACGCGAGGTGCTTCGCGATGTTCGGGGAGCCGTAATCGATGCAGATCGTCTGATCCGCGCCGAGCGTGCGCGGCAGCAGCGTGCCAGTGAGCGCGGCATCCACGAGCCAGTGCTCTGCCGCGGCGCGGTTCGCGCGGAAGTTCACGAACGGCCCGGCCGCGCTCGCGCTCGCGAGCAGCTCGGTCGGCTGGAATGCTGCAGCGATAGCCTGGGCGACCTGCGCCGGGCTCTGCTGCTTGGCCTTGGCGATCGCGAAGCAGCCGATCGCGAGATCGCCGAGCTCGGGGCGCGGCGGCTGCTCGACCTTGAGCTCGGTCGGGGCGACCCCCGCGAACGAGGCGACCACCTGTGCCACGGCGGCGTGCAAAGGCGTGTGGTGGGACGGCATCGGCGGCGGAAACTAGCACGCGAATGCCGACGTAAATTCGGGCAGTTGGTTTGACCCGTCGGGAAATCGCCTGATATTCTGGGCTCGACGGTGGGGGCTCGTGCCCCGCTGGCGCTCTCGGAGGACCCAAGTGAGCAAGATCGTTTTGTGCGTGGATGACAGCGCGACGATGCAGCAAGTCGCTGACATCACCTTCCGCGGTACCGACTTCCAATATGTCGGCGCCCGGACCTACGACGAGGGTCTCGAGAAAGCCAAAGGCCAAAAGCCGAGCGTGATCCTCGCGGACGCGCAGATCGCCGGCAAGTCCGGTTACGACCTGTGCCTCGCGATCAAGTCGGACCCGAAGACCGCCGACGTCCCGGTCGTGATCCTCGTCGGCAACAGCGCGCCGTACGACAACGCGAAGGGTACGCAGGTCGGCGCCGACGGGAACCTGCCCAAGCCGTGGGACACCCAGACGATGCTCGAGAAGATCGGCGAGATCGCCGGTAAGGGCGTGGTCGCGAAGCCGGGCGTTTCCTCGGCACCCGCCTCGGTCGTCGCGCACGCGCCGGCCGCGGCAGCGCCGGTCGTCAAGCCGACGCCGAACGCCGGCATGGCCGCCGCGATGCCCCCGCGTTCGGCGACGATCATGGGGATGCCCACGATCAAGATGCCGGGTGGCGTCGCTCCTGCGGTCGCACCGGCGCCTGCGAAGACCACCGTCATGGCGGTCCCGCCGATCTCCACGGGCCCATCTACCGGACCTGCCTTGCGGCCACCTGCTCCCGCTGCGGCCGCTGCGGTCGCTGCTGCCGCGGCGCCGGTCTCGATTCCGTCAGCGTCGCCAGCGATCGGCGGGATGAACCGTTCGCCGATGGTCGCGGGCTCCCCGACGAAGCGCTCGGCGCTGGTCGAGCGCACGCTCGCGAAGATGGCGGCTCAGCTCGCCGCCGCCGCCGGCATCGAGCCAGGCAGCCCGGAGCTGCTCGCGCTGCTGAAGCTGTCGGCCGAAGTGGTCGAGCGCATCGTGTGGGAGATCGTGCCCGACCTCGCCGAGCAGATCATCCGCGAGAACCTGCACGACCTCGCGGCGCAGCGCCGCAGCTAGCCGGCGGCGGTCAGCGGCAGCCCGGCAGCGGTCAGCGGCAGCGGCAGCGGCGACGGCAGCGGTCAGCGGCGACGGCAGCGGTCAGCGGCAGCGGCAGCGGCAGCGGTCAGCGGCGACGGCAGCGGTCAGCGGCAGCGACAGCGGCAGCGGTCGCATCAGTGCGTGAGCCGCCACAGCATCGCGCGAATGCGATCGAGGAGCGGTTCGATCGCGGCGAGGTCGGCGGTTGTGATGATGCCGCGCGCCTCGGCGATGCGGAGCGCGGTGGTGAGCTCGTTCGCGCTGCCGGCGGCGCGGCGATAGAAGTCGGGCCGATCGAGGCCGACGCGCGCGCGGCCCTCGCTGATATTCAGCGCGACGCTCTCGCCGGCGCGGACCACTTCGTCGGCAAGCGATTTCCGGTGGCGCTTCAGCTTCGACTCGAGCGGGGCGAGCTGGCGGAGCATCGTGAGCGAAACTTCGAGAGCATCGAAAGCCATAAGTTCTCCTGGGTGAGGGCGGTGCGTCGTCGTCGTCGTTCGCCCCGTCGGCCGCCAAGCGCGCACGCGCCGTGACGAGCGCCGCGCCCGGCGATCTCACGCGTCGGTCGATCAACTTCGCGGCGGCCGTTCGCAGGCGTCGGTGTTCTCGGCGCTCGGCGAGGCGCGAGCGCGCGAGCGGCCAGGGGCGACGACGACGGCGCGCCGCCCGAGACTCAGCGAGACGCGGCGTCGTTCGAGGATAGCGGTAGCGGTAGCGGTAGCGGTCAGCGGTCAGCGGTCAGCGGTCAGCGGCGGCAGCAGCAGCAGCAGCGGTCAGCAGCAGCGGTCAGCGGTCAGCGGTCAGCGGTCAGCGGTCAGCGGCAGCGGTCAGCGGTCAGCGGCGGCGGCAGCGGTCAGCGGTCAGCAGCAGCGGTCAGCGGCGGCGGTCAGCGGCGGCGGCAGCGGTCAGCGGTCAGCAGCAGCGGTCAGCGGCAGCGTCAGCCGCAGTGGCAGCGGTCAGCGGTCAGCGGTCAGCGGCAAGCGACAGCGGCAAGCGACAGCGGCAAGCGACAGCGGCAATGATCTCGCTCGCATTCGGTTCGTGGGCGGCGTTCGTTCGCCGTCGCGCCGCTTGCGCGCCCGTCCCGCGCCGAGCGCTGAGACCATCGACGTATGCGGTCGGCCGCCGCGGAGTTGATCGACCGACGCCTGCGGTGGGCCGACGCCGCGCTCGTCACGGGCCCGGCGCGCTGCGGCGCTTGACGGCGAACGAACGAACGCCGCCCACGAACCCTTGGAGCCAACCATGTTCATCGCCCTCGAATCCGCACTCGCCGTCATCGCGCGCCTCGAACCGCTCGAGCCCAAAGTTCGCCGCCGGCGCAAATCCCTCGCCGACGAGATCGTGCGCGCCTCCGAGAGCGTCGCGCTCAACCTCGCCGAAGGTCGCGCGCGCGTCGGGCTCGATCGCCCCGATCTGTATCGCCGAGCCGCCGGCAGCGCCGGCGAGCTCACCGCAGCGCTTCGCATCGCCGAGGCGCGCGGCTACATCACCCCGGCGGACTTCGCGCACGTCGACGAGGTGCTCGACCAGGTGCGCGCGATGCTCTGGCGCCTCACGCACTAACCTCGGACGTCGGCGGCCGAGCGCAGCCCTCCGACGATGCGACCTGGCGAGACAGCGCGCAAACGAGGTGGTCTCATGGTGTTAGATAGACACGCATCAATCTCGCGTTCGAGCTTCACCTCCACGTTGACGCGCGCGCCGTAGAACGTCGTCGGAAGGCTCCTGCTTGCGGTCGCTGTGGTAGCTTGCGCGCGTGTCAACGTCGTCGACGCTTCCGAAGCAGTACGACCCGTCGGACGTCGAGCCCGGCTGGTTGAGGTTCTGGCTCGAAAACGGCTTCTATCACGCCGACGAAACGTCGCCGCGCGTTCCGTATTCGATCACGCTGCCGCCGCCGAACGTCACCGGCTCGCTGCACATCGGCCACGCGCTCGGCTCGTCGATGCAAGACATCTTGATCCGCTGGCGCCGGATGCAGGCGTTCAACACGATGTGGATGCCGGGCATCGACCACGCGTCGATCGCGGTGCACGTGCTGCTCGAAAAAGATCTCAAGCGACGCGAGCACAAGACGCGGTTCGAGCTCGGCCGCGACGAGTTCATGAAGCGCGCCTGGGCGTGGAAGGAGCGCAGCGGCCATCGCATCAGCGAGCAAGAAAAGCTGATGGGGTTCTCGCTCGACTGGCCACGCGAGCGGTTCACGATGGACGACAAGTCCAACGCCGCGGTGCGCGAGGCGTTCGTCAGGCTCTACGAAGCCGGGCTGATCTTCCGCGCGAAGCGGATGATCAACTGGGACCCGGCGAGCCAGACCGTGGTCTCGGACCTCGAGGTCGACACCGCGGAAGAGAACGGGCAGCTCTGGGACATTCGCTATCCGATCGTCGGCGGCGGCGAGATCGTGGTCGCGACGACCCGGCCCGAGACGATGCTCGGCGACACCGCGGTCGCGGTTCACCCCGACGACGAGCGCTACAAGGCGCTGGTCGGCAAGCAGCTCGAGCTGCCGCTGTCCGGGCGCACGATCCCGGTCGTCGCCGATGCGTTCGTCGACCCGGCGTTCGGCTCCGGCGCGGTCAAGGTCACGCCGGCGCACGATCCGAACGACTACGAAGCGGCGCTGCGCACCGGCGTGCCGATCCTGCAAGTCATCGACACCCACGGCAAGATCTGCGCGCCCGCCCCGGCGAAGTACATCGGGATGACGGTCGACGAAGCGCGCGCCGCGGTGGTCGCGGACCTCGAGGCGGGGGGATTCCTCGTCGGCGCGAAGCCGTACAAGGTCCCGCGTGGCCGCAGTCAGCGCTCGGGCGCGGTGATCGAGCCGATGCTGATGGAGCAGTGGTGGGTCAAGGCCGCTCCGCTCGCGGCGGCGGCGGCGGCCGCGGTCGAGCAGGGCAAGACGAAGTTCGTCCCCGAGCTCCACACCAAGACGTTCATGAACTGGATGTCCAACATCCGCGACTGGTGCATCTCGCGCCAGCTGTGGTGGGGCCATCGCATTCCGGCGTGGCATTGCGACAAGTGCGGCCACATCGAAGTCTCGCGCACCGATCCGACGACGTGCACCAAGTGCGGCGGCACACTGCACCAGGACGAGGACATCCTCGACACGTGGTTTTCGTCGGCGTTGTGGCCGTTCTCGACGCTCGGCTGGCCCGACAAGACGCGCGAGCTCGCCGCGTTCTATCCGAACTCGGTGCTCGTCACCGGGCCGGACATCATCTTCTTCTGGGTCGCCCGGATGATGATGTTCGGGCTGTACTTCACCGGCAAGGTGCCGTTCCGCACGGTGTACCTGACGTCGATCGTCACCGACGAAAACGGCGACAAGATGTCGAAGACCAAGGGCAACGTGATCGATCCGCTCGACGTCGTGCACGGCGCGTCGCTCGACGTGTTGCTCGCGCGGGTCGACGTCGAGAAGCCGCCCGATCCCGATGCGACGAAGAAGGCGATCAAGAAGCACTTCCCGAAGGGCATCCCGGCGATGGGCGCCGATGCGCTGCGGTTCGCGCTCGCCGCGCTCAACACCGGCAGCTCGCGGATCCGGCTGTCGATCGAGCGGGTCGAGGGCTTTCGCAACTTCATCAACAAGCTGTGGAACGCCTCGCGGTTCGCGCTGATGAACCTCGACGACTTCGACCCCGAGCGGTTCGAAGCGCAGCTCGCGACGCCGGCGGGAAGGGCGGCGCTCGGCATGCCCGAGCGCTGGATCTTGTCGCGCCTCCAGGCGGTGTCGGGCCAGGTCGACGCGTCGCTCGAAGCGTTCCGGTTCGCCGACGCCGCGAACGCGATCTATCACTTCGTGTGGGACGAGCTGTGCGACTGGTACATCGAGCTCGCGAAGCCGCACCTGTATCAGAGCGACGAGCTCCAGCAAGATCAGGCGCGCAACACGAAGCGCCACATGGTGCAGGGCGTGCTCGCGACCGCGCTCGAGACGACGATGCGGCTGTTGCATCCGTTCGCGCCGTTCGTGACCGAGGAGATCTGGCAGAAGCTGCCGAAGCCGCCGCAGCTGCCGGGCTCGCTGATGATCACGGTGTTCCCGCGCAACGACGCGCAATGGGTCGACGCCGCGGCCGAAGCCGAGATGCGGCTCGTGCAGGACACGGTGTCGGCGATCCGCATGCTGCGCGCGACCTACACGCTGCCGCCGGCGCAGACCATCGCGATCGAGCTGCGCGTGACCGGCGATGCGGCTCGCCAGATCCTGCTCGGCTACCAGAAGCTGCTCGAGAATCGCGCGAAGGTGACCGCGACCATCGGCGCCACCGGTCCGGCGGTCCCCGGCGCGGCCAAGACGCTGGTCGGCTCGGACATCGAGATCGTGATGCCGCTCGGCGGCCTCGTCGATCCGAAGGCCGAGACCGCGCGGCTCGAGAAGGACATCGCGAAGTGCGACAAGGAGATCGGCGGGATCGAGAAGAAGCTCGGGAACGCCGACTTTCTGGCGCGCGCGCCCGAAGAGGTCGTCGCCGAGCAGAAGGCGCGGCTCGCGGATGAACAGCAACGCCGCGCGCGGCTGGTCGAGGCGATCGCGACGTTGAAGGTGGCGTCGTGATCGCGCCGCTGTCCCGAACGCGCGCCGGCCTGCTCGTCATCGACATCCAGGACCGGCTCGTGCCCGCGATGGTCGAGGCGACCGCCGCGAAGGTGATCGGCAACGCGCAGATCCTGATCCGCGCGGCGCACACGCTCGGCATCCCGATCGTCGTCAGCCAGCAGTATCCCAAGGGCCTCGGCGCGACGGTCGCGGCGATCGCCGACGCGCTGCCCGCCGACGCGCATCGCTTCGACAAGCTCGAGTTCTCGGCCGCCGCGTCGCCCGCGTTCGCCGCGCTGTCGCCGCAGCTCAAGCGCGATCAGTGGATCGTCGTCGGGATGGAGACCCACGTCTGCGTCTATCAGACCGCGCGTGACCTCGCGGCGCGTGGCCATGCGGTGCACGTCGTCGCCGATGCGGTGTGCAGCCGGACCGAGGCGAACTGGCAGATCGGGATGGGCCTGGTCGCGAAGGCGGGAGCGATCGCGACGTCGACCGAGGTCTGCGTGTTCGATCTGCTCGGCCGCGCGGGTAGCGACGAGTTCCGCGTGCTGTCGAAGCTGATCCGCTAGCCTGGATCGCGTAGATTCGAGGCGTGATGACCGCGACCGCTTCGAGAGCTGCGGATCTCTACTCGCTCGGTGACGTCCCTGACCTCGGGGCCGTGCCCGCGAAGATGCTCGCGCAGGTGATCCGCGCCGAGCGGTTCGGCGAGCCGCGCGACGCGTTTCGCGAGGAGCCGGTGCCGGTGCCCGCGCTCGGTCCGCGCGAGGTGCTGGTCTACGTGATGGCCGCCGGCGTCAACTACAACAACGTGTGGGCGGCGATGGGCATCCCGATCGACGTCATCAAGGCGCGCCAGAAGAAGGGCGATAAAGAGGACTTCCACGTCGGCGGCTCCGACGCGAGCGGTGTCGTGTGGGCGGTCGGCAAGGAGGTCACGAACGTCGCGGTCGGCGACGACGTCGTCGTCCACTGCGGCATGTGGGATCACGACGATCCGCACATCGTCGCCGGCAAAGACCCGATGCTCGCGCCGTCGCAGCGGATCTGGGGCTACGAATCGAACTGGGGCAGCTTCGCGCAGTACACGAAGGTCCAAGCGCACCAGTGCCTGCCCAAGCCCGAGCACCTGACGTGGGAGCAAGCCGCGTCGTACATGCTGGTCGGCGCGACCGCGTACCGCATGTTGCACGGCTGGGCGCCGCACACCATCCGCGCCGGCGATCCCGTGCTCGTGTGGGGTGGCGCCGGCGGGTTGGGCTCGATGGCGATCCAGATCGTGCGCGCCGCCGGTGGTCGCGCGGTCGCGGTGATGTCCGGTGATTCGAAGAGCGAGTTCTGCACCAAGCTCGGCGCGGTCGGGGTGATCGATCGCCGCAAGTTCGAGCATTGGGGCAAGCTCCCGCGCTGGTCCGACGACATCGAGTACGCGCTGTGGCTCAAGGGCGCGCGCGCGTTCGGCAGCGCGTTCTGGGATGCGCTCGGCGACAAGAAGAATCCGGCGATCGTGTTCGAGCATCCCGGCGAGACCACGCTGCCGACCTCGTGCTTCGTGTGCGACACCGGCGGCATGATCGTGATCTGCGCCGGCACGACCGGCTACAACGCGACGCTCGATCTGCGCTACCACTGGATGCGCCAGAAGCGGCTGCAAGGCTCGCACTTCGCGAACGACGACCAGGCCAAGGGGATCAACGACCTCGTGATCGCCGGCAAGGTCGACCCGTGCATGTCGCGCGTGTTCGCGTGGAACGAGACCGGCGACTGCCATCAGTTGATGCGCGATAACCAGCACCCGTCGGGCAACATGGCGATCCTCGTCAATGCGCCGCGGCCCGGTATGCGCACGCTCGCCGAGGTGCGCGCGGCGACACCGTGACCCGACCGTTCCGCATCCTCGGCGTGCAGCAGCTCGCGATCGGCGGCCCGAGCAAGGCGGCGCTGCGCCGGTTGTGGGTCGATCTGCTCGGCCTGCCGGTCGTCGGCAGCGTTTCGCAGCGAGCGCGAGAACGTCGACGAGGACATCCTGGCGATCGCCGGCGTCGAGATCGACTCTGATGGAGCCGATCGACGCGACGAAGAGCCCGAAGGTCCACGAACCGCGGCTCAACCACGTCGGGCTGTGGGTCGACGACCTCGCGGCGGCGGTGGCATGGCTCGGCGCGCAAGGGGTGCGATTCACGCCCGGCGGGATCCGCAAGGGCGCCGCCGGTCACGATGTTTGCTTCATCCATCCCAAGGGCGATGGCGCGACGCCGCTGTCGGGTGAAGGCGTACTGATCGAGCTCGTCCAGGCGCCGCCGGACGTGATCGCCGCGCATTCGGCGGCAACGACCGGCAGCCGGTGAGGTTCATCCTAATTTCACGAGCCTCCGGGCGGCCCCGGCGCACGATAAGGGTATGCGCCGGTCCACCGCGGTCAAGCTGACGTTGCTGCCGATGCTGGCGTCCGCCGCCGTCGCCGCTGCCGAGCCGCCGTTGCCTCCCGCGGATCCGGATCCCTCCGCGGACGACGCGCCCGCCGTGCCCGACGAAGCGCAGGTCTCGCCTCCAGGCGCGACCCAGCCGCTTCCGGCCCCGGCGGATCCGAGCGAGCAACTCGGGCTCGCGCCGCCGGGCATGACCCCCACGCTGCAAGAGCTCGATTGCGACGACGATCCGAACTGGCGGCTGCGCGACGATTGCTTCGACGACGATGACGACGTCTACGTTTCGGGCGGCGTGATCCGCGGCGGCTTCGGTAGCTACTTCTGGTCCGGCGGTCGCGGCGGTCACGGCGGTGGTGGGCACGGCCACGGCGGCTGAGCATGAAGCGCAACTCGATCGCCATGCGCCCCGAATGGCGCGCGCGGATCGAAGCGCAAGGCCTGCTATTTCATTCGACGAGCGACAACGCGGTGTACTGGGGCGAGGGCACCTACTACGAATTCACCGCAACGGAAGCCGACGCGATCGAGCGCGCGACCCGCGAGCTGCATGCGTTATGTGTCGAGGCGGTCGGCACGCTCGTCGAGCGCGGGCGACTCGGCGAGCTCGGCCTGTCGCCGCTCGCGATCGCGCTGGTCGAGCGCACCTGGCGCGACCAGCCGCCGTCGTTGTACGGCCGGTTCGATCTCGCGTTCGGCGACGGCGTGGCGAAGATGCTCGAGTACAACGCGGACACGCCGACCAGCTTGCTCGAGGCCGCGGTGATCCAGTGGACGTGGCTCGCCGAGGCGTTCGATGACGGCGACAGCCGATCGATCGATCAGCAGAATCGCCTGCACGATGCGTTGGTCGCGACCTGGCGCCAGCTCGCCCCCCGGCTCGGCGACGTCGTCCACTTCACGTGTGTCGACGATCTGGAGGATCGGATGACGGTCGGCTACCTGCGCGATACCGCCGAGCAGGCCGGGCTCGCGACCGCCGAGCTCGCGATCGCCGACCTCGGCTGGGACGCGAGTCGGTCGCTGCTCGTCGATCTCAGCGGCCGGCCGATCCGCAGCTTGTTCAAGCTGTATCCATGGGAGGGCCTGGTGCTCGATCGGCTCGCCCCGGTGCTGCCGCGCTTGGACCTCGCATGGCTCGAGCCCGCGTGGAAGATGGTGCTGTCGAACAAGGCGATCTTGCCGCTGCTGTGGGAGCTGTATCCCGGCCATCCGAATCTGCTGCCGGCGTCGCGCGAGCCCGGGCCGGTCGGCGCCGCGTTCGTCAGGAAGCCGTTGCTCGGCCGCGAAGGCTCGAACGTCACGATCGTCGCGCCCGGCGTCGAGGTCGCGACCGCCGGACCGTACGTCGGCGCCGGCTACGTCTACCAGGCGTACGCCGAGCTCGGCGAGCTCGACGGCATGCGTCCGGTGATCGGCTCGTGGGTCGTCGGTGGTGCGCCCGCCGGCATCGGCATTCGCGAGACGCCGGGCTACGTCACGAGCAACACCGCGCGGTTCGTGCCGCACATCGTGCGCTAGCAGCGCGAGACGATCAGCTCGAGCACGAACACCGCGACGAGGATCGCCAGCACCCGCCACATCAACCGGCGATAGTGCGCGCCGGTCGCATCGAGCTCGCGCGCTTGCGCGGGGACGGTCGCGACCGCAGCCGGCGGAGGAGGTGGCGGCGGAAGCAGCGGCGACAACCCGCTGACCTCGGTGCGCGCGTGCTGGCCGAATACCCACGTCGTCCAATCGATCACGACTTGGTTCGCGACGAAGTTGCCGGGCATCGCGATCACGGCGCGCAGCGCATCGCGCATCGCGGCCGCGCTCTGCCACCGCCGGGTCGGGTCGCGCTCGAGCGCCGTCATCACGACCTCGTCGACCTCGCGCGACACGCGTGGATTGGCGATCGACGGCCGCGGGATCGGCAACTTGCGCACGCGGGTCATGGTCTCGACGTCGTCGAACCCGTCGAACAGGCGCCGGCTGGTCAGCAGCTCGTACATCACGACCCCGACCGCCCACAGGTCGGCGCGCGGATCGAGCTCGCCCGCGAGGTACTCGGGCGCGATGTAGTTGTACTTGCCCTTGATCAGGCCGACCGCGGTCTCTTCGCCGGTGCGCAGCCGAGCCTTCGCGAGCCCGAAGTCGATCAACTTCACGAGGCCGCCATCGAACACGATGATGTTCGATGGCGAGACGTCGCGGTGGATGATGCCGAGCGGCTCGCCATCGTCGCCGCACAGGTTGTGCGCGTAGTCGAGCGCGTCGCATAGCTGCGCCGCGATGTTCAGCATCACCGGCGCCGGGATCGCGCCCGCGGTCACGCTGCAGTGCTGCGCGAGCTGCTTGAGCGTCGGGCCGGGCGCGTACTCCATCGCGATGAACGCGGTCTCGCGGTACGTGCCGGACTCGTAGGTCGCGACGATGTTGGGATGATGCAGGTACCGGGTCAGCCGGCCTTCATCGACGAACGCGCGCCGCGCTTCCTGCTGGACCGCGACCCGCGGCAGTAGCCGCTTGAGCGCGCACTCGCGCCGGCCATCCTTGCCGACCCGCTCGGCGCGGTGCACGGTCGCCATCCCGCCTTCGCCGAGCTGCTCGTAGACGAGGTAGCGGCCGAAGCTCTGCGGTTCCGCGCCCTCGGCTACCATCGCGGCACACCGTAGGTCGCGATCGCCCCGGCGGCGCCGGCTGCGAGCACCAGCACGAGCAACAGGAGCACGAGGCCAACCCGCGACCGCTGGCGCAGCACCGGTCGCACGACCTCGGCGCCGACCGCCGGCGTCGTCTGTTTGCGGCGCTCGAGCATCGCCGCGACGATCGCGGGCCGCGATGCCTTCGGATCGTCATCGGCGACCGCCTCGATCGGCCGGCTCGGTTGATCGAGGATCTCGATCAGCTTCGCGACGACGCTGTCCTGCGGCTTGCGGTCTTGCATGAACGCCCACTCGACCCAATCGATCAGCTGCGAGTTCGTGATCGCTTGGAGCTGGGCCGCGACCCCACCGAGCGCGGTGCGCATGGCAGCGGCGCTTTGCCACCGGCTCGCCGGATCGCGCTGCAGCGCGGTCATCACGATGTCATCGAGATCGTCGGGCACGTCGGGGTTCGACTTCGAGGGCGGCCGGACCCGCATCGATCGCACGCGATCGAGCGCCTCGAAGTCGTTCGCCGCATCGAACAGCTTGTGGCCGGTGAGCAGCTCGTGCACGACGACGCCGACCGCCCACAAGTCGCAGCGCGCATCGAGCTTGCCGGCGAGGTACTCCGGCGCGACGTAGCTGAGCTTGCCCTTGATGACGCCGACCTGGGTGTCGTTCGATGCGCGCTTGGCCTTCGCGAGCCCGAAGTCGATGAGCTTGACCAGGCCGTTGTTCGACACGATCAGATTCGGCGGCGACACGTCGCGATGCACGATGCCGAGCGGCCGACCGGCTTCGTCGGTCAGGTTGTGTGCGTGGTCGAGCGCATCGCAGATCTGGTGCGCGATGTTGAGCACGATCGGCGTCGGGATCGGACCGACATTCGCGTTGCACTGGCGCGCGAGCTGCTCGAGCGTCGGACCGGGCACGAACTCGAACGCGATGTAGTGCACGCCCTCGAGCTTTCCGAAGTCGAAGATCTGCGCGATGTTCGGGTGCCGCAGGTAGCCGGCGAGCCGCGCCTCGGCCGCGAACGCGGCGACGAGCTCGGGGTTGTGCGCGACGTGCGGCAACAACCGCTTCAAGGCGACGCGCTTGCGAAAGCCCGCCGCGCTCCTCGCCTCCGCGAGATGCACGACCGCCATGCCGCCGATTCCCAGCTGCTCGCCGACGAGATAAGAGCCGAACTCCTCCGGCACGCGCACTATCGTACGGCACAGCCGCGGTCGCAGCGCTGCGGACTTGCACCTACATCGCGCAATCCCGATTACAACGATTTCTCGCGATCGGCCGGGGCACGTCTTGGGAGCCCACTCCAGCGGAAGTCCAGAGCCCGCGCGAGCGTAGTATCTAGCTCCGATGTCCGAGCACGACCACCAACCTACGACCGCGACCGCGCAAGGACCGCAGCCCGAAGGGCCCCCGCTCCAGCGCAAGCTCAGTCTGCAAGCGCTCGATGCGCTGCTCGCAGAAGGCAAGCCGAACCCCGCGGCGGTCGCTGCGCTCGTCAAGGCGCATCCCGGCGACAGCGAGCTGATCTACCGCAAGCTGAATGCGACGTTGGGCATGGGCTACACCCAGAGGGTTGCAGCGATCGCGGGCGGCGCGAAGCCACCGCGCGCCGACGGGCTGCCCGAGAACGATCCAGGCGTCGAGAATCAACTCGTCACCAATGACCACAAGGTGGTCGGCAGCTTCAGCGCCAAAGACCAGAACGCGTCGATCGGCCGGAAGACGACCGATGTCGCGATCAACGGCGAGGACAGCTACCAACGAGACACCACCAACATGGTCGGCGGCGGCAAGGCCGCGAACGGCGGTTACGGTGTGACCGGCAGTCACGCGACGGTGGTCAAGACCGACGATCACGGCGTCGGCGTCGACAAGTCCTCCAATGTCAGCGGCGGCATCAACACCAAGGGCTTCAACCTCGCGGCGTCTCACGACACCGCCGTCAAGGCCGGTGAGCACGGCAAGGGGAAGGGACACGATATCGCCGGCGGCTACGGCCCGGATGGCGTCGATGTCGACCTCGGTGCGTCGCACTCGACGGTCGCGGATGGCGTCGAGAAGACCAACAAGGGCAGCCTCGGCTGGGGAGATGGCGGCCCCAAGGGCGGATTCCAGCACACCTCCAAGCCGGCCGAGGGGGCGCCTGGGGCGAGCACCACCGCGGGCGGCACGCTCGGGATCAACAAGGAGGCCGTGTCGGCCACCGGTAACTTCGGCCACACCAACGCCAACGGTACGACGCAAAGCGCGAACGCCGGGGCCTCGATCGGTCCCGACGGCGTGTCCGCCCACGCCGGCTATTCGTTGATGACGAAGGGCGGCAGTGGCGTCAACGCGTCGGTGTCGCACGGCACGAAGGTGACCGCGACGCCGCCGGTGTGGAGCGACGGAAAGTGGCAGGTCTCGTACGTCCGCGCCACGACGAACGGCGCGTCGGGCGGCGGCTCGCTCGGCGGCGGCGGGTTCAGCGTCGGCATCGGCGGCGGCGCCGAGTCGAAGAACTTCGAGAGCGGCACGAAGCTGTTCGAGAACTACTTCGAAGCGCTCGAGTTCTACGGCCATCCCGCGGAGGGCCTCGGCGAGCCCCTTGTCGATCCTGCCACCGTGGGCGGCGCGATGCTGCTCCCGATCGGCGAGACCATCGGCGGCGGCAACACGACGACGCTGTCCGCGAACGGGAGCGTCTCGCTCGAGGGTGCCAAGCTCGGCGCGGCGGCGCACGAGAGCAAGACCAACGAGATGGACATGAAGCGCGTCGACGCGCAGCACATCGACGTGACGGTGACCATCGCGGGCGAGAGGGAGCACGAGATCAGCATCGCCGGCGGCTTGTCCGACACGGTCAGCACGACGAAGAACAGCGCGGTCGCGATCACCTGGCGGTTCGACTTGTTCACGACCCAGGGCCAAGCCGCGTACGAGAAGTTCTGCAAAGATCATGTCGCGCCCGCCGACGGAACCGCGCATCGCATGCTCGTCGAGCGGATCGCGCGGGCGGAAGACAAGGACGCGATCGCGCTCGGTGGCCTCACGAACGACTACACGGCGACCACCGACGAGAACATCAGGACGGACGACAAGGGCGAGCACGAGGCCTTCCACGGTACGCAGGCCAACGACATCAACGCCGGCTGGTTCAGCTCGACGTTCCTCGGCGACCGCGATGCCCATTCGAGCGCATCGCTCGAATCGCGCATGGAAAACGGCCAGGACGCTGGCTACACCGCGACGATGAAGTACAGCGGCGAGAACGGCGACCACAATCGCGCCGCGATGAACGAGCTGTTCATGATGGGCGATGCGAAGGGTCACGCGGCGAAGGCGTCGGGCGATTGGACGCTGTCGGCTGATATCCCCAAGGAGACGATGGACGAGCTCGCGAAGTATCCGAAGTTCGCCGAGGCCACCAACGACGAAGATCGACGCCGGGCATTCAGTGCGTTCATCGCGGAGCGCGGCGCGGCCGGGTTCGGCGGGCTCGGTTACGTCGGCGGCAAGTCGCTCGAGTGGGATGTCGAGCTCAAGGGCGACAAGAACTTCCCGGGCAAGGAAGGCCGGATCGAGTTCGAGCAGAAGGTCGCAAAGCTCGATAAGGACCTCGACGCCGGCGCCGACCCGAAGACCGTCTATGCCGAAGTCGAGACGATGATCAAGGAGCAGGCGGGCCGGTACGCCGCCATCGACGATCGCAGCCAGTACACCGATCTGCCGGGCGAGTTGCGCCAGAAGGTCCTCGACCAGATCCAACACAACTTGGTTCTGTTGAAGAACTATCGCGGCAACATCGGGGCCGAGGCGATGGCCGCCCATCACGACGGTGGCGATCCGAAGCTCGCGGCGATGCAGAAGGAGATGGACACGCTGAACGCGAATATCAAGCGCGACAACCACCGCTTGCAGCGACTCGACCAGGCGGTCAATCGCGCGATGTCTCACTTGATCGACGCGCCGAGCAGCGGCGCCGCCGCTGCGATGTACGCCGGCAAAGGCATGGCGGACAACTTCGAGAACTCCGCGCTGGCCTCGAACCAAGAGCAGGACAACCTCGAGGTGCCGATCCAGCAGGCGCGCGCGAGCTACCTGGCGGCGACCGACAAGATGGCGGCGGCGAGCCACTTGCTCGATCTCACGCGACGTCAGGCCGATGACGTCGCCAAGGCGGTGCTCGATCTCCAGCAAGCCGCCGCCGAGCTCAAGCCGATCACGACGAAGACCGGTGTCGCCGGTTACGAGGATGTGTGGTCGACGGTGCCGGGCGAGGTCGGCTCCGCGGTCAACGCCGGCGACGACGACGACAACTCGTGACCGAGTTTGTCAATCCTGGGAGTCGTTGTCGGCTTCGGTGACCCGGCCGTGCTTGTCGCCGTCGAGCGCGTCGCTGAGGTCCGCGGTCGTCTTCTTTAGCCGCTGACCGAGCACCTGGACGAACGCCCACAGCAGCTTGACCGCGAGCGCGGGCTCGCGCTTGACGATGTCGTAGAAGTCCTTGCGCTGGACGACGACGAGCCGCGTCGGCTCGACCGCGCGTGCGGTGAGCGAGCGCACCGAGCGATCGACCAGCGCGAGCTCGCCGAAGTGGTGGCCGCGGCCGAGCGCGGTGACCGCCTTGTCGCCCTTCGACAGCTGCACGCTGCCCGAGATCACGACGTACATCGCGTCGCCGGGCTGGCCGTCGCTGAAGATCACCTTGTCGGTCGGGACCTCGATCGTCTCGGCGGTCGCCGCGACCTGTACGAGCTCCTTGTACGACAGGTAGCGAAACATCTGCATGCCCTTGAGGACGTCGAGCTTGTGACCGATGTCGGTCGTGCGCTGGGTCAGCTCGGCACCCGCGGTCTCGCCGATCGCGGATCACGACCGCGGTGATGTTGTCGTGACCGCCCGAGGCGTTCGCGTGATCGACGAGCTTCGTCGGGACATCTTTGACATCCCCCTCGCCGAGCTGTTTCGGTAGCTCCGCCTCGTCGATGTATGCGTACATGCCGTCCGAGCAGATCATGAAGCGATCGCCGGGCAGCACGTCGAAGTCGAAGGTGTCGACCTCGACCGAGCTGTAGACGCCGACCGCGCGCGTCACCGCGTTCTTGTACTGCTTGTACGGTGAGCTCTCGATCTGTTCGCGGTTGAGCTTGCCGCGGCGCACGAGCTCGTTCATCAGCGAGTGATCTTCGGTCAGCACGTGGCACTGGTTCTGGCGCGCGAGGTAGACCCGGCTGTCGCCGACGTGCGCGATGAAGCCGCGCAGGTGCTCGCCCGCCCCGGCGATCAGGAACACCGTCGCGGTCGTGCCCATGCCGCGCTTGTCGGGCTCGGCCTGAGCGCGCGCGTGCACCGCGGCGCACGCCTGTTGCACCGCGTGCTCGAGGACCTGGAGCACCTCGTACGCCTGGACGCCGGGGTGATCGACGCGGTAGCGGTCGAGCAGATCGCGGTGCGTGTTGATCGCATCGCGGATCTCGTGCACCGCGATCGACGAGGCGACTTCGCCCGCCGCGTGGCCACCCATACCGTCGGCGACCATGAACAGGCGGAGCTTCTTATCGATGAGGAAGTTATCCTCGTTGTGGTTCCGTTGCCGTCCGACGTCGGTCGCGGCGGCGAACGAGAGCTCCATCCCTTCTTCGGGTAACACGCTGCCGCGAGGGGGTCAACGCACCTAGGGCAACGGCCGCGCGGGATGGGTCCACGGCGCCGCGCTGTCGAGCACGCCGGGAGCGAGCTCGCGCTCGACCAGCCCTTGCAGCGCCGCAGGGTCGACGATCGGAGGATAGATCCGGCCTCCAACCACCGTGGCCGGCGAGGTGCGCACGCCCGAGGCCCGCGCGGCCT
Organism: uncultured delta proteobacterium; assembly: GCA_963848295.1. GTDB lineage: Bacteria > Myxococcota_A > Polyangia > Haliangiales > Haliangiaceae > JABFXX01. The sequence continues at coordinate 683,728 of CAWKDB010000011.1, read as the reverse complement.
CGATCCGGGTCACGGTCGTGCCGGCGATCCGCGCGCGGCATGCGGCGAGCTTGCGGCCGTCGATCCCCAAGCGGTCCGCGATGCGATCCATCATCGTCTCGCCCGAGACGTGGCGACTGCGTTGACTCGATTCCACCGCGACCTGCCTGAGCCACGTCCACCCGGCGGACTCGTTGCCGCGCGCGTCGTCGCTGTTCGTCCCGAGCTGTTCCGCGCACAGCGCGGCATCGCCGAGCAGGCCGACCTCGGTGGTATGCGGGTCGGCGGGATCGAAGAACGGCTGCCAGACGACACGCACCCGGGTGGGCGCGTTGTAGGCGACCATCTGAGCCGCGTTGCGCGCCGACGCGCAGTTCGTCCTGCCCGGATCGCACAGCACCGCGATCGTCAGCGCGGCATCGGCGGCGCCATACGACGGTAGGCCGTGGAGGTCCAGGGGCGGCGAGGCGAGCGTCTCGTCCGGGTTGTCGGTGTCGGCCCAATCGGTCTCGCCGCGTTGGAACGGCCCGTCGCGGACCGCCGCTTCGGCATCGAGCGTGTCGAACAGCGCTTCGGGGGCGACGCCGCGAGCGAGCAGGTCGGTCGCGTGGTCGTAGGCTTCGACGTAGGCGCGCTCGAGGCTGGCATCGTCGCTGAAGCTCTTCGGCTGGCCGTTGAACCACACCTGGAAGATCGGCGATTGCGATGCCCCGGGAATGCGCTGGACCTCGCGCTGCTGGTTCGCGACGATCACGTCGTCGAACGGCTCGCGCTGGATCGCGTCGGCGACCCGCGCGGGATCGACGCCGGCGCGGCGGCAGATCTCGATGATCCGGTCGTCGGGCATCGCCGACGGCAGCGACACGGTGGGGTCGTCGAGCACCGCCATCAGCTCGAAGAACAGGCCCTCGGCGTACGCCTCGAGCACCGCCGACGGCAACCGCTCGCGGCCGATCACGCGGTAGAGCAGGCGGATGCGGCTCGGATGCTCGGCCTGCAGCTTCTCGACGCGCAGGTACGCTTGCTTCGAGCTCTTGGTCGGCAAGAAGAACATCTCGACCGTCACGGGCGCGATTTTCGGGCCGCGACTCGGGGGGGAGTTCACGTCGTGCTCCTCGACGCGGACGACCGAGCCCGGCTCCGCATGCGCCGGCACGGCGAGCGCGACCGCGACCCCGATCGCGACCGCGCGGCAAATCACGACGGCTCCGCGCTGACCTCGGCGGCGGGTTTGGCCGGGGCGGAGTCCGCCGGTGGATCGCCGGCCGGCTCGTCGGGCTCGACCTGCGGCCACAAGTACGCGAAGTAAAGCCCGGCCGAGACGACGAGGCCGAGCACGAGGGCGAGCACGAACGGGGCCCAGATCACGTAGCGAATCATAGCGCGTCTTGCCCGCGTGCAAGCTCGCGGGCGTGACCGGCGGCTGTGGTGTAGGCTCTCGGCCGCATGTACGCCGTCGCCCTGATGATGTCCGCGGCCATCTCGTCGGTCGCGTCGAAGCTGCCTTACGACTATTTTCACGCCGGCAGCGTGATCGGCGCGATCCAGTGGTTCGGCCTCATCGTCGCGGTCGGCGTGTTGATCGGCGCGGCGATTCTGCGCCGTTATGCCGAGTGGCACGGCGTGTCCGACGAGCACATCCGCCGGCTGACCTGGTGGGTGATGGCGTTCGGCTTCCTCGGCGCGCACGAGCTCGACGCGCTCGCGTACCACACCGAGGCCTCGATCATCGTCCAGCCGGCGAGCTGGTGGCCGCTGGGCGTTCAGCTGTGGCCGTCGAACTGGCCGCTCGTGCTGCGGCTGTGGGATGGCATCTCGTCGTACGGCGGGTTCATCGGCGGCGCGATCGGGTTCTTCGCGTACGTGTGGTGGAAGCGGCTGCCGGTGCGGCTGATGGCCGACACCGTGATCCTGGGCTTCCTGCCCGCGTTCTCGATCGGTCGGATCGGCTGCAGCGTGGTCAGCGATCACATCGGCAGCGCGGTCGACCTGTCGAAGTGGTACGCGTGGCTCGGCGTCGACTATCCGACGAACTTCGGCAACCCCGGCGGGCCGATCGACCACCTCGTCCAGATCGACGCGATCAACCACACCGGGCTGGTCCACGACCACATGATCCGCGCGTGGAACCTGGGCCTCATCGAGCTGCTCTATCTCATCCCGGTCAACGCGCTGCTCCTGTGGCTGGCGTTCCGCTCGAAGAAGCGGCTCAACGCGGGCCTGATCCCGGTGTTCCTCGGCGTCCTCTACCCGCCGGTGCGGTTCTTCCTCGAGTTCCTGCGCCCGAACGAGACCGATCCGCGCTACCTGAACATGACGTTCGCGCAGTGGGCGTCGCTGCTCGCCTTCGCCGGCGCGATCTACGTCGCCTTGCGCGTGATGAAGAACGGCAAGCCTGCCGAGACCGTCGCGCCGACCTCGGGCGAGGCACAGCGCCGACTGAAGCTGATCCTCAACGAAGAGGCGGCGGCCGCGAAGCAATCCGCGGCCAAGGACGCGGCCGACGTCAAGGACGCGAAAGCCGACAAGGCCGACGCGAAGCCGGCGAAGAGCGCCGCGAAGCCCGACGCCAAAGGTCCCGACGCCGCCGACGCCAAAGCCAAGAGCTGATCCGGTTGGCTCGCTTCGCTAGCGGCGGCGCTTCGACTTCGCGCCTCGCTTGGCCTTCGGCTTCGCGCCTCGCTTGACGGGCGGCTTCGCACCGCGCGTCTTCGCCTTCAGCTTGGGCTTCGGCTTCGACGTCGTCGCGCGCTTCGCGGCGCGCTTGGTCGTCATCCGCGCCGTCGGTCTGGGGGCGGGCCTGCGGACGACCGGCTTGTCGCGGTCGCGGCGGGTCACCATCTCCGCGACGATCTCGGCATCATCCTCCGGAGTCAGCGCGTCGCGCGCTCCGCCCACGACCGCCTCTTCGCGCGAGATGTGGGCATGGTGGGCGGAGGCGAGCCGTTCGGCCGCCTCGAGCAGCGCCTTGCCTGCGCCCGCCGGGCTCGCCGACTGACCGCGGGAGTCGAATTGCGCCGCCGCGCCGATCACCGCGACGTGCATCTCGATCTGGGTGGGGTGCTCGGCCGAAAGGCTCGCGAGCGTCTCGGCGAGCTCGGGCCGCCGGGTCGACAACCGCGGGAACAACGAGCCCTCCTCGTCGAGGAAATGCAGCGGCACGTCTCGCTCGAAGTAGGCGACCGCGCCACGGACGAGGTCGAGATCGCCGTTGTCGGGGCGGCCGGCGGCGAGCCGGCGCGAAGCGGCGATCAGCCCTGCGATCACCTCGTCGTGACGCCGGTGAGCGGCGGTGAGCTGGGCGAGGCTGGCGATCTCCATCGCGCCGTAGGATCCACCTCCCGCGCGCCCGGCTCCACTGCCGTCGGCGAAAAAACGCCTCGGCCGGGTGTGTCTCGCGCCGGCTCGGGCTAAGAACCAGGCGATGGCCGAGAACGTGGTGATCATCGGAAGTGGCCCGGCGGCCCACACCGCGGCGATCTACGCCGCCCGCGCGAACCTCACCCCGCTGCTGTTCGAGGGCTTCCTCGCGGGTGGCATCGCCGCCGGTGGTCAGCTGACCACGACGACCGACGTCGAGAACTTCCCCGGGTTCCCCGAGGGCATCACCGGCCCGGAGCTGTGCGAGAGGTTTCGCGCGCAGTCGGAGCGGTTCGGCACCCGGATCTTCACCGAGACCGTGGCGCAGGTCGATCTGTCGCGCCGGCCGTTTCGCTACAAGACCGACGAACAAGAGGGCGAGGCGCGCGCGCTGATCATCGCGACCGGTGCGACCGCGAAGCGCGACGACGTCCCGGGGACGCGCGACGGCGAGCTCTGGCAAAAGGGCGTTTCGGCGTGCGCGGTGTGCGACGGCGCGCTGCCGATGTTTCGCAATCAGCGCGCTGTTCGTGATCGGCGGTGGCGATTCGGCGATGGAAGAAGCGAGCTTCCTGACGAAGTTCGCGTCGAAGGTCTACATCGTGCACCGCCGCGACGAGCTGCGAGCCTCCGCGATCATGCAGCAACGCGCGAAGGACAACCCGAAGATCGAGATGCTCCTGTCGCATCGGGTCGTCGTCGTCGAAGGCGGCCACGCGGTCGAGACGGTGCGCGTCGAGGATCTCAAGGCCAAGACCGAGCGGACGATCCCCGCGGCCGGCTTGTTCTTCGCGATCGGGCACGTGCCGAACACCGCGTTCCTCGGCGGCCAGCTCGCCTGCGACGACCAGGGCTACGTCGTGACCACCCCGGGCACGACCCAGACCTCGGTACCGGGCGTGTTCGCGGCCGGTGATGTTCAGGACAAGAAGTATCGCCAGGCGATCACCGCCGCCGGCTCGGGCTGCATGGCCGCGCTCGAGGCCGAGCACTTCCTGGCAGCGCATCACTAATTCCGGAGATCGTGGACGTGTACGTGCCACGTTCTCGTACACGGTCCGGGAATTCGTCGGCCGCCTAGGGCGGTTCCCGATCGCAACCCGCCATGTCACAATCGTTCTATCCCGTGACGCGCGAGCCTTCGCCTCCATACCGCACCGACTCCGGCTTGATGACGAAGGTCCTCGCGGTCTTGCTGCTCCTGGTCGCCGGCGCGCTGGTGTTCACCGTGATCCAGCAGCGCAAGCAGACGCAACACGTGATCAACGCCGAGCCGCGGCCGATCGCGCAACGCCCTGACGACAAGCTCGGCGCCGACGAGCAGGCGACGATCGACGTGTTCGGCAAGTTCTCGCGCTCGGTCGTCCACGTCACGAACCTAGCGGTGCGGCGCGACATGTCGCTCGACGAGACCGAGATCCCGCAGGGCGTCGGCTCCGGCTTCGTGTGGGACAGCGACGGTCACATCGTCACGAACTTCCACGTCGTGCAAGACGCGGATCGCGCCTCGGTCACGCTCAACGACGGCAACACGTACCCGGCGACGGTCGTCGGCGTCGAGCCGAACAAAGATCTCGCGGTGCTCCACATCGACGCGCCCGCCGCGAAGCTGTTGCCGATTCCAGTCGGCCAATCGGCGAACCTGAGGGTCGGCCAGAAGGTGCTCGCGATCGGCAATCCGTTCGGGCTCGATCAGACGCTGACCACCGGCGTGATCTCCGGCCTCGGCCGCGAGATCAAGAGCGTGACCCAGCGTCCGATCACCGGCGTGATCCAGACCGACGCGTCGATCAACCCCGGCAACTCGGGTGGCCCGCTGCTCGATAGCTCGGGGCGCCTGATCGGGATCAACACCGCGATCTATTCGCCGTCGGGCGCGAACGCCGGCATCGGCTTCGCGGTGCCGGTCGATACGATCAACTCGATCGTCCCGCAGCTGATCACGTCGGGCAAGATCACCCGCCCGGTGCTCGGCGTCGAGACGCTGCAGGATCACATCGCGCTCCAGTATCGCATCGATGGCGTGATCATCCGCTCGGTCATGCCGGGCGGCGGCGCCGACAAGGCCGGGCTCACGGGCGTCACCGCCGCGGGGACCGGCGGCACGCAGCTCGGCGATATCATCGTCGGGCTCGACGGCGGCGAGATCCACCGGCTCGCCGACCTCTACAAAGCCCTCGACGCTCACAAGGTCGGCGACACCGTCGACGTCATGGTCGAGAATCAAGGACGCCGCCGCACGGTCAAGGTAACATTGCTCGCAAGCCCTTGAGCCTCGAGGACAAGCGATCGTTAGCCCGTTCCATCGAGCCCGAAGCTACGGCTCGCCCGCCGGCGACGAAGCGTTACCGCGACACGCTGTGGCGGCGCGCTCGCAGCTTTGCCGCATCGGCGTTCTTCGAGTCGCTCGCCGCGACCGGTCGGTTGCATCCGGCGGCCTCGCCGCGCCGTCACGGCGTCGAGGTCGTGTCCGATATCCAGTACGGGCCCGATCCCGAGTTTCACCAGCTCGACATCTATCGCCCGGTCCATCGCCCCGGGCCGTGGCCGGTGGTGCTCTACGTCCACGGCGGCGCGTTTCACTTGTTATCGAAGGACACGCACTGGCTGATGGGCCTGGTGTTCGCGCGGTTCGGTTACCTCGTGATCAACATCAGCTATCGGCTCGCGCCGAAGCATCCCTATCCCGCCGCGATCGAAGATACGTGCCGCGCCTACACCTGGCTCGCCGAGCGCGTCGTCGAGCTCGGCGGCGATCCCGATCGCGTCGCGGTCGCCGGCGAGTCCGCCGGTGCGAACCTGATCACGTCGCTCGCGCTCGCGAGCTGCCTCGATCGCCCCGAGCCGTGGGCCAGGGCGGTGCGAGCGACCGGGATGGTGCCGCGCGCGGTGATGCCGTTCTGCGGCATGCTCGAAGTCTCGCGGCCGGAGCGGTTCGGCCAGCGCCGCCGCCTGCCGAAGCTGGTCGATGAAATGATCCGGGACGCGTCGGCGTCTTACCTGCATGGCGTCGCGCCGGGTCAGGCCACCGAGCTCGCCGATCCGCTCCGGCTGCTCGAGCGCGCGGCCGACACCGTCGCCGCAGGTGGCGATCCGGCGTTCGCCCGCCCACTGCCGCCGTTCTTCGCGCCGGTCGGCACGCGCGATCCGCTGCTCGACGATACCCGCCGGCTCGAAAAGGCGCTCGCGACGCTCAACGTCCCGTGCGAAGCGCGTTATTACCCCGGCGGGATTCATGCGTTTCACGCGCTCGTGTGGGAGCCGTCTGCGCGCCGTTGTTGGCGCGACGCCCTCGCGTTTCTCGATCGCAGCATGCGGTAACCGGGCGTGACCCCGCCTAAACGCCAGCTCGGCGTGGCGATCGCGGCGTCGATCGTCATCGCGAACATGATCGGCTCCGGCGTGTTCACGAGCGCCGGGTTCCAAGCGGCGTACTCGTTCAAAGATCCGTTGACGATGATGTCGACGTGGGTCGTCGGCGGCGTGATCGCGCTGTGCGGCGCCGCGGCCTACGCCGAGCTCGGCTCGCTCATGCCGCACGCCGGTGGCGAGTACGTCTACTTGCGCGAGGCCTATCACCCGGCCGTCGGGTTCATGAGCGGCTGGGTCTCGCTGATCATCGGGTTCTCGGCGCCGATCGCGGCGGCGGCGCTGTTGTTCGCGTCGTACCTCGGCGTGTTGTGGCCTGCGGTCGCCGGCGGGGCCGCGATGAAGCTCCTCGCGTGCGGCTTGATCCTGGCGATGACCGCGCTGCACGCGTTCGATACGAAGCTCGGCGGTCGCGTCCAGACGTACTTCACGATCATCAAGGTGCTCGTGATCGTCGTGTTCATCGTCGCCGGGTTCTCGACCGGCAACGGCGACTGGAGTCACTTCGCCTCCCGCGGCGATGGCCTGACCCAGCTCGGCACGCGTGCCGGCGCCGCGAACTACGCGACGGCGCTGATGTACGTCAGCTTCGCGTACTCCGGTTGGAACGCCGCCGCGTACATCGCGGGCGAGATCGAACACCCGCAACGCACGCTGCCTCGTGCGCTGTTGCTCGGCACCGTCAGCGTGATGGTACTCTACATCCTGGTCAACCTGGTGTTCCTCTACGCGGTGACGCCGGATGCGATGGCGGTCGATCCCGTCCATCAACCGGTCGGCGCGATCGCGTCGCGCGCGTTGTTCGGTCCCGAAGCTGGCGATCTGCTGAGCTCGGTGATCGCGATCGCGCTGATGTCGGCGGTCAGCGCGATGATGATGGCGGGGCCGCGGGTCTACGCGACGATGGCCGCGGATCACGCGCTGCCCAAGCCGCTGGCGTACTACTCGAAGCGGGGCGTGCCGGTCGTCGCGGTCGTCGTCCAGTGCGTGCTCGCGATCGGGTTCGCGATCTTCAGCGATCCAGACGCGCTGATCCGACTCGTGGGCTTCACCCTCGCAGCGTTCGCGGCACTCACGGTCGGTGCGCTGTTCGTGTTCCGCCGCCGCGCTCAGGTGGGGGCGTTTCGAATGCCGGGCTACCCGATCACGCCGCTGCTGTTCATCGCGCTGTCGGTGTGGACCGTGATTTTCGGCGTTTCCGGAGATCCGAGGCTCAGTGCCGAGATCGCGGGCGTGCTCGCGGTCGGCACCGGGGTGTTTCTCGTGACGTCGCGCGGCAAGCAGCGCACGCCGATCGAAGCTGACGAGTAGGCGACGCTGCCCGAGCGTGGCACACTGCGGTGATGCGAATCGCGCTCGCAGGGCTCGTGCTGCTCGTGGGTACGGCGTCCGCCGCCCCGCCGAAGTGGAGTGATTGGGTCGGCGATTGGCAGGGCAAGCTGCGCTGGGGGAGCTGCGCCGCGGCCGGGCACCCCACGGCGACGCTCGCGATCGATGCGGTCGACGGCGCGCTCGCGCTCGATCTCGCGCCCGCGGGCGGGGCGCTGCGCGCGTTGTCGTTGGTCGAGGGCGATGCGGGGATGTCGGCGCAAGACGGCGATATCGCGGTCCACGTGACGCAGAGCAAGCCGAACGCGGTGGAGCTCGCGATCGATTACGACTCGGGCTGCACCGTGCGCGCGGCGCTGACCCGCGAGACGACCGGGATCGCCGCGTGCGATCGGCTCGTCGGCTGGGCGCGGATCGAAGCGCGCTGCACGAAGCTCGCGACCCACGCCCCGCTCGAGGCGCCGGCCAAGCTCGTCAACCAACGCGCCGCGTGGTCCGCGGCGCGCGGCGACGCGCTGACCAAGGTCGCGGCCCAATGCGACTCGCGCGCGGCCAAGGTCGAGGCCGAGCTGCAACGCACGGGCTGCGCGCCGGTGCTGGCTCCGACGACCAGCCCGCAATGTCGCAAGCTGCATCAGGTCGCGGGGCGGGCGCAGCAATGCACCGCGTTGCCGTCGGCGGTGCGCACCGCGGCCCACGACGTCGCGTTTCAGCTCACCGGGGCGCAGACCGACGATGCGGCGTCGGCCGAGCTCGTCGGCGCCGAGTGCGGCGCGGCGGTCGAGCGGCTCGAGTCGTGGCTCCAGCTCTACGCCTGCCCGTAGGGCGCGCCAAGAACGAGCCAAGATCGCGCGCGGTCGTGCGGTCCAAGGCCGCACATGAGGACCACACTCGCCGTCGCGACATTCGCCGCGCTCGTGACGATTTCAGCCAAGGCCGACGCGTTCTGCGGGTTCTACGTCGCCGGCTCGGATCAGCACATGTACAACGACGCGACCCAGGTCGTGTTGATGCGCGAGGGCACGCGGACCGTGCTGTCGATGCAGAACAACTACAAGGGGCCGCCCGAGGCATTCGCGCTCGTCGTCCCGGTGCCGGTCGTGCTGCACGAGGGCGACGTCAGGACGCTGCCGAAAGACGTGTTCGATCACGTCGAGCTGATGGGCGCGCCGCGGCTCGTCGAGTACTGGGAGCAGGATCCGTGTGCGCGCGACGAGCCCGGCGACGGGATCGCCTATGGCTCGGGGATGGCGGTGACCTCGCAGGCGATGGTCGCGACCAGCGAGAACAGCGCGGCGGTCAAGGTCGAGGCGCGGTTCACGGTAGGCGAATACCAGATCGTGATCCTGTCGGCGAAGGAGGCGACCGGGCTCGCCGACTGGTTGCGCGCGAACCACTACCAGATCCCCGCGGGCGCCGAGCCGTTGCTCCGGCCGTACGTCGAGGCGGGCTCGAAGTTCTTCGTCGCGAAGGTCGATCCGAACAAGGTCAAGTTCGAGCACGGGCGCGCGGCGCTGTCGCCGTTGCGCTTTCACTACGACAGCGAAGAGTTCTCGCTGCCGATCCGGCTCGGGCTCGCGAGCTCGAGCGGCACCCAGGATCTGATCGTCAACATCCTCGCGCCGAACCAGCGCTATCGCGTCGCGAACTATCCGAACGTCGCGATCCCGACGAACCTCGACGTCAAGCCGGTCGTCAAGGATCACTTCGCGGCGTTCTACGCGGCGCTGTTCGATCGCACGGTCGAGCACGATCCGCACGCGGTCGTCACCGAATACTCGTGGCAAGCCGGCAACTGCGATCCGTGTCCGGGCCCGGTGCTCACCGACAGCGACTTTCAGACGCTCGGCGCCGACGTGCTCGGCGGCACGCCGCAACTGCCGAGCGCGTACCAGAACGAAGACTTCGTGTTGACCCGGCTGCACGCGCGCTACGGCCCCGAGATCACCGCCGACCTCGTGTTCGAGCGCGCGCCGCCGATCGAAGGCGGCCGCGAGCACGACCAGCGGTTCAACGAGATGAAGACCGGCTTCGCGGCGTCGGACTACAACAACTTTCAGGCGCGCTACGCGATCCGCCACGCGTGGACCGGCCCGCTCGCGTGCACGAGCCCGCAGCGCGGGCGCTGGGGTGGACCGCCCGCCGACGTCGCGGATCAACTCGCCGGTCGCGACACGACGCCGATCGCCGCGCTCGGGGTCGCGTTCGCGCCGCGCGATGCGGTCAAGCTCGAGACCGCGGTCGTGCATGACCTGCCGCAGCTCGGCCTTCGAGTGACCGCGCCGGCTCCGTCCGCCGCGCTTCCGTTGCGGTCCGGTTGCGGCTGTCACGGTAGCGGCGACGCGAGCGGCGTGGTGACGCTGCTGTTGATCGCGGGAACCGCGCTCGGTGTGCGGCGTCGTAGTAACCGCACCGCCATTCGGCGGCGCTGACGGCGCCGGCAGGCCTCACCGTCGAACTGACCGCACCGCCATGCGGCGGCGCCGACGCCGTCGCACGACGAACCGGCAATGATCTCGGCCGCTAACCGAGCATGACGGCGTAGATCGTGCGGGTGCGCCCTGCGTTCATACAAAGGAAGCGTCGATGTCCAAGCTCGCCCTCGTCCTCGGTTCCGCCGCGCTCGGCCTGGTCGCCACGACCGGCGCCGCCCATGCATTCTGTGGGTTTTACGTCAGCGGCTCGGGCCAGAAGATGGTCAACGACGCGACTCAGGTCGTGTTGATGCGCGAGGGCACGCGCACCGTGCTCGCGATGCAGAACGACTATCGCGGACCGCTCGAGGACTTTGCGATGGTCGTGCCGGTGCCGGTCGTGTTGCACGCGAAAGACGTCAAGACGCTGCATAAGGAAGTGTTCGAGCACGTCGAGTCGCTCGGGTCGCCGCGGCTCGTCGAGTACTGGGAGCAAGACCCGTGCGAGCGCCAGCGCGAAGAAGGCATGCTGCGCGGCGTCGGCATGGGCTACGGCACGGGCGCGGGCGGCTTCGGGCTCGACGAAGGCAAGATGGGCAAGGTCACGGTCGAGGCGAAGTTCAACGTCGCCGAGTATCAGATCGTCGTGCTGTCGGCGACCGAAGCGACCGCGCTGCAGGACTGGCTGACCGCGAACCATTTCAAGATTCCGCCTGGGGCGGAGCCGCTGCTCCGGCCGTACATCGAAGGCGGCTCGAAGTTCTTCGTCGCGAAGGTCGATCCGGCGAAGGTCGTCATGGAGGACGGCCACGCCGCGCTGTCGCCGCTGCGCTTCGATTACGACAGCGATGACTTCACGCTGCCGATCCGACTCGGCATGGCGAACGCCGCGGGCAAACAAGACCTGATCGTCAACATCATCTCGGCCGACAAGCGCTACGAGGTCGCGAACTACAAGAACGTCGTGATCCCGACGAACTTCGACGTCCGGTCCGACGTGCGCTCGCGCTTCGGCGAGTTCTACGCGGCCCTGTTCGACGAGACGATCGCGGCGAACCCCGGTGCGATCGTCACCGAATATGCGTGGACGGCGAAGCCGAGCTATCACTGCGACCCGTGTCCCGCGCTCGATGTCACGCCGAAGGATCTCACCGAGCTCGGCGCGGATCTCGTCGGCGGCAAGATCGCGGCCGGCACGTTCGTGATGACGCGGCTGCACGCCCGCTACAGCAAGGGCGAGATGAAAGATGATCTACGCTTCAAAGAGGCACCGGCGATCACCGGCGGCCGAGAGGAATGGAGTCGCGCGGGGATCGAGTACGGCGCGGTGCCGTCGCAGGAGAACTACTTTCAAGCGCGCTACGCGATTCGCCATCACTGGTCGGGGCCGATCGCGTGCACCCGGCCGGAGCGCAACATCTGGGGCGGGCCGCCGAACGGCGAGGACGACTCCACGATCGCCGCGAGCAACCTCGCGTTCGCACCACGCGGTAAGCTGCCGCTCGCCGCGATGATCGGCCGCGATCTATGGGAAATCGGGTTCAAGAAGGCGCGCCATGCGCCGCAGATCCGCGTGCCGTTCATGGCACCGTCCGCATCGCCATGACCGCCCGCGCCGTCTTCCTCGTGCTCGTTGCCGCGACTGCGGCGTGCGGCGGCCCCGACGAGGTCGCGCGACCGCACGACGCCAAGACCGGCAAGATCGCGGTCGTTGCACCGCGGATGCCGCGCCGCCCGGGCGTGTTCGGCCCGAGCCTGGTCACGATCGACGGTGCGAACAACACCAGCGGGATCAGCGATGGCACGATGCTGGCGGATGTCGACAGCTGTTCGAGCTGTCACCCCGACGCCGCGGCACAGTGGGCGACGAGCGCGCACTCGTTCGCGTCGTTCGGCAATCCGATCTACCGGGTCAACGTCGAGCTCGCGCGCAAGCAAATGGGCAAGGCCGTGAGCCAGCACTGCGGCGGCTGCCATGACATGCCGCTGATGGTCGACGGCTTGCTGACCGGCTCGGCGGCGATTCCCGCGGCGGATCTGCGGGCGCACTCCGGCGTGACTTGTCGGCTGTGCCACGGCATCGAAGCGGTCAGCAAGGACGGCAACGGCAGCTACACGTGGTCGCGCGTGCCGCTCGTCCAGCCGGTGCTCGGCGATGCCGCGTCGATCGCGAAGCACAAGGCGCAAGTCTCGGTGAAGGCGCTCGGCCCCGAGCTGTGTGTCGGCTGTCATCGCGGATTCTTGTCGCCGGACATGGGCCTGCCCGTGCACCTGACCGGCATCGACGAGCCGGGCGCGTGGCGCAACTCGGCGTGGACCGGGAACGGCATGGCGCGCGTCGATCAGGTGACGTCGAAGACGTGCATCGACTGCCACATGGAGCGCGAGGCGGCGTCGAAGGACGAGTATGGCGCGAAGGACGGCACGATCGCGTCGCATCGCTTCATGGGCGGCCACACCTGGATGGCGGCGATGCGTGGCGACACCGCGCAGGTCCGGCGGATGCAAGCCAAGCTCGAGGGCGCGGCCTCGATCGATATCGCGGGCGCCCGGCTCGATGGCGGCAACGGCCAGAAGATCTGGCACCTGCCGGCCGATGGTGCGCCCGTCGTCGCCGGGGCACGGATCGAGCTCGATGTCGTCGTGCGCAATCTGCTCGTCGGCCACCGCTTCCCGGGCGGCGTGCTCGACATCCAGGACACCTGGATCGAAGTCGAGGTTCGCGATCACGCCGGCGCGCTGGTCGCGAGCTCCGGGCTCGATCACGAGCGCGACCCGGCAGACGATGACGCCCACGTCCTGCGCACGCTCGTCGTCGACGACAAGGGCGAGCAGCTCGACCAGCATCAGCTCGCCGAGTTCCGGACCCAGATCGCGACCCAGACGCTCGCGGCGCGCGAGGCTCAAGTCGTGCGCTACGCGTTCACCGTGCCGAAGTCGCTGACCGCGGCGCAGCTGCCGCTGGTCGCATCGGCGCGCCTGCGCCACCGCAGTCGCACGCTGCGGATGCAGGCGACGGTCTGCACCGAATCGAAGACCCCGGCGGGCAAGGCGTTCATCGCCGGCGCTCGCGGAGCGCGCGATGTCGTGCTCGATCCGTGCAAACCGCAGCCGATCACGTTGATCGCCCAGACTCGGATCGAGCTCGGCGCTGGCGCCGCGATCTCGACCGCACGTCCTGCCTGGGAGCGCGAGTACGAGCACGGCATGGCGCTGGTCGCGACCGTGAGCGAACGACTCGACGAGGCCCGCACCGTGCTCGAGGCCGCGCTCGCGATCGCGCCGGCGGACAAGCCGCGCGCGATGATCCTGGTGCAGCTCGCCGAGGTCGCGGCCAAGCAAGGCAGGGTGGATGACGCGCTCGCGCTCGTCGGCCGGGCGCGCGAGCTGTTGCCGAAGCCGGGGCCCGCGGTGCTCGATGCGGTGGCAGCCGACGCGCTGATGCGAGTCTGGCGTTGGGGCGACGCGGTCGCCCCGTCGCGCGCGGTCGCGGCGAAGGCGCCGGGCAACAGCACCGCGTGGAAGCTGCTCGCGCGCTGCCTCGGCTCGGTCGCCGACGACACCGGCGCGCTCGCGGCGGCCACGACCGGGCTCGAGCTCTCGCCGCGCGATCCGGATCTGCTGCGCAGCCAGGCGACCGCGCTCGCCGGGTTGCATCGCAGCGAAGCCGATGCGGCGCTCGCCGCGTACGACCGGTTTCGCTCGCCGGACTACTCGGCGGAGCTGCGGATCCAGTGCGCCGGAGCTTCGAGCGCGTGCGCTAGAGAACGCGAGCAAGGACATACGCACGAGATGCGCGGGGCGCGGTGAAGGTGCGCCGCTGACGCGGCGGCGCACCCTATTGAGCGGCGACGTGCTTCGAATACGCGTCGGGCGAAAGCAGCTCGTCGGTCTCCGACTTCTCGGTCGGCTCGAGATCGATCATCCAGCCGCCGCCGTACGGCTCGTTGTTGACGAGCTCCGGCGAGTCCTTGAGCGCGGGGTTGACCGCCGCGACCCGGCCCGACACCGGAGCGTACAGATCCGAGACGCTCTTGACGCTCTCGATCGTGCCGAACCGCTGGCCCTTCGTGACGAGGTCACCGGGCTTCGGTAGATCGACGAGCGTGATGTCGCCGAGCTGATCGACTGCGAACTGGGTGATGCCCACGCGCCAGCTCGCGCCTTGCGGGCGCAGCCATTCGTGGTCGTTGGTGTAGCGGAGATCGGCGGGGAAGGTCGTCATGGTCACCTACTGCGGTCGCTTGTAGAACTTTCCGGACACGACGGTCGCGGGGACATCTTTGCCGCGGCAATCGATCGTGAGCTGCGTGCCCGCCTTCGCGCGATCGACGGGCACGTAGGCGAGGCCGATCGCGCCGCCGACCGTGATGCCGGGGCCACCGCTCGTGACGTCGCCGATCGTGGCGAGCTCGCCCGCTCCGAGGCTGCGGTCGACCACGCTGTAGCCGTGGCGCGCGATCGCGCGCCGGTCCTCCGCGATCGTGAAGCCGACGAGCTGGCGGGTCAGACCATTCGACTTTTGCGCGCGCAGCGGCTCGGCGCCGATGAAGTCGCGGCCGTCGAGCTTGACCGCCCAGCCCAGGGCCGCTTCCAGCGGGGTGTGATCGTCGTCGAGGTCGTTGCCGTAGAGCGGCAGCTTGGCCTCGAGGCGCAGCGTGTCGCGCGCGCCCAAGCCGATCGGCAGGCCACCGAGTGGCGTCGCTGCCTCGAGCAGCGCGGACCACAGCTTCGCGGCTTGGTCGGCGGGGCACGCGAGCTCGAAGCCGTCCTCGCCGGTGTAGCCGGTGCGCGCGACCATACACGCGACGCCGGCGACGGACGCATCGGTGAACGTGAAGCTCGGCAGCTGTGCGAGGTTGCCGCCGGCGAGCCGATCGACCATCGCGACCGCCTTCGGGCCTTGCACCGCGATGAGGCCGGTGCGATCCGACACGTCCTCGACGTCGCACTCGGTCGACGCGTGATCGCGGAACCACTCGAGATCCTTCGCGGTGTTCGACGCGTTGACGATCACGAAGAACTCGTCGTCGCTGCGCTTGTAGAAGATGCAATCGTCGACGACGCCACCGCTCGGATGACACAGCAGCGTGTAGACCGCCTTGCCGACCGGCGCGGACGCGACCGCGTTCGTCGCGATGCGATCGGCGAACGCCCGCGCGCCGGGACCGCGCAGATACGCCTCGCCCATGTGGCTGACATCGAACAGGCCGACCGCCTCGCGCACGGCGCGGTGCTCCTTGATCGTCCCCGATGGATACGACACCGGCATGTCCCAGCCGCCGAAGTCGATCAGCTTCGCGCCGAGCTCGCGGTGCGCGGTCCATAGCGGGGTTTTCTTGAGAGCCATCGCCGGCGCAGCCTACACCGATCGGACCAAGACGTGCTCGTGAACCACCGCGCGATCGCGCTCGCGTCCGCCGGTCTCGAAGTGCGCGCGGCCGAGGGACTCGAGCCTGCGGGCCTCGCGCCAGCCGAGGCCGGCTCGCTTCGAGATCACGAGGCGCGCGTCGCCGATCTCGGTGTTCGCGCAGTAGACGCGCGTGCCATCCGGATCGACATACGGCGCTTCGACGAGCTGATGGTGCGAGCACACGAATTCACCCTCGACCTTGGTGGTCGCGTTCTTCAGCGTAAATTCGCTGCGGCCGGTCCGCCACGTGCCGCGGTTGCCGAGCGTGTGGCGAAACTGATTGAAGTGATGGCGCTCGCCGTCGAGATCGAGCGTCGCGACGACGAGCGTCGGCAGCGTGACGCCGCGGCGCTGGAGCTTGACGCCGAGTAGCTCGATCACGCCGTCGGGAGCGCCCGCGAGCTCGGCGCAGCGCGCCCACGTCCAGCTCAGCGCGTGCTTCTTGCCCCACAGGTGGGTCTGGCCGAGCACCGCGCGATGGAAGTCGAGCACCTCGCCGTCGATCTCGAGCCGACCGGACATCGACACCCGAGGGTTTGGCGATAAGACCGTGGTCTCGCCGAGGCCGCCGCGCGCGTACATGACGTCCGGCAACTGGCGCAGCTCGCGCACCGCCGGGTCCCAGCGCAGGTCCCAGCGAATGTCGTGGCCGTCGCCCGACAGCTCGCCGATCGCCCGGTCGTGGCCGAGCCGGCTCGCGCCGATCGCGAGCTCGAACGGAGACTTCTCGGACACGAGCTCGATCGCGTCGAATCTGCGATGGACACCGAACGTGCGCTCGGGCCGCGCCGGATCGAACCGCGCGAACCACAGCTCGGCGATCGCGGGCTCGCCGTCCGACGGCGCGTCGGTGGTGTAGCGCAGCCAGTAGCCGGTGCCGTCGGGATGGTTCCACGTCAGGTACCAGACCTCGTAGACGCCGCGCTGATCGTCGCGCCAATGCCGTGCGTTGAGTGGTTCGGTGGTCATGCGACGGCCCTCGGTGGTAACGCGCCGGCGCGCGGCTTGCCGAGCACGCGCCGGCTCATCCACGACGCGAGCCAGCGCGGCAAGAACCGCACGCCGAAGCACGACAGCTTGTTCAGGAACCCGGAGATCACGGTGCGCTTCTTCCGCAACATCGCGCGCACCGCGATCGCGGCGACGTGCTCGGCGGTCAGCATCGAACGATTCGCGAGCCAGCTATAGTTGCCCGCGCCGGCCATCGCGTGGAACGCGGTCGTCGTCCCGCCGGGACACACGCACGTCGCCGACTTCGCGCTGCCCTGCAACTCGTCGTGCACGCCTTCGGTGAAGTTGCGCACGAACGCCTTCGCCGCCGAGTACACCGCCATGTTCGGTACCGACTGATACGCGGCGGTCGACGCGATGTTGAGCAGGTAGCCGCGCTCGCCGTCGCGGACGAACGCCTTCGACAGCTCGACCAGCGCCACGATATCGAGCTGCAGCAGCTCGGCGTCACGCGCCCAGTCGATATCGGCGAACGGGCGAAAATAGCCAAACCCCGCGTTGTTGACGACGATGTCGAGCTCGCCGCTCGCGCGCGCCGCATGCCACAGCGTCGCCACGGCGCCGGGTGTGCCGAGATCGCCGACGACGACCTCGGCCTTGACGCCGAGCGCGGTGCACTCCGCCGCGACGCGATCGAGCGCGTCGCGCGACCGGGCGGTGAGCACGACATCGATCCCGCGGGTAGCCAGCTCGCGCGCGATCGCGGCCCCGATGCCGCTCGACGCGCCCGTGATCAGCGCTCGCATTCGGCGACGCTACCACGTGGGGTAGACGCGCTCGCGTGGCCGCCGTACGATCGGCCTATGAAGCGCTTTTGGGTCGTGGTCGGCGTGGCGGGTGCGCTCGCGATCGCCGGATGTGGTCCTTCGAACGCCGAGCTGAGGACCGCGAAGACCGCGCGTTACACCGCGGATCCGAAGCAGCTGCTCCAGCTCGCGATCGAGACCGCGAAGCTCGAATACAAGGTCGGCGAGGTGAACGAGGACCAGCTGATGTTCGCGACGATCCCGCGATTCTACAGCTCGACCGGCGATCTCGAATCGGAGGGTGCTGACGGCTGGACGCAGGTCCGCGGCGGCAGCGTCCAGGTCACGCTGATCGTCCACGTCGTACCTGCCGATATCGGCTTCTCGGTCGTCGTCACGCCGCGGACGCTGCAAGTCGTGAGCGGCAGCCCGCAGCCACGCGAGCTCAAGCCTGACGATCCGTACCTGCCGCCGTTCGTGCTCGGCCGCGCCGATACGCTCGCGCTCGAGATCTACGCGAACGCGAAACAGTTCGTTGCCGGTCCGCCGGGCGCAGCTCCCGGTACGTGATCGCCGGGCGAAACGCTCCCGTGCGCTGGATTCGCGGGGCGGAAGCGTTGTACGAATCGCCGATGCGTAACCCGAACGTGTTTCGTCTCGCCGCGCTGGTCGCCCTCGCGCTCGGCGCGTGCGGGCCTTCGTCGACCCAGCTCAAGGCCGTCAAGGCGGCGCACTATCGCGGCGACAAGCTCGCGATCTACAACGCGATGCGCGGCGCGGTCGAGGACAAGTACAAGCTCGACAAGTCGGACGAGACGACGCTCGGGATGCAGACCACGGGCCGGTGGTACACGCCCGAGGGGCTCGCCGCGTCCGAGCGCGACACGCGGGACCTTCCGGACCGCAGCCTCAACATCGTGCTGGTCGCGAAGCTGCTGCCCGATGGCGACTCGTGGGTCGTTCAGGTCACGCCGGTGTTGTTGCGCTACATCGCCGGCCGCCCGAACCCCGATCAGCTGACGCCGGATGATCCGAGCTTGCCCGGGTACGTCGGCGAGAAGGTCGATGCCCTGGCGTCGAACATCCACGACGCGCTCAAGCAATACGAGGTGGCGAACGTGCCGACCACCGCCGCGCCGCCGGCCGCACCTGGTGCCGCGCCGGGCAGCGCCGCGCCGCCGCCGTCGACCGGGTCGGCCGCGCCCGCGCCCGCGCCGGCTCCGTGATCCCGGTCGTTGGGCTGATCGTCGAGAACGACGAGCAGATCGGCGAAGGCGGGTTCCTCGCGATCCGGCGCTTGCACCTGCGCAATCGCCGCGGCGACGGCTCGATGTCCGAGCCGTACATCTGCGACGCGATCGTGCGGCCCTATGGCCAAGACGCGGTCGTCGTCGCGGTCTACACGAACGTCGGCGGCGAGCTGCGCGTGCTCCTCCGCGATGGCTTGCGGCCCGCGATCGCGCTCGCTCGCGATCCGAAGCGCGCACCGCTTGCCGAGCCAGCGCCGCGGCTCATGTTGACCGAGCTCGTCGCCGGCATCGTCGAGGTCGGTGACCGCGGCGTCGAGGGGCTGCGCGAGCGAGCGGCCGCCGAGGTGCTCGAAGAAGCGGGCTTCGCCGTCGATCCGGGCGCGATCGAGCTGCTCGGCGCCGGCGCGTTGCCGTCGCCCGCGATGGTCGAGAAGCTGTACTTCGCCGCGGTCGAGGTCGATCCGAGCGCGCAGCGCGAGCCCGCCGGCGACGGCTCGCCAATGGAGGAGGGCGCGACGACGCGATGGATCGCGATCGATGCCGCGATCGCCGCGTGCGTGAGCGGCGAGCTGTGCGACGCGAAGACCGAGCTCGGACTGCGCCGGCTGCGCGATCACGTGCAGGGTCGCGTCGACTCGTAGAGGTCGTAGTCGCTGCTCGTGATCGTCGAGCCGTACCACAGCGTCGTGCCGTCGCTCGACAGGTCGGGATCCACCGCGGTCTGATCACCCGCGAACACGGCGGGCACGATCGCGCTACCGAACGGATCGGTCGTAGTGAGCCGAGTCGCCTCGTAGATCTCGTAGCTCGCCTCCTCCTGGTAGACGAGGTCGAGCCCGCCGACCGCGACCGAGCCGAACTCCGCCTGGATCGCCGGATCGACGCCGGGCACCGCGCTCGCGTTCGGAAAGCCATCCGAGGTCGAAAGCCTGGTGGTGACGTACATGTCGAGCAGGCCGGTCGCTCGCGTCGTCGCCGTGAAGTACAGCGACCGGCCGTCGGCCGACAGGCTCGGCGCCTGCGCGCTCGTGTAGAGCACACCGTCGCCGAGCAACGTGTGATAAGCCGCCCAGGCGCCGCCGCGCGCCGGGCGCGACGAGGTGGCGATCACGACACTGCCCTCAGTCGTCCACATCAGCGTCAAGCCGTCATCGGTGATCTGCGGGTCGTCGCCGAGCACCTCGGTGCCGCCGATCGAGACCACCGTGGGCGCTGGCCACGCGTCCGCGGTCGTCGCCCGTTCGCTGAGGTAGATCCGCAGATTGGAGCCATCCTCTCGATCGGACGCGAACGCCAGCGACAGGCCGTCTCCCGACATCGACGGGCCCGAATCGAGCGAACCGACCGCGCTGACCGTCGTCTCGTGGACGGGGGCGCTCCACGCACCGAACGTGCACGGCGGCGGTGCATCGAGCGCGGAGTCACCCGCGCCATCGCCGCCGAGCGCGCCGTCGCGGACCCCGCGGTCGTCGAACCGGAGCCGGCCACAAGCGGGCAGCGCTCCTGCGACCGCAAGCGCGAACGTCAGGCGCGATCGCGCCAGATCGTTCATGTCAGTCGCCCGCGCCGTCCGTCGACGGCCGACTCGGCGCATCCGTGCCGTCGGCCTTCGCGTACTCGTCGAGCTTGCGATACAGCGTCTTGCGATCGAGGCCGAGGCGCTGCGCGGTGCGGGTCTTGTTGCCGCCCTCGTCGGCGAGCACGGCTTCGATGAACTCGCGCTCGAGCTCGGCGAGCGACATCCGCCGCGCGACCGCGGCACCCAAGAAATCGGCGGGCTGACGCTCGCGGACGTGCGGCGGCAGATCGTCATCGGCGATCAGCTCGCCTTGGCACAGCGCCATGCCGCGTTCGAGCACGTTCGTCAGCTCGCGCACGTTGCCGGGCCAGTGATAGGCGAGTAGCAAGTGCTGCGCTTCGGGTGACAGCCGCATCGAGCGCGGCGGGTTGTGCTTCGTGCCGAGCTGGATCAACAGGTGCTCGGCGAGCGGGATGATGTCCTCGGGCCGCGAGCGCAGCGCCGGCAGATCGAGGTGGATCACGTTGAGCCGGTAGTAGAGATCCTCGCGAAAGCTACCGTCGGCGAGCATCGCCTCGAGGTTCTTGTTCGTCGCCGCGACGACGCGGACGTCGACACGCGTGTTGCGCGTGGCACCGAGCGGACGGACCTCGTGCTCTTGCAGCACGCGCAACAGCTTCGCCTGCAGCGGCAGCGCGAGCTCGCCGATCTCGTCGAGGAAGATCGTACCGGCGTCGGCTTCGACGAACAGGCCGGGGCGATCGTTGCGCGCGTCGGTGAACGCGCCACGCTTGTGGCCGAACAGCTCGCTCTCGATCAGGCCCTCCGGCACCGCCGCGAGGTTGACCCCGACGAACGGCCCCGCCCGCCGCGTCGAGTTGTAGTGGATCGCGCGCGCGATCAGCTCCTTGCCGGTGCCGCTCTCGCCGGTCACGAGCACGCTCGCGTTCGACGCCGCGATGCGCTGGACGAGCGACACGACGTCCCGCATGGTCTGGCTCTTCGCGATGATGTTGCCGAGGCCGAAGTTCTCCTCGACCTCGCGCTGCAGTCGTTCGACCCGCGTGCGCAACGCGCGCTCGCCGAGCGCCTTGTCGGCGACGAGCAGCAGCTCCTCGATCTCGAACGGCTTGGTGATGTAGTCGTACGCGCCGAGCTTGACCGCGCGGATCGCGGTCTCGATCGAGCCAAACGCGGTGATCATCACGACGTGCGGTGGCTCGGGCAGCGCCATCACGCCGCGGATCAGATCGAAGCCGTCCATCTCCGGCATGCGCAGGTCGGTGATGATCAGATCGAAGCGATTCGCGCGCGCGGCCTCGAGCCCGGCCGACGCTCCGGCCACCGCTTCGACCTCGAACCCGGCGTCGCCGAGCTCTTCGCTCAACAGATCGCGCATCGCGGCGTCATCTTCGACGACCAGGATCGAGGCGCTGCGCTCCGCCATCGCTAGGCCATCCCGTGCTTGCGCCGCGTTCTGCGATTCTCGTGTTCCTCGTCGACCAACCGCACGTAGTCGAGCGGCTCCTCGTGCGGCACCTCGACCGGCGTGGTGCCGAGCTCGCGCACGCGGGCGCGAAAGGCTTCGGCGATGCGCTCGAACGGTGGCAGGTCGTTGCGACCAGAGAGTGCGCCCGACCGCGCAGCCTCGCTCGCTTCCTCGGCGAGCTGCAGCGCGGTGTCGCGCTTGACCCGGCCGCGCCGGATGATGTCCTGGACGCTCGTCGCGAGGTGACCGAGCTCGTATTGCTCGGAGTCGAGCATCTCGAGCGCGACGAAGATCACCTGCCGCGCGCTGAGCACCTTGTCCTCGTAAAGCACGAGCGCGGTCTGGAAGTAATTGAACACCGGCACGAGGCGCGGTCCGAACCGGCGGAAGCCGAGTGGCGGCGACCGTCGATCGAGGTGAATGAACACGCGACGGACCGCATCGCCCTTCGGGACCGAGCGCGCGAGATCGAGGACGTGTTGCGCATCGTCGTCGTACGCGCGCGACGCCACGAGCACGCGTTCGAGGTCCGATGCGCCGAGGCGCTCCCCGACGAGGTCGGCATAGAGGCAATAGATGATCGCATCGGCCTCCGCGTCGTCGCCGAACAGGGTCTCGGATTCTGCCGGCGCGACGATCCGCGACTTCAGCATCGCCGGTAACTTGTACGGAATCTGTGCGCGGATCGACCGGAACCGCCCGCGCAGGATGTTCTTGAGATTGTTCTTGAGCACGAACTCGTCGTACTCGACGCCGTCGAGCGCGAGCTTCGTCATCAGGACCTGCCGCATCTGGGTCGGGCTACCCGAGACGATGCAGATCCGGTGATCGTCGCTGCGCAGCGCGCGGAGCAGCGCGGTCGCGCCCGGGAACGCCTGCTTGTCGGCGGCGTTCTCGATCGCGCTCCTCGCGAGGTCCTTGAGCGAGTCGAATTCGGTGCGCAGGTAGGTCTTGTCGAGATCCCAGCGGAACGTATGGCGCGGCGGACGTCGGCCAGCGGGCAAGGGCGTGAGCTCGGGCTCGAGCAGCCCGATGCGCTCGCCGAGCTTCGCGGGAAGCGCGGAGAATCGTCGGAACAAGCCGCGGGCCACCATCTGGTGCAGTATAGCGCTAACGCGATTCACACAGCTTCACACCGGCGACGCAGCGACGTTACAGTCGCCGACCACCGTGGGCGCCATGCGAACCATCCCGTCCATGATCTCGATGCTGCTGCTCGGTGTCGGCTGCGTTCACTCGCACGCCGAGGTCAAGATCGACGCCGCGTCGCAGTTCTTGAAGTGCCCGGCGACGCAGATCCAGCTGTCGCCATTCGCGGGCGACACCGATATCGCCGCCGGCTGCGGCCGGACCAAGATGGTGACCTGCGGCACGTTCCCTCTCGGCGGCGAGCAGTGCTTCCCGATGCAGGATCTGCAGACGCGCGCTGGGTTCGAGCTCGGCTGCGATCCGAGCGCGGTCAAGCTGACGCCGCTCGACGGCACCGGCTGGCTCATCGGCGTCAACGCCTGCGGCAGGAGCGCGGTCTACCAGTACCTGCTCGGCGGGGACCACTACGACTGGCGGCTGAGCTCGCGCTCCGATCAGTCGACCACCCCACCGGGGAGTGCGCCGGTCGCACCCGCGGCGGCGCCGTAGGCTCCGACCGGCCTGGGCGGCTGAGGCGCGCCGAGCTCGCCGGCGATCGCGCTACTCGCCCGCGGCGCGTCGCTTCGCGCGGTCATCGAGCTCGGCCATCGTGCGCGCGATGTTGCCGGTGAGGTTGCCGGCGAGCGCCTTGTGCGCGACCTTGATCGCGTTCTGGACCGCGCGCGCGTTCGAGCGACCGTGCGCCTTGATGAACGGATGCGCGAACCCCAAGAGCGGCGCGCCGCCGTATTGCTGCCAGTCGGTGATGCTCTTGAGCTGGTCGATCGCAGACGACAGCGCGAGCAACCCGAGTCGCCACGCGAGCCGCTCCTTGTGCGCGTAGCGCGCGAGCCTGACGACCGTCTCGGACACACCCTCGAGCATCTTGAGCACGACGTTGCCGACGAACCCGCTCGTGACCACGACATCGGCGACGCCGCGCGGGATGTCGACGCCCTCGATGTTGCCGATGAAGTTGAGCTCGGTCGCCTCGACGAGCGCGGTGTGCGCGGCGACGATCTCGGGCGGTCCTTTGCCGGCTTCGCTGCCGTTCGACAGCAGCGCGACGCGGGGGCGACGGTTTTGCGACACGAGCTTCGCATACGCCGAGCCCATCACCGCGAACCCGACGAGATCCTCGGGTGTCGCGTCGATCGTCGCACCGACGTCGAGGATCAGCGAGAACGGGTCGTCTTTCTCGCCGCGGCGGAGCTCGGTCGGATAGACGGCCGCGAGCGCGGCCCGGCGCACGCCGTCGAGCAACGGCCAGCGCCGCGCGCACGCGAGCACCGACGCGCCGGTGTTGCCGGCCGAGACCAGCGCATCGCCTTCGCCGCGCGCCACCAAGTCCGCGGCGACCGCGATCGACGCTTCGGGCTTGGCCGCGAGCGCCTCGGATGGCTTTTCGTCCATCTCGACGAAGCTCGGCGCATGGTGAACCCGGACGCGCGCGCCGTCGTGGCGCAGCCGTGGCAACAGTCGGCCAAGCACCGCGGCGTCGCCGACGAGGATGATCTCGGAGCCCGGCAACGCGAGCGACGCCTCGGCGGCACCAGCGACGATCTCGTCCGGCGCGTGATCGCCACCCATAGCGTCGACGACGATCCGGTGCATGCCGTCATCTTACACGCTAGAGTGCGGGCGTGCCGGAGCGCCTCTACATCGTCGATGGCCACGGCTACATCTTTCGCGCGCACTACGGACTGATGAACGTCTCGCGCGGCGAGCGCAAAGAGGTCAGGTTGTCGACGGCGGAGGGCATGCCGACCGGCGCGCTCTACGTGTTCGCGCGGATGCTGATGCGGCTCGAAGAGGACACGCACCCCGAGCGGATCGTGGTCGTGTTCGACGACAAGTCCGGCAAGCGCACGTTCCGCTCCGAGATGTACGCGCAGTACAAGGCGAACCGCAAGGACACCCCGGAAGAGCTCGTGATCCAGATGGACTACTTCGCGAAGATCGTCGCGGGGCTCGGCTGGCCCACGATCGCGGTGGCCGGGGTCGAGGCCGACGACGTGATCGCGACGCTCGTGACCGAGGCGCGCCAGCGGGGCTGGGACGTCGTCATGTACTCCGCCGACAAGGACATGATGCAGCTCATCGGCGACGGCGTCACGATGATCGATGCGCTGCACCAGAAGACGTATACGCGCGAAGAGGTCATCAAGAAGATGGGCGTGCCGCCGGAAAAGATTCCGGACTTTCTCGCGCTCGTCGGCGACACGAGCGACAACGTCCCCGGCATCAAGGGCGTCGGCGACAAGACCGCGGCGACGTTGCTCGATCGCTACGGCACGCTCGAGCAGCTGATCGCGGCAGATCCGCCGGTGCCGCGCCTCGCGGTCAAGCACCCGTTCAGCGATCCCGAGCAACTGCAACGCGTGATGATGTCGCGCCAGCTCGTCGAGCTCCGTCGCAACGTGCCGCTGCCGACGAAGCTCGAGGATCTCGTCGCGGGCTCGTGGAACCTCGAGGAGCTGCTCCAGCTCTTTACCGAGCTCGAGTTCGCGCTGCTCGTCGACAAGGTCAAGATCCGGATGCCGCCGGGCGACGACGTGGTGATCGTGCCCGCGCCCGAGGCGACCCAGGTCGCGACCGTCGCCGCCGCGCGAGACACGCGGATCATCACCGGCCCGGTCGCGATCATCGAGCTCGCCGATTCGGTGCGCACGGCGGACAAGATCGGCCTCCTGGTCGAGCTCGATCCCGAGCGCGCCGAGCGCGCGCGCATGGTCGCGATCGTGATCTCGGTGCCCGGGCGATCGCCGGCGTACATCCCGCTCGCGCACCGCTACATCGGGGCGCCCGCGCCGCCACCCGACGTCGATCTCGCGCCGATCTATCAGGTGCTCGGCGATCCGACGATCGGCAAGGTCTGCCACGACGCGAAGATGGTGATCCGCGCGTTCGCGGATATCGGCGTCACGGTGTCGGGGGTCGTCGACGATACGATGCTCGCGGCATTCTTGCTCGATCCGACCGCCGAGGCCGAGCCCGGCGAAGCGGTCGCGCAGCGGCTCGCCGGCGTATTGTTGCCAGAGCGCGCGACGCTCGCCGGGCGCGGCAAGCACAGCCTCGAAGCGGTCGCGGTCGAACGGGCGGCGCCGTGGGCGGGCGCGATCGCGAACGCGCTGTTGCCGATCGCGAGCGAGCTGCCGGAACGACTCGGCGCCGGTGGGCTCGCACCGCTCTATCGCGACATCGAGCTCCCGGTCGCGAAGCTGCTCGCGCAGGTCGAGCGGGTCGGCATCCACATCGACGTCGCGCACTTCAAGGCGCTGTCGACCGAGGTCGGCGCGAAGCTCGTCGAGCTCGAGCGCCAGATCTTCGAGCTCGCCGGCATGCACCTCAACGTCGGCTCGCCGAAACAGCTCGGCGAGCTGTTGTTCGAGAAGCTGCGGCTCGACACCAAGGGCGTGCGCCGCACGAAGACCGGCTGGTCGACCGAGGCCGACACGCTCGAGCAGCTCGACCACCCGATCATCGCCCCGATCCTCGAGCACCGCGAGATCTCGAAGCTCAAGGGCACCTATCTCGATGCGTTGCCGCCGTTGATCTATCCGAAGACCGGCCGCGTCCACACGACGTTCAACCAGGTCGTCGCCGAGACCGGCCGGATCTCGTCGCAGGATCCGAACCTCCAGAACATTCCGATTCGCAGCGAGCTCGGCGCGCGGATCCGCCGCGGGTTTGTCGCGGCTCCCGGGTGCGTGTTGATCGCGGCCGATTACTCGCAGATCGAGCTGCGGATCCTGGCCCACCTGTCCGGCGATCCGGTGTTGTCCGGCGCGTTTCGCGATCGCGTCGACGTTCACGCCCAGACCGCCGCCGAGGTGTTTGGGGTCGCGCGCGAAGCGGTGACGCCGGAGCAACGTCGGGTCGCCAAGGCGGTCAACTACGGCCTGAGCTACGGCCAGAGCGACTTCGGGCTCGCGAAGGCGCTCGACGTCTCGCGCTCGCAGGCGGCCGAGTACTCGCGGCGGTACTTTCAGCGGTTCCCGACGATCCACAAGTTCATGGATGACATCGTCGCGGTCGCGCGCGCGCAGGGCGGGGCTCGCACGGTGCTCGGCAGGTGGCGGCCGATCCCGAATTTGATGTCGAAGAGCCCGGCGGCACGCCATGCCGCCGAGCGCGTCGCTCAGAACACGCCGATGCAAGGCACGGGCGCCGATCTGATCAAGCTCGCCATGCTGCGCACCGCCGAGCGGATCGCGAAGGAGCGCTGGCCGGTGCAGATGCTGCTCACCGTCCATGACGAGCTGGTGTTCGAATCACCGCCGCGGATCGCCGACGAGGTCAGCGCCGCGATCAAGCACGAGATGGAGAACGTCTACAAGCTCGACGTCCCGATCGAGGTCGACGTCGGCCACGGCCCGACCTGGGCCGACGCCTAGCGCGACTCCTTGCGCTTCGCCTTCGCCTTGGGTTTCGGCTTTGCGGCTCGCTTCGGTTTGACCTTCGGCTTCGGCTTCGGCTTGGCGATCGGCGTCGTCGCCTTCGGCTTGGCCTTGGCCGCATGCGGCGGCTCGGGCTCGATCGTCTGAGCTTGCTCGAGCAGCTCGCGCAGCGTCGCGTACTCGCCCCAGTCGGGATCGTGGTCGTCGTAGAACACGAGGGTGGCGCCGAACCCACCGAGCTTCTCGGCAAACGACCGGGGATCGCCAGAGCCATAGGCGTAGATGAAGAACGAGCCATCTTCGATCTTCACACCTACTGGAACCCACCCCAGCGCCGCACACGCTGGTCGCAACCACTCGTCTTCGAAGCGGGCGAGGGCGCGGTAGTCGGCGGCGCAGGGCATCCGCGACAGCTCGGTCGTCGGGTAAGTCAGCTCGGCGACGAAGATCGTCGCGAGCTCCGCGTTCGGTTCGAGCTCGCGGATGCGGAACGTGGTGGGCGCGCCATCGTCGCGCCGAGCTTCCACGACATGCCAGATCTCGGTGCCGGCCGTCATCGCTCGTACCGTAACACCAAGCCGCGGCGCGAGAGCGCGGTTGGCGAGGCTACGGTGGCGGCGGCGGGGAAAAACGCTCCCTTTCGCTTGAAGCGGGTAGCAGGTTTCGCGTGGCAGCCCGACCGAGGGTATCCTTGCGCTGATGCGGATCGCTGTCGCGCTGGTCGCCGTCGTCGCCGCTTGTGGCGGGCAGTCGACCGCGCCCGACAAGCGCACCGCCAGTGCCGCGCCGACCGCGAATGCAGCCGCGGCGACCGCGGCGCCCGTGCCATCGAAACCCGGCAGCATGGTCGAAGGCGCGGTGGTCCGCCCGCACCACGAAGAGCAGGTGGTGGAGTGTCCGGCGAAGATTCCGGACACCGCGGACGACGACACCCGGTTGTCGGCTCTGCTCGATGAAGCCGAGAAGCAGATCGAACAGGCCGCCTACTCTGCGGCGTGGACCTGCGCGGATCGGGCCGCCGATCTCGCGCCAGACTCGGTCGAGGCCCAGCACCTGCGCGGAGCCGCGCTCGCCGCGCTCGGTCGCGACGCCGATGCGCAGACCGCGTACTCGCTCGCGCTCGCGCTCGATCCCGACGACCCGGAGACGCTGCGCGCGGTCTCCGACTTCTACATCAACGGCAAGGGCGAGCGCGGTCGCGACGCGATCCGGCTCGGCCTCGAGCTCGCACAGCGCGGCAGCCGCCGGGCGCTCGCCCGACGCCGGCGCAACGCGCCACTCGCGGCTGATCTCGCGATCCTCGAGGGTCAAGCGCTCAACGACCTCGGACGCAGCGACGAGGCGCTCGAGCGGATCGACGCGGCCTTGCACCTCGCACCGGCGCGCGGTGACGCGCTCCACGAGAAGGGCGTCGCGCTGTTCGATCTGTCCCGGTTCGCCGAGGCCAAGGCCGCGTTCGAGAAGGCGCTCGGCCTGCAGCCCGACGATGCGTATACCCACCAGATGTACGGGCTCACGCTCGAGCAGCTCGGGGATCAGACCGACGCCGAGGTCGAGCTCCACCGCGCGATCGAGCTCGCGCCGAACGAGATCTCGCCCGCGGTGATGGTGTCGTTCGACGAGTTCCAGCGCGAGGTCGACGACGACGTGAACGCGCTGCCGGCGGACCGGCGCGCGCGGGTTCGCGCGATCAAGATCGAGATCTCCGACTTACCGGATCCAGCGGATCTCAAGGCGGTCAGCCCGCCGTTCCCGCCGACGATCCTCGGGCTCTACCGCGGGCCGGTCGGACGCGCGGTCGCGCCCGGCGAGGACCCGCCGTCGATCGTGCTCTATCGCAAGAACCTCGCGCGCGCGGTCAAGACCCGCGCCGAGCTCAGCGAGCAGATCCGCGACACGCTGTTGCACGAGATCGGCCACCTCGAGGGCCTGGACGAGGACGACCTGCGCCGCCGCGGCATGGAGTAGGGTCCGGCGCGCGCAGCGACGGGCAGCGCGCCGCGTGGTCGTGTACGATGGCCGACATGTCGGATGGTCAGGGATTGGCAAGCGCGCCTCACGCGCTCGAAGCCGCCCTGACCCGCGAGCAGAAGAAGTTCGCGCTCGTCCAGGATGTCAGCCGGGCGCTGTCGACGGTGGGCGAGCTCGACGCGCTGCTCGCGTCTGATCATGGAGAAGACGACCGCTTTGATGGAAGCGGATCGGTCGACGCTGTACCTCTTGACCGAGGACGGTCAACACCTGTGGTCGAAGGTCGTGCAGGGCGGCGCGGCGGTCGAGATCAAGCTCGCGCTCGGCGAGGGCGTTGCCGGGTGGGTCGCGCAGACCCGCGAGGTGACGAACATCCCCGACGCGTACGCCGATCAACGGTTCCAGCCGGCGTTCGACTTGAAGAGCGGCTATCGCACGCGGTCGATCCTCAGCGTGCCGATGCTCGGTGCGCTCGGCGTGCTCGTCGGCGTGCTGCAGGTGCTGAACAAGCACGATGGCCCGTTCACCGCGGCCGACGAAGATCTGATGACCGCGCTCGCGAGCCAAGCCGCGATCGCGATCGAGAACGCCCGGCTGTATCACTCGCTGGTCACGCAAAACCAAGAGCTCGTCCACGCGCGGCGCGACCTCGAACGGCGCAGCCGCGAGCTCGATGCGCTGTATCAGGTCGAGAAAGAGCTCGTGGTCGCGTTCGATCTCGACGACTTGCTGTCGCGTATCCTCGCGCGCGCGATCGCCGTGCTCGGCGGCGGCGCCGGCTCGATCGCGCTCAACGAAGCCGACGGCGCGCTCCGGTTTCGCACCGTGCAAGGTCCGGCGGCGCCGCGGCTGATCGAGCGCACGCTGCCGCACGGCACCGGGATCCTCGGCTGGTCGATCGCCCATCGCACGCCGCTGGTCGTCGCCGATCCGGCGAACGATCCGCGCCACGCCGCGGATGTCGCGCGCGAAGCCGGCGTCGTGCCGCAACACCTGATGGTCGCGCCGTTGATCGACGGCGACGACGTGATCGGCGGCATCGAGATCATCGATCAACGCAAGCGCGTGCGCGATGGAGAAGGCGCTTGGGCCGACGACGATCTCAAGCTGCTCGTGCTGATCGCCGCGCAAGCCGCCGGCGCGATCGGGCGCGCGCGCCGGCGCAGCGAACAAGAGAGCCGCGATCGCCTCGCGTCGATCGGCCAGATGCTCGCGGGCCTGTTGCACGATCTGAAGACGCCGATGACGATCATCTCGGGCTACGCGCAGCTGATGGCGGCGGCGGACGAAGCGGAGCAACGCGACAAGTACGTCGAGCAGATCCAACGCCAGTTCGATCTGCTCGCCGGCATGACGCGCGAGGTGCTGACGTTCGCGCGCGGCGACACCGACCTCGTGGTCCGCAAGGTCTACGTCAACCGGTTCGTCGAGGAGCTGACGACGCAGCTCGGGGCGGCGACGAGCGGCCGCGGCATCGACTTCGCAGTCGACATGAAGTTCGACGGCGTCGCCTACTTCGACGAACAGAAGTTTCTGCGCGTGTTCCACAACCTCGCGAGCAACGCGATCGACGCGATGCCCGAGGGCGGCCACCTCCGCGTCAAGATCGAGCGCGAAGGCGACGAGCTCGTGTGGTCCGTCGCGGACACCGGCGCCGGCATTCCACCCGCGCTCCAGGGCCGGCTGTTCGAGCTGTTCTCGACCGGCAAGAAGGGCGGCACCGGTCTCGGCCTCGCGATCGTCAAGAAGATCGTCGACGATCATCACGGCACGATCCGCTGCGACTCAGGGCCGGGCGGCACGACGTTCACGATCCGCCTGCCGATCCAGCGACCGACCGATGGCGACGGCTAGCGCTTACTTCGGCTGGGCCGGATAGACGCAGGCCGCGAGCGCCTTGCAGCCGACGCGGTCCCAGCACGCCATCAACGCGCTCGCGTATTCGCGGGTGCCCGCGCACAGGTTCCGGTGGATGATTCGTTGTTCCCTGACGCTGGCGGGCGCAGAGCGCTCGAACGCCGAGCCGACCTGAGCCCCGAGGCCCGGATCGAGGGCCTGACCGATCGACGCGGCGAGCACGTCGTCGATGCACGGCGCTGCGCGCTCGAACGTGGCGCCGCAACGCTCGTCGGCGGTCATCGCTGCGAACGCCTTGTCGGTGGGCCGCCGAGCCGAGATCGGGGCCTCCCGATTTGCAGAGCCGTGGCTCGACGAGCGATCACTCTCAGCGCCGTAGCACGCCGCCACCAGCGCGAGGATCGCGATCGCCGCCGGTCTCGACATGCGCAGAACCTACACCGTCGCACGGCCCGAGGGCGCGCTAAGCTTCGCGGCGTGCTCGCGCTCGTCGGCATCTCGAAGGCGTTCGGCGCGCGCCGCGCGCTCGCGGGCGTGTCGCTCGAGGTCGCGCGCGGCGAAGCGGTGCTGCTCGTCGGCGAGAACGGCGCGGGCAAGACGACGCTGCTGCGGATCGCGACCGGCTACCTCGACGCCGATGCCGGCAGCGTGACGGTCGACGGGATCGCGATGGCCGCGCCGCGCGGGCGCGCGCAACGCCGGCTCGGCTATCTGCCCGAGCAAGCGCCCGCGCCGGGCGAGCTCGACGTCCGAGCCCACCTCACGCTGCGGGCACGCTTGAAGGGTTGCGATGACGCCGCAGTGTCACGCGTCATGGCCGCGGTCGCGATCACCGAGCGCGCCGGCCAGCGGATCGCGACGCTGTCGAAGGGCTTCCGCCAGCGCGTCGGGCTGGCGGACGCGTTGCTCGGCGAGCCACCGCTGCTCGTGCTCGACGAGCCGACCAGCGGCATGGATCCGATCCAGGTCCGCGAGCTGCGCCAGCACCTCGTCGCGGCAGCGCGCGATCGCGCGGTCGTGGTCTCGAGTCACGCGGTGACCGACCTCGAGCCACTCGCGACTCGCGTCGCGGTGTTGCGCCGCGGTGAGCTCGTCGCGGTCGCGACGCCGGCCGCGCTGCGCGAACAGACCGAGCAAGGCTCGCTCGAGGCCGCAGTCGTGCAGTTGCTCGGCGGAGCCGCCTCGGCATGACGACGCGCGCGGTGTACTGGACGTTTCGCCGCGAGCTCGCGGTCACGCTGCGCGCGCCGATCGTCTACGTGGTCGGCGGTCTGTTCCTGATCGTCCAAGGTCTCGCGTTCGCCGGGCTCGTCGGCGCCCTGTCCGATCCCAAGCGGCCGGCACCGCTCGGCGCGCTGCTCGAGGGCCAGCTGTCCGGCACGCTACTGACCTGGGTGCTCCAGCTCGTCGTGATCACGCTGCTCGGCATGCGCACGGTCGCCGACGAGCGCCGCACCGGCGGCTGGGAGCTGCTCGTCACCGCCGGCGCGAGCGAGCGCGCCGCGATCGTCGGCAAGTGGCTCGCGGCGTCGGCCGTGTACGCGCTGCTGTGGGTCCCGACGCTCGCGTACCTCGCCGTGGTCGCGGCATATCGCGGCGAGGGCGGCGGCTGGGATCTCGCGAGCATCGCGTGCGGCTATGCCGGTGCGATCGCGCTCGGCGCGGCGTTGCTCGCGTGGGCGATCGCGGCGAGTGCGGCGACGACGTCCTCGCTCGCGGCCGGCGCGCTCGGGTTCGCCGCGCTGATCGGGATCTTCCTCGTCGGCGAGCTGCCGTCGCTGTGGCCCGAGCTCGGCGGCGATCACCCGAGCCTGTCCGCGGTGCTCGCGGCGTGCTCGCTGCGCGGCCAGCTCGCGAGCTTCGCGCGCGGCGAGATCACCGTACCCGCGGTCGCGCTGATCGCTGGCCTCGCCGCGACGGGGCTGTCGCTCGCGATCGCGCTCGCGTGCGCCGACCGGCGCGCGCGCCGCGAATCCCGCGCGCGGTTCGCCGCGTGTGCGCTCGTCGCCGCGATCGCGGTACTTGCAGGCGTGATCGCGGCACGCCACCCCGCGCGCTGGGACGTCACGGCTTCGGGCCGCAACTCGCTCGACCCGAGCACCGCCGCGATCTGCGACGGCCTCACCGAGCCGGCGACGCTCACGATCGTGTGGCCCACGCTCGCCGGTCCCGAGCCGGTGTACGAGCAGGCCTCGCGCGTCGCCGCGCGCATGGCCGAGCGCGGGCCGATCCATGTCCGCCGGATCGATCCGGCGGCGCTGGGCGGCGGCATTGCCGCGGCGGCGCGCGAGGCCGGCGTACCCGCCGACAGCCTCGAGAAGTACGGGGGCGTCGTGGTCGAGCTCGGCGGGCGGCGCCGCGTCGTCGATCTGCCCGACCTCGCGACGATCGACTCCGGCGCGACGGGCGCTCCGACGGTCGAGCAGGTCGCGATCGAACGCGCGCTCGCCGGCGCGCTCGCCGCGCTGGCGACCGCCGAGCCTTACACCGCGTGCGTGACGACCGGCCACGGCGAGCTCCCGTTCGACGTGCATGCGGCGCAGGACGCGGATTGGACCGCGGTCGCCGATCGTCTGCGCGGTGATGGCGCGACGCTGCTCGCGATCGATCTAACCGCAGAGCCGATCCCCTCGGCGTGCGACGTCGTGATCGTCACTGGACCGTCTGCGCCGCTGTCGCCCGAGGAGGCGCTCGCGCTGCAGGCGTTCGTCGCGCGCGGCAAGGGCCTGCTCGTCGCCGCGGCGAGCAGGCCGATCGGCACCGGCGCGCTCGCGTCGACGGGGCTCGAAGGTGTGCTCGCGGCCGATGGGCTCGGCCTACCGCCGGCGCTCGTCGTGGATCCGAGCCCGGAGGTCGCGCTGCGCGGGCTACCCGGCGCGATCCTGGTGACGACCGGCTACGCCGAGCACCCGATCGACGCCGGCTTCGCCGGAGGGCGCGCGACGCTGTGGTATCAGCCGCGCGCGGTGACGACGACCGGAGGCGCCCTCGCGCTCGTCACCGCGAGCAAGCAGAGCTACCAGGTCGAAGGTTCGAAGCTGCGGCCGCGCTCGCCCGACGATCCGCCCGGCCCGGTCGCGCTCGCCGCGCTCGGCGGGCATCCCGGGCATCGCGTGATCGCGCTCGGTTCGGCCGAGTCGTTCGCGACGTCGATCGTCGGCAGCGGCGTGTCCGCCGGGGACTTGTGGCTCGCGCAGGCGGTGCGCTGGCTCGCGGCCAAACCGGTGCGGATCGCGATCGACACGCGCACGCCCGATCAGCTGCGCCTGGTGATGACCGACGCCGAGCGCCGCGCGGTGATCGCGCTGTCGGTCGCGGGGATCCCGCTCGCGTGGATCGTGATCGGCGGCGGGCTCGTGCTGTGGCGCCGGCGGCGCGCCGCGAGGGCCGCGTGATCGCGAGCCGGCGCGGCCTGGTCGCGCTCGCCGTCGTCGCGCTCGCGCTCGCGGTGATCGTCGCGATCGATCCCGGTGGCAAGCAGCCGGTTCGGTCGCGGCAACTCGCGCCGGACTTGGAGCCCGCGCAGGTCGACTCGCTCGCGTGGCACCGCGCCGATGGCGGCGACGTGCGGGTCGGGCGCCGCGGCACCACGTGGACGCTCACGTCGCCGCAGCCGTACGCCGCCGACGACGCGGCGATCGACGGCGTGCTCACCGCGCTGCGCGGTGCGCGCTGGCAACGGCGCGCCGGGGCCGCCCGCGCCGGTGCGATTCGCTCGACGCTGACCGTCGGCGCCGGCGCGCGCACGTGGCAGATCGCGATCGCCGACCCGCTCCCCGGCAGCGGCGAGACTTGGCTCGTTGGCGATGGCGCCGCGCTGCTCGTCGAAGACTGGGTCGCGCACGCGCTCTATCCGCCGCTCCACGCCATGCTGCGCGCGCATCCGTTCCGCGCCGGGTTCGGCGAGCAAGCGCTCGTCGTCCACCGGGTCGACGGCGGCGCCGACATCGCGGTCGATCTCGCGACCGGGCAGGAGTCGGCGCCGGAGCAGCTGCGCGTCGATCCGTCGCGGATCGCGGCGCTCGTCTCGGCGCTTCAGGCGGTCGAGGTCGAGCCGCTCGGCGATCGGAGCGCGCGCCAGCCGCCACCGCCGCCCCGCGACGCCGAGCTCGTGCTCGAGCTCGGCGCTCATCCCGATCGCGCGACGCTAGGGACGCCGTGCCTCGGTCGCAGCGGCTCGGTCGCGCTCAGCTCGCCGGACGGCGAGGCATGCATCGCGGTCGCAGCCTTCGAGCGGGTGCGCGCCGCGGTGCTCGCACTCGCCGGCGACGCGAGCGCGATCGTCGATCGCCGCCCGTTTGCGGGCGCGCATCACCGGCTCGTGCTCGTCGATGGCACGACGATCGAGCTCGGCAAGCGCGCGATGATCGGCGCGCAGCCCGCGTCCCCGCCGGGGGTCGACGCCGTGCTCGCCGCGCTGGCCGAACCGGCGACGATCACGCGATTGCCCGACGCGCCGCCTACGTCGCATCTCGACGTCGATGGCACGCGGCTCGATCTGTTCGACCACCACGTGCTCGCCCGCCACGGCGAGCCGCTCGCGCTGCGACCGTCCGACGGCGCGTGGCGGCGGATCACGTCGACCCGGCGCGACGTGCGCGGTCGCGTCACCTGGCTCGAAGACCCGTTGACGATCAGCGGCATCGTCATCGACGACGCCCGGTACGTGCGCCGTGCGGTCGTCGGAGAATGGGATAGCTATCCCAAAGGACGGCCGGACCCGCAGGCCGTGGTCGCGCTCGTCGCCGCGCCAGCCGAGCTCGACACGCCGCCGGGGCCGTTCACGCCGACCCATCACATCGACCTCACGGTCTCGCCGCCTGGCGGCGCACCGTACGACCACGAGCTCGAGGTCGGCGGCCACTGCGCGATCCGCAGCGCCGGCGAGGTCGTCGCGGTCGCGCCGGCGCTGTGCGATGCGCTCGCGCGGTTCCGGGCGCGTAGGGGCACCGTAAGCGGTGGCCCCTCGCCGTAACGACTCTATCCGTGCTTCATCAGATCGGTCGGCGAGGCCTTCGTCGCGGGCGGCGGGGCAGCGGGCGTGCCCGGCGGAGGCGCGACGGGCGGCGGGGTCTCCCAGTTCTCGGTCGTGTTCTTGAGCGACTTGTAGACGAGCAGGCCGTCGGAGTTGCGCTCGCTGTGCGGCGAGCTCAGCTTGAACGTGCCGGTGATGATCACCTCGTCGCCGACCTTGTAAGGCGGGCAGATCATCTTCTTGGGATCCTTTTCGCCCGGCTCGCAGCGGTCGGGCGCGTTGCGCTCTGCCTTCTTGAGCCGCTCCTCTTCGAGCTTGTTGTACGGCCGGGGCACGTCGACCACCCACAGGCTCTTCTCCGCCGGGGTCGCGGCGGTGTCGCCGATGTAGAACTTCGGCCGCTCGCACAGCGTCGGATCGTCGTCGAGCCGCTTCTTGAGATCCTTGTCGCTCTCGTCCGGTTTGCGGACCGCGGTGGGGCAGTCGTAGGCCCAGGTGATGATGCCCTTGACCGTGATGTCGGTATCTAAGAACTTCTTGCCCTTGACCCGCAGCTCCTTCACCGAGTGCGACCCATCGGGGTTGGCGGGCGGCATATCGAACGCCGGGATCGCAGGCAAGTCGACCTTGATGTCTGGCTTCTTGACCTCGGCTTCAGGACCCTTGAGCTTGTCGCCCTTGCAACCGCCCAGGGCGGCAACCGCGACGAGACTGGCGAGGGAGACGGTGCAGACGCCCGAACGGTGCGGCATGCTGCGAGTGATAACATGGTGATGCGGGCCCCTCAAGTCGCCGCTCTCGTGCTCGCGTGTATCGCGTGCGAGTCGCCGGCTCGCGTCAAACCGTGGCGGCACGCACCGGACCCCACCGCCGAGGCCGAACGAGCGCCTCGATCGCCCGTGCTCGCCGCTACGCCGAGCGAGAGTGAGGTCCATGCCGCACGCGGGCACACGCTGCGGATCGCGGTCGATGCCGAGCCCGGGAGGCTGACCGCGATCCTCGAGCCGTCGCTGTGGGCGCGCCGGATCACGCTCGGGACGATCTTCGAGCCGCTGCTCCGCTACGTCCCGCCGGACGCCGGTGGCGCTGGCCACTACGCGCCCCGGCTCGCGCGCAGCTGGCAGGTGATGCCGAATGGCTTGGAGATCCGCGTCGTGCTCGAGCCCGG
The DNA here is from genome assembly GCA_963848295.1 of uncultured delta proteobacterium. GTDB lineage: Bacteria > Myxococcota_A > Polyangia > Haliangiales > Haliangiaceae > JABFXX01. The sequence continues at coordinate 646,350 of CAWKDB010000011.1, read as the reverse complement.
GATTCTATTCCACGATGGCACGCCGCTGACGACGTCGGATGTCCAGTTCACGCTCGATGCGGTCCGCGATCCGCACAAAGGCGTCGATCATCTCCGGCCGATGCTCGACGACGTCGAAGCGATCGAGCTGATCACGTCGCAGGAGCTGCGGCTGCGGCTCAAGCGGCCGAGCGGCTACGTGCTGCGCGCGCTCGCCGAGATTCCGATCTTGCCGATGCACGTCTACGACGGCAGCCTGCACGCGGGCGGCGCGCTGGTCGGCACCGGGCCGTGGAAGCTGGTGTCGAACAAGGGGGGCGTCGTCCACCTGACGCGGTTCGACAAGTACTGGGCCGGGCCCGCGGCGATCCAGGACCTCGAGTTCGTCTACGAGCCCGACGCGGCGGTCGCGCTGACCGCGGCGAAGCACGGCGAGCTCGATGTAATTCCGGCGCTGATCCCGGCGCACTGGCCCGAGCAGGCGACCTCGCCCGGCATCGTCGCGATGTTTCGTCCGCTCGAGCTCGCGCCGCCGAAGCTGCGCTACTTCGCGTTCGACCCGCGCGGCGCGCTCGCCGACCCGCGGGTTCGCCACGCGCTCGCGTTGCTCGTCGATCGCCGCGCGATCGCGAAGAAGGTGTTCGCCGGGCTCGCGCGGCCGGTCGGCTGGCCGATCTGGCCGGGTGGGCCGGTCGACGCGCCGGAAGCCGCCGTGCCCGACTTCGATCCCGCCGCCGCCGGCAAGCTGCTCGACGCCGCGGGCTGGACCGACAGCGACAAGGACTCGATCCGCGATCAAGCGGGCAAGCAGCTCCGGCTCGTCATGATCGGCGGCGAGCATCCGCCTCCGAAAGACCCGACCGGGCCACCGATCAAGACCGAGCGCGACTACTTCGTCGAGGCGGCGCGCCGGATCGGGGTCGTGATCGACGTCAAGACCGGCGGCGAAGCGTTCCTCGACAAGCGGCGCAGCGACGGCAACTACGATCTGATCGAGCTCGCGTGGTCCGGGATGGTCGATGGCGACATCGCCCCGATCGTCAGCAGCAAAGACCCGGGGCGGGTCGCCGATCCGCGTGTCGACCGCGCGCTCGAGGCGCTCGGTGCCGCGTGGGATCCGGCGGAGCGCCGGAAGGCGGCGGTCGAGCTCGCGTCCGCGCTCGGCGCCAGCTGGCCGATCGCGGGCATCGTCGCCGATGCGCCGCAGGGCCTGATCCAGCGCCGGGTCAAAGGCGTGAAGGTGTGGGACGGCTGGATCGATCTGTCGCAGCTGTCGTTCGACGACAAGCTGCCTTAGTCGCACACGAGCTGGATCGCGCCGTCGTTGCCGTTCGCGAGCTTGATCAGCGTGCCGTCGGGAGCGTCCTGGGAGAACGTGACACTGCAGGAGAGGTTGAGCGGAGCGATCGTGGGGACCCCCGTGTTGTCGAGCCCCAGCAAGCCACCACAATCCGCGGTCATGATCGCGGTACGGTCGAGCGTCGCGATCTGGAGCGTCACCGGAAGCACGGAGTGGGGCAGGAGCTGGAACAGGGCCCCGCCGAGGTCCGGCAGGGTCAAGACCGGCGCTAGGTCTGTGTTCAGGACCGCGGCGTCGTAGCCAGTGAATGCGAGCTTCACCGCGGAGTCCGCGATCAAGATCGTATCGCCTTCGTCGTCATGGTTGACATGCCAGCTCGCGACGCGAAGATCGAAGCCATCGGGGTGCCCGACGGTCGGCATCGTCACCGGGACCTCGGGCGGGCTGCCCGCGTTGGTCGCGGTGAACTGTCCGACGAGCTCGATCCCGGCGGTGCACGGCATGACCGCGGCATCGGGCGCGGCGTCGGCGATGACCGCCACCGGCGCATCGGGCACGCTGCCGTTGTCACCGCAGCCGGTCAACAGCGCCGCGCAGGCGATCGCACGTCGCATCGCGGAGAGCATCGCCGATCCGAGCCGGCGACGACAAGGCGACGTCGTCAGTCGCAGACCAGCTGCATCGCGCCGCCGCCGCCGTGCGCCATCGTGATCGTGCGATCGGGCGCGATCTGCAGGAACGTGACGCCACAGCTGACGCCGAACGGAGCGATCGCCGGGAGCCCGGCATCGCCGACGGGGAGCAGGCCAAAGCAGCGGACGTCCATCACGACGAAGTTGCCGGCGGTCGCCAACTCGAGCTCGACGTCGCCGCCGACGTCAGGTGCGAACTCGAGCAACCCTCCATCGATGTCCGGCTGGGTCAACATCGACGCGAGGCCCGCGTTCAACGCCGCGGCGTCGTAGCCGGTGAACTCGACGGCGACCGCGGAGTCCGGGACCAGCTCGGTGCCGACCAGGTGCGTGACGTGCCAGGTCGCGACGCGAACATCGAAGCCGTCCGGGTGACCGACGGTGGGCTGCACGACCGGGAACTCGGGCGGATCGCCGGCCGACGTCTCGGTGAACTGGCCGACGAGCTCGACGCCGCCGGTGCACGGCATCACCGCGGCGTCGGGCGCGGCGTCGGCGATGACCGTCACAGGTACATCGGGCGCGCCGGCGTTGTCGCCGCAGCCGGCCACCAGCGCCGCGCAGGCGATCGCACGTCGCATCGCGGCGAGCATCGCCGATCCGCGCCGGCGAGACGAGTGCTAGATCTAGACGCCGTGGCCGCCGTCACCGCTTTGCCGAGCAGCTTGCGCACCGCGCTCGACGATGTGATCGGCGAGCTCGCGCCACGGCTCGAGGCCGCGGGCCGTGGTGGGGCAGCTTGCCGCGCGATCGCGGACGTCTACGATCGCGAGGTCGCCGAGCGGTTCACCGCGGCGGCGGCGGATGCGGGCGCGCCGCTCGCGCTGGTCGCGACGGGCGGCTGGGCGCGGCGCGAGCTCGCGCCGTACTCCGACATCGACTTCATCGTGCTGCACGAGCGCGGCGAGGCCGCGGCGAAGCAGGTCGCGGATCGCCTGCTGTATCCGCTGTGGGACGACAAGCTCGCGATCGGTCACGCGGTGCGCGAGCCGCGTGCGGCGGCACGGCTGGCGAAAGATGATCTCGCGACCGCGACCGCGTTGCTCGACGCGCGTCACATCGCGGGCGACCGGCGTCTCACGACCGAGCTCCAGCGCGCGATGCTCGGAGCGCTCGCACCGGCGGGCAACCCGAACGAGCTGATCGCCGCGCTCGTCGCCGAGAATCGCGCTCGCCACGATCGGTTCGGCGCCGCGATCTACGTGCTCGAGCCGAACTTGAAGATGGGCATCGGCGCGCTGCGCGATCTGTCGACCGCGCTGTGGGCGGCGACCGTGCGCTGGCAACCGCCGCGTCCGGGCAGCGACCCGGCCGGCACGGATTCTGTGATCGGCGGCCTCGTCGCGATGAGCCACCTCACGCATCGCCAGGTCGAGGTGTTGCGCGGCGCGCGCGACTTCCAGCTGCGGATTCGCACGTTGGTCCAGCTCGCCGCGAAGCGCCGGTTCGATCAGCTCACGTTCGAGATCCAGGAGGCGATCGCACCGCGGCTGTATCCGCACGCACGCCCGCACCAAGGTGATGTTCGATCCGCCGTCGCACCGGCGGTCGAGGCGTTGATGAGCGACTATTACCTGCACGCGCGCGCGGTCGTCCAGGTCGCCGATCGCCTGCTCGAGTCCGCGCGAGTGCCGGCGCGCCGTCGGCCGCGGATCGCCCCGATCGATGCGTCGTTCATCGCGTTCAACGGCGAGCTCGCGCTCAAAGATCCGCGGTTGTTCGCGGAGCGGCCCGCCGAGATGGTGCGGTTGTTCCGGGTCGCGGTCGAGCACGGCCTGCCGGTCTACGGTCACACGCGCGACCTCGCGGCCGAGACGATCGCGCGCGACCCCGCGCCGCTCGCCGGCGATCCGCTGGCCGCGCGGCTGTTCCACGATGCGCTGATCGATCTGCGCGACGCGGCGCAGCCGTCGGCGCTCGAGGTCATGCACCAACTCGCGATCCTCGGGACGTTGATGCCGGAGTGGGCGCCGTGCACCGCGCGCGTCCAGCACGACCTCTATCACGTCTATACCGTCGACCAGCATCAGCTCTATGCGCTCGCGATGCAGAAGCGGTTGGCGCGCGGCGAGCTCGCGGCGGAGCACCCGCTCGCGACCGAGCTGTGGCGATCGGTGACTCGACCGGCGGCGCTGCTGCTCGCGACGTTGCTGCACGATGTCGGCAAGCCGCTCGGCAAAGGCCACGCCGAGAAAGGCGCGGTGATCGCGCGCGCGGTCGCTCGCCGGATCGGCATGACCGACGCCGACGGTGAGCTCGCCGAGATGCTCGTGCGCCAGCACCTGACGATGAGCCATCTGTCGCAGCGCCGCGACCTCGCCGACCACGACGTGATCGCGCGGTTCGCCGAGCGCATCGGCGCGAACGCGCCCGGCGGCGAGGAGCGACTCGTCCAGCTCTATCTGCTCACGCTGTGCGACACCGCGATGACCGCGCCCGACAACTTGTCGGCGTGGAAGGACGGCCTGTTGCGCGATCTCGTGCTGCGAACGCGCGCGCACCTTCGCGGCGAGCGGCCCGAAGGCGGCAGCGCTCCAGAGGATGGTGCGCGCCGGCGGATCGCGGAGCTCGTCGTCGGCGACGGCGCGCACACCGAGCCCGATGCGCGCGCTGCGGTCGCCGGTGTCGACCCGCAGTTGCTCGTCCAGCTCACGCCGCGCCAAGCCGCGCGTCACGTCCGCGCGATGATCGCGAGCGCGACGAAGCAGCCGGCGATCGCGATCGAGGTCCACTGCTTCCCGATGAAGGGCCACAGCGAGGTCGCCGTGATCGCGCCCGACGTGCCCGGTGCGCTCGCCGCGATCGCGGGGGCGCTGACCGCTCATCGGGTCGACGTGCTCGGCGCCGCGCTCGGTCACGGCGAGCACGCCGGCCGGCGACTCGCGCTCGACACGTTCTATGTCCGCGACGGCAAGGGTGCCGCGATCACCGAGGACGATCCGCGCTGGCCGAAAGTCGCCGCCGACTTGCGCGAGCTGTTCGCGACCATGCTCGATCCGGCGAAGGTCGCCGCGCTGATCGCGAGGCGGCGGCCGAAGAGCGGGTTGCCGGCCCGCGTCACGCCCGGCGTCGTCACCGAGATCCGTCTGCACGACGACTCGACCCAGGCGACGATCGTCGAGGTGTTCACGCTCGATCGCCCCGGCGTGCTCCATGCGATCACCCAAACGTTCGCCGAGCTCGGCCTGGACATCTCGCTCGCCAAGGTCTCGACCGAGGGCGAGAAGGTCGCCGACGTGTTCTACGTGACGCGCGCCGGCCAGCGCCTCACCGATGCCGGCGAGCGAGCCGCGTTGATCGGCCAGCTCCGGGCCGCGGTCGACCCGAGCTCGACCGGCGAGCGGCGGCCATGAGCGTGATCGATCTGCCCCCAGGCATCGGCCTGGTCGGCACGCCGCTCGGGACGTTTCGCGCGCCGCTGCGATCGCGCAGGCTCGCGAGCAGCGCGCTCGTGCTCGTCGTGTTGCTCGGGGCGCTGACCTGGTACCTCGTGTCGCGCCACCCGTGGAATCGCCATGCCAGCACGCAGATCGTGCTGCCGGTCGCGTTCGTCGCGATCGCGCTGCTCGGGTTCGCGGTTCGGCGCGCCCACGTCGCGGTCACGCGCGACGGCGTGCGCTGGGGCTGGGCGGTGCTCGGGTTCCATCAGCCTGCGTCGCGCATCGTCACCGCGCACGTCTATCGCGACGGCATTGCACTCGAGGCCAAGCGCGGCTCGTGGTGGTTCATCGCGGCGCGCGACTGGGATCGGTTCGATTCGCTGGTCAAACAACTGCGGCGCGCCGAGTTGCCGCTGACCGAGCACGAGGGCAAGGCGCCGCTGCGCGCCCGGCTGCAGAGCTACGGGCGGTTTCTCGACGCGATGCTCGTGTTGGCGATGCTCGCCGGCCTCGCCGTCGCGCTGTGGGCGGCGTAGGGGTTCGACGAAACGAAGGAGCTCACATGACGTGGTACGGATACCTCCTGTTGTTCGCGAGCGGTCTGTTGTTGACCAACGGCATCCCGCACTTCGTCCAGGGCCTCTCGGGCGCACCGTTCCAGAGTCCGTTCGCGAAACCGCCCGGCGTCGGCGAATCGTCGCCGCTGGTCAACGTGTACTGGGGCTTCGCGAACCTCGCCGGCGGTGCCGCACTGTTCATGCGATTCGCCCCGCAGGACTACCTCGGATGGGCGGCGTTGGGGGTCGGCTCGCTCCTGATCGGTACGTTCACTGCGACGCACTTCGGCAAGGTCCGCACCAAGTCCGCATGACCTTCGGTCGGGGTGGACCGTCGGCTCAGACGCCGAGCTCTCGACGCAGCTCCGCGCCGGTCCAGTCGCGCCGACCGCCGGCCTCGGCGGCGCGCACGAGCCGCACCAGCGCGCGGTTCACCGGTGCGCTGCGCCCGAGCTTGTCGGCGAGCGCGATGACCTCACCTTGCAAGAAGTCGATCTCGGTGGGCCGGCCGGCCTCGAAGTCGTTCCACATCGACGAGCGCGCGGTGGGATCGATCGCGACGGCGCGCTTCGCGACGAGCCTGAACACCGCGTCGGGCAGCGACAGCACGGCCGGCATCCAGCGCGGCGGCACCGCGATCAACCGCGCGACGGGGATGTTCGCGGAGGCGAGCGCGCCGAGCGCTTCGCGCTGCGCGGCGGCAAAGCAGCGGCGAAAGTCGCGCTGCATGATCTCGGCCGCGATCGGCACACCGGACAGCGCGTTGATCGCGTTGTTGAGGTTCAGCACGAGCTTGCCCCACAGCACCGCGGTCATGTCCTCGCGGAGCTGCGTCGTGATCCCTGCGGCGCGCCAGGCCACCGCGAGCGGCAGCGCGCCTGCATCGGCCTGCACGATCAGCTTGCCGATCGTGGCCCGGTGGTACGTCGCGGGCGCGGGCTTGGTCACGTTGAACTCGACCATCGCGGCGAGCACGCGGCGACCGGGCAGGGCGGCGGCGAGCAGCTCGGCATTGCGCACGCCGTTCTGCAGGCTGACGATCACCGCATCGGGCTTGACCACCGCGGCGAGCTCGCGGCCGGCGGTGGTCGTCGCGGTCGACTTGACCGTGACGACGATGATGTCGGCGTCGCGCGCGGCACCGGCATCGGTCGCGGTGCGCGGCTTGGCTTCGACGTCGCCGCCCGCGAGATCGGTCGCGCGCAGGCCGTTGCTGATCTCCGCCATCAGCTTCGGTCGTCCGATCAGCGTGACATCGGCGCCGGCCGCGGCCATCCGCGCGCCGATCCAGCAGCCGACGGCGCCGGCCCCGAAAATCGCGAACCTCATCGCGCGGGCTCCTCGGCCGCACCACCGGATGGCGGTGTTAGATCGAGCAGCTCGATCAACGGGGGCCGTGCGGAGAAGTCGCTGTAGCGCGCCCAGTGCGGGCGGATCCGCACGTGCGTGATCCCGGCCCAGCCGAGCCGCTCCGGCCCGTCGGGGAATTGCGCGAAGTACGCCGCGCGGATGCGGTCGCGCGCCGCCCCCACCGGCTCGTCGGCGCGCCCTTCGAGCTGCGCGGTGCGCTCGCGGTCCCAGCCGATCGCGACCGCGATGCGCGGATCGCGGCGCAAGTTGCGAACCTTGCGCGACCCGACGATCGCATCGAACACCAGCTCGAGCTCGTCGGTGACCGCGAGCCCCACCACCGCCGCCTGCGGCGCGCCGTCATCACCGAGCGTCGACACCACACCGAGCCGCTCGGTTCGCAAGAACGCTACGAGCCCGGCGCGCGTCATTTCCCAGCGACTCTAGCTCAACCGCGCGAGCGCCAGCCGCCCTGGACCCACACGTAGCTATCGCCGTTTCGCCGCCACCCGCCCTCGCTATAGACATAGCCGGGGCGCTCGGCTTGGTAGTGGCCGGCGTGCCAAGCCCAGTGACGGCCTTCGCGCATCCAGTGGCCGTGGACCCAGAAGTAGCCGGGCCGTGCGACGACGACCTCGGCTCGGGCCGCCGGTGGCGACGCGCTCACGATGAAGTGTTCGTTCGCCGCGCAACCGCCGAGCGCGAGTGCGAGCGTCGTGACGAGCGTGATGAGCTTCATGGCTGTCCTCCTAGATGGTCGAGAGAGGCAAGCCACGGGCCACGCACGGTGTGCGTACCCGCTCGGGCGCGATTTTCGGTAGGCCCCCGCGGTAGGTTGCGCGTTGTGATCCTCGTGCGCTCGGTGGGTTTGCTCGTGGCGCTGTGCTGGGCGCGGATCGCCGCGGCCGATTACGTCAACGGCGCGAGCGATGAGGTGCGCGCGGCGGAGGCCGTGTTGATCGGCCACGCGCAGACCGCGGCCGAGGCGGGTGCGTGGCCGGCGCCGGCGGGCACGCAGCGCATCCTCGTCGACGAAGTCCTGGTCGGCGTGTGGTTCGAGCAGACCGCGCTCGTGGCCGCGCCGATCGCGCCGGGAAGCCGGGTCGTGATCGTGGTGCGGCCGCGCGACCTCGGAGGTCAGCCCGAGGTCTCGGTCGAGTCGCCGCCGGCTCGGCAACCACCGCTCGTGTGGCCGCTCGGCGCCGGTGACACGCTGCCGGCGGATCTCGCGGCCGACGGCGCCGACGATGGCGTCATCGGCATGCACCGGCACGGCCTGACGCTGACCGACCTGCGCGCGATCGCCGCGCACACCAAGCCCGGCGAGCTCGGGCTGACCGCGCGCGTGATCACCGCGGCGTTGCTCCACCCGACGCCCGATCCGGTCGCGGCGATCTACGATGTCGACCGCGATGTTCCGACCCTCGCGGCGCTGCTCGAGTCGCGGAGCGCCGACCTCCGCGCGGCGGCTCAGGCCCGGTTGCGCGCGTTGACGTCGAACGAGATCGCCGGGCCCGCGCGCACCGGGCCGGCCGAGCTCGCCGCGTGGCACCAGCGCTGGCTCGACTGGTGGCTCGCGCATCGCGACGCGCACCTCGGCGCGCGCAACTACCCGCCGGTGCCGACGCCGCTCGCCGCCCCCAAGCTGCAAACCGCGACCGCGCTGCTCGCCGTCTTGGATAACAGCCCCGCGAAGCTCGCGGCGGCGATGCGCGACTGGCTCGACAGCGGCGTCGTGCGCGATCGCGATCTGCGCGGCATGACCGCGGACGAGCACGCGTCGGCGTGGCCGGGCGCCGACATCGCCGGGTTGTCGTACGCCGGCGAGACGTCGTTCGGCTCGATCGCCGAGATCCTCGATCGCAAGCTACCGGCGAAGCAACGGCTCGCCGCGCTCGCAGAGCGCGTGCTCCACGTTCACGCCGAGCGGTTTGCGGCCGAGCGCGCGCTCGCGGCGCGCCAGCTCGCGACCCACCCGCCGTGCGCAGATCGCGTTCGCGCGGCGGCGTACTGGGAGCCCGACGCGGCCTACCGACGGGGCCCGGCGCCCGTCGCGCTGCTCCGCCTCGCCGCGTGCGATCAACCGCGCGCCATCGCGTTGCTCGAGCTGATGTATCGGTTGCGGCCGGACGACGCGGTGATCGCGGCGGTCGCGGTGCGCGTCGCGGCGAAGGACGTTCCGTTCGCGCAGCGCCTCGCGGCTCACGTGCGCGGCGCCGGCGCGGCGGCCGACTGGGCCGTCTCGATCCTCGACGCGAACGGCTACGACAAGCTGACCGTGCCGATCGCGCTCGGCTGGCTGCGTAGCTCGAGCGGCGAGCTGCGCATGCACGGCGCGGACGCGCTGGAGCGAGCAGGCGCGGCCGGGGCCGAGCCGTCGCTGATCGCGGCGCTCGCCCACGAGACCGATGACCGAGCGCGCCGCGCCGAGCTGTCGGCCCTTGCCGGCGTCGCCGATCAGCGCGCGCTCGATCCGCTGCTGCGCGCCGCGAAGTCGGCTGCGAAACAGGATCGGCTCGCGATCGCGAACGGCCTGGGTCGGATCAGAGATCCGCGTGCGCTGGACGTGCTCGCTCGGTTCGCGCTCGAGGCCGGCGCCGACGAACAGCAGACCGCGCAGGAAGCGGTGCACTCGTTCTGCTGGATCTCCAGTCGGTGTCCCGCAACGCCGCCGAGCTCGCCCGGTGGCGCCGTCGATCCCGCGTACATCAAGGCGGGCCGAGACGTCATTCGCGCGTGGCAGAAGCCAAAGCCTCCGCCGCCGAAGATGTGATTCCGGCCGGTTGGATCCCTCCTGCTTGCTCAGATCAGAGTGCTCCCGTAGAGTGCGCCATGCTCGAGGACAACCTCCGAGAGGCCCTCACCTTCGACGACGTCCTGCTCGTTCCGGCGCACAGCGAAGTGCTGCCGCGCGACGTCGATCTGACCACGCGCCTGACCCCGGCGATCCCGCTGCGCATGCCGCTGGTCAGCTCGGCGATGGACACGGTCACCGAGTCGCAGACCGCGATCCGCATGGCGCGCGAAGGCGGCGTCGGGTTCATTCACAAGAACCTGACGATCGAAGAGCAGGCGCGCGAGGTCACGCGGGTCAAGAAGGCGCAGTCGGGCATCGTCGTCGATCCGCTGACGATCGCGCCGTCGCGCACGCTCGAAGAGGCGCTCGCGATCATGCGCCATCATCGGATCAGCGGCTTGCCGGTCGTCGATGCCGACAAGCGACCGGTCGGCATCCTCACGAACCGCGACGTTCGGTTCGAGAAGCGGCTGACGCTGCAGGTCGGCGAGCTGATGACGAAGAACCCGGTGACCGTCAAGGACGGCGTCGGGATCGACGAAGCGAAGGATCTGCTGCACAAGCATCGGATCGAGAAGCTGCTCGTCGTCGACGCGAAGGGCGCAGCTCAAGGGCCTGATCACGATCCGCGACATCGAGCAAGCCGAGGAGCATCCGACCGCGGCGGTCGACGACCTCGGCCGGTTGCGGGTCGGTGCGGCGGTCGGCGTCGGCGGCGATCGCGAGCAGCGGATCGAGGCGCTGCGTCGCGGCCGGGTGCGACGTGATCTGCGTCGACACCGCGCACGGCCATTCGGCCGGCGTGCTCGAAGCGGTGCGCGCAGACCCGCAAGTTGTTCCCGAAGATCCAGCTCGTCGCCGGCAACGTCGCGACCGGCGATGCGACGACGCGCGCTGATCGAGTGCGGCGTCAACGCGGTCAAGGTCGGCGTCGGTCCGGGCTCGATCTGCACGACGAGGATCGTCGCCGGCGTCGGCGTGCCGCAGCTCACCGCGATCGCGGACGCGGTCGCCGCGGCGAAGGGCTCGGGCGTCGCGATCATCGCGGACGGCGGCATCAAGTTCTCGGGCGATGTCGCGAAGGCGCTCGCCGCCGGCGCCGACACCGTGATGATCGGCTCGCTGTTCGCCGGCACCGACGAAGCGCCGGGCGAGGTCATCCTCTATCAAGGCCGGAGCTACAAGTCGTATCGCGGCATGGGCTCGATCGGCGCGATGGACGAAGGCTCGAAGGATCGCTACTTCCAATCCGACGTCGACAGCGCGGGCAAGCTCGTGCCCGAAGGCATCGAGGGCCGCGTGCCCTACAAGGGCGCGTTGCGCGAATCGATCTACCAGCTCGTGCGGTGGCTTGCGGTCGTCGATGGGCTACCTCGGCGCCGCGACGATCGCCGAGCTCCACGCGAAGGCGCGGTTCGTCAAGATCTCGTCGTCGGGGCTGCGCGAGAGCCACGTCCACGACGTGATCATCACGAAAGAAGCGCCGAACTACCGCGTCGAATAACGGTTATGGCTCATCAGCTCGTCCTCGTCCTCGACTTCGGTTCGCAGTACACGCAGCTGATCGCGCGGCGGATTCGCGAGCAATCGGTTTACTGCGAGATCCATCCGTACACGCTCGCCGCCGACCCCGCGAAGATCGCGGCGATGGCGCCGGTCGGCATCGTGCTGTCCGGCGGCCCGAGCTCGGTCTACGACGACGGCGCGCCGACGATCCCGGTCGCGCTCTTCGACCTGGGCATCCCGATGCTGGGCATCTGCTACGGCGCTCAGCTGACCGCGAAGCTGCTCGGCGGGGTGGTCCGGCGCGGCGGACAAACGCGAGTACGGTCGCGCGACCGTGCGCGTGAAGCAAACGGCCGGCGTGTTTCGCACGGTCACGGCCGGCGAAGAGCTCGCGGTGTGGGCGAGTCACGGCGATCACGTCGACGCACTGCCGCCGGGGTTCGTGCATACCGCCGAGAGCGACAACTGCGCGTTCTCGGGATTCGCGAACGACGCGCGCAAGATCCACTGCGTCCAGTTCCATCCCGAGGTCGTCCATACGCCTCGCGGCGCGGAGCTGCTCGGCAACTTCCTGTTCGCGGTGTGTGGCGCCGCCGGCGATTGGTCGATGGCGTCGTTCGTCGACGAGGCGGTCGCGAAGATTCGCGCGCAGGTCGGCGACCACGGGCGCGTGATCTGCGGGTTGTCGGGCGGCGTCGACTCGAGTGTCGCGGCGGCGTTGCTCCATCGCGCGATCGGCGATCGCCTGACCTGCATCTTCGTCGACAACGGCCTGTTGCGCCGCGGCGAGCGCGAGCAAGTCGCCGCGATGTTCGGCGATCACTTCAAGGTCGCAAGCTCGGCGAACGCCGAGCGCGCAGCGCCGCCGGAGGCGGTGCGGAGCAACATCGATCTCAGAGTGATCGATGCCGAGGCGCGGTTCCTCGGCGCGCTCGAGGGCGTCACCGACCCCGAGAAGAAGCGCAAGATCATCGGCTACGAGTTCATCGGCGTGTTCGAGGACCAGTCGAAGCAGATCGACAACGCGAAGTTCCTCGCGCAAGGCACGCTCTACCCCGACGTCATCGAGAGCGTATCGTTCAAGGGCCCGAGCCACACGATCAAGAGCCATCACAACGTCGGCGGCTTGCCCGAGCGGATGAAGCTCGCGCTCGTCGAGCCGTTGCGCGAGCTGTTCAAGGACGAGGTGCGCCAGCTCGGCCTCGAGCTCGGCTTGCCGCGCCACATGGTGTGGCGGCAACCGTTCCCCGGCCCGGGCCTCGCGGTGCGCTGCCTCGGCAACCTGACGAAGCCCCGGCTCGACGTGCTGCGCGCCGCCGACGCGATCATCGAGGAAGAGATCCGCGCGGCCGGACTGTACGAGACGATCTGGCAGTCGTTCGGCGTGCTGTTGCCGGTCAAGTCGGTCGGCGTGATGGGCGATGCGCGCACGTACGAAGAGACGCTCGCGCTGCGCGCCGTGCACTCGCGCGATGGCATGACCGCGGATTGGGTCCAGCTGCCGTACGAGGTGCTCGGCCGGATCTCGAGTCGCGTGATCAACGAAGTGCGCGGCATCAACCGCGTGGTCTACGACATCACGAGCAAGCCGCCGGGCACGATCGAGTGGGAGTGACGCGCCATCGCGAAGCCGTCGTGCATTTGGTAGATCATCGGCGATGATCCGCGTCCCGCTGGTCGTGCTCGTGGCGCTTGCCCCCGCGGTGTCGGCAGCGCCGGCCCGCGTCGACTGGGCGCGTGGGCTCGTGATCGCGGACGGCTTGGGCATCGCCGATCGCCACGCACCGAGCCCGGCGGTCGCGCGCGGGACGTCGCGGCGCGCGGCCGAAGACGCGGCGCAGGCGCGAGCTCGCCGCCGCGTTACCGGCGCTGCCGGTCGCGGCGGGTGGCACGGTCGGCGACAAGCTCGGGGATGCGCAGGTCAAGGCGCGGCTCGATCGCGCGGTCGACGACGCGTTCGCGATCGTGGCGGAGCCAGAGACCGATGGCGCGTGGCAGGTGACGCTCGCGGTGCCGATCGAGGCGGTGCGCCAGGCGCTGACCGGGCCGCGCGTGCTCGGCGCGACCGGCGACCAAGGCCCGGCGGTGATCGTGGTCGAGGTCGCCGAGCCCCGGCCGGCGCCCGCGGTGGGCTGGACGTTCGATGGCCACGGCGGCGCGACGCTGTGGCCGGCGCCGGCCGAGCACGTGCGTTCGCTGCCGAGCAATGTCTCTGATATCGATTGGATGCGCGCCGCGCCCCGCGTCACCGGCAAGGTCATCGGGCCGGGCGCGATCGCGCTACCCGCGGGAACGAACGCGACGGATGCGACGTTATTCGTGGTGATAGGCTCCCCGTCGTGATCCGCTCCGCCGTGCTCGCGTTCGTCGTCGCCGCGCTCGTCGGCGGGGTCGCGCGCGCCGAGGATCTGGTCGCGTATGAAGTGGATGGTGAGGCCCCCGTCAGCGCGCCGGATCCGCGTACCGCGGCGCTCGACGACGCGTTCGCGCGCGCCGCGACCAACGCGCTCGCCGAGCTGGTCGCCCCGGACGTCCGCGCGGCTCATCAGGCCGATCTCGATCGCGAGATCGTCGGCCACGCCCGGCTGTGGGTCGCCCGGTTCTCCGTGACCAAAGACGACACCGCCGACGATCGCCGCGAGCTCTCGGTCAGCGTGCGCATCGATCGCGACAAGCTGCGCGTGCGGCTCGGCGAGCTCGCCATCGCGACCGTCACCCCGGGCGAGCCGGCCGGTGCGCGACCGATCGCCTTGCTCGAGCGGGTCAGCTCGCCGTCGGGGGTGCGAGCCACCTACGGCGCGGGCGCCGACAAGGATACGCCGGGCGCCGCGGCGCTCGGTGCCGCGCTGCGCGACGCCGGGTTTGCGGTCCGCCGCTCGCTAGCCGCGACTGCAGTCGCAGGCGAGCTCGACGACGCCGCGGCCGAAGCGCTGGCCGCCGATGCGAAGGCCGACTTCGCGGCGATCGCGAGCGTGACGATCGGCCCGACGCTCGCGGTGCGTGGCGTCGCGACGCCGGCCGCGCTCGTCACGGCGCGGATCCGGATCATCGACCGCGCGGCGCACAAGTCGATCGGCGAGGGCATCGCGACCGCCGCCGCGCTCGGAGAAGCGGTCGCCGCGGGAGTCGACCGCGCGATCACAGCCGCGGTCGCGGATGCCTTGCCGGCGCCGACCGCCGCGATCAGCCAAGCCGGAGCGTTCAGCGGCGACGACACGCCGATCGCCGAGCCCGGGGTCGTGCTCGTCCGGCTGCCCTCGAAGACCCCGTGGCGCGCGGTGCTCGACGAACAGAAGTATCTCGCCGGCACGCGCGGCGTGAAGTCGGTCAGCTTGCATCGGGTCTCGCCTGCCGGCTGGGTGATCGGCGTCGTGACCGGCGACGCGATGGACCAGATCGCTACGGTCGCCACGAAGTCGCCGGGCGCCGATCCGGCCGCACCCGCAAGGGTCATCGGCAACGTCATCGAGCTGACGCTGTCTACTCCGCCATGAAGCCGACGCTGATCATCCTCGCGCTCGTCGCCTGTGGCCCGAAACGCGGGCCCAATGGGGTCACGAGCGACGATTCGATCGTCTACCTCAAGTCCAACGTCCCCGACGCGCAGGTTTACATCGATGGCCATTTCGTCGGGCCGGTCGCGGGGTTGCGCGGAGGCATGGCGATCGATCCGGGTCGCCATCGGCTCGAGCTGCGGCGCGACGACTACTTCTCGAGCTACGTCGAGCTCGATCTGCACCGCGCCGAGCACAAGCGGCTGTCGATCGAGCTAGCGCCGACCCTGCCGTAACAGTAACTTCTCGGCCATGGGCCTGGTGTCCGATACAGCGCGCGTCGCGCAAGCGGTCGTCCGCGTGATGGCCGATTCGACGAAGACCCACGAGATCCACCGGGTCGAAGAGATCACCGGGCGGCCGCGTTACCGCCGGCTGTTGCGCGAGATCGCCGCGACCCCCGAGGGCCGGCGAATCCTCGCGGATCGCCCCGAGCTGTCCACCGAACAAGTCGACTACGACGCGCTGCGCGCGCTGCCCGAGACGACGCTCGGCGGCGCCTACGTCCGCCACCTCGATCGCAACGGCATCACCGCCGATTACCAGGCCGCGAAGACTCGCCATGTCGACGATCCGGACATGGCGTACCTGATGCGCCGGTTTCGCCAGACCCACGACGTGTGGCACGCGTTGCTCGGGCTCGGCATCACCGGTCACGAAGAAGTGATCATCCACTGGTTCTCGTTCGGCCAGCTCCAGCTGCCGGTGTCGGCGATGATCATGGTGTTCGGCACGCTCAAGCACGTGCTCGGCGAACGCCGCTGGGGCGCACTGCGCCACTCGCTCGGCGAGGCCTATCGCGAGGGTCGCGACGCCGCGCCGCTGCTCGCGGTGCGCTGGGAAGACCTCTGGGACCAACCGCTCGCCGACGTGCGCGCGCGGTTCGGCTTGCATCCGCTCGAGCGCCGCTGGCTGGACTAGTCGGCGCAGGCGCGATCGCCCGATCGGTGCACTGATCGTGGTATTGCCCAGGGCGGTGTCGAGCCCGGGCACGCCCTCAGATCAGACGTCGCAGGTCATCGCGATGTTGCGCTGGCTGCTGATCGCGGTGTTCGTCGTGCTCGGCTGGCTCGTGCTGAGCTACCTCGCGTCGATCCTCGCGCCGATTCTGGCCGCGCTCGGCATCGCGTATCTGCTCAACCCGGTGCTCGAGCGCATGCACCGGCGCGGGTTCTCGCGCGGTATCGGCGCGGCGATCCTGCTCGTCACGTTCCTCGCGCTGATCATCACAGCGATCGCGTTCCTCGCGCCGCGCGTCGCCGATCAGGTCACGCAGTTCGCGAAGGACGTCCCCCACATGGTCGACAACCTCGACGCGTGGGCGAAGGCGAACCTCGGCATCGAGCTGCCGTCGGACTGGAAGAAGTGGGCCGAGAGCGAGCACGTCAAGAGCGCGATCGCGGGCGCGTCGGGGCCGTTGCGCGAGCTCGCGACCGCGGCGGTCGGCGGCGTGTTCAGCCTGCTCGGCGTGCTCGCCGAGCTGCTGCTCGTCCCGGTGTTCTCGTTCTATTTCCTCGTCGATTGGCCGAACTTGTTGCGCCGGCTCGATCACGTGATCCCGCCGCGCCGTCGCCACGACGTGCGCGACATCGTGCGCGAGATCGATCGCGTCGTCGCGAACTGGGTGCGTGGCCAGGCGATCTCGACATCGATCCTCGCGCTGCTCTACGCGTTCGGCTTCACGCTCGTCGGCATGCCGCTATCGCTGCCGATCGGGTTGCTGGTCGGCGCGCTGACCGTGATCCCGTTCGTCGGCACGTTCGTGGGCGCGACGATCGCGCTGATCGTGACGCTCGCCGATGGAGGCAGCGGTCAGCTCCTGTTGTCGGTCGCCGCCGTGATCGGCTGCCTGCACTTGCTCGAGGCCGCGGTGCTGACGCCGAAGATCGTCGGTCACCGCGTCGGCTTGTCGGAGTCGGGGGCGCTGTTCGCGGTCGTCGCCGGCGGCAAGCTGCTCGGGTTCGTCGGCGTCGTATTGGCCGTGCCGATCGCGGCGACGTGCGCCGTGCTCGTGCGCTACGCGGTCCGTTACTACGAGCACACCGAGTTCTTCGGCCACGAATCCGACGCCGACGTGATGATCACACCGGCGATGGCGCTGATCATGCCCGGGGTCCGCCTCGGCGCGCGCGTCGTCGCCGATCCGGACCGCGAGCCCGAGCTCGGACCGCATTTCGATCCGAAGCAAGCCGCCGAGGTCACCGGCGACGAAGGCTGGGCGATCGCCGCCGAGCCCTCGACCCCCACCGAACTCGAAGACGAGGACGGCGACGAATGAGCGCCGGCTTGGAGATCGGCGACCGCGGTGGGGTTCGCACGATCACGTTGAATCGCCCGGACACCCGCAATGCGCTGACCGTCGAGCTCGTCGGGGCGATCGGCGATGCGGTGCGCGAGGTGCCGGCGGCGGTGCGCGTCATCGTCGTGACCGGCGCCGGCGGCGCGTTCTGCAGCGGCCTCGATCTCAAGGACGCCATGCGCCGCGGGATGGGCGCCGGCCCGCAGGTCGAAACGGACCTGCGTACGCATTTTCACGGCACGATCAAGGCGCTGGTCGCGTGCGATCGGCCGACGATCGCCGCGGTCGACGGTGCCGCCGCGGGCTTCGGCTGCGACCTCGCGCTCGCGTGCGATCTGCGCTGGCTGTCCGACCGCGCGATGTTCGGCGAGACCTTCGTCAAGCGCGGCCTGATGCCGGACGGCGGTGGCACGTGGATGTTGCCGCGGATCGTCGGCTTGGGTCGCGCGCTCGAGATCATGTACACCGGCGATCGCGTCACCGCCGACGAGGCGCTGCGTATCGGCCTCGCGAACCGCGTCGTTCCTGCCGCCGAGCTCGCCGCGCGCGTCGGCGAATTCGCCGATCGACTCGCCGGCGGGCCGCCGCTCGTCTATCGCTCGATCAAGCGCGCGGTGTATGCCAGCGCCGATGGCGACCTCGCGGCCGCGCTCGATCGCGAGGCGAAGGGCCAGCTCGAGCTGCTCGCGACCCGCGACTTCGCCGAGGGCATCGGGGCGTTTCTCGGCAAGCGAGAGCCGAAGTTCGAGGGCAAGTAGTTACGGCCCGGAGCCGCCGTCGCTGTCGCCGTCGGCGTCGGCCGGCGCGGGCCGTTCGGCCTCGTACAGCCGCGACAGACAGTCGAGCATCTGCCGGGCGATGAGCTGCGCCTGATGGCCGGCCTTGATCTGGTCTTTCGGGAGAGCCGTCATCGCCGCTTCGGCGCACTTCGAGTCCTTGCACGAGCAGACCTCGCCTTTGACCTTCTCGAGTTGCTCGACCTCGGCGTTGCCGCACGCCGTAGCCAGCACGAGGCCGATCAGGAAGGCGCGCACAGCTCGGCTGTATAGCATCGTCGCGAGCGCTACTTGCAAGGCTCGGACGTCGTGCCGCCGTGCAACCCGGAGATCGCCGTGTCGAGCACCTTCATCAGCGCGTCGGCCTCGAGATACTGGTCGACGTGGGCGAGCGGCTGCTTGTCCGCGGTGACGTAGCGCACGGCGGGGAGCGGG
The DNA here is from genome assembly GCA_963848295.1 of uncultured delta proteobacterium. Lineage (GTDB taxonomy): Bacteria > Myxococcota_A > Polyangia > Haliangiales > Haliangiaceae > JABFXX01. The sequence continues at coordinate 627,725 of CAWKDB010000011.1, read as the reverse complement.
CCGACCGCATCGAACCGGGCTCGCTCGTCGTCGCCCTGCGCCGTGTCCTCGGAGACATCGAACTGCAGCGGGATGAAGTTCTCGGTGATCGCCTTGTAGACGTCGACATCGGCGAACGTGCCCTCGAGCTCGTGGCACGCGCCGCACCAGCTCGCGCCGAAGTCGATCATCACGCCCTTGTGCTCCTTCGCGGCGAGCGCGAACGCCTTGGCTTCGTCGTGTTGCCAGTCGAGCTCTTGCTTCGGCGCGAGATACCAGCTCCACGCGCCGAACAAGCCCGCGGTCACGAGCAACACGCCGAAGCCCTTGCGCAGCTTTTCGGCGAACGGGCCGTGGAACGACAGTTGGACGGCGCCGATCCCGAACCCGACCACCGCGAGCCCGAGCGAGCCGAGCAGCATCACGAGGCTCGCGTTCTGCACGTGGCGCAGCGCCGAGACGATCGGCGACAAGAAGTAGAGCGACGCCAGCAACAACAAGATTCCGCCGGCCGACTTCACCCACTCCATCCACCGGCCGCTCTTCGGCAGCGAGATCGCGAACGCGGCGAGCACGAAGAACAACACGCCCATACCGAGCGCGTAGATGAACAACAACGAGCCGCCGACGACCACGCTGCGCGTCGTCGCGACGTAGGTGAGCAGACCGAGCAAGAACGGGCCGGTGCACGGTGCGGCGACGAGCCCGCCGACCATGCCCATCGCGAACGCGCCCTTGAACCCTCGGCCGCCGACCTGGCTGAGCTTCGCTTGCCACGACGCCGGCAGGTTGAGCTCGAACGCGCCGAACATCGAAGCGGCGAGCGCGAGCAGCAACACCACGATCGGCACGACGAAGTACGGGTTCGCGAGCTGGGTGCCGAACTGGCCGCCGAACATCGCGACGATCACGCCGAACGCGGCGTAGGTGATGCCCATGCCCACGACGTAGGAGGTCGCGAGCGCGATCGCGCGCCGGCGCGGGACGTCCTTGCCACGCGCGCCGAAGATGCCGAGCGTGATCGGAATCATCGGGTAGACGCACGGGGTGAGCGAGGTCTGGAACCCGAAGCCGAACGCCGCTAGGTACATCCACAGCCAGCCGCGAGCGCGTGCTTCGTCGAAGTCGTTGTTGCAGTTCGTTGCAGCCGACGCGATCGCCGGAATCATGACGACCGCGAGCGCGACGAGCCACGGCCAGGGGCGACGCTTGAGTACCACCAGGCCACTATAACCGGACCGGCGAGAACGGGCATTCCAAGCGGCGAATCGTCGGTGTAGGGTCCCCGGGCCGTGCCCGACACCTGGATCAGCGCTTTTGCCCCGCCGTACGTCCGCGCCCTCGACGTCTATCAGCCGGGAAAGCCGATCGAGGAGCTGGAGCGCGAGCTCGGGATCACCGGCGCCATCAAGGTCGCCTCGAACGAGAACCCGCTCGGGCCGTCGCCGCGGGCGGTCGCGGCTCTCCCGGGGGTGCTAGGCATGCTCCACCTTTATCCAGACGCCGGTGGCTTCGCGCTGCGGCGCGCGCTCGCCGGCAAGTACCGCGTCGCGATCGACCAGCTCGCGCTCGGCAACGGCTCGAACGACCTGCTGTACCAGCTCGTGCTCGCGACCTGCGAACCGAGCGACGAAGTGCTGTCGCACGCCTGTGCCTTCCTCAGCTACCGGCTCGCCGCCCAGGTCGCCGGTCGCAAGTTCGTCGCGGCCCCGACGACCGCCGCGCTCGGCTGCGACATGCGCGCGTTGATCGACGCGATCTCGCCGCGCACGAAGCTCGTCGTGATCGGCTCGCCGAACAATCCCACCGGCACGGTCGTCACCCGCGCGGCGGCCGACCAGCTGCTCGCGGCCCTGCCGGAGCGCGCGCTGCTCGTGATCGACGAGGCGTACGCCGAATATGCGGCGGAGTGGCCCGAGGTCGACCACGTCGACGGACTCGCGCTCCGCGCCAAGGATCGCCGCGTCATCGTGCTGCGCACGTTCTCGAAGATCTACGGGCTCGCCGGCCTGCGCGTCGGCTTCGCGGTCGCCGACGCTGCGGTGATCGATCTGCTCGGTCGGGTCGGCCGGACGTTTCACGTCGCGAGCACCGCGCTCGTCGGCGCGCAAGCCGCGCTCGACGATGTCGACCATGTCGCGATCAGCGCTCGCCATGCGCGCGCGGCGGTCGAGAGGATGCGCGCGGAGATCGTCGGGCCGGGGATCCGGGTGCTGCCGTCGCTCGCGAACTTCGTCCTGATCGATTGCGGTCGGCCTTCGACGCCACTCTACGATCAGCTGTTGAAGCTCGGCGTGATCGTGAGGCCGATGGCGGCGTGGGGGCTGCCGAATCATCTGCGGGTGTCGGCGGCGTCGCATCACGATCTGCCGCGCGTCATCGCGGCGTTGAACGACGTCCTACGTTGACGTTGACGTTGACCTGAACGGTGAACTTGAACGTGAACTCTACCGTCGACATCGACGTGACTTCCCCGAACGTACACGTACACGTGACACGTGCACGTCAAGGTTCACGGTGGCGTTGACGTTCAGGTTCAAGTCAACGTCGACGTCAACGCTGACGTTGACCTTGACGTTGACGTTGACGTTGCTGATCGCGTCGTGCCTCGGCGCGACCCACGCCCCGCCCACCGTGACGGTCAACCCGGTCGCGCGCGTCAAGACCGGCGCCGAGGCGCTGCTCGCGGTGATCCCCAACGGCGCGCAGGTCGTCGTCGAGCTCGATCTCGCGCGGCTGCGCAGCAACCCGGTGGTCGGCGACGTCGTGAAGTCGGCGCTCGCGCAAGCGGCGCTCGATGCGCGCTTGCCGGGCTTGCCGCTCGAAGTCGCGGGCACGCCGCTCGCGTCCGCCGACGCGCTCGTGATCGCGGCGTATGGTGTCGGCACCGTGAATGCCGCCGCGGTCACCGTGGTCGCGACCAAGGACGAGGTGCCCGGCGCGACGCGGATCTCGCCGACGATCGTCGTGCTCGGCCCCGACGCCTGGGTCGGCCAGGTTCAGGCCCGCGCGAAGATCGGCGGCGCCGCGCCCGATGCCGAGCTGATGAGGCTGCGCCAGCACGCGATGCCCGAGGGTGCGACCGGCGCGGTGTTGCGGGTCACCGCTCGGCTGTCGTTCGACGCGCGGATCGCGCTCGCCCGTCAGCTCGGGATCGACGCGGCGCCCGCGCAGCTGTCGCTGTGGGGCGATGTCGCCGATGACCTCGCGGTGATCGTCGACGCGAACGCGATCGATCCTGGCGATCGCGGCTCGAAGGACGCCGCGAAGCGGCTCGCTCGTACGATCCGCGCCATGCTGGCGAGCGCGGCCGACCTCGGAGTCGCTCGCTCGCTCGGCCTACCGACGAGCCTGTCCGAGGCGCGGATCGTCACCGGCGGCACATGGGTGCGCGCGATCATCGCGGTCGGGCCGCGCCGCCTCGCTCGAGTCGTCGAACGCGCGAAGTCCCTGCTCGGAGGGAGCTCGTGAAGCTCGTGGTGACGCCGGCCAGCGCGCCGCTCGGCGGCAGTGTCACCGTGCCCGGCGACAAGTCGATCGGCCATCGCGCGCTGCTGTTCTCGCTCCTGTCGGCGACACCGGTGCGCGTGCTCGGGCTCGGCGACGGCGCCGATAACGGCCGGTCGGCGAAGGCGATCGCGATGCTCGGCGCGCGGATCGAGCGCGATCGCGGGGCGCTCGTGATCACCGGCACCGGGCTCGACGGCATGCGCGCGCCGACCGCCGCGATCGACTGCGGCAACTCCGGCACAACGATCCGCTTGATGTGCGGGCTGCTCGCCGGGCAACGGTTCCAGACGACGCTGGTCGGCGACGAATCGCTCTCGAAGCGCCCGATGCGCCGCGTGCTCGAGCCGCTCGCGCGGATGGCCGCGACGATCACGGGGCGCGGCGACGGTGCCGACGTCACGCCGCCGCTCGTCGTCGGCCCGGCGACCCGGGCGCTCACCGCGATCGACTACGCGCTGCCGATGGCGTCGGCGCAGGTCAAGACCGCGATCCTGCTCGCCGGCCTCTACGCCGATGGCGCGACGCGGATCACCGAGCCCGGGCCGAGCCGCGATCACTCCGAACGGATGCTGTCGTATCTCGGCGCCCCGCTCTCGTCCGTCGCGGGAGGCCGCAGCGTCGCGATCGACACCCGCGGTTGGGATCGCCGGCTCGCCGGCACCGGGTTCGAAGTACCGGGCGACCCGTCGTCGGCCGCGTTCCTCGTGGCGGCCGCGCTCGTCGTCGGCGCGACCGAGGTCCGGCTGCCGAACGTCTGCACGAACCCGACCCGCACCGGCTTTCTCGATGCGATCGCGGCGATGGGCGGCGACGTCGCGCTCGACGATCGGCGCACGGATGGCCCGGAGCCGACCGCGACGCTCGTCGTGCGCGGCCCGGCGGGCGGTCTGCGCGCGACCGAGATCGGCGGCGATCTCGCGGTGCGGTCGATCGACGAGCTACCGATCCTCGGCGTGCTCGCCGCGCGGGCTCGCGGCACGACGATCGTGCGCGACGCCGGCGAGCTCAAGGTCAAGGAATCCGATCGGATCGCGACGACCGTCGCGATGCTGCGCGCGTTCGGGATCACCGCCGAGGCCCGTGCCGACGGCTTCGCGGTCGAGGGCCAGCCGGACGCGCCGTTCACGCCCGGTCGAGTTTACGCCGATGGCGATCACCGGATCGCGATGGCCGCCGCGGTCGCCGGACTGTGCGCGACCGGCGGCACCGTCGTCGACGACGCCGATAACGTCGCGACTTCTTACCCCGGGTTCGCCGCCGCCCTGGCGACCCTCGGTGCGCACGTGCAGTCCGCGTGAAGTCGTGCGATACCCCCGGCGATGCGTAGCTTCGCCGTCGCCGCCGCCGTCCTCGCCCTATGCGCCGCCCCGGCAAGCGCCGACTCGAAGTCGGATGCCAAAGGCGGCACGGACTTCGGACCCCAAGTGCGCGCGCTGTTTCGCGTCGGCGCGTGCGGCAGCGACGACCCGATCCCGCCGCAGTTCTCGGCCAAGGCGATCGACGCGCATTGCAGAGAGATCACCGCGGTCTACGCGGCGTACAAGAAGGCGTGGGCCGATCAGGCCAAGGCGTTCATCGCGGAGCTCAGGCCACGCGATCTCACGACCACCGTCGTCTATCCGTTCGGCGGCGGCGATCTGGTCTCGGCGCTCGTCGTCTATCCGGACGCGACCGAGCTGACGACGATCTCGCTCGAAGCCGCCGGCGACGTCCGGGTCATCGACACGATCGGCAAGGCCAAGCTGTACAGCGATCTCGACGACATCACGTACGACATCCGCCGGCTGTACGCCGCCGCGCACTCGACGACGAAGAGCTTGCAACACGCGTCGCACTCGACCGTGCCCGGCACGTTGATGTTCGCGCTCGCCGGCCTCGCGGTCCACGGCATGGAGCCGGTGTCCCTGCGCTACTTCGACATCGAGCCCGACGGCCAGCTGCGCTACCTGACGAACGACGAGCTCGACCAACGCGCGGCCGAGCTGGCGGCGGCGAAGAAGCAACCGCCGAAGACCTACACCCACTACTGGTACGAGCAAGACTCGGCGTTCGGCAACGTCGAGATCCAGTACCGGCCGCGCGGCGACGCGACCGCGCCGCTCCGCACGTATCGCCACATCGTCGCGAACCTCGACGATCCGCACATGACCAAGGACGACCGCGTGCTGCGTCACCTCCGGCTCAAGGGCAAGGTCGCGGTGATGACGAAGGCCGCGAGCTTCCTGCTCTGGTACGACGACTTCTCGCAGATCCGCGACTATCTGCTCGAGCACACCGCGTGGATGATCTCCGACGCGTCGGGCTTGCCGCCGAGCTACGCCGGCCCGGCGGGTTACGAGCAGATCACGTACGGCGACTTCACCGGGCCTTACTTCGTGATCGACGACAAGAACGTGCGCGCTCAGTTCATCAAGCTGTGGAAGGACCAGCCGCATCGCGACCTGCCGTTCCGGTTCGGCTATCCCGACAACGCGCGTCACAATCACCTGATGATCACGCGGCCGAATCCAACCGCGACGGTCGCGCCGACGAAGTAAGTGACTCGGCTGATCACGCGGTTCGGGACGTGCGAAGCGATCGAGCTCGTCGCCGGCGATGTGGATCGCGTGCTCGCCGCGTTGCCGCCGATCGAACAAGCGCTCGCCGCAGCGATCGCGCCCGCGCGCCGCACCGAATGGATCGCCGGGCGCACCGCGTTGCGCGCGCTGCTGGTCGAGCACGCCCCTGCGTTCGCCGATCATCCTGTGACGAGCGACGACCGCGGCGCGCCGGTGCTGCCGGCGGGTTGGGTCGGCTCGATCAGCCACAAGCATCCTCGCGGTGAGGCAATTGGCGCCACCCGCGCGGTCGCGATCGTCGCAGCGGCGAGCGCCGGCTTCGTCGGCATCGATCTCGAGCGCACCGAGCCGTCGCGAGTCGACATCGCGCGGCGGATCCTGACCGAACGCGAGCGCGCCCGTGGCGACGGGCAACCGATCGACGGCTCGCAGGTCATGCTCCGCTTCGCGATCAAGGAGGCGATCTACAAGGCGATCGACCCGATCGTGAGGCGCTACGTGGGGTTCACCGAGGTCGAGGTCACCCTCGAGGCCGACGGCACGTGCGCCGCGGTCGCGGTCGATCCGGTGCGCCTCCCGGTCGTGATCGAAGCCGGCTGGCAGACCCACGCCGGTCACTGGCTCGCGACGGCGAGGGCTCGGCCGCGGTAGGCTGCGCGTCATGGTGCGTCGTGACGACGACAGAAGCCTCGCCGGGGATCCCGGCGGGAAACTGCCGTCACGCTGTGATGATCTAGCGGGTGAAAGTCCCGTCTCGGAAAGCGCCAGAGCGCCGAGTAGCAGGCCCGCAGCAGAGGAAGAGATTCCGACGGCTGAAGCCGGGCATCGAAAGCGAGCGAGTCAGCGCGAGCTGATCAGCGAGGAGCGAGTACGCGAGCCGCAACATCAAGTGAAGTCTGCAGCCTCGAAAGAGAAACAATCTGGGGGCCGAGCCGCTCATGTCACGGGCAAGGCAACATCGACGACGAGAGCTCTGGAGCACGACGTCGACCCCAGCGGGGTACGGGGAGCAGCGCGCGTACAAGGATCATCACGGAACACGAGAGATCCGTCTGCGCAGCCATCGTCGTGGCAGGGTGACGCCAACAGGCCGAGTGCCAAGGGCATCATCGCGCAGCGGAAGTCCGACGGGGTCATAGTACCGACGAGGACGGCGCCGCAAAACGCCGTCGGAGGGAAGGGCCACGAGAGAGGGTGTGTCGTCGACGAAGGTAAGCGTAAGGGCATGACCGGCACGACCGGTTCCAACCACCCCGAGCGGCGTGGGCCGTTCGACAACGTGCGACAACTTCAGAGGCGACTGGGTGCAGCGGCCAAGCAGTCACCGGAGCGACGATTCCATGCGCTGTACGATCGCATGTGGAGGAGTGACGTCCTTCGCGAAGCATGGAAGCGAGTGAAGAAGAACCGTGGATCGGCTGGGCTCGACGCCCAGACGATCGCGGAGGTGGAGCAGTACGGCGTCGAGCGCTTCACCGAAGAGCTCGGCAACGTGTTGCGTGCAGGTGAGTACCGGCCGAGCGCGACCTTGCGCCGGTACATTCCGAAGGCAGATGGAAAGCAGCGACCGCTGGGCATACCGACGGTCCGAGATCGAGTGGTGCAAATGGCGGCGAAGCTCGTGCTGGAGCCAATCTTCGAGGCGGATTTTCTGCCGTCCTCGTACGGTTACCGGCCGAAGCGAAGCCAGCTGATGGCGTTGGAGGCCGTGCGCAAGCTCGGATACCAGCACCATCACGTGCTCGACGCCGATATTCGCGACTACTTCGGAAGCATCGATCACGACAAGCTGATGAAGCTCGTCGAACGACGCGTCTCGGACAGACGGGTGCTGAAGCTGATCAGGCAGTGGCTCGAAGCAGGCGTGATGGAAGACGGCGAGCTCCGGTCGACGACGACCGGGGTTCCGCAAGGAGGGGTGATCTCACCACTCTTGTCGAACATCTACCTGCACGTCCTCGACCTGTTGTGGACTCGTCACAGTGCTCCGCTGGGAACATTGGTGCGCTACGCCGACGATCTCGTCGTGGTGTGCAAGACGAAGCAACAATGCGAAGACGCCGAACGCGACGTGAGGAAATATCTTCATCGTCTCGGTCTCGAGCTGCATCCCGACAAGACGAGGCGAGTGGAGCTCTACGATGGAAAGCAGGGCTTCGACTTCCTCGGCTGTCATTTCCGCAAACGTCTGAGCGGTGCGATTCTGGAGCGAGAAGGAAAGCGAAAGTACTTCCTGCATCGCCAGCCGTCGCAACGCGCGATGAAGCGGATCCGACAGAAGGTGCGAGACAAGACACAACGAGGACGGTGCCACGCGGATCTCCGCGAGGTGATCGCCGACCTCAACCCGATCCTTCGAGGATGGGGTGTGTACTTCGGCACCGGGAACGCCGCGAGAAGCTTCAACCAGATCGACAGCTACGTGCGCGATCGATTACGCAGCCTGCGCGTGAAGCGCGCGGGTCGCCAACTCGATGGACGCGTCGCATCGACATGGACGCGCGAGTACTTCGAAAGCTTCGGACTCCATCGCCTGCGCGGCACCGTCCAATATCCGGAGGCTACCCAGTACCGCTCGCACGAGAGCCCTCCCGCAAGCCGTGTGCGGGAAATCCGCAAGCACGGTTTCCACGGGGGTCGTACGGAAACTCATAACGAGGGAAAGTAGATCTACCAATGGCCGAAGCCTGGCTAAAGTGCAGCGCCTGCCGGAACCCGATTCCGTTCAACGCCGCGCATTGGGTATGCAGCGTCTCGACATGCAACCGCGCTCGCACCCGGTTGGTCTTTTGTACGGTGCCTTGTTGGGATAGCCACGTCGCGATGCTCCGCCACCGTGACGCCTGGGCGGTCGATGCGAAGGCGCCGACCAAAGAGGCCTGGGACCGAGAGGTCGCGAGCGGCGCGGTCGAGATCGAGGTCGCCAAGCCCGCCGCGGCGCCGGCGGTGCGACGGATGGTCGGCGATGCCGGACCTTCCGCCGTGACGACCTCGACCGTCGTCACCGGCGACGGCGGCGTGAAGCTGCAAGACGCCGAGCGCGAGATGCTGATCGTCGTGTCCAAGATGAAGAAGTACATCAAGGATCGCTCGGGCATGAACTGCGGTGACGCGGTGGCCGAGTTGCTGTCGGATCACGTTCGCGCGATCTGCGACGAGTCGATCCGCGCCGCGGCCCGCGACGAACGCAAGACCGTCCTCGATCGCGATGTGCCGAGAGTCCGGAAATGACGCGCGCGGCGTGGCTCGCGGCGCTCGCGTGTGCATGCGGTAGCGCGCACCGCCCGGAACCGGTGAAATCACCGGCGCCGCACGACAGCGATCCCGACGGCCCGCATCGCATCGCGATCGCCGCGCTGGTCAAGCCGTTCATCGATGCGCAAGTCGCGAACTCGATCGTCGTCGGGCTGTACGACTCGGGTAAGGTCGAGATCTACGGCTTCGGCACCGGCCCCGGGGGGAAGCCGCCGACCGGGCACTCGCTGTACGAGATCGGCTCACTGTCGAAGATCTATACGTCGCTGCTGCTCGCCGATGAGGTGCAGCGCCACGAGGTCGAGCTCGACACGCCGCTGTCCGAGCTGCTGCCGCCCGGGGTGACCGCACCGACGAAAGACAAGGCCGAGATCACGCTGCGCGAGCTCGCGCTACACGCCTCGGGGTTGCCGAAGATGCCGCCGTCGCGCGCGGAAGCCGAGCACGCGCCCGATCCGTATGTCGGCTACGACGACGATGCGCTCTATCAGGATCTGGTGCACACCGAGCTCGCCGATGCGCCCGGCACCAAGATCACGTACTCGGACTACGGCGTCGGCGTCTTGGGCTTCGCGCTCGCGCGCAAGGTCGGCACGAGCTACGCCGACGCGCTGACCACACGCGTGCTCGCGCCGCTCGGCTTGCACGACACGTTCGTCCATGTGCCAGAACCGGCGCGCGCGCGGGTCGTGCCGGGGACGAACGACGATCTGCAACCGGCGCCGGCCTGGACGTGGGGACCGCTCGCCGGCGCGGGTGGCGTGATCTCGTGTGTGCACGACCAACTCGCGCTGATCGCCGCCGAGATGGACGCGGCCAGCGATTCACCCGCGCTCGGTCCGCTCGCGAAGGCGAGCGCCCGAGACCAACCGCTGAGCTCGGTGCTCAAGCTGACGCAAGAACCGCAGTTGAAGAACCCGGGGGCGAACGAAGGTTTCGGCTGGGAGATCGATGCCAACGGCCGCTATTGGCACAACGGCAATACCGGCGGCTATCACTCGTTCATCGGCTTCGATCCGAAAACGCGGCGCGGCGTCGTGATCATGGCATCGAGCGCGGTGACGATCGTCGATCGCCTCGTCGACATGCTCTACAGGGTCGCGGCGGGAGACACGGTCAGCCCGCCGGTGTTCCCGACCGCGGCGGCGCTCGCGACGTACGTCGGTCGCTACGACTTCAGCGGCACGCCGATCGAGGTCACGCTCGATAAACGGCTGTACATCCAAGGCCCCGGCGAGCCGAAGGTCCGGCTCGTGCCGCTGTCCGATCACGAGTTCTGGATCGAGAAGCTGCAGGGCGTCGTGGTGTTCGAGAAAGACGGCGGCCACGTCAAGCAGCTGCTGTTCCTCGTCGGCGGCAAGACGATGCCGGCGACGCGGATCGAGCAACCCGCGCCGTAGCCCGCGTGAACCGCGCACGTGTCAGAGCTCGAGCACGTCTTACGGGCAGGGCCCTGGCGTCGGCCGCGTCGTCGATAGCAGCCAGGTCTGCGCGCACGTCGTCGGATCGTAGCCGGTGACTTGCTGGATCGTCGCGAGCATGTCGGCCATGCGCGCCGATCCGCCCGCGTGCGCTTGGTAGAACGTCGCGAGCGCCTGGTCGAGCACGTCTGCGCCGACCTTGAGCGCGACCGCGCGGTAGAACAGCGCGCCTCGGATGTACGGGGCATTGGTGAACAGGTTGTCCTTGAGGATGTCGATCTGACCGCACGACTGCGGCCACACCAGCTCGGTGCCGGTCAGCTGCGCGAGCTCCTTGTCGTACTCGGTCCACACCGTCGCGCCCACCGTCGGATCGACGACATCGAGCACGCGGCCGGCGAGGTAGTCGACCGTGCCCTCGGACAGCACGAAGTCTTCCCAGCACGCGATGCGGATGCCGTCGCCGAACCAGCCGTGCGCGGATTCGTGGACGTTGGTGTTCACGTCGCTGAGCGCCGCCGAGTCGATGTGCGAGTACGGGTGGTGCTCCATCCCGCCGTATTGGCCGGGAGGCCAGCCGACCGAGACCGACGCGTACTTCGGACCGAACCGGTACGGTCCGAGCGTCTTCTCGAGCCAATCGAACCCGGCGACCAGATCCACCGTGCCTTCGGTCGCGTCCTTGAGCTCGTTGGTCCGATAGAACACCGAGATGTTCGTGCCCGCGGTCGTCGTGCCAAGCGGCAGCTCGGTGTACGCGCCGTAGGTCCACGCGATCTGATACGACGGCGCGGGCGCGGGAATCGTCGTCGGGTAGACCGCGACGTTGCCGTCGGGAACGTTCGCGAGCGACAGCTCGAACGTCGTGCCGTCCGCGGGCGCGGAGTGACACGGAAACAGGTTGCCGCAGTAGTACGGCCAGATCAGCGTGTAGCCAGCCATCGACTCGCCCATGAACCCCTCGTGGTACTTGAACGTGTAGGCGATGGTCACCGCCACCGTGTCGGTGCTCGCCGGGATCGCGAGATCGAGCTCGCTCATCGCCTCGCTCGTCATGACCGGCGCGCCGTTCGAGGTGACACTCGCGATCGACAGGTCGCCGACCTCGAGGTTGCCGCCGGGCGAATCGCTCGGCGCGAACGTGATCGTCGCGGTCCCGGCGTTGCTCGCGAGATCGAACGCGAGCTGCGTGTCGACGACGTCGCGGGTCGGGTTCGCGACCGGCGGTCCCGAGCTCGCCGAGTCCGGCGCTCCGACGTTGTCGCCACAGGCGCCGGAGACCAAGACGAGCGCGATCGAGCACAGGGCACGCATCGCGCGACCATGCCCGGTTCGGCGCGGCGCTTCAAGTCGGCTATGGTGGGACGTGGCCGTGACCCAGCTCGCAGATCCGACCGCGCGGCTCGTCGAGCTGGCGCGCGGCAAACGGCTGGTCGCGCTCACCGGCGCCGGCTGCTCGACCGCATCGGGGATCCCCGACTATCGCGGCCCGGATGCGAAGCCGCGCACGCCGATCCAGCACCGCGAGTTCGTCGAACGCGCGGCGGCGCGCCAGCGCTATTGGGCGCGCTCGATCATCGGCTGGCCGGCGATGGCCGCGGCGCGGCCGAACCCGGCGCACACCGCGCTCGCCGCGCTCGAGCGCAGCGGCGCGCTCGCCGGCGTGATCACGCAGAACGTCGATGGCCTGCACGGCATGGCCGGCAGCCGCACCGTCGTCGAGCTCCACGGCGCGCTCGCGCGCGTTCGCTGCCTCGACTGCGGCGAGCTGACCTCTCGCGCCGAGCTCCAGCGCCGGCTGATCGCGGCGAACCCCGAGCATCTCGCGGCCGGCGGCGCGATCGCACCCGATGGCGACCTCGAGCTCCCGCCCGAGCGGATCGCGGGCTTTGAGGTAGTCGCGTGTCACTGCGGCGGTGTGCTCATGCCCGATGTCGTGTTCTTCGGCGGCAGTGTGCCGCGCGACACGCTCGATGCGGCGTGGGCCTTGTTCGACCAGGCGGAGTTGCTCGTCGTCGCGGGCAGCTCGCTCGCGGTGTTCTCGGGCTATCGGTTCGTCCGGCGCGCCGCCGAGCGCGGCATCCCGGTCGCGATCATCAACCGCGGCGAGACCCGAGGCGATCCGCACGCGACGCTCATCGTACCCGCCGAATGCGGAGCGGCGTTGCAGCTGCTTAGCGGGGGACGGTGTTCACTTTGACAACCGCGGACCGGACACCGGTTGTCAAAGTGAACACCGTCCCCAGTTAGTAGCGCGGAATTGCTGGGTCGACGTCGCGCGACCAGGCGTCGATGCCGCCGGCCATGTTGTAGATCTGCTTGAAGCCGAGCTTCAAGAAGTGCTCGGCCGCGGCGCGACTACGACCGCCGTGGTGGCAGTGAAACGCGAGCGGGGTGTCGCGGGGCAGCGCTTCGATCGCCGCCATCTCGGCGTCGTCGAGCAGCACGGTGCCGTCGATCGACGCGAACGCGCGCTCTTTCGGCGTGCGCACGTCCCACATCTTCGGAATCTTGCCGTGGAACATCATCGACTTGATCTCGCGCGGTCCGATGTCGCGCACGACGACCGGGCGATTCGGGTTCTCGATCTTGAACCCGGCGCCGGTCGCATCTTCGATGAAGTCGATCGAGACCCCAGCCGCACGTGCGACGCTCGCCCGATCGAGCTGCAGCGTGATGCCGCCGGTCTCGACCGTGACGTGCTTCGCTTCTTTCGGTCCGATGTCGAGCTGGTGCTCCCACGCCGGCGTGATGGTCAGGTGAATGACGTCGCCGGGGCCGCCGTCCTCGAGCGCGCCCTTGAGCTCGGTCGCGGCGCGCGCCGACACCGTGACGGTCGGGGCGTCGGGGACCACGACCAGATCGCCGAGCTTCTTCTCGAGCTCGCCGGATTCGTGCATCTGGCGGACGATGTCCGAGCCACCGACGAACTCACCGCGCACGAACAACTGCGGGAACGTCGGCCAGTCCGAGTAGTCCTTCATGCCGCCGCGGATGTCGACGTCGGCGAGCACGTTGACCGTGCTGTACTTCGGGATCAGGCTGTTGAGGATGTTCACGACCGCCGCGGAGAACCCGCATTGCGGGAAGCTGCGCGTGCCTTTCATGAACAAAACGACGGAATCAGACGACACGAGTTGGTCGATCTTCTGGCGGACTTGGGGATCGAGCGTCATGGTGCTACGTGGCTTCTAGCACGATCTCCGGGCCGGCGGGACTCGTCGTCAGAGCGGTCGGGACGATCACCGAGGTCGAGAAGACCGCTTGGGATTCGCTCGACCACGGGCCGTCGCCGTTCCTGCGCCACGGCTTTCTCCACGCGCTCGAGGACTCGGGATCGATCGGCGGGCGAGGGCGGCAGCGCTCGGGCTGGACCCCGGTGTACCTGCTCGCCGAGCGCGCCTGCGTGCTCGTCGGCGCGGTCGCGGCGTTCGTCAAAGACCACAGCTACGGCGAGTACATCTTCGACTGGGGCTGGGCCAACGCGGCGATCCGCGCCGGCATCGATTACTACCCGAAGCTCGTGATCGCGGCCCCCGCGACCCCGGCGACCGGGACGCGGATCTTGCTCGCCGCGGGTGAAGGCGACGAGGTCCGCGCCGCGTTGATCGGCGCGGTGCGCGCGCTCGCCGAGCAAGCGGAGTGCTCGTCGATCCATTGGCTGTTCTGCACCGCGCTCGAGCAGCGCGCATTGACCGCCGCCGGATTCTTTCCGCGCGCCACCTATCAGTTCCACTGGAAGAACCGCGGCTATCGCGGGTTCGACGATTTTCTCGGCACGTTGAAGAGCCGCAAGCGCAAGCAGCTGCGCAAGGAGCGCGAGCGCGCGAGGTCCGCGATCGATCACCTGACCTGGCTGTCCGGCGGCGAGCTCGATCAACCGCGGCTCGATGACCTCGATCGGTTCTATCGCGCGACGGTCGACAACCACGGCGGCCGCGACTACCTGCGCCCGGGGTTCTTCCACCGGCTCGCCGAGACCCTGCCGGAATCGCTGCGCATGGTCGAGGTCTCACAAGCGGGCGAGCGGATCGCCGGCGCGGTGTTCTTCGAGACCGAGCAGGCGCTGTACGGCCGCTACTGGGGCGCGAACCGCCACGTCGATCTGCTCCACTTCGAGACCGCGTACTACGCCGGCATCGAGCGCGCGATCGCGCAGCACATCCCGCTGTTCGAGGCGGGCGCACAAGGCGAGCACAAGCTGCTGCGCGGGTTCGAGCCCTGTCCGACGTACTCGGCGCACTGGGTCCGCCATCCCGGCCTGTCCGCCGCGATCGAGGACTTCACGCAACGCGAGGCGCGCGCGATGCAGGCGGAGCTCGCGGAGCTCGGCAAGCTCGGGCCGTACCGCGATGCTTCGGGTGACGACGCCGGTGGCGACGACGCGCCATCGCAGTCCAGCTGAGGCCAAACCCGTCTACAGTACGCGCGATGGCCGACTCCGACTCTCGCGCTGGCGAACGCTACACCTCTGCCGCGATCCTCGACTTCGCGAATCGCACCCACGCCGGCCACGACGCGGCGCTCGCCCGGGCGTTCGCGGTGCCCGACGGCATTCCCGCGATCCAGGTCGGTCCGAGCGAGGGCCGCTTGCTCGAGCTGTTCGTGCGGCTCGTCGGCGCGCGCAAGATCGTCGAGGTCGGCACGCTCGTCGGCTACTCCGCGATCCACCTCGCGCGCGCGTTGCCCGCCGACGGCCACCTGTGGTCGGTCGAGTACGAGCCGCGCCACGCCGAGGTCGCGCGCAACAACCTCGCGACCGCCGGGCTCGGCGAGCGGGTCAGCGTGCACGTCGGCGCCGGCCGCGACGTCCTGCCGACGCTCGTCGGTCACGGGCCGTTCGACCTCGTGTTCATCGACGCCGACAAAGACAACTACGCGCACTACGGGCGATGGGCGCTCGCAAACTTGAGGATCGGCGGCCTCGTGATCGGCGATAACGCCTATCTATTCGGCGAGCTCATGCAGGATGATGCTCGAGGCCGCGCGATGCGCGAGTTTCACGAGCTCGTCGCCGCAGCATGTACCTCGGTCTGCGTGCCTACGCCGGACGGGCTCGTCGTGGGCATGAAGCGATGAAATCCGTACTCGTACACGTGAGACGTGCACGTGAACGTGCTCGATCCCTGCTCGGGCTCGGGCTCGGGGTCGGGGTCGGGCTCGGGCTCGGGCTCGGGCTCGGGCTCGGGGGTTGCGGCTTTGGCCACGCCGCCGTCACCGATCCCGCCGAGTCGTCCTCTGCTTCCACGCCCACGCAGGCCGACGCCTCGCCGGCGGTCAAGGCCACCGCCGACGCGATCGCTCACGCCTACGAGCTGCTCGCGATCCACAGCGCCGCGCCGGGCAATCGCCCGAAGATGGCGGCCGCGGTGCTCGCCGCGCTCGCGCCGGTGGGCTGGCATCCGCCGATGATCAACTGGTCCGAGGATCCGGCGCAGGATGCGCAGACGTTGCGCGCGCTCGTCCTCGGGATGGCGAAGAGTGGCGCGCTGCCGGCCGATGCGGTCCTGCGCGCGGCGCAAGGGATGGCCGCCGCGTCGGGAGATCTCAACACGTTCGCGCTCGGCCGCGCGGCGGTCGCGGCGTTGTTCGCCCAGCTCGCCGGCACGCCGAACGTTCAGCCCGGCATGACCTACGACCGCGCGCCCGATGGCCGGTGGATCGCGAGCTCGGTGATCGCCGAGGGCGCGGCGGGGCAGGCGGGTGTGCATCGCGGCGACGTGCTGGTCTCGATCGATGGCCGCAAGGTCGAGCACGGCTACATCGACTTCGCGCCGTTACTCGGCGTTCCGGTCGGCACCGCGGCCACGCTCGTCATCGATCGCGCCGGCAAGACCGCGCAGGTCGGGCTGCGGCTCGGCGTCGTCGATCCGCCGATCGTGGAGTCGAGGATGCTGGCAGGCGGCATCGGCTATATCCGCGTGTGGTCGTGCACGCACGCCGACGCGAAGGCGCGCGATGCGGGTGCGCTCGTCTCCAAGGCGCTCGGTCGGCTCGACGCGGATCGCGCGCGCGCGCTCGTGCTCGATCTGCGCGGCAATCCGGGCGGCTTTCCGTTCGATATCGCATCGCTGCTCGTCGACGCCGATCCGTTGCTCGTGTCGGTCAGCGCGACCGGCGACGAGCAGCCGCTTCCGCGCACGAAGGTCGCGGCATGGAAGACGAAGCGGCCGATCGCGGTGCTGGTCGACGACGAGACCGCCTCGGGCGCGGAGATGCTCGCGCTCGCGTTGCGCGATCATGCCGGCGCGACGATCGTCGGCCGTCCGACCGCGGGCGCGCTGACCCTGACGACGGTCGAGACGATCGCGGGCGATGTCACGCTGTCGTATCCGGTGTCTCGGATCGCGAGCGCGAAGACCAAGACGCCGATCGATGGCAACCGCCTCGTCCCCGACTTCGATGTTCCGAATCCAACCGCTGCCGACTACGCGGCGGGGCGCGACCCGCAGCTCGACGCCGCGATCGCGTCGTTCGGAGCTCGTTGATCGTCACGCGCGACATGCTCGAGGAATCGCTCGCGACGCTGACCCGCGAGATCCGCGAACCGCGGCACGGCATCTACGGCCCGAGCTCGGTGTCGTGGCAGCTCGCGGGTGACGTCGCGGTGTTCCTCGGCGGCGGGCGCGCGGCGTTGCTCCAGCTCGCGCATCCGTTCGTCGCCTATGCGATCGCAGAGCATTCGCGGACGCGCAGCGACGTCGTCGGCCGCTTCCAGCGCACGTTTCGCAACGTGTTCGCGATGACGTTCGGAGAGCTCGATGCCGCGCTCGCCGCCGCGCGCCGGGTCCATGCGGTCCACGCGCGGATCGCCGGTGCGTTGCCAGAGCGAGTCGGCAGCTGGGCCGCCGGCACCCGGTACGCCGCGACCGACGACGCCACGCTGCGCTGGGTTCACGCCACGTTGGTCGACACCGTGCTCGTCGTGCGCGAGCGCCTCGACGGCGAGCTGCCCGTCGCGATCAAAGACGCCTACGTCGTCGAGCAGAACCGCTTCGCCCGGCTGTTCGGGCTTCGCGACGCCCTGCTGCCGCGCTCGTGGGCCGAGCACGCCGCCTACATGGAGCGCGCGTTCGCCACGCTCGCGGTCTCGCCGCCTGCGCGCGAGATGGGCGCGTTTCTCGTCGGGCGCGGCGGTGGGCGCCAGCCCGCGCTCGGTCGCGTCGCCGAGTCGATCACCGCGACGCTGTTGCCGCGCCACCTGGTGAGCGCATTCGGCCTCGAGGATTCGCCGCGCACGACCGCGGCCGTCCACGCCGCGCTCGCCGTGTTCGCGCCGCTCTACCGGCGATTGCCCGCGCGAGCGATCGCGCTGCCGGCACGCTCCGAGGCGGTGCGCCGGATCGCGGGCAAGCCGCGATCAGCGCTCGACGCGTGGACCGAGCGCCAGCTGTTCGGGCTCGCGCAGCGCACGACCGGCGCTTGAAGGGTCGCTCGCGCGATCGAGGCAGAAGGTGATCGATTTTGCCGAAAGATCCCTCAGGGAGGCTTCAGCTCGATCGCGCGGGCACGCCCTATGAAGCACGAACCAGGCCGTCGGTTGCCTGGTGTAACAGTCGGTAACCGTGAGGCGCCTCGAACCGCGCAAACGCGGCCGCGGTGTCGCGGGACTGTCGCTGCGACGTCGCAGCGCGCAGGAGAAAGTTGACGAAAGTTCCACCGCCCCCGGTCAAGCGCTTGGAAATCTTGCGGCGCTACCGAAAGCTGCCGGGATCGAGGCCGAAGCGTTTGATCCAGCGTTGGATCTGCTTGCGGTCTTTGTCGAGGGCGCGCGCGACCGCCGACACGTTGCCGGCGTGCTCGCGCAGCGCGGCGACGACCTGGTCGCGGACCTTTTGATCGGTCTCGTTGAGCACGACCGGGCGCGGCGCACCGGGCGGCCGGCCCGATCGCACGGTGTCGGGGAGATGCTCGGCGCGGACCAGCGCGCCTGCCGCCAGGACCTGCGCGGTCGCGAGCGCTTGCTCGAGCTCGCGGACGTTGAGCGGCCAGGGATAGCGGAACAGCAGGCGCGAGGCGTCGATATCGAACCCGGGGTGGTCGGCCGCGAACATCCGCGCGTGCATCGAGCCGATCAACAGGCCCAGGTCGGCGCGGCGCTCGGCGAGCGTCGGCACGGTGATGCGAAACCCTGCGAGACGCGCGAACAGATCGTGGCGGAAGCTCTGATCGGCGACCATGTCGTCGAGGTCGCGGTGGGTCGCGGCGACGACGCGCAGATCGATCGGCACCGCGCGCGTGCCGCCGACCGGCATGACCTCGCGCTCCTGGAGCACGCGGAGCAGCGCCGCCTGCGAGCTCGGCGGCAAGTCGCCGATCTCGTCGAGGAACAGCGTGCCGCCGTCGGCGGCGCGGACGAGCCCGTCGTGGTCGCTCTGCGCGCCGGAGAACGCGCCCTTCTTGTAGCCGAACAGCTCGCTCTCGACGAGGTTGTCCGGAAGCGCGCCGCAGTTGACCGGCACGAACGCGCCTTTGCGGCCGGACAACACGTGGATCGCGCGCGCGATCACTTCTTTCCCGACGCCGCTCTCTCCCTCGATCAGCATCGGGATCTCGGAGCCGGCGATCTGGCGGATCCGCGCGAGCTCGGTCTGCCAGCTCGGCACGAGCGTCGATAGCCCTGGCACGCCCTCGTCGGGCGACAGGTCGAGCATGCCGGGTGCGTCCGCGTCGATCGGCAAGCGCTCGAAAAATAGAAATACGGTGTGGCCGAGCTCGATCAACGAGCCGTCGGTCAGCACCGCGCGCTTCGTGGTGTGGCCATCGACGATCGTGCCGTTCTTCGATTCGGTGTCGACCAGCACCCAGCGGCCGAAGCTCGGCTCGATCCGCGCGTGCTTCGACGACATCCACTTGTCGGGCACTTTGATCGTCAGCTCGGTCCCGCTGCGCTCGGCCCGGCGCTCGGGGCCGCGACCGAGCTGGACCGCGCTGAGCTCGCCGAGCCGATAACGCACGGAGCCGATCCGCGGCCGACCCGATTCGAGCGCGAGCACGAGCACCGGCTCGGGGCGAGGCCCGACGCGACCGCTCTTGCCATCCTGGTGGATGCTGAGGGTGGTCCCGTGCGTGTCGCCCACGTTGGGCATCTTACCTTGTCAGACCCCTTCGCTACGGTCATGGACGTGGGCGATCTGCTTTCGTTGACCGACCGGCTCGGGGCGCGCAAAGGGCTGCGCCGGGGGACGAGCGCGGCGGTCTGGTACGAGCGGGGCTGCGCGCTCGAAGCGAGTGACCCGGCGGCGGCGATCGCGGCGTACCGCCGGGCGCTCGCGGGCCGAACCGACTTCGCGGACGCCCACAACAACCTCGGCCGGCTGTGCCACGATCACGGCGACCTCGCCGCGGCCGAGGCCTGCTACCGGCTCGCGCTGTGCAGCGCGTTCGCCGGCTCGCCCGGCGCGAGCCGCACCGCCGAATGGCGGTGCGGTGTTGTAGCCCGCGGCGTCGCGCTGTACTGGTTCAACCTCGGCGTCGCGATCGAGGATCAGGGCCGGACCGCCGAGGCGATCGGCGCGTATCACGCCGCGCTCGCGATCGATCCGGCCCTCGCCGACGCGCACTACAACCTCGCGCGCCTGCTCGAGCGGCTCGGCCGCGCGGGCAATGACCTCGCCTTGCGCCGGGCGCTGCACCACCTGGCGCGCTACCGCCGGCTGACCGCGCAGTCAGCCCGCGGCTAGCAGTTCGCGGCCGGAGGCGTTCAGATCGCTTCCGAAACGAAGCAGGACGCGCCGGCCGCTATTGCGCGCGCACGAGCGCCGCACTTCCCGGAGCGAGCACGAACGTGGCGATTGAACCGGTCACGGCCGCGGGCATTGCAACCGGGGTCCAGGTGCCGTCGATGCCCACGGAAGCGCCGCCGAGCTCCACACCGGTGGTGCTGTCCAATGCCGGCGCCGAGAGGGTCAACACGCTCGTGACGCCGACGGGGCGTCCGAAGTCGATCGCGACGTCGATGGTCTCGTCGGCGCTCTTGTTCACGACCACCGCCACCGTAGTGGCGTCGACCTCGTCGACCGCGTACGCCGAAAGTGCGCTGGCATTGCCGGTGACGTTCGTGCCGAGCAGCGTCCCGTCCGCGGCCGCGTCGAACAACAGGATGCCGTAATAGAGCGGCTGGACCCCGACGACGTTGGTCGCGTCGTCGATCGCGATCGGCGAATACACGTTCTTGCCGCCATGAAAATTGACGCCAACGCCTCCGGCCTGAGCGACCTCGAACAGAAAGTCGATCGACCACAGCGCCGATGCAAACGTATCGCTCACACCCGGGACGCCGCCGCTGGCGAACGAGTTTGCTTCCGTGATGCGAAAGCCGCCGAGCCCGTGCGACGCGGTTGCAAGCTCGGTGAGGTTCCCGGCGAGCTGCGGATCGGGCGCGAGCATCTTGCTGATCGTCGAGCTCGGGTCCGTGCCTGCTCCGACGTAATAGTGTTGGCTCAACTGATCGATGAGGGTCCCCTCGTCGGCGGCGAACGGAATCGTGTAGCTCGTCTCCGCCGAGAACCCGGAGCTCCCGGGTCCGCTGAGAGCCGCACCGGGGACCGCGGCATCGATCGCGGTGGCGAACGGCACCCAGTCAGCGCAGAAGTCGGTGTAGCCGTAGGTCGAGGACTTGTCTCCGTTCTTGGCATAGTCATTGGGCTCGTTCCCGATCTCGAAGCGGTCGAGCCGGTCGCCGAGTGACGTCGCGACATAGCTTGCTTCGGCTGCTCCTGCGCTGGCATGGGACGTGATGAAGTCGATCCCGTACAGGGCTTTCCAGCCGGTCGCGCGCAGGAACCCGGCAAGACGGTCGATATCCGGTGGACCCACTTCGTGCGCGGTCAGGCCCGGGCCGGTGTGGTTCCATTCGGTCGCGTCTACACTGTTTCCGCCGATCCGGACGACGCCACCGCCGCCGAGCCGTCGAACCAGCCCGACGAGATCCGTGTTGGTACTCGAGAAGTACGGCGTGGTCATCATGCTTTTTTCATAACTGAGCCCGGCGAAGCTCGAGCTCAGCGCGATGCCCGATCGCGTTCGATCGACCGCGATCGTGACCGCGTACGGTGCGGCCGCATCTCCGACGTTTTCCCCGTCCGGCGTCGCCGCCGTCGGAGACTTGCATCCGATCAGTAACGCGCACGTAACAACTCGGACTGTCCAATTCATCGCCTGTACTACGGAGATGTCGTCGAAATATTCAAGCGGTCAAATGTTACCGCGCATGCGCGGACGCTATCAGCCGCCTGCGCGCTCTCGGCCGAATAGATCGCGACGTGGTCGCGCCGACCGTCGTGACCGAAGCTCGCGAGTCGTAGGGCGCGCGCGGGCGGCACGCGGTGGACGTCGCTCTCGCCGATCAGCCTCATCGATCGCGAAGTGAATCGAGCTCGGCTTGGTACCGACACTCGACCGGATCGGCGCCTCAGCGACCTGCGCGCCAAACCGTGATCTTCAAGTAGTCGGCCTGCGGAAAGCCGACCGGGTGATCGAGCTCGGGCGCGAGCTCGGACTCGAGCGCGAGCGCACCGCCGAGCGCGCTGCCGACGGTGCGACGAAACTCGACGCGCTCGACCCGGCTCGTACAGCACACCGCGACGATCGCGCCACCGGGCCGCACGCGCGCCTTCGTGGCGGTGTAGAGCTTGCGATAGGCGGCGAGCACGCCGGGCACCTGATCGATCCGGCTCGTCATCGATGGCGGATCCACGATGATCAGATCGAACGTCTCGGCCGGATCGAGCGTGGCGAGGTACCCGAACGCATCGCCTTCGACGAAGCGGTGGCGCGCCGGATCGACCACGTGGTGCGCGGCGCCGAACGCGAGGGCGCGCGCCGACTCGTCGACGTGCGTGATCTCTGCCGCCCCGGCGCCTTCGGCGGCTCGGCCGAGCATGCCGGTGTACGAAAACAGATTCAGTACCCGCGCGCCGGCCAGCGAGGAGGCGGCGACCGCTCGCCGCAGTCCGCGCAGGTCGAGATACGCGCCGGTCTTGTGGCCGGCTATGAGATCGACGGCGAAGTCGATGGCATCTTCGCGGAACCGCGCGACCTCGGGCGGGGCACCTCGAATCACGCGCGCCGGCAACGCGTCGGCATGACGGCGGCGCGCGGGCCGCACGATCACGTGGCGCGCCGGGCCGACGATCGGAGACGGCGTCACTGCGAAGTAATGAGCGGCGTAGCGGGCGAGGGCATCGGCGCCCGCGCTGTAGCTCGCGACGACGATCGTGTCGCCGAATCGATCGGCGACGACCGCGGGGAGACCGTCGCTCTCGCCGTTGACCAGGCGCAGGCCGGTCGTGTGCTCGACGAGCGACGCGCGCTTGGCGACCGCGGCGGCGATCGTGTCGCGCAGCCAGGCCGCATCGGGCGCGGCGCCGCCTCGGCGCAGCACGCGGATCGCGATCGCGCCGTCGGCTTCGTACAGGCCGTAGCCGATGACCGCGTTGTCACCACCGACCAGGCGCAGCCACTGGCCATCGCGAAACACGGTCGCCGCGGTCGACAGCTGATCGCGGAACACCCACGGATGGCCGCGCGCGATGATCGCGAGCGCGTCCTTGCGCAGCTGATAGCGGCGCGCGTTCACCCGACCTCGGGCACCGCGACCAGATCGGCGCGACCGGCGGCGATCGTCGCATCGAGCGCGGCGAGCGGCGTGCGCGCGAGCATGACCGCGGTTGGAAAGCCGAGCTCGTTGCGGATGCGATCGCCGAGCTCGAGCGTCGCGCGGTCGTCGTGCGCGGCGATCCACGCGAGATCGGCCCCGGCACGGCGCAGCTGCGCGATGTGGCCCGGGATGACCGGGTGCTCGCGGACGACCGCGGCGATCGCTCCGGCGTAGCTCGCGCGCAGCGTGTGGATCGCCGCCGGCAAGAGCTCGACGTCGAGCGGGTCGCGCCCGGGATCGAGCACGACGAGATCGCAATCGGGCACGGCGCGTTCGCCGGCTTCACGCGTCGCCGGGACTCGCAACGCGGCGAGCCCGCCGGCCATGCGGATCGCGGCGACCGCTTTCGCGTCGCGAACGTCGACGAGCGAGATCGCCGCGTCGCGCGCGTGGGCGACCGCGTTCGGCGGCGCGGAGATGCCACCGGGCGCATGGACGATCCGGCCGCGCGCGCGCAGCCGCGGCAGGACGAGCGGGCAGGCGGTCGGCGCCGGCGCCGGGCCGGTCACGCCGGCCCCATCGGCGAGCAGTTGCTCGACCGCGCGCGCGAGGTCCGGATCGCGCTTCGCCATCGACGCGTGCGATACGCGCAGGCTCCGGGTCATCAAGCTATAAGTCAGCTGCACCGCGGGCATCGCGAGGTAACGCTCGGTGTGCTCGAACCACTCGAGGCTCGCCTGCGCTGCGGTCTGCAGCGCGTAGACCTCGGGGCGGCGGCGTTGCTCGTAGCGCGCGAGCGCCGTGCCGATATCGCCGCCGGCGAGCAGCTCGTCGCGCAGCGCGATCGAGTCTTCCATCGCCAGCTTCGTGCCCGAACCGATCGAGAAGTGTGCGGTGTGCACGGCGTCGCCGAGCAGCACGACGTTGTCCGCGTGCCACGTGGCGCACTTGACGGTCGGAAAATTGCGCCAGATCGACCGGTTCTTGACCAGCGCGCCGCCGCCGAGCTCGGCCGCGAAGATCTCGCCGAGGATCGCGATCGTACGATCTTCGTCGGCCTCGTGCAGGCCGGCGGCGCGCCAGGTGTCGTCGCGACACTCGACGATGAACGTCGAGCCGGTCGCGGTGTACGGATATGCGTGGACGCGGAACAACCCGAACCGCGTCGGCTTGAAGATGAACGTGAACGCGTGATACGGCACGGTGCAACCGAGCCACACGAACTTGTTCGGCCGGACGTCGACGTTCGGACCGAGCTGCGGCCCGAGCGCGTCGCGGACCCAGCTCGCGGCGCCATCGCACGCGACGATGACGTCGGCCGTGACCTCGGACAGCGCGCGGACTTCGCGCTCGTACTCGACGCGCACGCCGAGCGCGCGGGCCCGGCGTTGCAGGATCTCGAGCAGCGCCTTGCGCTCGAGGCCGCAGAACCCGTGGCCGGTCGAGCGCAGCACCGAGGTGGCGGTCGGTCCGCCGGGACCGGCGACGACGTGGACCTCGATGTCGTCCCAGCGCGCGAACCGCGCCGTGATCTCGGCGTGGGTCTCGGGGTCCGCCGCGGCGAGGTGATCGAGCGTCGCGTCGGAGAACACGACGCCGAACCCGAACGTGTCGTCCGGCCGATTGCGCTCGTAGATCACGACCTCGTGCTCGGGCGCCTGACGCTTGACGAGGATGCCGAGGTAGAGCCCCGCGGGTCCCCCGCCGATGCAGGCGATCTTCACGCCGGCACGCTATCATGCGCACATGGGTCCAGTGCCACGCCTCCTCGCGATCAGCGTCGTCATCGCGTGTGGCAAGGGCGGCGGTGCGCCGGCGACGCTTGTCATCAATGGCGACGATTTCTCGGGCGACGCGTTCTTCCGCGAGCAGACGTGCGAAGGGCTCGGGCTGGCGCCTCACCTCGCCTGGTCGGGTGCGCCGGCACAGACCAAGACGTTCGCGGTCGTCGTCGAGGACCTCGACTCGTCGCCGCCGGGGTTCATTCACTGGCTGGTGGCCAATCTGCCCGCGAGATCGCCGATGCTGGGAGGCGACCACTATCCGCCGGAAGCGACCGTCGGCAAGAATGACTTCGGCAACGTCGGCTACGGGCCGCCGTGCCCGCCGTCGGGCGTGCATCGCTACGTGTTCCACGTCTACGCGCTCGACACCGCGATCGGCAAGCCCGACATCACGAGGCCCGAGCTCGACGCGGCGATCAAGGGCCACGTCGTCGCGCAAGGCGAGATGACGAAGACGTACGGCAAGTAACTACTCCTTCGCGAACTTCTCGAGGGCGGAGAGCGCGGCGGCGAGATCGGGCCGCTCGGTCAAGACGGCGATCAGCGGATCCTTCGGCCACGCTTGCACGCGCGCGAGCGCGTTGCGGAGGTTGAACTGCTTCGGATCGAGCCCGGGCACGACCTCGTCCCAGGTCAGCGGCATCGACACCGGCGCACCGGCGACCGGACGCACGCTGAACGGTGCGACGAGCAGCTGGCCGTGCGCGTTCTGACCCCAGTCGAGGTAGACCCGGCCACCGCGCGCGGCGGGGTTGCGATTCGTCGTCGCCATCGTCGGGTGCTGGCGCTCGATGACCATGCCGATCAGATACGCGAGCGTGCGCGCCTGCTCGAAGTTGCACGTGCCGCCGAGCGGAATCAGCACGTGCAGCCCGGTCTGGCCCGACGTCTTGACGTAGTTCGGCAGCCCGATGTCCTCGCACAGCGCGTGGATCGCGAGCGCGAGCGGCACGACGTGCTCGCGCGGCGCGTTCTTGGGATCGAGGTCGACGATCGTCCAATCGGGTCGCTCGAGGTCGGTGATCCGACTCGCCCACGCGTGGATCGGAATCGACCCCATGTTCGCGACGAACGCGAGCCCATCCGCGTCGTCGAGCAACAGGTAGTGGATCTCGCGCTGGCTGTGCTCGCTCCACAACGTCGTCGTGCGCAGCCACGGCGGCGTCCACGCCGGCAGATCCTTTTGATAGAACATCTCGCCCGTGATCCCATCGGGATAACGGGTCAGCACGGTCGGCCGGTCGCGCAGATACGGCAGCGCGTACGGCGCGATCGAGCGGTAGTAGTCGATCAGCTCGCCCTTCGTGATCGGCGCGATCTCGCCGTCCGCGGGCCAGAACACCTTCTTCAAGTTCGACAGCCGGAGCTCGCGGGTCGGCACGTCGTGCTCGACCTCGACGTCCGGCTCGGGCGCCTCCTCGCCCGTGCGCCGGATCGGCATCGTGCAATCACGCGCGGCCTTATCGCGGCGCAGGCGCTCGAACACCGGGAAGCGCAGCGACGATTCGACCGGCCACTCGCGGTACCGGACCTGGACGACGAGCTCGGGCTCGATCCAGCGCGCGTCGCTCGAGCCTTCCGGCTTGGGGAACGTCGGCTGCCAGGTGGGCTTGGCGGCGAGCTCGGCGGTCAACGACTCGAGCAGCTTGTCGTCGAGCCCGGAGCCGACCTTGCCCGCCCACAGCCAGCGCTCGTCGTGCCACACGCACAGGTGCAGAGAGCCCAGCCCGGTGCGCGAGCCCTTCGGCGCGGTGTAGCCGCACACCGCGAAGTCGGCTTCGGGATCGCGCTTGAGCTTCAGCCAGTCGCGCGACCGTGTCGCCCGATACGGCGAGCGCGCCTTCTTCGCGACGACGCCTTCCAGCCCGCGCGCGACGACCTGCGCGAGCAACGCCTCGCCGTGCTCGGCGATGTGATCGCCGTAGCGCAAGGGGCCCACGTTCGGCACCAGCTGCTGGAGCAGCGCCTTGCGTTCGACGAGCGGGCGATCGCGCAGGTCGTGCCCGGCGGCGCCGATCAGATCGAACACGACGTAGGTCGCCGGCGTGGCGAGCGCGGCGCGCTGGATCTCGGAGGCCTTCGCGATCTGCGCGCGCTCCTGCAGCTTGCCGAAGTTCGGCTTGCCGTCGGCATCGAGCATCACGAGCTCGCCGTCGAGCACGAGGTCGGCGACCGGCAGCGCGCGGATCGCGCGAGGTCAGCTCGGGATAGCGATCGGTCGGGTCGAGGCCCGAGCGATAGCGCAGCTCGGCTTTGCCGGCGCCGCCATACGCGATCAGCCGGAACCCGTCATACTTGAGCTCGAACACCCAGTCGGGCGACGAGAACGCGGCCTCCGCGGTGTGACACAACATCGGCTCGACCGAGCCGACCGCGATCGAGCGCTTCGGGAGCCCGGCGAGTGCCTGCTCGACGGCGCGCGCCCGCGGCGCCCGCGGCGCCGAGCTCCTCGACCGTGAGGCCGGATAACACCGACGCGTCGGACAGCGGCTCGCCGGCCGCGAGGAATGCCTCGGCCGGGGCGTCGCGCTTCTTGATCAGCAGCCAGTCGTTCGAGCCGCGGCCGGAGAACTTGCCGCGCGTGCCCTTGCCGGTGTGGACGAGCGTGAACCCGCCGCGCAGCTTGTAGCCATAGAGCTCGAACTTGATCTCGCCGTCGAGCAACCCCTGGGCCGGATCGATCAGTGGGCGGAACAACCCGCGGTCCCACGCGATCATCGGCCCGGCGCCGTAGTTGCCGTCCGGGATGACCGCCTCGAAGTGGACGTACTCGAGCGGATGATTCTCGACCTTGACCGCGAGCCGCTTGATCTCGGGATCGAGCGTGGGCGGTTTCGGTACGGCCCACGAGCACAGCACGCCGTCGATCTCGAGCCGCAGGTCCCAATGCATGCGCGTCGCGTCGTGTTGGTGCACGACGAACATGCGCGGGCCCTTCGCCACGGCCGCTGGGCTGCTGGCCATCGGTTCAGGTGTCGATCCCGCGGTGCGCTTCGCCCGGTAGCGGTCCAGGCCCCGCTCGCCGGCGTCCGCCGGCTCGCTCCGCTTGGGGCCCACGTCTGCCTTGGGTTCTTTAGGATCGTCCTTCATCGCCCGGTACAATTTCGATCATGCCCGCACGCTCGATCGCGACCGCGACGATCTCGTTTGGCCTGGTGTCGATTCCGACCAAGCTGTTCACCACGAACGAATCGGCCGGCGACATCCATTTCAACATGCTGCACGACGCCGATGGGGCGCGTCTCAAGCAACAGTACATCTGTACCAAGTGCGGCGAGGTTGTCGATCGCGATCACACGGTCAAAGGCTTCGAGTACGCGAAGGGCCAATACGTCGTGCTGTCGGGCGAGGAGCTCAAGGCGCTCGACGCGGTCGCGACCCAGACGATCGCAGCTCGAGGAGTTCGTGCCGGCGACCTCGGTCGATCCGATGCTGGTCGAGAAGAGCTACTACCTCGGCCCGGAGAAGGGCGGCGAGCGCGCGTACAAGCTACTGCACGACGCGATGCTCGAGACCGGGCTCGTCGGCATCGCGTCGTACTCGGCGCGCGGCAAGCAATACATCACGAGCGTCCGGCCGTTCAACAACGGGCTGATCCTGCACCAGCTGCGCTACAACGAAGAGATCAAGCCGTGGTCCGAGGTGCCGATTCCCGAGCTGCCCGAGAGCAAGCCCGCGGAGATCGCGCTCGCGAAGCAGATCATCGAGCAGATCGCGCACGAGACGTATTCGCCCGCGAAGTACAAGGACGAGGTCAGCGCTCGGATGATGGAGCTGATCAACAAGAAGGTCGAAGGTCAGGAGATCACGATCGCGCCCGAGGCTCCGGCCGGCAAGGTCATCGATCTGATGGAGGCGTTGAAGGCGAGCCTCGGCATGACCAAGGGCGACGCCGATCGCAAGCCGGCGATCGCGGCGGAGTCGAAGGGCGAGGTCGCGGCGGAAGACGCGGCGCCGAAGAAGAAGACCGCGTCGAAAAAGAAATGACGAGCGCGTGCCCGAGCTACCGGACGTCACGGTCTACGTCGAGCGCCTGCGCGCACTGACGATCGGCCAGCCGATCGAAGGCATCCGGATCGCGAGCCCGTTCGTGCTGCGCACGGTGTCGCCAGCGCCGAAGGACCTGATCGGTGCGAAGGTCGAGAGCGTCGAGCGGATCGGCAAGCGGATCGCGATCGGCGTCAGCGACCAACGCTACATCGTGATCCACTTGATGATCGCCGGCCGGCTGCGCTGGAAGGAGCCGAAGGCGAAGCTGCCGGGCAAGCTCGCGCTCGCCGGCTTCGACTTCCCGACCGGCACGCTCGTGTTCACCGAGGCGAGCGGCAAGAAGCGCGCATCGCTGCATGTCGTGGCCGGCCGCGCGGCGCTCGCCGAGTTCGACCGCGGCGGCCTCGACGTGTTCACCGCGACGGCCGCCGAGTTTTCCGAGCGCCTCACGAGCGAGCGCCATACGGTCAAGCGCTCGCTGACCGATCCGACGCTGTTCGACGGCATCGGCAACGCGTACTCCGACGAGATCCTCCACGCGGCGAAGCTGTCGCCGTTCCGACTCACCACCGCGCTCGAGCCCGCCGAGATCGAGCGGCTCCACGCCGCGTGCGTCTCGCAGCTCGAGCTGTGGACCGACCGGCTGCGCCGCGACGTCGGCGACGGGTTCCCCGACAAGGTCACCGCGTTTCGCCCGGAGATGGCGGTGCACGGCAAGTACGGGCAGCCGTGCCCGGTGTGCGGCACCAAGGTCCAGCGCATCGTCTACGCCGACAACGAGGCGAACTACTGTCCGACGTGCCAGACCGAAGGCAGGTTGCTCGCCGATCGCTCGCTGTCGCGGCTACTCAAAGAGGATTGGCCGAAGACCTTGGAAGAGCTCGAAGAGCGCAAGCGCGCGCGCCGCGGCTGACACCGGCGACGCCGCGATCTTTGATCGGTTCCCGAATTCGTAGATCGCGAGCCGCGGCCATGCGTTTGCGCCGAGATGAAGAAGAGTCTCGCGGGAATTCTCATGGCTGCCGCGTTGTCTGCGTGCGGCGCGAGTGGCAGCTACGTCAGCGTCGATAAGGTCGCGCTCGGTCGCGTCGTCGTCTATCGCAACGGCGTCGCGTTCTACGAGCGCCGCGCGACGGTCACCGACGGCGTGCTGACGATCCGCGTGCCGCGCGAACGGGTCGATGATTTTCTGAAGTCGCTGACCGTGGTCGATGCGAACACGAAACAGCCGCTCGCGATCGCGATCCCGCGCGATCGCACCGAGGACGGCGCGTCGCTCGTGATGAAGCTGCAGTTGCCGACGAAGGCCAAGGCCGACGTCGTGATGACCTACGTGACCGAGGCGCCGGCGTGGAAGCCGAGCTATCGGGTCGTGGTCGGCGACAAGGGCAAGGTGATGCTCGAAGGCTGGGCGATCGTCGACAACACCTCGGGCGAGGACTGGAAGGGCGTGATGGTCGGCGTCGGGTCGTCGTCCGCGCTGTCGTTCAAGTACGACTTGTGGAGCGTGCGCCAGGTCCAACGCGCGACGCTCCAGTCCGAGGAGAAGTTCGCGCTCGCGCCGCCGAGTGGCATGTCGCCGTATCAGCAAGGCACGACGATGGAGGCCAACGGTGCCGGCGAACAGTTGCTGACCGACATCGGCGACGACGAGATCCGCCGCCCGGCGGGCCATCCGAACCCGAGCCTGGGCGTGCCCGTCGCGGGGACGACCGGGGCCGGCGACGTGGTCGCGTCGATCCAGGCGGCTCCGCCATCGGCCAACGCCGGGGGGATGCGATCCGCACCACGCGCGGAGTCTTCCGACGGTGGCGACGATGACAGTGACGGCGACCGTGATGAAACCACCGTGGCGAAGAGCGCCGGGCATCGCGAGCACACCCGCAAGGCCAAGGTCGATACGCGCGTCGCGACCGGTGACGCGAAGATGAGGTCGATCGCGCCGAGCATCGTGCACTCGAACAAGACGATCGTGATCGAGAGCTTCGCCGACGCGAATGGCCCGCAGGCGAAAGAGATCGCGGACGACCGCGCGAACCTGGTCCGCAACCAGCTGATCGACGAAGGCGTGCCGCCGGCGCGGATCAAGATCGTCAAGAAGCTCGAGGCCAACACCCCGGCGCACGTCCGGCTCGTCGCCGAAGCGGCGCCGGCGGAGCAGCAGGGACAGATCGCCAAGGTCGACGACAGCGACACCGAGCCGGTGGGCGAGAGCCACTTCGCGAGCACCCAGCCGATGACGGTGGCGAAGGACTCGTCGGCGATGGTGTCGATGGTCCGCGGCGAGACCGACGGCGAGGTCGTGTACCTGTACGACGCCGAGAGCGAGCGCGGCAACGCTCACTTCGCGTTCCGGGCGGTTCGGTTCCGCAACCCGACCGACTCGACGCTCGAGACCGGGCCGGTCACGGTCTACGGCAACGAGCGGTTCATCGGCGAAGGCCTGACCGAACCGATCGCGCCGAAATCGTCGGCGGTCGTACCGTTCGCGCTCGATCGCCAGGTCGTGGTCGACCGCCAAGACAGCGAGGACGACAAGATCGCGAAGCTCGTCACGCTCGAGCGCGGGGTGCTGACCGCCGAGGTCCAGCACATCCGGCGCGAGACGTTGAGCCTGACGAACCGCTTGCCGCAACCCGCGCGCGTCTACATCCGCCACACGATGAGCAAGGGCTGGACGCTCGTCGATGCGCCGCCGAAGTTCGAGCGCGTCGGCGACGCGCGCCTGTTCGAGGTCGACTTGCAGCCGGGCGAAGTCAAGAGCGTGCGGATCGAAGAGGCGACGCCGATGCAGCGCACCCTCGATCTCAACGCGAACGCCTCGCTCGAGATGATGAAGCTCTACGTCGAGGCACCCGAGGCGTCGGTCGAGCTCCGCGACCAGCTCAAGAAGCTGCTCGGCTTCCACAAGTCGCTCGTCGACCTCGGCGAGCAGCAGACCAGCCTGCGGCGCCGGCTGTCGGATTACCGCGAGCGGATGGACGAGCTGCACGGTCAGATCTTCTCGCTGCAAGCGGTCAAGACCGGCGGCGATCTGATGGCGCATCTCAAGGACAAGATGCGCGACATCTCGGACCGCGTGCAGAAGACGACGATCGCGGTGGTCGACACCGAAGAGAAGGCGATGCTGGTCCGCGTCCAGTTCCAGGACGCGCTCGCGGAGCTCACGCTCGACGACGTGACGAAGCCGACATCGGCGCCGCCGGCGGCGTCGGGCGCGACTCCCGCCATGACGAAGAGGTGATAACTTGCCGGTATGAAGTGCTGCGCGTTGCTCGCGCTCGTATTCGCGGCAGGTGCGTGCGGCGACGACGGCGTCAAGCAGCACGACGCCGCGATCGACGCGACGCCCGACGTGCCGATCGACGCCGGTCGCTGCGCCGCCGGCCAGACGTTCTTCACTGGCGAGTTCGTCGACTGGGACTCGAACGATGGCGCTGGGTTCTGCGGGATCTTCGGCGCGCACTGGACGGTCCACGGCGATACGACGACCGACAGCACGAACCCGAACGGTCGGTTCGAGCTGTGCCTGAATCCCGGCGAGACCCAGGTCGACATCGTCGAGCCGACCGATGCGTCGCAATGCACGGTCGACATGGGCACGTATGCGATCCCCGGGATCGCGATCGCGAATCGGGCGGTGATCGCGACGAACAAGCTGTTCAGCTCGCGCTCGATGGAGACCTCGCGCGAGACGACGTTCTACGCGAGCTTCAGCGCGACGTTCGATCAGGCGATGGGCCAGCTGTTCGTTCACGTCGAGGGCACGCAGAGCCCGATCTCGATCGACGCGACCTCGCTCGCCGCGCAGGCATTCGACGGCACGACCTGGGCCGCGGGCGCGACCGGGGTCGACGTGTTCTTCCCGAACATCACGCTGCCGCTCGGCGGCACGACGAACGTGACGATCGGCGGCGCGGGTGGCATCGGCGGCGGTGCGGTTCCGCTCGCCGCCGGCACGATCACGTACGTCACGGTCGTCGGCAACTGATCAGCTGTGAAACGCCTCGTACTCGACCGGGTCGTGCGCGCAGAACACGTCTAGGTCGTCGTACTTGGTGTGCAGCTCGCGCAGCGCGGCGGCGGACGCCTTGCGCGCGTTCGGATCGATCTGCACCAGGGTCTCGAACGCGGCGAGCCCGAACGGTGTGCGATGACCCGCGAGCATGTTGTGATGGAAGTAAGCGTCGCCGGCATGGACGAGCCAGCGCTCTCGCTCGCGCACGATCACGGCCGAGTGGCCGCGCGTGTGGCCGTGCATGGGCAAGAGGCCGATGTCGGCGTCGATGCCGCGCAGCCGCGCGATCGCGGGCAGGCCGCGCCAGGTGTCGCCGTTCTCGCTGTAGACCTCCCAGTGGGGACCGTGTGACCAGTGCGCCGGGATGTAGCGCTCGCGTTCGCGCAGGGTCGCGGGAGCGATCGCGGCGGCATGTTCGCGCGCGTGCAAGTGGACGCGCGCCGCGGGGAAGTCGCCGATGCCGCCCGCATGATCGACGTCGAGGTGAGTGACGACGACGTGGCGCACGTCGGACGCGTGATAGCCGAGCGCGCTGATCTGCGCGATCGCGGGCTCGGCCGGATCCATGGCGGGCCGCACGATCGCGAGGAACGCGCGAGGCACGCCGGTCTTGCCTTCGAGGTCGCGCGTACCGAATCCGGTGTCGACCAGCACGAGGCCATCGCGCTCGGTCTCGATCACGAGGCAGTGGGCCACCATCCGCGCCTGGCCGGAAGGTCCGGGCGGCAAGCCCAGCAACCGTCCGGCAACCGGACACATCGTCAGGCAGTTGATATGATGAACGACACGCACGGTCATGCGCGGAGCCTATACCGGTTCGCTGCGTCGATCCGGTCAGCGCGTGTCGAGGGTCGAGGTCCAGGTGGCGGGGACGTCGCGCGCCTGAGCCCGCTGCAGATACTGCCCGGCCGCGCTGGTCGCGATCATGCCGACCACCGCGACGATCAACGGAATCGTGCGCGCCCGCAGGAACGCGACGCGTTTGCCGAGCCAGCGCTGGAGATCGCCGCCCCACGCGGTCAGCGTCGCGATCGGTGCGCGCGGCCGCAGGGTCGCGATCGGAAACTCGGCGGGGCCGTGATCGAAGCTCACCTCCCCACTCGCCAGCGTGCGCTGCCTCGTTCCATGTGTTGGCTCAGTGTCGCGCACGCCGATCGCGATGACCGGAGATTTCATCCGGCGCGGGCCGCGCCGGCGCACGCGAATGTAGGCAAGCCTGCGCAGCCGGACCACGCGGAGCGGCGGCATCTGGCCGGGGGCGATCACGCTCGCCCGCCGAGATCTGGGGCCGCCTCGCCACGGTGTGCGTACGCGCCATTCTGCTGGTACCGCTTGCGCTGCAGCTTGTTGAGCGCGACTCGCGTCTTCCACCCGAGGTAGGCGCGGGTAAACGTGAACATGTTGCGGCGATCGAAGAACGGGTTATCGAGCTTACCGATCGTCACGAGTGCGAGCACCTGTTCGGACACCGACACCGGGCAACCCTCGAGCCGGATGACGTCGCCGGTCAGCTTGCGTCGCGCCTCGGCGAGCGCCGCGAACACGTCCTTGCCCTGCGCGTGATGCGGATCGTGCGTCGCACGGTCCTTGTACAAGTTTTCGATCGCGATCGGCTTGCCGTGGAGGTCGCCTTTCCACGTCGCACAATCGCCGATGAACACGACCTTCTCGCCGGGCTTGGCCGGGATCAGGCCGTCGTACGCGCCGAACACGACGTGCAAGTGCGGCATCCGCGAGTCGGTCTGCTTGTCGAACACGCGGAGGATCTCGATCGCTTCTTCGATCGCGCCCGGGCAGCCGCCCCAGCAGTAATCGCCGTGCTCGGCCTCGGGCGGCGGACCGGCATAGGCCGTGATGTGCGTCCCCTCGAAGTACTTCTCGACGCGAATCAGCCCGACCTTGAAGCCCTTCGCGCGCCGCTTCGCCTCTTCAAACGTGACGTCGCCGACGATCTCGATGTCCTCGAGCCGTGTCGTGCCGAAGCCATACTCGTGCGCGAGCCGGATGTGATCGACGGTCATCGGGTCGATGCCGATGATGTGGCAACACACCGTATCGAACGCGACCTGGCTGTTGCCCATGATGACGAGCCCGAGATCGAACGGCGTCGGCGTCAGCATCCGGCCTTCGCCGGCGGTGATCGCGTCGATCGCGATGAACTGCGGCTGGATGATGTGCTGGAGATCCGCGATCTTCTCGTTGAGCTTGTGATCGTGATCGATCAGGCGATGGCGGTCGTCCTGGATGCCGATGTAGTTCTTGAGCGAGAACGTCACCGTCGTCCACGGATGCGCTTTGAACTTCGGACAGTTGACGAAGAAGTCGGCGCGCGCGATCGGCTCGGGCGTGAACACGTAGTCGCGCAGCCGGTGCTCGTGGGTGAGCGGGATCTCGACCTGCTGCTGCTCCTCGAAGTAGTAATGCTTGATGTTCGTGCGATCGAGCATCGCGTTCCAACCCGATTCGCGAAACGCGACCCGCGACGGCACCGTGATGCCGCAACGTTCGCCTGCGGCGAGCTCGGTGATCGCGTCGCCACCGACATCTTGAAGCGCGCGCAACACGCCTTCGCCGAACTCCGGCCGGGTGTACGCGTACGGGAACATCGGGCCGGCGGCGACGAGGTTCGGCTTGACCAGCGTGCGGCCACTCGGCTTGAGCCCGAGCGTTTGCAGGCCGCCGCGCACGATCGCGCGAATCTTCTCGGCGTCGTACTCGCGGCACGACGCGAGGATCACTTTGGGTTTGGCCGGGATCCTCATCCCGCCAAGTGTAGCCTACTCGCCAGGCGAGGCGGGCGTCGGGTCCGCGCCGGGAGTCGCGCTGATCGCGCTCGGTGCCGGTTGGGTCATGCTCTCGCGCCGCGCCGCGTCGCCGGCGGACTCGACCGAATCGAGATCGCCGCCGACCTCGGCGATCCCCTCGTCGAGCTTGGTTCGGGCATCGTCGACGAGCGCGGCGATCGCGCTCGCATCCGTCTCGGCCTGGCCGCCGGGCTTCTCGGCTTCGTGACCACCGGCGCCGACGCGGTCGAGCGCGGTCTCGATCGCGCGCAAGCGCGCGAGCGTTTCGCGCGCCTGGGCGAGCAGTCGGCCCGACGCACCGTCGTGGGAATACGCCCGGTCGATGTCTCGCGCCCGGTGCTCGAGGTGGTCGAGCTCTGGCGTGGAGTGATGGGCGAGGTCGTGCGCTTCGTCGATCAAGACCTGGGTGTCGTCGGTCTTCTCGCACGCGGGCACACACGCGACGAGAACGGCGAGTAAGGTGATTCGAATTGCGGTCACGATCCGGTGATCGCAGATCTGCGAAGTCATCGCAAGGGCTCGGCGTCGTCGCTCCACGCGCTCCCGTGCGCATCGATCGAATCGAGATACGAGATCAGCTCCGCGTAATAAGGGTTCGCGCCGAGCGTCGCCGAGTCCGCGATGACGAGCAGGAACCGGCGCGCGCGGGTCAACGCGACGTTCATCCGCCGGGTGTTCGCGAGAAACCCGAGCTCACCCGACAGGTTGCTGCGCACGAGATCGACGATCACGGCCTCTTTCTCGCGCCCTTGAAAGCCGTCGACCGTGCCGACCTCGACGCCGGCGGCGCGTTCGACCTTGAGGATCTCGCGCAGCCGGCGGGCCTGCGCCGAGTACGCGGCGATGATCGCGAGATCGGTGGGCGCGATCCCGCGCGACAGCAACCGGCGCGCTTCGGCCGCGGTGCGCAGCGCGTTGCCGGTGTTGAACGTGCTCGGATCGACCTGGTACGCGGGCGAGCCGGTCAGCGAGCCGCCGGGCTCGAAGTCGGTGCGTTCTTCGAGCCAGTCCTTGCCCGCGGTATCGACCAGCCACAGCGGTCGCGGTCGCGCGGCGTCGGGTAGCGCGCCCAGTTGCTCGAGTCTATGGTCGGCGACCTCGGGCGCGGCGCGCAGCCGGCCTGCGTACATCGAGCGCGACGGGAACGTCATGATCTGCTCGTGCATCCGGTACTGCTGCTCGAGCATGTTGCCGGCGACCCCGCTCGCGATCAGGCGCTCGAACACCGTGGTGCCGAGCACGGCCTCGACCGATGGGCCGCCGGTGATGACCGGGCCGAGTTGCAACGGATCGCCCGCGAGCACACCGACCTTGCCGCGGCCCAGCGCGACGAGCAGCAACGGATCGGGCGCCTGGGTCGCCTCGTCGATCACGACGCAATCGAACATCGCGTCGCCATCGTGGTCCTCGCTCGCCTCGCGCAGCAGCGGATGGTCCGCCCCGACGCACGTCGCGAGCACGACCTCGGCGCGGTCGAGGATCGCGCGCTCCGCGTTCGCGAGCTCGCGTGCGGCATCGCGATCGAGGGCGCGGGCTTCGGTCCACAGCTCGCGCGCGGCTGCCGCGGACTTGCCGAGTGCGGCCCTGCGCAGCGTGCCGGCGCGATCGCGCCACTCGCGAGCGAGCTCGGTGGCGCCGTAGGCTTCGAGCTGGGCTTCGAGCGTGAGCTCGACGAGCGCGGGCGCGACCCGTGCCGCGTGACCGAGCCGAACGGCGTGGGTGCCGGCGGCCGCGAGGCGGAGGCCGAGGTTGTCGACCGCGGTGTTCGAGGGCGCGACGCACAACACGCGCTCCCCGCGCGCGACGCGTTGCCGCACGATCTCGACCAGCGTGCGCGTCTTGCCGGTGCCCGGCGGGCCGTGCACGAGCGCGACATCGCCGCTGCGCAAGCCGGCGTCGACCGCGGCGCGCTGGCGGTCGTCGAGCTCGGCATCGAGCGGCGACCACGACAGCGGCGCGAGCGGGCGGGGCGGACGGGCGAGCGCGACAGACTTCGCGAATCCGCGCGAGGTCCGAGTTCGCGAGTGCAGCCTTCGTGCGCGCGATCGCGGCGTCGCCGCGGTCGAACGTGACCTCCGGCGTCTCGGGATCGAGCGCGTAATCGCGATCGAGCTCGTCGACCGGGCGATCGAGCATCAGCCACAGGGTCTGCTCTTCGCGGCGCTCGAGTATGCCGCGCACCGACGACGGCTCGTCGGGCGATTCGCCCCACAGCCGGACTGGATCGCCGGGCGCGATCCGTAAGTTGTCGAGATCGATCGCGTCCGGCACCGTGACCTGGACGCGCACGCGATCGCCCGGCGCCGATCGCTCGTCGATGATGCGCAGGCTCGACAGCGCGATCCCGAGCGCGACCCGCTCGGCGAGCGAGCGCCCCGATCGCTCGAGCGCGACCTGCGCGCGCACCGCCATCCGCTCGGCGCGCCACGCCGCTGCTAGCTCGTCGAGCCATTCGGTCGAGGACGCCACGCCCCGAGGCTAGCTCAGGCCACCGCGTGGTCATAACCGTAAGCGCAGCTGTAAGCGATTCCGCGCGCGGACGCGGATTCGCTTACGTCAACGCCTGCGCTTTCCCGTACGGCGGATCTATAGTCTGGGCCGCCATGCCCGAGACGACAGCGCCCGAGCGTCTGATCCGCAAGTCCACGTCGATCGCGCAGCTGTTCGCGCGGCGGGTCCACGACACCCCGGATCGCGAAGCGTATCGCTATCCGGTCGGCGAGCAGTGGCGATCGATGACGTGGCGGCAGACCGGCGAACGGGTCAAGGCGATCGCCGCCGGGCTGGCGTCGCTCGGGCTCGGTCGCGAAGAGCGCGTCGGCATCCTCGCGAACACGCGCGTCGAATGGCTGCTGTGTGACCTCGGGGTCCTCGTCGGCCGGCGGAGCGACGACCACGGTATATCCGTCGAGCACGGCCGAAGAGTGCGCGTTCATCCTCGCCGACTCCGACACCAAGTACGTGTTCGCCGAAGACGCCGGTCAGCTCGCGAAGCTGCGCGCCCATCGCGCCGAGATGCCGAAGCTGCAAAAGGTCATCGTCATCGACCAGGTCGGCAACGGCAGCAACGGCGGCGGCGATGACTGGGTCATGACGCTGACCGCGCTCGAGGCCGCCGGCGCCGAGCTGCTCGCGAAGGATCCGCGCGCGGTCGACGATCTCGTCGCCGGGATCAAAGGCGAGCACCTCGCGACCCTGATCTACACATCGGGCACGACCGGCAAGCCGAAGGGCGTGCGACTGCTCCACGAGTGCTGGGCGTACTGCGCCGACGCGATCGACGCGTGCCGGCTGTGGGGCGCCGACGACGTGCAATACCTGTGGCTGCCGATGTCGCACTCGTTCGGCAAGGTGCTGATGGCCGGCCACATCGCGTCCGGATCGGTCACCGCAGTCGATGGCCGGATCCCGAAGCTCGTCGACAACCTCGCGGTCGTGCGGCCGACGATCATGGCGGCGGTGCCGCGGATCTTCGAGAAGGTCTACAACAAGATCATCGAGAAATCGAAACAAGGCAGCCCGCTCAAGCAGAAGATCTTCGAGCTCGCGATCGAAGCCGGCAAGGAGGGCTCGAAGCTGCGGCAGAAGGGCCAGACGCCGCGCGGCTTGCTCGCGCTCAAGCTGCGGATCGCCGACAAGCTCGTGTTCGAGAAGATCCGCGCGACGTTCGGCGGCCGCGTGCATTACTTCATCTCGGGATCGGCGCCACTGTCGCGCGAGATCGCCGAGTTCTTCCACGCGTGCGGCGTGCTGATCCTCGAAGGCTACGGCCTGACCGAAACGTCGGCGGCGAGCTTCGTCAATCGCCCGAACAAGTTCGCGTTTGGCTCGGTCGGCATGCCGATGCCGGGCACCGAGTGCAAGCTCGCGCCGAGCGACCA
Organism: uncultured delta proteobacterium; assembly: GCA_963848295.1. GTDB lineage: Bacteria > Myxococcota_A > Polyangia > Haliangiales > Haliangiaceae > JABFXX01. Next base: position 587,924 of record CAWKDB010000011.1, on the reverse strand, counting down.
CGAGATCCTGGTCAAGAGCCCGGGCGTGATGCAGGGCTATCACAACTTGCCAGAGGCGACCGAAGAGGCGTTGACGTCCGACGGTTGGCTGCGCACCGGCGACATCGGCGAGATCGATGCGCAAGGGTTCTTGCGGATCACCGATCGCAAGAAGGACCTGATCAAGACCTCGGGCGGCAAGTACATCGCGCCGCAGGCGATCGAAGGCAAGCTCAAGGCCGCGTGCCCGTACATCAGCCAGGTGATCGTCCATGGCGACAAGCGCAACTTCGTCACCGCGCTCGTTACCCTCGACGAAGAGGCGGTCATGAAGTGGGCGCGCGATCACGACCTCGGCGGCAAGAGCTACCGCGAGGTCGCCGGCTCGAAAGAAGCCAAGGCGTTGCTCGAGCCGTTCTTCGCGCAGGTCAACAAGACGCTCGCGAAGTACGAGACCGTCAAGCAGTACGCGATCCTGCCGGTCGACCTCACCGTCGATGCCGGCGAGCTGACACCGAGCCTCAAGGTCAAGCGCAAGGTGGTCGAGAAGAAGTACGCCGGGATGCTCGACAAGATGTACGAGGGCGCGGTCGCGGAGGCCTGAGGACGTTTGCCGGGGGGCGTAAGTTCGCGTCGCCCGCCGAGATCGTCGTACCCTGGAATCGTGACCACGATTGGAGCGTTGGTACCCGGCATGCGAACCGCAATCGTCTTCGCCGGGCTCGTCGCCGCCGGTTGTCACGGCTCGCAAGCGTCGACCCGGACCGAGACCGGTAGCGCGAGCCCGATCCCGCGCGCGATCACCGCGGGCTCTGCCGCGATCGCCCCCGCGGCGCCTGCACCACCCGCGTTGCCCGGCGCCGAGTTCATCGCCGACGCCAGGCTGCTCGAACGCGTCGCGGCGTGCGCCGACGGCCCGTTGCCCGACCGGATCGCCGCCGATCCGAAGCTGCAAGCGATCGTCGATCACCACTGCAAGCGGATCCGCGAGCAGATCGAGAAGTTCCGCGCCGCGTACTTCGTCGCGAGTCGGCCGTGGTTCGACGGCGTGGTGCCGAAAGACGCGCCGAAGACCGTCGTCTACCCGTTCGGCGGCGGCGACCTGATCTCGGCATTGGTCGCGTTCCCCGACGCGACCGAGATCACGACGATCTCGCTCGAGCTCGCCGGCGATCCGCGCCGGATCGAAGGTTTGCCGGCCGCTGCGCTCGACCGCAGCCTCGGCGCCTTGCGCGCCGAGATCGGCGGCTTGATCTCGGTCGGCTCGAACACCAGCCTCAACCTGTCGGCGCAGCAGCGCAACGATCTTCCGGGCCAGGTCAGCTCGTTCTTGCTCGGCCTGGTCGCCGGTGGCTACGAGCCGCTGTCGATGCGGTACTTCACGCTCGACGAAGTCGGCGATATCCACTACCTGGAGCAAGCCGAGATCGATGCGCTCGACAAGCAAGCGCACGACCACCACGCCCACGGCCTCAAGCACGATTGGCAGTCGCCGAGCTTCTCGACCGCGTTCGCGAACGTCGAGATCCAGTACCGCAAGATCGGCGAGACCACGGTGCGCGTCCATCGCCACATCGCGTGGAACCTCGGCGATGAGTACATGGAGAAGCATCCGCAGCTGATCCGTCACCTCGAGCAGAAGGGCAAGGTCACGATCCTGACGAAGGGCGGCAGCTACCTGTTGTGGCACTCCGACTTCTCGCTGATCCGCGGCTACATGCTCGATCACCTCGCGTGGATGTTGTCGGACTCGACCGGCATCCCACCGGCGTACGCATCCGAGGCCGGGATGGTCCAAGAGACCTACGGCCACTATCACGGCGCGTTCCTCGCGAACGAGCAGGCGACGCGCCACGACGACGCGTTCATCACGCTCTGGCGCGACCAGCCGCGGCGCAAGCTGCCCTTCCGGTTCGGCTACGTCGACAAGGACAAAGAAGCGCACCTCGTCGTGACGAAGCCGCGCGTTTGAATCACACCGGCGTGTTCCGACTACCCGAACCAGTACGACAGCTTGACCGCGAGCGTGTGGATCGCCGGCTGCGTCACGATCTCGCTCGACGCGCGCGCGAACGGCGTCGGCATCGGCTGATCGGCACCGCCGCGGGATTGCTGCCACACCAGGTAGAGCGTCGAGCCCGGACGAAACTCCCAGCGCAGCACCGCGGTCGATCGCACCGATGCGACGGTGTAGTCCGGATCGGCGACCGAGAATCGCGCGCCGCTGTCGTCGACGAAGCGCAACCCGTACAGCTGCTGCGTCATCGGGTACCAGCGCACGACGTCGGTGCCCGGCGCGGCGAGCTCGCCGAGCTCGTCGTAGCTGCCGACCGACACGAACGGCTGCGCGTACAGCGTGAACACGAGATCGGGCGACAGCGACCACGTCGCGCGCAGCACGAGCGACGCTTCCTCGCGGTGGAGATGACCGAACAGGTAGCGCGCACCGAACGTCTGGTCGCCGCCGCCGACGTCGGTGAGGGTGTCGACGTATTGGCGATGATTCTCGATGTCGGTCACGGTCGGCGAGATGTCGAATCGCAACGCGGGGGCCGCGCGCCAGTTGAACGTCGCCGACCCGGTCGCGCCCTGGACCAGCGTCGGGCTGACGTCGATCGCGATCCTGCCCGACAGCTGGCGCGCGCGGCCATAGGGCGTCGACACGCTGAGGTCGAGCTCGCTCGCCCAACCGACCTCCATCCGTGGGCCGCCGCGCGTCAGGTCGTCCGAGCCGCCGGGCGTATAGACGTCGAGGTTGACCCCACCGCTGTCGAAGTTCGCGAGCGTGGCGTTGGCTTCGGCGTTGACATCGACCGGGTTGCGCAGCCCTCCGAAGTTCCACGACGTGCTCGCACCGCCCCCGACGTCCCACGAGAACAGATCCTCGGTCGGCGTCGTGACGAGACGGTCGATGTTCGCTCCGGCGTCGATGTCATCGGCGCTCTGCAGCGCTCCGAGGTCGTTGAGATCGAAGCCCGGCGACTCGAAGTTGACGAAGCCGCCGCCCTGCCACATGCCCTGGCGCTTGGTCGCCTGTGTCCCGGCGTGCCAGCCGTACATGTGATGCGCGTCGAGATCGAGGTGGACGTGCGGCTGATCGGGGCGCTGGAACAGATGTGCCGACGACTCCTCGACCGTCGTGATCGCGCCGGCGCTGCCCCAGATCCCGGTGAGCCCGGCGTACGGCCGCAGCTCGTACGTGCGATCGCTCGAGCGGATCCGGCCGTCGACGCCGATCACGCCAGCGGCGTCGGGCAACAGCGAGCCGAGGTTCGTGGTGCCGAGCGCGCGCTCGACGAGCGTGCCGGTCGCGCCGAGCACCGAGTTGCCGAGCTGCTGCTCGATCCGCGCCGCGGAGAACGAGGTCAGCGGCGACACCAGATCGGTCGTGTGCTTGCCCGCGACGATCGCATCCGCCGACGTGCGATCGGTGACCGCGCTCAGCACGGCGATCTGCGTATGCGGCGCGACGTAGCCGCCGGCCGCGACCGCGCCGAGGATGCGCTCTTGCTGCGGCAACGCCAGATCGTCGTCGTCGGGGAGCTCGGTGCCGCCGCGCGGCAAGCCGCCGATCCGCCGGCTGTAGAAGTAGTTGCCACCGGCGTTCGCGAACAGCGAGTTGTTCTCGACGAAGAACGGCCGACGCTCCGGCAGTCGCACCTCGTACGCGGTCAGGTTGACGAACTCCGGGTCGGCATCGACCTGGCCGAAATCGGGGTTGAGCGTCGCGGTGACGGCGAGCCCGGGCAGCGGCTGAAGCTTGAGATCGACGCCCGCCTCGAAGCCCGCCCCGATGCGATGCGCGAGCCGGTCGGTCGGCGACTCGTCGATCGCGACCTGGCTCGCGACGTAGGGCAGGAGCTCGAGCCGTAGCCCCGGATGGATCGGCGGCAGGTCGGTCAACGCGCCGAAGTAGCTCGCCCACGCCGTGCGATCGGGCGGGACCGCGCGCCAGAATACGTCCTCGTTGGTATGCGGGATGTACCAATCGAAGTCGACGCCCCAGCTCGCCGCCGGCGTGCGCGGCAGCCGGAGCTGCGAGATCGGGATTGCCATCTCGACCGACCAGCCGTCGTCGAGGATCCGCGCCTTCGCGATCCACACCGGGTTCCACGACATGTCGCGCTGGTACTCGTTGTCATCGGTGTGGATCCAGTCGGCGCGCACGCCGCGCGCGGTCACCGCGAAGCTGTACGCAAGCCGCTTGGTGTTCGACGGATCGAACGACACGATGAAGCGCTCGGCCTGGCTCGTGTCGTCGCGTTGGGTGAGCGCGTCGTCGATGTCGGCGCGGCTCGCCGCCCACATCCGCGCGCCGACGTACAACGTGTCGCCCGCGATCGCGATCGCGACCTTCACCGGATGGCTCGGCTTCGCGCGGTAGACCGGCTGCTTCTGCTCGAAGTCCTCGGCGAAGCACGCGTCTGCCCACGTCGCGTCGTCGAGCACTCCGTCGACCACGATCGAGCCACGCGCGATCGGCAGGGTCTTGGCCGGTAGCTGCGCCGGGCAACTCGCGGACGCCGAGGCTTGGCCGAGCGCGACCAGGGCGACGACCAGGAGCGCGCGCGACATCGAGCGGTGGAGTCTACTACGGCGCTCGCGACGTCCACCGGCAGCGCGAAGTGATTGCCGCTTACGACAGCCGCTGGACGACTTCGTACACCGCCCAGACGAGCGCGCTGGCCGCGACGATCGCGACGACGATCGGCTCGACGTACCGCTTCGGCGACGGCCGTCGCCCGAGGTCTTGGCGGACGCGATGCGCCATCCGCTCGGCGGTCGTGGCATCGAGGTCGATCGCGGGCAGTTGCCGCGCGGCGTCGGCGAGCCCGGCGGCGTCGCTGTCGTTGTGGTCGCCGTCTTTTGTCGAGCTCATGCCGACCTCCACGCTGCGGGCGCGTGCTCGCCGAGCGCCTGCGCGAGCTCGGCGCGAGCGCGGGCGAGCCGTTGCCGGACCGCATCCGGGCGCAGCCCGAGGATCACGGCGACCTGTGCCGGCGCTAACCCTTCGACGCCGACGAGCAGGGCGACCTCGCGATACGCCGGCGACAACGCCGCGAAAGCGCGCTCGAGGGCGAGCTGTGTTTCGGAGTCGGTGATCGCCTCGAGCGGCGAGCGCTCGGTGGTCGCAGGCTGTGCGCCGATCGGTAGATCGCCGGCGAGCTGGGCGCGGACCTGGTGCGCGCGGGTCCAGCTCACGAACTTGCGGTGCGCGACGGTGAACAGCCAGGCGCCGAGCGTCGTGTCGGCGGCGAGCCGGGTCGCGTGTTGCGCGAGTTGCACGAAGGTATCTTGAAGCAGATCTTCGGCGACGTCTCGCTGCCTCGCCATCCGCACGAGATAGCCGAACAGCCGGCGGCGATACGCGGCGAACACCGCATCGAACGCCGCGGGATCGCCACGGCGCAAGCCGTCGACCCAGCTCCGTTCATCGGGCGCGTCCACGCACGGTCAACGCACACCCAGGGCGCTCGTGACGCAACTTTTTCGGGGAGAGCCGGATTTCGGAAATTGATCAATTGATCAACAGGCAACAGGCAACGGGCAATGCCAGAGGCACGGGCGCGTGCAGACCGGGCACATGGGTGACACTTCAAACCGGGTACATGGGTGACACGCTGCATCCTGTCGCCCGCGTCCAAACCTCCGAAACTGCCTGTTGCCTGCTGCCTGTTGATCAATTCATCAATTTCTCTGTCACGCCAAACGATCGGTCGCGTTGACCTCTCCATGGTTCGTTTCTTCCTCGCCGGCGGCTACGTGATGTTCTTGCTACTCGCGATCGGCATCCCGATGCTGTTCACGAGCGTCAAGTTCGCCCGCAACGCCGACCCGCGTGGCCTGTCGTTGATCCGCGCGCTCACCGTCGCGCTGACGTTCGCCGCGCTGTCCGGCATCGCCTCGGACATCGCCACGGTCTGCTCTTTCGTCTCTCGCGACGATGCGCCGCCGCAGCTCGCGCAGACGTTCTTGGCCGGCCTCGCCGAGTCCCTGACCCCGGCGATCCTCGCCGGCTCGATCGCCGCCGTGTCGTGGATCCTTGTCGCGGTCGGCGTCCGCCGCATGCCGCAGACCTAGTCACGCGCCGAGGTCTATTCGCCGATCCGATCCGAAATCCGTTCGGATTCTCGGCTCCCTGTTGCTTGTTTTCTGATCGTCAGGTCCTTCCTCGTCTTCCACCAAGGAGCTCCCATGTATCGCGCCATCGTCCTCGTCGTCGTCCTCGCAAACGCGGTCGCCGGCTGCGCCTCGCAAGACGCGCAGGCCTCGCCTTCATCGCAAAAGCCGGTCGCCGCCTCGGCCGCGTCACACGTGCAGCCGTGCACCGACGTGCTCGTCCGCGCCCGCACGTGCACCGACCAGTACATCCCGATGCTCGTCGATCTGCGCGCCAAGCTCGACCACCCGGCCGGCATCGCCGAGGCGGTGAAAGCGGATCGCGACGGCGTGATCGCGCAGGCCAAGGCCGAGTGGGCGAACGACTCGACGGACGCATCGATCGCCCGGACCTGCGCGCAGAACCCCGGGCTGCCCGGCGATGCCGAGACCGCGGCGAGCTGCCTCGCGAAGACCGATTGCGCCGCGTTCACCGCGTGCATCGCGCCGTTGTTCGAGAACCACTTAGCGAAGTAGTTTTGTGGCCCGGTCGGATCGCGCGTGATACGCGCTAGTTACCCACCGGATGCCTGACGAGGCGAACACCGAAGCGAACCAGCGCGGCAAGGCGACGGCGGGTCGCGGCGTCCTCTACATCGCGTTCGCGAAGTTCTACTTCCTATTCGCGGGCATGGCCGTGCAGTTCCGCTTGCCCGCGATCCTGAGTCGCGCCGAGTTCGGCCGGTTCTCGCTCGTCAACTACATCGTGTCGTGGTTCAACAACGTCGCGGTCACCGGCACGATCCAGTCGGTGTCGCGCTACTCGGCACAAGAGCCGGACAAAGCGCGGCTCGTCCAGGCCGCCGGTCTGCGCATGCACCTCCGCATCGGTCTGCCGATCGCGATCGCGTTCATCGCGGCCGCTCCGCTGGTCGCGCGCTACGTGCTCGAAGACGCGAGCAAGACCGCGCCGTTGATGCTCGCGGGTTGCATCCTCGGCATCTACTCGTTCTACGCGGTGTTCATCGGCACCGCGAACGGCACGCACGCGTTCCACAAGCAGGCCGGGCTCGACATCACCTCGGCGACGCTGCGCGTGATCGGCTTGCTCGGCACCGCGATGGCCGGACTCGGCGTCGTCGGCGTGATCAGTGGCTGGGTCGCGGCGAGCTTGCTCGTGTTCTCGGTGTCGATCTTGTGGGTCGGCTGGCCGCGCACCGGCGGTGAGCGGCTCCCGGTCGCCCCGATGGTGAAGTTCTTCGGCGGCGTCGCGGTCTACCTGTTGCTGTTCAACGGCCTGATGTTCGTCGACACGATCTTGCTCGGCCGGCTGACGACCGAGCACTATGCCGCGCACGCCGATGCGATGTCGGCCGCGGTCGCTCACGTCCTGCCCTGGGCGCCGGGCGTGACCGGATATCACGCCGAGCCGAGCACGCTCGCCGACGTTCAGGTCGGTTACTACTCCGCGGTCCAGAACCTCGCGCGCGTGTCGTACCAGGCGATCATCGCCGCGACGTTCGTCGTGTTCCCGCTCGTCTCGCGATCGACGTTCACCGACGAGAAAGACACGACCAAGAAGTACATCGAGGTCACGCTGCGCTACTCGCTGATGTTCGCGATGGCGATCGCGGTCGTCATGATCGCGAAGCCCGCCGACGTGATGGGCGTGCTCTACCAGGCCGACTTTGCCGCGGTCGGTGGACCGGCGCTCGGCGTGCTCGCACTCGGCAACGTCGCGTTCGCGATGTTCGCGATCGCCGGCACGATCCTCAACGGCGCCGGGCAGTCGCGGGCCGCGATCACGTCCGCCGCGATCACCCTCGCGCTCGCGATCGTCGGCAACTACATCGCGATCACGAGGTACGCCGGCTCCGCCGACCTGTTGCTCGTCGTCGCGTCCGTGACCTCGGCCGCGATGACGGTCGGGGCGCTGATCTCGGGCTGGCAACTGCGTCGTGCGTTCCGCGCGACCCTGCCGGTGCTCAGCGTCGCTCGGATCGCGGGCGCCGCGGCGATCGCCTACGTCGTCGGGCGCGCGTTGCCGTTGCACGGCAAGCTGATGACGCTCGTCGCTGGTGCGCTGATCGCCGGCACGTTCCTGGTCCTGTTGGTCGCGAGCCGCGAGCTCGATAGGCGCGATCTCGAAGCGATCAAAGCCGTGCGCCGCAGGCGCGCACCTGGAGGTGAAGCCGCATGACGAAGTCGCTATTGCTCGCTCTCGTGCTTGCCGCCGCATGCGGCGCGTCCCAGATGACGTCCGAACCGCTCGACGAGACCGTCCGGCTGTTTCACGAGGACATCATGTGGGAGCGGTTCGCGGTCGCCGCGAATCACTTGCCGGCCAAGGAGCGCGCCGCCGCGGTCGACGAATGGGATCAGCGAGCGCACGATCTCAAGATCACTCAGGCCGACATCGTCAAGATCGACCCCCACGGCGACCGCGAGGCGAAGGTCCAGGTCAAGCTCAGCTGGTACAAGGAATCCGAGGGGACGTTGCACGAGACCCAGGCGGTGCAGACCTGGGAGCGCCACGGTAAGTCGTGGTTCCTCGTCGATGAGGCGCGCCTGCGCGGGCCCGAGATGCCCGGGCTGTCCGAGCCGATGATGAAGGACCCACCGGCCGTTCCGGCGCCGACACCCACCGACCGGCTGGGTGTTGCCGAGCACGCGAAAGCGGACCAAACGCGGTAGAATTACCGCCAGGTGGCCCAGAGCGACTTCGTCAGCCGCGGCCAGGCGCTCGTCGTCGCCGGGCAGTATCAGGAGGCCGTCAAGGTCTGCCGGCTGGGCTTGCTCGGTCAGCCCGCGACGGTGGAGGGCCGTGTCGTCCTCGCGTCGGCGCTGCTCGCGCTCAAGCGCTACGACGAGGTGCTCGCGGAGACCCGGGTCGCGATCGAGATCGATCCGACGTCGGTGCCGGCGCAGTCGCTCAAGGGCGAGGCGTTGCTGCGCAAGGGCGACTATGCCGCCGCCCTCGAGACGCTGCAACGCGCCCGTCAGGTCTCGCCCGCAGACACGAAGCTGAACGAGCTGTTCGCCGAGGCGCAACGCGGCGGTACCGGCAAGGGCAGCGCGAGCATGCCGGCGGCGCAGGTTCGAGCTCCGGCGCCGATCAGCGAGGGCAAGACCGTCAACTACCCGCAGCACGGGATCGCGGGCGGCGACGAGGACAGCTTCACCGGCGCGACCTCGCTCAAGACCAAGGCGACGAGCAAGGGCAGAACCAAGGGCAAGGACCGCACGCCATCGCCCGAGGTGCCCGGCGACAAGTCCGGCACGGTCGAGGTCGACCCCGAGACGGATGGCATCGAGGTCGACGATGAGGACTTCGGCGAGGTGGCCGCGCCGCCGGTGGCCAGAGGCCGGTCCGGACCTGCGTCACCGAAGGTCGCGGCGAAGCCACCAGCGGGCAACGACATCGACGAGACCAACGATCGCCAGAAGTTCATGCGCCAGACGATGCTCGGCTCGGCGCCGGGCGTGAAGCCGCCTCCGCCGGGGCCGGTGACGACCGCGCGCAACGCCGTCGGCATGCCCGCTGGGCCGCTCGGCGAGCCGCGCACGAAGCCCCCATCGATGCCGCCACCGCACCTGCCGGCGCCGCACTTGCCCGCGTCGCACTTGCCCGCGTCGCACTTGCCGCCGCCATCGCAGCTGCCGATGCCGTCGCCGCTACAGCCGATCATTCCGCCGTCGCGCCACCCGATCGCCGCCGCGATGCCGACGATCGCGGCGCTGCCGCCACCGCCGCAACCGCACGCGGGCTTTCCGCCGCCGGCGCCGATGTATCCCTTGCCCGCGCCGCCGTTCCCGCCGCCTGCGCCACCGTTGCCGCTCACCGCGATCGGGCCGCCCGGCAACGCCGCGCTGCGTCCGACCGAGCTCGCCCAGGCTCAGCCGATGCCACCGCAAGCCGGCGCGCAGCCTTGGGCCCAGAAGACGGTGTTGGCGCCCAACGCCCGCTCGGCCGCGGCAGCGCTCGAGCCGACCGCGAAGCCCGACGCGCTCGATCCGGCGCTGCTCGCCCTGCTCGCCGAGACCCCGAGCGACAGCGGTCAAGTCGCCGTGTTGCCCGAGGACCGCCCGAAGGCCGAGGAACCGAAACCGGCTCGCAAACCGCGGTCGACCGCCTCGATCGTGCTGTGGCTCGTCGTCGGCGTGGTCGTGATCGGCGGCGGCGTCGTCGCGGGTTTTCAGATTCGCTCGGTCCGGCTAAGGCGCGACATCGCGAGCGCGCGCGACCATGCCGCCGAGCTCGCGCACACCGATACGTGGGCGGGCTGGGTCCAAGCGCGCAACAGCCTCGCTGGCATCGTCGCCGCGTCGCCGACGATCGAGAACCGCGCTGCGCTCGCCCGCGCTCGCGCGACGATCGCGTTCGCGTTCGGCGACGGCGTGGCGGAAGCGAAGGCCGCCGCGAGCGACCTGGCAGGGCGGGGCGGCCTCGACGGTGACGTGGCCTCGGCGTTCGTCGCGTTGTCGGACAACGACGTCAAGACCGCGAAGGTCGCGGCGGACGCGGCGCAAACCGAAGCACCACAAGATCCAGCGGCGCTGTACTTGGTCGGCGAAGCCTCGGCCGCCGACGGCGATCTCGCCGGCGCGTTGACCTCGCTGCGCGCCGCGCTCGACAAGGACAGGCGGCCGCTCTATGCGGTCGCGGTCGCGCACGCGCTCGCGACGCGCAACGAATGGGACGACGCGATCAGCGTGCTCGACAAGGCGCTCGCGACCAGCGCCGACAATCCGTTGCTCGTCATCGAGCGCGCGTCGGTGCTCGCCGCGAGCGGCAAGGTCGGACCGGGCAGCGCGATCGGTAACGAGACGCGCGCGCAGCTCGAGAAGGTGCTGTCCGATGGTGCGAAGCCTCCGGCCGATCAGAAGCTCGGCGTGTCGCCGGCGGAGGTCGCGTTCGGCCAGCTCGCGATGTCTCGGCTCGACTTCGCGCGGGGCGACGGCAACGCGGCCCGTGGGGATCTGCGCGCCGCCGCGGCGATCGGGCTCGAGGATCAGCGGTTCGCCGAAGACGCGATCGAGACCCTGTTCGTGATCGGCGAGCTCGGTGCGGCGCGGTCGCGTGCCGAGTACGCGGTGTCGACCTGGCCGACCAGCCGGCGCGCGCGGATCGTGCTCGCCGAGGTCGCACTCGAGCAGGGCAAGCCGACCGAGGCGCTCGACGTGTTGTCGAAGCAAGCCGACGTGGTGCAGCTCGCGCTCGGGCAAGCGGTGCGCGGCGAAGCCCGACTCGCGACCGACGACGTCGATAGCGCGAGGGGAGACTTCGATGCCGCGTTGAAGAAGCTGCCGAACCTCGAGCTCGCGCTCGTCGGCCGTGCCTGGCTCGATCTGCGCCAGGGTGGCGATGTCGCCGCTGCACGCAAGCGGATCGAAGCGCACTACAACGCCGCCGGTGCGAGCCCCGCGCTCGCGACCGTCTACGCGGCCCTGCTCGCAGCGTCGGCCGACATCAAGGATCGGCTCGCCGCCAAAGACATCTTGTCGAAGGTGGTCCAGGGCACACCCGGAGCCGCGGTCGCACGCGCCCAGCTCGAGCTCGCCGCGATCGATCGCGACACCGGCGACATTCGCGCGGCCCGTGCGCTGTACATCGAGGCCGCGAAGCAAGGGCTGCTCGAAGCGCGCGTCGCGCTCGGCAACCTCCAGCTCGAGAATCGCGACCCCGCGGCCGGCCGCGACACGTTCGAGGCGCTGCTCAAGGACGTCGGCGACCACCCCAGCCCGAACCTCATGCTCGATGTCGCTCGCGCACGCGCGCTGCTCGGCGACCACAGCGGCGCGGCCCAGATGCTCGATGCCGCCGAGAAGACGCCGGGCGTCACGAAGTGGAAGCTCGATCGCGAACGCGGCCGGCTCGCGCTGCGCAAGAACGACTTTGCCGGCGCTGGCTCGGCGCTCGCGCGGGCGCTCGAGACCTGCGGCACCGACGAAGACACCTGGGTGCTCGCCGCCGATACCGCGACCGCCGACGACTCGCAGCGTCCGCTCGTCGAGAAGCTCGAGAAGCTCGCCCCGGATCGCCTCAAAGGCCTGCCACTCGCGCAGATCATCGCCGGCAAGTTGTTGCTCGACGACAACAAGATCCCCGAGGCGGAGGCCGCCTTCAAAGCCGCGCGCGACGGTTTCGAGGCCGCACACGCCTCCGATCGCAGCAAGGCGCTCGCGAGCTTCGGCCTCGCGGGCTCGGCGTACTTCCGCAAGGACGATCCGACCGCGCTCGACGGCTTCGACCTCGTGCGCGAACAGGATCCGACCCTGTACGTCGCCTACGTGTTCGCCGCCGAGCTGATCCGCGATCGCAAGCCGAACAAGGCGCTCGAGCTCGCGCAGAAGTCGGTCATGTACAACCCGGACTACATCGACGGCTGGGACGCGGTCGGCAAGGCCGCGGCGAAGGCCGGCAACAAGGCCGTGCTCGCGGACGCGATCGGCAAGCTCGGCGCGCTCGCACCGAATAGCGATCTGTTCAAAGAGCTCGCCGCGATGAAGAAGTAGCGCGCGCTACTTCATCAGAATGACGACGGTCGCCGCCGCACCCGCGGCGAGCACGAGCATCACGATCACGATCAACGTCCACGGCGTGCCAGCCTTGGCACCCTTGCCGTGAACGCCGGTGCGATCCGGCTCGAGCAGGTGCTCGAGCGATTCGACCTCGCCTCCACCTTGCGGCGGCGGCACCGAGGCGCGCGGCTTGTTCGGCGGCGGCTTGGTGGGCGGTTTCTTGAACGACTGTTGTTGCGACGAGTTGATGCCGAGCTCCCCGGTCCAGGCCGACGTATCGACGAACGAGCTCGGATCGAGGCTCATCGCGCCTTCGGAATCGCCCGCACCTGCCGGTTGGCCCTCGGCGCCGACGAGCGACGTCATCTTCTGCATCTCGTCGAGGATCAAGGCGTCGATCAGCGACTCCTTCGGCTCGACCGAGCGCTTGCGCATCATCTCGACCTGGGCGTCGCGAACCAGGCTGGCGATGTCGCGCGCGGTGACCTTCATCCGGCGCGAGAACAAGAACTGCGAGAGCGCGTCGCCGAGGTCCGCGGCGTTCTGGTAGCGATCGTTCGGATCGCGCGCGAGCGCCTTGCGCACGACCGCCTCGAGCTCCGGCTCGATCTCGGGGTTGAGCGCGGCGATCGACGGCACGCGCGCTTGACGCACGAGCTCGACCGTCTGGTAGTCGGTCTCGCCGTAGAACAGCCGTCGCCCGGTGAACAGCTCCCACAGGATGATGCCGACCGCGAACACGTCGGCGCGGTGATCGACTTCGAGCCCGCTCGCCGCTTCCGGCGACAGGTAGCTGAACTTGCCCTTGACGACGCCCTGGTCGGTCGACTCGATCTGGGTGTTCGCCTTCGCGAGGCCGAAGTCGACCAGCTTGATCTCGCCGTTCTTCGACAACAGGATGTTCGGCGGGGAGATATCGCGGTGGACGATGCCGAGCGGCTCGCCGGTCTCCGGGTGCTCGACGAAGTGTGCGTACTGCAGCGCCTTGCAGCACTCGGTCATGACGTAGATCGTGTGCGCGACCTCCATCCGCCGGCTCTTCTGCTTCTGGCGCTCGATCAGGCCCTTCAAGTTGCAGCCGTCGACGAACTCCATCACCAGGAAGTAGGCGTTGTCGGGCGTCTTCGAGATGTCGAAGACCTGGACGATGTTCGCGTGCTGGAGGAACAGCGACAGCCGCGCCTCGTCGAGGAACATGGCGACGAACTTCTGGTTCTTCGTCAGGTTCGGAAGGATTCGCTTGATCGCGACGGACTTCTTGAAGCCCTCGAGCGATTCCGCCACGCCGCGGAACACCTCGGCCATACCACCATGGTCGAGTCTCTCGGTGATCGTGTAGCGGTCGCGCATCCCCGAACCGCTCGATTGTACCAGAGGTTACCGAGAGCTAGCAAAAACCGGGCAGCCATCGGCTGGGCGCACGTCCTGACGGGGGCTGGTTCGCGCCCGCAACGCGTTCTACGGCTCTGGAGACTCGTCGGCCTCGACCTGCTCGCGGGCGGTCTTGCACTCGAAGCACAGCGTCGTGACCGGGCGGGCCATCAACCGTTTGAACCCGATCGGCTCCGAGCATTCCTCGCACTCGTCGATCTCGCCTGCCTCGAGCCGGCGCATCGCCTCGCGGATCTTCTCGAGCAAGAAGTTCTCGCGATCGTGGAGCCGGAGCTGGGTCGAATAGACCTCTTCTTCGGTTGCTTCGTCCATCGAGTCGCGGCCGATCCGGTCGCGATCGCGGTCCATCGTGAACTCGACCGCTCGGTGTGCGTGGTCGGCGAGCCGGGAGATGTCTGCCTTCAGCGCGTCACGCAAGGAGTTGGTTTGTTCCGCCGTCAGCATGACTTCAGTCTACGGACCCCTCGTCGAGCGTCAATCGACGGGCGCAGGTCAAAACGACGATCGAGCGGCCCCGCTCAGCGAGCGCTTGCGGACCACGGGACTCTCGGCGATCATGCGCGCCGGCTCGACCGCAACGCTGGCTCACGCTCGAACTGGAGTGCCGGCCTGCGACAGCGGCAACCCCTGAGACACCTCGGGGCGCTACGTGGTTGCCAGCGGAAGCCTTCCCACTCGACGGGCGGAACCGTGCAGCTTGGAAGCTGTCACATCCCCGACGACGTGGTGCCGATCGCTTACATGGACCTGACCGGCAAACCGGAATGGATCGTTACCAATTGGCGTTCGTTTGACACAGATGTGCTGAAGGAGCTGCCTTGACCACCTTATCCCGCTGGAAGCTAGCGTGTGCCCTGTTTGCGGCGGTTGCCGGAGTGGCCACCGTGCGCGCTCGTCGCGCCGGCCATCAGGACGCTCCTGCCGCGCTCGCCGATGCGCCCCGCGAAGCCTTGCCGCTCCAGCTCCGCCGGCCGATCCGCGTTCCCGCCTCGGCGATCGGCGTCTCGCAAGCCGATCTCATCGCCCGGATCCAGTCGGCCGCGACCGTGCGCGATGTCATGATCCTCGCGGACAAGCTGGGCGCGGTCGGCGATGACGAGGCGGTCGAGAGCCTCCGGCCGATGCTCGCCGACGCGCGCCGCGGCGTGCCCGAGGCGCTACTCGCGGCGTTCGGGCAGATCGCGACGCAGCGCGCGGTCGAGGTGCTCGCCGAAACGCTCGCCGACGATCGCGTGTCGGTCCGCGGCGCAGCGATCTACGCGCTCGGCGCGACGCACAGCGCGAAGGCCGAAGAGCTGTTGCTCGCGCTGGCCGACAAGGCCACCGATCCGGCGCAGACGACCACGGTCGCGGCGCTCGGCCAGCTCGGCACCGATCGCGCCACCGCCAAGCTGATCGAGCTGACGAAGAACCAGGACTTCACGGTCGCCTCGGCCGCGGTCAGCGCGCTCGGCGCGGTCGCGAGCCCGATGTCGCGCAAAGCGGTGCTCGCGCTGATCGATGCGCCCGACACGCGGATCGCGGCGCTCGCGCTCGGTCAGATCGACACGGTCGATGACGCGCTGCTCGACAAGCTTTCGAACGTCGTGCACTCGGGCGATCCGCAACTCGTCAACGGCGCTCTGGCCGCGCTCGGCAAGGCCGGTGCAGCGGCGTTGCCGGTGCTGCGCGAAGCGGCGTTGCACGGTGGCCAGCAGACGCGGTGGACCGCGGTCAGTGCGATCGGAGAGATCGGCGGCGACGACGCGATCGATCTGCTCGGCGAGGTGCTCAAGACCGGCGATCGCCAGGCCGCGCAGGTCGCCGCGCAGGTGCTGGCGGGCCTCGGCGGCGCGAAAGCGCGCGCGCTGCTGATCGAAGTCGCGATGTCCGACCGCGGCGAGCCCACCGGCGCGCTCGCTCAGCTCGCGACCCTGCAAGGCGATGACATCGACGCCGCGCTGGTCAGCGTGCTCAAGCAAGGCACGACCGCCGAGCGCCGCGCCGTCCTGCCGCGCCTGCTCAAGGCCGGCAACCCCGACGCGTTCGCGCTCGCGATCGACCTCGCAAAGAACGGCTCGCGGAACGACAAGTTCGAAGTCATGCGCGTGCTCGCCGATTCTGGTGCTCAACAAGGCTTCGACGCGCTGATCGACATCGCCGGGAAGGAGCGCGGCCAGACGCGATCGCAAGCGCTCGAGCTGCTCGCGCAGACTCACCCGTCGGACCCCGCGGTCAACCAGATGCTCGCCGATGCGTTGTTCTCGGGGCGGCGCGACGAGCAAGCGCAAGCCGCGAACACGCTCGGCCGGATCGGCACCGACGACGCGCGGACCGCGCTCGTCACCGCCCTGACCGGCAAGAACCAAGAGCTCGCGCAGGAGGCGGCGAACGCGCTCGCGCAAGGTGGGCTCAACGACACCGTCAAGCAGGCGCTCTTGTCGGCGGCTGCGAACAACCCCGGGCTGCGTGGCCAGATCGCGAACCAGCTGATCAACGCCGGGGCCCCTGAAGGGCTCAAGCTCGCCGACGACGCGATCAGCGCGAAGGATCAGAACGCCGCCGGCAGCATGATGTGGGCGCTCGCATCCTCGGGCACGCCCGAAGCGCGCAAGCTGATCGACCGCGCGCTCGCTTCGACCGAGCCGAACATGCGGATGGCGGCGGTCCAGACGCTGGGCCAGAACCCCACCGACGAGTCGACCGATACGCTGCTCAAGATGACGCACGACAGCGATCCGAGCGTGCGCTCGGCCGCGATGTCTACCCTCGGCCAGCTCGGGTCCGAGCGCGCCCAGGAGGCGATCCTCGATGCGGCGAGCCACGGCACGACCGAAGAGCGCGTCACCGCGATCAGCAGCCTCGGCCAGCTCGACGACCCGCGCGCCGGCCAAGAGCTCGCGCAGATGATGCTAGATAGCGACGAGCAGATCGCGAACAGCGCGATCGGCAACTCGTACAACGGCGGCACGGAGGTCGACGAGACGCTCGAGCAGATCGTCGATAACCCGAACGCCGCACAAGGGACCCGCCAGAACGCGGCGAACATGCTGCGCAACCGCGGTGTCGAGCTCGATGCGAACACCGAGCGCAACGTGACCGCGCTGTCCGGCGGCCAGGCCTATGGCGAGGGCCGGATCATCGTGGACGACTGAGGGGCGGCGGTTGCTCAGCCTGCGCAACAAGTTGACAATAGTGACAGCGTCCCCAGGAAACTCCGCGCTGCGACTGGAGTTAGCGTAGGGGCGCGCGACCGTTAGTTGACAGAAGAGACAGCGTCCCCGGCCGGGAGGTAGACGCGGAAGACGGTGCCGCCGCCTCTGACGTCTTCGAGATCGATCCAGCCGTCGTGCTCTTTGACGATGCCCGAGCACACCGCGAGGCCTAGGCCGGTGCCGCCGGTGCCTTCCTTCGTGGTGTAGAACGGGTCGAAGATCTTGTCTTTGATGTCGGCGGGGATGCCGACTCCGGTGTCGGACACCGCGAAGGTGACGAACGCCTGCTCGGCGCCACCCTCGAGGCCAGGCCGGGCGCGGCGGACGACCTTGGTCTCGAGCGCGAGCGCACCACCTTCGGGCATCGCTTGCACCGCATTGAGCAGCAGGTTGATCATGACCTGCTGCAAGCGATCGGAGTCGCCGGCGACGCGCGGTAGACCTTCGGCGCGCTCGAGCCGGGTCTTGACCTTCGCGCTCGAGAATTGCCCGGAGAGCAGCTCCATCGTCGTAAGCGACAGCTCGTTGAGGTTGATGTCGGCCTTGCCGATCGCGCCGACCTTGCGCCGCGTGAAGTCGAGCAGGCGTTGGATGATGCGCGTGATCCGCGCGGTCTGCTCCGCGACGATCTCGGCGTTCTTCTCGACCGCTTCCTGGTCGCGCGATTTTTTCTGGATCGAGCGGGCGCGACCGGCGATCACGTTGAGCGGGGTGCCGACCTCGTGCGCGATCTCCGCCGCGAGCTGGCCGATCGTCGCTAGCTTCTCGGTCTGGCCGAGGCGCTGTTCGAGCGCGAGCTTCGCTTCGTTCTGGCGCTGGGTCTCACCGCGTGACTCGCGCAACGAGAACGTCATGTCGTTGAACCGCGTCGCGATCTGGCCGATCTCGTCGTCACGCTCGGACAGGATCACGTGCGACAAGTCGCCCTTCGCGACATCGTCGATGCCGGTCAGCAGCTTCGTGATCGGCCGCGACACGAGCCGGCTCGCGAGCGCGCCGACGACGACCGTCGTCACCGCGACGATCAGCATCACGAGTGCGCCCGCTCGCAACAAGTCGTCGCTCGTGGTCTCGAGCACGTCGCCTTTGCGGCTGATCTCGAGCATGCCGAGCACGGCGGGCTCTGCGTTCGACGGTCCGGCGCGCAGCGCGAGATCGTAGAAATAGGTGTCGCCGGCGAGCTCTGACCTCGGTTGCGGCACATCGATCATCGTGCGGACGCGGCGCAGCTCGCCGGGCGTCAGGTCGGTGCCATCGGCCGCTCGTCCGCGCGGGATCACCGCGACCTTCCAGCCGTTGGTCGCGCGCGCGAAGTCGGCGAGCTGCGCGTCGGTCGGCGTGCGAAACGCCGAGGCCATCGGCTCGATCGTAGCGCGCAACGTGCTCGCCACCGAGCGCGCCTCGCGATCGAGTCCGAGTCGGCGCTCGGTCGCGCGGCCGCGCAGGTCGAACGTCGCGTACGCCGCGGCCGCGATCGCGACCACGACGGCGGTCGCAGCCGTGATTCGCGTCGCGACCTTCATCCCAGCCCAGCATAGCGCGCTCGGTCACAAGACGGCCAATCGGGTCCAGCCCGAGCCCGACCGAGAGAAGCGCGGAACGGATGCGCGTCGCTGCGCCGGCCCCTAGCGATGGTCACCGCGCTGACGGGGAGCAGCATCACGGCGGCCAGCGACTTGTGATTGCCAGCGTGGTTGTCGGCGAGGATGTCGGCCGCCTCTTGCAGCTAACCCTGGCGCATCAGCGTCTGACCGAGATTGTGGCGGGCGAACGCGGAGGTTCTGGGAATCCGGGTCTTCGACCCCCAGCGCAAAAAGATGTCGCGCGCGATCGCGAGGTCGCCGCGGGCGAGCGCGGCTGCGCCGGTCGCGTTGTCGGCTGCGAACTGTCGCCATTGGCGGCGGAAGCGCCTCGCCATGACGGCGATCAGAACGACCAAACCGACAAAGATCGCGAGCGCGAGCTCGCCCGCGATCTTCGCGTCTCTGCCGCCCTGGAACGCGGTTGCCAGCGCGGTGAACAACGCGAGCAGCACGACCCAGCTCACGATCTTCGTCGGAGCTGTCTGGCGCAGTCTCGCCGACTTCAGTCCAAGCGACGCCTCGGGCGTTTCACTCACCGCCGATGAGCATAGCGAGCCGCGCTGGCCGCTGCTCGAAATACGATCGGCCACCGGCCGGCTTCGTCGAATCAGTTCGTCGTCGTCGGCGTGACGATCGGCGGATCGACCGGCTCGCTCTCGCTCTGAGCGCGCGGCACCGGCTCGCTGCGCTCGCGCTTGACCCGGACCGGGGCCGCTTCGACGGCCGCGACCGCATGGCCACCGGCGACCACGGTCGGCAGCTTCGCGACCCGCTTGGCCTTGTCCTTCTCTTCCTTCGCCGCCGCCGCTGCAGCAGCGGGCGCGCCGGCCTTCGTCTCGCGCTCGAGCTCGCGCTCTTCCCGCCGCTTGTCGCGCATCCGGCGCAGACCGCCGGTCATGATCTCGGCGATCAGCTGGTCGTATTCCATCCCGCACGCCTTCGCGATCAGCACGAGATCGGAGTAGCCCGGCGTCAGGCCGGGCAGCGGGTTGACCTCGAGCACGTAGATCTTGCCCTCGGCGTCCATCCGCAAGTCGACCCGCGCGACGTCCCGACAGTCGAGCGCCCAGAACGTGGCGCGCGCGATCTTCTCCATCGCCTTCTGCTCGGCCTCGGTCAGCTTCGCCGGGCACTCGTAATACACGTGGTCTTCCCACTCTTGCTTGACCGCGTAGTCGTAGACCGGGCGCGGGTTGTCCTTCTTGAACCGGATCTCCATCGGCGGCAGCACGCGCGGCCGCTTGTCGCCGAGTAGGCCGACCGTGAACTCGCGGCCGGCGATGTACTCCTCGACGAGCGCCGGCTGGCGGTAGCGCTCGACGACTTCTTTCACCGCAGCGCGCAGCTCTTCCTCGTTGTCGCACACGCTGGTCGAGCCGATGCCCTTGCTCGAGCCCTCGGCGTTCGGCTTGACGATCAGCGGGAACCGCATCTCGGGCGATAGCCGCTCGCGCGAGCTCTCCATCACCTGGAACGCCGGCGTCAGGATGTCGTGCTGGAGCAGCACCTTCTTGCCGAGCGCCTTGTCGAGCGCGATCGCGAGCGTCGCCGAGTCGCTGCCGGTGTAGGGGATGCCGAGCAGCTCGCACAGCGCCGGCACTTGCGCCTCGCGGTTGCGGCCTTCGACGCCCTCGGCGATGTTGAAGATCAGGTCGACGTCGGCTTCGGCGAGCACCCTCGGCAAGTCCGGCGTCGCTTCGAGGTGGACGACGATGTGGCCTTGGCGCGCGAGCGCGTTCGCGATCGCGATGATCGTCTCGGGCGGATCCCACTCGGCCTCGTCGTCGGTCGCCTTCGTGCGCTTGACGTTGTAGGTGAAGCCGACGCGAATCGGCTGCGCCTTGCGCTGCTTGGTGACCCCGAGCTGGCTCGCGGTCGCCAGGCCCGAGCGCAACGCCGCCGCGTTCAGGATCGCCGCGATCGTGGCGCCGAAGGTCATGCCGAGCTGCGCGGTCGCCGCGAACAGCGACGAGCCCGCCGCGAGCGACGGCAGCGCGTTGACCTCGAGCAAGTAGATCCGGCCCTCGGTGGTCACCCGATAGTCGAGCCGCGCCACATCGCGCAGGCCGAGCGCGCGCACGACCTCGGTCGAGATCTGGCGCAACCGCGCCGCGACATCGCGCGGCAGGTTCGCCGGGCACCGGTACTGGACCTTGCCGGGCTCGAGGTTCTTGAGCCGATAGTCGTAGATGTTGAATGGCTTGTCGCTCGCCTCGTAGATCAGCTCGACCGGTGTGAGCAGGCCGTCGTCGTGGCCGATCCCGTCGATGAAGCCGACGGCGACGTCGCTGCCATCGATGTACTCCTCGATCAGCACGCCGTCGGGATACGCGCGCAGCGCGGCCTTGAGTGTCGCCGCGAGCTCCTTCGGCTCCTTGATCACCGACGAGCCGAGCGCGCCGTTGCCGGGAGATAGATTGTAGATCCCCTTGCTCGAGCCTTCGTAGTTCGGCTTGACGATCACCGGGAACGCGAGGCCGGCGCCGCGCTCGAGGATCTGGTCGAAGTTGCGGACGGTGACCAGCACGCCGCGCGCGGTGTCGACCCCAGCCTTGTTGACGATGAGCTTGGTCAGCCACTTGTCGAGCGTGATCGCGTCCGTGTACGCGTCCGATCCCGTGTACGGGATCCCGAGCTCTTCAAAGAGTGCAGGGTAGAACGCTTCGCGCATCCGGCCGCGATCGCCTTCGGCGGTGTTGAAGATCAGGTCGGGATCGATCGCTTCGAGGCGATCGAGCAGGTTCGACGCCGGGCCCGAGGCCTCGATGCGCTCCACCTCGTGGCCGGCCGCTTCGATCGCGGTCGCGATCGCGTTGACGGTGTCGGCGCTGTCGTACTCCGCTTCTTTTTCGGAGTCGCGAACGTCGGTGATGCGGAGGTTATGTGTGAACGCGACCTTCATGCGATTCGAACGCTAACAAGACGGTGTGACAGGGGTATCCGTCAAGCAAAACTAGCGCGCGAGCTCGCCGCACAAATCGCCCCGACGTGCGTCATAACTAGGTATGCGGTTCGCGTGGCTCGTCTCGGTCGTCGCTGCGTGTGCAGCCGCGCCGGCCCATTCGACCCTGCCGACCAGCGCGCCCGCGCGAGATCTCTCCAGCGCGCGACCGGCGACGCCATCGCCCGCAGCCGAGCGCACGGCGATCGAGGCAAAAGATCCCCGCGTCATAGATCTCGACATCATCCGGATTCGCGCGACGCCGAAAGGTCCGAACGGCGAGGTCGAGCTCGACCACGTCGCGACCGCCGATCTGTTCAAGCAGGCCACCGAAGATGCGAAGGCGGGGCGGGGCGATGCCGCGATCGCGCGCTACCGCGAGATCACCGATGACTTCCCCGAGTCGCTGTACGCCCCGACCTCGCTGTTCGATATCGCGGCGATCCTCGATGGCCGCGGCGACCCGGTCGCGACGGTCGACGCGCTGCGCGAGCTGGTCAAGCGCTACCCCGACTCGCGCGAGTCGATCGACGGCCACCTCTACATCGCCGCGATCCAGGCCGATCACGGGGGCTGGGCCGATGCGGTCGCCACGCTCGACGAGGTGCTCGCGCGCACGAACTTGACCTACGCCGATCGGATCGAAGCCGACGCGCGCAAGGGCTACGCGTTGATCGAGCTCGATCGCTACGACGACGCCGACCGTGCGCTGCAACAAGCGGTCAACGAGTGGCACGACGCGCCCCACCTCGATGACCCCTATTACATCGCGATGGCCTACTACTATCGCGGCGAGCTCGCGCACCGCCGATTCCTCGAAGCGCCGGTCCGGCTGCCCGATGACGTGCTGATCGCGGATCTCGATCACAAGCGCGTGCTCGCGGCCGAGGCGTACGATCGCTGGCGCGACAGCCTCGACTTCAAACAGGCGTACTGGGCGACCGCCGCGGGCTATCAGATGTCGCAGATCTTCGTCGAGCTATGGCAGGCGACGGTCAAGGCGCCGTATCCGACGCGGATCGACGCGGCGACCCGGCGTACGTACGTCGCCGAGGTCCACGACCGGGTCCGCGAGCACTTGCAGAAAGCACTCGAAGGCCATCGCATGAACGTCGAGCTCGCGAAGGCCTACGGCGTCGACACGCGATGGAGCCAAGGCAGCGAGCACCAGGCCCAGCAGATCGACGAGATGCTCCGCCGCGACACGATCGGCGACTACGTGACGCCGGACCTCTGACGCCGCTGTCCGAGGTCGGTCATCACGCGCCGAGTCGAGCCGCGCAAGTGGGCACAACGTCACCGCACCTCGCGTGGTCCGGCCCTTGCTTTGGCAACGCCCATGCGTCTGTCCGTCGCTCTCGCGTTGATCCTTGCCTGCGGCTGCCAGACCTATACGCAGAATCGCGCCGCGCTCGTGCCGCACTCGACGCCGATGGCGATCGACGGTCAGCCGATGCAATCGGTCGGGCAGCTCGGGCTCGGTGCGAGCAACGTCGCCGACATGGTGGCTCCGACCGCAGGTGACCCGCGAGCGGGCGACGTCGTGCCAGGCACGCAGCTGCGCGGCGAGATCGCGCTCCGGGTCGGATCGAGCGGCATGATCTGGGGCGCGTACGAGCAAGGCTTGTCCGCGACCGGGCAGGCGGTCAGTGCGAGCCTGCCGAACCTCCACGACAGCGACGTGATCGGGGCGGGTACTGGCTTCGCGTGGTCGATCGCGACGTCGAACCCGCACTGGCGGATCGGCGTGTCGACCGAGCTGATGTTCTGGTCGGTACCGTGGGTCCAGTACACGACGTGTGTCTCGACGAACTGCGACTCGCCCGGTTTCACGTACTCCGATCGCGGCAGCGATCTCGTGCCGACGCTCGCGTTCGGCATTACGCCGAGCTACCACAGCGGCCCGCTCACGCTGTTCGGCGGCGTCACCGCGCGTAACCAACCGACGATCACGGGCCTGATCTACACGCAGGATCCAGACAGCGACGCCGACGTCCAAAATGGCCCGTTCAACGTCACGCTCCACGCGGGCGTCGAGTACGAGGTGTCGGACGCGGTCAAGATCAGCCTCTTGGTCCACCAGACCGTGACGACCAATCCGATCGAGTCCGGGCCGGGCATCGGCCTCATGGTCCGCATCCCGTTCGGCGGCGCGCGACCGCTCGAGCCGCCGGCGGCACCGGCGCCGGTCTATGTGCCGCCACCCGCGCAGCCGATGTTCGCGCCGCCGCTACCGTCGCCGCCGCCGCCGCCGCCGTTCGCACCGCCCGCACCGGCCTCGACCTAGCCACGCGGTCCGGACGCGCGGGACGCGCTATATAATGAGGCGATCGCAGCGTCCCGCTTGACGAGCATCGAGGTGGGCGTTTATACGTCTGGGCCTCGCGGACGCCGCGTTTGCTGGCGTAGCTCAACTGGTAGAGCACCTGACTTGTAATCAGGAGGTCGCGGGTTCGAGTCCCACCGCCAGCTCGAGGAAAACAGACAGCGTCAGAGTTTCGGAGGGATGCCCGAGCGGCCAAAGGGAGCAGACTGTAAATCTGCCGGCTTCACGCCTTCGGTGGTTCGAATCCACCTCCCTCCACGAAACGACAGGCAGGAGCACCGAACGACTCAGAAACCCGCCCTCTTAGCACAGTGGCAGTGCACTTCCTTGGTAAGGAAGGGGTCCCGAGTTCAATTCTCGGAGAGGGCTCGCGCGTAACAACGCAACGGATCGATTCTGCGGGTGTAGCTCAGTTGGTAGAGCTCCAGCCTTCCAAGCTGGTTGTCGAGGGTTCGAGTCCCTTCGCCCGCTCGAGCAGCCCACATAACCGATCGAAACAAAGGATCGAACCTGACCGGGAACCGCACGGCTCTCGGGCGGGGCTTTTTTTTCGGAAGGCTCTTGCTACCTTGCAGTGGATCGGATAAACGTCCGCTTCCGTCTGAACAGCACAGGAGTATCTTCTCGAATCCGCAGCTAAGTCGTCGAAGTCCTTAGGGGAGTAGCTCAATTGGTAGAGCATCCGTCTCCAAAGCGGAGGGCTGCAGGTTCAAGTCCTGTCTCCCCTGCCATCAGTGAAGTAGCCAAGCAGCCATGGCCCAGACCACCACCGACAACGCACCGAACAAGCCCGTCCACCTGATCTACCTGTGCGGCGCGGTCGTCGTCTTCTACTTACTGCAGTGGACGATCGATTGGCTGTGGGGCTACTTCGCCACCGCGCCTAGCGATTTTGTGATTTCGCTGATCGCGGCCGGCGGTGCGATTGTCACCGGTCTGGTCGCGTACAAGAACGATCGCCTTTACCACCTCGTCAACGAGGTGGCTTCCGAGCTCAAGAAGGTCACCTGGCCGAACGCGAAAGAAGTTCGCGCCGCAACGATCGTCGTGATCGTCATGGCGCTGATTTCCGCGGTCGTCCTGTTCCTGTTCGACGTCGTGTGGTCGGGCCTGACGGATAAGATTTATGGCGGATGAAGATAACGGCACCCCCACCGACACGAACTCGCACGACGAAGGCGCTCACGAAGCGACGTCGACGGGCTCCGCGGCCAATGCTAACGACGCCACCCCGGGGCCGCAGCCCGGGCCCTCGGCCGAAAAGAAGTGGTACATCGTCCACACCTACTCGGGCCACGAGAACAAGGCGAAGCTGACGCTGCTCGAGCGCGTCCGCAACAACAACCTGACCGCGTTCTTCGGCGACGTCTTGGTGCCGACCGAGAGCGTCACCGAGAACGTCAAGGGTCAACGCCGGACGATGACCCGCAAGTTCTTTCCGGGCTACATGTTCGTCCAGATGGTGCTCGACGATCGCACCTTCCACCTGGTCAAGAACACCCCGAAAATCACGGGCTTCCTCGGCGGCACCAAGCCGACGCCGGTGCCCGAGCGCGAGATCACCGGCGTTCAGACCAACATCACCGAAGGCAAGTCCAAGCCGAAGACCCGCGTGGTGTTCGAGGCGGGCGAGTCGGTCCGGGTGATCGACGGTCCGTTCGCGAACTTCTCGGCCACGGTCGAGGAGGTCAAGGCCGACAAGCAGAAGGTCAAGGTCTCGCTGTCGATGTTCGGTCGCGCGACGTCCGTCGAGCTTGACTTCGCCCAGGTAGAGAAAGCATAAAGCGCATCTTCCGGGCGCTGGCCGCCGGATGCTGATTCGAGTCCGCCATGAAAAAAGTCACCGCGATCATCAAGCTTCAATGCCCGGCCGGTAAGGCCAACCCGGCGCCGCCGGTCGGTCCGGCGCTCGGTCAGCACGGTCTGAACATCATGCAGTTCTGCAAGGAGTTCAACGCGCGCACGGCTCAGATGGGCGACCTGATCATCCCGTGCCTCATCACGGCGTACGCCGACCGCAGCTTCACGTTCATCACGAAGACGCCGCCGGCGTCGATCCTGCTGAAGAAAGCCGCGAAGATCGACAAGGGCTCGGGCGAGCCGAACAAGAACAAGGTCGGCAAGGTCTCCAAGAAGCAGGTTCGCGAGATCGCCGAGCAGAAGCTGCCGGATCTCAACACGACGAGCCTCGAGTCCGCGATGCGCTCGGTCGCAGGCACGGCTCGTTCGATGGGCCTCGAGGTCGTCGATTAATCACCGTCTCTAGAGACATCCGACATCCCTTTGGCTGGGAGCTCGACTCGCTCGAGCGTTTGACCAGGCAGGAGTCACGTTATGGCTGGCAAGAAGTTCAAAAAGGCGCTCGAGAGCTACGATCCGTTGAAGCGCTACACCGTCGAAGAGGCGTGCGCGATTGTCGAGAAGATCAAGATCTCGTCGAAGTGGGACGAGACGGT
The DNA here is from genome assembly GCA_963848295.1 of uncultured delta proteobacterium. Taxonomy (GTDB): domain Bacteria; phylum Myxococcota_A; class Polyangia; order Haliangiales; family Haliangiaceae; genus JABFXX01. The sequence continues at coordinate 561,432 of CAWKDB010000011.1, read as the reverse complement.
CGACGCGTCGATCCGGCTCGGCGTCAATCCCAAGTACGCCGACCAGATGGTCCGCGGCTCGGTCGTGATGCCCTCGGGCACCGGCAAGACCAAGCGCGTGCTCGTCATCGCGAAGCCCGACAAGGCCAAGGAAGCGCTCGAAGCGGGCGCGGACTACGCCGGCTCGGACGAGTACATCAAGAAGATCGCCGAGGAGAACTGGTTCGAGTTCGACACGCTGGTCGCGACGCCGGACATGATGGTCCAGGTCGGCAAGATTGGTCGCGTGCTCGGTCCGCGCGGTTTGATGCCGAACCCCAAGGTCGGTACGGTCACCGCCGACGTCAAGAAAGCCGTGTCCGAGCTCAAGGCCGGTCGCGTCGAGTTCCGCGTCGAGAAGGCGGGCATCATCCAGACCCCGTTCGGTCGCGCGTCGTTCAAGCCCGCTGCGCTCGCGTCGAACCTGCACGCGCTGATCGACATCCTCGTCCGGCTCAAGCCCCAGACGTCGAAGGGCACGTACTTGCGCTCGATCACGATCTCGACGACCCACGGTCCCGGCATCAAGGTCGATCCCACCCCGTTCCAGGTCGGAGCCGAAGCCTAGATCACTTCATCACCTATCGACCCCGTCGAAGAAGTCGGCAGCCTTTACGGCCTAAGTCCTGCGGAGACGAGTGGAGCTGGCGGTTTCGCCTGCACCCCCTCGTTTCGAACAACGAGGGGTTCGTGTTTTCAGGAGACAGACACCATGGAAAAAGCAGCAAAAGAGCAAGTCCTCGGCGAGATCAAAGACGCCTGGAAGAACGTGTCGTCGGTGATCATCGCGGATTACCGCGGGGTTCGCGTCCCGACGGTGACGACGATGCGCGATGACTTCCGCAAGGCCGGCTGCCACTACCGCGTGATCAAGAACTCGTTGGTCAAGATCGCGGTCAAGGGCAGCAAGATGGAGCCGATCACCCAGCTGATGACCGGCACGACCGCCGTCATCTGGACCACCGGCGAGGCTCCCCAGCCGCCGGCGCAGGTCGCGCTCAAGTGGGCCAAGGACGAGCCCAAGTTCATCATTCGCGGCGGCTTCTACGAGGGCACCCTCCTCGATCTCAAAGGCGTCGAGATGCTCGCGAAGATGCCGGGCAAGCCCGAGATTCGCGCCTCTATGCTGATGACGTTCCTCGCGGCGCCGCAGGGCTTCGTCGCTCAGCTCGTCGCGGGCCCGCAGAACTTCGCGTACTTGCTCGACGCGCGCCGCCGCGAGCTCGAGGCCAAGTCGTAACCGGTTCCTTCTCACCCCCAACCAGTTTTCAACCTTCGGGTTTCTTTCAAGGGATATATCAAATGTCGTTCAATCAAGAAGAGTTCATCAACCAGCTGTCGTCCCTCACCGTGATCGAGCTCGTGGGCCTCACCAAGGCGCTCGAGGACAAGTGGGGCGTCAAGGCGGCCCCGGTGGCCGTCGCGGCGGCTCCGGCGGCCGGCGGCGGCGCGGCGGCTCCTGCGGCCGAGGCCCAGACCGAGTTCACCGTCGTGCTCAAGGCCGGCGGCGCCAACAAGATCGGCGCGATCAAGGTCGTCCGCGAAGTGACCGGTCTCGGTCTCAAGGACGCCAAGGATCTCGTCGATGGCGCGCCGAAGGACGTCAAGGTCGGCGTGAACAAGACCGAGGCCGAGGACATCGCCAAGAAGCTCAAGGACGCGGGCGCCGAAGTCGAGATCAAGTAAGGGTGGCGGCCTGACGGCCGCGTCGTTCGTGTACGAGCACGTGCACATGGCACGTGGGACCGGAGGGGCAGCGCTCATGGACGCCGGCTCGCGGGCGTGCGTGAGCGCTCGTCATTTTTTTTCGGCTCGGTCTCGGGCTAGCACTCGGGCTCGGGCTCGCACTCGCACGTCCTCCGGCATTGCCTGTTGCCTGTCGCCTGTTGATCAATTGATCAATTCCCCGATCGCCCACCCGATCTGCCAGCTTGGCGATCACTCCGACCAGCGCTACAACGGCCCTCTTGCTGAGCCCGGTTTACCTCGGTGATCACCAGTGCTTTGGCACGATCACTTGCAGCGTACTTTTCGGTTCACTTTTCCGGGGACATGCTATACGCAGCCCCGGTTTGCGTAGTTATCCCTTCGAGTATCCGACGAGCCCGCGCGCACTCGTCGGACACATCATTTAGAAACGGCTGACACCATCCACGATCCCTCGAGCAGGGGACGCGGTTGGTGGATCGGCCGTCGATCTTATTTCGGCACTCACTCGCTTCGCCGCCACATATCGGCCTCTTCGTCGCAGGCCAGAACGGGACACCTCAGACCATGGCGTCATTGATCCAGAAGAACTTCCGAGCACGTAAGAGCTTCGCGAAGCTGAAACAGGTCATCGAGATCCCAAACCTGATCGATATCCAGAAGCGGAGCTACGACAAGTTTCTCCAGATCGATATCCCGATCGAGAAGCGCGAGGACATCGGCCTTCAAGGCGTGTTCAAGAGCGTGTTCCCGATCAAGGACTTCTCGGAGACGAGCTCGCTCGAGTTCGTGTCGTACAACCTCGAGAAGCCGAAGTACGACGTCGACGAGTGCCGCGCTCGCGGCATGACGTTCGCGGCTCCGATCAAGGTCGTGATTCGTCTCGTCGTGTGGGACGTCAATGAAGAGACCGGCGTCCAGTCGATCCGCGACGTCAAAGAGCAAGAGGTCTACTTCGGCGAGATCCCGCTGATGACCGACTCGGGCACGTTCATCATCAACGGCACCGAGCGCGTGATCGTCTCGCAGCTGCATCGCTCGCCCGGCGTGTTCTTCGATCACGACAAGGGCAAGACGCACTCGAGCGGCAAGTTGCTGTACTCGGCGCGCGTGATCCCGTACCGCGGCTCGTGGCTCGACTTCGAGTTCGACCACAAGGACATCCTCTACGTCCGCATCGATCGCCGCCGCAAGCTGCACGCGACGGTGCTGCTGCGCGCGCTCGGGTACTCGACCGAGGAGCTGCTGAACTACTTCTACGACACCGAGACGATCCACTTCGAGCCCAGCAAGAAGTACAGCCGTCAGGTCAACTACGAGCTGCTCGTCGGCCAGCGCGCGACCCGCGACATCAAGCACCCGAAGACCAAGGAAGTCCTGGTCAAGAAGAACCGCAAGTTCACCAAGGGCGCGATCCGCAAGCTGCAAGACTCGGGCGTCGATGTCCTGCCGATCGACATGGACGAGCTCGTCGGCAAGGTGTCGGCGAAGGACGTGATCGACGAGTCGACCGGCGAGGTGCTGCTCCAGTGCAACGAGGAGCTGTCCGAGGCCAAGCTCGACGAGCTGCGCGATCGCGGCGTCGAGAAGGTCGAAGTGCTGTTCATCGACAACCTCAACGTCGGCCCGTACCTGCGCGACACGCTGCTCACCGACAAGCTGCAAGGTCCCGACGAGGCGGTGATGGAGATCTATCGCCGGCTGCGCCCCGGTGATCAGCCGGCGCTCGATTCGGCGCAGCAGCTGTTCCAGAAGCTGTTCTTCGACCCCGAGCGCTACGACCTGTCGCGCGTCGGTCGGTTGAAGCTCAACTACAAGTTCAAGATCGACGAAGCGATCGAGACGCAGATCCTCACGAAGCGCGACATCCTCGAGACGGTTCGCTACCTGATCGAGCTGCGCAACGGCCGCGGTGTCATCGACGACATCGATCACCTCGGTAACCGTCGCGTTCGGGCCGTGGGCGAGCTGATGGAGAACCAGTACCGCATCGGCCTCGTGCGCATGGAGCGCGCGATCAAGGAGCGAATGAGCGTCTCGCAAGAGATCGAGACGCTGATGCCGCACGACCTGATCAACGCGAAGCCGGTCAGCGCGGTCGTCAAGGAGTACTTCGGCAGCTCGCAGCTGTCGCAGTTCATGGATCAGACGAACCCGCTCTCGGAGGTCACCCACAAGCGCCGGCTGTCGGCGCTCGGACCCGGAGGCCTCACGCGCGAGCGCGCCGGCTTCGAGGTGCGCGACGTGCACCCGACCCACTACGGTCGGATCTGCCCGATCGAGACGCCGGAAGGTCCGAACATCGGCCTGATCGCGTCGCTGTCGACGTTCGCCCGCGTCAACGAGTACGGCTTCATCGAGACGCCGTACCGCGCCGTCGAGCAGGGCAAGGTCAGCGAAGAGGTGAACTTCTACTCGGCGCTCCAGGAGGAGGGCCAGATCATCGCGCACGCGAACGCGGAGATCAAAAACGGCAAGCTCGCCGGCGATCACGTGTCGTGCCGCAAGGGCTCGGACATCATCAACACCAAGCCGGAGGACGTCACGCTGATCGACGTCTCGCCGAACCAGCTGGTGTCGGTGGCGGCGTCGCTGATCCCGTTCCTCGAGCACGACGACGCGAATCGCGCGCTCATGGGCTCGAACATGCAGCGCCAAGCGGTGCCGCTGATTCGCACCACGTCGCCGCTGATCGGCACGGGCATGGAAGGCATCGTCGCTCGCGACTCGGGCGTCACCGTCGTCGCGAAGCGCGATGGCACGGTCGACTGGGTCGATGCGAACCGCGTCGTCGTCCGTCCGAGCAAGGTCGATCCGAAGGATCCGAACTCGGTCCGTCCCGACATCTACACGCTGGTCAAGTTCCAGCGCTCGAACCAGAACACGTGCATGAACCAGCGGCCGATCGTCCAACCGGGCGATCGCGTCAAGGCCGGCGACGTCATCGCCGACGGCCCGGCGACCGAGACCGGCGAGCTCGCGCTCGGCCAGAACGTGGTCGTCGCGTTCATGCCGTGGGGTGGCTACAACTTCGAAGACTCGATCCTGATCAACGAGAAGCTGGTCAAGAACGACGTGTTCACGTCGATCCACATCGAAGAGTTCGAGTGCGTCGCGCGCGACACGAAGCTCGGCAAGGAAGAGATCACGCGGGACATCCCGAACGTCGGCGAGGAGGCCCTCAAGGACCTCGACGAGTCGGGCATCGTGCGGATCGGCGCCGAGGTCAAGGCCGGCGATATCCTCGTCGGCAAGATCACGCCGAAGGGCGAGACCCAGCTGTCGCCGGAAGAGAAGCTGTTGCGCGCGATCTTCGGCGAGCGCGCCGGCGATGTTCGCGACACGTCGCTGCGCGTGCCGCCGGGCGTCATCGGCGTCGTGATCGGCGCTCGCGTGTTCGCCCGCAAGGGCACGGAGAAGGACGAGCGCGCTCAGGCGATCGAAGACGCCGAAAAAGAGCTGCTCATGCTCAACAAGCGCGACGAGGTGAAGATCATCTCGGAGGCTTACTACAACAAGATGCGCGAGCTGCTCGTCGGCAAGACGACGGCGTCGCGGCTGGTCGATGACAAGGGCAAGGTCCTGATCGCGAAGGGCGACAAGATCTCGCTCGAGGTCCTCAACGAGGTCCCGCACCGCTACTGGCACGAGATCCAGCTCGACAGCGGCGATGGCAAGATCGAAGAGCAGCTCGAGCAGCTCGCCGCGAAGCGTGAAGAAGATATCTTCAACATCGAGGCGCAGTACTCCGAGAAGATCGCGAAGCTGACCAAGGGCGACGAGCTCCCGCCGGGCGTGATCAAGCTGGTCAAGGTCTACCTCGCGATCAAGAGGAAGCTCTCGGTCGGCGACAAGATGGCCGGCCGTCACGGCAACAAGGGCGTCGTGTCTCGCCTGTTGCCCGAAGAGGACATGCCGTACCTGGAAGACGGAACGCCCGTCGACCTCGTGCTCAACCCGCTCGGCGTGCCGAGCCGCATGAACATCGGCCAGATCCTCGAGGTCCACCTCGGGTGGGCGGCGAAGTCGCTCGGCAACCAGATCCAGGCGTACCTCGATACGCATTGGTCGGCCGACGTGATGAAGGACAAGCTCAAGAAGCTGTTCCCGGATCACTCGCCGTTCATCGACAAGCTGAACCAGGAAGACGTCGGCCGGTTCGCGAAGACGCTCACCACCGGTGTGCACCTCGCGACCCCGGTGTTCGACGGCGCCGACGAGACCGAGATCAAGACCGCGCTGCGGATGGCCGGCCTCCCGGTCGGCGGTCAGGCGCGGTTGATCGACGGCAAGACCGGCGAGCCGTTCGACAACATGGTGACGGTGGGCGTGATGTACATGCTCAAGCTGCACCACCTCGTCGACGACAAGATCCACGCTCGCAGCATCGGCCCGTACTCGCTCGTCACCCAGCAACCGCTGGGCGGCAAGGCGCAGTTCGGTGGCCAGCGCCTCGGCGAGATGGAAGTGTGGGCGATGGAAGCCTACGGCGCGGCGTACGCGCTGCAGGAGTTCTTGACGGTCAAGTCGGACGACGTCTTGGGGCGCACCCGGATGTACGAGTCGATCGTCAAGGGCGAGCACGTGCTCGAGGCCGGCTTGCCGGAGTCGTTCAACGTGCTGCTCAAGGAGCTCCAAGCGCTGTGCTTGGACGTCGAGCTGATCGAAGACCCGACGGCGCCGCGTCGCGCCGAAACCCAACAGCCTGGCATCCCCGCCGGCCTCGCCGCACTCGCGCGCGAAGTCGCCGACAAGATGGGCAGCGCAGGCTGAGTCGCGAAGGAATCAAAGGAGAACCAATATGAAGGACATCTTTAATTTCTTCGAGAAGCCCAAAGACCCGCGCATGTTCAGCGCGATTCGCATCATGCTCGCCTCGCCGGAGAAGATCCGCGAGTGGAGCCACGGCGAGGTCAAGAAGCCCGAGACCATCAACTACCGGACGTTCAAGCCGGAGCGCGATGGTCTGTTCTGCGCCAAGATCTTCGGTCCGGTGAAGGACTACGAGTGCAACTGCGGCAAGTACAAGCGCATGAAGCACCGCGGCGTCGTGTGCGAGAAGTGCGGCGTCGAGGTGATCCAGGCCAAGGTGCGCCGCGAGCGCATGGGCCACATCTCGCTCGCGACGCCGGTCGCGCACATCTGGTTCTTGAAGTCGCTGCCGTCGCGCATCGGCAACCTGCTCGATATCCCGCTGAAGGATCTGGAGAAGGTCCTGTACTGCGAGGCGTACATCGTCACCGAGCCGAAGCAGTCGGGGCTGTCGCGCAACGAGCTGCTCACCGAGGAGCGCTACGGCAAGCTCGTCGACGAGATGGGCTTCGATGCGTTCGACGCCGGCATGGGCGCCGAGGCGATCCTCGAGCTGCTCCGCCAGCTCAACATCCTCGAGCTCGCCGAGACCCTGCGCGGCGAGATGCGCGAGATCACGAGCGAGGCGAAGCGCAAGAAGATCGCGAAGCGGCTCAAGGTCGTCGAGGCGTTCCGCGAGAGCGGCAACAAGCCCGAGTGGATGATGCTCACGATCATCCCGGTCATCCCGCCGGACCTGCGCCCGCTCGTCCCGCTCGACGGCGGCCGGTTCGCGACGTCGGATCTCAACGATCTGTATCGCCGCGTGATCAACCGCAACAACCGTCTGCGCCGGCTCCAGGAGCTCAACGCTCCCGAGATCATCATCCGCAACGAGAAGCGGATGCTGCAGGAGGCGGTCGACGCCCTGTTCGACAACGGTCGTCGCGGCAAGACGATCACGGGTCCGAACAAGCGGCCGTTGAAGTCGCTGTCCGACATGTTGAAGGGCAAGCAGGGCCGGTTCCGCCAGAACTTGCTCGGCAAGCGCGTCGACTACTCGGGCCGTTCGGTGATCGTGATCGGTCCGGAGCTCAAGCTGCACCAGTGCGGCCTGCCCAAGAAGATGGCGCTCGAGCTGTTCACGCCGTTCATCTACAACAAGCTCGAAGAGCGCCACCTGGTCACGACGATCAAGAGCGCGAAGAAGCTGGTCGAGAAGGAGCGTCCCGAGGTGTGGGACATCCTCGAAGAGGTGATCAAGGAGCACCCGGTGCTGCTCAACCGCGCACCGACGCTGCACCGCCTCGGCATCCAGGCGTTCGAGCCGGTGCTGACCGAAGGCAAGGCGATCCAGCTGCACCCGCTCGTGTGCGCGGCGTTCAACGCCGACTTCGACGGCGATCAGATGGCGGTCCACGTGCCGCTGTCGATCGAGGCGCAGATGGAAGCGCGCGTGTTGATGATGTCGACCAACAACATCCTCAGCCCCGCGAACGGCAAGCCGATCATCGTGCCGTCGCAGGACATCGTGCTCGGGCTCTACAACCTCACCCGCGAGCGGCCTTACGCCAAGGGCGAGTACAAAGAGGACAAGAAGGGTCGTCCGCTGCGCGGCATGTTCTCGTCGGTCGACGAAGTGCGCATGGCACACGACCACGGCGAGATCCACCTGCAGGCCGCGATCCGCATGCGCATGGCCAAGCCGAACGGCGAGCCCGGCACGCACGTGGTCTCGACCACGGTCGGCCGCGCGCTGCTCCACGACATCTGCCCGCCGCAGGTGCCGTTCGATGCGATCAACAAGGTGATGGGCAAGAAGCAGCTCGCCGAGCTGATCGATCTCGTCTATCGCGAGGCTGGCCAGAAGGCGACCGTCCTGCTCGCGGACGCGCTGCGCACGACCGGCTACACCTACGCGACGCGCGCCGGCATCTCGGTGTGCATCGACGACATGGTGATTCCGCCGTCGAAGGAAGTCCTGCTCGGCGAAGCGCAGAAAGAAGTCTCGGAGATCGAGGAGCAGTACACCGAGGGCCTCATCACCGACGGCGAGCGCTACAACAAGGTGGTCGACATCTGGGCGCAGGTCGCCGAGGCGATCGCCAAGGACATGATGAAGGAGATCTCGACCGACGAGTTCAAGGACCCCGAGTCCTCGACGATCAAGAAGGCGCCTTCGTTCAACTCGATCTTCATCATGGCTGACTCGGGCGCCCGCGGCTCGCAGCAACAGATGCGTCAGCTCGCCGGCATGCGCGGCCTGATGGCGAAGCCCTCCGGCGAGATCATCGAGACGCCGATCACGACGAACTTCCGCGAAGGCTTGTCGGTATTGCAGTACTTCATCTCGACCCACGGCGCTCGCAAGGGCCTCGCGGACACCGCGCTGAAGACCGCGAACTCAGGTTACCTGACCCGCCGACTCGTCGACGTGTCGCAAGACACGATCATCAGCGAGTTCGACTGCGGCACCCGCCAGGGTGTCGAGATGATGCCGCTGATCGAAGGTGGCGAGATCATCGAGCGCCTCGGCGACCGCATCCTCGGTCGCGTCGTGCTCGAGGACATCGTCGACCCGTACACCGGCGAAGTCCTGTGCCCGGCGAACGCGGACATCACGGAAGAGCACGTCAAGATCATCGACAACGCGGGTATCGACCGCGTGAAGATCCGCAGCGTGCTCGCCTGTGAGACCCGCCGCGGCATCTGCTCGCTGTGCTACGGCCGCGACCTGGCTCGCGGCATCATGGTGAACATCGGCGAGGCGGTCGGGGTGATCGCGGCGCAGTCGATCGGCGAGCCGGGTACCCAGCTCACGATGCGTACGTTCCACATCGGCGGCGTCGGGCAGATTCGCACCGAGCAGTCTTCGCTCGAGTCGCGCAACGAAGGCACGGTCAAGCTCAACAACGTCCAGTTGGTGAAGCGCAAGGAGCACTCGGTGGTGATGAACCGCCAGGGCGAGCTCGTCCTCGTCGACGAGATCGGCCGCGAGCGCGAGCGCTATGGCCTGCAGTACGGTGCGCGGTTGATGGTCGAGGACGGCACCCGGGTCAAGGCGGGCCAGGTGTTGGCCGAGTGGGACCCGTTCTCGCTGCCGATCGTCACCGAGGTCGCGGGCTACGTGAAGTACGGCGACATCGTCGACGGCGTCACGATGCTCGAAGCCGTCGACGAGCAGACCGGCGTGTTGCGCAAGACGATCACCGAGAGCAAGGATGCGGACAGTCGTCCGCGGATCACGCTCAAGGACGCCGACGGCAACACCGTCAAGCTCACCGGCGCGTACTCGCTCAACGAGTCGGCCGAGGCGCGCTACTACCTCCCGGTCGGTTCGAACATCTTCGTCAACGACGGTGACTACGTCGAGGCCGGTGATGTGGTCGCGAAGATCTCGCGCGAGACGACGAAGACCAAGGACATCACCGGCGGTCTGCCGCGGGTTGCCGAGTTGTTCGAGGCCCGCAAGCCGAAGGACCACGCGGTAATCTGCGAGATCGATGGCGTCGTGCACTTCGGCAAGGACACCAAGGGCAAGCGCAAGGTGCTCGTGGTTCCCGAGGTCGGAGATCCGGCCGAGTACCTCATCCCGAAGGGCAAGCACCTGTCGGTCCGCGAGGGCGATCGCGTCCGCGCCGGTGAGGCGCTGATGGACGGTCCGGCGAACCCGCACGACATCCTCAAGGTGCTCGGCGAGCGCGCGCTCGCGAAGTACCTGGTCGACGAGATCCAAGAGGTCTACCGGCTCCAAGGCGTGCGGATCAACGACAAGCACATCGAGGTCATCGTCCGTCAGATGCTGCGCCGCGTGTCGGTCACCGATCCGGGCGACACGAACTTCCTGGTCGACGAGCATGTCGAGAAGCACATCTTCGAAGAGGAAAACGAGCGCGTGATCGTCGCCGGTGGTCAGCCGGCCAAGGGCGACGCGTTGCTGCTCGGCATCACGAAGGCATCGCTGTCGACCGAGTCGTTCATCTCGGCGAGCTCGTTCCAAGAGACGACGAAGGTCCTGACGGAGGCCTCGATCAACGGCCGAGTCGACTACCTGCGCGGTCTCAAAGAGAACGTGATCATGGGCCGACTGATCCCTGCAGGTACCGGTTTGGGTGCGTACAAGCGCCTGACGGTAGATGTCGAGATCGAGGACGAGAGTGGCGGCCAGGATGCCGAGGGCTATGGTCGCGCGAGCTACGCAGGCATCGACGCCCCGGAATCGGTCGAGGCAGCGGTCGAGTAATACCGGCTCCTACATCGCCGCGTAGCCGACCGGCTATGTGGCGCCAGCGCGACGTCGAGAAATCCCGCTCGGCCTCGCGCGACTTTTCGTTTTCGGTCGTTTCGGCGTCGGGTTGTCCGGCACTCGGGCCCGGCCGCCGATTTGCACTACCGGTCGTCACCATGAACTACGCCGGGATCGCCATCGTGGTGTTTGCAGGCTGCACGTCATTCGATCCGATCGAGCGCGGGGTGTGCGGCAACGGGTTGCTCGAGCCGGGCGAAGACTGCGATTCGAACGACCCCAGCTGTGTCGCTTGCCAGGTCGCGTGCCGGGCCGCGAGCGATTGTCCGACGACCGCGTACGCCTGCGGGGTCGATGGGTTCTGTCACGCGCCGAGCGGCGCCGTCTCGCCGGCAACCGCCGCGAGCCCGTTGCTCGCTACCGACGTCCGGATCTCGGACATCGACGGCGACGGCATCGGTGACGTGTTGGCGCTGTCGAATACCTCGGTGGTCGTCCGGTTCGGCGATGCCCATGCCGCGTTGACGAGCTCGTACACGATCGCGACGCCGGACCAGACCGCGACGCCCGCGATCGCCGATCTCGACGGCGATGGCAGGCTCGACGTCGCGATCGCAGCGGCCGATGGCCTGGTCGAGCTCGCGTCGCCGTATGGCACGCCATCGCCGCAGATCTCGCGCATTCCGCTCGCCGACCCGATGGGCAACACGTTTTCGGCCGAGGCGATGTGGCGGATCGACGATACCGTGGTCGGCGCGCTGCTGTCCGACGGCGAAGGCCCGATGGAGATCGCGGTGCTCGACTTCACGCCGTCCGGGCTCGTGATGACTGCCGCCACGCTATGCGACGCGTCGCGCGACGCGACCGACTTCTCGATCGCCGATCTCGACGTCTACGACGCGAGCGCGACCGACGTCGTGGTTTCGGTGCCGACCGGCAGCGGCGCGACGCGCGTGGCGTGCGTCGTCGCGATCCACACGAGTGGTACGACCGCGACGTTCACCGACATCACGCCGACCGGCGCGGCTCCGCAGCGCAAGCTCGTGTTCGCCGACCTCGATTTCGACACCGATCCGTGTCCGTCGTTGATCGACTCGGACGCCGGCGGTGCCGGGCTGCGGGTGTGGGACGGGTCGATGACCGGCGGCCACTGCACGCTCGCCACGACGACCACGACGCTGCCGACCGGTGACGACGATCCGAGCACGGTCGCGGTCGGTCGGATCCCGCTGCAACCGGGCATCGCGTTCGCCGGGAACGATGCGCTCGTGCTGTCGACCGGCATCGATCTCTACATCGCCGGTCTGCCACCGACGCTCGCGCCGGTGTTCTCGTCGGAGCGCCGGCTCGACGGGGTGGTCAGCGGCGACCTCGACAACGACGGCAATGTCGACGCCGTGCTGTCCGCCGAGGGTGAGGACGGTCTCGACGTGGTCTATCGCGTCGTCGACGGATGGACGCCCGGGTTCATCGTCGCGCGGCTCGAGACCGCGGGCATCGTCACCGCGATGGCGATCGGTGACTTCGACGGCAACGGGGTCAACGACGTCGCGTTCACCGAGCACTTGCTCGATCACGACCGGCTGTCGGTCGCGTACGACACGCCGGGCCGGACCCAGACCACGATCGCGCAGGGCACGCTCGACCGCGCGGTCTCGCTCGTGTCGTTCCAGCTCCAGGACTCGACCGATCCGGTCGGTGTCGTCGGTGACCTGATCGTGCTCGACCAGCAGCAGGGCGTGTCGACGCCGCAGGCGGTGAGCATCGTCGAGGGCAGCCCCGACCGCACGATGCTCGCGTACTTCGATCCGCGCCCGAGCGGCGATCCGCCGCCCCACTATGCGTATCGCGGCGTCGTCGCCGGTGACTTCGTCGCGTCGACCGGCACGTCGCAATACCCCGACGTGCTCGCGTTCGCGCCGGTCGCGTCCGCGACGGGCGACTTGCCGATCAAGATGTTCCGCCTCGATGGCACCGCGGCCGGGCTCGACCCTAACGACCCGCTCGATCACGACGATGGCGTCGCGATCGCCGGGGTGACGTACTGTAGCAACGACCCGGCGGCCGGCGGGCCGTGTCTCGACGATGCGGTGCTGATCGCGTGGCCGACCGCGACGAACCACGACGTCGTGATCGGCGTCGATCGCGAATCGCCGCCGCGCGCGTTCGTCATCGATCCGTGGTCGACGGCCCCGAGCGCGACCGCGGCGCCCGCGGTGACCGCGGGCGTTCCTGCCGGCGCGAACATCCGCTCGCTGCGCGCCGTCGACCTCGACGGCGATGGTACCCCCGAGCTCGTCGTCGCGTTCTCGCCATCCGCCGACGCGGCCGCTTCGGACCCAGGACTCGTCCTCGCGTGTACGGTCGCGGCGAACGGCGTACCGAGCACGTGCAGCGACCTCGGCGCGGTGGTCGCCGGGGTCTTGCCCGGAGCGACCTGCTCCGATGCTGCGCCGGGGACCGTGGCGTTTCGCGATCCGACGACCCCCGCGTCGGTCGGCACGTCGCTGATCGCGTTGTGTCACGACGCCACCGGCGACGGCGCGCTCGTCCGGATCGACTCGAGCGCCGGCAGCTACAGCGCCACCGAGATCGCCTCGGGCCTCGGCTCGCTGCGCGCGGTCGAGGTCGGCGATGTCACGGGCGACGGCGTCGACGATATCGTCGCGCTGCAGGGCGACGCGGGCTCGCGCTCGATCACCGTGCTGGCGCAATGCAGCTCGCGCGACCTCGCGTGCCAGCAGACGGCGGTGCAGCCGTGAGGGACTGGCTCGTGGTCGCAGTGCTCGTCGCGATCGCCGCCCCGGCGCGCGCCGATGACCGCGCGGTCGCGGAAGGCTTCTTTCGGTCCGGTGCGAAGGCGTACAGCGCGCAGAGCTTCGAGACCGCCGCGCTCGAGTTCGAGCAGGCGTACGTCGTCCTGCCGTTGCCGGAGATCGCGTTCTCGGCAGCGCAAGCGTATCGCCGCGCGTATCGCGTCGCGCAGAAGCCGCAGTTCGTGCGTCGTGCGGTCGAGCTCTACAAGATCTACTTGACCAAGGTGAAAGCGGGCGGCCGAGTCGGCGATGCCGCGGACGGGCTCGGCGAGATGGAGCGCGAGCTCGATCGGCTCAAGGCGAGCGGGGTGCAAGTCGTCGCGGCGGCGCAGCCGGTCAAGACCCAGCTCGGGATCAGCGTCAACGTCGCTCGAGCGGCCGATCATCGCGATGCGGGCGCATTGCAAGAAGTCGGCGATGCTCCACACGAGACGATCAAGGGCCTGGTCGCGATGATCGACGGCAAGGCGATCGAGCCGTTCGAGCTCGCCGATGTCGAAGCGAAGCCGCACACGATCTCCGTGCGCGCCGACGGCTACTTCCCGGTCGACAAGCAAGCGCTCGCGGTCGAGGGCCAAGCGTCGCTCGTCGAGGTCGAGCTCGTGCCGATGCCGGGTACGCTCGTCATCCGCACCGAGAGCGACGCGCACCTCGCGATCGACGGTCGCGCCGTGGCGGGCGCGGCGTGGCTCCCGTTCGACGTTGCGGCGGGCACTCACTTGCTCGCGGTCACGCGCGATGGTCGCGAGCCATTCGGCCGCGAGGTCACCGTCAAGCGCGGGGAACGCCTCGCGATCGACGCGCCGCTGGCCAAGACCGGGCGACGGCGCGCGGTGCCCTATCTACTAGGTGCCGCCGGCGCGCTCGCCGCCGGTACGATCACGAGCGGCATCGTCGCGCTGGTCTACGACGGTCGTGCGTCGGACCTGCGCGGGCAGATCGCGGGCGGCAATCGCCCGCCGAGCGATGGCGATCGTTACACCTCCGAGGTCAGCACGCGCGACCACTTCGCGACCGCGACCTGGGCACTCGGCGGCGCCGCCGTGGCGGCCGCGGCGGTCGCCGGATCGCTGTATTTCTTCGACCATCCATCGGCGGACGGTGTACGCCTCGCACCGGTGGTGTCGGAGAGCGGAGCCGGCGCTGTCGTGATGGGGCAGTTCTGAACCGTGATGCTGAACCGTGATCCGGCGCCTGCGGTTTTAACCTTTGTCCGGCTGCCGGACTGATCGACCGCGCCTACAATGAGTCTGGGGAATGTCGGAAGCTACGCCTGATCTGCCCGCGACCGCGGTCGTCGATCCGGACCTCGTGTCCGGTCAGACGGTCGGCGAGTACGAAGTCGAGAGCAAGGTCGGGCAGGGCGGGTTCGGCGCGGTGTTCAAGGCGGTCCACCCGCTGATCGGCAAGGTCGTCGCGATCAAGGTCCTCGCGCGCCGGTTTTCCGTCGATCCCGACATGCTCTCGCGATTCGTCGCCGAAGCGCGCGCGGTCAACCAGATCCGGCACCACAACATCATCGACATCTTCTCGTTCGGCCAGCTCGAAGACGGTCGTCACTACTACGTGATGGAATACCTCGACGGGATGGCGCTCGACGCGCTGATCGAGCGCGATGGCCGGATCGCACCGGCGGAGGCGCTGCCGATCCTGCGCGCGATCGCGCGCGCTCTCGATGCGGCGCACGGCAAGGGCATCGCGCATCGCGACCTCAAGCCCGAGAACGTGTTCCTCGCGACCGACCCCGACGGCGGCTGGTTTCCCAAGCTGCTCGATTTCGGGATCGCGAAGCTGATGGGACCGGAGGACGGCCTCAAGCACAAGACCGGCACCGGGGTGCCGCTCGGGACGCCGTACTACATGTCGCCCGAGCAGTGCCGCGGCCGCGATGTCGACCACCGCACCGACTACTACGCGTTCGGCATCGTCGCGTACCGGATGTTGTGCGGGGAGTTTCCGTTCGACGGCGACGACTACATGACGATCCTGATGAAGCAGATCAGCGAGGAGGCGCCACCGCCGTCGTCGCACGCGCCCGAGCTCCCGGCCGGCGTCGATGACGCGGTCGCGTGGTTGATGCAGAAAGACCCGTCGCACCGCCCGCCAAATCTCATCACCGCGGTGCGCGCGCTCGAGTCCGCGTTCGACGGATCCGGCATCGTCGTGCGCGGGCCGATGAGCGCCGCGTGGGACGTCACGACCGGCGACGGCGGCAGGGCCACGCCGTGGCCGCCGAAGCGCACGAGTGATGTCATGCCTTCGCCTCCGGCCGCGCCGCTCGCGGTATCGAGCGTGCAGGACGCCCCACGCAAGTCGAAGGCCCCGCTCGTGATCGGAGTCGCGGTCGCGGCAGCGCTGGTCGCGGGCGCGATGTTCATCGTCGTCTCCGCCGCCGGCGGCAACAGAGCAGGTACGCCCGGACCGAGCGGCGCACTGTCGCCGGCCCCGCCGGTGACCGCGCCGCCTACCGCACGACCTCCCGCCGTCCAGCCGCCCGCGGTCCAGCCGCCCCCGGTCCCCGCGCCGCCCGCATCGCCGACGATCGCGCTCGACATCACCGGCGCTCCGGCGGGCAGCGAAGTCGTGCTCGCCAACCGCGTGGTCGGCTCGGCGCCGGGCTCGGTCACGCTCGAGCGCGGAACTGCGGCGGTCGCGCTCGTCATTCGCCACGCCGGCTACGTGTCGATCACGAGGCACGTCGTGCCCGATCATGACGACAAGCTCGATGCGACGTTGCACCGCAGGCTCGCGCCCGCGACGACCGCGCCCAAGCCCGCGACCGGTGTCGACTCCCACGATATCGAGAACCCGTTCCATCACTAATCCTTAGCCTCGAGCTATCCATGACCAAGCTGATCCTGCTCGCGCTGGCGGTCGCGGCGTGCTCCACCACGGCGACGATCGCCGACGGCACCTGCGGCAATTACGTGCTCGATCCGGGCGAAGACTGCGATCAACCGGGCGGCAACTGCACGGCGGACTGCCGGATCGCGTGCGATCCGGCGATGCGCGGTGACACGTGCGGCTCGGCGATCGACGGCACGTGCTGCCCGACCGGTTTCACCTGCGGCGTCGACGACGTCTGTCACGCCCCAGGCGGCGCGCTCTCCACGGTCGGAATCTCGCAGCCCTTCGATGCGGCCCAGTTCAGCGTCGCCGATCTCGACGGCGATCTCGTCGACGACGTGCTCGGGGTCAGCGCGAGCGCGGTGTCGGCGATCTACGGCGATCTGCTCTCGCCGCTCACGAATGCCAACACGCAGAGCTCGCCGTTCTCGACCGGCCCGATCGCGATCGGCGACTACACGGGCGATCAACGACCGGACGTCGTGATCCCGACCGCAGCCGGGCTGTACGCGCTCGAGACCTCGTCGGGGGTGCCTCGACCAGTCGCGTTCCCGGCCCTCGTCGAAACGACCGCGGTGAACGCGCGGGTGGCGACGCTCGGAGCGGCGCGGTCGGTCGACCTTGCCTTCGACATCGGGAAGCAGAACGCCGTGTTGTCCGCCGATGGCATGATGCCGGTCTCGCTGTGCGGACAGGGCGGGATCGAGCTCGGCACCATCGCAGGGCGGAGCCTCACCGCCGATACCGAGTCGATCAATATGCTGGGGACGCCGCTGCGCGTCCCGCTCGAGACCGAGACCAGCGCCGGCCTCGTCGTGTGCGTTCAAACGCCGCCGAGCCTGCTCAGCGTCCCGTCGTACGAGTACATGGCGTCGGCCAGCCTCGGTGGCGGCACGCGGCTCGTTCCCGATCCGGTCACGAACATGACGATGCCGGCCTACGGCGAGACGTTCTTCGCTCACCTCGACGACGATCCGAGTCCTTGCCCCGACCTCGCCATACCGGTGGTCGACAACACGAACGGCAACAACGATCCGTTCGGTGGAGGGCTCGACGCGACCGTCGTCGTCCCCGGAAAGGCCAACGCCGCGGGGCTAGGCTGCACGTTGAATCCTGTCGCCACCGGGAGCGCGCTCAAAGTGGCGGGCGTCCCACTCGCGTCGATCGCGATCACCCACCTCGGCAAGACGGTCGGCGCGCTCGTCACCGAGAGCGGGATCTACGACGTCGACGTCAGCACAGCCACGAACGTGACGACGCCGGTGATCCCGGCGACCCGGTCGTGGCGCTATGCGATCGTCGCCGATCTCGACGGCAATGGCCTCCCCGATCTGGTCACGGTCGGCGCCGCGGCGGACGTCGAAGTGATCCTGCAACAACCCGCGATCGGCGGCGAGTCACAATGGATCCAACGCCGGATCACGACGACCGGCGCGGTGTCGCTCGTGACCGCGGGTGACTACGACGGCGATGGCGTCACCGACCTCGCGTTCGCGGTCGTCGATCCGTCCGATAGCCGGAGCGGCGCGATCGCGGTGTCCTGGGGTGGGGCGGACGGCTTCGCCGACCCACAGATCTCGGTGACGCTCGACGAGTTCTTCTCGATGACGACCGCGCAGATACCGGATCCCTCGCAGCCGCCCGGCTTCGACCACTCCGACGACTTGATCGTCGCCCACGGCGCGCTCGACGCGATCAGCTCGTCGGACCCGATCGATCCGGCCGATCCGTCCCAGCTGACGTTCATCTACGGCTCGTCGACGCGTCTGTTATCGTCCCCGTTTCGCGTCAAGCAGGGCGCGGTCGTCCTCGGTGATCCGGGAGTCTTGGCCGCGATCGGCAACTACGGCCCAGGCGGCGCGCTCGGCGTGCTTGGCGTGTTCAACGTGTCCGGCGCGGGCGGCGATGCTGGCGGGTCGTACGGCGCCGAGCAGCTCGGGCCCGAGCCCTACGGCGACTTCACCCAGACCACCGACGTCACGTTCGAGGTGTGTGGCCAACAACCCGCCTGTGTTCAGTCGGCCAGGCTGTTCAATGTCGCGCTCGGTGGGGGCGAGTTGCTGCTCGCGCTCCGCGGCGATCGCGTCTACGGCGGCAAGAACTCGGTCTCGGGCACCGACGTCGGCGTCGACGAACCCGCTTGCGGCGGTTACTACCTGGCGACCGCATCGTCGACGCCGAGCTGGAGCTTGACGAAGTGTCACGATCTCGTCGGCGACCCGCAAGGCGCGGTCGACATGACGGGCTCGCCATGGAGCTCGGTCTACGAGCTCGCGTCGACCAAGCTGATCAGCAACGACGGGACGACCGCGGTGATCGTGTTGTCCAAGCTGAACGCCGCGAAGGCATACGACGCGGTGTTGTGGAACCTCACGCTGGCGAATGGCGCGCCGTTGTTGTCGAGCCCGGTCGTGCTATCGGACGAGCTCGGCACGGCGCTCGGGATCGCGAACGTCAACTGCTACGACGCGACGTCGATCGAGCTCGGCCAGTACGCCGACGCGAGCGGCGCGGTGTTCGGAGCCGATGGCCCTGACATGGTGGTCGCGTGTCGCGCTCCGAGCCCGCTGTCGGGCACCGGGTTCGCGATGCAGCTGTTCGAGAGGTTCACGAACGCGAACGGCGTCGCGTACGTCCCGGCGATCGACACCGGCCAGGACACCACGATCGAGCTCCACGCGGGCGACCTCAACGGCGACGGGCTCGACGACGTCGTCTACACCGTCGGCTCGACTCAGCAAGGGACGATCCATCTGTTCACGCAATGCGACAGTCACGGTGCGGGCTGCGATCGCTCCGGGGGCGCGCGATGAAGGCGGTCGCCATCTGCATCGCGCTGGTCGCGGCGAGCTCGATCGCACGCGCCGACGATCGCGTGAAGGCCGAGCAGTATTTTCGCGCCGGCGAGCAGGCGTTTCGCCATCAGAGCTTCGCCGCCGCGGCGGAGAGCTTCGAGCTGGCCTACACGGAGATGGCGATCCCGGAGATCGCGTTCTCGGCGGCGCAGGCGTATCGCCGCCAGTACTTCATCGAGCCGAAGCCGCAGTACTGCAAGCGCGCGGTCGAGCTGTAC
The DNA here is from genome assembly GCA_963848295.1 of uncultured delta proteobacterium. GTDB lineage: Bacteria > Myxococcota_A > Polyangia > Haliangiales > Haliangiaceae > JABFXX01. Next base: position 541,934 of record CAWKDB010000011.1, on the reverse strand, counting down.
CGCGCGTATCTCGCGAAGGTGAAGAGCGGCGGCCGGGTCGGCGACGCGTCGGATGGGCTCGCCGAGATGCAGCGCGAGCTCGACCGGCTCGGCGGCGGCGGCCTCGTCGCGGCGCCTCGCAGCGACGCGACTCGCGTGATCATCAACGTCACGATCGGCGAGCAGAAGACCACGATGACCGAGCTGTCGATGCTGCCGGCCTCGGACGCACTCGGGGCGACCGCGACGCTCGATGGCAAGCCGGCCGAGCTCTACACCCCGATCGCTGTCACGCCCGGCGAGCACACCGTCGCGATCACGGCGGACGGCTACATTCCGGTCACCGAGACTCACAAGGTCGCGCCGGGCGAGACCGATCCCGTCGAGGTCCGGCTCGTCGAGAAGCCGGCGCGCCTCACCTTCGCCACCGACACCGATGCGCAGATTGCGATTGACGGTCGCGTGCTCGGGACGACCCCGCTCGCTACCCAGGATGTGCCGTCGGGGAATCACGTGCTGGTCGTGATGCGGCGCGGTCGCGAGACCGTGGCCCGCTCGCTCGTGCTCGCGCGCGGCGAGGTCAAGACCGTGACCGTCGCGATGCGACCGACCGGCAAGCGCCGCTCGGTGCCGTGGCTCGTCGGTGCGGGCGGCGTGCTCGCGCTCGGCAGTGCGGCCAGTGCGCTCGTCGCGGTGCTCTCGGACAACAAGATGAGCGATATCGAGCGCGACCGCGAGACCGTCGGCATCACGCAGCAACAGCTGGCCGACTACCGGAGCTACACCGATCGCCGCAATAACTTTCGCGATACCGCGTGGCTGCTCGGTGGCGCGGCGGTGGTCGCGGGTGCGACCGCGGCGGTGTTGTACTACTTCGACGCTCCCGGGCCGGCCGAGAGGATGGTGGTTCCGGTCGCATCGCCGACGAGCGCCGGCGTCGCGGTCGTGGGTCGGTTCTAGGACCCACACGAGCCTTGGCGCGGGGCCGGCATGCGGCTATAAGTTGCGCGTATGGGAACGACGACGGGTAAACGGCTCGCGGCCGTGGCGACGACACTCACCTTCGACAAGTTCTGGGCCTGGTTGCAGGATCACGCGAACTGCATCGTTCGCGCCGGAACTCCCGAGGTGGTGCTGCTCGACCACGACGATTTCCACTGGCGGCTCAAGACCGAGGACGAGCACACGTTGGTCGTCCAGCTCGGCCGCGCGAAAGATCTCGTCGGCGAGCTGCTGCTGTTTCCGGCCGAGATCGCCTACGTGCAGGTCGAACCGGCCGACGCGGAGGGCGAGTGGCTGTTCGAGTGCGTGGTCGAATCCGAGAAGGCGCGCGAGGTCGCGTACCACTTCGTGACCGCGCACGAGTACGACGACGGCGACCATTCGCGCCAAGAGAAGTGGACTCACTGATCGGCCGCTGACCGCGTGGTACGCTACGCGTTGCGATGACGGACGAGGCGACTGCTCGCGTCGGCAGCCTCGTCGAGGGCCGCTACAAGCTCGTCGAGGTGATGGCCTCCGGCTCGATGGGCTCGGTCTACAAGGGCGAGCGCGTCCCGATCGGCAAGCTCGTCGCGGTGAAGTTCCTGCACGCGACGTTCGCCAACGACAGCGAGTTTCAGGCGCGGTTCGAGCGCGAGACCCGCGTGATGAGCAAGCTCGCGCACCCGAACTGCGTGTCGGTGCTGGATTTCGGGGTGTGGGAGAACGCGCCTTATCTCGTCATGGACTTCGTCGCCGGCACGACGCTGCGCGCGCGAATGGACGCGAGTCCGGTCCCGGCGGCGCAGGCGCTCGCGATCGCGCGTCAGATCGCATCGGGGCTCGCGCACGCACACGATCAGGGCATCGTCCATCGCGACATCAAGCCGGCGAACGTGATGATCAGCGACGAGATCGGGCATGGCGAGCGCGTTCGCCTGCTCGACTTCGGGCTCGCGCGGCTGCGCGGCAACGTCGGGCGCGACGCGACCCAGACCAATATGGTGGTCGGTACGCCGAACTACATGGCCCCCGAGCAGACCGTGCCGGGCGGGACGATCGACGCGCGCACCGACATCTACGCGGTCGGGGTCGTGCTGTTCGAGATGGTCGTCGGCGATCGACCGTTTCACGCCGAGGAGACGTTGCAGTTGCTCGGCATGCATCGGGCGGCTCCGATCCCGCGGCTCGTCGACCGCGTGCCCGAGGGCACCGAGATCCCCGACGGGCTGCAAGCGGTGATCGATAAGGCGATGGCGAAGTCACCCGCCGATCGCTATCAGACCGCGATCGAGCTCGCGGATGCGCTCGACGTGTTGATCGACGGCAAGCCGGAACCGGCGGAGCGCGCACCGTCGGCGCCGGTGATCGCGGCGAGCAAGCGCCGGTCGTCGCTGTCGGCGGCGGTCGCGCCGACGATGCTCGACATCGACTCGGACAAGACCGCGGTGCCGGCGCCGAAGTCCTCGCGGTTCTGGCCGGTGATCGCGGGCATCGTCGTGCTCGTCGGTGGCACGCTCGCGATGGCGCAATACCTGATCCACAAGGATCCGGACAAGCCGGCGAGCGGGACGCCGATCGCGGCGGTCAACGATGCTGCCGGCGCGGACAAGCTCGCGGTCGAGCCACCGAGCGATGCCGCGAAGCTTGCGGCGGCGCTGGAAGACGCGGGATCGACGGGCACGACCGAGTCGGGCTCGGGCTCGGGCTCGGGCTCGGGCTCGGTGGCAGACGAGATCGAGATGGATCCGACGACCGCAGAGGATCCGGATCCGGCGAAGGGCTCGGCGGGATCGGCGGAAGACGAAGCCGCGGATGCGCCGAAGACGAACGCAGAAGTCGAGCAGCACGCCGGATCGGGCGCGCCCCAGCTCGCGACAAGTGTGGCGAGCGCCGTCGTGCTGATCAAGGCCGGCCAGCGCGACGTCGCGCTCGCGAGCCTGCGCGCGCTGCGCGGCAAGTCGCCGGCGAACGCGTACATCCCGTTCTTGCTCGGCAACCTCTACTTCGACCACCTGTGGTGGCAGGTGGCGCTCGATGACTACGGCGATGCGATCGCGAAGAACGGGGCGTACCGCGGTAACCCGACGCTCAACCACAACGTGATCACGATGCTCGGCAGCGCGAAGACCCGAGCGAAGGCTGCGGGGTTCTTGCGGACGAAGATCGGCCGCGCCGCGGTGCCGTATCTGAGAGCCGCCGCGGCGCACGATCCGCATCCCGCCGTTCGGGCGCAAGCCAAGGGACTCGAGCGCTCGATCCGTTAGTGCCCGCCCGGGCCTGCGTTTACTCGAACGTCTCGTGAAACACGACGACGTCGCCGCTCGGCGTCGCGACCACCGCGACGGGCGCGCCGGGCCAGCTGACGGTCGACGCTTCGCCGAGGTATGGCGAGGTGACGTCTTGCGCCACCGCGTCGGTGGTGCCGACGACATCGAGCGCGGTGCCCGATTCGTCGACCGGGGCGCCGACCGCGAACAAGCCAGCACCGGCGGCGAAGCGATAGCTGACGCCGCCCGTAGCTTCGAGCACGACGATCACGCCGGTCGCGGCTAGATACGTCTGGGCGGTGGGCGCCCACGCCGCGCCGGTCGCCTCGGCGGCGTCGCCGTCGCCGGTCTGCGCTTCGATCACGACGACGTCCACCGCGGCGAGCTGCGCGGTCGTCGGCGGGCTCGCGAACGCGGTCGACGCGAGCGTATTGCCCATCGCCGCGAGCGCCTGCTGAGCCGCGGAGTGCGCGTCGGTGTCGACCTCCTCGGTCGCGCTCCCTCGATACCAGCCTACGCGGACGGCGTGCGCGGCGCGCAGCGCGAGCGCGTTGCCGAGCACCCGCGCCATCGCCGGATGGAAGTGCGTGTAGTCGTGGCCGATCGCGACGACGTGACCGGCGGCGTCGCCGACGCACACGCTCGCCTGACAGATCCCGCTCGCGCACACGTGGCCGCAGTGACCGCAGTTGTTCGCATCGGTGGTCGGATCGATGCACACCGTGCTGCACACGATCTCGGGCAGCGGACAGGTCAGCGCGTCGATCATGCCGGCGTCGATCATCGGACTGTCGATCGCGACGCTATCGATCGCGACGTTCGCATCGCGCACGCCACCATCGTGACCGCGCGCATCGCCGGTGGCATCGGCGCTACCAGGGGCGCCGCCATCGGGGGTCGTGCCGCTGGGTTGACAAGCGCCGTTCGTCCACGCGAAGCCCACGATGCACGGATCGCTGACGACGGAGTCGAAGCACCCGACGAGCGCGACGGCGAACACGGCAGCGGCGATCCTGAGGCTGTTCATGGCGTAGCTCCTTCGGCCGCCACGGCTGCGCCGAGCGAGGTCCCTACGGCCCGCGAGACCGTCTGATCGGCGGCGGATGGCGGCGCGGAATCGACCGCGAACTCGACCCGGCGGTTGTGTTGATGTGCCGCTTCGGTCTGCCCGAGGTCGCGTGGCCGCGTACGGCCGTAGCCGACCGCGTCGACCCGATCCGGCGCGATGCCGTCGCGAACGAACAACGCGCGCACGTGATCCGCGCGGCGCTGGCTGAGGTCCATGTTGTAGTCGTCCTCGCCACGCGTATCGGTGTGACCCTCGATCGTGACGTGCCGCCACTCGGGATGTTTGCGCCACGCGCGCGCGATCGCCGCGATCGTGTCGTAGCCCGCAGACTTGACCTTCGCGCGATCGGTGTCGAACAGCACGCGATCGTCGAGGACGATCCGATGATCGCGCATGACGAGCGGCTCACCGCCGGCGATCGCGATCTCGCAACCTTCGCCGTCCTGCATGCAGCCGGTGTCGCGGTCGACGAGCTTTTCGTCGTCGGCCTCGAGCGCGGCGGGTGGTGGAGCGACCGGCGGTGGCGGAGGCGCGAGGTCCACGACATGTTGCTCCGTCACGACCGGTGCGCGCCGATGCTTGCCGAACTGGACATCGATCCCGACCAGCACGATGCTCGCGCTGCCGAACCCCATCGCGTCGTGACCGTCGACATAGAGGAAGCGGACGGCCGGGCCCGCCTGGACGCCGGCGAGCTCGAACTGCCAACCCACGCCGATTTCGGCGGCGGGCACGACGTCGCGTCCGGTGATGCCGCCGCCGAGCACGCCCTCGACCCAGCCCGCGCCGATCGGCAAACGATAGGCCACGCCCGCGGTGGCGAGCCCGCCAACGCCCGGATCTCGCTCGTTGTTTCCAGGCGCCGGGCCATTGGCGAGGACGCCGACGCGAACCCGGACGCCGAGCTCGCCGTGGGCCGACTCGACGTAGGCACCGACCGCCGGCATCGCGCCGGTCCGGAACGCGTCGGCCTGAGCCCCGGACACGGCAAGCGCCGCGGGTACTTCCGCGATGACCAGACGGTCGGCGCGTGCCACCGCGGGGATCAGGGCGAGCGCCGCGGCCAAACGAGCGAGAGTCAGCATCGCTGGGACGGTTCGGCCGCAAGGGCCAGGTGTCTAGCCCGGTCACGCGGGCCTTGACAGCCGGGGGCAGATCCATAAGATTCCGCGCTCTCTATCGGGCCTCTCGTCCCACCGTCAGGAACTTCGTCAAATGCCTACGATCAATCAGCTCGTCCGTTCGGGACGCGAGAAGGTGCGCACCAAGAGCGCATCGCCGGCGCTCAAGCAGTGCCCGCAGAAGCGCGGCGTGTGCACGCGCGTCTACACCACGACCCCGAAGAAGCCGAACTCGGCGCTGCGCAAGGTCGCCCGCGTTCGCCTCACGAACGGCATGGAAGTGACGTCGTACATCCCGGGCGAGGGCCACAACCTTCAAGAGCACTCGGTCGTGTTGATCCGCGGCGGTCGCGTCAAGGATCTGCCGGGCGTTCGCTACCACATCATCCGCGGCACCCTCGACACCACGGGTGTGTCGAACCGCAAGCAGAGCCGGTCCAAGTACGGCGCCAAGCGTCCCAAGTAAGGATCGGCCATGCCCCGTAAAGGTGAAGTCCCCAAGCGCAAGGTCCTCCCGGATCCGAAGTACACCGACGCCCCGGCCGACGTTCGTCGTCGCGTCACGAAGTTCGTCAACGTCGTGATGCGCGATGGCAAGAAGGCGGTCGCCGAGGGCATCGTCTACGGCGCGATGGATCTCGTCGCCGAGCGAGCCAAAGATGATCCGTTGAAGGTGTGGGAGCGCGCGCTCGGCAACGTGCGGCCGCGCGTCGAGGTCAAGAGCCGCCGCGTCGGTGGCTCCACGTACCAAGTTCCGGTCGACGTTCGTCCGGATTGCTCGCTCGCGCTCGGCATGCGCTGGCTCGTCGATTACGCTCGCGAGCGCAACGAGAAGACGATGATGGATCGACTCGCGAACGAGATCGTCGACGCCGCTCAGAACCGTGGCAACGCGGTCAAGAAGCGCGAGGACGTCCACAAGATGGCCGACGCGAACAAGGCGTTCGCGCACTACCGCTGGTAACTATCGGCTAACGATTTTGCAGAGGGAGCACGGAAGGTGGCGACAAGCCAAACCACCGAGCTCGCAAGCATGGCAACCCGCCCCGACATCCGCTCGGTCCCACTGGACCGCACCCGCAACATCGGGGTGATGGCGCATGTCGACGCCGGCAAGACGACGACGACCGAACGCATCCTGTTCTACACGGGCGTGACGTCGCGGCTCGGCGAGGTCGACGACGGCTCTGCGTTCACCGATTGGATGCAGCAAGAGCAAGAGCGCGGCATCTCGATCACCGCCGCGGCGACGACGTTTGGCTGGAAGCACCACGTCGTCAACCTGATCGACACGCCGGGCCACGTCGACTTCACGATGGAGGTCGAGCGCTCCCTGCGCGTGCTCGACGGTGCGATTTGCGTGTTCTCGGCGGTCGAGGGTGTCGAACCGCAGAGCGAGACCGTGTGGCGGCAGGCGGATCGCTATCACGTGCCGCGGCTCGCGTTCATCAACAAGTGCGATCGCGAAGGCGCCGAGCCCGATCGCGTGATCGGCGAGATGCGCGCGCGCCTGGGCGCGACGCCGATCGCGATCCAGCTGCCGCTCGGCCTCGGTGCGCAGTTCAAGAGCGTGATCGATCTGATCACGATGCGCGCGCGGACGTGGGACGCGGCGAGCTTCGGCGCGAAGTTCTCCGACGGTCCGGTGCCGCACGCGATCGTGCCCGCCGCGAGCCGCGCGCGCGAAGCGATGATCGAAGCGATCGCCGAGCTCGACGACGAATTGATGGCGACCTGGGTTTCGGGCCGCGCGCTGCCGCCCGAGCTCGTGCGCGCCGCGCTGCGCCGGATCACGCTCGCCGGCAGGGGCGTGCCGACCTTGGTCGGCTCGGCGTTCAAGAACCAAGGCATCCACTTCTTGCTCGACGCGGTCCTCGACTACTTGCCATCGCCGATCGACATCGGGGTCTATGGAACCGCGCCGTCCTTCGGCGGCGCCGCCGGTCGCGCACAGGTCGCGACCGTCGTGCGCGGGCGCGAGCCCGACGATCGCACCGCCGCCGCGGCGCCGACGTTGTCGCGGCCGATCTCCGACGACGCGCCGCTCGCCGCGCTCGCGTTCAAGACCCAGGATGACGGCACCGGCGGCACGCTGACGTTCATCCGCGTCTACTCCGGCGTGCTGCGCGTCGGTGACTCGGTGCTCAACTCGAGCCGCGGCAACCTCGAGCACATCGGACGGCTCGTCCGCATGTACGCGAATCGCCGCGAGGACATCAAGCAGATCGAGGCCGGCATGATCGGCGCGCTGCACCAACCGGTGGGCCCGTCGCAGCAGGCGCGGATCTACACCGGCCAGACGCTGTGCGATCCGCGCGCGCCGATCGTGCTCGACCCGATGACGATCCCCGAGCCGGTGATGGGCGTCGCGATCGAGCCGGAGACCGACGACGATCACGCCCGGCTCCCGGCGGCGCTCGACCGGCTCGCGCTCGAGGATCCATCGTTCCGCGTGTCGACCGACATCGAGACCGGCCAGACCGTGATCTCCGGGATGGGCGAGCTCCACCTCGAGATCATCGTCGAGCGCTTGCGCCGCGAGCTCGGCGTCAAGGTCAAGGTCGGTGCGCCGCAGGTCGCGTATCGCGAGACGATCACGCGCTCCGCCGAGGGCGAGAACAAGTTCGTGCGCGGCGGGGCCGGCGCGGCCAGCGCGCGGGGCGAGTACGGCCACGTCCGGCTCGTCGTCGAGCCGACCGGGCGAGGTGGCGGCTACGTCTACGAGAACCGCGCCCCGACCAGCGACATCCCGTCGGAGCACGCGCCCGCGGTGGAAGCTGGAGTCGCCGAGGCCGCCCAGCGCGGCGTGATCGCCGGATGCGCGATGACCGACCTTCGCGTGCAGGTCGTCGGCGGCAGCTATCACCCCGTAGATTCTAACAATTACGCCTTCAAGGTCGCCGGGTCGAAGGCCTTCGTCGCCGCCGCCAACAAGGCGAGCCCGACGGTGCTCGAACCGGTGATGCAGCTAGAGGTCGTCACTCCGGACGAGAGCCTCGGCGACGTCCTCGGAGATTTGCACGCCAGACGGGGAAAAGTCGCTGGAATTACCGCGCGGCCTGGGGTACAAGCCGTCGCCTGTTTTGTGCCCATAGCCACGATGTTCGGATACCTGACCGACCTGCGGTCACGAACGAAGGGCCGGGCCACCTACTCGATGGAATTCGACCACTACGCTGAAGTGCCTCAGCAAATTCGCGAAGACCTGACTTCCCGCCAACGCGCCTAAGGAGCCGATACCGTGTCGAAAGAGAAATTCGTTCGCAACAAGCCCCACGTCAACATCGGAACGATCGGCCACGTCGATCACGGCAAGACCACGTTGACCGCGGCGATCACGAAGGTCCAATCGACCAAGGGCCTCGCGAAGTTCACCGCGTTCGATCAGATCGACAAGGCGCCGGAAGAGAAGGCTCGCGGCATCACGATCTCGACCGCACACGTCGAGTACGAATCCGACAAGCGCCACTACGCGCACGTCGATTGCCCCGGCCACGCCGACTACATCAAGAACATGATCACGGGCGCCGCGCAGATGGACGGCGCGATCCTCGTCGTGTCGGCGCCGGACGGCCCGATGCCGCAGACCCGCGAGCACGTGCTGCTCGGCCGCCAGGTCAACGTGCCGGCGATGGTCGTGTACCTCAACAAGTGCGACATGATCGGCAAGGGCGACGAAGAGCTACTCGACCTCGTCGAGATGGAGCTGCGCGAGCTGCTCGAGAAGAACGGCTACTCGGCCGAGACCCCGATCATCCGCGGCTCGGCGCTCAAGGCGCTCGAGGGCGACACCGGCGACTACGGCGTCGGTTCGATCCAGAAGCTGCTCGATGCGTGCGACTCGTTCATCCCCGAGCCCAAGCGCGAGACCGACAAGCCGTTCCTCATGCCGGTCGAAGACGTGTTCACGATCACCGGTCGCGGCACGGTCGTGACCGGTCGCATCGAGCGCGGCATCGTCCGGTCGGTGACGAGCTCGAGATCGTCGGCCTCGGCGACACCCGCCAGACGACGTGCACCGGCGTCGAGATGTTCCGCAAGCTGCTCGACGAGGGCATGGCCGGCGACAACGTCGGCGTCCTGCTCCGCGGCACGAAGCGCGAAGAGATCGAGCGCGGCATGGTGCTGTGCAAGAAGGGCTCGATCACCCCGCACAACCACTTCACCGCCGAGGTCTACGTCCTGAAGAAGGAGGAGGGCGGTCGTCACACGCCGTTCTTCAACGGCTACCGCCCGCAGTTCTACTTCCGGACGACCGACGTCACCGGCACCGTCGACGCTGCCGGCCGGCACCGAGATGGTGATGCCGGGCGACAACATCAAGGTCGACGTCGAGCTCGTCTCGGCGATCGCCTGCGAAGAGGGTCTCCGGTTCGCGATTCGCGAAGGCGGCAAGACCGTCGGCGCCGGCGTCGTGACCAAGATCCTTGCCGAAGCCGCGAAGAAGCCCGAGAAGGCCGCGGCCGCTCCAGCCGCTGCGCCGGCCAAGAAGTAACGAAGGACTCTCATGACGACCCCACGCATTCGAATTCGGCTGAAGGCCTACGATCACAAGCTGCTCGATCAGAGCGCCGGCGAGATCGTGGAGACCGCAAAGCGCACGGGCGCCAAGATCGCGGGCCCGATTCCGCTGCCGACCAAGATCAACAAGTATTGCGTGCTGCGGTCGCCGCACACCGACAAGAAGTCGCGCGAGCAGTTCGAGATCCGCACCCACAAGCGGCTGCTCGACATCCTCGAGCCGACGCAGCAGACGCTCGACGCGTTGATGAAGCTGGACCTCTCGGCCGGCGTCGACGTCGAGATCAAGACCTGAGCCGAACCATGAAGATCGAAGTCAAAAATATCTCCGGCAAGGCCGTCGGGTCGATCGACCTCGACGACGCCGTGTTCGGAGTCGAGGTCCACGAGCACCTGCTGTGGGAAGTCGTGAAGTGGCAACTCGCCAAGCGCCGCGCCGGTACGGCGTCGACCAAGCGTCTCGGCGAGGTCCGCGGATCGTCCAAGAAGGTGTGGAAGCAAAAGGGCACGGGCCAAGCGCGCCAGGGCTCCAAGCAGGCTCCGCACTGGGTCGGCGGTGGCTCCGCGAAGGGCCCCAGGCCGCGCAGCTACGACTACGCGATGCCGCGCCAGACCAAGAAGGCGGCGCTGCGCTCGGCGCTGTCGCTGCGCGCGGCCGAGAACAAGATCATCGTGCTCGATGGCTTCGCGACCGATGGCAAGACCAAGAACGTCGCCGGCCTCGCTCGCGACGCTCGGCACGGGCGCCGAAGGCGCTGATCGTCGACGCGAAGACCAACGACAAGCTCGTCCGCGGCGCGCGCAACCTCGCGCGCTCGCAGTGGATCGCGCCCGAAGGTCTCAACGTCTACGACATCCTTCGCCACGAGACGCTCGTGCTCACCCAGGCCGCGGCCAAGCAGGTCGAGGCCGCGCTGCAGGAAAAGCCGGAGACGATCGATGCGTAGCGCTCAATCCGTCATCAAGCGTCCGCTGCTGACCGAGAAGACGGCGCGCCTCCGCGAGACCGGTGGTGCGGCGAGCTCGCACGTCGAGGGCGAGGACTACGCGCAGAAGGTCGTGTTCGAGGTCGCGCGCGATTCGAACAAGATCGAGATTCGCCGCGCGGTCCAGACCGCTGTTCAAGGTGACCGTGACCGATGTCCGCACGCTGATCGTGCGCGGCAAAGAGAAGCGGATCGGTCGGTTCGCCGGCCGCCGCCCGTCGTGGAAGAAGGCGTTCGTCACGCTCAAGCCCGGCGACAACATCGAATTCTTCGAGGGCGTCTAAGCCATGGCGATCCGGATCTACAAGCCAACATCTCCCGGCCGGCGCGGCATGTCCACGCAGGACTTCGGCGAGATCACCAAGGGTGAGCCCGAGAAGTCGCTGCTCGAGCACAAGACCGCGTCGGCCGGCCGCAACAACCACGGCCGGATCACGTCGCGGTTTCGCTCGGGCGGGCACAAGAAGCGCTATCGCCGCGTCGACTTCAAGCGGATGAAGACCGGCGTGCCGGCGACCGTCGTCGGCATCGAGTACGACCCGAACCGCTCGGCTCGGCTCGCGCTGATCCAGTACGCCGACGGCGAGAAGGCGTACATCCTCGCGCCGTCAGAAGCTCGCGGTCGGCGAGCAGGTGGTGTCGGCGAACACCGCCGACATCAAGCCCGGCAACGCGCTGCCGTTGCGCTACATCCCGGTCGGCACCGACATCCACTGCGTCGAGCTCAAGATCGGACGCGGCGCGCAGATCGGGCGCTCGGCTGGCACGAAGGTCACGCTGATGGCCAAAGAAGGCGATTGGGCCACGCTGCGCATGCCCTCGGGCGAGATGCGCCGCGTCCACATCGACTGCAAGGCGACGGTCGGATCGATCGGCAACTCCGAGCACGGCAACATCCAGTGGGGCAAGGCCGGTCGCCGGCGCTGGCTCGGCATTCGTCCGCACCAGCGCGGCGTGTCGATGAACCCCGTCGATCACCCGATGGGCGGCGGCGAAGGCCGCAGCTCCGGTGGTCGTCACCCGTGCACCCCTTGGGGCGTCAAGACCAAGGGCAAGAAGACCCGTCACAACAAGCGGACCGAGCAGTTCATCATCCGCCGGCGCAAGTGAGCCAGGGAATAGAATAGCCATGCCTCGTTCAGTAAAAAAAGGTCCGTTCGTCGACAAGTACCTGACGAAGAAGCTCGCGATCGCCGCGAAGGAACCGAACCCGAGCAAGCGCGTCGTGACGACGTATTCGCGCCGCTCGACCGTCATCCCCGACATGGTCGGCGTGACGTTCGCGGTTCACAACGGCCGCAAGTTCATCCCGGTGCACATCACCGAGCAGATGGTCGGTCACAAGCTCGGCGAGTTCTCGCACACCCGCACGTTCCACGGTCACACCGGCGAACGGAAGAAGGCCTAGTCATGCAGGCTCGCGCACACGTCAAGGGCATCACGATGTCGCCGCGCAAGATGCGCGTCGTCGCGAACCTGGTTCGCGGCAAGAAGGTCGAAGAGGCGGTCGGCCTGCTCGAGCTCATGCCGAAGCGGGCCGCGGGCATCATCGCGAAGGCGATCAAGAGCGCCGCGGCGAACGCCGAGGACAAGTCGGGCGGCGACGCGTCGGTCGAGGACGCTGCGCCTGCACACGATCGCGGTCGACGGCGGCACGATCGACAAGCGCTGGATGCCGCGGTCGATGGGCCGCGCGAACCGCATCAATCATCGGTCGTCTCACCTCACGGTTGTTGTCACGGACGAGGACTAGCTCATGGGTCAGAAAACACATCCGACTGGTTTCCGTCTCGGCATCATCAAGACGTGGTCGTCTCGTTGGTACGAAGAGAAGAACTACGCCAAGTGGCTGCACGAGGACCTGAAGCTCAAGCGGCTTCATCAAGAAGAAGCTGCACCACGCTGGCGTCAGCTACATCGAGATCGAGCGCGCCGCGAACAAGGCGAAGATCAACATCCACACCGCGCGTCCCGGCATCGTGATCGGCAAGCGCGGCGCGGGCGTCGAGACGCTGAAGAAGGAAGTCCAGGCGCTGACCGAGAACGAGGTGTTCCTCAACATCATCGAGGTCCGCAAGGCCGAGACCAACGCGCAGCTCGTCGCCGAGAACATCGCGACGCAGCTCGAGCGTCGGATCGCGTTCCGCCGCGCGATGAAGAAGGCGACCCAGACCGCGATGAAGTTCGGCGCGAAGGGCATCAAGGTCGCGTCGGCCGGTCGGCTCGGCGGCGCCGAGATGTGCCGTCGCGAATGGTACAAAGAGGGCCGCGTTCCGCTGCACACGCTGCGTGCGGACATCGAGTACGGCTTCACCGAGGCGCACACGACCTACGGGTCGATCGGCGTCAAGGCGTGGGTGTTCCACGGCGAGGTGCTCCCCGCCCGCAAGGACGCCACCGCTCGTCCGGTTCCGCCTCGCACCTAGTTTCCTAAGGATGTTTTCGTATGTCGATGCTCTCCCCAAAACGCACCAAGTTCCGCAAGATCCCATAAGGGCAACACGAAGGGCCGCGCGAAAGGCGGCAACGTCGTGTCGTTCGGCGATTACGGGCTGCAGGTGACGTCGCCCGGCTGGATCACCGCTCGCCAGATCGAGGCCGCTCGCGTCGCGATCTCTCGCTCGGTCAAGCGGCTCGGCAAGATCTACGTCCGCGTGTTCCCCGACCATCCGTTCACGAAGAAGCCGGCCGAGACCCGCATGGGTACCGGCAAAGGCGGCGTCGAGGGCTACGTCGCGGTCGTGCGGCCGGGTCGCGTGATCTTCGAGGTCGAGGGTTGCTCGCTCGAGATCGCGAAGGAAGCGTTCCATCGCGCGCACCACAAGCTGCCGATCAAGACCCACCTGATCTCGCGGGAGCCCGCGCTATGAGCAAGCTAGCCACGACCCTCACGCAATTTCGCGATCTCCCGGACGAGGAGCTGCGCCAGGCGCTCGCGCGCAACCGCGACGAGCTGTTCCGGCTCCAGCTCGGCCAGTACACGAACCAGGTGACGTCGTCCGCCGGGATGCAGACCAAGCGCCGCGACATCGCCCGGATCATGACGGTGTTGCGCGGCCGCGAGCTCGGCCACGAGACCCAGGGCCAAAAACTGAAGTCGGTCAAGACCGAGGGTGCGGCGGCCGCGCCGAAGGCCAAGGCCGCGAAGAAGTCGGCTCCCAAGACGAGCAAAGCGAAGGCGAAGTCATGAGCGAAGAGACCACGTCAGACCACCGCGGCTCGCGCCGCAACGTCCAGGGCACGGTGACGTCCAACAAGATGGACAAGACCGTCGTCGTCACCGTGATCCGTCGCGTCCGTGATCGCCGGTTCCACAAGTTCCTCACCCGCCGCGTGAAGTACAAAGCGCACGACGAGACGAACACGTACAAGGTCGGTGACCTCGTCGAGCTCGTCGAGTCGCGGCCGATGTCGCGCACGAAGCGCTGGCGCGTGCTGCGGCTGATCAGCCGCGGGGTCGACGCCGGGCTCGCGGAGGTCGCGTCGTGATCCAGATGACCTCGGTCTTGGACATCGCTGACAACAGCGGCGCCAAGAAAGTGTTCTGCATCAAGGTGCTCGGCGGTTCGCGCCGGCGCTACGCGTCGATCGGCGACGTCGTGATCGTCTCGATCCGCGAGGCGATTCCCGGCGCGAAGGTCAAGAAGGGCGAGGTCGCGCGCGCGGTGATCGTGCGGACCAAGCGCGAGCTCGCGCGCCCCGATGGCAGCTACATCAAGTTCGACGGCAACTCCGCCGTGCTGATCAACGAAGGAGAACGAGCCGATCGGGACCCGGATCTTCGGGCCGGTCGCTCGCGAGCTGCGCGCCAAGCGCTTCATGAAGATCATCAGCCTGGCGCCGGAGGTCCTGTAATGCCGCACGTTCGTAAAGGCGACCTCGTCGTCGTCATCGCAGGATCCTACAAAGGCAAGCGCGGCAAGGTGCTACGCATCGACGGCAATCGCGTCGCGATCGAGAAGGTCGCGATGATCAAGAAGCATGCGAAGCCGTCGCAGAAGAACCCGCAGGGCGGCATCGTCGACAAGGAAGGCACGATTCATATCTCGAACGTGCTGTTGTTCGACGAGAAGCTCGCGCGCGGCACCCGCACCAAGATCACGACCGAAGGCGACACCAAAATTCGCGTCGGCTCGAAGACCGGAACGAAGTTTCCGACGGCTGGGATGTAAGTCATGGCGAACGACGAAAACAAACCCGACGAAGACAAGGCGGCTCACGACGCCGCCGCGGCCGCGAAGAAGGCCGAGCGCGCCGAGAAGGCTCGCGCGAAGGCCGCGGCCGGTGGCGGACTCGCGGCGAACAAGAAGAAGGGCGGAGAGCCCACGGGCCCGGCGCCGAAGTACAAGCGCGAGACTCCGCCTCGTCTCAAGAAGAGGTACGACGAGACGATCCGCGCCGCGATGATGAAGGAGTTCGGCTACTCCACGATCATGCAGGTGCCGCGCGTCCTCAAGGTGTCGGTCAACATGGGCCTCGGCAAAGCCAAGGAAGAGCCCAAGATGATCGACAACGGCATCGAGGAGCTCAAGCTCATCTGCGGCCAGTCCCCGGTCGTGTCGAAGGCGAAGAAGGACATCGCGGTGTTCAAGCTCCGCAAGGGCCAGAAGATCGGCGTGATGGTCACGCTGCGCCGCGAGCGGATGTGGGAGTTCCTCGATCGCCTGCTCAACATCGCGCTACCGCGCGTTCGCGATTTCCGCGGCGTGTCGCCGCGTGGCTTCGACGGCCGCGGCAACTTCACCATGGGCGTGCGCGAGCAAATCATCTTCCCCGAGATCGAGTACGACAAGATCGATTCGATCAAGGGCATGAACATCAGCATCGTGACGACCGCACAGAGCGACGCCGAAGGCCGCGCGCTGCTCGTTCACCTCGGCATGCCGTTCCGGCAGCCAGCCCCGGCCATCCCCGGCGCGACCGCGTAGGACCCCTATGAGCAAGCTAATCGACAGGCTTCCCAAGAAGCAAAAGTTCAAGGTTCGGATCAAGAGCCGCTGCAAGCGCTGTGGTCGGTCGCGCGCGTATCTGCGCAAATTCGAAATGTGCCGGCTGTGCTTCCGCGAGCTCGCGCTCCGCGGCGACATCCCCGGCGTCATCAAGTCGAGCTGGTAGGAGAAAACCGATGTCGATGACCGATCCCATCGCTGATTTCCTTGCCCGGATTCGCAACGCGATCCGCGCTCGCAAGCAGTTGCTCGAGTGCCCGCGCTCGAACCTCAAGCTCCGTATCGCCGAGATCCTGCGCGACGAAGGCTTCGTTCAGACCGTGTCGTCCTCCGAGGACGAGAAGCAAGGTCTGCTCAAGGTCGAGCTGCGCTACGACGGCCGCAACTCGAACGCGATCACCGGCATGCGCCGCGTGTCGCGCCCGGGCCAGCGTCACTACGTCCCGGCCAAGCAAGTGCCGCGCGTGCGCAACGGCCTCGGCATCGCGATCATCTCGACGTCGCTCGGCGTGATGACCGACAAGGATGCCCGGACCAAGGGCGTCGGCGGCGAAGTCCTCTGCGAGGTCTGGTAGTCATGTCGCGAATCGGACGCAAACCCATCGAGGTGCCGAAAGGCGTCCAGGTGTCGATCACCAAGGACAGCGTTTCGGTCAAGGGCCCCAAGGGCACGCTCAACCTCGCGCGCCACAAGGCGATCGAGATCAAGCAAGAGGCGAACGAGATCGTCTTCGGCCGCAGCGGCGACGACGGTCGCGAGCGCGCCGCGCACGGGCTCATGCGCGCGCTGGTCAACAACATGTTCACCGGCGTCACCAAGGGCTTCGAGCGCCAGCTCGAGATCAACGGCGTCGGCTACAAGGCCGAGATCAAGGGCCCGAAGATCGTGCTCTCGCTCGGCTACTCGCACCCGATCGAGTACCAGCTGCCGGAAGGCATCGCGGCGAAGGTCGACAAGAACATGCTGATCTTGTCGGGCATCGATCGCCAGGCGCTCGGCGCCGCGACCGCGAAGATCCGTAGCTTTCGTCCGCCCGAGCCGTACAAGGGCAAAGGCATCAAGTACATCGAAGAAACGATCCGCCGCAAAGCCGGCAAGACGGCAGGTAAGTAGTCATGGCTGGACACCTCAAGTACGGCAGCGAGAAGACCCGCAAGCGCGACAAGCGCAAGGGGACCATCCGCAAGCGGATCAGCGGCACCGCGGAGCGTCCGCGGCTCAGCGTGTTCCGGTCGGCGAAGTACGTCTACGCGCAGGCGATCGACGATACGACCGGCCGCGTGCTCGCGTCGGCGAGCGACACCGAGCCATCGATCAAGAAGGCGCTCACCGGTCCGAAGAAGCAGCGCGCCCGTCAGATCGGCAAGGTGATCGGCGAGAAGCTGCTCGCGCTCAAGGTCACCGCCGTGGTGTTCGACCGCAACGGCTTCATCTACCACGGTCGCGTCAAAGAGATCGCCGACGGCGCTCGCGACGCGGGCCTCGCGTTCTAAGGCAATAGGAAATCATGTTGATCAATCCCGAAGAAGTTGGCGAGCTGGTGGACCGCGTGGTCCACATCAACCGCGTCGCCAAGGTCGTCAAAGGCGGCCGTCGGTTCTCGTTCTCGGCGCTCGTCGTCGTCGGTGACCAGCACGGTCACGTCGGCGCCGGCCTGGGCAAGGCGAACGAGGTGCCCGAGGCGATTCGCAAGGGCACCGATCGCGCTAAGCGCAACTTGTTCAAGATCCCGCTGGTCAAGGGCACGATCCCGCACGAGATCCAGGGCTTCTTCGGCGCGGCGCAAGTGCTGCTCCGCCCGGCTAGCCCCGGCACGGGTGTGATCGCCGGTGGCGGCGTTCGCCCGGTGCTCGAAGTCGCCGGCATCACCGACATCCTGACGAAGTCGATCGGCACGTCGAACAAGCACAACGTGATCCACGCGACGGTCGTGGCGTTGAAGGCGCTGCGCTCGATCGAGCAGGTCGCGAAGACCCGCGGCAAGAACGTCTCGGACTTCCGCGGCCACAAGACCGCGCGCCCGGAGTAAGTCATGGCGATCAACATCAAGATCACCCAGGTCAAGAGCGGCGTCGGTCGCTCGAACACCCAGAACAAGACCCTCGAGGGCCTCGGTCTGCGCGGTCCGCACACGACCAAGACGCTCAAGGACACCCCGGCGATCCGCGGGATGATCCGCAAGGTTTCCCACCTCATCACCATCGCCCCGGCTGACTAACGATCCCGTCCTGGCTTTGTGGCCAGGTAACGCGCTACTCAGTTGCGAACTCACCGATTCCGCGCCAGATTCCTGGCGCAGCTACGAGCACCCCATGACGATTTCGCTGCACAACCTCCACCCGAACGAAGGCGCCACCAAACCGAAGAAGCGGCTCGGCCGCGGACGTGGTTCGGGCACCGGCAAGACCTCGGGTAAGGGCGTCAAGGGCCAGAAGGCTCGCCCGGGCCATCACGGCGCTCGCCTCGCGTTCGAGGGCGGTCAGATGCCGATGCCGCGGCGGATCCCGAAGCGCGGCTTCAACAACCCGTTCCGGGTCGAGGCCTTCCCGATCAACGTCGCGACGCTCGACCGGGTGTTCGCCGCCGGCGCGACGATCGACGTCGAAACCCTGCGCGCGAAGGGCCTCGTCCCGAAGATGGTCGAGTGCATCAAGATCCTCGGCGAGGGTGAGCTCACCAAGAAGTTGACGATCAAGGTCCACCGGATCTCGGCGATCGCGAAGGACAAGGTCGAGAAGGCCGGCGGTAAGATCGAGCTGATCCCGTCGACGATTCCGCCCTCCACCTCGGCGAGCGTCTAGGGCCTCACTTGGCAGGCTCGATCGCAAATATCGGTAAGGTCCCCGAGCTCCGCCGGAGGATCCTGTTCACGCTGGCGATGCTGGCGGTCTACCGGGTCGGCGTGTTCATCACGATCCCGGGCGTCAACCGCGCCGAGATGCAGCACGTGGTCGTCCGAGGCGGCTCGGGCTCGTTCCTCGGCATGTTCAACATGTTCTCGGGCGGCGCGCTGCAGCAGATGTCGATCTTCGCGCTCGGCATCATGCCGTACGTGACGTCGTCGATCGTGATGCAGCTGCTCACCGTCGTCGTACCCAAGCTCGATCAGCTCAACAAAGAGGGCGAGCAGGGCAGGCAGCGGATCAACCAGCTCACCCGCTACGGCACGATCTTGGTCTCGGCGGTCCAAGCGTGGTTCATCGCGAGCTACGTCGAGGGCCTATCGAAGAACGGTGCGGAGGTCGTCGTCGGCGGCGGTGGCCTCGGCTTCCGGCTGCTCACCGTGCTGACCCTGACCACCGGCTGCACGATCGTCATGTGGCTCGGCGAGCTGATCACCGATCAGGGCATCGGCAACGGCTCGTCGCTGATCATCTTCGCCGGCATCGTCGCGGCAATGCCCGACGGACTCACCCGATTCCTATCCGGCAGCGGCGGCGGCGGTGCGAGCGGCCTCACCGTGCTGTTCATGTTGCTGCTCGTGATCGCGACGATCGCGACGATCTGCTACTTCGAACGCGCCCACCGGCGCATCCCGGTCCAGTACACGAAACGACAGGTCGGGCGAAAGATGTACTCGGGCGCGCAGAGCTATCTGCCGCTCAAGATCAACGTCTCGGGCGTGATCCCGCCGATCTTCGCGTCGTCGCTGCTGATGTTCCCGGCGCAGATCGCCGGCATGTCGGGCTCGACGTGGTTGCAGGAATTCGCGTCGGTGTTTCACCAGGCGGACTGGCGCTACAACACGGTGTTCACGATCCTGAACATCTTCTTCGCGTTCTTCTACACCGCGGTCGTGTTCAACCCGGTCGATGTCGCCGACAACCTCAAGAAGTCGGGCGGGTTCATCCCGGGCATCCGGCCGGGCAAGAACACCGCGCAATATATCGAGCGCGTGCTGTCGCGGATCACGTTCGCCGGTGCGGTCTATCTCTCGGTGATCTGCATGATCCCCGCGCTGCTGATCAAGTACATGTCGGTGCCGTTCCAGTTCGGTGGCACCGGCCTGCTGATCGTCGTCGGTGTCGCGCTCGACACCGTGCAGCAGATCGAATCGCACCTCATCACGCGCAACTACGAAGGCTTCGCGGGACCCAAGGGTCCGCGCATCCGCGGCCGCGTCGCTGCTCGAACTCGCTAAGGCGCGCGAGGCGCGGCGATGCGGATCATCTACAAGTCGCCGGCCGAGGTTCGGCTGATGCGGGAAGCCGGCCTCGTCGCCGCCGAGATCCTCGAGTCGATGTGCACCGCCGCGGTCGCGGGTACTTCGACGTTCGAGCTCGATCGCATCGCGCGCGCTGGCATCGACAAGCACAGGGTCAAGAGCGCGTTCCTCGGCTATGCGAGCCCGCCGTATCCCGCGGTCGTGTGCACGTCGATCAACGAGGTCATCGTCCACGGCATCCCGCGCAAGAACGAGGTCCTCAAAGACGGCGACATCATCGGCATCGATTTCGGCATCTTCATGCACGGGTTCTGCGCCGACACCGCCCGCACCGTCATGGTCGGCAACGTCAGCCCGGACAAGCGCAAATTGGTCGATGCCGCGCGCGAGGCCCTCGATGCCGCGATCGCGATGTGCACGGTCGGCCATCGGCTGGGCGACGTCGGCCACGCGGTCCAGAGCTATGCGGAATCACGCGGCTATTCGGTCGTCCATCAGTTTGTCGGCCACGGCACGGGCCGGCAGATGCACGAGGAACCGCAGGTCCCGAACTTCGGCGCCCCGGACTCGGGGAAACGGCTCAAGACCGGCCTTGTCATCGCCGTCGAACCCATGGTAAACGCCGGGACCCCTGAGGTAGAGATCCTCGACGATGAATGGACGGCCGTGACTAAAGATCGCTCGATGTCCGCGCACTTCGAGCACACGATCGCCATCACCGATGAGGGACCTTGGGTGCTCACTCGCCCATCCTCGACGCAGCCCGGAGTTATTGGACAGTCGCCATGAAGGTACGTGCATCCGTCAAACCCATCTGCCCCAAGTGCAAGATCATCAAGCGCAAGGGTGTCGTGCGCGTGATCTGCTCCAATCCTCGTCACAAGCAGAGGCAGGGCTAAGCCATGGCTCGCATCGCAGGCATCGACCTCCCGCGCAACAAGCGGATCGAGATCGCGCTCACGTACATCTACGGCCTCGGTCGCCACGCGGCGAACGTCGTGCTCTCTGACGCCGGCGTCTCGCCGGACAAGAAGAGCGACGACCTCGACGAGAACGACGTCCGCAAGATCCGCGACGCGATCGAAGCTCACTACCGCGTCGAAGGCGATCTCAAGCGGGACGTCCAGCTCAACATCAAGCGGCTGATCGATCTCGGCAGCTACCGCGGCGGTCGTCATCGCCGCAACCTGCCGGTTCGCGGTCAACGCACGCACACGAATGCCCGCACGCGTAAGGGACCGCGCCGCATGGCGGTGAAGAAGATGGGCGCCGTTACCAAGAAGTAGGCGAGCGAGAAAATCATGTCGACCGTCAAAGCCAAGCAGAAGAAGAAGGTCCGGAAGAACATCCAGACCGGCGTCGCGCACATCTCCGCGACGTTCAACAACACGATCGTTTCGATCACGGACGTCTCGGGCAACGTCGTCGCGTGGTCGAGCTCCGGCACGTGCGGGTTCAAGGGCTCGCGCAAGTCGACGCCGTTCGCGGCGCAGCTCGCCGCCGAGGACGCCGCCAAGAAGGCGATGGAGCACGGCGTCCGCAACGTGACGGTCTACGTCAACGGTCCGGGCTCCGGCCGCGAGTCGGCGCTGCGCGCGCTCAATGCGGTGGGCTTCAAGATCAACCTGATCCGCGACGTCACGCCTGTCCCTCACAACGGATGCCGGCCGCGCAAGCGCCGTCGCGTTTGATCACCTCCGAAGCCGAGTAAGAAAAAGACCATGGCTCGTTATACTGGTGCGGTTTGTCGGCTCTGCCGGCGCGAAGACATGAAGCTCTTCCTCAAGGGAGAGCGCTGCTACACCGACAAGTGCGGCTACGAGCGTCGTAGCTATCCGCCCGGTCAGCACGGCCAGAATCGCCGCCGCAAGCGCTCGGACTACGGCGAGCAGCTGCGCGAGAAGCAGAAGGTCAAGCGGATCTACGGCATCGCGGAGCGTCAGTTCCGCGGCTACTACTACAAGGCGATCCGGATGCCGGGCGTCACCGGTCACACGCTGATCCAGCTGCTCGAGCGCCGGCTCGACAACGTCGTCTACCGGATGGGCTTCGCGTCGGATCACGCCGAGGCGCGCCAGCTGGTTCGCCACGGCCACTTCTTGATCAACAACAAGAAGGTCAACATCCCGTCGTACCTCGTCCGCGCGAAGGACATCGTCCAGGTCAAGGAGCCGTCGCAGAAGATGGCGCGGATCAACGAAGCGCTCGCAGCGGTCGATCGCCGCGGCGTGCCGCAGTGGATCCAGATGGACAAGGACAACTTCCGCGGCGCGATCGCTCAGCTGCCGTCGCGCGAAGACGTGACGCTGCCGATCCGCGAGCAGCTGATCATCGAGCTTTATAGCAAGTAAGACCTTCGACGGAATTTTCCGCCGAAGACTTTGGGGCAGGCCTCGAAAACCTGCACGACAACTCGGCCGTGATGAAAGCGGTCGACCAAGGAGAGACAGATGGAACCGACCCCCGAGCAGACTGCGTTCATGGCCAAGAACTGGCGCGACCTGATCCGGCCGCGCACGCTCGAGATCGAAGAGCGCTCTGACACCTACGGCAAGTTCTCGTGCGAGCCGCTCGAGCGCGGCTTCGGCACGACGCTCGGCGTCGCGCTGCGCCGGATCCTGCTGTCGTCGCTGCAAGGCGCGTCGATCACGCACATCGCGATCGAAGGCGCGCTCCACGAGTTCACCGCGCTGCCCGGCGTCGTCGAGGACGTGACCGACATCATCCTCAACCTCAAGGAGACGCTGTTCAAGGTCGAGACCGACAAGACCTATACGGTCCGGCTCGACAAGCACGGCGAAGGTCAGGTCACCGCCGGTGATCTCGCGCTCGTCGACGGCGTCACCTGCCTCAACCCGAACCACAAGATCTGCACGCTCGCCAAGGACGGCAAGATCGCCGTCGAGCTCACGATCTCGACCGGTCGCGGCTACGCGCCGGCTGACCGTCACTCGGCCGAGCTGCCGGTCGGCACGATCGCGATCGACGCGCTGTTCTCGCCGATCCGCAAGGTCAACTTCATCGTCACGAACGCTCGCGTCGGCCAGCAGACCGACTACGACAAGCTGACGCTCGAGTGCTGGACGAACGGCGCGGTTCGCCCGGACGACGCGGTCGCGTACGCCGCGAAGATCCTCAAGGAGCAGCTCAACCTCTTCATCAACTTCGAAGAGATGGCCGAGCCGATCGAAGCGCCGCGCGACGAGGCCGCCGAGAAGCTCAACGAGAACCTGTGGCGCACGGTCGACGAGCTCGAGCTCTCGGTCCGCTCGGCGAACTGCCTGCAGAACGCGAACATCAAGTACATCGGCGAGCTCGTTCAGAAGACCGAGTCGGAGATGCTGAAGACCAAGAACTTCGGCCGCAAGTCGCTCAAAGAGATCAAAGAGCTGCTCGCCGAGATGGGCCTGCAGCTCGGCATGAAGCTCGACAACTGGCCGGGTCCGAACCCTCTCAAGAAGCCGTAAGCGAACTAAAGAGAGACTGCTATGCGCCACATGAAATCTGGTCGGAAGCTCGGTCGCAACGCCTCGCATCGCAAGGCGCTGTTCAACAACATGGTGACCTCGCTGCTCGAGCATGGGCGGATCGAGACCACCGAGGCCAAGGCCAAGGAGCTTCGCGGCTTCGCCGAAGCCACGATCAGCTGGGGTGTGTCCGTCCACGCGATCGTCGCCAAGGGCGACAAGGCCACGAAGGCCGAGCGCGCACAGGTCGTGCACGCTCATCGCATGGCGGCGCAGACGATCAAGACGGACAAAGTGCTCGCGCGCTTGTTCTCGGAGATCGGCCCGCACTTCGCGACCCGTAAAGGTGGCTTTACCCGCGTGCTAAAGACCCGGGTTCGCAAGGGCGATGCCGCCCCGATGGCGTTCATCGAGCTCGTCGGGCTCGCGCCGACGGCGGCCGCGTAGCGCGCTCCAGCGGCCAAACCGCCACACAACTGTCATCACGTGTTGTTATGTGATCGCCGCCGCAGGGCGGCGTTCGCTTTTTCGGTATACAGCGGCGCGTCGTTTGGTTATTGATTCCCGGCTTCACCCTCGGAGAAACACGCAATGCGAAACTCGTTCGTCGTCGCCTCGCTCGGACTCGCGCTCTTCGGTTGCCGTAGCAGCACCAACGGTCCCGACAGCCCAGGTGGCAGCGATGCACCCAACGGCGGCACCGTTACCATCCAGATGATCCAGGACCCCATGATGGCCGCTGGTACGCAGGTCGCGGTCGCCGGCGTGGTCGTCACCGCGATCGACAACTTCGGCGGCACGGTCGGCAACTTCTGGATCGAAGAGCCCGAGGGTGGGCCGAACTCCGGCGTGCTCGTCTATCACGGCGACGCCGCGACGGTCGCGACGCTGAACCCGGGCGACATCATCAGCCTCAGCGGCGCGGTGAAGGACGAGTTCGCGCTCACCGGCTCGAACGCCGATCCGACCGGCCGCACCGATGTCGAGCTCGAGCCGGTCGCCGGCGGCACGATGACGATCACGAAGACCGGAACGGGCTCGGTGCCGGCGCCCGCCGTCGTCGACGCGCTGATGTACGGCCAGATGAGCGACGCCGACGCGCAAGGCCCGAACTTCTCCGCCGCGTGGAAGCAATGGGACGGCGTGCTCGTGACGATGACCAACGTCGCCGCGCTCGGCGCGCCCAAGGCGTTCGGCTCGACGATGCCGACCCCGGCCGACGACTACTCGTTCGGGATCACCGGCGTCGCGAAGGTCGAAGGCAGCCTGTCCGACATCACGATGTCGGGCGTCGCGCGCAACACGTGCCTGTCGAGCGTGACCGGCATCGTCGACTACTTCTACGACTACCTGGTGCTGCCGCGGACGTCGGCGGACCTCGTCACCGGCGGCACCGGTTGCCCGGCGGCGGAGACGGTGTGCGGCGACAGCATCGACAACGACGGCAACGGCTTCGCCGACTGTAACGACGACAACTGCATCATCACCGCCGACACCTGCCACACGACCACGACGATCAAGGCGATCGACCAGGCGGGCGACGCCGATCCGGCGAACCCGACGCTGCCGGCCGCCGGCGTGCTGATCGCCAGCTCGTGCGTCACCGCGATCAACGGCACGAACCTGTACCTCGCGACCGCCGGCACCGCGGCGGCCGACCAGGGCATCTACATGTACGGCGGCGGCCAGCCGCTGCCGACCGGGCTCGCGGTCGGTGATACGGTCGACCTCGTTGGAACGGTCAGCTCGTTCAAGTCGAGCGGGTCGACCGCGCCGGAAGGCGAGATCGAGCTCGCGGGCCTCCAGGTCACGAAGGACGTCGCGACCTGCACGCCGGCAACGTTGAACTCCACGGCGACGATGACGAGCTTGTCGGCGGACGCGAACGGCCACCCGCTGATCGGCTCGTACGTGAAGCTGACGCCGGCGAGCCAGTTCAAGATCACGACCGCGATCGCGGGCCACTTCGGCAAGCTGACCTCGGGCGGCACGGTGATCTCGGTCGGTACCGCGATGCTCGGCGCCGGCTATACCGCCGATGCGATCGGCACCTGCTACGCGAACCTGACCGGCATCTGGACGTACGACACGACCGGCGCGGGCAGCTACGAGATCCTGCTCACGGCGGCTCCGCCGACGGGTGGCACCGGCACGGCCTGCACGGGCATGTAGCCAGAGCGAGCGACTCGGGTGAACACGGCCCCCTCGGGGGCCGTGTTCGTTTTCGGGGAGCTCGAAGACCCGGAGTCGCCGGTGATCCCGGCAACGTCAGACCGGCTTGGTAACACCACGCCCATGCCCGGGAATGGCGTGTCTGGTGGAGCTGGCTACGGTGATCTGCTCGTCACCTCGCTGATCGTGCTCGGCGTCGTCAGCATCGTCGCGGTCGTGGCCGTGCGCGTGCTCGGCCGATGGATGGCGACCGGCCGCACGCGTGGCGCGCACGTGCTCGACGTCGTCGCGCGCCTGCCGCTGGAGCCTCGGCGATCGCTCTACGTCGTCGAGGTCGCGGGCAAGACGCTGCTCGTCGGGACGAGCGAGATGGGCCTGTCGGTGCTGTCCGAGCTCGATGGCAGCGAGGTGCGAGCGCGCGTCGTCGAGCGCCCGGGCTTCGCCGACCTCGTGGCCCGCGCGCTCGGCCGCAAGCGCCCACCGCCGCCGGCGCCGCCACCGGGCGAGACGCCGTGACCGGCGGCTTGGGCAACGCGGCGCTGCTCGCGACGATCGCGATCGTGCCGCTGATCGTCTTGGTGCTGACTAGCTTCGTGAAGATTTCGGTCGTGCTGTCGCTCGTGCGCAACGCGATCGGCGCGCCCGACGCACCGTCGGGGCTCGTCGTCACCGGGCTCGCGCTCGTGCTGACGTTCTTCGTGATGGCGCCGGTCGGGCTGGCGATGGCCAGGGCTGCGCAGAGCACCGAGGTCGCGCCGGCGCCCGCCCCGGGCTCTCTCGACAACGCGCTGCACGAGCTGGTGCCCGCCGAATATCAGGGCCAGCTCGCGGCCGCCGAGCGTGCGGTGGAGCCGTTGCGCGAGTTTCTCGACAAGCACGCGGGCGCAAAGGATCGCGAAACGTTCACCGAGCTCGCCCATACGATGGGCCGTCAAGCCGACGGCCGCGAGCTGTGGGTGCTCGGCCCGGCGTTCGTGACGACCGAGCTGCGCCAGGCGTTCGCGATCGCGGTCGTGATCTTCGTGCCGTTTCTGATCATCGATCTGATCGTCGGGCTAGCGCTCGCCGCGCTCGGGCTGCAGGCGACGTCGCCGCAGGTCGTGGCGCTGCCGTTGAAGTTGCTGCTGTTCGTCGCGGTCGACGGCTGGCGCCTGCTGATCGATGCGTTGCTCAGAGGCTACGCGTGACGTCTGGCCTCGTCGCGATCATGCGCGAAGGCGCGTTGCTCGCGCTGTTGCTCGCGGCGCCGTTGCTGGTCGCAGCGGTGATCGCGGGTGTGGTCACCGGGCTCGTCGCGGCTTTTACGCAGATCCAAGATCCGGCGGTCGCGCTCGCGCCTCGAGTCGCGGCGGTCGGGGTCGCGATCGCGTTGTTCGCGCCGGCGATCGCACACCAGCTGCAGGCGTTCGCCGCGACGTTGTGGCCGCTGATCACGACGATCGGCACGGCGCGCGGATGACGCTAGCGGCGCTCGCGATCCTGTCGCTGCGTGGAGCAGCGGCGGTGTTCGTGTTGACCTCGCTCGTCGGCGGCATCCCGCGCATCGCCCAGGCCGCGCTCGCGCTCGCGACCGGCCTGTGGACCGCGCTGATGGTGGTCGACGCGAGCGCCGCGGTCGACCTCGGTTGGCTCGTCGCCGCGCGCGAGCTCGTGCTCGGTACCGCCCTCGGTGTGATCGCGTCGCTCCCGCTCGTCGCGGCGGCGACCGCCGGCCGGCTCGTCGATCGCGTCTCCGCTTCTAGCCAGCTCGGTGCGGGAGCGGGTGGGCCGTACGCCGCGTTGTTCGCCGTGCTCGCCGCGGCGGTGTTCGTCGGGCTCGATGGCCACATCGCGGTGATCCGCGCAGTGCTCGACAGTCATCGCGCGTTGCCATCCGGCGCAGCGCTCGCCACGACCACCCCCGGCGTGCTCGCCACGCTCGGTGCGCTGATCCCCGCGGCGATCCGGCTCGCGACCCCGTGGTTGCTCACCGCCGCGGTCGTCGAGCTCGCCGCCGGTGCAGGCCTGCGAGTCGCCGGCCGCAGCGCGCGTTTCGTTCCTGCCGCCGCAGCAGCACCTGCGGCCCTCGTCATGATCACCGCGAGCCTGGTCGCGACCCTCGCGATCGCGATCGCACAGCTCGTGCGTTGATCAGCGCGCCGTCGCTACGGCAGGCAGTTGCCGATGTCGTCGTACGCCGAGTTCAGGCCGTCGAGCGTGCGATGGATCGGGTCTTCACTGCCCGCGGGCAGCGTCGCGGTCAACGTCGTGATCATCGCGGCGAGCGTGGTCGGCGCGTGGACCGCGCAGTTCCACGATTGGATCGTCTCGCCGAGCTTGCCGGTCTTGTCCGGTTCCGCGAAGTTGCCGGCGAACACCCACGCGCACGACTTGATGTTGCCGGTCGACTTGGTGATCGAGCACTCGAAGCCGAGCGACTGCAGATCGCCATAGTCGCTGCCGCAGAACGTGTCGCCGCAGACGTTGTTGAAGCCGTCGAGCAGCGCCTTCTGAGCCGCCGCCCACTTCGCCTTGCCGGCCGCGCTCACGTAGTAATCGCTCGCGGCAACGTAGGTCGGGGTCGGGGTCGCGACGATCGAGATCGGCGTCGCGCCGTCCGGGTGCTGGAAACAATCGACCAAGCTGTCGTAGATCGAGGTCGACGAACCGGGCAGCACCGTATCGATCGCGGAGTCGGCGCCGTCGAGTAGCGCGAACAGCTTCGCCGCGGTGGTCGAGGTCTTCGGCGCGAAGTGGCACGTGAACGTGGGCGCGTTGATCTCGAGCGTCGCGGCGGTCGGGTTGACGAGGAACTGCGATGCGCCGAACGTCCACGCGCAATCGTGGATGTCGCCGCGCTTGCTCGTGACCGAGCACTGCAGGCCGAGCGGCGTGAGGTTCGAGTACTCGCCCTCGCAGAACGTATCGCCGCAGGTCTCCGCGAACTCGGCGGCGAGCTTGCCCTGCAGGTCGTACAGCCCGTCGGCACTGTCGGTGTCGGTGACGTTGACGTACGTCGTCGAGCTGCTGTCGCCCTCGGTGTCCGAGGTATTGGCGGTATCGATGCAACCGGCGGCGGGAACGATCAAGAGCGATGCGCATACGAGCTGAGAGAGCTTCACGCGGGGCGTATTACCTCTCGCGTTGGCGCACCGCAATAGTGTTGTCACTCCCAGCGCAAGCCGCGATGATCTCTGCCAACCGAGGCCACGCTTCCTCGGAAATCACCGTGTTCCGGGCCACCAAAGTTGCGAGCGCCGGCTCGCGATGGACCGCGATCTGATAGCGCCGGGCGTACGCGATGATCTGCGTGGCGCGCGCGGCGCGACCGCTCGCGATGCGCATCGGGTTCGGGCAGCGGACCGGGTCCCAGGCGACCGCGACCGCGAGGTCGTCACCGAGCACCACGAGCCTCGCGCCCGCGATCGCATCGCCGAGGCCATCGCGCGCGGCGGCGGCGCGCGCGGCTCGCCAGCGCGGGTCGGCCGCAGACAGGCGGTCGTCCTCGCGGCGCTCGGCAGCGGTCATCGCGAGCGCTCGACCGAGCGCGAGCCGGCGGGTCAGCGCATCGATCGCACCGAGCACGACGTAACCGATCGCGAACGCGGTGAGCGCGCCGGCGACGAGCGTCGCACCGGCGCCGAGCAGCGCCTCGCGACCCGCCGCATCGCCGGATGGCCAGGCGGTTCCATCGACGAGCACGGCGAGCCGCGGCGCGCTCGTCCACAACCAGCCGAAGCCGACCGCGCCGATCGCGGCGGCGAACGACAGCTCGAGGCCCGCGCGCCGAACGCGCGGCCCGGCGCCCGCGGGCAAGCTCGGTGCGCCCGCGATCTTGCGGCGCGGTGACCACAACGCGCCGGTCTGCGCCACGTGCGCGATCATCGCGGCGAGCGCGACCGCGCCGAGCAGCGGACCGGCGACCGCGGCGATCGCGCCGACGATCGCGCCGGGCTGCACCGCCGTCGCCGAGCCAGAGCACGCCGCCGCGACCGAGCCACCGAGCGCGGACGCCGCCGTGCGCGCGATCGCCGCGATCGCGATCGTCGCGGCAACCCAGCCGATCGCCGCGGTCGCGATCGGGCTCGCCCCCGACAGCCCGGCGGTTCGCGCGAGGGCTCGCCGGCGCGGCGATGGCGGGAACGGGCGGTGCTCGGCCATGTGTCCGACGCCGATGGTAAGGTGGCCCGGTCATGGCGCACCAGGTCCGTAAGGCGGTGATCCCTGCGGCTGGCCTCGGAACGCGGTTCTTACCCGCGACCAAGGCGATCCCGAAGGAGATGTTGCCGATCGTCGACATCCCGACGATCCAGCTCGTGATCGACGAGGCGGTGCGGGCCGGGATCACCGATGTCGTCGTGATCAACGGCCGCAACAAGGTCGCGATCGAGGATCACTTCGATCACGCGTACGAGCTCGAGCACACGTTGCGCGAACGCGGCGACCACGAGCTCGCCGAGGCGATGGCGCGCATATCGACGATGGTTCGCCTGATCGCGGTGCGCCAGAAACAGCCGCTCGGCCTGGGCCATGCCGTGCTGTGCGCGCGCGAAGCGATCGGCGACGAGCCATTCGCGGTGATGCTCGGCGACGATCTGATCGATGACGACGGCGATCCGGGCATCGCGCAGTTGATGCGCGTCCACGCCGCCACCGGCGCCGGCGCGATCGCGATCATGGAGGTGCCGGCGGGCGCCGAGCACATGTACGGCATCGTCGCGGGCGACGTCGAGGCCTCGGGCCACATGCGGATCCGCTCGATGGTCGAGAAGCCGAGGCAGAGCCCGCCGAGCCGGTGGGCGATCGTCGGGCGCTACGTCCTGCCGCCGACGATCTGGTCGCACCTCGCGACGACGCGGCCGGGTGCGGGCGGCGAGATCCAGCTGACCGACGCGCTGCGCGAGCTCGCCGCGTCGCCCGCAGGCTTGTACGGCGTGAAGTTCACAGGTCGGCGCCACGACGCGGGAGACAAGCTCGGCTACTTGCGCGCGAACCTCGCCTACGCGCTCAAGCGACCGGAGCTTCGCGACGCGGTGCTCGCGTTGTGCCGCGAGCTCGCCGATTCGGCCACGTCATGACCGAAGCTGCCGCGACCGACCTCGTAGAGGTCGCGGTGACTCTACCGGTGCCCGGGCGATATCACTACCGCGTGCCGGCGCGACTCGCGCACGGTGCGCAGGTCGGCGCCCGCGTGCTCGTCCGGTTCGGGCCGCGCAAGGTCACCGGCGTCGTCGTGCGCACCGGCACCGCCGCGCCCGAGGGTGTCAAGCCGATCGAGCTCGCCGAGGTGCTCGACGACTCGCCCGCGCTCCCGGCCGAGCTGGTCGATCTGTGCATGTGGATCGCCGACTACTACGAGGCACCGCCCGGCGAGGTCGTGCGCGCGGCCTTGCCGGCCGGCAGCGGGATCAAAGAGCGCCGCGTGATCGCGGTGACCGATGCCGGTCGGGTCGCCGCGGACGGGCAGGGCGCGGCGCTGCCGGCGTCTCAGCAGGCCCTGCTCGCGCAGCTCGCGGCTAGACCGCGGCCGGCGACCGGGCTCAAGGCCGCCGCCAAGCGCGATCTCGAAGCGCTGCGCGCGCGCGGCTTGGTTGTCGAGATCGATCACCGCGATGCGGTGCGCGCGAAGCTCAAGCGCGAGCGGATCGCCGAGCTGACATTCGCGCCGGGCGGAGCCGAGCACGAAGCCGCGCGCACCGCACTCGCCCGATCGCCGAAGCGGCTCGGCACGATCGAGCTGTTGGCCCAGCGCGGCGCGCAACCGATCGCCGCGGTCGGCGGGCTCCCCGGCGTGCGCGAGCTGGTCAGCGCTGGCTACCTCCGCGTCACCGATCGCGAGGTCGCGCTCGACGTCGCGCCGGTGGATGGCGTGATGGCCGGCGGCGCGATCCCGACGCTGACCGCCGAGCAAGCCGCGGCGGTCGACGCGATCACCGCCGGGCTCGCGACCGGCGCGCAGCCGTTCTTGCTCCACGGCGTCACCGGCAGCGGCAAGACCGAGGTGTATCTGCGCGTGATCGCGACCGCGCTCGCCGCCGGCAAGACCGCGCTCGTGCTCGTGCCCGAGATCTCGCTGACCCCACAGCTCGCGGCGCGGTTTCGCGCGCGGTTCGGCGATCGCGTCGCGATCCTGCACTCCGGCTTGCGCGAGCAAGCGCGGCTCGGCGAGTGGTCGCGCCTGCGCCGCGGCGACGCGACGATCGCGGTCGGCGCTCGCTCGGCGGTGTTCGCCCCGCTCGCGAACCTCGGGGTCGTCGTCGTCGACGAAGAGCACGACGGCTCGTTCAAGCAAGACGAGGGCGTGCGCTACCACGCGCGCGACGTCGCGCTCGTGCGGGCGCACCGCGCCGGCGCGGTGTGCGTGCTCGGCTCGGCCACGCCGTCGCTCGAGAGTTACGCGCACGCCGAGCGCGGCCAGTACCGCTTGCTCGCGTTGACCGAGCGTCCGCCGGATCCGGCGCTCGGCGCGCCCCGGCCGATGCCGACCGTCGAGGTCGTCGACCTCCGCAAGTTCATGGCCGACGGCGAGGCGATGGTGTCGGCGCCGCTGCGCGCCGCGATCGGGGAGACGCTCGCGAACGGCGACCAGGTGATCCTGTTTCTCAACCGCCGCGGGTTCGCGACGTTCGTGTTGTGCAAAGCGTGCGGCCACTCGTTTCGCTGCCCGCACTGCTCGGTGTCGCTGACCTATCATCGAGAGAGCGATCGCCTGCGCTGTCACTACTGCGGCTATCAGCAGCGCGTGCCCGAGGCGTGCCCGAAGTGCGGTGCGCCCGCGATCGAGCGCACCGGGCTCGGCACCGAGAAGGTCGCGGCCGCGATCGCCGAGGAGTTCCCCGACGCGCGGGTCGCGCGGCTCGATCGCGATGTCGCGACGGGAGCGAAGGCCGAAGCGGTGCTGTCTCGCGTGGCTCGCCGCGAGGTCGACGTGTTGGTCGGCACGCAGATGGTGACGAAGGGCCACGACTTCCCGGGCGTGACCCTGGTCGGCGTGTTGTGCGCGGACACCGGGCTCGATCTGCCCGACTTTCGCGCCGCCGAGCGCACGTTCCAGCTGCTCGCCCAGGTCGCGGGGCGCGCCGGTCGCGGCGATCGGCCCGGCCGCGTGCTGGTCCAGACCTATCGGCCCGATTCGCCCGCAGTGACCGCGGCGGCGGCGCACGATTACCGCAGCTTCTTCACCGCGGAGTCGGGGTCGCGCGCCGAGCTCGGCTATCCGCCGCACGGCCGGTTGATCGCGATCCGGATCGACGGCGCGAACCCGACGCTGGTCGCCCAGACCGCCGCGGATCTCGGCAAGCTCGCGGTCGAGCTCGCTGCGCGCCCGGAGCTCGCCGCGCCGGTCGAGGTTCGCGGCCCGGTGCCCGCACCGCTCGAGCGGCTGCGCGGCCGGACGCGCTGGCAGATCTGGCTGCGCGGCGCCGATCGCGCGTCGTTGCGGCGGGTCGCGCGGTCGCTCGCCGCGGCCGAGGTCTCGAGCGCAGTTCGAGTCGCGCTCGACGTCGACCCGATGTCTGCGATGTAGCCGCGCTTCGTGCGATACTGCGGGCGCCGAGAGCTCATCGTGTCCACTGTCGCCAAGCCCTGCGTGTTGATCGCCGCGGATCCGGCGCGGACCTCGGAGCTCGCCGCCGCGATCGCCGAGCCGTTCGAGCGCGGGCCGGTCGAGATCGTCACGACTTTCGGCGGCGACGACACGATCGATCAGTTCGAGGCGATGCGCCCCGAGGTCGTCGTGATCACCGCGACCCTCGAGGTCGGCGATGCGCGCTCGCTGATCGGCACGCTGCGCCGGATGTTGCCTCGCGCGGAGGTCGCGATCGTGGTCGTAGGCGACGACGAAGGCCCGGTCAAGACCGCGCTCGACGCGCTCGAGCTCGCACCCGACAAGTTCGTCGGGCGGCCGCTCGCGGCCAAGGCGCTGCGGTTCGCGGTCGAGGCGTGCCTCGATGCGGTCGTGCTCGTGCGCGGCCTGGGAGGTGGTGCGCCCGACGGCGAGGTCGACGGGGATCCGACCGCGGCGACCTCGGGGGCCGGTCCCCGAGGTCGCGCCGAACAACGCGCGCGGTGGGAAGCGCTCGCCGATTCGCTCGGCGACGAGCCCGATCTGACCGATCCGGAGCTGATCGCGGTCACGCCGGTTGGGGGCGCCGACGAGGCCGAGCCGCTGCCGCCGGTGATGATCCGGCCACGCCGCGTCACGGCGTCCGAGATGGAGGTCGTGCCGACGCCGTCCTGGCGACCCGGCAACACGACGACCGATCTCGTCGACGACTGGCAAGCCGAGCCCGCACGCGAGCCGACGCTGATCCTGCGCGACGACCCGGCCGGCCGTCACCAACAGACGAGCGAGCCGCCGCCGAACGTGATCATCGAGCGCGGCCCCGACGAGCCGTGGTCGGCGCCGGTGCCGCTATCCGAGGTCGTCGAAGCCGACTCCGGTCGCGACGTCGTCGCGGTGTCGCTCACCGAGGTCGGCAATGACCTGGGCAGCCTCGAGGGCGAGCTCGACGCGTCCGCCAGTGGGCCGATGCCACTGAGTCCGCCGTCGCCGCCGCCAGCGGTCGTGACGCCGCCGCCGTCTGACGAGGACCGCCCGGGTGGCCGCGACTTCGCCCGCCAGCTGCGCGCGAAGATGTCGCAGATGGCGCAGCGGCTGTTCCAGCACGACACCGCCGCACCCGCACCGGTCGAGGTCGGGCCGCGCCACGACGCGCACACCGAGATCGATCTCGCCGCGCTCGGCGAAGAGCCCGCGCTCGTCGGCACCGTCACCGAGATCGAGATGCGGCCCTCGGCGCGGATCGAGGCGCGCGAGCCAACGACCTCGCCCGGGTCATGGAACACGCAGGTGCGCGAGCGCGGGTTACCCGACACCGGTGAGATCGTACGCGGCATTTCGGACGCCGCGCTGCTATTCGCGAAGATGTTCAGCACCGGCGTCACCGGCCGCGTCGCGTTTCGCAAAGATACGCCGGCTATCGAGAAGGTGGTGTATTTCGATCAAGGACGTCCGGTGTTCGGCTCGTCGAACGAGCCTGGCGATCGGATGGGCGAGCTGCTCGTGCGCGAAGGCAAGATCACCGCGGCTCAGTACGAACGGTGCCAGACCCACGTCGCGGCGTCGGGCCGGCGCATGGGCGAGATCCTCGTCGACTTCGGCTACCTCAAGCGGCGTGAGCTGCTCCCGGCGGTGCGCCGCCACGTCGAAGACATCGTCTACTCGTTGTTCGGGTGGGATCGCGGCCACTACCACGTGCATCGTGATCCGGAGCCGTGCGCCGAGCGGATCCGGCTGTCGCGCCACTCGGCGTCGTTGATCCTCGAAGGCGTGCGCCGCAAGCTCGACCGCAGCGCGCTCGAAAAGCTTGTCGGTTCGGCGGCGACCGTGATCGAGCTCGCCGATCGCGAACGCGCTCGGCGAGCGTGCTCAACCTCGGCGATCTGTCCGGCGAGGAGCGCGCGGCCTTGGGCGCGTTCGATGGCCAGGCCGACCTCGCGCAGGTCGCTCGCACGGTCGGGCTCGATCTCGCCGACGTGTTGCCGCTCGCGTGGGGGTTGTGCGTGCTCGGTCTGGCGATCGCGCGGCGCGCCGAGCTCGAGACTCCTGACGAATCGACCGCGCTCGTCGGCGAGACCGATCTCGCGATCGATCGCGAACGCGTGCGGTCGCGGTGGGCGCTCGTCAGCGAGGCGGACTATTTTGCGTTGCTCGGCGTACGCCGCGATGCGACCGGGTTCGAGATCCGTCGCGCGTACCAAGCGGCGCGTCGCGACTTCGCGGCCGATTGTTTCCCGAACGACCTGCGCCGTGAGCTCGCGCAGGAGCTCGACGAGATCTCGTCGGTGCTCGACGAGGCGTTCCGCGTGTTGCGCGACGATCGGCTGCGGCTGACCTACCTGTCGAACCTGGTCGAGTGACCGTCACTGTATGAAGGTCGCGTTCATGGGGTCGCCGGAGTTCGCGGTGCCGTGCCTGCAGGCGCTCGCCGCGCATCACCAGGTCGTGCTCGCGGTGAGCCAGCCTGACAAGCCGGCCGGGCGAGGCGGCCAGGTCGCGGCGCCGGCGGTGAAGCTCGCGGCGGTTGCGCTCGGCGTGCCGGTGATCCAGCCGAGATCGGCGCGCACCGGCGAGCTCGCAGCGGCGCTGTCCGCGAGCGGAGCCGAGCTCGCCGTCGTCGTCGCGTACGGCAAGATCCTGCCGCCGGCGGTGCTGACCTCGGTGCCGCGCGGATGCATCAACGTCCACGCTTCGTTGTTGCCGCTGTATCGCGGCGCCGCGCCGGTGCAGTGGGCGGTCATCGACGGCCGGGCCGAGACCGGCGTCGCGATCATGCAGCTCGATGAGGGCATGGACACCGGACCGGTGCTGCTCGAGCGCCGGGTCGCGATCGATCCCGACGAGACCAGCGGCGAATTGCTCGCGCGGCTCGCGCCGGTCGGTGCCGCAGCGTTGCTCGAGGCGATCGCGTTGATCGCGAACGGAAGCGCGCACGCGGTCGCGCAGGATCACGCGC
The DNA here is from genome assembly GCA_963848295.1 of uncultured delta proteobacterium. Classification (GTDB taxonomy): domain Bacteria; phylum Myxococcota_A; class Polyangia; order Haliangiales; family Haliangiaceae; genus JABFXX01. The sequence goes on along the minus strand of CAWKDB010000011.1, from coordinate 505,757 downwards.
GCGCGACGCATGCGCCGATGCTCGCGAAAGTCGACGGTGCCATCGATTTCACCCAGCCAGCGCCGGCGGTCGCGGCGCGGATCCGCGGCGTCGATCCGTGGCCGGGCGCGCAGGCGACGTTGCGCGGCCAGGTCGTGAAGCTGTTCCGCGCTCGGGCGGATCGCGGGCCGGTTCCTGCTCCGCCCGGCATTGTCGTCGCGATCGATGGCACCGGCATGAGCGTCGGGTGCGGCGATGGCGGCGTCGCGGTGATTCGCGACATCCAGGCGGCCGGGCGCAAGCGGATGACCGTCGCGCAGTTTGCCGCCGGGCGCGGCGTCGCGGTCGGCGACGTGTTGAGCAAGCCGTCCGAGCCGGCGACGTGAGCGACAGCGGGCCACGCGCGCTCGCCCGCCGCGTGCTCGATCGCGTCGATCGCGGTGGCGCGTGGGCGACGCCGACCCTCGACGGCGAGCTGCAGCGCGCGGGGCTCGACGATCGCGATCGCCGGCTCGCGTCGGAGCTGGTCTACGGCGTGCTGCGCCATCGCGCGCGGATCGATCGCGCCCTCGCGGCCCACGCGAAGCTCGACAAGTCACATCCAAAGATACGCACCGCCCTGCGCGTCGCGGCCTACCAGGTGCTGTTCCTCGATCGCGTGCCGTCGTACGCCGCGGTCGACGATGCGGTCGATGCGGCGCGCGCGGTCGCAGGTCCGAAGCTCGCCGGCTTCGCGAACGCGGTGCTGCGCAAGCTCGTCGCGCAACGCGAACCGGCGCTGCCGCCACCCGGGCGCGCGCGGATCGAGCTCGAGCACTCGCTGCCGACCTGGATCACGAACGAGCTCGCGTCGGCGATCTCGCCGACCGGCGATCCGGCCGATGCCGACCTCGTCGAGCTCGACGCGGGCGCCGCGGCGTTCGCGAAGCCTGCGCCGCTCGTCGCGCGCGTCAATCGCCTGCGCACGACGCGCGAGGCGCTGATTACAGAGCTCGCGATCGAAGGCGTGACCGCGACACCGGTCGGCAGCGCGGGGCTGGTGCTCGAAGGCGCGGGCGATCCGGGCAAGAGCGCGTCGTTCATCGCCGGTCGCTGGACCGTGCAAGACGCGGGTGCGCAACACGTGGCCGAGCTCGCGGTCGCGGGCCGAGACGGCGCGCTTCGCATCCTCGATGCGTGTGCCGGCGTCGGCGGCAAGGCGACTCATCTCGCCGAGCTCACCGACGATCGCGCGGCGATCGACGCCGCGGACTTGTCGCAGACCAAGCTCGACCTCGGCGCGGAGACGGCGCGCCGGCTCGGGCTGAGCTCGATCCGCCCGGTGCACGGCGACCTCACCGATCCGCGGACGCCGCTCGAGACGGGCTATGACGTCATCGTCCTCGACGCGCCGTGCACCGGCCTCGGCGTCTTGCGTCGCCATCCCGACGCGAAGTGGCGGCTGTTGCCGACCGACGTCGCGCGGCTCGCCGCGATCCAGCGCAGCTTGCTCGATGCGGTCGCGCCCCGCCTCGCGCCGGGCGGCTCGTTGATCTACTCGGTGTGCACGTTCACGCGCGCCGAAGGGCCGGATCAGGTTCGCGCGTTCGCCGCGCGCAGCGGCCTGCGGATCCTCGCCGAGTCGCACACGTGGCCGCCGGCCGCCGACGGCTTTTATCTGGCGAAGCTCGGCTCGGGCTGAACCGGAATTCAGTTCCCCGTTCCGCTTCCGCAGTTCACTATTCCACAAGCCGCGGCCACGAGATCGTGGAGGACAAATGTATTACGCGCTGTTTCCGGCTGCGGACGACGACGGCGACATGATGGGACTGACCTACACGCCCGATCACCCGGCGCGTTCGTTCGTCCGAGGCTGCGTGCTGACGGACAGTCCTTCCGCACCGCCCTGGGACAAGCCCCCGAGCGAGCCGATCCGGCTGACGATCAAACATGGGCGCGAGGACGCACCGTTGCCGACGTTTCTGCGCGAGCCCGTCCCGCTCTTGAACAGCCGCTTGCTCTCCGTGCTTCGCTCGGCCGGGGTCGACAATCTCGACGTCTATCGGGCGGCCCTGTACTACGCTGACGGAGCTCTCGCTTCGGACGACTATTACGTCTTCAATCTCATTGGACAGGTGCGAGCGGCTGATCTCCAGAGCTCAGCTTTCGACGAGGCCCAACCGGACCGCAACCTCTCGATGGCGTTCGATGCGCTCACCGTAGATCCACGCGCCACCCGCGGGCGGCTCATGTTTCGACTCGCGGAGAACGTTTCGACGGTAGTGGTCCACGAGAACATCAAGCGCGCTATTGAAGCTGCGCACATCCCTCTCATCAAGGTGCTGAAGACCGAGGATGTGGCGATACTCTAGACGATCTCAGCTCTGCGCACTCTCGGCATGCCGGCGGAGCAGCGCGATCGTGTGCGCGTAGTCCTTCGTGCCGAACACGCCCGAGCCCGAGACGAACACGTTCGCCCCGGCCGCGGCGACCGCGCCGATGTTGTCGACCTTGATGCCGCCGTCGACCTCGATCTCGACGTCGAGGCCGCGCGCCTCGATCATCCGGCGCACCACTCGGATCTTGTCGACCGAGCTCGCGATGAACGATTGCCCGCCGAAGCCGGGGTTGACCGACATCACGAGCACCTGGTCCACGTCGCCGAGCACGTACTCGATCAGCTCGGGCGGCGTGGCCGGATTCAACACGACGCACGCCTTCTTGCCGAGGTCGCGAATCTGTCCGATCGTGCGATGGAGGTGCGGACAGGCCTCGACGTGGACGGCGATGATATCGGCGCCGGCCTGCGCGTACGCGCCGACCCAGCGCTCGGCGTCTTCGATCATCAGATGGACGTCGAGCAGCAGCGTGGTCGCGCGCTTGACCGCCTCGACGACGACCGGCCCGATCGTCAGGTTCGGCACGAAGTGGCCGTCCATCACGTCGACGTGGACGTAGTCCGCGCTCGCGACGGCGGCGACCTCGGCGGCAAGCTTGCCGAAATCGGCGGACAGGATCGAGGGCGCGATGCGGATCGGCAGGGTCACGCCCGAACGCTAGCACGCGGCCTCCTACGGTCGGCGCGCGAACCAGAGGTGATGCGTCGGGCCGCCGCTGAACTTCGAGCGGAGCTTCACGGCCTCGGCCGCGAACCCGACGGCGTTGAGCGAGTGGGTGAACGTCGGCGACGGGAACGACGACCACACCCCGAGCACGCCGCCTGGGGTGAGCGCTCGCAGCATCGCCGCGAGGCTGGTCCGCCGGTACAGCGTCGTGTTGGCGAAGCCGACGCCCTCCGGGCCGTTGTCGACATCGATCACGATCACGTCGTAGCGGCGGTCTGCCTGCGCGATCACGTCTCCGACGTCTCCTTCGATCACGGTGACGCGCGGATCGGACAGCGGATGCCCGGCCAAGCCCCCGAAGATCTCGCGGTTCCAGCGCACCACCGCGGGCACGATCTCGACGACGTCGACCCGCGCCGCGGCAGGCAAGACGTCGAGCGCGGCGCGTAGCGTGAACCCCAACCCCAGGCCACCGACCAACACCGAGGCGCGCGACCGATCGTCGAGCTTCGCGATCGCGCGCCGGCCGAGCTCGTCCTCCGAGCTGTGATCTCGGCTGTTCATCAGCTCGACCCCGGCCAGTTGGATCCAGAACTGCTTACCGCGCTGGTTCAGGACGAGCTCGCCGCCGGGTGCGCGCACGCGTTCGAGGACGACCGTCGGTACCACCGGCGCAGCCTAATGGCCGCCGAACAGATCCGTCAAGCGCACATCGAGCGCGGTCGCGACCTTGAACAAGCTCGACACCGACGCGCTCGACTCGGCGCGCTCGATCTGCGAGAGCAGCGACACGCTGAGGTTCGTGCGGCGCGCCATCTGCTTGAGCGTCAACCCGCGCGCCTTGCGCAGATCTCTGATCTGTCGGCCGATCGCGGCATGGAGCTCGTCCTCGCGGCGCAGCACGAGGCCCTTCTTCTTCGCGATTCGCTCGATCACCTCGCGGAACTCGGCGGCCGCGAACGGCTTGTGGATGTAGGCCGAGACGTCGTGCTGGATCGACGCCGAGGCGGTCTCGAGCGACGGATAACCGGTCAAGATGATCACGCGCGATGTCGTCGTCGACCGCGCGGATCTGGCTCGAGCAGATCCAGGCCCGACAGCTTCGGCATCATGAGATCCAGCACGACCAGGTGGAACACCTCGTCGCGAATCCGCTCGACCGCGACGGTCGGATCGGACAGCGTCGTGACCTCGAACCCTCGGCCGACAGGAAATCTTGCAGATACTCGAGGATGTCGGGGTCATCATCGATGACCAAGACCGACAGCTTCGTGCTCGTCCTTAGAACCGCCCCAGACACCACGTGTCGATGGTAGCCCGAAACGTCCCGCGGAGGCTCGGGAGCCTCCGCGGCAGTCGGGGCGACAGGATTTGAACCTGCGACTCCTTGGTCCCGAACCAAGTGCGCTACCAGGCTGCGCTACGCCCCGTAAGGAGATCGTGGTTACCCCGAGCGCAATGCGCTGTCAATGCCGCCATATCGGAAGGGCAATGTGGACGCCGAGTTCCACGAAGCCGCCCGATCCGTCGACGACGCCGACGCGGACGTACGGAGTGACGCCGACGAACGCCCACAGGCCCGCCGATACCCCGACCGCGCGGATGGTCGCAGGCTCGACAGCTCGACCAGCGGGCCGAGCGACGCGCCGACCATGTGGCCGAGCACCCGCGTTCCGACCAGGCCGTCGATCCAGACCAGGCCGGCGTCGCGGGTCGTCCAGCGCGAGGCGCCCGAGATGCCGCTCCGACCGCGCCCAGCAAGTCGTGCTCGCGCACCCGGATCAGCGAGAAATCGCCGCCGAACGTCGAGTCCCACTGCTTGTCGAGGTAGCCGCCCGCGCCCGACGGGCCGAGCCACAGGTACAAACCGTCGAGGTCCCAGGTCGGTCGGAAATGGGCCGGTGGTACCGACGGTTGCGAGGTCCGCGCCGGCGCATCGGGATCGGTCTGGGTCGGTACGAAATTGTCTGCATGTGACGCCTGACCGCCGTCGAGCGACAGGCCGATTGCGATGAGAAATGCCCGGCCTGGGGTCAGCAGGCTCCGGACGATCGTTCTCGGGTCGACATTTGCGCCGCGCATGCTGGTAGAATCAGAGCGTAAACCGGTGCGGGGACCGGGCTCGCCAATTGCTTCACAAAGGCTCTTGGCCGTGACCGTTCCCCGGTCGGCTTTTTTCATCTGGCAACGGATTTGGGCGAGATGTCGAACTTGGCCATCCAGCACAGCGCTTCTGCCGGTCCCGGCGGGGGCGGCGCGATGGTACCACCGCCTGGTCTCGAGGCTGACTACGGGCTGATCCGTCGGCTGCCGTTGTTCGAGGGCGTGCCGAACGACGAGCTGATCTGGGCCTGCGATGAACCAGGGGGGATCTCGAAGCCGCCAGGTCGAGCGCGACATGTTCGTCGCTCGAGCCGATCGGCTCGCCGGGCGCCGCGCCGGTCATCTACATCGCGAGGGTCAGATCGCCGCGGCCGTGTTCATGGAAGGCGAGCTCGCGGAGCGCCGCGCGCAGCAGGTCGCGCACGAAGCGGCGAGCAAGGACGAGCTCGAAGAAGAGTCGCTGATCAAGCCGCCGCCGCTCGCGCGCATCGCGCTCAAGAACGTCGCGCTGTTCATCGAGTGCGACCTGTTCAACGCCGGGCGCGCTGTCGGCGGCGCGCGGCCAGCCGATCGCGTTCTACACCGCGGCGCCGTCGGTGCTGCTCGCGCTCGACCAGCGCTGGATCGCCGAGCTCGCGGTGCGCCACCCGGTGTTCGAGGCCCGGCTGCGCCGGTCGCTCGGCGTCGCGCGCGAACGGCTCGCGTGGGTGTCCGGCGTCAAGCAAGAGCTGCTCGACTTCTTCGTCCGCCAGGGCATCAGCGTCTCGGGCGAGATGGTCCGCGTGCGTCAGCTCGGCCTGTGCATCGACTGCAAGCTGTGCGAGGAGGCGTGCGAGGAGCGCTACGGCGCGCGCCGGCTCACGCTCGGCGGCTACCAGCTCGGCATGCTGGACTTCATCTACACGTGCCGGACGTGCACCGATCAGCGCTGCATCGATCCATGCGCGTACGACTCGATCAAGTACGACGAGGCGAAGAAGGAAGTCGTCATCAACGAAGCGACGTGCACCGGCTGCACCGCGTGCGCGCAGAGCTGCCCGTACGGCGCGATCGACATGGTCGAGATCGAGAACGAAGCGCCGACGTTCATGAAGGGCTTCAAGCACCGGCTCGACAAGAAGAACGCGCTCGCGTTCGGCCCGGGCACCGGACGGATCGCGCGCGCGCGGCGGATCGCGAACAAGTGCGATCACTGCATCGCGTACGGCGATCAAGCGTGCGTGTCGGCGTGCCCGACCGGCTCGCTGATCGAGATCGACGCGTACGACCTGTTCCGCGAGCGCTCGCCCGCGATGGCGATGCTCGCGCAAGCACCGGCTTCGATCACGATCTGACCAAGCGCGAGCGCAGCGAAGTGCTGCCGGTGATGCCGTTCACCGAGGGCGCTCGACATCCGCTCCGGCGGCCTCGCGAAGATGAAGCGCGGCCGCTACGCGCCGCTCGTCATGTGGGTCGTCAGCTTGCTCGCGTTCGCGGTCGTGTTCGCCGAGGCGATGTTGCGGCTGTACAAGCCGACGATGTCATACCAGTTCAGCCGGCTGTCGAAGCTGCCGGAGTACATCGGCGTCGACCCGAAGGCGATCGCGGACGAGCACGTCAGCTTCAACGCGGGCGATTCGCTCTCGGTGTGGTGCGGCCTGATCGGCACCGGGCTGATGGTGATCGCCGCGGTCTACCCGATCTTCCGACGGATCAAGCTGTTCCGCTGGCTCGCGTCGAACACGATGTGGTTCGACTTCCACTTGATGGCCGGCATCGTCGGCCCGATGTTCGTCGCGCTCCACTCCGTGCTGAAGCTCGACACCTGGGTGTCGGCGGCGTTCTGGAGCATGGTGATCGTCGTCATCTCGGGGTTCCTCGGCCGCTACCTGTACACGCTCGTGCCGTCGCTCTCGAGCGGGGTCGAGCTCGAGGAGCTCGATCACGAACGCGCGTTCCAGGCCGCGCGCGCGAAGTACCCCGGCCCGATGGCCGAGCGTCGATCGCGAGCTGACCGAGCAACGCGCGAATGCGCAGCGGGTCGCGCAGTCGCCGCAGCGTCACGCGGGCGCTCTGGCTGGCTGATCTCGCAGGACATCGGCCGGTTCGCGCGGACGTTGGCGCGCCGCGGTCGGCTCGCGCGTAACGGCGATGGATCGCAAGACCCGCGCGCGACATCGCTCGCCGCGCCGGCGCGGATGATCGTGATCGCGCGCAAGCAGGTCGTCGCGCCGAAGGCTCAGCTGCTGCTGCACTCGTGGAAGAAGGTCCACGTGCCGTTCACGGTGTTTCTGACGGCGTTTGCGGTCGCCCACATCTGGGATGCGTGGTCGCGTGCCTGGTAAGCTCGGGTCGATGTTTCGGGTGCTCGTGCTGCTCACGCTGGCCTTCGCAGCGTTCTCGGAGCGCACCGCCCGCGCCGACGAGTTCTTCTCGAGCTCGCCCGGCCCGCTGAGCGCGAGCCACGGCTCGCTCGACGATCAGCAGACACTGCAACAGACTGCCATATCAACGACAGCAAGGAGCTGTCGAACGACAAGTGCCTCGCGTGCCACGACCACCAGAACCTCGCGAGCGCGGATCAACGCGAACAAAGGCTTTCACGCGTCCGCGAAGGTCAAGGGCAAGAAGTGCGAGACCTGTCACGTCGAGCACAAGGGCCGCGGCTTCGATGTCATGGGCTGGAAGTCGATCAGGGCGGCGAGAAGACGTTCGATCACGATCTCACCGGCTGGAAGCTCAACGGCAAGCACGCGGTCACCGACTGCGCCGACTGCCACAAGCACCGCGACCAGCAGGGCCTGAAGACGTACATGGGCACCGACCGGCTGTGCGGCTCGTGCCACTTGAAGGATCAGCCGCACAAGTTCGAGCCGAGCGAGAAGGACAAGCTCGCGTGCGAGCGCTGCCACGGCGAGAGCGTGTGGAAACCGGCGAAGCCGGCGAGTCAGCAGAAGTTCGATCACGACGATCGCAAGGACGCGCTGATGCCGCTGTTCGGCAGTCACCGCGACGTCGCATGTGAAAAGTGCCACCCGAAGAGCGTGTTCAACCTGCCGTTCCCGAAACCCGACTCGTGCGGCAACGCCGGCTGCCACGTCAGCCCGCACCAAGGCCACTTGTTCGGCACGCGGCCGTGCGAGTGGTGCCACTCGCCGACATTCAAGACGCTCAAGCAGCAGAACTTCGACCACACCGAGAAGACCCGGTTCGACCTCGGCCCCGCGCACAAGCAGATCAAGTGCTACGACTGCCACACCAAGGCGCTCGGCGAGGGCAAGCCGACCGGGGCGTGCGAGGTCTGCCACGCGAAGGACAACAAGCACGAGGACCGGTTCAAGGAGTTCGGCGATCCGCCGAGGTGCGGCACGTGTCACCCGTCGGGGGGCCCGAAGTTCACGCCGAGCGTGTTCAACCACGGCGGCCGGACCCGGTTCAAGCTCGAGGGCAAGCACTTGCAGATCGCGTGTCGCGCGTGCCACCGCGGCAAGGATCCCGTCCGACTTCGAGAACTTCCAGGGCCTGATCGACAGTCGCGGCAAGGTCGACTGCAAGGGCTGTCACCAGCACGCGAAGGTCCACGCCGACGACGATCACCCGAACGGCAAGTTCAAGAGCTCGCAGTGCCTGCAGTGCCACGAGAACGGCGGCAGCCTCAAGATCAAGCAGGGCAAGGGCAACGAGATCCTCGACGCGGCGCACGGGCCGCAGGGTACGTTCCCGCTGGTCAAGGGGCACGCGAAGGAGAAGGTGCCGTGCGCGGACTGCCACGTCGGCCGCGACAAGGCGGGCAAGGCGTCGTTCGAGGGGCTCAAGCCGAACTGCAACGCCGCCGGCCAGTGCCACGAGGACTCGCTGCACCAGGGCACGCTCGGCGACAAGTGCCTCGGCTGCCACACCGTCGGGCACGTGGCACGCGTCACGAAGTTCGATCACAACAAGCCGTTCCCCGACGACGCCAAGGGCGAGGTCAAGGCGTTCGCGCTCAAGGGCGCGCACCTCACGAACAAGTGCGATCGAGTGTCACCCGCAGCGCAAGTTCGCCGCGGCGCACGCGACGTGCAGCGCCGAGGGCTGCCACAAAGACGACGACGCGCACAGAGGCCGGCTCGGCGACAAGTGCGAGCAGTGCCACGTCGAGACCGGCGACAACATCTTCAACCACAACACGATGAGCGCGTTCCACCTCGACGGCAAACACCTCGAGGTCCGCTGCGCGGACTGCCATCCGTCGATCACGTTCAAGCCGCGGCCGAAGACGTGCTTCGGCTGCCACCCCGAGCCCGACGTTCACCGCGGCCAGTACGGCACCGCGTGCGAGCAGTGCCACTCGACGCGATCGTTCGCCGACATCAAGCCGCTGCACGACGTCGGCGACTTCTCGCTCAAGGGCATGCACGACAACATCGCGTGCGAGCGCTGCCACCGCGACGACCGGCCGCTCGCCGGATCGGGCAACCTGTGCATCAACTGCCACCGCCAGGACGACATCCACAACAACTCGTTGTCGCCGCGCTGCGGTGAGTGCCACACCCAGTGGTCGTTCGCGCCGGCGCGGTTCGACCACACGCGGGTCGGCTGCAACCTGACCGGGATCCACCGCACGATCGCGTGCGCGGATTGCCACGTCGCCGGTAACTACGCCGGGCTGGCCGCGACCTGCGAGGCGTGTCACCTCGGCGATGCGACGCGGGTCGGCGCCGGCCCGGTGAGCCAAGGCGGCCCGGACCACTCGTCGTTCCCAGGCGGGTGCGGGACCTGCCACAACTCGAACTCGTGGACGCCGGCGCTCGGTTCGGCGAAAGGCGTGGCGGGAGCGCGCTACCTGTTCGGCCGCGAATCGGTGTGCCGGTGAGGCGCTACCTCGCGCTCGCGCTCGTGCTCGCCGCGACGTGGCCGCACGCCGGCTTCGCGAAGGGCAAGGACAAAAAGGGCGCCTCCGCCGCCAGCGACGACGATGACGACGACAACAGCGACGACGCCCCGAAGGCCAAGCCGAAGGCCAAGGACAAGGCCGCCAAGGACAGCAAAGCGAAAGCCAAGGCAAAGGCGAAGGCGAAGGCCAAGCCGAGCGATGACGACGACGACGACGACAGCGACGACGACAAGCCGAAGGCCAAAGCGAAGGCCAAGCCCGCCGACGACGAGAGCGACGACGGCAACGACACGTCGAAGTTCGGCGGCAAGAAGGTCACCGGCGCGGATGCGGTCGGAGCCGGAAGCGACGACGACAGCGGCGGCGGCGGGGGGAGCGATAGCGATAGCGGCAGCGGCGGCGGCTCGGGCGAGCAACCGCTGCAGAAGCAGGACCTCAGCGGCCATGACATGGGCAGCACGAAGAAGACGAACGCGTTCGAGCAGGATCGGTTCTTCGTCGACAAGCGCGACGACGACAAGACGAGGAACGGGACGCTGATTCAAGGCTCGCTGACGTCGACGTCACTGTTCTATTTCGAGTCGAGCGGGCAGTACCCGACCGGGATGGGCGCTCCACCGAGCACGCTCGGCAGCGACGGGTCGAGCTTCCCCGAGCTGTGGACCGACCTCCGGCTGCAGACCGACTTTCGCCATATCAGCGGCGGCGCGTGGGATGCGCGCGTCGACGGCCGGATCCGATTGGTCGCCAATCCCGGTGACACCGACAACACCGACGTGCCGGCCAACACGAGCACGATCTCGGTGCCGAACCACATCCAGTCCGGGCTGACCGGCGAGAACGAATACGACCTGCGCGAGCTGTGGGTCGCGCGCAACGGCGATCGCACCGACCTGTTCCTCGGCCGCCAGTTCATCGCCGACCTCGGCGCGGTGAAGATCGACGGCATCCGCGTCGACTACGCGAGCTCGCAGCGGTTCACGCTGCTCGGCTTCGCCGGCTTGTTCCCGGTCCGCGGCAGTCGCTCGCTCACGACCGACTACGTCGATCTGCGCAAGGACTACAACGTCACGTCGCAGTCGCTGGACCCGGTCGGCAAGCTCGTGACCGCCGGCGGGTTCGGCGCCGCGTACCGCACGGAGTCCTCGTACGGTTCGTTCGGCGGCGTCGCGGAGGTCCCGATCGAAGGAGAGGGCCCGCGCATCTTCGGCACGGCGCAGGGCTACTGGCGCTACGGCAGCAAGCTCGACTTCTATCACTTCGCGGTGCTCGATCTGATCGGGTCCGCGGGGCTCAACGTCACGAACCTATCGCTCGGCCTCAACTACAAGCCGAACCCGCAGCTGCGGTTGACCGGCAGCTACAACCGCTACGACACCGAGACACTCAACGTGCAGGCGAACGCGTTCTTCAACCAGCCGAGCTCGAACACGACGCTCGTCCAGAACCAGATCTTCGTCAGCAGGCTCGCGTCGAACGAGGCGCGCGGCAGCATCTCGGCCGGGCTCGGCAGCCTCCAGCGTTTCGAGGTCACCGTCGCGGCGACGTACCGCGAGCGCCAGCCGTTCACGCTGTACTCGCCCGACGGAACGACGGAGAGCGCGAAGATCCCGCCCGGATCGAGCATCGAGCTCTACGCCGCGATCACCGATCGCCGCTCGGTCGCCGACCTGCGCCTCGGCGCCGACGTGCTCGACTCGTTCGCGTTCGGCGGCGGCGACGACACTGCCTACCAGCGCGCCGACATCTTCGCGGCGCGGCTGTACGCGGGCCGCGAGCTCGCGAACGGCAAAGGCGAGTGGGAGGCCGACGCCGAGTACTCGACGAGCAAGGACACGAACAACACGACCGCCACGATCGATCCGGTGTCGCCGACCGCGAACACCGGCTGCCTCGCCGTCGTCGACTGCTACGGCGTGTCGAACGCGTCGGTCATCACGATCGGCGGGACGGTCTACTACCGGTTCAACCGCGATTGGCTCGGGATCGCGACGCTCTACCTGTCGCGTACGACGCTCGACTCGGCGGCCTCCATGCTGACCGGCGCGACGACGCTGACGTCGGATCCGCCGATCACCGGGCTCAACGGCTTCCTGCGCATCGCGTATCGGTTCTGACATCTAGAACTTGATCGTGCGGTAGCCGAAGAGCCGGACGCGCTTCGCGTACAGGTCGAGCAAGAACAAGCCGACGACGCCGAGCAGCGCATACGGCCACAGGTCTTGCGTGTAGTCGACGCTGTCCTTGCCGGGGTCCCACAGCTTCGCTGGATCGGCCTGGTCGAGCCCGCCCGACACCCTGGCCGCGTGCTCGAGCGGCTCGAGATCCGGCGTCGTGCGCAGGTACTCGAGCGGGTAGGACAGGGCGACCGCACCGAGCGACTCCGCGACCGTCTTGCCGTCGCGCTTGTGCACGGCCTTCAGCAGGTAGCTTCCGTAGTGCTGGATCTTGAAGTCGGCGCTGTAGCGGCCGGCGGCGGTCTGCGGCATCGGCATCGTCCGGATGACCTTGTTCGTGGCGGGGTCGATGACCTCGAGGTCGGTGTCGAGCTCGTTGACGAACTTGTCGCCCGCGTCGATCGCGTCGACCGTGACCTGCGCCCGCCCATCCGCGACCTTCGCGGACAGGTCGTAGCTATCGTAGATCTTGCGCCGCATCGACGACCGCACGACCTGCGCCCAGAACTTCGGATAACCGCCCCAGCGAATCCAATCGACGCTCCACCGGTTCTTGACGTCGCTCGTCCACGCGACGCTCGTGCCCGCGCCGTAGCGCCAGCGCGCGAGGATCGGTTCGCCGAGGTCGGAGATCAGGATCGTCTCGGACGTCGGCTTCGCCTTCGTCGTGACGTAGCCGTGCAGCGCCGGCGCGTTCTCGACGCCGGTCCCTTCGATCGCCTCGACGCGCTTTGCGACCCGCACGCGCACGAGATCCTCGACGAGCTGGCTCTTCTCCGCCTCTTGCGTCTCCTTCATGAAGATCTTCGGAAGCGCGCCGATGTCCTCGACCATGTAGAGCCGGCCTTCGCCGGTATCGGCGATCATCGACAGCAGATTCTTGTCCGCGCCTTGGACGCCGACGCACGACACCGTGATCCGCTCGTCGCGCATCTGGCCGACGAGGTCCGCGATGCCATCGGTCGGCGCCTCGCCGTCGGTCATCAGGATCACGTGCTTGACCTTCGCGTTGATGCCGTCGAGGATCTCGTTCGCCTCGCGCAAGCCCGGCAAGATGTTCGTGCCGCCGCCGGCCGACAGCTTCGCGATGTCCATCGAGATCCCGCCTCTTCGCGCCGGCGCGCGTCGGTCGGACGTAGACCTGGGCTTCGCTGTCGAACGCGACGACCGCGATGTAGTCGTTCGGGTTGAGCACGTCGGCGGTCGCGCGTGCCGCTTCCTTCGCCGCTTCGATCTTCTGGCCCTGCATCGAGCCCGAGCGATCGATGACCAACACGAGCGCGACGTCCGGCTGCTCGCTCGTCTTCGTCGAGTCGAACCGCACCGGCATCATGTTCTCGATCATCGTGTTCTCGTAGCCGCCCGAGCCGAACGAATCCTCACCGCCGGCCATGATCAAGCCGCCGCCGAGCTCCTTGACGTAGCGGTCGAGCGCGAGCATCGAGGCGTCGCCCATCAGGTAGGCCGGCACGTCGCTGACGATCACGAGGTCGTACTTCTCGAGCGCCTTCGGATTCGGTCGGGATGCCGGTCGGGCCGCGAACCTCGACGTCGATGTTCTCGTGCTCGAGCGCCTTCTTGAGGTAGCTCGCCGAGCCGGGCTCGCGCAGGATGCCGCCCTCGACGTAGAGCACGTTCGGCTTGCCTTTGACCGGCGCGGTCATCACCGCCTGGTTGTTCTTCGCCTCGGTGTCGTGCTCGAACTTCGCGAGGCGCAACCGGTACGTCGTGGCGCCCGCGCGCTTCGCGTCGGACTTGAACTTGATGATGTTCTTGCCTTCATGCAGCTCGAGCGTCTTCTGCGGCTCGAGGCCGTTCGGGAACTCGTCTTGCTGGAGGGCGAGCGTGACGTTCTGCTTCTCGGTCGACCACACCTCGGCGGTGACGTCGAACGGCTGACCGACCTTGATGTCGTCGGGGACGGTCACGCCGACGACGCGGACCTCCGCGGTCTTGTCTTGATCGAACGTGCGCCACGACACCGGGACGTGGAGATCATGCGCGCGATAGGCTTCGACCGCGGCATCGCCCTCGGTCTGGTTGCCGTCGGTGACGATCACGATGCGCGGCAGGTAGCCGTCGGGGAACAGGCCGTACGCGAGCTGCATCGCCGCCTGGATATCGGTGCCGGCGCCGGCGCCGGCATGGCGCGCGATCGCCGCAGACAGCTTCTGGCCTTCGGGCTTGCGCACCGCGGTCGGCTTCTCGGCGAACGTGATGAGCTGAAGGTTGCCGTCGCCGGTTTTCTCCTGGGCCTCGATCTGGTCGACGTAGTCCTTGGCCGCAGACAGTTGCCTGTCCGAGATCGAGTCGGAGACGTCGACCAACACGACGGTCGACACCTTGTTCGTCTTCGTGATCCACGACGGGCGCGCGAGTGCGATCGCGAGGCCGGCGATGACGAGCGAGCGCAACGTCGCCTGGACGACTTGCTGCAGCGACGGACAGATCGGTGAGCGACAGCACGCGCAGCACGAAGAACGCCGGGATGATCGCGATGAGGTGCAGCCAGTCCGGCGCGAGCAGGGTGATCGGCTTCGCACCGACCTCGACCGGGATCGCGGTGCGGTCGCCGATCCACGCGGAGATCGCGAACCAGATCGCGATCGCGGCGATCACCGCGAGGCCGAGCCGGATCAGCGCCCCCGGACGCAACAGCGCTTTCCATGCGCTGCGCATCACACCGTGAGCCTCCGGTGATAGGTGATCCACTCGAGCACGATCAACCCGCCGGCGAGCAGCACGAGATAGATCCACAGCTTCTGGCTGTGCGTGATCGCGAACGCCTCGGGCGGCTCGAGCTTCTTGCCGCCGAGCGACAGCACCGTGGATGGCGCGATATCGGACTCGGTCGCCGACGCGAGGTTCGCGGCGAGCTGGATCTGCGCCATCGCGTGGCCATCCGGCCCCTTCGCGACGACGTCGTAGTAGCCGACGCGCGAGCCGTAGAACGTCGCGAGCCCGTCGATCACCGGCGTACGCGTGATCGAGCCGTCGGGGCCTTTGACCTCGGCATCGGTCGCGCCGACGACGCCGTCGAGCGGGATCCGCTCGCGCTTGCCGGTCGCATACGTCGTCAACAAGTCGGCCTGGTCACCCGCGAACCAATCGAGCGTGTTGACGATGAACATCGGGAACGCGACGCGCAGCGGGAGGTCGGTCGCGCTGTCGCGGCCATCGGCGGGCAGCGAGAACCCGACCGCGAGGATCTTGCGCTTGCCGTCGCGCTTCGCCGCGATGATCGGGTCGGTGACCGAGGTCGCGATCGTCGACTCGCCGAGCTTGGCGTCGGGCGCGAACACGCCGCTCTTGTCCATGTAAATGTCGGACAGCGTCAGCCAGCGCATCGTCGGGTGACCTTCGTCGATCTCGGTGATGTGCGGTTGCAGGGTCTCGCCGCGCACCGCGATCGGCGAGTGCGGACCGGTCGGATGGAAGAACAACAGATTGGCCGGTGGTGGCGGCAGCACGTCGGGCGTGTAGTCGTCGAAGATCACGACGTCCATGCCGTCGGCGATCGACGGCTTCGCGGCGTACTCCGCAGGCTTGTACTTGTACTCCTCGACGTCGTCGAATACGAGGACGGCGCCCTCGAGGAACAAGTTGTCCTCGGTCACGAGCAGGACTTTTTGCTTCTTGCGAGCCGGCAGCAGCGCGAACGCGGTGTCGTCGAGCGCGAACGGGTCGGAGCCGCCCGCGCCCTCGACCGGCCGAAGCGCGGCGCGCAGCTCGCCGTCGCCCGCCGGTAGCTTTTCGTAGATCTTCCGGATTCGTTCGCCCGGCGCGAGATCGATCTTCGTGCCCGCCGAGATCGCCGTCTCGCCGTTCGACAAGGTCAGCGTGCGGTGCGCGGGCTCGGTCCCGAAGTTCTGGATCTCGATGAACACCTCGTACGACGCCTTGTTCGCGATGTAGCGGCGCACGTTGAACGCGGTGATGCCGACGTTGTCACTGCGCGTCCCGACCGGGATGTAACGGACATCGATCCCGGTCAGGTCGATCGTCGCCAAGTCTTTCGAGTCCGAGGCCGTCTTGTCCGGCGGCGCCGCTCCCCACTTCACCATCCCGAGCTGCGCTTCCGGAAACGCGCCGTCCGAGATCAACACGATCAACGGATTCGGCCGGTCGCGCAGCGCATCTGCGGCCGCCTCGAGCGCGCGCGGTAGGTCCGCCGGTGTGTCGCTCGCGACGATCCCGCCGACGACCTTGTCGAGCATCGGCCCGTCGGACGAGAACCGCGACATTGGCGTCGCCTGGCCATCGACCTTCATCACCATCGCGAGGTCGCCGCCGCCCATCGAGTCGACCAGCGCCTTCGCGCGGTCCTTCGCGACCTCGAGCCGCGCTTGCTTGCCCGCCTTGTCGCCGTCCATCGCCTTCATCGAGGCCGACGCGTCGACCAGGATCACGACACTGCGCGCCTTGTGCGAGACCGAGCCGAGCGTCGGATCGAGCGCCGCGAACAACACGAGCCCGAGGATCAACAGGATGAACAGCAGGGACATCAGCCGGCGCAGCTGCTTCCACAGCGCGTTCGCGTCTTTCTGCTCGAGCACGCGCTTCCACAGCTGAGAGAACGGCACCTCGAACCGGCGCCGCCGCATCTTGATGATGTACGCGCCGATCGCGAGCACCGCAGCGCCCGCCGCGATGTACGCGAACAACGTCGCCGGGAGCGGCCCCAGAAAGCTCATCGCAAGAAGCCGCCACTGCGGAAGATCTTGAGCACGAGCTCGTCGAACGGGATCGAGGTGTGCGTGCGGAAGAACGGCATCGCGTACTTCGTGCAGTACGCCTCGAGCTCTTTGCAGTACTTCTCGTGCTCGGCCTCGTAGGCTTCGAGCAGCGACTTCGACACCGTCACCTCTCGGGTGTCGCCGGTCTCGCAATCGACGAGCGCGAGGTCGCCGGCGAGCTTCGGCGCGGCCTCGCGCTGGTCGTAGACCTGGAGCACGAACGGCTCGAATTTGTGATAGCGCAGCGTGTTGAGGCCCTGCTCGAAGCCCTCGGGGTCGTAGAAGTCGGAGATCACGACCGCGAGGCCGCGCCGCTTGTTCTGCGCGACGAACTGCTTCATGCACTCGGCGAGCTCGGTCTTGCCCCCGAGCTCTACGTTGCGCAAGAAGTCGAACACGCGAAAGATCCGGTTCTTGCCGCGCGACGGTGGGAGCCGGCCGATCAGGCGGTCCGAGAACGGGATGATCGCCACGCGATCGAGGTTCGCCAACCCGACGTACGTGAGCGCCGCGCCGACTTGCATCGCATAGTGCAGCTTCGGCAGCGGCTGGCCGATCGCCATCGAATCCGAGACGTCGATGAGGATGTAGATGTGGAGGTCTTCTTCTTCCTCGAACAGCCGGAGCAGCAGCTTGTCGAGCCGGCCGTACAGGTTCCAATCGATGTAGCGAAAGTCGTCGCCGCGCGCGTAGGTGCGGTGATCGGCGAACTCGATGCCCGAGCCGACCTTGCGGGTGCGGCGCTCGGCGCGCAGGTTTCCCGCGAACACCTTGCGAGCGACCATGTGGAGGTGCTCGAGCGTCTTCAGGAACCGCTCGTCGAACAGAGCCGAGCGATCCGCGGCGCGGTTCGGCATCCCTTGTTTAGGGGCCTTCGGCGCGCGGGTCGCAGCCTTCGCGGTCGCGACCACTACGTCTCCTTCGTCGCCTTCAGGATCTCGGCGATGATCGTGTCGGCCTTGACGCCCTCGGCTTCGCCTTCGAAGTTGAGGATCAGCCGGTGGCGAAGCGCGGCCGGGGCGACGTGGCGGATATCGTCGATCGCGACGGCGTAACGGCCTTCGAGCAGCGCGCGAATCTTCGCGGCGAGGATGATCGCCTGCAGCCCGCGCGGCGACGCACCGTAGCGCAGGTAGTGCTTGCTCGACGGCGTCGCTTCGGGGTTCTCCGGGTGGGTCGCGAGCACGACGCGCACCGCGTAGTCCTGGATCTGCCGCGCGAGTGGCACCTTGCGGACGAGCTCGCGCATCTCCATGATCCGGGACCTCTCGATCACCGCTTTGGGCTGCGGCACGTCGTCGGTCGTGGTGCGGTCGATGATCGTGTGGAGCGAGGCCTTGTCGGGGTAATCGACGACGAGCTTCATGAAGAACCGATCGAGCTGCGCCTCGGGAAGCGGGTAGGTGCCTTCCATCTCGAGTGGGTTCTGGGTCGCGAGCACGAAGAATGGCTTCTCGAGCTTGTAGGTCTGCTTCGCGACCGTGACCGACGCTTCGCTCATCGCTTCGAGCAGCGCCGACTGGGTCTTCGGCGTCGCGCGGTTGATCTCGTCGGCGAGCACGATGTGCGCGAAGATCGGGCCCTTCTGGAACTCGAACCGCTTGCCCTGCGCATCTTCGACGATGACGTTCGTGCCGACGATGTCGGCCGGCATCAGATCGGGTGTGAACTGGATGCGCGAGAACGTCGCGTGGATCGTTTCGGCGAGCGTGCGCACGAGCATCGTCTTGCCGAGGCCGGGTACGCCCTCGAGCAGCGCGTGACCACCGCCGAGCAGGCACATCAGGACACCTTCGACGATCTTCTCCTGACCGACGATCATCGTGCCGATCTCTTCGCGCAGCTTGCCGAGATCGGCGGTGAAAGCAGAGACGGTCGATTCGACGTTCGCGGCGGCGGCGGTGCTCATGGCTTCGGGGTCTCCGGCTGCGTGTCAGGAGCTGGCGCTGACGCCATGCTCGGGTGGATCTTCGCGAAGTAACGCTTGACGTAGTACTTGTAGCTCGCGGGTAGCTTCTCGTTTCGCATCACCTCTTCGACGATCTGGTCGTAGTCGGCGTAGACCTTCTTGTAACCGACCGAGGCAAAGCCCTTGTGCGCGGCGGCGAGGATCGTCTCGCGGATCGAGCCGCCTTGATCGCCTTGCTTGCCGGAGACGGCTTCGTCCTTCTGGTTGCCGGACTCCTGCGTCGGATCGCCGGTCAGGTTCGGGTCGTGCTCGGTGCCCCACGAATCGCCGCCCGAGCCACCGCCTTGATGGTCCGAGCCTTGCCCGCCCTGGCCGTCTTGGCCGAGACCTTGCCCGGGACCTTGGCCACGGTTGCCCTGGCCAGGCTTCCACGCGCCACCGTTGCCCTTGCCGCCGCGCGCGCGCGACGCGAAGTCCTGGTTCTTGCCTTGGCGGTTGAACGGATCCTGCGGCCCCTTGTTACCCTTTTGCTTCGCACGCCGTAGCGCCTCGCGCAGATCGTCCATCTGCGACGACATCTTTCGCTGGGTCGCCTGCCGGCGCTGATCCTGATCGACGCGGCCGGTCTCGCGCGCGGCGTCCTTGAGCTTCTGCGACGCCTGCCGGTCGCGTTGGTCCTGGCCGTCCTGGTCGTTCGGGTCTTTTTTCTGGCCCTTGTCCGGCTTCTGCAGATTCTCGGCGGCCTTCTCCATGTCTTGCGACAGGCGCTTGAGCGCGCGCCGCTCGTCGGACTGGTCCTTGTCCTGCTGGTCTTTTTCGAGCTTCTTCAGCTCCTCGCGCTTGTCGTCGAGCCGACGCTCGGTGTCCTGGCGCTCGCGCTCGTTCTTGGCTTTGTCTTTCTGCTCTTCGAGGCGGCGGATCTCGTCGCGCAGCTTGTCGGCTTGTTGGTCGTGCTTGTCGTCCTGCTGCTTGTCCTGCTTCTCCATCTGCTTGGCGACGTCGTCGAGCTTCTTGCCGAGCTCCTGTTTCTGCTGGTCGGTTAGCTCTTTCTGATCGAGCTTCTCGGCGAGCTTCTCGAGCTCCTGCTTGGCCTTCTCGAGGTCCTTCTTCTGCAGGGCCTCGCCGAGGGGCTTGGTCAGCGCGTCTTGCTTCAGCTCTTGGCCCATCTCGCCGAGCTTCTTGTCGACCTCGGGTTGATTCGGCTCCGCTTGCTTGTTGAGCGCGTCCTCGGCTTGTGCGAGCGCCTGCAGCATCTTCTCCTTCGTGATCTCGCCGTTCTCGGCCTGTTTGAGCAGCTGCTCGACCTTCTTTGCGAAGTCTTCGAGCTCCGGCACCTTGTCGCGCTGCGCGACGTTGTGAAGCTCGGCGACGATCGACTCGATGTAAGCGCGCTCGTCGGGCTCGATCTCGACCGCGTCCTTCTTGTGAAACGTCGAGTCTCTCGGATCGACGACCGTGAACTTGACGGGCTCGACCGCTCGCTCGCCGATCGTCGCGACCAGCGTGGTGTCGCCCAACGGCGCGTTCGCCGGGATGATCGCGTGCACCGTGTCGTCGTCCCAGCTCGTGACCTCGATCGTGCGAGCACCGAGCGCGAGCTTCGGCTTGACCCGAGCGCCGAGATGGACGCCCTCGAGCACGACGTCCGCGCCCGGCGGCGCGTGATCCGGGGTCGCGCGATACATGTGCGGCGAGCGGTCCGGCCGCGGCAGCATCAGACCGGCGGCGAGCGCCGAGACCGCGATGAAGCCGAGCGCCGCGCGCAGG
The DNA here is from genome assembly GCA_963848295.1 of uncultured delta proteobacterium. GTDB lineage: Bacteria > Myxococcota_A > Polyangia > Haliangiales > Haliangiaceae > JABFXX01. The sequence continues at coordinate 485,187 of CAWKDB010000011.1, read as the reverse complement.
TCGGTCGGCGCGACGAACGGTGTGGCGGCGGCGACATCGGCCTTGTCGGCGGCGCGAACGCCATCGCGGATCGCCGCATTCATCAAGTCGCGGCTGGTCTCGTCGGAGTCGGCCCCGGGCTCGCTCGGTAGGCGCGAGAAGGCGATCGCGGTCGACAGCCGATCCGCGAGGTTCGACGCACGGTCGATGCGGCGCGCGACGAGCTCGTCGTCGAGCTTGCGGCTCGCGGCGAGCACGGCGCCGCCGACGACGATGCCGAGCGCGACGAGCAAGACGCCGATCGCCGCGGGAGTCGAGATCACCTCGACGCGGACCAGAAAGATCGCGACGAGCGCGACGGCGGCCGCGAGGATCGCCGCGGTGGTGGCGCCCTCGAGCGCCCATTGGCTGCGGATCCGCAACCGGGCCCGCCCGAGCAGCCTGTGGATGGCAGAGGTATCGGCGGACGTGTCGAGAGGTTGCGCCATTTTCCCGCTAGTTCCGGCTGCTAACGGCTGAGGATAGCATCAACATTCCACGTGCCAGCTGAACCATCGATCTAACGCCCTGTCGAACCGCATCGCCATTCGGCGACGCTGCCGTCCGGGGCAGGCCCCAACTTCGATACGGTCGGCCGAGCCCGGTTTCACCGAATCGTGCGCACACAGGCCTACCCGAACGGGCTACAGGTAGAACGCGACGATCGCGAACTTGTTGCTCGTCGTGTCGATCACCTCAAAGCTGTCGCGCGCGCGCTGCGTCGGCAACATCGATTTCACGCTTTGTGCCCGTCCGGCCTCGCTGATCAAGAACACGCGGCGACCGAGCGGCGAGATGTGGCGATCGTTCAGGTACTTGAGGAACTCGACGTTGTCGGTCTTGACCAGCGCGGTGTGCTGCTCCGGCAGCCATCCCCAGATCTCGTCGCCCGACCAGAAGTTCTCGCCGCGCCAGTACAGCTGCCACGCGATCAAGCGATCGGCCTCGACCTCGTGGATCGGTGGCCGGCCGCGCCGGACCAAGACCTGGAGCGTCGCGCGCGAGATCCAGCGCAGCGGGAACGCGGGGTGCTCGATGACGGTGCCGCGCCTGATCAACGGCCGGAGCTTGGCGCGCTCGGCCTTCGGTAGCGTGACCGTGACCGTGTGATCGCCGATCGCGGTGACCGCGCCGACCATCTCGACCTCCTGCTCCATCACCCGCTCGTCTTGCTCGGTCGCCTTGTTGACGTCGACCGTGATCGTCATCGGCTGACCGATCTGCAAGTTGTCGGGGATGAACGTGTCGAACGACCACCGGTCGGCTACCTCCGCCCCGCCTTCGGCGGCGCTGCGCGTCGGGCCTTCGCCCGACTTGCCGACCTCCGCCCAATCGTCGGCGAGCTCGCCGGCCCCGAAGTACACGAGCTTCTCGCCGTAGACCGTGCGCTGGGCGTAGTAGGCGTGGATCGCGTCGCGCATGCCCCAATGCTTGCCGGCGATCGGCATGTAGACCTGGAGACACCACAGGCAGATCGCGAGCCCGGACGCCGCGAGCATCGCGACCGCGAACCGGCGCCACGGCAGCGCGGCGATCAGCAACGCACCGACCGCGCACAGGCCCAACGCGAGGATGCCGTCGCTGACATCGATCACGTAGGGCTCGCCGGCCGGCCACGGCCGATCGTAGCGGAACACGAACATCTCGATCCAGCGCTCGGGCTCCCACATCAGATCGCGACAGATCAAGAGTACGATCGCCGATCGCGAGCGCGGCGTACAGCGGGTGCAGGCGCGCGCGACCGGTCCACAGATCATCGAGGAAGAACGCGACGAGGATGCCGAGCGCCGGCACCATGGGCAGGATGTAGTGATGGAACTTGGTCTGGACGAGCCCGAACAAGGCAAAGCCGCAGATCGCCCACAGCGCGACGAGAAAGCGCACGCGACCTTCGCGCGTGTCGGTGCGGGCGGCGGTGAGCCCGCGGGCGAGCGCGACCGGCAGCAGCGCGGCCCACAGCCACATGCCGTGGCCGATCTGCGAGGTGTAATACTCGAACGTGCCGAGGGACTTGTCGGGGTCGGCGGCGGCGCGATTGAGGATGTGCGTGAACAGGTACTCGTCGACGAACGCCGCGCCGTCCTTGAGGTACATCGCGAAGTGCCAAGGGAACGCGACGACCACGAGCAGGATCAGCCCGCGCTTGAGCTCGAACGCGCCGTCGTAAAACGCGCGCCACTTGTTGAACAGCAAGACGTAGAACAAGCCGACGCCGGCGACGACGGTGAGCCCGGGCGGGCCCTTCGCGAGCACGCTGACGCCGAGGATCGCGTAGCACCACAGCATGTAGACCTGGCGCATCGTCGTGATCGGCTTCATCTGCAGGACGTGGTCGGCGATCGCATCGGTCTTGGTCCAACCCTCACCGTTCGCCCACGCGATCGGGAACGTCAGGCCGCGCACGACATAGCGATCGATCGAGTCGCGCTCCCACGGCACGAGGTAGCCGTCGATGATCCGCCGCCAACGCGTCGCGCTCGGATCGATCTCGGGTAGCTCGCGCCTGCGTAACGCGGCGATCACGCCACCGAGCGCGATGAACGGCAGCCGGACGATCAGCCAGCCGTCGCGCCACAGGGCGAACAAGCTGCCGAACATCACGAGCGGCAAGACGACCGCCGGGTTCAGCGGATACATCAACGCGAGTCTCGGCGAAACCGTGAAGTAGATCGCGTAGTAGACCGCCTGCACCACGACGAACCCGCCGGCGACGATGAACAGCCCGTGGCGCGCATCGAGCGCGAGCTGGCGATGGCCGGGAAGCCGCAATCGCCAGACCGGCGACAGCGGCTCGTCGCCGTCTTCGATCGCCATGATGAACAACGAGATCGCGCCGATCACGCACGCGGTCAGCGGCATGTCCGGGATGCCTTGGCGCGCTATCAAGCAGAAGAAGGGGGTCGAGCCGACGACGAGCAACGCGAGCCAGGCGAGGCGCCGACTGATCAGCCGCGCGAGCATCCACCACATCGCCATCAGCCCGAGCACCGCGGAGAGGATGAACGGCAGCCGGATCGCGATCATCGTCCGCGCGTCGTGCTCCATCTCGCCGGAGTAGCCGCCGTTGTCGGCGAGCCCCACCGTCTTCATCGACGCGGCCATCATCCAGAACGTGAGCACCGGCTTGGACCGGAACCCTTCGTTCTGCCAGTCGGTGTGGACCCAGTCGTGGTCCTGCAACATCCGCCGCGCGACCTCGCCATAGTGGGTCTCCCACGGATCGACGAGCGAGTACTTCCAGATCCCGGGTACGAGCACCGCGAGCGAGACGATCGCGACCAGCACGAGCTCGAAGCCGAGCGGGCGCCGGCGCGGCCGGACAAGCTCTGCGGCGGGCAGCTCTAGCACTGCCGCTGACGGTAGCGACGCCTCGCGAAACTGGCAACACCGAACGCGCATCGGATCGCCGACGGCGTGCTCGCGTCACAGCCCCGCGCGAGGCGGCTTAACGCTACTCTCGACTCGTGGCGCGATTTCCACGGGTCTCGGCGGCTGGCGATGCCGTACCGGCGTCGATCTTCGCGCGACTGCGCGAGCATCTCGCCCGATTCACCGGCGACATCATCCCTCTGCAGATCGGCGACACCTATCTCGCCCCGCCGATCGCGCTCGACCACATCGACTGGCGCGAGCTCGCGCCCGCCGAGCTCTACGCGTACGGGGCGCCGGGTGGCTGGGCGCCGCTGGTCGACGCGATCATCGCGAAGCTGGCCCGCGACAACGGCATCGCGACGACGCCGGCCGGCGTCCAGGTCACCGCGGGCACGACCCACGCGTTGTCGTGCGCGGTGCAGGCGCTGTGCGATCCAGGCGACGAGCTCGTCCTGCTCGGCCCCCATTGGCCGCTGATCCGCGGGATCGCGCTCGGGCGCGGCGTCGTGCCGGTCGAGGTCGCCGCTTGGGGTGACGCGCTCGAACATGCGCTCGAGCGGGCGATCACGTCGCGCACGACCGCGATCTACTTCGCGACTCCGAATAACCCCGATGGTGTGATGCGCTCGCCCGCCGAGCTCGCCGCGATCGCACGAGTCGCCGAGCGCGCCGGCCTGTGGATCTTCGCGGACGAAGTCTACGAGCTGTACGGCTACGAGCTGGCGCACGCCTCGATCGCGCCGCTCGTGCCGGAGCGCACGATCAGCGTGTACTCGTTCGCGAAGAGCTACGCGCAGGCCGGGCTGCGCGTCGGTTACGCCGTCGGGCCCGAGGCGGCGATCGCGACGATCCGCAAGCTCGCGAACCACAGCGTGTTCAACGTGCCGGTCGCGATGCAGCGCGCGGCGTTCGGCGCACTGACCGGCGGCGATGCCTGGGTCGCGGCGGCGCGCGAGACCTATCGCACCGCGCGCGATCGAGCGCGTGCGCGCCTGCAGGCACCGGCGGCGTTACCGCCCGGCGGCGCGTATCTGTGGGTCGATTTCTCGCGCTGGGGCGCCGACTGCATGGCGGTGCTCGAGCGGATCGCGGCGGCCGGCGTGCTGCTCGCGCCGGGCTGGGCGTTCGGCGAGTGGCCGGCGCATGCGCGGCTGTGCTTCACCGGGGTCGATCAAGCGCGGCTCGACGTCGGCATCGATCGGATCAACGCCGTGCTCGCGGCGCGGTCGTGATCGAGCGAGCGCGATGCGAAGCGGCGTTTCGCGCCGCGATCGTCGCCTGCGATCCCGCGCCTCACGTCGCGGCGGCGATCGCGCGGCTCGGCTTGCGTCCGACGGTCGCGCTCGCGATCGGCAAGGCCGCGTATGCGATGGCGCGCGGCGTCGGCGTGACCCACCGCGGCCTGGCGATCGCCCCGTTTCCGCCCGCCGCTCATCTGCCCTCGGGATGGCGCACGCTCGTGTCGGCGCATCCCGTTCCCGACGACCGCAGCCTCGCGGCCGGCGACGCCGCGATCGAGCTGATGCGTTCGGCGCGGCGCGACGACGTGGTGGTCGCGCTCGTGTCGGGCGGTGCGTCGGCGCTGATCGAACGGCCTGCCGAGGGCGTGACGCTCGACCGGCTGACGAGCGAGGTCGCGATGCTCGTCGCCGCCGGCGCGCCGATCGACGTCGTCAACGCGGCTCGCATTGCGCGGTCGGCGATCAAGGGCGGCAAGCTCGCGCGGCTATGCACCGCACCGATCGTGACGCTCGCGGTCAGCGATGTCATCGGCGACTCGATCGACGTCATCGGTTCGGCGCCGACGGTCGCGCATCGCGCCGGTGATCACGCCGAGGTGATCCTTCCGATCCGCGCGTTCGCGGAGGCGATCGTCGCCGCACTGCCGGGCGCCAGCCTTCGATCGGATCCCGCGGTCGGCGATGTGGTAGACGTCGCGCGAGCGCTCGCGGCGACCTCGGGCATTTGCGTCGCATGGGGCGAGCCGACCGTGCAGGTGCACGCCGGTCACGGCGAAGGCGGTCGAGCCCAACAGCTCGCGCTCGAGCTCGCGCGTCAGCTGCGCGACACGTCGCGCGCGGCGTTCGTCGCCGGCAGCGATGGCACGGACGGTCCGCCGCCGCAGTCTCGGCCGACCCCGGCCGGTGGGTACGTCGACGGCGGGACCTGGGATGCGATCGCCGCGGCCGGGATCGATCCCGCGGTCGCGCTCGCGAGGCGCGACGCGGGGACGGCGCTGGCGGCGGTCGGCGCGCTGATCCTCACCGGCCCGACCGGGATCAACCACGCCGACGTCGTGGTGATCGGCTGACCGGACGGGAAGATGCTATACGCATCGCGTGGTCTGGACCACGCTCGCCGTTCTCGACTGGACCACGCAGAAGTTCGCCACCGCCGGGATCTCGTCGGCGCGGCTCGAAGCGCAGATCCTGCTCGCCCACGTGCTCGGCTGCTCGCGCGTCCAGCTCTATACGTCGTTCGATAAGCCGCTCGGCGAGGCCGAGCTCGCCGGATATCGCGAGCTGATCAAGAAGCGCCTCGCCGGCGATCCGGTCGCGTATCTCGTCGGCGAGCACGAGCTGTGGGGCTTGCCGTTCTGGATCGACCGCTCGGTGCTCGTGCCGCGACCTGACACCGAGACGTTGATCGAGGTCGCGCGTGCGACCCGCGCCGATCGCGCGGCGCCATGTACCGTGCTCGACCTGTGCACCGGCTCGGGCGCGGTCGCGATCAGCCTCGCTCGCGAGCTCCCCGCGGCACGCGTGATCGCGACCGAGGTCTCGCGTGATGCCGCCGCGATCGCGCGCCGCAACGCGGAGCGCAACGGCGTGCTGGACCGGGTCGACGTTCGCGTCGGCGATCTATTCGCGCCGGTCGCCGGCGAGCGCTTCGATCTGATCGTCGCGAACCCGCCTTACATCGCTTCGGCGGTGATCGATACGCTCGACGCGGAGGTTCGTCGCGAGCCGAGGATCGCGCTCGACGGCGGGGCGGACGGACTCGCGTTCTACGACCGGATCGCGAACGCGGCGCGCGCGCACCTCGCGCCCGGCGGCGCGATCGCCCTCGAGCACGGCTTCGATCAGGCCGATGCGGTGCGGACGCGGCTCGAAGCCGCCGGCGTCGCGCGTGTCACACTCGTGCACGATCTTGGAAAACAACCGCGCGTGACGTGGGGGCTCGTGCCGTGACGATCGTAGAGTCGTAACCAGTGCCTCGGTACTGGCTCGGCTGCGTAGCGCTGGTCATGCGGAGCCTGTCCGCGCGCGCCGACGTGCCCCGCGTGCCACCGCCGTCACCGCCGCTCGCCGCCGCCGACCGCGGCGCCGCCGAGGCCGCGTGCCTCGCCCACGACCCGAGCTGCAACTGGGTCGAGACCTACGGCGGGCTCGAGAAGCAGTCGCTCGATCGCGCGTTGCGCGCTCGCCATCTCGAGCCCGACCCCGAGCCGTGGGGTAAGACGATCGATCGGATCGAGGTCTTCAACGAGAACGTGTTCCCGGAGGGCTGTGGCGATGCGTGGTGGCCTTCGCTGTGCGGAGCGGCAAAGTGGACCTCCAATCACCTCCACTACACGACGCGCGAGTTCGCGATCCGCGACGAGCTGACGATCAACGTCGGCGAAGTCTGGGACCAAGCGCGGGTCGAAGAGAGCGGCCGCCGGTTGCGCGACCCGCTGTACTCCAGCGTGATCGCGTTGATCCCGGTGAAATCGCCGACACCCGGTCGCGTGACCCTGCTCGTCGTCACGCGCGACGTGTGGAGCTTGCGACTCAACACCCAGTACACCGCGCAGGACGTGTTCGGCAGGACGAGGTTGACGAACCTGGCGATCTCGCTGTCGGAGAACAACTTCCTCGGCCAGCGCAACTTGGTCGCTGCGGCGATCTCGATGGATGAGGGCTCGATCGCGGTCGGTCCGCAGTTCATCGACAAGAACCTGTTCGGCTCTCACCTCACGCTGTCGGCGAGCGTCTCCGACATCTTGACCCGCCACGCCGTCGCACCCGGAGATCCGGTCGGCTTGGAGGACGCCCACAAGTTTCACTCCGAGGGATCGAGCAGCGCGGTCGCGCTCGCGCTGCCGCTGTGGTCGTTAGCGAGCGAGTGGGGCGCCGGCGCATCGTTCAGCCACAACTTCGGCGTCGCGCGATCGTTCGGTGGCATGGCGCCGTTGATGCCCGCCGGGCTGCGCACGTACGACGATCCGAACACACCGGGTAACGACATGTTGCCGTACGAGTACCGGCTCAAGGTGTGGTCGGCGAACGTCAACGTCGTCCGCCAGTGGGGTACGAAGATCAAGAGCCAGGTCGCGATCGGTCAGACCGTGACGAGCCAGCGCCCGTCGGCGCTCGCAGACTTTCCGGGCACGCCGCAACAGCTCGCCGACTTCGAGCGCGACGTGTTCCCGCGCTCGGAGGTGACGTCGACGCCCTACATCGAATACACGCTGTTCATGCCGCGCTATCGGATGCTGCACGACGTCGGCACGTACGATCTCGTCGAGGATCTCAAGGACGGACCCGACCTCGACGTCTCCCTCGCGAAGGGTCTGCAGTGGCTCGGGTCGACCTACAACTTCGTCAAGCCGAGCGCGAGCGCGGGGTGGACTTTCCCGTGGTGCCGCGAGGGCTTCATCCGGCCGTCGGCCGGCATCTCGATGCGGTTCCAGGACGGCACGACGATCGACAACACCGCGGATGTCGCGCTACGGGTCGGCACGCCGATCTATCGCTACCTTCGCGTCGTCGCGCAGGGCGAGCTCGACACGCGTTGGCACGACACGCAGAACGCGTTCTATGCGATCGGCTCGGACAGCGGGTTGCGCGGCTATCCGATCAGCGAGTTCATCGGCCAGCGCCGACTCACCGGGCTGCTCGAGGTGCGCTCGATGCCGTTGCCGTTTTGGGTGTTCCGGATCGGCGGCGTCGCGTTCTACGAGGTCGGCGGCGCCGCGAATTCGTTCGGCGACATGCAGCTGCACCAGGACGCCGGCTTCGGGCTGCGGTTTCTGATCCCGCAGACCTCGCGCGACCTCTGGCGCTTCGACCTCGCGTTCCCGTTCGATGCGGTGCCGGGCAGCCCCGCCGGCGTGCCGCACTTCATCGCGGGTTTCGGCTCGTACTTCTGAAGAACGCGATCACGAGATACAGCGCGGTCGCGGTCAGGCCCGCGGACAGGCCCCACCACAGCCCGGGCGCGCCCATCGCGGCGCCGAAGCCCAGCGCGAGTGCGAGCGGCAGCCCGACGACGTAGTGACCAACGACATTCGCGGCGAACGTCGTGCGCGTCAGGCCCCGGCCGCGCAACGCCCCCGAGGCGATCGCTTGCGTCCCGTCGGACAGCTGGAATAGCGCCGCGATCTGGAGCAGCGGGATCGTCGCGGCGATCACCGCGCGATCGCTCGTGTAGATGCTCGCGAGTGCAGCTGGTGCCACGACGAACGCGGTCGCGCAGCACGCCATCACGCCGAGCCCGAGCCCCAAGCCACGCTCGCCGCGGCGACGAGCCAACGCCAGGTCGCCAGCGCCGACGGCTTGGCCGACGCGCACCGACGTCGCCGCGCCCAACCCGAGCGCGAACGAAAACGTGAAGCTCGCGAGGTTGAGCGCGATGCTGTGAGCGGCGACCGGGAGCTTGCCCATGTGCGCGGCGAGCACGGTCGCGAGCGTGAACACACCGATCTCGGCGAACAGCTGACCGCCGACGGGCAGGCCGTAGTGCACGATCTGTTTGAGATCGGCGGTGGTCGAGACCGGGCGCGGCTCGTGACCGTCGATGTCGCGCACCGCGATCAGGTAGACCGCGAGCATCACGACTTGCACCGCCACGGTCGCGATCGCTGCCCCGAGCACGCCGAGACGCGGGATGCCGAGCGCTGGCACGCCGAAGATCAGCACGAGATCGAAGAGCGCATTGACGACGTTGCCGACGGCGGTCGCGATGACGAGCGCGCGGGTTCGATCGTACGCCGCGAGGTAGGGCCGGATCGCGATCGTCGCGAGGAACGGGGTGATGCCGATCGCGCGCGCGAACGTGTAGACCCGCGCCTCGGTGACGACATCGGCCGGGACGCTCGCCGCGGTGAGCAGCATCGGCGACAGCAGGACCAACAACGTCGAGACGAGCCCCATGAGCAACGCGAGGCGCAGGCCCGCGCCGAGGGCGCGTCGGGCATCCGCGCGCCGACCGCCGCCGACCGCTTGCGGGATCACGGTGTCGAGGCCCATCACGATGCCCATCCCGACCGAGATCACCGCGAACAGCAGGGTGTTGCCGATGCCGGATCCGGCGAGCGCTGCGTCGCTGTAGCGGCCCAGCAAGGCGGTGTCGACCGCGCCCATGAGCTGGAACCCGACTTGCTGCGCTGCGAGTGGGATCGCGAGCCTGATCAGCGCCCGGGTCTCGCTCATCGCGCCTCGGCCAGCGCGAGCAACGCGACGAGCCACGCCGGCCTCATGTCAGCTCACTTGATCGGACGCGGAGACATCGGCGCGTTCTCGAACGTCAGGTTCTTCGCGATCAGCTGGGCGAGAGCGAGTCGCTTGGCGGCGTCGGGCCCGATCACGCGCACGTAGCACGGCGCGTCGTCGTCGATGAAGATCAGCCCCTGGCCGTGATGGTCGAGGCCTTTCGCGCCGACCGCGACCTCGGCGGCGACGTCGGGCGGGCGACTGACGACGCCGGCGTCGTTCGGTTTGATCCCCCCGGCATCGGCGAGCCGATTGTACTCGCCGACCATCGCCGAGCTGTCGTTGCGATACTGCTCGAACAACGCATCGGCGCGTTGTTTGTAGCCATCGCGGCAGTCGAAGTCGAACGTCCACACTTCTTGCGGCTGGGTGTCGATGAGGTACGCGCACGGATGCGGCACGCCGGCCGGGATCGCCGAGCCCGAGTCCATCGGGTGAGCGACGCCACCGAGCAGCTGCCCGAGCACGTCGGGCTTAGCGATGCTGTCGCACTTGAAGTTGTTAGGCTCGACGCCGGCCATCTTGCGCGGCGGCGTCGGCTTTTCGGTGGGAGCCGCCGAGCCGTCGTTCTTGCACGCGGCGCAGAGCAACAAGACCCAGATCCGGCGCATCCGCCGCGAACGGTAGCAAATCTCGGAGCCGTGCAGCGAGCTAGATCGCCCGCAATCAGCCGTGCTGATCGGCGACGCGCGTCGTAGCGTCGTAAACGAGGCGGAGCTCCGCCACTTCGGCGATCGCTTCGGCCAGCGCGAGCAGCGGCGCCGGCTTGCGCGCCTCGTCGAGATGGATCGAGCCGCCGATCCGGCGCTCGACGTAAGCGACGTACATGCCTCCGGCGCGCGCCTCGACGACGACCGCACGCAGGTGGAACAACGGCACGGCAGCGCGCCGGCGAATGCCTAGGATGCGCTGCTCGCTGCGCATCAGCCCAGCGTCGCGATCGAACACGAGCCGGCGGCGCAGCGTCCCGAGCAGCACGCCGAGGAACAGCATGACGATCCCGAGCGCGTGAGCCATCAGGCCACCGACCAGCACGACCCGCACGCCGGCCGCGGCGATGGCCCAACCGGTCCACCCGGTCGCGCGCGTCAGCGCGAGCTCGACGCGACCTTCGCGTTGCGCGCGGATACGAACGGAACCGAGCCAATCGAGCACAGCTAAGGCTACTTGGGGAAAGAGGTTACGTCGAGGGAGTTCGGAAATTGATCAATGGATCAACAGGCAACAGGCAACGGGCAATGGCGGAGCGCCGCTAGCGCGGCGGGTTGTTGTACGGAACGCGCAGAACCTGACGATCAGAAAACAGGGAACAGGGCGCCGCTGCCCGCCGGGGGCATCGGCGGAGCGGCGCTTCGCGGCGGTCGTCCGGAGAAGACCCGGTGACGATCGGCAGTCGACCCAGGGAGGTCGGATGCTCGGCTCCCGGTCCCTGTCTTCTGATCGCCAGGCTCCGTACGACAACCGCCGCGCAGCCCGCACCTTCAATTGCCTGTTGCCTGTTGCCTGTTGATCAATTGATCAATTGATCAATTGATCAATTGATCAATTTCTCACTCCGCTGCGGGAGGCGGCCCACCGCCACCGCCCTCGGGGCCACCGCCTTCGGCGCCACCGCCCGGGCCACCGGCGCGCCACTCGCGATTGCGACCGCCGCGACCACGCCGGCGACGCCGACGACGCTTGCGCAGCGGCTGGCCATCCGGGCCAAGCTGCGGTCCCGGCGGCTCGCTCGACGTCGGCTGAAAGAACGCGACCGGCTCTCCACCTTGCAACGCGGGCGGCTGTCCCGGCGCGTTCGCCAGGGCCACGCCGTTGCCGTTGCGCCGCCGCCGCCGCCGCCGACGACGCCTCGGCTCGCCGTCCTCACCGTTGGGGCCATTCGCGGCCGCCTGCCAGGGCCGCTGCTCGCCGTTGCCGTTGCTGCTTGGCGGCGCCGCGCCTTGTGGCCGATTGTCGCCTTGCCACGGCCGACCGCCGCCACCACCGCCGCCCGAGTAACTGCCCCCGCCGCGATCCCAGCGGCGTTTCTTGGGCCCGCCGCGCCGCCTGCCGACGCCGGCATCGTTCGGGTTCGCCGAGGCCACCGGCGCCATCGCGATCCGCATGGGCCCGCGCACATACTCGATGACCGGACCGCCGCCTCCGCCGCGTCGCGGCTGCGCTTCCGGGATCGGCGCCGCGGTCGACATCACCGGCGTGGTGAACGCGCTCTTCGGCGGCAACATCGCGCGCCGTTTCCGCCGGCGCCGCCGCCGGCGCCGTCGCGCTTCGGCCGCGCTCGCTGATTGGGCGTCGATCGGGCGCTCCGGCCGGACCTTGGGCGGCTTCGGCAGGCGTTTACGGGCGAGGACGGTGACCTGCCCCGAGCCTTCGATGCCCTCGTCCGCTAGCTGTTGCGCGGTCTTACCGAAATCGTCCGCGTCGTCGTCATCATCATCGTCGTCGTCATCGTCATCGTCATCGTCATCATCGTCGTCATCATCATCATCGTCGAGGTCATCGTCATCGTCGTCCTCCCCATCGACCAGCTCGCCGTCCTCGTCCTCATCATCCTCGTCGTCGTCGAGATCGTCGTCATCGTCGTCGTCGATCTCGTCTCGCGCCGGCGTTGGCTTCTTCGCGACTGGCGTGCCAGTCTCCGACTTCGCTCCGAGGCTCGGGGCTGGCTTGGCGACCGGCGGCGGCGCGGCCGCGACCTTCGAGCGTCGCATCACGGTCGGCGCCGCAGCGGGGGGCGATGCCGCAGCGGGCGCTGCCGCGACCGTCGGTCCCGAGCCGGCGGCGGTGGTCACCGGCGCGGGCACCGGCTGGTCGATGCGCACGACGCGCGCTTTGATCTCGCGCCGCGGCTTCGGGAGCTCGACCGCGTCGTCGTCGAGCTCGCGCACCAGCGAAGCGCCGAGCCGCTGCGCCTGGGTCGATGCCGCGAGCGCCGCCTCGCGCGACCGCAGACAGTTGTCACAGCGGCCACAGCGTGGCGCTTTCGGCTCGCCCAGGTATTCGAGGATCGCCGCGTTGCGACAGTCCGGCTCCTTGACGTAGCCGAGCAGGGCATCGAGCCGCTGGCGATCGGCGATCCGGCGCGCCTCGTACGATCGCGCGCGCTCCATCAGCTCTTGCATGTCGGGAGGCGGGTCGGCGATCTGGAACAACCCGTCGGTCTCGGTGATGAACTTCTCGTCCTTGAGCAGCGACAGCACGGTGCGCGTGCGTTGCTGGCCGACCCCCGAGCCGAGCGCGAGGTTCGCGACGTTCGGCTGGCTGTCCTCGGGCAGAGTCCCCTTGCGCGCGTTGAACACCGCGAGCGCGTCGAACACCTGGCGGACCTGGCGCTTCGTCGGATACGTGCCTTGCAGGAAGTACTCCTGGATCGCGACGTCGTCGGGCGAGAACAGCAGCACGCAGCGCGCCGGCTTGCCGTCGCGACCACCGCGACCCGCTTCTTGCGCGTACGCCTCGAGCGAGCCGGGCACGTGATAGTGCAGCACGTTGCGGATGTTCGACTTGTCGACGCCGAGGCCGAACGCGTTGGTCGCGACCATCACGACGTCGGAGCCGTCCATGAACGCCTGCTGCGAGCTGTCGCGCTCGCCCTTGTTCATCCGGCCGTGATAGCGACCGACCGGGATGCCCCACCGCGTCAGCTGCTCGTAGAGATCTTCGACCTTCTTGACCGTCGCGCAGTAGACGATGCCGGGCCGCGGCAACTTCTTGAGCAACGTGACGAGCGTCTTCATCTTCTCGTCGTCGCCGTCGAAGCTGATGACCTCGTAGTGCAGGTTCGGGCGATCGAACGTCGTCGTGACGATCGTCGCCTTCTCGAGCCCGAGCTGGAACAGGATGTCATCGCGGACGTGAGGCGGCGCGGTCGCGGTCGTCGCGAGCACCGGTGGATTACCGACCTCTTCGATCGCCTTGCGCAGCGACAAGTACGCCGGCCGGAAGTCGTGGCCCCATTGCGACACGCAGTGGGCTTCGTCGACGACGAACCGCGACACGCCGACTCCGCTCGACGCCTCGCGAAGGAACACGCGGAAGTCCGGATCGGCCATGCGCTCCGGCGTCGTCAACAGCAGCTTGCCGCCGGGCGAGCGGATCAGCGCGTCGACTTCGCGGCGCTGCTTCACGGTCAGCGTCGAGTCGATCTTGCAGGCGGTCACGCCCTTCGCGACCATCTTGTCGAGCTGATCCTTGATCAGCGCGATCAGCGGGCTGACCACGACGGTGACGCCGGGCAGGATCGAGCGACGGCAACTGATAGAGCAGAGACTTGCCGCTGCCGGTCGGCATCACCGCGAGCAGATCTTCGCCCTCGAGCAAATGCTCGAACGCCTCGGCCTGACCCGGGCGGAACGTCTTGATCCCGAGCTGCTTCTGGCCGATCCCGAGCAGCGCCCCGACCTTCGGGGGCAGGCCCTTGCCCTCGGGTGGCACCGGACCGTCGAGCGTGTACGAGGGGCGGACGGGCGGCGGAGCTGCCTCGACCTTGGCCGCCTTGCTGCGCGACCTCGGCGGTTTCGCCGCGGACGCAGAGCTCCGCCCGGCCTTTGGTGCCGGCTCTTTCGCCTTGGCGCTAGCTCTTGCCGCTGGACGCTTGGTCGTAGACATCTTCACTCGCACCGGGTCCGGCGATGAATCGTCCAACTAGACCCGCGACCCGTGTCGCTAGTCCCTCGATCCACCGACCGCCGAGCGTCGACTGGCCGACGCCCGCTCCGCTTGAGTAATCATCAGCATACCCGATTTTGCGACGCAAGAGCCTACCGAGAGATCCGCTCGTGAACGTGCGTGATATGACCCCCCTATGGGCGCGGACCGACCCGTCCGGGAAGCCGAGAACCGGCTAGAGCGGTTCAACGCCGACCGCGAACGGCTGCTCGCTGAGGTCGAACGCCGCGTCGTCGCGCGCCGGGTCGACGCCGCCAGAATCGGCGGGGATGCGTCGCTGGAATACGTGCTCAACGACGTCGCGTTCTGCGAGATCCGGCGGCTCGAGGCATCGCGCGGCAACGGGCACTCCGCCGACCGGTGGCGGGACCTGTCGCGCCGGCTGCACGCGATGTCCGACGGCGACAAGCAGGCCGAGTTGCGCTCGCTCGTTCGCCACTACGGCCAGGACGTCGTCGGCAACTTCGATCCGCGGGTGTATCGGTTCGTCACGGGCCTGGGCCCTTCGATCTTGGGGTTCGTGTTCTCGCCGATCGGCAGCTTGCGCGAAGGCGTCAACGCCTTGCGCCACCTCGACGCCCGGGTGGTCGCCGATGGCGAAGTGGACCTCGCGCGCGCGTGCGCCGAGCGCGGCACGATCGTCGTCACGCCGACCCACTCGTCGAACATGGACTCGCCGGTGATCGGGCTCGGGCTCCTGCGCGCGGCCCTGCCGCCGGTGACCTACGGCGCCGGCAAGAACCTGTTTTCGAACCCGTTCATCAGCTTCTTCATGCGCAACCTCGGCGCGTACCGCGTCGACCGCCGGCTGCGGTTCGAGCTCTATAAGGACGTGCTCAAGGAGTACTCGACCGTGCTGCTCGAGCACGGCTACCACTCCCTGTTCTTCCCCGGCGGGACGCGCTCGCGGTCCGACTTGGTCGAGAAGAACCTGAAGCTCGGCCTGCTCGGCACCACGGTCACCGCGTACAAGAACAGCGTGCGCGAGGGCGCGCCGCACAAGCGGATCTACATCGTGCCGGCGACGATCAACTACCGGCTCGTGCTCGAGGCCGAGACCCTGATCGACGACTACCTCGCCGAGACCGGCAAGAATCGCTACATCATCACGGATGACGAGTTCTCGCGGTTCGGCCGGATCCTCGAGTTCTTCCGCAAGATCCTCGTGCACGAAGGCTCGGTCATCGTCCGGTTCGGTCGGCCTTACGATCCGTTCGGCAACGACATCACCGACGACGGCGAGTCGATCGATCGCGCGGGCCGGATCGTCGATCCGGCGAGCTACCTGCGCGGCGCCGACGGCGAAGTCACCGACGACGACCAGCGCGACGCGGAGTACACCCGCGCGCTCGGGCGTCGCCTCGCGCAGGTGTATCCGAAGTTGACCGTGTTCCACGCGACGCACTTGCTCGCGCGCGTGCTGTACGACGAGCTCGCGCGCACCGCCGGCACGCGCGACATCTATCGCCTGTTGCGCGCGTCACGGGAGGCCAGCGCGGTCGCGCTCGATCGCGCGCTCGACGGGCTGACCCGCTTGCGCGCGCGGCTTCACGACCGGCCGAGCTGGGGCGCCGAGCACCCGCAGCTGTTGCCGCAGGCCACGCCGGCGATCCTCGACGATGCCGTGCGCGGGCTGGCCAGCTACCACACCCATGCGGCGGTGACCCGGTCCGGCGATCTGCTGCGGATCGAGGACTTGAAGCTCATCTTCTATTACCAGAACCGGACCGCGCATATCCCGGTGGAGTCATGAGCCCAAACTGTGGACGTGCACGTGTCACGTGTCACGTGCACGTCCTCGTCCACGAGCCGGAGATCGTGTGAGCGAGCGTGCAGACGCGATCGGCATCGTCGGCGCCGGTCAGTTCGGCACCGCGCTCGCGTCGGTGCTCGCGCGCGCCGGCCGCCACGTGATCCTGTGGTCGCGCGACGCCGCCGTGGTCGACGCGATCGCGCGCACCCGGCATTGCCCGCGCTTGCCGGCCGCGGTGCTGCCGCCGCCGCTCGAGCCCACGACCGATGTCCGGCGGCTCGCGAACGAAGCGCGGTTCCTGGTGCTCGCGGTGACGTCGAGCGATGTCCGCGAACGCGCGCGCGAGCTCGGCAACTATCTCGACGGCAGTCATATCGTGGTCCACGCGATCGGCGCGCTCGCCGCGCCGAACAACGAGCGCGTGTCCGAGGTCATGTTGCAAGGCTTGCCGACGCTCAAAGTCGGCGCGCTCGCCGGCCCCGCGTTGCCCGATGACCTCGCCGAGGGCAAGTTCGCGTCGATGGTCGTCGCGTCGCACTTCGCGGAGGTCATCGCCGAGACCCGCCGGCTCGTCAACGCGCCGCCGGCGTTGCGCGTCTATGGCTCGAAGGATCTCGCCGGCGTCGAGCTCGCGTCGGCGCTCGCCGGCGCGTACACCGTCGCGCTCGGGTTGTGCGACGGCCTGGGCATGGGCGACGGACCGCGCGCGGTGCTCGTGACTCGCGCGGTCGCCGAGGCTTCGCGGTTGGGCGTCGCGGCGGGCGCCGAAGCGCGCACGTTCGCCGGGCTGTCCGGTCTCGGCAACTTGCTCGTGCGCGCGAGCGATCGCTCCGCGGACTACGCGCTCGGCAAGAGGCTCGCGGAGGGCAAGCGCCCCGACGGAGACCGGGCCGAAGGCGCGCGCGCGGCGATCGCGGGGAGCGAGCTCGCGGCGTCGTTGCGCGTGCGGATGCCCGTGCTCGCCGGCATCGCCGGGATTCTCAGCGGCAAGATCGATTCGCGCGACGCTGCGGCGTTGATCGGCGACTCGGTCGCCGCCGAGGAGTAGCGTGCGCGTCTCGGTGTTGCTCGTGCTCGCCGCGTGCGCGCAGCGCGACACGCTCGCCTCGAGTCACGCGTCCGCCGGCATCTCGATCGCGATCTACGAGCACACCGGGTCCGGCGGCAGCCCCGAGGGCTACGCGATCGTCGAAGACCGCCGGGAGGTCGACATCGCGGGCAACGAGCTCGTGCTGTCCGACGTCGATCCCGGCGCCGAGCTCGCGTCACTCGAGATCGTGCCGATCGGCGGCCACGTCGCGATCGGTGCGTGCTCGCGCGATGGCCTCCCGGTCGAGCTTCCGACGCCGATCGGTGAAGTGCGCTGCGCGGTCACAGCGGGTCGCGGGCGCCACCTCGTGCGCTTGGTCTACACGTCCAAAGCGATCGCATATCGCGCCGAGCATTGGATCGCGGTCGCCGGGGATCATGCGGTGGTGACGTCCCACTACGCGATCGCCACACCGTCGTGGCATGGCGTGCGCGCCGACGTCGCGTTGTACGATGGCGTCCCCGGCGGCGAACCGCCGACGCTGGTCGCGCGCGGCTCGATCACGCTCGACGGCTCGACCTCGGTGCTCGTCGCTGCGCCGATCGGAACGGTCGCGACCGTGCGCCGGGTCTACGCCGGTGCGAACGTCGCTCCGACCTCCGCGGGTTCGACGGCACACGCTTGGGGGCCGGACGCGACGAGCGATGTCTGGGTCGTGCTCGACTTGCCGAACGCTCGGCTGGCGCCGGGCGAGGCCTACGTTCACGTCGCGCAGCCCGACGAGCCCGAGCGCGATGTCCACGTCCCGATCGCGCGCCACCACCTCGTCGCGAACGCGGTGCGCTTCGATCTGTGGAGCGACGGCGCCATGCACGCGGCGCGGGAGCGCACGAACGAGGGGCCGACCGAGCTCTCGCTCGTCGATCGCCTGATGTTCTCGATCTCGAACGAAGGCGAGACCACGCGCGAGGTCTGGATCGAAGAGCCGTTGCGCGCGGTCGAGCTCGCCGGCATCGAGCGATCGTGGCCGCACAAGCCGGAGGTCGTCGGCGAGCTCGTGCGCGAGAAGGTCTCGATCCCGCCGCACGCGCTCGAGCGCGTCGGCTTCACGCTGCACTACCGGCAATAAGACAATCGATCGCGGTTACTGGACGGCCAGCGAGAACGTGTAGTCGTTGACCGCGCCCGGCTCGCCGGGGAACACCTCGAACGCGTAGGTGCCGGCCATCAGGCTCACGCACGATGGCGAAGTCCCGGGGCACACGATCTTCTCTTCGTCGCCGAACCCGACCGACTCCGAGACCATCGAGCCGTTGCTCGTGTCGAACAGCCGGAGATCCAGGTCCCCGCCTGGCCGCTCGGTGAAGTCGAGGGTGATCGTCACGGTGGTGGTCCCGGCGGGCACCACGAACTGGTAGTAGTCGTCGTCTTCAGTGCCGCCGGCATTCGCGCACACCGCGGCCGGTCCGGTGTCTCCGGGCACGACGAGCGCGGCGGTCGCGAGCGTATCGTTCGGCTCTTTGTAGTCGCACTCGTCTTGCGAGTAGACCGCGTCGATCGCGGCGTCGATCGGCACCGCTTTCGGCGAGAAGTCGAGGATCAGCGAACAACCCGCCAGGGGGGCGATCGCCGCCACGAGCGCAGGGACCAAGAGCTCGCGGACCATGCGTTTCACCGTAGCTGTCGCACGCCAAGATCGTCAAGAGACTACGGGGACTTAGCTAAGCGCCGACGCTTGACCAGATCGGCGGGCGCGGGTAGGGTCCCGCGCGGTCCATGTATCTGCAAGACCTGATGTTCACGCTCCAGCGGTTCTGGGCGGAGCGCGGCTGCGTGATCGAGCAGCCGGTCGATGTCGAGGTCGGTGCTGGTACGTTTCACCCCGCGACGTTCTTGCGCGTGCTGGGCCCCGAGCCGTGGAACGCCGCGTTCGTGCAGTTTTGCCGCCGCCCCTCCGATGGCCGCTACGGCGACAACCCGAACCGCGCCGGCGCCTATTACCAGTTCCAGGTCGGGCTCAAGCCGTCGCCGCTCGAGGTCCAAGACCTCTACCTCGAGTCGCTGCGCGCGATCGGCATCGATCCCGCCGCGCACGACATCCGGTTCGTCGAAGACGACTGGGAATCGCCGACGCTCGGCGCGTGGGGCCTGGGCTGGGAGGTCTGGTGCGATGGCCAGGAGGTCACGCAGTTCACGTACTTCCAGCAGGCGGGCGGCATCGATCTGATGCCGGTGACCGCGGAGCTGACCTACGGGCTCGAGCGGCTGTGCATGTACCTGCAAGACGTCTCGAGCATGTACGACCTCAAGTGGGACAAGCACGTCACCTACGGTCAGCTGCGCAAAGAGTGGGAGCGCCAGTACTCGACGTATCACTTCGAGCTGCTCGATCCGCAGATCGCGTTTCGCAACTTCGACACGTTCGAAGGCGAGTGCACCCGCCTGCTCGTGCCCGGGCTCGTGTTGCCGGCCTACGAGAACTGCATGAAGGCGAGCCACGCGTTCAACTCGCTCGACGCCCGCGGCGCGATCAGTGTCACCGAGCGCCAGCGGTTCATCGGCCGCGTGCGCGGCATGGCGCGCGCGTGTGCGCATGCCAACGTCCAGACCCGCGCGAACCTCGGCTTCCCGCTGCTCGCGCCCGAGCTCCAGGCCCCGGCGCAGGCGGCCTATCGCGCGGCCGAATCGGCCGGGGTCAACGCGGCGGCGCTCGCGGCCGCGCGTGCGATCGGAGCGGCGCGTGGCTAGCGATCTGCTGTTCGAGATCGGCTGCGAGGAGATTCCCGCGAAGATGCTCGCGCGCGCGATCGCCGAGCTGCCGGCTCTGATCGAGGCGCGGCTACAGACCGCGCGACTGGCGCGCGGCAGCGTCCACGCGTATGGCACCCCGCGCCGCCTCGCCGTGGTCGTTCGGGGCTTGGCCGATCGCCAGCCCGACCTGCGCGAAGAGGTCACCGGTCCGCCGGTGTCGGCGGCGTTCGCGCCCGACGGTGCGCTGACCAAGGCCGGGCAGGGGTTCGCCGCGAAGAACGGCGTCGCCGAGTCCGCGCTGGACAAGCGCGAGGTCGCCGGCAAGAAGGGCCTGTATGTCGTCGCGACGCGCAACGTCGTCGGCGAGCCGACCCGCACGCTGTTGCCCGCGATCCTGCGCGAGCTCGCCGGCGCGATCCCTTGGCCGAAGGTGATGCGCTGGGGCTGGTCGGAGACGACGTTCGTCCGGCCGGTGCAGTGGCTGGTCGCGCTGTTCGGCGGCGAGGTCGTCGCGCTCGACTGGGCCGGGCACACCGCCGGTCGCAAGACGCGCGGCCATCGCTTCCTGTCGTCGGGCTGGATCGACATCGCGAGCGCCGATCGCTATGTCGAGACGCTGCGCGAGGCGCATGTCGTCGTCGATCCCGCCGAGCGCCGCGACGCGATCGGCCAAGAGCTCGCGCGGATCGAGCGCGAGACCGGGCTGCGCGTCCGGCCCGATCCGGCGCTGCTCGACGAAGTCACGAACCTCGGCGAATGGCCGGTCGCGGTCGCCGGCGAGTTCGATCCGAGCTTCCTCGAGGTGCCGGAAGAGATCATCGTCACCGCGATGCGCAACCACCAGCGGTATTTTGCGCTCGAAGATGCCGCGGGCGTGCTCGCGAACCGGTTCGTCACGCTGACCGCGACGATCGTCAAGGATCCCAGAGTCGTCCAGCGCGGCAACCAGACGGTGATCGCGGCGCGGCTCAGTGACGCGAAGTTCTTCTTCGCCGAGGATCGCAAGCACACGTTCGCAGAGTGGAACACGAAGCTCGACGGGGTCGTGTTCCAGGCCAAGCTCGGCGATGGCGCGAAGACGATCGGCGACAAGGTGCGCCGGCTCGCCGGGCTGGTGAAGCGGCTCGGCGGCTCGGCGACCGCGATCCGCGCGGCCGAGCTGTGCAAGGCGGACCTCGCGTCGAGCGCGGTCGGCGAGTTCCCCGAGCTGCAAGGCGTGATGGGCAAGCACTACGCGCGGCTCGCCGGCGAGCCCGCCGCGGTCGCCGACGCGATCGAGCAGCACTGGTGGCCCAAAGGGCAGGGCGCGGCGCTGCCGACGACCGATGATGCCGCGCTCGTCGCGCTCGCGGATCGGGTCGACACGCTGGTCGGCTGCTTCGCGACCGGCCTCGTGCCGACCGGCAGCGCCGATCCGCTCGGGCTACGCCGCGCCGCGGTCGGCGTGCTCGCGATCCTGCTGCATCGCCCGCAATTGAAGCTCGAGACCTCGAGTCTCGTGGACACGGCCGCGTCCGGCTACGCGACGCTGAGGCTGTCGGACGACGCGCGCAAGCTGCTCGCGGAGTTCTTCGCCGCACGCCTGCGCGCGATCCTCGTCGACGAGCGCGGGCTCGAAGCGCAAGCGGTCGATTGCGCACTCGGCATGCATGCGAGCAACCCGAGCGATGTCGCGAAGCGCGCCGAGCTGCTGCAAAGCCTGCCCTCGGCGACGAAGGTCGCGTTCAAACGGATCGGCAACATCCTCGACGAGGCCGCGGCCAAGAAATATGCCGCCGGGACCGTCGACGAGGCGAAGCTGGTCGCCACCGCCGAGCGCGAGCTGTGGGCTGCGTGGCGCAGCAAGCAGGACGCGGTCCACACCTCGATAGATACGCACGAATACGCGGTCGCGATCAAATCCCTCGCGGAGCTCAACCCACAGCTGTCCGCGTTCTTCGACAAGGGCGGCGTCATGGTCATGGATCCCGATCCGGCGTTGCGCGCGAATCGACTCGGCATGCTCGACGCGATCTACTCGCCGTACAAAGCGATCGGCGACTTCCGCAAGCTCGGCGGTGCCGCATGAAGCACGTCCGCCAGTTCGGCGGCGGGTCGGCCGAGGGCCGCGCGAAGGACAAGGCGCTGCTCGGCGGCAAGGGCGCGAACCTCGCCGAGATGGCGTCGCTCGGGCTGCCCGTGCCGCCCGGGTTCACGATCACGACCGACGTCTGCCGTTACACGATGGCGCACGACGGCGGCTATCCCGAAGGGCTCGAAGCCGAGGTCACCGAGGCGCTCGCCAAGGTCGAGCAGCTCGCCGGCGCGAAGTTCGGCAGCGACTCTGATCCGCTGCTCGTGTCGGTGCGCTCGGGTGCGCCGGCGTCGATGCCCGGCATGATGGACACGATCCTCAACCTCGGGCTCAACGACCAGACCGTCGCGGCGATCGCGACGAAGTCGAACAACCCCCGGTTCGCGTGGGATTGCTATCGCCGGTTCGTCGCGATGTACGGCGAGGTCGTGCTCGGGGTCGCGGCGGCCGAAGAGCACGACGAGCAACCGTTCGATCGCATCCTCAACGACGTCAAGGCGAAGCACCGGGCGCACAAGGATCAAGATCTCGACGAGGCCGCCCTGCGTGAAGCGGTGGCGCTGTTCAAGGCCGAGATCCTGCGTGCGACCGGCGCGCCGTTTCCCGACGACGTTCGCACGCAGCTCTGGGGCGCGATCGGCGCGGTGTTCCGGTCGTGGAACAACCCGCGCGCCGACGTCTATCGCAAGATGAACAACATCCCGGTCGCGATGGGTACCGCGGTCAACGTCCAGGCGATGGTGTTCGGCAACCTCGGCGACGACTGCGCGACCGGGGTCGCGTTCACGCGCAACCCGTCGACCGGCGCGACCGAGCTGTACGGCGAGTTCCTCACGAACGCGCAGGGCGAAGATGTCGTCGCCGGGATTCGCACGCCGCAAGGCATCGCGGAGCTCGCGAAGAAACTGCCGGCGGCCTACGCCGAGCTCGCGCGTGTCGCGAAGCTGCTCGAGGATCACTTCCGCGACATGCAGGATCTCGAGTTCACGATCCAGCACGGCACGCTGTTCATGCTCCAGACGCGCACCGGCAAGCGCACCGGCACCGCGATGGTGAAGGTCGCCGTCGACCTCGTCGCCGAGGGGAAGCTGACGCAAAACGAAGCGGTGATGCGCGTCGATCCGGCGAAGCTCGACGAGGTGCTGCACCCGACGATCGATCCGAAGGCGCGCCCGGCGTTCACCGCGAAGGGCTTGCCGGCGTCGCCCGGCGCCGCGATCGGCAAGGTCGTGTTCACCGCGAAGGCGGCCGAGGAGTGGGCGCAGCGCGGCGAGACGGTGTTGCTCGTGCGCACCGACACGTCGCCCGAAGATATCCACGGCATGAAGGTCGCGGTCGGCATCCTGACCGCACGCGGCGGCATGACGTCGCACTCGGCGGTCGTGGCGCGCGGCATGGGCAAGTGCTGCGTCACCGCGTGCACCGCGCTGCGCGTCGATGCGCCGAAGAAGGTCGCGGCGTTCGTCGGCGGCGGCAAAGAGATCAAGCTCAAAGAGGGCGACGTGCTCACGCTCGACGGCTCGACCGGCGAGGTGTTCGTCGGCCCGCTGCCGCTCGTGCCGGCGAAGCTCGGCGCCGAGCTCGGCACGCTGATGCAATGGGTGGATGCGGTGCGCAAGCTGCGTGTCCGGACGAATGCCGACACGCCGACCGACGCTCGCACCGCGCGCAGCTTCGGCGCCGAGGGCATCGGCCTGTGCCGCACCGAGCACATGTTCTTCCAGCCCGAGCGGATCCTCGCGGTGCGCGAGATGATCCTCGCGAGTGACGAGGCCGGGCGGCGCACCGCGCTCGCGAAGATCTTGCCGATGCAACGCGGCGACTTCGCCGAGCTGTTCCGCGTGATGGACGGCCTACCGGTCACGATCCGCCTGCTCGATCCGCCGCTGCACGAGTTCTTGCCGCACGCGCAAGCCGAGATCGACGAGGTCGCGAGCTCGCTCGGCCTCACGCCGAAGCAGGTGGCGCAAAAGGTCTCCGACCTGACCGAGGCGAACCCGATGCTCGGCCATCGCGGTTGCCGGCTCGCGATCACGTTCCCCGAGATCTACGAGATCCAGGCGCGCGCGATCGGCGAGGCGGCGGCCGAGGTCGCACGCGCCGGCGTCGCGGTCCACCCCGAGATCATGATCCCGCTCGTGATGGTGCCCGAGGAGCTGCGCCGGCTGCGCGAGCTGGTCTCCACCGCGATGACCGCGGCGCTCGGTGGTGCCGCCGTCCCGTTCACGATCGGGACGATGATCGAGCTGCCGAGGGCCTGTGTGGTCGCCGACAAGATCGCCGAGCACGCCGACTTCTTCTCGTTCGGCACGAACGACCTGACCCAGACGACGTTCGGCCTGTCGCGCGACGACGCGGGGCGGTTCTTGCCAGCGTACATCGATCGGGGCGTCCTGCCCTCCGATCCGTTCGCGGTGCTCGACCCCGACGGCGTCGGCGCGCTGATCGAGCTCGGGGTGCGCGGTGGTCGAGCGACGAAGCCGGGGCTCAAGGTCGGGATCTGCGGCGAGCACGGCGGCGAGCCGAGCTCGGTGGAGTTTTGCCACCGAGCGGGGTTCGATTACGTGTCGTGCTCCCCATTCCGGGTGCCGATCGCCCGGGTGGCGGCCGCCCGAGCCGTGCTCGCGGAAGGCAAGTCGTGAGATCGGGCATTCAGGCAACCAAACCGGGCCACGACCGGTCGAAGCGAGCTGCCATGAGGACCGCTGTGCTGCTGACGGGCGTCGCGCTGGCCGGCTGCACCGCCTCGGCAAATGCGGTCGAGCCGCCGAACAACCACATCTTCTTCCCGACCGGGATCGCGGTGGCGCCGGATGACTCCGTGCTGTTCGTCGCGAACGCGAACTCCGACTTGACCTACGACTCCGGCTCGATCAGCGTGATCGACCTGTCGATCGTCGATTCGATCGCCGATCAGTGGACCCAGAGCCAGATCATCCCGTCGGACTGCTCGCCGGATCAGGACTTCACCGAGACCCTGATCTGCCCTGACACGAGCGAAGGGTTCCTGCTGCCCGACGCCGGCATCCGGGTCGGCAACTTCGCGACCGACATCGCGGTGCAAGACACCGGCGCCGCGACCGGCACGAGCTCGCTGCGGCTGATCATCCCGACCCGCGGCGATCCCTCGGTCGCGTGGGCCGACTACGACGGCAGCAAGCTGTCGTGCGGATCGAGCGACGCGCAGTTCGCGTTGTGCGATGACGCCCATCGCCTGACCTACGTCCAGAACAACCCGAACATCGGCGAGCTCCCGCCGGAGCCGTTCAACGCGTACGCCGACTCGCTCGGCCAGTTCGCGGTCGTCACCAGCCTGTCGACCGGCGACGTCACGCTGATCGACTCGCCGGCCGGCGGCACCGCGACGATCGCCGACATCGCGAGCGGCTACTTCCAGCCCGACATGACGACGGGCCTGCTCAGCTCGTCTGGTGTCGCCGGACGCACGTCGGGCGGCGACAACGACATCGTCTACGTCGGCAGCGCGAACGACAATCGGATCCAGACATTTACCGTCGGGCACCCGCTCAACGACGCCGCTCCATATCTCATCCCGGGCGACTACTTCTTTCTCGACGCGGTCGGCGAAAACGCGGGCACGTCGAACGATACCCGCGGCATGAAGTTCAACAGTGATGGCAGCAAGCTGTTCATGATCAACCGCAACCCGGCGAGCTTGCAGACCATCGACACCTCGCCCGGCCCGAGCGGTTACCCCGAGAACGCCCTGACCGCCGCCACCGATATCTGCCGCAACGGGTCGACGCTCACCATCCTCGACGCCGGGGATGGCGATCGCGTGTACGCGACGTGCTTCCAAGACGGCCAGGTCTACGTCATCGACCCGACCGGGCTATCGTCGGTGATCGACATCATCACGGTCGGTCGCGGGCCGTACGCGATCACGGCGGCACCGACTCGCAAGAAGATCTACGTGACGAACTTCCTCGAAGATACGATCGCGGTGATCGACGTGTCGCCGACGTCGCCGCTCCGCGATCATGTCGTGTTGCGCATCGGCATCCCGCTGCCTCCGGATACGGGGACGACGCTATGAGACGGATCGTGCATGCCTCGATCGTGGTGGCGGTCGCGACGACCGCGGTCGTAGCCGCGTCGTGCGATGACACGACCGATCTGGCGCCGAGTCAGCTCGACTTCAACCGGCCGATCGACGTCGCGTTCGCGTGCTACGGCGGCTTGCGCATCACGAACGGCGGCGCGGCGACCGTCGACCAGACCATCGTGTCATCGGCCCAGCCCTACCAGGCGTGCGACATTCGCTCCGGACCGATCGATGAAGGCTCGGCCGCGCCTGTGCCGCCCGGGCAAGAGGATCTCACCGCGATGATGGGCCTGCCGCTGCCCGCGGTGCAGTGGTACGGGTTCGTCCTGCAGTCCGAGCCGGGCACGGTCGGCATCGTGAGCTGGTTGACCAAGCCGGCGCTGGAGTTCACCGGCGGTGACATCACGGTTCAAGATCCGGATCCGCTGACCCCGGGCAAGAGCGGCATCGCGATCGGCGAGCTACCGGTCGGCATCGCCACCGATCCGATCGGCTGCTACCTCGCGAGCGCGAACGCCGGCACGTGCGACATGTCGACGCTCGACATCACGTCGGCGCTGGATGCCGATCCCGCGGTCAACGTCTCGCAGCTGACCGTGATGAACTCGAGCGGCCAAGCGCTGCGCGCGAAGCCGAGCGCGATCATCGGCACGCCGGCGACCGGCACGATCGGCGTGCAGTGCCCGGCGACCGCGACCGGCCTCGTCTACGTCGCGTATCCGCGCTGCCACCTGGTCGCCGCGGTCGATCTGTCGAGCGGCGTCGTCAAGGCAGGAATCTCGTACGACAGCTCGGGCGTGCCGTCGATCATCCCGGACGTCAGCACGCTGTCGTGCCCGGACGAGTGCGGTGGTGGCGTGACGACCGCCGGCATCGAGCCATCCTCGCTCGATCTCCAGCTCGATCCGAACAGCAGCCGGCGGTTACTCGCGATCGGGGCGCCGAACTCGAATGCGGTCACGCTCGTCGAGCTCGACATCAACAACCTGCCGGCGTCGCTGTCGCAGATCGCGTACTCGAGCCAAGACCCGACGTCACCGATCGGCATCACGAACCTCGCGATCACGCCGCAGATCGGCATGGGCGGCAGCGACGGCTCGATCAACGATGACTCGGCCAAGGGTGGCCAGTTCCAGTTCGTCTACGCGATCGCGACCGACAACACCGTGCGTGTCGCGGACATCTTGTCGCTGCGCAAGGAATGCGACACCCAGGTCGATCCGCGGTTGATCGACAGCGATCAGGACGTCAAGCAGCTGTCGTGTTTCCCGGTCGGTGATCCGGCGACGCCGGCTCGCCGCCCCGGGGCTCGCGGACCCGGCATCGAGCTGGTCGGACACGCGACGCCGACCTCGGTCGCGGCGTTCAAGGTCGATACCTATCCCGACGACACGCGCGCCGCCGACTGCGCCGATCCGTCCTACTGCCCGACCAAGCTGGTCGGCTACTTCGCGGTGGTCACGTCGGCCGATGGCGCCTCGTACATCGTCAACATCGACGATGACGACTTCGCCGACTACAAGAACCAGAGCGCACCACTATCGACCCCGATGTCGCAGACGCTCGCGCACCAGCTCCGCGATGGCATCCAACAGCGCGGCCTGTTGTCCACCGAGCAGGACCCGAGCTGCACCGGGTCGAGCTGCGCGCAGGTTCAAGTGTGTGACAACGCCGGTCCCGATCCCGACGCGTCGACCGGCAACACCGGCGGTCCGCGAACCCCGGTCGCGCCGGCCGCGACGCTGCCCGCTGGCTACGTATCGAACGCGAAGAGCGGCGAGCTGCCGTCGATCCGGACCGTGGAGTGTCAGAGCGAGATCGATGCGCCGAACGGCACGCCGATCTCCGAGCTGATGTTCTCCGCGCCGGTCGCGGTCCGCGACCTCGAGTTCCCGGATCTCCGCGGGCTGCGCAGTGACGAGACCTGGACCCTGACCTATCAAGGCGATCTCTCGGGCGACACGATCGACACTGCGGCGAACGGCCCGCCGATCCGCGAGGCGCAGATGTTCGTCACGAGCGACGGCATGGAGCTTTCGGATCCGTCGGGCCCGTTCTGCTCGACCGGCGTCGAGCCGTACGACATCGTGCAGTTCCGCGGCTGCGATCCGACGCTCGGCGACAGCGACTGTCCGCTCGGCTACACGTGCTACGTCCATCCCGATAGCCAGATCACGAACCTCGGCGCGTGCATGCTGTCCTACGAAGCCGATCGGCTCGCCGATGCATGCAAAGAGTTCCTGATCTCGTTGCGCCGCTACACGGTCGGTCACGCGACGACCGGCGAGCTCGTGCTGCTGCCGCGGACCCACGTGCTGCGGACGTCGCCGCTCGACGGCTGTACGAGCGACGCGCAGTGCCAGATGCTCGCGGACTACGCCCTGCAGAACAACAGCTCGGTCGATCCGGTCGATGACACGACCGCGCCGGACACGCACACCTGGGCGTGCCAGGCCGACGCGAATCGCAAGCCGGGCATCGGCCCCGACGGCGACCCGCTGCGCCGCTGCATCGAGGCGTGCGCGACCGACACCGATTGTGATGCGGGCACGGTCTGTCAGAACGGCTCGTGCATGGAAGGCATCGAGCCTCCGCAGTCCTGCGTGAACTCGTCGCAGCGCTTCGAGCTGCGCGCGAGCGAAGCGTTCACCGTGACCGGGACGCAGTCCGGGTTCATCCACCCGATCATCGCGGATGCCGCTGGCAACTGCGTGACCGATCCGACCGCGAGCCCGTTCCAGGTCGGCCGCATCCCGTTGAGCGCACCTGCCTGCGATCCGAACGCGGATCCGCGCACCGGGCTCAAGGGCGACGGGACGTACGACGCGAACCCGTGCTCGCTCACCACGAACCAGTTCGAGGTCGACAATCAGTTCCAGCCGACGACCTGCGCCGGCCCCAGCGCGATGTTGCAGACCCGCGCGGCTCCGGCGCTGCGCTTTCATAACCGCGGCATGACGCTGACGCTCGTCGATCCGACCTATCCCGGCGACGCGCGCTGCCTCGGCGATCGCGCGGGTGGCCTCGACGACGTGCCGATGGTCCCGGACGGCTACTCGCTGTCGTTCCGCCAGACCGCTGGCTTCCTGCCGCTCACGCTCGCGATCGCACCTGCCTTTCCGATCAAGGTCGTGCGCGGCCCGAGCGAGAGCATCTGGGTGATCGACGATGGCGACTACATCTCGACCGACGTCACCCTGCCTTCGACCGAAGGCAAGTTGTTCCGCATCGAGACCATCGCGTTATCGATCATCAACATCATGGAGTAGGCAAAAAAATTGCCCTGCGGTCCGCAAGCACGGACGGTGGAGGCATGACCGAGGCGTACAAGGACAAGATCGAGGTCAGTCTCGACGGTCGCCAGATCTTCTATTTGTTCTTCGGCGGCTCCGTGATCGTCGGCCTGGTATTCGTGCTCGGGGTGATGGTCGGCCGGCGGGTCGAGGCGCGCGGCCACCTCGATCGCGCCCAGACTCGAGCCACCGTCGATCCGCTGACCGCGCTCGATCGACTCGAGGGCAACGGTGGGCTGTCGTTTCGCGGCGCGCTGACCGGCGCGGACGCGAACGGCGGCGACGTCGAGAAGACGATCGCCGAGCTCGAGAAGGCGCGGGCGGTCGCCAAGCCGGACAAGCAGAGTAAGCCGGCGCCGGACAAGGCGGCGGACAAGCCGACCGACAAGCCAGCCGACAAGGTGGCGGACAAGCCAGCCGACAAAGCCGACAAAGCCGACAAAGCCGACAAAGCCGACAAAGCCGACAAAGCCGACAAAGCCGACAAGCCGAAGGGCAAGTTCACGCTCCAGCTGTCGTCGTTCCAGGACAAGAGCGAGGCCGAAGCGTTCTTGTCATCGGTCAACGCCGGCGGGGTACAGGCGTACGTGACGCCAGGCGAAGTCGACGGCAAGCAGTACTATCGGATCCGAGTCGGCTCGTACCGCACGCTCGACGCGGCGAACGACGCGAAGACGGAGCTCGAGAAGGCGACGAACAAGTCCGCGGTCGTGACCAAGCTATAGCGGCGGCACGGCGGCGAGCCAGCGGGGCAGGTCGCCATCGGCGACGATGACGAGGCCGGCGCCGGCAGGCAGGTGCGGTGCTCGCGCCGGGGGATCGAGCGCGACCGCCGTGGCGCCGTGGATTCGCGCTTCGACGATCGCGGTCTCGAGGTCACCGTCGATCACTGCGATCCGCCCGAGCTGACTCACGAGCTGTGGTTCGCTCGCGGCGTCGCGCGCGACGCGGAACAGTCCGGCGCGCGGCGTGGTCGGTGCGCCGCCGACGATCCGGATCGCGCGTGGCGCCGCACCATCGAGCAGGTTCGAGACCGCCCGGTGCAGCGCGACCCAGCCCCCGTCGCGCTCGATCAGCGCGTGGGTGGCGAGCTCGCCTTGGCCGAGCGGCTCCGCCCAGTCGCTGGCCACGCGCGCCAGCTTCGCGATCGTCAGCCGCGGCTCCCCAACGAGGTACGACGCGTATAACGCGAGCAACGCGCGCCGCCCGGCAGCCCCGAGCGTGAGCCGCTCGGATAGCTGGCCGAGCTCGGTGTCGACCGCCACGAGCGGGACATCGTTCGCGCCGAGGTGCGTGCTCGCGCCACCGCCGGCCCGCGCGAGCTCCTGGCCGTACCCGACGAGAGCCTCGCGCCAGATCGCGCGCGCCGGTGCGCTGGTCCCGCGGCTGCGCATCGCGTCCAGCTTGTCCGCTCCGGTCGGCTCGCTGACCGCGGGGACCGCCTCGGCGAGCTCGGCCGTTGCGGGCGCGCCGACCCCGCGGATCGCGAGTCGCCAGGGCTCGCCGTCGACATCGTCCGCCGCGATGCCGAGCAGGCTGGTGTCGTCGCCGACCACGAGCTGTGCGAGCGCCGTGCCCGGGCGCCACGGGGCGTCGTCGAGCCGCTGAAGGCTGTGGGCGTAGCACTGCAGGCGGACGAGGCCGCGCGCCGTGACGAGCACGACCACCGGCGACGCTGGATGACTGATCACGTCCTCGACCGGAGAGCCGGCGAGGTGACGGAACGGTCGCCCATCCGACAAGCGATAGACGAACACCTCATCGCTGCCCGGGCGGGCCGCCCACAGATGACCGGCCGCGGCGCCGATCGTACGCGGCGGCGGTGGCAGTTGCAGCTGCGGTCGCAACAGCGGTCGACCGAACACCGCGTCCCACACCTCGAGCTTGCGCGGCAGCGAGAACAACACCTGGTTCTTGTCGAGGCCGACCGCGAGCTCGAACGTCGAGCCCAGCTCGAGCACCTGCGAGGCGATGGTGCGCCCGGCCGCCCGCACGATCTTCACCGCGGTCGCGTGAGGCGGCGCGATCGCGAGCCGCGTGCCGGTCACCGCGACGAGCCGCGCCGCGCGCTCGAGCTCCAGGCTCGCGACCTCCTCGAGGAACGGCGGTTCGTGCAGCGTGAGCGTCGCCTTGTCGGCCGCGCGGGTGAGGACGGCGAGCACGTTCGGCGGGCCGACCATCGCGAGCTCGGCGTCATCGCTCGTCAGCTCGAGCCGACCGACCGCCGGGCCAGCGCCAGCCGCGTGCAACGCGATCACGCGATCCCGGCGCACGGCAGCCCACTGGCCGTCCGGGCTCGTGACGATCGCGCGGGTCACTGCGCCGGCTTGGCGAAGCCGCGGATGATCTTGACCAAGCCGTCGAGCACGTCGGGCTCCTTCGCGAGCGACGGCTGACCCGGCATCATCTTGCTCTTGCCGACCGCGGCGCCGCCCTCGAGGATGATCTTCTTGATGTCGTCGTCGGTCACCGACGCTTGCCACGCGGGGTCGGAGTAGTTGCGCGGCTTCGGATCGAGGTTGGCGGCCATCTGGCCGTCGCCGTGGCCGGTCGCGCCGTGGCACAGGGCGCACGAGCTCGAGAACAGATCGGCCGCGATCGCGGCGCCGGAGCGCTTGTGGCGCGGGCCGGACTCGGGTTGCGCCCCCGGGATGCCGCTGGTCGGCGGTGGTGGTTGGTTGTTTTTACCGCACGCGGTGAAGCCAACGGCGAGCAGCGAGATCAACAGCATGCGACGCATGCGGTGAATCTATCACCGCGTCCAGGTTCGTTCGACCTGGGTGCCGTTCACCGTGATCCGTAATTCGACGTGCGCGGGCGTGCCGTCGCAATCGAGATCCCCGGTCGCCCGCAGCACCGCCGAGCTGCCATCCGGATCCGGCGCATACGAATAGGTGTAGCGATAGTCATTGTCGATCGAGAACCGCAGCGCGCGCCACGCGGGCGTCGCGAAGGTCGACGCGTCGGGGCTACACGCGCCGCCTTGGTCGCAGCACGACGTCTGCGGCGATGGGCCCGCGGCGAGCGGCGGCACCTTGCCGGTGAGCTGCACGGTCTCGGCGACGCGATCGCCGAGGTAGTCGAGCAGATCATCAGCCTCCTGCGCGCGACGCTCGGCGACGCACGCGCGCTTCGCGGCGGGGCAGGTCGCGATCGCGCACAGCGCGGTGAGCGCGAGGACGTAACGGACGCGCTTCCACCACATCTAGTGCGCCTCGCCGACCGGGGTGAGCGCTCGGACGAACGCGCCGAGCTGTGCGCGCTCGACCGGGGTCAGCGCGACCTCGTGCAGCGCCGGATCGATGATGCTCGGATCGGCGCCCTGGCCGATGCCGCCGGCGAGGTGCCAATCGATCGCGGCGTCGAGCGACCTGGCGCTCGCGTCGTGAAAGAACGTCGAGCGCGCCGCAGCACCGCGTAACGTCGGTGTCGCGAACGCGCCGGTCTGCGCCGGATCGACGCGACCGCGGCCTTCGTCGTGCGACGCGATCAAGCCGAGCCGATGGAAGCGATTGTCGGTGTAGAGCGGCGGCGGATGGCAGCCCGCGCACTGCGCCTTGTCGACGAACAGCGCGTGGCCGGCGCGCAGCTCGGGCGTGACCGTGCCGGCTTGCTCGGCGAGATCCCACGGCGAGTTGCCGTTGTAGAGAAACATCGCGTACATCGCGAGTGCATCGAGCGCGAGCTGGTCCGGTGCGACGCGCGGTGGCGTCGCGAGCGCCGGTTCTCCGGGCTTCGGCGTGAACTGGTCGGTCAGCCGGGCGAGGTGGGCGCGGTAGAGCGGGACCCCGCGCAGTCGAACCACGACCTCTTCCATCGCGTTGCCGAGCTGGCCCTTGAAGTGCGCGGGCATGAACTCGACGAGCGAGGTCGAGCGGCCGTCCCAGCCGAACGCGATCGCATACGACAGGTTGACCAGCGCTTGAGCCGCGCGCAGGTTCGGCTGGCCGCTCGCGGTGACCTGCCGGCCGGTGCCGGCGAACCCGTGGTCGGGATCGTGGCACGTCGCGCATGACGTCTTGCCATCGCTCGACAGCAGCGTATCGCCGAACAGCACTTCGCCGAATGCGACGTAGTTCGCGAGCAGCGGGTTGATCGGCTGGAGCGGCAGGCCGAGCGCGGAGCGCGGCATCACCGCCTCGGCGAGCGGCGGCAGCTCGGGCTCCGCCGCATCGCGCGGTCCGTTCAGTCCACCCGCGCTGCCGAGCGCGTCGTGCTTCGTCGTCGGCTCGGTGTGCGCTTGGTCGTGCTTCGGGCAGCCCCCGAGCGCGACGACCGCCACGAGCGCAACCCGCGCGCGCTTCATGCCGCGAGCTTGCCCCAGGCCGGCACCGCGTCGAGCACGCGCATGACGTTGCGACCGAGCACCTTCTCGACCGCGCGGATCGGCAGGCGCTTGCTGAGTGCGACCGTGAGGTTTGGCAGCGCGGCGACGTCCTCGAGCCCCTCCGGGGGCACGACGAACCCATCGAAGTCGCTGCCGAGTGCGGGGGCATCCTCGCCCGCGACGTCGATGATGTGCGCGATGTGATCGACGACCGACTCGATCGACGCGCCGCCGAGGTAGCGCCGCGCGTAGATCACGCCGACGCAGCCGCCGCCATCGGCGACCTTGCGGATCTGTTCGTCGTCGATGTTGCGCCAATGATCGTGCACGCCGAGCACGCCGGTGTGGGAGACCATCACCGGTAGCGTCGCGACCTCGAGCACGTCGAAGAAGCCCTTGCGGTTGATGTGCGCGAGGTCGACGATCACCCCGCAGCGCTCGCATTCGCGGACGACGTCGCGACCGAATGCGGTGAGCCCGCCCAGCGGATCGGCGCCGCGGCCCTTCGCGGGCTTGCCGAGCGCGTTCGCCGAGAAGTGGAGTAGGCCGAGGTAGCGGACGCCGCGGCGCGAGAACGGCTCGATCACGTCGAGCTTGCCCTCGAGCGCTTGCCCCCCCTCGATGCCACCGAGCGCGGCGACCTGACCGCGGGTCTTCGCGGTCAGCACATCGGCGCCGGTGCGCGTCCATGCGAGCTCGCCGGGATGCTTGTCCATCGCGTGGTCGAGCGCGTCGAGCTGGCGCTCGACCGAGCGGGTGCAGCCGCGCTCGGGATACGGCGACGTCCAGAAGCTGAAGAACTGGCCGGCCATGCCGCCGTCGCGCATCCGCGGCAGATCGAGGTGGCCGAACACGTTCGCGACCTTCGGCATCGGCCGCTCGTGGCGAGCGGTGACGTCGTAGCCGAGCTTGTCCATCAGCTTCGCGGTGTCCGCGTGCAGATCCAGCACGCAGATCTCGTCGTGCAGCGCGCGCGCTTCGTCGAGCGTCAGGGACATGGCGGGACCCTAGCACTGGCGAGCGCCGGCCGCGCAGGAATGGACGTCGCACCGACGCACGGACTCGCACGGCTGCAAACGTGTGTTAGCGGTGGTGAAGCCCGGTTCGCGCGATGCTGCGGCGATGCAGCGCGTGTGGGTCGCAGTGGTCGTCGCCGGATGCGCGTGGCCCGGTGTTCGCGGCTCGCTCGGAGACGCACAGGACCAGGTCGTCGCCGAGTTTCGCGCGAGCCATCCCGCGGTCAAGCTCGAGCGCGTCGATTACCTCGGCCAGGGCTGCTACACCATCGACGACCGCACGCTCTACGCCTGCAATACCGACGAGGCGCCGGCCGGGAAGCCGACCTGTCGCGAGGACTACTGGTTTCACTCGCTCAACGCGTTGTACGTGACCGAGCAGCACGTGATCGAGCCGTGGCCGGCGATCATCGAGCCGCCGGTCGAGGTCAGGCGCGATCTACCGTGCGAGCGGGTGTGGTCCGCGGCGCATCGGTCGTAGTCATTCGATCGCGCGCGACCTCGAGCACGGCGAGCGCGGCGTCGACGCGATTGAACGGCGGCATCACGTACGCGCCCGCGACGCGATCCTTCACCGAGCGCGAGCGCCTCGCGGGCGATCGCGATGCCCTCGGCGCGCGCGGCCGGCCCGGAGCCGACCTTCGCCATCCGCTCGCGATACTCCCCGGGGATGGTCATGCCGGGCACCTCGGAGTTCAAGAACTCGGCGTTGCGGTGCGACGCGAGCGGCAGGATGCCGACCATGATCGGCAGGCCGATCGACTTGCAGTCGTCGAGGAATCGCTCGAGCGTGCGCGGGATCGTAGACCGGCTGGGTCATCACGAGCTCGGCGCCCGCGGCCTTCTTGTCCTCGAGCCGGCGCAGCTCGCGCTCGCGATCGTGCGCGGCGGGCTCGGCGCCAGTCGCGAGCACGAACGACGTCGGCTCGCATTCCTTGCCGGCCGGATCGACGCCGGCGTTGAGCCCCGCGGCGATGCGCAGTAGGCCCACCGAATCGACGTCGTAGACCGGCGTCGAGAACGGATAGTCGCCCATCTTCGGCGGATCGCCGGTGATGATCACGAGGTCGCGGAGGCCGAGCGCGCTGCGCGCCGAGCAGGTGCGCGACCAGCCCCAGGAAGCTGCGGTCGCGCGCGCACACGTGGAGGATCGGCTCGACCTTGGTCTCGGCGGCGAGCCGCGCGCACACGGCGATGTTCGCCATCCGCGCCGACGCGCGCGGGCCGTCGGCGATGTTGACGATATCGATGCCGCCGGCGAGCAGCAGCTCGACCTGCTGCTTGGTCTTGTCGAGGTCGAGGCCGGTCGGCGCGGTGAGCTCGACCGACACCGCGAACTCGCCGCTCGCGATCCGCGCGCCGAGCCGACTGCGCGACGCGAGCGGCGGTCTTGGCGATCGGCGCCGCAACGGGCGCGGTCGTGATCGAAATGCTCGCCGGGCGCGTGCGCTCTTCGATCTTTTCGCCGCGCAGCATGCGGACCGCGCCGAGCATCGCGCGCGTGTGCTCGGGAGTCGTCCCGCAGCAACCGCCGACGAGCCGGACGCCGCTCTTCAACATCCGGCGCGCGAACACGCCGAAGTGCTCGGGGTTCGCGACGTACAGCGTGCGGCCCTCGACCGACGCGGGCAGCCCTGCGTTCGGCTGCGCGATCACGGGCCGGCCGCGTCCGACCATCGAGGTCGTGACCTGATAGAGCTCGGCCGGGCCGATGCCGCAGTTGCCGCCGACGACGTCGGCGCCCGCCGCGATCAGGCGATCCGCGATCTCGGCGGGGCCCAGGCCACCGTCGCTGCGCGCTTGCGCGTCGAACACCATCATCGCGACGACCGGCACCCTCGGGCCGCGCTCTTTCGCGACGTCGATCGCGACCTCCATCTCGAGGATCGAGGTGAACGTCTCGAGGAAGATCGCGTCGACGCCGGCGAGCACGAGCGTATCGATCTGCTCGGCGAGCGCGAACCGCGCGAGCTTGCGTTCGGACGCGGTCGCGATGTGGAACTTGATGCCGCTCGGGCCGACCGCGCCGGCGACGTACGCGCGTTCGCCGGCCGCCGAGCGCGCGAGCTCGACCGCGGCGCGATTGATCTGCGCGGCCTGCTCGACCAGGCCGTGGCGGGCGAGCGCGAGCCGATTCGCGCCGAACGTATTGGTCTCGATGATCTCCGCGCCGGCCTGAACGTAGTCGCGGTGCACGGTGCGGATCAGCTCGGGCTGGGCGAGGTTGAGCTCGTCGTAGCTCCGGGTGTGGAGCACGCCGCGCTCGTACAACAGCGAGCCCATCGCTCCGTCGATCAGGAGCGGCCCGGCGGCGATCGCGTCGGCGAGTGGCCGGAGCGTCATGACGGACGAAATGCGCGGCCCGGGAGATCGAGCGTCGCGAGCTTGCGCCGGATCGCGCGCAGCGCATCGCCGCGGCCGACCTGCGCGAGGTGACCGCCGTCGAACCATTCGATCTCGGTCTGCCAGTGCGCCGCGAGCTCCTCGGCTTGATCGGGCGGCGTGATCCGATCGCCTCGGCCGGCGACGACGAACCGGCGGTCGCGATCGATCCGCGGCGGGCGCGGCGAGCGGCGAGTGGACCGCGAACGCATCGGCGAGCAGCTCCTCGGTGATCCCGGCCTTGAGCGCGCGCCGGCGCATCGGGTTGCTCTCGCCGTGACGCCAGAACAGGCGCGCCATCGACACCGCCGGGATCATCGCGACCGCGAAGTCGACCCCGCCCGGATCGCTCGGGCCCGCGACGCTCGCCCACAGCGCGGTCGTGTAACCGCCGAGGCTCATGCCCATCACGCCGACCGCGGACGTGCCGCGCGACCGCAGCCACAGCGCGAGCGCGCGCAGGTCATAGATCGCGTGACCGAAGCCTTCGTTCGTGCGCAGTGGATTCGGGCTCGGCCACAGCGGCGACAGCGGCGCGGAGCCCGACGGCGCGCGCGCGCCGTGAAACGGCAGCTGGAACGCGGCGACGTCGAACCCGTGGCGCAGCCAGTACGGCACGACGAAGCTCGCGGCGGTCACGCGATGGTTGCCACCGCCCCAGCCGTGCAACATCACGATCGTCGGGCGGCCGCGATCACTGGTCCACCATCGGATATGCGCGTTCTGATTTTCGGCGACCGCGGAGTACGCGTCGCGCGCGAGCGGCAAGAACGGCACGTAGTCGGAGCGAAAGCTGAGGTCGACGACCTGCGTGCCGAGCGGGCCGTCGCCTTGCGGATCGAGCACCGGTTGCGGCAGGGCCGGGGTCGGGAAGAACCGGCTCGGTAGCTCGCGGGTGTCGTGGTTGTACGCCGCGGCCAGCTCGATCAGCTTGCCGCGCGAGTCGGCCTCGGTCAGCCGCTGGCTGGCGGGCGTGCGCGGCGCCATCCGGCGCTCGATGAACCGGACCACGCCGCGGTCGAGCGCAGCACTGGCTCGGGTGAGGACGGACCGCACGAGCACAAGGTAGCGCATCTTGGACGCCGGCGGGGCGATGAGCCGTGCAGCGCGCGCGCCGCTGAGCTATCACCTGAGGATGCGGATCGCGCTGGTGCTCGCGCTCGTCGGCCTGGCCGCCCCGCCGGCGCTCGCCGACACGTTCGGCGGATTCTCCGGAATCGACCGAGCCTACCTGGTCAACCAGGATCGGGTGTGCACGCCGCTCGCGGTCAAGCCCGACGGTACGGCGACCGGCGCGCCGACCTGCCGCAAGGCCCCGACCGACGAGCTCGCGAAGCTCGACTTCAAGGCGCCGATCGTCCAGCGCGGCGACAAGGCGCAGTTCGCGGCAACCGCGAGCGAGGCGACCTTGACCGTCACCGGCGACAGCGGCGCTCCGGTCGCGACGTGGAAGGCCGTCGATCCGATCGGCAAGGTCGTCGACGTCTACGCCAGCCAGTACGCCGATCGCGTCGCGGTCGCGTACACCGTGCGGCGGTTGGGGCGCGAGCTCACCGAGGTGGTCGCGTTCGACGTCGCGACCGCGAAGCCGGCCGTCACCGCGCCGATCCAGACCCCCGCGACCACGCCGACGAGTGATCACACGGATTCGCCCGAGGTCGCCAAGAAGGTCGCGGACGCTCGAGCAGCTGCGCGGGCGCACCAGCTCTCCGCGTGGCGAGCGGTGCTCGCGCTCGACAGCGATCACAGCGAGGCGCTGTTTCACGTCGCCGCGATGGTCGCGCCGAGGCAGCCGCGCGACGCGCTCGCCGAGCTCGAGCGGCTGTCCGGCACGAACCGCAGCGATGCGATCGATTGGCTCGTCGAAGCGCGGTTCGATGCCGCGTTCGCCGCGCTGCGCGCCGATCCGAAGTTTCGGGCCGCGGTCGGTCTCGATCGCAAGCCGCGATCGACCTACGAACGCGTGATGGGCTTCGGTGGGCAATGGGAGCAGACCGGCACGAGCTGCGATCGCGCCGAGGTCAGGCTCGTGCTGAGTCGCGATCGCGCGTTCAAGCTGCACGTCAAGATGAGCTGCGAGGGCCAGGCGTCGGACCTGCCGTTCAAGGGCACGTGGCGAGTGGACGGCGACGAGATCATCTTGACGTTGCCGACCCGCGGCGCGAAGGCGACCGCGAAGGACGAGGCGCCTTGTGTGTTCGAGAAGGTCGGAGAGGACGACGCGATGCGGTGCGTTCTCGACAAGGACCTCGAGTTCGTGGTCTTGCCGACTCGGCGGTAACGCGCCGCCGAGCGGAAATTGATCAATTGATCAACAGGCGACAGGCAACAGGCGATGTTCGGAGGTTTGAGCGCAATAGGGAGTCGCGCCCCCGGTGGCAGGGCCCGGCGCGGAGGCAGGAATCTGGATCCGAACCGCGTGCGAACGATCCGGCATTGCCTGTTGCCTGTTGCCTGTTGATCAATTCAATTGTATCGCGCCTCACCAAACCGCCGCCCACTGTGCCTGAACGCTCGCAGTCTCCTAGGTCACTAAACATTCGTCCCAGTTATGCTGCCTCGAGTGACCAAGCGCGATTCCGGCACCGGATCGACCGGATCGATCGCGGCGCTCAGCCCGACCGTCGAGGCCGAGCTGATCGAGCGGTGCCGAGCGCACGAGCGGACCGCACACGAGGAGCTGTACAACCGGTTCCGTCGCCAGGTCGCCGGCAACCTCTATCGCGTGCTCGGCGACCGCACCGATCTCGAGGATCTGGTCCAAGAGGTGTTCGTCATCGCGTTTCGCGGGCTCGAACGGTTTCGCGGCGACGCGCGGCTGTCGACCTGGCTCTACCGGATCTGCGTCAACGTCGCGCTTGGCCGGATCCGCACGCGCAAGCGCCGGCCAGCTGCGATCGGAATGGCCGACCTCGATCTCGCACCGACCGATCCGAGCTTGACCGAGCGGCCCGAGACGCCGGAGCGCAGCCTCGAGCGCCGGCAAGATCGCGAGTCGGTGTATCGCGCGCTCGAGTCGATGGCGCCGAAGAAGCGCATCGTGTTGTACCTCCATGAGATCGAAGGCCTCGACCTCAAGGAGATCGCATATCTCGTCGAGTCGAACCCGGTCACCGTCCGGACGCGGCTGTTCTACGCGCGCCGCGAGTTCTATCGGGTGATCGTGGGCAAGGATCCCGAGCTCGACCCGGAGGACGTCGCGTGATCGGGCACGTAGCGCCTCACCGCTGGGCCGACGCGCTCGCCGGCAAGCTCGATGCATCCGAACGCGCCGCGATGGACTCGCACGCGAAAGACTGTGCTCGCTGCGCGACCGCGCGAACCCGCATCGCCCGCGCGAGCGACGCGTTCCCGGCGCTGCGCTCGAGCGCACCTCCCGAGATCTCGTGGGACGAAGTGCGCGCGCGCATCCACTGGTCGGTATCGACCGAGCGGCGCAGCAAGGTCACGCTCGGCCCGCGGATTCCGCGCCGCGTGTGGTTCGCCGCACTCGGCGCCGCCGGGCTCGTCGCCGCTGGCTTCGCGATCGTACCGATGATGAGAGGCGCAGCCTCGCCCGAGGTCGCGAGCGCACCGCCGGCACCACCGACGCGACCGCTTGCTCGCCCCCTCGTGGCCCCGCCGACGCCCGTGATCGGCGCGGTCAGCCGGGTCGCCGGCGACGTCATGCTCGACGGCATTCGCGTCGCCGATCTCGACGCGCTGTTCGGTCGCGCGATCGGCACGGGCACGTTGCTCGCGACCGGTGATGGCCGGATCGACATTCAGTTCGGCGATGCGAGCGCGCTGTCGCTCGGACCTCGGTCGTCGCTCGAGCTACGCCGGTTCGATGCGCAGGCGATCGAGCTCGCGGTCGAAGGTACGGTCGATGTCGTCGTGGCGCCGCGCGCGGCCGGCCAGACGTTCACGGTCGTCGCCGGCGATCGCACGGTCGAGGTCCGCGGCACCCAGTTCCGCGTCGTGCATGATCGCGAGCACGATGCCACCGACGTCGAGTGTCGCCACGGGCTCGTGCAGGTTCGCTCGAGTGCGCCGGGTCATGCGCCGGTGGCGGTCGGCGCCGGCCAAGCGCTCGACGGCGATCGGGCGATCGCGCTCGCGCCTGCGCAACTCGCGGACCTCGCGCAGGCGACGCCGGTGACCACGCCGATCTGGGCCGGCGTCCCGCAGCTCGCGCATCAGACCGCCGCGCTCGATATCGCGACCGTCGCGCGGCGCGACGTCCGGGTCGATGGCGTCGAGCTCGGTGCGGCGCCGCTGCGCATCCGGGTCATGCCCGGTCGTCACACGATCGAGGCCGCGGATCGCGGCGGGCGGTTCCATCGCGTCGGCTGGGTCGACGTCGGCTCGGGCAGCGGCGAGGGCTCGCGGTTCGAGGTCCCAGCGGCGACTGCACCGCCACCGACCGGAGGCGTGTCGACACGCAGTCGCGAGCTCGAGCGAGGGATCGCGAAGGTGCGAGCGCGTCTCGACGTGTGCACGCGCGCCCTCGCCAAGCAAGGCATCTCCGACCTGGCGATCGACATCGAGCTCGCGGTCGACGCGCAAGGCGCGGTCAGCTACCTCAACCCGCAGAACAGCGACTTCGGCGGCGTGACGCAGAGCTGCGTCGTCGACGTGCTGCGTGATGTTCGGTTCGGTCCGGGCCCAGCCGCGACGTGGCATCAGCACATTCCGCTGTAGCCGCCCCGCCGTGTCCGCTGCCGTCGCGGGTGCCGTATCCGCCGCCGCCGCCGGTATCCGCTGCCGTATCCGCTGCCGCCGCGGGTGCCGTATCCGCTGCCGCCGCGGGTGCCGGATCCGCTGCCGTATCCGCTGCCGCCGCCGTATCCGCTGCCGCCGCCGTATCCGCTGCCGTATCCGCTGCCGTATCCGCTGCCGCCGCCGTATCCGCTGCCGCCGCCGTATCCGCTGCCGTATCCGCTGCCGTATCCGCCGCCGCCGCCGGATCCGCTGCCGGATCCGCTGCCGGATCCGCTGCCGGATCCGCTGCCGGATCCGCTGCCGGATCCGCTGCCGGATCCGCTGCCGGATCCGCTGCCGGATCCGCTGCCGGATCCGCTGCCGGATCCGCTGCCGGATCCGCTGCCGGATCCGCTGCCGGATCCGCTGCCGGATCCGCTGCCGGATCCGCTGCCGGATCCGCTGCCGGATCCGCTGCCGGATCCGTATCCGTTCGTTGGGCCCGGCGAAGGGTGCCGAAATCGGTTTCGCCGGCGCGGCGGCCGGCGCAAGCGCTCAGTGCGTGAGCCGCCACAGGATCGCGCGGACGCGGTCGAGCGGCTCGTCGACCGCCGCGAAGTCCTCGGTGGTGATGATGCCTCGCGCGCGCGCGATCAGTAGGGCGGTGGTGAGCTCGCTGGCGCTGCCGGCTGCTCGCCGGAAGAAGTCCGGGCGATCGAGCCCGACGCGCATGCGGCCTTCGCTGACGTTGAGGGCGATGCTCTCGCCGGCGCGGACGATCTCGTCGGCGAGTGACTTGCGCGTGCGGCGGACCTTGGCCTCGATCGGGGCGAGCTGCTGCAGGACGGCGAGGGCGAAGTCGAGGGCGTAGAACGACATGATGATCCTCCGAAGTGAGTGGCCGATGGGTAGGAACGTCTCTCTCTCGCCCGTCGCGCCGCACTCGCGCGGGTCCCGTGACGAGCGCGGGCGCTGACCACCGCAATCGCCGGCCGATCAACTCCGCGGCGGTCGATCGCAGACGCCGGCGCACTCGGCGCTCGGCGCGGGACCCGCGCGAAGCGGCGCAGGGCGAGAGAGACGTTCCGCTCATCGGCGCGAGCGAGTGAGCGTCGAGTTCCGGAGCCGGAGCCGGAGCCGGAGCCGGAGCCGGAGCCGGAGCCGGAGCCGGAGCCGCTGCCGCTGCCGCCGCCGACGCCGCTGCCGCCGCCGCTGCCGCCGCCGACGCCGCTGCCGCCGCCGACGCCGAAGCCGATGCCGTCGCCGTCGCCACCTCTCGGCCCTCGCGGCTTCCGATCGCCGGGGCCGTCGCCCTGCGCCGCTTCGCGCCAGCGCCGCGCCGAGCGCCGAGGCCACCGACGCGTGCGAACGACCGCCGCAGAGTTGGATCGACCGACGCGTGCGGAGATTTGTGCCCGCGCTCGTCACGGCGCCGGCGCGAGTGCGGCGCGACGGGCGAGACGGCCCCGGCGAATCGGTGCGCCGCTCATCCACGAAAGGCCACGCCAATGCTCGACGTCCTCGCTCAGTCGCTCACCGTCCTCGAACAGCTCGCTCCGATCGAGCCGAAGCTTCGGGCTCGCCGCAAGTCGCTCGCCGACGAGATCGGCCGCGCCGCCGAGAGCGTGGCCCTCAACATCGCCGAAGCGAGCGCACGCGCCGGCCTCGATCGGCCCGACATGTTCCGCCGCGCCTTCGGCAGCGCGCGCGAGCTGTCGACCGCGCTGCTCATCGCGAAGGCGCGCGGTTACATCACCGCCGAGGACTTCGCCGCGATCGAGGCGCCACTCGATCGCGTTCGCGCGATGCTGTTCAGGCTCACGCGGTGAGCGCGCGCGCCGGCGCTGAATCCGGCAGCCTTTGCGGGAGTCAAACAAGCCGCTGCCGCTGCCGCTGCCGACGCCGTTGCCGCTGCCGATGCCGATGCCGCTGCCGATGCCGATGCCGATGCCGATGCCGATGCCGATGCCGATGGCGATGGCGATGCCGATGCCGATGCCGATGCCGATGCCGATGCGCGATGCGATCGATGCCGATGCCGATGCCGATGCCGATGCCGATGCCGATGCCGATGCCGATGCCGATGCCGATGCCGATGCCGATGCCGATGCCGATGGTTGGTCAGCGGCCGAGGAGCGCGCGTGCTCGCTCTTCGCCATGCGGATCATCGGCTCCGCCGTCCAGCCATTGCTGATACAGCGCCCGCGCGCGGGCGTTGTCGCCGCGTTCGGCCGCGATCTGGCCGGCCAGCTCCAGCGCCTCCGGCAGCTGCGGCTGCCGCGC
Source organism: uncultured delta proteobacterium (assembly GCA_963848295.1). GTDB lineage: Bacteria > Myxococcota_A > Polyangia > Haliangiales > Haliangiaceae > JABFXX01. Next base: position 440,995 of record CAWKDB010000011.1, on the reverse strand, counting down.
GAGTGCGCGCGCACAAGCCTCGGCTGCGAGCTCGTCGTCACCGCGAACGAGCGCAGCGCGAGCGTCGCGCAGATCGGCGCGTGCGGCGACGAGGTCGGCGCGTCGGTCCGGGTCCGCGGCCGGATCGGGCGGAATGTCTGCGGGCGGCGCGGCGCGATCGCCTTCGCCGCGTAGCTCGTGGCGCAGATCGAACCCGCGAAATCGTCCGCCGGCGCGCGGGTCCGCGACCCATAACTCGAGCGACGTCGGATCGAAGATCGCGACGTGGACGGCGCGACCGTCATCGATCGTGCCGCGATGTCCGGCCGGACGGGGTGCGTCGGCGTCGCCCCGGGTATCGCGCAGGATCGCCGCCATCGCCTCGACGTCGGGAAGAGGAGCACGCACGAGCCGCGCCGCGCGTGCGACCCGCGGAACAGTCGCGAGCATTCGCCTAGCGCGGTCGTTCTCCGGATCCGACGCGAGCGCGTTGGTCTCGAGCACATCGCCGATCGCGGGCGACTTCGGTGCGCGTTCGACGATCGCTTTGCTCGGCGTGCGTTCGACGCGCAACCATTTGCCGGAGGCGCCGTCGACCACGACAAACGCGGCCGCGCCAAGGGTCGGCGTTTGCTCGATCAAGGCGATCGCCTGATCGAGCGTCTTGGCCTGCTCGAGCACGGCGCGCGCGAGCATGGCGATCGGTCTCGCGTCGCGCGTCGGGCGGACATCGCCCGTGCGCGTCGGATGAACCATGACCGCGATGCCTTCGGCGTTGATCCCGGTCACGGCGCCGATCTCTCCTGGCCACCCGACGGTCGCCCACGCGATCTTGCCGGCTGGATGGGCGATCTCGACCAGCGGGATCTCGTTGTCGCCGCCGTCGTCGAGCCCGCTCAGCGAGAAGCTGCGGCCGATCCAGACGCGGGCCGGTGCTTGCGCTTGTTGTGCAATCACCGTCAGGCTGTGAGCGAGGCTACGCTCCTCGGTCTCGGAGCTCGCTGGCGACGGCACCCCGATGTCGAGCACCGCCTGGTCGCGCAGCAGGTCGTCGAACGAGAGCGACACGCCGCTCGCCGCGGCGCCTCGCATCAAGCCGGCGACCATCCGACGGTCGGAGTCGGACACGCCGTCGTCGACAAACCGCCAGCGCCAGTTGAGCCGCATGTGGTGGGTCGTGCCACCGAGGAGGCCATCATCGGCGACCGTGCCCTCGATCGATGCCTGATGCGCCCGAACCACCGCAGCCAGCAGGGGCGCGAGCAGCCGGCCCTGGGCGGCACCGATCGCGTGGGCATCACCGGTTGCACGCAGCACCGGGATGCCCCCGACCCACTCGAGCGACGAGGCCCCGAACGCGACCCGGGCAAGCGCCCCCGCCGAGGGTGCGGTCACCGTAAGCTCGCCGCTGACCTCACCTCCGGGAATGTCGTAGGCGACCGATCTGCGATAGATGAACCACGCGACGACGACTGCGACCCCGAGGAGCGCGATGCCGATCACCGCAGCGCGCCATGGGCGCACCGGCGCGGCGCGTCGACCGCCGATCACGAGGTCGGGCATGCGGCGAGGTAGTACCTCGTCGACCGACAAACATGCGCGTTGACCGACAGAATTGCGGTTGCTAGCCTTTGCAGAGGCAGGAGTTGTGATTTCCGGATTCGCTTCGGCGACGCTGTTGACTGCGGAGCCGTTGCTCCTCGCCGTCATCGGACTGCTCGCGCTCGTGATCGTCGGGCTCGTCGCGATGGCGGTGATCCTTCGCCGCCGCGGTCACGCCGCACCGGCCGCGGTCGAGGCGCCGCCGCCACAGCAAGTCGCCGCGGTTGCGTCACCGCCACCTCCGCGGCCACGTACGCGACCGCAGATGGTGCGCGGCGGTGGTGGCGGCGGCGGCTTGGCCGTCGTCGCGTCGGCACCGACGACATCGTCAGGCGCCATGGTGTGTCCGACGTGCCGCGTCGAGTATCACGGCATGACGTACTGCACGCGCGACGCGCGCCGACTGGTCACTCCGACCGATCTGCTCGGCAGTCCGTTGCGCTCGCTCGCGCTCGGCAAGAGCGCTGGCCTCGTCTGCCTGGCGTGTCGCCGCGCGTTCGAGCACGGGCTGCGAGAGTGTCCGCACGATGGCACCGAGCTCGTCGCGTTTGCGGTCTATCACGCGACTCGACCGCGCAAGCGCGGTGCGACCGAGCCGGCGGGCGTCGTCGCGCGGATCTGTCCCGTGTGCGGCGCGAAGTACGATCTCAACGCGAGGTTCTGCGGCCACGACGCCGGCGAGCTCGTCGTCATCAATTAGACTCCGGGAATGAGAATCTACGCGGTCGTCCTGGCTTGCGCGCTCGTCGCCTGCACGCCGGATCCGCCCGATCGCACGAAGACCTGCCAGCACTTTGCCAAGCTCCTCGACTACTGCTTCGCGTCGGGCGGTGACAGCCCGGCCGAGTTGGTCGGCCAGTGCACCGGCGCCTTCAAAGGCTCACCCGATCACCCGGTCGACAAAGACACGGCGCGGTCGTGGGCACGCATCCGTTCGCTTGCGAACTGCGCCGATCGACTTCCGACGACCGACCAGGGCTGCAGCGACTATCGCAACTGCGTCAAGCAGATGAATGATCTGTTTCCCCACCCGCAATAAATCGCGGGCATTCGATCGTCCTCAGGCCGGCGATCAGATCGCTTCGCAGAACTCGATGCGACGCGGCACTTTGTACGGCGCCAGGTTGCGCGCGCAGTGATCGATGATCTCTTCGGCGCCGCACTTCGTCTTCATCACGACACGCGCGACGACCATCGCGCCCGCCATCGGATCGGTGACGACCGTTGCCTGCGCGGCCTTGATCTTCGGGAATGACTCGAGGCAGCCCTCGACCTCGCCGAGCGCGACGCGCTTGCCGTCGACCTTGACGACATCGTCCTCGCGACCGGTGATCGCGAGCCGGCCGTTCTTGTCGATCTTGCCGAGGTCGCCGGTGCGGAGCCAGCCCGCCTTGTCGATCGCGCCGATCGCGACCATCCCGGACGCGCGGGTCGTCGGCTTGTCCTCGCCGTCGAACGGCCCGATCGACTTCGGCGACAGGGTCTTGCTCCTGACCCAGATCTGGCCCTCTTTCGCGCCGGCAGCTTTGCCATCGGGCGACGTGATCTTCACTTCGACGCCATCGATCGGCTTGCCGACCGTGGTCGGGTACTTGCCGGTGTCGTCGAGCGCGACCGTCGCGGCCTCGGTCGAGTGGTAGCAGCTGAGGATCTTGACGCCGTACTCGGCGAGGAACATGTCGGCGACGCTCTGATCGAGCCGGCTGCCCGCGGAGATGTACTTCGGGTTCGCGACCTCGATCTTCTTCGCGGTCGGCAGCTTCGCGAGCTCGGCGTACATCGCAGGCGTGCCGGGCAACACGTCGACGTCGTGCTCGCGGACGAGCTTGCCGATCCGGCGGGCCGAGACCTCTTCTTCGAGGAACATCGACGAGCCGAGCTTGAGCGTCGGGAGGAAGCCGAGGTCCCAGCCGTAGGCGTGGAACAGCGGCATCGCGACCAACACCTTGGTCTTGGTCGTCATCGCGAGCGCGGCGATCGCGTGGTCGACCGCCGCGATCGTGTTCTTGTCGGTGCGCAGCACCCCCTTGGGGTCGCCGAGCGAATCGGCGGTGAACAGCACGGCGATCGGATCGACGCCGTGATCGGGCGGGCTGCGCTTGTAGACCGAGCACGTCAGCAGCGTGCCTTGTAGGCGGCGGCGAACCTCGGCGGCATCGGCGGACGGCACGACCGTGGGCACGCCGGGGAGTGGCGAGGTCGGGCGTGAGACGCGAGCGCGAGGCAGGGTCGACGGCGGCACCGGGGCGCTCGTCCCGTTCGCGCTGATCGAGCCTTCGCTACCGCGCGGACGAGTGACCAGTGCGCGCAACGGCGCGGCGGCGAGGATCAGCTCGAGCTCGCGCCCACCGGTCGTCGGGTCGATCGGGACGATCGTCGCCTCGAGCTTCGACAGCGCGAGCGCGAGGATCACGAAGTCGGGGACGTTGCCGAGCATCAGCCCGACCCACGCGCCCTCTTTGATCCCCATGCTCTTGAACTCTTGCGCGCGGCGATCGACGCGGTGGAGCAAGCCGCGCCACGACAGGTAGTTGTCCCGGTAGACGACGGCCTTGTTGTTGCCTTGGGCCTTTGCGGCCTTCTTCAGCCAGTCGTAGAGCAGGGTCATGTCAACTCGCCCGAGGCAGACTCGGGCCGGCGCACCATAGCAGGCTCGACGGGGGTGCTCAATGCGAACGGAGCGCTTGATTTGGCAGCGGTTTCCGGGCACGAACGGGCGATGACCGTCGCCGCCCGGCCCGAGCCCGAGCCCGAGCCTCGTCCAGCAGGGGCGCCGGAGGCCGATCCGGGCGCGCACGACGACGCCGACGGCTGGGCGCTGCTCGATGGCTTGCGCCGCAAGCTCGATGACCAGGTCTCGCAGACCCGGCGCACCCAGCTCCAGGTCAGTCAACTCGCCGAGTCGATCGGAGCGCTCGTCGAGGTCCAGCGCCGGCGGACGCGTGGGCTCAACCTCAACTCGTTCGTCGCGTACCTCGTGTTCACGACGCTGTGCGCGTCGGGCGCATACTTGCTCTATCGCAGCCGAGCGGCGGATCTGGTCGATGGCCGCGACAAGGCCGCGAGCGAGCGCGATGCGGCTGTCCGGCGGGCGGACGAAGCGACGACCCGCGCGGTGGCGCGCGATGCGGCCGATGCCAAGGTGCTCGAGCTCTACTCGCTGCTCGAAGCGGGCAAGCGAACCGAGGCCGCCAAGCGCCTCGGCGAGCTCGACGGCGCGCCGATCCCGAAGCCCGAGCGCGAGTTGCTCGTCGCACGCGTCAAGCAGGCCGGCACGATCGCGGTCGACGCCGCGATGAAGACGGCGAGCGCCGCATTCAAAGCGCAGAAGTTCAGCGAAGTGATCGCGCCGCTCGAACAAGCGTTGACGATCGAGCCGACCGGGCCACGCGCCGCCGAGATGCACTACATGATCGGGGTCGCGCGGAGTCGGGTCAATGAGCTGCCGGCGGCGATCACCCAGCTCGATGCCGCGATCGCGGCCGAGGTCGCCGAGGACGACGCGCGATTCCAGCTCGCTTCGGTGCTCGATCGCGCCGGCCAGTGGGGCAAGGCGCGCGGCGAGTACGACAAGTTCGCGACCGCGCATCCACAACATCCGTTCGCGCTGTTCGCGATGCGGCGGAGTGCGACGCTCGTCCATCTCCCGCCGATCGCGCCGCCGCAGCCGATCGCTGCGCGGCCAGCGGCAGCGGGAACGGCAGCGGCAGCGAAGCCGGCAGCGGCGGCGGCATCGGCATCGGGTACGGCACCGGCATCGGCATCGGGTACGGCACCGGCATCGGCATCGGGTACGGCACCGGCATCGGCATCGGGTACGGCACCGGCATCGGCATCGGGGACGGCAGCGGCAGCGGGAACGGCACCGGCTCCGGCTGCGAATCCGGAATCGCCGAGCCAGTAGTGGGCGCGTTATTCGCGCCGCCGAGTCGAGCCTTCGCCGCGACGGTGTCGCCGGTGCCCGAGGAGGTGCGAGCGCGCATGCGGCGCGTCTCGCATCGCGACGACGATGCGCGGTGCCCGGACTTCGCGCAGCTCGCCTACCTCACGGTCGATCACGTCGCGATGGACGGCGGGGTCGCGCGCGGCGAGCTCGTCGTCGCGGCCGCGATCGCGCCTCACGCGGTCACGTTGTTCCGCCGGTTGTATACGCTCGGCTTTCCGATCCGTTCGCTCCGGCTGGTCGATGACTTCGCGGCCTCCGACGATGCATCGATGGCGGCGGACAACTCGTCGGCGTTCAACTTTCGCGTCGTCGCCGGGACGACCGTCCTGTCGGCCCATGCGCTCGGTCGCGCGATCGATCTCAACCCGGTCGAGAATCCGTGGCGCAAGCCGGATCGCATCGAGCCGCCTGCCGGCGCCGCGTTCGCCGATCGCCGCGACATTCGCCCCGGCATGATCGTGCGCCCGGGACCGGTCGTCGCCGCGTTCGACGAGCTCGGCTGGGAATGGGGCGGCGACTGGCGCCACGCGTTCGACGATCATCACGTCGCGTGGACGCGCGCGGCCTGACTACTCGACGCTGCCGATGCGCGACCACGAGCTGCCGCGCCCGCCGTGCCAGAACACCGACGTGACCCGGCCGATCACGAGCGCCACCGGCACCGCACCCCACACCCGCGAGTCGTTCGAGTTCGCGCGGTTGTCGCCGAGCACGAACAGCGAATCCGGGGGCACGACGTAGTGAGCTTGCAGCTCGCACGGCTGCGCCACGGCGGCGGGCTTGGTCACGATCAGCTTGCCGAGCACTTGCTCGCGCGCGCCGCCGGGCTCTGCTGTGCGGCGGCAGCTCGGCGGAAACGGATTGCCGTTCAGGAGCGGGAAGTCGTTCGGGGCTCGCTGCGAGTAGTTGCCGGCGGCGAGCTGGCGATCGCGCGCCGGTCGACTCGGATCGAGCAGCACGTCGAAGTCGTGGCCGCCGAGGCTCTCGCGGTACTCGCTCGCGTGCGCGGTCATCCAGTTGCCGTCATCGCGGCGATCCTCGTAGTCGTAGCTCTCGCTCACGAGCCGCTCGGGGACGAGCTGGTCGTTGACGTAGAGCTTGCTGCAGCGCAGCTCGACGCGATCGCCGGCGACCGCGATCACGCGCTTGATGTAGTCCTCGCTGTGATCGCACGGATAGACGAACGCCACGATCTCGCCCGGCTGGAGCGGATGCCAGCGCGGCGACAGCTTGTCGACGTAGACCCGATCCTCGAGCCACAGCGTCGGATACATCGAGCTCGTCGGGATCCGGTAGCCCTCGACGACGAACCAGTGGGTCGCCAACACCGACACGATCGTGAACGGCACGATGCCAAGCGCGACCGGATCGAGGAGCTCGATGCGGTCGGCCTTGGTCAGGCACTGGTACGCATCGATCGCGCCGGCGAGCGCGATGGTCAGCGACAGCACGCCGAACCACACCGAGACGATCGCGAGTGCCGCGGTCACGACGCGCGCGAGCGCCCAGACGATCGCGGCGCGGCGGCGACCAGCGAGCGCCTGGCCGAGCCCGACCGCGAACACGCTCGCTGCCGCACCGACGAGCCGCTTCAGGCTTCGCATGTCGTGCCTGGATTATCGCACATCGATCACCGCCCATCCGCCGGCTCTCGCCGCGGTTACCAACGATAGATCGTGTAATCTTGGCGCGATGCCTCAGGTCATCGAGCTGCCGCCGATCGACTGGCGCACGATGCTGCCGGTCGTCGTCAAGGTCTGCAAGGAGCTGCCCGCGAAGGGCGAGCCGTATCGCGAGCTCCGCAGCCGGCTGCGCGCCGCGAAGCTGTGGGATCGCGAGCGACCGGCGGCGCTGCTCCGGTTTCTTGGCGTCGGTGGCGCGACCGTCATGCCGTCGCTGTTCACCCAGGAGCTCGCGGGCGCGGCGAACGATGACGCGATCGCGACGGCCGTGCTCGACCGGCTGTGGCACCTCAACGCGTTGCTCGGCAAGACCGTCATCGACCTCGTCGGCACGCGCGCGTATCACAAGGACGAAGTCTACAAGCACCTCGCGTCGGCGCACTACCACGGCGTCGTGCCGTCGCGACCCGGGCTCGAGCTGTGGCTCCAGATCGCGCTGACGTGCGGCCTGTTGCGCACCGTCGGGGTCGCGGTCGCGGCGGGCCCGCGCATCGATCGCTATCAGCAGCTCGCGGCGGCGCTCGACGTCGACGAGTTCCTCGCCGAGGACAAGCCGGAGCCCGAGCCGGTGATCCCCACCGTCGCCGACGAAGAATCCGCCCCGGCCGAGGTCGGTCCGGCGGAGCACTCGATCCCGGTCGCGGCGTCGGCGCCTTCGGGCTCGCCGTTGCCGGCGCCGTTGCGCCAGTTATCTGCCGACGGTGTGCCGTCGCCGCGCAATCGCGAGCGCCCGGTCGCGACCTCGCGGTTCGCCGCGGGCTTCCCCGACGACGTGCTCGCCGAATCGCAAGCGCGGATCGGGGCGTGGTGGAGCGAGTTCGAGCAGCAGCCGCTCGGTTATCAGCCGTCGGACTTCGGGATCGACGCCGAGAGCTGGGTCGAGCAAGCCGACGAAGTGCTCTATCGCATCGCGGTGGCATCGGCGCTCGCGTTCCGGCTCGACCGCGATCGCGTCGGCGTGATCGCCGCCTACACCGCGCTCGACAAAGCCGGCGTGCTCGCCGACCTCTACCAAGGGACGGTGCCCGAGACGCTGCCCGCGCAGATCGATGCGCGCGCGCTGATGCTGGCGTCGCTCGCGGCTCGGCGCTGCGCCGAAGCGCCGGAGCTCGCGGCGGGTCTCGACGGCAAGGGCTCGGCCGCCGCCGCGTTCGCCGCGCTCGATACCGCGCTCGGTCGCGGCTTGTTTCGCGTCGAGCTGTTCTGGATCATGGACATGCTCGCGCGGCTCGGCGTGATTCGCTACGACGACCTCGCCGACTTCACGGTCACGCCGCATCGCATCGTTCGCGACACGCTGTTTCGGCTCGGCTTCACGACCACGCCGTACGCGAGCGATGCCGCCGCGCTGGTCATCTCGAGCCGGGCCGCCCGCAAGCTCGTGCCGACCGGGCCGGCCGACGAGGTGCTCGCGCTGTTCGCGCTCGCCGCAGGCTGCGCGTACGACTGCAGCCACCGCAAGAACTGCGACTTTCCGTGCCGCGAGCGCCTCGAGTAAGCCCTGGTTGCGGCCCGCCGGCGTGCTAGCCTTGGGCTGTGATTCCCGCGCTGATCGTCGGTGGTTTGACGGCCTGGTACCTCGGGCTACGGCTGGGCATCGTGGTCGCGGTGCTGACCGCCGGGGCGTTACTGCTCGCGATGGTCGTGCCCGGCATGAGCTTGGCGGTCTACGTCCTCGTGGTGGCGTGGGCGGCGGCGCTGTACTTCTTCGGCCCCAAGATCGCGAAGGCGACCGGCCGGTCGAGCTGGATGAGCGGAGTCAGCGGCGGGGTCGTCCAGGCGCGTTCGTGGGTCCGCAAAGTCATGGGCAAGCCGTAGTCACCGGCGTTCGGGTACCATCGCTCGAGTGAGGTGCTCGCGGATTGCAGGCGTGTTGCTCGCAGTTGCCGCGTGTAAGCCGGCTCCGACGATCGCATACGATGACTTCGCGTCGCGTCAGGTCGCGGCGCAGTGCACGCGGTTGGTTCGCTGTGGGCTGTTCGAGAGCTCGACGGCGTGCCTTGCGTTCTTCAAGCTCGTCCCGAACACCAGCCTCGACGCCGCGGTCACCGCCGGCAAGGTCCACTACGACGGCGAGGCTGCGAACGGCTGCGTCAACGCGCTCGCCGGGATCACGTGCGACGGCTCGACCGAGGGCGCTCGCCTGCCGCCTGCGGTGTGCGCTGAGGTCTTCACCGGCGATGGCGCGATCGCAGATCCGTGCTTCCTCGACTCCGAGTGCGACTCCGGGCGGTGCGCCCTCGGCAGCAACTGTGATCCGTCCGCTTGTTGCGCCGGCACGTGCGCGGTCGCGGGCGCAGCGGCGATCGGAGACGCGTGCAACATCACGGCGGATTGCGTCGCTGGTTCGTACTGCACGATCGATAAGGTATGCGTCGCGTTCGGGAACCAAGGCGACAACTGTTACATCGACGCCGATTGCGTGTACGGGCTCGCGTGCTCGACCGCGACGTTCCCGGGCACATGCTACGCCGCTGCCGCGGACGGCCAGCCGTGTCCGAACGGGCTGTGCGCTGAGATCGGCGATCACTGCAACGCGTCGAAGATTTGCGAGCCGGTCGGGCTCACCGGCGCCCCATGCACCGGCGCCGCCGACTGTTCGCCGTACGGCGTCTGCGATGCCGGGTCCGGCCTGTGCGCGGATGCCCCCGACATCGGCTCGCCGTGCAGCGAGCGCTGCGAGGCCGACGCGTTCTGCGATGCGCCGTCGGGGACCTGCATCGCGCTGTTCGCCGATGGCGCGATCTGCGATACCAACAACGACTGCGTCAGTAGCTTCTGCGAGGACTCGGGCGAGCTATCCAGCTGCGAAGAGCTCCCGGTCTGCGATTGAGCCGCTGTCCGTCGTGTCGCGTCCCCGGCGCTAGCAGGGACGCGATGTGCTTTACGGCCAAGGGACTCCAAGTCCCCTCGTGTCTCGCAAGTTGACAATAGCGACACCGTCCCCAGACTTCTTCGACGCAAGTTGACAATAGAGACAGCGTCACCATTTCCGAAAACGCAAACGGCCCGCAGGGCGGGCCGTCGCGATGCGCATGAGCTGTAGTTACGGAGCGGCGACGACCTGGATGTTGTTGGTCGACACGGTCGGGCCGGGCGCGTGGCAGTACCAGGTGAACGGGTTGCCATCGCCGACCGTGGTCGCGGTCTGCATGTAGACGTCGTTCTGGCCTAGCTGCGCCGGGGTGGTCGGCGGAGTGCCCTGCGCCTCGTGCACGATGCCGTAGGCGGCGCCGTTGCTGTGGACGACCAGGGCCGGATCGGTGCTCATGTTGACCCAGCGGACCGCGGTTCCGACCGCGACTTGCACCGGGGCCGTGCTCGACGCGACGCCGTTGGCCGGGTAATCACATTGGCCGCCGGTCTCGTTCAGCAGGAACGTCAGCTGGTTGTTCACGGTGAACGCGCTCGTCGCGTCCGGGATCGTGACGCCGTCGGCGGTCGCGGAGATCGTGATCATCGCCGCGAGGCCGTAGTTGACGCTCGGGATCGTGACCGTCGCGGTCACCGTCGCGCTTCCGTTCTCGGTGAGCGTCACGGTCGACTGATCGAGGTTCGCTTGCCATCCGGTGAGCGGGTTCCCGGCGGCATCGGCCGCCTTCGCGGTGACCGCCACCGCGCCGGTGAAGCCACCCGAGCCGGTGATCGTCGCGCTGACCGTGTTGGTCGTCAGCAGCTCGGTCGTCACGGCGGTCTTGTCCAGCGTCACGGCCACCAGGGGGGTGTCGCCGCCGCCACCGCCGCCGCCGCCACCACCACCGCCTGGGTCTGAACCGCCCGAGCCGTCGCCGACCTCACCGATGACACAAGCCGGCATAACCACGGCCAGCACGATCGCGAGCATAGATGTGCGCATGTTGAGCATGTGTACAAGTTACGTGCCTGGGCGCGAACATTGGTAACCTCGTGTTGTGTATGGGTTGCGTGGCCCCGGATCTGGGACCCCAGACCCCAACTGGTGCGTAGTGACCCCGCCGAGATCTCGGGCAATTCCGCCTAAATGGCTAGCCTTCAGCTCCCGCACTGCTCATCGAGTTATCCAAGGCGCGAGCCATTTCCTGCGCCTGGTGGCGTCGATCCATCGGTGACACCGCCGGATGGCCGCGCTATCTCGCGGCCATGAGCGCTCCACAGAGCTTCGAAGAATTCTGGCCGTACTACGTCTCGCAGCATCGCAACAAGACGTCGCGCCAGCTCCACTTCATCGGCACGTCGCTCGCGATGGGCTGCGTCGCGGTCGCGCCGTTCGTCCCGCAAGCCTTGCTCGCCGCGCCGATCGCCGGCTATGGCTTCGCGTGGTTCGGGCACTTCGTGTTCGAGAAGAACAAGCCCGCGACATGGGGGAGCGCGAAGTTCGCGGTGTGGTCGCTGCGCGGCGATCTCCGGATGTGGCGACACATGCTCGCCGGCACGATGGACGGCGTCGTCGAGAGACTCGCGGTCGCGTAGTTACTTCTCGAACAGCTTGCGCTCGCGGCTGTCCCACCGCCACACCGGGCCGCGGCCGGCGAGCCGAACCGCGCCGCGCCAATCGTCGATGCCGCACTCGTGCACGCGATCGATCGCGCCGGAGAGCGCCTGACGGCCGAGCGGCGTGACCTGGCCAGACCCGTCCACGAACCCGCAGCGGGCGAGCGCTTGCTGCGTCGCCGCAAGCACGACATCGGTGATCGGATAGCGCGGATCGATCGCTTGCAACGCCGGCACCAGCTCGGCTTCGCTGCGTGCGATCGCGGCGAGTAGCTGACGCTCGGTCCGCGTCATCCCGCTCGTCGCATCCGGTAGCTCTTCGAGCTGGCGCTCGAGCGCGCCGGCGAGAAACGGCATCGCCTTGATCCGGCGGGTCAGGTACGGCAGCGCGCGCGGATCGGCCGAGGTCACCGCGATCCACGCGGTGATCGCTTCGTCGATCGCATCGCGCGACAGCGGCGTGCGCCGGGGCCACAGCGCGGCGAGCTGCTCTGGCTCGAGCTGGCCCAGGCCGATGAAAGTCGCGATCTCGGGGTGGCGATCGATCGAGACGATCGACAGCGTCGCCGGCATCCCGCGGCGCGATAGCCGGGCGAGCAGTCGGCATAGCGCGAGCTGATCGAACAGATCGTGCTCGAACCACAGCACGAGCTCGTCGGCGCTCGCGGCGGCGTCGAAGTCTCGGTCGTACTGCGCGAGACGTTCGCTCGTACTGGGCTGTCCACGTTCTGCCCAGAACGCCGCGCGCGCGGCGTAGTGCTCGGCGTCACCGACCGGCAGCAACGGCCCTTGATCGAGGGCGTCGGCCCACACCACGATCTCGCCAGGCAGCTCGGCGAGCTCGAGCGAGCCGGCGGTGCTGTCGCCGTTGCAGACGTGGACGATGCGTTCAGTCATGCGCCTGACGTAGCAGCCCCGCTGGGGACGCCGCAAGGGTATCCTCGACGTCGTGTCGCGCGCGCTCGTGGTCGTCGCTCTGGCCGGGTGCTACGCGTCGCACGACCTGGTCGGCTCGGCATGCGACACCACGTGCCCGGACCAGCTCGTGTGCGTCAGCCACGCGTGCGAGCCGGCGGGGACGGTGATCGCCGACAGCTCGATCGATGCGGTGCCCGGTCCCGATAGCGACGGCGACGGCATCCCCGACGCGATCGACAACTGTCCGACCGTCGCCAACGCCGATCAACACGACGAAGATGCCGATGGCCTCGGCGACGCGTGCGATCCGTGCCCGTATCTCCCGGGCAACGCCGACGATAGCGATGGCGATGGCGTCGGCGACGCCTGCGACCCAGAGCCCGACATCGCCGAGCAGAAATGGTTGCTGTTCGAGACCTTCGCGCAGCAGCCGATGGATTGGACGCTGGATTCGATGGACACGGTCGCGAACGATGCGCTCGAGATCACGTCGATCGTCGCGGCGGCGAATGCCTATGATGGCTCGATCCCGACCGGCGAGATCCGGATCGTGACCGGCGGCATGATCGAAGCACTCGTCTCGGGCGCGAGCTTTCACAACCTGACCGTGTCCTTCAGCAGGTCGCCCAGCGGCTCGAGCTACTACTACTTCGAGCTGATCGACAGCGGCGCGACGACCAGCACGTTTCACATTGCATCGACGGGCATCACGTCGCCGGGAACGCTCGGCTCGGTCACGTTGCCCGCGCCGCTCGAGCTCGGGCCATGGGCGGTGCAGATCGACGAGTCGGTGTCCTCTCAGACGCTCGCGATCGAGGGCTACGTCGATGGCGGGATCCAGAGCGTCGCCGGTTCGGGGCTCGCGCTCACCGCGACACCGGGAATCTACGTCGGCGGGCACTTCATCACCGCGACGTTCGACTTCGTCGCCGTGATCCAGTCGACGACCCCGGTCACGAGCGTGAGGTAACCCGTCGGGCTCACGGCGCCGTCACGGCTCGCATCCGCAGCCGGATCAGCTGCGGCACCGCGGCACCAAGGCGACCAGCGATTTCATGGCGCCGAGTGTGCGCGAATGCTACTGCGAGGCGTGCGCATTGGAATCGTCGCTGCTGGGCTCGTGTCCCTGGCAGGCGTCGATGCGGCGGTAGTCGGCGCAACCCCGGCTGCACTCGAAGTGAAGCCAGCGGACGTCCCGGGGATCGCGCTCGCCGGTCCGTTCGCCACGCGCGCGCTCGCTTGCGAACAAGTCCTCGGCGCGCGAGGTTCGTGTGCCACGTATCGCGTCGAAGCAACGGCGCGATCCGGACGCGGTTGGCGCGGCGTCGAGATCGGTGCGGTCCGCGACCGCGACCGAGCGTACGCAGACACGAGCCACTTCGCGTTGTTCGCGAACGTCGCTGGACAGTGGTACGCGACCTTCCTCGGGACCGACGGCAAGGAAGACACCGAGTACTTCCCGCCCTGTGACCGGCCACACCACTCGTGCACGCCGTTTCACCGCGACCGGCCCATGTACTTTCGGGTACCGACGCTGTCATTCATCGATGCGGTCAAGGGTGGCGCCGAGGAGCTCGTGCTGTTCTACCGCACGCCGCGCGATGTCGGGTTCCGGGACTTCGCGCGGGACGGCGAGCTCATCCAGGTGTGTGGGCTCGGCGCTGCCGCGGCACCGAGCTGCACCCCGCAGCTGATCGTGGTGAGCCGATCGCAGACGCCGATCACCGCGGTCGCGCAGCTGTTCACCGGCAACGACGAGGTCACGCCGTACAACGACGAGGTTGATGCGGATGGTCGATATCATCCGTACGTCGGTCATCTCAGGTTCTAGCGGCGCGCGGCTCCCGGCGCGCCGGTTCCAAGGCAGACTCGTGCCCGATGGCTGATCGGCTCAAGCCGCGACGCAAGCCGCGCCAGACCCGCTCGGCGGTGACGGTCGATGCGATGCTCGTCGCGTCGCGCAAGGTGTTGGTCGAGCACGGCTATGCGGGGTTCACGACCGAGCGCGTCGCCGCGGTCGCCGGCGTGAGCATCGGTAGCCTGTACGAGTACTTTCCGAGCAAGGACGCGCTGCTGTCCGAGCTCGTCGAGGATTTCTTTCGGCGCATGATGGCCGCGGCGCTGGCGGCGGTCGATCCGGCGTTGGGGTTCGAGCCCGCGATCCGACGGGTGATCGCCGCGCTGCTCGCCGCGAAGGCGAGCGAGCTCGAGCTCAACGCGGTGCTCGCCGAGGAGCTGCCGCGCGTCGATGGCGCCAAGCGGCTCGAGGTCCTGCACCGTCAGCTCGAGCCGATGGTGGCCATGCACCTGTCGCGGTTCTCTGCGGAGCTCCCGGCGCTCGATGTCGACCTCGCCGCGTTCGTGCTTGTCCACGCGATCATGGGGGTGCTGTCGGAGGCCGTGCGCACGCGGCGCAGCCATGACGACCGCCTCGTCGACGAGCTCACCGCGCTGTTCGTGGGTTACGCGCGCGCGCCGCGGTCAGCTCGGCCCGACGGACGGTAGCTCGTCGCGCGCGACCGGCGCGGGCATCGGTCGGGGCGCGGTCGGCTCGCCGATCGATTCGCCCGGCGCGAGGTGCGCGAGCGCGACGCTGCCGTCCCACAGCGCGCGCGTCTTGGCGGGGTCGTACGATTCGCGTGACGACGCGATCTCGCGCGAGCCCTCGAAGTACCGGCCGGTGATGCCGTTCATCGCGGGGTCGAGCACCAGCGTGGCGAGCCGGCGGCCGGACCTGCGCGTCGTGTTGACGTTCCGCATCACCAGCGTCAACAACGGCAAGATGTAGTGCCAACCGAAGCGCTGCAACCACGAGTAGTCGCGCGCGAGGCCCGAGCCCGGCATCAAGCCCGGGTCGAACGCGTTGACCGTGACCCCGCGGTCGTGCAGCCGACGGGCGAGCTCGTACGTGAACATCACGTTGCACAGCTTCGACGTCGAATACGCGCGGCGGCCAACGACGCCGACGTCCTCGTCAGTCACAGACGGACGTGCGAGGGACGCGACGTCGGTGAACACCGGCGCCGGCATCCCGGTGCGCTTGTCCGCATCGTGCGTGCCGCTCGACACCACGACGATCCGCGCCGGCGCCTCGAGGTGCGACGCGAGCAAATGCACGAGCAAGAAGTGGCCGAGGTGATTCACGCCGAACGTGGTCTCGACGCCGTCCGTCGTATACGTCGTAGCGCTGACGACCTGGATCCCTGCGTTACAGACGATCGCGCGCAAGGGAGGGCGGCCACCGGTCGCGATCGTCATGGCGAACGAGCGAATCGACACCTGCGACGCGAGGTCGAGCGGCAACGTCTCGACCGTGGTGTCCGGGCCGCTCGCGGCGCGGAGCCGCTGTGCAGCCGCCTCTCCGCTGGCCTGGTTGCGACACGCGATGATGAGATGCCAGCCGCCGGCGCGCGCGATGGTCTTGGCGCAGGCGAAGCCGAGGCCGGTATTGCCGCCGGTGATGATCACGCTTTGCATGCGGCCCACGATAGGGCGCGCGACGCGTGCACGCACCTCGGGTTCCGAGCCGCGCGCGGCGGCGGTAGGTGCTGGAGTGCTATCGAGATTTCGCTCGGTGCGCGGTCTAGCGGCGGCGGCCCTCGGATTGCGCCGGTGCCGCTGGGGCTGCGGATCAGCCGGAATCGTCGGTGGCGAGCCAGCGGTTGAGCGTCTTCGCGTCGACGTCGAGGCGCTCGGCGGTCCGCGTCTTGTGACCGCCGAGCTGTTCGAGTGCCCAGCGCGCGTAGCGGCGCTGGATCTCGATCATCGGGACGATCGCGCCGCCAAAGTCGGTCGAGGGGTCGGCCGAGCTGGCAACGAGCTCGAGCTCGGACAACGTGATCTCGCTGCCGGTCGCGAGTAGGACTCCGCGTTCGACCGCGTGTGCGAGCTCGCGGACGTTCCCGGGCCACGCATGGTCGAGCATTCGTCGCATGGCGTCGCGGGAGAAGTGCGTGCCCAGAGAGGTCGGGTGCCGGTGCACGGCGCCGGCGAGGAAGCGCTCGATCAGCGGCGCCATATCGTCGCGGCGGTGGCGCAGCGCGGGGACTTCGAGTGAGACGACGTCGAGCCGGTAGAGCAGATCCTCGCGGAACGTGCCCTGTGTGACGGCATTCCGCAGGTCGCGATGGGTCGCCGCGAGGATGCGTACATCGGCGGAGCGCTCGCGCGTCGAGCCGACGGGCCGCAGCTTGCCGGACTCGAGCACGCGCAGCAGCTTCGCCTGGAGCCCGATCGGCAGCTCGCCGATCTCGTCGAGCAGGATCGTACCGCCGTCGGCGGACGCGAAGAGCCCGGCGTGATCCGCGGTCGCGCCGGTGAACGCCCCCTTGACGTGACCGAACAACTCGCTCTCGAGTAGCGCCTCGGGCAGGGCGGCGCTGTTGATCGCGATGAAGGGCTTACCGGCGCGCTTGCTCGCGCCGTGGATCGCGCGCGCGATCATGGTCTTGCCCGTGCCGGTCTCACCCGTGATCAACACGGGGACGTCGCTCGGCGCGATGCGCTCGACGATCGACAGGACCCGCTGCATCGCCGCGCTGCGCGCGATGACGCCTGCCAGCGAGAACTGCTCGCCGAGGGTCCTGCGTAGCTCGGCGGTCTCGCGGCGCAGCGCGCGCTCTTCGAGCGCGCGGCGAACGAAGATCACGAGCTCGTCGAGCTTGAACGGTTTGGTGAGGTAGTGATACGCGCCGCGGCGGATCGACTCGACGGCCGAATCGATCGCGCCGTACGCGGTCATGACGATCACCGGCACATCGAGGTTCGAGCCGCGAATCGCGTCGAGCAGCGCGAGGCCGTCGACATCGGGCATGCGCAGATCGGTGACCACGAGGTCGACGCTGCCCGCTCGCACCGCTTCGATCGCGGCGCGGCCGGAGCCGAGCGCGGTCGCCTCGTAGTCGTGATCGCCGAGTCCGTCGGCGAGCGTCTCGGCCATCGCCACCTTGTCGTCGACGACGATCACGCGAGGCTTGAGGTCGGTCATGTGGCGCCCCCTTCGATCGGAATCCGGATGCAGGCGCGCGTGCCTCGCGGCGGGCGCGGTGCGATGTCGAGCGAGCCGCGATGGGTCTTCGCGATCTCGTTCGCGATCGCGAGGCCGAGCCCGGTGCCTTGACCGGCCGGCTTCGTCGTGAAGAACGGCTCGATCGCGCGCGCCGCGTCGGACTCGGTGATGCCTTCGCCCTCGTCGGTGACGACGAACGCGATCTCGGACGTATCGGCATGGACGTCGAGCCGCACGGTGCTCTTCGGCGGCGACGCGTCGCACGCGTTGAGCAGGAGGTTCACGAGCGCGTGCTTGAACAGCAGCGGCTCGCAGCGAACCGCCGGCAGCGTCCCGCCGACCGCCGGCAACAGCTTGACGTTCGCCCGCTGGAATCGATGCTCGACGAGCGCAGCAGCGTCGCGGACCAGCGCGCTCGCCTCGACCGCTTGTAGCGCGATCGGCGCGCCGCGCGCGAGGCCGAGCAGCCCGCGCACGACGCGATTGATGTGATCGGCCTGGTCGAGGATCGCCTGCGCGTTCTTGACGGATCGTGCGTCATCGCCGAGCCGCGCGATCAGTTGCTCGGCGCGCCCGACGATCACGCCGAGCGGCGTCGACAGCTCGTGGGCGACGCCCGAGCCGAGCGCGGCCATCGTCGCGGCGCGATTCAGCCGATCGAGCTCGACGTCGCGGCTGCGCGCGGTCTCGGCGACCGCGAGCTCGCGCGATAGCGCAGCCTCGGATTGCTGCTTCTTCCAGACGACGGCCGCGAACACCGACATCACCGACGCGGCGAGGACCATCGACGACAAGACGCGCATGCGGCCCTGGCGGTCGCGATCGCGCTGATGCTCGGCGCTGCTCGCGACGGCGACGATCCGACCGTCCGGCGTGCGCGCGATGCCGACCATGGCGGTGCGCTCGGGCAGGCCGAGCGCGGGAGCATCGGCCGGCGCGATCCGCACCGTGCGAGCGCCGTGATCGATCGCCGCCACGAGCTCGGGGGCGGTGATCCGCTGACCGTCGAGCGTATGCAGCTCGCCACCCACTTGCCCGATCATCACGACGGCGGTACCCGGATGCGCGAGTGCCGCGAGCGAGCTCGGCGCTCGATCGCCATCCGCCGCCAGTGCGAGGCTCGCCGCTTGAGCGACCGCGGCCTGCTGCTCGCCGAGATCGTCGAGGCCGGCCTCGGAGCGGTACGTCTCGTCCACGTAGACCAGTGCGCCGATCGCAGCGACCGCCGCCACGGTGAACGCAACGAGCCACCGCGTCTTGATCACGAACCAGCCGAACGCACCACGTGGACCTCCCCGGCGTGGCGAGGCAACATCCGCGCCAGGATTCATCTCCACGAAGACACGTAGAGACGCACCGTCCCCTTCCGGAGAATCTCCGCGTCGATCCGGAATTTATCCCGGTTCCGATTCTCGGGCGCCATGTTGAATTCTGGACTTGGAGTAGCACGAGGGGATGGCACGAGGGATGCTGTTGCAACTACGGTCCTCCTATGTACGAGCGTTGCGTGCGTGTCGCTATGGCTGTTGCGGCGATCGTCCTGGCTCCGAGATCTTCCGACGCTCAGCCCGCGGTCGCTGCGATGTCGCTGCGCCAGGCCCTCGACTACGCGCGCATTCATCAGCCTTCGATCGCGGCCGCGCGCGCGCGGGTCGAGGTCGCACGCGCTGCGACCGAAGTGCCGCGGGCGGGATTCTCTCCGCGCGTGACCGCGGCTGCGGAAGCGCTGATCGGCACGGCCAATAACACGACGGCCTCGTACGGCACGCTCGGGGCCCTCGACGTCGCGCGCGTCGGCGGGACCCCGGCCAACGCCTCCGTGACGTGGAAGCCGGAGCCCTCGACGCTCGCGGGGGTGGTGGTGGAGAAACAACTCTACGATTTCGGCCGCCTGGAGGCCCAGGCCGATGCGCTCGATGCTTTCGCCCGATCGGCCGAGCAGGACGCGAGGGTCGCGCAGCTCGATCTCGACTTGCTCGTCGAGCGCAGCTTCTATGCCGTGCTCGGAGCGAAGCAAGTGCTCGCCGCTTCGCAGGCCGCGGTGACGCGAGCGGGCGCACATCGCGATCTCGCGCAGGCCAAGGTCGGTGCGCAGCTGTGGCCGCAGATCGAGCTCACGCGCGCCGAAGCCGATGTCGCGCGCTTCGATGTCGATCGCGTGCGTGCGACCGGCGCGCTCGCGACCGCACAAGCCGTGCTCGCCGCGGCGGTCGGTTCGAGCGCGGCGGCTGTCGACGCCGGTACCGACGACGTCGCGTTTGGCGTGCCTCCGGCCACCGCGGCGGCGATCCGCGATGCGCCGGAGCTGGGCGCCGCGCGCGATCTGCTCGCCGCGCAGCAGGGGTTCACGCGAGCGATCCGCGACGAGCTGAAGCCGGACGTCAGCTTTTCTGCCGAGCTGACCGGTCGCGCCGGCGGCGCGGCGGTGACGACGAATCCGACGCCGACGGGCGGCGGCCTGATCCCCGACGTGCCGAACTGGGACGCGCTCGTCGTCGTCAGCTGGCCGCTCTATGACCGGACGGTCAGCGCGCGCGCGAAGGCCTCGCAGCGGGTCGAATCGGTGCGCTCCGCGGAGATCGACGAGGTCCGCGAACAGCTTCGCACGCTCGCAGAGCGCAGCACGGTCGGGCTCGACGTCGCGCGCGCGGCCCTGCCAGCCCTGCGACGCTCGCTCGATGCGGCGCAGGCGAACCACGCCCAGGCCGAAGCGCGCTTCAACGGAGGTCTCGGCACGGCGATCGAGGTCTCGGACGCCGAGGCGCTGCTCACCGACGCGCAGATCCAGCTCGCGATCGGTCAGTTCCAGCTGTCTAGCGCGCGGGCGCTGCTCGCGCGCGTACTCGCGGAGGCCGCACCATGACCGAACCCATCGATCCGATCTCGCCGGTCGCTCCTCGCGGCCGCTTCGCCATGCCGACGATGATCATGCTCGGCGTGCTCGGCGTGCTCGGGGTGGGCGCGCTGTTGTACATGCGAGCTGCCGCCGGCAGGAACAAGGTCTCGCTCGCCCAGGCGCCCAAGGGAGTCACGATGGTCGCGGCGATCGCTCAGCCGTTCCAGCCGCGCCGGCGATACGTCGGCACCGTCGAGCCGTGGGTGCAAGCGAAGATCGGGCCGCAGATGGTGTCGGCGTACGTCGACACCGTGCTCGTGCGCCCGGGCGCACAGGTCAAGCGCGGCGAGGTCATCGCGACGCTCGACTGCCGTAGCTCGTCGGCGACCAGCAGGGCGGTCGCCGCCCAGGCGCGCGCGCTCGATGCGATGCGGGGGGCTGCCTCCAAGGAAGCGACGAGGATCTCGAGCCTGCTCGATGGCAACTACGTGTCGGAGAACGAGGTCGATCTCAAGAACGCCGACGTCGCGAGCAAGGACGCGCAGCTCGCCGCCCTGCAGGCGCAGATGATCAACTCGACATTGCAGGTCGACGACTGCGTCCTCCGCTCGCCGTTCGATGGCGAGATCGCCGAGCGCCACAGCGATCCCGGCGCGTTCGTGCGGCCCGGCTCCTGGATCGCGACCGTGATCGATCGCCGCATGGTGCGGATCACGGCCGACGTGCCCGAGGATGACTTCGATAACGTCGCCCCGGGGAACGAGGTTCGCGTCCATCTGCTGGCGACTAACCGCGACCTCACCGCGAAGATCTCGCGCCGCTCGCCGGCGGCCGACCCGGATACGCGCACGGTGCACATCGAGCTCGACCTCGACGATCCGGCTCGCACGGTCCCGGTGTGGACCACCGCGGAGCTGTCGCTCGATGTCGGCGCGCCGGTCCCGGCGACCGCGATCCCGTTGATCTCCGCCGCGGTGCACGGCTCGAAGACCACCGTGTTCGTCGTCGCGAACGGAGCCGCCCACGCGACGCGCGCGAAGCTGATCGGGGAGCGCAAGGGCACGTACTACGTCGACCCGACGCTCCCTCCCGGGAGCCTGGTGGTCACCGAGGGGCGCGGACTGCTCAACGACAACGATCGCGTCGACGGCAAGACCGTGCCGTGGACGCCGTCGCAGGGCAAGACCGAGCCATGACCGAGCTGTCCCTCCGCAACCCCATCGCCGTCGCGATGGCGTGCATCGGCATCGTGGTATTCGCAGCGGTCGTGACGCCGAGGATGAGCGTCGACACGTTCCCCGAGCTGACGCCTCCCGTGCTCGTGATCGGCACGCTCGCGCCGGGCCTCGGGCCGAAGGACGTCGAGAAGACGCTGACGTGGCGCATCGAGAAGTACGTCAGCGCGACGCCGGGCGTCGACCATGTCGAGAGCGTCTCGCGCAACAACCTCTCGGTCGTGTTCGTGTGGCTCAAGTGGGGCACGAACCTCGACGCGGCGCAGTCGCTGGTCCAGCAGCAAGTCGCGTTCTCGATGGCGGCCGTGCCGAAGTCCCTCGGCGTGCTGCCGCCGTTCGTGCTGCAGTACGATCCGTCGAACGCTCCGGTCGTCCAGGTCGCGGTCTATGGCGGCGGAATGACCGGCGCCCAGCTCTACGACTACGCGCTCAACAACATCGAGCCGAAGCTCGAGGGCATCTCGGGCGTCGCGAGCGCGTCGGTCAACGGCGGTCGCCAGCGCCGGATCAACGTCGTCGTAGATCCGGTCAAGGCCGAGGCCCGCGGCATCACGTCGTCCGATGTCGCCGCGACGGTCGCGAATGCAAATCCGCTGTTGCCGTCGGGCGAGCTGATCACGCGGATGTTCGACGCGAACCTCTATACCAACGCGATCGCCGAGCGGATCTCCGACATCGGCGACGCGATCATCAAGCGGCCGAACGGCAAGCCAGTGCGGGTGTCCGACGTCGCGCGCGTCGAGGATGGCGCGTCGCCGCAGACCCAGGCGGTCTCGATCAACGGCGTCGACGGCGTCTACCTCAACGTGCTGCGCATTCCGGGCGGCAATACGATCCAGATCGTCGACGCCGTAAAAGACACGATCGCCGGTCTTCAGAACCTGCCGCAGGGCATGGTCGTCAAGCCGATCTTCGATCAGTCGACGTTCGTGCGCAGCTCTTACGCCGGGCTCAAGAAGGAGATCATCCAGGCGCTGATTCTGGTCGCGATCGTGATCCTGTTGTTCCTGCAATCGATCCGCGGAACGATCGTCGTGTCGTTCGCGATTCCGCTGTCGTTCGCGATCACGCTGATCGTGCTGAACGCGACCGGCCAGACGCTCAACGCGTTCACCCTGGGCGGGCTCACGCTCGTCATGGGCCGACTCGTCGACGACGCCGTCGTCGTGCTCGAATCGATCCACCGCCACCGCAAGCGCGGTCTGTCCGCGGCGAAGGCCGCGCTCGAGGGTACGCGCGCGGTCATGTTGCCGGTGCTCGCATCGACGCTGACGACGATGGCCGTGCTGTTGCCGGTCCTGCTGTTCGCCGGCCTCGCGAAGAGGCTGTTCGTGCCGCTCGCGATCACGGTCGCGGTCGCGATGGCCGCGTCGTACTTCGTCAGCATCGCGGTGACGCCGGTCGCGTGTCGCTACTTGCTCGGTCATGCCGAGCCCGGCCGCATCGCGCGCCGGATCGAGCGCGGCATCGCGTGGCTCGCCGAGGGCTACACCCGTACGCTCGCGCGGGTACTCGACTTCGGCTGGGTCGTCATCCTCGGCTCGGTCATCCTCGTCGGCGCGAGCGGCTGGGTCGCGGGACGACTGCCGAGCACGTTCTTCCCCGAGATCGACGAGTCGATGGAGCGGATCTACGTGCGGCTCGCGCCGGGTACGTCGATCCAGGAGTCGTCGCGCATGATGCAGGAGATGGCCGAGCACTTGCGCAAGGAGCTGCCAGGCATCGACCTCGTCCTGACGAACGTCGGCTCGCCGAAGGCGGCGCGTAGCGCGATGAACAGCCCGAACTGGGGCCCGCACATGGGCTTCATCCGGCTCGGGCTCGTCGATCCCGACGAGCGCGCGCAGTCGCAGCACGAGCTCTCTGACAAGGCGCGCGCGATCCTGACGCGCGAATATCCCGGCGTCGAATTTCTGCAGTGGCCGGGCGGCCTCGTCGCGAGCGTGTTCTCGAATGGCTACAACGCGCCACTCGCGGTCGAGGTTCGCGCCGATAGCCTCGAGGAGCTCGAGGCCGAGAGCCGTGCAGTCGCCGAGGTCGCGCGCACGGTCCCCGGCGTGCGCGACGTGTGGCAGACGTTCGAGAGTGACTACCCCGAAGTCCACGTGGACACCGATCGCGAGGAGGCGGGCACCGTCGGGGTCAGCGCGCGCGCCGCCGCGCAGGCCACGCTCGACGCGACGGTTGGCAACATCAACCTGCCGGCGGTCTGGGTCGATGGTGGCAACGGCAACGCCTACTACCTCGTCACCGAGTACGACAGCAAGCGGATCGACGACACCGCCGCCCTGCGCACGATCCCGCTGCGGTTCGACGGGCGTCGCGACCCGGTCACGCTCGGCGCCTACGGAAACATCCGGCGCGCCACCGGGCCGATCGCGATCGAGCGCAACCAGCTGCGACGTGCAGCTCACGTGTTGATGCAGACCGAAGGGCGTGATCTCGGCACCACGGCGGCCGATCTCGAGGACAGGCTCGCGCACGATCCGCGCACCGCCGGCATCAAGGTCGACTTCGTCGGCCAGGTCGACCTGATGCGGACGACGTTCGCCGGCCTCGGCCTCGGGATCGGGCTCGCGATCATGGTCGTGTTCATGATCATGGCGTCGCAGTTCAAGAGCGTGCGGATGCCGTTGATCATGCTCTTCACGATCCCGTGCACCCTCATCGGCATCGTGCTCGCTTTACTCGCCGGAGGTCTGGGGTTCTCGATCACCGCGCTGATGGGCGTGCTGATGGTGGTCGGCATCGCGGTGTCGAACGGGATTCTGTTGATCGATCACGCGCGGATCCGGCTCGATGAAGGCGCCGACAAGCTGTCCGCGATCCTCGACGCCGCGCGGACGCGGTTCGTGCCGATCGCGATGACGACGCTCGCGACCGTGATCGGCTTGATCCCGACTGCGATCGGGCTCGACCGCGGCGCCGAGGCCAATCGCCCGCTCGCGCTCGCCGTCGTCGGCGGTCTGACGTCGTCGACGCTGCTCTCGCTGTTCCTCGTGCCGGTGATGTTCCTCCGCCTCGCCCCGAAGTCGAAGCCGAGAACCGACGACTTCCTCGACTAGCGCGAGGTCTTGCTGGACAGCCCGTACTTCTTCATCTTGTCGATCAGCGTGACCCGCGAGACGCCGAGCCGGCGCGCGGCCTCGGATTGATTGCCGCCGGTCGCGTCGAGCGAGCGCGCGACGAGGCCGCGCTCGAACGCTTCGACTTGCTCTTTGAGCGATGGGCCGTTGCGCGCGTCGGGCGGAGGGTCGGTCGAATCGGCGGCCGCGGGGTCGGGGTGCGCCGACACGTGATCGCCGGTCGCTTGCTCGAGATCGGCCAGCCCGATCATGCCGCCGCTCGAAAGCGCCGCGAGCCGCGCGATCGTGTTCTCGAGCTGGCGCACGTTGCCGGGCCAGTCGTCGCGGCCGAGCGCCTCGATCAACGCGGGATCGAGCGCGATCGAGCCCAGGCCGAAGCGCTCGCCGTAGCGCCGCGCGAACTCTTCGGCGAGCGCCGGGATGTCGTCCTTGCGATCGCGCAGCGGCGGCACGACGAGCTCGACGACCGCGAGCCGGTAGTACAGGTCTTCGCGGAACACACCGGTCTTGGCCTCGCTCGCGAGGTCGCGGTTCGTCGACGCGACGACGCGGACGTCGACCTTCTCGATCCGACCCGAGCCGACCGGCTGGATCTCGCCTTCTTGCAGCGCGCGCAACAGCTTGGCTTGCACCGACAGCGGGAGCTCGCCGACCTCGTCGAGGATCAGCGTGCCACTGTTCGCTTGTGCGAAATAACCGGGCCGGCTGTTCGCCGCGCCGGTGAACGCGCCGCGGACGTGGCCGAAGAGCTCGGCGTCCGCGAGCTCGGCGGGGAGGGCGGCGCAGTTGAACCGAACGAGCGGCTTGCCCGCGCGCGCGGATTGCGCGTGGAGGAGCTCGGCGACGAACTCTTTGCCCGTGCCGGTCTCGCCGCGCACGAGCACGGTGACATCGCGCGACGCGACTCGGCTCGTCGCCTCGAGCAACCGCCGCATCGGCCGACTCGCGCCGATGATCCGGCGCCCGAGCGTCTGCTCGGCGGCGAGCCGGCGGTTGTCGACGCGCAGCCGTCGGGTCTCGAGCGCGCGTTCGATCACGAGCGCGACCTCGTCGATGTCGAACGGCTTGATCAGGTAGTCGTACGCGCCCTGCTTGATCGCGGCGACCGCGACGCGCTCGGAGCCGTGCGCGGTGAGCAAGATGACCGGCAGCGTCGGATCGCGCGCGACGAGCTGGCCCATCAGCTCGAGACCATCCATGCCTGGCATCGATAGATCGGTGAGCACGGCGTCCGCGTCGTCGAACTTGGTGAGCGCCTCGGCACCCGACCGTGCCGAGACGACCTTGTGGCCGCGCTCGGTGAGGACTTCGGACAGCGTGAACAGAACGCCGGGCTCGTCGTCGACGAGCAGGATCACGCGCGCGCCTCGACCATCGCTGCGCGTGTCGAGGGCTCTGGGCTGGTCTCCGACTTGAGCGGCAGCGTGATCGTAGCGCTCGTGCCTCGTCCGACCGTGCTGGTGTACTTGAGCTCGCCGCCGTGTTGGGCGATGACGCCGAGAGCGAGCGTGACGCCGAGGCCGGTGCCGGTGCTCCGGGTCGTGAAGAACGGCGTCCCGAGACGTTCGAGATCGTCGGTCGCGATGCCGCGGCCGGTGTCCGCCACTTCGACGGTGACCGCGCTGATCCCGCGCCGCAAGGTGAGCGTGACCGTACCGCCGTTCGGCGTCGCCTCGATCGCATTCGCGACCAGGTTGATCAGGGCCTCTTTCAGCCGGCGCGGATCGCCGTGGCCCGGCATCGCTTCGCCATCGACGACGAGCTGGACGCCCGCTTGCTCGGCGCGCCCCGACATCACATCGACGACCTCGCGCGCGAGCGCCGCGAGATCGATCGCTTCGGGCGACAAGTCTTCGAGCGGCCGCGAGAACGACAGGTACTCGCTCAGGATCGTCTCCATCCGCGTGATCTCCGACGCGACCACCGCGAGCCGCTCTTGCGTGCGCTCGCCCTCGGGGGCGCGCGAGACGAGCTGGCACAGCCCCTTGATCGAGGCGAGCGGGTTCTTGAGCTCGTGCGCGACCTTCGCGCCGACCGACTGCAACCGATGCAGGCGCGCACACGCATCGCTGAACCGCTCCTCGCGCAGCGACACCATAGACTCGCCGGTCCGGCTCGCGATCTTCGACAGCTTGCCGACCATCATGTGGAGCATCAGCAAGTGCCAGCACAGGCCGATCAAGATCGCGACCGCGTACTCGGCGCCCGGCAGCGCGGGCCCGGTGATGTCGCTCGGCAACGCGACCATCGCGACGATCAGCAGCGCGTTGCCGAGCGCCATCCAGCGCGACACCGCTTGCGGGCCGAAGAACAACAACGAGACGATGGCAGGCAGCACCGTGCCGGGGACGAACGGCGAGTGCACGCCGCCGGTCAGCGCGGCGGATCCGACGACGAACACCTGCGCGAGCACGTTCATCGCGATGAACGCGTGCTCGACGTTCGGCGACGCGCACAGCGGGCGGGCGTTGCGCGTGAATCGCATGACCACGCGATGGCCGACCGCGAACGCGACATAGATCGACGCGAGCGCGAGGATCCGCCAGGTCGGATAGCCCGCGTGGACGAGCACGCCGATGACCGCGAGCTCGACCGCGAGGCCGGCGACCAACGTCGCTTTCATCGTCGGCTTGGACTCGTCGAGGAAATACCGATCGCGTTGCTTGCGCCACAGCGCGTCGGCAAACGGTCGGAAATTCTCGCGCACCCCAGGTTCGACTGCCAACGTCGTGCCAGCCGGCTCGTCGCGTTCCATCACGTGAGTCTAGCGCTTTGCACGCGATCCACGAAACGTGACCGTCGATGGTCACACGCTGTTGTAAGGCCGGCCGACAGATCACCCCTGAAACTCTCGGCCCGCAAGCTGGCATCGTGGCACGGCCGGTGCTTTGGTCGGCCCCATGCTCGCTCGTCTATCGTTTGTCGCGTGTGCGGCGCTGGCGGTCCCCGCGCTCGCGCAGCCCGCGCCCAAGGCACCCGCTCCTGCCGCCGCGCCTGCCCCCGATGATCTCGCGGATTTCCAGAAGGAGCTCGATGCGATGTTCACCGCCGGCGGGCTGACCGCCGATCAGGCCGCTGCGCGCGCGGGGACCGCGTCGCCAACCGTGAGGCGCAAGATCGCCGAGGTCGACGCGGCGATCGCGGAGGGCGAGCAGGCCGAGCTCCAGCGCGTGCCGCAGCTCAGCGCGAAGCTCGCGGCGAGCAAGCTGTCCCCGGTCGCGCCGTTCTCGGAAGCGCTCGGGACGCTCGGTACGTTCCAGATCGCTTTCATCAACCACCTCTACGACTCGCAGGCGACGTTATCGGTCCCGCTCTCCGACTACGTGCTGCGCTACCCGAAGCTCGTCGATGCGGCTCACGTCGCCGAAGCGGTCGCGAAGGTGTCGCGCCGAGACGCCGAGGTCAGCGCCGGCGAGGACGCCCGGCTGGCCTACTACGAATGGCTGCGCGCGCGGCTCGAGGTGCTGATCGCGAAGCGCCAGCTCGTCAACGTGCAGGCGACGCTCGGCCAGTTTCGCGCGCTCGCCGAGGTCCAGCGGCTGTCGAAAGCGGACCTCTTGCGCGTCGAATCGCAGGAAGCCGAAGCCGAGCAGACCGTCGATCAGCTGACCAATGTTTCGACCTTGCGCGAAGAGCAGCTGCGGCTGCTGATCGGCGCGAGCGAAGACGAGCAGCTCTCGCTCGGCGAGGACGTTCGCGCCGAGCTCGAGACGCCGGGCCAGGCCAGGCTCGACGATCTCGTGACCCACGCGGTCGAGCACCGCCTCGATCTCAAGACCTTGAAGCTCGGGATCGAAGCCAAGGACCTGCAGACCGACGCCGAGACCGCGAACCAGTATCCCAAGCTGTCGGCGTTCGGCACGATCGAGGATGCGAACCCGAACCCGCGCATCTTCCCGCAGAGCGACACGTTCACGTTCACGTGGGTGCTCGGCGCGCAGATCTCCTGGGCGCTCGGCGACACGCTGAACTCGATGACGAACAAGAAGCGGCTCCACGCCGAGGCGAACGAGCTGCGCGCCGACCGCGAGAATCTCCTGCGCGGGACCCGGATCGAGCTCCTCACCGCCGAACAAGCGGTCGCGCTCGCGGTCCATGCGCTCGCGACGACGAAGAAGGGACTGGAGGCGGCCGAGGAGAGCTATCGCGTTCGCCGCGAGCTGCTCGCCGCAGACCGCGCCACCGCGGTCGAGCTCGTCGACTCGACGACCGATCTGACGCGCGCCCGGATCGCGGCGCTGAACGCGCGGGTCGATCTCCGGGTTGCACTGGCTCAGCTCAACCATGCGCTCGGCGACGACACCGGTCCGACGAAGTAGCTCCCGCCCGACACGTGTAAAGTAAGCCGACACAGCCGCCGCGGCCTAACCCGGCGGGACCTCTCGGTCTCTCCGGCGCACCGGCTGGCAGGGGCCATGCATCGAAGGGCCAAGCCATGCGAGCGTTCTCAACGACTGCACTGATCATCGCTGCTGCCGTCACCATCAGCGGTTGTAAGAAGAACGACGACACCGACGACGCCAACACGAAGAAGGCGGCGCCGCCGATCAAGGTGACGACCGCGATCGCCGAGGTGTTGCCGACTCCAAAGGTGCGCGTGCTGACCGGCACGGTCGTCGCGGATCAACGCTCGGATGTCACCGCGGACACGCAGGGCAAGGTCGTCAACGTGTTCGTCGAGCGCGGCCAGCGCGTCAAGCAGGGCTATGCGGCAATCCAGCTCGACGTTCGCAACGCGGCGTTATCGGCTCGCGAGGCGCAGGCGAACCTCGCCGCGGCACGCGCTCAGAAGGAGCTCGCCGAGCAGGAATGCGCTCGCACGAAGCAGCTGCTCGACAAGGGCGCGATCACGCGCGACGAGTTCGACAAGCAAAACACCGAGTGCACGTCGTCGCTGCAGTCGGTGGCGGCGGCACAGGCGCGCACCGAGATGATGGCGAAGTCGGTGTCCGATGGCATCGTGCGGGCGCCGTTCGACGGCGTGATCGCTGCGAAGATGGTGGCGCCCGGCGAATGGGTGCAGCCGGGCAAGGCGCTGTTCACGCTGGTCGACGATGATCCGCTCCACGTCGACCTGTCGGTGCCGGAGGCCGCCGTGCCCGACGTCAAGCAAGACGCGACCGTGCTCGTTACCTCGGTCGCGGAGCCGAACACGGTGTATCAAGCGAAGGTCACACGCATCGGTGCCGAGATCGGTGCGTCCCGCTCGCTGATCGTCGAAGCGACGCTCGGCAAGGACGCGAATGCCAAGCTCGTGCCGGGGATGTTTGTCGAGGCGCGGCTGACCGTCGGCGAGCTACCGTTGCCGGTCGTCCCGGCGACCGCGGTCACCGACAACGGCGGTAAGGGCTATCGCGCATACCTCGTCGTCAAGGGCGAGCTCGTCGAGCGGATCGTCCAGCTCGGGGAAGCGCCGGACCCGGACCACGTCTCGATCGTCAAAGGCATCGAGAAGGGCGACAAGGTGGTCACGGCGATCACGGACGCGGTCGTCGACGGTGCGAAGGTCCAGGAGTAGGCCGTGCAGTGGCTCGCAAACGTCTGCGTCCGACGCCCGATCTTCGCCAGCGTGCTGATCGCGGTGCTCGTGGTGGTCGGCATCGTCGGCTACGGCAGCCTCGGCGTCGACAAGTTCCCCAAGGTCGACTTCCCGCTCGTCACGATCGTCACGCCGTATCCCGGCGCGTCGCCAAGCGCGGTCGAGACCGATGTCAGCGAGAAGATCGAAGAAGCCGTCAACACGGTGAGCGGGCTCGACACGCTGACGTCGTCGTCGACCGAAGGTGTGTCGCTGGTCATCGCGCAGTTCGACCTCGAGATCGATCCCGACAAGGCAGCGCAGGATATCAACGAGCACATCGCGTCGGTGTTGCGCGATCTGCCGCCGGGGACGCGCCCCGAGGTCCGCAAGGCCGATCCGGACGCGGCGCCGGTCATCGTGCTCGCGGTCAAAGGCCCCGCGGGTCTAAAGAACAGCGACCTCACCCGGTTCGCCGATAAATCGGTGAAGAGCCGGATCGAGCGGCTCGCCGGCGTCGGCCAGGTCGTGATCCTCGGCAAGCAAGATCGTCAGATCAACGTCAAGCTCGACGTCATCCGCCTCGCCGCCGCAGGCGTGTCCGCGCTCGAGGTCGAGCGCGCGATCAACGCCGGCAACGCGAACGTGCCGGGCGGCAACCTCGAGCTCGGTCCGGACAACTCGACGCTACGGATCGAAGGGCGCGCGATCGATCCGCGCGATATCGGCAAGATCGTCGTGCGGGAGCAGGGCCAGCACCTCGTGCGCGTCAGCGACGTCGCCACGGTCGAGGACGGCCAAGAAGATGCCGACACCGCCGCCGTCCGCAACGGCAAACCCGCGATCGCACTGTCGGTGCGCAAGCAGACCGGCACGAACACGGTCGCGGTCGTCGACTCGGTCAAGGCGGCAGTCGCGGCCCTGGGCAAGAGCTTGCCGAAGGGCTACTCGGTCGATGTCGTGCGCGACAACTCGATCCAGATCCGGACCTCGGCGGACGAGGTGTTGGAACACCTGGTGATCGGCGCCGGCCTCGCCGCGCTCGTCGTCCTGCTGTTCCTCGGCAGCTTGCGCTCGACCGTGATCGCCGCGATCGCGATCCCGGTATCGATCGTCTCGACGTTCGGCTTGATGATGATCGCGCACTTCACGCTCAACTTGATGACGTTGCTCGCGCTCGCGCTCGCGGTCGGCATCGTGATCGACGACGCGATCGTCGTGCTCGAAAACATCTATCGGTTCATCGACGAAAAGAAGATGAAACCGTTCCCGGCCGCGATCCAGGCGACCAAGGAGATCGGGCTCGCGGTGCTCGCGACGACGCTGTCGCTGATGGCGGTGTTCTTGCCGGTCGCGTTCATGAGCGGCATCGTCGGCCGGTTCCTCTACAGCTTCGGGTTGACGATGGCGTTCGCGATCGCGGTCTCGATGATCGTCGCGTTCTCGCTGACCCCGATGATGGCTGCGCGGATCCTGCCGCCACCACCGCCGGAAGGGCAGGAGCGTCGCCGGTCGTGGCTCGAGCGCGGCAGCGACTTCGTCTATCGCCCGATCGCACGGCTCTACTCCGGCGTGCTCGCGTTTTGCCTGCGCCATCGCTGGGTCGTCGGCCTCGCGATCGTCGCGTCGTTCGGTTCGTGTATCGGCATCCTCAAGGCCGGCAAGGTCGGCGGCGACTTCTTGCCGCCGAACGACGAGGCGCAGTTCGAGATCTACATCCAGACGCCGGAAGGCACGAGTCTCGAGGCGACGACGTTGTTCGCCGAGCGGATCGCGCGCGAGACCCGCGCGCTCGCGGACGTCGACTCGACGCTCGTCACGATCGCCGGTGGCGATCAGCGCCAGGCGAACGTCGGCAGCATCTATGTCCACATGCCGGACCCCGACAAGCGTGTGCATAGCGAAGCCGACGTGATGGAGGAGGTGCGCAAGCACATCCTCGTCGACGTGCCGGCGACCTATCACGTCGCGGTCCAGCAGGTGAACGACTTCTCGATCGGCGGCCAGAACGCGGTGGTGTCGTACGTCATCTCCGGGCCAGACCTCGACAAGCTCACCCACTACGGCCACACGATCCTCGATGCGATGAAGAAGATTCCCGGGGTCGTCGACCTCGACTCGAGCTTGGTCGATCCGCTCGCCGAGACCCAGGTCCACCCCGACCTCGATCGCGCGGCGCTACTCGGCGTCGACGCGAGCGATATCACGGCGACCCTCGCGGTATTGATCGGCGGTGCAGATGTCTCGACGTTCGAGGATCGCGGCGACGAGTATCAGGTGTTTCTGCGCGCCGCCGACGAGTACCGCAACGATCCGAACGCGCTGGCCCTGATCTCGGTGCCCTCGCGTACGCTCGGCCAGGTTCCGCTCGCCGATGTCGTCACGTTCAAGCCCGACAGCGCGATCTCGAAGATCACGCGGCAGAGCCGCGAGCGCGCGGTCACGATCACGTGCAACGTGTCACCCGGGTTCAACGAAGGCGACGTCTCGAGCGCGGTCGAGACCCAGCTCAAGGCCCTCGAGATGCCGCCGGGCTACACCTGGGAGCCGTTCGGCCGGAGCAAAGAATTCGGCAAGATGAAGTTCGCGTTCTTGTTCGCGATCCTGCTCGCGATCGTCTTCATGTACCTCGTGCTCGCGGCGCAGTTCGAGTCGCTGCTCTATCCGCTCGTCATCATGCTGTCGCTACCGCTGACGTTGCCGTTCGCGGTGTGGTCGCTGTACTTGACCGGCGGCTCGCTGAACATCTTCTCGATGCTCGGCGTGATCGTGTTGTTCGCGATGGTCAAGAAGAACGCAATTCTCCAAGTCGATCACGCGAACGGCCTGCGCCGTCAAGGGCTGCCGCGCACCGAAGCGGTGCTCGCCGCGAGCCGCGACCGGTTGCGCCCGATCTTGATGACGACGTTTGCGTTCGTCGCCGGCATGCTGCCGTTGATCTTGACGAACGGCATCGGCGCTGGGTTCTCCAAGGCGATGGCCTCGGTGGTCGTCGGTGGTCAGACCCTGTCGCTGCTGCTCACCCTCGTCGCTATTCCCGTCATCTACACCTGGTTCGACGACCTTTCCGCGCGCTACGAGCGCCGGATGGAGCGTTGGTTCCCGCCCGTCGATCGCGGCGCTGAAGAGATTGGCGTCGTCGATTTACACAAGGTCTCGAAGCGCACTTGAGATTTGTGTGGCGGCGCGTACGCGCGTTGCCATCCGGAGCGCGACGGTCGCGTGACTTTGGGGCGAATCTGGGTTCCGATCCAGATTCGGCTCTGATATGACGCGACTCCCTTCGAACCGTTCGCATCTGTGACCATGGCGAAGACGTCTCGATCGACTGTAATCAGCTCTCGCGACCTGCGGGCGCTGCTCGACGTTCCCCAGCACGACCTCCAGTCGCAGGTGGCGAGCCGGCTCGAGCGTCTCGGCTTCCCGGCCTTGCGCTCGGCGCATGTCCAGCTGCTCGGCGCCATACGCCCGGAGGGCGTTCGGCTGTCCGAGCTCGTTACCGCGGTGGGCCTGCCGAAGCAGACCGTGGGCGACCTGATCGCCGATCTCGAGAAGATGCGGATGGTCGAGCGGTTCCCCGACCCGGATCACGGCGTCATCAAGCGCGTCCGCCTCGGCCCGAAGGGCAAGGTGTGGGCGGCCGAGTGCAAGCGCGTCGCGCAGGCGACCGAAGCGCGCTGGGCCAGCCGCCTCGGCGGCAAGAAGATGAAGTCGCTGCGCGCGCTGCTCGAGGAGCTCGCCGCGACGGTCGAGCTCGAGCCGTCGTACGTGCGGATCAAGCGCGAAGCGTAGTTAGTTCGGGCCGACCCGCGATCGGCAGATAGACGGTGAAGCACGTGCCATCGCCGAGCGCGCTCGCGATGGTCAGCGTGCCACGGTGTCCGCGCACGATCCCGATCGTCGCGGCGAGTCCGAGGCCCCGCCCGGCCGCTTTGGTCGTGAAGAACGGCTCGAACACGCGTGCGCGAACATCGGGCGTCATCCCGCAGCCGTCATCGCTGACCGCGATGCTCGTGTACGCGCCGGGCGTCGCTTCGGGGCGCAAGCTCGCCGCGATCGCGTTGGCATCGAGCTCTACGCGCGCGGTGCGAATCGTGATCGTGCCCGGCGTCGCCATGGCCTCGGCCGCGTTGAGGACCAGGTTCATCACCACTTGGCGGATCTGCGTCGCATCTGCGTCGACGCGCCCGGTGTGGTCCCCGAGTGCGAGTCGGACGCGTGCTCGCGTGCCGATCGGGACTTCGAGCACCTGTGCCATCTCGGCGACGAGCGCGTCGATCTGAATATTGGTCGTCTCGAACCGCCCTCGACCGGAATATGCAAGAAGCTGCTTGCACAGGTCGGCTGCCCGCGCTGCGGCGAGCAGCGTGTTGTCGAGCGCGCTCGCCGCGGCGGGGATATGGGCCGCGTGGCGAGCGGCGATCTGAGCACTGCCGATGAGGCTTGTCAGTAGATTGTTGAAGTCGTGCGCGATGTTCCCGGCCATGAGACCGAGACTCTCGGTCTTCTGGATCTCGAACATCTTCGCTTCGAGGGCACGGCGCTCGGTGAGATCTTCGATGACCGCGATCGAGTGCACGAACCCGCCGCGATCGTTGCGTACGGCGATGCCGTGGAGGCGCACCGGCACGATCGTGCCGTCCTTGCGCCGCATGTCGTACTCGACCTCGCACGTACCCCTCTCGAAGAACATCGGTAGGACCACGTCGCTTGCATAGCGCGCGCTGTCCTCGGTGAGGAACTCGACCGACCGCCGGCCGATCACCTCGTCCCAGGTGTAGCCGAGCTTGGCAAGCCACAGGTCGCTGACTTCGGTGATGCAGCCGTTCCCGTCGATGCTGTGCAGCATCATCGGTGCGATGCGGAGCGACACGGCATCATCATAGGCGAGATCCGCGCGGGCTGCACGGAGCCCACGGCCGCGCCGGCACCGCGACACCGGCGCGAGTCTTAGCCGATGCGATCGGGCTTCGGGATCGCGCGCAGTCGATAGCCGAAGCGGTGACGCGACTCGATCAAGTCGCCCATGTCGGCCTTGAGTAGTGCGCGCCGGACGCGGCGAACGAGCTGCTTGACGTGATTCTCGCTCGGCTCGCGCGTATCCCACGACAGGTCGGCGATCAGCTCGGACGACCGGACGAACCCGCGCACGAGCTCGGGCTGGTGCACCTCGCCCGCCATCCGGCGAATCATCAACGCCATCAGCTCGAACTGCGTGGTGGTGAGCTGGACTTGCTTGCCCTCGACGTCGATCACGCCACCGCCGCCGCCGGTCGGTTCGTGCAGCTGGAACGCCATGATCGGCAGCCCGACGCCGGTGCGCTCTTCCTCGTCGGCGAAATCGTTCGGTGGAGGCGGCGCCGGCGCCGGGTCGTCCTTGCCCGGCGGACGGATCGTGCGGGTCGCGGTCCGGCCGATCCGAGGCGGCGGGAGCAGCGCGATGTCGCTCACCAGGTAGAACGCGATGTGACCGAACCGCAGGCGATCGCGCGGCTTGACCACGGTCTCGACCTCGTTCTCGACGAGCTGGTCCGCGACATACGTGCCGTTCGCGGACGCGAAGTCGCGCACCGTCCACGCGCCGTTGGCGAACTTGAGCTCGGCGTGGCGGCGCGAGACCGACGGTTCGAGCAGCGCGAGCCCCGGGCCGTCGATCTGGCGACCGACGAGCACGGTGGGCTCGAGCGTATGCGGCCGGCCCCAGAGATCGACGAGCGCCGCCGCGGTCGGCTTGTCCCCGACCCGCAGCTGGATCTGCTCGGGCGTGGTCCGGATCGGGCTCGCGAGGTCATCGCGGCACTCCTCGCACAGCACGCCGACCTCGGTAGGCCGCTCAGCGCAGATCGGACACGTCGTCACCGCGCACAGCTTATCACTCCCACGCGGTGTAGGACTTGCCCTGGACCGGCGCTACGTACGTTGCCGGTGCGATCGCGATCTCGAACGGAAACGAGTGAGCCGCGATACCATCTTCGGCGGCGGTCATGACCTGGAAGTGCAGGTGGGGCGTCGTCGAGAACCCGGTATTGCCGGACAGGCCGAGCTCCTGGCCGCGAGTCACGCGCTGACCGGCGACGACCTCGACGCCGCTCGGCGACAAGTGCATGTACTCGCCGAGCGTGCCGTCGTCGTGCAAGACGATCACGAAGTTCGTGTGGCGGTAGTCGAGGAACTCGGGCGTGGTCCCAGCCCACTGCGCGGCTGCGTTAGACGCGACGATCGTTCCCGCGCGGGCGGCGAGCACCGGGGTCGCCTGAGGACAGTCGAAGTCGACCGCGTATTCGTTCGAGCCGCGGTGCGAGAACGCGCCATGGAATCCCTGCAGCACCGAGAACGTCGAGCCGGTCGGGAACGGCAGGCGATAGGCGTACCGGGTCGGGGTCGAGCGCGGGTCGCCCCAGCGCGCGTGCATCAAGAGCTCGCGATGATACGGCTTGGTCGGATCGAGCACCGAGTAGCTCGCGATCACGACCGGCGCCCCTCGCGCGTTCGGCGCCTTCGCCGCCGGCAACACGACGACGCCCGACATCGCCGAGGTCGGCTCGAGGTTCGCGAGCGCGGCGAATTGCCACGCGACCGTGACCGCGACCGCGTAGTGGTCGTACACGATCTCGAACACGCGGTTGCCGTCACGCCGCATCTCGAACTCGATCCAGCCGCCGTCGAAGGCGTACTCGGTCAGCTTCGACACGACCTTCCCGGCATGGGTCGGGTCGTAGAGCGGCGCGACCGGCGCCGGGGCCGGATCGGTCGCGTCGTCGTCTGGGTCCGCCTGGTCGGGTTGGCTCGGCTCGACCGGCGGCGGCGGATTTGCGCACGCGGCCACGATCAAGCACGACGCAAACCATCGCATGCCATTCCAGTGTAGCGCGAGGCGAGCGTCGGCGCGTCAGTTCGTGATCATGAACCCTTGGCCGGCCGCGCCGGTCAATTTGTCGCGATCGCGGTCGATCTCGAAGTTCGTGGGATCGATCGTGCCGCCGAGGCCCTGGACCGAGCCGGTGATCGACCCGCCGGCGGGCAGGGCGGTGAGCGCGGGAATCGTGAGCGTCGAGCTGTTGTCGAAGGTGTTCACGGCGTCGGCAGCGCCTGGGTCCTGCGAGTAGACGACGACCGCCGTGCGGTGGTCGTCGATGCTGCCGACGACGAGGCCGCTCAAGTCGACGGTGCCAGAGATGTTCGCGCTCGGCGGCGTCGGATCGGTGGTCGGCTTGACGTCGATCGTGATGTTCGCGCCGTTCGCGGCGACCTACATCGCCGATTGATAGCCGGCGGCCTGGACCAGCACGGTCTGCGCGCCGGCCAGGCCGGTCGCGATGAACAACCCGGTCGCGTCGGTGGTGCCGGTCACGGTGCCGACCTGGACGTTCGCGCCCGAGATCGGCGTCCGAGAGCCGTCGTCGACCACGTAGAGATTCACCACACCGTCGATCGGACCGTCGGCGATCCCACCACCACCCAGGACGCGGGGTGCGACGTTGTTGCCTCCGGAATCGCCCGATGCATCGCCGCCCCCACCGCCGCACGCAGCAACGCTAACCAACCTGATCAAGACTAGGCTTCTCATGAACACCCTCCGTGACCATCGATGTATGCGAGTCGCGCGCCACTACACCGCCCTTCGGCCCCCGAACCTTGACTCCCCCGCAACATCGCTTACCTTCGACCACGGTGTCCGCACCCGACCGTAGCTGGAGCATCACGCCGGTGCTCGCGTCGTTCTTTGCGTTCGTGACGGTCGCGATCGTGTGGGCGGATGGAGGCGTGACCGCGATCGCCGATCGCCTGACCTCGCCGCCGGGATCTAGTGAGGCAGCGCCGACCGGCCCGGACTTCGGCAGCCCGGCCGAGACCGACGACGACGGCGACTCGTACGCGGCCGCGGACAATGGCGATGCCACCGGCGCCGCGTCCGCGACCGGCGGCGGTACGAGCGGAGCGGCGTCCGCGGCCACCGTCCCGTCCGCGCTGGACAATCCCTGTGTCGATCGAACCGCAACGCCATCCGGCGGTGCTGCCGGTCCCGGGCGAGCCGGGACCGTCGCGGGCGACGACGCGCACTGCAAGCGTCACGCGCTCGACGGATTCTATCGCGCGGTGTCCGACGAGAAGGCCGGCACGCTCGGTCGCGCCGTGCGCGTGTCGTGGTACGGCGACTCGATCGTCGCGGACGACGCGTTGCCCGGTCGCCTGCGCGTGCGCCTGCAAGCCGAGCTCGGCGACGGTGGGCCGGGGTTCGTGTTCGCGGTGCCGCCGCATACGTTTTGCGCGCATGACGCGATCACGCGATCGATCAGCGGCACGTGGTATCCGCATGCGATCTCGACGCTGCAGACCGGCGACGGTTTCTACGGTGTCGGCGGCAGCACGGCGGAGACCGGCGACGGTCACTCGACGATCAAGCTCGTCAAGGGCAAGGTCACGAACGTCGAGCTGTACTACCTCGCGCAACCCGGCGGCGGCACGGCGAAGGTCAGCGCGGACGGCACCGAGCTGATCACCGCGACGACCCGCGGCGATGCCAAACAGCCGGGCTACGTCGCGGCGAAGGTCGACGGCGGCGCGAGCAAGTTCGAGATCTCCGCGGCGGGGCGCGTGCGGCTGTTCGGCATCGATCTCGAGAACGATAAGGGTGCCGTCGTCGACAACCTCGGGATCGTGAGCGTCAACGTCAAGAGCTGGGGCGTCGCCGACCCGGACCACTGGGCGTCCGAGCTGGCGCATCGCCACGCGGATCTCGTGATGATCATGATCGGCGCGAACGAAGCCGAGTGGCTCGGGCCGAGCGATCAAGACACGAAGCACTATCAGGAGCACTACGAGAAGGTGCTCGCACCGATTCGCAAGGGCTTGCCCGACGGTTCTTGTCTCGTCGTGTCGCCGACCGATCAAGCGGAGTCAAAGGACGGTGGCTATCCGTCGCGGCCGGTGATGCCGGTGCTCGTGGCGGCGCAACGCTCGGCGGCGCACGCGCAAGGCTGCGCGTTCTTCTCGACGTACGACTGGATGGGCGGCAAGGGCTCGGCCGCGAAGTGGTTTCGCAGGGGCTACGTCGGCAGCGACTTCCAGCACCTGTCGCACAAGGGAGCGAACCTCCTGTCCGACGCGATCTACGATGCGTTGTTCGCGGGCTTCGCGAACTATCACCGCCCAGATCGCGGTACCTGATGCGCACCGTATTCGCGCTCGCGCTCGCGTCCGCGCTGCTCGGTTGCGGCTCGGGCTGTGACGGAGAGCGCTCTCCACGCCCGACGTCACCGCACGGCCCCGAGCGCGCCGGCGACGCAGGCGTCTCGACCACGGCCCAGGCCGCTGGCGATGCCGGTGCCGCTGCAGAGGCCGGGTTTCTCGACGCACCAGCGACCACGCTCGACGATCTGTACTCGTCGCTCGCGGCGGCCGAGCACGGCGACCCCGGCGCGCGCGTCGACCTGCTGTTCTTCGGCGACTCGCACACCGCCGGCGATTCGCTGACCGGGCGGCTGCGGGTCACGCTCCAGAGCCGGTTTGGCGACGCCGGTCGCGGCCTGGTGGCTGCGGGTCGGCCGCCGACGCGTCACTACTATCAGCGCGATGTCAGCTACGGTCGCGCCGGCGATTGGACCGCCGCGGTCGGCGGCCATCGCGGCGACAGCGAGCCGTTCGGCATCGCCGGCCTGCGCGTGTCCGGCAAGCGCAAGGGCGCGCAGCTGTGGGTCAGCACGTGCGCCGACTGTCCGACCGACAAGAGCGTCGCGCAGTTCGAGATCTGGTACTACGCCGCGCCGGATCACGGCGTGCTGCGCTATCGCGTCGACGACGGCGCGTGGCAACAGCTCGCCACGAGGACCACCGCGATCGAACCACCGCATCCAGCGCGCCAAGTCATCCCGGTGCCG
Organism: uncultured delta proteobacterium; assembly: GCA_963848295.1. Lineage (GTDB taxonomy): Bacteria > Myxococcota_A > Polyangia > Haliangiales > Haliangiaceae > JABFXX01. The sequence continues at coordinate 400,837 of CAWKDB010000011.1, read as the reverse complement.
GATGGTCCGCACAAGCTGACGCTCGAGCACGGTGGTGGCGGCGCGATCGATCTGTTCGGAGTCGCGCTCGAGCGCGCGAAGCCAGGCGTGATCGTCGATTCACTCGGCGTCGTCGGTCGGCGGCTCGGTAGCTTGCGTTCGTGGGACTGGTCGATCATCGGCGAGCAGCTCGCGACGCGCGACCCGAAGCTCGTCGTCTTGCAGTACGGGACGAACGAAGCCGACGATCCGGATCTCGATCTCGAGGCGCTCGCGAGGTATTACGACGAGACGATCTTGCGGATTCGCGCCGCGGTGCCGACCGCGTCGATCTTGGTGCTCGGGCCGCCGGACCTCGGCAAGCGCGAGGCGGGCAGGTCGTGCGACCGCCGCAAGCCGAACGCGAAGCCCGACGCCGCCGTGATCCCCGAGTGCGAGTGGCGCACGCCTGCGGTGCTCGGCGAGATCATCGCGGTCGAGCATGCCGCCGCAGCGCGCAATCACGTCGCGTTCTTCGATACGTTCGCCGCGATGGGCGGCGCGGATCACATGCACGGCTGGCTGCTCGCCGAGCCGAAGGTCGCCTACAAGGACCATACCCACTTCACCGATGTCGGCTACCAGATGTGGGCCGACGCGCTCGAGGCCGCGCTGCTCGACGGCTACGCGCGATGGCGTGCGGCCCATCAGCTCCCGGCGAGCGCGGCGGCCGCATCGTCGCCTCCTGCACCCGCGCCGCCCGCGAGCAGTGACGTGCGGTTGCCGGGCCCGGTGCCGACCGATCCAGACGTGAAATGAACTTCGCGTCGCCCGACTACCCGGTGTTTCTCACCGCGGTGTTCCTGATCTACGCGCTGACCCGGCTCGGCGGCGCGCGCGGCCGGTGGGCCCGGATCGGCGTGATGGTGTTGCTCGGCGACATCGCGTTCACGCTGATCTCGAGGGATCCGAACGCGCTGTGGGATCCGCTCGGCGGCGCGCTGCTGCGGCTCGCCCAGGCGTTCGATTCGAGCGACGTCACGCCGGCGTGGACGCTCGGGCTCGTCGGGAGGTGGACGATAGGGCTCGCGCTGCTCCTCGGCGCGATCGCGAGCGGTCGGAGGGCGGGCGCGTGGGCCGGCTCGGAGCGCGGGCAGAAGGTGATCGCACGCTCGTTCGTCGCGGCGCTCGTGGTGCTCGTGGTCGCGGTGATCTCGACGATGGCGATCGGCCGGCTCGATCTCGTCGACAGTCGGTTCGCTAGCTACGGCCATTTGCTCGTGCTCGCGATCCTCGGCGTCGCGATCGGCGCGGCGCAAGAAGACGCGTCGCGGCCGCTCGGGCGCGTGCTCGTGCTGTTCGTCGCGTCCGGCTTGTTCTATCAGGCGTGGGCGTCATCGAAGTCGGGCGGCTATCGCTACCTGCTCGCGCTGCTGCTCGCGACGTTCAGTCTCGATTACTACCTCGCGCTGTGGATCGACGCGGCGAAGACCCAGGCCGCGAGGCGCGCGCTGATGATCGCGAGCTTGGTGTCGAACCTCGGCATCTTGTTTGCGTTCAAGTACACCGACTTCTTCATGCACGACGTCATCGAGGACGGCGTCGCGTTCGCGAATGCACACCTCGGCGCTCACGTGCATCAGCCGCACTATCCGTGGCTGCACTTGATCTTGCCGGCGGGGATCTCGTTTCACACGTTCCAGTCGCTGTCGTACACGATCGACGTCTATCGCCGGCAGCTCAAGCCCACGCGCTCGATCCTGCAGTTCTCGACGTTCGTGTTGTTCTTCCCGCAGCTCGTCGCCGGGCCGATCGTGCGCGCGCAGGACCTGTTGCCGCAGCTCGCGGATTTTCCGGCGCTCGAGCTCGAGAAGGCGACAGTCGGGCTGTTCCGCATCGTCATTGGCTTGTTCAAGAAGCTCGCGATCGCGGACGCGCTCGCGATGGCGATCGTGTTGCGCGTGTTCGCCGATCCGAGTCACTTCACGATGCTCGAGATCATCGCCGGCGTCGTCGGCTTCGCGTTGCAGATCTACACCGACTTCTCCGCGTACTCCGACATCGCGATCGGCTCGGCCGCGATCCTGGGCTTCACGCTGCCCGAGAACTTTCGCACTCCGTACCGCAGCGCGAACCTCCAAGAGTTCTGGCGGCGCTGGCACATCACGCTGTCGACCTGGTTGCGCGACTACCTCTACATCACGCTCGGCGGCAGTCGCGGCGCCGCGTGGCGGACCTATCTCAACCTGAGCCTGACGATGCTGATCGGTGGGCTCTGGCACGGCCCGCGCTGGACGTACGTCGTGTGGGGCGCGCTCCACGGCTTCGGGTTGGCGGTGACGCGTTACTTCCAACGCCGGACCGCAACCGACCCCGATCGTGCGCCGCATCTCGTGCTCGCGTGCCTCGGCATCGCGCTCGGCGGGTTCGCGCTGCAACGGTTCGCGCTGCCCGCCGACCTCGGCGTGTGGGCACAACTCGTCGTCGTGTGGTTGTACGCCACGCCGCTGTGGGCCGTGCTGACCGCGTGGCTCGGCGCCGATCGCGTCGGTCCGGACGCGGCGGTCGCCACGACCGGCACCGCGGCGGTGGTCGCGACCGTGCTGCGCTGGACGATGTGCGCGATGTTCCTCGCGACGCTCGCCGCGCTTCAGTGGGCCGCCGCGTGGACGTGGATCCCCGCCGCGGTCGTCGTGTGGGCGCTCGCGCTCGCGGCCGATATCGTCGAGCGCGCGGCTAGCGTCGATCTCGTTCCCGCGGCGGTCGCGGTCGTGCGCCGCGGGCTCGCCGTCGTGCTCGTGTTCGCGTACGTCTGCCTCGCGTGGATCTTCTTTCGCGCGACGTCGTTCGACAACGCGCTCGACGTGTTGCGCCAGATCGCGGCCGGCGAGACCGGTCACGCGAACGCCGGGCCGATCGTGATGATGCTGCTGACCATCGGCCTGCTGGCGCACTTCTTCGCCGACGGCAGCTTTCGCTGGTTGCGCGAGCGATTCTGCGCGCTGCCGGCGATCGCGCAAGGCGCGGTGCTATGTGGTGCCGCGCTCGTCCTGCGCGAGCTCGCTCATCCGAAGGTCGTGCCGTTCATCTACTTCGAGTACTGATCGCCCGACTTACTTCTTCTTCTTCTTCGCGAGCTTCCCGACGACCGCCTCGAGCTTCTTCAGGCCACCGGCGAGCTTGGTCTGATTGGTGACGATCGCGTCGAGCTTCTTGTGGCTCGCGATGAGTTGTTTCTGGTGCGCGATGATCTTGAGCTGATTCGCGATGACCATCTTCTGATTCGTCACCAGCTTCGCGAGCACCGCAGCGCCGTCGTGGTCGTGGTCGTGATCGTGATCGTGACCATGATCGTGGTTGTGATTGTGGTCGTGATCATGCGCGTGGTCGTGTCCGTCCGCGTCTTCGTGCTCGTCGTGCATCGTCTCCATGGCGCGCCCCTTTCGAAGCCCGTTTGGCGGGCAGGTCATCGTCCGCGCAGCACCGGGGACGTGCAAGACGAGCCTTGTAATCCGGACGTCTGAATCGTGCTCATCGACAGCTCGTCGACGATTTCGTGGCAGATTCTCCGCCGCGATGGCCGGTTTTTTCTCGTCTCAGCCGGATCGCTCGGCGCTCGCGCTCGCCCGCGCGCTGATTCCGGGGAGCGCGACGATCCCGGCGGCCGATGACCGGTCGGTCCGCGAGGCTACCCACGTCATCCGCAGCGTCGCGCCGTGGCTGGTTCGGCCGTGGGCGATCGCGCAGCGCACGCTCGACGCCGCCGCGATCGCGCGCACCGGCCGGCGCCTGTCGTCGCTCGCGCCCGAGCGCGCCGAGGAGCTCGTGCAGGCCTGGCAGCGCGACCCGCTGCTCCGCCAACCGCTCAACATCCTCACCGTCGTGTACAAGCTCGTCCACTTCGATCGGCCCGACGTGATCGCGGCGATGGGCGGCAAGAGCAACCGCGGTGGCAACCTCGATCGCCCGCGCTGGCTCAGCCAGATCCATCGCGCCGCCGAGTGGGACGGCGGTGACGTCGAGTGCGATGTCGTCGTGATCGGCACCGGCGCCGGCGGCGCGGTCGTCGGTCGCGAGCTGACCGAACGCGGCCTCGCGGTGTGTTACGTCGAGGAGGGCGAGCACTACCGTCGCGACGCATTCGACGGCAGCCTCGTGCGCGCGCACGAGCGATTTTATCGAGGGGCGGTCTCGGTCGGCAACGTCGTGATGCCGATCTTCATCGGCCGGATGGTCGGCGGCTCGACCGCGATCAACGGCGGCACCTGCTTTCGCACCCCGGCGTGGGTGCTCGACGAATGGTGCGAGCGGCTCGGCACCGACGAGCTGTCGCGCGAAGCGATGGAGCCACACTACGCACGCGTCGAGGACACGCTCGACGTCACGCCCGCGATCCAACCCGAGATCGGGGCGATCGCGAACATCGTCGCGCGCGGCTGCGACCACCTCGGCTGGCGCCACTTCGCGATCCGGCGCAACGCGCGAGGTTGCACCGGCTTGGGGTTCTGCGATCTCGGCTGCGGCACCGATGCCCGGCGCTCGACGAATCTGTCGTACATCCCGCCGGCGCTGTCCGCGGGCGCGCAGCTGTTCACCGGGCTCAAGGTCGAACGCATCATCATCGACGACGGGCGCGCGACCGGCGTCGAAGGGGTCGCGAGCAACGGCAAGCGGCTGCGCGTGCGCGGCCGCGCGGTCGTGCTGTCCGGCGGCAGCGTGCCGACGCCGCTGCTGTTGCTCGGCCAGGGCATCGCGAACGGAAGCGGGCAGGTCGGTCGCAACCTGACGCTCCATCCGTCGACGAGCGTCGCCGGTCTGTTCGACGACGTCATCGATCCGGCCGGTCACATCCCGCAAGGCTACGGCTGCGATCAGTTCCTGCGCGAGGGCCAGCTGATCGCGGCCGCGCAACCGACGACGAACGTCGCCGCACAGATCTTTCAGCTCGCGGGCCGGCCATTGATGGACGTGCTCGATCGGCTGCCGCACGTCGCGTCGCTCGGCGTCTGCGTGCGCGATGCCGGCGCGGCCGGCCGCGTGTGGCGCGATGTCGGCGGGCGCGCGGCGATCACGTACTCGGTGACGCGCGACGATCGCGACCGCTTGCACGCCGGGATGGTCCACATGTTCGAGATCCTCGCCGCCGCCGGCGCGAAGCGACTCTACGCCGGCCGCTCGACCATGCCGATCGTCGAGGTCGGCGAGCTCGCGAAGTTTCGCGCGTCTCCGCCGGCGCCGAGCGAGCTCGCGCTCGCGAGCTATCACCCGCTCGGCACGTGCAAGATGGGCAAGGATCCGAAGACGAGCGTCGTCGGGCTCGATCACCAGAGCCACGACGTGCGCGACCTCTACATCGTCGATGGCAGCACGGTGCCGAGTGCGCTCGGCGTCAACCCGCAGCTGACGATCATGGCGATGGCGACGCGCGCCGCGGGACTCATCGCCTCCGCGCTCGCGTAGAGGCCGCGGCCCCGCCTGTGCTCGTGCTCGTGCTCGTGCTCGTGCTCGTGCTCGTGCTCGTGCTCGTGCTCGTGCTCGTGCTCGTGCTTGTGCTCGTGCTCGTAGCCCGTCGCGCGAAGGCCTCGCGCGAAGGCCTCGCGCGAAGGCCTCGCGCGGCTGCCTTGCGAGGGTGCCCCGGACCCGCTCGTGCGACGGCGCAGGCGGTGGCGGTTCTCGGCGACGCCGCGGAGCGACGCCGCGGAGCGGCGATCGCGCTGCGCGCGAGTAGGTGTCTTACAAAGATCCGAGCGTCTCCTCGCGCGCCTGCACTCGCTCTCCGCGGCATCCCTCGCGGCGACGCCGCGCTCGGCGACGAGAGCGCGATCGCCGGTACGGAATAGCGGACATCATGCGTCTGATCGGCCAGCTGTACGTCAGCTGCAGATCTGCATGCCGGTCGACGCGTATGTCCAGGCACCGTTCGCGCGGGTGTAGTGGTCGGTGCCCTCGCAGCAACACAGCCGGTGCTTGCGATGCGCCGCCGGCAGCGCGACGTCGCCGCCGATCGTGATATCGCGTCGTCGCCGTGAGCCTCGACCGCGAAGATGTGGATGAACCCGACATCCGCGTTCGTGCGATCGGCCTCGGCATCGAGCTCTGCCTGGGTCATCGAAACGAACGGTGTGGGCAGCGCCGGCTTCGCGGTCCCCGGATCGATCATCACGTAGTGGTGCTCGCCAATGAGGGTGTGGTCGGGCAGCGACTCGGGTGTCGCGCGAACGCGCTCGAGCGCGGCGGCGATCACATCCGAGCTGGCGGTCGAGACGAGCGGTGTCGGCGCCGCGGGCTGCGCGTTCGAGACCGGCGATAGAACTCGCGGCGGGCCACACGAAGCCGCGAGCACGAGGAGCATGAGGTGGACCGATCGCGATGGCCGCCTCGATGTTCAGACACCGAGAAGTCTCGGCGGTTTCAGCCATCATCCGTCGCCCGCCACGATGACTACGCGCGCCGCGCGGCCGTGCGGTAGAACGATTGCGCGATGACCGGAGACGACGACGTGCCGATTCGGGTCGACTTTCGCGACCCCGAAACGGCGCGCACATGGATCGAAGACACGCGAGTCAGGCGTCCGTATCGGCCGCGCTTCTTCGCGGCGTTTTGCACCGCGCTCGCCACGCGATCGAGGCCCCGCATCCTCGAGCTCGGCTCCGGCCCGGGTCAGCTCGCTCGCGAGATCCTCGTCAACTGCGACGTGCACACGTATGTCGCGCTCGACTTGTCGACCGCCACGCACGAGATCGCGGCTGAGCATCTCGGCGAGCTCGCGAGCCGGGTCACGTTCGTGACGCGCGACTTTCGCGAGCCGGCGTGGCCCGCTGACCTCGGCACATTCGATGCGGTCGTCACGCTGCAGGCCGCGCACGAGACGCGCCACAAGCGCCACCTCGTGCCGCTGCTCGAGCGCGCGCGCACGGTCCTCGATCGCGGCGGCATACTGCTCTACGCCGACCACTACCTGACTCCCGAGACCACATTGCCAGCACTCTTACCCGCGCGCGCCGACCAGCCACTCGCGCTCGAGCGCGCAGGCTTCGTCGACATCGATCTACGCTACGAGGAGGGGAACATGGCGCTGTGGTCTGGGATGAATCCGGTCGGCGTCACGAGCCGCTGAGGACATGGGGCGATCGCGATCACGTCGCCGAGTGCGGCGTCGCCGCGAGGGATGCCCCGGGGAGCGAGCGCAGGCGCGCGAGGAGACGCGCGGCCACGCGGTGAAAACTCCGACTCGCGCGCCAGCGCGATCGCCGCGCAGCGGCGTCGCTTCGCGGAGACGCCGGAACCACCAACCTCAGCGCCGTCGCGCGAGCGGGTCCGGGGCGCCCTCGCAAGGCAGCCGCACGAGGCCTTCGTGGTCACGCCGCCGAGCGACGCAGCCGCACGAGGCCTTCGCGTTCTCGCTCTTGTTGCCGAGCAAGGCAGCCGCACGAGGCGTTGGCGGTCTCGCCGAACGTCCACACAATGACGCCGCGAAGCCGCGCACCTTCTATCTGGCGAAGAATTCGCGGATCGTCTTGACCCGCTGCCGGATGATCAGCGGCAGCCGCCACGCCCGGCCGAGCTTCATCAACTGCGCGTCGCACAGGATGTCGCCCATCTCGAACAGCGTCTTGTCGAACGGCAGCCAGAACGGATCGGGCCCGCTCGAGCCATCGATGATCAGCGCCTTCGGTCGCAGGAACGTGCCGAGCGCGTGCACGCTGTTCGCGATGCCGTGGCCGGTCTCGCGCGTGCCGCTCCACGGCAGCGAGGCGACCGCGCCGGTGAACGCGTGGTTGTTGATCGTCGCGATCCCGACGTCGAGCTGAGCGGCGAGCTGTTCGGCGCGCTCGAGGTTGCGGGTCCAGATCGACGCGCCGAGCCCGTAGCGCGCGCGGTTGACGCGGCGGACCGCATCGGCGGCGCCGTCGACCCGGATCACGGCGAGCACCGGCCCGAACGTCTCGTCGCGCACGATCGCCATGTCGTCGGTGCAGTGATCGAGGATCGTGGGCTGGAAGAACAGACCCTCGCCGGTCGTGGCGCCACCGCACACGAGCTTCGCGCCCTTGCTGATCGCCTCGCCGACCTGGTCCTTGACGATGTCGAGCTGGCGGCGATTGCCGAGCGGCGAGATATCCGCGTAGGGTGCCGGGCCCACGCGCAGCCGCTGCCACGCGTTCGCGAAGTGCCCGACGATCTCGTCGGCGACATGCTCCTCGACGAGCAGCACTTCGATCGCGCCGCATGCCTGGCCGACGTTCGCGAGCGCCCAATGCGTGATGCCGGCGACCGTCCGCACGCGGTCGCAGTCGGCGAGCACGATCGCGGCATCTTTGCCGCCCATCTCGACGCTCGAGGGGATGCCGCGCTCGGCGCACCGCAGCCGCACGAGCCGGCCGGTCTTCGGCGAGCCGGTGAACGCGCAGGCGTCGATGCCCGCATCGATCAGCGCGGAGCCGACCGCACCGTCGCCGTGGACGTAGGCGATCAGGCCCTCGGGCAGCTCGGCGGCGAGCGCGTCGACGAACCACTGCGTGGTGCGCGGCGAATACTCCGATGGCTTGACGACGCAACCGTTGCCGGCGAGCAGCGCCGGATAGACCGCGCGGTAGAGACCTGCGATCGGGAAGTTCCATGGCGCGATCACGCCGATCACGCCGCGCGGCACCTGGTCGATGAACGCGCGCTTGCCCGCGAACGACACCGGGTTGAGCCGGATGCGCCGGCGCGCGACGGCCGGCTTCACGACGCCGATCCATTGCTTGAGCATGTCGAGGTGGCCGATGCCCTCGTCGAACATCGCCTCGACCTCGAGCTTGCCGACCTCTTCACGCGATAGCGCCATGGCTTCGGCGCGGCGCTCGAGCATCGACTTCGCAGCGCGCGTCATGATCCGCGCTCGGTCCGCGAACGGAACGTCCTTCCAGCTCGCCTGCGCTTTGCGCGCCTTCGCGACGGCGCCGTGGATCTGTTCGTCCGTCGCACGCGGGACGGCGGGCAACGCGCGCAGATCGATCGGGCAGACGCGGTTGGAGCTGGCTCCGCTCGACGATAGCGGGGTGGTGACGGCGTTCATGTCGTGACTTTTACCTCGCTCCGCACCCGCCAGACCAGCGGAAGTAGCGAGCCGACAAGGACCCACGCGAGCTGTGACAAATGGGCGAGTAGGGCGATCGACACCGCGCCGCTCGCCGGCAGGCCGATCACCGACGACGCGAGCGTGAAGTTGCCCTCTTGCACGCCGAGCTGTGCCGGCACGAGGTCCCCGATCGCCGCGCCGAGCAAGTGAATGCCCTCCACGGTCAGCGCCGGGATGAAGCCGACGACGCCTCCGATCGCCGCGATCAACACCGCCTTCTGGGCGACCTCGACGCCTCGGCCGGCGAGCTCCCAGCCGATCGCGCTGATCGGAACTCCGGGCTGGCGCGCGAACGCCGCGTCGAGCTCGCTCCCGAATTGCTCGGCGCGCGAGAACCGCCGACCGATCCAAGCGCCGATCCGCGACCGACTGGTCGCGAACAGCACGACCGTGCCGATGGCGAGCACGACGATCGCGTTGATCCCGATCGCGAGCGGCAGCCAGGTCCAGCCGACGGCGACCACCGCGGCGATCGTCGCGACGATCGACATCACGCCGTGCGCGACCATCACGACGCCTTGCATGCGCGCGGCGGCTGCGGCGGCGGTGCCCTTACCGACGTACTTCGCTAACAGCGAGGCACGGGTCGCCTCGGCGACCGCGCGGCCGGCGGGCAACAAGCCGTTGACCGCGAAGCCGACGAGCCCAGCGCGAACGAGCGCCGCCGGCGGGAGCTCGCGCGCGGCGTCGCCATAGAGCGCCCTCAGCGCCATCATCGAGCACGCGAGGCCCAGGCCGTCGAGTGCGAGGATCACCGGCAGGTACAGCGCGGCGCCGGCGAGCGCGTGGGTGACCTTGTCCCAGCCGAGCCCGCGCAAGATCAACACGACGCCGGCGACGCCGCATGTGGCGACGACGATCCGGACGGGCGTCGAGCGCGCCGCCGCGATGATCTTGCCGATCACGGTGCGGCCGCGACGAGCTCGCCGAGCCGGCCCCACACGTGCTCGAACGCGTCGGCATACGCTTCGACCAGCGACGTCGACTGCGGCGCGATCGGACAGGTGTGCGAGAACAGCACGAGCGAGCTATCGAGCAGGTGCGTCGTCTCGGGGTATTGCGACAGGTCGTAGTCGACGGCGGGCGCGGCGTCCCACGGGAAGCCCTTGCCTGCGAATCCGACCTTCGCGCGGAACAGCTGCTGGCCGGGGACCGGCTGGCTCTGCCACAGCACGGCCTCGACCCCTTGCGCGACGAGCGCGGCGCGCACGGCATCACGGATCTTCGCCGGCGGGGCTTCGACACCCTTGGCGCGGCCGTCGAGCCGGACGCGATACTTGTGGACGCAGGTCGTATCGCCCTCGGCCACGTGCGGCGGCGTGACGCCGGGCAGCACCCCGAGCCGCTTCGACAAGAGCGCCGCGTTGCGCTGCGCCTGGGCGTTCATCGCGTCGAGCTTGCGTAGCTGGACGCGCGCGACCGCCGCGGTCAGCTCGGTCGTGCGGTACATCCAGCCCATGCCGAGCGAGTCGTAGGCGCGGTTGCCATCCAGCGCGCGCTCGATGCGGTAGCTCGCTTCGTCCGACATCCGGACATCCTCGCCGAACATCCGCGCGCGATTCGCCGCAGCGAACAGCGCTTCGTCGTCGGTGACGATCAGGCCGCCTTCGCCGGCGCCGAGGCTCTTGGACGACTGCAGCGAGAAGCACCCCACCGCGCCGATCGTGCCGAGCTTCTTGCCGCGATGCGTGGAGCCGTGCGCTTGCGCGGCGTCTTCGATCAGCACCAGGCCGCGACGCTTGCAGATGTCCGCGATCGCGTCGATCTCGCACGGTGTGCCGTGGATGTGCACCGGCATGACCGCCTTGGTCGCCGGCGTGATCGCGCGCTCGAGCAGCTCCGGATCGATGCCGAGGGTGCGCGGCTCGATGTCGACGAACACCGGCACGGCCCCGGCGTGGAGCACGGCGAGCGCGGTCGCGACGAACGTGAACGCGGGCACGATCACCTGATCGCCCGGCCCGATGCCGGCGGCGATCAGCGCGACGTGGAGTGCGGCGGTCCCGCTGTTCGTCGCGAGCGCGTACTTCGAGCCGGTGTAGGCCGCCCATTCGCGCTCGAGGGCGCGAACTTCGGGCGCGAACGGACCCGACAACACACCGCGCTCGAGCACGCCGAGCACGGCGGCGCGATCGTCGGCCCCGAGGACCGGCCAGCGAACGTGCTGGTCGGCGCGAATCATCGCTAGGCCAGCGGCGCGTGCTTGCCGTTACCGTTGGTAATAGCCGTCGGCCGCATGTGGGCGTGCGGAGCCGCGTTCTTCTCGCCGCTGCGGATCTTCTGGATCCACGTCTCGAGCAGGTTGTGCTGCTTGAACAGGTCGTGGGTCGCGCGCTCGCCGTTGGTCGCGTACGGTGCCTTGAAGAACACCGAGAGCTGGCGCTGGATGCCGCGCTCGCCGTTGCGCTTCGCCACGTCGAGCAAGCGAACGAGGTCGAACACGAGCGGCGCCGCGAGGATCGAGTCCTTGCACAGGAAGTTGATCTTCAACTGCATGCGCTCGCCGAGGAAGCCGATCAGGTCGATCGAGTCCCACGCTTCTTTCTGATCGCCGCGCGGCTTGTAGTAGTCGATCCGCACGGTGTGCGACGGCACGTTGTAGCCGAGGATGTCGTCGAGGCACTGCGCCTTGCTCGACACCTTCGTCTTGTTCGAGCCCGGGTCATCGAGCACGAGGCCGTCGTTGTTGCCGAGGATGTTGGCCGAGTACCAGCCTTCGACCTCGAGTGCGCGGACCACGAAGCCCGGCGCGAGCACGGTCTTCAGCATCGTCTGGCCGGTCTTGCCGTCTTCGCCGGCGATCGGCACGCCGCGCTTCTCGGACATCTCCTCGAGCGCGGGAATCTTCGACAGGCTCGGTGTGAAGTTGACGTGCGGGATGCCCATCGAGCATGCGACGTACAGGTACTTCATCGCCGGGCTGATCCGGGGGTCGTTCGCGTCGAGGCCCGCTTCGAAGGCGGCGAGCGACTTGTGGACGTCTTCGACCTCGGTGTAGCGCTCGGTCGACGTCAGGTTGACGAACACGACCCGCGACAGCTTGTGTTGCTTCTTGAACGCTTCGATGTTCGCGGTGATCATCGCGATCTCTTCGCGGAAGCTGGCAACCGTGACGAGGTTCTTGCCGTTCATCGCGCCGAGGTACTTGGCCGAGGCCACGGCCGGCCAAGGCTTGATCGCCTCGAGCTCGTCCTTCACCGCGTGTAGCAAGTGAATGGGCACGACGTTGTGCTCGGTCGCCGCGTGAAACGCATTGTCGCTGCGAAGATCCCAGCCACCGAAGACGATCTCGTCGAGCGGGGCGACGTCGAGCCCCTTCACGAAGTCGGTCTCCGTGATCATGCCGTGGCGGGGAGCGAGTCCGCGCCGCATCAAGGCCGCCCCGGCGATCATCGTGGTGGCCACGGCGCCGTTGCTGCCAGCGATACAGACTCCAATGCGATTGCTATCGGTCATTTACATCACCTCGAGTGGCGGGTTCTGCGCGAACCTGCGCAGGATCTCTTTCCGACGGTCATCCACGATCCGCGGAAACTTGTTTTGGACACTGGTGTGGCCGAGCGCGGCCATGAAGCGTTGCGCCGCGCCGCGATCGAGCGGGACGACTTTGGGGGACAGGATCGCGACGTCGCGAGAGCGGTGCTCGCGGTAGACGCGGTTCTGCACGCATAATTCACGGTCGATCGCCGTGGCGAAGTCGGCGAGGTTGCTCGGCTCGCGTTCGAACTCGACGAAGAACAGGTAGCGGCCCTTGCCGGTCGTGGCGGTGCCGACTTCGGCGGCCGCGGCGTAGTCGACGATCGAGCACGGCGAGCTGTCCTGCGCGCTTGCGACGGCGCGCTCGATCTCGATCTGGGTCGTCAGCTCTTGGGTGATCGACAACATTCCGCTCGCGCGGCCGGCAAATACCATGCGGTGAGGCGCAACGGAGGTAAATCGCACGAAGTCGCCGATGTAATAGCCGAACAGGCCCGAGCTCGTGGTGACCACGACCGAATAGTCGACGCCGGGGACGACGGCCCACAGCGGGACGCGCTCGGCGTCGGGCTTGCCATGCTGGGCCCTCGGCACGAACTCGAAGAATACGCCGCGGTCCGGGATCATCATCATCGCGTCGTCGCCGTCGATCCCGGCCGGGCGGTCGGTCGCCGCGAAGATCCCGCCCTCGGTCGCGTTGTACGTGTCGATGATCGGCACCGGACGGCCGACGCGCTCGTTGATCATCTTGCGGTATGGCTCGGCGAACACGCCGCCGCCGAGCAGCACCCGGAGGTTTGGCCAGATCTCCGAGATCGTCTTCGCCGGGCGGCCCTTGCGCGCCGCGGCCTCGAGCACGCGGTCGAAGAGGATCGAGAACCAGCAGGTCGTGCCCGACAACGCGCGCACGTCGTGATCGAGATACGCGTCTGCGATCGCGGCGAGCTTCTCGTCGTAGTTCTCGATGTCGCGAATCTCCTGCTTCGGCAGCACGAGCACTTTGCTCGCGGCCGGCAGGTGGAGCTGCATGATGCCGGGGTTGCTCGCGGTGAACACGTCGCCGTGTTGCTTGAGGTTCGCGGGCGGCAGCAGCGCGAGGATATAGCCCTTCGTGAACGACCGATCGTTGGTCGCCGCGATGTAGCTCGCGAGACAATCGAAGCCGGCCTTTTGCTGCCAGCGAATCTGCTCGTCCGAGATCGGCAGGAACTTCGAGTTCGCGGCGGTGTGCGACGTGCCCGACGAGTTGCCGAAATACTTGATGAGACCCGGCCACAACACGTCGCGCTCGCCGGCGCGCATGCGATCGAGCATCGGTTCGTAGTCGGCGTACGTGCGCAGCGGAACACGCGAACGGAAATCGTCGTAGCTCTTCACCGAGCCCAAGTGATGCATGCGACCGAGCTCGGTGTTCGCCGCGGTCTTGCAATGTGACAGCAGCGTCGCCACCTGGACGCGCTCCGGGTCGCGTGCACTCCGATGCCACTGTGCGACACGCGCGCGCGCGAGCGCCCAGAATGCGGGGCCCGTGATAGCGGATGCGGGTAAGGAGATCATCGGTCGGGGGTCGTGGGGGCGAACATTACTCAGAACATCAGGTGGCAAACAAGGGCGTGCCACCCCTTGCCTTATGCCTGGCTGACACCGTAGTTGTCGCTCTTACGCTTGGCGGGCGTGGCGGAGGTCGAACCGCGTTCATCTCGCCAGTAGGCAGGCTCTCCAGCCTCCTGGGGGACGCCGAAGAACCGCTCCGGATCTTCGATGATCCGGCCGGCCTGCTTGATTGCCGACGCTGCGTAGAAGCCGTCGTTGACGCGCTCGTCGAACGTCCACCGGATCTGCGAGACATCGCGCACCGTCGGCTTGCCGTCGGCGCCGAGCACTTGCGCCTTCTTCGTCGTGCCGATCGCGCCGAACAGCCCGATCGTGCCGTACTCGTAGAGGTGATGATAGGTGTTGTCGAGGCCGAGCGAACCGAGGTTCGCGATGAACGCCGAGGCGTACATGGGGTCGGTCTTGATCATCGCGCCCGGCATGAGGTTCAGCGTGTCGAGGCCGCGCAGCGTCGCCATCACGCCGCGCAGCATCGGCCCGGGCAGGGCGAGCGCGAGCGCGAGCTCCTTGTCGACCGAGGTGATCCGATCGGTGCGCGCGTCCGCGACCGCCTCGGCGATCCGCTTGCACACGATGGTGAACGGCTCGTTGCGCGGGAACCGCAGCTTGACGGTCACCATCGGCGCGGTCGCTTCCATCGCCTTCTTCGCCGCGAACGACAGATCGACGTGCTCGCGCTGGTAGATCTTACCGCCGGCGATGAACCGGTTCATCCCGGGCCTCTCGTGCAGCGACTCGGCGACCGCCGCCATCATCAGATGAAACATCGTCGCGGCGGCGTCGGGATGCGCGCGGTTGTACGAACGCAGCCACGGCCGGGTCTTGGTCACGTCGAGGTTCTGCTCGTGATAGACCGCGCTCTCGTTCCGGCCGCGCATCAGGTACGGGATCATCCGACGAACCTTCGATTCGTCACGAACGAGCGTTCCATCGGGGCGTTTGAACAGAGGCATGGCGCGGATATTCGCTTTCGCCGCTTTCAAGTCAAGCGGCAGTTAACGCGATGATCTGGTGAGGTGATCTTTATCAGTTGGGGGCGCGGAGCGAGGGCCCGTCTTCGAGCGCGGTCATCTCGTCGATCGAGCTGGCGGTGACGATGTCGCCGGACCGCTTGCGGAAGCGCGCGACGATCGAATGAACGCCTGCAGGCGACAGCACATCCTCGACGCCAGCGCGCCGGATGCTCGCGCACAGCTTGCGCTCGAACGAATCGAGGTAGGCATCGCTCGACACACCGAGCGTCTCGGCATCGACCTGGGTGCGTTGCAAGCTGCGTAGCCCGAAGTACAGCATCGCGCGCAGCGTGAGCCCCGTGCGAACTTTGGCAAAACGCGACAGCTTCGGGTGAATGCGGCGAAGTGCCTCGGTGACGTACGCGATGTGCCGCGCTTCGTCGCGCAGCGCGTTCTCGCAGATGTCCTTGAGCAGCTGATCGCCCGCCGACTTGCGCAGCATCGCGAACAGGACCTCGCCGAGCGTCTCGCTGACGAGGATCGAATAGAAGTAGTTGACGACGTTCGTGCCCATCATGTCGGCGACGCGCGTGATCACCGACCACAGTTGCGGGCACTCGCCGAGCCCACCGATCTGCCGGCAATAGCGCTCGAGCACGTAGACGTGGCGGGCCTCATCGAACGTGTGAGCCGCGGCGCACAGCGAGAAGTTGTGGTCGTCGAAGTACTTGCGGATCGGCTCGTTCATCCGCTTCACGGTCCACAGCGACTCGCGCTCCGACCAGTACAGCTCGTTGATCAACCGCTTGCGGGCCGCATCGATCTCCGGCGTCGCGACCTCGGTCGACTGCGCCCAGTCGACGCCGCGATCGGCGTTCCACTGGCCAGCGAGCGAGCGCTCGTAGAGCAACAGAGCGCGATCGTCATGATGGGTCGGTAGCATGGGGCCTTCCTTGCGGTACGACTGAGGGCAGCGGCAGGGTCGCAGCGACTGGCCGCACCGGGGTGCGGTTAAACGTCGCGTTGACAGCGGCGAGCGTATCGGCGGTGTAGCGGAGCTGTGCCTCGGTGTGGCGCGCGGTGATGAAGAACCTGAGGCGCGCGAGGTGCTCTTCGACCGCCGGGTAGATGATCGGCTGGACGTTGATCCCGGCGCCGCCGAGCGCCGCGCCGATCAGCATGCTGCGGACCGAATCTCCGACGATCGCGGGCACGACCGCACTGCCGCCGGCGAGGCCGGTATCGATGCCGCGCGCGCGGCACAGCTCGAGGAAGTAGTGCGACCGAGCGCGCAGGGTCGCGACCAGCTCGGGGCGACGCTCGAGCTCGCGCAAGGCACCGAGCGCGGCGGCGGCATTGGCCGGAGAGATCCCGACCGAATAGACGAAGCCGGGGTTCGTGTACTTGAGGAGCTCGACGACCGCGCGGGTGCCGGCGATGTAGCCGCCGCAGCTCGCGAGCGACTTCGACAGCGTCCCCATCCACAGGTCGACGCCCGTGCGGTCGACGTCGAAGTGCTCGCCGACGCCGGCGCCGCGCCGACCGAGCACGCCCAGCGAGTGCGCTTCGTCGACGAGCAGCAGCGTCTTGTGCTTGCGCTTGAGCTCGATGAACTTCGGCAGATCGGCGATGTCGCCGTCCATCGAGTAGACGCCCTCGATGCAGATCAGCACGCGGCGAAACGCGCCGCGCATCGAGCCGAGGACTTGATCGAGGGCCTGCCAATCGTTGTGCGGGAACGGCCGGCGGCGCGCGCCCGACAGCTTGATGCCGCCGAGGATGCTGTCGTGCGCGAGCGCGTCGTGCAGCACGAGGTCGCCCGGCCCGACGATGTTGCCGATCACGCTGACGTTGGTCGCGTGGCCGCCGACCATCACGATCGAGTCTTCGCAGCCGAGGAACTTGGCGATCGCGAGCTCGAGCTCGCGGTGGAGCGGCTTCTCGCCCGACGCGATGCGCGACGCCGACACGGACGTGCCGTAGCGCTCGACCGCGCCGATCGCCGCGCGATTCACCGCAGGGTCGCCTGACAAGCCGAGGTAGTTGTACGCGGAGAAGTTGATGACCTCGCGACCCGCGATCGTCGTCGTGTCGTTCGTCACCTTCTCGTGCAGGTTGAAGTACGGGATGTCGAGTCCCGACGACGTGACGTCGGCCATGCGCGCGCGCAGCGAGATCGCCTCGGGGAACTGGCTGATGTCGTAGCTCGCGGGATCGATCGAGTCCGCGTGGCCGATTCCGTTGCCGTTGCCGACTCCGTTGCCGATGCCGACTCCGTTGCCGATGCCGACTCCGTTGCCGTTGCCGACTCCGTTGCCGATGCCGACTCCGACTCCGTTGCCGACTCCGATTCCGTTGCCGTTGCCGACTCCGTTGCCGACTCCGTTGCCGTTGCCGTTGCCGTTGCCGTTGCCGTTGCCGTTGCCGTTGCCGACTCCGATGCCGTTGCCGTTTGCCGACTTCGCGGTGAGCGTGGCGATCGCCTTGAATTGACCGCGCACGCCGCGGAGCTGGGCGACGAGCGTGCCGTTGTCGTCGCGATAGTCGATGTGACCGGCGACGAGGTCGCCTGCCTGCGCTTCGAGCCGGATGACACACGTGATCGCCGAGCCCGGCGTGAACGGCGACAACACGCGGAGCTCGTCGAAGCCGAGCGGCAGCCCGGCGCGGCCGTGACGGACGAGCATGAAGTACGCGGCGAGCTGGAACGACGAATCGATGACGAGCGGATCGACCGAGAATCCGCCCGTCGCGGTGAGGTCGCCGGTGCGAGCGGCGCGCACGGTGCCGACGATATGCACGTCGTCGATGCCGGCGATCGCGGTGATGCCGCGCAGCCGCGGCCCGTGGAACGTGTGGCTTGCGTAGAACTCGTCGATCGACAGCGGTGCCGTCGTGAGCGCGGCCGGCGCGGGGAGCTCGGCGAGTGGCGCGAGGGTCGCGTTCGGTACGGCGCGCGCGCGATACGCGAGCTTGCCGGCGACGTAGAGCTCGAGGTCGATCGAACCGCGCTGCCATTCGGCAGCGCTGCTGGCCGGGCGCATGTCCCGGCCATCGAGGCCATCGCGCTCGCGGTGGGCGCGAACATCGACGTCGACGGGACGGTCGCCATCGAGCCGGATGCCTTCGATCAGCTCGAGCTGCTCGAGGGCGCAGCGCGTACCGGTCACGCGTTGCGCGGCGGCGGCGCACAGATCCGCGGCCGCGGCGAGCGGCAGGACCGGCGCACCGGCGAGGCGATGGTCGCCGAGATACGGATGGGTCGTGAGGGCGAGCCGGATCCGCGCGTGATCGTCGCGAACCGCGGCGACGTCGTGACCGACGAGCACTTCGCCCGAGGCACCGGCCGCGGCGAGCTCACCCATCACCGCGGCGAGCCCGGTCGCGTCGTCGAGGAACGTGACGCCTCGCGCGCGCATCAGCGAGCGCAGGCCGGCGGGGATCGTCGCGGCCATGTGCGTGCCGTCCCACGGCGGCAGGTCGAGCGCGACGACGCGCGTGTCGGGGCGAGCGGCGCCCCAGCTGGCCGCGATTGTCGCGACGACGTGATTCGCGGCGGCGTAATCGGTCTGCTCCGCGTTGCCGAACCGCCCGGACCACGAGCCGAGCGCGAGCGCGACTTGCAGCGGGTCGGTCTTCGTCGCGCGTTCGAGTGCGAGCCAGCCCGCGACCTTCGTGTCGTAGACCGCGGCAGCGGCGGCGAGGTCCTTCGTCGCGACCGGGGCATCGGCGATCACGCCGGCGGCGTGGATCACGGCCTGGAGCGACCCGAACTTCTTGCGACCTGCATCGAGGGCAGCGGCGACCGCCGTCGCGTCGCGCACGTCGCAGCGGACGTAGATCGCCTCGCCGCCAGCGGCGCTGACCTGGGTGACGATGTCGCCGGCGTCGCCGCGGCCGAGCAGGATCAGCTTCGCGCGATGAACGCGGGCGAGCTCGATCGCGAGCTTGGCGCCGAGTCCGCGCGCGCCGCCGGTGATCGCGACGACCGCGCCTTGGCGCAACGGCGTCGGTGCGGCGGTCGAGTCCGCGACGACGAGCTCGATCACTTCGCGCCGGCTGCCGCGATACGCGACCTCGACTTCGGCGTCGGACGCGAAGAGCTCGGCCGCGATTGTCTGGGCGAGCGTCGCGGCGGGAGCGTCGGCTACCAGCTCGATCGCCTTGACACGCGTCGCCGGCCACTCGCGGGCGAGCGCCTTGGCGAACCCGGCCTGCGCGGCATACGAGGCGTCGCGATAGGCGAACGCGACAAGTGATGCGTCCTTGCCGAGTGCCCGAGCGGTCTCGAACGCGCGATCGAGCGGCAGGCGTGGCGTCGACGCTGGCCCACCGAGGCCGCGAAGATCGATCGCCCCGCGCGCGTGGCTCGGCACGGCATCGCCGGCGGTCGCTTCGATCCCGCGCGCGGCGAGCGCGGTGACCAGCGCGGTCGCGATCGTGGCGGTCGCAGCATCGCGGAGGATCGCGACCGGACCGGCGAACGGCGCGATCGCGCCGGGGGTGGCGAGCTCGACGACGGGGCGTACGACCCGGCGGACGGCGTAGCGCGTGATCGGCCCGACCGGCTCGGCGGTCACCGCCGATGCGCTGGCGTGGCTCGCGACCCGACCGCTGCCTCGCAGCGACTCTTCGACGTATGCCGTGACGTCGGCGATCGTCGGCTCGCTCGCGAACAGCGTCTTCGGCAGGCCCTTGAAGCCGGGGAAGGCATCGGCGAGCTTGCCCGATAGCTCGACGACCATCAGCGAGTCGAACCCGAGGTCGGCGACGAGCCGCTGCGACGAGCTCAGCTTCGCGAGCGGGAATGCAGAGACCTGGGCGATCAACGCGCGCAGCGTGGCGGCAGTGTCGTCGCTCGAGGCCGCGGCAGCGGCAGCGGCGACGGGTACGGCAGCGGCGACGGGTACGGCAGCGGCAGCGGCAGCGGCGACGGGTACGGCTGCGGCAGCGGCGACGGGTACGGCAGCGGCGACGGGTACGGCAGCGGCGACGGGTACGGCAGCGGCAGCGGATACGGCGGCGGCAGCGGATACGGCTGCGCCGCCGGCGAACAGCTGCGCCTGTTGCCGCATCAGCTCCGCGTGGTGCGCGAGCAGCTGCGCTTGCTGCGCGAACATCGCCGCGTCGGGTCCGGCCACCGCGGCCGTGCCGAGCGCGGGTAGCGGCGCTCGCTCGCGCTCGCTCTTCACCGCGCACCAATACGGTTCGGTCGGCAACGGCGTCGGCGGCAGCCACGTCGCGCGCGGCGACTCGAACAACGGCGCGAGCTTGACCGGCACGCCGAGCACGGCGAGCTCGCACAGCGCACCGAGGAAGTGGGTGTCGTCTTCGCCGTCGGTCGTACCGAGCGCGATCGTCGCCGACGGCGGCGAGCCGGCCGCGCGCAGCGTCGCGCGGGCCATCGACAGGAGCGCGGTGCCGGCGGCGGCCTGCACGAATAACGTCGCGCCCGCAGCGGACGCGGCGCGCATCCCGGCGACGAAGTCGACCGGCGAGGCGGCGTGGCGGCGCATGATCGCGCGGACCCCGTCGCCATCACTCGGGTACACGCCCGGCGCGATGCACGAGATCGGCGTGCACGTCGCATCCGCGACGGCCAGGCCGGCGATGAAGTCACCGATCGGGCGATCGGCGTCGGCGATCACCGGCGAATGAAACGCATGCGACACGGTGAGCCGGGTGACGTTCGCGCCGTCGGCCGCGAGCCGCGCCGACGCTGCCAGCACCGCATCGGTCGTGCCGGAGATCACCGTCTGCTTCGGCTGGTTGAGGTTCGCGATGACGACGCCGGCGTGGCCTTCGACGTACTTCGCGACGTAGGCGCGGTCGGCGGCGATCGCCGACATCGCGCCGCGATCCGCGATCGCGAGCTCGGCCATGACCCGGCCGCGCTGGGCGACGAACCGCACGGTGTCGCGCGCCGACAACACGCCCGCGGCGGCGAGCGCCGCGAATTCGCCGAGGCTGTGACCGGCGACGACGCGCGGGACCACGCCGAGCTCGGCGGCGAACCCGGCCAATGCGAGGCCGATCGCCGCCATCGCCGGCTGGCAGATCTCGGTCGCGGTCAGCTCGCGAGTTGCCTCGGCTTCGTCGAAGCCGATGGTGCGCGTCGGGTAGAGATACGACAGCAGCGGGCGCGGCAGCAGGTCGTCGAGAGCCCCGGCGAGCGCATCGAGCCGCGCGCGAAACCCGGTGAACCGATCGTAGAGAGCCTTCGCCATCCCGAGCGCTTGCGCGCCTTGGCCTGGGAACAACATCGCGATCGCGCGCGCGGCTTCGGGCAGCGGCGCCGGCGAGAACCGGATCCCGGGGGTCACGTCGCCACCTAATACGACGAGCTTTGCCGCCTCGAGCCGCTGGCGTAGCTCGGCGTGACTGCGCGCCGTGAACCCGACGCGCGCGTCGTGCAAGCCGCGGCTCGCGAGCGTGTACGCGTGATCCGCGAGCGGCACCGCATCGTCGATCGCGAGGGCGAGCGCGCCGAGGTGCGCCGCGAGCAAGTCCGGCGTCGCCGCGGAGATCACGAAGGGCTGCGGCTGGACGATCGCCAGGTTCGGGCTGACCGCGACGCTCGCGCGCCGAGTCGCCGCGCCGGGCGGCGCTTGCTCGAGCACGAGGTGGCAGTTCGTGCCGCCGAAGCCGAACGAGCTGACCGCGGCGCGGCGCGGCATGCCCGGCTTGGTCGCGAACGGCACCGTTTGGGTCGGCACGCGAAAGCCGGTGCCCGCGAGCTGGAGCTTGTCGTGTGGCTTCGCGAACCCGGCCTGCGCGGGGATCACAGCCCGATCCAGCACCAGCGCGGCTTTGATCAGGCCCGCGACCCCGGCCGCGCTCATCGTGTGGCCGATGTTCGCCTTGACCGAGGTCAGCGCGACATCGAGCGGTCCTCGCGCGTGGCTCGTGAAGTAGTCGCGTAGCGCGCCGACTTCGGTCGCATCGCCGACCGCGGTCGCGGTGCCGTGCGCTTCGATGAAGCCGATCGTGTCGGGCGTGAAGTCGACCTCGGCGTGCGCGCGCTCGATCGCGTCGCGCTGGCCTTCCGGGCGCGGCGTCATCGGACCTTCGCCCCGGCCGTCGTTGTTGATCCCCGCCCCGCGGATGATCGCGTAGATCCGATCGCCGTCGCGCAGCGCGTCGTCGAGCCGCTTGAGCACGACCGCGCCCGCGCCCTCGCCGAGCACGAAGCCGTCGGCCTTCTCGTCGAACGGCCGGCACGCGTCGCTCGGCGAGATCGCGCCGATCCGCGAGAACCCGACGAGGTTGTCGGGCGTCAGGTTCAGGTACACGCCGCCCGCGATCGCGACGTCGCAGATCCCGGCGCGCAGATACAGCATCGCGTCGTAGGTCGCGACGAGCGACGAGCTACACGCCGCATCGATCGTGAAGGCCGGCCCGCGCAGATCGAACGTCTGCGCGACCGTCGCGGCCGCCATGTTGAGCAAGTTGCCGGCGATCGTGAATGCGCGCAGCGGCGTGACGTCCTCGACCATCGCGTCGCCGAATTCGGCGGGCAGGCCCGGCGCGCGGCCGAACTGGCCCGCCATCATCGCCTTCACGCGCAGCCGGCTCGTGATCAGATCCTTGTATTCGGACACGCTCGCGCCGACGAACACGCCGGTGCGCGAGCCGGCGAGCGCCTTGTCGTCGCGGCCGGAGTCCTCGAGCGCGACCCGGACGGCGTCGAGCAGCAACCGGTGCTGCGGGTCCATGACCGAGACGCGGAGCGGCGCGAGGCCGTAGTGCAGCGCCGCAAAAGACTTCACGTCGTCGAGCAACCCGACCTTGCGCGCGTAGGTCTTGTCGATCGCGCGCGGGCTCGCGTCGTAGAACAGCTCGTGGTTCCAGCGCTCCGCCGGAATCTCCGAGAAGCACGCGCGCGCGGACGTGATGTTGCGCCAGTAGGCGCCGACGTCGCGGGCCTCCGGGAACCGGCAGCCCATGCCGACGATCGCGATGTCGCGCGCGCCGTGAGTCATGCGCGAGCTTCGGGTACCGCAGGATCGCGGCGATCGTAACCGACGAGCTCGCCGCGGGTCAGGCCGATCGCCTTCAACACGGGCAACCAGACCTCGCGCACGAACGCGCCGCGATCCATGCCGGCCTGGCGCATGAGCTCGACGCGATCGCCGTAGTCCGGCACCAGGTCATACGCGGGCATCGTGAAGTGGCGGAACACGTGCGCGAGGTCGCGCTTCATGCCCTCGGCGTCCTCTTCGAGCAGCACGCGCGACACCGACGCGTAGAACCCGAAGTGCGCGATCTCGTCGCGCGAGACGAGCCCGTAGATCGCCGCGAGCAGGTCGTCGCCCTTGTCGAGCGCGAGCTGCTTGTGCTTCTTGTAGAACACGTACGTCGTCAGCTCTTGGATCATCCCGTACGCCGACATCTGGCGCGCGGTCGGGAACGGCAGCGACCACTTCTTCGTCAGGATCGACTGCTCGTAGTCGTAGATCTGATCGGTCGTACGCTGGCCGGTGCGCACGAGATATTCGCGCAGCGCGAGCGAGTGCTTCGACTCCTCGTAGCCCCAGTTCGCCATGAACCACGCCGTGCCGAAGTTCTCGCGCATCACGTTGATGCCCTGACCGACGTAGTCCGGCAGGTACATCTCGACGCCGCAGAACGTCTCGGCGCACAGCGCGAGCACCGGATCCTTCGGGCACGACGCGAGCTTGTCCCACGGGATGTCGTCGAAGATGCTCCACCGGCGATGCTTCTCCGCTTTCTCGAAGAAGGTCATGTACTCGCGGTACAGCTTTTCAGACGTGGCGCGGGAGACAGCCATGGGCGTTATGCCGCTTTGACCGACTTGGAGACCAGCGCCTCGAGATCGCGCAGCGTCGTCAGCCGCGACAGATCGTCGTCGTTGAACCGGATCGAGAGCCGATTCTCGAACACGCCGATGGTCTCCATCACGGCGACCGAGTCCATCGCGAGCTCGGAGAACTTGCTGTCGAGCGTGAGCCCTTCGAGCGTGCGGCCGTCGGCCTCGAACGCGGCCTCGGTGAATAGCTTGATGATGTCGATCGGCTTGGCGGTCATATCGTTACTCCCTTACGCGTCGATCCGGCGCAGCGAGTACTGCGCCAACGATTGATAGTGCATCTCGAACCCGCGGACGCAGGTCGACAGATAACGGTCGTAGTCGGCAAATAGCTGCGGGCTCCAGCGCTGCTCGATCAGTTCCTTGTGATCGCGCAGCCGCGACCGCCAGTGCTCGCAGGTGCGGCCGTAGTGCTCGCGCCGCGTCTGGACCTCGATGACCTCCCAGTACGGGTTGACCGCCGCGATCACGTCCTCGAGGCGCAGCGAGATCCCGCCCGGGAAGATCGTGTAGGTCAGCCAGCCGATGTCGCGGATGTCCTGTTTTATGCGCGGCACGCGGTTGCGCAGGATCGTCTGCAGACCGAAGTGCGCGCCGGGGTTCGTCCACTCGTGGGCGAGCCGGAAGTAGTTGCGATACATGTCGACCTGCTTGCCCGCGCGAGCTTCCTCGGGCGCGCAGATGTGCTCCATCATGCAGATCGAGATCACCGAGTCGAACTTCACGGTCGGCTGGTAGTCGAGGTAGGACACGACGCTCGCGGTGACGCCGGGCAGCTTGCGCGCCGCGATCTCGTTCGCCTGCGCGGTCGACAGCGTGATGCCGTGCGCTTCCTTGACGCCGCGCGACGTGGTCTGGAACTCGAGGTTCGCGCCCCAGCCGCAGCCGATGTCGAGCAGCTTGGCTTCGGGCCGCACGTGCGCGGCGTCGGCGAGCCAGCCGAGCTTCTTGAGCTGCGCCTTCTCGAGGCTACCTGCCGGCTTCGCGCCGGGCGGGGTCTTGATCGCCAGGTCCGCCGGTTCGAACAAGCCGCACGTGTAGTTCATGCGCTCGTCGAGCCACAGCCGGAAGAACTCGTTGTCGACGTCGTACGAGACTTCGATATCTTTCTGCGTCGAACCCATTTAGCGATCCTCCAGATCAGGAGCCGGCTTTGCCTTGGCGAGCCAGCCGAGGCCGAGTCGCGTACCGACGGTGTGACGAACGCGCGACACGAAGCTCGCCGCGACGTGCCTCGCGAGCGCGAGCTTCTGCGCGCCCGATGACAGGCTGCGTACGCCCTCTTTGCCGAGCGAGCCGGCGAGGTAGTCGGTGCGCGTCTTCTGGCGCTGGACCTTGCCGGACGTCGTCTTCGGCAGCTCGCCGACGCCGAGCAGCGTGACGTCCCCGACGACGAGCGACATGTCCTCCGACACGTGCGCCTTGATCGCGTGGGCGATCTGCTTGCGCTTGTCGGCGTCGGCCTCCGACGTCTCGGCGACCACGACGACCTCCTCGGACGTCGCCCCAGGCACCGAGAACACGACGACGTTGCCCTTGCGCACGCCCGCGACATCCTCGACCAGCCACTCGATCCCTTGCGGGTAGTAGTTGCGGCCGTGGACGATCAGGATGTCCTTCTTGCGACCCGAGATGTACAGGTTGCCGTCGGCGAGGTAGCCGAGGTCGCCGGTGCACAGCCAGCCATCGCTGCGAAACACGTTCGCGGACACTTCCGCGTTGCGGAAGTACCCGGCGGCGACAGATGGTCCGCGGAACCGGATCTCGCCGATCTGGCGCTCGCCGAGCTTGTGATGGTTGTCGTCGAAGATGCCGAGCTCGTGGCCGGGGAACGGCTTGCCGCACGACACCAGCTCGAGCGCGCCGAGCGCGGTCGCCGGCACCGCCTTGCGCTCCGCGTAGCACGCGTCGGGATCGATCGCGTCGACGTGGAGCTCCGCGGCGAGCGGCACGAAGCTCATCGCGAGCGTCGCTTCGGCCATGCCGTAGCACGGCAGCAAGACGTTCGATGCGAGCTTCGCGGCGGCGAACTTATCGAGGAACGCGCGCATCGTGCCGGCGTGGATCGGCTCGGCGCCGCAGCCCATGGTGCGCACGCACGACAGATCCCACTTCGCGAGATCGGCGTCGCTCGCGCGCTTGGTCAGTCGCGCGAACGCGAAGTTCGGCGCGAACGTGATCGTGCCGCGGTGGCGATCGATCACGTCCATCCACAGCGTCGGCCGTTTCACGAACGACAGCGTCGGCATGAACACCGCCGGCAGCGTCGCGATCAGCGGCGCGAGCACGAAGCCGATCAGGCCCATGTCGTGATAGAGCGGCAGCCACGAGACCGCCTTGTCGGTCTCCGGATCGATCTCCAGGCCGGGGAACATGATCCCGATCCCGTTCGCGCACAGGCTAGCGTGGGTGACGACGACGCCCTTCGGCGTCGAGGTCGAGCCCGAGGTGAACTGCAGGAACACCGGGTCGGTGGGCACGATCTCGGGCGCCGGCGCGGGGGACTCGGCGCGCGACGCGAGATCTTCCACCGTGATCAGATCGCGCGCGGTCGGGACCCGCGGCATCACCGACCACAAGACCTTTTGTACCTGCGCGGTCGCGATCACGAGATCGACGGCCGCCGCGTTGAGCGTGCGGACCATGCCGCCGAGATACGCGTCGAGCCGCCCGAGCGACAGCGGCGGATAGAGCGGCACCGGCACGATGCCGGCGGTGACCGCGCCGAGGAACGTCAGCACGAACTCGGTCGCATCGGGGATGACGAGCGCGACGCGATCGCCCTTGCGCAGGCCCATGCCGGCGAGCTGCCGACCGCGCTTGCGCGCCTCTTCGACGAGCCTCCTGAACCCGTAGATCGTCTCGCTGCCGTCGGCGGCGACGAACGCGTAGCCGCGCACGTCGCCGACGAGATGGCACTGCTCGAGCGCATCGAGCAGCGTCTTCGGGTTGGTCGCCGTCATCGGGCGCCGCGGCATCGCAGGCGCGTGCGCGACCGGCGCGGTCGGGTGGCAGTCATCGCGAACGAGCTCGGGCTTCACGAGATCCTCCCGGTCTGGCGCAGCCAGTCGAGCGTGGGACCGAGCGTCTCGCGCGCCGAGCGGAACTCGACCCCGAGCTCGCGCTTCGCCTTCGCGTTCGACATGAACCAGTACTTCGTGGCGTAGGGGATGACGTGGGCGTTGAACGGCAGCGGCAGGCGAAACCTGGTCCCGATCGTCGCGATCGCTTTGATCACCGCGTTCGGCACCTTGAGGATCGTCTTCTTCTGGCCGAGCAGCTCGAGCGACAGCTTCGCGAGGTCCTGCACGCTGAGGTTGTCGCCGCCGAGGATGTAGCGCTCGCCGACGCGGCCCTTCTCGAGCGCGCGCACGATCGCGAGTGCGACGTCGTCGATGTACACGACCGACGTGCCGCCGCTGCACACCAACACGGGCTTGCTCTTCGCGAAGTCGATCAGGTTGCAGGCGGTGATCAGCGCGGTATCGTTCGGCCCGTAGACCTCGCCCGGGTTGACGATGATGACCGGCACGCCTTCGCGGACCGCGGCCATGCACATCGCCTCCGCGCGGCGCTTGCAGCGCGAGTACTTGAGGTGCGCGTCGGGCACGGTCCAGACCGACGCCTCGTCGAACTGTTTCGGCCGATCCGAGCCGTTGACCGCGAGGATGCTCGACACGAACACGACCCGCGTCCCCGGCGTTGCCTTGGCGGTAGCGAGCACGTTGCGGGTGCCGCCCTCGACCACCTCGTCCATCAGGGGCGAGTCGATCTGGTCCCAGGCCGACAGGCTCGCGAGATGGATGATCGCGTCGCAGCCGGAGGCTGCTTCGGTGATCGAAGCAGCGTCACGAACGTCGCCGATGGCGCGTTCGTAGGTGACGCCATCGAGCCGGTCGGTCTTGCTGGTTTCCCTGAGCAGGCAACGGACCTTATGGCCTTCGGCCACGAGGGTGCGCACCACGACCGAGCCGATGAAACCGTTACCGCCGGTAACCAGGACGTTCATCGCCGGGGGGCGTATCACGAAGCCCCTTCCAGATGGAAGACGGATCACGGGGTCCCCCGGGGTGCCAGATCGTGCCAATGTCCGCGCCCGTGCCGACCATCGCCGATCCGCAGCGCGCGCTCGAGGTCGCTGTAGCCGCCGCGCGGGAGGCGGGCGCGTTACTGGCTAGTGGATTTGCCGGTGGCCCGGCCGCGCTGCTCGGGTTGCGCCAGCGCGCCGCGACGAAAGCCGGCGAGTTCGACCTCGTCACCGACTTCGACCGCCGGTCCGAAGCCCTGCTCGTCGATCGGCTCGGCGGTGCGTTTCCCGGGGATCGCGTGATCGCGGAAGAGGGCGGCGGGCAAGACGGCGATCGCGACGGCGCGATCTGGTACGTCGATCCGCTCGACGGCACGACGAACTTCGCGCACGGCCTGCCGTTCTTCTGCGTCGCGATCGCGCGCTCGGTGAACGGCAGAGTCGATGTCGGCGTGGTCCACGCGCCGGTGCTCGGCGCGACGTTCACCGCGGTGCGCGGCGGCGGCGCGTTCTGCAACGGCAACAAGCTCGCGGTCTCCGACACCGCGGCGCTCGACCGCGCCGTGCTCGGCACCGGCTTCCCGTCGGATCGCGCGACGTCGCCCGACAACAACTTCGCGCAGTTCATGGCGGTCAAGCTCAAGGTCCGCGGCGTGCGGCGCTACGGCTCGGCGGCGCTCGATCTCGCGATGGTCGCGACCGGCACGTTCGACGGTTATTGGGAGATGAAGCTCAAGCCGTGGGATCTCGCGGCGGGCTCGTTGCTCGTCGAGGAAGCCGGCGGCAAGTGCACCGGTTGGCGCGGCGAGCCACTCGTACTCGAGCGCGGCGCTGCGTTGGCAAGTAACGGCGTGCTTCACGATCAGATCGTCGCGCTCGTGTCGCGCGCCAGCTGATCGCGACCTCGGCGAGAAGCGGCACGGTGGGGCAATCGCTCGCCCCTGGTTTTCCGACGCGCGCCGACACGAATGTCAGACTTCGGCGCTCTGTGATCAGCGCGAGCGACCGGATCGCAGCCAGTTAGACCTTGGTCCGACCATTGCTGGTGGTCAGGTCATGCGGCAAGCGTCGGTCGTTAGCTTGGTAGTCGCCGCCACATGTGGCGTCGCGGCTGCGCAGCTTCCTGGTCTCGTCGCTGCGATCACCGAAGAGCCTGCGTCGTACGTCGGCGGTGGCGTCGTGCTCGGCGGCGTTCACAGCGACGCCGGTGGCGGGCTTTACGGCGCGTTCGAGATCGAAGGCGGGTTCCGGGTCGGCAACTCGCACGCCTGGGCTCACGCTTTGCTCGCGATCGGCGGGATGACAAACCTCGACGACGAGAGCTACCCGACCTCGAACGACTACGTCGAGGCCCGCGTCGGTATCGAAGGGCCGATCTGCAGCGCGCACTCGATCGCATGCTTCTTCCTCGGTGTCGATGTCGGCGCCCGCCACGAACATCTGACAGCGGTCGGCAGCGCGATGATCGACACCGAGGATCTCAACGCGAACACAGCGGTGGTCGTGCCTCGCCTCGGCTTCAACGTCGGCAACGCACACTTTCGCGTGCGCCCGAGTGCGGAGGTCGCGTTGGCCAGCGACGGTGGCTTCGGCGTCGCCCTCGCATTGTCGAGCGCCTCACCTGGTAGCGACAACCTCGAACGACAGACCTCTGCCACCTCAGGAAACTAATGCGAACCCTTATCTTGGTAAGTTCCGTGCTCGCGGTCACCGCGAGCGTCGCTTCGGCCGAACCCTCGATCGTCGCGTCGGTGCCGGCGCCATCCACCGCGTATCTCGGCGGAGGTGTCGCGCTGGGCGCCGCGTACAACGGCGGCGCGAGCGGCGTGGCGTACGGCGCGTTCGAGCTCGAGGGCGGGATCCGGCTCGGCGACCCGCGGTTGTGGGCGCACGTGCTGCTCGCGCAGGGCGGGATGGCCGACGTCGACGGGGGCGGCGGATCGAACGACTATCTCGACGCGCGCGTCGGCCTCGAATCACCGGTGTGCAGCGCGCGCAGGTTCGCCTGCTTGGTAGTCGGCGTCGACCTCGGCGTCCGCCACGAGCGCTTGATGGACGACTCCGACAACCTGCGCACGACCAACGCCGAGATCGTGCCGCGCCTCGGGCTCGATATCGGCACCGCGCACTTTCGCGTGCGCCCGACCGCGGAGGTCGCGTTCGACAGCAACGGTGACTACGCGGTCGCGCTCTCACTCGCGAGCGCTTATCGCTGGTAGCGCATCAACACGGATCGAGCTCGGCACCGTCGGGCGGAACGGTCGGCGTGCCGGTGAGCCACGACTTCAAGAAGCAACGGTATTGATGTTTCGGCGGCTCGGTCTGGAACATGACCTCGTGCCCGTCTTCGATCGCGTCGCCGGGGTGCTGGACGACCACCGCGGTGGTCGAGCCCGAGATATTGCCGGTGACCGGCTCGGCGATCGCGCTTCGGCCGACGAGCGGAAGCAATGGGCCGAGCACCGGTTGATCGAGACCCTGGAGCTCGGCGTTCGTCGCGTCGTACGCGGTGCCGGCTTCGTCGAGCCCGAGCGACAGGCTCGTCGAGTTCGCGATCGACGGCAGGATGTAGTGATCGACGATGCCCTGGATCATCAGCACCGAGTGCGGGGTCGCGCCGTGGACGATCGACGGCGTGTAGACCTGCGGATCGGCGGGCTCGGCGGCCCACTGCAGGATCGACAGGCCGGGATCGTGGCGATCGATCTGATAGCCATGACTCGGGTAGTCGAGCAGCGACGCGATGATGAAATCGACCTCGATCGGCTTCTGCTTGTCGAGCATGTTCGCGATGAAGCTCGCGCCCGCGCCGGACAGCACCGACGGGCCGAAGTCGCTCGGATCGGTCGCGACCACCAGCGGCGCGATCCACGCACCCATCGAGTGCCCCATGATCGCGACGTGCGACTCGTCGAACGCGACTTGTCCGGCGCCCGGACAGCTCGATGCATCGAACGTGAACGGGCCGACGACGTGGCGGAACAGCGCGAGCTCGACCGCACTTTCGCGCACGTTGTCGCGCAACGCCGCCGCGTTCTCGATGTTGAAGATCAGGAACTCTTCATCCGCGCCGTTCGGGTTGCGAATGCCGCCGAGTGGGCCGTCGACCATGACCCCGGCGTAGCCGACCTGGGCGAGGTCCATCGCGGGCCCCGAGCCCGGGGTGATCGGCGCCGTGAAGTCGGGCGTCGAGCACACACCGCGATCGACTAGCGGGCGATCGCCGCCGCCACCGGTGCGCACGAACAGTACGAGCGGCCATCCGCCGGGCGGCGTCGGAGCTTTCGGGATCGTGAACACGACGCGCGCCATCTCGCTGTGGTCGACGATCGGCTTGCCGGTCGCATCGTACGACCAGCCGCCGCCGTCGTTCGTGTACGGCGGCGTGCCGGTCTGATAGTCGGGCATCGCGATCATCGCGTCGAACACGCAGTAGTCGTCGAACACGTCGCTCGGCGTCGGCGCGCTGATCGTCGGCGGGGTCAGTGCGAGCGCATCGGCGCGCACGGCGTCGAGTCCGGCGGCGGCGTGCTCGGTCGTGAACACCGCGAGCCCGGCGATCGTGGAGGCATCGGAGCCCGCTGCGGTGATCGCCGTGATCGCGGCTTGATAGTGAGCGAGGGCATCGCCGGACAGGCCATCGGGCGCGCCGCCGGCCGCGAGCGCGGTCATCGCGTCGGATGGCAGGAGGGCTTGGCCGGTCGCGTCGGTCACCGAGGTCGTGACGACCGCCGCATAGGTTTCGCCAGCGCCGAGGGGCGAGCCCTGCAACGGTAACAGCGAGAGCATGAACGTCGCGCCGAACGGTCCGCCGTCGGGGACGTACGCGATGTCGATCGGCTTCTTCACCATGTAATCGGGCTGCGCGGGATCGATCGCGACGAGGTAGACCGCCGCATCGCTCGCGACCGAGCCGGCGAGATCGGGCAGCGTCGTCGGATCGAGTGCCGCGGTCGCGCGGAAGAACACCGCGCCCGTTTGGGCGAAACCGTCGGCCGTCGCGAGCAGGCCGCGTGCTTGCTCCATCAGCATCGGCATGTCGGGATCGGGTAGGCCCGATAGATCGATCGTGCCGGTCGAGGTCACGAGATCGTCAGACGGGAATGGCGCGTCGTAGAACGAAGTGCGCGCGAACGACATCGACAGCTGAGTCGGCGCGACCTTCGATCCGGAACAGCCCGCGGTCGCGAGGATGCCCCCGACGACGATGTGCGCCGCGCGCCTCCGCTGCATCGCCAGCAATGTAGCACTCAGCCAAGAAAGCATTGCTGCAAACCGCGCCACGTCGGCGCGCGCTCGACGATCGCGTCGCCGCGCACGAGCAGGTAGTGATCGAAGTGCTCGGCGAGCTCGCCGGCTTTCGCGTGGCGGAACAGGATCGGATCGCCGAGTGTGATCTCGATCGCGCCGTGCTCGGGCAACGCGACCGGGGTCTGAACTTCGCCCGCACCTTCGAGCGCGAGCAGGGTGCAGCCCTCGGGCAGCCACGGCCGCGGCAACCGATCCGGTCCGCCGTCTCCCGAGGCGATGAACCCGCCACCGTGGCAGGTGACGAGCCACGGGGCAGGGCGCCGCACGACTTGCAACGCGAAGCACGCTGCGGGCTCGAGCTCGAGCCCGCGATACTGATCGAACAACAGCGAGTCGACGAACCCGCTGCCGATCGTGACCTCGGTCAGCGTCGGGTCGGCGGCGGCCCACGCGACCGAACCAGTCCCGCCGCCGTTGAACAACGCGGCCGGCAGCCCGGCGTCGGCGAGCGCGCGCGCGACGTCGGCTCGCGCCTCCTCGACCGGACCGCGCGACAAGCGTTTGACGACCCGCCGCGCCCCGTGTTGCCAGCGATGGAACGGTCCGGCGTCGGTCGTGCCGGCGATGTGCGCTTCGTAGCCCATCACGCCGGCGAGCTTGGTGCCTTCGGTCGCGGCGATGATGCGCGCGAGCTCGACGACCGCCGCCGCCGTGCGCAGCGGGCTGCGTCTCGCGCCCACGTGCATCGCCCCGAGCGGACGCCACGACACGTCGAGCTCGATCACGAGCGGCACGATCGTCCCCGCGCGCCGCGCTGCGGTCGCGATCGCGCTGACCTGGTCGCGGTGATCGACGACCACCGCCGCCGTCGCGGAGCGGTTCGCGACCGCGAGATCGTCGGTGTCCGCCGACCGGACCGTCGGATACGCGAGCAGCAGGTCGGTGGCCCCGTGGCGGGCCCACCACGCCGTCTCGCCGGCGGTGTACGTCATCAAGCCGATCGCGAGCTCGCCGGCGCGCTCGCGCACGCGCTCGACGAGCGCGGGGCAACGCAACGACTTCGTGGCGATCCGCAGTCGCTTGCCCGCCGCGCGCAGCGGCTCGACCATGCGATCGATGTTGCGCTCGAACGCGTCGAGGTCGACGAGCGCAGCGGGCAGGCGCTCGGCCGAGAGCGCGCGGCGATAGCGTTGCCACTGCTGGTCGGCGGTCTCCACGCCGCCACTATACGGCTAGGCGCACGCCAGCTGCGACACGCGGGCGAGCTCGAGGGCCACATCGTTGAGCCGCACCCGGCCGGTCGCTACCGCCACCAGTCCGCATAGCCACCACGCGATCGCATCACGGTTCGTCGACATGACCAGGTAATCGACCGCTCCCGGGAAAGTTCACTCTGCTCGAACCGCGAGCAGCAGGTTATCGGTGCCCGGCACCGTACCGGCTTGCGTGTACACGCAAGATCCCGCCGGCGCGGGGACCGATCCCCAGGCCGAGTAATACATGCGCAACGGTCCGATCGGATCGTGGGCGATCGCGACGCCGGGCAGCTGGCCATACGTCTCGTACGTGGCTTGCGAATCCCACGTGAAGTCACGCGTCGCGCCCGGCGCGGTCCACGTGACGCCGTCGGTCGAGGTCACGTGCCAGACGCCGAGCGTCGGATACAAGACGCTCGGGACCGTCGCTTTGTCCGCCGTCGAGTCCTGGTGAAACCACAGCTCGTACGACGTCCCGTCGTCGTACACCGCGGGCGTCGCCGCGCCGGCGATGACCGGATTGGTCGGCGTCATCGTCCAGTGCACGAGATCGGTCGAGGTCGCGTGCGACACGCCGTACGCGAGCGCGGTCTGGCCATCGCTCGACATCGCGAGCGACGAGAACCACAGGTGCCAGGTGTCGCCGCGCTTGTGCAGCTCGGGATCGGCGATGATGCCGGGCCCGAGGTTCGTCAGCGAGGGAAACGCGTCGCTCGCGAGCAACACCAGGCCGGTGATGTCTTGAAATGGCGTCGCCGCGGACGCATACGGAGAATCGGCGGCGGGCAGACGCGTGAACGTCTTGCCGTCGGGCGAATAAGCGAGGCCGACCTGCCAACCGGTCTGGCCGAGGATCATCAGGGCGGCGTTGTTGCCGCCGGAATAGATCATCGCGTAGCGCTGAGCGGCCGGGGCGGAGTCGTCCTTGACCACGGTCGGGGTCTCGACCGTCGTGTAGTCCCATGCGGTCGACGCGCCGTGCGAGCGCATCACGGGCTCGGCTTGGATCGACCAATGGACGCCGTCGCTGCTCTCGGCGTACTTGATGTCGACTTCGTGATCGTCGGTCGGCGTGCCGATCGTCATGCAGTCCGACGTGATCACGACCGACCACCACGCTTTCCACAGGTGATCGTCGGGATCGAACATCACGGTCGGATCGGCTTCGGTCAGCTCGATCCGGCCGTCGGACGACGGGCGCATGCCGGTGACGAGCGGGTTCGCCGAGCAGCGCTGCCACTCGGCGCCCGACTCGAACGGGCCACACAGCTCGGTCAACGACGGGGCCGCATCCGGGGCGCCGGCGTCGAGAGTGGCGGGGGCGTCGGGCTTCGCTACACCACCGCCGCCGCAGCCGGCTGCGATGGTCGCGAAACACCACACGATGGTTGCGCGGCTCGCCATCCCCTTTGCGGTTGCACGGGCGATGCCGGTCGGTCGTCGCCGTTCGTCGCTTGTGTTTCGCGGTCGGACGCGCCAGCCTGGACAGGATGCGGCTGTTTTGGGTGGTCGCGGCGTGCATGTGCGCAGTCCACGCGGCGCATGGCGATCCGCTGAACGAGCCCCCCAACCCGGAGGCCGAGCAGCTGTTCCGCGATGGACGGGCGTTGCTCAAGGACGGCAAGCTCTCCGAAGCCTGCGACCGGTTCGCCGCGAGTGCGGCGCTCGATGCCTCGGTGGGGACGTTCCTGAACCTCGGCGACTGCCGCGCGAAGCTCGCGCAGACCGCCAGTGCGTGGGCGGCGTTCGTCGAAGCCGGACGGCTCGCCGGCAAGCTCGGCGACGAGCGCAAGGCCGAGGCCGACAAGCGGGCCGCCGAGCTCGAGCCGGCGCTCTCCTACATCACGATCGTCGCGCCGTCGACGATCGCCGGGCTCGTGATCGCGCGCGACGGAAAGCCCCTGGCCGCCGCGGCATGGGGCCAGCCGATCGCGATCGATCCCGGCGGGCACGCGATCTCGGCCACCGCGCCGGGCTTCGCACCGTGGCGCACTTCGATCGCGGTCAAGCCCGACGGCGATCGCGAGCGGGTCGTGGTGCCGGCGCTGATCCCGCTGCCGGCACCGGTCGTGTCGCGGCGTCCCGAGCCGCAGCCGCGTTCGGGGTTGCGCACCGCCGCGCTCGTGCTCGGCGGCGCCGGGGTCGCCTCGGCGGGCACCGGCCTCGGGCTCTTGATCGACGCGACGATCTTGATGAACGACGCGCGGCAGACCTGCCCGAGCGGAACGCCGTGCCACGATGCTCACGCGGTCTCGCTGAGCGATCGCGCGACCACGCGTGCATCGGTCGCGACCGCCGCCGGCGCGATCGGGGCCGCCGCGATCGCCGCAGGCATCGTGCTGTGGTTCGTAGGCAGACCGCGCAACGCCGAGGTCGTGCCGGGCCTCGATCGCCGATCGGCGTCGCTATCGCTGGCGGTGAGGTTCTAGTGCGGATCATCGCCACGTGCGCGTTCGCGTTGATCGGCGGCGGCTGTGGCCAGCTGTTCGGCATCGAGCACATCCCGCTCGCCGGTAGCGACGCCGTGGTCGCCGACATCGGGCGGGACGTGCCGGTGGGGATGTTTCAGCTCGACGTGACCACGCTGGGCGATCTGGGCACGGTCTCGATCGACGACGGGCGGAACGCTCCCACGACTTGCAACGAGATGTCGCCCACGAAGTGCATCTCCCAGTATCCGGCAGGTACGACGGTCACGCTGACCGCGACGGCCGCGCCGATGACGAGCGTGTTCGTGCTCTGGGATAACGCGTGCCTGTACCAGAACGTCAACGACACCGGCGGCAGGCCGACTTGCATCCTCGCCCCGACGAGCGGCGAGCTCCTCGTCACCGCGCGGTTCGCACCGAGCTCGCAGGCCTGGCTCGCGCTGATCCCCGACCAAGGCTCGGTCGACGATGCCGCGAGCGAGATCAACTGCAATACCTGCGATCCTGATCTGACCTGCACCGCTGGAGGCGTGTGCGTCGGCTTCCTCATCAATGGGGCGACCACGACCCTCACGGCCACCGCCGACCCCGGCTGCACCGCTTTCGGTACGTTCCGGTCCGGCAGTGCCGGATGCGTCCCGGGGGCCCCGAGCTGCACGTTCACGCCGACGCCGGCGCCGAGCGCGGCGGTGGTCAACTACGACTTCGTGACCAACGGGTCCAACTGCTCGCAGTGATGCCGCGCAGGCGCGTCACGGTCGAGCGGCGGGCGGCGTCGCGAGGGACAGCCGATGTTCGATCGCCTTCGCGGCGTCGAGACACGACTGCTTGACGTACCGGTCCTTGGTCGCCGCGGCCTGTTCCTCGAGGAAGGTCTTGTCGGCGGCGACGCCGAGCATGCCTAGCGTCTCTGCGGCTTCCTTGCGCCAGCCCGCCCATGCCTGCATGTCGCCATGGCGATGCGCCTTCTCGTACTTCGCCGCGACCTCGATCGCGGCGGTCCACGCGTCGCGGATGATCGGCGCGCCGCGCGGGTCGCCGAGCTGGCCGAGCATCCACAACATCGGCGTCCAGCGATCCCAGCTCCAGATGTCGATCTTGTACTTCGAGACGACGTCGAACAGCGTGACGCCCCCGAGCGACTTCTTGCCGAGCCAGACCGCGAGCTCGATACATTCGGCGTCGGTGTGATCGCGGGTGAGGATCGTGGTGCACGCCTTCTCGATCCGGGCTTGCAGCTTCTTGCGATGCGCCGCGGGGACGATGTCGTCGTCGTCGCCGAACGCGACTCGCACGCACAGATAGCCGTCGATCGTCGCTTTCGGGTCCTTCGCGTACGCTTCGAGCTGTACGATCTCGCCGACGATCTCGTCTTCGCCGAGACATGCACCGGCGCGCGCCTCGGTCGCAGCTGACAGGATCATCGCGGCGACCACCATGCGCATCATCATCGGTGAACGTCGCATGGAGTCGCCGCTATTCCTACCTGCGCCGCCGCGCGCTCATCGTCGTTGGGACGTCTCGCGGTTCACAGTAGCTGCGGCGCGCACACGCCGTTCGTGGTGATCTGCGCGTTCGCGCGGTACGTGTTGAGCTGCTGCCACGAGTTTGGTTCGACCCTCGGGATCGTGCCATCCTCGCGGACGTTCGTGACGTGATACGAGTGCTCGTTCCAGATCCGGCGCGCTTGGATCCAGCGGTCCTGCGAATCGCGGATCACTGTCGTCGGTGAGGTTCACGTAGCTGT
This sequence comes from uncultured delta proteobacterium, assembly GCA_963848295.1. Taxonomy (GTDB): domain Bacteria; phylum Myxococcota_A; class Polyangia; order Haliangiales; family Haliangiaceae; genus JABFXX01. The sequence continues at coordinate 363,171 of CAWKDB010000011.1, read as the reverse complement.
TGGACTCGCCCGAGTCGCCGCCGTTCCACGTCCACTGGATCACCGGATCGAAGCTGTCGGGTGGCGCGTGCATCGTGCAGATCGGTACGGCATTGCCGTTCCCCTCATCCTGCACCTTGCACGCGTTGGCCGCGTCGCCACCGCCGGCATCGGGACCGGCATGATCGTTGTGACTGCACCCCGCGAGCGCCATTGTGAACATGAGCGTTTTGATCCGCATGCAGGTCGTACTCGTCGTCGCGCAACGACCTCCCCGCGGCCGTTCACTAAACGCGACCTGCGCAGCGTGGCGATCGACTTGTATGCGCGGGTCGCGCAACCCGGTGGCCGAGTCGGCAAGGGGAAAAACTCGCTGGAGACCGTCCCACCCCCGCATTGGCCCGACCGCTGCGCCGAGCGCCGTCGACAAGATGTTGCTTGATTCAGGCCGCTCGAGGCCATCTAACTGACGCGTTGTGAACACCTCGATTTCGGTGGCACTTTTCGGTCTGCTGGCCGGCTGCGGACATCATGGTCGCGACGGCATCGACGCGGGTGGCGGCGACGCGGGGCCGATCAACAAGTGCAAGGTCAACGACAACACCGGCAATGGCGTGCCCGCGTGCATGAGCGTGGCGCCGCCCGACAGCTTCGATCCCGAGATCCAGTGGGCGTGGAATGGTTCGGGCGACGATACCAACAGCATCGTCACGCCCCTGGTGGCCAACCTCACCGACGACAACGGCGACGGCGCGATCGACCTTTGCGACGTCCCCGATGTCGTGGTCGTGGCATCGAGCGATCCAGGCTCGCCGCAGGATCCCGGCCACATCTACGTGCTCGCGGGCGACACCGGCGCGGTCGAGCTCATGATTCCGTATTTTGTCGACGCTTCGGTGACGCCGGCGCTCGGCGATCTCGACGGTGACGGCATCCCCGAGATCGTCACCGTGGATACCGAAGGCGAGCTATGGGCGTTCCACCACGACGGTAGCGTGATGTTCGGCCCGGCCGACGTGTGGGACGGCCTGTCCAGCGAGGGCTCCCAGATCTCGTGGTACGCGGCGTCGATCGCGCTCGCGGATCTCGACGGCGACGGCCACGTCGAGATCATCGGTGGCAACACGGTCTGGGACGACACCGGCCACATCAAGTGGGTCGCGAGCCAGCCGGAGGCGAGCTGGAGCGCGACCACGATCGCGGACCTCGACGGCGACGGCAAGATGGAGGTCGTGCTGGGCCAGTCGGCCTATCACGACGACGGCACGCTGTATTGGACCACCGCTCTCGAGCCGGGCTATCCGCAGGTCGCGGATCTCGACGGCGATGGCAAGCCCGAGGTGCTGCTCACCAACCAATCGGGCCTGTCGTTGATCTCGCACGATGGGATCGTGCAGTACTCGAACGTCAGACCGACCGATGTCGCCGCGGGGCGCACGACGTGGATCAGGCCGGCCGTGATCGGCGACTTCAACGGCGACGGCACGTCCGAGTACGCGATGAGCTCGGCCGACTTCTATACCGACTACAAGGCAGACGGCACGATCGTGTGGAGCGCCCCGGTCTCCGACCAGTCCGGCATCGCGGCCGGGACCGCCTTCGACTTCCTCGGCGATGGCCACACCGAGGCGATGTACGCCGACGAGACGACGCTGTGGGTGTTCGACGATGCGGGCAACGCGATCTTCTCGATGCCGCGCTCGAGCGAGACGCTGGCCGAGTACCCGGTCGTCGCCGATATCGACAACGACGGGTCGGCCGAGATCGTCGTGGTGTCGAACCAGTACCTCACCACGTCGCCGACGGTCCAGGTCATCCGCGACAAGATGGACCGCTGGATCCAGGCCAGGCGGATCTGGAACGAGCACACGTATCACGTGACCAACGTGCGCGAGGACGGCACGATCCCGGCGCACGAGGTGCCGGCGTGGACTCAGCTCAACACGTTCCGCGCGAACGCCCAGATCAACGACGGCGCGACCTGCATGCCGGTGATCGAGTAGCTCGCTGGTGCTAGTTCGGTGACGCGTCGAGAGCGGACTGCCCAGAGTCACACCGGCCTCTCGCTCGCACGGCAGTCAGCGACGGGTTATCGCGTCGATCAGCCGCCGCGCCGCCGGTCCCGGGCTATTGGGATGGTACAGGCGCGGATGGAACACGTGGCGCGATGACCGCGTCCATCGGACGCGGCGCAGTCGACCGCTAGCGAGATCGCGTGAAATCATCGCATCGGGGATCCAGCCGAATCCGATGCCGGCGAGGATCGCGGCGCGCTTGCCGGCGAAGTCGTTCAGGTGAATCGTCGAGTGTGGCTCGATCGCAGACGTCGGAAGCTCGAGGCGCGGGTCCGAGCCTCGCACGGTGAGGAGCAGGTGCTTGCGAATCGCGCGCACGTCGTGGCGTCCACGCGCGAGTGGGTGATCCGCATGGGCGACAAGCGAAGCGACGACCGTCGGCAGTTTGATCGAGGAGAGCTGGAGCGTGCGCGGCGGCAGCACGGCGATCATCAGATCCGCGTGGAGCTGCTCGAATGCGTCCTCCACACCACCTAGGAATTCGGCGCGCACGTCGATACGCGTCGGGACGCGCTCGGCGACGAGCCGTCCCACCGCACGCAACAGCGGCTCGATCGGCACGACACCGTCAAAGACCACCGCGATCGCTGGCTCCCAGCCCGCTCGCAGCTCGGCAACCGTTGCTCCTAGCTCGGCCTCGGCGGCCAGCATCGCGCGGCAGCCTTCGAGGATGCGACGGCCCTGCGCCGATAACCGCGTGCGATAGCCGGATCGATCGACCACCGCGAAGCCGAGCGCATCTTCGAGGGTCCGTACCAGGTAAAGCACCGACGTGTGGCCGCGGCGCAACGCGGTCGCGGCGCCCGCGAACGTACCGTGGCGATCGAGCGCATCGAGCGCGCGTGCATGCTCCAACGTGATTCCGAGATTGTTCATGTTGTGCACATTGATCGACCGATCATTGTTCTATCATTCTCATCGCGGCGCGTGCACGTTCAGCGTTGTGAACATCCCGGACATTCGCGGTCGCGTCGCCGCGCAGGCACACGTCGGCATTCCCGAAGGTACGGTCGAAGAAGACTACGCACGCGACGGCTTCGCGGGCCGCTATGCATACCTGGATCGCGAGCACCCGCCGGTCGCGTGGACGCGCATCGACGGCCCGCTACGGCCACAGCGATGATGAATGACAATCCATGCGCCGTCCGCGGCATCTCGTTCGTCGCGATCGCATCGCCCGATCCCGACGCCGTTCATCGGCTGCTGCTCGCCCTCGGGTTCTCCCGCACGATGCACCACACGTCGCGCGCGGTAGAGCTCTACGAACAAGCCGCGATCGCGATCTTGCTCGACCGATCGCCCGCCGGCGCTTCGGCGCAGTTCAGCGACGATCACGGCCCGGGCATCTGTGCGGTCGGCTGGCGCGCCGATGATGCGGTGCGTGCGGCGAGCACGGCGGTCACGCGTGGGGCGCGCGCGGTCGACGGAGGCTTGAACATGCCCGCGGTCGCCGGCATCGGCGACTCGCTGATCTATTTCGTCGACGCTATGGCCACATGGCGATCGCTGGGCTTCGAGCCGCTCGCGCGGCCGGACCGCGTCGCCGCCAAGGGTTTCCTCGCGATCGATCACATGACCAACAACGTGCCGCGTGGCGAGCTTCGCCGGTGGGCGGAGTTCTACGAGCACGTGTTCGGGTTCACCCAGGTCCGCTACTTCGACATCCAAGGGCAACAGTCCGGGCTCCACTCGTTTGCGTTGCGCTCGCCGTGCGGCTCGTTCTGTATCCCGATCAACGAAGGAACCGGCACCGGCAGCCAGATCGACGAATACCTCGAGGAGTACCGCGGGCCGGGCATCCAGCACGTCGCCCTGCTCACCGACGACATCCTCGCGTCGCTGCGCGCGCTCGACGCTTCGTCGATCGCGTTCCTCGATATCGAACCCGAGTACTACGCTGACGTGTTCGACCGCGTGCCCGACGTGCGCGAGAATCGGGCCGAGTTGGCGCAACGCGCGGTGCTCGTCGACGGCGATGCCCGAGGCTATCTGCTCCAGATCTTCACGAAGAATCTGCTCGGCCCGATCTTCCTCGAGCTGATCCAGCGTCGAAACCATACGTCGTTCGGCGAAGGCAACTTCGGCGCGTTGTTTCGCTCGATCGAACGCGATCAGCAGCGGCGCGGTTACCTGCACTAGGTCGATCACGAGGTGAATGCGTGCCGGTTTCCGTCGCAAGCGCAGAGAACATCTACCGCGAGTACATGACGTTCTTCGAACGAGCGGAGAAGCACCGCCGCTGGAGCGTATTCGACGACGTTCCGTGGGAGCTCGCTGACGAGAGCCCGCGAAACGCGAAGCTCGCTCAGTGCGCCGAGACGTTCTGCGGAGTCGAGATGTACCTGCCGGACTACGTCGGCCAAGGCATCAACGTGATGCGCGATTCGTTCGGCCGCGCGTGGTGGCTCGCGAACTGGGGCTACGAGGAGAGCAAGCATTCGCTCGTCTTGCGCGAGTACTTGCGGCGGACCCATCAGCGGACCGACGGCGAGATCGTCGCGTACGAACGCGCGATCCTGTCGAAGCGGTGGTCGCCACCGTTCGAGACCGCGCGACAGATGACCCTGTATCCGATGATCCAGGAGCTCACCACCTACGTGTTCTACAAGAAGCACAAGCAACTGGCCCTGACCAAGGGCGATCCGCTACTCGGCGCGATCTATGGCCTTATCGCGCGCGACGAGGTCGCGCATTTCGGGTTCTACGCTGCGTGCGCACGGGTCTTGCTCGAGGAAGATCACGCCGGCACGCTGAGCGATCTCGCGCACGTGTTCAAGCACTTCACGATGCCCGCCTACGACCTGCTGCCCGACTACGACGAGCGCGTGAAGGTGATGCGCGAGGCGGGCATGGACCGCACCGCGTTTGTCGCTGAAGTCTGGTTGCCCGCACTCAAAGCCATCGGTGTGACCCGCGCCGAGGTTGCCGCGGCCGCCGCAAAGACCAAGGAGAAACAACCGCGATGACTGCCGACCCCGCACTCCGCATCTACGAGCGCTCGCTTGCCTGCCAATGGAATGCCGACCGCGATCTCGATTGGACCACGCCGACCGCCATCGCGAATTCCACGATCGAAGCCGCACGTAGACGCTTGATCAACGAGCTGTACTGGTCCGAGCACCAGTCGCTGTGGACCGTCCAGCGCATGGCCGAGCCGATCCGCCGCTATTTCGGCGATGATCACCTCGCGCTATGCGCGGCGGCCCACGCGTTCGAGGAGGCGCGCCACGTCTACGTGCTCGAGCGCTACTGCAGACAGATCGGTGCGCTCGAGGAATGTCCGTTGCTGTGGAGGGTGATCACGCGCATCGCCGATATGATGGGCAGCTCTGTCGAGAGCTTCTTTTTCTCGGTGATGATGAGCGAGACCCTCGGTGAAGTGCTGTTTGCGATGCTGCGCAGGTCGCACGCCGACGACCTGCTCAAGCAAATCTGCGAGCACGCGTTGCGAGACGAGGCGCGGCACATCTCCTATGTCGTCGAAGCGCTGCGGCGAATCCATCCGCGGCTATCATCCATGGCGCGGCGTACGCTCGGCATCAAGCTGCAGGCGATGTTGCACTTCGGCCTGCGCAGTCTGCGCCGCACCGAGAGGGACGCGGCGACTCTGGGTGTCGATCGCGATGTCTATCTCGACATCTTCGAACGCAAGCTCGGTGCGACGATCCGGCGCGCCGGGGTCGAAGACGTGCTGTCCCCCGATCGCGTGCATGCGATCGTCCGCCGGTTCCGCGACATGCAGGGTGAGCTCGCAGGGCCGGAGTCGATCAGCGAGATCATCGAGCTCGAACACCCGAACGCGGCGGGGGCGTCAGGGTTCAGCTGAGCGCTCGGTCGAGCGAGCTCTTCTTGTTGCTGACCACGCGCGCGGTTCGTCATCGAACAAGATCCGTTGCGGCGGCGTGTCGACGTCATCGAGTTGTCCACTGCGGACGGTCCAGACGAAGGCACCGACCGCACCGCCGGCGATCAGGAGCGCGAGTGGGATCAGGATGTACAACACGGTCATGGCAACCCCGCCGAGATGAACGCACGCGACCGCAACGACGAGCCGAGCACGGTGAGAGAGCTCAACGGCATGAGCAACGCTGCCACGAGTGGATGGATGACGCCGGTCACCGCGAGCATCCCGGCGGTCAGGTTGTAGGCGAGCGAGATCCGCAGGCTGCGCCGAATCGTCGCGACCGTCTCTCGCGCGCCCGCCGTGGTCGCCGCGATCAGCTCGACCGATGGCGACCGCAAGTAGACATCGGCGGCCTCGATCGCGATCTCGGCAGAGCCCGACACCGCGATCCCGCAGGTCGCGGCCGCGATCGCCGCCGCGTCGTTGACCCCATCACCGACCATCGCGACCGGACCGCGCAACGTCGCCGCCTTCACCGCCGCGAGCTTGTACTCGGGGGGCACGCCACCGCTGCGGCGCGAGGCCGGCACGCCGAGCGCGTCACCCACCGCGTCGACGACCCGCTCGTCATCTCCAGAGAGCAGCTCGATCTTCCACCCTTGGCCGGCGAGCGCTTCGAGCGCGGCTTTTGCGTCGGCGCGGATCGGGTCGGCGAGTCCGGCGACTGCCACGATCGCGCCGTCGACGGCGATCGCGATCGGCGTCTCGCCGCGGTTCGTGATGTCCGTTATCCACGATGTCAGCTCGCGATGGCGAGCCGCAGCGCCGGACTGCTCTCTCACCCAGCGCGGCGAGCCGACGAGGACGTTGCGACCGGCGACGATGCCGCGGATACCGCGACCGAGGTCCTCGCGAACCGCGCTCGCAATCCCGGCCGGCGCGCTGGCGGCGGTCAACGCGCGCGCGATCGGGTGTGCACTGCCTGCTTCGACCGCAGCCGCGAAACGTCGAGCATCGACGTCGCCGAACCACGTCGCCACCGCGAGTCGCCCTTCCGTGAGCGTCCCGGTCTTGTCGATGAACATCGTCCCCGGCACCGCGAGCCGTTCGAGCGCATCGGCGCCCTTGATCAAGATCCCGCGCCGGGCCGCGCGACCGAGTGCGATCACGATCGCAAGCGGCGTCGCGAGCGCGAGCGCGCACGGACAGGTGACGATCAGCAGCGCGATCGCGTGCTCCGCACCGAGCGCAGGGGAGACAATCGCCCAGCCGGCGAACGTGAGCGCAGCGGCGAGCGTCACGATCGCGACGAACCGTCCAGCTAACCGGTCGACCATGCGCTCGATCGGCGATCTGCGCGCCGACAACGCGTCGATCGTCGAGACCAGCGCGCCGACGCGCGTGTGCTCGCCTACCGCAGTCGTCACGAGCTCGAGCGGCCCGACGAGGTTCACCGTACCGGCGTGCACGCGATCGCCGACCGCGACATCGACCGGGCGTGATTCGCCGGTGAGTAGCCCCGCATCGATCGCGGACCGACCTTGCGCGACCGTCGCATCGACGGGGATCGTGTCGCCGGCGCGCACTTCGAGTCGGTCGCCGATCTCGATCGCGTCGATCGGCACGTCATCGATGCGCCCGGACTCCGGATCGATCCGGCGTCCCCGGCTCGGGGTCAGCGCGAGCAATAACTCGGCCGCGCTCGACGCGCGTCGCTGATGCTGGAGGACGATCCAGCGCGACACGAGCAACAGGAACACCAGCATCGACAGGCTATCGAAGTAGATCTCGCCGACCCCGCGGATCACGTTTGCGCTGCCCCACCCAAGCCCGCACAGGATTCCGATCGAAAGCGGAAGATCGAGATGCAAGCGCCTCGCTCGCAAGGCGCCGAGCGCGGTGCGAAAGATCGGCGTCGCGGCATAGCCGAGCGCGGGGAGTGCGACGAGCATCGATGCCCAACGAAAGAAGGCCTTGTCGCCAGCGCCCATGCCGCCGAACAGGCCCGCGTACAGCGCGATCGCGAGGAGCATCAGGTTGCCGGTCGCGGCACCGGCGACGCCGAGCTTGATCAGCAACGCGCGATCTTCGCGCCGGCGTTGCGCGTCGCGATCGAGCCCGCGAAACGGGTGCACCGCGTGACCGATGCGATCGAGGTGGCGTGCGATCGCGGACAGCGAGGTCCGGCGCCGATCCCACGTCACGTCCGCGCGGCTGCGGCCGAGATCGACTCGCACTTCGGTGACGCCGCCGACACAACGCGGCGTCGCTTCGACAAGCCATACGCAAGCGGCGCAGCGCAGATCTTCCAAGTACAGCGCGACGTGTGCCGTGCCGTCGGCGTCGTCTCGAACGTGCACGCGGGCAAACGCCGAATCGTCGAGCTCGGCGTAGCCGCGCGACGTCGTACGCGACGGCACACCGGGCTCGCGCAGGGCGTAATAGCGATCGAGGCCGTGCTCGGCGATCGCGCGATGGACTACCTCGCACCCGGCGCAACAGAAGTCATCGCCGCGTCCCGCCGGGATGGGCAAGGCGCAATGCGCGCACGGCCTGACCGCGAGCGCCTGGGTCATGCAGCTCCATGTCCGTGGCAGTGCGGCGCCAGCACCTGGGTGGTCCCCGCGTCGTGCCAGCGCGCCGCGAGCGTCGTGATGCCCAAACCGATCAGCACCGCCGCCGTGACCACCGGCATGCGCGCGCGCAGCCGCGAGACCAGGGGCCCGGCGAGCGCGAGCATGCCGACCATCGCCGGGACGGTGCCCAGCCAGAACGCCGTCATTACGAGCGCGCCGGTGACCGGATGTCCCGTGCCCGCCGCGGTGATCGCGAACGCCCACAGCCAGCCGCATGGCAACAGGCCGGTCAGCACGCCGACGAGCAGCGCGCGCCGAGCCGGGCGTCGAGTCCGGATCTGCACCAACCCAGCGGCGAACGCGGAGGTGCCGGGCTCGGCTGCGGCGTGGCGAGGCGTGCGGACCTGTGTGCCGAGCAATGCGACGACGCCCCAGGTGACGATCGCGATGCCAGCGACGATCGTCGCCGCGCGCTGGACCTGCGCGAACCCGCCGGCGAGGTCGAGCGCGCTACCGACCAAGCCGGCGAGCGCGCCGATCGTCGCGTACGTGATCAGGCGACCGAGCGCATGGACGACTGCGAGCGCCACCGTACGCGCGCCGCCGTGCAACCCGACGAGCGGACCGCACATCGCGACGCAGTGTACGCTGCCGAGCACGCTCGTGGCCGCGATCCCGCCGAGCACCGCGAGCGTCATCGCCCCTCGACGGCCGCGCGCGTGATGAAGCGCTCGCTCCCTCGCTCGACCGTGACGACGAGATCGGTCCAGCCGGTCGCCGCGAGCGCGCCGCGATAGTCGCCTCGGTCCGCCGCGACCAGGGTGGCGGTCCGGGGCGCTTCCGAGCCGATGCGCGTCGTCGCTTCGATCCGGACCGTCGCACCCTCGATCGGTGCGCCGCGGCGATCGCGCACGCGTACGGTCGCACCGCCGTGCGCGATCGTGGTCTCGACCGACCATCCGAGCTTGCGGTTGATCGCCGCCTGATCGATCGCGGCGTCGTAGTGCACCGCGCGGTCGTAGTACTCCGGAATCACCCGCGACGCCCCGCTGTGCGCGTAGACGATCAGGACCGAGGTGCCGATCACGTTCGCGCCGAGCAAGCCGACGATCGCGGCGATCCATTTCCGCGCCGGCGTCATCGAGCACCTCCGTCGGGGCCGAGCAAGGTCGCGGCGACCACCTTGGTGCGGCCATCGCCGTCGCGGACCGCCATGCGCACGCGCGCCTCGCCGTGGACGAACCCGCCGCGCGCGACGTCGACGAAGAGCGGGACGTCGATCGACGCGTGTGGTTGCGCCTGCCACTGGGGCAGCGGCGAACGCAGCTGCGATCCTGCCGGCGCCGTCAAGAGCTCGAACGTGTACGCGCGGACATCATCGGTCTCGTTCTCGATCTTGATCCGGACGAGCGACGCGATCCGGCCGTCCGGCAGCTCGGTAAAGCTCGGGCCGGCGTTACGCTCGACCCACACCTCGGTGCCGGAGCGATGGGCGATGCTGGTGCCGAGCCAGAGCGCCGCGAACGCGAGCAACGCCGGATAGACCACCGTCCGCACGCGCAGCAGCTTGCGCGGCTTGCCGCTCAGCTCGTCTTGCGACGTGTAACGGATGAGCCCCGGCTTGCGGTGGAGCTTGGTCATCACGCCGTCACACGCGTCGATGCACTGCGCGCAGCCGAGACACTCCATCTGCAAGCCGTTGCGGATGTCGATCCCGGTCGGACAGACCGCGACGCACGCGGAGCAGTCGACGCAATCTCCGCCGCTCACGACCGGCAGCTTCTTCTTGAGCTGCGTCCGTGGCTCGCCGCGTCTGGCGTCGTATCCGACGATCAGCGATTGCGGATCGAGCAACACCGATTGGAGCCGGCCATACGGGCACGTCACGATGCACATCTGTTCGCGGAACCAGCCGAAGTCAAACAGCATCAACGCGCTCACCGCGACGACGATCGAGAAGCCGACGGGATGGTCGAGCGGCGACTCGGTGACCCAGCTCTCCAGCTGATCGCTGCCGACGAAGTACGCGAGAAACACGTTCGCGAGGCCGAACGAGATCGCGGCGAACGTCGCGAGCTTCACGAACCGGCGCCACACGCTCGCGCGACGACCGTGGGTGCCCTCGAGTCAGACGCTCGATCGGGCGGTAAAGATGCTCGAGGTAGACGCTCTGGGGGCAGCCCCAACCGCACCACACGCGCCCGAACAGCGCGGTCACGAAGAACACCGCAGCGATGACCGCGACGCCGAGCAGCGCGAGCAAGAAGCCGTCGCTCGGGCGAAAGACCGTGCCGAAGGCCGACAGCTCGCGCGCCGCCAAGTCGATCAACAGCGCGGGGCGCCCGCCGATCCGGATGCGCGGCAGGATCGCGAACACGAGCATCAGCGCATACGCGACGACTTGCCGGCGACGCAGGAATCGGCCGCGGGCGAGCTTCGGATGAAGCACGTTGCGCGTGCCGTCGGCGTGCATCGTCGACAACACGCCGGCCGACTGCAGGTTCTTGGTCACTTGAACTTCTCCACCCGGTGACCTTGAGGCGCCTTGCCTCGGATGTTCTTGCCGCGCAGCGAGATCGCGAACGTCGCGACCGCGACCACGTCGGTCGGGGCCATCTGTTCGCCCCACGCCGGCATCGCGGTCCCCGGGACTCCGCCGCGGATCGTCTTGAAGATGTCCATTCGCGTCGTGCCGTGGATCTGAAACTCGTCGGTGAGGTTCGGCCCGATCAAGCCGTGACCATCGGCGGTGTGGCACGTAGCGCAGCGCGTCGCGAAGATCGTCCGGCCTCGCTCGGTCAACTCCGAATTCGCGGCGCCGGTCGCGAGCATCGCCTCGGTGACGTTCGCGGCATCGGCGGCGTCGCGCAACGCGCGCTTGCTGTCGTAGTCGGCGAGCGCGGCGCGATACGCTTGGTCCGCGTTGCGGCCGAGACCGGCGATCTCGTAATACGTGAAGTACCCGAACGCGAACACGATCGACGCGTAGAAGATCGCGCGCCACCACCCGGGCAACGGGTTGTCGTACTCCTGGATCCCGTCGTACGAGTGATCCATGAGGTGGGGCTCGAGCTCCTGCTCGCCCGCCGAGGCGGTGACTTCGGCGTCACGCGACTGCGCGGTCGCGGGACTCATCGCGGCTCCCCCGCGTCGTCGCACAGCGGCATGCGCGCGCACTCGTCGTGCTCGGCCCTGCGCCGCTTTCCACCATGTCGGAAGGCGATCGCCGCGAACACCGCGAGGAACAAGACGAGCGAGAGCTCCGCGTATTCGGCCGGAGTCAGCGCTGAGATGAGCTCGGATAAGCGAATCACTTGGAACCTCCGTCGCTGTCGAGCCGAATGTCCTTGCCGAGGCGCTGCATGTACGCGATCAGCGCGATGACTTCCTTGTCGTTCATCTGCGGTGGGCCGCCTTCGGCCTCGAGCATCGCGGCGAGTGTGAGGGCCTGGGTCTTCGCGAGGGCGTCCGCGTGCGCCAGCGCCGTCGGGCCGTACGGCACGCCGAGCTTCGCCATGCCATCGACGTGCGCCTGGATCGTGTCCCACGGGATCGTGTCGGTCAGGAGGTCCGGGTAGTCCGGCATGACCGACCCCGGCGACGTCGAACGCGGGTCGTCGAAGTGGCGCAGCAGCCAGAGCTCATCGCGCTTGCCGCCTTCGCGCGCGAGATCCGGTCCGGTTCGTTTGCTGCCCCATTGGAACGGGTGGTCGTAGATGAACTCGCCCGGCTTCGAATACTCCGCCGGCTTGCCGTTCGAGCCGTAGCGCACGGTCTCGTCGATGAACGGCCGGATCATCTGCGAGTGGCAGTTGTAGCAACCCTCGCGTAGATAGATATCGCGGCCGTAGAGCTCGAGCGGCGTGTACGGTTGCACGGTCTTGATCGTCGGCACGTTGCTGCCGATCAGGAACGTCGGCAGGATCTCGAATAGCGACGCGACGATCACCGCCAGCGCGACCAGCACCGTGAACAGCGCGGGCAATCCCTCCCACCGGCGATGCCAGTGGACCGGCTTCTCGGTCGCGCGTTCGAGGACTCGCTGCTTCTGTTCGACTTGCCTCGCCGCGCGGATCATCGGCGGCACCGAGATCTCGGGCTCGTCGTAGGTCGCGGGCCGCGCTCGCCAGGTCTTGTAGATGTTGTAAACGCCGACGCCGAGCCCGGTGATGTACATCGCGCCGCCAAACGCGCGCATCCAGTACATCGGCACGAGCCGGGTAACGGTCTCGAGGAAGTCGGGATACTGCAGCCGACCGGTCGAGTCGAACGCGCGCCACATCAGGCCTTGGGTGATGCCCGACGCCCACATCGCGACGACGTAGAGCACGATGCCGATCGTTGCGAGCCAGAAGTGCGTCGTCGCGAGCTTCTTCGAGTACAGCTTCGCTTGATAGAGCCGCGGCACGAGCCAGTACGTCATGCCGAACGATCATGAAACCGACCCAGCCGAGTGCGCCGCCGTGGACGTGCGCGATGTTCCAATCGGTGTAATGCGACAGCGCGTTGACGCTCTTGACCGAGAGCATCGGGCCCTCGAACGTCGCCATGCCGTAGAACGTGATCCCGACGACGAAGAACTTGAGGACCGGATCTTCGGCGACGCGTCCCCATGCGCCGCGCAGCGTGAGCAGGCCGTTGATCATGCCGCCCCACGACGGCATCCACAGCATCACGCTGAACACCATGCCGAGCGTCGACGCCCATTGCGGCAGCGCGGTGTAGTGGAGGTGGTGCGGCCCGGCCCAGATGTAGATGAAGACGAGCGACCAGAAGTGCAGGATCGAGAGGCGGTAGCTATAGATCGGGCGCTCGGCCGCCTTCGGCAAGAAGTAGTACATGAGGCCGAGGAACGGCGTCGTCAGGAAGAACGCGACCGCGTTGTGCCCGTACCACCACTGCATGAACGCGTCTTGGACGCCGGCGTAGATCGAGTAGCTCTTGAACGCACCGACCGGAAGCGCGAGGTTGTTGAAGATGTGGAGGATCGCGACCGTGATGATCGTCGCGATGTAGAACCACAGCGCGACGTAGAGATGCTTCTCGCGCCGGTTCCGTACCATCGCAAAGAAGTTCACGGCGAACGTGACCCACACGACCGCGATCGCGAGATCGATCGGCCACTCGAGCTCGGCGTATTCTTTAGCCTGCGTGAACCCGAGCGGGAGCGTGATCGCTGCCGCGACGATGATCGACTGCCACCCCCAGAAGTGGATCTTGGACAGGGTCGCGAGCGGTCGCGCCTTCAGCAGCCGCTGCGACGAGTAGTACACCGCCGCAAAGATCGCGTTGCCCGCGAACGCGAAGATCACGGCATTCGTATGGAGCGGGCGTAGCCGACCGAACGTGAAGTACGGCGCGAAGTTCAGCGACGGCGCCGCGAGCTGCAGCGCGCACCACAATCCGACCAACATGCCGACCGCACCCCATACGAGCGTCGCGGTCAGAAAACGTCGTACTATCGCGTCGTCATAACGGATCGTTTCGTTCGGCACGGCGCACACCGTTCGCAACTCGCGTGCCGCACTTCCCGCGCTGTTTGGCGACCGAACGCGCGCAAGCCCTGCGTCGCTCGACTCGGCCGATGCAGCGTCTGCGTGATCGATGCGCGATGGCTCGCCGCGCGCGGCATGGCATGGCGCGTGCTCGATCGTCAGCCATGGCGATCCCCAAAGACGAAGCGTGGACCATCCCGTTGCACGTGCTGATGTGGACCACGATCTTGTGTGGCGTGATCATGGTGATGGTCGTGCTGCTGATGCACTGACCGTCAGACCGTCATCGAGAATCGCCCGGCAGCGTGGTCATAGCGATCGAACAGCATGCACACGTTGCGCACGAGCAGGGTGCCGAGCTCGGTAGTCCGGATCACGCGAGCCTCGGCGTCGTAGACCGCTAGCTCCGGCTGCCGTACGAGCGAGCCGAGCTCGGTCGCGAAGTACGTCTCCGCGTCGATCGCGTAGCGCTCCCCGAGTTGCTCGAGATCGACCTCACCGTTGCACATGAGGTGCTCGATCAGCGCGCGCCGGACCTCGTCATCGCCGTCCAAGGCCTTGCCGCGCGTGATCGGTAGCTCGGCCGCGGCGAGCGCACGCTCGTAAGACGCGAGGTCGGGGTGATTCTGCCAGAACACGTGCGGCGTCGACGAGATCGCCGAGACGCCGAGGCCGAGGATCGCGTCCGCTTTGCGTTCGACGTAGCCCTGGAACGTACGCGTCATGCGTCCGCCCGCCGCGGCATGGGCGAGCGCGGAGCCCGGCTTCGCGAAGTGATCGAGGCCCAGCCGGAGATAGCCCGCGCGCGATAGCTGTTCGATCGCGAGCAGCAGCAGCTGCGCGCGCTCGTAGCGGTCGAGGACCCGCCCGGCGCGTTCGACCAGACGCTGGTGCGGCAGGCGATCGGGCAGGTGCGCATACCCGAACAGCGCGATGCGTTCGGGCCCCAGGCCGATGACCGCGTCCAGCGTCGCGGCGAACGACGCCTCGTTCTGGCGCGGGAGCCCGTAGACGATGTCGGCGTTGATGTCGGTGAACCCCGCCTTGCGGGCACGCTCGATCAACCACCCGGTCTGCGCGATCGTCTGGTGGCGACGGATCGCATCCTGGACATCGGGCGAGAAGTCCTGGATGCCGACCGACAGCGCGCGAAACCCCGCAGCGGCGAACGCGTCGACCTGCGCGAACGTCGTGTCGCGCGGATCGAGCTCGACCGACAACCGCGCATCGTCTGCCACCGCGAAGCTGCGCAGCAACGAGGTCATCAGCGTTCTCAGCGAGCGAGGCGACAAGAAGTTCGGCGATCCGCCGCCGATCGCGATCTCGGCGACCGGGTACGCCGAGCCCAGCTTGCCCGCCAGGATCGCGGCCTCGGTCGCGAGCGCGTCGATGTAGCGCTCGCCCTTGGAGACGTCCCGCGTCGGGATCACGTTACAGCCGCAGTAGGCGCACAAGCTGCGACAGAACGGGACATGAACGTAGAGCGAACCGGCGGTGGGGTGCCGGCGCATCGTGTCGAGCTCGCGGTCCACGACCTCGGGATCGAGCGCCGCGAACTCGGTTGCCGGTGGGTAACTCGTGTAGCGTGGGCCACGACTCGACATCTCGGCAAGGCGCTCGGCGGTGAGCTGCATGCCCACACAGCCATCAAGAGCCGTGCCTGGAAGAACCGGCGCTGATCGCGCACTGCATGCGTCGTGATCTCCGGCCGCGCAAGTGGTGCGCGAACCCTCGTGGAGGCAGGGGAACAAGCGATGATGTTGCGCGGTCGATTTACGCGCGCTTTGCGGCTCGGCGAACCGGGGTTCACGCAGCCTTAGATGAAGAGCGGATGACGGCCGCCGCCGACGCTGGCGGCCTGCCGCTTGTAAGTTCCTGGCGATCCGCCGAGAATCGTCGGTGGATCGCAGCAGCGACTCGTCCCTATGGAAAAGACGCCCAGGGGAGCCACGCAGAGCGATACCGCCGCGCCGCGCGATGAGGTGTCGGCCACCCCGAGCATCGAGCGCCGGCACTTGTTGGTGTTCAGCGGCTCGTCGTCGTGGATGTATCAGCTCCCGACGACCGGGCGCGTGATGGTCGGGCGGTCCGAAGCGGCCGACCTTCGAATCGACGACGCGGCGATCTCGCGGCAGCACGCGATGCTGACGATCGTGGATGGACACGTGACCGTCGCCGATCAAGGGTCGCAGCGTGGGACGTACGTCAACGGTGTCCGGATCGTCGGCGAGCAAATGCTGAGCGCCAACGACGTCATCACGATCAACAAGACGACGCTGATCTTGCACGCGACCGCCGCGGCACTGACGTCGGCGATGGTGCTCGACCGCCCCGCGTTTCGGCAACGGGTCGAGGACGAGAGCGATCGCGCAGTCCGCTACGAGCGCGCGTTCTCGGTGCTGTGCCTGCTCTGGCCCGGCACGATCGCGGACCGGCGAGTCACCGAAAACATGGTCGCCGACCAGCTGCGCCGGATCGACGCCGCGGCGTGGTCCGACAGCGACAACGCGCTTCACGTGCTGCTTGCTGAAGCCTCGCAAGACGAGGCGTTGACGATCGCCGGAAGGATTCGCGCCAAGCTCGGCACCACCGCGCTGCGGATCGGTCACGTCACGTGTCCGTTCGACGGGTACGACGCCGATGCGCTGCTCGCCAGCGCGCACAACGCCGCGCTCAGCATCGCCCCCGGCGAGATCGGAGGCACGACGCGCTCGTACCAGACGCTGACGATCGGGACGCAGCGCGTGATCGTCGCCGACCCGTCGGTCGTTCGGCTCTACGCCTTGATCGAACGGCTCGCGCCGGTCGATCTCGCGGTGCTGATCACAGGTGAGACCGGCTGCGGCAAGGAGCTCGCGGCGACCGCGATCCACCAGCTATCGCGGCGGCATGCCCACCAGCTCGTGTCGCTCAACTGTGCGGCGATCCAAGATACGCTCGTCGAGAGCGAGCTATTCGGTCACGAGAAGGGCGCGTTCTCCGGCGCGGTGGGCTCCAAGAGCGGGCTGATCGAGGCCGCATCGGGCTCGACGCTGTTTCTCGACGAGGTCGGCGAGCTCGCGCCGGCCACGCAAGCGAAGCTGCTGCGCGTGCTCGAGACCCAGCGGGTGACGCGCGTCGGTGACGTGCGCGAGCGAGCGGTCGACGTCCGGATCGTCGCCGCGACCAACCGCGATCTCGAGGCCGACATCGCGGCCGGCCGATTCCGCGAAGATCTCTACTTCCGGCTGTCGGGCGCGACCTTGCACCTGCCGCCACTGCGCCAACGTGCGCGCGAGCTGCCGCTGCTCGCCGCGTCATTTCTCGACGATGCGTGCCGGCGCAGCGGGCGGGCGATGATGGCGATCTCCGACGCCGCCATGACCGCGTTGCTCGCGTACGCCTGGCCTGGCAATGTCCGCGAGCTCAAGAACTTCATGCAGTACGTCGCGGCGGCACATCTCGGCGATGCGCTCACCGCCGAGCATGTCGCCGAGCGGCTGTCGCGGAGCTCGCGGGTGACCGGACGAATCGCGCCGGTGGTGGTCGCGCCCTCGCAGTTCCGGCCACTCGGCGACGAGCTGCGCGAGCTCGAGATCACGCGGATTCGCGAAGCGCTCGACGCGACCGGCGGCAATCAGACGCGGGCGGCGGGCCTGCTCGCGATGCCGGTGCGTACGTTCTTCGAGAAGGCCAAGCAGTACGGCCTGACGCCGAAGAAGAAGCGCGACTCGACCGGCGAGGGTTGAGCGGCTGCGCGGGCCAGCTATTCGCCGTAGGTCTGGCCGCAGTGGGTGATCGACGTGCAGTCCGGCGGTGGGCGGTTGTTTGAACCGCCCGCGGCATTTCGACCCTCGGACGGCTTGAGATCGCGGATAACCTTCACCATCAGCTGCAGCTTGCGGTTCGCCTGTCGTTTCTTCATGTGTTCCCGATGAGCAAGCGCTAGGCCAGTGCGCGCTCGGACTCGACCCAGCAAATCAGCACGTTTGCCTCCGCAGGCGCTGCGCTATCCGTGAAGCCTTGCAGTTTCTGCAAGCAGGTTCCGCGACGTCATTCGCGCGGCTCTGGCAGCGCAGGCGACCATTCGCGCGCGCCACCTACATCGGACAGCACCCATGCCGTACCGGCGGCGTTGCCATCGACCGCCTCGGTAGCTCCGAACACGAGCAGCGGGCGCAAGGTCGAGACGTCCCATACCCGCGCGGTACCATCTCGGCTCGCGGTCACGAATAACCGGTCGTCGAGGAACGCTCCGCGAATCACGAGATCGGAGTGGCCTTCGAGCATGCCGATCCGCGAGCGCGTGGCCGCGTCCCAGACCGCCGGCGACGTGCCGCCGATGCCGATGATCAGCGCGCCATCGCGGCTCTCGCGCAATCCGAACAACGGGCCGGTTCCTTCGAGGTTATCGACCAACGCGCCCGAGCGGAGATCCCAGATCCGCACGTGCTGGTCGAAGCTCGACGCGAGTAGCCAGCCGTGCTTGGCGTCGAGCTCGAGGGCTGTCAGGGGCAGCTTGCCGGCCGGGAAGGTCCGGCGTGCGCGGGCGTCGGCGAGCTCCTGAACGACGACGCTCGACCCAGACGTTTCGTACGTCGTCGCGAACAGACGATCGCCGCCGGGCGCAAACTCGATGACATAAACGCTCCCCGGCAGCTGATCGTACGTGGCGTCGAGATGCTCGCGCGCAACGCCCCACAACCAGATCGAGTCGTCGCCTCCGACGGCGAGCACGCCGTTCGGTCCGGTCGCGATGCTCCACGCGACCGAGGACTGCGTCAGCTCGTGCATGAGCTCGCACGTGCGAGCATTCCATACCCGGACGAGCGGATTAACGCCGTCGATCGTCGCGATCCAAGCGCCGTCACGACTCCACGCGAAGTCGTGGATCGCGAGGTGATCGCGAGTGCGGCACATGATCGCGCTTGCATCGGAGACGACGAGCCCTCGATCCGCGCTGATCATCGCGATCGTGTGGCCGTCAGGGCCGTACTTCACGGCGCTGTTCGGAGCCTGAGTGTCGACGAGCGGCGTCTCCACCGGGCGGAACTGCTGCGCGGCGGCGAGGTCCCACACGATCGCCTGATGGTCCCAGGACGCGGTCACTGCGCGTGCCCCGTCCGGCGAGAACGCCGCCGCGTCCACGTCGTTGGTGTGGCCGGCGAGCTCGCCGAGCAGGATCCCGGTCGACGCGGTCCAGATCCGCACGCCGCCGTCCGCGCACGCGGTGAGGACGAGCCGGCCATCGGGCGAGAACCGCGCGACCGTGACCGCCGCGCCGTGGCCCGCGAGGCTGGCGCGCGACCGCTGCGAGCGAACGTCCCACAGCTCGGCGGTGGCATCCGCGGTCGCGGTCGCGATCGTCGCGCCATCGGGTGCGATCGCGATCGAGCGGATCGCTTTGCTATGGATGGCCGGGTGCGACTCGATCGTCCCATCGAGGTGCATCAGGTCGAGCTGCCCGGACGCGGTGCCGAGCGCGAACAGCGAGCCCGAGCGATCGAGATCCCCGGCGTCAAAAACCGACGACGACGAGTCGTAATGCGCCTGCTCGATGAAGCTGTGGCCGTCCCACAGCGCCGCATGGCCGTGGTCATCCCACGTCCCCAGCCGTCCGCCGTCGGCGGAGAACCGCGCACCGACCTCACCGCGGTGCCCGGGGAGATCGAGGACCGGACGACCATCCGGAATGCTCCAGATCCGGACCAACGACGGCCCGTGTTCATCGTTGCCGGTCGCCAGCAACCGCGTCCCATCGGGACTGAACGCCAGGTGCCCGATCCGCATCGTCACGGCGAGCGCCGCGATCTGACGCCGGCCCGCGACATCCCACAGCCGGACCGCGGCGTCGCGGCCACCGATCGCCAGCAGCGCGCCATCCGGGCTGAACGCGACCGCGTTGACCGTCCCCTCGAGCTGGATCACGTCGAGCGTCTTGCTCGTCGCGGCGTCCCAGATCCGCGCGGTGCCGTCGGCGCTCGCGGTCGCGATCCGCTTGCCATCGGGGCTGTAGACGACGCTCCACAGCTTGTCGGTGTGCCCTTCGAGGGTCGCGACCCGCGCGCGCGTCGGTCGGCGCGCCTCCTCGATCAGCAGCCGGTTCGCGGCGCCGGTCTCGCCCATCGCGTACGCCTTCTCAAGATAGGGCAGGGCGCCGAGCTTGTCGCCTTGGAGCATGCGGAGCCGGCCTTGGTCGAAGATCGAGTCACGGAGCACCGCCTCGCGTGACTCGGCCGCCTCTTGCGCGGCGCGGTTGGCGCGCCACAGCCCGACGACGAACACGGCCGCGATCACGAGCATCGCGGTCAAGATCGCGCGGCGGATCCGCCGACCGCGGGCGGCCTCGTCGCGGCTCGCGTTCGCGAACGCGAGCTCGAGCTCGGTGAGCTGAGCACGCGCGCGCAGGCGCTCGAGCTCCGCGAGCAGATCGCCGCGCCACAACAACTCGCGCGGGCGACGCCGCTCGTCCCACTGCTTCGCGGCGGCGGACGCTTGCTCGCGCGTGCGAGTGTCCGCGGTGTTCTCTCGCGTCCATTGCAGGAGCCTCGGCCACGCCGAGATCAGCGCCTCGTGGACGATCTCGATGTGAGACTGCGCTTCGCCATCGATGACCGCGAGCAAACGCGCGGCGACCAGCCGATCGATCACCGAGTCCGCGCGCGAGCTCGCGAGTCGCTGGCGAAGCTCGTCGACCGCCATCACCGCGCGGGTCTTGTCGGCGGTCACGAGGTGGCGAAATGCTTCTCGCGCGATCCGCTGATCGTCGTGGAGCAGTGACGAGAACGTGGCCTCGGCGTGCTGGCCGAGCGCGCCGGCGACGCCGCCCATCGCGTCGTACGCCTTCCGAGTCAGCTGGCGAAACCGCCGATCGCGCAGCTCCCACAGCCGCGAGGCCGTAAACGACAACAAGGCGAGCGCACCTGGGCGATCGGCGACGACGCCGACCATGTCGCGCGCGAGCTCGTCATCGGACAACGCGTAGCCGGCGCGGCGAGCGGGCTCGACCACCGTGCGGACGAGGTCGTCGCGCGATGGGTTGCCGAGCAGGAACAGCGCGGGCGACAGCATCGGCCTCAGCGGGGCGAGCGCTTCGACGTGCATCAAGAAGTCGTCGCGCACCGTACACACGACCCGGGTCGAGCCATCGGGCGCCGATGATAATCGTGCGAGCGCAGTCGCGAACCGCAGCCGCTCGGCGGCGTTATCGCACAACGTGAAGAGCTCTTCGAGTTGATCGACGACGATGACCGTCTCGCGGGCTTCCGCTCTCGCCACCGATACCGCCGCTGCATCCGGTGCGAGCGCGAACAGTGCGCGGAGCTCGTCGGCGGCATGGCCCGCGCTCGCGAGCTTCGCGGCGAGCACGGTCAGCGGCGCCACGCCCGGTCTGAGCGAGACCGCGCGCCACCCCACGGGGAGTCCGGGAATCACCCCCGCGTGGATGAACGAGCTCTTGCCTGCGCCCGATGGCCCGACGACGATCTGCAGCGCTTGGCGACGCAGGCGATTGATGAACGCGTCGATCTCGTGCTCGCGACCCACGAAGCGGTCGGCGTCCTCGGTCGCGAACGACGCGAGCCCGAGGAACGGTGGGCGATCATCTTGGCCGTGCTCGCTGTCGCGATCGAGCTCGCCGAGCACGTTGTCGCCGAACCAATCCCAGACTCCCGGGTCGTGGTGATCGAAGCTCGCGGGCGCGGCGCTGAGTCGCGCACCGTGGCGGCCCTTGCCTTCGAATGCGAACAGCTCGAGGTCGACGCCCACCGACGGAGCCGCTACCTGGAGCAGCGGAAACAACGCGAGCGCGAATCGGCCTTCGCGGTCGACGAGCAGCGGCTGCGCCTCGACCAACTTGACCTCGCGGACCACCGCCAATGCGCGGTGCTGACGGCGTAGCCCCATCCAACGCTCGGGGACCCCGTCTCGCGGCACGACGAGCGCGTAGTCGAGAATGAATGTCGCCGCGCGCATCAACTTCGAAAGGCCCGCGACGAGCTGCGCGAGTTGCGATCGCACGACGTCCTCGGAGCCGGCGTGGTCGCTCGACGGCCGCATCCGGAGCACGGCATCGAGCGCGTCATCCCCGGAATCGACGTGCACCGCGAGCAGCTCGACGAGCTCCGGCACCGGGTGAACGCCGGGTCGCCCGCTGAATGGGCGGACGAGCAGGCGCAGTAGCTTGATCCGTTCGTCCTCGTCGAGCTCGCGAACGCGAAGCGCGCGGAGGAGCTCGCGCACGCTCGGGTCGTCGCGTTCGCTCCTGACTTGCGCCCGCGCCGAAAGCGCGATCACGAGCAGGTAGCGGATCAAGCCGCGAAACAGGTCTCGCGCGGCATCACGCGCCTGGTGCGGGTTCCGCGCACCATCGAGCGCGCCGACACCCTCGGCGAGACTCTGCGGCGCCTCGGACAGCCAGGTATCGCGCACCGCCTCGTCGAGGCGCGGTAGATCCTCGGGGACCGAGCCGAATCCGGCTGCGACGCGTAACGTCGCCGCGAGCTCGAGCGCGGTGGCCGGGCGATCGTCCGGGCGCTTGGCCATCGCGCGAGCGAAGAACCGATCGAGGGCCGCCGGAAAGCCGTTGCCGAGCGACGGGACCGCTTCGTTGCAGTGCAGGTACGCGAACGCCGTCACCGTCGGCGCCGAGAACGGCCGGCGCCCGGTGATCGCCTCGAACGCGACCACCGCGAGGGCATAGAGATCGGCGCTCGGCCCCACGGTCGTCGCGTCGGTCCATTGCTCGGGCGACATGTACGGCGGCGATCCGATCGTCGCGTTCGCTTGGGTCAGTGGTGCGCCATGCGCGTCCTCGGCCACCTTCTCGGTCGTGGGAGCGACCGTCGCGATCTCCGACGGCTTCGGCGCACGCAACGGCGGCGAGACCGCCACCGGCGCATGGGTTACCAGCTCGGGCGATTCGGTCGCGGCGTCGGCCGCGACCGAGCTGAGCCTCCGGCGTGTTGTCGGACCGCTCGGCGCCGTGCTCGGGCCGAACATCTTTGCGATCCCGAAGTCGAGCAGCTTCGGCAGCAGCCGGCCGGCGCGCTCGACGACCATGATGTTCGATGGCTTGAGATCGCGATGGACGATGCCGCGCTCGTGCGCGGTCTGGACGACTTCGGCGACCCGCTCGAAGAACGGCACGAGCTGGACGAGCGGCAGCGGTCCGCGATCGCGCAGCCATCGATCGAGCCCGGTACCTTGGACCAGCTCCATCGCGATCCAGAACAGGCCGTCATCCTTCTCGACCCCGAACGCGTAGATGTGAGCGGCGTAGGGATGATCGAGCCGCGACGCGAGCTGGGCTTCGCGCATGAACCGCTGCAGCACGATCTCGCTCTCGCGCAGGCCGTGGTGCAGGACCTTGATGACCGCCTCGCGTCCGAGCAGCGGCTGTTCGCAGCGATACACCGCGCCGAACCCGCCCTCGCCGATGCGTTCGCGCAGCACGAACTCGCCGAGCGCCCGGCCGCACAGCGCGTCGTGGTCCACCACGGCCTATCTTAGTCCAGATCATCATCGCGTTCCGGCGCGCACGTCCATGCGTTTGCCGCGGTGCTAACTGACGTCATTGACGGCGTCTTGGTCTGGTAGATCTTCCATGCTTCGTGCGCGAGTCGATGCCGATATCGTTCGCGTCGCCTCGCTTGTACGCGATGTTCGTCAGCGCTACTCCAGCCAGCGCGTGCCGTCGGGCGCGATCGCGGGCTGGGGGGTTGGTCGGCGTGTCGTTCACCGGGCGCGAGACGGCGACCTTGTCGCTCCACGAGCCTCCGGCGTAGCGCGACGTGCACCGTGAAGTCGGCCTGCGAGAGATAAGCGAGCTCGATCGCGCCTCCCGGCGCGCTCGCCGCGAACGCGCTCTGGCTCTGGTACGGCAGCGCCGAGGAGTCGAACGCGCACATGCCGCAGTTGACGAGTTGGCCACACGCTTCGTACACGCCGCAGGTCGGTGTCGATATCGCGCAGGTCCCGCACGCGGGGCCGCTGTCGCCGTCGCCGCCGTCACTGCGGCCGCGGTCGCTGCCGGCCATGTTCGACTTCGACGAACAGCCGAGAGCGCGACGACGAGCACCGCGACACCCCATGATCGGATGCGCATTGCCACCATCCTATGCAACTTCGACCGGCGGGTTGTGTGCGGACAACGAGAGACGAACGTGAGGAGCGCATGGCCTGGTGGCGGTGACGCGAGTAGCACGTCGTCACGACCGGCTGACCCGCGCTACAACGCCGGGATGGATGGCCCGAACGACGCCGAAGCCGGCGACATCGTTCCGTTCAGATTGGTGACCCCGTCGGGACTTGAACGGGTTTCAGCGGTCGACGAGCAAGCGAGCGAGATCGCGGACGAAGCTCCCGAAAACCACGATTCTCCGTCGAGGATTCACGCGAAGCGATAGAGACAATCGATAACGCTCGCGATCGCTCGATTCGCTTCGTGCACGTTCAGCTGTACCCCCAGTGGACCCCAGGATCGTCGGCCGCGGTCGCCTCATAGCTTCGCGTAGGAGCGCGCGATCGGTGGACCCTGCCAACCGAGCGCCAAGGGACCGATGTCGAAGCTATCGCGACGGTGGACGCACAGGCGGCGTGCGCGCGTCGGCGAGCAGCACGAGGATCCGCTGGGCCTTCTGCACGCTGTCACCTGCCTCGTACTTGAGATTCGGAAACGTTGATTCGTAGTCTGCGTTGTTCCGCTTCTTACGCAGCGCCTCGCCGAGCGTCGCGACTTGGGTCACCCTCCCATACTGAGACGAGAACCAGGTCCACACCTTCTCGTGCTGTGAGTCGTTTCTCGACAGGTTGTAGTTCAAGTCCTTCGAGCGAAGGTATTGCCTCGCGTCATTGTACGCCGAGTAGTAGGCGCGCGAGATCGCTGAACGAAGGCTGGCGCCCTCCGCTGGAAGGGCTTGCGCGAGTGTCTTGGCAAGCGCGAGAAAGCCGGCCCAATCGTTCACGGCTGCTACCCGCGTTGGATGTCGACTACGACTGCATTCCGCGTCGAGCGAACGATGCCCAGCCACCACGGCATACCGGTGAAGCCGAACAGGTGGTCTAGCGCCTGCTCGTCGTCCACGCGCACCGTAGCGACGAGCATCACCCGGCTTACCTCGGGATCGTCGGGCTCTGTATCGAGGCTGGCTGTCACGACCGACGAGTGAAGAATCTCTCGAAGAATTTCAGCGACGTAGTTGACGATGAAGGTCAGCTTGCGTTGCTCGACCCATCGAACGAACGCTCGCAGATCGCCTTCGACGACGAACGGCTTCGCCGTCATCTCGACACTGTCGAGTCCTGACCCCTCGCCGGCATCTACGGTCCCACGGTGGAGATTGCCGTCCCCCGTGGTCGCGTCCTGCTTCTGCGTCGCGCGCCGCCGAACCATCGGCGAACGCGGACGGCCGATCGGAATCGCTTCAACGACATCGTCCACCGTCGACGAACTGGAACTCCCGTCGAAGCTCACGAGAACCTCGTCTCGTGATTGGGTACGGCGCGCACAAACGCTTCGTTCAGCACAACGTTCATCGCCACAAACTGCGCCTCCAGGTCGTCGCCTGCGGGTTGGGCCGCCCGAAATTCTAACCTGAACGCGGACACCGACGGTGGGGCCTTTGTTTTGGCAGGCATGATCGAGACGGAAACCGTCATGCCGTTGAGCGACTCCTGGTAGCCGAGCGACATGACCGGTGTCGGCGCGGTTGTAATCTCGGAGATCGCACGGAGGCTGGGGACGAGGTGCAGTGCATCGGCGAGGTCATCCCAGTGGCGCGCCTGGACCAGCACGTCGATCTTCGACACATCGATCGCCGCTACCGTCGGTCGTTCGCCACGTAGTCGCTCGCAGAAATCCTGGAAACGCCGGAATTCATCGAGAGCGAAATGCATTGCCCCGCCGGCGCGCGTGAAACCAGGGTAGACGGCTTCGCCCCTCCGACGCCAGTTTGCGTGGAAGCGGTCCTGTTGCAGCTGCACAAGCCAACTCTCGTCCTCCGACGAAAGCCACACGCGCACCGGGCCCGGTGATTCGACCCAGCCCGGCTCCGAAAGGATCGGCTCTTTGATTTCATGCTTCGTGAACCGGTCCCGGCGGTCCGCGAAGTAGCGACCCGCGTCCACCGCATCGGGGCCGAGCGGCGTGCTGAGTATGAAGCCGAACACCACCTCGTCGATGGGCGCTTTCGGAAGCAACGGGCCCGGCATGCCGGTGGCGTACCACGACCCCGCGCGATTCGGCGTGAACAGTACGATCTCGGGGGGTTATCCACGACGGTGCCTTGACCTTTCGGGTCGATCACTGGCGGCTCGATCGCGGACCCGCGCTTCGTTCCGGTTGACTGCGAACGTTTCGATCGCGAGGATGGGCTCGCAGCTTCGAGCTGCACCGCCGACCGGGGGCACCCGGTAGCACGTCTCTGGTCCGTAGCGTGCGCTCGGCGGGTTCCCTTTCGATGCACGCGGACCAGGGAACGAAGACGGACCATGAGCAGCACGCGACGAGCCGCCGAGCGCAATGCGAAGTCCGCCGCGGCCTCGAACGCGCCGGGGTTGCATCCGCGACGACACGCGCGAGTGAACCTCCGTATCGAGGAACGCCGCGTTGTGATGCGGTGGCTACTCGCCGAGCTGGTCGTACTCCGCGATGCCGATCGCGAGCGCAGTGGAACCCGCCGCGACATGCACGCAGCTCAGCAATCGTGGAGCCGGATCGATCACGCGGTGCGCGTGAAGGGGGCGGGTAAGCTCGACGGCCTCGACGAGGAAACGGTCGCGGCGATCCACGCGCAGCTCGACGGCGAGATCGAGCGTGCGATGGTGGACAGCGTGCGACGTGCGTATCGCCGCGGACCGCGGAGTCCGCGACGGCTCACGGAGATCATGGGCATCGCCATCACGATCGCCGCAAGGATGCGCGACGCCGCACGTGCCGGGCTCGGGCAACTGCCGACCGGCTCGATCGACGCTGCATGGCACGTGCTTGCGCGCTCGGTACTCGCCGACCACGAAATCGGGCGCGTGTTCGCGGCAGCCGAATGGCTCGGACCCGGCTCGCACGATCACGGCAAGCTCGACCGTGCACTCGATGCTGCCGTTCGGCCGGTCGTCGACGATCAGGCGACTGAGGCGGTGAATCTCGATCGACGTCACGCGGACGTTGCAGACGCGCGCTGGCAGCGGCTACGTCGAGCGGGATACCGCGCATCCCGCAACCCAGCGTGATCACCTGCCATCTGACGTAGGGTATTGCGCGCGGTGAACGGCGCTATCGGTATCTCAAATGCGAGATCACCGAACGACGACGCCGCCATCGCACGACGACATCACGGCGGAACCGATCGACTACGAAGGCGCGGCCCGGCTGCTCGGTGTACGCGTCGGGACCGTGCGCGCTTGGGTGTCGCGCGGCACCATCCCGCACTATCGTCTCGGTCCGAGACTCGTACGCTTCAAGATCGCCGAGCTGCGAGCGTGGATGGCGCGGCGTCACATCGGCGACGAGCGCGAACCTGATGCGACGCCGATCATCCCGATCAGCGCTGCGCGGCCGGTACGCAACATAGCCGGTCACTCGATGGCGGATCCCGATCCACGGCGGGCGTCATGATCACGCCGCTTCGTGTCGTCGACGAATCGACCGCGCCGGTTGGTGCGGAGCCGGTGACATCGCGCGGACCTCGTGCGGCAACAGTGGCGCCGAGTGACCCCGTGCGGCGCTGGACCGTCGCGACGCTCGTCGAAGCGGTTCCCGGTACGACGCGCCGGATCTGGCTCACCGATCTCATTCCGTCGCTGGTCGGTGCGGGCGCGCTTCGCAAGGTCGGACGCGGCTGGCTCGGAAGGGTCTCGATGATCGAGGCAGTCTTGCTCGGCGCGCAGCCGCTGTCGTCGCCGACGAATCGGGGTCGCGGCCGATGACGCGCGCGCGGTCTCGCTCGCAATTGATCGCCGATCGCGAACGTGTAGCGGCACGCCTCGCACGTCTCGAAGATCGCGCGCGGCTGGACCGTCAAAAACTCTTCGAACTCGATCGCAAACTTCGCCTGCTCGACGACGTTCGTTCCGCACCGACCCACACCGAGCGCCGACTGATCGACTGAACATGAATTCGATCGCACATAACAACGGCCGCGCTCAGTCGGTGCGCGCGATCGCGACGTCGCTGCCGCACAACCTCGACGCCGAAGCATCGATCCTCGGCGGCGTTATCCTCGACAACGCCCAGCTCGCGTCGCTGCCACAGTTGGAGCCGAGCGATTTCTACGCGCCGCAACACCGGATCGTGTTCGCTGGGATGCGGAACCTCGAAGCGGCCGGCGCCCCGATCGACGTCGTTACGCTCGAAGCCGAGATCGAGAGGGCCGGCAAGCTCGACGCGGTCGGGGGTATCGCGTTCCTCGGTGAACTGGCGCTCCGCGTCCCGACCGCGGACAACGTCGTCGCGTACGTCGCGATCGTTCGAGATGCCGCGTACAAGCGCGGGTTGTCGATCATCCTCGATCAGATCGCTCGCTGTGCTGCTCGCGGCGACGACGATCCGGACGAGTACAGCGCCGACGCGATTCGACAGATCGAGCAGTTCAACGAACGCTACCGCGAGGTCTTGAAACGCAGCGACGGGGCGCCGCGCTACGGCCGACCCTTCATCGAGTTTGTGGGCGACGAGCCCGACGACAATCCGGCTGACGTGTTCGAGGCGCACGGTCTGATCGTCCGCGGCGAACCGAGCTTGTTTATCGGCGATCCGAAGGTCGGGAAGACGTTCCTCGTCGAGGATCTCATGCTGCACCTCGCGGCCGGCCGCAAGGAGTGGTGTGGCGTGAGGCTGAACCGGCGTTGTCGCGTGTTGCTCTTTCTGCGCGAAGACTCGGTCCGCACGACCCGGCGACGGCTACATCAGCTCGCCCGCGGCGCGACCATCGAGCTATGGGAACTCGCCGACCATCTCGACATCGACGCGACGAGCGCCCTGTACCTCGACGATCCGAGCCACGTTGCCCGGCTCAAGTCGCAGCTCGGCGACTACGACATCTGCGCGATCGACTCGCTGTCGACGGTCCACAACGCCGACGAGAACAGCGTCGAGCGGATGGCGCCGATTATGAATCGGTGGCGCGATCTTTCGCTCGAAACGTCGACGGCAATCCCAATCGTGCACCACTTCCGCAAGGGGACGGGCGACGCGCCGGCGACCGGCACCGGCGTGCTTCAGCGGGCTCGCGGATCGAGCTTGATCGGGGCCACAACGCGTCACGCGGTCGGCATCGAGCGTGGTCCGAGCGAGCACCAAGTCGTCGTTAGCGTCGAGTCGAACCACGAGATTGACGTCGAGCCGTTCGTGATCGTGCGCCGCTTTGGCGCCGACGACGAAGGCCGCAAGTACGTCCGGCACGAGCGCGCGGGCTCGCTCCAGAACGCGCGCGCATCGCAGGAGTCGGCGCTTCTCGATCCGATCGTGCTCGCGGTCGTGGCGGCGTCGCCCGACATCGGGATCGGTAGCCGCGATCTTCGCGACGCCGCGATCGGCCGCGTGAAGGACAAGCGAGGTACTGGGGTCCGTCCCGCCAGGGTCGACGCTGCCGCTATTCGGCTAGAGACCGCGGGGCGGATCACGCGGATCCACGGCGGCAATTGGAAGGCAGTGACACCGTGATCGGAGCGTGTCCGGACATGTTGTTTCCGCGAGCGCCGGGACACGCTCCCAGCCTATCAACGTGTCCGGAGCCTTGGGACACGCGGTTGTCGTCGGAGCGACCGACGTGTGTCCCGTGTGTCCCGTGCGTGTCCCGAACCTTGGGACACAGCCGGGTCCAGGCGTGTCCGCCCCTAAGAGATTGGGGCGGGACACACCGAGCACTGGAACCCGGCGAACGAACACGTCCGAGGATCAAGAAACCGATTCGCCTCGCGCATCCCGCGTGCGGCGTTCAGCACCGATACGAAAGGTCACCGTCATGAGCGATCCGACTGCACACCACACCATGGGGCTCGCTGCCGAGCCGAGCCAAACCGAACTCGCCGCCGCCGTGCGCGCGTGCAGCGAGCACCCCGATCTCTGGCGCAAGCTCAAGCTCGCCGGGTGCACGCTCAGCGATCTCGCGCGTAGCCTCGCGAAGAACGGCGACGCGCACGCCGCCGCGAGGACTCTGCTCGCCCGCTAACTCTTTGGCTCCGCGCATCGCGTCGTTCCGATGCGCCGCACCGCTACCCGGTTCGCGGCGTGGAGCGCGGTCGCGCGGAGCCGCTTTCTCGACCACAACGAAAGGCCTCGACCGTGAACATCGTCCATCAAACTCGCGCTCTCGAAAACCGTCTCGCCGCGATCGCCGGTTCAATCGCCGCCGGCGGTCCCGTGGGCCGCGCGCCCGAATTCGTCGCGGCCGCCAAGCGTCTCGCGATCGCCGACGACTTGGCGAGCGCCACACTCCACGCCGATCGCGCAGAGCAAGAACTTCGCGAGGCACGAAACCCGCCGCCGATTCCGTTGATCCCTCCGATCCGGCTCACGCTCGACCGAGCGCTCGGCGTGCCGTCAGAGCCCAACGGGTTCGCTTCTGCCGAGCTTTTGAACGCCGGCATCCTCGCCGCCATCCGTGAGCCCGCACGCGTTGTAGCGGAAGGCTACGCGGCCGGTGTGGCCACTGCGGAGGTCGCGTTCGCGATCCGAGCGCTGGGACCGATCATGCCGCTCACCGCGGAGGACGAGCGCGTGTTCCCGCTGCCGACCGTGTCGCCGCTGTCGGCGTTCGTCACGTGCGACTCGACCTGGGCCGCCGAGCTTGCGAAAAGCATCGGGGTCGAGACGGTCGACCTCGGTAGGCGCGTCGCTGCCGCACACGCCGAAAGCGTGCAGCGTGGCGAGTGGCTCCGCGTGTTCTGGCTTCGTCGACTGCACAGCTACATCGCGGCAAACGCGTCGAACGGTCAGCCCGAGGCGGTCGAGGCCGTCACGGTCACGCGTGTGCTCGGCGTGTGGCGTCCGGCCGACGTCGCAGCGTCCTCGCGATGACAGGAACCGATGGCGCAGTGGTCGCAGAATGATCACAGGCGGCTACTCAGCCCGGGCATCGTTCCCACGAAAAATCGCCTCGACCGGGGGGCTTGTTTTCCTTGAAACAGCAGGAGTCGACTGATGTCACGACGACCAACATTCGGAGATCCGGGCAGACCCGCGAAGCCCGCCGCGGAGCGCGCGCGTAACAACGCGGGGATCTGGCTCGACGACGCGACGTTCAGGGACTGGAAACGGCGCGCGAGTGCGGCGAGGGGCGCCAACGGGAAACCGCTGTCGCTGGGGGAGTGGATCCGCCGTCAGGTCGCCAGGTCGCTGAAGCGAGACCGGCGTCAACCGCTCGCGAAGGTTGTCGACGACGTCCTACGCGAGCACGGACGATGACGAGTGCCACGGCGCTAGTGAAGCTGAGGCGCTCGCGATGAAGCGTGTCGCAGCTCTCGCGGTGCTCGCGAACACAGATCCGGTCGCCGACTTTACGAGCACGAGTGACGCGCAGCCGCACCGACCACGAACGCGTGGTGACTGCGATCCTCTGCACGGCAAGCGTCCCGCCTCGGGATGCCCATTCATTTCGTGTCGTCACCACATGTTCTCCGTCGACGTCGGGTTCCGTGGTGGTCTCACCATCGGCACGCACGACGTGCCGGCCGATCCATCGGAAGCCGATCTCGAAGCCGCCGCCGATGCGCTCGCCGAGCAAATTCAGCGATGGGGCTCGTGTTCGCTCGATATCGCCGATCGCGGTGCGGTCACGCTCGAAGAGGTCGGAGAGCGCCTCAACGTGACTCGCGAAAGGATCCGCCAAATCGAGGCGAAGGCGTTTCGGCGCGTCAAACGAGCGTTGCCCGGTGCGCGGCTCGGCGTGGCGAGATCGGATCTGCACGAGCCGACGCGGTACGGGCCTGAGCCGAAACTACGCGAGCGCGTTTGGTAATTCGGAGGGCACTTGCATTCGTTAAACGGAAACAGCAAGATGGTCACAGTGCGAGCGCGAACGAAGTCGAGCAAGGCTCCGCGAATCGGCCGACCGCTGCGCGCGGACCGTCCAACCGCGATCATCGGGCTACGCGCGACCGACCGCGAACGCGCGGCGTACGAGCGAGCTGCGAAGGCGGCAGGGCTCGGACTCTCGGACTGGATCCGCAACGTGTGCGACGCGGCGAGCGCGCGAAGCTCGTCGAGAAAGGTATAGCTGTGTCTGCATACAAGCGGAAAGATCGCGGCGGGCACTGGTACTACCGGCGATGGGTCGTGCTGCCGAGCGGCGAGCGCGTGAAGATTGGCGGTAAGGCGCCACTCAACACGAAAGACAGCGCCCTACGCGCCGAGCGCGAGCACGTGCAGCGCCTGCTGTCGCCGCCGCCGATCATCGAGACGCCCGCCGCGATGCCGACGGTGCGTCAGTACACCGAGCAGTGGGTCGCGAGACGCGAGGAACTCGGTCTCACCAGCGTCGGCGACGACGAGGCGCGGCTCCGGCTCCACGTGTTCCCCGTGATCGGCGACATGCCGATGGGCGACGTGAAGCCGCGGCACATGCGCGACTTGATCCTCGCCTTACGAAGCGGCGGGAATCTCGCGGCGCGCACGATTCTCAAGACGTCGGGCACGCTCCACTCGATGTTCAAGAGCGCATTCGTCGAGGAGTTGATCACGAGCAATCCGGTCGTGTTCGAGCCCGGCGTGTTGCCGAAGAAAGCCGACAAGGATCCCGAGTGGCGCCATCAGGCGATCTACACGCGCGACGAGATCGAAGCGCTGATCTCGGATGACCGCATCCCGGCGGATCGTCGGATGCTCTACGCGTTCAAGTGCCTCGCGGCTCTCCGACACGGCGAGGTCGCCGAGTTGCTGTGGCGCCAGCTCGACACGAGCACGAAGCCGCAAGGGCGCATCAACCTCGGGAAGACGAAGTCCGGCGTGCCGCGCGCCGTACCGATTCACCCGACGCTCGCGAAGATGCTCGCGACTTGGAAGCTCGCCGGCTGGTTCAACACATACGGGCGACAACCGACGGCCGATGACCTCGTCGTGCCGACGCTGACCCTCAAGCCGCGGATCTCGACCGAGTCACAAGATGCGCTCGTGATCGACCTCAAGATCCTCAAGCTCCGGGTCGAGGCCGGCAAACACATGGATCGGCGCGGTCACGATCTTCGCCGCACGTTCGTGTCGCTCGCTCAGGCGGATGGCGCCCGCCGCGACGTCATCGAGTGGGGGACCCACGGACCACGAGGCGACATCATGAGCATGTACACGTCGCTCCCGTGGCCGACACTCTGCGAGGAGTGGTCGAAGCTCAAGATCGCGCTCCGCGAGGGGGCGTTGATCAGCCTGCGGCACGACAAGCCGAGCGCCATGACGATCCGCGGTCGGAAGCGCTGGCAGGGGGCCAGCTCAACGGCTTGGACCCCCAGTGGACCCCGGCCTCGCGTCGCCGGTGTGAATGCCGCCCAAGTCCAAGCGCTGATTGTCAGAAGTGAAGTGACCCCGTCGGGACTTGAACCCGAGTTTTCGGCGTGAGAGGCCGACGTCCTAACCGCTAGACAACGGGGCCGGAAGGAGCGGAGGTTCTACAAGAGGGGTGATGCACGGTCAAGCGTTGGTTCGGGGACTAGGATTCGAACCTAGATAGCCAGAGTCAGAGTCTGGCGTCCTGCCATTAGACGATCCCCGAGTGACGGCGGCCCATTGATTAACGGTAGCGGGGCGATGCCGTCAAGGGCCGGGGCGGGCGACGAAGAAGATCACGGTCTTGCCGGCGACCCGCATGACGTGGACCGCCAGCCAGGCGGTCTGCGCCGTCCTGCTGATGAACCGGGTGAGCTCGACGCCGCGGACGCTGTACGGCCCGACCTGGTCGGCGGCGATCCCGCGCCTAGCCAGCTCCTTCGCGATGAAGTCGGTCGTGTCGCGCAGGCCGCGGCCCGCGACGAGCTCGCCGGACGCGTCATGGTGCGTGCCGGGCGGCATTCGAAGGTCCCAGGTGCGGTCGGCGTGCGCCCAAGCCGCCGCACACACGACGAGCGCCGCGATCGCGACCCGCATCAGTCGCCGAGCATCGCGCGGTAGAGGTCGACGGCCCAATCGAGATCGGCGAGCGCGACGAACTCGTCGCCCGAGTGCGCCTGCGCGATGTCGCCGGGGCCGACCACGATCGCGTCGATACCGTGCTGCGCGAACACCGCCGCTTCGGTCCAGAAGTCCAAGGCCACCGGCGCGCGGACGAACGGCTTGACCACCGCGGCGAGGCGGTCGCAGGAGAACGGCACGTGCTCGATCGCCGCGCTCACCGCGATCGCCGGATCGATCGAGCGCGCGAGCTCGACGATCTGTGCGTTCCACGCCGCGGCATCGAAGCCGGGATAGGGGCGCAGCGACCACTCGAGCTCGCCGCGCGCCGGCACGACGTTGAACGCGACACCGCCGGTCAGGGCGGCGATGTTGAGGCACAGGCCGGTCATGCCGGGCGGGCCGGCATGGAGCTGCGCGCGCCCGAGGTCATCGATCGCGACCGCGAGCCGCGCGAGCTGAGCGAGCGGGCGCGGCATGAAGTCGGCCTTCGACGAATGACCGCCAGTGCCGACGAGCGTCGCGCGTTGGCCGAGGATGCCGCGATGGGCGATGCCTGCGGCGCGTGCGGTCGGCTCGCACACGATCGCTTCGCGGATGCCCGTCGCATGGCGCGATGCGAGGAACGCGTCGATGATCGCGCTGCCCGCTTCTTCGTCGCCCGAGAACAGCACGCCGCGATCGCGCGGCTGGCCCGCGTCGAGTGCGACGAGCGTCGCGGCGATCGCACCCTTGGTGTCGCACGAGCCGAGGCCGTAGAGCCGATCGCCGACGATCGCGGGCTGCCACGGATCGCGCGACCAGCCGGCGTTCGCGGGCACGGTGTCGACGTGCGCATTGATGATCCGCGTCGGCGAGCCCCAGCGCGCGAACACGAAGGCGCCGGGGCTGCCATCCGTGCGCGGCGCGGCTTGCACGACGACCTCGTCGGCGCCGCGGGCACGCAGCATCGGCGCGAGGTGCTCGCACAGCGCGAGCTCGTTGCCTGGCTGGCCATCGCTGCCGGCTTGCTGGGTCGGCAGCGCGACGAGCTCGGCGAGCAATTCGGCGACGCGACTCACGACGACATCCTATGCTCGCTCGCGTTCGCGACCACACGCTGCCACGCCGGATGCTTACCGATCGCTTGCAGCGCTCGCGCGAGCAGTGACTTGCCGGGTTCGGTGCGATGCCAGGTCGAGGCGCCCGACGGATGCGGCAAGGCGATCACGTCGGTCGCGACGCCGGCGATCGTCGCGCGCCGGGTCTGGCCGACGATGTCGACCAGCTTGTCGGTGTCGGGCGCGAGCTGGGCGATCGCGAGCTTGCCCACGGGAATGATCAGCTCGGGCTCGAGCAGCTCGACCTCCGCGCGGAGATGCACGCTGCAGCGCTCGACCTCGGCGGGCGACGGTACGCGATCGCCGCCGCTCGCCGCCTTGCCCGGGAAGCAGCGACATACTGCGGCCATATAGATGTGGCGGCGAAACTCCGCTTCGGGCAGACCGATGCTCGCGAACCACGCGAACATCGTCTTGCCGGCGGTCCAAGCGAACGGTTTGCCGGCCGGGCCTTCGTGGGTCCCCGGCGCCTGCCCGACGAGCATCACCGGCGAGAGCACGGGTTCACCGGTCACGACCGGCCCGATCATTTCGGGGCAGGCAGTGCACGCCCGCAAGTGGGCGACGTGACGGCGGAGCTGGACGAGCGACACGGCGGCAAACTATGCCACGTGCATGTAAGCCGTGTGACGCACGCACGACCGGGAGTTCGGCCAACTGCACGCAACCTCGGCCATATGATCCCTGCGACGCAGGATCGCACCGGCGCACCGGCGACGACGGGGGTAAACTGACCGTGTGATCACCTTGGAGCACGATCCTCTGATCCGTCGAGTCCTCGGCGCGAACTTCCTCGCGCTGTCGGTCGCCAGGCTCGCCATCGACGAGACCGCCGATGGTTGCGCCGCGAAGATCACCGTGCTCGAAGGCGAGACCCCGGTCGAGGTCGAGGGCAAAGGCGTCGGCGTGGTCGACGCGCTGTACTCGGGCTTACTCGCTCGCTACGCGCGCGAGTATCAATCGCTCAGGACGCTACAGCTCACCGGGTTTCACCTGGCCGCCGACATCGAGACCAAGAAGGCGATGCATGGCGTCGACGCTGTCGGCAAGGTCACGCTCGACATCACGAACTCCGAGGGCCGGCGGTTCTCGTTCGGCGATGCGTCGCGCTCGATCACGATGTCGACCGCGCGGGCCGTGCTCGCCGCCGTGCAGTACTTCTCGAATGCCGAGCGCGCGTTTCTAACGCTCCATAACGCGCGGCGCGATGCGATCGATCGCGGTCGCGAAGATCTGGTGTCGCGCTACACCGCCGAGATGGCGGAGGTCGTCGAGAGCACGAGCTACGCCGAAGTGATCGCGAACATCCGCAAGCAGCTGCCGTAGCTACGCGCGCGTCGCGGCATGGACGAACGGTTGCGCGGCTTCGAGCTGCGACGCCAATCGGATCAACAGATCTTCGCGGCCATACGCGCCCGCGAGCTGGACGCCGATCGGTAGTCCGCTCGCGCTGCGATACAGCGGGATCGAGGCAGCCGGTTGCCCGGTGCCGTTGAACACCGCGGTGAACGGCGCGAAATCGCCCGCGCGAAAGATGCCGCTGAGCGGATCGTCGGGCGTCGACTTGAACGTGCCGAGCGGCACCGGCGGCGACGTCACGGTCGGCGTCAGCAAGACGTCGTAGCGTTGCCACAGGCCGGCGATCCGTCGCGTCGCGCGCTGGATCCAGCGCCACGCTCCGACGTAGCCCGGGCCGTTGACGAGCTTGCCGAGCTCGCCGAGCGCCCAGGTCAGCGGCTCGACATCGCTCTCGACCACCGGGCGATCGATCAGCGTGGCGAGCTCGCGCAGCTCGGTCGCGACGCCGACGACCCAGATCGCCAGGAAGCTCGGCACCCACGCCGGATCGGTGAGCGACGACAGGTCGGCTTCTTCGACGTGATGGCCGAGCGACTCGCACAGCTTCGCGGCGTGATCGACCGCGGCGACGCAATCGGGATGCGAGTCGTGCAGGCCGCCGTCGAGGCTCAAGTGTCGGCTCGCGAAGCCGATGCGCAGCCTACCGGGCGGTGCGCCGACCTCCGCGAGATACGGCGTGAGCTGGGGCGGCGCGCAATACGGATCGCCCGGTTGCATGCCGGCGAGTAGATCGAGCACCGCCGCCGAATCGCGGACCGAGCGCGTCACGACGTGATCGCAGGTCAACCCGCCGTTGACGTCGCCGAGGTCCGGCGCGAGCGAGACGCGGCCGCGACTCGGCTTGAGCCCGAACAAGCCGCAGCAGCTCGCCGGAATCCGGATCGAGCCGCCGCCGTCGTTCGCATGCGCGATCGGGACCATCCCTGTCGCGACCGCACACGCCGAACCACCACTCGAGCCTCCCGACCCGCGCGAGAGATCGTAGGGGTTGTGAGTCGGCGGCCACGCCGGCGGTTCCGCGGCGGGCACGATGCCGAGCTCGGAGCAGTTGCTCTTGCCGACGATCACGAAGCCCGCGCGCTTGAGCTGGGTGACGAGGTGCGCGTCGTGCGGGGGCGTATAGCCGATCTGCTTAAGCGGGACCAAGCCAGCGGTGTAGAGCACGCCTCCGATCGTCGCGCCGATGTCTTTGATCAAGATCGGCACACCGCGAAACGGACCGTCGACTGCCGCGTCCGCGGTCTTGCGCGCTTCGTCGTAGAGCGGGAGGATCACCGCGCCGAGCTCCGGGTTGTGGCGTTCGATCCGGTCGATCGCGGCGTCGACGAGCTCGCGCGGCGAAATCTGACGCGTCGCAACGAGCTCGGCCTGCGCGGTCGCGTCCAGAGTGGAGAGCTCCATCGGGCGCGAGCGTAGACGAAACCGGTGTTTGACGCGCGAACCGCCGGCCCGTACCGTGCGGGATGTGGGCGGTTCGCGACTAGCATTGCTCGCACTCTGCGCGTGCGGACGGATCGACTTCGCGCTCGGTTCGGCGGGCGGCGACGGGGGTCCGGGTAGTGACGGCAGATCGCCGGATGCGAGCTCCGGCGCGATCGCGGTCGTCGCCGCCGGCGCGTACACGAGCTGGATCAACACCTCGAACGCGTCGCTCGCGGTGGCGGTTCCCGCCGGCACGATCGATGGCGACCTGATGGTGATGCACGCGACGTGGGCGGAGAATCTCGGATCGTGGATCGGTCCGGTGTTCGGGAGCTGGACACCGGTCGTCGCGCCATGGACCGACCCGAAATGCGCGAGCTCGGGGTCGGCGGTGTACATGCTGTTCGCGGCCGACCTGAGCATGATGCCGGCGCCGCAAGCGACGTGCAGCGGGTACTGCAACGCCACGATCATCTCGTTTCGAGGCGTCGATCCGAATACGCCGTTCGACGCGATCGGTGTCGCCGGTACGACGAACGAGACCGATGCCTGCACGATCGATCTCACGCCACAGCTGCAAGACGTTCCAGGGTTAACCACGACCTCCGATGGCGATCTGATCGTGCTCTTGTACGGCGATAACAACGACGCCGATGTCACCGGTCCGAGCACGCAGAGCGGGCCCGCGGGGTTCACCACGATCTACAACGTCCTCTCCGATATCACGATGTCGGAGAACTTCCTCGCCGGCTCGCTCGCGCAATCGACCGCGGGTCCGGTCGCCGATCAGACGGTGACGACGACGAACGAGAACCTCTACGGGTGGACCGGCATCATGCTCGCCCTCAAGCCAGCGCCGCCGTGATATGCCCCGGGCGTGAGTCCGCCGCTCGCTGGTAGGCTAGCGCTCGTCACCGGTGGTGGCCGAGGCATCGGCGCCGCGTGTGCGCGCGCGCTGGCGGCGGCGGGTGCGAAGGCTGTCGTGTGTGGGCGCGGCTCGGCTGACTTGCAGGCGGTCGCGAACGCGGTCGGGGGCGTCGCGCTCGTCGCCGATCTCGGCGATCGGCGGGCGACCGATCGGCTCGTCGCCGAGCTCGCCGCGCACGGTCGCGTCGACATCCTCGTCAACAACGCGGGGATCGCGGAGAGCGCGGCGCTCGATCGCACGACCGATGCGATCTGGGATCGCATCCTCGAGCTCGATGCGACCGCGCCGTTCCGGTTGATTCGGGCGCTCGCGCCGGCGATGACCGCGGCCAAGTGGGGCCGGATCATCAACATCGCCTCGAACGCCGGTGTCTCGGGCTACGCCTATTCGACCGCGTACTGCGCCGCAAAGCACGCGTTGGTCGGGATGACTCGTGCGCTCGCGATCGAGCTCGCGCGCACCGGCGTGACGATCAACGCGGTGTGCCCGGGGTGGGTCGACACGCAGCTCGCCGGCGATGCGGTCGCGCGGATCGCGGAGAAGACCAAGCGCAGCGTCGCAGACGCGCGGGCCACGCTCGAGGCGA
Organism: uncultured delta proteobacterium; assembly: GCA_963848295.1. Taxonomy (GTDB): domain Bacteria; phylum Myxococcota_A; class Polyangia; order Haliangiales; family Haliangiaceae; genus JABFXX01. Next base: position 323,736 of record CAWKDB010000011.1, on the reverse strand, counting down.
TGAGCCCGCAGAAGCGCATGATCGAGCCCGATGAGGTCGCGCACGCGGTCGTCTCGTTGTGCGAGCACGGCGCGCGCGGCATCCACGGCCAGACCATCGTCATCGATGGAGGAGCGATCCTGAAATGAGCACGGAGCTGGTGTTGCTCGAAGGTGTCACGCCGAAGGGCTACGCCGATGGCCGGATCGGCCACGGTAAGGTGCTGCACGTCGCCGGACAGATCGGGTGGAACGCGCAGCAAGTGTTCGTCGCCACGGACCTGGTCGGGCAGTTCGCGCAGACGCTCGATAACGTGCTCGCGGTGCTCCGGGCGGTGCACGCGCATCCGACGGACATCGCGGCGATGACGGTCTACGTCACCGACATCGCCGCGTATCGCGCCGCGCGCAAAGCCATTGGCGCGGTCTGGCGCGAGCGGCTGGGCACGTACTTCCCCGCGATGGCACTGGTCGGCGTGACCGCGCTGGTCGAGCCCGAGGCGCTCGTCGAGATCCAAGTGGTCGCGTACCTGGAGCACGAAGAATGAGCACGCTGCCCGCGCCCGCGACGTTCAAGCTCGAGCTCGCCGCGGGCGTCGCTCTGATCACGCTCGATCGGCCCAAGCGGCTCAACGCGCTCACGTTCGAGAGCTATCGCGAGCTCGCCGAGACGTTCGAACAGCTCGATCGCGTGGATGACGTGCGCGCGGTGATCGTGACCGGGGCCGGGCGCGGGTTCTGCTCGGGTGGCGATCAGGACGACATCATCCATCACCTGTTGGGACGCTCGACGCCCGAGCTGCTCGCGTTCACGCGTGCAACCGGTCGACTGATCGCGGCGATCCGACGCTGTCGCCGACCGGTGATCGCGGCGATCAACGGCGTCGCGGTTGGAGCCGGCGCGGTGATCGCGTGCGCGTGCGATCTGCGGATCGCGGCGGCGGCCGCGCAGTTCGGCTTCATCTTCCCGAAAGTCGGGTTGTCCGGCGCCGACATGGGCGTGACGTACTTGCTCCCGCGGATCGTCGGCCTCGGCCACGCGACCGAGTTGCTGATGTTCGGTGAGGTGATCGACGCGGCGCACGCGTTGCGCATCGGGTTCGTCAACCGGGTGGTCGACGATGCAGACGCAGCGGTCGCGCTCGCCCGGCAGTGGGCGGATCAGCTCGCGGCCGGGCCGGCGTTCGCGCATGCGATGACCAAGCAGATGCTCGAGAGCGAGCACGCGATGGCGCTCGGCGATGCGATCGAGGCCGAGGCCCAAGCGCAGGCGTTGTGCATGCAGCACGGCGACTTTGCAGAAGCGCACGCAGCGTTCAAAGCGAATCGACCGGCGCGATTCGCCGGCGCTCCTACGAAACCGGACTGACGCGATGCGCCTGTCCGCAGACGACCTGCCGATGTTCTTCGCCGCCGACCACTCGGCGCTCGCCGATCGGTTGCGTGCCGCGGCGCCGGCGATCGAGGAGGTCGAGCTGTCGACCGCGTATCACAACGAGGCGCAGCGCGATCGCGCGGCCGCGTCCGCGCTCGCCGGCACCGGTCTGTTCGAGCTCGTCGTGCCGAGCGCGACCGGGTTCGTCGATGCGAGGAGCCTGTGCCTCGTGCGCGAGATGCTCGGCTACGTGTCGCCGCGCGCCGACTCGATCCTCGCGGTGCAGGGCCTCGGCGTCCACGCGATCGGGCTCGCCGGCAGCGCCGAGCAGCGCGCGTCGTTGCACGCGTTCGCACGCGGCGCCGGCATCGCCGCGTTCGCGTTGACCGAGCCCGAGGCCGGGAGCGACGTCGCCGCGATCCAGACCCGCGCCGCACCGTGCGCCGAAGGCTACCGGCTCGATGGCGACAAGCTGTTCATCTCGAACCTCGGCATCGCCGATCACGCGATGGTGGTTGCGCAAGCCGAGCCGGCGCTCGGCAAGCACGGGCTCACCGCGTTCTGGCTGCCGCTCGATGCGCCCGGCGTCGAGATCGAGCCGCTGCGCGCGACCGCTCCGCACCCGATCGGTGCGCTCCGGCTGCGCGGTGCGATCGTGCCGGCGACCGCGAAGATCGGCGAAGTCGGGCAGGGCATGAAGCTCGCGATGCAGACGCTCGACGCATTTCGCGTTTCGGTCGGCGCCGCTGCGGTCGGCATGGCGCGACGCGCGTTCGACGAGGCGCTCGGCTTTGTCACGCGCCGCCACCAGTTCGGCAAGGCGCTGTCGGAGCAACAGCTCGTGCAAGCGCATCTCGCCGACATGGCGGTCGACCTCGATTCCGCGCGCCTGCTCGTCCTGCGCGCCGCGTACCTGCGGGACACGCTGAACACCGCCACGCGCGTCACGACCGAGGTGTCGATCGCGAAGCTCGGCGCGACCGAAGCGGCATCGCGCGTGATCGATCGCGCGGTCCAGCTGTTCGGCGGCCGGGGCGTGATGGCCGGTGCGGTCGTCGAGCATCTGTATCGCGCGATCCGCCCGCTGCGGATCTACGAGGGCACGAGCGAGATCCAGCGCACGATCATCGGCCGGGCGCTCGCCGCCGGCAGCGCGAAAGCAGATCCGAAATGACCGCGGTGACGTTCCCGGAAGACTTCGATCTCGCGGACTACTTCTTGTTCGCGCGCGAGCGCGAGGGCAAGGCCGGCAACATCGCGCTGCGGTTTGGCGATCGCCAGTGGAGCTATGGCGAGGTCGCGGAGCGGTCGCGCGCGCTCGCGGGAGCACTCGTCGCGGGCGGCCTCGTGCCCGAACAGCGCGTCTACATCGTGTTGCCCGATACGCCGGCGTTCGCGTGGAGCATCTTCGGCACGCTCGCCGCCGGTGGGGTCGTCACGATGGGCAACCCGCACGCGCCGATCGAGGACCTCGCGTACGTCGTCGAGTATGTCCGCGCCGCAGTGCTGATCACGACGCCTGCGGTCGGCAAGCAGCTCGCCTCGCACTTCGGGCCGGCGAACCCGAAGGCGGCGAACCTCAAGCTCGTGTTGCTGTCGCCCGATGCCGCGACCGGCGACGATCCCGAGCAAGATTGCCCCGCGGTCGACGGCTTGCCGCGCTGCGTCTCGCTGGCGCGAACGATCGCGATCGGTCGGTCGCGCATCGTCGCACTGCCGAGGATTCGCCGCGACGATCCCGCGATCTGGCTGTTCACGTCGGGCTCGACCGGTCGGCCGAAGGCCGCGATGCACAGCCACCGCGACTTCGCGTTCAACACCGAGGTGTACGCGAAGCAGACCGTCGGCTATCGCGAGTCCGACGTGTCGGTCAGCGTGCCGCGGCTGTTCTTCGGCTACGCGACCGGGACGAACCTGTGGTTCCCGTTTGCGGTCGGCGCGACGGTAGGGCTATTCTCCGAGCGGCCGACGCCGGAGAGCGTGTCCGAGGCGATCAAACGTTATCGCGCGACGATCGTCACGAACGTGCCGACCATGCTCGGCAAGCTGCTCGATCTCGACGACGAGCGGCGCGCACAAGGCAAACCGGGCTTGGATTTCTCGTCGGTGCGGTTCCAGCTGTCCGCCGGCGAGGCGTTGCCGGAGCCGCTGCTCCGCCGGTTCACCGAACGGTTCGGCGCCGGCAAGCCGCCGAATATCTACGACGGCATCGGCTCGGCCGAGATGTTCCACATCTACTGCTCGAACCGTCCGGGCGACGTTCAACCTGGCTCGCTCGGCCGAGCGGTCGAAGGCTACACGCTGAAGGTCCTCGCCGAGGATGCCGAAGGCCCGGGCGCACCGGAGCTGCCGCCCGGCGAGATCGGCGTGTTATGGGTCAAGGGCGACAGCGTCGCGCACGGCTACTTCCAAGACCGCGACAAGAGCTGGACCACGTTTCACGGCCATTGGTGCCGCACCGGCGATCTGTTCTCGATCGACGCGCGCGGCTACCTGTACTTTTCGGGCCGCGCCGACGATCTGTTCAAGGTCGGCGGCATCTTCGTCGCGCCGCGCGAGGTCGAAGAGTGCCTGCTCGCCCACCCGGCGGTGTCGGTCGCGGCGGTGATTCCGGCGGACGACGCCGGCCTGACCAAGCCCAAGGCGGTGATCGTGTTGCGCCCGGAAGCGCGCCGAGGTGATCGCGCGGCACTCGAAACCGAGCTAAAGAGCTTCGTGCAAACGAAGCTGTCGAAGCACAAGTACCCGCGCTGGATCGTGTTCGTCGACGATCTGCCGAAGAACGATCGCGGCAAGGTCGACAAGAAGCTGCTGATCGAGCGCGAAGCACGAGGAGAGCTGCGGTGACCGAAAAGTTCCTGGCTCGCCACACCACCGCGAGCCTGACCGACTTGGTAGGCGGCAAGCGCGGCGTCATCGCGCTCGTGCCGATCGGATCGACGGAGCCGCACGGCCCGCACCTGGGGCTCGGCACCGACGTCGTGATCTCGGCCGCGGCTTGCCTGCGAGCGGCCGAGTTGCTGGAGAAGCGCGGCACGATGGTCGGCGTGATCGCGCCCGCGGTCAGCTACGGCGTCACCGAGTGCGCGACCGGGTTTGCCGGCGCGGTGTCGATTCCTGCGACGGTGTTGACCGCGTACCTCGCGGCGGTGTGCGACGGCCTGCTCGCGAGCGGGCTTCGCCACGTGTGCCTCGTCAACAACCACCTCGAGCCAGCGCACGACGCCGCAGTGCGCGCGGTGCTCGAGGGTCGCGGCAGCAAGGTCATCGTCGCGTGCCCGTTGACGAAGCGCTGGGCGCGTACGCTATCTGCCGAATTCAAGAGCGGCCAGTGTCACGCCGGGCGCTACGAGACCTCGATCATGATGGCCGCGGCTCCCGAGTTCGTGAACGACTCGATGCGCGGCGTGCTGGCGCCGGTGCCGATCAGCTTGAGCGATCAGCTCGGGGCCGGCGTCACGACGTTTCAGGCGATGGGCATGGAGCTCGCGTACGCCGGCGATCCGGCCGCGGCCTCGGTCGCCGAGGGCGAGCAGCAGATCCAACGCCTCGGCGAGATGGTGGTCGGCGAGATCCTCGAGGCGATGGGCATCAAGCCCGTCGCGTGACCGGAAGCCGTCGCCGAAGCCGTCGCCGGAGCCGTCGCCGAAGCCGACGCCGTCGCCGAAGCCGACGCCGTCGCCGAAGCCGACGCCGTCGCCGACGCCGATGCCGATGCCGATACCGATACCGTCGCCGTCGCCGTCGCCGTCGCGAACTGCTCGAGACATCGGCGACACATCTATCAGCTCCTGCTGCTAACGAGGCGACGTTCTCTTGCTGACACCCCGCGCCGCTTGGGTGCTCGGCGCTCCAGGCGCTCCGGGTTGTTGTTGCCTTGCGCGAAGGGCGCCGAAATCGGTTTCGCCGGCGCGGCGGCCGGCGCAAGCGCTAGTGCGTGAGCCGCCAGAGGATCGCGCGCACGTGGTCGAGCGGCTCGTCGACCGCGGCGAAGTCCTCGGCGGAGATGATGCCGCGGGCGCGCGCGATCAGGAGGGCGGTCGTGAGCTCGCTCGCGCTGCCGGCGGCGCGGCGATAGAAGTCGGGGCGATCGAGCCCGACACGCATGCGGCCCTCGCTGAGGTTGAGCGCGACGCTCTCGCCGGCGCGGACGATCTCGTCGGCGAGTGACTTGCGCGTGCGGCGGACCTTGGCCTCGATCGGGGCGAGCTGGTGCAGGACGGCGAGGGCGAAGTCGAGGGCGTAGAACGACATGAAGATCCTCCGAGGTGAGTGGCCGATGGGTAGGAACGTCTCTCTCTCGCCCGTCGCGCCGCACTCGCGCGGGTCCCGTGACGAGCGCGGGCGCTGACCACCGCACTCGCCGGCCGATCAACTCCGCGGCGGTCGCTCTCACACGCCGGCGCACTCGGCGCTCGGCGCGGGACAAGCGCGAAGCGGCGCAGGGCGAGAGAGACGTTCCGCCCATCGGCGCGAGCGAAGGAGCGTCGAGTGTTCCAAGGCCGTCGCCGTCGCCGTCGCCGTCGCCGAAGCCGCAGCCGTCGCCGTCGCCGCAGCCGCCGCCGTCGCCGTCGCCGTCGCCGCAGCCGCAGCCGCCGCCGCAGCCGTAGCCGTCGCCGCAGCCGCAGCCGAAGCCGGTGCCGTCGCCGCAGCCGCCGCCGTCGCCGCAGCCGAAGCCGGTGCCGTCGCCGCAGCCGCCGCCGTCGCCGCAGCCGCAGCCGTCGCCGCAGCCGATGCCGATGCCGCCACCTTTCGCACCCGCGGCTTCCGATTCGCCGTGGCCGTCGCCCTGCGCCGCTTCGCGCCAGCACCGCGCCGAGCGCCGAGACCACCGACGCCTGCGAGCGGCCGCCGCAGAGTTGGATCGACCGACGCGTGCGGAGATCTGTGCCCGCGCTCGTCACGGCGCCGGCGCGAGTGCGGCGCGACGGGCGAGACGGCCCCGGCGATCGGTGCGCCGCTCATCCACGAAAGGCAACGCCAATGCTCGACGTCCTCGCTCAGTCGCTCACCGTCCTCGAACAGCTCGCTCCGATCGAGCCGAAGCTCCGATCGCGGCGCAAGTCGCTCGCCGACGAGATCGGCCGCGCCGCCGAGAGCATCGCGCTCAACATCGCCGAGGCGAGCGCACGCGCCGGCCTCGACCGGCCCGACATGTTCCGCCGCGCCTTCGGCAGCGCGCGCGAGCTGTCGACGGCGCTCATGATCGCCAAGGCGCGCGGCTACATCACCGCCGACGACTTCGCCGCGATCGAGGCGCCACTCGATCGCGTGCGCGCGATGCTGTTCCGGCTCACGCGGTGAGCGCGCGCCGGAGATGATTCCGGCACCCTTCGCCGGATTCAAACGAGCCGAAGCCGAAGCGGCCGGAGATCCGATTCCACTGACGGTCAGCGGTGCTTCGGCAACAGCCGCGCGGGCGGTAAGCCCAGCGTGCGCTCGCGCAAGAACACCGAACGCGCCGATCGATCGAACAGCCGGCACGCGCCGGCTCCCGCGCTGACACCCGTACCGCACGCGAGCGTGCACATCACCGCGGCGCCGATCGCTCCCCCGATCGAGACCGGCAGCAACAACCCGAACAGCAGCCCGCCCGACAGCAGCGCGATCGGCGGCGCGAAGATCATCTTCGCCGCGCGTCGCGTCGATGCGTCACAGCCCCAGTCGCGCTCGCACGCGGCGCAACGCTCGTTCGGCGCCAGCGCGTGACGTTCGCACAGCGTCACCAGGCAGCGCCCGCACACCATCACCGGGGCGGTGATGCAGTCGGTGCAAATGGCGCGAGCCCCCATCCTTCAAGGATGCTCCCGTCGCGAGTAAGAGCAAGCGTCAGCTCTAGCGTGACCGCCGCTACTACTCCTTGATTCCGTGCTTGCCTTTGACCTGCTCGAGCACCTTGCCGTACTCGATGTCCCACGCTTGCGTACCTTCTTCGAGGTTCTTGATCCGGTCGCGCACTTCTTGGTCGATCGCCTCGTCGACCTGCATATGCTTCTTGCAGATATCCTTGATCTTCCGGCGCAAGATCGCGTCGTCGGCGAACACCTCGTCGACGTGGCGCGATGACATGAACGCCTCGAGCATCTGGCTCGCGATCCAGGTCAGGCCCTCTTCGCCCAGGCCGAATTCCTTCTGCTCGGCGAGCTGACGCTTGGTGCGACCGAGGTGGCTGTAGGGAAGCCCGCGGATCTCCAGGATGTCTTTGGCCCGCTCGGTCAGTTCTTTTTCGACGCGGATGTACTCTTTAAGCACCGCGGCGATGTCGAGCTGTGCCTCGTTCGCATCGCTGACCTCGATATCACCGGCTGTCGTGAGCGTAGTGATGATCTCGGAGGCGATGCTATCGACCTTCCCTGGATACAGTCTCATCTCCGCGGCACTGTAGGTTCCGCAGGCGCTACATGCAAGGCGCGCCGCACGTTACCTCCCATACTTTCTTCGTCGCATGTGCACGATCGCCATCCTGTTCGGAGTCGCCGAATCACCGGTCGTACTCGCCGCGAATCGCGACGAGCTGTACGCGCGACCGACGCGTGGACCTGAAGTGCTCGCCCACACGTCACACGGCGCGGTCGTCGGTGGCATCGACGTACAAGCCGGCGGTACGTGGCTCGCGATCCGGGCCGATGGGCGGTTCGCGGCGGTGACAAATCATCGCTCCATCGGGGCCGACCGTCCGGCTAGCTTGAAGTCGCGCGGCACGGTCGTGCGCGAGCTCGCGATCACCGACGATCCCGATGGTTACATCGCCGCGCTCGATCCGCGCGCGTATGCGAGCATGAACCTCGTGTGGGGCGACGCCGATCGCGTGTCGGTCGCGTACACGCGGCGCGAGGCCGGCGCGCTCGACACCGCGGCGCTAGCGCACGGCGTGCACGTGCTCGCGAACGATCGGCTCGGGTCCCCCGGCTTCCCGGGCGGCGACCGGTTGCGCGCGGCGATCGATCAGGTGCTCGCGCTCCCGGGCGGCCGCGGCTGGGCGATGCTCGAGAGCCGCCTGCGCACCGCGCTCGGCAATCGCGAACGCTCTCCGATCGACCAGGTCCCGCCGTCACACCTACCGCATGAGCTGGCGCGAGAGCTGACCGCCACCTGCATCTACAGCCCGACCTATGGCACCCGCAGCTCGACGATCGCGGCGATCGAACGCGGGCGCGTGGCTCACTATCTGTTCGCCGATGGCGCTCCCGACGTCACGCCGTATCGCGACATCACCGCGCTGGAGTCAGCGTGACCGATCGCAAGCGCGTGCTCGTCGTCGCCGGGTTGATCGTCGGGCCCGATCGCCGCGTGTTGATCTCGCAGCGCCGCGCCGATCAAGCGCTGCCGCTCGAGTGGGAATTCCCGGGTGGCAAGGTCGAGGCCGGCGAAGCTCCCGCCGCCGCACTCGCCCGCGAGCTGCACGAGGAGCTCGGCATCGCGGTCGAGGTCGGCCGGATCTGGGACGTGTTGTTCCACGCCTATCCGGCGTTCGACCTCGTCATGCTCGTCTACGCGTGCCGGCTCCTGCCGGGCGAGGTCGCTCGCGCCGTCGAGGTTGCCGACCTCGCGTGGCTCGCAAGCGACGAGCTCGACCAAAAACCGATCTTGGCCGCCGATCGCCCGTTGGTCGATCGTCTCATCGCCGAGGGCCCGCCCATTTGATTATACCGAGCTGGGATGCCTACAATCCGTCGTATGGAAGGCCGTGCCAAGGTCACGAAGGAAGTCCTCTGCGAAGAGGCTCGCTTCATCCTCGCGAACGTCATGGCCGAGGCGCGCTATGGCCGCCAAAACCGCTACGACGATATCCGCCGCGTCTGTGAAGGCGCGGTCTCGATCCCGTTCGCGGAGTACGTCGGGTTCCTGGAGAAGTCCGGATACCTGCGCCACGACCGATCGAGCGAGAGCCTCGAGGTCTCGCCCGAGGGCGAGACCGTCGTGAACGGCGGTAACCTCGCCGAGTTTACCGAGCGCGCGGTCAGTCACTTCAAGAAGCTGCGCCAGAGTCGGGCGATGGCCGTGCCGGCCGCCGCGGTGCCGATGGGCAGCCAGTCCGGCGTGCAGTCGAGCGCGATGCCGCGCGATCCGCGTGAAGGCTCGGTGAGCCAGGGCCTGCCGCGCAAAGATCCGGGCGCAAAGGTCGCGACGTCGGGCGGACGGCCGTCGGCGGTGGTCGCCGGCGACATCGAGATGGCCGCGGGCGAAGTTCGCTACGAGAAGCTCGCGACGATCGGCTCGGGCGGCATGGGCACGGTCTATCGCGCCCGCCAGGTCGCGTTGAATCGCGAGGTCGCGCTCAAAGAGATTCGCGATCTGTTCGGGTTCTTCAGCGAGGATCAGCGCAACGAGATCGTGCGCCGGTTCACCGATGTCGTGCGCGCGTGGGGCAACCTCGCGCACCCGAACATCCTGCCGATCCACGACGTCAACCTGTGGGTCGAGTATCCGTTCCTCGTCACCGAGCTCGCGCCGAACGGCTCGGCGCGCCGGTTGATCAACGACGCCGAGGAGATTCCGGTCGAGCTCGCGTTCAAGTATCTGCTCCAGACGCTGCACGCGCTCAAGGCCGCGCACGCGCAACGCGTCTACCACCGGGGCATGAAGCCGGAGCAGCTGCTGATCGACGCGTACGGCAACGTCAAGGTCTCGGACTTCGGGTTCACCCGCATCGTCGAGCGCGATCACGCGGTGATTCGCCAGATCTACGTCGGGATGGGCAACGTCGCGTACATGGCGCCGGAGCTGTACTCCGACCCGATGGCGGCGGGACCGCAGGGCGATATCTACGCGACTCGGCATCATCTTCTACGAGCTGTTGACGCGCAAGCTGCCAGGCCGGCGCTCGCCGATGCCGTCGCAGATCAACCCGACGCTGCCGCACGGCATCGACGACATCTTCGATCGTATGACCCGCGACTCGCGCGGCGAGCGCTACGCGACGGTCGACGACATCCTCGACGACATCGACAAGCTCGAAGGCACCGAGACCGTGCTCGGCCGGCAGAACCAAGTGCTCGTCGCCGAGAGCCCGCTGTCGTCGATCAAGTTCCGCCCCGGCGCCGAAGAGGCGCTCGCGGGGACGCCGGTCGAAGGCGAGGGCGGAGACGGCGGCGACAAGGGCACATCGTCGCATCGCCCGTACAGTTTCCAGCAGCGTCGCAACAAGAAGATCTAGCGCGTGCTGTTAGGCACGGTTCGCCGGAAGCTGACCGCGCTGGTCGCGTTCTCGGCGATCGCGGCGCTCGTCGTGATCCCGGTGCTGTCGTACTTCATGCACCGCCAGCTCGTCGACGAGGTCGATGATCGCGTCCCGCAAGCGATCCACGGCTTCGACCAGGAGCTCGCCGACGACATGCTCGACTTGCGCGTGACCTCGCGTGCGTTGTCCGAGCTCGGCCCGACCGAGCCGGCGCTGCTCGCGAAGGACACCGCGGCGCTGGTCCGGTTGTCCGCGCCGTTTCACGAGGCCTATCCGGACATCGACATCGTGTTCTACGACGTCACCGGGGCGGTCGTCGCATCGGTCGGTTGCGATCATCCGCAGCCCGCGCTGCCGGCGATGCCGCCCCATCACCGGACGGTGATGCCACACGGGTGCGAGGCCGATCCCGCGGCACCACCTGCGGTCGGCGTCGTGCGCGCGGTCGGCGCGGCGGGCTCGGTGCTCGTGTGTCTGCCGCTCGACGCCGCGTACTTCACGAACGCGAAGCAGAAGCTCGGGCTCGAGCTCGCGCTACAGCAGAGCGGGCAGCTGATCTATTCGACCGAGAGCTTCCCGAAATACGATCTCGCCGAGGCGACCCCCGCGGGTGAGATCGTGTCGTCTCGCGGTGACACCTGGGCGATCGCGAGCTTCATCCCGCCGCGCATGCCGAAGGGCGACACCACGCTGCGGTTTACCGCCGCGCTCGACGTCACCGACATCAAGACGATCGTGCGTAATCACACGCTGTTCGCGCTCGCGATCCTCAGCGCGACGACGTTGCTCTCGATCGCGTTCGGCTGGCGACTCGCATCGCGGATGTCGCGCGCGCTGTCCCGCGTCAACCACGCGATGAGCAAGCTCGAGAAGCAAGAGTACGTCAAGGTCGACGTGGTCAAGACCGGCGACGAGCTCGAGGACCTCGCCGAGGGGTTCAACGCGATGGTCGTCGGCCTGCAGGAGCGCGACAAGTTGCGCACCACGATGGGCAAGTACATGACCGAAGCGGTCGTCGCTCACCTGCTCGCAGGCGAGGTCGAGCTCGGCGGCAAGACGCTCGAGGTCACGATCCTGTTCTGCGACCTGCGCGACTTCACGTCGCTGTCCGAGAAGCGCAACGCGCAGGAGATCGTCGGCCTGCTCAACGAGTACTTCACCGAGATGGTCGACTGCGTGATCGCCGAGGGTGGCGTGGTCGACAAGTACATCGGCGACAACATCATGGCGGTGTTCGGCGCGCCGGTGTCGCGCCGCGACGACGCGATCCACGCGACACGTGCCGCGGTAGCGATGCGCGCCGCGCTCGCGAAGCTCAACGAACGACTCGCGCCGCGCGGCCTACCGACGCTCCGGTTCGGCATCGGGCTGCATACCGGCGAGGTCGTCGCCGGCAACATCGGCAGCGCGAAGCGCATGGAGTACACGGTGATCGGCGATGCGGTGAACCTCGCGTCGCGGCTCGAGACCAAGACCAAGGAGCTCGGTACCGACATCCTGATCTCCGAAGCGACTCACGAGCTCGCGAAGGGCGTGATCGAAGGCGAGGCGTTCGGGGAGATCCACGTCAAGGGTCGCGAGCAGGCGGTGCAGATCTTCAAGGTGCGCGGCCTGAGAGCTCCCTGAGCCTCAGCGCACCGCGGCGCGTAGCCGCACGCCCCGGCGATGCAGCTCGCGCGCGAGCAGATCGCCCTGGGCGGCCTCGTTATAGAGGTGCGTACTGATGCGGACGAGCGGTCCCGCCGCGAAGTCGACGATCGCGACCTCCCAGCCGTCCTCGAGCAGCGCGCGTTGCAGCGCGAACGGGGTCAGGTCGGTGGGCAAGGCGATCTCGATCGCCGCCATCGCGCCGGTCGACGCATCATCCGCGAGGCGGTAGCGATGCGGCGTGCCACCGAGACCGTCGATCACGCGATCGCGCAGGTCGAGCGCGGCGGCGTGGTTGCGCGCGATCACGTCCGGCCAGCCACCGCCGAGCGCCGCGATGCTCGCGATGGCCGTCGGCACCGTGAGGTGAACGCACGGATCGTGCGTGCCGGCCCAGTCGAGCTCGGCGTGCCATCGATTTGCCGGACCGTACTCCGGGCTCGCGCCGTGCGACGTCACGATCGGCGCGACCGGCGTCGCGGCGACGAGGAAGCCGCTCGCTTTCGGCGCGCACAGCCACTTGTGGTTGTTGCCGGCGTACCAGCTGACCCCGCTCGCGAGCAGCGCGCCGAGGTCGAGCTCGATCTGGCCCGGAGCGTGCGCGCCGTCGATCAGCACCGCGATGCCGCGCGCGGACAGCGCCGGCGCGAGCTGCTCGATCGGGAGGCGCAGCGCGGTCGGCGACGTGATGTGATCGAGCACCGCGAGCTTCGTGCGCGGCGTCGCGGCGGCGAGGATCGCGGCGGCGGTCTGCTCGGGATCGTACGGCAGCGCGATCGGCGCGACCACGACCCGTGCGCCGGTCGCCCCGGCGAGGCGATCTAGCTGGTTCTTGACCGCGCGATAGGCGTGGCTGGTCGTGAGCAGCTCGTCGCCGGCGGCGAGCCGGTCGCGAAGGCTCGCGAGCACGGTCGCGATCGCGGTCGTCGCGTTCGGTGCGAACACGAGCTGGCTGTCCGGCGCCCGGACAAACTCGGCGAGCACGGCGCGCGCCCGATCGAGCTCGGGTTGCCAGTCGAGCACGTAGAACCTCATCGGCGCCGCTTCGAGTCGAGCCCGCCATCCGGTTGCGGTGGCGAGCACGTCGCGCGGTACTCCGCCGTACGAGCCGTGGTTCAGATGCACCACGTCGGCGGAGAGCGCCCAGCGATCGAGGGTCACCGCCCGAGCGTATCAGCGAGTGCGAGCCGGGACCGCGGATGGTGACCGGCGGCCGAATCGGCGGGGCCGGGGAGCGTCGCGCCCTGGCGTCGACCGGGATCTCGTCGGCGACCGCCAAATTCTTGGAGCTACGCGCCCATAGGATCAGATTGGGGCAGTGACCCCCGCCGCGCGCGCGCGCATCGCAACCTGGACGCAGTCACTCCTCGATCCCGCCAGCGACTCGCTGGTCGAGCTCCGCGACCACGGGCTCGCGCTCGCCGGCGTCGATCCGATCCGGATCTCGTTCGCGCTCGCCGCGGGCTCGGGCTATGTCGTCGAGGCCGGGGAGGCCGGCGCGCTCGAGGTCGGCCGGCTGCGGATCGCGATGGCCGCCGACGACCTCGCCCGCGAGCTGCGCGCGCTGCGCCGCGCCGCCGACGATGCCCGCGCCGAAGGCAGCCACGGCTTGTGGCTCGCGGCGGGCTTGCTCGGCTGGGACGGCGGAGCCCTCGCGCCGCTGTGGCTGATGCCGGTCGAGCTGCAACGCGCGCCGGGTGGGCTCAGGCTCGTCGCCGCGACCGGCGCGTTGCCGCGAATCAATCAGCCGCTCGTCGAAGCGCTCGCCGAACGCGGCCACGTGCTCGGCGCCGACGGCGATCTCGCGACGCTACTCGATGCGGCCGCTGCGCTCGCCGAAGCCCAGCCGGGGTGGACGCTCGACCGCGCGGCTCGGCTGGTCGCGCTGTCGTTTGCCGCTCACGACCTGCGGCGCGATCTCGATAGCCTCGATGATGCCGCGCTCGATCGCGCGCCGATCGCGTGGCTGTGCGGCGACGCGACTCCGCCAGCGCTCGCGCCCCGAGGCCGATCGATCGATCGGCTGTCCGCGCGAAGCGAAGGACGGTCGACTCCTCAGGCCGAGGGGCCGACGTTTACGGCGCCGACCGAGCTCGACAGCGTGACCGCACCGCTCGACGCCGATGCGAGTCAGATCGCCGCGATCGCCGCGATCGGCGCCGGCGAGAGCTTCGTGCTTGCGGGGCCGCCGGGCAGCGGAAAGTCGCAGACGATCGCGAACGCGATCGCGCATTGCGCGGCGCTCGGCAAGACCGCGCTCGTGGTCAGCGATCGCACGCTCGCGCTCGACGTCGTGCACGACCGGCTCGCCGCGATCGGGCTCGGCGACCTGTGCGTCAACCTCGACAAAGCTCCTGTGCCGGCGGCGGCGCTCGCTCGAGTCACTCGCCCGGCGCAGCCACCGCGCGGCCCGCGCGATCCGGCTCGGCTCGGCGAAGCTCGCACCGCCCTCGACGATTATGCTCGCGCGTTGCACGCGGTTGGCGGCTTCGGCATGTCGATGCACGCCGCGCTCGGTCGGCTGGTCGAGCTGCGCACCGCGCCGTGCGCTGCCCTCGCCGAGGCCGATGCGCCGTCGCTCGATCGCCACACGTTCGAACGCCGCAGGCGCGCGGTCACCGAGCTCGCGACCGCTGCCGCTGCGGTCGAGCCGGTCGCGACTCACCCGTGGCGGGCCGCGAACGTCGATCGGCTGAACGCCGATAGCGACGCGTGCGTCACGACGGCCAGCGCCGCGTTGGGCGAAGCGCGCATCGCGGTCGACGAGCTCGCCGCCGCGCTCGCGGAGGTCGCCGCGCTCGTCCCCGGTCTGATGTCGCGGACGCCCGAACAGCTCGTCGCGCTCGGCGAGCTCGCTCGGCTCGCTGCCGCGTCGGCGCGACCCGGCGCCGAGTTGCTGACGACCGTACGCAGCGCGAAGGACGATCTCGACGAGAAGATCGCGCTGCTTCGCGCGCGCGGCGTCGGCACGCTCGACGTGCCCCGCGATCCGACCGCGTTTCTCGCGATCGCGACGCGTCATCGCGCGCTCGTGACCGAGGTCGAGTCGACGTTCGGCGACGTCGCCCCGTGCGAGACGCTCGACGCGTCCGCGTTGTGGACGCAACTCCGCCGCTGGTCGCACAGCGCCGCGCCAGTGCGCTACCTCGCGCTGCGCACCGCGCGAGCGCAGGTCCGCGCCGCCGGTCACCTCGAGAGCGACGCGGCCATGGTCACCGCGCTCGAGGCGGTGATCGCGGAGCGCGCGTGCCGGGCGGCGTTGCTCGCGGCATCCGAGCCGGCGCGGCGGTGGTTCGGCGACCTGGTATCCGCGGATCTGCTCGCGGCGTCGCTCGGCAGCCTCGAGACCGCGGTGACGTGGGCCGGCGAGCTGCGGCGCGCGTTCGATCAAGTGACCGTGCACGGCGGCGAGACCGCGAAGCAAGCGGCGTGGCGCGCGTTGGTCGCGCAGGTCGCCGCGACGACGGGCGAGACCGGCACAGAGCTCACCGCATTCGCGACCCTGGCGGCTGCCACCGTGCGCTGGCGCGCCGCGCTCGCCGCGCTCGCCGCCGCGACCGGCATCGCCGAATCGGCGCTCGGCTCCGGCGCCGATCACCTCGTCCAGCTGCGCGACCAACTAGAGCTGTTGTCGCCGCTGGCGCCAGCGCTCGCCGACTGGGTGCGTTACCAGCTCGCGCGCCGCGCGGCGGTCGATGCGAGCATCCACGCGGCGATCGCGGCGATCGATCGCGGCGAGGTTGCTGCCGCCGAGCTCGCCGCGACGTGGGAGCGCGCGACGTTGCTCGGGTGGGCGGATAGCGAGCTCGCGCGGTGGCCGGCCCTCGCTCGCTTCGACGGCGCGGCGCACCACGCGCGGATCACCTCGTTCGGCGAGCTCGAACGCAGCACGCTCGCGCTCGGTCGCGCGCGCGCGTTGGCCGCTCGAACCGCTGCGTGCGTGCTCGCGACACCGGCGGCGGTCGCTGCGCATCTCGATCCGGTGCGGCCACCGTTCGATGTCGTGATCTTCGACGAGGCGTCGCGGTTACCGACGGGAGCGGCGCTCGGAGCGCTCGCTCGCGCGAACGCGGTCATCGTGATCGGCGACGATCGTCAGCTCTCGCCGGCGCGCGGCCCCGGGCTCTACGCGGACGCGATCGCCGCCGGGTTGCCGGTGCTGCTGCTCGGCGCTCACTATCGCAGCCGGCACGAGGATCTGTTCGCGCTGCCCGCGACGCGCACGTACGCGGGTCGTATCCAGGTGCTGCCGGCCGCGCAACGCACGGGCGAGCGCGGCGTCTCCTGGCGCGACGGAACGAGCGACGCCGCGATCGGCGAGGCCGTGAGACGCGGCCGATCGGTCGCGATCGTCGCGCTATCCGCGGAGATCCGCGGCGAGCTCGAAGCCAAGCTCGAAGCGGCCCGGGTCGAGCACGTCTTGGTCGCGACCCCGGATCGCATGATGGGCGACGAGCGCGACGTCATCGTCCTCGCCGCCTACGGGCCGTTCGACGCGCTCGCGATGCCGCAGGGAGAGAGCTGGCTCAACGTCGCGGTCACGCGCGCGAGAGATCAGCTGGTCGTCGTGTCGCCGCACGATCCGGCCGCGCTCGGCGACGAGCTCGGCGACGCTCTCGGTGACGCGCCCGCCCATCGCGAGCTCGCCGAGCTATTGCGGTTCGCGCGCGCGGGTGGCGGCGTCGGGTGCTCCGCGGGCGCGGCGCCGGCGAGCCCGATCACCGCAGCGATCGCGCGCGCGCTGATGGATCGAGGCTGGACGCTGCGCCATCGCGTCGGGGTCGGACCGTACAAGCTCGATCTCGCGGTCGTCGATCCCGACGACGATGCGCGGTTCGTGCTCGCGATCGAGCACGACGGCGAGGGCTACGCGTCGGCGGGGTCGGCGCGCGATCGCGACCGGTTGCGCGCGCAGCAGCTCGCGCAGCTCGGCTGGCGGACGCATCGGATCTGGTCGTTCGACTGGTGGTACGACTCCGAGCGCGAGATCCAGCGCGCCCACGGCGCGATCGTCGCAGCGATCGCGGCGCTGCGCCAGAAACGGGTCGCGACCGGACCGACCGCGGCTCCGCGGTTCGCACGCGGCACGGTGCCGGCTCGCGGTTCGCGACCGACCGCGGTTACGGCCGAGCTCGCGTCGGGATCCGGGCCCGCGCCGCTGTGCGGTTCGATCGACAACGCACAGACCACGCCGATGCGGCTGGCCCGCGGTGCGATCGCGATCGCGCCGTACGTCGCCGCCGCGATTCCAGCCGGCCGGCGCGCCCCCGACGACATGTTCGCAGCGCGCCACGGCGCCGAGCTCGGCAAGGTCGTCGAGCAAGTGCTCGCCGCCGAAGCGCCGATGCACGTCGATCTGCTCGCGCGGCGAGTCGGTGCGTACTTCGGCGTCGGTCGAATGACTCCCGAGGTCTCCGCCCAAGTGAAGGCGGCGATCACCGGTCGCGGCCGACTCGGTGACGAGCAGGGCGTGGTGTGGCGCGTCGATCAAGATCCGGCGACGCTGCCCGGCGTTCGCGTCGCGAGCAGCGCGCCCGGCACGCGGCGCGATATCGCCGAGGTCCCGCTGTCCGAGCTAGCCGCGGCGGCGCGCGTCGTCGTCGAGCGCGCGGGTGGCATCTCGAGCGCCGACCTCGTGCGCGATGCGGCCCGATTGCTCGGCTACGGCCGGATCGATTCGCGAGTCACCGAGCGGGTCGCCCGCGGGGTCCAGCTGGCGCAAGCGCGCGAGCTCATCGCGATCGAAGCCGGCCGAGCGCACGTCTTGAGCTGAGGGCGGCAAGTTGACAAAAGAGACAGCGTCCCTCACGGAAGCTAGATGATTACAGGGTGTTGGGAGACACGCGCGCTCCGGCAAGTTGACAAAAGAGACAGCGTCACCATTACACGGCGCGTAGGACGGCTTTGCGCAGGCGCTCCGGGTCTTTGGGCCAGTCGGGGTGGCGGAGGTATTGCCAGAGGCCGGCTGCGAAGCCGATGCCGTGCGAGATGTGGAGGACCGGGAACATGGCCCACACGGCCGCGATCGATCGGGGGCCGAGGGCGCCGCCGACTCGGACGGCCTCGGCGCCGGTCGCGAGGGCGTAGGCGGCGGATGCGAGCGGACCGACCGGCCAGAGCGGCGGCGTCAGCGCGATCGTGCCCGCGCCGGCAACGAGCAGGAACGGCAGGGCGGGGCGCAGCGTGGGGAATCGGCCGAGCTTGATCAAGCGTGCGCGCGCGACCGCGACCGTACTTGAAGTATTGTTTCGCGAGCGTCGCGTACGAATCGCGCGGGAAGTAGTGCACGACGATGTCGCGCGACAAGTAGATCTGGCCGCCGGACTCGAGGATGCGCTGGTTGAGCTCGGCATCCTCGTTCGTGATCGCGCGCGGGTCCCACATCCCGACGGTCTCGAACACGCGCCGACGAAACGCGCCGAGGAACACGGTGTCGACGAAGCCGTCGGCGTCGGCCGAGCGATACTTCGCGCCGCCGACCCCGAGCGGGCTCGCGAGCGCGGCGCACAACGCGCGCTGGAAGAACGTCTTGGCCTTGGCGCGCTGGGCACCGCCGACGTTGTCGGCGCCGGTGCGCTCGATCGTCTCGACACACTTGCGGACATAGTCCGCGGCGTACTCGCAGTGCACGTCCATCCGCACGATGATGTCGCCGTGCGCCTGCTTGACGAGCCGCACGAGTCCGGCGGCTTGCAGCCGATCGGGATTGTCGACGATCTTGATCCGCGGATCGCGCTCCGCGAGCTGCGCGAGGATCTCGAGCGTGCGATCGGTCGACCGACCGTCCGCGATCAGGATCTCGATCAGGTCCTTCGGGTAGTCCTGGTGCTGAACGCTCGCGATGCACGCCTCGATGTAGCGTTCCTCGTTGTACGCGGGCATCGCGATCGTGACACGCGGCGGCATGGTCCTCGAGCTTACCGCGCTTGGCGGGCGACGTGGATCCCGGCTGCGAGCACGAGCACGCCGCCGATCGCGGCCGCGGGATGGATCGCTTCGTGCCAGACCAGCGCGCCGACGATGACCACCACGATCGGCTCGGCGAACGCGAGCACGCCGGCGCGCGCGCTGCCGGTCTCGCGCAGCCCGATGATGTAGATGTAGCCTGCCGCCGTACCACACAGCACGGCGCCCATCGCCAGCAAGCCGAGGCTGGCGATCCCGCGCAGCCCGGTGGAAGCGAGCCACGCGAACGGCGCGAGCACGAGCGCCGCGAGGATCGAGTGAAACGCCAGCGCCCGGCCGTTGCCGATCCGCTCGGCGAGCCGGCGCACGACGAACACGTTGCCCGCATAGCAAAACGCGGACGCGAGCCCGAGCGCACCACCCACGAACGCGTCGTGCGTAGCGTCGGCCGGACCGCCGCGCCACGGCTCGAGCACGATCGCGAGGCCGACCAAGGCGACGAGCGCCGCCGGAATCGCGCCAGCAACTCGCACCTTGTCGATCCGCGGCGCGGCGATCGCGATGATCACCGGGGCCGCGTAGTGCGTCATCACCGCGATCGCGAGCGTCGTGTGTTGCATCGCCGCGAAGAACGTCACGACATTGAGCGCGTCGAACAGCGTGTTGCCGACGAGCAGCCACGCTGTCGTGCGATCCCACCGCGCCTTCGATTCGCGCCATGCGAGCGGCAGCGCCGCGAGCCCCATGATCGCGAACACGATCGGCGCCGAGATCAGGACCGAGACGCCCGCCGGGCGGACGAAACAGCTCCACGTCCCCCACGTGATCGCCGCGGCGACGACGAATCCGATCCCGCGGCGAGCTCTCACACGTTGAACAGGAAGTGCATCACATCGCCGTCTTGAACGACATACTCCTTGCCTTCCATGCGTAGCTTGCCTGCAGACTTGATCGCGGCCTCGCTGCCGAGCGCCTCGAGGTCCTCGACCGAGTAGACCTGCGCGCGAATGAAGCCCTTCTCGAAGTCGGTGTGGATCACGCCCGCGGCCTCGGGACCCGTCGCGCCCTTGCGCACCGTCCACGCGCGGATCTCCTTCTCGCCCGCGGTGAAGTACGACTGCAAGCCGAGCAGGCGATAACACTCGCGCGCGAGCGATCGCGAGCGCGGGCTCTTTCAAGCCGTACGACGCGAGCAGCTCCTTGCGATCGGCATCGCCGAGCTCGGCGAGCTCGGCCTCGACCTTGCCGCACAGCACGACGACGCCGGCGCCCTCGCGCTCGGCGCGCGCCTTGACCGCATCGCTCCACGCGTTGCCGTTCGGCAGGTCGCCCTCGCCGACGTTGCAGCAATACAGCACCGGCTTCGCGGTCATCAGACCGAAGCTCGGCAGCAGCGCGCGCTCGTTCGCGTCGAGCTCGAGCGAGCGCACCGGCTTGCCGGCGTTGAGCTGGGCGAACAGCTTCTCGCAGATCGCGAGCTCGGCCTTGGTCTCTTTGAGCCCGCTCTTCGCGGCGCTCTGCGCTTTCTTCAGGCGCTTCTCGACCGTGTCGGTATCGGCGAGCGCGAGCTCGAGATCGATGATGTCGATGTCGCGCATCGGATCGACCGAGCCGGCGACGTGGATGACGTTGCCGTCCTCGAAGCAGCGCACCATCATCAGGACGGCGTTGGTCTCGCGGATGTTCGCGAGGAACTTGTTGCCGAGGCCTTCGCCCTGCGACGCGCCCTTGACCAGGCCGGCGATGTCGACGATCTCGACGATCGCCGGGATGACCTTCTGCGTCGCGATGTGCTTCTGGATCCTCGCGAGCCGCTCGTCCGGCACCGGCACGACGCCGACGTTCGGATCGATCGTGCAGAACGGATAGTTCGCCGCCTCGGCCTTGCCCGCGGTGAGCGCGTTGAAGACCGTGCTCTTGCCCACATTGGGGAGGCCAACGATGCCGACGGAGAGCGCCATGGGGCGCATGCCTACCACACTGCGGCGGCCGGCGTGGCAAGCTCGACCCATGCGGTTGGCAGCGGCGGTGGCAGCAGCCTGGGCACTCGCCGGCTGCGGCGAGCACGGATCTGCGCAGCCCGACGCGCCACCCGGGCCCGACCAGATCCTCGCCGCGCTCCAGGCGCTGCCCGGCGTCACCGCGCAGACCGTCCCGACCGCGGACCCGGGCGTCACGTACATCGTGCTCGAGTTCACCCAGCCGGTCGACCACGACGATCCGAACAGCGCGACGTTCCAGCAGGAGGTCTCGCTGCTCCATCGCGACGTCGGCGCGCCGATGATCGTCCACACCTCGGGCTACTGGGACTACTACCTCGACGACGAGGTCGAGCTGACCCAGATGTTCGCGGCGAACCAGATCTCGATCGAGCACCGGTTCTTCGGCACGTCGCGTCCCGATCCCGCGGATTGGTCGAAGCTGACGATCGCGCAGATGGCGGCGGACGAGCACGCGATCATCGCGGCGCTCCAGACGATCTATCGCGGACCGTTCATCACGACCGGCGGCAGCAAGGGCGGGATGACCGCGGCGTTTCATCGCCGGTTCTACCCGAGCGACGTCGTCGGGACCGTCCCGTACGTCGCGCCGCTATCGTTCGGCGCACCCGACGAGCGCTATCCGGCGTTTGTCGCGGCGGTCGGCACGCCCGCGTGTCACCAAGCCGTCCGCGACCTGGCGGTCGAGATGCTCCAGAACCGGCGGGCGATGCTCGAAGCGCAGGCCGCGACCGAAGCGGCGGACCAAGGCTACGGCTATACCCGGATCGCGATCGGTCCGGCGGTCGAGAGCGCGGTCGACCAGCTCGAGTGGTCGTTCTGGCAGTATCACGGCGTCGCGGACTGCCCGAACGTTCCGGCGACCACCGCGAGCGACGCCGACATCTGGGCGTTCCTCGGCGCGATCTCGCCGGTGTCGGACAGCGACGACGAGCAATCGGCGGAGTTCGAGGCCTATGTCTATCAGGCGTACTACCAGCTCGGCTATCCCGACGGCGGCACCGACTATCTCGCGCCGTACGAGATCTATAGCGACAGCGACTACGACGGCGCGTTCCCGATCGGCGTGGCGCTGCCCGCATTCGACGGTGGCGCCGCGATGCACGACATCGATAGCTACGTGCAAGGCGCGGGCGACGACCTGATCTTCATCTACGGCCAGTGGGACCCGTGGACCGGCGGCGCGTTCACGCTCGGCAGCGCGACGAATTCGCAGGAGCTGGTCGCGCCGATGGGCACGCACGCTTCGGACATCGCCACGCTGTCGACCGCCGACGAAGGTGCCGCGATCGCCGAGCTCGAACAGTGGACCGGCGTCACCGCATCGCTGCCGCAAGGCCGGCTGGCGCCGAGGCACGCCACGCCGCACGTGCCACCGGCGGCGCTTCGTGCGCTGCGCTCGCACCGTTACTGAGGTAAGTTCCCCGCGATGAGTCAGCGCGTGGTTTTGGTCACCGGGGCCACCGACGGGATCGGTCGGCAGACCGCGCGCGCGCTCGCCGCGGCTGGACTGCGCGTGATCGCGCACGGCCGGAGCAAGGCGAAGGTCGACCAGACGCTCGAGGCGTTGCGCGGCGAGCTGCCGGGCGCGGTGCTCGACGGCGTCGCGTTCGACCTCGGCTCGCTGACCGCGGTGCGCCGCGGCGCCGAGCAGATCCTCGCGCTCGCGCCGGAGCTCCATGTCGTCGTCAACAACGCCGGCATCTTCGCGACCGAGCGAGTCGTGACCGATGACGGGCTCGAGCTCGACTTCGCGGTCAATCACCTCGGCCCATTCTTGATGACCGAATTGCTGCTGCCGCGGCTCGTCGCGAGCGCACGAGCGGCGGCGATCGCCTCCCGCGTGATCGACGTCGCGTCGGTCGCGCACACGCGCGGCACGATCCACCTCGACGATCTCCAGCTCGAGCGCGGTTGGACCGGCTACGCCGCGTACGCGCAGAGCAAGCTCGCGAACGTCATGCACGCGAGCACGCTCGCCGAGCGCCAGGATCCCGCGCACCTCGTCGCCTACAGCCTGCATCCGGGCGTGGTCGGCACGAAGCTGTTGCGCGACGGCTTCGGCCCGGTCGCCGGCGGCTCGGTCGAGGCCGGCGCTCGCACTTCGGTTCGGCTCGCCAGTACCGAGGCGATCACCGAGCCGTCGGGCAGCTACTTCAGCGACGGCGTCGCGACCCCGCCGTCGGCTGCCGCGCGCGACGGCAAGGTGCGCGCGGCGTTGTGGGACGCGTCGCTGCGGCTCGCGAACCTCGCGTAACCGGAAGCGCATGGACGACGCAGAGATCAGCGCACTGATCGGGAAGGGCGACGAACGCGGCGCGCTGTCCGCATTGCGGGCGCGCCTCGGCTGGCCGCGCGGGCGCGAGCTGGCGCCGGCCGAGCTCGCCGCGCTACCTCGGGCTGTTCGCCGAGCTCGTCGCCTCCGCAGGGTCACGCCGAGCTCGCCGAGCTCGCCGCGGCGGGCGCGCGCGACATCGATAGTCCGGATCAGCTCTACGATCTCGGCTACACGCTGATCGACGCCGGGGTGCCCGCGATCGGCGCGAGCGTGCTGTGGCGCTGCCTCGCGCTCGTCGGCGAGAGCGAAGAGGTGGTGTGCGAGCTGATGTCCGCGCTCGAGAGCGCGCTCGCTTATCGCGACGCGTCTCGCGATCCTCGAGGACCATCCAGGGCTGCGCGAGCGCAGCTTCTTGTGCCGTTACCTCTACGCGTTCAATGCCGCGATGGCCGGCGAGCTCGCGATCGTCCGCGACGCGCTGCCGTCGCTGCGTCCCGACTCCGAGGACGGCGTCGGCATGGCGGCCTCGATCGAGGCGATCGTCGAACGGGCCGAACGCGTCGGCGGCGTGCTCCCGCTCGATGCGCGCGATCTTCGCGGCTGGCACTACGTGTTGAGCGGCAGCCTGCTCGCGCACCACTCGCCGTTCGGGTTCGACGCGCCGATGCGCGGCCGCTATGGCTGGCTCAAGGACTCGGTCGAGCGGATCGCGTTCGGTCTCGATCGCCTCGCGCCGCTCGCTCGAGCGGTCGGCGCGCCGTGCGTCTACGCGCCGCCGGGGCGCAGCCACGAAGTCCTCGCGACAGCCGTGGCGGCGCGCCTCGGACTACCGCTCGCCCCGTGGCCCGCGATCGGGGTGCCGGCGCCCGGGCTCGTCGTGCTCTACGACCTGCGCGAGGTCTCGGCCGACGACGCCGCGCGGCTGTCTCAGCGCCGGCCGGAACAACTCGTGTTCGCGCACGCCGCGCGGCTGGACGCAAGACGCGCCGATCGCGCCCGATGTCACGACGCTGCTCGCGCAGTTCGTCGTGCCGCCGTGGGGCGAGACCCCGGACGCGACGGTCGAAGGCCTCGCGGCCGAGCTCGCCGCGAGTCCGGCGCTGGCCGGCGAGGATCTCGCGCCCGACGCGCCGGACCAGTGGGCCGCGCTGGTCGCGCGTGCGTGGCCTCCGCCGGCGACGGGTCGACGTTCGCGCTTGCGCGCCGGTGGGCCGGTCGCGTCGAACCGGTTCGAGTGATACCCTCGAGCACGTCGTGAAGAAGATCCTGGTCGTCGAGGATGACCCGGTCAACCAGATGATCCTGATCGATTTTCTGGCCGCGAACGGCTACCACACGGTCGGCGCGTCGACCGGGCCAGAGGGCATCGAGCGCTTCGATCGCGAGGCGCCGGACCTGCTGCTGGTCGATGTCCAGCTGCCGCGCAAGAACGGCTTCGAGCTCGTGCGCGAGATCAGGTCGCGCGGCACGAAGCGCGTCCCGGTCTTGCTGATGAGCGCGGTCTACACCGACCAAGACCAATCGACGCGCACCGTCCAACTCGGAACGCTCGCCGACGGCTACTTGTCCAAGCCGTTCGACCTCGTACAGTTGCTCGCGCAGGTTCGCGAGCTGCTCGGCGAGGGCTAGGTGGCACTGCCGGAGTTCCTCGCGGAGCTGATGGCGCCCGCGAATCGGCCGAAGCTATGGACCGGGATCTGGAGCGGGTTCGCGATCAGCATCGGGTTCGCGTTGCTCGCGCTGCTCGCCTCGGTGTTCGACATCACGCCGTGGCGCTGGACGTACGTCGCGCTCGTCGCCGGCAAGCTGGTGACGAACACGCGCGGCGTGGATCGCGCTGGCGAAGGATCGCGGCGTGCTCGCGACCCAGGCGCTGAACACGATCGCGGATGTCGTCGTGCTGACCGGCGCGATCTACTTCACGGGTGGTCCGTACAGCCCGCTGTTGCCGACGTACGTGATCGTCATCGCGGTGTTGTCGCTGCTGTCGAACCTCGCGATCACGCTGCTGATGGCCGGGCTGATCGTCGTCTTGTTCGCGGCGATGCTCGGGCTCATGGCCGGCCACGTGTTACCGGCGACGCCGGTGCCGGGTGCGCCCGGACAAGCGCCGAGCGCCGGGTACGCGGTGACCGCGGTGATCTACTGCGCGCTCGTCGTCGGCGTGCCCGCTTGGTTCTCCGCCGCGGTGTTGCGCGCGCTGCGGGTCAAAGAGCGCGACCTCGAAGCGCGCACCGTGGAGTTGCTCGCGGCCAATGCCCAGCGCAGCCAGTTCGTCGCGTCGATGACCCACGAGCTGCGCACGCCGATCCACGGCGTCCAAGGTCTCGCCGACGTGATCGCCGCGGGCGTGTACGGCCCGGTGACCGACAAGCAGCGCGAGGCGTGCGCATCGATCAAGCGCAGCGCGCAGTCGCTGCTCGGGCTCGTCGACGACGTGCTCAACCTGACGCGCGCGGAAGCCGGTCGGATCGAAGCGCGGCCGAGCCCGGTCGATATCACCGCGGTGATCGAGCGCGTCACCGCTTCGGTGTCGTGGATGATCGGTACCAAGCCGATCGAGCTGGTGACCGAGGTCGCGCCCGATCTGCCGTTCGCACAGACCGACGACCGCTGGCTCGCACACGTCTTGGTCAACCTGCTCGCGAACGCGGTGAAGTTCACGCCCGAGGGCGGCAAGGTCACGCTGCGTGCCGTCCAGCGCGGCGAGGCGATCGCGCTGTCGGTCGAGGACACCGGGATCGGCATCGCGCCCGAGGATCGCGAGAAGATCTTCGAGCCATTTCGCCAGGCGACGAGCGGCGACGAGCGCGGCTACGGCGGCGTCGGCCTCGGGCTCGCGCTGGTCGCGAAGCTGACCGAGCTCCTCGGCGCGACGGTCGAGCTCGAGTCGGTGGTCGGCAAGGGCTCGACGTTCGAGGTGGTGGTGCCGCTCGATTGGAGAGGCCGGCGCGTCAGTCGGCTGATGCGCGCCGCGGCGACCTGATCACGTCGCGCGATGGCCGAACTGTTCGAGCTTGGCTTGCCGGCGCGACGTCGGGTTGTCGCGCTCGGTCTCGGGCTTCCACCAGTAGTTCACGTTCGCGTTGAAGTCGCCGTGGTGGCGGAACGTGTGCCACCACCACGCGGGGATGAACAGCGCATCGCCGGCGCGCAGCTTCGCCTCGAGCACGAGCAGGTCGTCGAACACCGGCGGCGGTTTGTCGAAGTCGATCGCGCTGCAGTTGAGCGCCGGATTGCGACCGCCGGGCTCGAACGGCAGCAGCTCGTCGAGCATGTCGGGTGCGTAGAGGTGGCACGTCTTGTCGCCGACGAGCTGGAGGTTGACGTTGTGGCAACCGTTGTTGTCGTAGTGCAACCACGTGCGCACGCCCGGTCCGGAGAACCACGCCCACACCGTGTGGAGCTGCTCGGGCGTGAACAGCGCGGGTTGGACGACATCGTCGAGCAGCGCCTTGAGCTCGGGATGCTCGGTCGTGACGCCGTCGCGCCGGCGGACGATGAACTGTTCGTCGCCGGTGAACAGCGCGTGCGAGCGCGCCTCGCGCGGGCCGGTCGTGATCGCGGTGAGAAACTCGCCGAACGTGCCGGTCTGGGTCGCGAACGATTCCTTGAGCGAGTCGGCGTGAAAGTTCGGATGCTGATCGGTCGCCGAGACCTTGTAGCGGATCGACACGCCGCCGAAGCGCTCGCGCAGGTAGTCCGGCGTCCACCGATCGAGCGCATCACCGCGGGCGCCGCCGACGATCACGACCGGCTCGTCGGCCTTCTCGAAGATCTGGAACGCGCGGCGATCGAGGGCATCGATGCGGTCGATCCGTTCGGGCTTCACGCGAGCCCTCGTAGCAGATCGGCGAGCGCGCCGGGTTGGTGGCGCTGCATCATGTGGCCGGCGCCGGCGAGCACCGCGTGGCGGCAGTGCGGGATCTCGGCGCGCCGCGCCGCCCGCTCGGCCTCGGCGAGGTTGAGCGAGCTGCGATCGCCATCGATCGCGAGCACTGGGCACGTGATCGCCCGCCAGTAGCGCGCGGCGTGGTCGCGACGGAACGGATACGGACCCATCGTCGCGTGCAGCGGGTCGTGCTTCCACGTCAGCCCGCCTTCGATCTCTCGCGTGCCGGCCGCGGCGAGGCGAATCGCGAGCTCCTTGTCGAGCAAGGGATCGTGGCGCATCAGCCGACCGGCGGCATCGTCGAGGGTCGCGAGCGGCTTGGGCGGCTTGCGCGCGATCTTCCAGCCGTCGATCCAGTGTGCGGTCCGACTCGGCAGCGGCGCGTCGCTTTGATCCGGTGGGCCGAGACCCTCGAGCAAGGCGAGCCCAGCCGGGCGGTCCGCGCGAGTCGCTGCCCAGTAGGCCGAGACTCCGCCGCCCATCGAATGGCCGACGACGATCACCCGCTTGCGAGCGAGCCGGTTCACGACCTCGTCGAGATCGGCGATGTAGTCGAGGTAGTGGTAGTAGCCGCCCGCGCCGATCCAGTCGCTGTCGCCGTGACCGCGCAGATCGGGTGCGATCACGTGCGCGCCGAGCCGCGGCGCGACCTCGTGCCAGCCGAACGCGAGATCGAGAAATCCGTGCACCATCACGAACGTGGTGTCGCCCGGCGCATCCGCATTCCACTCGAGGACGTTGTAGGTGAGCCCGGTGGCGAGCCCGAGGCGGCGGACTCTCAGGGGCCTGCCTCGATGTGATAGACGTCGCCGCTCGTCGTCGTCTCGTACAGCTCGCCGCGCGAATCGGCGTGGATGCTCGAGGGCGATTGCGGCCAGCCGGTGGTCGGCGCCGGCAGGTCGGTCACGGTCAGCGAGCCGTCGCCGTTCAGCACCGCTTCATCGAGCGCGCCGGCGCCGCTGTCGCTGAAGAAGTAGATGCCATCGAGATCCGGATAGCACGACCCGCGATAGACCTGGCCGCCGATGATCGCGTTCCATCCGCTGGTGTGGTCGTGCGTGAACTGGGGGAACGTCTTGCCGGTCGCGTCGCAGGCGACCTGGACCGGTTGGTCGTTGCAGTGGTCGGGATCGTCGGTCTGGCAGCAATAGTTCGCTTCGTACATCGACCAGCCGAGGTTCGCGCCGCCTTGTAGCCCGGCCGGCAGCACGTCGAGCTCTTCGGTGATCTCCTGGCCGACGTCGCCGATCCACATGTCACCGGTCTTGCGATCGAACGACCAGCGCCACGGGTTGCGCACGCCCACGACGAACACTTCCGGCGCGCCGCCGCTGGTCGCGAACGGATTGTCGGCCGGGATGCCATACGGTTTCCCGTTCGCCGGGTTGTCGACGTCGATTCGCAGGATCTTCGCGAGCAGCGCGTTCGTGTTCTGCCCGTTGTGGTTCGGATCGCCACCCGCGCCACCGTCGCCGGTCGAGATGTAGAGGAAGCCGTCGCTGCCGAACTCGAGCATGCCGGCGTTATGGTTCGTCGCGTAGTCCGGGATCGACAGGAGGATCTTGCCGCTCGCCGGATCCGCGGTCGAGATGTCGGTCGCGCTCGCGGTGTACTCCTCGACCACGTCGACCCACGGGTTTTGGGTGTCCGCGGTGTCCGGGTTGGTCGCGGTGTAGTCGACGTAGAACTTGTGGTTCGTGCCGTACTGCGGATGGAACGCGAGGCCCAGGAGGCCCTGCTCGCCGCCGGACACGACCTTGCTCGAGATGTCGAGGAACGGAGCGTCTTCTAGCTGCTCCTGGTCGAAGATCCGGATCCGACCTTCGTCTTCGATCACGAAGAGCCTGCCGTCGTTCGGCGGCGCGGTCGCGAGCAGCGCGCGGCCCTGCACGGTGCCGATCTTGCGGACCGAGATGGTCGTCCCGGACGTCGTGGTACAGGCGAGCGCGGCGGGACCGTCGACCGTCGGACCGGAGTCACCGGGCTTCGGGCCGTCTTGTTTCGCGCCGCTCTTGTGGCTGCACGCCGTGACCCCGCCGAGCCCCAGCACGAGGCTCGCGATCCGGACGACGCGGGCGGAGTTCCCCATGGCGCGAGCATACCCCGGCTCGCGGCGAGCTGCGTCGAAAACGCTCAGCGCAGGCGATCGAGCGCAGCGCGGGCGGCGTCGACGCGCGGCGAGCCCGCGAAGCGCGTGACGAAGTCCGCGTAACGGTGGCGTGCCTCGTCGTGCAGCCCCGCACGTTCGGCTGCGACGGCGGCCCAGAACACGGCGTCCTCGACCACGACCGGATCGATCGCGAGATCGAACGCAGCGATCGCATCGGGGAAGCGCTCGGCGCGCAACGCTTGCCAGCCCGCGCGGAACGCGGCGAGCGAGCTCGCTGGACCGGCCGGCGGCGTCCAGATCTCGCCGGTCTCGATCGAAGTGCGCTCGCCGCCCGCGCGGATCTCGGCGGTCCCCGCGAACACGCGTGCCGACACGATGACGCCGCCGTGCGCCACGATCTCGGTGCGGCCCGCGATCGCGATCGTCGTGCCGTTCGCGGTGGCGGTCGCCGGGGCTCGGTCACGGGTATCGAGCTCGATCGTGCCGTCGCGCAGCTCGATCGTATCGACGCCGTCGATCGAGCTGCGCGTGAGCTGAGCATCGCCAGCCGCGAGCGAGGCCGGCGGCGGCAGCGGGACAGAGCGCGGCGACGCGACCCTCGGGGCGCGGTTCGGCGCGCGCGGGGGGCTCGGCACCGATGGTGCGACGGCAACGGGTGGTGCAGGATCGCGACGCGCGATCGCGATCGTCGGCGTCGACACTACGCTCGCCGGCTGATCCGAGCCGCGCATCAGGTAGAAGCCAACCGCGGCGGCGGCGGCAGCGGCGATCGCCGCGAACGCGAAGCGGCGACGAACGCGCGGGGCGGCCTCGAACGCGGGCGCGTCGGACAGGATCGACGCCGCAAGCCGTGCGCGGCGCGAGCCGACGAGCGCCGGCGCGATCGTCTGCCGGGCGAGCGCGATGACTTCGAGCTGCGCATCGAGCAGCGGATGACAACGGGTGCAGCGCATCGCGTGGAGTGCGGCGCGTGGATCTTCGCCGGACGCGGCGGCGGCGAGCCTTGGCGCGCTCGGGCACGTCATGACTGGTCTCCGGCGAGCTCGCGGCGCAAGGCGGTCCGAGCCTCGAACACGTGTCGCCATAACGTGCCTTGCGGGATGCCGAGCGCGGCTGCCGCGTCGACGCCGCGTTCGCCTTCGAGGTCGACGAGCACGAACGCCGCGCGCAACTCGTGGCGCAGCGCCGCGATCGCGTCGGGCAGGCGAGCCAGCGTCGGATCGCACGGGGATGCGATACCCGGGAGGTCCTCGGCGACCAAGCCCAGCGCCCGCTTGCGGCGGATCTCTTTGCGCGCGTACTCCTTCACGACGTTCGCGGCGATGCCGAACAGCCACGAGTGAGCGGTCGCGCCGCGAAACCGCTTCGCCGCATCGAACGCGCGCAAGAACGTGACCTGGACGAGATCGTCGACCTCGTCGGCGTCCGCACCGCGCATGTGCGAGACGAAGCGATGCACCGCGTCGGCGTGGCGTTCGAACAACAGCGAGCGCGCCGCTCGATCGCCGGCTGCACACGCCGCGACCATGCCGACATCAGACAGCTGATCGGACAGCGAGTCGGCGCGCGCCTCCGGCCGCAGCTGGAGCAGCTTGCCTGCCTTCACAGCGACCGCCGCAACGACACCGCGAGCTTCCAGTCGAACGTCGGCGTCGATACCGTGGTGACCGGCGCGAGCTCCCAAGGCGGTAGCTGCAGGTCGCTGCCGACGAAGTGATAGGTCCGGGCGTAGAGCTCCGAGATCACGCCGATGTCGAGCCCCCACTGGTCGCTGAGGTTGTAGCCGACCAACAGTTGACCGTCGATCGTCGGGAACACCGCGGTCGAGCCTGTGGTCGTCGGCATCGCGCCGGTGAGATCGAGCGAGGTGAGCGCCGCGTCGACCACCGCGAAGCCGGCCGCGAGCTCGGCGCGCGCCCGCCAGCCGTGCCACGTCGCCGAGTACGAGCCGGTCGCGAGCCCGCGGTAGTCGTGGGTCTGGATCGCCAAGACGTCGTCGCCGCCGATGTACTCGATCTTCGTATCCTCGACCGCGCCCGCTGCACCGAACGCGAGCCCGCCGCGGTGCCATAGGTCGACATCGAGCCGAGCGCCGTAACCGACGACTCCGGTCGCGACCGTGAACGCGAGCCAGCGCGCGGGCGGCGGCGCACCCGCGACGGCCGGCGCGTTCGATAGCGCGACCGCGGGAGGAGCCTCTGCCGGCGCGCGGAACGGGACATCCGCTGCGGGCTGAGCGGTCGGGGCAACGTCGTCGTCGGCCGCCCAGCTCGCGACCAGCACGCCGATGCTCCTGGCGTCGGGTGCGACGTGCTCGCGGACGCGACCGCGCGGATCGCGTGCGAAGACGTAATATCCACCGTCGGTCTCGATGATCCGGACCTCGAGCGGAATCGCGCACGTACGCTCGCGTGCGAGCGCCGCTTCGACATCGCCGCGGATCGCCTCGGGAGCGCGCGCGATCGTGACCGCGCAGTGGCTGATCGGATCGGCGCCCGCCGATCCGGCGGCGAGCGCGAGCGCGAGGGCGATGGTGAGCTCGGTCATGGCGTCACATCGTGTGGCGGAGCGCGACGGCGAATGACAGCTCGGGTCCGCGCAGGTCGAACACGCGATCGGCGCCGCCGATGATCACGTGCATTTGCTCGTCGTACATCGCCCCGATGAGACCCGCGTCGATGCCCCAATGAGCGCCGACGTCGCGGCCGACGAACAACGTCGCGCTCGCCAAGGCGGCAACCCCGCTCGAGCTGAGATCGCTTGGCTCGGCGTCGAGCCCGAAGTCGTTGACCGCAGCCTGCTCGACCCGCGCCCCGATGCCGAATCCGCCGCGCAATCGCCAACCGTGATACGTCGCCGTCGCCGACGCCATCACGAGTACGTCGAAGCTCGTCGTCGTCATGATGCCGTCGATCGGCAGCTGCATCTCGAACCGCGTGGTGTGCGACGCTCCGAACGCCGCGCCGAGCGCGTACGCGCCCCAGCGGGCGACATCGACATCGAGCCGACCACCCGGGCCGCTGAGCGTCGAGGTGAACGCGCTCGCGCTGACCCAGCGCGGCGACGCGGTGCGCGAGCTCGTCACGCGCTCGACGTAGATCGGCGAGGATGGCGGCGCTGGCGTGAACGTGGTCGGTGATGGCTGCGGCAGGCTCTCGACCGGCGTCGGCGCGCTGAACCCGTCCGACGCGGCCCAGCTCGCGACCAGCACGCCGGCGCTCGCGGCGTCGGGCACGACGCGTTCGCGGACCCGGCCGAGTGCGTCGCGCGCGAACAGGTAGTAGCCGCCCTCGCTCGGCACGACTCGGACTTCGAGGGCGAGGCTGCATCGCGTCTCCTGGGCGAGCCAGCCTTCGATCTCGGCGCGGACTTCGTCGGGTGCGTGCGCGATCGTGACGTCGCAGTGCGGCGGCGGGCTCGGCTGAGCGGTCGCCGAGCCGGCGATTGCGAACGAAGCGATGACGATGGCGCGGCGCATGAGCTCTCGCGGAGAGACCGTACGACGTGGTTGCCGAACTCGAGCTTTTCATCGCTCGATGTCACGGATTTGTTCTAGGTGGGTGAAGCCCCCAGCGCGTCGGGACCCACCTTGTGCCGCTCCTAGCGGCCTATGGCTTCGGAGGCGGCTTCAGATCGGCCGCGCGTCCGACGCGCTCGCCCCACTTGCCGAACGCCCACAACACGAGCCCGACCCCGCCAAACGGCGCGAGGAACGCCCAGCCGACGAACCCGGACGCGATCCCGAAGTAGGCGAGGGCGAACACCATGCCGATCGCCCACACCCCCATCGCGACGAGGTAGCCCGTGATCTGGATCTTGCGCTTGCGGATCGCCGCTTCGAGCTTGCGCAGGAAGAACTCCGCCTCGTCGGCCGACAGGTCCTTGATCGCACGCGCGAGGTCCTCGTGCTTCTGCCGGTCGAACGCCTGCGCGACCAGGGGATCCTCGGTGGACTTCGCCACGTCGCGACCTTAGCACGATGGTATACGCGGCACGTGCCGACGACGACTGTCACCGACGACCTCGGCCGCGCGCTGCGCTTCGCTCGTCCGCCCGAGCGCGTCGTGTCGCTCGTGCCGAGCGACACGCATAGCGTGATCGCGCTCGGGGCCCGTTCGCGGCTGGTCGGCGTGACGACCTACTGCGAGGCGCCCGGCGTCGCGACGGTCGGTGGCACGAAGGACGTCGACGTCGAGGCGGTCGTCGCGCTCGCGCCCGATCTCGTCATCGCGAACCAAGAGGAGAACGCGCGCAAGCCGCTCGAGGCGCTCGCCGGTCGGGT
The DNA here is from genome assembly GCA_963848295.1 of uncultured delta proteobacterium. Classification (GTDB taxonomy): domain Bacteria; phylum Myxococcota_A; class Polyangia; order Haliangiales; family Haliangiaceae; genus JABFXX01. Next base: position 290,087 of record CAWKDB010000011.1, on the reverse strand, counting down.
GCCGCTGCTGGTGTCGTTGCCGCGCCGAGTCGGGCAGGGGCTCGCTCATCTCGCGCGGCTGGCCCGCGCGCTCGGGGTGTCCGACGATCCGGCGGCGCGCGACCTGATCCGGCGCAGCCTGGAGGTCCCGGCGGAGCCGCCGCCGGCCCGCGCGCGCGCGTTCGTGCCGATCTGGATGGATCCGCTGATGACGATCAACGCCGACACGTTCGGCTCCGACGTGCTCGCCCATGCCGGGGTCGCGAACGCGTTCGGCGAACGCCAGCGGCTGTATCCACTCGCCGCCGATCTCGGCAAGGCGGCGGCGATCGATCCGGGCGGACGCGATCAGCGCTATCCCCGGATCACGCTCGACGAGCTGCGCGCCCGCGCCCCCGAGCTGATCGTGCTGCCCGACGAGCCGCACGGGTTCTCCGCCGCGGACGAAGCGGTGTTGCACGCCGCGGCGCCGAGCGCGCGGGTGGTGCGCGTGTCCGGCAAGGATCTGTTCTGGTACGGTGCGTGGACGATCGATGCGATCGCGCGGCTAGCGCAGCAGCTCGCGCAGCCGGCGAACTAGCCGATCGAGTGCCTCGGGGCCGTACGTGAAGAACAGAGACGGCTCGATCATCTCGAGCTCCATGACCAGCGGGCGGCCGGCCGGGTCGCGCGCCAGGTCGATCCGCGCGTAGAGGATGTCGGCGGCGAACGGCGCGACCGCGGCGATCGCGACGGCGCGTTCGTCGTCGGCGATCGCCATCGGACCATCGACGCGTTCGGGATCGCCGGCGAACCGCGGGGTCTTGCGGATCGCGTGCGTGATCGCGCCGTCGACCCAGATCAGCGATCGCTCGCCGTAGTCGTCGACCGAGGCGATGTATGGCTGGATCAGCGCCGCGCCGCACGCGGTGAGCTCGCGGAGGTGAGCGCGAGCGGCTGCGTCGTCGTCCTCGAACACCTTCGCGCCGAGCGAGCCGGCGCCGACCTCGGGCTTGATCACGATCTTGCCGGCCGGGATGACGGCCGCCGCCGCACCACCGCGCTCGACCAGCGTCGTCGCTGCGGTCGCCACGCCGCGCGCGGCGAGCTCGAGCAGGTACCTCTTGTGGACGTTCGCGCGCACGACGTGCGGCGGGTTCCACAGCGGCGCGGCGCGGCTCGCGCGATCGATCCACGCGAGGAACGCGGGCGGGTCCAGCGCGTAGTTCCACGTCGAGCGCAGCAGGGTCGGGATCGGCGCATCCCAGTCGACGCTCGGGTCATCCCACGCGAGGACCGGCGCCGCGATGCCGGCGGCGGCGAGCGCGGCGGCGAGTGGCGCCGCGTCGTTGTCGACCTCGGGCAGCGCCGCGCACGTCGCGATCCTCAGGTTCACGACAGCGCCGCGACGAGATCGTCGTAGAGATCGTCCTCGTGCTCGAGCCCGACCGACAGCCGCAGCAAGTCCGCTGGCGTCGGGCTGGCGGGGCCTTCGACCGTGACGCGATGCTCGACCAGACTCTCGACACCGCCGAGCGACGTCGCCGGCACCCAGATCTCCAGCTTGCCGACCACCGCGAGCGCGCGCGCCGCACCACCGCCGGTCTCGATCGACAGCATGCCGCCGAACCCGCCGGTCATCTGGCGCGCGGCGATCGCGTGCTGCGGATGCGATCGCAGCCCGGGATAGCGCACGGTGACGCCGGGCAGCGCCGACAACCGGCGCGCGAGCGACAGCGCGGTCGCGCTCTGCCTGGCGACCCGCACGAACAGCGTCCGCATCCCGCGCAACAACAAGTACGCCTCGACCGGGCCGAGGCACGGACCTTCTTCGCGCCGGAGTTGCGCCAGCTCGGCCCACTCGGCATCGGGCTTCGCGGTGACGAGCGCGCCGGCGAGGACGTCGGAGTGGCCGGCGAGATACTTCGTCGCCGCGTGCAGGACGAGGTCGGCGCCGAGCTCGAGCGCGCGCGTGTGGACCGGCGTCGCGCACGTCGAGTCGACATAGACGCGCGCACCGGCCGCGTGCGCCGCGGTCGCGACCGCCGCGATGTCGGTGACCTCCCACGTCGGGTTCGCCGGGGTCTCGATCCACACGAGCCGCGTCGCGCCCGGTCGCAACGCCGCGATCGGCTCGGCGGTGAAGTCGACGCTGAGCTGCCAGCGCGCCGCGAACTTGCGCAGCCACTCGCGCAGCGCGTAGTAGCCGGCACGCGGGAATACGACGTGATCGCCGGGCTTGCACGTCGCGCGAATCGCCGCGGTCGCCGCCGCCATCCCCGACGCGAACACCATCGCCGCCGCGCCGCGCTCGAGCGCGACCAATACTTGTTCCGCGTACATCGGAGTCGCGGCCTTGTCGCGGATGTAGTCGCGGCCATCGGGCAGCGCGTAGCTGGCGTCGCGCGGATACGTCGTCGCGAGCTCGATGTTCGGCACCACCGCGTTCGCCGCGTGGCCGGTCTTGATCGCGAGCGTCTCGGGCCTCATGGCGTGAACCCGTAGCGCGCGAGGATCGCCTTGCCTTCCGCGGACTCGATGTACTGCGCGAGCTGGAGGCCGGCCGCCGCGTCGGCGCCGGTGCCGCACACGACGAGCGCCTGATCGAGCGGCGGATACAGCGCGGGATCGACGACCGTATAGCCGCCGCTGCCATCGCCGATCGCGAGCGCGAGCGCGACGATCGCGACATCGGCGCTGCCTTGCTGCGCGAACGTCATCGCGGTCTGCACGTTCTCCGCGATCACGAGCCGCTCGTGGACGCGATCGTAGAGGTTCGCCTTCTTCAGCGCCTGCACCGCGGCGTGGCCATACGGCGCGTGATCCGGGTTCGCGATCGCGATGCGCTTGAATCGATCGTCGGCGAGGTCGGCGAGCGTGGGAGCCGGCCCCGACTTCGTCCACACGACGAGCGTGCCGCGCGAGTACGATTGCGCGGTCGAGGCATCGCACTTGCCGCTCGCGATCACCTGATCGACGTACGTCCGGCTCGCCGCGGCGAACAGCGCGTACGGCGCGCCGGCCTCGATCTGCTTCGCGAGCACGCCGCTCGACTGGAAGTCGAACAGTGGAGTGATCCCGGTCTTCTGGGTGAACGCGCGAGCGACCGCGGGCAGCGCCTGCGCCAGATCCGCCGCCGCCGCGACCCGGACGGTGTGGCGGTCCGCGTGTGACGAGCAGGCCGCGAACAGGACGAAGGCCGCAGAGCCACGCACGCGGCCGAGCCTACGATGTATAACCTAGGGATGGAACGCCGGGTGGTGATCATCGAGGACGAGCGCGATGTCGCTCGATTGGTGGAGTTCAACCTGCAAAGCGCGGGCTTCACCGTCGTATCCGCCGGCACCGGCGCCGAAGGGCTCGCGGCCGCTCGCGCGCAGATCCCGGACGTCGTCGTGCTCGACCTGATGTTGCCCGACGCGTCTGGCTACGACGTGTGCAAGGAGATCCGCGGCGACGCGAAGCTCAATGACGTCGGCGTGCTGATGCTGACCGCGAAGGGCGAGGCCGAGGATCGGATCCTGGGCCTCGAGGTCGGCGCCGACGACTACGTCGTCAAGCCGTTCAACGTGCGCGAGGTCGTGTTGCGCGTGACCGCGCTCGCGAATCGCATCGCCGAGCGCAAGGCGCGGCCGACGTCGAGCGACGCCACGGGTCTGCTCAAGGTCGGTCCGATCGAGCTCGATCCGGTCACCCACGACGTCAAGATCGACGGTGCGCCGACCCAGCTGCGCCCGCTCGAGTACAAGCTGTTGCAGTTGCTCGTCGGCGATCCCGGCCGCGTGTTCTCGCGCGAGGAGCTGCTCGAGCAGGTGTGGGAGATGCGCGGCGACATCAACACGCGGACGGTCGATGTCCACGTGCGCCGGCTGCGCGTCAGCCTCGGCACCGCGTCCGAAGTGATCGAGACGGTGCACGGGTTTGGCTATCGCGCTCGGCGCGATGCGTAAGACCCTCCGCTATCGGCTGCTCGTCACGTTCTTCGTGGCGGTCGTGCTCGGCGGAACGGCGACGCTCTTCGGGATCGAGCGCACGCTCGCCGGCGACCTCGTCGCCGGCCTCGACACGCGGCTCGCGAAGCAAGGCCGCGCGGTCGCCGAGTGGCTCGCGAAAGAGGGCAACCCGGCGCAGCTCGCGCAGGAGCTCGCCGATGTCACGGGGACCCGGATCACGATCGTCGGCGCCGACGGGATGATCACCGGGGACTCGGCCGATCGCGGTGCGGTCGGCAGACCGATCGGCGACGCCGAAGAGGTCGCCCAGGCGCGGACCGGCGCGACCGGACGCGCGCAGCGCTCGCTGACGCCCGACGAGCCGCCGCAGTACCTGCTCGCGGTCCCGGCCGGAGCGGGCGCGGTGGTCCGGCTCGCGGTCCCGATCGGGGACATCGCCGAGGCCCGCGCGCGGATGCGGGCGCGCTTGCTCGTCGGCTTTGGCGTCGGGTTCGTCGGCTCGCTGTTGTTATCGTGGGTGTTCGTTCGCGCGATCACGCGGCCGATTCGCTCGGTGACGCTGACCGCCGAGCGACTCGCGGCGGGCCAGTTCGATGCGCCACCGCCGACCGCGGCGCTCGCCGCCGGCGGCGACTTCGGCGTGCTCGCGCGCGCGATGATGCAGATGGCTGGCGAGATCAAAGCGCGGATCGCCGAGCTCACCGAGCAGCGCGACTTGCAATCGGTCGTGGTCGGAGCTCTGGTCGAGGGCGTGGTCGTGGTCGCGCCCGGTGGTGCCTTGACGCTCGTCAACGAAGCCGCGCAGCCGCTCGTCGGCGAAGGGCCGTTGCCAGCGCCGCTCGCGAAGCTCGTCGCGCGCGCCGAAAAGGGCGAGCAAGCCGACGACGAGCTCGAGCTCGTCGGCCGCACCGTGCGCGCGGCGGCTCGTCCGTTGCAAGCCGGAGCGGTCATCGTCGTGCTCTACGACGTCACCGCGCTGCGCGCTGCCGAGGCAGTGCGCCAGGGTTTCCTGTCGAACGCCGCGCACGAGCTGCGCACGCCGGTCACCTCGATCTCGGGCTACGCCGAGACGCTGCTCGGCGCCGGCGTCGACAGCGATACGTCGCGCGAGTTCTTGCAGACGATCCACCGCAACGCGCAGCGCATCGCCGGCCTGGTCTCGGATCTGCTCGTGCTCGAACAACTCGGCGGTCGCGAGGCGGTCGTCGGCGATCGCGTCGCGATCGCGCTCGTCGAGGTCGTGCAGGACGCGGTGCGGACCGCGAAGGGCGTCACCCCGAGCGCGCAGATCTCGATCGATGTCGCGCCCGCGCTCGAGGTGCTCGGCACGCGCGATGGGCTCGATCACGTCGTCCAGAACCTGATCGACAACGCGGTCAAGTACGGCGGCGACACCCCGGTCGGCGTGAGTGCGGTGCGCGACGGCAAGAAGATCCGGCTCGCGATCAGCGACCGCGGTCCGGGGATCCCGCGCGGCCACGAGGAGCGGGTGTTCGAGCGGTTCTATCGGCTCGACGCCGGGCGCAGTCGCGATCGCGGCGGCTCCGGCCTCGGCCTCGCGATCGTGAGGAGCCAGGTCGAGGCGATGGGCGGTCGCGTGTGGGTCGAGGATGCTCGGCCCGGCGCGCGATTCGTGGTCGAGCTCGACCCGTACGACCCGGCGGCCTCATCGAAGCGGATGAGCGCTTCGAAGATCCGCCCGGGCACGCCGAATCCCTAGCGGCCGTAGCTGCTCGCGCCCACCGATGCGGCGGAGCAGCATCGCGATCGACGCGACGACCACCGCGATGTTCCAGCCCGCGACGAGCCACGGCGGTAGCTCGCGCAACGTGGGCCGGCCCGCGAACAAATAGAACGCGTCGAACGCGACGAAGCCGGCGACCGCCAGCAGGACGTGCCGGATCCGGGCTCGCGCCTGCGCGTCGTCGGTCACACCGGGATGGCCGCGGCGCCACGCCGAACGCGCCATCGCCTCGATCGCGGCGAACAGCGCGAAGCTCGCGCCGCCGAACGCGACCAGCGTCACCGGCGCGGCGACGATGCGCGGCACCGCGGTCGCGAACCACCAGCCCGCTCCGGTCGCGAGCGGCAGCGCGCGCTCGTACGCCCACGCGCCGGAGAAGTAGTAGTCCCAGCCGCCGCTGACGAGATAGAAGTAGAGGTAGAACCCGACGACGACGCCCGGCCACGCGAAGTACGCGATCCGGCGCGACCCGTCGCCGGCTTCCTTCCAGTAGCCCTGCTCGAGATCGATGTCCGGGCAGTGTTTCTTGCACGCGACGCACGGCATGCACTGCGAGGTCAGCGAGTCGGCACCTATCGCCGAGCGCGCCGGCTCGGTGTGGATCTTCTCGACCATGCCGATCGGGCACAGGAAGTTGCACCAGGTCTTGCCGCCGTAGATGAACGACGTGACGAGCGCGCACCCCGCGATCCCGCCGAGGAATCCGGCGAGCCAGCGGTCGCCGCCGTTGGTCGCGACGAGCCGCAGCGTGAGACACGCGATCATGAACCCGAGCTGGACGACCAAGTAGTTCGCCGCGAGCCACTCGCCGACCTTCCGCGTACCGGGGCGGCCGAGCAGCCGACCGGTCTGTCCCACGACGGCGAGCGGGCAGATCCGCCGCCACACGTGATAGCCGGTGACCGTCCAGAACATCGGCAGCGCGGCGAGCGCGACGGTCCACACCGCCCGATTGCCGTGCCGCAGCCCGAGCACCGCGGGGATCGTCGCCCCGAACGCGACCAGCATCACGATCCGCGCGGCCGTGACCCAGCGAGGAGCCGCGCCGCTATCGGTGAACGCCGTCGCGCCCCCGCGCGGGCCCGCCGCCTTGAGGACCGGGAGCTTGGTCATCGGTTGGCGAGCGGGCAGGTCAGGTGCCTCGCGGCGTCGGCACCCAGGTACAGCTCGAGCATCATCTTCGCGCGACACTCCTGGTAGTCGAGGAACTCGAGCGTGAACGGCTCCCAGGTCGTGGTTGGAATGATCTGGAAGTCGACGGTCGGCAGCGCGTGGTTCAGCGCCTTCGGCGTGCCGGCGTCGGGATCGTTGGTCGCCGGATCCCGCCAGTCGTGCATGCCGAAGTTGCGAATGTGGCACTGCGAGCACGTCATGCCGTTCTCTTCGCCGACATCGCGGCGACCGTCGGCGAGCGGGAGGTGGTCGACCATGAACGTCTGCTTGTGCCGGACGTAGAGGTTCGTCGCGTCGAGCTTGCCGTTCGCGATCTTGCCGTTGACCAGCTCGGGAAGATCGACGAGGCCCATCGTCTTGCGGCACAGGGCGTCGTAGCCCGGGACGTGATCCGGACTGTTCACGTCGAACCGGGGCGCGCATCTCGGCTGCCACGGCAGATCGTGTGTGCGTGCCTTGCCCGGGACGAGGTCGGTCCAGAACCCGGGAATCGCGATGTTGACGTAGGCCTGGCCGGTACCGTCGGCGGTCTGGAACGGCTTCATCGCGCTCCATCCCCAGCCGTCGCCCGACACGTAGTGCCCGGCCGCGTCGCGCACCGAGCCGCCGCCCATCCGCGCTTCCATCGCGAGACCGATCAGGAAGCCGTGGCGATACTTCGCGGTCGTCGTCGCGTCGTAGGTCATGACGTCGGTCAGCAACCTCGACACCGCCGCGGCGTGGCCGGCGATGTCCTCGTCGAACGCCGGATTCGGGCCGCCCGCCTTCATCAAGCGCTTCGCGACCATCGCGAGGAACACCTGGTTGTCCGCGTCGAGCTCGTCGCCGGGGCGCGGCAGCGCGGGCACGTATTCGACGACCGGGCGGAGCCGGAACATCGCGAACACCGGCTCGGGCGCGTTCATCGCGCGATACACGACGCGCAGCTCGGACCACTGCTTGTCGATGCGCGGCCGGAACGCGACGATCTTCCAGCTCTTCGCATCGCCGAACGCGGCGCGGTCGAACTGCGGTGATGCCGGATCGAGCCGCGGGTTGCGCTGGACCTGGGCGAGCCCAGTCAGCATCTGCTTGTATGCGGTCGCGCCGTCGAGCGTGGTCCGCAGCAGCTTGCGCTTCGCGTCGGGGAACTGCAGCGCGAACGTCGCGGCGCCGACCTCGAGCAGGCGATCGATCGGCCAGTCGTGGTTGACCTGCGCGAGTCGCTCGGGCTGGCGGATCAGCAGCAGCGTCTCGATCAACGGGCTCTGTACCGGCGCGGTCGGCGCCGGCTGCGGCGTCGCGGCGACCGCGATCGAGAACGTGCGCTCGAGCGTCTTGCCGCGCTCCGGTTGCGCGATCGCGACGGTGAACGACGCGGCGGGTCGATCCGCGGCGGTCGGCGTCCACGTCACGGTCTGCGTGATCGGATCGAACGTCGCCGAGGCCGGATGCTTCGCGAGCGTCGCGGAGGTGACGTCGAGGTCCTGATCGATCACCGACGTCGAGAAGCTGATGGTCTGGCCGACGCCGACGGTCTTCCACGCGGGCGGATAGAGCTCGGGCTCGTGCGCGTCCGGGCCGAGCGGAGGCTTCGCGGTGCGCGGCACGACCGCGGATGCGGGAGTTGGCGGTGGCACTCGACTCCCGCCGCACGCCGCGAGCGCGATCGCGAATCGAGCCGCGCACCGAGGGGTCGTCAGCATCCACGGCGAGCGTATCACCATGCTAGGTTTGGCTCGCGATGAGCACCGACCTTACGACGCTGTCGATCAACACGATCCGAACCCTCGCGATCGACGCCGTCCAGAAAGCGAACTCCGGACATCCCGGACTGCCGCTCGGCTGCGCACCGATGGCGTACGCGTTGTGGCAGCGCCACCTGAAGCACGACCCGCACGCGCCGACCTGGTTCGATCGCGATCGCTTCGTGTTGTCGGCCGGCCACGGCTCCGCGTTGCTCTACGCGATGTTGCATCTCACCGGCTACGACTTCCCGATGTCGGATCTCGAAGCAGCTTCCGGCAGTGGGGCACGCAGCACGCCGGGTCACCCGGAGTGGCATCACACGACCGGCGTCGAGGCGACGACCGGTCCGCTCGGTCAAGGCACCGCGAACGCGGTCGGCATGGCGATCGCGGAGCGCTACCTCGCGACGTACTTCAATCGCCCCGGCCATACGATCATCGATCACCGCACCTACGCGCTGGTGTCCGACGGCGACATGATGGAAGGCATCTCGCACGAAGCCGCGAGCATCGCGGGCCACCTCGGCCTCGGCAAGCTTTGCTACATGTACGACGCGAACAACGTCACGCTCGACGGGCCGCTCGATCATCTCGATGGACGAGGACGTCGGGGCGCGCTACGCCGGGTACGGCTGGCACGTCCAGCACGTCGAGGACGGCGATCACGATGTCGACGCGATCGACCGCGCGATCACCGCGGCGAATGCCGAGACGAAGCGGCCGTCGATGATCATCATCCACACGACGATCGGCTTCGGCTCGCCGAAAAAGGCCGGCACGAGCGCGGCGCACGGCTCGCCGCTCGGGGTCGACGAGGTCGCCGCCACGAAGGTCGCGCTCGGCTGGGATCCGAAAAAGTCGTTCTACGTCCCCGACGACGTGCGGGCCCACATGGGCGAGGCGGTCGGCAAGGGCGAGACCGCACGCGCGGCCTGGACGCAAGCGGTTCGCGGCGTACAAGCAGGACGCATCCCGAGCTGGCGGCACAGCTCGAGCTCGCGATCGCGGGCAAGCTGCCGGCGGGCTGGGGCGATGACCTCCCGCGCGTTCGACAAGCCGATCGCGACGCGCAGCGCCGGCGGCAAGATCATGGCCGTGCTCGCCGAGCGCAGTCCCGTGGCTGCTCGGTGGCGACGCCGACCTCGGTGGCTCGACCAAGACGATCGTGAAGGGCGGCGACTACGAGAAGCCGGGCGCCGGGCGCAACTTGCGGTTCGGCATTCGCGAGCACGCGATGGGCGCGATCGGCAACGGCCTGCACTATCACGGCGGCGTTCGCCCCTACGTCTCGACGTTCTTCGTGTTCTCCGACTACATGCGCCCGCCGGTGCGGATCGCGGCGCTCAACAAGCAGCCGGTGATCTACGTGTGGACGCACGACTCGGTCGGTCTCGGCGAAGACGGCCCGACGCACCAGCCGGTGGAGCACCTGATGGCGCTGCGCGCGATGCCGCAGCTCTGCGGTGTTCCGGCCGGCGGACGGCAACGAGACGACCGCGGCGTGGCGGTACGCGCTGTCCCGAACCGACGGGCCGACCGCGCTCGTGCTATCGCGCCAGGATCTGCCGATCGTGACGAAGCCCGGCGCACCGGGTGCCGAGCGCGGCGGTTACGTGCTCGCCGACGGCGGAGACGTCGATCATCATCGCGACCGGCTCCGAGGTCTCGGTCGCGGTCGCGGCGCGCGACGAGCTCGCGAAGCTGAAGATCGCGGCGCGCGTCGTGTCGCTGCCGTGTTGGGAGCTGTTCGCCGCCCAGGACGCCGCATATCGCGAGCAAGTCTTGCCTCGCGCGCGCTGGCAACGGATCTCGATCGAAGCCGGCGTCACGATGGGCTGGCGCGAGTACATCGGCGACCGCGGCATCGCGATCGGCATCGATCACTACGGCGCGTCGGCTCCGGGCGAGATCGTGCTCGAGAAGCTCGGCATCACGTCCGCTGCGATCGTCGCGGCGGCCCAGACGCTCGGGTAACGGGTTACTTCATCGTCAGCTGCGTCGAGCACACGACCTGGTCGTTGTCGGTGATGAGCTGGACGGTATAGGTGCGGCCCTTGTTGAGGCCTTGGTCTTCGTCGATCGAGATGTCGCCGGACAGCACGGTGTTCTTGGGATCGACATCGGACAGCCGCTGATCAGCCGACAACTGCTTGCCGTTGAAGAAGTCGAGCTTGAGCGTCTTCGCGCCGGTGCGCGATAGAAACGCCGTGTAGTGGAAGTGCCAGCTCGTGACATCGTCTTTGCCGCCGCCGGACGAGGTGCCGACGAGCTCTTTGAGCTGGACCGCTCTGATCTTCTGGATCGTCTCGCGATCGTTCTTGCCCTCCGGTAGCTCGTCCTTGCTGACGACGAACTGACCATGGAACGCCGAGATCACGCTGGACGAGGTGATATCGGCGCGCGCGATACGCGCCGGGGCCGCGATTGCCAGCGCGAGGACCGCTGCGGACATCAGGCGACGAGACATGGTGGCCTCCACTCTGGGATCATATGACGTCGACACCGCGTGGGCCCGAAAGTTTCGGCCCGAGGTCACTCGCTCGCTGGCCCGATCGCCGCGCTGATCGAGCGTAACCGGCGTTACGGCCCGGTCTAGGTGTTCGAGCTCGAGTGATCGGGTGGTGTGGCATCAGCGCTCGGGGGCGTCGGTTCGACGCTCCCCGACCCAGCCGCATTCACCGCAGGCCGTTGTGCCTCGCGCTCGGCGATCCGCTTCTCGCGACGCGTGGGATCCCACGGCTTTCCGTCGGGTCCCAGCCCGTTGGCGTCGGGGCCGAACTCCTTGCGCGGGCGCTTGCTGCGCGGCGGCAGCGGCTGTCCGTCGGGGCCCATCGCCGGCGGGCGCGGATCATGGCCACCGCCACCGTTGGCGTCCCGCCGCGCGCCCCCAAAGCCAGCACCCTCCTGGCGCGGGCCAGCGAAGCCGCCGCCCTCCGGCCGCGGACCGCGAGGACCGCGACTGTCGCTACGGGGACCGCGCGGACCATCGCCCCGCGGACCACCGGGGCCACCCCCGCCGGGGCCACGGCGATCGCGCCGGTCGCCACCGGGACCACCGGGACCCCGACGTGGCCCGCCGCGACCTTCGCGGGGACCGCCGCGGAACTCGCGCGGAGCAGCAGTGAGCTGCCAGCCGATTCCGGCGCGCGGCATCTCGCCACGCGGGCCGCGCTCGTCGTCATCTTTCGGCGCTTCTTTCGCGCCGGCCTTGAGGCTGCCGAGGCCGCGTGGCTTGTCACGGCCGCCGCCCGGGCCGCCCATGCCGCCCCCGCGTCCACCACCCCCGCCCCCGCCGCCGCCGCCGCGGCCGCCGCGATCGTCGCGCTTGCGATCGTCGCGCCGGGCGCGCGAGGGCGCTGCGACGCGATCGATGGCGTAGTGAAACTCGCCGCGGGACACCGCGCCGGTCGGCTTGGTATCGCCCTGGAACACGCGAACGAGCCGCACCTGATCGATGCGGTCGCCGATGATATCGAGCGCCTCGAGCAACCGCGCGGCGCGATCCGGCTGCACGCCGAGCTCGGCAGCGACCGCGTCGATCGCGGGGTCCGGCGCCGCGGCCGGAGTCGCGCTCGCTTCCGCCGACTCGGTGGCTTCGCTCGGAGCTGGTGTCGCCGAGTCGGTTTCGACGGGAGCGGCCTCGACCTGCGCCGGCTCTTCCGCGTTGACCGGAGCGGTGACCGCGTCCTGTGCCGGCACCGGCGCCGCGGAGTTGTCGACGGCGGGCGCCGGGGCGCTGCGCCGAACCTTCGCGCGCGCCTCCGCGGCCTTGCGCAACGTTAGCGTCGAGAACTCGGTGAGCGTCTTCATGGCACGCTAGCTACCATCAATTCCGCCGCGCTGTCACCCCCGTCGAGGGGTCACGAACCGCCGGCGGTAGCCGTCGCCGAGGCCGAAACCGACACCGAAACCGAGACGTTGGCTTGGATCCGGGTCGAGGCCTTCACGGTGTTGGCGAGCTGGCTCGCGATGCATAGCCCCTGGTCCGGGAACGACTGCGCGAACTTCGGACCCATCGCCGCGAGGTCCTTGCCGGCCTGAACGACCGCGTCCGCCGCATCCTTGATGCCCTGGGTCCGCGCCGCGACGTCGAGCAGCTTCGGCAGGCCGTCCTCGATCGCCTTGACCGTCGCCTCGAACTTCGTCTTGTCGACGATCATCTTGGCAGCGACGCCGACCGAGAACGACGCCGGGGTGCACTCGGCGTGGAGCGACGCGTTGACCGCCGCGCCGGCGGCGCACTCGCCGTTCGCCCCCCCGCCACCAGCGCCGGCCGAAGCCGAGCCCGAGCAACCGGCCGACGCGCTCGCCGACGCCGACGCGTCGACCGTGCACTTCGCGGGGGTGTAGCTGATCTTGAGCTTCGCCTTCGCCTTGATGCTGACCTTGAGGTTCGCCTTGTACGTGTCGAGCACCTTGTTGCAGATCGCGCCGGTGTCGTCGCCCGCGAGGTCATCGGCCGGCATCGACAGCTCGTTGCCCATCGTCACGCAGCTGTTCTTGATCACCTTGGCCGCGTCTGTGGTCGCGGCGTCGAGATCCTTGACCGCTTGCAGGAACACTTTGAACTTCGCGCCGGCGTCCGACGCGGCGTAGTTGCCGCACGTGTTCGGATCGACTTCACCCGACGTGCTGGGGATCCCACCGGGGACGGCGGGCTTGCTCGGCAGCGTCGGAGCACCGGGGACGCCGTGTCCGCACGAGACCAAGACCGCCGCCGCGAGAATAAGACCTGATTGAGCGCGCATGGGATCGATCACTTTCGCTGAGGGAGCGGTATGGATGGCCGGGACTGCGCCCGGGCATCCGCGCTGCCGAATGGCAGTGCGGTTGGATCGATACCGCAAACCGCAACGGCGCGGGCGCGGCGCGCCGATCAAAAATACGGTTAGCGAAGTACTTCGTGCGTCGCGGGATCGCCGGGCGGTTCCACAGACACCCACGGATTCACGTGCGGCGTCGGCGGGAGCGGCGTCGTCGCGCTCGCGTAGACCAAGCATTCGTTCTGCGGGTCCAGGATGATCGCGGTGACCGGAAACGCTGGCGTCGGAACGGTGAGCGTCTGGTTCGCGCCGTTGTGGAACGTGTCGACCTCGACGAGCGCGTTCTGTGTGGTCGGATCGGCGCCGTCGAGCTCGACGTGGAACTTGCACAGCTTGCCGCCGGCGGTGTCGGGGTTGTCGAGCGCGAGCTGCAGCGTGCTCGTCTCGCCGGTACCCGCGGTGTACGTCAGGGTGTAGCTCGGGTAGTGGACCGTGCCGGTGCCGTGGATCCACGCGGCCGCATACGCGGTGAGGTCGAGCCCGGTCTGGGTCTGCAGCGCGGTGACGAGGTCGTCGACCGACAACGTTCCGGGCTTGCCGATCACGCTCTGGATCGCGGCGATCACCTGCGCGCGCGACGACAGCACTTCGAGTTGGCGGAACAAGATCATCGGCCCCGGGCCGTAGACGTCGCCGTAGTACGCGATCAGCGTCGGATGGTCGTCAGGCACGATCGGGTACTCCGCGGTGCGGCCGAACGTCTTCCACGCGCCGGCCGTGATCCGGCCGACCGCGCTGTCGTTCATGTCCTCCCAGACGTACGGCAGGTACTCCGCCATCGCTTCTTTCCACGCGAAGTCGTACGGGTCGGCGAGCGTCGTCTGATTACCGGCCCACATGTGCGTGGTCTCGTGATCGATGACGTGCGCGGTGTTGTTCGCGTAGCCGGAGTTCTTCTGCTTCGCGAGCGTGTCGGCGAGCACGATGTTCGTCGGGTGCTCGAACCCGTTCCAGTACGTCGGCGCGGTCAGGATCCGCAGATCGCTGCCGTACGGGAATGGCCCGAACTGCGACTCCATCCACGCGACGAACCCCGAGTGGTACGCCGGATCGATCGCGGCCGCGATGTTCGTGTCGGCGCGATCGTAGAGCGTGACGTTCAGGTCCGACCACGTGCCGAGCGAGGTCTGCGTCCACGCGGGATACGCGGCGATGCCGAACGTCGAGTAGGTCGGGCCGCCGGGGAACTCGAAGTCGCAGGTGGTCGTCATCGGATCGACGTCGGTGACCGTGCCGGGGCAGCGCACCGTGAGCTCCGCCGGGTGAGTGACGTGGAACGAGTAGGTCGCGAATTGGTTCGCGCGGTTGTCGCACGGGCCGAACTGATCGCAGCCCTCCACCCAGCTGACCAGGTAGTAGAACGGGTTGCCGTCGGAATCGTTCGTGACCGAATAGCCGACCTGGCTCGCATCGAGCGTCGCGAGCGCGACGGTGGTATCGGCGGACACCGTGAGCTGCTCGCCCGCGGCGACCCCGGTGCCGCAGATCATCGCGGACGTCGCGTCCGACGTCGCCGACACCGCCGGCTCGGCATCGAACATCGCGTTCGCGAGCCCATCGGCGCGAAACGGCAGGGTGAAGCAATCGCCTGCCGTGGTCACCGTCGCGGTCACCGACGCGGTCGCGGCGCGCGACGTGATGTCGAACGTGTAGTCGTAGTGCAGCACGTCCGCGGTGATCGGGCCGGTCGGGGGCGGCGTCATGTCGTGACCGCCGCAGGCGGCGACGGCGGCGGTAGCGGCGACAGCGGCAAGGATGCGGCGCATGACCTGCGATATCACGACTGATCAGGAATCGTGTACGAGTACGTGCACGTGCCACGTGACACGTGCACGTTCACGTACACGATCTCCCTGTTTACGAGATCTTGGCCCGCACCGCCGCGAACCCACCGCTCGCGGCCGATTCCGCCGGGGCCGGCGTGACCGGACGCGCTACCGTGACGCGCAGGTCGTGGCCGAGCTCCTCGCGGAACAGATCGGACTTGCGGAACAGGTTCTGATCGTCGCGCGATGGGCCGTCGCGCACCACGAGGTCGAGCACGATCGCATCGCCCATCCGCGTGCACACGACCTGCTCGACCCGCGAGCGGTGCTGCGTGTCGAGGCTGTCGGCGACGCGGAGCAGCGCGGTCATCTTGCGCAGCTGGCCGCGCAGCTCTTTCGGCAGCGCCGAGTCGTTGATGATCTGCTTGACCCGGTTCGCGTCTTTGCGATGGCAGCGCGCCATCAACGCGATCATCTCGCGGCCGGTCTCGTCGAGGCCGGGGATCCGGCCCCAGCGGATCATGTACTCGCTGTGCTTGTGATGGCCGCGTTGGTTCACGACCTCACCGACATCGTGAAGCAGCGCGGCGACCTCGAGCAAGACGCCCCGGTCGTCGGGGATGCCGTGAACATCGCGCAGCTGGTGGAACAGCGTGCGCGCGAGCTGGCGAACGTGCTCGCCGTGGGTCGTGTCGTGATCGACCCGGTTCGCGAAGCTGCGCGCGGCGGTGAGCAACGCTTTGTCGTGCGCGCCCTCCGCTTTCGCTTGCTCCTCGCGCGCGGTCTCCGCGAGCTCGATCAGCACGCCTTCGCGGACACCGACGCCGGGCGCGACGAGCTTCGACAGCCCGAGTTGGCGCGCGACGGTCGCGAACACGAGCGCGGCGATGCCCAGCACCTCGGCGCGGTCGCGCTTGATCCCGAACTTCGCGATCCGCTCGTCGACCGTCGCGCCGACGATCGCGGGCAGGCCCTTCTCGAGCTCGGCGAGGTCGAAGCTCGGGGTCGCCGGGTTGCCGTCGCCGAACAGCTTCGCGAGCGCATCGGCGTTGCCGCCGGTCGCCGCAGCAAAACCGCCGAGGTTCGCACCGGCCCCGCGCGGCAGCGTGTGCATGAGGGTCGCCGCGTAGCGCCGAACCATCCCGGCTTCGGCCTCGCCGATCGCACCGTCGAGCCCGAACGTCTCGAGCAGCCGCACCGTGCCGACCGGCAGGGAGTAGCCGCGCCATGCCGAGCCTTGGCGCAGGCTGACCTCGAGGCTGCCGCCGCCGAGATCGAGGATCGCGCGCGGGGCGGTCGCGTGCGCGCCCATCGCCTGGACCACGGCTTTGCGGACGAGGCGAGCCTCTTCTTCGCCCTCGATGACCTCGAGCTCGATCCCGGCCTCGTGATAGAGGCGGTGGAGCAGGACGTCACGGTTGCTCGCGTTGCGGACCGCACTGGTCGCGACCGCGCGATACATCGTGACACCGACGTTGTCGAACCGCTCGCGGAACCGGACGAACGCGGCGACGGCTTGATCGATCGTCTCGGCATCGAGCTCGCCGCGCGTGAACGCGTTGTGACCGAGCCGCACCGGGACTCGCTCGGCTTCGACGCGAACGAGCTCGGCCGGCCCGAGCTCGGCGATCACGACGCGGATCGCGTTCGATCCGGCGTCGATCGCCCCGAGCTTGATGCGGCCAGCCATCGAGGCTCACGCTATCACGTGCATCGAATCGTGCACGTGAAGGTGACACGTGCACGTGCACGTGCACGTCCGCGCGCACGATCCCGGCTAGCTCACCTGCACCCGACGTTGCGCATCTCGCCGTGCGCGAGCCGTCACCGTCGCGTCACTTGGGACGGGAAGCCGGTCTCGCCATGCTGTTGCCGCTGCCTCGGCCGGATCCGGATCCCGAGCCTGCGGCTCCCGCCGGGCCCGCGTTGTCAGGAATCTTGAGCTTGTCCGCTTTCGTGACGCCCGACAGGACCTCGACCTTGATACCGTCGGAGAGGCCGAGCTTGACGTCGCGCCGCACGAACGTCTGCGGTGTGGTCTCGACTTCGACGTAGGGCTTGCCGTGGTCGTACTGGACCACCGCCTCGCGGATCGCGAACACTTGCTTCCGCTCGTCGATCACGATGTCGGCGTTCGCGCTGTAACCGGCGCGGATGTAGAAGCCGTCCTTCTGTGCCATCGCCGCCTTGATCTCGAACTGGATCGCGCCGTCGATCTCCTTGCCCTGGGGCGCGATGTACTCGAGCTTGCCGTCGAACGTGTCCTTCTCGATCGCGCCGACCTTGATCCGCAGAGGCATCCCCTCCTTGATCTTCGCGACCTCGCCTTCGTCGACATGGCCGTCGAAGATCATGTCGGACATGTTCGCGATCGTCGCGACCGTCGTGCCCGGGTTGAAGCTGTTCGCCTGGATCACCGAGTAGCCGACCTTGACCGGCACGTCGATCACCGTGCCGTCGACCGTCGCGGTCACGATCAGCGTGTTCTCTTTGCCTGAGCCGCGCGTCGCGCCTTCGCGCACCAGCTGGAGGCTCGAGCTCGCGAGGTCGAGCTGTTGCTTCGCGAGCGCGTAGTCGGTCCGATACTTGTAGAGCTCGGCTTCGGGCACGACGCCTTGCTTGAACAGGCCTTCTTCGCGATCGAGCTCGCGCTTCGCGTTGTCGAGCGAGATCTGCGAGCTGCGCACCTGCGACTCCGCCGAGTTCATGTTCTGCGCGTCGGGGATGATCTGGATCTTGCCGAGCGCGTCGCCCTTCTTCACCGCCTTGCCGGCCTCGACGTAGAGCTCGGACAACACGCCGGTGACCTTCGGCTTCACGTCGACCGACTGGCGCGGCACGATCGATCCGGTCGCGACCGTCTTCTTGACGATGTCCGTGACCTCGCCTTGTTCGGTCTGCCACACGACCTCTTTCGCGTGCGACTGCTTGTACAGCACGATGAACGCGAGCGCGATCACCGCGATGAACACGAGCAGCACGACGAACCAAGCCACCGATTTGGCTTTGCCCTTGAGGTTGGTCGGTATCTCGATTTCCATGGTCACCCTCTACTCAGCGCGCAGCGCCTCGACCGGCTTGATAGATGCGGCATGTGCCGCGGGAAGGATCCCGGCGAGCGCGCCGGATGCGATCAATACGCCGACCGCGTACATCACGGTCGAGAACGCGAGCTGCGGGGCGCCGAACGGCGAATTCGGGACGTGCTCGAACGCGTGACCGGCGAGCGTGAGGATCAGCGTGCCAAACGCGATGCCACACAAGCCGGCGATCGACGTCAGCACGACCGATTCCATCAGCACCATCAAGATCACCGAGCGCGGCGTCGCGCCGAGTGCCTTGCGAACGCCGAACTCCTTCGTCCGCTCCTTGACCGTGATCAACATGATGTTCATCACGCCGACCGCGCCGGCGAGCAGCGTCGCGCCACCGACGATCCACGACATCCAGAACAACACCGAGAACACGGTCTGGATCTTCGCGAAGATCACGAACATGTTGAACGAGCCGATCGCGAGGTGATCCTCCGGATCGACGCGGTGCCGCTTCGAGATCGCATCGCGCACCTGGCGCTCGAGCTCGGGTCCGTCGGTGCCGGGCGTCGCGGTCAGCGCGAAGAACCCGACGTGATCGCCGGTGTGGAACGAGTCGCGGAACGTCGTGAACGGCACGAAGATCGAGTGCGAGTCGCGGTCGCCCATCTGGCCCTGGCGCAACGTGTGCGTGATGCCGACGACCTCGAAGTACACGCCGCTGATCTTGATGTACGTGCCGATCGGGTCGGCGCCCTCCGGATACAGCTCTTGCTCGACCGCTTCGCCGATCACCGCGACCTTGCGGTTGTCGGTGATGTCGCGGTCGTTGAGGAACCGGCCGGCCGAATACTCGAACGCGATGATGTGCTTGAGATCGGGATAGTCGCCGAACACGTTGTAGCCGCCGGTCTTGCCCTCGTAGCTGACGTTGAAGTCGTTCATCCATCCGCCGAGCTGCAGCCGCGGCGCGACGAACTCGACGCCCGGTAGGTGGCGCAACAGCTCGATGTCGTCGGTCTTGAACTGGACCGCGCGGCCGACCGGCAGACCGTCGTACGGCATCGTGGTGGTCTGACCCCACAGCCAGAGTAAGTTCGTCGCGATGCCCTTCATCTGATGCTTCGTGCCGGTCTGCATCGCGGAGCCAAAGCCGAGCATCGCCATCAGCATGAAGATCCCCCAGAACACGCCGAACGCGGTCAGGAACGTGCGGAGCTTGTTCGAGCGCAGCACCGCGACGATCTCTTGCCAGTTGTCGAGATCGAACATCTATTGATCTCGCAAGGCGTGGATCGGATTGACCCGCGCCGCGGCGCGAGCAGGGAAGTGACCGGCGAGCGCACCGGCGGCGATCAGGCCGAGCGTCGCGGCGATGCCGACGCGAAGATCGATCGCGGGGTCGCGCAACATGTCGCTGACGTGGGCCTTGTCGAGCAACTCGAGCATGCCGACGCCGGCGCCGAGCCCGAGCAGGCCGGCGATCGCGGTCAGGAACACCGCCTCCTGCGTGATCATGACGATGATCGAGATCGGAGTCGCGCCGAGTGCCTTGCGCACGCCGATCTCCTTCGTGCGTTCCTTGACCGCGATCATCATGATGTTCGAGACGCCGACGACGCCGGCCGCGAGCGTGCCGCACCCGATCAGCACGACGAAGATCGAGATCATCAGGAACAGATTCGTGAACCGCTGGAAGCCCTCGATGTTGTCGTGGACGCGAGCGGCTTGCGGATCGTCGGGTGAGAAGTTGTGGTGTTCGGCGAGCTGGCCGACGATCGCCTTGCTGATCGCCTTCGCTTGTTCGGGCGTCGCGTTGCCGACGGTCAGCTCGATCATCCCGAGGTGACCCGAGCCGTTGTACGCGAGCTGCGCGGTCGACACCGGGATGTAGATCGCGCGCTCCTGCTCTTCGCTGCCCTCCATCGAGAACACCCCGACGACTTGAAACGGCACGTTCGCGATGTCGATCCATTGGCCGATCGGGTCTTCGGTGCCGAACAGGAAGTCGCGCACCGGCCGGCCGATCACGGCGGACTTGCGCTTGTGCAAGACGTCGGCGTCGTCGAGAAATCGCCCGCCGTCGATCGCGATGCCGCTGAGATAGAACGAGCCGGGGTGGACCGCGTTGATCTGGAACGTGTTCGCCTTGATCCCGCGCTTGGTCTGCATCTCGCCGCCGCCGAATTGGCCGCCGGACATGTAGAACTGACCCGAGATGTGCTCGACGCCCGGGACAGTCTTCGCCCGATCGAAGTCGCGATTGTCGAACACGAGCTTGCGACCGACGCCGTAGCCCGCGAACGGCACCGACGTCTTGTTCGCCGCGATCCAGATCCCGTTCGTCGCCTCGCGGCGGAAGCCGTAGCGCAGGCCCTTGTCGAACCCGTTGCCGAGACCGAGCAACACGACCATCACGAAGATGCCCCACGCGACGCTGATCGCGGTGAGCGCGGTCCGCAGCTTGTTGCGCTTGATCGTGTCGAACACCTCCATCCAGCGATCGACCGAGAACAGCGACACGACGAACAGCCACAAGCCTTCGACGAATGCGATCAGGTGACGCGGCCGCAGCCTCACGAGCGTGCGCACCACCGCCGCGACCAGCCGGCGGATCACGTCGCGACCTGCGCCGGCTCTTCCGGTCCGCGGTACGACGTCGATTCGTTGACGATGTTGCCGTCGTGCAACCGGATGATGCGCTGCGTGCGCGCCGCGACCTCGGCGTCGTGGGTCACGACGATCACCGTGATGCCGGTGCGATTGATCTCCGATAGCAGATCCATGATCTGGCTGCTCGTCGTCGAGTCGAGCGCGCCGGTCGGTTCGTCGGCGAGGATCAACCGCGGCTTGCCGATCAGCGCGCGCGCGATCGCGACGCGTTGCTTCTGACCGCCCGACATCTCCGCCGGCGTGTGATCGGCCCAATCGCGCAAGCCGACGCGTTCGAGATAGGTCCCCGCGATCTGGTTGCGCTTGCGGCGCGTGATGCCCTGATAATAGAGCGGCAGCGCCACGTTCTCGAGCGCGGTCTTGAACGGCAGCAGGTTGAACGACTGGAACACGAAGCCGATGAACCGATTGCGGTAGTTCGCCGCCTTGCGCTCGCTCAGGTCGCGGATCAACGTGTCCCCGAGCCAGTACTCGCCGGAATCGTAGTCGTCGAGAATGCCGAGGATGTTGAGCAGGGTCGATTTGCCCGAGCCCGACGCGCCCATGATCGACACGAACTCGCCATCGCCGACCTCGAACTCGAGATCGCGCAGCACGTGGAGGCTGTGCGCGCCGACCTTGTAGTACTTGTTGACCTTGGCCAGGCGCAGCACTGCGTCACCAAGCTAGCGCGCGCCGCGAATCCCGACCAGATGCGGCCTGCCGCGACACGCATGCGACATCGAACATCGAACGAATCCGCGCGGAACACCGCCGGGGGGCCGTGTTAAGATCGCGGCTGGGGCTATGAGCGACCAAACGCTGGGGAAATACCAGGTCGTCCGCAAGCTCGGCGTGGGCGGGATGGCCGAGGTCTTCCTGGCGCGGCTGCGCGGGATCGGCGGGTTCGATAAGCCGGTCGTGATCAAACGGATCCGGCCCGACATCAGCGATCGCGGGTTCGTCGACATGTTCCTCGACGAGGCCCGGGTGGCGTCGGCGCTCAACCACGCGAACCTTGTTCAGATCTTCGAGATCGACGCCGCCGAGGGCCTGCCGTACATCGCGATGGAATACGTGCGCGGCCCGACGCTGTCGAACGTGCTGCATCGGCTCGAGGCTCGGCGCACCCGCCCGCACGCGCACTTCGCGCTCCTGCTCGCTGGGGTCGCGGCCGGTCTCGACTACGCGCACAACGCGTGCGACGCGCAGGGCCACAAGCTCGGCATCGTTCATCGCGACATCAGCCCGCACAACATCCTGATCTCGCTCGATGGCGTCGCGAAGGTGTTCGACTTCGGCGTCGCGAAGGCCGTCGGCAATGCGTCGCTGACCGGCGCCGGATCGATCAAGGGCAAGGTCGCGTACATGGCGCCCGAGCAATTGCGGGCGCAGCCGGTCGACCATCGCGCCGACGTCTACGCGCTCGGCGTCTGTCTCTACGAAGCGACCGTCGGATTTCGCCCGTTTCGCGGTGACACCGAAGGCGAGCTATTCGCGGCGCGCGCGGCCGGCCAGTTCCGCAAGCCGAGCGAGGTCGACAACTCGTTCCCGGTCGTGCTCGAGGGCATCATCCTCGCGGCGATGGAGCCCGACCCGACACGCCGTCCGAGCGCCGCCGAAATTCACGAGCAGTTGACCGCGTTCGCGAACGGGCCATTCCCGTCGTCGGCGAAGGCGGTCTCGGCGTGGCTGCACGAGCTCTTTCCCGACCACAACGAACTCGACGGAAGCGGAGACACCTATGCCGACAGCCATGGTTCTGGGTCTTCGCGCAGCAACCGGTCGCCTGCGCGGTCATCTCGCCGGATTTCGGCGGTGGCGCCGAGTGGCACCGCACGACGGATCGACATCGTGACCGGGCGCCGCGGTGGCACCCGCAAGTGGTTCGCAGTGGGCGGCATCGCGGTGCTTGCTCTGGTCGCGACGGTGCTCGTCCGCGGCTCGCATAGCTCGGCGCCGCGCGTGATTCCGCAGCCGCCCAAGCCGGCGGCTGCACCGCCCCCGATGACCGCGGCGCGGGCCAACGCCGAGCGCTACGCGGCCGAGACCGAACGGCTGATCGGCGCGCAGCGCTGGGACGACGCCGCCGGCATGCTCGCGAAGGCGCGCGCCTATCAGATCGACGACGCCGCGCTCGACATTCGCTTGACGCAACTCGCCGATCAAGTCGCGGCCGGATCGTTCAAGGTCAAAGCGCGGGCCGCGATCGACGCGGGTGATCGCGCCGGCGCGATCGCGCTCGTCGGCAACATGCTCGATCGCATGCCGCAGGATCCAGACGGTCTGAAGCTCCTGGCGATCGCGCAAGCGATGCCGACGAACCCGTCCGCGGTCTCGCTGCCACCGCCGATCGCGGGCTCGCCGTCGGCGGAACCCGCGCCGGTCGCGCGGCCCACCGCGGTCGCTGCCGCACCGGCCGTATCCGGGCGGATCCGCGTTGGCGCGCGCGGCGTGGCGGCAAAGGCGCACACGGAAAAGCCGGCCGCGACCTCTACGCACCTGGAAAAGCCGGCCGCGGCCGCCGCGGCGCAACCGTCGACCACCGCACCGCCCACCGCTGCGGCCAAGCCCGCGCCGGCGTGGACTCCCGATTCCCCGCTTCCGCCGCCGCAGTAAAGCAGTCCTCATGAGCAGCAAGGTCCTTGTCTTCGGATTCGCGTCCGTGCTCGTCGGTGCAGCCGCGACCCGTTCGCACGCCGACGGGCCGGCGCCGGGCGGGGACGTCGCGGCCACCGCGAAGGATCACTACGACCGCGCGATGGTCGCCTACAACGTCCAGGACTGGCCGACCGCGATCCGCGAGCTCAAGGCCGCGTACGAAGGCGAGCCGAAGCAGGAGTACGTGTTCGCGCTCGGTCAGGCGCAGCGCCTGAGCGGTGATTGCGCCGGCGCGCTGATGTCGTTTCACGCGTTCATGCGCGAGGCGACACCGAAGCAGATCGAGGCGGTGCAGGCGCTGGCCAAAGAGTGCGAGGCAAAGGTCGACCAGGCCAAGGCCAAGGCCGAGGCCACCGCCGCGAAGACCGCGCCGCCGCCGGTCGACGACAAGCGTGTACGCACGATCGTACCGGCGAAACCGCGACCCGGGCCTAGCTGGACTGACGATCGGGTCGGTGACATCTTGCTCGGCGGCGCGATCGCTGCGGTCGCGGTCGGTGCCGTCGTGTTCTACGAGGGCAACTCCAAGGTCGACGATTCGACGTCGGCTGCCACCACCGCGCAATACAAGTCGCGGCTGCACACCGGCCAGACCGATCAGGCGATCGGCCTCATCACCGCCGGTGGCGGTGCGCTGCTGCTCGTCGGCGCGATCGTGCACTACGCCGTTGCCGGCCATCACGCGCGCTCCGAGCACGCCGCGATCGACGTGACGCCCACGCGCGGCGGCTTCGCGGTCGCGCTCAGCCGGCGATTCTAATGAACAGGAGTATCGTGGACCGAGCCTCGACATCGCGGATGCTAGCGGCGCTGGTCGCGCTCGCCGCGGCTTGCGGCTGTGACAGCGCGCCGGGCTACCTGTGCTTGTCGAACGCGCAGTGCATCGACAGCGACGGCACGCAGGGGATCTGCGAGGCGAGCGAGTACTGCAGCTTCCCGGACTCGAGCTGCACCGATTCGAACGAGCGCTACGACTCGAGCGCCGGCGCCGGACTCGCCAACTCGTGTGTCGGCGCGGGCGCGACCAGCTGCGTGTCGTCGATCGCGGTCGGTGTCCAGTTCTCGTGCTTCGTGCGCAGCGACGGCACCGTGTGGTGTTGGGGTAACAACGCCGACGGCGAGCTCGGCGATGGCACGACGACGATGCGGCTGGTGCCGGCCCGGGTACTCGGCCTGCCCGATCCGACGAGCCTGCCCGCGATCTCGGTCACCGCGGCCGAGCAGCACGCGTGCGCGCTGATCAGCGATGGCACGGTGTACTGCTGGGGCATCAACGACGCGTCGAACCTGGGCCAATGCGCCGGCACGATAACGAAGAGCACGCGGGCGCTGCAAGTCCCGGCGTGGACCGCGGGCGCGACGCCGGCGTGTGCGATCCCCGCAGCGCCATTCGTCGCGATGCTGCCGAGCGGCAACGTCGCCAAGACGCTGTCCGCGGGCGGCGAGCACACGTGCGCGATTGGCGCCGACGGCGACGTCTACTGCTGGGGCGAGAACACGACCGGCGGCCAAGGCGGTCAAGCCGGACAAGACTTCACGATGCTGCCGAATGTCCCTGGCCCGTTGATCATCACCGGCTCGAGCCCGGACTTCACGAACCACGTGTTGGACGTCGAGGTCGGCGACGACTTCAGCTGTCTCGCCAAGGACGACCTCAGCGCGTGGTGCTGGGGCGGCAACCAACTCGGCGAGCTCGCGACCGGCGGCACGGCTCAGAGCATCACGCCGGTGGCGATCGCCGGGTTCGGGGATGTCTCGCAGCTCGTCACCGACGACGAGACCGGATGTGTCCTGGCCCAACCCGACGACGTCTGGTGCTGGGGCAACGGCGCCGACGGGATCTTCGGCCTCGCCGGTAACGACTCGAGCAACAGCGAGACGCCGGTGAGCTTGACGAGCGCGACCGGGCTGTTCGGCGGGCCGACCGCCGACACGGTGTGTCTGACCGGGTCGAACGGCGACCTGCAGTGCTGGGGCGCGAACGGCAGCGGTGAGGCCGGCATCGGGAGCACCGATCCGGTCGACGTCACGACGCCGACGCCGACGTACCTGACCGGGGTCACTCAGATGGCCGTCGGCAAGTTTCACGCGTGCGCGCTGACCCGTGACGGCTCGCTGTGGTGCTGGGGCGACAATCAGTTCGGCGAGGTCGGCGACACGACGACGACCTCGAACACGATTCCCGAACGCGTGCTCGTCACGTGCCCGTAGCCGCCGCGACCGCGTTACCCGAGCGCCGCCAACGCTTCGTCGAGCGCAGCCACGGTCGCCGGCGCGACCACGAGCTGGCCGTGCGCGCCGTGGACTTCGCACGCCGGGGCTTGATCGCAGCGATCCAGGCACGTCACCGGCGCGATCGCGAACCGCGTGTCGGTCGCGGCGCGGGTCGCGAGATGATCGAGCAGGTCGAGCGCACCCCAGCGCTGGCACGTCCCGGCGCACACCTTGATCGTCATCGTGGCTGTCGCCGGCGCGGCGAGCCGGAGCTCGGTCGCGAGCGGAATCGCCGCGAGGTAGTGGCTCGTCGGCCGACCGCGATCTTCGGCGAGCTCGACCATCGCGGCCAAGACGACGGTCTCGCCATCGCCGAGCTCCTCGACCTCGAGCCCCATCGACGCGAGTCGGCCGAGGTCGATGTCCTCGTGTGTCGGCGATCGCGTCGGCGTCTTGCCTGGCATACGCCGCATCCTGGCGGGCCGCGCATGCGGGCGCAAGAGGACGTGCGACAGTTGCGGCATGCTCACCGTCCACCACCTCAACAACTCGCGCTCGCAACGCGTGCTGTGGCTCCTCGAAGAGCTCGGCGTGCCGTACGAGCTCGCGAAGTACGAGCGCGATCCCAAGACGATGCTCGCGCCGAAGAGCCTCGAGGCGATTCATCCGCTCGGCAAGTCGCCGGTCGTCACCGACGACGGCAAGACGATCGCGGAGAGCGGCGCGATCATCGAGTACCTCGTCGAAACCTACGGCGCCGGCAAGTGGAGACCCGCGCCCGGGACGCCCGAGCTCATGCGCTACCGCTACTTCCTGCATTACGCCGAAGGCTCGCTGATGCCGTATCTCTTGCTCGCGCTGGTGTTCGGCCGGGTGCGCAAGGCGCCGTGGCCAGTGCGGCCGATCGCGAAGGGGATCGCGTCGAAGGTCGAGACCATCGCGATCACGCCAAACCTCGAGCGCCACGCCGCGTTCGTCGACGGCGAGCTCGCGAAGTCCGCGTGGTTTGCGGGCGAGGAGCCGACCGGCGCGGACGTCCAGATGTTGTACCCGATGGAGGCGCTCGCGGCGCGGACGCCGAACGCGCCGGAGCGGATCGCCGCCTGGGTCGCGCGCGTCCACGCCCGGCCGGCGTACCTGCGCGCGGTCGAGCGCGGCGGTCCCAACGAGCCGATGGGGTGAGTGCGGGCGCGCTACGTCAAGCTTTCGCAGGATCGAGCAGCGGCAAGCCGTGCTCGGTCAGCACGCGCGCGAGCTCGGCGGACAGCTGGCCGCGCTTGCGGTGCAGCCGCTCCGGCTCCATCGCTGCATGCAGCCGCTTTCGCGCTTCGTGCATGCGCCAGCCGATCGTGCCTTCGCTGACCTTCTGCACGACCCCGGCTTCACCGTGCGACAGCCCCTGCAACGCGACGAGGATCACGGTCGTCCGCATGTCGCCGGGCAACGAGTCGAGCGCGCGCAGCAGGCGAGAGTAGGTCTGGCGCAGCTCGGCTTCGAGGCCCGGGTTGCCCCGCGCATCGACCGCGACGGCGAGCTCGAGCCGAGGATCATCGAGCGAGCCTTCGCCGCGGCGCGCCGAATCGCGGCGCGAGTTGAGCGACCGATTCACGGTCATCCGATACACCCAAGTGAAGAACTGGCTGCGGCCTTCAAACTGAGCGAGGGCGCGGAACGCCTTCAAGAACACTTCTTGCGCGATGTCGTCCGCCTCGCTGGCCGAGCCGGTGATGTGCAGCGCGAGCGCGTAGATCCGCTTGCGATAGCGGCGAACGAGCGCTTCGAACGACCGCTGGTCGCCGGCCTTCGCCGCCGCCACCAGGGCGGTCGCGGTCGATGCTTCGCGCTCAGCGTTCGTCATCTCGGGATATAGACGCACAGCCTACGCCAAGGCTTGGCGAAATTGTTGCCTACATGTCGGGGGCGGCAACCGCCCGATTCGGCCTCGTAAACGGCGGCTTAGTTGAGATCGTCCGTCCGCGCCGGAGACGCGAGCGAAAACGTCGCGATCTCGGCGTCGAAGAACGTCCCGTCGTCGCGCCACATCCGATAGGTCCCATGCATCGTGCCGATCGGCGTCGTCAACACGCAGCCCGAGGTGTACTGGAACGTCTGGCCAGGCTGCAGCCGCGGTTGCTCGCCGACCACGCCGTCGCCGCGCACCTCTTCGATCACGCCGCGGCCATCGGTGATCACCCAGTGCCGGGTGCGGAGCTGCGCGGTGCGCGCGCTCTCGTTCGAGATCGTGATCGTGTAGGCGAAGACGTAACGGTCGTCACGCGGCGACGACTGGTCCGGCAGGTACAGCGACGCGACCCGGACGCGAATCCCTTCGGTCACCGCAAGCGACAACGGTTCGGCGACGGTGGGGCGCATGAGTGGCAGACTTTGGCTCGCAGCCGCGCGAGTTGCAAGCGGTGCGCTACCCTTGACCCGATGGGTGTGAAACTAGGACTGGCGCTTGCGCTGGTGGTCGCGTGTGGCCCGATTTATCCGGCGACTGAACCGGCGCCCGCCGCATCCTCGCCGCATGCTGGTGGACCGCTTCCGCCCCCGCAATCGCACCCGACGTCCGATCCGGCGCCACAACAGCTCGATAGTTCGCAACAACAGTTCCTCGACGCGCACAATCGCGTGCGCGAAGCCCACTGCGCCCCACCGCTGAGGTGGTCGAAACCGCTGACCGCGCGGGCGAAGCAGTGGGCCGACCACCTCGCGCATGCAGGGTGCATCTTTCAACACAGCAATGGCGGTACTGGTGAGAACCTGGCGGCTGGAACATTCGGAGCGCTCGATGAAGCGAGCAGCGTCGCGATGTGGGCCGACGAGGAAAAGCTCTATCGCTTTCCGAACGGCGGGTTCTCGATGAAGACCGGCCACTTCACGCAGCTCGTGTGGCGCGCGACGACCCACGTCGGGTGTGGCCACTCGCAGTGCAACGGCAACGAGATCTACGTGTGCGAGTACGACCCGGCGGGAAACGTCGATGGCGAGTACGCCGAGAACGTGAAGCCGCCGGGGCCGTGCCACGCGGCCAAGTGAGCTCTAGCGCTTATCGATCGGCACGTAGGCGCGCTGCGTCTCACCCGTGTAGATCTGGCGCGGTCGCCCGATCTTCGTGTCCTTGTCCTCGACCATCTCTTTCCAGTGAGCGATCCAGCCGGGCAGGCGACCCGAGCGCGAACATGACGGTGAACATGTTGGTCGGAATGCCGAGCGCGCGGTAGATGATGCCACTGTAGAAGTCGACGTTCGGGTACAGCTTCTTCGAGACGAAGTAGTCGTCCTTGAGCGCGATCTCTTCCATCGACTTCGCGATGTCGAGTAGCGGATCCTTGATGCCGAGGTGAGCGAGCACCTCGTCGCACATCTTCTTGAGGATCTTCGCGCGCGGATCGAAGTTCTTGTAGACCCGGTGGCCGAAGCCCATGAGGCGCCGGTTGTCGCGCTTGTTCTTGACGTCGTCGATGAACTGCTTGCCGTCGCCGCCGTTGGTCTTGATCTCCTCGAGCATCTCGATGACGGCCTGATTCGCACCGCCGTGCAGCGGGCCCCACAACGCGAGGATGCCGCCCGCGATCGCGGCGTACAGGTTCGCGCCGGAGCTGCCGACCATCCGGACCGTCGAGGTCGAGCAGTTCTGCTCGTGATCGGCGTGAAGGATCAGCAGCTGGTTGAGCGCCTTCTCGATCACCGGCGAGATCACGTAGTCCTCGCTCGGCACCGCGAACATCATGTGCAGGAAGTTCGCGCAGTACTTCAGCGAGTTCATCGGATACATCAGCGGCTGGCCGATGCTCTTCTTGTACGAGAACGCCGCGATCGTCCGGACCTTCGACAGCAGCCGCGTGATGTGGAGATCCGCGGGCGAGTTGCGATCGAGGCTGTCCGGGTAATACGCCGACAGCGACGTCACCATCGCCGACAGCACCGCCATCGGGTGGCTGGTCGGGGGAAAGCCGGTGAAGAAGTGCACCATGTCCTCGTGAATGAGGCTGTGGCGCGTGAGCGCGGTCGAGAACGCGTGGCGTTCCGGCTTGGTCGGCAGCTCGCCGTTGATCAGCAAGTAGCTGGTCTCGACGAAATCGCTGTGCTCCGCGAGCTCCTCGATCGGATAGCCGCGATAACGCAGGATCCCCTTCTCGCCATCGAGGTACGTGATCGCGCTCGTCGTCGAGCCCGTATTCATGTATCCGCTGTCGAGCGTGATGTAGCCGCTATCGGTGCGGAGCGAGCGGATATCGACCGCGTGCTCGTCCTCGCTGCCCACGATCACCGGCAGCGTGACCTCTTTGCCATTCGGCAGGTTCAGCTTGGCGGTCAGTTTCTCGGCCATGGCGTGTACTCCCGTCGTACGCGCTGCACTTGCTGCAACGCGTAAAGACGATACCCGAGTCCGCGCGCGAGATCTTTGCGCGGCGCGGCTATTCGAGAATGATGAACGGGGCCCGGCCGAGCGGCGTATTGAACCGATACGTGTAGCCCAGCGACAGGAACGCGATCGCACCGGGCTGGTCGAGGCCCACCGACATCGCGCTAGCGTCGCTCGGGCTCGACAGCGACGCGGAATACACGTTGACGCCTAGGCCGGCGGAGAACACGTGCTCGTAGTGCCGGCCGAACGCGATGTCCGCGGTGATCTGAGCGCGGCCACCGATCGCGGCGTAGTTGAACACCTGGCTGCCGGTGCTGTCGGTCGAGTCCGCCGGGCTGAGCAGCGCCAGCTGCGCGCCGACGAGCGGGGTCAGGCACAGCCGCTGTACACTGGGCAGACAGAGGTGCTTGTACGCCGCGACGCCGACGTCGATCACGTCGAGGTCATAGGCGCCGCCCTG
Source organism: uncultured delta proteobacterium (assembly GCA_963848295.1). Lineage (GTDB taxonomy): Bacteria > Myxococcota_A > Polyangia > Haliangiales > Haliangiaceae > JABFXX01. The sequence continues at coordinate 259,552 of CAWKDB010000011.1, read as the reverse complement.
CTGAACCACCTGCTGGTTGCTCGCGGCGAGGTGCTGGTACTGGAGGTAGAGCTCGCCGCCGAGCTTCGCGGCGGGGATCAGCATGTAGTCGCCCTTGATCCGGAAGCCGCCGGCGATCTGGCCGTAGAAGTTCTTCGCGCCGATCTGACCGACGCCGCCGAGGAGGTCGAAGCCGAGCGTCCAGGTGTACGCGTGCTCCGGCGGGCCGGCCGCGATCACCGATCCTTCCGGAGGCCGACCCACGCCGTACGCGCCAGCCGCCGCGCCGGTGACCGGCGTGCCGGTCGTCGGGTTGCCGGTGTTGGGACCCGGCGTACCGGTCGGGTTGCCGGTGTTGGGATCCGGCGTGCCGGTCGTCGGGTTGCCGGTGTTGGGGTCCGGCGTGCCGACGTTAGGGTCGCCGCCGCCGCCGCCGGCCGGTTGCAGATCGACGTGCTGTGCCGCGGCGGTGTCCTTGATCTTCTGGACCAGCTTCGCGGTCTTGTCCTTGAGCTTTTCGTCGGCGTTGTTCTGGACCGCGGAGTTACACGCGGTCAGCGCCTCGCCGAACTTGCCCTCTTGGTAGAGCGACGTGCACAGGTTGAAGAAGTAACCCGCCTCGGGGACGCGAGCGACCGCGTCGCGGAACTTCGCGCTGGCGTCCGGGTACTTGGTCGCGAACATCAGCTCCTTGCCCTCATCGTTCTCTCTCGCCGCGATCTCGGCCTGCGATTCTGCGAGAACGACGTGGCTCGCGAGCGACACCGCCAGCACGACGCCGATAGTTAGCCTAGACATGATTCCTCCCGGGACGACCCCAAAAATATATCATTGATTCGACGGCAGCGGCTTGCCGGCCACGGACTCGGTGTCGCGTTCCGCACGACGAACGGCATGATCCAGCAAGCGCTTCGCGGCCTCGCGGCCGCGTAGGTGCCAGTTCTCGGGATTGCCGAGCACGACCGACACGATGATCTCTGGCTTGTCCGCAGGCGCGTAGCCGACGAACCACGAGTTCTCCATGTAGAACGGCTGGGTCGTGGTCAGCGTCCCGGTCTTGCCGGCGACCTTGACCGCGGCGCGCCGAAACGACCGCGCGGCGCTTCCGAAGTCGCACGTGCCGACCATCATCTTGCCGACCGCCTTCGCGACGTCGGACGCGAGCAGGTGGTGGGCCGGCGCCGAGCTCTGCGCGTGCGAGCCGGTCGCATCGATCCCGTCGCGTCGCCCTTCGGCGGCGCCGCCGGCCGGGTGCACGCCCCGACCGTCGACGATCGAGTCGATGATCCGCGGCTCGGGTTGCTCGCCGTCATCGGCGAAGGTCGCGGCGAGCAGCGCACCGCCGAGCGCGGACAGCTTCACGCCGTTGAAGCCCGCGGCCGCCTGCGCGAACGTGAGGTCTTTCTGCGCGGGCAAGGTGAGCTCGGCGCTGGTCGCGGCAAAGCCCAGCGTCGCGGGCGGCGGCGCCAGCATCTGATGCGCGAGCTGATCGAGCGCGGCCGGCTCGAGGTGCTGGTATGCGAGCTTGCCGAGGATCGCGTTGTTCGAATGCGCGACGCCGAACGTCAGGCTGTTGCACGCGTTGTCGCGCTTGTCGTCGCGCAGGTTCGACTCGACGATCGACCGGATCCCACCGTGGTAGCAGATCTTGTCATCGGGGTTCACGCCGCCGCCGACGAGCGCGCTCGCGGTGACGAGCTTGAACACCGACGCCGCGGGCGCCCACGCCTCGGTCGCGAGGTGCCAATCGGCGACGCCGGCCTTGCCGCCCTTGGGCTCCTTGCCGCGCCAGCCGGCGAGCGCGAGGATGCGTCCGTCCGGTGCCATCGCCACGATCGCGGCGCGCGGCGCCCTGGCTTCGGCGAGCAACTTCTCGGCGGTCGTTTGCAATTCGGGATCGAGCGTCAGGATCGCGGTCCGGCCGTCTCCCGCGGGCGCGACATAGTGATCGCCGTCCCGACTCATCTTCTCGAGGTCGATCTCGATCGTCGCAGGCGTCGGCGATCCGGCCTTCGGATCCCCCGCGCTCGTGGTCGGTGCAGGATCCCCGAGTCGCTCGAACGTCGCGGTCTCCCGCGCGCGATCGATCGCGGTGTCGCTGATCTTCGCCGCCGGGCCTGGGCCCGCGCCCGAGCTGATCACGAGGCCGGCCCCCGCGATCAGCGCTCCACCGGCGAGCAACGCGTAGTACCTCACGCCCATGGGATGTAGCGTCATCCGCGCGCGAGTACAAGAATCTTCAAGCGTTTCGAGGTAGGTTCACCGCGATGCAGAGGCTCGCGCGGTCGTGCGCGTTGTTCGCGCTCGGCGCGTGCGTCCACGCAGGCACGGGTACGACCACCCGGACGTTTCCGACCCCGTCGGTTCAGGTCGGCTCGTGCGCCACGCCAACCCGCGATGGCGTGATTTCGGCGCGGCCCGAGCTCGAGCACGCCGATCGCGATCTCGACGGCGACGGCCTCGCGGAGGTGATCGTCGTGGACCGCGCGATGTGCGCCAGCGACGGCAACTGCTACTGGAATGTGTTCACGACGCCTCACGCTGCCGGCGAGTGCGCGCGCTACGCCGGGACCTTCGCCGCGGCCGCGCTCGAGCCGCTCGCCAGCAAGGGCGATGACAACATGAGCGATGTCCGTGGCTACTGGAACCTACACGGCGGGCGCATGCTGTTGCAGTCGTACCGCTTCACGCGCGGGGGTTATCAGATCGTCGACGTGCTGTTGTGTAAGCGCGCGGCCGACGATCGCCTCGTTTGCGCGGACGGAGATCGCTAACTCCGTGGTTTCTGATAGGATCGTCTGCGGGTGAGCGATACCGGGCGCAACAAGACCGTCGTCACCGCGATCTCCAAGATCAGCGACCGCCCCGTCGCCAAAGAGGCGTGCCTCGTCGTGATCTACGGCCTGGAGCTCGGCAAGAAGTTCAACCTCAACCGGCCCCAGATCATCATCGGCCGGTCGAGCAAGGCCGATATCCAGATCGATCAGGAAGCGGTCTCGCGCAACCACTGCAAGATCATCAACACCGGCAACGCGATCATGTTGCGCGACATGGGGTCGACGAACGGCACCTACGTCAACGACGAGATGATCGACGAATACGTGTTGCGCGACGGCGACTTCATCAAGGTCGGCCGCTGCATCTTCAAGTTCCTCAGCGGCAACAACATCGAGAACGCGTACCACGAGGAGATCTATCGGCTGACCACGGTCGATGGCCTCACCCAGGTGTTCAACCGGCGCTACTTCGTCGAGACCCTCGAGCGCGAGATCGGCCGCGCGCTGCGCTATCGCCGCGACCTGTCGCTGATCATGTTCGATATCGACCGGTTCAAGGGCGTGAACGACAGCTTCGGCCACCTCGCCGGCGATCACGTGTTGAAGCACCTCGCCTCGGTGATCAAGACGCGGATTCGCCGCGAAGACGTGCTCGCGCGTTACGGCGGTGAGGAGTTCGCGATCGTCCTGCCCGAGATCGACGGCTACAACGCGGTGCAGTTCGCCGAGAAGATCCGCAAGCTCGTCGAGGTCGCGGAGTTCAAGTTCGAGGACGCCGTCATCCCGGTGACCGTGTCTATCGGGGTCGCCGCGCTCAAAGGCGACGTCGAGGACGCCCTCGAGTTCATCAAGAGTGCCGATACCAATCTGTTCGCGGCGAAAGAAGGCGGCCGCAACAAGGTGGTCGGCTAGGTGACCGCTGGCGTCAAGCGCGCGGATACGCAGGACGAGAGCGACTCGGCGCGCGAGCTGCGCGAGAAGAAGCGCGTGCTCGCCGCGCTCGTCGTCCACGATCTGCGCAGCCCGTTGTCGGCGATCCAGGGCTACCTCGAGCTGCTCCGCGAGGAGATCTCGAGCTATCCCGACGCCAAGCAGGCGAACGGCTACATCGACGACGCGACGACGCTGCTCGGCAAGGCGCTCGGCCTGGTCTCGACGATCCTCGATGTCGACGAGCTCGAGGACGGCATCTTGCACGCGAACATCCAGCCGGTCCGACTGATCGAGCTGGTCGATCGCGCTCGCGCCGGCGCCCGCCCACACTTCGAGGTCCGCCAGCTCGGTTGCGACGTCGAGGTCGACCCCGACATGCTGGTCAACGTCGATCGCGAGCTGTTCGGCCGCGTGATCGAAAATCTGTTGGACAATGCGACGCGCTACGCGCCGCGCGGTGGCCGGTGTGCGATCGGCGCGCGGTTCATCACACCCGCACCGCCACCCGGGAGCGCTGACGTTCGAGGGCAAGCTGCGAGCGTCGCGGGCGCCTCGCTCGAGGTCGCGATCGGCAACAACGGTCCGCCGGTCCCCGAAGCGGAGCGCGATCGGATCTTCGGCCGCTACTTCCAGGTCGAGCGCCGGCGCGCTTCGGCGCGCGCGAATCGCGGCCTCGGCCTCTACTTCTGCAAGCTCGCGATCGAAGCGCACGGCGGCACGATCCACGTCGAGACCCGCGGCGACCTCGGCGCGGTCTTCGTCGTGCGGATCCCGAAGAATCCCGCGATCGAGTAGACGTCACCTTTGACCTGGGCGCCCCTCGCACTCTCGCTGCAGATCGCGACGATCGCGACGATCGTCGCGGTCGTGCTCGGCACCGTGCTCGCGCTCGCGCTCGGTTCGCCGAAGCTGCCAGGCCGGCACTTGCTCGATGCGATCGTGTCGGCGCCGCTCGTCTTGCCGCCGACCGTGCTCGGCTATTACTTGCTCGTGTCGCTCGGGCCGGATAGCGCCGTCGGTCGCGCGTGGGAGAGCGTGTTCGGCGAGCCGATCGCGTTCACGTTCACCGGTGCGGTGATCGCGGCGACCGTCGGCTCGTTGCCGCTGGTCGTGCGCGCGATCCGGGTCGGGCTCGACGCGGTCGACGGCAAGCTCGTCGCCGCGGCTCGCACGCTCGGTGCCGCGCCGGGCCGGGTGTTGATGACGATCACGTTGCCGCTCGCCGCGCCGGGGATCGTCGCCGGGGCGATGCTCGGGTTCGCGCGCTCGCTCGGCGACTACGGCATCACGATGATGGTCGCGGGCTCGCGCGTCGATGGCGTCGGCATCCACGACGCGAGCACCGCTTCGATCTATGTCTACGGCGAATACATCACGCCGCATCACGAGCACAACGCGTTCACGATGGCGATCGCGATGACGGTCGTCGGCGTGCTGCTGCTCTACCTCGCGAACCGCATGACGAGGCGGCTGCATCGCCGTGGCTAGCGCGGCGTTGACGGCCACCGTCGCACTCGCGCGCACCGACGGGTTCGTGCTCGATCTCGAGCTCACGTGTCCCCCGGGCATCACGTGCATCATGGGCCCGTCGGGCGCAGGCAAGAGCACGCTGCTCGCGTTGCTCGCGGGCCTCCTCCGGCCGGATCGCGGACGGATCGCGCTCGGCGACGAGCTGTGGTTCGATGCGGCTCGCAAGATCGACGTGCCCGTCCACGCGCGGCCGCTCGCGTTCGTGTTCCAGGGACTCGCGCTATTTCCGCACCTCACGGCCTCGGAGAACGTCGAGTACGGCATGGCGGAGCTGCCCCGAGCGGCGCGGTCTCAGAAGGCGAGGGCGCTGCTCGAGCGCGTCGGCACGGCCCAGCTCGCCGATCGCAAGCCGGGCACGCTGTCGGGTGGCGAAGCGCAGCGCGTCGCACTCGCTCGCGCGATTGCTCGGTCGCCGAAGCTGATGCTGCTCGACGAGCCGCTCTCGGCACTCGATCGCGACCTGCGGGGCCAGCTCGCCGCGCTCGTCAAGGATCTCGCGGCCGAGCTCGCGGTCCCGGTCATCTACGTCACGCACTCCGAGCGCGAGGCAAAGGTGCTCGCCGATCGCGTCGTGCGGATCGAGCGCGGCGGCATCGTCAAGACCGGCACGCCCGCCGACGTGCTCAGCGACTGAGTCTAGTTACTCACCCACACCCAGTATTCGCTCACCGTGTTGCCACCGATGAACGACTCGATCAGCGCGACGCTGCCGCCCTCCTGGCCAGCCTTGATCCGGTGGATCGTCAGCTGCAGCTTGTCGCCGTTCTTGCCGGCGTTGTGATCGAGCGACAGTTGCAGCTCGGCCGCGCTGCCCTCGAACATCGAAGCCACATCGATCGCCTCGACCTGCCACAGGTCGGTGGGCAGATCGGAAAATAGATCGACCTCGACGGTCCGCGATGTCCCGGTCGCGACCGCGACGCCGTCGGTCGTCACCGAGTTGCCGACTTCATCGAAGAACGGCAGGTGATCGGTGAGCAGCGGCACCGCGCCGCGATACGCCGTCGCGGGGTCTTGCGGCACGCACGGGTCATGGCCGGCGGCCGCGGCCGCGTTCGACCAGGTGCGTTGCACGAGGTAGCTGCCGAGGGAACGATCGAACGCGCTGTCGACGAACTCGCACATGTCGCCGAGCTCGCCGCCCGGGATCAGGCTCCAGATCGCGTGCGCCGCATCGGTGTCTTGATACGCTCCCATCGTCTCGGGAAATGGATCGGTCGACGCCTCGACCAGCTCGTGGCTGATCGCCGGCGTGATCGAGTCGAGCACGCCCGCACGACAGCGCGGCAGCAGCGCGTAGACCACCGCGCCGACCTGGGTCTCGTCGTGGTACCCGCCGAAGGACGAGCAGCTGGCGCCGAACGGCGTCGAGAGCGTCACGCCATCGGGCAAGAACACCGTGTAGATCGTGTTCGGCGTGTTCGCCGGCCAGTCGTGCAGGCCATCGCTGTTCTGGACGATCCACGCCTGCAACGCGTCGTCGGTCGTCGGCGGTGGGTCGCTCGACACGATGCTCGGCTGGATCGTGATGTCGCCGACCGCGTATTCGCTCGTCGTCGCGCTCCAGTATGGCGAGCCGGGTAGGGCAGCGAGGAAGCGCTCGATCTGGCCCTGCATGTCGCTGTCGCCGGTGAAGAAGATCGGGACGACGTTCGGCGCCGATAGCGTCGGCCCACCGAGCGTCGTACCCTGTGGCTGCGCGTAGTGCGCGGCAGGTGCCCACGGCGCGTCGGCCATCGGGGCGTCCGGGCTGGCGGCATCGGGAGGGGTGGCGAGGTTGTCACCGCAGCCCGCGACGAGGACGGCGAGCGCGACGGTTCGAGCGTTCAGCATCGCGGCAGCAGACCTCCGCGGCGCCGGCGTGTCGACCGAAGCCGGCTGTCAGCCTCTCACCGGGCACCGCGGTCTCGGTGATGCCCTCGAGTCGCTCCTAGCGTACGGGGCCGGGCGTATGGCCGATGCAGGCGTTGACCTCGACGCGATCCGCGGCGCGCACGATCTCCGGCCGGATCTTGCAGGTCGGCGCCGAGGGGTCCGCGCAGCGCATCAGCAGGCGATCGTGCTGGTAATCGATATCGACGTCGGTGTCGTGAATTGCCCCGTTCGCGAGGATGCCGTCGACGATCGGCTGATCGGGCTCGAGCTCGGTGGTCAGCGCTTGAAGCGTCGGATCGTCGTCCGGGATGATCAGAAAGTCGATGCCGGCGGCGGGGCCGATCTCGGTGATCGCGGGCACGGTGCAGAAGTGGTGGTTGTCGTCGGGGTCGTTGACCGTGCACGGGCAGTCATCGCTGGGCTTGCAGTCACGGAGCTCGAGCAGGTGGTGCGCGTAGACCTGGCGGCATGGCGAGCGCGGCTCGCTCGACGAGTTCGCGACCAGTGCGAGCGTCGAGATCGACGTGCGATGTCCGGTCACCGGACCGGACGGCAGGTTGACCGAGTCCATCGGCAGCGTGTCGAGCGGTGGCGCGGTCGGATGACTCTCGAGGTAGCGCGCGTACGCGGATTCGTCGAGCAGCGATACGCCGAGCGCGGTCGACGCGACGAGCAGCACGTCGGTGCCGCGATCGCTCTGCAGCGCTGCGCTCGGGTTCGGCGACAGACAGGCGTCGATCGTGATCCGCCAGTTCGTGAAGTCGACCTCGGTGCCGCCGAGCACGAGCGTACCGCCGCCGCGAAACGGGGTCGTGCTCGAGTCGCCGCCGAACACGCCGTCGCACGCGTACGAGCGGTGCTCGGAGTCGCCGGCGATGTCCGGCAGGACGAAGATCTGGCTCTCGGCCAGGTGCAGGCGCAGCGCGTCCCCGCCGAACGCGTCATCTCCGATCAGCGCGCCGAACTCGACCGGCGCGGACGGCGTTCCGACCACGCAGTCATCCGCCGCGCACGGATGCAACGAGACCACTTGCGGTTGTTGCAGCGACGCGCGCGGGATGGTGAGCGCTCCCGAGGCGTCCTCGCCGAGCAGCGTGACGCGATCGGGATTCGAGATCGACGGCGTGGCATCGATCCCGTTGTCGAACACCGTGATCGGCGACAGCACGTCGAGCACGCCGATGCGATCCGCCGCGCCATCGGTGCGCACACCGATCATCAGCGCGCCGCTCGAGGTGTCGACCGCGATCGGAAACGAGTCGCCGGAGAAATCGTTGTCGACGAAGCTGCTCGTCAGGTAGCTGCAGCCGGCGAGCAACGCCAGCACCGCCAGTCTCACCACGGCAGCGCCTGGACGATCGCGGTGCGCCCGTCGATCTCGACGGTTCCTCCGACGTCCCAGCACGTGCGGTGCAAGTAGCCGAGTGCGATCGTGCGATCGCCGTCGCCGATCGCCGAGGTCACGACACCGGCGTTGTCACGCGTCGCGTGCTTGATCGGCGTACCGGCCGCGATCGTGCCTGCACCTTCGATCGCGAACCCGCGCAGCGCGCGCGCGGCGTTGCCTTGCGCGTGGACGCGAAACACCGGTTCTTGGCCGACGTAACAGCCCTTGCCGTAGTCGAGGAAGCCGACGAGCGGGGTCTCGAACGGGAAGTGGTCCTCGTCGACATCGACCCCGTAGCGCATGAACCCGGCGTGAATGCGCAGGCGGTCGATCGCCGGATCGCCATCGCCGAGCGCACCGGGTCCTGCGGCGCCGATGATCGGCGCGGTCCACACCGAGGGCGCGTCGGTCCACGCCTGGTGCGCGGGACCGGCGAGGGGCTCGAACGAGACCTCGTCCATCACCGCGTAGCGTTCGAGCAGCGCGCGCGTCTTGTCCGCGATCGCCGGCTCGCAGCTCACGACGAACGCGTCCGCTTGGCGTGCCACGTCGATCACGGCGAGCACGCGACCCTTCGGCGACAGGATCGCGCCCCAGCCATGGGCGCCGTCGGCGAGCGCGTCGACGTTGATCGTCGTCAACCCTTGGAGAAAGCGCTGGCGATCGCCGCCGGTCAACCGCAGCCGGCCCCAGTCGCTGCGGTCGACGGTCCGTGCTTGCGCCGCGCCGGCGGCGTCGCCAGAGGGCATTGCGGTGCGATCGATCATGGTGAGTCTCCAAGCCGACCGGCAGCGCGCAGGCGTTCGCGCCGGCGGGCCTCCGCTTCGCCGTGGCGCCGGCGATCCTCGTCGCTCGCGAGCGTGATCGCGGGGATCTTGCGCGGCCGGCCGATCTCGTCGGTCGCCACGAACGTCAAGTACGCCTTCGTGACGTAACGCCGGGTCGCAGACCGCATGTCCTCTGTCTCGACGCGACAGCCGACCTCCATCGAGGTCTTCGAGGTGTAGTTGACCTGCGCTTGCAGCACGACGACCTCGCCGACATGGACCGGCGACAAGAAGTCGAGGCGATCGATCGCGGCGGTGAGCACCTGGCCGCTCGCGTGGCGCATCGCGGAGATCGCGGCGCACACGTCGATCCACTGCATCATGATCCCGCCGAACATGACGCCGGCGGCACCGTTGGTGTGCATCGGCATCACGATCTGCGTCATCACGCAGCGAGTCTGCTCGGGCGTCACTGCGCGGAGCGTAGCCCGGACCGCGGACTCTCGCGAGCGGCGGAGCGCTAACCCTTCTTCTTCTTCTCGGGTGGCTTCTTCGCGGCTTTGCCCACGGCGATGTGCCGCTTCGTGCGCGCCTTCAGCTTGGTCTGGCGCTTCTTGCGCCGCATCTTCCAGGTCCGACGATTGTCTCCGCGTCCCATCGTGGTCTCCTTGTGGGCGACTCTTGTAGCAGAACCGCCACCGCCGATGTTGCGTTCGGCAGCGCTCGTGCGCGCTGGCGGCTGCAACCGGTCGATTCCGCGTGGGGGAGCCCTGGCACGTGACGTGCGAGGTCCGCGCGCGTGAAGTCGCTCGTCTGCCTTGTCGCGCTCGCCGCCTGCGCCGATCCCGCCACGACCACGCCTTCGGCGCCTGCGCCGCAGCTCGATGTCTCGGGAGGCAGCGACCAGGCCGATCGCGACTGCAACGTCGTGTTGCGCCAGATGCTGCGCGCTACCGACGGCAGCGGCGCGACGATCACCGACGCCGATGGCTGGGTGTTCGTGGCCGACGTGACGATCTCCCAGGACGCGGCGACCGCCGGTCTGGTTCCGTCGATGCTGTACCAGACCAACGACGGCGGCTGGGCCAGCGTGTCCGGGCTGGTCGATCCGACGAGCACGGGGCTGCGGTTCACGATCACGATCGACCAGGATGACCCGGGGCCGGACACCGCGAACCAGGCGCTGACCGCGATTCCCTACCTGCCGCTGCCCGGTGGCGGCAGGCTGTTCGACCACAACCGCAACTCCGACGACCTCGCGGCCTACGTGGCGAACCCGGACAACGATTGGTCGATCTGGGATGCGCCGGGCACCTGCCAGGCGCCGACCGACTCGCGCGGCGCGACGCTGACGTTCGCGCCTGACTTCACGGTCGAGCAGACCGGCGTGCTCGTCCCCGGCGGCACCGTGACGATCGTCTACGACGCCTCGCGCGCACCGACCTGCCGCGGCGCCGGCTGGGACGTCACCGCGAACCTCCTGTTCGATGGCTCGGGCGAGCTGCTCGCGACCAGCGTCGCGAACGCGACCGCGACGTTCACGATCCCGACCGACGGCGCGCGCGGGATCGAGGTGTGGTTCGTGAACACCGACGCCACGGGTTGCACCTCGTATGACTCGAACGAAGGCGCGAACTACCAGTTCGCGATCGAGACCCCGCCGCAATGGCTCGGCCTCGCCGGCAACCTCATCACGCGCGACGACTCGAGCCACTGCGATGGCGCGGCGGACGCGGTCACCGGCTTCACCTACGACACGTGGGCGCGCGAGCAGGCGACGATCACGAACCTGTGCTTCCAGGTCTATCAGCCGGGCGAGACCGACGTGCCCGATCCGGATCTGTGGAAGCAGCTCGACGCCGAGCTGCACTGGCGCGTCGTCAACCCGACCGCGGCGAGCGACTGGACGATCACGCCGGTCGGCTACGACGCACAGGTCGGCAACAACGCGCAGTACGCGCAGTCATGGCGCGCGCTCGATCCGTTCCGCGACTTCCATTGCCCGGAGCTGCCGGCGTCGCCGACCAGCGACGGGATGTACGTCCAGCTCCAGGTCGAGTACTACGTGACGGTCAACGGCGCGGAGCTGCAGGCCCAGGCGGGATCGAACTACGTCGGCACGTTCATCGATTACCCGACCAACGCGTGGCGCACCGCGAACTGCCCCTAAGTTGACAAAAGAGACAGCGTCACCTTTAGAACTGGGCGCGCGCCGCGAAGCTGATGTGCCAGCGGCCGCGCGGGTCGTCGCCGAGCTCGGGGTGGAGGGGGACGGCGTACTCGAGGGCGAGCGCTCCGAACGGGGTGACGATGCGGACGAGCGCCATGCCGACGGCGGGGCGGATGTTGTCGGTCGTGACGTTGGCCCATTGGTTCGTGATCATGCCGGTGTCGAGGAACAGCGCGGTCGCGAACACGCTCTTGATGCGCAGCTGGGCGTCGAGGCTGCCGAGCAGGCGGATGTTGCCGCCCGCCGGCAGTACGCGGATCTGCGAGACGTTGCCGATCGGCGGCACGCCGACCTGGACGACCTCGGTCGCGAGTCTATCGTCGTTGTAGCCGCGCACCGTGGTGTCGCCGCCGGCGAAGAACCGCTCGACCTCGGGCAGCAGCACCGCACCGCCGAGCGGGAAGCCTTGGTCGTAGCGAAAGTCGGCGCGCAGCAGCAGATTCTTCCCGACGAGGTGGAATCGCGACGCCGAGGCCGAGACCTTGATGAAGTCATCGTCTCCGAACAGCGCCGTGCTCGCGATCGACGCCGAGGCTTCGAGCCGGAAGCCCTCCTCCGGCGCGAGCGGTGCGGCGGCGCCGTTGCGATCGACGCGCTGCTCCCAGTAGAAGTCGGCGCCGACCGAGCCGGCGTTCGTCGACACCGGCACCTGCGGCGCGTCGTTGTCCGCGCCGATCGGCCGCAGCGCGTCGACGTCGCGCGTGCGCAACCGGAAGTCGTAGTGAAAGCCGAGGTTGATCGTGTGAGCGACCTGCTTGCGCGTGTGTGGGAAGTTCCACGTGTGGCTGCCGCCGACGGTCACCCCCTTCGTCGTGAGCTGACCGAACCGCACGGTCTGTTGCTGGCGAATCAGCGCGGTGATATCGCCGCGAAAATCGATCGGCGAGACCCGATCGACCAGCCAGTTCGGGATGGTCAGCGTGCCTTCGAGGTCTTGGATCTGAGTGCCGAGCGTGCCCGACAGGTTGAGCGAAAGCCCCGACCCGAAGATGTTCGCCTGAGTGTCCTCGATCTTGACGTAGAGCCCGCTGTACGTCGAACCGCCGAGCTCGAGGTCGATCTGCGCGGTGTTGTCGTAGCGCTCTTCGACCTCGATCACGGCGTTGATGACATCGCTCGCCGCGCCGGTCTCGTCTTGATCGAGCTCCGGGAGCTCGATGTGCACCGAGTTGAACAGGCCCGTGTTGCGCAGCTTGCGCGCCCCCTCGGCGAGCCGGTCGCGGGTGAGCTTCTCGCCTTCCTTGAGCTTCGCGAGCTGCAGGATCACCGACTGCCGGGTCTTGAAGTTGCCGCGCACGACGATCTTGCCGACCCGGAGCACCGAGGTGTTCGAGATCCGGTAGTGCACGATCACGCGGTGGGGCAACGGTGCTTCGATCGGGAGCTCCTCGACCTTCGCGCGGGGTCGGCCCAGGCCGAACATCCAGTCGCGCAGCTGATCCTTGGCCGCGGTGACCGCGTCTTCGCGATAGCGCATGTTCGTCGGGTACGTGATGCACGCGGTGCCGGGTGCGCGGTTCGCGACCTGCTTGTCGCCGAGCAGCTCGGCGAGCTCGGCGAGCGCGGCGTTGCACAGCTCGCCCTTGGTATCGCCGTCGATCGTGAGCTCGATCTGGGTCAACAGGGTCGGCTGGCCTTCGTCGATGTCGAACCGGACGTCGAGCCGGTCGCCGTGGTTCGCGACGAGCATCGCGGCGGTCAGCGCCGGGTCGCCGAGCGCGGCGAGCTCGGGCGCGGCGAACACCGAGACCTTCGTGTCGCGGAAGCCTTCGGTTCGATACTTGTCGACGAGGCGCGCGACGTCGTCGGTGAGCTGCGGCGACGTCACCGCCGAGCCGCTGCCGAACAAGCTCGCCGCGATCGTCACGACCTTGGTCGCGACCACATCGGCCAGCGTCTCGCTCGACAGGTGCCGGTTGCCCGCGAACGTCACGCTCGTGACCTCGCGCGTCCGACCTTGATCGATGCGGTAGATCAGCCGATCGAAGTCGTCGAACCGATCGCGCGTCCACGTGACGTGTGCGTCGAAGAATCCGCGACCCTGGAGGTACGCGGTCAGCGCGCGGGCGGAGTCCGCGGCATCGACGTCGTCGGCGCTCCCGGATTGGTCGAACGTCGTCGCCTTGCGCAGCTGCTCGGCGCTGACCGTGTCGCGATCGAAGCCTTCGAACACGAGGTCGAGCCGGCGGCGCTGATCGATCGTCAACGCGACATTGACGGTGTGAGTCCGCCGGTCGATGTCGGGTTGTTGCTGATCGAAGCTCGATTGGATCCGCACCGATGGGTAGCCGCGCTGCTGGAATTGCTTGCGCAGGCGCTGCAGGTCCGCCAGGTGACCCGCGCGCGTGAACCGAGCGGTGCCGATGCACAGCCACTTCTTCTCCGAGTTGAGGGCGTGCGCACACTCGGTCAGCGTGTTCTTGATCGTCGCGGCATCGAGCGCGAGGCCGGTCTTCGGCTCGGTCGTCACCTTGCCGATCCGATACTCGTTGCCGAGGTCGACATGGACCTTGAGGTTGACGCTCGCCGCTTCGTGCGCTCGGGTGACGTGGACCTTCGCGTCGTAGTAGCCCTCGTCCTTCAAGTAGCTGAGGATCCGCTCTTGCTCTTCGACCAGCGCGCAATCCTGAGCGAGCGCGTCGTAGGGCAGGTAGCTGTCGACGCGCAGCCTCATCCGGCGCTGGATCTCGGTGTCGAACGGCTTCTGGAAAGGAAACCAGCCCTGCGAGACCGAGACCGTGACCTTGCGGATCAAGGGCAGCGGCGCGAGGTGCAGCGTGAGCCTGATGCCATTGCCCGACGGGCTTGTCGTCTTCGCGACGAGCTGGTAGCCGAAAGCCGAGACCAGCTTCGCGAGCTCCGGCATGCGCGCCTCGGTCAGGCTCGTCTGCATGCCCGCGAGCGTCGGTTGCAGCAGGCCCTTGACCGTCTCCGGCGGATCGACCAACGGGCCGGCGATCTCGAGCTCGGTCCACGGGATCGGCAAGTCGCCGCCCGCTTGCGGCGCCACCTGCGGCAGCTCGCCGGGCGTCGTGTTGACCCGTTGCTTGATGCACTGTGCGAGATCGAGCTGCGGGACGCGATTCGCCACTACTTCCGCGCCGTCGGCGTGCGCGCGTCCGGTCACCGCGGTGATGATGACGACGACGAGCCAATGACGAGCGCGGATCATCACGGGATGAACAGGCGATACGCGAGGCTGGCGTGCCAATCGGTGATGTCGATCTCCGACGGGTCGTAGTAGTTCTTCTGGAGCAGACCGGCGGTGAGGCGCGGCGAATCCCCGGAGAACACGTGGAGCGTGCTCTGCAGCTCACCGCGGACCTCGAGCGATGTGCCGCGGATCGTTTGCTCGGCGCGGCCGATGAACTTGATGCTGTCGAGCGCCTTCTTCTCGGCGTAGACACCGACCGTGCCGAACCCGAGCTCGAACCGCAGGACATCGAGCGGCAGGATCTTCTGGACCGACTGGCCGACGAGGCCGGAGACCCAGTCGCCGGCGAGATCCTTCACGATCTCGTCCGCGAACCCGGTCGATGGGTTCGTCGTCGGATCGATCAGCGTCGGGTTCGAGCCGAGCGATTGATCGCCGAGCGAGCGGCGCAGCTGCTCGGGGTTGCGGCCGAGCAGCAGCAGCGACAGCGTCTGCGACTTGTTGTAGCCGGTCGACGTCCGCAGGTCCCACTGCAGCTGCTCGAGCGTGCCGGTGACGGTCAGCGTGATGATGTGCTGTTGCCCGGACAGATCGAGGAAGGCCGGGTCGTCTGCGGTGATATCGAGGCGCGGGTTGCCGGCGCGCGCGTTCTCCGCGAAGTCGATCGACCCGCTCGTCCGCGTGAACCGAGCACGCGTACCGGGGATCTTGAAGTCGCCGCGGGTGACCCGGATCGAGCCGTTGAGCCGCGGATCGCGCGGCGTGCCCTTGATCTGGATCGAGGAGCCCTCGAGATCGATCGTGCCGAGGTTGTCGACGACGCTGAACCGCCGGATATCGAGCGATAGCTGGAGATCGGCGCCGCCGAACGCGGTCGTCACGAGTCCACCGGCGGGAGCCGCGGTCGTAGGTGCGAGCTTGAGTGCGTCGGTGACCTGGACGTCGCGCAGATAGCGGCCGTTGACGACCGAGATCGAGCCGCGGACTCTGACCGGCGAGTGCTCGTCCGGCAAGTCGAGCGAGACGTCGCGCGCCGACAGCTGGAGGTCGAGCGTCCCCGGCACGCGATAGGGCAGGTCGTCGGCGTCGAGCTCGACGTGCGCGCGTGTCGGCAGGCCGTCGCGCAGGGTCACGCTCCCGTGCAAGTTGTGGATCGAGCCCTCGCCGTCGATCGCGGCCGTGATGTCGTCGTGGGGGTCGCAATCGGCGTCGGCGTCGAGGCCACACCCGATCGTGAGCGTGTATTCGCGATGGTCGCCGACCGCCTCGGTGCGGACCTCGACACGACCATCGCGGAGCTCGAGCTCGTGGCGAAAGCCCCGCGCCGTGACCGCGAGCGGCGGATCGCCCTTCTTCGGCGCGCTAAAGCTGATCGCGCCGTCGAGCAGCGGTAGCGGGCCGCTGCCGCTGAGCACGAGCTCGCCGTCGATCGATGCGATGCCGCTCGCCTGGGAAAACTGGCTCGGGATCGCCGCGAGCAACATCTTGCCGGCGATCGTGCCTTCGATGAATACGCCCCACGATTTCGGCCGCAAGCCGTCGAGGCCGATACCGCCGTGGATCACGAGCTCGCCCTCTTGATAGCTGCGCTCGTCCTTGACGCTGAGCTTGAGGTTGTTGAACCCGAGGCTGCCGTTCGCGAGCTTGATCTGGCAATCCGGATCGCGGACGAGGTCGGTGGCGTCGGGATGATCGACATCGATCAGCCGGCGGCACACCTGGATCACGGTGTCGCTGCCGACCGGCCGGAGCTGGAGCGCGTCGAGGTCCGCGGTGATCTGGTAGCTCGGTTTCGACAAAGGCCCGGTCACGCTGGCGGCGACGAGCAGGCCGCCGCGCACGTCGTCGAACTGGTTGTCGAGCATGCCGGCGAGCCGGTGCAGGTCGAGATCGCCGTTCGCGTTGAACGCGATGCCGGCGGCCGTCGCTTGGCCGCTGACGACGACATCGCCCGCAGGCGTGCGCAGCTTGGCGTCACACGGCGAGCCGGCGGGAGATCGCGCGTCGCGGCAGGCGAGCACGAGCGATGACTTGGTCAGGTGCATCGACATCGCCGGGCGATCCGGCCCTTGATCGACGAGCTCGACGCCGAGCTGGGTCAGCCGGCCATCGCGCGCGCGATGGTCGACCATGACCGCGAGCTCGGACAGCTCGACCCACGCCTCGGGTTGCGCCGGCTTGCCGTCGAGCGGAGCGAGCTCGGTGTCGAGCGTGACGCGCCCCGACGCCCAGGCTTGGACCGTCTCGGAGATGCCGAGCGCCTTCGCGATGTCGACGAACGGATCGATCTCGACTCGCCTCGCGTTCACGACGAGCTCGACCGGGTAGGGCGCGCGCGTGCCGATCCGCGCGGTGATGTCGAGCCGGTCGGCGAGCAGCTTGCCGCGCAGCTCGATCCCGGGCACGCCGCGCACGGTCACCGGCGTGAGCGCGAGCACCGCGTCGCCGATGAACGCATCGAGCGCGCGACCGCCGGTGACTCCGAGCTTGCCCGCGAGCTGAGGGTTGAACACGCCCCTCGCATCGGCGGATCCGGACACGTGGAGCCGCGCGCTGAGCATGCCGCCGACCGTGTCCGGGCCGAGGAGCTGGTCGAGCGCGGCGAGCGGGACCGCATCGAGGGCGATCGCGCCGGCGAGCATCGCGGGGGTCGCGCGCTTGCCGGCGCCCGACGCGGGCAGCTTCGCGAGCGTGACGTCGAGCGTGCCACCGTCGTCGCGCCTGGCCGACGCCACCGCGCACGAGCCGCCGCGTTGCTTCGCGGCGGTGCATTGCGCGAGATCGTTCGCGGATACGTCGGTGGTGCGCAGCCGGCAGGTCGCGTCGTCGTCGCGATTGACGCACACCGCGACATCGGAGTAGCCGTCGCCATAGACGTTGAGCTGCTTCGCGGTCGCGCGCAGCTTGATGTGATCGAGCCAGTCGACGATCGACCGGTTCTTGTCGACCGTGCCGCGGACGTCGATCTCGGCGCTGTCGATCGTGCCCTTCAGCCGGTCGCCGCCGAGCCCGCACAGCTTGTCGCCGCGCAGCCCGGTCCCGGACATGTGCAGCTTCTCGATCATCGCTTGACCGTTCGCGACGTGGATGACGCCGGTCGCGGTCATCGCGCCGCCGAGCCCCTCGGTCGACAGCTGCCTGATCGTGATCATGCCGTCGGCGTACTCGGCGTCTTGCACCTTCATCTTGTCGATGCACGGGATCCCCGACAGCTCGGTCGTCACGGTGATCCGCGGCGACGTGATCGGCCCGGTCAGATCGCCGCCGCCGCCTGCGCTCTGGGCGAACTCGGGCAGGCCGAAGCGCTTGAGCCAGACCTTGAGATCGGGCGCTTCGCCGGTCCAGTGCACGCGCATGTCGTTCTTCGCGATGAAGATCGGGCCGTCGAACTGCGCGTGGGTCTGCCCCGCGTCGACCATGACGCGGCGGATCTGGATCGTATCGAAGCCATCTGCCGTGAAGATCTGACCGGTGCCCGAGGCATGGACCCGCACGACCCTGTCGGCCGGCGTGTCGCCGAGCGCGAGGTCGAAGTCGCGCAGCGCGAACCCGGTGTCGACGTCGCCCTCGGCGGTCAGCTTGCCGGACAGGAACCGACCGACCGAGCTCGCGATCGTAACCGGCAAGAACCGCCCGACGTCGATCGGCTTCGTGATGTCGACACTCGCGGTCGCGCGATACGGCCGGAGGTCGAAGTCGGCCGATACCTCGATCTCGCCGGGCTCCTTGCCGTTGCGGACGAGCGCCTTGGTCTTCTCGATCGAGCCGTGCTCGTTGACGAGATCGATCTCGCCGTGGACCTCCGCGAGCGTGAGCCTCAGCGGTTCCTGATCTCTCCGCAGCGGCAGGTCGAAGTCGAGATCGTGGAGATCGAGGCGGACCTTCGGCTGCGCGATGAACGGGCCGGACAGCGCGATCGTGCCGGCCAGGTTGTCGCCGCCGAGCTTGTGGTTGATGCACGTCCGTAGCGTCGGCCCGAGGTTCTTGGCGTCGAGCGCGAGCGCCCATTCGCCGTCGTACGGTCGATCCCAGTAGTTCAGCAGCTCGCCGCCGATGTGAACCTCGGCGCCGTCGGTCGCCGGGGCCGCGACACCGTCGTCGCCCGCGCACGCGAGGGTGTGCAGCGTGCCGTCGAGCTCGAGCGTATTCGCGACGAAGTTGTGGCGCGCCCAATCCGTCGGCAGCTGCGCGAGCCGATCGAGGCGAATGTCGGCGAGCTCGATCTGGTATCGCGCATGGCGCTTGTGGCGATCGGGATTCTCGGCGGCGATGCGAAACGACTCGCGCGGGCCCTTGTCGAGGATACGCACCGTGCCGTGCCGGCCGGTCAACGCGAGGTTGACGTAGAACTTCGCGACGAGCGGATCGGTGCCGTCCATGTACAGCGACGCGCACTCGTGCTTGCCGCCGCATGGCGTCCCGGCGTCGGGGCCGGCATCGACGTTGACGCCGTCGACCTGCGCGGTCATGCCGTACATGACCGAGCCGTCGCTGGTGCTCTGGGGCGCGACGTGGACCGTGAGATCGAGGTTTTCGATGTGGATGTCGCGCAGATCGAAGATCGGCGGCGCGGTGTCCGCGAAGATGCCTGCCCGGAAGCCGGCCCTGAGCCGGGGATAGAACGCGGTGACGATGCTGACGATCGTGCGATCGTAGGCGTGCAGCGGCTGCGGTTCGCGCGTCTGCTCGAGCAGCGCTTGGCCGCCGTGCACCCACAGGTTGCGAACCACCAGGTTGTGGTTGCCGAACATCGCGGCGTGCGCATCGATCTCGCCGGTGATCAGCGGCGTCGACAGCAGCAGCTTGCGCGGCTGCCGCTTCGACTTCGGATCCGGGTCCGGGCGGTCGTCCGGAGTGCAGTCCTCGTTCGGATCGCCTTTGCGGATCTCGTCGGGATCGCCCTGTGGGATCGCCGCGCTGAGTGCGCAATCGTCCCACACGCGCACATCGTGCACCGTGATCGGGATCCAGCCGCCCGTGACCGCCGTCTCGAGCGCCGAGGTCGGCCACTCGATCGACCCGATCTCGATCCGGCCGCGCATCCGCTTGTTGAGGATCGACGCGACCTTGTCCGCGAGACCGGCCCCCTCGAACTTGATGCGCAGCACCGCAAAGGCCACGCCCAGCACGAGCACGACCGAGAGCGCGATGGCGAGGAACCACCGCAGGCGTCGCCGTTGGGACCTCTTCACCCTACGGCCCAGACGGTAACACGGCTCTCAAAATTCGGACCTCATGGGGATTAATTGTCGTCGGTGATTGTTCCCGATGGTGTTGCGGCGCGCGCGGCGTATAGTGGTGAGTAAGACCAAAAAGCGAGGGACCTGAGATGTCTGCCGAGCCGAACCCCGAGCCTAGTCTTCTCCCCGCGGTGCTTCGTCGTGAAGCGCTGCTCCCCAACGAGCGCAACCGCGGCCTCGGTACGGTCGCCGTCGTCTGCACGATGGCCGGCGTGGCGTCCGGGCTCGCGCTCGCGACGACGCTGATGGCGATGCAAGTCGCCGACAGCATGACGACGCACTGTCCGTACGCACGGATGGTCGAGGTGCCGGCCGACCTCGAACAGCCGCGCGGCTACCTCGGCGTGACGACGAACCTCGTCGATGGCAAGCTCGCGGTGATCGAGGTCATCCACGGCACTCCGGCGGAAGCGATCGGGCTGTCCCGCGGCGACCACATCCTCGCGGTCGACGGCGTCCCGATGGAGACCCGGTCAGAGCTGATCCAACGGATCTCGTCGACGGCGCCGGGCACGAGCGCGGTGCTCACGATCGAGCACGACGGCACGGTCCGCACGCTTCGCCCGACCCTCGCGACCAGCCCGCACTACGACTACCACTAGGGCGGGGACCGATCGTCGGCCTTGGAGGCTCGTAGACCCTCGGCCTGAGGACTCGGTCGGCCGTCTTGCTGCGCTGGCGTCGCGGCCCCACCGAAGGTGGCGCCCTGCCAACGCTGTTGGCGGAACCGGCGTATAACTAGCCAAGATCAGGCGGCGGATCGTGGATCGCCGCTTGCTCTTGGAAGAGCCGAGCCATGCGCCGCCTCGTCGTCATCGCTTTGGTCAGCCTCGCCGGCTGTGTGACGCCATCGATCCCGATCCCGCCGCCCGACCCGTCGCAGATGACGGTGCAGATCACGCCGCCGGACTCGACGTCGACCGGGACCGGCGTCATGAGCTATCCGTCGAACGACTTGTACGAGGCGGGCACCGCCTACGTGTTCAACGACACGGTCGGCAGCGGGGTGATCCAGCGGATCAGCGACGACGGCAGCTTCACCACGCAGCCGTTCCCGGCGGTCGTGGGCAACCAGGTCGTCGTCTCGATCACGACGAACCAGCAGACGGTCTCGACCTGCGTCGTGCTCCGCGACGGCCAGCAGAGCGGGACCGACTACTGCCAGTAGGCCCGGCCGATCGATTCAACTCGGGGCTACGGCGTGCGGACGACGGTCGTCGGCAGCATGATCGACAGGCCGACGCCGAAGAACAGGTGGTTCAGGAACTGGTTGTCCGCCGAGGTCACCGCGAGGTCGGCGTTGACGTCGGCGCCCGACGGGTTGTCCGAGAACGCGTAGTCGCGGACCGTGAGGTCGAGCGCGAGGAAGTCGTTCAGGAACACGTGAATGCCGCCGCCGAGGTAGAGACCGACGCGGCCGCCGCTGTTGAGCGGCGCATCGTTGTTCGGGTTGAGGTCAGGTGGCACGGTCATGCCCATCGCGTTGGTCGTCGGCTTCCCCGGATCGGGATCGCTGCACACGCTGACCGGGCAGTTGCTCGACAGCGACGCGAACGCGACGCCGGCCTGGAAGTAGAAGTCGAACGCGACGTAGGCCGAGCTGAACGCGGCGAGCTTGCCGTACCAGGGCGTGAGGCTCAGGTACGCGGCGCCGTGAAACGGCATCGAGTTGAGGTGATCGAGGTACTCGGTCTTGCTCGGGTCGCGGACGCCCGCGGTCGGGCTATCCGGCAGCGGCGAGTTGATGATGTTGTCGACGAGCGCGGTGTGGAACGCGGTCGACGCGACGCCGATCACGCCGATCGAGAACATGTCGCTGAAGTGGTACTCGAACTTGAGGCCGCCGCCGACGATGTGCTGGTAGTCCGCGTTGATCGTCGACTCGAACAACGGGGTCAGCTCGATGCGATGCTTGACGAGCAACCGGCGATGGCGGACCGCGACGTCCTTCGCGAGATTGTTCGTGCGGTGACCGATGTAGTCGTCGGCGTTCGCCCGGCTCGCTGTGATTGCCACGCCGATCAGCGCGGCCACGAATAATGCTGGTTTGGCCATGATCGCTCCGGTCAGCGGAAGGTGGTGTATTCGAAGGAGGTCGGGAGCCAGAAGCTGATGCCGACCTGGAACATGATGTTGTTGATGAACGAGCTGTCGGCGTTCGCCGACGCCTCGCTCGCGGTCACGTTCTGCATCATCGGCCCGCCGCGGTCGACGGGCTCGAAGTGGTCGATGAAGGCGTAGTCGCGCACGCCGAGGCTGACGGTCAGCCACTTCGCGAGGAAGAACCGCATGCTCGCGCCGACGTTCGGTTGGATCAGGAAGTTCGTGAACCCGGGGTAGCGCGAATCGCGCGGGATGACCTCGCTCTGACCGGCGCCGATGCCGGCGGTGAAGAACACCTCCCACGACACCAGCTTGTGGTCGAGCACGGCGAACTTGCCGTAGACGGGGACGTAGTGGAAGTCGAGCGCGGCGCCCCACTTGTAATCGTTGACGGTCGGCAGCCGGCGCGCCTGGCGCGCGACGAGGTCGAACGGCTCTTCGAACGTATGCGTGAAGTACTGGCCCTCGACGCCGATCGCGAGCACGTCGGTCAGGTAGTACGACAGCTCGCCGCCGATCGATTGGTGGCGAATGATGTTGTCGTTCATCGTGATGCCGACGAACGGAGCGAGCTCGGTACGGCCGGTCTTCAAGAACGGCTTGCGCACGACGACGAGGATGTCGGCCCACGACAGCGGGGTCTTCTTGACCGCGCCGACCTTGACCGGTCCGGTGTCGCTGCCAGAGCTGGCCAGATCAGCCGCGAGGTCGCTCGGCGGCTTGTTGCTGTCATCGTCCATCTCGATCTCGCCGCTGTCACCGCTGCCGCCGCCGCTACCGGCCCCTGCCGCCGATCCCCCGCCACCGCCTTTGGCGCCGCCGGAGTCGTCCATCTCGATCTCGCCCGCGTCGCCAGAGGCAGAGCCGCTACCCTTGGCGGGGGTGGCGCCGCCCTTCTTGGCGCCGCTGCTGCCCTTTTTCGGAGCCCCGAGCGCGGAACCAGCGACGAGCGCCAGGGCCACGATCAGGCAGGACGTCGATCGATGTTTGAGAGTCCCCATTCGTAGACGCTTCATAACACGTGACTTTCTCGGCCCTCAAGCCGGCTGCCACGGTTTGACCGGGCGGGTGGCCGGCTGACACATAAAGCCAGCCCCCTATTGCGCTCCGGTTAGGGGACGTCAGCAGATGTCTGGGAACCGGCCCCGACGTGGGCCGATCGATCGGCGGTTACGGGGCCTTGTCGTAGAGCGCCTCGACGAAGACCTCCGGCTCGAACGGCCGGAGGTCGGCGATCTTTTCGCCCACGCCGATGAACCTGACCGGGACCTTGAGCTCGTCGCAGATGCCGAGCACGACGCCGCCCTTCGACGAGCCGTCGAGCTTGGTCAGGACGATCCCGGTGATCTCCATGTCCTTCTTGAAGGTCTTGGCCTGTTCGATCGCGTTCTGGCCGGTCGTCGCATCGAGCACCATCCAGGTCTCGTGGGGCGCGCCGGGCATCGCCTTGTCGCTGACGCGGCGCAGCTTCTTGAGCTCGTCCATCAGGCCCGCGTTGGAGTGCAGCCGGCCGGCGGTATCGCAGATCACCAGGTCGAAGCCCTCGTCGACGCCGCGCTTGATCGCGTCGAAGATCACCGACGACGGATCGCCACCGGCCTTGCCTTTGACGATCTCGACCTCGGCGCGCTTGGCCCATTCTTCGAGCTGCTCGGTCGCGGCGGCGCGGAACGTATCGCCGGCGGCGAGCAGCACCTTCTTGCCGGTGGCCTTCCACTTCGCGGCGAGCTTGCCGATCGTCGTGGTCTTACCGACGCCATTGACGCCGAGCACGAGCAGCACGAATGGATGTGCGCGCTCGAGGTCGAGCTCGGGCGCGTCGACCGCGAGGATCTCGCGCGACGTCTGTTTGATCTTCACCCAGATCTTGTCGGACTCCTCGAGCTCGTTCTTCGACAAGCCGAGCTTGACCGCTTGGAAGATCCGATCGGCGGCGCGCGGCCCGATGTCGGCGGTGAACAGCACCTGTTCGAGCTCGTCGAGGGTGGTCGCGTCGATCTTCTTCTTGCCGAACAGCTTGCCGAGGCGCGCGACGAACCCGCCGCGCGTCTTCGCCAGCCCGGCCTGGTAGGCGGCCGCGGCCTCGGGATCGGCGTGGCCGTCCTCGTGCTCCTCCTCGTGCTCGTCCTCGGGCTCGGGCTTCTTGGCCGGCTTTTTCTCAACCTTCGCGGGCTCGGGCTTGCCCGGGCGAGGGCGCTTGCGCTCGCGGCGCGGCTTGGCGAGCTCTTGCGCCGGTTCGACGCCGAGTCGCTCGCGAATGCTGTCCGGCGCTCGCTCTCGGCTCCTGGCCGACGCGCGCCGCAACACGAACATGATCAGCGCGAGTCCGACGATCGCGCCGGCGAGCTCGATCAGCTCTGTCTGCATCGCCCGGACGTATACCGCAACCTTCTAAGCGCGGCCTGTCGCTCGTTCCGCAATCGCGCGATCGACGCGCGCAGAGGCGAGGACGAGCGCCGTCTCTTCAGACAATCGCGCCGAGAAGTAGACCTCTTCGACGAAGTCGGTCAGCTCGGCGAGCGCAGGGCTCGGCCGACGCGCGCGCACGTGATCGACGATCTGGCGCGGCGACCACACGCCCCACAGCCGCGGCTCGGGAAGCACCGGCTCGGCGGCGCGGCGATAGAGCTGGAACACGCGCTCGCGCACCGGCACGAGGTCGACGCGGACGCCGCGGAGCTCGCCGCGATGCGGGATCGTGACCGCGAACCGCTCGGTGACGTGCCCGGGCGCCGCGACCTCGGCGCGCCACTCGCCGGGCTCGAGCCGCTCGAACGCGAAGCTGCCGTCGGCGGCGGTCCGAGCTTCCAGCTCGCTCTCACCGCGCCGCCCTTCGGCGGCGCTGCCGACCGCGGGCAAGCCGCGGCCGTCGAGCGCACCGAACACCAGGCGGACGACCGCCTCACCGACCGGACGGCCGCGCACCGTGTCGCGGACCGCGCCCGAGAACCCGTCATCGGCGGCGCGGCGCAGCGTCGACATCATGCTCGGCTTCGCGATCACCATGCCGCCGTCGCGCGCGACCACGGGCTCGGCGGCCTCCGTCGCTTCGGCCGGCGGCGCGCGGCGACGAAACCGTTGCCACGGCTTACCGCGCGCGGCGAAGAACCCGCCCGCGGCCAGCGCGGTGACGAGGAACGCACCCATCGTGTACGACACAGGCACGGGCTGCGGTTTCTCGACCTTCACGGTCGCGGGCGGTGACTTGCTCGAGGTCAGGAACGGCTTGCCCGGATCGCTCGCGACTTGCAGCGTGAACGGCTCGGGCAGATCGGTCTTGTCTGGCGCGATCACCGCGCCCTCGACCTCGAAGGCATAGTGGCCGTCGTCGCCGGTCTGGCCGTGGGCGAGCTCTCGCTCGTTTGCGCTGAGAGTGACCGCCGCGAGCGGCACGGGCGCGCCGTCCTCGTCGATGACTTGGCCGGTGACCGCGAGCTTGTCCTCGAAGGGCAAGGTCGCGCTCGCCAACGACATCGTGGTCTGCGTCGTCGCGGACAGCTCGAACGTCGTCTCGGCGCTCGCCGGCTGGTGGGTGAGATCGCCCGCGAACGCGGCGCGCAATTGCTTGGGCCCGGGACCACCGACTTGCTTGCGGCCGACCACGAGCGGCTGGTTCGACGTCGCTGGTGGCAGCTCGACGCGCTTGTCGCTGCCCGGCGCGCTGATCGATAGCGCGATCGGCAGTGCGATCGGCTCGCCGTCGACGCTGGCCCGCACGATCAGCTTGACCCCGCGCGGATCGTCATCGACCTTGCGGACATCGAGCGCGACCGGCGCCTTCGACGGATCGCTGGTCACGGTGGTGGGGCTGGCCGGATCGAGCGCACCGCCGCCGGGAAACGCGAGCGTGACCACCTGCGGGCCGTCGTCGACATCGAGCTGCGCGGTGAAGGTGCCGTCGAGCTCGGTATAGCCTCGCACGGTCTCCGACCCGACCCTGATCGTCACGATCTCGCCGGAGAGCCCCTCGCCGGTCAGCTTGTCGGTGAGCCGGCCTCGGACCTCGGCGCGACCTGCTCCGGCGAGCCGGAACGAGCTCAGCGAGACCTGGGTCTGGGCCTTGATATCGACCTGCGGCGCGGCGACGGCCACCGCCGTACACAGCGCGATCGCGATGCCAGCTACCCAGCGCACCCCGACGTGATAGCACGTCAGTGTCATAGGGTTGGTGCACCCTGCCGCGGCTAGTCAGCGGAGTGCCATGAGGATCAAGCGCGTCGAGATCATCGGCTTCAAGTCGTTCAGCGATCGGGCAGTCGTCCAGATCGGTGAATCGATCACGGGTGTGGTCGGCCCTAACGGCTGCGGCAAGTCGAACATCGTGGATGCGATCCGCTGGTGCATGGGCGAGCAGAGCGCCAAGCACCTGCGCGGCAAGGCGATGGAAGACGTCATCTTCGCCGGCTCGGAGTCGCGCGGACCGTCGCCGATGGCCGAGGTCTCGCTGACGTTCGACGACGTCGGGTTCTCGCACGAGCAACTCGAGCTGTCACGCCAGTCCGAGATGGCCTCGGCGGAGGCCGCGATCTCCGGGCTCGTGCCGGAAGGTGAGGTGGTCGACGTCGAGCCCGAGGGCGAGGCGGCCGGCGATGACCTCGAGCGGACCGCGGCCGCGGGCACGTGGATCGACGCCGACGGCAACCCGATCGCGTCGCCGCAGCAAGAAGTCGAGCAGGTGCTCGCCGATCAGCCGCCGGCGTTCGAGTTCTCGTCGTACACCGAGGTCACGATCACGCGCCGGCTGTACCGCGACGGCACGAGCCAGTACTTCATCAACAAGACCCCGTGCCGGCTGCGCGACATCACCGACTTCTTTCTCGGGACCGGCGTCGGTACGAAGGCGTACGCGATCATCGAGCAAGGCCGGATCGGCCAGATCGTCAGCTCTCGGCCGCAGGATCGCCGCGCGATCATCGAAGAAGCCGCGGGGATCACGAAGTTCAAGACCAAGAAGAAGGCGGCCGAGAAGAAGCTCGATCAGACCCGGCAAAACCTCATGCGGGTCTCGGACATCGTCACCGAGCTCGACAAGCGGATGGGCACGTTGCGCCGGCAAGCGCAGAAGGCCGAGCGCTATCGCAAGTACAAAGGTGAGCTGCGCGATATCGACCTGTGGAAGGCGGCGCATCGCTGGCTCGAGCTCCACGCAGATCACCAGCTCGTCGCCGGGCGGCTCGACACGGCGCGGGCCGGTCAAGACGACGCGCGCACCGCGTGGGAAACCAAAGATGCTCACGCGATCGCCGAGCGCGCCGACCTCGCAGTCGAAGAGCGCCGGCTGGTCGGCGTCCAGCAGACGATCCACGAGCTCGACAACCGGATCCGGCTCGGCGACAGCAAGATCGGGTTCGAGCGCCGCGAGGCCGAGGAGCTCGATCAGCGCAACCAGGTCGCGCGCGGCGAGATCGACGAGATCGGTGCCCAGCGCGATCAGGGCGCCGAGGAGCTCGCGACCCGGCGCGCCGAGCTCGAGGGGCTCGCCGCGGAGGTCGAGCGCGAAGCGGCCGAGGTCGCTGCTCGCGACACCGCCGCCAGCGATGCGAAGGTGCTCGTCGGCGCGACGCAGAGTCAGCTCGATGCCGCGCGGATCGAGCTCGGCGAGCGCCGGACCGAGCTCGCGACGTCGGCGACCCAGCTCGAAGCGCTGGCGCGCCGTCACGACGAAGCGTCACGCCGGCTCGAGCGGGTGACGACCGAGACCGAGCAACACACCGATCGCATCAAGGACCTCGAGCGAGAGGGCCGCCGGGTCGACCACGCGTTGGTCGCGCTGCGCCAGACCCGACTCGACCTCGGCAGCCAGTCCGAGGGCTTCGGCGCGCGCCGCGAGCTGCTCGCCGACGAGGTCGCGCGGGGCGAGGCCGAGGTCGAGACGCTGCGCACCGAGCTGCATCGCCGCCGGTCCCGCTTGACGTCGCTCGAAGAGATCCAGCAGCGCTACGAGGGCTTCCAGCGCGGGACGCGTGCCGTGATGCAGGCGGGCGAGCGCGGCGAGCACGGCTTGCCGGCCGACGCGATCCTCGGCGTCGTCGCCGACGTCGTGCGTGCGCCCGAGCAGCTCGAGGTCGCGGTCGAAGCCGCGCTCGGCGATCGGCTCGGCGGCGTGCTCGTGCGCGGGCCCGAGATCGGGCTCGCCGCGATCGGCTACCTCAAGCAAGGCGGCGGGGGGCGCAGCGCGTTCGTGCCGCTGGAGGTGCGGAGCGCGGTGCCGGTGGCGGTCGAGCCGACCGCGTCTACGCCTGCGCCGGTCTCGATGTCCGGGGCTCGCCCGTGGACAGCCGCATCGCCGGACGCGGTTCCAGCGATGGCATTCGAAGGCGAGGGCGGCGCGGCGTCGTGGATGAGCCCGTCGTGGACCGAGGCTGCGCGTGGTGCGATCGAATTCGAAGATCGCAGCGAGCTCGTCGCGGCGTCGGTCGCGAACGCGGCGGCGGGCGAGGGCGTGGTCGGCAAGATGTCCGACCTGGTGGGCTTCAGCGATGGCTACGAGTCGGTCGGCCGGCGCTTGCTCGGCTCGACCGTCGTGGTCGACGGGCTCGATCGCGCGCTCGCGCTGCACGAGCTCGGCGTGACCGATCGGCTGGTCACGCTCGAAGGCGACGTCATCGACGAGGACGGCGTGGTCGCGGGCGGGTCGCGCGATGCGCAGGGCTCGGGCGTGCTCGCCCAGAAGCGCGAGATCCGCGAGCTCGAGGACATCGTCGGCCGGCTCGAGCACGATCTCGCCGAGGCGATGGCCAAGCTCGTGACCGCGAAGACCGAGCTCAAGCAGGTCGCCAAGGCGCTCGAAGGGTTGCAGAGCCAGACCCACGAAGGCGATGTCGCGATCATGGGCCACGAGAAGGACGACGCGCGTGTCCGCGGCGAGCTCGAGCGCCATCGCGATCGGCTCGGCCAGCTCGCGACCGAGCAGCACGAGCTCGACCAACGGATCGCGGCGATCGCGGCCGACGACGCGGCGGCGCGCGGCACTCAAACCTCGGCTGCGGCGCGGATCGACGAGCTCGAGCGCGTCCAGCTCGATCTCGCCTCCGACCTGTCGCGCCAACGCGACGAGCTCGACGCGCTGACCCTCGCGCTCACCGAAGCCCGCGTGCGCGCGGCGCAGCTCGGCGAGAAGCGGGCGGCGGCGGAGGCGCAGACCCTGCGGCTCGCGGCTCGCGATACCGAGCTCGCGGTGCGGGCCGACCGACTCGCCGCCGAGATCGCCGACGCCGCCCAACGCGCGCGCGAATTGCGCGACGGTTGCGATGCGCTCGAGGTCGAGCTCGGTGGCGTCCGCGCCCAGCGTGATGTCGAGAGCGGCGAGCTCGATCGCGGCCGGCTCGCCTATGACGCGCGGCTGGATGCGCTGACCGAGGTCGAGCTAGCGGCGCGCGAGCTGCGGCGCACCGCCGACGAGCTCGCGGCCGAAGTCGGCCAGCTCGAGCTGCGCGCCGGCCAGCTCGCGATGACCCGGCAGGTGCTGGTCGACGGGATCGCGGAGCGCTACCAGGTCGATGTCCCCGACATCTTGCACGAGCATCATCTGCGGCCGCACATCGGCGAAATCGAGGAGGCGCGGCTGGTCGAGCTGCGCGATCTGCTCGAACGGATGGGCACCGATATCAACCTGACCGCGATCGACGAGTTCGCCGAGGTCAGCACGCGCTTCGAGTTCTTGAGCTCGCAGAAGATCGATCTCGAGAGTGCGGTCGATCAGCTCGCGCGCGCGATCGACAAGATCAACAAGACGAGCCGCAAGCTCTTCAAGGACACGTTCGCCGCGGTCAACGCCACGTTCAAGCAGGTGTTCCCGCGGCTGTTCCGTGGCGGCCAGGCCCATCTGTCGCTCGCCGGCGCCGGCGAGAGCGGCGAGGGTGTCGACTTGCTCGAGGCCGGCGTCGAGATCTTCGCGCAGCCGCCGGGCAAGAAGAACGCGACGGTCGAGCAGCTCTCCGGTGGCGAGAAGGCGTTGACCGCGGTCGCGCTAGTGTTCTCGATCTTCCTGATCAAGCCGTCGCCGTTCTGCGTCCTCGACGAGGTCGATGCGCCGCTCGACGAGGCGAACGTCGATCGCTACAACGAGATCGTGCGCGAGATGACCGATCGCTCGCAGTTCATCGTGATCACGCACAACAAGCGCACGATGGAGTCGGCCGACATCCTGTACGGCGTCACGATGCAAGAGCCCGGCGTGAGCAAGCTCGTGTCGGTGAACCTGAGTAAGCTCGGATCGCGCGGTGCCCCGCCTCCCGCGGCGCGTGGCGGTGCCGACGTCGTGGCCGTCTAAGGCGTGCTACATAGCCAGGCGTGGCGGTGCCCGAGCAGCCGGAGCCCGAGCGGCGTCGCGATCTACTCGCGGCTCTGGCGGAGCTGATCGCGGCAGGCGGCGCGGCCTCGCTGCTGCTGCCGCCGGTCGTGCCCGGCCCAGCGGCGTTCCCCGAGCCGTGGGCCCCGAGTTGCTCGGGGGTCGAGCTGCTCGTGCGGCGATTGATCTCGCATGCGAACGCGGCCGGTACGAACCCGCGCCCGCTGTGCGGCGCGGTCGTGCTCGACGAGCTGGTCGGTGCGCCACCGACCGAGCGCAAACCCGCGACCGACTGTGCGGTGATCGAGCTCCGTCCCACCGACGAACAATCGCCGGCAGGGTTTGTCGCGGTGCTGTCCGCGATGCATATCGGCGACGACAACGTCGCCGGCACGCTCGCGCACGAAGTCGGTGTCGCGCACGCGATGATCGCGCGCCAGCTGGCGCCGGACCCGTATCGCGCGAACGAGCGCGACGAGATCGATGTCGATCCCGAACGCGACCACGAGCGCGGCTCGATCGCGACGGTCTACCTCGGGCTCGGGGTGCTCGCCGTGAACGCCGCGTTCCAGCAGTACACGCGCAGCGGTCGGTTCTACGGCGGCTACGCGCCGATCGAGTACGACGTGCTGCAGGCCGGGTACCTCGACATGTCCGAGCTCGCGTTCTTGCTCGCGGTGCAGACCGTCGTGCGCGGCGAGACCACCCCGCCGCGTGGCCTCGAGCCGCCGCAGCGCGACGAGGTCACCGCGTGGATGGCAGCGCTGCGCGACACGGGCGGCGAGCTGCGCGCCGAGCTCGGTATCGCGGTCGACCTCCCTGCCATCGCGACGCGCCCCGCGATCGAGCCGTTCGAAGCGGTCGCGCTCGACGAGCCGGTCGCGATCGAGCGCACCGCGTTTCGTTGGCGCACGAACCGCGGTGGCGTAGGGATGGTCGCCGGGACCGTGCTCGGCGTCGGCATCGCCGCGCTCGTCGCCAGCCGTGGCGCGGCGCCGGTGATCGCGCTCGGCAGCGCGTGCGCTGGCCATGTCGTCGGTCGGCGCGTGCGCGTGCCGCGCTGCTCGGCCTGCTCGGCGATCGTGCGCGACAGCGATACGCACTGTCATGTGTGTGGCGCGGCGTTGCGCGGCGACATCGCATCGTTGTCGGATCGCCTCGAGGCCGAAGAACGACTCTCGTAGAACGACGACGCGTCAACCGCGGGTCGGGGGCGTGCAGCATCCACGTGACGGCGTGTAGGTGACTCCCACGTACGTGTTGTCCCGTGATGTAGGCCAGGGTGCTCGGTGTCGCGATGTTTCGGCATTTCTCGACGACAACATCGATCCCCCCGGAGGGTCGTTTTCACGCGATTTGCGTGACACCCGACATGGGACTTGGTATTGTTATGGTGGGAGTTCTTTAGCTGGAGGTACTGCCATGGGGAATCTGACCGACATCGCTCGCCGTCATCTCCGCGATCGCTGGAGGGACGCTCTGTTCATCGGGGCGGCCGTCTTGCTGACCGCCATCTCGATCGGGTCGGTGACCTCGAAGGCGGCCGGCAAGGGTGGAGACGCGGTCTCGGCCTCGACCACCACGTTTGGTAAGGACGCGGCCCATGCGTGGAGCATCACCGTCGTCCAGTCGCACCTGGAGATCGGCGAGTAGCAGCACACGCTTTTCTAAGCGGCGCTACGCCGGCCGTGCAGTAGCGCGTCGAGGGGGACCGCCCCCGACGCCTCGACGACCCGGACGCCGTGGCGAACGAGCAGCTTGCGTCCCGCCTCGTGCGCCGCTCGCGCATCGCGCACCATCAACTCCCTCGCGCGCCGGCCGTGCGTGGTGTGCGCCACCGGCAAGAACACCGCGGGCGACGGCACCAATGCCACGACCGTGCCTGCGGCTCGGCGCAGGCGCGCGATCGCCCGCGTCGCACGCGGCTCGTCTTCCCCGAGGCCGGCGAGGTCGCTGACGATGATCGCGACGTCGGGCCGGCCACCCGCGACCGCGCGTTCGACCGCGGCCGTGAGCCCGGCGGCGCGTCGACCGTGCTCCCACGCCGTGCGATACGGCAGCTCGATGCCGCGCAGTCGGCACAGCGCGCGCAGCGGCCGCATCTGAGGATCGTCGTCGACCACGACCGGGGCGCGCTGCTTGTCCAGGCCGTCTCGCGCCCCGGTCGCGTCGATCAGGCGCTTGCACATCCGCGCGGTCGCCGCGACGTCGTAGAGCTGGCCGTCGGGGCCGGCCTGGATCGCGTTCCAGTGTGGATCGTCGAGTGGAGGCGCGATCTTGATCCGGACGTCGATCGCCTCTTGGTGCGCGAGGTAGCGCGCGACGAGCGCCACGAGCTCGCCCGCGGTGACGTCGGTGAGATCGGCGTCGACGATCGCCCGGGTGTCGAGCAAGCGGTCGACAAGCTGGAGGTAGTGGTGATGGCCGGTGTCGGGCGCGAGCTCGAGCACCGGGCGCGTGTCGTACGCGACCAGGCCGATACGATCGCTCGACGCGACCGCCATCTTCGCGACCGCAGCGGTCGCATCGCACGCCCAGTCGAGCGCGGTCTTGCCGAGTGGGCCGGCGCGCATGCCCGTCCCGACGTCGAGCATGACGACGTGGGTGGTCACGATCTCGTTCTCGAGCTCGCGCACCATCAGTTGCTGGCGGCGCGCGGTTGCCTTCCACGCGATGAACTTGAACGGGTCGCCGTGGCTGTGCTCGCGGATCTCGCGAAGCTCACCGGCGAGGCCGCGGCGGCGGACGTGATGGAGCCCGACCTGCTCGTGCAGCGCGCCGAGGCCAGCGCGCACGGCCGCGCCGCGCAGCACCGTCGTGCGCGGGAACGCCTTGACCGCGATCGGGTTCGGGAAGAACGCTTCGATGTCGAACAGGCCCAGCGCGTCGCCGAACGCGAGCGCCGCGCCGTGCAACACGTGATAGCCCGCGGCGAGCGCGCGCACCGTCGTCGTGACCTCGACTTGCTCGCCGCGCTTCACGGTCGCGCTCGGCCGCTCCTCGATGTGCAGGCCGGAGCCGGCGAGGATCTTGGTCGACAGGATTCGCAGCTTGCGGCTGCCGTGATTGCGAAACGCGAGGTGCAACAAGAACGGCCGATCCGCGGCGAGCGCGCCACTGGGTTGGTCGCCGGGCGGCACCCACCAGGACAGCTCGATCTTCTTGCGCCGCAGCAAGATCGCGGTCGGATAGAACATCAAGTAGAGCGCGAGCAAGACGCTGAGGATCGCGCCCGCCAGAGCGACGAGCGGCGGCGCGCCGTGCAGGGCGCCGACGACGAGAAACAGCAGCGCCGTGCCGAGCACGTACTTGCCGCGGGCGGCGAGGCGCGGGATCAAACGCCGGCTCCGACGCGCGGCATCGCCGCGCTACCTTTGATTCTTCGGCATCTTGTAGCCGACTTTGTCGAGCGCCTCGGCGACGACGTTGCCGCCGCCGGCGCCTTCGAGCTCCGCCTCGGGCGTCATCAAGATACGATGGCCGAGCACGAGCGGCGCGAGGTGACGGACGTCGTCCGGTAACACGTAGTCGCGGCCCTTGAGCAGCGCGAGCCCCTTCGATGCGTGGACGAGCGCGAGGCCGGCGCGCGGCGAGGCGCCGAGATAGGCCCGCGCGTGACTGCGCGTGAACGTGACCAGACCGAGCACATAGTCGAGCAGCTCCTCGGCGACGAACACCTCCTGCGCGAGCGCCTGGAGCTCGAGCACTTCCTGCGGGCCGATCACCGGGCGCACCGCGGGCGGCGTGCGGTCGTACGCGCCGAGCATGCGCTTCTCGTCGGCCGCTGCCGGATAACCCATCTTGAGCTTGATCAGGAACCGATCGACCTGGGCTTCCGGCAACGGATACGTGCCCTCTTGCTCGATCGGGTTCTGCGTCGCGAGCACGATGAACGGCGCGCCCAGCGCGCGCGTCTCGCCTTCGATCGTGACCTGACTCTCCTGCATCGCTTCGAGCAACGCGGACTGGGTCTTGGCCGGTGCGCGGTTGATCTCGTCGCCGAGCAGCACGTTCGTGAACACCGGGCCCTCGCGCAGCACGAACGTGTTCGTGCGCATGTCGAGGATGTACGTACCGGTGATATCGGACGGCAACAGATCGGGCGTGAACTGGATCCGGCGGAAGTGGCAGCCGAGCGTCGCCGAGAACGCCTTGACCAGCGTCGTCTTCGCGACGCCCGGGTTGCCTTCGATCAGCACGTGACCACGAGCGAGCAGCGCCGTGAGCAAGGCCTCGGTGATCGCCGGCGCTCCGATGAACGCGCGGCCGACCTCGTCGCTGATCGCGCGGGCGATCTGGCTGGCGCGGGAGAGCTTGTCGTGAGTCAGGGCGGCTTGCATTCAGGCTTCCACGGCTTCGCTGAGGGGCTGACCGAGAGTACGACACAGCTCGGCGACGTCTCGGTATAACGCATCGAAATCGCGCCGGGCGAGCTGACCGGCGCTCCACGGCGCCGCCGCTTGACCTCGGCTCGGCAACGCCCGCAGCCGGCGGTACACGCGGGTCAGCGCGATACCCGCCTCTGTCCCGCGCGCGGTCGCGACCCGCGCGACGAGCTCGCTCTCCGGCATCGTATACAACGGCTCGGACTTGCCGACCGCCGCGGCGAGCAAGCCCTGAACCTGGTCCCGCATCACGCACGCGAGCACGAGCAGCGTGCCGGCCCCGCGCCCCCGGTTCAACGGACCGCCGTCGGCCGCGCGCTCGGCCGCAGCGACCACCGCGTGAGGCTCGTCGCGGCGCACCGGCCGGCCGAACCGCAGCCAGGCGCCGTCGATCTTCGGGCCGCGGCGCACCGGCAGCGCGGCGACCGCGAGCACGAGCAGCAGCGTCGCGAGCGCGGCGGCGAGGCCTTGCATCCCGCTCGGGATGAGCAGCCAGTCCTTCGCGCCGTGCAGCCACTTGTTGATCTCGTCGATCGAACGCGCGACCGAGCTGTCGTTCGGATCGGCGATAAACGACTGCGGATCGCCGAACATCGAGACCTCGCCGCGCAGGATGACGACTCGGCGAGCGCGCCCGTCGCGATCGAGCCAGCGCAAGATGTTGGTCGCGAGCTGGACGTTGCCGCCGAATTGCTGTTGCTGCATGCGATTGATCAGCATGCTCGGGTCGGCGAGCGCGACGAACCGCCCGGTGCCGCGCTTGCCCGCGACGACCAGCGCGCCCTCGTCGAACCCGAACACGACCGTGCCGTCCGAGACGTGCGAGAACGCCGCCGGGTGGTTCGTGACGACATCACCGACGTCCTGTGCGATCGGATGATCGCTCGCCTTCGCGGTCGCGATCGGGGCGAACACCTTGTTGTCGTAGAACCGGGTGGCGACGTAGCGGTCCGCGCGGATCAGCCCCAGCCGCGCCATCGCGTCGCGCGCTTCGCCGAAGTCGTCCGCGATCAGGACGTTGCCGCCCGCTTGGATGAACTCTTCGAGCCGGCGCGCGTCGATCGCTTGCAGCGGATAGATGATCACGAGGATGTCCTCGGCGCCGAGCTCGCTCCAGTCGACCGAGCTCGGCGTGGTGACGTCCTTGCCCATGCCACCGGCGAGCGCCTTGAAGCTCGACAGCCCGTTCCACGCGTCGCTGTTCGGATCGTAGTCGACCAGCTGTGCGTGAGAGGT
The DNA here is from genome assembly GCA_963848295.1 of uncultured delta proteobacterium. Taxonomy (GTDB): domain Bacteria; phylum Myxococcota_A; class Polyangia; order Haliangiales; family Haliangiaceae; genus JABFXX01. The sequence goes on along the minus strand of CAWKDB010000011.1, from coordinate 223,666 downwards.
GCCTGCGGCGAGCGCGACCATGACCGCGATCGCGAGCGCCTTCACGCCATCTCCTTCTTCAGCGCCGCGACCGCCTCGAGCAAGCTCGCGAGCGCGGTGCCGATCGGTGCCGGCACCTTGACCGCGAGCAACGCGAAGTAGCCACCCTCGACGATGTGGACGACGACATCGAGCCCTTTGTGCTCGGCGATGAAGTACTCCGGGCCGCCGTAGTGCCACGTGCCGAACGCGTCGTGCAGTTGCTGCAGGACGATGCCGTAGTGCGCGGTCAGCACCGCCCAGTCGTGGGCGTCGATCGTCGCGAAGCTGTCGACCATCTCTCCGTCGGCGCACGCGAACGCGCCGCCGATCGCGTTCGGGGTCGCTTCGACCGCGCGCCGCAAGATCGCCTGGAACGGCGTCTCGATCATCGCGGTGTGTCCTGATCCAGCCAGTGGAGGTTGTCGTCGATCAGCTCGTGGTGAATACCCGCGCGCTTCGCGACATCCTCGACCCACTTCGCGAAGTACACGTGCTGGACACCGGGCAGCATGTCGGCCTCGATCTCCGCCGGGCTCGGCGACGCGGCCGGCACGACGTCGGTCCACAAGATCACGTCCCAGCCGAGCGACGTGCGTACCGCGTGCGGCGTCGTCCGGCCGATCTCGGAGATCGAGAACAGCGCCTTCGCGTACACCGCGTCGAGGCGGATCTCGTTCGCGTACAACGGGGGGCCGACCTGGTGCACGAGCTCGTGCCCTTCGGCGGCGTGTTGCGCGAGCTCGACGAACTGCGGCGCCATCAAGCCCTGCTCGGGAGCGAGCGCGGCCGCGACGTTCTCGGCGATGTCGTGCGCGGCGGCATCTTGCTCCGGCGGCGCGTGCGGCGGCACGACGACACGGACGTAGGCCGAGGCGCGCGCCTCGGGATGGCTGACGAGCGGCAGGTTGCGCGCGACCAGCGGATCCCAGGCCTCTCCGAAAGCTTCGCGCGTCGTGTACTTCGCCTCCCACTCGTCGGCGAGGACCGCGTCGACAAGTGCGGTGTGCGTCGCGAGCTCGACCTCGGGATCGCTCGCGAGCTGGCGCCGCTCGGCCGCCTGCGCGAGCAGCTCGAACGAGATGCACTCGTCGGTCGCCGCCGCGAGCCGCGCCGCGCGATCGCCGCTCGGGTTGCGAGCGCGCGCCGCCTGGATCGCGACGCATGACGCCCACACCGGCCGGCCGTTGACCCGCGCGACAATGGCGTCGTCGGAGCCAGCGCTCGTCGCGGTCATGCCCGCAGGGGCCCCCCGCGGCGTGGCCGGCGGAGTGGTCGCGCACGCGGCGACGAGGGCGATGGCGACCGCGGCTCGCATCGTCAGTCGCGTTGGACCAGCGCGAGCCGCGCCATCTCTTTGCCGACCGAGATCACCGCGACGCCGATCACCATCACGAACAACGCCGCGACATACTCGCGCTCGGCGAGGTAGTGCAACGTCTCGAAGAAGAAGATCAGGCTGCCACCGATCAGCGCGAGCGCGAGGAACTCGAAGAAGTACTTGCGGACGACCCCGCCGACCCACCGCGTGAAACGCACGAGAGCATCCATCGATCACCTCAGTGTTTGTGGAACAGCAGCAGCGCGACCATCGCGATGATCGCGAGCGCGACGGACAGGTAGAACCGCTGGCGCGGCCGGCCGGACTTGGCATCCGCGCGAGCGCGGGCGAGCAGCATCACGAGGTCGCGATCCCCCGTGCGATGCGGGCGCAGCGCGCCGAGAAAGGCATAGTGATAGATAGCGAGCCACAGCACGATCGCGCCGGCGGTGAGCGCGGTGGTCATCAAGGCGACCCGACCGGGGTAGTTCGCACCGAGGAACGCCGCGATGTCACTGTCGTAGTTGACCCAGGCGATCAGCAGGGTCGGGAAGATGACCGACATCGCGGTCAACATCCAATAGATCGCGCTCGCGCCGCCGCCACCGGACGGCCGGCCCGAGCTGCGCCGACGTCAAGCCGCGGACCGAGCGAGGCGCGGGTGGCTCGTGAAACGTCGTGAAGAACGACACGCCGAACAGATAGGCGACGACGCCGATCGCGACACAGCGCGAACCGAGCCGGGCCGTAGACATACGACGAGGCGATCTGCGGCTCGAGCGAGACCGGCACGAGCAGGGCGGCGGGGAACAGCCCTAGCAGGATCGCCTCGCTGCGCCGGGCGAGCCCGAGCAGCAGCACCGCGAACGGCAGCCCAGCCGCCGCGAGATGGCTGCCGCCGCTCAACACGCCGACAAACGCCGCGGGCAGGATCACGATCGAGACCCAGACGTTGACGCCCAGGGCGAACGCGACCCCATCGGCGAACGCTTTCCATCTCCGTGCTGTCGCCGGCTCGGCCACGAGCGCTGAATGTACAACGCGTCGCCGCATGGCGCTTGCGGTTACGGCATGATGGCGCCTGTGAAGCCCATCGTCGTCACGATCGACGGCCCCGCCGGTGCGGGCAAGTCCACCGTCGCCAAGCAGCTCGCTCGCCAGCTCGGCTATCGCCTGCTCGACACCGGCGCGATCTATCGCGCGGTCGCGCTGGTCGCCCAGCAGCGCGGCATCGCCTGGACCGATGCGGGCTCGCTGCGCCGAGGTCGCGCGCGCTCTCGACATCACGTTCGACTTCGTCGGCGACACGAACCACGTGTTCGTCGCCGGCGCCGACGTCACCCCGCAGATCCGCACGCCCGATATCTCGCAGGGCGCGTCGCAGGTCTCGGCGCATCCCGAGGTCCGCGCCGCGCTTGCTCGAGCTCCAGCGCAGGCTCGGAGCGGGCGGCGGCGTCGTGGTCGAAGGCCGCGATACCGGCACGGTCGTGTTCCCGCGCGCCGAGGCGAAGGTCTTCCTGATCGCGACGGTCGACGAGCGCGTCCGGCGCCGGGTCGCCGAGCTGGTCGCGAACGGTCGGGCCGCGGATGCGGTCTCGACCCGGCGGGAGATCGAAGAACGCGACCAGCGCGACTCCGGACGTGACGTCGCACCGATGAAGCCGGCGGACGACGCGGTGATCGTCGACAGCTCGGCGCAAACCATTGGACAGGTTGTGGATTCACTGGCGGCGCTGGTGGCTGCCCGCGCGGCCGTGCGCTAACGCCGCACGCGTTCGAGGTCTAGACCTCGGAATCGGTTGACAAAGCAGGGCATGGAAGGTACCAAGCTCCCCCTGCGGCGGGCCCGCCTAGGCTCGACGCAAATCGGTTCTTAGGAGTCTGCTTGAACATGGCTACTGATTTTCGGCAAGAAGGCAGCGGCGACGAGAATTTCGCGGAGATGTTCGCCGAGAGTCTCGGCCAGGATAACGTCAAAGAAGGCGAGATCCTTCGCGGCACGGTCATCTCGGTCGGCAAGGACTACGCGATCGTCGACGTCGGCTATAAGAGCGAGGGCCAGGTCCCGCTCGAAGAGTTCCGCGGCGCCGACGGCGCCATCACGGTGAAGCCGGGCGACGTCGTGGACGTGCTGCTCGAGTCCCGCGAGAACGACATGGGCATGGTCGTGCTTTCCAAGGAGAAAGCCGATCGGTTCAAGGTGTGGGACGAGATCAGCGCCGCGTGCGAGCGCGACGAGCTGATCGAAGGCGTGATCACCGCGCGCGTCAAGGGTGGCCTGTCGGTCACGATCCGCGGCGGCGTCAAGGCGTTCTTGCCGGGGTCGCAGGTCGACCTCCGCCCGGTTCGCAACCTCGACGCGTTCCTCGGCCAGAGCTTCAAGTTCAAGGTCATCAAGTTCAACAAGAAGCGCGGCAACATCGTGTTGTCGCGCCGCGTGCTGCTCGAGAAGGAGCGCGCTGCCCTCAAGGAGTCGACGCTCGAGCGCCTCAAGGAAGGCCAGATCGTCGAGGGCATCGTCAAGAACCTCACCGAGTACGGTGCGTTCATCGACCTCGGCGGCATCGACGGCCTGCTCCACATCACCGACATGAGCTGGGGCCGGGTCAACCACCCGTCCGAGCTGTTCCAGGTCGGCGACCACGTCCGCGTCAAGGTGTTGAAGTTCAACGCCGACACCGAGCGCGTCTCGCTCGGCCTGAAGCAGATCACCGAAGATCCGTGGAGCCGCGCCGCCGAGAAGTACGTGCCGGGCACCGTCGTGCGCGGCAAGGTCGTCAGCGCTCAAGGACTACGGCGCCTTCATCGAGCTCGAGGAAGGCATCGAAGGCCTCGTCCACATCTCCGAGATGTCGTGGACGCGCCGCGTGAAGCACCCGTCGAAGATGGTCGCCGTGGGCGACATGGTCGAGGCGGTCGTGCTCGATGTCGACGTCAAGCAGAACCGGATCTCGCTCGGCATGAAGCAGCTCGAGCCGAACCCGTACGAGCAGCTGACCGAGAAGTACCCGCCGGGCACGGTCGTCAAGGGCCACGTCCGCAACATCGCGGACTTCGGCATCTTCGTCGAGATCGAAGAGGGCATCGACGGCCTGGTCCACATCAGCGACATGAGCTGGACCCAGCGCGTGAAGCACCCGAGCGAGCTGTTCCAGAAGGGCGACGAGGTCGAAGCCGTCCTGCTCAACATCGATACCGGCGACGGCGACAAGCCGAAGATCTCGCTCGGCATCAAGCAGCTGGTTCCGGATCCGTGGGATCGCATCCCGTACGACTACCCGGCCGGCAAGATCGTCGACGGCAAGGTCCTCAAGGTCCTCGACTTCGGCGCGTTCGTCGAGCTCGAGAAGGGCATCGAGGGCTTGGTCCACGTCAGCGAGATCAGCGACGAGCACGTCGAGGATCCGCGCACCGCGCTCGAGCCGAACCAGACGGTGAAGGTTCAGGTGCTCCACGCCGATGGCGCCGAGCGTAAGATCGCGCTGTCGATCAAGGGCGCGAACCGCGCGAAGGATGCGGCCGAAGCCCAGGGCTTCAACTCGTCGAACGCCGGTGGCGCGACCCTCGGCGACAAGTTCCGCGGCAAGCTCGACAAGCTGAAGCCGAAGGACGCGCAGTAACTCGCCGTGGCGTTCGTCGCAGCCGCCGAAGGGCGGCTGCTTTCGTTTTCGGCTCGTGCAGGCATCGCGTATCGGGATGGCTCGGGGCGCGGTTCTGCGGCGTCGTGCTCGGTCTCGGACTCACGACCGAGTGACCTCGGGCCCGTTCGACCCGACCGAACCCGACCCGTAACGGCTGTAGTACATTGCGGTCGTGCTGCGCTGGCTCAGGTTGATCTCGATCGCGACGGTCGTGCTGTCGATGATCGGCTTGGGCGTGATCGCAGGCCTGTTGCTGGTCGAGAACGCCGGCTGGGTGCCGGTGAAGATCCATCCGTGGTTGACCAGTCTGTTCGGCGACAAGCCGCACGATGTCTGGCTGCCCGCGTTGATCGCGGGGTGGCTCGCGGCGGCGGCGTTGTTCGCCGCGCTCGTGTTGTGGAGCATGCTGTACGTGTGGCGGCGCCGGCAGTACGAGTCGCTGATCAACCGGCTCGAACGCGAGCTCGCGAAGCTCCGCAACCTGCCGTTCGTCGAGCCCGCGCCACTCGAGGATCTGCCCGAGACGCCGAGCTCGAACGCCGCGCGCGTGATGAACGCACTCGACGACGAAGGCATCACGGCGCGATAGCGTGGCGAGCGTCGTCCTCACCGGCGCCAGCGGCTTGCTCGGTGGCAACCTCGCCGCCGAGCTGATCGCCGGCGGTGCCCACGTGTCGGCGATTCGCCGCGGCTCGACGAAGATCGCGCATCTCGACGACCTCGCGGTCGAGTGGCGCGACGCCGAGCTCGGCTCGATCGAGGCGTTGACGCGCGCGTTCTCCGGCGCCGACGCCGTGTTCCACTGCGCCGCGGCGGTCACCGTCGCGCGCGAGGTGACTCCGGCGATGACCGCGGCGAACGTCACCGGCACCTCGAACGTGATCGAGGCGGCGATCGCGGCGGGCGTCCAGCGCCTCGTCCACACCTCGTCGGTCGTCGCGGTCGGGTTGTCGACGAATGGCGCGCCGTGCGACGAGACCGCGGCGTGGAACTTCGATAGCGAAGGACTCATCGACGCGTACGCGATCACGAAGCATCAGGCCGAGCAGGTCGTGAGCGCGGCGCGCGATCGGCTCGACTGCGTGATCGTCAACCCGACGTACCTGTTCGGACCGCGCGATGCTCGGCCGAGCTCCGGCAAGCTGATCGTCGATGTCGTACGCCGGCGGGTGCCGGGATGGACGCCCGGCCATAACAACTTCGTCGACGTCCGCGACGTCGCGCGCGGGATGATCGCGGCGTGGCAGCGCGGCGTACGCGGCGAGCGTTACATCCTCGGCGGCCACGACCTGACCTATCGCGCCGCGTTCGAGCTGATCGCGCGCGAGGCGGGCGTCAAGCCGCCTCGGTTCGGCGTGCCGCGGCCGATCGCTGCGCTCGTCGGCAAGTGGGGCGATCGCGTCGAGCGGCGTGGCAAGGAGCCGGTCGTCAACTCGACCCAGATCCGCTACGCGTACACCGACAAGTTCCGGTTCACGAGCGCGAAAGCGCAGCGCGAGCTCGGCTACGCGATCAGCCCGCTCGAGCCGGCGGTGCGCGACGCGCTCGTGTGGTTCCGCGCGCACGGGATGCTGTAAGCGCTGATCGTGGACGTGTACGTGCCACGTGTACGGCCACGCTCACCGCCACAAACTTGCGACCGTCGTTGGATCGCTCATCCTCAGAAGGTGCGTGTCGTTGCAATCGCATGCGTGCTCGCGCTGCTCACCGCCGCCGGCGGCAATAAGACGCCGCCGCCCGTACCCGCATGGATCGGCACGTTCGAGCCAGCGCCGCAGGCGCCGCCGAGCTGCCTCGACTGCACCGTACCCGCGTTCGTCCAGCTCGCCGGGGTGGTGCGCGTGCTCGCCCCTTCGGAAGGCGGGGCACCCGCTACCGGCGACGTACTGGTGCTCCAGCCGCGGCTCGGCGTGATCGCGCGCGGTCACGTCGATGGCGGGCGCATCGCGATGCCGTGGTTCAACTTCGATCGGCGCGATGGCGACGCTGGCGTGCTCGTCATCCCCGGCGATGCGCATCCGCGGCTCGTCGATCCGAGCAAGGCCGACCTCGTCGCGATCCGCGCCGCCCTGATGCGCGATGAAGTGCTCGCCGGCGTCCACAAGGCGCTCGACAAGCTCGAGGTCGGCGCGATCGACCTCGATGGCGATCACAAACCCGACCTCGTCGTGACCTACGGCTGCAACGCGTGGGCAGACGGCCAATGCCAATCGAAGGGGCAGTTCTTTCTCGCCCGCCACGGCACCGGCTGGAGCGAGATCGAATAACCTGTACGCCGCATGGGAGCGGCGCTCGTCCTTCTGCTCGTCGGGCTCGGCGCGATGGCCGCGGGCGTGCTGATCGGGCGCTACTACGTACCCGACGATCGCCAGCTACGGCGCAGCGCGCGTCACGCTCGCGCCTACATGCGCGCGCTCAGCCACCTGATCGCGCGCGATCAAGACACGGTCGTCAACGAGCTGCGCACCGTGGTCGAGGAGAACATCGACGACGTCGAGCCGTACTTCGCCCTCGGCGCGATGTTCCGCAGCCGCGGCGAGCACGAGCGCGCGATCCGCGTACACCAGGCGCTCGCGCTGCGCGAACGCGACAAGCGCAAGCTCCGCCACCGCGCGATGTACGAGCTCGGGCTCGACTTCCGCGCCGCCGGCATGCCGCGCCGCGCGACGAAGGCGATGGAAGAGGTGTTGCTCGAGGAGCCGAGCCACGAAGGCGCGCTGCGTGCGCTCGCGGCGCTGTACGAAGAGCAAGCGCGGTTCAACGAAGCGGCCGGGTTGTGGCAACGCCTCGGTAAGCGCCGCAACGAGGACACGTCCGACCGCGAGCACCACTTGCTCGTCGCCGCGGCTCAGGCGGCGCTCGGCCGCGACGATCTCGATTCGGCCAAGCACCTGCTGAAAGCGGCGCAGAAGCTGGTGAGCCCCGAGTCCGCGCATTTCTTCGCCGCTGCCGCCGAGCTCGCGGCCGCGCGCGGCAACCATCGCGCTGCGAAGGAGCGCCTCAAGCAGGCCTTGCTCGCCGACCCGTCGCTCGTGCCGCACGTGTTGCCAGGCCTGATCGCGGCCGAGGGTCATCTCGACGGCCGGACCGCCCCGAGCCGCGACGATCTCGACGACGACGAGCCGGCTCAGCCCGATCTGAACGCGCCGCAGCTGGCGGCAGGCGAGGGCACGACCGCGATCGTCGCGGCTGCGCCGGCGACTCCGAAGCTCGCGACGCCAGCGCTCGGGGTGCCGTTGATGTCCACCGCGCGCCCTGTCGCGAGCGTCGCCGATCGCGTGCTCGCCACGCTCGCCGAGATCGAAGCCAAGACCGGCCCGCGCCTGGAGATCGCGCTGATTCGCGCCCAGCTCGCGACCTCGGCAGATGCCGGCGCGGGCGTGGCGCTCGCGAAAGATCTAGCGCTGCGCTTTCCGGAGGCGTTGGCAGCCCGGGTCGCGACCGCGCGGCTCGCACTCGCGACCGGCGATGCTGGCGCGATTCGCGACGCCCTCGCGCAGCTCGCCGCCGAAGACGGTGCGCTCGCGTGGACGCTGCGCGGGCGCTGGCAGTGTGCGCACTGCGGCGCGCGTCCGGCTGCATTCAGCTGGCGGTGCGGGCATTGCCGGCGCTGGGGCACGCTGCGGATGGAGACCGGCGTCGAGCCGCCGCCGATCGCACCGCGCGATCGCCGGGCCGCACCGCGCGAGGCTCGGCTGAATGGCCTGCTCGGCGCCGCGCCCGACGCCGCGCTGCCGACGGCGACCCTCGACACCGGGTTGACCGAGGACGAGCTGGCGGAGGCCGGGACGCGCCGTTCGCTGCTCGGCCGGGTCGGTGGTTGGTTCACGCGATCGATCCGGCGCAAGAGCTGAGGTCGACGTCAAGGTCGAGGTTGGCGTTCACGTTGACGTTCAGGTCGACGTCCACGTCGGCTCGGCTCTGGTATACCCGGCGACATGACGCCGGCGGATCCACCGGGCCCTTCGGAGGGCGTGCCGCGCACCGATCCGACGGGGCCGACGTCGACCTCCGGGCGGTCGCGGAGCGCGACGTGGTTCGGGGAGAACACCGGGTCGCGGCGGTTCCTGTCGCGCTGGGGTCTGACGCTGTTCATCGTGGCCGTGCTGATCGTCGGCCACGCGGTGCTGCTGCCCTTCGTGTTCGCGAGCCTGATCGCGTACATCCTCGCGCCGATCGTCGGAGCGATGTCGCTGCGCAAGAACGGCACGCAGCGGATGCCGCGCGGGCTGGCGGTCATCATCTGCTACATCGTGTTCCTCGCGGCGGTCACCGGTTTCATGTTCCTGCTCGTGCCGCGGTTGTCGAGCGACGTGCGCCGGATCGCGGGCGAAGTCTCGTACCGCCGGATCAACGAGGAGTGGACCCCGAAGGTCGCGCATTGGCTCGAAGACCGGTTCCCGTCGCTCGCGACGAACGACACGCCATCGCCGGAAGAGCCGCCGGTCGTCGGCGACGTGCCGCTGCCGCCGGCGACCTCGCTGACCGTGACCCCGCTGCCCGACGGCCGGTTCGCGATCGAGGTCGCGCAGAACGGGCTCGACATCAAGCCGACCGCGGACGGCGGCTTTCACGTGCAGCCGGTCGAGACGCGCCCCGAGCAGCTCACGCTCGAGGGCAAGCTGCGCGTCTTGGTCAAGAAGTCGATCGAGGGCTTGAAGTCGAAGCTCGACGAAGGCGTGCGGTTCGGCCAGACCGTGCTGACCGAGTTCATCAGGGGCATCTTCGGATTTTTCTTCACGCTGATGATCGGCGCGTTCCTGCTGATCGATCTCGACAAGGTCCACGCGTTCTTGCGCACGCTGTTTCCGGTGAACTTTCGCGACGACTACGATCAGATCATCCGCGACATCGATCGCGGCCTGTCCGGCGTGATCCGCGGCCAGCTCCTCATCTGCCTGATCAACGCGTCGTTCACGTTCATCGGCTTGCTCGTGTTCGGTGTGAAGTATCAGCTGATCCTGGCGGTGGTCGCGGGCCTCATGAGCCTCGTGCCGATCTTCGGATCGATCCTGTCGTCGGTGCCGATCGTGATCGTCGCGCTGGCGTCCGGCGCCGAAGGGATCGACATCGTGCGCGGCATCGCGATGCTGCTGTGGATCGTCGGCATCCACTTGATCGAGGCGAACGTGCTGAACCCCAAGATCATCGGCACCGCCGCGAAGATCCACCCCGTGCTCGTGATCTTCGCGCTGTTCCTCGGCGAGTACAGCTACGGCCTGGTCGGCGCGCTGCTCGCCGTGCCGGTTCTTGCCGCGATCCAGGTGATCTTCATGTATTTCTATCGAAAGAGCGCGAAGGACTTGCCGAAGCGCTCCGACACCGGTCCGGTCCGCCCCGGAGGCGGTGAAGCTGGACCGCTCGCCACCACCAAAACGTGACGTGCGGCATGGCTGCAGGAACGGTTGGTTGATGACGCGCGCCGTCGGTGGTACCCAAGTTCTCATGCTCGCTTCTCGTCTTCACACGGTGCTCGCGATCGGTGTGGTCGGGGCGATGGCCCGCGCGGCGAGCGCGCAACCGGTCGATCCGTACGGCGCACCCCCGGCACCCGCACCTGCTCCGGCACCCGCCCCAACTCCGGCCCCGCCCCCGGTACCAGCATCCACGCCGGCTCCCGGGCCGACCTCGGGCCCGCAGGATCCGTACACGATCAACGGCGATCCCGTGCTCGCGGAACAGGTTGCCGACTCGCTCGTCTCTCGCGCGCAAGAGCTGCTCGACGCGAAGATCTACGTCGATGCGAAGCAGCTCGCAGTCGAAGCGTTGGTCGAGAGCGCGAAGGGCCCGGCCGCCGACCACGCGCGCTACATCATCAAGGTCGCCAATCAACAGCTCGGCATTCGCGAAGAAGTCCCGGGCGACCACAAACCGCCAGTCGTCGACCACGCGCCGATCGTCGATCCGACGCTGCCGGTCACGCCGGTGACTCCGCCGGCCGAGGGTCATTATCACAGCGGTCACACCGCAGCGATGGTCCACGCGGGCATCTACAGCGCCCTGATCGGCGCGACGATCGGCTCGTACTTCGACACCAACAACCCGGCCAGTGGCGCGGTCCCGATGGGCATCGGCGCTGGCCTGCTCGGCGCGATCTTGTTGCCGCGCGCGATCGACAAGCTGAACTGGAGCGAAGCGCAGGTCCGGACCGCCGGCGCGGCGAGCGTGTGGGCCGGCGTGGTCGGCGGCTTGTTCGGCAACATCGCGACCGGCGCGAACGGCGGCTCGACCGATGCGAGCGACGTCCTGACCGGCGCCGCGATTGGCTCGACCGTGGGTGCGCTCGCCGGCGGACTCTACGCTAGCAACGACACGCTGACTCGGGGTGACGTCGCGCTGGTCGACACGTTCGCCGGCATGGGCGCGGTCGGCGGCTTGACGATCGGCATGCTGATGCAGCCGGCGCAGACCGAGGGCTACTCGCTCAACGCCGCGCTCGGTACCGCGGCGGGCGTCGTCACGGGCCTGATCGTGGCCCCGCATGCGAACACGACACCGCGCCGCATGCTGCGCGTCGCCGGGCTCGCCGCGGCCGGTGGCGCCGTGCCGTTCTTGCTCTACGCCGGGATCAACGATCCGTCGACGACCGCGGACGAGCGCGTCACCGGGCTGTTGTCGACCGCAGGGCTGGTCGCCGGCGCGTGGCTCGGGTTCTACCTGACGCGCAACATGGACAAAGGGCTCGACGTCAAGGACACCAAGCCGAGCGATGCGCCACCCGCGATTGTCGGGCGCAGCTCCGATGGCCGGTGGGACCTCGGTCCGTTCGCGGTGTCGCCGTTGTCGCCCGCGCTCGCGCCGCAAAAGGGCCTCGCGCTGACCGTGGTCGGCGGCGCGTTCTAAGGCCGGCGGGCGCGGCGGCTACGCGAGCGCGTTCTAAGGCCGGCGGGCGCGGCGGCTACGCGAGCGCGGCCTAAGGCCGGCGGGCGCGGCGGCTACGCGAGCGCGTTCTAAGGCCGGCGGGCGCGGCGGCTACGCGAGCGCGGCCTAAGGCCGGCGGGCGCGGCGGCTACGCGAGCGCGGCCTAAGGCCGGCGGGCGCGGAACACGAGCGCACCGCCGAGGCGCACGTCTTCGTAGTCGTGAAAACCGATGCGCTGCAACCAGGCGCGCAGCTCGCCGGGATCGAAGCGGCGGATGCCGGCGGCGCGCGCGGCGAGCCGGCCGAGCAACGACGGCGCTTCCGCGAACGTCGAGCCGACGTAGAGCCCACCCGGGCGAAGCACGCGGTGGATCTCGCGGAACACGAGCTCGGGGTCGTCGTAGGCGTGGAGCGCCCCCGCGTTGTTGACCCCGCCGAACGCGCCATCGATGAACGGCAGCGCGTGGGCGTCGCCGCGCACGAGCACGACATTCGTGTAGCCGCCGGTGCGCTGCGCCGCGACGTCGAGCATCGCGCGCGAGATGTCGAGGCCGACGACCAGCGCACCCGGCGCCGCGGCGGCGAGCGCACGAGCGAACGCGCCGGGACCACACGACAGGTCGAGCCACGGGCCGGGCCGATCGTCGAGCGCCAGGCTGTGCTTGTGAATGAACAGCTCGCCGGACAGCCCACCGACCGACGCGCCGGCGCCCTTGCCGGCGAGGAGCCGAACAAACAGGGGCCGCCACACCCGGTCATAGACGCGCGCGACGAGGTCGCTCTCCATCAGCCGCTGCTCGGTGTTCGCGGGCGTCGGCTCACCGGCGCCGACGTCGATCAAGTCGAGGACGTTTGCGGCGGTGTGCGCCGGCTCGAGCCCGCACGACTTGCAGCGCGGGTGGCGCAAGTCAGCAAACGGCGCGGCGACGCGACAGCGCGGGCAGGCGAGGATCGACAGAACGGCGGGATCCACGGGCGAGGCCGTGTATAACGTACGCGTCTCGCCTGAAGTTGCGGCGCGACCCCGTTTTAGGTACGACGCTCGCTATGACGCGGATCTCCTGGGCACACGCCGTGGTCTTCATGTGTGCGGGTTCGACAGCCGGTGCGGCGCCGAAGCCGGTGCACGCCAAGGTGGCCAAGATCGATGTCGCGCGAGTCGCGGCGACGCTGTCGGGGACCGATGCGGAGCTCGCCGAGCGAGCGGCCGATGCGCTCGCCGAAACGCCCGATCCGGCGGCACACGAGGCGCTGCTCGACGCGCTCGCGTTCGGGCTCGCTCCGGCGGTCGCGGTCCCCGCGATGCTCTCGCTGGTCGCGCACCCCGCACCGGCCGATGTCGCGGCGCTCCGGCGCTACGCCGGGCATCAGGACCCCTCCGTGCGCGGCGCGGCGCTCGACGCACTGGCGGCGTATCCCGATCCGCTCGCGCACGCTGCGATCGTCGCTGGCTTGCACGATCCGACGGGCATCGTCCGCGCGCAGGCGGCGAGCGCGGCTGCCAAGGGCCGCGTGCGCGAGGCGTACGATCCGCTGTTCGCGTTGCTCGATCTCGGTGAGGAGCCAGCGGCCAAAGCCCTCGCCGAGCTCGCCGATCCGGACCTGGCTCGTCGCATCGGCGATCACCTCGGCAAGGCGCCGGATCCCTTGCTCGCCGAATGCCTCGGGCTCGTCCTGCGCCGGCCCGATTTCGGACCGGACTCGGCCCGCGTCGACGTCGTGGGGGCGATCGCCAAGATCTCCGACGCCGCCGCGATCGATCAGCTGACTCAGTACGTCGACGGTGCACCGAAGGCGCCACCGCGCGAATCGCGCAAAGCGGCGCAGAAGGTGCTCGACGCGCGACTCGGAGGTGCGAAGTGAACCGCGCGATCGTGGCCGTCGCGCTGGTCGCGTGCGGCGGTCCAGGCGTGTTCTCGCTGTCGGCGATGACCGACAACGATCGCGGTGCCCTGTCCGCGGCGCTCGCGCATCGCGAGCTGCCGCCATCGCCATCGCCGGTCAACGGCTGGCAGAAGCCTCGGGTGTTCGCGGTGCAAGCGACCAGCCCGAAGTCGATCGTGGCGTTCGATCTCGCGGCCGGCGCGCGGCTGTGGAAGGCCAACGCCGAGGTCCAGTCGCGGATCTGGGTCGGAGGCAACTTCATCATCGAGGTCGAGGCGCAGCAGCTCGTGGCGCGCGATCAGAGCCGCGGCGACGTGCGCTGGAAGGTGAGCCTGGGTGGCGAGCTGGTCGGCGCGGCGGCGGATCGCGATCGCGCGTACGCGGTGTGGCACGACGGCGCGAGCTACACGATCGCGGCGTTCGACGGCTCGAGCGGCAACCGCGAGTGGAAGGTGAGCTCGGCCGGCAAGCTCGGCGCCCCCGCGGCGCAGGGCGGCATTGTCTACGTGCCGTACCTCGAGCAGTGGCTGTCGATCCTCGACGGCAAGACCGGCGCCCAGCTCGCGCGTTTGCGCGGCATCGACCAGCAGATCTCGACGCTGCGGGTGACGAGCCGCGTCGCTTACTACGGCTCGAAGCAAGGCGTGTTCGAGCTCGATGCGCGCAGCGTCGCCGGCACACGCGAAGGCGCGACCTACGGCAAGGTCACGATCCCGCCCCAGCTCGATCGCGCGAGCTACGGCCGCGACATGTACGACCCGATCGATGCGACCTACAGCGCGAACGATCGCGCACGCGTGTTGTGGGCGACCGAGCCGACCGATACAGGCCCGATGAAGTTCGCCGGCGGCGGTTACGCGATCGCGTACTTTCGCTACGTGTTCGGCTTCGACAAGACGGGCGCGCTGACCTGGGCGTACGACCACCCCAGGATCGAGCTGATCGCGAGCGCGCACACGGGTGCGGCGATCCTCGCGGTCGCGGCGAACGGCGATATCGTCGAGCTCGACCCGAAGACCGGCGGCGTGCGCCAGGAGCTCTCGCTCGGCACGACCGCACCGGTGCTCGGCGCGACGTTCGATGCCGACGGCTGGTCGCCACCGGGAGACGCGAAGCCGGCGAAGACGCTGACCGCGCTCGTCGAGATCGCGCGCGATCACGATGCGCGGTTCGAGCGGGTCAAGGAGCTCGCGGTCGCGACGCTCGCGAAGCTGCCCGGTCCCGAGGTCACCACCCAGCTGCTCGCGATCCTCGCCGATGATCGGGCCCCGCTCGCGCTCAAGGATGACGTCGTCGACCTGATCGTGAAGCGCAAGGATCCGTCGAGCCTGCCCGTGCTGACCGCGCAGCTGTTGACCCAAGCCGATTACCTCGCGAAGACCCAGCCCGAGTCGCTCGGCCCGGTCGCGAAGGCGATCGCGGGCATCGGCGCGGCGCCGCTCGATCCGGTCGACGTCGCCGCAGCGGTCTCGGGCTTGGAGAGCCACCTCGACGCACCGACCACGCCGATTCCCGATCTCGTGCTCGTCATCGACGCGCTCGCCGCGATCGGCGGCGGCACAGAGCGTGCGGCGCTGACCTCGCACGTGCTGCTGTACCACTCCGATGACGAGATCGCCGGCGACGCCGGCTGGGATCGCGCGATCGTGCGGGCGCTCGTCGATCACGGCGGCCCGGCAGAGCACGAGCTCCTGCATCAGATCGCGCTCGATCCACGCACCGTGCCGAGCCTCGTCACCGCGATCAACGACGCGCTCGTGGAATGACATAGTTGACAGTCGTCGGTTCCGCCGTCAGGCTCGATCGGTGTCGGGGGGCCGTCGCTATCGGATCGTCATTTGCCGGGGCCCCGAATGCGGCGACCGGCGTGGCTCTGCCGTGCTCCACGAGCTATTTCGCACGGCGATCGACGCGAATCGGCTGCACGAGCGCACCGAGCTGGCCTGGCAGAGCTGTTTCGGCCGTTGCACGCAAGGCCCGAACGTGCTCGTTCGCGAGATCACCGTGGGGGGGGCCCCTACGATCGGCACCGGCTTTGCGACGCTCCCGGGCCCTCGCGGCGCTACAGCTTTGTATAATCGGGTCGATGCGGAGAGGGTGGAACGTGTCGTTCGTCAACACGTCTCAGGTGGCCAGATCGTGCGGGAGCTGGTCGAGCTCCCTGGCATCCATCCGTCGGACCCCTTAGGATCCAGACAGAAAGATCGCTAACTATGATGCGGACGCGTGCAGCCATCGCCATCGTCGTCTCGGGAGTTGTGGGGTTCGCCGCTTGTAAGGGCGAGACCAAGTACAAACCCGATCCGAAGACCCAAACCGATCTCGACGCTTGCAACGAGGACAAGAAGGCCAAGGACAGCCGGATCGCCGAGCTCGTCGAGGAGAACGCCGACCTGATGCGCAAAGCCGGGTCGGGCGCCGAGATCGTGGTGTCGATCGAGGGCAACACGCTCACCGTTCATCCGCCGAAGCCTGGCTCGGCGGCGCCGCCGGTCGACGACAAGGTCACCGCCGCCGCGTCGAAGCTGTTCGTCAACCTCGTGCAGAAATCGCGCGGCAGCATCCAGAAGTGCTACGAGCACGCGCTCAAGACCGATACGAGCCTGCAGGCCAGGACCGTGACGCTCACCGTGTCGGCGAGCTTCTCGGGCACCGGCGCCTATCAGCAGGCGGCCTTCAACCCGCCGATCAACGACAAGTTCGATAGCTGCATGAAGGATCTCGCGGCCAAGTGGTCGTTGCCGCAAAACTCGCCCGCGATGACGTTCAGAGCGCAGGTGTCACTGACGCCGTCGTGAGCCGCGCGGCGAAGCTGCGCGATCTCGAGAAGCGGCTCGCCAAGGAGCCGGACAACCTCGGCCTGCGTGTGGCGCTCGCCGGCGCTCTGTGCGAGGCCGGGCGCAACGGCGATGGGGTCGAGCTCTATCGCTCGGTCGCGGTTGCATATCGCGATCAAGGCCGGACCCACCAGGCGCTCGTCGTCTGCCGGGCGGTGCTCGAGATCGCACCGGGCGACCTCGGTTGCCAGGCGTTGCTCGCCGAGCTCGTCGCGAGCCAAGAGGCGCCGCCCGCCGCGGTCGAGATGGAAGCCGGGACGCCGCCGCCGCGCGAGATGCCGGACGGCAGCGACGAACGCAGCGTCGCGACCGGCACGGGAGCCGGTCCGCGGCAGCCGAAGGCATCGAGCGTTCCGCCGATGGCAGCACCCCGGCCGTCGCGTCCGTCGGTGCCGGTGCCCGCGCCCGCGCCGCGTCCTTCGATGCGCCCCTCGGTGCCGCTGCCGGCGGGAGGGAAGGCGCCACCGTCGGGCGAGACCACGCCGCTGCCGAAGGCGGTGCCGCATCATGTCTACGATCCGACGGCGGGGCGCGAGCGGGTTGACCTGACCGCGCCGCCATTCGGCGGCGCTGAGGGCCGGGCGCAGGTCCCCGGGGGCGATCTAACCGCGCCGCCATTCGGCGGTGCTGAGGGCGGGGCGCAGGTCCCGGCCCTCGATCCCGATGACTTGCCCGTGGTAGAGGGCGCGCAGACGCGGCCGGGCGCCGACCTCCGGCGCGCGCAGGTCACCGGGCTCGCTCAAGCCGCGCGGCGGATCTCGGGGCTGCTCGGTCCCGACGGCGCCGAGACCCCGCGGTTCGACGACCTCGACGATCTGCCGACGCCTCCGCCGCGCCTTCCGGGCTGGACGCGACCGGCGACGCCGACCGAGCCCGTCGATCTAGCGAGCGAGTCGTCGGGCGACATCTCGGGCGACATCACCGGCGACGTGCCCGACGATGGCGATCGCACGCAGCCGCGCGCGCTGCAAGACAACCCGCTGACCGGGCCGTTCTTCGCGAAGATCCCGGCGGACAAGCGCTCGGCGGTGCTGGCTCGGTTCGAAGCGCGCCGCGTGCGCGCCGGGACGGTCGTGATCCGGCAAGGCGAGACGAACCATTCGTTCTTCGTCGTGATCAGCGGAACGCTGTCGATCCGGGTCGACCGGCCCGACGGTTCGCTGATCGAGCTCGAGCCGCTCACCGACGGAGATTACGTCGGCGCGGCTGCACTGCTCGCGCGCCAGCCGTCGGCGATCAAGGTCGTCGCCGCGTTCGATTGCGAGCTGCTCGCGCTGGCAGCGCGCGAGCTCTACGAGCTGGCCGGCGCATTTCCCGCGCTATGGGCCGCGCTCAAGGACACCGCCGAGCGCAGGTTCCGCGAGCTCGACGCGAAGCTAAAGAAATAGCCCCGTGAACGGGGGCCCTCGGCCCAAGGATTAGCCGCGCTTCGACTTGAGCGCGCGCTCGAGCGCCATGCCGGCCGCGCGCGCGGCGAGCGCGAGCTGATCGTCGAACGTGTGGCGCATGCGATGCTCGCCGAACAACACGCCGACGACGCGCTCGCGGATCGCGACCGGCACGAGCAGGATCTCGGGCGGGCACGCGCCGAGCACCGAGCCGAGGAACGTCCGGCTCGCGTCGTCGTGCATCGGCCCGCGATACGGCAACCGGGTGCCGACGACATCTTGCAACGTCGATGGGCGATCGAGCCGCAGCGAGATCGACGGCTGCACGGCCGGTCGCGGCTCCATCGCGAACAACGACAGCTCGCCGCCATGGCTCGGGCCCTTGATCGAGAAGAACCCGGCGCGGCGATGCGTCTCGGCGAGGTGATCGATCATCAGCTCGATGACCTCGTCGCGGGTCTCGGCCTGATCGAGCGCGTGGATCAACGCGAGCGTGCGCGCCGTCGCCTCTTCGAGCGCGCGGACCAGGCCGAGCGCCGAGGCGTCGCTAGCGCCCGCGGCGCGCATCGCTTCGGGTGGCGCGGGTGGCGCGATCATCAGCGGCGCCGAGTCGATGTCGGGCACCGGGATGATCCCCGACGCCGAACCGCCAGCCATGCTGCCGGGAATCGCGCCGAGCAGCGGGGGTGGGATCGTCGTGCCGGGTGGCCCCCAGCCGTCGTCGACCGGATCGTAGTCGACGCTGCGCTGCAACTGGGTCGTCGCGGTCGTGCGCTGTGGGATCACCGAGTCGAGCTCGACCGCCGACATCACGGCGGTCGGCTTGCCGCGTTCGCGCACGTCACCGTCGTCGTCATCATCGTCGTCGTCGCCGGTGCTCGGTGCGCGCGGTACGACCCGGTCCATCGGAATCGGCGGTGGCGCCTGGCCGATCGCCTCGACCGGCTCGGTGTCGTCGTCGAAGATCGGGCCCGGCGGGGCGGCGAGGATCTCGTCCGAGGTCGTGCGCTCGTCCGCTGTGGGCGCGACGCTGGTGTCGACGCGCGTCGGATCGGCATCTTCGCCGACCGCCGGGGTCGCTTCGGTGTCGCGGACCGCGCGCCCCGCGGCCGAGCTCGCGACAGCCACGCCGATCTGGGTGCGGCGCTCGAGCCGCGGCCGGCCGGTCGCCAGTGCGGCTGGCTTTTTCGTCTCGAGCACGACGACTTCATCGTCATCCTCTTGCTCGGCGACGTCATCGGGATCGTCTTCCAGCAGATCGGGGTCGAGCGTCATCGGGCGCTTGCGATCGAGCAGGATCGGCACCGACTCGACCGAGCGGTGCTCGTGGATCACGACACCGGCGCTGACGTCGTCGCTGACCTCGACCGTGATGCTCGGGGGCGGCTCGCTGTCGCGGTGGCGGATCGCGCGGAACTCGCCGGACACCTCGGGGTTCGGGACCGGCGAGGTGCGATCTTGCAGCGCGTCGGGCGCGATCACGATCCGCGGTTCATCGTCGACCGCGCGGGTCGGGCCGCTCGCGATCTGAACCTCGCCGTGGCGCGCCGCTAGCTCCGGCGGATCGGGCTCGGCCGGGCGGGTCCGGCGCGGCGGTGCCGGCCGCAGCTGATCGGTGTCTTCACCGTCGGCCTCGAGCGAGGCGACGACATCGGCCGCAGCCGCAGCCGCGGCGGCGGGCCCACTCGGCTCGCCGACGATCATCTCGATCACGGGTCCGCTGGAGTCCGGCTCGAGCGTGCGCATCGGTCCGCTTGGCTCGCCAAAGATCGAGATCACCGGCCCGCTTTCGTCGTCGCTTACGGGCTCGATTGCCGGCTTGATCGACGCGGCGCGCGCGCGGGGCACCCGGATCTCGCCGGACACGCTGCGCGCTCGGGGTTGCGGCGTGCCGTCCGTCTCGTCGACCAGGGCCGGACCGTTGTCCGCGACCACCGCGGTCGGCTCGATGTCGCCGTGCACGTCGGGCGGGCGCTGGACATCGACGACGGGCGGGGCGACGATCTCGACCGGCCCGGTGACCGGCGCGATCGCGCGATGGCGTTGCGCTTGGACCTGACCGGTGAGTCCCTTGGTGCGTGCGACCGCGGCCTTTGCTGCCTTGACCCGCTGCGGATCGTGGCCGGCGCGACCGGCGAGCAGGCGTTCGCCGAGCGGGGTGACATGCCCGTAATAGTGCGCGAGGCACCACGCGATCTGCATCTGGGTCGCGCACGCCCGAACCACGTACGCGCCGGTAAACGACGCGATCTGGTCAACGGCTTGGCGATCCGACGGGTCGCCCATCGCGACGGTCAGGTTGTTGGCGTCGTCGAGCGACACCGGGATCGCGCGCAGATCGATCGCCATATGACTCGGGATCACGGCGACGACCTTCGCGGCGAGCCGGGCGAGCGTGTTCGGGTTGACCTGCGGGACGAGCAGCCGCGTCTTATAGAACTCGGTCAGCGCGTCGTCGGAGACCGTGCCGTCGATGACGAGCTGTTCGCCGAGTGTGCCGCCATTCTCGCCGATCTGCGCGCGCGCCTCGTCGAGGGCCGTGGTGGACACCAGCCCGGACCGCACCAAAAGCGCACTGGCGTCGTCGGCCAAGGTAAACCAAAGGGACGGGACAACTCCCAGCCCGTCGGCGATCATGTCGACAGCGAGCCGCCTATGTCAACGCAACGACGGATCTACCTGGACTTCAACGCGACCGCGCCGCTCGTAGAGCCGGCGCGCGCGGCCATGGCGGAGGCTATGGCCGAGGCCGGGAACCCGTCGTCGATCCACGCGGAGGGTCGCCGCGCGCGCGATCGGGTCGAGCGGGCCAGGGCGCAGGTCGCCAGGCTCCTCGGGCGGCCGCCCGAGCAGATCGTGTTCACCAGCGGCGGCACCGAGGCCAACCAGCTCGGCGTCGCCGCGCTCGCCGTGACCGCAGAACGCCGCGGCCTCACGAAAGTCGCCGCGACGACCGCGATCGAGCACCCGTCGCTACTCGGTGCCGTCGCTGCGCTCGACCGCCGCGGCTGGCGCGTGGTCACGCTGCCGGCGTTCGCGACCGAGGTCGGCGAGCCGATCGGCCTGCTCGCGACGTCGCTGGTCAACCACGAGGTCGGAACGCTGCTAGTGCCGGCCCTGCTCGCGAGCGCGCAGGCGATCGGCGCACTGGTTCACCTCGACGCGGTTCAGGCCGCCGGCAAGTCCGGGCTCGACCGGATCTCGCCCGATGCGCTCGCGATCTCGGCACACAAGCTCGGCGGGCCACAGGGCGTCGGGGCGCTCGCGATCGCGCTCGACGATGGCTTGCCGCTCGTCGAGGCTGGACACCAGGAGCGCGGGCGGCGGCCCGGCACCGAAAACGTGCTGGGCATCGTCGGGTTCGGCGCGGCAGCGGCGGCGCGCGGGCTCGATTCGTGGCGCGCCGTCGAACAGCTCGGTGAGCGGCTCGAAACCGGCCTCCTCGCGCTGCCCGGCGTGCGGATTCACGGCGCCGATCATCCGCGCATCGGCGGCACGATCAACGCTGGCTTTGCTGGCGCGCGCGGCCAAGACATCGCGATCGCGCTCGACCTCGCGGGCGTCGCGGTGTCGACCGGCGCGGCGTGCACGAGCGGCAGCGTCCAGCCGTCGCCGGTGCTGCTCGGGCTCGGCTATGCGCCGGAGCGCGCGCTCGCGGCGGTGCGGTTCTCGCTCGGCGTGGCCACGACCGGCGACGAGATCGATCGCGTGCTGGAGCTGCTACCTGCGATCGTGGCTCGGGCCCGCGCTCAGCACTGACCGGTCGTCTCCGCGGTTGTCAAAGTGAACACCGTCCCCAGGTAGGTGCCGAGGGCGAGATCGATCGCGTGCTCGAGCTGTTGCCCGCGATCGTGGCTAGGGCCCGCGCTCAGCGCTGAACGGCGCTATTGGCAGTGTCGGGCTGGACCTCGCTGTTGAGCTCCGCGGTACAGCGCTGGTCGTTTTCGAGGCCACACGGACCATCGACGACGTACGTGGCTTGCTTGCCGCAGCCTCGCACTCCGTAGGAACCGCCACCGAGCTTGATGATGTTCAAGTTGTCTTTAGAACACGACAAATCGAAGGCCGCGCGCGTCTGGACCGTGGGGACCATCAGTGTTGCGGAGCACCCCGCGAGTAGCACGGCGAGGAAGGTTTTTCGCATTTGGCACTATAGCATCGACCGTTTTGGCTCGTCACGATTCATTCAGCTCGAGCCGGCAGGTTGACGCGCTTTGTAACAGCGCGGTAAGCCACACCCATGCGCGACGTCGTCATCGTCGGTGCTGCGCGCACCGCCATTGGAAGTTTCTTAGGTTCGCTCGCATCGGTGTCGGGCCCCAAGCTCGGCTCGACCGCGATCAAAGCGGCGCTCGAACGCGCAGGGGTCGCGCCGGGTGATGTCCAGCTGGTGCACATGGGCATGGTGCTGCCCGCCGGGGTTGGCCAGGCGCCCGCGCGGCAAGCGGCGCTCGGCGCCGGGCTGCCCGACAAGGTGCCGTGCGTGACGGTGAACAAGGTGTGCGGCTCCGGCCTCGAAGCGGTGATCGGCGCGGCGCGCTCGATCCAGCTCGGCGAGCTCGACATCGCGGTCGCGGGCGGCATGGAGTCGATGTCGAACGCGCCGCACTTGCTGCGCCACTCGCGCACCGGCACGAAGATGGGCCCGCTCGAGACCGTCGATTCGATGGTCGTCGACGGCTTGTGGGATCCGTACTCGAACCAGCACATGGGCAACTGCGGGGAGCTGTGTGCGAAGGAGATGGGCTTCACGCGCGAGCAGCAGGACGCGTTCGCGGCCGAGAGCTACAAGCGCGCGCTCGCCGCGATCAAGAGCGGCGCGTTCAAGGACGAGATCGCGGCGGTGAAGATCGCGGACAAGAAGGGCGAGGTGTCGGTCGATACCGACGAGGAGCCCGGTCGTGGCAACATCGAGAAGTTGCCATCGCTGCGCCCCGCGTTCGCGAAGGACGGCACGATCACCGCGGGCAACGCGTCTTCGATCAACGACGGCGGCGCCGCGGTCGTGCTCATGTCGGCCGACGAAGCGAAGAAGCGCGGGTGCAAGCCGCTCGCCCGGCTCGTCGCGTCGGGCTATCACGCGCAAGCGCCGGAGTGGTTCACCACCGCGCCGGCGCCGGCGATCCACAACGCGCTCGGCCGCGCCCAACTGCTGGCCAATGGTCGGTCGGGCGAGTCTGGCTCGCGCGACCGATGGGACGCGAAGTCGGTCGACCTGTGGGAGATCAACGAAGCGTTCTCGGTCGTCTCGCTCGCGAACAACCAGCTACTCGGGCTCGACGCCGCGAAGGTCAACGTGTGGGGCGGTGCGGTCGCGCTCGGCCACCCGATCGGCGCGTCGGGCTGCCGCATCCTCGTCACGCTGTTGCACGCGATGGCGGCGCGCGGCGCGAAGACCGGCGGCGCGTCGCTGTGCATCGGCGGCGGCGAGGGCATCGCGCTCTTGGTGGAGCGCGCGTGACCGCAGTCGCGCCCGAGGACGCGCGGACGCTCGGCGGCAGGCAGCGCGGTCAGATCGACTCGCTCGGCGTCGTCGGCGCGGGCCAGATGGGGCAGGGCATCGCCCAGGTCGCGGCACAGGCCGGCGTCGACGTCCTGATCGTCGATGCGGCGCCCGACTTCGCGACCGCCGGGATCGCGAAGATCCGCAAGCAGCTCGATCGGCTCGTCGAGAAGGGCAAGCTCGACGTGGCGAGCGCGCGATCGGACGATGAGCCACCTCAAAGCGGGCGGCGGTCATCGCGATCTGCGCGACTGCGAGGTCGTGGTCGAAGCGGCGCCCGAGAAGGAAGAGCTCAAGCTCGCCATCTTCAAGAGCCTCGGCGAGGTCACGCGCGACGACGCGATCCTCGCGTCGAACACGTCGTCGATCTCGATCACGAAGCTGGCGTCGGCCTCGGGTCGGCCCGATCGCGTGATCGGCATGCACTTCATGAATCCGGTGCCGGTGATGAAGCTGGTCGAGATCGTGCGCGGCTTGCCGACGAGCGATCAGACCAACGAGACGATCACCGCGCTCGCGCAGCGGTTCGGCAAGACGACGATCGGCGCGCGCGACATCCCCGGCTTCATCGTCAACCGCATGCTCATCCCGCTGCTCAACGAGGCCTGCTACGGCCTGTACGAGGGCCTCGGCACCGCGATCGACATCGACACCGGCGTGCGGCTCGGCCTCAACCATCCGATGGGGCCGCTCGAGCTCGCCGACCTGATCGGCCTCGACACCTGCCTCGCGATCGCCGAGGTGCTGCACCGCGAGCTCGGCGACGACAAGTACCGCCCGTGCCCGTTGCTGCGCCAGTACGTCGCGGCGGGTTGGCTCGGCAGAAAGGTCGGGCGCGGGTTCTACGAGTACGACTCGCAAGGGCAAAGGAAGCCGTGAACGAACAATTCGAAACGATCCGGATCGCCGTCGACGGTCCTCTCGCCACGATCACGATCGATCGCGCGGCCGCGCTCAACGCGCTGTCGACGACCGTGATCGCCGAGCTCACCCACGCGGCCGCGGAGCTCGAGGTGTCGACCGATCGTGCGCGTCGTCATGCTGACCGGCGCGGGCGACAAGGCGTTCGTCGCGGGCGCCGACATCGCCGAGATGCAGGAGCTGTCGCCGACCCAGGCGCACGCGTTCGCCGAGATGGGCGGCGCGCTCGGCCAATCGATCGAGACGTCGGACAAGCCGTGGATCGCGGCGGTCAACGGCTTCGCGCTCGGCGGTGGCTGCGAGCTCGCGCTCGCGTGCGACTTCATCTACGCCTCGGATCGCGCGAAGTTCGGTCAGCCCGAGGTCAAGCTCGGCGTCATCCCGGGCTTCGGCGGCACCCAGCGCCTGGCCCGCCGAGTCGGCGTCGCGAAGGCGAAGGAGCTGTGCCTGATCGGCGATCCGATCGACGCGGCGGAGGCGCTGCGCATCGGCCTCGCGAACGCGGTCGTGCCGCACGCGCGAGCTGTACGCGAAGGTCAAAGAGCTCGCCGCGCAAGATCGCGGCGAACGGTCCGCTCGCGGTCGCGGAGTGCAAGCGGCTGATCCAGATCGGCCAGTCGACCACGCTCGATCACGCGCTCGCGCTCGAGCAGCGCAGCTTCGGCCTGCTGTTCGCCACCGCGGATCAGCGCGAGGGCATGTCGGCGTTCCTCGCCAAGCCGCGGCGCGCCGCGCAGTTCAAGGGCCAATGAATTTTTCGCCGACCGAAGACCAACTCGCTGTCACAGACGATGGCGCGCGACTTCGCGCAGCAGGAGGTGCTGCCGAAGGCCGCCGCGATCGACAAGGAGCATCGCCATCCGGCCGAGCTCGTCAAGCGCATGGCCGAGCTCGGCTTGCTCGGCATCGCGGTGCCCGAGCAGTACGGCGGCGCCGGCCTCGACACCGTGTCGTACGCGCTCGCGATGGAGGAGATCGCACGCGCCTGCGCGTCGACCGCCGTGATCATGAGCGTCAACAACTCGCTGGTGTGCGATCCGATCCTGACAGTTCGGCACCGAGGCCCAGAAGCAGAGGTTTCTCGTGCCGCTCGCATCGGGCAAGCAGCTCGGCTGCTTCGCGCTGAGCGAGCCCGAGGCCGGATCCGATGCCGCCGCCCAGCGCACGACCGCGGTCAAGGACGGCGACGGGTGGGTGCTGCAGGGGACGAAGAACTGGATCACGAACGGCCCGGTCGCCGACGTCTGGTGTTGTTCGCGATGAACGACAAGCCCGCCGGCCACAAGGGCATCACCGCGTTCATCGTGCCGATGACGACCAAGGGCGTGCGGGTCGGCCAGCCCGACGACAAGCTAGGCATTCGCGGCAGCAAGTCGTCGCAGATCTTTCTGGACGACGTTCGGCTCCCGTCCGACGCGCTGCTCGGTGACGTCGGCGGCGGGTTCAAGGTCGCGATGTCGACGCTCGACGGCGGCCGGATCGGGATCGCGTCGCAAGCGCTCGGCATCGGTCGCGCGTCGCTCGAGGATTCGCTCGCGTACGCCCAGCAGCGCCGCAGCTTCGGCAAGGCGATCATCGAGCACCAGGCGATCGCGTTCAAGCTCGCCGACATGGCGACCGAGCTCGATGCGGCGCGGCTGTTGACGTTGCGCGCGGCCTGGCTCAAGGATCGGCACGAGTCGTTCGGCAAGCAGGCGGCGATGGCCAAGCTCTACGCGTCGGACGTCGCGAACCGAGCTGCGCGCGAGGCGATCCAGATCTTTGGCGGCAACGGCTACGTCACGGAGTATCCTGTCGAGCGGCACTTCCGCGATGCAAAGATCACCGAGATCTACGAAGGCACGAGCGAGATCCAGCGCATGGTGATCGCCGGCTATTTGGCGAAGGGTGGATGACATGAAATTCACGACACTATCGATCGCGATCGCTATCACCGCCTGCGGCGGCCACAAGCAAGCCTCGACGACGACGACGCCTCCGCCGCCCCCACCGCCGGACAATGGCGGCACGATGGTCGCGCCCGAGCAGATCGACGAGATCCAGCATGACTTCGAGCGCAAGAACGAGATCATCTCGAACTGCCTCGCGATGGCGATGGACGCCCAAGAGGTCAAGCGCGGCACTCACGGCGAGGTCTCGTTCGAGGTCGTGGTCGGCACGAACGGCAGCGCCACGAGCGTCAAGGTGATCAAGACCAACCTCACGGCGAAGTCGGTGATCGATTGCGCGACCAAGCACGTGCAAGAGATCGAGTTCCCGCACATCCCGCGGCGCTACGAGACGTCGTACGAGTACGCGATGGAAGCGAACTGACTCGCGTGCGGTCGTTCGTCGCGTTCGCCGTCGCCATTGCCGCGTGTGGTGGCAAGGCGCCACCGCCGGCACCACCGCCGGCGCCGCCGCCGGTCGCGAAGCGCGTGCCGGTCGACGACTCCGAGCCCGAGGACGGCGTCACCATGGTCAACGGTCATGGGCACCTGGACCAGGCGACCGTCGAGGCCGCGCTCGCGCCGCACAACGAGGCGCTGTCGGATTGCTACATGTCGCGGGTCGGCCGTCGGCGTTGGCTCGGCGGCCACGTCGTCGTCCACTGGGACGTCACGAAGGAAGGCACGGTGAGCTCGGTCAAGCTCGCGGAGAGCGACCTCGGCGCACATGCGATCGAGAAGTGCCTGGTCGAGGTCGCGCGCGCCATCGATCTCGGTAAGCCGATCGGTGGCGATGCCGAGGTCACGATCCCGCTCGATTTCTCGGCGAAGGGCGAAACGCTGCCGTGGGACGAGGACAAGGCGCTCAAGGCCGTCGGCGGTCAGCTCGCGAAGCTCGACGCGTGCGCCAAGAGATCGGCGGCGCCGAACGACGTCACGATCACGGTGTACGTCGGGCCGCGCGGCAAGGCGCAGTCGGTCGGCTTCGCGTCGGCGAAGACCGAGATCGCCGATAAGTGGGCGGACTGCGCCGAGAAGGCAGCGCTCGCCTGGCGGCTCCCCGATCCGAGAGGCCCGATCGCGAAGCTCGCGGTCCACTATCGGGCTTCGAACTGAGCGACTCATGGATTTGGCTCCGACCGAAGAGCAGTTGCTGATCCAGCGCACCGCGCGCGACTTTGCCGAGCGCACGCTCATGCCGAAAGCGGCGGCGCGCGACGAGTCCTGCGAGTTTCCCGAGGCGGAGCTGCGTCAGCTCGGCAAGCTCGGGCTGCTCGCGATCAACATCCCGGACGAGCTCGGGGGCGCGGGTGCCGGCCCGGTCGCGTACTCGCTCGCGATGCAAGAGCTCGCGCGCGGCGATGCCTCGGTCGCGGTCGCGGTGTCGGTGACGAACATGGTCGGCGAGCTGATCTGGAAGAACGGCACGCCCGCGCTGCAGCGCGCGTGGTGTCCGCGCCTGGCCTCGGGCGAGCTGCTCTCGGGCGCGTTCGCGCTGTCGGAAGCGGACGCCGGCAGCGATCCGGCCGCGATGCGCACGACCGCGACGAAGACCGAGCGCGGCTGGCGCCTGTCCGGTGCGAAGCAATGGATCACGACGGGCGATCGCGCCGGCGTGCTGGTCGTGTGGGCGGTCACCGACGCACCGGCGGGCCACAAAGGCATCACCGCGTTCGTCGTCCCGGGCAACGCGAAGGGCCTGACGACCGCGCGGCTCGAGGACAAGCTCGGGTTGCGCGGCTCGTCGACCGCGCAGCTCGTGCTCGACGACGTCGAGATCGGTGACGAGGCCGTGCTCGCCGCCCCCGGTCGGGGCTTCGCGCTCGCGATGATGGCGCTCGACGGCGGCCGGATCGGGATCGCGTCGCAGGCGATCGGCATCGCGCGCGGGGCGCTCGAGGCGGCGATTCGCTACGCCGGCGAGCGCCACACGTTCGGCCAGGCGATCATCAAGCACCAGGCGATCGCGGGGATGCTCGCCGACGCCGCGACGTGGCTCGATGCGGCGACGCTGATGACCCTGCGCGCCGCCGCGCTCAAGGAAGCGGGCGGTCAGTTCTCGCAGCAAGCCGCGATGGCGAAGCTGTTCGCGAGCGAGCACGCGTGGAAGATCTGCGACATCGCGCTGCAGGTCCACGGCGGCTACGGCTACGTCCGCGATTTCCCCGTCGAACGTGCGCTCCGGGACGTGCGGGTTACGAGGATCTACGAAGGTACCAGTGAGATCCAGCGCATAGTGATCGCCCGGAACCTGTTGCGCGCAGCGCAGTAGCGGGCGACGATCACATCGTGGGGAGGCTGAGCCTCGTCGCGCTCGTTGTGGCGGTCGCGGCGTGCATCAAGCCGGCGCCCGAGATCGCGTGCGGTGCGCTCGTGTGCCCGAGCGATTCGGTGTGCCTCGCCGACGACACGTGCGTGCCCGGCGATCAAGCCGCGGCGTGTGCCGGGCTCGACGAAGGCGCCGCGTGCATGACCGCGCAGTTTACCGGCACGTGTCTCGGCGGGGCGTGCTTCGCGCCGGTATGCGGCGACGGGGTGATCGAAGGCTCGGAGCAATGTGATGGTCCGGTGACCGGTACCGATTGCGTCGCGTTCGGGTTCGACCTCGGGATCCCGACATGCGTGAGCTGCGTGCTCGATCTGGTCGGGACTTGCACGAGGTTCGGTTGGCGGTTGGTGTCCCCCGAGGTCGCAGCCGACGCGTGGACCGACGGTGCGCACCTCGCGATCGTGCGCGGCGATATGAGCGGCATCGACGTCACGAGCAATGGCGCGCTGATCGCGTCGCTCGATACACCGATGCCGACCTTCTATCACTTGGTCGGCAACGCGCAGTCGATCATCGCGTGGGGACCGTATGATCTCGCGGCGCTCGACGGCTCGACGTTCACCGCACTCGATACCACGGCGTTGAACCTGTCACCCACCGGCGGCGGCAACGCGATCCAAGCCGCGGCGCTCGCCGCCGACGGCACGCTACACGTCGGGCTCGACTCCGGGACTGGTTGCGAGGTCTACAGCAAGCCACCGAGCAGCGGCTGGCAGATGACGCTGCAGACCGTCGATCACTGCGATGCGATGGTGTCGCGCGACGGCACGACGTTGCTCGCGACGCACAACGCGTCGGTGCTCGGCGGCGCCGTGTTGCACTTCACGGGCGCGACGTGGTCGCCGTTGTTCTCGACCGGGTCGACGATCTATCAGCTCGACCTCCATGCCGGCGTCGCGATCGCCGCGACGCTCGCCGCGGTCGAGACGTTCGACGGCGGTACGCAGACGACCTATCCGAATTCGGTGACCCAAGCGGTCGGGCTCGACCAAGGCGTGTTCGGCGGCCTCGGCCTCATCGCGTATCGCTTCCTCGGCGCCGAGCCCGAGGCCATCGATACGCCGATCGGCGGACTGTTGATCTCCGACGGCACGCACATGTACGAGGTCGGCGACGGCATCTACGAGTACACGGGCATCGAGTACGCCGCCCGCGGCGTGCAGAGCAGCGACGTCCGCGATGTCACGATGCTCGGCGATGGCACGGTCGCGATGTGCGGCGCCGATGAGGCGTTCTGGGAGCAGCCCGGGAACTACTACCTGTGGGACCAGGTGTCGATCGCGGTCGAGCTCACCGCGATCAGCGGCATATCGGTCGACGACTTCTACACGTCGGACAGCACGCAGCTCTATCACGTGGTCAACGATGCCACGGTGACGACCATCCCGATCCAGATCGGCACGAGCACGATCGAATCGCTGTGGGCACCGCACATCACGGCGTCGGTCGCGGTCTACGTCGTCGGCACCGGTGGACTATCACTCGCGGTGTCGGCGACCGGAACGGCGACGGCGCTCGAGCCGCCGGTCGGCGACGTCGGCTGCGACCTCGCCCATGTCACCGGCGACGGGATGACCGTGCTCGCGAGCGGCAAGTGCGGAACTGCGGGCGTCGTGTGGCAACTCGACGGCACGCAGTGGAACGAGATCTATCGCACGACGGCCTCGGCGCTCGACGCGGTCGCGATGGATCCGGCGGGCGATATCTTTGCGGCCGGCCTGCAAGCCGGGGCGCGTTCGATCGGCGGCGTGTGGACCGCGGATCCCGATTCTCGAGGACGGTCGATCTCCGCGACGAGCGCGTCCGACGTGTGGGCGGCGGGCGGGCCGGCGGGTGTGGTCCACTGGGACGGCACGGCGTGGTCGCGGCTCAATGTCGTCGGCGCGGCGAACCCCCACGTCCTCGCGACCGAGCGCACGGTCTACTTCTCGGGCACCAGTAACCCGGTCCTCGTCCGGTGATTTTCTGGTACTACTGCGCGCGACGATGACCGACCCGCGCAAGCTCCGCATCCTCGTCGCCAAGCCCGGTCTCGATGGCCACGACCGCGGCGCCAAGGTCGTCGCGCGGGCCCTCGCCGACGCCGGCTACGAAGTCGTGTACACCGGCCTGCATCAGACGCCCGAGATGATCGCGGCGGCCGCGGTGCAGGAAGCGGTCGACGCCGTCGGGCTGTCGATCATGTCGGGTGCACACATGACGCTGTTTCCGGCGGTGCTCGATGCGCTCAAGGCGCGCGGCGCGGGCGACGTCATCGTGTTCGGCGGCGGGATCGTGCCGAAGGACGATTTGCCGAAGCTCGCGGCGATCGGGGTCGCGAAGATCTTCACGCCCGGCGCGAGCACGAACGAGATCGTCGAATGGGTCGAGAGCTACCTGCGCCCGAAGGTCGCGTGATGCAGCTTCGGCTCGCCGCCGCGCTCGCCGCGAGCGTGCTCGCGTGCTCGGTCGCCGACGCGAAGGACACCGACGACAGTTTCGGCGTCGCGGTCACCAAGGTGATGAACGACTTCTCGTCGATCGCCCAGAGCTGCTGGGCGGTCGCGGCGACCGAGCGCTACGATATCTACGGCGACCTCACACTGCGGGTCGAGTTCGGCGCCCATCGCTCGGTCGCCACGGCGATGCCGGTGCACGACACGGTGAACAGCGAAGCCGTGACGTCGTGCCTGATCGGCGCGTTCGCGGTCTACAAGTTCCCTCCGCCGCTCGCCGGCAAGACCATCGAGCTGCCGTTCCACTTCGCGAAGGTCGGCGGCCAGAGCCTGATCGATCGCAAGCTCGTGTCGTGGAAAGCGCAGGGCGAGGTCTCGGTCGCGGTGTTGCTCGACGAGACGAACACGGGCAATCCCGCCGCTTCGATGTTCGAGCTCGCGATCAAGGCGGGCGCGTCGACCGGCCTGCGCTCCACCGATCGCGACGAGCTGTGGTACTTCCTCGGCGATGCGGACGTCAGCTCGGTCGCGTTGCCGAAGACCCGCGTTCACGCTGGCGACATGATGCTCGCGCGCAAGAGCGCGGCGCGCGAGGTCGCGGCAGCCGGTGCGGAGCTGCACGCCGTGATCGTCGCGGTGCCCGGCGGGCGTGAGGGCGCGGCGCGCGCGGGCGCGCTACCGACGCCGGAGATGACGTCGTGGCGCAGAGCGCCGCTCAGGCCGGTCGTGTACCCGGCGAGCGCGGCGAAGGTCTATGGCCCGGTGACCATCTTCGTCGAGCCCGCGACCGCGAACGCCGACCACACCCTCGCGGCCTCGGTGCTGCGGCTGGCAACCGGCGCGAAGGTGCCCGAGCACGTGCACGCGACCGAGACCGAGTTGCTCTACGTGCTCGCCGGGTCCGGCACGATCACGGTCGCCGGCACCGCGGTCGCGGTCACGCCGACATCGGTGATCCAGATTCCGCCGAACACGAAGCACGCCTTCGCGGTCAGCGAGGACTTCAAGGCGCTACAGGTCTATACGCCGGCCGGACCGGAGCAGCGGTTCAAGAAATGAGTGGCTCGGCAATGGACGCGATCCTCGCGGGCGATCAGCGCTCGGGGGCGCGGCTGATGCGCGATCTCGACGATCGCCGCCCCGAAGCGCTCGTCCAGCTCAAGGCGTTGTTTCCCCACGCGGGCAAGGCGTACGTCGTCGGCATCACCGGCAATCCCGGCGCGGGCAAGTCGACGGTCGTCGACGGCTTGATCTCGCACTACCGCGCCGCGGGCGAGAAGGTCGGGGTGATCGCGGTCGATCCGACATCGCCGTTCTCCGGTGGCGCGATCCTCGGCGATCGCATTCGCATGCAACGTCATGCGCTCGATCCGAACGTGTTCATCCGCAGCGTCGCGACGCGCGGCCACCTCGGCGGGCTATCGCGCTCGACGTTCGATATCGCGTACGTCCTCGATGCGATGGGCTACGAGCGGATCTTGATCGAGACGGTCGGGGTCGGGCAGGACGAGGTCGAGGTCATGCGCGCGGCGCACACGACGGTCGTCGTCACCGTGCCCGGACTCGGCGACGACATCCAAGCGATCAAGGCGGGCTTGCTCGAGATCGCGGACGTGCTCGCGATCAACAAAGCGGATCGCGAAGGCGCCGATCGCACCGAGCGCGATCTGATGCACATGCTCGACCTGCGCGGCGCGGGCGAACGCAAGGACGTCGACATCGTCCGCACCGTGGCGACGCTCGGGCTCGGTGCTGGCTCGGGCATCGCGGAGCTCGCGGCCGCGATCGACGCCCACCGCGCGCGTGCTTGGACCGGGCCCGATGCCGGCGCTCGCGCCGCGGTGCGTGCTGCGGCTCAGATCGCCGAGCTGGTTCGCGCCCAGCTCGCCGATCGCGCGGCCGTCGCGATGGCCAACCGGGGCGGCCTCGACGAGCTTGCTAGAGGGGTGGTCGCCGGGAAAACCGACCCTTGGACGGTCGCGGAACAGCTCGTTTCGACGCTGTAGTGGCCGTCATCACGGCTGATTCGACGGAACTAGGGTGGGGCGCCCGTCGATGCTATGCTTGCTGCCTAACGTTACCTCGTCCGTTCGAGAGGCATTTCATGACTAGCTTTCGCTACTGGGCCGGGGCCCTCATTCCCCTCGGCGCCGCGCTCTTAACCGGGTGTGGCGTGATCGACTCGGGCTCGACCGATGTCGCCGTCGAAGTAGGCCACAATCACTTCACGATCGACGCGTCGAGCTGGCAGGTCAACGAGGCGGCCGCGACGACGTTCTTGGCGATGAGCTGCGAGGCCACCCCGACCGTGTGCGGAGCGGCTGCGATGCAGGCGTGCGCCGCCAACTGCAGCGGCTCGTGCGATGCGACGACGCACACCTGTGACCTCGGGTTGCGGGTCGGCGTCTACTCCCCGGTCGATCTCCAGATGGATGCGCCCGAGCTTACGACGCTGAGCAACGCGCCCGTGATCAAGGTGACGGTCGACTCGGTGCAGTACACGGTCACGCCGAACACGCTCGACGTCGACACGCCGCCGCTCCAGGTCTACGTCGCGCCGATGTCGATCACCGACCCGGAAGATCCCGCGGTGCAGCAGATCGGAACGATCGGAGCAGTTGCCGCGATGACGACGGTCGATGCGACGGATATGGAGTTCACGGCGACCGGCAAGCAAGCGCTCGTGGACATCATGAATACGTACCGGACGCCGTTCAACGTGATCGTCGGTTCGACGCTCTCGGTTTCCCAGGACAGTCCGGTACCT
This sequence comes from uncultured delta proteobacterium, assembly GCA_963848295.1. Lineage (GTDB taxonomy): Bacteria > Myxococcota_A > Polyangia > Haliangiales > Haliangiaceae > JABFXX01. The sequence continues at coordinate 189,833 of CAWKDB010000011.1, read as the reverse complement.
ACCGGGTCGCTCGAAGCCGACGTCACGATCTTCGCGCACGCCGGCCCGTAGATCGATCCAACCGCACTGGCAGGGCAATTCTGCTAGCGGTGCGGTCGCGAGGTGATCTACCATCTCACATGATGGGCACGTTTCGCTGCGTCGTCCTCGTCGGAGCCCTCGTCGGCTGCACCGGCGATCTGGTGCCGGCCGGCGGCGGTGGCGGCGGCGGCGGCGGTGGTGGCGGTGGTGGCGGCGCGGTCGATGCGCACGGCATCGTATGGAACGACGCCTCGATGGGCAGCGGCGGTCCCGTGGCCTGCGTGAATGGCCAGGGCGGTTACGGCGATGGCATGCACAACTCCGGGCAGAGCTGCTTCCAGTCTTGCCACAACCATGGCTTCACGCTCGCGGGTACGCTCTACCAGAGCGCGACGCAGTTGATTCCGTTCGCGGGCGCGAACGTCGAGGTCACCGACTCCGCCGGCAAGGTGACAAATCTATTGGTGCAGATGAACGGCAACTTCTACACCTCCGCGCCGATCTCGTTTCCGGTCACGATCTACGCGAGCGACTGTCCGTCGGCGGCGAAGATGACCGCGCCCGCGACGAACGATTGCAACTCGGTCAACTGTCACGCCGCCGGCCTTGGCGGCGACCCGGTCGGGCTCGCCGGCCAGATGCACGTCCCGTAGCTCCTCATCAACGCGCGAGTCGCGCGGGTCATTCGCGCCGGCGTTGTGGCGCGCGCCGTCGACGAAGGCGTGTCCGCGCACCCACATCGCAGTACAAGCTCGCGTCGCGGCTCGCGCGAGCGATGGCACGAGCGGTGCTGTAGCTCCCGTCGGCAAGAGCCCGTGCAAGGGCTCGCCAAAAGGATCTCTATGAAGCCGCAAGTCCGTTCGTTCCTGTTCTCCGCTCTGTTCCTCGTCCCGGTTCTCGTTCCCGCGTGCGGTGGCGATGCGTCGCCGATCGCGAGCGACGACGGAGACCCGGCGTTCACTCGCGCGCTGACGCTGCCGATGCCCACGCCGACGGTGACCCCGGTGGCGACGCCGGCTCCGGTCGCGGTCGTCCCGCCCGCCGTGCTGCCGGTCGCGCCGACGAAGTTCGACGATGCGCTCGCCCAGGGCAAGGACCTCGCCGCCAAGGGCGACACCGCGAACGCGCGCGAGATGTTCGAGGCCGCGATCAAGCTCGACAAGAGACGCGCGGAGCCACACATCGAGCTCGCGCGCATGTTCATCGCGATGCACGAGCGCGGGCTCGCGATGGCGGCGGCGAACAAGGCGGTCAAGCTCGCGCCGGACTCGAGCCTGGCGTGGAACACGCTCGGCCGCGCCGAGCTGAACCGGTTCAACTACGACGGCGCCGAGACCGCGTTCGAGAAGGCGGTCGAGGTCAATGCCGACAACGTGTGGGCGTGGAACAACCTCGGCCTGGTCGAGATGCAGCTCAAGAAATATGACGAAGCCGTGATTCACTTCACCGAGGCGACCAACCGCAAGGGCGCGACCGGCTACATGTTCAACAACCTCGGCACCGCGCTCGAGCAGCTCGATCGGCTCGACGAAGCGCGCACCGCGTTCGAGAAGGGCGGCGTGCTCGGCTCGAGCGAAGCCGTCGCCAGCCGCAAGCGGCTCGAAGGCGTGAAGTCGATCGCGATCGCCGCGCCGGCTCCGATGCCGGAGGCGAAGACCTACGACAACACCGAAGACTCGTCACCACCGGACGGTTCGGGCTCGGACGTCGCCCCCGACGCCGGCGTCACCCCGCCGCCGACCGCGACGAACTAGGGAGCGCGGCTCACGTCGAGCCGCCGTGGTACTCGCCGAACCGGACGCGCAGCACGTCGGCGATCTCGCCGACCGTCGCGAGCACTTTGACCGCGGCGACGATCGGCGGCAACAGGTTCGCGCTTCCGGCCGCGGCCGCATCGAGCGCGGCGAGCGCGGCTTTCGTCTTCGCGCCATCGCGGCGGGACCGCACGGCTTGAACGCGTGCGGCCTGTTCGCGCTCGAGCGCCGGATCGATCTGCGCGACCTGGACCGGTTCTTCGACCTCCATCACGTACTCGTTGACGCCGACGACGATCCGCTGCTTCGCCTCGACCGCGCGCTGGTGCTCGTAGGCGCGGCGCTCGATCTCGCGCTGCGGGAAGTTCTGTTCGATCGCGGCGACCATGCCGCCGAGCGCGTCGATCTCCGCGATGTACGCGGTCGCGCGCCGCTCGATCTCGTCGGTCAATGCTTCGACCGCCCAGCTGCCGCCGAACGGATCGATGAAGTCGGCGACGCCGGACTCGTGCGCGATGACCTGCTGGGTGCGCAGCGCGATCCGCGCCGCTTGCTCGGTCGGTAGGCCGAGCGCTTCGTCGTAGCTGTTCGTATGCAGCGACTGGGTGCCGCCGAGCACCGCAGCGAGCGCTTGCATCGTGACGCGCGCGACGTTGACCAGCGGCTGCTGGGCTTGCAGGGTCACGCCTGCGGTCTGGCTGTGGAACCGCAGCATCTGGCTCTTCGCCGACTTCGCGCCGAACCGGTCGCGCATGATCGCCGCCCACATGCGCCGCGCCGCACGAAACTTCGCGATCTCCTCGAGGAAGTTGTTGTGGACGTTGAAGAAGAACGACAGGCGTGGCGCGAACTCGTCGACCGGCAGCCCGGCCGCGAGCGCCGCGTCGACGTACGCGATGCCATCGGCGAGTGTGAACGCGACCTCTTGCACGGCGTCGGAGCCGGCCTCGCGGATGTGATAGCCGCTGATCGACACCGTGTTCCACTGCGGGACGTCTTGGCTGCAGTACGTGAACGTATCGGTGATGAGGCGCATCGACCCGGCCGGCGGATAGATGTACGTGCCGCGTGCGATGTACTCCTTGAGGATGTCGTTCTGGATCGTGCCGCGCAGCTCGCTCGGCTTGGCGCCCTGTTCTTCGCCGATCGCGATGTAGAGCGCGAGCAACGTCGCGGCGGTCGCGTTGATCGTCATCGAGGTCGAGACCTCGCGCAGCGGGATGCCGTCGAACAGCACGCGCATGTCGTCGAGCGAATCGATCGCGACCCCGACCCGGCCGACCTCACCGCGCGCCATCGCGTGGTCAGAATCGCGGCCCATCTGGGTCGGCAGATCGAACGCGACCGACAGCCCCTTGCCGCCTTGCGCGAGCAGATACTTGTAGCGCCGGTTCGACTCGGCCGCGGTGCCGAACCCCGCGTACTGGCGCATCGTCCAGAGCTGGCCGCGGTACATCGTCGGCTGGACGCCGCGCGTGAACGGATAGCTGCCGGCCGGCGTGCTGGCGCCGGTGGCATCGCCCGGTCCGTACTCGCCCTTGACCTCGATCTCGGCGTCGGTCTCGAACCGCGACTTGCGGAGCTTGCTCACATCCGCCTGTGTAGCAGATGATCGCTCCGTGCTGCGCAGCCTCGGGCTCGTCGTGTTGATCGCGGGCGCGGCGGTCGCGGCGTTCGAGGTGGCGCGCCGGCCGACGATCGCGAGTGGCGCGGTGATCGCCGCCGATCTCGTCGCCCAGGAGCAGGCGTACGGGTGGCGGACGATGCGCTGCGACGACAAGGTCCCGATCGGCGTCGACGGCGCGCAGTTCCATTGTCACCTCGAGCTCGCCGACGGCGACCAGGCCGAGCTCGGCATGACGCTCGATCGCGACGGCCACTACCGGTTCACGGTCGAATCGGAGACGGCGCCGGAGCACGAGCACGTGCCGCCGTCGGGCGATCCGTGGGGCGATTGATCTGTGTTATAGCCGCGCGGGATGCCGAACTACGCGAAGCTCCACGATCTGATCAGTCACCGCGTTTCGATCGAGTACGACACCGGCGCGAAGGTCACCGGCTACCTCGCGTCGTGCCAGCCGAGCGCCGGCCCGGTCGAGTTCATCGTGCTGTCCGACGCGAAGCTCGTCGACTCGCACGGCCGGGTCGTGCGCTCCGCCGACGAGCTGACGCTGTGTCCGAACGCGCTGACCTCGATCGCGCTCGACGAGGGTCCGCGCGGTCGCGATCTCAGGTAGCGCCGAGCGTTCCGCCGAACCGCTCGACGAGCAAGTCGTCGTGATCGTCGGCGTACTGGGCGACGCGGCGGATCAGGTCGGTGACCTCGCTGCGATCGAGGTCGAGGGTCGAGCGCTCCGACACCAGGAGCACGCGGTCGTTGTCGAGCGCGAACGCGGCGCCGGTGAGCTCGGCGTTGCGGGTCAGCAGGTGCGCGAACAGCGCCGCGCGATCGACCTTGGGGTCGAGCGTCATCACGACCGCCGAGACCCGGAGATGAGTGAACGCGGTGCGGTGGACGAGCGCGACCGAGATCGCGGCCGATCCCTGCCGGAACCGCCAGGCGTACAGCGCCGTCTTGTCTTCGGTCCGCGCGCCGGCGGCGGGGTGACCGAGCTCCCCGAGGACCGCTTCGACGAGCGCGAGGGTCGATTGCAGATTTGTCTCGCGCTGGTTCGAGAACAGGGCTGGCACCATCGGCCGGGAAGGTAGCGCAGATCGCGCTATCGTTGCGGGATGTCGGGCACGGACACGTCGGCGAGAGCGCGCGTGCGCATCGTGGTCGGCGCGTGGATCGTGCTCGGCCTGATCCTCGGCGTCGTCGTGGTGACGAGCCACGGGCCGGGCGCGGTCTTGCCCCCGCCGGCCGCCGCGCCGCGCCACGCCGGTCGGTTACTCGCCGTGCCCGAGCCGCCGCATCTCGGGCCGCTCGGTGCCCAGGGCGTCAGGCTGACCGGCGTCGTCGTCGATGGCGCCGGGCTGCCGGTAGAAGGCGCGCAGGTCTCGGCGGAGCTGGAGAAAGGCGTCGCCGATCGGGCGTTGACCGGCTCGGGCTCGGGCTCGGGCTCGAGTGCTCCCGAGGCGGTCGCGCAAGCGACTGGGGTTGACGGCCGGTTCTTGCTCGAAGGATTGGCCGCGGGCCGCTACCGGCTGCGCGTGAAAGGCGAAGGGCTATTGCCGGCCGAGGTTCGGTTCGTGCCAGTGCCATCGGACGAGACCCGGATCGTGATCGCGCGCGAGATCGCGATCGACGGTACGGTGACCGACGGCGGGAAGCCGGTCGCAGGCGCGACGGTCGGGATTCGCGGAGATGCGATCGGCGGCGCCTTCGAGATCAAGACCGATGGCGCCGGGGCGTTCCATGCGCCGAACCTGCCGGAAGGCCGCTATCAGGTCTACGCGTGGCAGAGCTCGCTCGCGGCGCGGGCGATCCGGGTCGCGCGGCTCGGCGCCGGGCCGTTCGGTCCGGTCGAGCTCCACCTCGAGGCCGCGACGATCGTCGTCGGCCGCGTGATCGACCGCGACGAGGGCACCGGGCTCGCCGCCGCGATCGAGCTGCGACCGAGCGGTGACGATCAGGCGCCGCGCTACGCGCGCAGCGGCTCCGACGGCGCGTTCAAGATCGAAGGCGTGCCGACCGGCAAGTGGATCGCGGATGGGTTCGCGCCCGGCTATACGAGCGCGGGCGGCGTCGAGCTCGAGGCCGGCCACGGCATCGCGGAGCTCCAGCTCGCGCGCGGCGGCGCGATCGAAGGGCGTGTGCTCGACGCCGAAGGCCAGCCGATCGCGGGTGCCACCGTGCGCGCGCTCGGCGGCGGCGAGTCGGCGCCCGAAGTGTCCGCCGATGTCGATCGCGATCGGCTGCGCCGGTTCTCGGGACGCAGCGCCGCTCCGGTCGCGCCCGACGCCGCCCCGGGCTCCGATCCGATGCTGATCGCGCGCGGCGAGCTCGGCGTGATGGTCGGCCCGATTCCGCCGCTGCCCCCGCCCGGCGTGCAGGCGGCGCTGCCGGCGTCGATCGATGCGAGCGCCGGCGCGGTCGGGCTACTCGGTGATCCGCCGCCGCTGCCCGATGACCCGCGCGGCTCGATCTGGGTGACGGGCACCGATGGGCGCTATCGCATTCGCGGCGCACCGAACGGCAAGCTCACCGTGCTCGCCCAAGCGTCGGGCTTCGCCGAAGCGCGGTCGAAGCCGGTCACGGTGGACGCGGGCCAGGTCGTCACCGGCGTCGACCTCGTGATGTCGTCCGGCGTCTTCGTGATCGGCAAGGTCACCGACCAGCACGGTGCGCCGGTGACCGGGGCCGAGGTCTCGGCGCAACCCGAGGTCGGCGCGCCGGCGGTCGGCTTCAGCGACGCCGACGGCGAGTACCGGCTCGGCCCGGTCAGCGGTGCGGTCGAGCTCCGCGCTTCGGCGTACGGCCATGTCGACGCCCGGCGCCCGATCGAGCTCGCGGCGCACCACGGCTCGCTCGCGGGCGAGCAGCGCGAAGACATCGTGCTCGCGGTCGCGGACGCCGTGCTGGCCGGCAGCGTCGACGATACGACCGGCGTCCCGGTCGGCGCGGCCCACATCGAAGTGCTCGGCGGCTCGGACGAAGGCCGCAGCGCGATCACCGCCGCGGACGGCACGTTCTCGATCGACATGTTGCCCGCGGGCCACGTGCGCGTGCGGATCGAGCATCCCAGCTATCCGCCCGTCGAGCTCGAGGCGACCGCGACGACCGGCACCGGCGAGCGCGTTCGGCTCGAGCTGCCCCTCGGCGGTGGTGTCGAAGGCGTGTTACTCGACGCGGTCACCGGTGCGCCGGTGTCGAGCGTGACGCTCACCGCGAGCGGCCCGAACGGGCAGACCAGCGAGGCGTCGAGCGATAAGGACGGCCGGTGGAAGCTCGGCCCGCTGCGCGCCGGCGCGTGGAAGCTGTCGATCGCGTTGCCCGGGTACTTGCCGGCCTCGCGCGCGGTCGACGTGCCGGCGGCGACAACGCCCGGGGCGACGACCGTGCGCGACATCCGCATCGACCTCCAGCGCGGTGCGCTCGTCGGCGGCACGGTGCGCGACTCGCGCGGCCAGCGCGCGGTCGGAGCTCACGTCACGGTCCGCGCGACCGATGGCTCGGGCGTCGCGGTCGAAGCCGACGTCGATGCGCTCGGCGAGTTCCGGATCCACGACTGCCCGACCGGCGAGCTATCGGTGCTCGCAGCGCGCGGTGACGAAGGCGGCAGCGTGCACGCGACGGTCAGACCCGGAGATGAAGTGCTCGGCCTGACGATCGACATCCGCTAGCGCGACGTCGACCTCGAACAGGGCGCGCGCTTCGCGTACCTCTCCGCTTCAGTCTCATGCCAAAGCGCGGGCTCGCGGGCCTCCCGCTCCTCCGCGCAGCTAGCGCCCGCCGCGCTGGCGCTGCCGCATGCGCCCGATGTCGATGATCATCGTCGGCGCCGAGTGCAGCTTCTCGTCGAACACGCGCGGCGGCGGCTTGGTCGGCGGCTTGCGCGGCGGCGGAGTGGTCTTCGACTTCGCGCGCTGCGGTGGTGGCGGCGGCGCGGCGTCGGATACCGGGTCGGGTTGCGCCCGCATCATCTGGCTGCGCGGGCCGTCCGGGAGGATCTGCGTCGGTTGGACGTGAATATCCTCTTGCTGGCTCACCTTCGGCATCGTCGTGAAGTTCGAATCGCCGTCGAAGTCGCTCGGCAACCCGGCGATCGACACCGACGTCGGCTTCGGCTGGAACGGCACCTCGGGCGGCTCGAAGTCTTCGTCGCGCACCATCAAGCTCTCGCCGACGTCGTCGGACACGTCGTCGGTCATCACGAACTCTTCGAGCATCCGCAGCTCGCGCTCGATCTCCTGCGCGAACATCTTGCGGATGAACCGGCCGAGGTGGCTGCGTGAATAGTTCGGCATGAACTTGCGCAGGAACGCGCGCAGGTCGCCTTCGGCATCGGCCGCAGTTTGATAACGACTCGCGCGGCTGCGCGTCAGGCAGCGATCGCAGATCGCCTCGAGCTCGGGCGGGATCCCCGGCGTCGCCTCGCTGACCGGCCGGTACTTCGCGTCGCGGACCTTGATCAGCAGGTCCATCTCGTTCGTCGCGGTGAACGGCGGGATCCGGGTCAGCATCTCGTAGAGGCAGCTGCCGAGCGAGAACACGTCGCTGCGGTGATCGAGCTTGCGACCGAGCGCTTGCTCGGGGCTCATGTACTTGACCTTGCCTTTGATCACGCCGGTCTTGGTCTGCACGCGCGACAGCGTGGCCTTCGCGATGCCGAAGTCGCACAGCTTCACTTCGCCCGCATAGCTGCAGATGATGTTCGATGGGGACACGTCGCGGTGGATGATGCGCAGCGGCCGGCCGCGCGAGTCCACCGCAGAGTGCGCCGCGTGCAGCGCCGAACCGACCTCGGCCGCGATGTACGCGGCGTGCTCCGGTGGGATCGGCTTCTTCTTCGTCCGGCAGCGCTCGAGCACCGTGCGCATGTCCTTGCCGTCGACATGCTCCATCGCGATGAAGTACTCGCCGTGCGCGCGCGCGAACTCGTAGACCCGCGCGATGCTCTGGTGGCGCAGCACGCTCGCGATCTTCGCCTCGTCGACGAGCATCTGGATGAAGTCGTCGTCCTCGGCGAGGTGCGCGAGCACGCGCTTGACCGCGACGAGGTGGGGTTGTCCCTCCGCGTCGAAGGTCTTCGCGCGATAGATTTCGGCCATCCCACCGAACGCGATGCGATCGAGCAAGTGGTAACGGCCGAGCTGTTGGGCTCTCCTCACCGGCATAACGAGGGTACCCCGCCGGTTCTCGATCTCATAGGGGCACACGCTCCCACACACGTCGTCGTTTCTTATCTAGGCAACGGAGATCGTCTATGCTCACGCCCATGTATCGCCACGGTCTGTTCGCACTGTTTCTCGCGGCGGGATGCTCGAAGCCGGCGGCGAGCGCCGATCCGGTCCCCGCTAACCCGTCGCCCGCGGGCGTACAGGCCAACGCCGGCGATCACAAAGCGGTCAAGGTCGCTGACGACGAACGCAACCACCTCCATCCCGACGAGGGCACGCTCGAGATCGGGACCGCCGAGGTCAAGCCCGGCGCCGAAGCGACGGTGTCGCTCAAGGTCACGCCGGCGACCGGGTTTCACGTCAACACCGACTTCCCGATCAAGCTGACGCTCGAGGTGCCACCGGCCGGTATCACGCTCGCGAAAGCCGAGCTCGTCGCCGGTGGCCGGGACAAGTCGCAGGGCGACGCGTCGACGCTGACCGAGCAGGTGCTCGCGTTCGACGTCAAGGCGACGCCGGCGCAGGCCGGCAGCTTCGAGATCAAGGGCATGTTCAAGTTCGGCGTGTGCGACGAGCAGAGCTGCCACGCGAAGCGGCAGCCGGTGACGATCGTCATCGCCGCAAAGTGATAGCGTCGCGGCCATGGCGGACGACATCCCTGCGATCGTGAGGCAGTCGCTCGTCGGGCTCGGCGAGGCCGTGCGCGAGGACTTCACGCGCAATCGCCGGGTGATGTCGTATACCGAGTACCTCGCGCTCGTGTTCGCGCAGCCCGAGCGCCAGCTAAGGTCGTCGACCCAGTACATCGTCGATGCGTTCGATCACTACGGCTCCACGACCGTGAAGTATCCGTGGGGCGACGTCCGCCGGTTCGCGCTGTTCGACGCGCCGTGGGCGAACGGCGAGGATCGCCTGTTCGGCCAGGAGATGGTCCAGAACCAGGTCTACGACGTGCTGCGCACGTTCGTGCAAGACGGCCGGCCGACCAAGCTGATCCTGCTGCACGGCCCGAACGGCTCGGCGAAGACCACGTTCATTCGCTGCCTCGGCCGCGGGCTCGAGGACTATTCGACGCTCGAGCAGGGCGCGCTGTACCGGTTCAGCTGGATCTTCCCGGCGTCGAAGAGCACGAAGGGCGGCATCGGATTCGGCGGCAACGCGGCGGCGATCGAATCGGCCGAGTCCTACGCGTACCTCGCCGACGACATGATCGACGCCAGGCTCGGCGACGAGCTGCGCGACCACCCGCTGTTGCTCGTGCCACTCGAGGAGCGCCACAAGCTGCTCGACAAGATGCTCGCGGGCAAGCAGCTCCAGCTCAGCGATTACCTGCGCAACGGCACGCTGTCGCCGCGCAACAAGGCGATCTACGAGGCGCTGCTCGCGAGCTACCAGGGTGACTACGTCCAGGTGCTGCGCCACATCCGGATCGAGCGGTTCGAGATCTCTCACCGCTATCGCGCCGGCTGGGTCACGGTCGAGCCGCAGCTCTCGGTCGACGCGACCGAGCGCCAGATCACCGCGGATCGCACGCTCAATGCGCTGCCGCCGTCGCTGCAGTCGGTGTCGCTGCACGAGTACGGCGGCGAGGTGGTCGGCGCGAATCGCGGCATGATCGAGTTCGACGACCTGCTGAAGCGCCCGCTCGAGCACTACAAGTATCTGCTGACCACGGTCGAGCGCGCCGAGCTGTCGATGACGAGCGCGACGCTGTTCCTGGATCTGGTCTTCCTCGGCAGCTGCAACGACATCCACCTGTCGGCGTTTCGCGAGATCCCCGATTTTCAGAGCTTCAAGGGTCGGATCGAGCTCGTGCGCGTGCCGTTCATCCTCGACGTTCGCCACGAAGAGGCGCTCTACGCCGAGCGGCTGCGCGAGGCGGCCGGTGGCCGCGAGATCGCGCCGCACACCGCGTACGTCGCGGCGCTGTGGGCGGTGCTGTCGCGCATGCGCAAGCCGCAGGTCGAGCGCTTCCCGTCGACGCTCGCCGAGGTGATCGGCAGGCTGTCGCCGCTCGAGAAGGTCGAGCTGTACTCGAGCGGGATCGTGCCCGCGGACTTGCCGCCGGATCGCGCGCGCGAGCTGACCGCTCAGATCAAAGAGCTGTTCCACGAATCGGACACCTACCCGATCTACGAAGGCCGGGTCGGCGCTTCGCCGCGCGAGATGCAGACCGTGCTCCTCGCGTCCGCCGGATCGACGCGCTACTCCTACGTGTCGCCGCTCGTCGTGCTCGACGAGCTGAACGAGCTCACGAAGCAGGTCAGCATCTACGAGTTCCTGCGCCAAGACGTCCAGGCCGGCGGGTACCACGACCATCGCAAGCTGCTCGACGTCGTGCGCGGCAAGCTGTTCGATCGGATCGACGACGAAGTTCGCGCCTCGGTCGGCCTGGTCGAGGAGAGCGAGTACGGCCGCGTGTTCGAGCGCTACGTCACGCACGTCATGCACGCGATCAAGAAGGAGAAGGTTCGCAACGCGCAGACCGGCAGGATGGAGGACCCCGACGAGGCGATGATGCGCGAGGTCGAACGCACGCTCGATCTCGCCGGTCGCGCCGACGACTTTCGCCAAGGGCTGATCGCGAAGATCGGCGCGTGGTCGCTCGACCACAAAGGCCAGAAGCCGGTCCTCAACGACATCTTCGCGGACATCCTGCGCAAGCTGCGCGACGCGTACTTCGAGAAGCACAAGAAGGTGATCGGCAAAGGCATCACCGATCTCGTGTCGTTGCTCGCGGGTAACGAGAGCCACCTCAACGCCGACGCGCGGACGCGCGCCGAGGCCGCGCTCGTCACACTGACCACGAAGTACGGGTACTCGAGAGACTCGGCGCGCGATCTCGTGGGCTCGCTCGCGTCGATGCGATATCGGAGCTGATCGAACCGCAGGGATCGCATCGCGTCGGCGCAGCACGGCGTGACACCGCCGTGTAACGCGCCGGCAAGACGAGTTGCTAGCCGATGGACCGGTCGGCATATCAGTAACGTCCTGGAACGCCGTGTCGCCGGCGCGGGTACGGCTCTTGCTGTGACCGATTACATGAAGTCACTCCTGGTCATTGTGGCGCTCCTCACCGCCTGTGCCACTCACAACCCGGCATCCGGCGGAGGCGACGATTCGGGCGGCGGAAAGGGCGACGGCGATGGCACCGGGTCCGATGCCGGCACGAACGGCGCCTACATCATCGACGAGACCTTCAACGAGGTCGCGACCGGGTTCGCTCCCGCTACGCCGTGGGTCGTCGCAGAGTCGCCGACCGGCTCGGTGACCGCCGCCGAGGTCCCGTTCGCCACCGACAAGTCGATCGCGATCGTGAAGCCCGACACGAGCGGGACGTCGAGTTTGGCAACGTCGTTCGCGCCCCAGAGCGGTCGCATCGTGTTCGAGGCGAAGGTCAAGGCGGCCGAGACCGCCGGGTTCAAGGCGATCCCGTACATCTACGACGCGAACGGCGCCGCGGTCGCATCGATCTCGTTCCAGGACGGCAACCTCAACGCGCATGTCGGCGCGACCACCACGCTGATCCAGACGTTCGCCGCGAATGTGTGGTACCGGGTGCGCGTCGTCGTCGATACGACGCAGGGCACGTTCGATCTGTACGTCGACGGAGTTCGCAAGCAGCACGCGGTCGCCCTGCGCACCGCCTCACCGTCGGTCGCGAAGGTCAGCTACTTCATGGACGGCGCGAACACCGGCACGCTGTACGTCGACAACGTCGAGGTCTACACCGAGGCGGCGTACATCGGCGCGCCGCCGTCGCCGGTGTTCGATGCCCGCGACTACGGCGCGAAGGGCGACGGCGTGACGAACGACACCGCGGCGATCCAGGCGGCGGCCGACGCCGCGGCCGGCACCGGCGGCTCGGTCGTGCTGTCCGGTGGCACGTTCCTGTCCGGCACGGTCACGCTCGGCAGCAAGCTGACGCTGTTCGTCGATTCGTCGGCGGTGTTGCTCGGCAGCACGAACGTCGCCGACTATCCGACGCAGACGCCGGCTACCGGCAACACGCAGCTCAGCAACACGCAGCGCGCGCTGGTGTACGCGCCGGGCTCGACCGACCTCACGATCGACGGCGGCGGCGTGATCGACGGGCAGGGCGACTCGTTCTCCGGGGTCGAAGGAACCCGCCCGCTGCTGATCTGGGCCGTGCTCGCGCAGGACGTGACCGTGCAGAACCTCTACCTGCGCAAGGGCGCGGTGTGGAGCCTGGTCAGCATGGAGAGCGACCACGTCGTCATCAACAACATCAACTTGCAGTCGAACTACATCACACACGACGGCATCGACATCGTCGACGGCACCGATATCACGGTCGAGCACAGCGCGATCAACGCAGGCGACGACGCGATGTGCTTGAAGAGCGGCGTGCGGCGCGGCATCGACACGATGGTCGTCAAGGACTCGGTGTTCACCGGCAACAACGGCGGCTCGAACGGGATCAAGGTCGGCACCGCGACCTACGGCGCGTTCGCGAACGTCACGATCGAAGACACCTGGGTCAAGGACGTCCAGTACGCGGCGATGGCAGTCGAGTCGCGCCAGGGCGCGGACATCGAGGGTATGACGTTCCAGCGCGTCGAGTTCTCGAACACCGGCGGCGCGTTCTTCGTCTACCTCGCGCAGCAATCGACCACCCACCCGATCGGCGACGTGCCGAAGCTCGGCAGCATCGACAACGTCTCGTTCACCGACATCCGCGGCTCGACCGCGCCGTGGGGGAACTCGCCGCACCAAGGTAGCCTCATCACCGGGCACATCTTCAACGGCACGACCTATCCGATCACGAACCTCAGCTTCACGCGAGTCGCGGTGACCTACGACGGCGGCCTGGCGAGCGTGCCGGGCGCACCGGCCGAGGCGACACCCGATCAATATCCCGAGTCGAACATGTTCGGCGACCTCCCGGCGTGGGGCTACTACCTGCGGCACGTCGCGGGCGTCACGTTCGACAGCTGCACGACCGCGGTCGCGAGCCCCGATGCGCGGCCGGAGATCGTCACCGACGACGTCGCCGGGCTCGTCGGCGCTCCGTAGTCGCGTTGCCTATAAGAGTGTCCATAGTACACTAGGTAGATGCATGGCTATCGCGGCATCGTGGTGCTAACCGGGGCCGGTATTTCGCGCAGCGCGGGGCTCGCGACGTATCGCGGACCGGGCGGGCTGTGGAGCGACGGCAAGCTCGCGGAGCTGGCGCACGCGAGCGCGCTGGCCGATCGGCACGACGAGGCGTGCGAGATGTTCTGGGGATTCCGGCGAGCGATCCGGCGGGTCAGCCCCACCGCGGCCCATCGTGCGCTCGCCGCGTACGAAGCGACGCTGCCCGCGATGGCGCGCATGCTGGTCGTCACGCAGAACGTCGACGGCCTGCACCAGGCGGCCGGAAGTAAGAGCGTCTGCGAGTACCACGGCAGCCTCGCGTGTTGGCGCTGCGAGACGTGCGCAGCCGAGCTCGTGCCCGACGATTCGGAGCGGCCACCCGAGCACTGCGATCGCGTGATGCGCCCGGGCGCGGTGCTATTCGGCGAGCCGATCCCGGTCGACGCCGAGCACGCCGTCAAACGCGCGCTGCGCGATTGCGACCTGTTCGTCGCGATCGGTACGTCGGGCACCGTGACCCCGGCGTCGAGCTTCGTCCGTTCCGCCGAATACGCCGGCGCGCGGCGCGTGCTGATCAACCTCGAGGCGTTCGACGATGCTCGGGAGTTGTTCGATGAGGTCCACGTGGGCGAGGCCGACGAGATCGTGCCGCGGCTGTTCGCGGCTTGAGCGACGCGCGCTTGCGCCTACATCGCGTCCCTGGCGTATCCTTGGGGCGAGCTGGATGGCGCGCCCCTTCGCATCGATCGTCGTGCTCGCTGGGCTAGGTGGCGCGGCGACCGCGGCTCCGAAGATGTTGAAGGGGCCGTACCTGCAGGATCTCGCGCCGACGTCGATCAAGGTGATGTGGCAGCTCGACGACGTCGAGCCGGGCAAGCTGATCGTGTCCGGCCCGGGCGGCGAGCATGCGCAAGACGTCCCCGGGGCGCGTATCGTCGAGGCGAAGATCGAGAACCTCATGCCGGCGACGCGCTATCACTATCGCGTCGAGGTCGGCGACCAGAGCTGGCAAGGCGAGTTCGCGACCGCGCCGCCGGTCGGCAAGGACGTGCCGTTCTCGTTCGTCGTCATCGGCGATTCGCGCAACGGCATCGAGCAACATCGCCGAGTCGTCGAACGGATGATGGAAGAGGTGCCCGACTTCGTGCTCGGCACCGGCGACATGGTCGACGATGGCGCTCGGCTCGACGAGTGGCAGGCGTACTTCGATGTCGAGAGCCCGTTCTTGCGCGACAACGTCTATTACCCGGCGGTCGGCAATCACGATCGTCAAGGCCGCGGGCGTACGGCCGATACGTATCGCGAGTTCTTCTCCGTCCCGGAGAACGGCGGCGAGTCCGAGCGCTACTACGCGTTCAGCTATGCCGCGGCGCGGTTCCTCGTGCTCGACTCGAACGCCTACAGCTTCGCGCTCACCGACCAGACGTCGTGGCTCGAGCGCGAGCTGATCGCCGCGCGCCAGGATCCGCGCATCCATCACATCTTCGTGGTCATGCATCACCCGCCGTTCTCGATCTCGTTGCACGGCGGCCAGCGCGACTTGCGCGAGCGCTGGACGCCGCTGTTCGAGAAGTATCAAGTCACCGCGGTGTTCTCCGGACACGACCACGTCTACGAGCGCGCGGAGCACAACGGCGTGCACTACTTCGTGTCGGGCGGCGGTGGCGCGCCGCTGTATCCGCGCCGGCCCAAGCCCGCGGCGGTCGATGCCGAGGCGGTGCAGAAGTTCGAGCGGGTGCTGCACTACCTGCGGGTGACCACGAGTGGAAATCGGGTCGAGGTCACCGCGATCCGCTCGGACGGCACGACGATCGAGACGACGTCGTGGACCGACGGCCCGGCGCCGGTCGCGGAGGCGTCGCGCATGACCGCGGGCTCCGCGCCGCCGGCCAGTGCTGCACGGGCCGCGCCGGTCGACGACAGCGGCGACGACGATGGCTCGATGTTGTGGGTCGCGATGGTCGGCGTCGCGCTCGTGCTCGGCACCGCGGTGATCGTCGTCGGCATGCTGCGCCGCGGCTGACTCGCATGGTATGTCACGGCGCGATGCCCGTCTCGCCTCGCATACCGCCCGGAGTCCTCGAGCTGCTCCCCGCGCAGCAGCTCGCGCACCAGCGGATGCTCGACACGATCCGGCGCGGGTTCGAGCGCTTCGGCTTTCTGCCGGTCGAGACCCCGGTGTTCGAGCTGTCCGAGGTGCTGCTGACCAAGTCCGGCGGCGAGACCGAGAAAGAAGTCTACTTCGTACAATCGACCGGGGCGCTCGCGCAGGGCAAGCCGCCCGAGCTCGCGCTGCGGTTCGATCTCACGGTGCCGCTCGCGCGGTATGTCGCGCAGCACGAGGGCCAGCTCAACTTTCCGTTCCGCCGCTATCAGATCCAGCGCGTCTACCGCGGCGAGCGCCCGCAGCACGGCCGGTATCGCGAGTTCTATCAAGCCGACATCGACGTGATCGGCAAGGACGCGCTGGCGCTCGCTTACGATGCCGAGCTGCCGGCGGTGATCTACGGCATCTTCCACGAGCTACGGTTCGGCGCGTTCACGATCAAGATCAACAACCGCAAGCTGCTGCGCGGCCTGCTCGAGTCGCTCGCGATCCCGGCCGCGAGCCACGGCGACGTGCTGCACGAGGTCGATCGCCTGGGCAAACAGGATCGCGCCGCGGTCGAAGCAAAGCTCGCGGCGGTGATCGAGCCGTCGGCCGCGAGGCGCTTGCTCGATCTGCTCACCGCGGGCGCCGGCGACTCGCGCGCGATCCTCGGCAAGCTCCGCGAGCACGCGATACAGCCGACCGCGTCGGCGAGCTTCGCCGAGGGCCTGGCCGAGCTCGAGCGGGTCTATGCCGGCACGATCGCGCTCGGCGTACCCGATGCCGCGCTGTGCATCGATTTGTCGATCGTGCGCGGCCTCGACTACTACACCGGCACGGTCTACGAGACGTTCCTCGATGACCACCCGAAGCTCGGGTCGATCTGCTCGGGCGGCCGTTACGACAACCTCGCCGGGCACTACACGAAGTCGAAGCTGCCGGGCGTCGGCATCTCGATCGGCGTGACGCGGCTGTTCGCGCAACTGCTCGAGCTCGGCGTGATCGCCGGCGATCGCCGCTCGATCGCGCATGCGATCGTGCTCAATGTCGATCCGACGCTCGCACTTGACTACGCGAGGATCGCGTCGCAGCTGCGCGCCGCCGGCCACAACACCGAGGTCTACGGCGGCGACGACAAGCTCGGCAAGCAGTTCAAGTACGCCGACAAGGGCGGTATTCCGCTCGCGCTGATCTTCGGCTCGCGCGAACGCGATGCCGGCGTCGTCAAGGTCAAGGATCTGCGGATCACCGACACCACGATCGCGAACGAGCACGAAGTGCCACTCGGCGCGGTCGTCGCGAAGGTCGGAGAGCTGCTCGCGGTCGACTAACCTCAGTGCCCGATCGCGCGGCACGATGCCGGGCGCGTGGCCGGAGGGACCACTGCGTGCGCGAAGTCGGTCTCGAACGTGGCGCGGATCTGCGCACCGGCGGCGGCGCTGTCGACGATCACGCCGAGCTCGCGCGCGTGGGCGAGCGAGTTGCCGGAGAAGTTCACCGAGCCGATGTACGCGACGTGGCCGTCGACGAGGATCATCTTCGAGTGCATGTACGGCGTGTCGGCGGTCTCGGGCGCGGGCATCATCCGCGCCGCGACGCCCGCCGCCGCGAGCCGCTGCGCGGCCGGCAGGTTGTAGAGCTCGTCCGGGTTCTTGTCGCATGCCGGCACGATCGCGCGCACGGCCGCGCCGCGCTTGGCCGCGGCCACGATCGCCTCGATGATCGCCGGATCGCCGAGGTTCTCGACCGTGAGGTCGACGGTGTGTTGCGCCGAGCCGAGCAACGCGACGAGCTTGCTGCGCGAGCTGGTCGGCGACACGACGAGGCTCGCCGCGCGCTGCGCCGGCGTGACGTGGCCATGGCTGTCGGCGTTCGTCCAGTCCGCCTCGAACAGCGCGGCGACGTCGCTGACCACGTCGGGCGCGCGGGTGATCACGCCGAAATCGCGCGTCTTGTCGACATCGTTCGTGAGGTTGATCGCGGTGACGAAGGCGACCTTGCCGTCGATCACCATCGCCTTCTCGTGCGTGATCGAGAACTGTTTGCTCGAGCGCCGGATCGGCACGCCGTGCGTGCGCAGCACATCGAACTGCCGCTGATTCGCCTTCGCCTTGACGCTGTCGTGATCGATGATCACGCGCACCGCGACGCCGCGCGAGGCCGCGCCCTGGAGCGCTTCGACCACCTGCTTGTCGGTGAGGTGGAACATCGCGAGATCGATCGACGTGATCGCCGCGTCGATCGCCTGGACGAACGGCGCGTGGTCGGTCGCCGGCGTCGCGATCAGCTGGAGATCTGGATCGGCGAGCGGCGTGAACCCGACCGGAGCCGGCGCGGTCGGGGAGCGCGGCGGTTGCGCGGCGGCCGAGCCACACGCCGCGACGAGGAGCGCGGCGACGAGCTTCATCCGACCCTCCGCGGTTCTTCGCGCCGCACGACCCGGGCGCCGAGCTTGACCGCGAGCGCATCGTGGGCCGCCGCGACCTCGGCACCATCGGCGCCCTCGAGCGTGACCAGCACGCGAAACTCCTTCTCGGAGAACCGCGGGTAGCTGCCGATCTTGACCGAGGGATGAGCCGCGACGACGGCCTCGAGGTGTGGCGCGAGCTCGCCTTCGTCCGCATCGACGTAGAGCCGCGCGGCGGTCACCGGCTCGGCGCGAAACCGATCGCGGATGTCGACGAACTTGCGGCGAAACAGCGCCGGCACGCCGGGCAAGATGAAGACATTGCGTACGCACACGACCGGCCAGATCTGGTCCTTGCCGTAGACCAGCTCCGCGGTGTCCGGCAGGTCGGCGAGCCGGAGGTTCGCGTCGGCGAGCTTGTCGCCCCAGTAGCCGCGCACCTTGGCCTCGAGCTCGGGATGGCGCCGGACGCCGACGCCGAACCCGCGCGCGATCGCGGCGATCGTGATGTCGTCGTGGGTCGGGCCGACCCCGCCGGAGGTGAACACGTGGTCGAACCGCGCCGAGGCCTCTCGGACCGTCGTCGCGATGTCGTCGAGCTCGTCGGGGACCACCGTGATCCGCTTGAGCTCGACCCCGAGCGCGCGCAGCTCGCCGATCAGAAACGCCGCGTTCTCCTCGGCGAACTTACCGGTCAGGATCTCGTCGCCGATGATGACGATTCCTGCGGTCGGCACCGCGACAGCATAGCGCGACTGCCTAGCTCCTGGCGCGACCGGCGCGGTTCGGGCAAGGTTGCGGCGTGAATCGGTGGCTCGCGGTTGTCGCCCTGCTCGTCGCGTGCACCAGCGCGCGACCGCCCGGACCCGATGCCGCGATCGGACCGGACGCGACCGCATATCCGGCGTTCCATCCGTCGATGCCGCAGGTCAAGCCCGCGGGCCGGCCGCCGCTCGTGGTCGCGAGCCCGACGATCCAGGTCGTGTACTTCGCGGGCGAGACGGCGCAAGCGACCTACGACCCGGTGCTCGCCGACTACGTCGCGTCTCCGGTGTTCAGCTCCGAGCTCGCCGAGTACGGCGTGCGATCCGCGACGCTCGCTTCGCCGCTCACGCTCGCGACCTCGGCGCCGGGCACCGTGCCGGAGACCGCGGTCGACGCGTTCGTCAAGAGCGAGCTCGACGGGACGCACGCCGAGATCGGCGCGGTCGATAGCGCGACGCTCGCGACCAAGGAATTCATCCTGATCTACCCGGCGTCGTCGATGGTCACCGTCGGCGGCGTCGATCTGTGCACATCGGGCACGACCGGCTATCACCGCGACGTCGTGCTCGGCAGCGGTGCGCGCGCTCAGGTCGGCGTCGTGCCGACGTGTGACAGCGGCGCGGGCGTGATCGCCGGAGCGACCTACGCGATGGTCGCGATCGCGACCGATCCGCTCGTCGGGTTGCAACCGCAAGGCTGGGCCGGGTTCGGCGGCTCGCTCGCCCAGCCCGCGGCGTTCGGCGGCGAGCTCGACACCGTGTGCGCAGACGCGCCGGCGACGATCGATGGCTACCAGGTCGCGAAGATCTGGTCGAACGCGGCGGCGGCCGCTTATCACGACCCGTGCGCGCCGGCCGATCCCTCGCCGTACTTCGTCGCGGTGCCGCTCGCGACCGACCCGGTCGGCACCGGCCTCGGCGTGACCGTCCCGGTCGGCTCGTACACCACGGTCGCGCTGGAGTTGATCAGCGACGGTCCGACGTCGGCCGCTTGGCAGCTCGGCGCCACCGCCGTCGGTGATCTGACCGCGACGTTCTCGTTCGATGTCCCGGCCGGGCAGAACGGCGACGTGCGGCACCTGATCGTCGGCGCGCAGGCCGCGACCTCGGGCGTCGTCGACATCACCTCGACCCTCGGCGGCGTGACCCATACCTGGCCGCTCGCGGTCCAAGCACAGTGACGCCCGGTTCCCGCCGATCGTGGTAAGACCTGCCGCGATGGATTCCGGCGATCTGGTCCTACGCGGTGGCCGGGTATTCGACCCCGGTGCGGCGCGTCCTCTCGACCAGGCCGCCGACGTGCGGATCGCGGGTGGCCGGATCGTCGAGATCGGCCGCGGCTTGGTCGCGCCCCGGATCATCGACGTCAAGGATCTGTGGATCGTGCCAGGCCTGATCGACCTCCACGTCCATCTGCGCGAGCCCGGCCAGGAATACAAGGAAGACATCGAGAGCGGCACGCGCGCGGCCGCGGTCGGCGGGTTCACGACGGTGTGCTGCATGCCGAACACCAAGCCGGTCAACGACCAGCGCGCGGTCACCGAGCTGATCGTGCGCCGCGCCCGCGAGGTCGGCTCGGTCCGCGTCCGGCCGATCGGCGCGATCACGCACGGGCTCGAAGGCAAGGCGCTCGCCGACATCGCCGACATGAAAGAAGCCGGCATCGTCGCGATCTCCGACGACGGGCGCCCGGTGATGAACGCCGGGCTCGTCCGCCGCGCGTTCGAGTACGCCAAGACGTTCGACCTGCCGCTGGTCCAGCACGCCGAGGATCTCGATCTTGCGGAGGGCGGGGCGATGAATGAAGGCGCGGTGTCGACGCGGATCGGGATCAAGCCGCAGCCGGCGTGCGCCGAGAGCGCGATGGTCGCTCGCGACCTGGAGATCGTCGAGTGGACCGGCGCGCGCTACCACGTCGCGCACGTGTCGACCGCTCGCACCGTCGCGCTCGTCCGCGATGCCAAGCGCCGCGGCCTGCCGGTGACGTGCGAGGTCACGCCGCACCACCTCGCGCTCACCGACGAGGCGTGCAGCCACTACGACACACGCACGAAGGTCATGCCGCCGCTGCGCACCGCCGCGGACCAGGAGGCGCTGCTCGAAGGCCTCGCCGACGGCACGATCGACGCGATCGCGACCGATCACGCGCCGCACTCGCCGGTCGAGAAGGACGTCGAGTTCGAGTGCGCCGCCCCGGGCATGCTCGGCCTCGAGACCGCGTTGCCGATCGTGCTCGACTTCGTGCGGATGGGCACGCTCGACGACAAGCGCGTGATCGCGGCGCTGACCGGCGGCCCGGCGCGCGCGTTCGGCTTACCCGGTGGCGCGCTCGCGGTGGGCGCGGTCGCCGACATCACGGTGATCGATCCCGAGCGGCCGATGATGCTGACCGCCGAGACCGTCACGAGCAAGTCGAAGAACTCGCCGTTCCTCGGCCAGACCCTCGCCGGGCGAGCGGTGCTGACGTTCGTCGAGGGCCGGTGCGTCCACGACCTCGACGGGAGGCTCGCGTGAGCTGGCCCGCCGCGCTCGTGCTCGAGAACGGCTCGATCTTTCGCGGTGACGGCTACGGCGCGCGCGTCGAGTCGATCGGCGAGGTCGTGTTCAACACGTCGATGACCGGCTACCAGGAGATCGTCAGCGATCCGTCGTACTGCGGCCAGATCGTCGTGATGACCGCACCGCAGATCGGCAACGTCGGCGTCAATCGCGACGACAATGAAGCCAAGAAGGTCGTGTGCGCAGGCCTCGCGATTCGCGAGCTGTCGCCGATTCCGTCGAGCTGGCGCAGCGAGGACACGCTGCCGCATTGGCTCGAGACGTGCGGCGTGCCCGGCATCGAAGGCATCGACACGCGCGCGTTGACCCGCGTGCTGCGCGATCAAGGGGCGATGCGCGGTTCGATCACGCCCCACGTATCGGAGCTCGAGCCGGTGCTCGCCCGCGTGCGCGCCGCGCCGAAGATGGACGGCCTCGATCTCGTGCCGCGCGTGACCTGCGCGCGGAGCTACGAGTGGACCCTGCCGGCCTGGCGCGCGCTCGATGACCACCGCACGCCCGCGCCGGCGCCGGTCGAGTTTCACGTCGTCGCCTACGACTTCGGGATCAAGGAGAACATCCTGCGCCAGCTGCGCGACATCGGCTGCCGCACGACGGTCGTCCCTGCGACGACGACCGCGAAGGCCGCGCTCGCCCTCGGCGCCGATGGGTTCTTCCTGTCGAACGGGCCAGGTGATCCGGCGGCGGTCGGCTACGGCATCAGCGCGGTGCGCGAGCTATGCGCGAGCGGCAAGCCGGTGTTCGGGATCTGCCTCGGTCACCAGATCCTGGGCCTCGCGGTCGGCGGCCAGACGTTCAAGCTGCCGTTCGGCCACCACGGCGGCAACCATCCGGTGCTCGACAAGACGACCGGCAAGGTCGAGATCACGTCGCAGAACCACGGGTTCGCGGTCGATCCGGCGAGCCTGCCGTCCGGCGTGCAGGTCACGCACGAGAACCTGTTCGATCACTCGGTCGAGGGTCTCGCGGTCGAGGGCAAGCCGATCTTCAGCGTCCAGTACCACCCCGAGGCGAGCCCGGGCCCGCACGACGCGGGTTATCTGTTCGCGCGGTTTCGCACGCACCTCGCGGCGGCGCGATGACGCCCTCGAGCGCGGCGCTGCTCGACAGCGTGACCGAAGAGCTCTACGCCCGGCATGCCGCCGACACCGAGGCGGCTGGGATCGCGCGGCGCGAGTACGAGGAGCGCCGCGGCAAGGTCCATCAAGACGACGAGCTGTGGGAACCGTGGAGCGCGGCGTTCGTCGAGTGGTACGTGATCGAGCGCGTCGCGGCGGGCGAGCACGTGCCGCCGGCCGTCGCGACCTATCGCGAGCTCAACGCCGCGGGCGACGAGCGCGCGCCGATCGTTCGCGCGCTGCTGACGTCGCAGCGCTCGCTGTACGAGGTTCGCGCGATGGCACGCGGGCGGATCGAGCTGCTCGACCTGCTCGGCGGCAGCGAGCTGCACGTGATCGAGCAACGGACGCTGCACGGCGTCGACATCGGCGATGTCGCGGAGCTCCGGCTGGTAGGCGTGCTCGGCGAGGTCCGATTCGGCCGCACGTTCATCTACCATCCGAAGGAAGCGCGCGGCGCGATCGTCGAACGTGCGCGGGCGCTGCTCGGCAAGGGCGCGACCCGGCGCGACGTGATCGATCAGATCGCGCAGCTGCGCGTTCAGGTCACGCGTTATCGCCACATGCCGGCCGCGCGGGTCTACGAGCTCGGCTCGCGGATCATGGGATGAGGCTCGCCGCGACCGTGGCGCTGGCGTGCGGCGCGACCGTCGCGCATGCGGGCACGCCGGTCGACCGACCCGAAGCGATCGATGTCGATCGCGATGACGCGCCGCTCGGTCGAGTCGAGCTCGGGTTCGACAGCGGCGCGCCGGTCGACGCGTGGGGCCTCGGCGCGCGGTTCGAGTATCTGCTCCGGCCGATCACCCTGAGCACGACGAGCGCCGAAAGTCATCCGGTCGATCACCGGGAGACGCTCGCGCTCGGCGGCGCGATCGCGATCAACAGCATCGTCGTCGACCTCCGGATGCCGCTCGCGCATCAGATCGGCGATCGGTACATGGGGCTCGGCGACGACCGCCCGCTCGATCGCTGGGTCCCCGGCGATCTCGTGGTCGGGGCACGGTTGCGCGTCACGCAGCGCCCGTCGTTCGGCGCGTTCCTGCGCGCCGAGCTCACGCTGCCGACCGGCGATGACTACGACTTCGCCGGCAACGCGAGCTGGAGCGGTGCGTGGAGCCTGATCGGCCGGTTCAACCTCGGCGCCGGCATCGTGCTCGCGGCCACCGCCGGGATTCGCTTGCGCGGCGCCGAAGTGATGGTCGCGGATCGCCTCGTCGGCGACGAGACGTTCGGCGGGCTCGGCGTGATCGTGCCGGTGCCGCCGATCGCGCACCTGTGGTGCAAGGCGGAGCAACTCAAAGCGACGGCCGAGGTCGTCGGCGTGCTCGGCGACAACGTCGATCACGAGCTCGGCGCGTCTCCGGTCGAGGCGCGGCTCGGCCTCGTCATCGCGCCGCTGCCGGGCTGGGTGGTCGGCGTGCGCGCCGGGGCAGGGCTCGACGATCAGATCGGCGCGCCGGCGTTTCGCGCGACGCTCGAGCTCGCCTGGCAACCTGCGCCCGCGTCGGCGCCCGCGCCCGCGCTGACCACGCCGGGAACGATCACGCCGGTGACATTGCCCGACGACGACGACGCGAACGACTAGGCTACGCCGGCGCGGTCGAGCTCGCCGCGGCCTCGGGCTCGGTCTCGACCGGTTCGTTCGCGGCGAGCTCCGGCGGCGCCCACAGCGGGAGGCCAGCGTCGGCGAGCGACGTGCCGAACGCGACGACGAGCCCGCCACCGTCGAGCAAGCGCGAGTCGAACGGCGCGCCCTCGGACGGCACGAGGATCGGTAGCGCGCCGTGCAGTCGCGCCTCGAGCAAGCGGTCGGCGAGGCGCGCGGCCGGCACCGCGCTGAGCTCGATCGTCGCGACCGGCTCGCGCAAGCGGTTCGCGAGCGCGTGCAGCTGCTCGTCGAACGCGCTGCGATCCACGATCCGCCAGAGCATGGCGGTCAGCGGAGGCGCGAGCGATGCGACCGCGTCGTCGGCGGGCGCCACGATCGCGATGCGCGCCGGCGCCTCGTCGAGAAATCGCCCGATCTCGCGATACAGCCGCGTGCGCCCGTACGCGGACCGCACCCAGCCCATGCGACCGAGGCGGCCCTGCGCGAGCGCTTCGACCCACGCGTCTTCATCGTTGCCGAGCGCGCGCGCGACGACGCCGACCGGCAGGCCGGTCTTGCCTTCGCCATCGAGCCAGCCCGCGTAGAGCAAGGCGAGCAAGGTCCTCGACCGCATGTCGAGATCGAACCGGCTCGCGAGAATCGTTGAGGCGCCAGCCCTGCGGCGGCGGCGGTGGTGTCGTCGTCGTGCGCGCGCGCGCCGACAAGCCCCACGCGTAGAGCTCGGCGCGTGATCGGCTGCGCGGCTCGTCGGCGAGGGTCTCGAGCGGGCTGCGCGGCTTCGGCGGCGCCGCGACGACCGCGGCCTTGACCTGCGAGCGCCAGTGGTCGAGGCGATCGGACAGATCGTTCGGCGCCGGCTCGCCGCCATTCACGACGCCATCCTCGGGGGCGAGCTCGCCGAGCGCCGGCTCCGGTAGGTCCGCGTCCGGGCCGCTCAACGGCTTGGCGCCAGCGCCGCTCGCGCTCGCGGCGATCGCGACCAGCACCGGCTGCGCGCGTTCCGATTGGATCGCCACCGCTTCGCCGGCGAGACAGAACGCCGAGATCGGATGGTCGAACGCCAGGGGGTGGCTGGTCTGCGCGTGGAGATCGAGCGCGATCAGCTGGACCGTCTTGCCACCCTCCGGTTGGATCGCGGCGACCACCGTGGTCGTAGCAGCATCGCCCACGATCGCCTTGATCGTGCCACCCGCCGCAGATGGCGCGAGCAGCTTGCCGTCCGACAGCCGGAGCACGGAGATCGCGCCGCGCGGTCCACTCGACGCGAGCCACAGCAACTTGCCGCTCGAGATCACGCCGGCGAACGCGACATCGTTCGCGAGCGGGAGCGCGAGTCGATGGGTCGGTCGCCGTTCATCGAGGTTCCACACGTCGAGCTTGCCGCGCGCACCGACGAGCATCGTGTCCGGCGACAGCTCGGCGACGACTTGGATCGGCCCGCGAGCGGGCAGCGCGGCCGACCGGAGCTGGGACAGATCGACCGCGGTCAACGGCTCGTTACTACCGAGCAACATCGCGAACGATCCGCACAGCCCGCCGAAACGCGACTCGCCCTTGAGCCGCGCTTCGACGCCGGCGCGCATCTCGGGAAGATCGTAGAGTCGAACGAGCGTGCTGCCGCTCTGGGCTTGCATCACGAACAGCGTGGTCGACGTCACCGCGAGCTCGAACGGTGGCTCGAGATCGAGCGCGACCTCGGCGACCTGCGTGCGCTTCGCGAGGTCAAATAGCACCAACCGCCCGGGCTCGCCCCACACGAGCCAACGGCCGTCGGCGCTGGCCGCGATCGCCGCGGTGTGAGGTTGGAGGCTCGGCATCTACGTCGCCAACTATATTCGGTTGCAGGGGCACGTGACGTCCGCGCGCCGCGAATCAACACCGCGTGCGGACCCGCGGGTCAGGCGCGCAGCTCGCGGAGCGCGGCAGTCGCCGCGATCGCGAGGTCGCGAACGTCTACGGGCGCGTGACGACCGTGCCGGTGATCCGCGTCGCGCGCCCGCGGAAGCACAGGTACATCCAGCCCGTGTGCGGCGCCACGAAGTCGAACGGGACACCGGGCGGCCAACGCAGCGTCGGGCCGAGCGGCTGCCAGTATTCGATGCCCGAACCAGGGATGTGCGCCTCCACGTCGACCTCGAGGGGCGCCCGCTCGTCGTTCATCCGCGTCGCGTGGAACGTCTCGCCGCGACGCATCGCGACCCGATGGAAGTTGTTCGTGCAGTCCGCGACGCTCGAGTAGTAGCGGGGGGTGATGTCGGTTCGCCAGTCGTCCCACGGTGTCGGGTCGTGGATCGAGCCGTTTGCTCTGATCATCGGAACCCACATGAAGACGAACAGCGTCGAGAGCAAGAGCAACCGCCAGAACATCGACCACCGCACGTGCTTGAGGTCATCGCGTCCGCTCCGCCTCGCTTCGGCTAACGCCTCTTGGACGCCGCGCTGCGCGACCGCCTGAGCCGCGATGTCGGCGGCACTGATCGCGATGATGTTGTCGCTGCGGCAGTACGTGCAGCGCACGGCCTCGGCGCCGGTCGGTACGAACAGCGGTGCGTTACAAGAGCGGCACAGCGCGGGGCCGCCGGGACGTTCGGGCGGCTTGGCGATCAGCGCCGCGCGCAGCAGCACGCGACCTACCGCCGTCCGTCGCGCGAACCCGCCGATCAAGCCGAACACGGCGAGCAGGATGCTCGCGAACAAACACTGATAGACCGCGATCCACTTGTCTGGATGGACGTCGAGAAACGACTCGTGCCGGATTCGCTCGAACACGTCCAGCAACGGCACGCTCAGCAAGAGCGAGCCGATGAAGATGAACGGCGTGAGGATCACCAACGCGAGCCCGACGCCCGGACGGCCGAATGCGCGAACGATGACGTTCGGCGGCTTCGCCAGCGCCGCGTAGTACGCCTCCGCGTCTTTGCGCGTCGCACGCTCGGCGCGCTCGGCGTCGCGCAGCGCGCGATGCGGCTCGGGGAGCGGGACCTCGGTGCCGCAGAATGGACAGCGCACGGTCTCGCCATCGCCGAGTGGCACCGCGCCGGAGCAACTCGGACAGCGCAGGATCTCGATCGCTGGCACTTGCGCCGAATCGGTCACGCCGCAATCCTAGGCGGCAGGTGGAGGTGCACGGAAACGTGACGGCGAAGTCGCGTGCTCATTTGTCGTCGCAGCGCACGCGAGCACCTCGAACCAGCGCGGCGTATGCGGTCGCGGCGGCGACACTGCCCAGCGCGAACAGCTCGCGGACCTGTTCCCACAGGCGGTGGCCCGTGGGCAGGACCAGGCCCGCGACGGCCGCTGCCATCACCGTGGCGGCGATGTGCTCGCGGTTGTCGAGCCAAGGGGCGAGAAACTCGGCGCCGAGCTCGCTGCGGCGTCGAACCTGCGCGAGTGCGGTGAGCGCTTGCGCCGCGTAGCCCTCGGTGCGCCGAGTGGCGTCGACGATCCGTGCGACGAGCGCCGCGTCGCCGAGCGAGAACCGGCTGAGCGTGTCGAGCGCGATCATGCCCGGCTCGCCGCCTGCGTCGATCAGCGGATCGAGCGCGGACGCGAGCTCGTCGCGGAGCCCGGTGGCTAGCGCCATCGACGGGCTGTCCGCATCGCCCGCCAAGGCGAGTGCCACGAGTGCGAGCGCGTCGGGGATCTCGCGCACGAGCGTCGCCGCCATCCGAACGCCGTCCGCGCTCCCCAGCAGGCTCGTCCGCAGCGCGGCGAGCAACGGCGCATCGCCGGGCTCGAGGTCGCGCTCGGTCTCGGTCACGACGATCGGCAACAGCGCCGTGACGACCTCGAAGCTCGCATCTCCGATCGCGGCGCGTGCGGCCGCGGTGCGCTCGCGCGCCTTGCCGATCGCGACCTCGCCCGGCATCGGTCGGGCGGCCACTCGATCGCGCTGGCCGAGCTCGACGAGCGCGTGCGCGGCGCAGGCGCACACGCCCGGATCCGGATCGTCGAGTCGCGCGACCAGCGCAGGCACCGCGCGCTCGGGCTCGAGCATCGTCACCGCGCGGATCGCGCCGATTCGCACAAGGCGGCGATGGTCGTCGAGGTGGGCGAGACAGGCGTCGGCGCATTCGTCGAGCGGCAGCTGGGCGGCGATGCGCAACCCGAGCACGCACGGTTCTTCGTCGCGTGAGGCCAATAGCATCGTCCCGAGCTCGACGAGCGGCGCCAGCGACGCACCGGCGATCAGACCGTCGACGAACGATGGCAGCAACGTCGAGCCGAGCTCGCCGTCGAGCACCTGGTTCTGCAGCGCGACGAACCCGTCGCGATCGAGCCGCTCGGCGGCACGCCCGAGGATCCACGCGGCGGTCTCGGCGACATGGCGGTCGGGGAGGGTCATGAAGTAGTCCTCGTCGGGCAACCTCCGAGGCTGATCGAGGGCGCGGAACTCGCCGAGGAACGACGTGCCTGATCGCCGATCGAGGATTCGCCACTTCATCTCGCTGAGCCGCGAGAGCACCGCGCTGCGGACCTTGATTCGCGATGCCGCGATCGCGCCGAGGATCGGAGCGAGCACTCCGAGGAGCGGACGCGGATTCGTGCGCTCGAGCAACGCCAGCAACTCATCGACGAGCGCACCGCCGCCGTCGCTATCGATCACATCGCCGCGCCACGCGAGGGCCCGCCCGGCCTGCAAGGTCGCGAGGTGCAGCCGGTCCTCGTCGGGGCCCGCGGCCGTCGCGAGCTCGCGGATCACCGCGACGGCGCCATCGGGCGGAAGCGTCGCGACCGCCGCCGCGATCGCTTCGTCGGCGCGGAGCGCGAACCGAGCGGCTATCGCTTGCTCGCTCAACCGGCCGTCGGCGACCAGGCGCGGTGCCGCGACGATCGCCGCGAGCTCATCGGCGACCGCGATCGCGTTGCCCGGTGCGATCGATTCGATGAGCAACGAGCGCTCGAACCACGCTTCGTCGGCAGGCGTGTGCGCGCGCATCGGCTGGGCGCAGCGATCGAGCAAGTAGTCGGCGAACCGTTGCTCGGCGTCGGCGGGAGCCAGCGGTCCGGCGATGGCAGGCGCGAGCAGCTTCGATCGGAGCTCGATCCGACCACCGTCAGGATGGAGCGCGACGAGCCGGCGCAGCCCTGCGCGATTCAGGCGATTGATTTCGGCCATCGCGACTCGTTCATCGGACTCGTTCGCACAGCTTCGTAGGTCGGCCGTAGCGCGGCAAGTCGTCGAGCGCGGCTTGCGAGGGCACGACGCAGACGAGCCCATCTTCGCAGTCGCTATCCGTGTCGCACTTGTCGGTACAGTAGCCGTCGCTCTTCTGTTCGGTGCCGCCAGTCTTCTCGTGCTCGAGGCAGTACACCGATCGACAATCGGTGCGGTTGCTACAGGATCCGCCCATCTTGTGCTGGCCGAATACGTTCCACCACTTGAGGTAAGCGAGCAGCACGAAGAACGCGACGACGCCGATCGTGCCGAGGATGCCGAGCACCTTCTTCATGCGAGGAATCCCATCTCGCTGTACTCGAGCTCCGCGGCCCAGATCAAGTGCTGCTGGCCGACCGGCTGACCGCTCGCGGTCGCGCTGATCGACGCGCGGACGAGCGCGTTCATGATGTTGCCGCCGGCCATCGGGAACCGCACCGCGAGTGCTTGGAAGTCGACATCGGGGGCAAGCTTGACCTCTTTCGGCACCATGCCGCGCCACAGCCGCGCGCGATCGGCATCGCTCGGGGACGGGAAACGCACGCGGAACCGAATGCGCCGCAGGAACGCCTTATCGATCGCGCTCTCGGAGTTCGTCGTCAACACGACGATGCCTTCGTGGCCCTCCATGCGTTGCAACAGGTAGTTGACCTCGAGGTTCGCGTAACGATCATGCGATGACTTGACCTCGGTGCGCTTCGCGAAGATCGAGTCGGCCTCGTCGAACAGCAGCATCACCTGGCCGCGCGCCGCCTCGTCGAACACCTTGCCGAGGTTCTTCTCGGTCTCGCCGATGTACTTGTTGACGACCTGCGACAGATCGATGCGATAGAGCTCCATCCCGAGCTCTTTGGCGAGCAGCGTACAGATCATCGTCTTGCCCGTACCGGGCGGGCCCGAGAACATCGCCGACAGCCCGCGCCCGTACGCGAGCTTGCGGCCGAAGCCCATCTCGCGCATCACGACGCCGCGGTGGCGCGCGAAGTTGAGGAACTCGATGACGCGCTCGTAGACGTCGTCCGACAACACGACGTCTTTCCACTCGAGCGTGGTGTGCACGACCTCGGCGAGCGCCCCGAGCTCGTGAGCGAGCCGGGTGCGCACGATGTCGACGAGCCCTTGCTGATCGACCACACCGCCGCGCGCGTAGATGTGGTCGGTGCGGGACAGCTCGTCCGCGGTCGCGATGATCGATGCGCACGACAACGAGTACATGTGCACGATCGAATCGATCGACAGCCCGGGCTCGAGGTGCAAGCTCGGCGGCAAGTGCCGGACCCACAGCCGGTGCTGGATCTCCTCGGACGGAAACGGCACCGCGAGCTCGACCCGGACGCGTTGCAGGCGGTCGAGCCACTTCGGGAGATTCTCGCAGACGAGCGCGATCGGCAGCGACGAACGCGCGATCCGGTTCGTGAGCGACGGCCATAGCGCGGCTTGACCTTCGCGGTCCGCAAACTCGTCGGCGCGATCGAGGACGAGCACCGCGCCCTGCATGCGGGCCTCGCGAAACAGCGTGCGCAGCGTTCGGTCGAGCTCGTCGGCCGAAAGCAGCACGCGCGACAGGTCGACGACGAGCATCGCGCGATCGAGCTCGTGCGCGGCGGCGCCGGCCAGCGACTTGCGCCCGACGCCGGGCGCGCCACGCAAGATCACGATCTGCTCGGGGCTCGACAGCGTGCGTGCGATCTGGCCGACGAGCGCGGGATCCTCGAACAGGAACGCGTCGGCACCAGGCGGTGTCGCGGCGAACGTCGCGACCGTGCCGAGCAACGACGGCGGCGGCGCGAAGCTGCCCGAGAGAAACTCGAGCGTGCGCTCCGACAGCCGGATCCGCTTGTAGATGATCGGCGAGTCGGCATCGCCGACGAGCAGCACCATGCCGGACTCGATCAGCGGCGCGTCGGGAAGAAATCGTGCGCGCGCGCGCTCGGCGTCATCGCGCTCGCCGCCACCGAGCAACGCCATGAAGAACGCGACCTCGGGATCGACCCGGTCGGTCCGCGTGCTGCGCGTGTCGTAGGGGTTGAACGCGCCGCCCGATTCGAGCGCGAACATCATCGACAACACCTGGATGTCGAGCTCCACGAGGGCGAACCGGCCGCGCAGCAGCTCGAGCGGAAGTGCGATGCCGAGCTCCTCGGAGACCTCGGTGCGGCGCTCGATCGCGGCGTCGAGATCGATGATGCGACGGTTGATCGCGAACAGACTCTCGCTCGCGCCCTCGAGCAGCTCGCGCTTGACCCGCGGCGGCACGACCGCCGCCGCCTCGGGCATGACGTCGCGGATCGCGTGCAAGCGGTCGAACAGCAACCCGAAGCGCTCCGCGTAGTCGGAGAGTTGCTCGCCTCCGTCCTGGTATCCGAAAACCTCGTCGTCGCCGGCCATCGTGTGCCTGGCTTCGAGCGTACACCGCGCGCCGGCTATTCGCGAAGATCGACGAGCGCGACCGTCGCGGCATCCGCGAGGTGCGCGAACCCGGCGGCGCCGAGCCGTTCGCGAAACCGGTCGACGAGCCGCCAGCCCGCGCCGGTCGAGCTCGCGAACCCGCCGTTCACGAGCGCGGTGACGACGACTTCCATGACGCCGCCGAGCGCTTCGGGATCGCGGACGTCGAGCGCGATCTCGAACGCGGCTTCGAGGTGACGAAGCACGTCGCCGGGGTCGGCGGTCAGCCGTGCCGACACGAGGCGCGCGCGCATCACGAGCTCGCGCGAATCCGCGAGCCGCTTGCAGCGGCGTGCGGCATCCGCCGCCATCGCGAGCGCTTCGTCGCGCAGGCCGTCGCGCTCGAGCCGGAGCGCACGTTCGACCACGAGCTCCGCCGCGAGCCGCGCCGACCCGGTCGCGTCGGCGTCGGCGATCGCCTCGACGTACCAGCGATCGACGTTCGCGAGGCCGGCCTCGGCAAGCGCTCGCGCGGCGAGCGCCGAGACCTCCGCGACCGCACCTGCGCGATCGGCGCGGCGATAGAACTCCTGAGCGAACCGGAAGCACAGCTCGGCCGCGTCGGGCCGGCCGGCGGCGACGTCGAGCAGGCCTTGTTGGGTGAGCGCGAGCGCGGCGCCTTCCGGCTGCTCGGCGGCGACCATCCGTTCACGTGCGTCGTCGAACGCCGCGCGTGCCCGAGCGTCATCGCCGTCGAGCGAGTGCGCGATGCCGCCGAGCAGTGACGCACAGCCGATCAACTGCGACCTGATCGGCTCTTCGAGCGTTGCCGCGAGCTCGGCGGCGAGCTCGGCCGCCGCGATCGATGCTTCGCCATCGCCGGTGTCGAGACACACCGCGCCCAGGTGGAGCAGCGACCGAGCGCGCGGTTCCGGATCGTCGTCGCTGCACAACAGCTCCGCGGCCTGGCGTGCGCGCAGCAGCGCGTCGCCCGCGAAGCCGTTCGCCTGCGACGCCGCCGAGAGCGAGGCGAGCGCAGCCGCGGTCGCCTCGCGATCGCCGCCGCGCGCGAACACCCCAACGAACCGGCGCAACCTCGCGATCCGGATCAGCTGCGCCGCATCCCGCGTCATTCGCACGAACAGCATCGCACGAGCGGCGCTGCCGAGGAGCATGGTGCCTCGTGGTACAGTCTAGCGGTGACGCTCGCACAGGTGAGGGCACGTGTCGACCTTGCCCGCGCGACCGGCGGAGAAGCGCTCGCGATCGCGCTGCTCGATCTCGCGGAGGCCGAGCCGATTCTCGGCCATCGCCAGCCCGTCGTACGTGCGCCGCTCGAAGAGGCGGCTGCACTCGTCGATCGACTCGCCGAGCCTGCGCTCGAGGGCCGGATCCTCCTCCGGCTAGCGCACGTCAAGTTGGCGGATGGGGACTTCGAGGGCGTCGAGCAGCTTGTCGGCCGCGCCCGCGACCGGGTTGCGGGCGATCTGAATTGCATGCTCGACGCAGGTACACTCCTCGCCCGCACCCTGATCCGGCGCAAGGACTTCGCCGCGGCCGAAACCCGGCTGGTAGAAGTGAGCGACGCGACCGCCGAGGAGCCGACGACGCTCGCCGGCCGGCGCGCCGTCATGCGGCTCGCGCTCGGCTGGGTGGAGCTCGCGGTAGAGCAGGGCGAGCACGTACGCGCCAGGGAGCGGCTCGACGTATTTCCCTCGATGACGCCCGACGAGGATCAAGACGAGCTACTCGAGACCGATTTCGCATCCCGACAATTGCGCGCCGCCATGGCGCTCGCGCTCGGTGATCACCAGCGCGCGTGCGTGGCGTTGCGCGAGGCGGTTGCGATCGCCAAACGGGTCGACGCGGTCGAGGACGAGCTCGAGATGCGTATCGCACTCGCCGGCGCGCTCGTGCAGCGGGATGATCAGGTCGGTCGGGACGAGGCGGAGAAACACCTTCAAGTCGCACGCGACTCCGCGCTAGAGCACGGGCTCGATTCGCTACGCATGGCCGCCCTGGTCGGCCAAGTCGGCTTGCTGACTCAGAAAGGCCAGACCCAGGCCGCGCTGGACCGGTGTCTCGAGATCGCCCAGAGCGCCGTTTCCCAGGGCGATCTTCCCCGCTATGCGTCCGCTGTCGCCTTGATGTCGCAGATCTACGAGATGAAGGGAGATTTGGCCTCGGCGTACCGTACATTTGCAGAGGCTCATGGTTCGCTCAAGGACAAGCTGGGTTCGGCTGCAACCGACCTGTTTCGCCCGTACATAGCTGCCCTTGCTGACCGGATCGGCCCGGAGACGTTTGCCGACATTGCAGAAAAAGTGAACCAGGCCGCCCGTGCCCGCCAGACGTTCCGTTCGCGCTGACGAGACAACCCTATGGCAACCGCCGACAAACCTCTCGACCCCAAGGCATTAGAGGTCAAGTACACCTACAAGGACGCGGCCAAGGACGACGCCGCGATCCAGAAGGTCGAGACGGCGATCGCCGCCCATTTCCCCGCGGCCTACGTGTCGGGCCTTGCGGACAAAGCCTCCGACGCGCCGATCAATAAAGAGGAGTACGAAGAGCAGACCAAGGAAGCGCGCGAGAAGGCGGCCGAAGAAGCGAAGAACAACCCCAAGGACGTCGCGAAGGAAGCCAAGGACAGCCCGCCGGGCCGAGTCGATGCTGGCGCCGCGCACACGCCATCGGTCGTCACTCCCAAGCCTCCGACTTCTGGCCCCAAGGCGCCACAAAAGGCCGGGGGCGGCGCGGCAGCGCCCAAAGCTCCCGGTAAGGCCGCCAAACCCGCGATGCCCGGCCCCGACGCGGCACTCAAGCCGCCGAGGGAGCTCGTCCTCGCCGCGGCGATGTCCGGCGATGGCAACCTCGACGGGTGGCTCAACGCCTACCCGCACAAGTCAACCGAGACCAACGAGCGGCTATCGAAGATCAAGGAGATGGCCGCGATCGCGCAAGGCTACGACGGCCAGATCGAGAAGTACGTCCAGAACGGCGCGAGTGGCATGGAGGCTGCCAAGGGCGGCCTGATCAACTTCCTGGGCAAGAAGGACGTCGGCGCGATCTTTGGCGCGAACCCGTACGACAAAGTCCAGGGCGGCCTCGGCTCGATCATGCGCGGCCTGTCGAAGTTTCAGAGCGTCGTCTCGATCGTCGGGAACGTGTGCGGCAAGATCGGCATGGTCCTCACGATCGTGGGTCTGCTCGCCATGATCCTGCCGCCACTCGGCGCCGCCGTGGAGGCGGTCGCGCGCGTGCTCAACGTCATCGGCATCATCTGCGACGCGATCGGCTTCGTGTTGTCGGGAATCTTGACCGGGCTCAATGGCGTCGTGCTCGCGAAGCAGATCGGCAAGGGTGCGTCCAACGAAGAAAAGGCCGCGACCGCCGACATGATGATGAACGAGGCGACGTCGGCTGGCGGGCACGTGCTCAGCCTCGCGATGACCTATGGGCCCGGCTTCATGAAGGGGTTCCAGGGCGCCTCGAAAGGCGTGATCGGGAAGCTGTTCACAGGGGTCAAGAACAAGATCGGAACGTTCGCCGCGAAGGCACTCGGCCCGGTCGCGAACTGGGCGAAGAACATCGGCTACAAGCTCGGCATCGGGCTCGAGAAGGCCGAGGGCCCGGGCATGATGAGCAAGCTGTGGAGCGCACCGGCCACGCTTGGCGAGAAGATCCGCGGTACCAAGCTGATCACGAAGATCAACAACTCGGACTTCATGAAGGGGGTCGAGGCTCGGGCGACCAAGGTATCGCAAAATAGCTTCGTCAAGGGCGTCGACGGCTTCGGCGAGAAGATGGGCGAGAACGCGGCCGGGCGCGTCGAGAAGGTCAGCTTTTCCGCAAAGCATACGGAGCAGATCGACAAGTTCGCCGACAACTCCAAGAAAGAGCTCGACGCAGCCCTCGAGAGCAACGCCGGGAAGAACGCGGGCAACCAGGAGCGCGCGAGGATCGACCGAGACATCTCGTCCTCGCGCGAGTACCAGAACAACCAGATCGCCGACCACCGGGACGAAGACGGGCACGTGCCGAAAGAGAACGTACGCAACGCGCGCGCCGCCGGTAAGCACGCGGACAAGCTCGAGAAGGGCGAAGAGAAGGCCGTCGCTGGCGCCCAGGAGGAGGGCGGGAAGGACTTCACGAAGGAGCGAGGGGAGAAAAAAGTCGAGACGGAAGCGGAAGAAGCGACCACAAAGAAGAACATCGAGGACTTCCGGAAAGACCCGAAGAAGTTCCAGGAGGAGACCGACGTCATCGAGGGCGAGCGGGAGATCGTTGCGAATCGGCTCAAGGACAAGAACATTACGCAGGACCAGCGCAAGGTCGCGGAGGACGAGGCCAAGAAGCTCCGCCACGAGGCGGACCAGCGTCACCTGATCGCGATCAAGGCCAACGGTGGTGAGCTACCGGAGACCATGTGGCACATCAAGGGCAAGACGATGGAGGTCATCGCGGCGGCGCAGTTCCAGAGCGAGAGCGGCGAGAGAGCTGAAGCCGCGAACAAGCAGATCGAGGCTCAGCAGGGCGGTCATGCCGAGGCCGAGACGCTCGAGAAGTCGGAGCAGCGCGAGGCCATCTATGCGTGGTCCTGGGGTGAGGTTCCGGAGATCGCGGTCTACGAGCACGTCGAGAGCATGCTCGACGGCCTCGACGAGGGCGCCGACGAACATGGCGACGAGGGTCACGACGCACAGGACGGCGGGGACCAGGGTCACGACGCACAGGACGGCGGGGACCAGGGTCATGACGCGCAGCACAGCCACGGCAACGACGAGCCGACCATGTCGGTCGATCCGGCGTCGACGAGCTCGAACGACTCGGGCGCCCCCCCCAGCGCGAACGCGTCACCCGCACCCGCACCGTCACCCGCACCGTCACCCGCACCCAAACCTGCGCCCGCCGCGGGTAGTGCTCCGGAAGACAAGCTCGCCGAGGTCCCCGAGCTCGTGTACTGGCCCAAGCTGTCCGGAGCTGACGGCGAGTTCGCGAAAGCTGCGAAGGATCTGCAGCGGATGAAGCTCGTCGCCTACGCTTTCCAGAAGTCGCAGCAGGAGGCCAAGCACAAGGCGCTCCTGACCGTCGCGACAATGGCACAGGCGGGTGATGACGCTTCGCTGAAACAGGCGCAGGCGATGGATCATTCGATCGGAATCAACGGGACCATCGCCGAGGCCACCGCGGCCGGCGCCTCGGCCCAGAAGGGCGATCAGCAGGCCGGTGCGGGCGAGAAGAAACAGGACGATGGCAAGGCCAACAGCGCCAGCAAGAACCAGCCGAAGGTCGACGTCGGCGAGAAGCCAAGCCACTGGCATCCCATCAAACGGATCTGGTGGTACGTGAAGACGTGGGCCGCCGAGAAGGCCGCGAAGGTCTTCGGGTGGATCCAGGACAAGATCGCCAGCCTAGTGCTCGAGGGGCTGTGCGGCGTGAGCATGGGCGACATGCGCGCGTACACGACGGCGCTGCACAATCGCATGCAGTTCTCGAAGCTGGTCGGCACCCAGGGCCAGGACAAGGCCAAGCAGACGATGGACACGGCGATGTCCGTCAAGGCCCAGTCGAAGAGCTACGCCGATCAGGCCCTCGACGACGCAAGGCAGTGCGACCAAAACGTCCACGACGCGGCCACGTTCGTGAAGGATGTCGAGGACACCGAGAAGGACATAGCGAAGCAGCAAGACATGGCGCGGACGTTCCTCGCGGGTCTCGCGGTGGCAGTCGCCGCGGAGAAGGCGAACAAGATGAAGGCTCAAGCCGACGCAGCTACCCAGAAGGGGCCAGTGGCCGCGGTAGCGCCGCCGCCGGCGCCGATTGCCGCTGCGACCCCGGCGCTATCGGCCGGCCCGAAGAAGGGTAAGGCCAAGGCCAAGGCCAAAGACAAACCGAAGGAGCCCAAGATATCCGCCGCCGCTGTGGGCAAGGTGCACAACGCGGCGTCCTACGTGTCATCGCAAGCGAGCACGGTCGTCCAGAGGCTCGTCGCGTCGCAGACCGCGCAGACCAACAAGCTCAACTCGACGTTCGAGAACAAGCGCTCTGCGAAGAAAGTCCTCGCGCAACTCAGGACAGGCGACGAGGTCGTCGCGGCAGTCCGCGAGCACGCGGCCAAGGTGACGAGCGACATGAGTGGCGTCAACAGCATGAGCCCTGCGAACACGCAGGTGTTGATGAGCTCGGCCGGTAAGGTCAAGTCGGACGCGAGGGAGCTCGACGAGCTGGCGCACAGCGCCAACGAGCAGCTGAACTGGGCATTCAAGATGACCTACGACAAGGTCGCGCAGACGCGAAACCTGCCCTGGAGCTAGCCTCGGTGTAACCTCTCCTGCGTGGTACGTCGTGACGACGACGGAGACCGTCGGCCCGAAGGGCTGACGAACCCGGGGTCAGGCTGTGATGATCCAGCGGGTGCAAGTCCCGTCTCGGTAAGCGCTGGAGCGCCGAGTAGCAGGCCCGCAGCAGAGGGAGAGATCCCGACGGCTGAAGCCGGGCATCGAAAGCGAGGGAGGCAGCAAGAGCTGATCACCTCGAAGCAAGCACGCGGGCCGCAACGTGAAGTGAAGCCTGCAGCCTCGACAGAGAAACAGTCCGAGAGCCGAGC
Source organism: uncultured delta proteobacterium (assembly GCA_963848295.1). Classification (GTDB taxonomy): domain Bacteria; phylum Myxococcota_A; class Polyangia; order Haliangiales; family Haliangiaceae; genus JABFXX01. The sequence goes on along the minus strand of CAWKDB010000011.1, from coordinate 151,470 downwards.
TGGTCATGTCGCAGCGAAGGCAATATTGGCGTCGCAAGCACCGGAAGGCGATGACGATCTCGGCGGGGTATGGGGAGCAGCACGCGTGCAAGGATCATCGCGGAACACGAGAGATCCGTCTGCGCAGCCCGAGTCAGGGCGAGGTGACGTCAACAGGCTGAAGGCCAAGGGCGACATCGCGCAGCGGAAGTCCGACGGGGTCGTAGTACCGATGATCGCGGCGACGAACAACGCCGCGGGAGGGAAGGGCCACGAGAGAGGGCACTGCATCGCCAGCCGTCGCAGCGCGCGATGAAGCGGATCCGACAGAAGGTGAAGGATCGGACACCAAGAGGACGATGTCACGCGGATGTCCGTGTGGTCATCAAGGACCTCAACCCCATCCTGCGAGGCTGGGGAGCCTACTTCGCCACGGGCAACGCCGCGCGCAGCTTCAACCAGATCGACAGCTACGTGTACGAGCGACTGCGCGGACTCCGCATCAAACGTGTGAGTCGGCAGCTCGCTCCCGCAGCCGTCGAGAGATGGGATCGCGACTACTTCGTCGGACTCGGACTCCATCGCCTGCGCGGCACCGTCGAATATCCGGAGACTGTCCAGGACCGCTGGCTCGAAAGCCCCCCCGCAAGCCGTGTACGGGAAATCCGCAAGCACGGTTTCTACGGGGGTCGTACGGAAACTCATAACGAGGGAAAGTAGATCTACCAATGACGCAGAATGTCGTCGTCGGCAAGCGGCTCAGTTACTGGAAGGGCATTCCGCAGAAGGAGATGATCATCATCTTCGTCGTGTCACCGCTCTGTGCGGTGCTCGCGATCCACTGGTTCATCGGGCTATGTCACGTCGAGGATCCGTTCGGCGACAACTTCGGCGGTACGCTCTGCGGCGGTCTGCTCTCGATCGCCGGGCTGGCGATCGCCGCGTTCGGCGTCTGGCTGTTCGCCACGGCACGGCGCACCCCGGTGATCGCGAGCGCCTGCCCCGTGTGCGGGATCGAGCGCGCGCGCAGCTTCTCGGAGCAACCGGCGCCGACGAAGGAGCTGGCGAAGCTCTCGAAGAAGGCGAGACGGCGGGCGCTGCAGAAGGCCGAGGACGAGGGGGACCCGACGGAATGCGGCGCTTGCATCGCGTACCTCCGGATCCACATCGATACACTCGAGGTCAGGGAGCAATCGCTCGACGCAAGCGACACCTGCTTCACGCACTACCACGTGACGTCGGACCAGTACTTGCCCCTCGTCAAGCGCGGTGACGATGCCGACCACACGCTGGAGTGTCAGTTCCCCGCAATGTGCGCGGTCTGCTGCGCAACCGACGCGCCGCTGCGCCGAAAGATCGGCAACTGCGACCGAGGTAACGCCGGCGATGGCGCCGTCCTAAACGCGCTTATGTGGAGATCGTCCCGCAACCCGAGCCCGCTCGAGAAGTCGGCGTCCGAGAAGCTCCGCGACGGGCTGCGCGGCCTCGAGACGCCGGTCTGCGCAAACCACAGGCAGACAGACGTTCTCGGCGACGCGCTCGCGTACGATAACACCACGCTGCGGTTCGCCTCGTACGGTTACTACAAGGCGTTCTGCGAGCTCAACGGCATCACCAAGGGTACGCGACCGTCGTCGTAACCCGCGGCTGATCAGTTAGTCGTACTTCCCGCCTGCGATCGCGCTTCGTAGGTCGCTCAGGATCGGTGGGCCTGTTGTTCGATCGGCCGCGCGCGTTCGCTCGTCGGGCTGAACGGCGAGGTCAGTGCGGCTGCTTGCGCTCCGACTGCCAGCGAAACTCGTGATGGGCGGCGTACCATTCGACTTCGACGCACGCGTTCTTGTCGCCGGCCGCGCAGCCTTGCTTGTCGAGGTCGAGTGCCACCCCGTCGTCGTGCGCGGCGCCTCGCCCCATCGCGCGCATGATCGCCGCGTCCTCGCACGCTTTGCCGTCCTTTGCGGTGCAGCCCGACAGGTAGAGCGTCAGCGCGCGCGCGTCGTCGCGCGGAACGTCCTGCCCGGTCGCGTACGCGTCCCCGAGCTCGACGCACGACGCGGCGATCCCGCCGGCGCACGCCGTCGTGTGGGCGTGGATCCGCGCGCCGGCTTCGGAGTCGTCGTACGAGTGCTTGGCGAAACCCGCGCAACCGACGGGTGAGCCGAGATCGCAGGCACGCTTGTAGTACTCCCGCGTGGCGTCGCCGTAGTGAAGGACATCGGCGAGCAGCGCATCGCCCTTGTCGTCGTAGATCTTGGCGACGGCGAGGCACTGCTCGACATCACCACCGCGACACGCGGCCTTCTGCGAGCGATACCGGACGTCGCAGCCGGAGAACAACGCGCCGAAGATCACGAGCACCACGGCGACAACCGCAGCGGCCACCGCAATGACGGCGGTCATCTGGGTCGAGAAGCGCGAACGAGCGTACCCCATCGATCAGCCCGCCGCCCCGACCAGCTCGTCGCGCAGGTAATCCTTCTTCTTGCCCGCGATCGCGCACGCGACCTTCGCCGCGCTCCAGCCCGAGGCGAGGGCGCCCTCGATGCCGAGCGCCGGCAGAATTTGGTCCCCGGTGAGCGTCAAGTTCTTGAGCCCGGCCTGGTACGCCATCGCGGCGCCGGCGATCTGATCGGCCGGCGTCGTGAGCTGGCCTTTCCACACCGGCGCCATCGCCAGCGGCAAGTTGCGCGGAACATCGTAGCTACCGCGGCCGCCTGGGACTTGCGGCGGCGTCGCCTCGAACGGCGAGTGCGCGAGCACGAGATGACGCTCGAAGAACGGCATCACCTCGCCGAACCTCTTCCACAGGCCGGCGCGCAACGCCATGCACTTCGGCGCGAGCCGATCGGGCTCGACCGGTCCGTCGACCGCGAGTACCGCCGCGATCGTCGCGACCACGCGGCCGGCGTCGTCGGTCTCCGACAAGTGGATCGAGAACGACGCGTCGCCGATCGCATCCTTGTCCGGCTGCGCGATCACCGCGACGGTCGGCGCCATGTGCTCCGGGATCCCGGCTTCATCGAGCACGACGTTGAGCGTGTAGCGATAGCCGACGAGCGCGATGCTGTCCGCGAGCTCCGCTAGCCGCTTCGGCGCCTTCTTGCCGAGCAGCTCGGCGAGCTCGGCCGGCGGTCGGCTCGAGACGATCTGGTTCGCGCCGATGTCGTCGCCGCTCGCGAGCGTCAGGCCCGAGACCTTGCCCCACGACATCGCGATCTCGGTGACCTTGCCGGCGCGCAGCTCGCCCCCCGCGGTCGTCAGCTTCTCGACGAACAGCTCGCGCACCGCATCGCCGTCGCCGCGCAGGGCAGGTGGCCCGGACCGCCACGCATCGATCGCACGGGCGGCCGCCGCCGGTGGGGCCGAAGGATGGCGCAGCGCGATCGCGGCGAGATGCCGCCAGATCGGACCGCGCGGATCGGCCTGGAGCTCGGTCCACCACGCGTTCGCAGCGTCGGCCGCGAGCTCGGACAGCCGCGCGACTTCTCGCCGCTCGAAGAACCCGACGCCAGGAAACGCGTGCTCGCTCGACAACAGCGGATCGACGAGCCGCGCGACGTCGCCGGCCTTCGTCCACTGCGCGAGCATCGCTTCGCCAGCCGCGTCGCCGAGCTCGCGCATGAGCTCGGGCGCGAGGCGATCGCCGCCGAGGTCGATGCGCAGATCCGGCGTGACGAGCTGTGCCGCGATCCGCGGCTCGCGCAGCTTGCGGCGCAACGCGAGCTCGGCGTGGAGCTCCTTGAGCACGCGCTCGCCCGGCGATCCGGGCAACACCGGCCACAGCGATGGCTCGATCGGCAGCTTGTGCGGGCCGAGCGTGTAGCGCGCCGGCCGATCGTCACCGAGGACGAGCGTCCGCATGCCGCGGCGCACGCACAGGGTCGCGCACACCAGCGCGGCCAGGTCGTCGCCGATCACGACCAGGTCATACGAGTTCGTCGGCACTAGGAACCCGAATTAACCACGGTTCGGCCGCGGACGGTGAGTGCGTGCGACGCGAGTGCACGCACGACCTCGGGCAGGAGGCGATGCTCTTCGCGCTGGATCCGCGCGTGCAACGCCGCGGCGTCATCGCTTTCGAGGATCGGCACCGCGGCCTGCGCGATGATCGGGCCGCCGTCGAGGGTCGCGTCGACGAAGTGCACGGTCACGCCGCTGACCTTCGCGCCGTGCGCGATCGCCTGGCCCGGCGCGTCGAGGCCGGGGAACGCGGGCAGTAACGACGGATGTGTGTTGACGATCCGGAGCGGAAACGCAGCGACGAACGTCGCGGTCAGCTTGCGCATGAACCCGGCGAGCACGACCGCCTCGACGCGGTGGCCGGCGAGCACCTCGAGCAGCTTCGTCTCGAACCCGCTGCGATCCGCGAACCCCGCGTGATCGACCGTCTCGGTCGGCACGCCGGCGAGCGTCGCTCGGTCGAGCGCGGGCGCGTTCGGCCGATTCGAGATCACGATCGCGATCGTCGCGGGGGCGAGCGCGCCGCGGGCCTCGGCATCGAGCAGGGCCTGCAAGTTCGTCCCGTTGCCAGAGACCAAGACGCCGATCCGCATCACACCAGCCGCGACGCCGACCCGCTGCCGCGTGCGACGAGCCTGCCGACGACCCGGGCGCGCGCTGGCGCGAGCAGCGAAACGGTGCGCTCGGCGTACTCCGGCGCCACGACGACGATCATGCCCAAGCCGCAGTTGAACGTGCGCAGCATCTCGTCGTCGCTAACGCCGGCGGTCGCGATCAGCTTCATGATCGCCGGTCGATCCCACGTCGCGTGATCGAGCTCGACCGCGAGCGCATCGTCGCCGAAGATCCGCGGCGGATTCTCGATCAGCCCGCCGCCGGTGATGTGCGCGGCGGCCTTCCACGGCTGGCCGCGCAGCGCGCGAAACGCATCGGCGTAGATGAGCGTCGGGCGCAGCAGCTCGTCGGCGACGCTCGCACCTTCGAGCAACTCCGGCTTCGCATCGAGCGGCAGCTGCAACACGTCGAGCACGACCTTGCGCGCGAGCGAATGGCCATTCGAGTGCAAGCCCGCCGACGGCAAGCCGATCACGACATCTCCGGCCGCGAGGTCGCGCGCGCGCGGGCGGATCTCGGCGCGCTCGACCACGCCGACGCAGAACCCGGCGAGGTCGTAGTCGCGACCGTGATACAGGCCCGGCAGCTCGGCGGTCTCGCCGCCGACGAGCGCGCAGCCCGCTTGCTTGCAGCCGTCGGCGATCCCCGCGATCACCGAGGCCGCGACGTCGACGTCGAGCGCACCGGTCGCGAAGTAGTCGAGAAAGAACAGCGGCTCGGCGCCGGTGACGAGCACGTCGTTGACGCACATCGCGACGAGGTCGATGCCGATCGTGCCGTGGCGGCCCGACGCGAGCGCGGTCTTGAGCTTCGTGCCGACCCCGTCGGTGCCGCTGACCAGGATCGGCTCGACATAGCCGGTCGGGATCCGGCACAGCGCGGCGAACCCGCCGATGCCGCCGAGCACCTCGGGCCGCGTGGTCGCCTTCGCGAGCGGGGCGATGCGATCGACCAGCGCCTCGCCGGCATCGATGTCGACCCCGGCGTCTTTGTAGGTGAGCGCCATCGCAGGTTGCGTGTACCACGGTCGCCCGGTGCCCCTAAAGGGGGGCCCTCGCTATAGGGATTCGATAAGCTCGGCTCGGGCCTGCTATCATGGCCCGAGATGTCGTCAGTGGTCATCGACGTCGTCGTGCCGGCGCGCGACAACGCGGCGACCCTGACGGCGCTGTTGCGCGCGTTGCCGCATCGTTCGATCCGCTCCGTGGTCGTCGTCGATCGTAACTCGCGCGATCGCAGCGCCGAGCTGGCGCGCGATGCGGGTGCGCTCGTCCTGCGCGAAGCCTCCGGGGGCTACGGCGCGGCCTGCCTGCGCGCGCAGAGCCATTTCTCGTCGCTCCCTCGCGTCCCCGATGTCGTCGTGTTCATCCCGGGCGATCGACCCGCGGCGGCCGCCGCACTCGATGCGCTCGTCGCGCCGATCCTCGAACGCGGCGTCGAGCTCGTGCTCGGTGTCTCCGCAGGCCGCCAGCGCGCTTCGGTGAAGCTCGTCACCGGCCTCATCGATGCCGTGTATCGCCATCGCTGGTCGAGCGTCGGCCCGGTCCGCGCGCTCAAGTTCCCCGCGCTGATCGCTCTCGGGATGAGCGATCGCGGGGCCGGCTGGGACGTCGAGATGTTGGTCCGCGCCCTCAAGCTCGGGCTGTCGACCGACGAGGTTCCGGTGTCGGCCGACGACCACCGCAGTGACAAGCTCGGCTCGCGCGCGCTGTTCCATATCCTGCGCCACGCCACGATGCGCTGAGATCGTGGGATGATGATCCGGTGACGGTGGCAGACGGACTCGATCGCTTCGCGCGCGACTTCGCGGCGGGCAGCGTGTTGTTCGAAGAGGGCCAGCCCGGCGATTACATGTACGTCGTGCAGACCGGCGAAGTCGAGATTCGCCGCCGAGTCGGAGACAGCGATCGGGTGCTCGCGGTGCTCCCGGCCGGCGAGTTCTTCGGCGAGATGGCGATCCTCAACGGCCGACCGCGCTCGGCGACCGCGGTCGTGCGCTCACCTTCGCGCCTGCTCGTGATCGAGGGCAAGACGTTCGAGGCGATGCTGCGCGCGCGTCCGGAGATCGCGCTGCGCATCATCAAGGCGCTCGCGACGCGGCTCGAGAGCGCGAACCAGCACATCGAGCTGCTGCTCCTGCCGACCGCGAATCATCGGGTCGTCCAGTGCCTGCGGCACATGGCAGACGAGCAGATCGCGCTCGCCGGTCAGGCGCTCAACAACCCGAGCACCGCGATCCTCGTGCCCAAGCGCGTCGAGGACATCGCGACCCGGGTCGGGCTACCGGTCCATGAAGTGATCGAGGTCGTCGATCGGCTGCGCACCGCACGACTCGTGTTGATGGCCGAGGACGCCGGCATCGACGTCGACGGCTTCATCGTCCCCGAGGTCGGCCGGCTCCTCGAGTTTCTCGAGTTCTTGAATCTGAAGGATCGCTTCAACGCGTAGCCACCGGGCCCCATCTCGCGAGCTCGCAGTTGGCCCGGCGCCCACCTCGCACTCCTGTGGCGTGGTCGCGGGACCGCGGGCTGGCGCGAAGGCGCTTGTTCCCCGCGCTCGAACTCCTCGCGCGGTTTAGCCGCGCGCGCTTGGGAGTGGGTGCGCGCTGCGGACTCGCTCGGGAACAAGGCCTTCGCGCGGTCGCCCGCGGTGGCGCGACCGCGGAACGTCGGCGGTGCGAACGGACGACGCCAAGACGACCTGCAACCTCATTCAACCGTCGATCAGTTCACCGACCAAGAAGCCGACGAGTGGGTCGACGAACAAAGCCGGCGAGTCGTACGGCGGTCGGGGGCTTTCGCGAGCGCGGTGCGGACGATCGTCTCGAGCTCGGCCGGCCCGAGTCGTGGGCGGCATGGCCCGACCAAAAGCACCGGTCGTGCCATCGATCAGAGTCACACGACGACGCCAGGTCGTTGAGCTCGCGTTACAGCGACGTTTCCGCAGTGGCGCCGCGAGTTGCGGGAGCTGACAACTACGCCGCGGCTTCGCCGTCGCGGATCCGGACGGCTTTCTTGACGAGCGCGGGGATCTCGTCGTTCTTGCCGTGGACGAGCGGCTCGATCTCGGGCGCCATCTGCCCCAGCTGTTTGACGAGCGCGGTGCTCGTCGTGCCGGTCAGGAGCGTCGAGACGACCGCGACGATAAACGAACCGCCCCAGATCTCGCGGACGGCTTCCCCGGCGGACGCGGCCTGCACGACCGAGAACCCTTCGGCCTCGAGAGCACGCGCGATCTCTTCGCGCTCGCTGCTGATTTCATTGACGACCAAGATCGAAGACGACATCGCGACCTCGCGTACTGAGGGCCGTTCCACCACACCCAGCCAACCGCCACTTTCCCCATGCTGATTAGCAGACTAGCGCGCGGACCGCGAGAGAAAGTCTTCCCAAACCAGCACCGGGGGTGTATTGGAACCGGCGATGGCTTGGTGGTCGCGCACGCAAGGCCTCGCCGAACAGCCGAAAAAGTCCGTTCCCAAAGGGATTTGGATCAAGTGCGAGCGTTGCAACACGACGCTGTACGAGGCCGATCTCGAGGCAAACTTCCGGGTCTGTACGAGTTGTTCGCATCACTTCCGGATGCCGACCGACGCTCGGATCGAGCAGATCGTCGATCCAGGTAGCTGGCAGGAACACGACCGCCAGCTCGAGGCGACCGACCCGCTCGGCTTCCGCGTCGACGGCAAGCGCTACATCGATCAACTGAAGAGCTCGGTTCGCAAGGTCGGGCCGACCGACGCCTATCGAGCAGGGACCGCCGCGATCGGCGGGTTCGCGGTCGAGGCCGGGTTCTTCGTGTTCGAGTTCATGGGCGGCTCGATGGGCTCGGTGGTCGGCGAGAAGATCACGCGCCAATTCGAACGGGCGGTCGCGCATCATCGGCCGGCGGTCATGTTCTCGGCATCGGGCGGCGCCCGCATGCAGGAAGGCGTGTTGTCGCTGATGCAGATGGCCAAGACGTCGGCGGCGCGATCGAAGTTGCGCGAAGCGCGCGTGCCGTACATCTCGGTCCTGTTGCACCCCACCACAGGTGGGGTCGCCGCCTCGGTCGCGATGCTCGGCGACCTGATCATCGCCGAGCCCGATGCGTTGATCGGCTTTGCCGGTCCGCGCGTGATCGAGCAGACGATCCGCCAGCAACTGCCGCCCGGCTTCCAGCGCTCGGAGTTCCTGCTCGAGCACGGCATGGTCGACAAGGTCGTCGCGCGCAAGGATCTCAAGCCTACGCTCGAGCGCACGCTGCGCTGGTTCGAGCGCGGGCGCGACGACTCGCGGCGCACCGGGACCGCGTTCGACGACATGGTCGACATCCCGGCGACGGATTGACGATGACGTACCGCGAGCTGCTCGACCGGTTGTTGCCGGCCCGGCGGTTCGGCGTCGTGCTCGGCCTCGAGCGCATGCGCGAGCTGCTCGATCGGCTCGGCGCGCCGGATCGCAGGCTCGGCAGGGTCGTCCATGTCGCGGGCACGAACGGCAAGGGCTCGACCGTCGCGATGGTCGCGGCGATCGCGGCAGCGGCGGGCGCGCGGGTCGCGGCGTACACGTCGCCGCACTTGTCGTCGTTGCGCGAGCGGATCGCGTTCGCCGGCGCGCCGATCAGCGAGGCGGACATCGTCGACGCCGGACGCCAGGTGTCGGCCGCAGGCGGCGACGAGCTGACGTTCTTCGAGCAGCTCACCGCGATCGCATGTGTCGCGATCGCGGCGGAGGAGGTCGACATCACCGTGCTCGAGGTCGGGCTCGGAGGCCGGCTCGACGCGACGAATGTCGTCGCCGCCGAGATCGCGGTCGTCACCGGCATCGCGCTCGATCACGAGGCGATCCTCGGCGACACGATCGCGGCGATCGCCGCGGAGAAGGCCGGCATCTTCAAGAGCGGCCAGCGCGCGGTGATCGGCGCGTCGGGCGAATTCGACGCGACCGCCATCCTGACCACCGCCGCGCGCGCCGCCGGAGTCGCCGAGCTGACCGTGGTCGACGACCCCGCGATCGCCGCGGTCCCACGGGTCGCGCTCGGAGGCGCGCATCAACGCCGCAACGCGGCCGCGGCGATCGCCGCGATCGACCACCTGGAATCCCTCGGCGTCATCGCCGCGCCGGCGCCGGTCCGCGCACGCGCGCTCGCGACCGTCGCGCACCCCGGCCGGTTCGAGCGCGTCGGCGACGTGGTGTTCGATGGCGCCCACAATCCGTCCGGCGCGGCCGCGCTCGCCGCGGCCTTGCACGAGGCCGCGCTGGCGCCCGTCGCGATCCTCGCGATCTCGTCGGACAAGGCCGCCGCCGAGATCGTCCGCGCGCTCGGCCCGCAGCTGCGCGCCGTCGTGGCGACTCGCTACCAGCAAGACCGCGCGCTCGATCCCGAGGCGCTCGCGGCGATCGTGCGCGCCGAGCTACCGGACCTCCCGGTCGTCGTCGCGCCGGACATCCGCGCCGCGATCGCCGCCGCGCGCAGGCTCGGGCGCGGCGCACCGCTCGTCATCGCGGGCTCGTTGTTCATCGTCGGCGAAGCGCGCGTCGAGCTGCTCGGCGTCCCTACGGATCCGATCGCGCTCAGCGATCCCCCGGCGAGCCGCGGGTGACGCGTTACTTCACCGCCGACTACGTCGAGCGCGCGACGCTCCACGACGGCTCGGTCGTGCGGCTGCGGCTCGTCGCGCCCGACGATGCAGCGCTGCTCCGCACGGAGTTCGAGCGCTGGTCGCCGGAGTCGCGCTACACGCGGTTCCTCGTCCCGAAGCAAGCGCTATCCGACGCCGAGCTGCGCTACCTGTGCGAGGTCGATCAGGAGTCGCACTTCGCGCTCGGTGCGGTGCTCGAGATCGGCGATGGCCACGGCGAGCCGGTCGGTTGGGGTATCGCGCGGTTCATCCGGTTGCCTCCCGAGCTCGGCGAGCCGGTCACCGCCGAGGCCGCGATCGCGGTCGCCGACGAAGCGCACGGCAAAGGACTCGGTACGCTGCTGCTGCTCAGGCTGTGCGCCGCCGCCGCCGAACGCGGCATCGAACAGTTCCGCTGCGAGGTCCTGGTCACGAACCACGCGATGCAGGCGCTCGTCACCTCGATCGCACCCGATCGCTCGGTCGCGCTCGCGGACGGGGTGATGTCGATCGACTTCGCGGTCACCGCGATCGCCCCTGATGCGCCGCTCGCGACCGAGACGCCACGCGCCGGCTTGTTCGCGTTGTTTCGCGCGGCGGCCGAGGGCCTCGTCGAGTGGACGCACAGCGTGCGCCGGCTGTGGCGGCGCTGAGGCGCAAGCGCTACGAGCCGGGTGGGCTCCAGCGCAGCTGGAGCACGGTCTTGGCGTCACCCGCCCACGACCGCTGCCGAAACGTGCCCGTGACATCGCGCGCGCCCGCGAGCTCGAGCAGGGCGGCAAAGAAGCCGAGCGCCTGATAAGACGCCGCCTCCTCGGCCTGCTGACCCATGTAGTAATGGATCTCGATCAGCGCTTCCTCGTCGTGGAGCATGATCAGCTCGAGCGCGTTGAAGTCGAAGAAGGTCTCGCGCAGCACGCGGAACCGGTTGAGTGTCTCGACCGGATCTCCGGGCGCGAGCAGCTTGACGTTCGCGGCGTACTGCTGGCCGGCCGAGTACCGCCCCCACAGCTCGACCAGCGAGATCTGGCCGTTCGCGACGACCCGCAGGATCGCGTTGCCCATGCGCTCGAAGGAATCCATCGGGTACCAGCCGTCGAGCACGATCGGCGTCGCCAGGAATGCGAAGTCCTCCGGCTCGAGCTCCGGTAGCGCCATCGCCTTGCGCGCCTTGAGCATGCGCACGTAGTCGAGGAACAGGATGCCGCGAACTTGCCGCACGTACACGCAGCATAGCTGGTAGTCGTCGAAGTTGCGAAGTAGCCGCCGGGCCCGTACGATCGATCCATGTTGCGAGCGCGCTTCGCTCTGTGTGCCGTCACGCTGTTCGCCGCGTCGGCGAGTGCGCGCCCGCACCACAAGACGCCGCCGGCCAAGTCCCAGGCTGCGCCCGCCGCACCGAACGGTACGCGCGACTTCGCCTCGGGCGACGACCCACCTCCAGCCGACACGCCCGGCGTCGCACACGCCGAGGACGACTATGGCGGTGTCGTCCCGGGCCAGCCGCAGCGCAACGACAACCACGGCAAGATCAAGCGCCACGCTGCGAAGGGCACGCTGACCTGGATCGGGTTCGAGGCGAAGAACGGCGGCGCCGAAGTGTTCTTCCAATCGGTAGCGCCGTTCGAGCTGGAGCAGCACGTGGAGGGCGGCCAGCTCGTCGTCGAGCTCGTCGGGCTGAACCGCCTCGGCCCGAACGATTGGCGGCCCGTCGATACCAGGTTCTTCGATAACCCCTTAGCGAAGATCACGGCGGCGCGAGTTGGAGCGGCGCGGGCGACGAAGGCCAAGGCGGCGCACGGCGCCGGAATCGAGATCCGTATCTCGTTCAAGAACCCGAAAGACACGCACGAGGGCAGCGTGAAGTCGGAGACCGGGGCCGACGGCATGTACTACGCGTACCTGTCGTTCGGAGAGGGTGCCGATCAGGCCGCGCCGACCGTGCAAGATCCCGAGCGCTGATCCTACTGAGCGTCGGCGAGCGCGTCGGCGAGCGTGGCTTCGTCCTGCTCGCCGACCAGGACCTCGCGCGCGTGGCCGTCGGCCGTGAGCACGAACGTCGTCGGGAAGCTGTGGATGCCGTAGTGCTTCGCGAGTGCGCCGCCGTCGACGATCGCGGCGCCATCCCAATGCACGTGATCGATCACGCCGCGTGCGTTCTTCGCCATGCCGACCGAGAAGATCGCGACCGCGTTAGCGTGCGCGGCGTGGCTCGCTTCCAGGGCGCGCGGCAACGTCGCGAGGCAGTACGGGCAGGTCGGCGTCACGAACATCACGAGCGCGGGTTTGCCGGCGAGGCTCGCCGGGGTGAACGCGGTACCGTCGAGCAGCGGACCGGTGAGCGTCGCGGCGACATCGCCGGATGGCGGCGTCGGTCCGCGTTGGCACGCACCGGCGATCACTCCGCAAACGATCACCAACGCCATCCGTAGTTGAGGTCGCACGGCTGAAAGTGGCATACCGTTGGAGATGGATAGCATGGCCGACGGCGATCCAAGAGACGAGCTGCTCGCAGTGACGCGATCGCTGCGCGCGCACCTCCAGCATCACGCCGCGGCCGGGACCTGGGCGGCGCCGGGTGGCCGGATGGCGCGTCCCGCGATCGAAGGCGCGACACCGAGCGCGATCGCCGGCGAGGCCGGCGCAGCGATCCGGACCGGCCGGCGGACGTTGCCGCAGGTCCGCGAAGAAGTCGGTGACTGCACGCGGTGCAAGCTCCACGCGACTCGGCGCTCGATCGTGTTCGGCGTCGGAGCGCCCGATGCGCCGCTGATGTTCGTCGGCGAAGCGCCGGGCGAGCAAGAGGACAAGCGCGGCGAGCCATTCGTCGGGCCGGCGGGAGAGCTACTCGACAAGATGATCGAGGCGATGGGTTGGACCCGCGCCACGGTCTACATCAACAACATCGTGATGTGCCGGCCGCCGAGCAATCGCAACCCGCAACCCGACGAGATCGCACAGTGCTCGCCATTCCTCGACGCGCGGATCGCGTCGATCGCGCCGCGGATCATCGTCGCGCTCGGCCGACCGGCGGCGAACACGTTGCTCGGGATCGACGCGCCGATCGGCGCGCTGCGCGGCAGGTTTCACGACCGCAAGGGCACGATGGTGATGCCGACGTACCACCCCGCGTATCTGCTGCGTGAACCGGCGAAGAAACGCGAGACCTGGAGCGACCTCAAGTTGGTGATCGGGGAGCTCGCGCGGCTCGGGATCCAGCCGCCCAACCCGCCGGCATGACCGACCCGCTCCAGATCGAGCTCGCACTCGATCTGCTCGAAGCCGAGCTCGCGGCGGAGCTACCGGCGCACATGCGGGCGTTCGCGCGCGCCCACGCGGAGGGCCGGTCGCCGCCGAGCGCGCCGCTCGTCGCGCAGCTGGCGTCGTCGCTGGCGACCGCGCGACTCGCCGCAGATACCGACGCGTACGCGGAGCGCGGCCTCGCGTTGCTGCGGTTACTCGCCCCACTCGCGATCGAGAGCGATCCGCAGGTCACGCTCGCCCGCGCGGCCGCGGTGACCTGGGCAGGGCTCGGGCTGCTCGCGACCGCGCGCGACCATGCTGCGGCGCGCGCGAAGCTCGGCGCTGGCGCGATCGCGGCGCTGCATCGCCTGCACGGCACCGGTTCGATCTCGAGCGAGCGGCCGCCCGCCGAGCTGCTCGCCCCGGTCGCGGGCTGGCGCGATCGCGAGCCGGCGATCGATGCCGTGGGCGTCGCCGATGCCTGGCAGGCGATCGCGGCGCGGCTCGGCGTATCCGGCGCCCTGCGGATCGATCGCAGTCGCAACGCGCGCCCGCGGTGCTTCGTCGTCGAGCCTCGGGTCGAGGTCATCGTCGTGGTGCCCGAGGTCGTCGACAGCCAGGCGGCGCGCTTCGCGGTCCTGCACGAGCTCGGCCACGCCGCAGCGGCGCTCGTCTTGCCGGGCGGAATCCCGCGCGCGGTCGACGAGGCCGCCGCCGCCTACGTCGCGCGTCTCGCCGAATCGTCGAGCTGGCTGCCGGCGAAGTGGGCGAGCCCGCTCGCGGGGGCCGCGCGCGCCCGGCGCGCCGCGATCGCGATGACGCTCGACGCGATCGAGCGCGTGTTGCCCGCCGCGAGCGAGCCGACCGGCGAGGCGCCGCCGTGGGCGCTGTGGCACGACCCCGGCGCGCAGGCCGCGTACGTCGCGGCCGAGCACATCGCCGATCGCATGCGGGCGGAGCTCGGCGGCAATCCGCCGCGCGGTCAGTTCGCGCGCGCGCTCGCCGCGGAGTGGGCGCGCATCGATCCGCGCGCCGACGTCACCGGATCTTGATCGTGAGCGTCATCGGCTGGAATCGGCGTTCGATGTCGATGCTGAGCTCGGTCGTGTCTTTGAGCTTCGTGTAGATCTCGAGCGCCTTGTCGGGGGACGTCAGCTCCATGCCGTTGATCGCGACCAGCGTGTCGCCGTTGCGGAACCCGAGCAATGCATAAATCGACGTCCGCCGGATCGAGTACAGCTTGAAGCCGTCCGGCTTGCCGTTCTTCACCGCCGGCACGATCCGCGCGCCCTTCGCGACGCCCATCGGGTTCGCGAGCACCGCGTCGACGAGCGACCGCGGGACCGTGTAGTGGGTGTCGTCGCTGTGCTCGATCTGGTTGAGCTGAGCGGCGAGCGGGTCGGCGGGATCGACCGACGGCGGTATCGGTGGCGGTGGGGGCGGTGGGTAGCTCGGCAGCGACGACGCGGTCGGGCCGAGGTCGTTCATCGCGCTGTCGAGTGGGATCGGCTCGTCGAACGTCCAGCGCATCGTCTTGCGCGCGTCGTGACTCTCGATCGTGACGTAGAGCGCGGTTGCACCTCGGCCTCGAGCGAACTTGAGCACCTCGTGGAATGCGAACGCGGTATGGACCGGTGCGCCGAATACGTCGATCACGCGGTCGTCGGGGCCGAGCCCCAAGCGCGTCGCCAGCGCGGGATCGGTGACGGCGAACCCGCTCGTGCTGAACGTCGCGTGCTGGCGGATCTGCGCCAAGTCGTCCGCGCTGACCTGGTGTTCGCCGAGCGTCAGCCGGCCGGAGCCGTCGGAGCCGCCGCGGGTCGCGACGACGATCAGCGCGATCGTGACCGCGACGAACGCGGCGAGCGCGAGGCCGAGCGCGATGCGTTGGACGCGATGGGTGTCGAGGCTGGTTGCCACGCGGCCGAGCATGCCTCGGGCGGGGCCAGAGTCAACACGCGATGGTTTGATCTGCGACGCGGAGCCGTCCAAGATGCGCCGTGCACCGAAGTCTCGCGTTGCCCGTGCTCGCGCTGCTCGCGAGCTGTGGCGTGCGGCCGCCGACGCCGATCGACGTCGCGGCGATCGTGCGCGCGAAGGGCGCGGCCGAGGCGCGTCTCGATCTCGAGATCCGCGTGATCGCGAACCCGCGTGATGTCCAGGCGCGGCTCGCGCTCGCGGCGATCGCGGATGACGCGGGTAGGCCGAGCGAGGCGATCGAGCAACTCGAAGAGGTGGAGCGGCTCGGCGGGTTGCTCGGGATCCGCTGGCACGACGTCGATCGAGCGCGCCTCGCGCGGTTGCTCCATGCGCGTGGCCTCGCGCGGCTCGCGCGCGGTTCGACCACCGCGCTCGCCGATCTCGAGCGAGCGCACGCGCTGGGCGCGGCGATCGGCGATCGCGAGCGAACGGATGCCGCGGCCGCCTTCGCGATCGGCAAGCTGCGCCACGTCGATGCGGGCGAGCGAGCGGTCGGTCGGCGCAAGCTCGCCGAGCTCGCGACCGATCCGGCGTGGCGCGGCGCGGCCGAGCAGGCTTCGCCCGACGAGCACGGCGCCTTCGGGAAGTGGCTGTGGGCGCGCGGTGCGCGGCGCGAAGCGTACGATCAGCTCGCGGCGTGGCATGCGAGCTCGACGCTGCCGCGCGAGCCGACGTTGCAGGCGGCTTATCTGCAAGCCGTCGCGTGGTGGACGCCGCTCGATGCGGCGCCGCCGCCGAAAACCGATCTGGTGGGTGGCGAGCGCTGTCTGTTCGCGAGCGCGTGTCGGGCGAGCGACGCGGTAGTCGATCGCACGGCGGCGACCGCCTGGCTCGCCGCTCCGCTCGGTGCGCCGACCCGCGACGCCGACGAGGCCGCCGCGGCGATCGCCGTGGCCCTGCGCGGCTGGCTGCGCGGCGATGGCGGGTGGACCGCGTTGATCGCCGCGCACGTCGACATCGCGGCGGCGCGGACCACGCTGCCAGCGGAGCTCCGTCCGATCGCGGCGCGAGCGGCGGGTGGGCACAGTGCGGTGCCGGCTCACGTCGCCGCGAGATACGCGACGATCGCGGCGGCCGAGCGCGCGCTCGACGGCGCGAGCTTCTCCGAGGTTCGCGCGACGCTCGGCGATGCGGCGACGAGCGACGACGGGCGAGCCTTGTTGGCGCTCGTCGATGGAACCGCACCGCCCTTCGGCGGTGCTGCCGGCCGGGGCGTCGATGCGCCCCAGACGATCGCTCCGCACGTCGATGACGACCCCGTCGCGACCGCGGCGGCGCGCTACGCGTTCGCGCGCGTTCCCGGTGGCGCTGCGCTCGGGGCGCTGGTCGCGGCCGCGCGGGCATTCCATCGCGATCCCGACATCGCCGAGCGGCTCGGGCGCGACATCGTCGCGACCGCGGTCGATGGCGCCGGGGCGCACGCCGCGCTCGGGGCGTTGTTCGATGCGCTCGCCGATTCGGCGCGTGCGCGCCACGAATGGCAAGCCGCGGTCGATGCGAGCTGGGAGCCGAGCTTCGCGCGCGGGCTCGCCGAGACGATCGCGCGCGCGGGCGATGCGCCGGCGGCGGTCGTCGTCGCGACCGGTGCGGCGGCGGCGGACGGCGATCCGGCGCGCGTGTGGATCGCGCTGTCGCGAGCGCTCGAGAGCGCGGGCAAGCCGGTCGAGGCCCTCGCCGCCGCGCGCGATGCGATCGATCTGGCCGGGCTCGATCAGATCGCGGCTGCGCTCGATGCCGCGATCGCCGCGAGCCGCGATCTCGGTCGCGATTCGCAAGTGGCGGCGCTTGCACAGCGACGCGCGAAGCTGTCGCCGCCACCGCCGCTCGCCGGCGCGAACGATCCGAGCGACGCGGCGGCCGCGATCGCGGCGGCGAAGCGGGCGCCCGATGCCGGGGCGCTGGCGCGGCTGTGGGTCGCGTCGCGCTGGCAACCGCGCGACGTCGAGACGCGCGGGCTGTTGGCCGCGGCGGTGTCGAGCGATGACGCGCGGCGGGCGACCGTCGTCGCCGAGCTGACCGAGCTCGCCGGTGATCGCGAGGACCTCGAGCGCGCATTCGCCGCGGTCACCGCGCTGCGCATCGCGTTCGAGCGCTGAGTCACCTCCGCGGCGGTGGCCGCTGGCCGGTGCGGCGGAACGCCACGTAGTCCGCGACGATCGTCGCGTGATCGAACACGAGCGGTTGCGGTAGCTGGTCCGGCGCGCACACCAGGCAGCGCGCGGCGTCGTCACCGCCGCGGGGCTCACCGGACGCGGTCGCGATGAACACGGTCGACATCGTGTGCTGGCGCGGATCGCGCGCGGGGTCGGAGTAGACGTGGAACAGCTGCTCGATCGCGACGTCGAGGCCGGTCTCTTCTTTGGCCTCGCGCACCGCGGCGTCGGCGAGCCACTCGCCCGCGTCGACGAAGCCGCCGGGCAACGCGAGGCCGCGCGGCTCGTTCTTGCGCTCGACGAACACGAGCGTCCCGGGGCGACCGGCGAGCTCGATCAGGATGTCGACGGTCGGGACCGGATTGCGATACGGCCCGCCGCTCACTTGCCCCCGCCCGCCGCGAGCGGGCCCTCCATCCAGCTCGTGAGCTGACCCTCGAGCGCCTTCGCGTTGGGATCCGAGTCGGCGATGTTGTGCTTCTCGTCGGGATCCGCGTCGAGATCGTAGATCTCCCAGCGGTTGTCGCTGATCCGGTAGAACACGTGACGCTTGCCGTCGGACGAGATCATCGACTTCGCGGCGTGATCCCACTCCGGCGCCGGCAGCATCTCGGCGAACGCGGGCTTGGGGGGCAGCGGATCTTTGCACGCGAGCGCCGCCGCGAGGCTGCGGCCGGCCCACGTCGATGGCGGCTGCGCGCCGAACAGCGCCGCGAGCGTCGGAGCGAGGTCGACGAGCTGGACGACGTCATCGCGCATGCACGCCGCGCCGTGCGGCACGCGGAACATCAACGGCACGTGGAGGAGCTCCTGGTACAGCGTCTGGCCGTGAAAGAACATCTGCTGGCCGGCGAACGTATGAACGCCGAACGCCTCGCCGTGATCGGCCATCACCACGACCGTGGTATTCGCGGCGAGCCCGTTCTTGTCGAGCGCGTCGAGGAGCTGACCGACGAGGCCGTCGTCGAACGCGATCTCGTAGTCGTACTTCTCCTCGAGTGCCGCGGTGCCGTGCTCCTTGTACGTGTAGCCGGGATGCTCCATGTACGTCGAGTGCGGCTCGAACAAGTGGACGAGCATCGCGAACTTCGTCTTGTCCTGCGCGAGCGCGTCGAGCTTCGCGAGCGTCTTCGCGACGATCCGCGGGCCGGCGATGTCGTGGTTCGAATCAGGGATCGACTTCGCGTCGGTGTTGTCCCACTCGTCGGCGCCCTGCACGATGTTCGAGTGCATCGGCGTGCCGTCGGTGTTGAGCACATCGGCGCACGTCTCGGGATGCTTGATGCGATCGCAGAAGTAGAAGTGAGAGGTCTCCCCGATCGTCCGGAGGCCGGCCGGGTGGAGAGCCTCGAACAGCAGGTCGTTGTCGTCGGCGATCGTCGCGTAGTCCTTGAACTGCTTGTCGACGACGAGCTGCGACGGATAGCGCGACGCGAGGAACGACGGCACCGAGCGCGGCGTGTTCGGCGCTTGCGAGTAGGCGTGACGAAACACGACGGCTTGGTTCGCGAACGCATCGAGCCGCGGGGTCAATGACTTGCCTTCGCGCTTGTAGCCGGCGATGCCGAGCCGGTCGAAGCGCAGCGTGTCGATGAAGATGATGAGCACGTTGTCGCCGGCGGCGATCTTCGGTGCGTTGTCCCGCGCGGTATCCGGCAGCCGGGTCGTGTGATCGACGTGGGCATCGCCGCCCGCGCAGTTCTCGTCGATCCCGTTGTCCGGGATGTCGACCGCGCCGGGGTGGATGTTCGGGTTATGGTCGTCGCAGTCGGGGCCGCCGAAGAACGCCGAGTAGCCGTCGTGGTCGTGATCGATGAGCTTGCGCAACAGGCCGACCAGGCCGGGCCACTTCTCGATCGGCGCGGCGATGTAGGAGTGATCCATCACCGCATCGACGACCGCCGGCGAAGGCGTACCGCGCAGCGAGGCGACCGGTATCGCGAGCGCGATCACCGTCGCGACCGCCACGATCACACCGCGCGCGGGGATGCGCTCGCGCAGCTTCGCGGCGGGTCCGTAGAACACCAGGCCGAACGCGAGCGCCACGATCGGCAGCGCGGCGAGCGCGGCGAGCGCGCCGAGGTTGAGCTTCTGGTAGTCGAGTTGCTTGAAGATCACGAACAAGGCGGCCGCGACCGCGAGCACCGCGATGCCGAGCAGCAGCAGCACGACGCGCGACAGCGGCCCGATAGCGGGCACGACCGCGGTGATCCAGCGCGTGACCCGATAGATCGGCAGCGCGCCGAGCGCGAGCAGCGGGATCGCGACCACGACCGCGACGCCGAGCAGGAGGCCGCCCGGACCTTTGCGCTGGACTTCGCCGACCAACAGGATCGCGAGCTTGCCGACGCCGAACGCGAGCACGCCACCGAGCAACGCCGCCGCGATCAGGATCGCCGACACCGTGCGATCGAGCTCGGCGTCGTCGCGCAGGCGGCGGAACAGCCCGCTAATCCAGCCCGCCCCCCACGTCGCGTTGCCGGCGGCGAGCACGATGCCGACCGCGACGCCGAGCGGCAGCGCGAGGATCGCCCACAAGCCGAGCAACGCCGGTGCCGCGGCGCCGGAGCCGGTGTGCACGATGTCGACGATCGACATCACGAGCCCGGCGGTGAGGCTGACGCCGAGCCCGGCCGCGAAGCCGGAGCGATAGGGCGGGGGCGCGTCAGACATCGGCTTGCAGTAGGTTCGTTACCACGGCCGACGCAGGACTTCGAACCGGCAGAGACAGATCGTGGGCGTGTACGTGCCACGTGACACGTGCACGCCCACGATCTTGATTTAGACTCGCCGCGGTGCGCCGGAGCCTGATCGCCCTCTTGCTCCTCGCCGGCTGCGGCAGCCACAAAGACGAGTGCGAGCGTCTGCTGGATCGCGCCGCCGAGGTGAGCGCGGCGATGTCCGAGCGCCCGAGGGCCGACCCGGCGAAGGATCTCGCCGAATGCCGCGCCCACATCGACGAGATCCGCCGAAATCCGCAGGCGCAATGCGTCCTCGCCGCGAGCACGACCGACGAAGCGAAGGCGTGCGTCGCCGGCGTGTTGCAGTCGCAGCGCGCCAAGGCGATCGCCGATCGCAAAGCGGTCACCGAGCCAATAGACGCGGTCGGTCAGCTGTGGGAGCAGGTTGCCGACGCCCAAAAGCAGATCGACTCGCTGGCAGCACTGGCCACCGACCCCGACGTCCGCGCCAAGCTCGAGCAGCTGCGCGCCCACCGCAAACAGCTCGAAGCGGAGATCGTCGAGGCGAAGCGAGCGGTCGCGCCCTAGCCCGGATCATTCGTGATGGCTCCAGCTGACCGGCGCTTGGCGGCGGAGCCGCCTCGCGCACGGTCAGGGTACGTCGCGAGCTCGCATCGTTGCCGCGGCGCCACGCCGCAACGGTCGGCGATCCGGGAGGCGGCGCACTGGTTGTCAAAGAATCGCCGACTACGTGACGCCGAGGTCGCGCGCCACGGCGAAGAAGATGCGGGCGAGCGGGAAGGCTCGCGGCAGGCGGACGAGGACGCGGCGGACGGATGCCGTGACGTGAGCCGCGACCTTGAGTAGCCGCAAGCGAAGAGTGTCCATCTGGGCGGTTGCGAGCCGAACGCGATCGGTGGAGACATACTCGGTGGTAGGGGCGACGCGCGCGACGGTGGCACGCAACGCATGCATCAAGCGGTAGGCGATGGCGTGCAGCAAGAGACGGAAGGCGTTGGCGACGAAGCGGTGACACGACAGACGATCGGCGTGGAGCGCGTTCTTGAGGTCCTTGATGAAGTTCTCCGACTGCCCGCGTGCGCAGTAGGCGACGTCATAGATGAGACCTGGGGAGAACTCGTCGAGCGTGGTCACCACGAATCGCGGATTCTCGCCGCGCTCGCTGTGCTCGACCTTGCAGATCACGTGGCGCTCGGCGGGCCAGGACTTCGAGGCGTACGACAGCCAAGTGAAGCGGCGAACGAATCGCTTGCCGTCGAGGAATTCCTCCTCGACGGAGGACCGCAGCGGCTTGGCAAACTCCAGCAGCCGCGAATTCTTCGCGACACCGATCACGTACTCGACGTCGCCGAGCTCGGCGTCAAGCTGCTCGAGGCGATCGAGGAGCTTGGGCATCGCAAACGCGGAGTCACCGCGCACCAGGATGCTTGCGTGGGGGGCACCGTCGGCGAATGGCTCGAATCAGCCGCGTGAGGATCGTGATCGCACCCTTGGCGGCGTGCGCACGCCCGGGCCGGAGCAAGGCGGTGATCAGCTGCCCACTCAGGGCGTCGAACACGAGCAGCGGGTGAAGCATGTGCTGGTCGTAGAAGCCGTGGAAACACATGAGCTCCTGGTTGCCGTGGGTCTGGTCATCGGTGGAGTCGATGTCCAGAACGATCAGGTCGGTCGTCGATACGAGTTCGTCGACGTAGACCTGCTCGTAGGCGCGAGTCAGCCGATTGAGCTCGCGACCGGTGATCGCGTTTTCGAACCGCGACAGCGTCGGCTGCGATGACATCGCGTGATCTTCGGCGTCGCACGCCAGGCGAAGTGCCGGATCGTGGCGCAACCAGTCCGCATCGTTGCAGTCCTCGTAGCCGAGGCAGATCTGATAGACGCGCTGCCGGACTTGCTCGAGGCGCGAATGCCGAACTCGAGCTGAGTCGCGCCGATCGCCGAGTAACGCTGTCAGACGCGTCGTCAGCTCCAACCGCTCGTCGAGCTTGCGCAGCAGCACGACGCCGCCATCGGAGGACACCTGTTCGGCGTCAGCACTCAGAATCGCGCGGCGGCGCTGGAACTGAAGCTCGATCGGTGGAATACACGGTGTCGTCGGTGCGTGGGCAAATTCGTTTGTCTTCACAAACAGCGAAACCTGCGTACCGGCACCGAAATTCCGGCGATGCGCTCCTCGCGGCGCGCTCCCTTCGCGAATGATCCGGGCTAGCTGCGCGCGACTTCGACGATCACGCCCTCGACAAACCGCGCGTCGACCACGTCGCCGACGATGCCACCGAGGATGCGCTCGAGATCATCGAGCCAGCCTTCGAGCAGCGGATCGAGCAGCGAACCGACGGCCGCGAGCTGCGAACCGCCGAGCCGAGCGCGGATCGCGGCGCGACCGGCGGCCCGCGCCTCGGACGTCAGCTTGACGCCGGCGAACCCGCGCTCGCGCAATGCGGTGAGCTCGCGTTGGGTGAGCGCTTCGCCGCGCAGCTCGCCGGCGATCACGGCGCGGGCGAGCGCGGTGCGAATGTGATCGTCGAGCTCGGGCCGCGGCTCGGGCAAGCGCCCCATCGCGGCGACGTCGACGCCTAGTCCCTCGACGAGCGCGATCCGGATCGTCAGGCCGCTGAGGATCTCGCCGGCGCGGCGCAGATCCGCGGCGGACTCGAACGGGCGGACGCCGGCCGAAGGCGGTTGATCCGCGATCTTCGCGAACAGCGGGCGGGGCGAGCACAGCGCCGCGACGAGCTCGCGCGCCGGCGTGCCGGCGGTCAGCGATCGCGGCGCGAGGGCCTGTGCGAGCTTGGCGAGCTTGTGGCCGAGCGTGTAGCCGACCCGAAACAGCCGGCCGAGCGCGATCGTGCGCAGCGCTTGCTCGGCGCGAGCGAGATCGCCGCGCGCGACCGTCTCGAGGCCGAGCGACAGCGTCGAGGTCGCGTACAGCGCGCCGCGGCGCACGACCTCGGCTTGGCCCGGCTTCGCGCGCCCGGCCGCGAGCACCTTGTTGACGAGGATCGTCGAGCGCGCGCTCGATCCGCTCGGCCTCGATCGGCTCTTCGATCCGGCTGATCGCGCGCGCCAGGAAGCTGCGGCCGATCGACCTCCTCGGCGATCGCGAGCGGCAGTCGGCTCGACATCGTCGCCGATCGCGCGGTCTTGCGAGCCTTCGCCGATGTGGACCTGGTCGACCGCCAGCGGGCGGAACAGATCGAGCGCATCGTAGAAGTCGACGTAACCGAGATCGGCGAGCCGACCGGCGCGCCAGCGATAGCTCATCTCCTCGAGCTCGGCGGGCGGCTCGCTGCGCGCCGCCATGATCGTGTGGCGCGCGAGATCCGGATCGGCGCGGTAGAGGTCCTCGACGAACCGCATGATCGCGCGCTGCGTGTTCATCGTCGCCTTGCAGCTCGAGGATGAAGAAGCGATCGGGCGTCGTCGTACATCGGCTCGTCGTTGTCGTCGCTCGGGCCTTCTCCGAGGGTCGTGTCGTAGATCTTGACGCTGCGCTGGAGGATCAGCGCGCGCAGCTCGGTATCGAGCCCGGCCCAGACCTCGCCGATCTTCTCGAACCCGGTCTCGGCGAGCGCGTTCAGCCACGGCATCAGCGACGCGACCTCGAGCTGATCCTTGTTCCAGCCGTCGAGATCGAAGCAGCCGCTGGAGCTGCTCGACGGTCGCGAGCTCGATCAGATCGGCTGGCCGTCCTGAAGCCGACCTCGTGGACGAGCTCGAACACCTCGTTGGGCGACAGCGCGGCGACCGCCCCCGCGGCATCGTCCGACGACAGCAGCGCGTCGATCCGGCGATAGCCGCGCGGCCCCGCGAGCTGGGCGCGGAGCCGGCCGAGCGGACCGGACGGAGGGAGCTCGCGTTCGCTCATGCGGTCGCGCACCGTAGCTCCGATCGTCGAGTCGCGCCATCGCCTGATAGGCTAGCCGCGTGTTCGCGATCGCCTCGGTTCGCGGCGCCGTCCGCGGCTGGCTCGACCGGCTCGGGCCCGGGCGATTCGGCGTGGCGTGCTCGGGCGGCACCGACTCGATCGCGCTCGCCGACGCCGCGATCGCGGTGGCCGGCGCCGCTCGCGTCGTGGTCGTGACCGTCGATCACGGGCTTGGCCGCCGGCAGCGCGGAGGTCGCGGCCGCGGTCGCGGCATGGGCGCGCGCGCAGGGCGCGACCGCCGAGATCCGCGCGGGTCGACGTCGCCGCCGGCGAATCGATCGAGGTCGCCGCGCGGATCGCTCGCTACGCCGCGTTCGACGCGGTCATTCGACGACGTCGGCCTGGCGCGATCGCTGCTCGGCCACACCGCGCGCGATCAGGCGGAGACCGTCATGATGCGGATCATCCGCGGAACCGGACCGGCGGGGCTCGCCGGCATCCCGGCGCGGCGCGGCGCGCTACATTCGGCCGCTGCTCGCGCTCGATCGCAGCGACGCTCGCCGACTATGTCGCAGCGCGCGGGCTCCCCGTCTGGGATGACCCGATGAACCAGGACGATCGGATTCGCGCGCGTGCGGATGAGCGCAGCACTACCTGCCCGCGCTCCGGCGCGAGAATCCCGCGCTCGATGCAAGCGCTCGTTCGGCTCGCCGCGTCCGCCGCGCGAGTGGCTCGAGGTCGATCGACGAGCGCGCGGCCCCGTTATCTCGGCTCCCGATCGATTGCGCCCGGCGCTCGCACGCGAGCCCGCCGCGATCCGCAAGCGCGCGCTCGCGCTCGCGCTCGAGGGCGATGGGCTTGGGCTACGACGCGTCTCACCTCGACGACCTCGACGAGGTCATCCGGGCGCCGAGCGCGGGCGAGCGGTCGCTCGATATCCGCGGTGGTCGCGCGATCCGCATCGTACAATCAACTCGCGATCTTAGCCGGGGACGCAGCAACCTTCGTCAACGCTCTCGCGGCGACAACGTTGACCGAAGCTCCTCCGTCCCCGGGCCACGAGCTTCGCGTTGTCGCAGCCCGGCGATCGCTTCCGACCGTCGCGCTTGAAGGGCCGGTCGCGCAAGCTGTCCGACCTCTACATCGACGCGAAGATCCCCCGCGCCTTGCGAGCCTCGGCGCACGTCTTGGTGCGCACATCGGATGGCGTGATCGTCTGGGCCGAGCACCTCGGAATCGCGTTCGGCGAAGACGATCCATTTTCGCTTCTACCTACCTGATCTACTTGGGAGGTTTTGGCGAATTGGGCTTTGCAACTGCGATGAAAGGCCGCATGCTTGTGACTGCGTCGAGAGCTCGACCGGAACGTCCGTTGCGCCAATCTCATAAAACGATACTGATCTGGGCGATCCTGATCCTGATGTTCGTGAGCATCTACTCGATGTTCACCGACTCCTCGAGCAAAGAGCGCGAGATGGACGTCACGACGTTCCGCGCCGAGCTGGCAGACCACAATAAGGCCAACGAAATCGACAAGGTCACGATCGAGCCGCGGGGTCAACGACGACGCTCGCTACATCGTGCAGATGAAGAACCCAGGCCCGATCAGGCCAAGACGATCGTCAACGCCGAGTTTCCGGGCACGATCACGAACGAGCTCGCCAACGCGAACGTCAAGTACACGGTCAAGGCGAAGGACGACTCCAGCATCTGGCCGCAGGTCCTCGTGTGGTGGCTGCCGATGCTGCTGCTCGTCGGGATCTTCTTCCTGTTCATGCGGCAACTGCAGTCGGGCGGCGGCAAGGCGATGAGCTTCGGCAAGTCCAAGGCGAAGCTGCTCACCGATCACCAGAACCGCGTGACGTTCAAGGACGTCGCCGGCATCGAAGAGGCCAAGGACGAGGTCGAAGAGATCATCGCGTTCCTGAAGGATCCGAAGAAGTTCACCCGCCTCGGCGGCCGGATCCCGAAGGGCGTCCTGATGATGGGCCCGCCCGGCACCGGCAAGACGCTGCTCGCGCGCGCGATCGCGGGTGAAGCGGGCGTGCCGTTCTTCTCGATCAGCGGCTCGGACTTCGTCGAGATGTTCGTCGGCGTCGGCGCGAGCCGCGTCCGCGACCTGTTCGAGCAGGGCAAGAAGAACGCGCCGTGCATCATCTTCATCGACGAGATCGACGCGGTCGGCCGCCACCGCGGCGCCGGCCTCGGCGGCGGTCACGACGAGCGCGAGCAGACGCTCAACCAGCTGCTCGTCGAGATGGACGGCTTCGAGTCGAACGACGGCGTCATCATCATCGCCGCGACCAACCGGCCCGACGTGCTCGATCCCGCGCTGCTGCGCCCGGGTCGGTTCGATCGCCGCATCGTCGTGCCGCGCCCGGATCTGCGCGGTCGCATCGGCATCCTCCAGGTCCACACCCGCAAGGTCCCGCTCGGCGGTGTCGACCTCGAGGTCATCGCGCGCGGCACGCCCGGGGTTCTCCGGCGCCGATCTCGAGTTCCTCGTCAACGAAGCGGCGCTGATCGCGGCGCGACGCGACAAGGACAAGGTCGAGGCCGACGACTTCGAAGAGGCCAAGGACAAGGTCCTGATGGGCGCGGAGCGGCGCTCGATGTTCATCTCCGAGAAGGAGAAGCGGACCACCGCGGTGCACGAGTCCGGCCACGCGCTGGTCGCCCGGTTCGTCGGCGTCGAGGCCGATCCGGTCCACAAGGTGACGATCATCCCGCGCGGTCGCGCGCTGGGCCTGACCCAGCAGCTGCCGCCGGAGGACCGCCTGAGCATGACCCGCGAGTTCGCGCAGAACCAGATCGCGATCCTGATGGGCGGCCGCGTCGCCGAGGAGATCGTGTTCGGTCAGAAGACGACCGGCGCGGGCAACGACATCGAGCGCGCCACCGACCTCGCTCGCTCGATGGTCACCGAGTGGGGCATGAGCGACGAGTTCGGCCCGCTGAACTTCTCGAGCGGCGGCAAGCACGAGGTGTTCCTCGGCCGCGACTTCTCGTCGACCGAGCGCCACAGCGAAGATACCGCCCAGCGCATCGACGCCGAGATCCGGCGCATCGTGTTCACCCAGTACGAGCGCGCGACCAAGATCCTGACCGAGCACCGCAAGGAGCTCGACCAGTGCGCCGAAGGCCTGCTCGAGTACGAGACGCTGGACGACGACGACATCGACACGCTGCTCAAGGGCGGCAAGCTCGATCGCCCGGTCGCCGCGGTCGCTCGCAAGCAGAAGGAAGCAGCGTCCGAAGACGAGAGTCGCGCGAAGCGACCGTCGATCCTGCCGCCGATCGGCAAGAAGGACCCATCGCCCGAGCCCGCGTAAGCGCCCCGAGCAGTCGCTTGGGCTCACGCTAAGGCCTACGCTTGCTGCGTGAGCGTGCTCGTCATGGGCGTCATCAACGTGACGCCAGATTCGTTCTCCGACGGAGGGCAGTTCCTCGACCCCGACGCGGCGGTCGCTCACGGCCTGGCGCTGCTGCGCGACGGCGCCGACGTGCTCGACATCGGCGGAGAAGCGACCAGCCCACGGGCGCAGCCGGTGAGCGCCGAGGACGAGCTGCGCCGGGTCATCCCCGTGGTCGAGCGGCTGGCCGCGGCGGGGGCGACCGTGTCGATCGATACGACGAAGGCCACCGTCGCTCGCGCCGCGGTCGCGGCCGGGGCGCGGTACATCAACGACGTCTCGGGCGGCCTGTTCGACCCGGCGATGGCTGCCACCGCGAGCGAGCTCGGGGTCACCTACATCGCGGGGCACCTGCGCGGGCGTTCGCTCGCCGAGGTGTTCGCCGCCGAGCGCTCGGTCTCGTGGCAAGAAGTCGCGGACGAGCTCGCCGCCCGGCTCGACGCGTTGTCGCCTGCGGCGCGCGCGCGGGCCTGGGGCGATCCGGGCATCGGGTTCGGCAAGGGTGCCGATGGTGTCGGCAATTCGCTACTCTTGCGCCACGCCGGTGACATCGCGCGCCGGGTCGGCCGGCCGATCATGGTTGGACCCAGCCGGAAGCGGTTCGTCCGGCTCCCGCTCGGTGAGGCGGCGACGCTCACCGAGGTCGATCGAGCGAGCACCGAGGCCGCGATGGTCGCGGTCCGAGCCGGCGTAAACATGGTCCGCACGCACAACGTTGCCTTGCTCATGACCGCATTGACCGCGTACAACAAGTTGTAGAGGCGAGCCGCTCTTCTCGCACGGAGCGCCGCCACTATCGACGATGACCGAGTCGATCCAGCGCTTTTTCGATAGTCTGACCGTCGCCACGGTGGTGACGACGATCGTCGACATCGCGCTCGTCTACTACCTGATCTATCGCCTGCTGCTGACCATCCGCGGCACCCGTGCGGCGCAGATGGTCGTCGGCATCGTGCTGATCGGCGCGGCGTTCTTCGTCGCCGAGCGGCTCGAGCTGACGACGGTGTCGTGGCTGCTCGACAACTTCATCGGCTACTTCGTCATCCTCATCATCGTCGTGTTCCAGCAGGACATTCGCCGCGCGCTCGGTCGGCTCGGCCAGAACGTGCTGCCGTTCGGTCGCCGGCAAGAGGCGACCCACGCGGTCGATGAGGTCGTGTCGGCCTGTGCGCAGCTCGCCCGCGCCAAGCTCGGCGCGATCGTCGTGTTCGAGCGCGATGCGGCGCTCGAGGAGTTCGTCGACGATGCGACGCGGCTCGATGCCGCGCTGAGTCGCCAGCTGCTCGTCACGTTATTCGTGCCGGCGAAGGACAACGAGCTGCACGACGGCGCGGTCGTGATCGGCAAGAATCACCGCATCGATCTCGCCCGTGCGTTGCTGCCGCTGTCGCGCGCCGATGACCTCGGCCCGGAGTTCGGCACGCGCCATCGCGCCGCGCTCGGCATCACCGAGGACACCGACGCGGTCGCGGTCGTCGTGTCCGAAGAACGCGGCGAGATCTCGTTGTGCTTCAAGGGCTCGATCGCGCGCGATCTCGAGCCGCTGATGCTGCGGCGCGCCCTGATCGGCTTGTTCGCCGCCGGTCGCGCCGACGATGTCGCCGAAGAAGCGACCGCCGCAGCCGAGGTCGGCAAGGCGATCGCGAGCCTGGGCGAACCGCAAGAAGGCACCGTGGCCGACACCGGTGGCGCGGCGTGACCCGCGCGCGCAACGAGACGATCGGTACGCTCGGTCGCAGTCCGGCGCGCCAGAGCAAGGCGTCGATCACGCCGCCGTTGCCGTCGCCCGATCCTGAGGTCCCGCCCGAGCGCGGCACGGTCGCGCGCTGGTTGCACGCCGCGCTGTTCGAAAACGTCGCACTCAAGTTCCTGTCGCTCGTGCTCGCCGTGACCGTGTTCCTGCTCGTCAACACCGATCGCGACAGCGAGATCTCGACGAAGGTCGCGCTCGCGTATCAGAGCTTGCCGGCCGACAAGGTGTTGGTGTCCGACCGGCTGGAAGACGTCGAGGTCACGATCCGCGGCTCGTGGCGGCGGGTGCGCGCGTTCGACGAGCACAAGATCGAACCGATCGCGATCGATCTGTCGCGCGCGCCGACCGGCGATATCGAGATCACACCGGACATGATCCGGACCGCATCGGGCAAGCTGCCCGTCGGGCTGTCGGTCGCCTCGATCAGCCCGCGCACGGTGCGAGTCGCGTTCGAGCGCAGCAAAGAGAAGCTCGTCGAGATCACGCCGCTCATCACCGGCTATCCGAAGCACGGCTACGTCGTGACCGGCGTCAACTCCGTGCCGCCCACCGTCAAGGTTCGCGGTGGCGAGGGCCTGGTCGCGGCGCTCACGACGTTGCGCACGCGGGAGGTCCCGGTCGACAACGCGACCGACGACGTCGTGCTGCAAACTCAGGTCGTGGCGCCGAACACCGTGACGGTCGAAGGCTCACCGCTGGTCGAGGTCCACGTCACGATCAGCGAGGAGCTCGTGACCCGCAAGCTGCCGGGCATGCCGATCACGATTCGCGTGACCCATTGCCACGGCGGAGCCGGCGCGCCTCCGTGCACCGACGTCGACCCGGCGAAGTGGACGGTCGAGCCCGGCAAGGTCGACGTCACCCTCACCGGCGCCCTGCGAGCGATCGAGCGTACGAAGGTCATCACGCTCGTCGTCAACCTGACCGCGGGTGATGGCAAGGCTCACGACGCGCCGATCGCGATCGAGGGCGTCGGGCCCGGCATCGGCGTCCAGCTTTCGCCCGAGCACGTCAGGGTCACGCCGGTCAAGTAGCGGTATCATCGGTCGACAGATGACTGCGCGTACCCTGTTCGGCACCGACGGCATGCGTGGGGTCGCGAACACCGAGCCGATGACCGGCGCGACGGTGATGCGACTCGGGATGGCGATCGCGGCGAGGTTGCGCCAGCCCGGGCGCCACACCCGGATCGCGATCGGCAAAGACACGCGGCTGTCCGGCTACATGTTCGAGTCCGCGCTCGCCGCCGGTATCGTCCAGATGGGCGCCGATGTCTGGCTGACCGGGCCGTTGCCGACCCCGGGGATCGCGTTCATCACGTCCTCGATGCGGTGCGACGCCGGGGTCGTGATCTCGGCATCGCACAATCCCTACGAGGACAATGGCATCAAGGTGTTCGCGCGCGACGGCTACAAGCTGCCAGACGCGATCGAAGCCGAGATCGAGGCCCTGATGAATTCGCCCGGGCTCGACGCACAACGCGCGGCCCCGGCCGACGTCGGCTACAACCGCAAGCTCGAGGACGCGCGTGGTCGCTACGTCGTGTACTGCAAGTCGACCTTCCCGAGCGAGCTCACGCTCGACGGTCTCCGGGTCGTCGTCGACGGCGCGCATGGCGCGGGCTATCGCGTCGGCCCGGCGGTGTTCGAGGAGCTCGGCGCGACCGTGATCGCGATCCACACCAAGCCCGACGGCAAGAACATCAACGCGCGCGCCGGCGCGTTGCATCCGCAGCTCATGGCCGAGACCGTGCGTCTGCACGATGCTCATCTCGGGGTCGCCTTTGATGGCGACGGCGATCGGCTCGTGGTGTGCGACGAGCACGGCACGATCCTCGACGGTGACACCGTGATGGCGTTGTGCGCGACGCGCATGCTGCGCGAGAACCGGCTCGCGAAGCAGACGCTGGTCACGACCGTGATGTCGAACCTCGGGCTCGAGCGAGCGCTGCGAGGTGCGGGCGGTCTGGTCGTGCGTACGCAGGTCGGCGATCGCTACGTCGTCGAGGAGATGCGGCGCAGCGGCTACAACTTCGGCGGCGAGCAGTCGGGGCACCTCGTGTTCCTCGATCATGCGACGACCGGCGATGGCATCGTCGCCGCGCTGCGCGTGCTCGCGATCATGTCGCGCGAGGGCAAGCCGCTGTCGGAGCTCGCCGGCGTGATGACGCGAACGCCCCAGGTGCTCGTCAACGTCGCGGTCGAGCGCAAGGTCCCGATCGACCAGCTGCCCGCGGTGCAGAAGATGATCGCCGAGGTCGAGCGCGAGCTCGGCGCCGATGGCCGGATCCTCGTGCGCTACAGCGGCACCGAGAGCAAGGCGCGCGTCATGATCGAAGGTCTCGACGAGGCGTCGATCAAGGTCAGCGCCGATGCGATCGCCGGCGCCTTGGTCGCCGCGTGTCGCGCATAGCCTCCTAGAGCATCATGCCGGGCCGCGCGAGGTCGTCCATGCGAAAGCTGTGCTCGTCGGCCCAGATCTGGATGTGGTCGAGCATGAAGTCGTCGCCGATCTCCGGGAACACGTAGTCGCGCACCGCCGAGACCCCGGTTTCGGCCTCGCGGATCCGGATGCGATGCACGCCGGGCGGGACGTCGAACGCTGGCGGTTCGAACGCGCGCGGCGGCGCCTGCATCGACTCGGTGCACGGCACGTCGATCGCGCCGACCGGAACGCCGTCGAGCACGATGTCGAGCCGGTGGCGTGCGCCGGGCGCGCACCGCCCCAGCTGCGTACTCCCGGGAGCCGGGAGCACCAGGTAGTCGTCGAGGACGGTGACCGTGAGGTGCGTCGTCTCGCGGCCGAGGCCGGTCCGCGCCTGCCGGGCGCGGCGCGCTGCAGCGGCGACGTCGTCGGCCTCCTGGCGCTCGATCTCCCACTGTCGTTCGTTGGCGT
This sequence comes from uncultured delta proteobacterium, assembly GCA_963848295.1. Classification (GTDB taxonomy): domain Bacteria; phylum Myxococcota_A; class Polyangia; order Haliangiales; family Haliangiaceae; genus JABFXX01. The sequence continues at coordinate 119,307 of CAWKDB010000011.1, read as the reverse complement.
CGAGCGTCGGGCTCGTGTGTCGCCACACGAACAGATCGAGCTCGCCCTTGGAAGCGGCCTGCGGCAGCGCCGGCGTCGGGCACAGCGGTGGCGCCGGTGGCGGTGGGGGCGGGTCGCCGGAGCACGCGACGAGCGCAAGGCAAACGAGGGCGCGCATACCGATCCGGACGGGGTGACGCGCCAGCAGTCGCATGCGGTAGGCTCCGCACTATGCGCCCCGTCGTGACCGCCGCCGAGATGCGCGCCCTCGATCACGCGACGATCGATGACGTCGGGATTCCGGCGCTCGCGCTGATGGAGACCGCGGGCCGCGCGGTCGCCGACGCGGCCCGTCGCATGGTGCCGGGCGGTCACGTCGCGGTCGTGTGTGGCCCGGGCAACAACGGCGGCGACGGCTTCGTCTGCGCGCGCGTGCTGCGCGAACGCGGGCTCGACGCGGTCGCGTACCTCGCGGTCGCTCGCACCAAGACCGCGGGCGATGCCAAGGCGCACCTTGACATCCTCGAGCGCGGCGGCGGGGTCGTGCGGATGATCGACACGCCGGCCGAGCTCGCCGAGCTCGCCGGCGCGATCGCCGGTGCGGCGCTCGTGGTCGACGCGCTGTTCGGGATCGGCATGACGCGCGCGATCGAAGGTCACCTCGGCGACGTCGTCGCGGCGATCGGCAAGGCCACGCGCGTGCTCGCGGTCGACATCCCGTCCGGGCTCGACGCCGACACCGGCAAGATCCTCGGACGCGCGGTCCACGCCGAGCGGACGGTCGCGATGGGCGCGCTGAAGGTGGCGCTGGTCGGCGCGCCCGGCTTCGCGCACTGCGGTGACGTCGAGGTCGCGGAGATCGGGATCCCGCGCGGTCTGATCGCGACGTCGGCGGTCGGTGCCGGCTTCGTCGAGCTCGGCGATATCGCGCGCGCGCTGCCGAGACCGAGCGCGCTCGATCACAAGGGCACGCGCGGTCACGTGCTGATCGTCGCCGGTATGCCGGGCTTTCGCGGCGCCGGTCGACTGTGCGCCGAAGCCGCGGCGCGCGCGGGCGCGGGGCTGGTCACGCTCGCCGCATCCGGTGACGTCAGCGCGTCCGACTCGATCATGACTCGCAGCGTGGACGGCGCGCTCGGCGAGCTGCTCGCCGGCAAGGCCGCGATCGCGATCGGCCCCGGGCTCGGGCAAAGCGACATCGCGGCGGCGTGGCTCGGCGAGGTGCTCGCGTCGGGGCTTCCGGCCGTGCTCGATGCCGACGCGCTCAACCTGTGCGCCGGCATCGCCGAGGCGCTGCGCCAGGCGAGCGGCCCGCTGATCCTCACGCCGCATCCCGGCGAGGCCGCGCGCCTCCTCGGCACGACGGTCGCGGCGATCGAAGCCGATCGGCTCGCGGCGGCGCGCGCGCTCGCGAGCCAGACCCGCGCGGTGATCGTGCTCAAGGGCGCGCGCACCGTGGTGTGCGACGGTGCCCTCGACGACGGCTATTGCACGATCAATCCGACCGGCGGGCCGGAGCTCGCGACCGGCGGCAGCGGCGACGTGCTGACCGGCGCGATCGCGGCGTTGCTCGCGCAGGGCTTGTCGCCGGGAGACGCAGCGCGCGTCGCGGTCTACGTCCACGGCGCGGCCGGCGCGCGCGCCGCGGAACGATCGGGCACGCGCGGCGTGATGTCGGCCGATCTCCCACTCGAGCTCGCGGCCGTGCTGCGCGAGATCCCGCGTCCGGCTTGAGACGCGTCGCGTGTCTCGTCGGCCTCGTCGGTCAAGAGTGCCTAGAGATCCAGGATCTTGCGCGTGGCACGTCGGGTGCTCTTGGACCTCACCATGGCGCGCAAGTCTCCCAGCATCCCCACCGCCTCTCGCATCGTTCGCCGTCCCGCCGAGGCTCCGCGTCACGCGACGCGCGTCGCGGGTCCCCACGGCGAGTTCGCCGCGACCTGCTTGCCGCATCAGCAAGAGCTGTACGGCGTCGCGATGCGGATCTGCCGCGACCCCGACACCGCGAAGGATCTCGTGCAAGAGGCGCTGCTCCGCGCGATGGTCGCGTGGCACAGCTTCGAGCCCGGCTCGAACGTCCGCGCGTGGCTGTTCCGCATCCTGACCAACGCGTTCATCAACGGCTATCGCAAGCGCCGCCGGCACCAGCGGTTCGCGACCGAGCGCCCGGGCGACGCGCTGACCGCGCTGTACGGTCGCGACCAGGACCGCACCGACGTGCTCGACGAGCCGATCCGCGACGCCGAGCTGTGCGACGAAGTCCAGGCGGCGCTCCGCACGCTCGGCGAGGACTATCGCGACGTCGTCGAGCGCGCCGACCTGCGCGGCGAGAAGTACAAGGACATCGCCGACGCGACCGGCGTCCCGATCGGCACCGTGATGTCGCGCCTGTTCCGCGCGCGCCGCGTGCTCGAGAAAGAGCTCGCCGACGTCGCCGCCCGCGACTACGGCTTCAAGCGCGCGGCGTGAGCTGCGAGCTGCGAGCGGGGACGGTGTTCACTTTGACAACCAGATCCGCTGCAACGTATGGGAATCGTTATGACGCGGTTGTCATCGTGAACACCGTCCCCCGGTCTAGTACTCGGCTTCGCGACTCGCGGGCCACACCGGCCACTTGTCGGCGTCGCCGGCCGGGCGATGCTCGGCGGCGAGCATGCCGCGCGCGTCGGTGTAGGTCGCCCACACGATGCCGTCGGGGCGGTGGACGAAGAACGGTCCTTGCCGCGAGATCGCGTCGTCGGTCGCCGGATCGACGACGTAGAACAGCGCCCATGGATCTTTCGGCGTCGCCGCGGGCGGCGGGGGCAATCCCGGCTGTGCGTCGGTCGCCGCTTTGCGCACGGCCGGATCGCGGTCGCTCGTCGCGGCGGCCACGAGCGCGGCTGTGGCCTTGCCGGTGCGGCCGAGCGCGGTCGCGGCCGCGAGCCGGACCGCCGGGCTCGGGTCGTCCTTCAGCAACTGCGACAGCTGCTTGATCGCGGCGTCGTCGCCGAGCGCGGCGAGCGCGGAGCAGGTGTTGATCCGGACGAGCCGCGACCGGTGGAACGCGAGCTGACCGAGCGCGGTGCGCTTCCCTCCGGCGACGAGCGCGGCGCGGTCGGCGGCGGGGAGGGCCCACAGCGCGCGCGCGAGGGCTCCGGTCGCGTCGATCGCGGCGGCCCAACCCGCGCGGCGGGTCAGCGCGAGCCAGCGATCGGGCAACGCGGCGACGTGGGCGTCGCGCGGCGCCAGCGCGGCGAGCTCGCCGAGCGCCCACGCGGCATCGCCGGCGATGCGATCGTCTTTCATCGCCAACGCCTCGGCGAGGATGTCCCAGGCGCCGCTGTCGCGCAGATCGGCGAGCGCGGTGAGCGCCGCCCGGCGGCGTTCGGGCGCAGCGTCGATCGCGATCGGCCGCAGCACCGCGGCATCGCGCGGATCGCCGGCGGCGGCCAGGCCTTGGATCGCGGCGACCGCGACCTTGGGATCTCGATCGGCGACGAGCTCGCGCAACTGCTTGCGCCCGGCGTCATCGGGGTGATCGCGCAGCGTCGCACCGAGCGCGCGCACGATCTCGTGGCGATTCGGGCCGTGCTCGGTGCTCGCGAGCGAGGTCAGCGCCGCGATCGCGGCGCGATCGCCGATGTACGACAGCGCGGTCGCGGCGGCGCGTTGCAGCTCGGGCGAGCCATCGCGCAACACGTCGACGAGCGCGGCGGTCGCGGTCGGCGCGGCGATCTCGCCGAGTGCATCGATCGCGGCGTGGCGCAGGCGCGCCGGGTTGCCGCGACCGGCGAGCGCGATCAGGCGCGGCGTCGCGCTGGCCACCTCGAGCATGCCGAGATACTCGACCGCGAGGATCCGGACCTCGAGATCCTCGTCGTCGATGTGCTCGACCAGGACGTCACCGGCGCGAGCGTCGCGGCCGAGCAGCGGGCGCAGCGCCTCCATCGCGGCGAGTCGGATCGCCGGGTCCTTGCTCGACAGCTGGCCGAGCACCGGCACGAGCGCGTTCGGATCATGCGTCGCACCGAGCGCCTTCAACACCAACGGCAGCGCGACTCGGCCGCGCTCGAGCTCGGCGGTCAACGCCGCGGTCGCGCGCGCATCGCCGACATCGGCGAGTAACTGGACCGCGCTCGTCGGATCGCCTGCGATCTTGCCTTCGAGGTGAGCGACCAGCGCCGGCACCGCGGCGGCACCTGCGGCGCGCAACGCACTCTGCGCCGCGACCTTCAACGCGGTGTGCGGACCGAGCTCCTGGACCAGCCGGCGCAACGCCTCTGCGCCGGCCTTGCCGGCGTTCGGTTGCGCGCCGATCTGGCCGAGCGCGGTCGCGACCGTCGCGCGATAGGCGTCGCCGGTGACCGACAGCTGATCGACGAGCAGATCGATCGCGTCGACCGCGCCGAGCTGACCGAGCGCGACGACCGCGGCGGTGCGCACCTTGTCATCGGAGTCGCGGATCTGGCGTTCGAGCGCGGGGACGGCGGACTTGTCGCCGAGCCGGCCGACCGCCTCGATCGCGCGGCGCTTGGTCTCGGGCGAGCGCTCGTCGAACTTCGCGATCAGCGGGATCACCGCGCGCTTGTCGCCGAGCTGGTCGAGCTGATCGATCGTCTCGCGCCGGACCTCGGGCTTGTCATCTTCGAGGCGGGGGATCAACGCGATCACGACGCTCGGCGTGCCGCGCTGGCCGATCTGACCGAGCGAGTGCACCGCACGTTGCCGGACCGTCGCATCGATGTCGCCTAGCGAGCGGGTCAGGGCTTGCGTCGCCGCCGGGCCGCCGATGTTGCCGAGCACTTCCGCGGCGAGCGCGCGGGTCTTCGGATCGGTGTCGGACAGCCACTCGATCATGATCGGCACCGCCGCGGTCGCAGCGCCGTTGCCGAGCGCCTTCGCCGCCGCGAACCGGACCCGCGGCTCTTCGTCGGTCAGCAACTTCATCAAGTACGGCTGGGTCAGGTGGATGTCGTCGCCCGACAGCCGGTCGACCGCGGCGAGCCGCAGTGTCCCGTCCTTGTCGGTGATCCCGTTGGCGTCGAGCTCGACCTTGCCCTCCCACGTGAAGAACGGGGCCTGCGCCGACGCCGATCCCGCGGCCGCGGAGACCAGCGCGAACCCGAACGCGAAGCGACGCAACATGCGGCTGGAGTATGTCACGTGGGTGGCTGCGGCGCCGCCGGTGTCGAGTCGCGCGGCGGCTTCGCGAGCTGGTCGAGCGCCCATTGCACCTTGGCGCGCAGCGTCGCGTCGAGCTGGAGCCCGAGCAGGCCGCGATACTCCGCGGCGGCGCCGGCGCGATCGCCGCGCTTCCACTTGATGACCGCGAGCGTGAGCCGCGGCCGAGGGTCGTCCGGTGCGAGCTGCTTCGCCCGTTCGAGCGCGGTCAGCGCGCCCGGCACGTCGCCGGCGTTGAACCGCAAGAACCCGAGATCATGCCAGTCGGCCGCCTGATCGGGTACGGCCGCGACCGCGGCTTCGAGCTGCTTCGCGGCGGTGGCGGCCTCGCCCCACGATGCGAGCGTGTCGGCGAACTCGCGATGCGCGAGGTGCACGTCGGCGGGGTCGCGAGCGGCCGCCACCGCCGCTTCGTAGTGCGCACGCGCGACCTCGTGTTGGCGCGCGCGCTCCGCGTCCTCGGCGCGGTCGATCTCGGCGCGCACCGTCGCGCGCGAGCCGGTCGGTGCTCGCGGCGCGGGCGGCGGACCGCACGCGGCGATCGCGAGCAGCGCTGCGCACGCGAGGCGGTTCACTCCGGCTTCTTTTTCTTGGCGACCGCGATCGTGTTGGCGCGACGAGCGGGCGGGGCGAGCTCGATCGCGGCTTCGATGTCATCGGGGTCGACCTCGTTGGTCTCGTGCGCTCGCCGCCGCATCGCATCGGGGTCGACCTGCACGGTGACATCGACATGCGCGCGGTGGAGGCGTTCGATCTCCTCGTACGACTGCAAGCGGGTCTGCTCCGAGTTGTTGAGCAGCGCGCGCAGCTCGGCCTTCGTCGGCGCGATCACCGGCGTCTCGTCGCCGAAGTCGTCGTCGAGCGCCGCATCGACTCGCTCGGCGAGTGACATCGGGCGCATCTCGGAATCCGACATCGACGGCGCGCGCAGCGGCAGATCGAGTCTCGGCTGGGTGTCGCCGGCATCTTCGGCTTCGGACATGTTGCCGGTCGCGGCCGCTGCGTCATCGTCGTCGACGATCAGCGCCGGCTTCGGCCGCGGGGCCGCGGGCGAGCGCAGCCTGGCGCTCGGTTGCAACGTGTTGTCGATCGGGTTCGGCACGGCGGCCTTCGCCGGCTCGTTGGGCTTGACGTCGGACACTGGCGGCGGTGCGGTCACCGGCCGAAACGGCGGGATCGCCGGGGGCGCGGTCGGCGGCTTGCGCTGTGCGATCGGAGGCAACGTGGCGGCGCGCTTGCGGGCGACCGCGGGCTCGGGAACCTCGGTCGCCGCGCGTTTCACCATCGGCATCGGCTTGCTCGCCTGCTCGAGCGCTTCCGATGCATCGGACTCGAACGCGATCACCTCGGGTGCGACGGGCGCGGCGCCCGGTGGGCGCGGAGGCCTCGCGCGGTCCGCGGTGGTCGTGCGCGAAGTGTGCACTGGCTCGACCGGCGCCGGCTTCGGCTCGGCGACGAGGCCCAGCTTGGTCGCGCCGGGCGACGGCGAGGACGGCGAGAACGGCGCGGGCGCGGCCGGCATGCCGATCGCGGTGCCGGTCGCGGGCAACGTCGGGATCGGGATCGCGGTCGCAGGCGGGGTCGAGGCTGTGCGCTCGCGTCCGGTCAAGGTCGCGGGTGCCGTCGAAGCGGCGCGGCCGCGCGGCACCGCGGGGGCGGTCTGCGCGAACGCCGATTCGTTATCGCGCGGGCGCGCCGGCGTTTGCTCACCGGTGGTCGATGCGGGCTCGGCCGGGCGCGCTGCGGTCGGCACGCGCTCGGCGGCGCGAGCGGGGCGGTCGAGCGAATCGAGGCGCGCGACCTGCGACGTGTCGTTGCCCGGGGTCTTGCTCGAGGTCGTCGCGCGATCGAGCGAGTCGATCTGCGGTCCGCTGCCGACGGCGAGCGTCGGCCCGGTCGCGCTCGTCGCGCTCGCGTCTTGCTGCGCCTTCTGCCACGGGTATTCGATGCGCCCGTGGTTCGCGTGGCGGATCGTCTCGCGCAGCGAGTCGTTGATCCGCCGGAGATCTCGCATCGACAAACCGGACTCGTCGAGCTGGCCGAGGTGCAGCTTGCCGTAGACGATGCGCTGGACGAGGCTGTCGATCGACGGGCCGTCGGGCTTCTTCAACGTGCGCGATGCCGCCTCGACCGCGTCGCAGATCGCCAAGATCGCGGTCTCGCGACTCTGCGGCGGCACGCCGGGATAGCGAAACTGTTCGACCGAGAGCTTGTTCGGATTGCCGTGTTCGCGGCACTTCGCCCAGAAATACTCGAGCACCCCGTTGCCGTGGTGCATATGCATGAAGTCGACGATGCGCTCGTGCAACCCGGCCTTGCGCGCGGTGACGATCCCCTCGGTGACATGCGCGAAGATCGCGTCACACGACACTTCCGGCGGCAGCTGATCGTGCGGTGACGTCTCGCCCGGCTCGAGGTTCTCGATGAAGTACTTCGGCTGCAGCGACTTGCCGAGGTCGTGATAGTACGCGCCGACTCGGACCAGCCGGCCGTTAGCTCCGATCGCGTTCGCCGCGATCTCCGCCATGTTCGCCATCATCAAGCTGTGCTGCCACGTGCCGGGCGCTTTCTCCGCGATCTGCTTGAGCAACGGGTTCGAGAGATCTTCGAGCTCGATCAGCTTCGCATTCGTGATCTCGCCGACGAGCAGCTGATAGATCGACACGACCGGGATCGCGAGCACCATCGCGAGCGCCGGGCCGACCGCCGCGGCGATCCACGCCGAGGTCCACGGATCGGACAGCTCGGCGAACGGTAACCGGCCGACGGTCAGGTACTCGAGCAGCGGGTAGGTCAACGCGGTGAGCACGGTCGACACCGTGCCCGCGACGAGGACCGCGCGCATCCGCGTCTTCGGCCGCTCGGCGACGACGAGGCCCGCGGTGCCGGCTTGCACCAGCAACAGGATCGCGACTCCGACGTCGAACGGCACGAGGATCGCGGTGACGAGCGCGGCGAGGATACCGGTCGCCAGACCGACGACGCGGTCGAGCACGAGGGTCGGCACGATCGCGAACACCGCGACCGGTACGGCGAGCACGCTGACCGCCGTCGTCAGCATCACGATCTTGACCGCGGCGGCGGTGACCGCGAGCAGCCCGAGGCTGACGAGCTGGACGCGCAGCAAGGTGCCGCGATTCGACCGCCGCGTGTGATGACTGAAGATCGCGGCGAACGCGGCGATCAGCGCGAAGTACGCGATGTACGGCGCCACGCCGTGCGGCTGCGCGTCTTCGATCGCGGCGACATTGCGAGCATCGTTGCCATCGGCATCCGCGACCTGGCCGCGCGCGATCACGACCCCGCCGCCGCGCACCGCACCGGTGTGGTTGTAGGTCTCGTAGCCGGCGAACGGCGGCACCCGAACCGTGAGCGTCGCGGGCTTGCCGGAGGTGACATGACCGGCGCCGAGCGCACCGAGCCAACGCTCCGCGGTCGCCATCGGCGTGACGACCACGGCGAACGCGATCGCGAGCACCGCGCCGATCCACCAGGTGACGCGCGGACGGCGCGCCACGACGCGAGCGAGCTGCGCTTGCGGGCCGTCGCCGTCGCCGCTGCTCGGGGCGCGCGGAAGCTCGGTGCTCGACAGGCGATCGGGTGCGGTGGTCGTCGTGCTCGAGCCAGGCGCGGTCACGTCAGATCCCGATGTCGAATTCCGCGCGGGTGCGCGGGCCGTGGATCGTGGGGAACTGCATCGTGCGCATGACCCGGTTCAGACAGTTCCACAAGCCGCCGGCGGCCGCGCCGTTGACCTTGACGAAGTTCACGCGCCCGCTCGGGCCGTTGATGATGATCGCGATGTTCGCTTGGCTCGCGCCGTTGCTCTGGAGGCAGCCGCCGAGCTGCGCGCCGTAGTGCGAGTACACGGCGTAGACCTTGTCCATGCCGAGCGTCTCGGTCTCGTCGCTGTCGTCGCTGAGATCGAGCGCCATGTTCTCGCTGCTGTTCGCGAGGCTGCCGGTGTTGCCGCCGCCGGTGTGACGCCCGGCGCCTCCGCCGTGGTGCTTCGCGGGCGGGACCTTCGGCTCGGACACCTTCACTTGGAGACTCGCACCTTCGATCTGGCTGACCGCCGCGACCTTCTTGCCGGACTCGCCGCGCACCGATTGCACGATGAAGTAGCCGCCGACCGCGACGCCGGCGATGCCGAGGCCGATCACGGCGTAGAGCAAGGCGCCGCGACTCTTCTCGCGCTTCTGCTCGACGACCTCGGCCTGCGCACGCCGCTTGTCGTCGAGGCGTTGCTTCGCCACGTCGACGACTGGACCGAGCAACGGGTGCTCGCCGATCGAGGTGCGCGCGCCGGTGTCCTTGTCCACGATCGCGTTGTCACCGACGACCTCGCCCTGATCGATCTGGGCGACGATGTCGGCGAGCGAGAACGGCCCGTAGTCGAGCCGGCCTTTCGTGACGAGCCACTTCTCGGCGGTGTCCGACAACGCCGCGGCGAGTGCGCGATCGATGACGGCGTTGCCCGAGGTCGCGGCGACGTCTTTGCCGGCGCGGGTGCTGCCCGATGCGGCGGCCGAGATGTCGGCGGCGAGTGACTGCTGCGGCACTTGCGCCGCGAGCGTCGGCGCGGCATCGAGCAAGGGCACGGCCTGGGTGTAGATCGCGCCGCCCTTGGTCAGCGCTTCGCCGACGACCTCGCCGACGACATCGACCCGGCCGAAGCGCTTGGCCGGATCTTGGTGGCAAGCGCGCGCGACGACCTCGTCGATCTGCGAGTTCGCGTCGGGCACGACGTCGCTCGGCCGCGGCCCACCGCGCTCGAGCGGCTTGCCGACGAGCGCCTCGTAGAGCAAGGCGCCGATCGAGTAGACATCGGCCGGTCCGTTCGGGGCCGCGCCGGCTGCGACCTCGGGCGCGATCGCGCTCGACGCCGGGATCAACTTCGCGGCGATCGCGGCGGCGGTGCCGGCGGCGAGCGCGAGGTCGATGACGCGAACGCGACCCGTGCGGCTGACCGCGACGGACTCGGTCGTCAGCGCGCCGTGGTGGTGATCACCGAGTGCAGCGGCGACGCCGGTGATGAGGTTCCCCGTGCCGCGTGCGCCGAAGCCCGAGCCGCCCGATTGACGTTTCTTGAGCAGCAGATCGCGGACGATCGATCCTTCGACCTCTTCGGTCGCGATCCACAGGACGTCGCCGGTCAGCCCCGCCGCGAGCGTACGCACGAGGTGGCGATGGTCGGGCAGCGCGGCGGCTGCGCGCGTGCCGCCGACGATCGCGTCGCGCAGCTGTGGGTGAGCGGCGAGCGAGCTGTGGATGACGTAGATCGTCGCGGCGCCTTTCGGCCCATTGGCGCGATAGGCCTCGGCGATCCGCATCGGCCACAGTGGCTGGCCCAACACGAAATCGCCGAGCTGGACGCCGGCCTGTAGTCGCGACGACGAGAGTCGTCCGCTGACACTGGGTCCGTCGACAGTTGCGGTCACCGGCACTGAGGATACGGGCGGGCCGTGATCGGGGTCAATCGGTGGGGCAGCCCGCCGACTTCGCCCGCGCGGCGGCCTCGGCGCTGTGTTTGAGCTCGCGTAAGTACTTGCAACCTAGGTCGAGATCGCCATACGCGATCTCCCCGTCTGCGAGTAGGAGCTTCGCCCTCACGCTGTGCGGGTCGAGCCGGAGCGCTGCGTCGGCCTGGGTTATCTGGTGCAGACGGTTGCCGGTGCGGGCGGCATGCTCGGCATCGGCGAGCAAACGGGCGACCTCGCCGCCGCCCGGGTGGTGTGGCGGCGCGGCCGGGCGCGCCGCCGCGGCGTCGGCCGCCACGACGGCAACCGCGGCGTCGACCGGTCGCGCGGTGTCGCCGGCCGCCAGGACGCGCGCATCGCTCGGGACGCCTCGAGTCGTCGCGACGACCTCCGGTGCCGGCCTCGGGCCGTCGGGATCATGAGTCGCGACGATCGCGATCGCGGTCGCGACGACGCCGAGCACGGCCAGCGCACCGAGCGCGAGCCACAGGCCGCGGCGCGACCGGGGCGCGAGCGAGCCGGTCGTCGGCGAAGCGGGCAGGGTCTCGACCGGCAATGCCGCGATGAAGCTCGACGGTGAGAACCGAGGGGTCGCGACCTGCAGCATGGGCTGCTCGTGCGGCGACCGGGCGCCGCCGCCCGGATCGCGGCGCGGTTCGATCGACGCTGGCCGCGCGGGCTCGCCGCGCAGGTGGCACTCGAGATCCGCGAGGAGTCGCGCCATCTCTCGCGCGGTCGTCGGTCGTTGATCGCGTTGCTTCGCGAGGCAGCGCTGGAGCACCGCGTCGACCTCGCGGTAGGGCTCGAGTGCGGGCAGCGCATCGGCGAGGTGAGGTGGCGGAGTCCGCGCATGATGGGTCAACCATTCGATCGGCGAGCTCGCGGTGAACATGCCGCAGCCGGTCAGCATCGCGAAGATCGTCGCGGCGAGCGAGTACAGATCGCTGCGCGCATCGAGCGCGTGACCGCACGCCTGCTCGGGCGACATGAACTCGGGGGTACCGAACACCGTGCCCGCGGCGGTCAGCGCGAGTGCAGATCGATCGGTGCGCGCGCCGCCTTCCATCAGCTTGGCGACCCCGAAATCGAGCACCTTCGTGAAGTCGTGATCGTCGCCGACGCGCATCAACAGAATATTGTCGGGCTTGATGTCGCGATGAATCAGCCCGCGCTCGTGGGCCACCGCGAGCCCTTCAAGAGCGTGCTGCGCGATGTGCAACACGCGCAACGGCGCGAACGGGCCGTCGACGTCGAGCTCGCGCTGCACGGTGCGCCCGTCGAGGTACTCGAGCACGATGTAGTAGTCGCGCTGCGGCGTGATGCCGAAGTCGAGCACCTTGACCGCATGCGGCGAGTCGACCTTCAGCGTGCTCCGGGCCTCGCGCAGAAAGCGCTGCGTTGCCGCTTCGTCGTTCACCAGGTGCGGCTTCAACAACTTGACCGCCACCTTGCGGTCCATCTGTAAGTGCTGCGCGCGAAACACCGCGCCCATGCCGCCCTCGCCGAGCACCGCGTCGAGGCGATAGCGCCCTTCGAGCGTGATCCCGACGAGGCCCGCGGCGAAGCTGTCTTCCGCCACGCCCGCCCAGCTAGAAGCGCATGCCGTGCTTGACCCGGAACGAGAACCAGTCCCAGGCGAGGTACGCCGCTCCGGCAAGTCCGATCGCGCCGATCACCGGCGCGCCAGCTACGATGACGACCGCGCCGCCGACCGCGGTGGCAGCGGCGAGGCCACCTTTGCGTTTGGCCACCACTTTGTTGCGCTGGACCAACGAGCTCACTGGCGCAAAGCCTAGCATGACCGACCGGGGTAGAACGTGGCCGGCTAGACACGCTCGGCGCGTACCTGAGGACACGATCCGGGGCTCGCGACAGCGTCGTGGACCCTCGATCCAAGGATTCGGCCGTCCTTGCTGCGCCGGACAGCCGATCGATCGATCGGCCTCGGGGCTCGGGGCTGGCCTCGACGGTGCAGTCTCTGTGGGGGCGTGCGCGACCCGTGATAGAAAGGACCTAGTCATGTCGTCAGGTACTCGAGCTCGGCAACGCGGCGCGATCTTGCTCGGCATCGCGGGTGGAATGCTGGTCGCCGCAGGCGGCTTGACCGGTGCCTATTACGTCGTCGCGACCCGCAGCGAGGCGCGCGCCGCGACGGTCACGCAACCGCCTGCCACCGACCGGCTTCATCCGGGCGCCACGGCCAGCGCGGCGCTCACCGCGTTGCTCGCACAGCCGGTCGACGTCACCGCGAACGGCACGACCGAGAAGCTGACGTGGGCCGACCTCGGCGTCGAAGTCGATCCCGACGAGCTCGCGCGCGTGACCGCCGAGACCGCGGGCCAGCTGTCCGCGCTCGGTGCGAAGGCGGCGCTGCCGGTCCGCATCGATCGCGACAAGGCGACGAAGCGGCTGCTCGCGCTCAAGGCGAAGACTCGATCGCTCGCCGACCGACGCCTACCTCGATCTCGAGGAGCGGAAGATCCACCCCGACACGCCCGGCCTGGGCATCGACGTCTGGGCCTCGCTGCCGAAGATCGAGGTCGCGGCGCGCCAAGGTGCCGCGAAGGTCGAGCTCGTCTCGGTGCCGATCGCCGCCGGCGTCACGAAGCAGGCGCTCGGCATCGACGACATCTCGCACGTGCTCGGGCACTACATGACGCGGTTCCCGGCGCTCGACCGCGAGCGCAACTTCAACCTCAAGCTCGCCGCGAGCAAGATCGACGGCGCCGTGCTCAAGCCGCACGAGGAGTGGTCGTTCAACGGCCAGGTCGGCGAGCGCTCTGAAAAAGAAGGCTACAAGATCGCGCACGTCATCACCGCGGGCGAGATGGTCGACGGCCTCGCCGGCGGCACCTGCCAGATCTCGACGACGCTGTTCGGCGCCGCGTTCTTCGCCGGCCTCGACATCGTCAAGACGACGAACCACTCGCGGCCGAGCGCCTACACGCCGCTCGGCTTCGACGCGACGGTCGTGTGGCCGGACACCGACCTCAAGCTCAAGAACCCGTACGACTTCCCGGTCGCGATCCACTATCGCGTCGCGAACGGCGAGGCGGTCGTCGAGGTGCTCGGCAAGCCGCGGCCGTACGACAAGATCGTGTTCGCGCGCAAAGTCATCGAGGAGACGCCGTTCGACGACCGACGAGCGACTCGACGACGACATGCCCGATGGCCAGACCACGCTCGATCAAGCCGGGTTCGATGGCTACAAGCTGACCCGGTTCCGCCGGTTCTACCAAGGCAAGAAGATGGTGCGCGAGGACAAGTGGACCGTGAGCTACAAGCCGGTCACCGAGTACGTCCGCCGCGGCACGAACAAAGATCCCGACGCGAAGATGCCGCCGGTCAAAGAGGTGCACTCGCTCCGGGCGCCGAGCAGCGACGAATACTCGATGGCGCAGTGACCGCGGCTACGAGCCGTAGGGGTCGGCGACGTCGGCTGGAGTTGCTTGCGGCGCGGCCGGTGCCTTCGAGTTGCCGCAGTTGAGATTCACGGTCGCGCCCGACAGGGTCACGGACTGGCCGTTGATCTTCGCGGTGGCGTCGGTGCCCCACGCCATCGCCGAGCCGGCGTTGATCTCGAGGTTCTGCTTCGCGGTGAGCTCGGCTGACTTCGCGACGATCGTCATATCATCGGCTGGCGACTGAAAGCACACGTCGCCGACGAGCGCCTCGATGATGATCTTGTTGTTCTTCGCGTCGAGCGTGATCCGGCCCTTGCCATCGCCGTCTTCGATCATCACCTGTGGCGAATCGCTGTCGTCGAGCATGACTCGCGAGCCGCTGCGCGACTTGATGACGCGATGCGGGTTCTTGTCGCCTTGCCCGTTCTTGTCGCTCGGCTTGTCCTTGCCGTTCCACAGCGCACCCACGACCAGCGGGCGATTCATCTCGCCGTGCTCGAAGATCACGAGCACTTCGTCGTCGATCTCGGGGATGAAGAACCAGCCGCGATTCTTGCCGGCGCCCAACATGATGATCGGAGCCCAGAACGTGGTGTCGTCCATCGACAGCACCGGGACCTTCACTTTGACGCGGCCGATCTTCTGCGGATCTTTGTTGTCCGTGACGACCGCGATGACCGGCTCGTAGACCCGTGTCCCCTCGGCCTCCGACATCCGGATGTGCTCGGCGAACACGTTCGCGAGGTCGTAGTACCCGGGCATGGCGTGAGCTTACTACGGGCCGGCGGTCCCCGAGCTTCCCGATCCTGGCTCCGCCGGTAACAGGCCTGGCCTGGCCGGCAAGGGCAGGGTGCCGAGGATCTCGAGCGTGGGGTCGTTGACCGGCGCCGCGCCCGTCGCGACTGCCCTGACGCCGGTGGTCTCGGTGGCGACCAGTCCGACCACGAGCGCGCCGGTCCACGTCGCTGGGATCGTCACCGGGAACCGTTCGCGGATCGTCTCGCCGGTCCGCCACCGATCGGTCGGGAAGAAGCCGTCCGCGGTCAGGCGCGATGGGGTGCGCACCGCGTTCGCTGGCACCGGATCGGTCGCGACACGGCCGGCGTCGATCGGCCAGACCACGAGTTGTAGCTTGTAGATCGCGTCGGTGTGCTCGCGCGTCGAGAAGTACACCTGGATGTCGGCCTTGCCGCCGGGCATGAGCTGCTGGTTTTCGGCGATGCCGATGCCGGCGACCACGAGCTTGCCGTCGGCGATCGTCTGGCCGGTGGTCGCGACCGGCGGCGCGGGCGGGCCGGCGAGCAGCACGTCGCGGATCCGCTCGGTCTGTTGGTTGAACAACGGATCGCGCGAGTAGACGACGCGCTCGAGCCATTGATCGAGCGCGGCCTTCATCGTGTAGAACGCCGGCGGATGCTTCGGCGCGAGGTTGTTGTGCTCCGTCGGATCGGCCTTGAGATCGAACAGCTCGTACAGGTTCGAGTGCATGTGATAGATCAACTTGTAGTACTGCGAGATCGCCGCGCGCTGAGGACTCGGCAAGTTGGTCTCGGCGAACACGATGCGGTCGGGGTTGGACTTGCCGTAGAAGATCGCGGGCACCTCGCTCTTGCCCTCGAACGACAGGTCGTGGACGTCGATGCCCGCGAGCTCCGCGATCGTCGGCACGATGTCGAGGTTGGACACCGCACCATTGATCAGGTGCGGCGCGTTGTCCGGGACGTAGAAGATCATCGGGACGTGCTGCAGCTCGAAGTACAGCGCGGTGCCGTGAGTGCCGAGCGGCACGTTGTGCTCGGCCATGCTGTCGCCGTGATCGCTCGTGAGCACGATGATCGTATGCGAGATCTCGTTGCTCGGCATGCGCGCGAGGTTGTCGAACAGACGGCCGATCTCCTGATCGGTCCAGCGGATCTCGGCGTCGTAGAGATCGGGCTCGCTCGAGCCGTAGTCGACGACATCGGGGTGCGCGACGTAACGGCCGTGCGGATCGATGTAGTGCGCCCACAGGAACCACTTGCGGCCTTGCTGGCGCGTGATCCAGGCGAGCGCGTGGTCGGTGACCTTGTCGGCGGCGACGCGATACGGATCCGGCGTCTTGCCGATCGAGTTGTCGTAATCGTCGACCCCTTGGTCCATGCCCCAGTCGTTCCAGTATTCGTGCGACGCGATCACGCCGGTGTGATAGCCGCCGCGCTTCATGATCTCCATCAGCAGGGTGTTCTCGGGCTTGAGCCGCGGCGGCGCACCGCGCGGCACGTTCTCGTCGAGCGCGATCCCGGAGTGAAAATACTTTGACGTGATGATCGCGGGGATCGAGGCCATCGTGCCGGCCGACGGCGCGTTGCAGAACGTGAACGAGGTCGACTGCTTGACGAACTCGGCGAGCCGCGGCGTCGTGTCGCGGTGCTTCGGCGCGTCTTTGTAGCCGCCGAACGTCGTGTGATCGTAGCGCAGCGTGTCGACGGTGATGAACAGGAAGTTCCAATCCTTCCGCTTGAACTGAGCCGGCACCGGCAGGCTCGGGTCCGTGGGCTCGATCGCGGAGCGCAGCGAGAAGTCGTGGCCGTCGCAGTTCTGATCGATGCCGTCGTCGGGGATGTCCTTCGCGCCCGGGTGGATCGACGCGTCGAACGGCGCGCAGTCGTTCTCGCCGAGCAACGAACCGAAACCGTCGCCATCGAGATCGTTCGCGATCCGGACGTAGTTGATCAGCTTCTCGAGCGCGGGCGACGCCGTGATCGCGATGCCCTTGGTCGCCTGATCGCCGCCCCACTGCCACAGCGTACCGACCGACAGCACGAGCGCGGCGCCGGCGATCGCGAGGGCACGCCGCTTCGTGCGCCGTCGCGGCCGATGTCGCGCGTGCAGGCGCGCGCCGATCCCCATCCCGAGCGCGATCGTCACGCCGGAGATCGCGAGGCGGATCGAAAGATACGACCGGCTGTCGGGAAGTACGAACCACACCGCCGCGAGGCCGCCGGCGAACACCGCGGCGAGCGCGACGCCGCCGGCGCGCCAGCGGCCGAGTGGGTTGAACGCGCCGAGCATCGGCGCGAGCGCTTTGGCTGCAGCGTCGGCGGCGACGCGAAACACGTAGCCGATCGGCACCGCGATCGCGATCGCGACGAGCGTGTAGCCGGCGACATAGACCGCGATGAGCGGCGCGTCCTTGTGATTGACGATCGCCGCGGTCGCTTCGCGCTGCATCACCACGGCGATGACACCGGCGGTGCCGCACATCGCCCACAGCCGCGGTACGCCCCGGCGGACACCGTCGCGCATCGGCGTCGCCACGAACCAACCCGGACCGCGCGCCGCGATCGGATCGAACAGCGCGAGCGCGAGCCGCGTCGCGATCATCGCACCGGCGGTGATCACGGCCAGCCCGAGCCAGAGTCCGAGCGACAGCGTCGCGACGAGCGCGACCAGCCGGATGTCGCTGCCGAGCTCGATCGAGCCCCAGTACGTCCACCAGGTCAGCACGAGCTCGACGCCGGCGAACAGCGCGGCGCCGACCGCGGTCATCGCGATCGCGCGATCGACGTCGGCGCTCGCTGCCTGGCGCAGCGAGCGATACGCGCGCTCAGCCACGCGGCGACTCCTGCGGGAACAACGGCATCACAGGTCGAGTTGGTGGTATCACGATCGAGGTTAGCGTGCCCGTCTCGGCCGTCCGGCTCCGTTCGCTGCTAGCTCGCCACGGCTGGCTGATCGCGATCGCCTGCGCGTATCTGTATGTGTTCCCGTACTTCCCGCGGATCCACAGCGCGAACGAGCTGCCGCGTGTTTATCTCGTTAAGGCGATCGTCGAGGACCACACGTTCTCGGTCGACCGCGAAGTCCAGCGCTACGACTGGTCGCCGGACCTCGCGGGGCACAACGGCCACATGTACCAGAACAAGGCGCCGGGCTCGTCGCTGCTCGCCGTTCCCGTCTACGCGGCGGTGCGCTGGATCGCGGGCGAGCCCGGGCTCGAAGCGTCGATGGCGTTGTGCCGGATCGTCACCAGCGTGGTGCCGTCGCTCCTGTTTCTATGGTTGCTGTTCGGGTTCCTCGAGCGGTTCGCGCCCGATCCCGACATCCGTCGACTCGTCGTGATCACGTACGCGCTCGGCTCGCTCGCGATGACGTATGCGCTGCTGTTCTACTCGCACCAGTTGAGCGCGGTGTGCGTCGGCGGCGCGTGGATCCTCGCGGCCGACGTCGCCGATCGTCGCCGCGGGCTGGTCGCGCTCGCGGCGGCCGGGTTTCTCGCCGGCGCCGCGGTGCTGGTCGACTACGAGGCGGCGTTCGCGATCCCGCCGGTCGCGGTGTGGGCGCTCGTCCGGATCTGGCGGTGGCCGCGGGCCGAGTTGGTGCGCGCGATAGCCATCGCAGCGGTCGCGGCGGCGATCCCGCTCGCGCTGTTGCTCGAGTATCACAGCCGATGCTTCGGCGGCCCGTTCAGCACCGGCTACGGGCACGCGCTGACGTACGCGAAAGATCACGACCACGGCTTCCTCGGTATGACCCGACCGCATCTCGACGCGCTGTACGGCACGATGATCGCGCCCGACAACGGCCTGTTCACGCTGGCGCCGTGGTTGGCGCTCGCATTTCCGGGCGCGGTCATCATGTGGCGTCGCGGCGACCGCAGCGTCGCGGTGATGGCGCTCGTCGTGTTCACCGCGTTCTTGTGGTTCGTGACATCGATCGGGTTCTGGCGCGCCGGCTGGGAGGTCGGGCCGCGCTACCTCACCGCGATGCTGCCGTTCCTGCTGCCGCTCGTCGCCGCGATGCTCGCCGCGCTCGCCGATCGCCCGCTCGCGTTCGGCGCGGCGGCCGGGCTGATGGTGATCGGTGTCGTCGTCTATAGCCTGAGCTCGGCGACGTTCCCGTACTGGCCCGAGGCATTCAAGCACCCGCTGTTCGAGATCACGTTCCGGCTCGTCGCCGCCGGCCTGTTCGCTCCGAACCTCGGCTCGGCGTGCGGCCTCCCGGCGTGGCTCGCCATCGCGCCGTTTCTCGCGATCGTCGGTTGGTTGCTCGGCCGCGGCATCCAGCGGGTGTGTGGCTTGCGCGGGCTCGCGATCGCGATCGGAGTCGCGGTCGCCGCGTTCGCCGCGCTGTCGCTCGTGCCGCACGGCGGTCCGTCGGTCGACGCCGCGTATGCCCGCGTCGTTCACGCGGTCGAGCGGTGAATCGTGCTAGGACAGCAGCGATGAGCGAAGCGCCGCGCCGATCGCCGCTCGCGCTCGCGCTCGTCGCGGTGTTCCTGGCGGCGGCGGCGTGCAAAGGCGGTTCGCACAAGGTGTCGGACGATGCGCGGAACCCGGCGGATGCCGGCCCGAGCGATCCGGCCGAGCTAGCGTCGCGGTTCGATCGCAAGTGTGTAGCGGGCGATCTCGAAGCGTGTCGCAACCTCGGCGTGATGTACGCCGAAGGCATCGGCGTGTCGCACGATCAACGGCGCGCGGCAGCGCTGTTCGCCCAGGCGTGTACAGGCGGCAACATGTCGGCGTGCAACAACCTCGCGTTCGCACTCGCCGAAGGCATGGGAATCGAGCGCAATATTCCGCGCGCGGTCGAGGTCTATCAAAAGGCCTGCGACGGCGGCTACAAGCTCGCGTGTCGCAACCTCGGCTTGCTGCTGCGCGATGGTCGCGGCACGCCGGCGGATCTCAATCGGGCGGACGCGCTGCTCGACAAAGCGTGCAAGGGTGCGGTGCCGCTCGCATGCACGAACGCTGGCGATCTCGATGCGATGCTCGCGACCCAAGGAGCGCCGGCGCGATGGAAACTGGCGGTCGGTCACTACAAGCAAGGCTGCGATGCCGGCGATCCGACGGCGTGTCGCCAGATCGGCCTCTTGTACCTCGAGGGCATCGGCCTACCGAAGAGCACGAGCGCAGCCGCGATGTGGCTAGAGCGCGCCTGTGTCCCCGCCGATCCGATCGGTTGTCGAGTCCTCGGCGGGATGGTGCTACAGGGCGTCGGCGTCCCGAAAGACGTGGAGCGTGGCAAGCGGTTGCTCGCTCGCGCGTGCGACGCGAAAGATCAGGACGCGTGCAACCTCGCCAGACTCGCCAACGAGCCCGCTGGCGGCGACGCCGGTGCTGCCGCGATCGATGGCGGGCTATCTCCGCCCGCCCCAGGCAGCGCAGCAGACGGCTCCGGCAGCGCAGCGCGGTGACCTCCGGACGGGCGGGCGGGGCCGCCCGAAATGGGCCCGAAATAGGCCACCTGCGGGGTGATCTGCGGCTATCACCTACATCCCGCGACATATGTGCTAAGTTATTGAAGCTCCGTCGCTCCCGAGGCATGGCGGCACACCGGGATCACAACTTATTCACACGCGATCCCGGGCCGGTAACGGTTCCTGACAAATCAAGCTCTTAGGGTCGAAACGGCTTGTGAATAACCGGCCCTAAAACAGGACTTGTCGACAGGGTCCATCACAGCGCAGCGCGTCACCATCCGACTGAGCGGCAGCGCACACTTTCGAGGTCCGAGGACCGGACTGAAGTGTCCGCCGACCGGACAGGTCGGGCCGCCAACCGGACAGCCTTGTCCGCTCACCGGACACCTCTCATGCGTGTTCGTCCGGCCACCGGACGGCTAGGTCAGCGAACGATAGAGCTGGACGTACTGCTGCGCCGACGCTGTCCACGACGAGTCACGCGCCATCGCAGCGCCCACGACCGCGCGATGGTTGTCCGGATCCCGGACAATCGCGACGCCGCGCTCGATCGCGGCGATCAGTCCCGCGGATGTGATCGAGTCGAATCGAATCCCGGTGCGCCTGCCGAGCGCGAGCTCGTGATCGCGCTGATCGCCGGTCGGAGGTGGATCGACCACCGTATCGCGCAGGCCCCCGACCGCGTGCACGATCGGGATCGAGCCATAACGCATCGCATAGAGCTGGCCCAGCCCGCATGGCTCGAACCGTGAAGGCATCGCGAACAGATCACTGCCGGCGTAGATCCGGCGGGCGAGCGCGGGATCGAAACCGATGCGGACGGCGACGTGGTCGGTGAAAGTTTCGGCGAGCCACCGGAATCGTGCTTCGAGTGCGGGATCACCTGCGCCAAGTACGACGAGGCGCGCACCGATCCGGGACAGCTCCGGGGCGATGTCGGCGACGAGATCGACGCCCTTCTGTTCGGCGAGTCGCGAGATCACGCCGATGATCGGGCGCGGATCGCTCGGTGCGAAGCCGAGCTCGACCTCGAGCGCGCGGCGACACGCCGCCTTGCCGCTCAGATCGCCGCGGGAAAACGGCGCGGCGATCGCGGTGTCGGTCGCGGGATTCCACGCGCGCGCATCGATCCCGTTGACGATGCCGACCAGGCGTTTGACGTTCCAGCGCAAGAAACCGTCGAGCGCTTCACCGCGCTCGGGCGTGAGGATCTCTCGCGCGTAGCTCGGGCTCACGGTCGTGACCGCATCGGCGACCGCGAGCCCGCCTTTGAGCAAGCACACCTGGTCGTAGAACTCGAGGTGGTGCTGATCGAACAGCGACCACGGCAGTCCGAGCTCGTCCATCGCGGATTTCGGGAAGATGCCGCGGAAGGCGAGGTTGTGGATCGTCGTCACGATCGCGCGCGCCGCCGAGCGCCCGGCGACCTGCGCGAAGATCGCGGCGGGTGCCGCCTGCCAGTCGTGGACGTGGAGCACGTCGGTCGCACCGCCCAGCAGCAACGGGCCCGCAATAAGCGCCGCCTTGCCGAGCGCGCCGAACCGCACGTGGTTGTCGCCAAACTCGCCCGTGCCACCGGGGCCGTAGAGCGTCCCGCCGCGATCGTAGAGTGCCGCGCATTCGAGGAAGCCGATCGCGACGCGGCCGACCGTGACCTTGCGAATCGCGGCGGTCAGCGAATGCGGCCCGAGCTCCAGCGCGATCGGCTGCGCCGGCCCGAGCGCGAGCCCGGCGCTGGCGATCTTGTCGGCGGCTCCCCGGTACAGCGGGACGACCACCGCGACGTCGAGCCCGTGGCTTTCGGCGAGCGCCGCCGGCAGCCCGGCGAGCACGTCGGCGAGCCCGCCCGATTGGGCGAACGGTGCGAGCTCGCTTGCGACGTGGACGACTCGCAACGTCAGGTCACTTCGCCATAGCGCTTGAACCGCGGACCGGCGGACTCGTAGCTGTGACGGGTCAGCTTCGACACCACGAACGAGCCGGACTTGAGCTTTTCGGCGAGCTCCGGCTCGTTCTCGAGTAGATCCGCGACGTCGTTCGCGAGCACGCACGGCCCGGTGGCCGGCACGAGCGTACCCTTCGGCACGACGACGATTCCCGATTCGGTCACGAACGGAAACCGCTCGCTATCCGCGACCGGATCCTCGCCGATGACGCAGCCCGGCTCGATCTTGCAGTTCTTGTCGAGCAACACCCGCCGCAAGCGGGCACCGCGGCCGATATCACAACCGGACAGCACGATCGAATCTTCGACCACCGCGCCGGCGTGCACGAAGCAATCGTAGCCGAGCACGGTCTCCCGCACCGCGGCCGATGCGACGATCGATCCCTCGCACACGAGGCTGTCGTCGACCTCGGCGGGAGGGAAGCCTTCACCGGCGCGCACGAACCGCGCGGGCGGGTACTCGCGTTGTGCGCTGCGGATCCGCCAGCTGCGATTGTAGAGATCGAGCGCCGGCACGCGCGCCCGCAGCTCCATGTTCGCGGTGAAGTACGAATCGATCGTGCCGACGTCGCGCCAGTACGGCGACGAGCCCTCGGGCTCGCCGGGAATTCGGTTCTGTGCAAAGTCGTAGACGAACACCCGCGCGCCCTCGGCGACGAGCCGCGGGATGATGTCCCGGCCGAAATCGTGATGCGACTGACGATCAACGCCGTCGCCGGTCAGCACGCGCTCGAGCACATCGCGCTTGAAGATGTAGTTGCCCATCGACACCAGCGACCATCCGGGCCGCCCCGGCATCTCCGGTGGGTGCGCCGGCTTCTCGACGAACCCGATGATCCGCCCGCTGTCATCGACGTCGATGATGCCGAACCCGCTCGCCTCGGCGGTGGGTACCGGAAACCCCGCGACGGTGAGATCGGCGAGCCGATCGCGATGCTGCTCGTCCATCTGATCGATGGCGAACTTGTAGACGTGATCGCCGCCGAACACCGCGACATGCGCCGAGCGCGAATCGCGCACGAGGTTGAGGTTCTGATAGACCGCGTCGGCCGTGCCGCGATACCAGAACTCGCCGAGCCGCATCTGCGCCGGCACGACCTCGATGAACTCGCCGAACGCGGACAGCCGCCAGTTGCGCGACAGATGCTTGATCAGGCTCGACGACATATACTGCGTCAGCACGTAGATCCGGCGGTAGCCGGAGTTCACGAAGTTCGACAGCACGAAGTCGATGATCCGGTAGCGACCGGCGAACGGGACCCCGGGCTTGGAGCGGTGGATGGTCAGCGGCCCGAGCCGCGCGCCCTTGCCGCCGGCCATGATCATCGCGAGCGTGTCTTTCACGGCGCCGGCCTGGGCGCCCTGGGCGCGAAGATGTGCGCTCGATAGAACCGCAGCTCGTCGATCGACTCGCGGATGTCGTCGAGGGCGCGATGGGTCTCTTTCTTCTGCGGTTGCTTGTTCGCGACTTGCGGATACCAGCGCCGCGCGAGCTCTTTGACCGTCGAGACATCGACCATCCGGTAGTGCAGGCGAAGCTCGAACGCCGGCATGTATCGGCGCACGAACCTACGATCCTGATGGATCGAGTTACCGGCCAGCACCGGGCGGTCCTTCGCGGAGACGTGGAGGTTGATGAACGCGATCGTCTGCGCCTCGGCGTCGGCGGTCGTGATCGTCGAGGTTCGTACGCGTTCGGTCAGGCCGGAGGCACCGTGATGCTTCGTGTTCCAGTCGTCCATCGCGGCGAGCACGTCGTCCGGCTGATGGATCACGACATCGGGGCCGATCGCGAGCTCGTTGAGCTCGCCGTCGGTGAGAATCGTCGCCATCTCGATGATCTTCTCGCGCTCGGGATCGAGCCCGGTCATCTCCATGTCGAGCCAGACCAAGACGTCGCTGGAGGCCATCGCGGCGACGTTAGCGCATTCTACTATGCCGCGCGATGAGCGGCGGCGTCGGCGGCGGGTGGCAAGCCCCAGTCGGCCTGATAGCGGTAGAACTCGCGCGCCGAGGTCACGCCGTTGTCTTGCACGATCGCGAGCGAGTCGAGCGGGACGAGAGACGGATGCGGCTGACCACAGGCGGCGGCGAGGTTGGTCAGGTCCTTGCGTAGCGTCGCGAGGTAGTTCGCGAGCCGTGCGGACTTCAGCGTCGGATCGAGCCCGCGCATGAGCCACCTGTTCTGCGTGGCCACGCCGGTCGGGCAGCGGCCGGTATGGCAGCGCTGCGCCTGGATGCAGCCGATCGACATCATCGCTTCGCGCGCGACGTTGACGAGGTCACAGCCCAGGCCGATCGCGAGCAGCGCACTCTCCGGGAATCCGAGCTTGCCCGAGCCGATGAACACGACCTGATGCTGCACGCCTTCTTCCGCGAACGTGCGATAGACCTCGGTGAAGCCGAGCCGAAACGGCAGCGCGACGTGATCGGTGAACACGAGCGGTGCCGCACCGGTGCCGCCTTCGCCGCCGTCGATCGTGACGAAGTCTGGACCGCGATGGGTCTTGCCCATCTGCTGGGCGAGGTCGCGCCAGAACCCGAGGTCGCCGACCGCGCTCTTGATCCCGACCGGCAAGCCCGTGCGATCGGCGATCATCTCGATGAAGTCGAGCATGCTCGACGTGTCGGAGAACGCGGAGTGCTGCGCCGGTGAGATGCAGTCCTTCGCGAGAGGGATGCCGCGGATCTTCGCGATCTCCGGCGTGACCTTCGCCGCAGGGAGGACGCCGCCGAGCCCGGGCTTCGCGCCTTGCGACAGCTTGATCTCGATCGCGCGGACCTTCGCCGATGCGACCGACTCGAGGAAGCGCTCGATCGAGAACGAGCCGTTCGCGTTGCGGCAGCCGAAGTAGCCGGTGCCGATCTGCCAGATGATCTCGCCGCCCTTGCGGTGGAATTCGCAGATGCCGCCTTCGCCGGTGTTCTGGAGCGCACCCGCCAGCTCGAC
The DNA here is from genome assembly GCA_963848295.1 of uncultured delta proteobacterium. Classification (GTDB taxonomy): domain Bacteria; phylum Myxococcota_A; class Polyangia; order Haliangiales; family Haliangiaceae; genus JABFXX01. Next base: position 94,205 of record CAWKDB010000011.1, on the reverse strand, counting down.
GCCGCGGTTGATCGCCTCGACCGCCGACGACGACAGCGACCCGTAGCTCATCGCGGACGTGTTGACGATCGACGTCGGCCGGAACGCGAGCTTGCGTTCGCGATAGCCGCCGAGCACGCGGATGCACGGCAGCTTGTACGACGGATCGTGTCCGTGCTCGCCGGGGTGTGGCACGTGGATCGGAAACGCGCTGTGGCGGATCAAGATGTAGCCGGGGCGTTCGATGTCGTTGTCGGTGCCGAACCCGAAGTAGTTGTTCTCCTTCTTCGCCGACGAGTAGACCCACCGCCGCTGATCGCGCGAGAACGGCCGCTCCTCGTCGTTCGAGGTGACGATGTATTGCCGGATCTCGGGCCCGATCGCTTCGAGCCAGTAGCGGAAATGACCGACGATCGGGAAGTTGCGCAGGATCGCATGGCGCTTCTGCGTCAGGTCGTGCACGGCAACGAGCGCGAGGAATGCGGCGAAGCCGATGGTTAGCCAAGCCCACGGCGACATCCTGCCATCCTACCGCCGGTCAGGGCTGACATTGCGCTGGCGCGCAGCGCAGCGTGACCGAATCGAGGCCGGCGCCTGTGTCGGGATCGAGTCGACGCAGCACGTCACCGGTGTTGCACGAGGCTGGCGTATCGCCCTGGGCGTCGGTCTGCGAACCGGCGATGTAGATCGCTGCGGTGCTGCCGGTCAGCGCGCCGTCGGGGCCGAGTTGCGAGCACGTGATCGTGACGTCCTCGAACATATCGTTCGAGCCGGTCGTATGAGCATCGATCCCGGTCACGACGGAGTCCGCGGCGCACTGCGCGGTCGAGGTCAGCGTCGCCGGGGACCACATATACGTGCCGAGGCCGGACGCCTCGTGCGTGTAGATCGTGCCGACCGTCGCGGACTGGTCCGGGTGGACCGTGACCGGCGCGCACGAGATGTCGATCGCGAGCGCCGACCTCCCGCCGTACACGGTGTTCTGATTGCTGATCTGCAACGCGATCCCGACGATCATATCGGTCGGTGCGTCGCACTCGATCGATGCGCTCGGCGACCCGCCGTTGTCGCCGGTCGTGCCCGACTTGTCGAGGCTGCCATCGTCGGTTTCGAGCGCGCAGTCGCGCGCGACGAACGAATCGCCCATGGCGTCCGCAACGCGGCTGTCGTTCGCGCGCACATCGTGCGGCGCCGGTGCGTCGAGCTGCGGTTGTTCGCCCGGCGGATGAAAGGAGCACGCCGCTAACAGCACGGTGAGCGCTGCGCGCATGAGCCATTGTCGATCAGAAGGCGGCGGAGCGCTAGTCGCCAGACCAGTAGCGCACCGGGCCGGTGTCCATGTGGACGAACTTGCTCTCGAGATAGAGTCCGACGCCGCCGGCGTGCTGCGCTTTCGCCCAGGCGTGGAGCTGCTGGGTCGTGATGTTCGGGATGTAGAAGTCGACCGCGTTGCCATGCGTGTGTTGGCTGTCGCGCGCGACTTGGTGGCCCTTCTTGCGAAGGATCAAGTTGTACTTCGGGTGGCGAAACCCCGACACGACCTCGACGACGTCGGCGTGAAAGCTCGTGGCCGCGGCGATCAGAAATCCGAGCAGCTTCGGATCCATATGCGTCCACTTGTTCGTGTAGTGATCGCGCAGGAAATGATCGACGGTCGCCTGCGACGGCAGCGCGGCGGGATCTACCGCGAGCCACTCGTGCGTCCACTGGTTGTAGAGGTTGACGAGCTTCGCCGGCTTCGTACCAGCGACCGGCACCGCGCCGTGATGCGTCTGCTTGGCGACGTCTTGCTTCTTCGGCGTCGTCCTTGCGGCCGCGACGCCCGCGATCGCGACGAGCACGAGCAGCGCGCGGGTCACGACGACTTCCGGACTCCGAGCGGCAGCAGCTCGTTGAGCGAGCCCGAACGAAAGCCGGCGAGATCGACCGCGACGTAGGTGAACCCGAGCTTCTTGCCGGCGGCGACGACCGCTTCGCGCACGCCGGGCTCGACGAGCCGGGCCAGCTCGGCCAGGTCGAGCTCGAGTCGCGCGATCGCGTCATGGAAGCGGACCCGGACCTGACGAAACCCGAGCGCGCGCAGCGCGTCCTCGAAGCCATCGACGCGGCGCAGGCGGTCCGGCGTGATCTGCGTGCCGTACGGGAACCGGGACGACAAGCAGGCGAGCTGGGGCTTGTCCCAGGTACGGAGGCCGAGCTGCTTCGACAGCGCGCGGATCTCGAGCTTCGTCAGCTGCACGTCGACCATCGGCATCCGTGCACCGCGATCGCGGGCCGCGGCGATGCCGGGGCGGACGTCGCCGAGATCATCGACGTTCGTGCCGAGCGCGACCGGCGCGTCGAGTCGAGCCGCGAGTGGAGCCGCGATGTCCATGAGCTCGGTCTTGCACAGCGCGCAGCGGTGCGCGGGGTTGTCGGCGAATCCCGGGACCTCGAGCTCGTGTGACTCGACGACGTGGTGGCGATCGCCGAGGCCGAGCTCGGCGGCGAGTGCGCGCGCATCGTCGATCTCGGAGCGCGCCATCGTCGGCGACACCGCCGTGATCGCGTGGCAGCGGTCGCCGAGCGCATCGATCGCGACCTTGAGCAGAAACGCCGAGTCGACGCCGCCCGAGAACGCGACGACGAGGCGGCCATAGTCGGTGAGCGCGGCGGAGAGCGCGTCGAGCTTCTCGGACATCGGCGAAACCGTAGCACGCCAGCGGGCGATCTCGACGAAGTCGCTCGCGACGGCCGACCACGCGAAGTGCTTCGCCTCGTCGCCGCCGATCACGATGTGGTCGACCGGGTAGACCGGGCCGGCTCGGGTTGCGGCCACCGCGCGGTCGGTCTCGGACAAGTACGCGCGCCCGTTCGGATGCGAGTGATAGATCGCGCGGGCAGGGCGGTCGGAGTCGAAGCTGCGCACGAACGCGAGCAGATCCGCATCGCCGAACGCGAACCGGGTCGCGCGCTCGGCGGCGGCGTTGTCACATGCGACGACCGTGTCGATCTGTTCGGCGCCGCGCGGCCCGACGAGATAGCCGCAACACTCGACGCTGCGCGCGGCCGCGGCTCGCTCGAACAGCTCGGCGCGAGCTCGCGGGGAGATGACGACGGCCATCACCGTCTCGCGGTCGCGACCATCCACGCCGCCGCCGCGACGCTACCGCGCCAGAACGCGAGGGCGACCTGATCGCCGATCGCCGCCGGCCACCAGGCCGGGCGTTGCGCGAGCGTCACGTCGACGCCGCCGCCCCGAGGCGAACCTGCGTCGTCGAGGCGCTCGACGATCCGCGAATCAGGCCCGAGCGCGGTGAGCGCGGCACGCTGCTCGTCGGTCGCGTTCGCCACCGCGATCGTGCCGACGCCGCCAGCGGCGAGATAGCTCGCGGCGATGAGCTCCGCCGCCGGGGCGCTCTCGCGCAAGGGCAGGCGTGCGCGCGCGACCGTCAGCGCGGTCTGGCCGGCTTCGCCGATGTCGGCGAGCTGGATGTGTCGAGCGTAGCGTGTGACCTGCTCGTCACGCATGCGCCGCCTCGACCCGTCGCGGCGCGCGCGCACAGGCCGGGCAACCGGCGCGTGGAGCGAGCTTGACGATGCGCGGCTCGGTCGAGGTCCGCAGATCATCGAACGTGAAGATCGAGCCGGCGTGGCCGTGCTCGCCGTACGACAGACCGAGCGCCAACGCGGCCGCGACCCCGCCGATCGCGCCGACCACCGGACCGAGCACGCCGGCGCCGTCGCACGTCTCGGCGATCGCGGGCTCCTCGAACAGGCAGCGATAGCACGCCGACCCCGGTGCGCCGGCGAACGCATTGCCGCCGAAGCGCAGCGCCGCCGCGATCACGTACGGCTGACCGGTCGCCACCGCCCAATCCGCGACCGCGAACTTCGTGGTCGGGCTGTCGCTCGCATCGACGATCAGATCGCCGGCAAGCTCGTGGGCATCCTCGGCTCTCCACGCGAGCTGGTAACCGCGAGCTCGGCCGCCACGCGCGACGACCGCCGCTGCCAGCAATGGCGCCTTCGCATGGCCGATGTCGGCGGCGGTGAACTGGATCTGGCGATGCAGATTCGACAGCTCGACGACGTCGGGGTCGACGATCGACAGCTCGAGCCCCGCGCCTCCGAGTGCGAACGCGATCGGGCCCCCGAGCCCGCCCGCGCCGACGATCGTGACGCGGGTCATCCCGGCCCTTTGCCGCAGACCTTGCACTTGTTGTTCGCGCCGAGCACGCCGACGCACGCCTCGTCCGGGCACAGCTTGCGGCGCGACCACTCGTACGCGGCGTCGTCGTCGGCGGCGTGTGGCTTGTCGTCATCTTCCTCGTCTGCGTCGTCGTCCGCGGCCTGCGCGTCGGGGGCCTCGTCGTCATCGCCTTCGTCCTCATCCTCGTCCTCGGAGTCGTCCTCATCGTCGGTCGCGAGCCCGCGCGTGCGCTCGTCGCCCCAGTTCGGCGCGGCGCGGCCGCAGACCTTGCACTGGCCGTCGCTGCCGATCAGCCCGGTGCAGCTCCCGTCTGGACACAGTTGCCGTTGATCCCAGTCGGTCATACGCCTCCGAGCGCGGCATATAGATCGGCCGCGATGTAGAACGTGAGGTCCACGTCGCCGAGCCGAACGATCATCCGCGACGCTAGCGGTTGCTCTTTGCGCGGCTCGAGCGTCGCACCGCGTACCGAGCTGCCGTTCTTCGAACCGGCGTCTGCGACGAGCCACGCCGCGCCGTCGCGCCGCACGTAGGCGTGCAGTCGCGACACCGAGTTGTCGATGATCACGATGTCGTTGTTGCTGGTGCGTCCGATCGTGATCCGATCGGGAAACGACGCGCCCGGTTTCTTGCTCAGCGGGTAGACCTCGAGCTCGACCTGATCGGGCAGATCCTTGCCGTGGGGGAGCGTCTCTTCGCTGTGGTCGTCGAGCTGGTCGTCGAGCGTCATCGTCGACGCTCCGCTGGCAGCCGCGTCGACCGCCTCGACCCGGTGGCGGACGAGCGCGGCCGGCGCCGCGGCCGCCAAAAACTCGTCCCGCCCGAGCTGGACGAGCTGGCGGTAGTGTGACGAGGCGTCCACGCGGTTGAGATCGCACACGATCGCGCGACCGGCAAGGCGCAAACGCCCGCGTTCTCGACGGATTCTGGGTTTGACAGGCCCACGCAGCGCGGGGTAAACCGCCCGGCGCCATGTACGACACGTCCGATATTCGCAAGGGCCTCAAGGTACTGATGGATGGCAACCCGTGGACCATCGTCGAGTTCCAGTTCGTGAAGCCCGGCAAGGGCGCGGCCTTCACGCGGACGGTGTTCAAGAACCTACTCAACGGCAAGACCAAGGAAATCAACATCCGATCGGGCGAGAAGCTCGAGCCCGCGAACGTCGATCAGCGCGAGATGCAGTTCCTCTACAAAGAGGGCACCGATCTCGTGCTCATGGACCAGAGCAACTACGAGCAGGTCTCGGTCAGCGCGGAGATGGTCGGCAAAGCCGCCGATCTGCTCAAGGACAACTTGCCGTGCACGGTGCTGTTCTTCAACGAGCGCGCGATCGATGTCCAGCTCCCGACGTTCGTGTTCCTCGAGGTCACCGCCTCCGAGCCCGGCGTGCGCGGTGACACCAGCGGCAACGTCAAGAAGCCGGCGACGGTCGAGACCGGCGGATCGGTCGACGTGCCGTTGTTCATTCGGGTCGGCGACCTGATCAAGATCGATACGCGCACGCACGAGTACGTCGAGCGCGTCACGAAGACCTAGAGCGCCGATGAAAGGGCGGGTGCTCGCGATCGATGGCGATGTCGCTGTCGTGCGTGGCGAGCGTCGCGATGCGCGGCTGACCGCACGGCCCGGGTGGAAGCCCGGCGACCTGGTCGACGACGAGCGCGTCGCGCGCGCGTGGACGGGCGGCGATTATCCGGCGCCCGGCAGCGAGGTCATGCGCTTGCCGCGGCTGCGGCTCGATCGGCTGCGCGAGCGCGCGCGGGTGTTGCGCGAGCTGCGCGCGTTCTTCGAGCGGCGAGGCTTTCTCGAGATCGAGACGCCGCTGCTCGTGCCGAGCCCGGGGCTCGAGCTCCATCTCGAGGCCGTCCGCGCCGGCGACGGTTATCTCATCACGTCGCCCGAGTATCAGATGAAGCGACTGCTCGCCGGCGGATTCGAGCGGATCTTCAGGTCTGCAGATGCTTCCGAGCGAACGAGCGCGGCGCACAGCACTCGAGCGAGTTCACGATGGTCGAGTGGTATCGCGCGTACGAGTCGCTCGACGCGATCGCGGACGATGTCGAGCAGCTCGCGCAAGCCGCGTGCGGCACCACGGCTCGCGTCGGCGGGCGCGAGATCGCGATCGCGTCGCCCTGGGCCAAGGTCGCGGTCCGCGATGCGATGCGCGACTGGGCGGGCGTCGCGGTCGGCGGAGACGAATCGGCCGCCGCGCTCGGCGCGAAGGTCCGCGCCGCCGGCATCGAGCTCGCCGACGGCCTCGCGTGGGACGACGTGTTCTTCACCGCGTTCGTCGCGCGCGTCGAGCCGAAGCTCGCGCAGCTCGATCATGCGATCTTCCTCGTCGACTGGCCAGCGCCGCTCGCCGCGCTCGCCCGCCGCAAGCCCGATGCGCCTTCGACCGCGCTGCGGTTCGAAGCATACGTCGGCGGCATCGAGCTCGCGAACGCGTTCGACGAGCTCACCGATCCGGTCGAGCAGCGTGCGCGGTTCGAGGCCGAGCTGCGCGATCGCGCCACGCGCGGCAAGCCGGTCTATCCGCTCGACGCCAAGCTGCTCGCCGCGCTTCACGAAGGCCTGCCGCCGTCGGCAGGGATCGCCCTCGGGTTCGATCGGCTCGTGATGCTCGCGACCGGCGCGCCGACCATCGACGACGTGCTGACCTTCGCCGGCGACGAGCTGTAGACGGCTGCCCGCGCGCCGCGGTGGCGCGGACGGGACCGGTGGATCTGCCGGTTCGGCAACTGATGCACGTTCGACGACGTGCGATCGCGGTGTTATCGCGGTCGCGGGGCCGGCCGCGCGCTTGCTCTACGGTCGGTCATGACCCGTTTCAAGAAGACCCTGTTGATCATCGTCACGATCGCCGGCACCGGCTGGTTCGTTCACCATCGCAACAACGCGAAGCGATCGCTCGCCGAACAGATCCGCGGCGTTCAGCACACCGTGGATTGGATCGCGTTCGTGGGCCTGTCCGACTGGCGCCATGACCACCACGCCGGTTGCGACCAGACGGTGGTGGCGTTCCACCACGTGCTCGGCTCGTTGAACGACGAATGGAATCATCACTTCCGCGGCGCGTGCAGCAATTCGCGGTTGACCGTGACGTCCGCCGGTCCCGACGGCGTGTTCGGGACGGCCGACGATATCGCGAGCAATCTGCCGTGACGCACGGTTGCTGGCTCTCGAATCGCGCTTGCGCTTGTTAATGTTCATTGTACACGAATAGCCATGGACGTCATCATCCGCGGCATGCAACGACCGTACATCGACGGCGACAGCTTCGATCTCCGCGGTCCGCTCGCGTTCACGCTGCCGGAAGTAATGCCCGGCGCGCAGTGCGTGCAGCTCATCGAGCGGATCGAGGCGCTCGGGCCCGAAGACGCGCCGGTGTCGACCGCCGCGGGCATCGTGATGCGCCCCGACGTGCGCAACAACAAGCGCGTGATGTTCGACGACCCTGCGCTCGCTCGCGCGCTGTTCGATCGGGTCGCGTCGTCGTTGCCCGCATCGCTGTGCGACATGAAGCCGATCGGCTTGAACGAGCGGTTTCGCTGCTATCGCTACGAGCCCGGGCAACGGTTTGCACCGCACCGCGACGGCTCGTTCGAGCGCTCGCGCGACGAGCGTAGCTTGTTGACGTTCATGGTCTATCTCAACGACGATTTCTCGGGTGGCGAGACGACGTTCCTCGACTACGACGAGGTCGTGAAGCCGACCACCGGCAGCGCGCTGCTGTTCCAGCACATGCTCGTTCACGAGGGCAGCGTCGTTCGAACCGGCGTCAAGTACGTGCTGCGCAGCGACGTGATGTTTCGCGCATGACTGGCTGACCCGGTCGTGTGTATCGCGTTCCGGTAGCGGGTTAGGCGCTCGCTTCGAGCTCGTCGGCGGAGGCCCGGCGCTTCGCGTTCTTGCGCGTGCGCTCGAGCAACGGCTTGACGTGCTGGCCCGTGTAGCTCTTCGCGTCCTGCGCGACGTGCTCGGGAGTGCCCGCCGCGATCACTTCGCCGCCGGCATCGCCGCCTTCGGGCCCGAGGTCGATGATCCAATCGCTCGTCTTGATGACGTCGAGGTTGTGCTCGATGACGAGCACGGTATTGCCAGCGTCGACGAGCCGGTTGAGCACCTCGAGCAACTTCTTGACGTCGCCGAAGTGCAGGCCGGTCGTCGGCTCGTCGAGCAGGTACAGCGTGCGGCCGGTCTGGACGCGGGCGAGCTCGCGCGCGAGCTTGACGCGTTGCGCTTCGCCGCCGGACAGCGTCGTCGCCGGTTGGCCGAGCGACAGGTAGCCGAGACCGACGTCGACCATCGTCTGCATGATCCGCGACAGCTGCTTGTGATGCTTGAACAGCTCCGCGCGCTTCGTCGACCGGCGTGTCGAGGATCTGGGCGATCGTACTTCTCTTTGTACAGTCACGCGCAGCGTCGCGTCGTTGTAGCGCTTGCCCTTGCAGACCTCGCACGTCACGAACACGTTCGGCAAGAAGTGCATCTCGACTTCGCGCACGCCGGCGCCTTCGCACGCCTCGCACCTTCCGCCGCCTTGCTTCGCCGACACGTTGAACGAGAACCGACCGGCCGCGTAGCCGTAGGTCTTGGCCTGCGGCATCTGCGCGTAGAGCTCGCGGATCAGGTCGAACGCCTTCGTGTAGGTCGCTGGGTTCGAGCGCGGCGTTCGACCGATCGGCTGCTGGTCGATCACGATGCACTTGTCGATCTTGCCGAGGCCGGTGAGCTCGTCGTAAGGCCCGACGCGCTCGGTCGAGCGATGCAGCATGCGGTTGAGCGCCGGAAACAGCGTCGCGTTGATCAGCGACGACTTGCCAGCTCCCGACACGCCGGTGACCGCGACCATCACGCCGAGCGGAATCTCCACCGTGACGTTCTTCAAGTTGTGCTCGCGCGCGCCGGTCAGCTTGACCCAGCTCGACGGCCGCCGGCGCGTCTCGGGCACGTCGATCCGCTCGACGCCGCACAGAAACCGCCCGGTCAGGGATTCGGGCGACGCCTTGATCTGCTCGGGCGTGCCTTCGGCGATGACGCGCCCGCCGTGGCGTCCGGCGCCCGGACCGAAGTCGACGACCCAGTCCGCCGCCTCGATCGTCGCCTCGTCGTGCTCGACGACGAGCACCGTGTTGCCGAGGTCGCGCAGCCGGTGCAGCGTGCGGATCAGCCGCTCGTTGTCGCGCTGGTGGAGCCCGATCGAAGGCTCGTCGAGCACGTACAGCACGCCCGACAGCTCGCTGCCGAGCTGCGACGCGAGCCGGATGCGCTGCGCCTCGCCGCCCGACAGCGTGCCGGCGCCGCGATGGAGCGTCAGGTAGTCCAAGCCGACGTCGAGCAAGAACGTCAGCCGCGCGCGGATCTCCTTGAGCACCTCGCCCGCGATCTGCGCGCGCGAGCCGGTCAGCTTCATCGCGGCCAACCAGTCCCATGCCGCGCGCACTGTCATGCTCGTGACCACGACGATCGATTGCCCGTTGACGAACACCGCGCGCGACTCCGGACGCAGGCGCGCGCCGTTGCACGTCGCTGCACGGGATCGCGCGGAAGAACTGCTCGTAGTGCGCCTTCGTGCGATCGCTGCGCCGACTCGCGATGGCGGCGCTCGAGCTGCGCGATGATGCCTTCGAACCGCATCGCCCATTCGCCGGCGGAGTGGCGGCCTTCCCACGCGACGTTGACGCGCTTGTCGCCGGTGCCGTGCATCAGCACCTCGCGCTGCTTGTCGCCGAGCTTGTTCCACGGCTTGTCGAGATCGATCTTGAACGCCTTCGCGAGCGCGTTGACGATGTTCGACGTCCAGCCCGAGTCCTTCGCGATCGCCTCGCCCCATACCGCGACCGCGCCGTCGCGAATCGACCGCGTCGGATCGGGGACGACGAGATCCGGATCGGCCGCGAGCCGCTCGCCGAGCCCGTTGCACGCGACGCACATGCCGAGCGGCGAGTTGAACGAAAAGCTCTGCGGCGACAGCTCGGGGAAGCCGATCCCGCACTTCGGGCACGCGTTGTCCTCGGAGTAGGTCCGCGGGATCTTTTCTCCTGCGACCTCGACCATCAGCTTGCCCTTGCCTTCGCGCAGCGCGGTCTCGACCGAGTCGGTGAGCCGTCCCTTGTCGGCCTTCGAGATCGAGATGCGATCGATGACCAGCTCGATCGAGTGCTTCTTTTTCTTGTCGAGGCCCTCGACGTCCTCGAGCCGCACGATCATGCCGTCGATCCGGACGCGCACGAACCCGGCCTTGCGCAGCTCGGGGAACAGCTCGCGGAACTCGCCCTTGCGGTTCTCCGACTTCGGCGCGAGCACGGTGACCTGGGTCTTGTCCGGCAGCGCGGCGAGCTCGTTGACGATCTCGGAGGCGGTGCGCGCACCGACCGGTCCGTCGCAGTGTAGCAACGCTGCTCGCCGGCGCGCGCGTAGAGCACGCGCAGGTAATCGTAGATCTCGGTGATCGTCCCGACGGTCGAGCGCGGATTGCTCGACGCGCTCTTCTGCTGGATCGCGATCGTCGGCGACAGCCCGCGGATCCGCTCGTACTTCGGCTTCTCCATCTGGCCGAGGAACTGGCGCGCATAGGCGGACAGCGACTCGACGTAGCGACGCTGGCCCTCGGCGTACAGCGTGTCGAACGCGAGCGACGACTTGCCCGAGCCCGACGGCCCGGTGATCACGACGAGCTGCTGTTTGGGCAGCTCGAGCCGATCGACCATCAAGTTGTGCTCGCGTGCACCCTCGACCACGATGGTGTCGGGCTCCCGGGCTGGCTGGTGGCGACCCGGGCCGATCGAGCTACGCGCCATGGACCGACACCCTACGGAGCAGATGTTCAGTCGTCAAGCGAGAGACGCCCCGACGTTCGGGGAGGGCAGATCGTGCACGTACGCGATCTGATTCAGACCGAAAACGACTGAGGCCCCGCATGAACGGGGCCCCGTCTATGAGCCGACGCAGTTACGCGCGAGCGCGCTCGACCGTCACGCTGTGGTCGTTGTGCTTCGTGCCGTGGACCCCGGTGATGATCGCCTCGACGACATCCTCGGGCACCCGGACGTGCGCATGTGAATCGCGCAGGCTGACCGAGCCGATCCGCGCGGCGTCGCCACCGATCGGTCCGGACAGCAGCTTGCGCAGATCATCGGCCGTCACGCCGTGCTTCTTGCCGAGGCTGATGAACAGGCGAGTCTGACCATCGCCGTTCGCGGCGACCGCGGCCGGCGGGGTCACCGTCGTGTCGCGCTTGACGCGCCCGCGCTCCGGCTTGTCGTCCTTCGCCGGCTTCGCGTCCTTGGTGTCCTTCGGGTCCTTGCGGCTCTTGACGCGGTCGCGACCACGGCGGCCTTCGGCCACGGCTGGCTCGGCCTCGGTCTCGCGGGCAGCGCGTGCGGCCGGCTTCACCGGCTCGGCTTCGCTGCGCGTCGACTTTTCGGCTGCCCAGGTCTCCCAGAACTCCTGGGTGTCGGCGGTCGGTTCGGACTTCGCCCCACGCTTCTTGCCGCGGTCGGCGCGATCGAGCGCGGCGCGCGCGACGTCATCGACCTTCGGCAGCACTTCGGTCACTTCGACCGGTGCGGCAGGAGCGGCGACGACCGGAGCAGCGACGACGGGCGCCGGTGCAGCAGCTTCGATCGGGCGATCACCGCGGTCGCGGTCGCGATAGTCGCGACGGTCGCGGTCGCGGCCACCGCGGCCACGCTCGCGGTCGCGATCGTTGCGCTCGGGGCGCGTATCCGCGCTCGCCGGCGCGGCAGCTTCGGTCACCGCGATCGCCGGCTCGGTCGCCGGCGCTACATCGCGATGCTCGCTGCGATCGTTGCGCTCGCCACCTTCGTGACGCTCGCCGCGCTCGGGACGATCGCCCCGGTCGCGGTTGCGGTCGCGGTAGTCGCGCCGCTCGCCGCGATCGAAGCTGCGCTCGCCGTTGGGACGGTCGCTGCGCTCGCCGTTCGGGCGATCGCTCCGCTCACCGTTCGGACGGTCGCTGCCGCCTTCAGTCGAACGCGCACCCTCGGCAGGGCGCGCGGTTTCGGCGGGCCGCTCGCCGCGGTCGCGGAAGTCACGACGGCCTTCGCCGCCTTCGCCGCGCGGACCGCGGTCGCCTTCGCCGCGCGGACCGCGGTCGCGGTCGAACCGCGGCCGGTCGCCGCGATCCTCGCCGAACCGCGGCCGGTCGCCGCGGTCGCCGCCAAACCGCGGCCGATCGCCACGCTCGCCACGCTCGGGGCGGTCGCGATCGAAGCGCGGGCGCTCGCCGCGCTCTTCGCCGGGACCGCGTGCGTCACGCTCCTCGGCGTGACCTTCGGTGCGCTCGCTGCGCTCGGGCCGCTCGCGCTTCGGCTTGGCCTTCGTGCTCAGTTGATCGAGCTTGTCGGCGACGAGCTGCGTGAGCACGCGCCGGCCGTTCGAGCTCGCGAGCAGCTTCTCGAAGATCTGCTTCTCGAGCTCGCTGATCCCGGCGGTGGTCGCCGGCACGCCGCGAATCAGGATCTGGACCGGGTCGGGCGGCGTCGGCGCGCCGATCGGCGGCAGCGGCACCTTGAGCTTGCCGACGAAGATGTCGTCCTTGGGGAGCAGGCGCTCCTCGGGCTTGATCCCGAACTGCAACCGCACGTAGCGGAAGTTGCCGAGCTCGCGCGGTCCGACGAGCGACAGCGCGGTGCCCTTGAGGCCGGCGCGCCCGGTGCGGCCGGTGCGGTGGACATACACTTCCGGCGACTCGGGCACCGAGAAGTTGATGACGTGCGACAGGTTCGTGATGTCGATGCCGCGCGCGGCGACGTCGGTCGCGACCAGGAAGCGCAGGTTGTGCTGCTTCATCCGGCCCATCACGCGCTCGCGATCGGCCTGCGACAGGTCGCTCGACAGCGGCTCGGCGTCGAGCCCTTGCTTCTGCAAGAACTTCGCGACCGTCGGTCGTCTCGTCGCGCATGTTGCAGAAGATGATCGCGCTCTCCGGATTCTCGGCGAACAAGATCTTCAACAAGTCGCGGCTACGCGCGATGCCGCTGACGATGTAGTACGCGTGGTGGATGTCGGACACCGACACCGAGTCGCGCGACAGCGAGATATTCTCGGGCGCGCGCATGTGACGGCGCGAGTAGCGCGTCACTTCATCGGGCATCGTCGCGGAGAACAGCAGCGTCTGCTTCTTCTCCGGCAGGTTCGCGACGACGCGCTCGATGTCCTCGAGGAAGCCCATCGACAGCATCTCGTCGCACTCGTCGAGCACGAACGTCTCGATCGTGCGGCAGTCGAGCGTGCGGCGACCGATATGATCGAGCACGCGACCGGGCGTGCCGACGACGATGTGGACGCCGTCGCGCAGCGCTGCGATCTGCTTGCCGATCGGCGCGCCACCGTAGACCGCCTCGACGAGGATGCCGCGGTGCTTGCCGATCTGGGTCAGCTCGCGGGCGACTTGCAGCGCGAGCTCGCGGGTCGGTGCGAGCAACAGCGCCTGCGGCGCGCGGTGCGTCGGCACCATCTTGTTGATCAGCGGCAGGCCGAACGCGGTCGTCTTGCCGGTGCCGGTGCGCGACTGGACCATGAGGTCCTTGCCTTCGCTGACCGGCTTGAACACCGCGACCTGGACCGCGGTGGGCGTGAAGTAGCCCATGTCGTCAAGCGCTTGCTTGACGTCGGGGTGAAGTCCGAAGTCGTCGAAGCTCGGAGGCTTCGGCTCTGCGGGGGCGGGCTCAGCGAGCTCGGTGGTCGGGGTGCTCGTGATCGTCGCGGCCAGTACTGCCTGGCTCGCGTCTGCCACACCGTTCTCGGTGGGCTCGGTTCCATTCGTCATCGTGAAAAACCTTGGACGTGAAGTCGTCTCCGAGATCATCCAGTCGGAGGGCTGGTCGGTGCGTGGAGCCAGGGTTCGCCGGGACCAAGCGACGTCGCTGATCGCGGCCTAGCGTGGCGCTACCGAGACAGAGCGCATGCGGGACGGATTCGTCCTCACATGCTCTGGTCTTCGTCGAAACAGTGATCATCCGATACCTGTAAGTCGCGCGAACCATAGTCGCGGGGACCTAGTCGGTCAAGGACGATCACGGCCTCGGGAGCACGAGCCGGACCTCGCCCATGTCGTCGGCGGTGCCGGAGCCGAGCACCTGCGCCGGGATAGAGCAGCCCGGCGGCGCGTACAACACCGTCGTGCACAGCGACTGATCGCGGACCTGGTAGATGTGGAGGTCGGCTCCGGGGACGGGATCGCCTTCGGTGTCGGTGACCAGCCCGTGGATGTGCGCGGCGTCGGGGATCGTGGTGGTCGGCACCGTCATCGCGGGCTCGATCGAGAGCGGGACGTGATCGACCTCGAAGTCGAGCTGCGACCACGCAGGGTATGCCGAGCCGGTCGGCGGATCGAACGCGAGGTCATAGACGCCCCACACGTCATCGACGATCGGATCGACGTAGACGACGAAGCCGCCGCCCGCATCGGTGACCGCGGTCGAGGCCGGGATATCGGCGAGGAACGCCTGCGGATCAGCGGGCAGATTCCACGTGAACCGCGGCGCGTGCGTGACGGTGACCGCCACGTTCGCGATCGGGGCGCCACTCGAGTCGAGCGTGTAGCCGTGGAGCTTGAGCCGCGGGCCGAGCTGCACGGGAAGCGTCGGCTTGGTCGCATCGAACGCCTGGCCGAAGATGATCGCGGAGCTCGAATTAGCCGGCGGCACGATGTCGAGCGTGTACGTCGTCGCGAACGCCGTGCCGTCGAGCACGCTCACCATCGCAGCGCCGTCGTCGCCGGTCGTGACATCCGACGTCACCACCGCGGTCGTGCTGCCGTCGACGATCGTGCTCGACGTGCCGGTGACGATGACGCGCGCGCCGTTGACCGGCCCGACCGAGCCATCGCCCGCGACGCCGGTGACCGCGACCTTGACCGTGACCTGATTGCCGAGCCCGGTCGGTTGCGAGAGGCTCTGGGTCGACGTCACCGGTTGCATCATGCGCTCGAGCGTCGGCGCGACCGCGCCGTCGGCGTACGGCGTCGCGACGAGCTCGATCGGGCCGACGACGCCCGCCGCGAGCGTGATCGCGAACGAGCCGTCGGTCGAGTAGTCGATCGTCGAGACCTCGTTGGTGTCGGTGTCGGTGCCGAACTTGCCGCGCGCGACGACGCGGTAATCGCGCAGCGCGGTGCCGTATGTATCGAGCAACGAGCCGGAGATCACCGGCAGCGTGTCGCCGCCGAGCGTGAACAGCTGCGAGCCGCCGATCTGATCCGCGGTGAGCTCGACCCGCATCGGCGGGACGTCTTGCGCCGCCGCGGTGCCGTCCATCGGCGGGGCCTCCGTGCGTCCGGCCGGCAGGATCGTGATGACGAACGGCGGGTCGCCGGGGTCGGACTCCGGCACGTTGACCGTGAACGAGTCGCCGGCGTCGGGCGTGAGGCCCGGCGTCGAGCTCGCCGTGAGGTCGACGCCGCGACCGCCCGCAAACTTCGGCGCGCGGGTGACCGTGATCGTCGCGGCGAGCGAGGTGCGATCGCAGGGCGTGCCCATCGGGCATGCGGCCTCGACCCGACCGGTGATCGTCTTCGCCGATTCGAGCTGCAGCATCGTGGTCATCGAGTCCGCGACGTTGCCGTCCTGCGGGATATCGAATGACTGATACTCCCGCGCGGCGAGATCCGGTCGCGAAGCGGGCGGCGCGAGGGTCGCGACGAACGGGCCGGGCGGCGGATCGCCCCAACAGGTCGACTCCTGGCACTGCTCACCCGCGGCGCAGTCGCTGTCGACCGTGCACGCCGGGGTCGACGCCGACGGCACGCTGAGGCAGCCGGACGCGAGCACGAGCAGCGCGGCGCGGGACGTCATGGCGCGAAGCACTCCAGCCGGAAGAACCACTGGGTCGACAGCCCGCCGTTGGTGCCTTGATACGGCGGCGTCCCCGCTTGCAACGGCTCGCGGTCGAACACGACGACCGTCATATCCTCGGTCTGGCCGACATCGTCGTGCTGGCACAGCGGCATCATGTTGCAGCTCGCGGTGCGCTGCGAGGTCGCGCCCGGGCCGGCGGTGCAGGTCACCCGCGCGGGCTTCGGGTCCGTCTGGGTGTAGTTCACGAACACGTCGACGTACAGCGTGTCTTCGAGATCGGTGTCGATCAGGGTCAGCGTCATCGTGCTCGGCTCGTTCTGCGTGAAGTCGACCCCAGAGTTCTCCGCGACCGGGCTGCCGTCGATGCTGATCGCGAGGATCGCGGGCGGGGAGTCGGTCTGGGCATCCCCGGTGTCGACCGACAGCGACGGTGGGAGAAAGCAACCGGACAGCATGGCGAGCGCGAGCCCGACAACATGCAGCGTGCGCGCCATCGGCGATCGCACGAATCGTGTCGCGGGGTTACCGCGATGATCCGGGGTCGGCCGAGAGCGTGGATCCGACATCGACGTCATAGACGGTCGCGGCGATCGCCTCCGGTGGATAGGACGGCCGTCACATCGGCTCCGGCGGTGGCTCGGGTTCGTCGGACTCCTTCTCGAGGTGGCGGAACACGGTGCGCGGATCGACGCCGAGGTCGCGCGCGGTCTTCGTGCGATTGCCGTTGTTGAGCGCGAGCACCTCGTTGATGTAGTCGCGCTGGAACTTGTCCTTCGCGTCCTGCAGCGTGAGGATCTGCGGCAGCGCATCCCCGGTCAGGCCGAGGTCATCGGGCCCGATCACGGTCGACTCGCACAGCACGATCGCCTTCTTGATCCGGTTCTCGAGCTCGCGAATGTTGCCGGGCCAGTTGTGCTTGCGGATCGCGACCGCGGCGTTCGGCGACAGGCCTTTGACCTTCGCGTCGTACTCGCGCGAGTAACGCGACAAGAGGTAACGCGCGATCACGAGCACGTCATCGCCCCGCACGCGCAGCGGCGGGAGCTCGACGCCGACGACGTTGAGCCGGTAGTACAAGTCTTCACGGAACCGGCCGGCGGCGATCTCCTTCTCGAGGTCGCGGTTCGTCGCCGCGACGATCCGGATGTCGACCGGCTCGGGCCGCGTGTCGCCGACCCGGAACACGATCTTCTCCTGCAGCGCGCGCAGCAGCTTGACTTGCAGCTCGATCGGCATCTCGCCGATCTCGTCGAGGAACAGCGTGCCGCCGTCCGCCGCCTGAAACTTGCCGAGCTTGTTCGACACCGCGCCGGTGAATGCACCCTTGACGTGACCGAACAGCTCGCTCTCCAATAGATTTGCCGGTATCGCGCCGCAGTTGATCGTGACGAACGGCTTGCCGGCGCGCGGCGAGCGGTTGTGGACCTCGCGCGCGATCAGCTCCTTGCCGGTACCGGTCTCGCCCGTGATCATCACCGAGATGTCGGTCGGCGCGATCTTCTCGACCTTGCGAAACACCGCCTGCATCGGCGGCGACGTGCCGACGATCTCGCCGAACCGATACGCCTCGAGCCGATCGGCGAGGCGCTTGTTGTCGTGGCGCAGCTCGTTGAGCAGCAGCGCGTTCGCGACGATCAGCGCCGCTTGCGACGCGAATACGGTCAGCACGCGCAGCGTCTGGTCCTGGAATAGATCGCGGATCGAGTCGTTGCCGACATAGATCAACCCGAGCAGCCGGCCGCGATCGAGCAGCGGCACGCAGATCACCGACGACACCTTCAAGTGCATCACGCTCTTCGCGGCGCTGAACTCGTCGTCGTTCATCGCGTCCGAGATGATCACCGGCCGGCGCGACTTCACGACCTTCGCGATGATCGAGTCGCTGAGCTGGCTGACCGCGTCCGCGATGTTCTCGCGGTTCAAGTTGCGCGCGACCTTGATGTCGAGCGTCTCGCCCTCGGCGAGGATCAGGAAGCCCTTGTCGGCGTTCGTGATCTGGATGACCGCGTCCATCAGCGCGTCGAGCAGCTCGGTCAGATCGCGCACGTGCATCAGCCGATCGCTGAACTCGAACAGCTTCGTGTAGGCGTCGAGGTCGGCGATCGTCTCGGCCGCTTCGGATTCGACCGGCGCTTGCTCGTCGACCATCGCGAACCGCAGCTCGACCGAGCCGATGATCAGCCGCTCGTCGTGGGTCAGCTTGTGCTTGCTGCGCTTCTTGCCGTTGACGACGAACTCGGTCTTCTTCGGCGCGAACACCGTGTACGTCTGGCCGTCGAAGTGGACCGCGAACCCGTCGACGACGAGCGGATCGGGCAACACGACGTCGTTGTCCGGCCCCGAGCCGAGCGACGTGATCTTCTTGTGCAGGTGATAGATCGTCGGCGGCTGGCCGGGTGCGGTGAGGCGTAGTGACGGCATGAGCTAGTTCTCCCAGGCAAGGCCGATGCCCGCGCTGTTCGGCGCGAGCATCGGAACGATATGGAAAGACGTCTTCTTCGGCGCGGTGGGCTTCGGCTTCGCGAGCTCGGGGAAGTCCGACTCGTTCGCCTGGCGCGTCGTTTCGGATTTGTAGTGGAGGATCGCGTCGATGATGCCGTAGCCGTAGATCGCGAAGAACCCGAGGCCGGTCCCGATCTCGACCTGTTGCAGCAGCCGCACGTGCGGGCCATCGGGGAACGGCACGTGGTTGTTGGTCAGGCCGTAGCGGTTGACGAGCACGCCCCAGATCGCGGCGCTCGTCGCGGCGGTCGCGACCTCCCCACCGGCGATCAGCGCGCCCTTGAGATAGTCGTGGTTTTGAAACTGACCGGCGCCGAACGGGACGAGGTTGAGGCCGAACTGGTGTGCGGTGACGATCTTCGAGTTCGCGATGATCTGGCGTTGCCGCTCGAGCTCCTCGGCGTCGTGGATCCGCTGCCGTTCTCGATCTGCCGCGGTCGCGATCTCGATCTTCGTCCGATCGAACAGCTCGATCGCGCCGTGGTTCGTCACGATCGTCGCGTCGATCTGCTGGTTCGGGTCCTGGCGCAAGGCCTCGCGGAACTCGCGCTTCGCACCTTCGATGTCGCCGGCGATGAACCGGCACACCCCGAGCGAGACGTACGCGGACGCGAGATCGTCGCGGCTCGCGAGCTGGGGCTCGGGGTAGAGCAGGGCGTTGTAGAGCGGTAACGCGAGCGCGAACTGACCGGTGCGAAATGCTTGGCGCGCCCGCTCGAGGTCCTGGCTCGGGACCGCGTGCGCGCTCGCAGCGACCGCGACGCCGAGCGCGATGATCAGAGCGCGCACTTCACCTCGGTGATCTTTCCCGCGCTCGCGCGCACGGTCTGCGTGCTGTTCTTGCGGCCGTCGGTGAACACGACGTCGACGTTCTTCGTCGACTCGGTCGCGTTCCTGTCGAAAGGAATCGTCACGGAGACGCCGAGCGTCGCGTCCCGGCCATCGATCGAAGCGGTCGCGCCAGGCACCGCACACTTCGGCACGACCAACGCCGGCCGCAACTGCAACGTCACCGATCGGGTGACCCCGCTCGCGCGATCGAGCTTGATATCGTCGCTCTGGCAGCACGGATTCTCGACCACGACGTCGATCGGCTTGTCGGCGACCGTCACTTGGAACGTGTCGCCCTTGATCGGTTGCGCCGCGCCGCCGTCGACATGGAACTGCCCGCCGGTCGGGTTGACCTTCACGGTGATCGCGATCGGCGCGGGCTCGTCCCCCGATCCGACTCCGGCATCGCGCGAGCTCGGCGTGGCCGAATGCCCGCCATCGCGGCGCGGCATCACGACCGCGAGTTGCGTCGCATCGACCGTAACCGCCGCATCGATCAGCGGCGGCGCCTTGTCGTCAGGCGCGACCTGGGTGACCGGGCCATGCGTCACGGCCGGATGCGGACCGACGAGGTCCGGTCCGGGCTCGGGCGGGCCCGGCGCGAGCATGCGCTGGATGCCGACCACTGCGCCGGCGACCGCGACGACCGCGAGCGCGGCGAGGCTCGTGGCGCGCAGCCGGCGCCGGCGATTGATCCCGTCGAGCAGCGCGAGCACTTTCGCGTTCTCGGGATCGATCGTCAGCACGCGATCGAACACGTCGAGCGCGCCTT
Source organism: uncultured delta proteobacterium (assembly GCA_963848295.1). Classification (GTDB taxonomy): domain Bacteria; phylum Myxococcota_A; class Polyangia; order Haliangiales; family Haliangiaceae; genus JABFXX01. Next base: position 74,101 of record CAWKDB010000011.1, on the reverse strand, counting down.
GCCGATCGTCGGCCTCGAGCAGCTCCTTGCCGCGGCGCGCGAGGTGGTCGACCAGCCGTTCGCGCAGCGCTTGCTCGTACGCGCCCGGCGCCTTGAAGTACCGGCACAGCTCGCCCGCGATCTTGTCGGAGGCGAGCCCGGACTCGTCGAGATACTTCTCGATCGCGATCACCATCTCGCCGATCGCCGGATAGCGATCGCTCGGCAGCGCCGCCATCGCGCGCAAGATGATCTTGCCGAGCCGATTGCCGATCCGCGAGTTCGCGACGCGCGGATCGACGAACTTGCACTCGGCGATGCGCTTCAGCACCTCGTGCGGGTTCTTGCCCTCGAACGGCAGCTTGCCGACGCACAGCTGGTACAGCACGATGCCCGCCGCGAACACGTCGGTGCGAAAATCGAGCGGCCGGCCCTCGACGTGCTCGGGCGCCATGTACGCCGGCGACCCGAGCAGCTGACCGGTCACGGTGAGTCGCTCGAGGTCGACCATGTGCGAGATCCCGAAGTCCATCAGCTTCACGACCCCGTCGCTGCGGATCATGATGTTCTCGGGCTTGATGTCGCGATGCAGGATGCCGACCGCGTGCGCGTGCGCCAGCGCGCGACACACCTGCATGATCACCATCGCCCCGACCTCGGGGAACGCGATCGGCCGCTCGGTGATGAACTGCTTGAGCGTCTGGCCGTCGATGAACTCGGTGACGATGTAGCTCTCTTCGTCGGTCTTGGCCGAGTAGTCGAAGATCTCGAGGATGTTCTCGTGGCGCAGCTTCGCGACCGCCTGGGCCTCGCGAGCGAACCGATCGCGCGCCTCTTGGTAGTCGGCGAGGTGCTTGTGCAGGATCTTGATCGCGACCGTGCGCTTCAGCGTGCGGTCGGTGCCGCGATACACGATCGCCATCCCGCCTTGGCCGACTCGCTCCAAGAGCTCGTACTTGTCGAGGACCTGTCCGACCTGGATCACGCTTGCTCTGCCATGACACTGATGTCAGGCGCACTCCCCACGTTCATCCGACCCGCGGAGCGGGCGATAAGGTTGTCTAACCCCACAAGGCTACGCTCGTTATCGCGGGTTCGGCAAGCCGGGAGCGTTACCGCTGTCTGACAGCCGGTTCATGCCTGCAACCGCAAGGCGGGCTCGGTTTCCGCCGATCGCCCGGTTGACGACCGCGGGGCCGATCGCGTATTCGATCGGCCTCCCAGGCACGTAGCTCAGTGGGAGAGCACTACCTTGACACGGTAGGGGTCGGGAGTTCAATCCTCCCCGTGCCTACGACCCGTCCGGTGCCGTCCGAAGCTCGGACGAGTGCCGGCCATTTCGGACATGACCACGCGTCGATGCGGCCACTGGGGCGGCATCGTCGTCGAGTGCAACGCTATACTGGAGGCGCGGCATGGACGGCGAGCTGACAGTTCAAATCCTTCGAGAGATCCGCGACGAGATTCGGGGCACGCGCGCCGACTTGAGTGCGCGGATCGATGACACCAATCTTCGGCTCGATTCGCTGCACCGTCACGTAGTGACGAGCGACATGCGATTGTCGACCGAGCTCGCCGAGCTGACCACCGTGAATCGCGGCCTTTACAAGATCGTGGTTGGTCAGCGCGGCCTCACCGCTCGCGTCGACCGGTGCGAGCGCGAGATTGCCGACCTCAAGCCACGGGTTCCTTGAGGCGAGAGCTACCGGCGAGGCCCTCGCGCTGAGGGCCATTCCCGCGAGACTTGCGGCCGGGCGTGAGGTACAACGGCGCCCTGCCAAGGGCATCAGGAGACTTCCAAGTACATGCAGCCAGTGATGACGATCCAGGGTCCGGCCGATGAACGTTAGGCCGCCTGGAGGACGATTCGATCGCCGCCGGCCCGAACAGGGCCTTCGCATCAACCACCGGATTCGCGTCCCCGAGGTTCGGGTCATCGCCGAGGAAGACCAGCTCGGCGTCATGCAGACCCACGAGGCGCTGCGCCTCGCCGAAGAGCGGGGCTTGGATCTCGTCGAGATCTCGCCGCGTGCGTTTCCGCCGGTGTGCCGGATCATGGACTACGGCAAGTACAAGTACGAGGAAGCGAAGAAGAAGCAGCAGGCTCGCAAGCGCGCTTCGACGGTCGAGACCAAGGAGATCAAGTTCCGGCCGAAGACCGAAGAGCACGACATGGCCTTCAAGGTGAAGCATGTCCGGCGCTTCCTCGAGGGCGGCAACAAGGTCCGGCTCGCCGTCGTGTTCCGCGGCCGCGAGATCACGCATCCGCAGACCGGCATGAACGTGCTCAATCGGGTCGTGGACATGTGCGCGGACATCGCGACGGTCGAAGCGACGCCGAACATGGAAGGCCGGCGCATGATCATGGTGATCGCGCCGAAGCCCGGCGTCGTGCGCAAGGCGCAGGAAGCCAAGAAGGCTCAGCTCGCCGCGCAGATCGCCGCCGAAGCCGCGAAGAAGAACGCCACGCCCGGCGCCAAGGTCGCGCCGCATGTGCCGCCGGTCGAAGACGACGATGAGGATCTGTCCGAGGAGGACATCAACGCCGACGTTGAAGACGACGAGGACGATGACGCCGCCGCCGAATGACGCGGTGGCGTGAGCGCCCTCACGCCGCAGTAGCGATTGTGACATTGCGCGAGCCGTTGAAGCGAGGCCGCGGCTCGGACTGGAATGTCTTATCAGTCGTTACACCGCGTCGCGCTCACATCGTTGACCGCGTTCGCCGCATGCTATCGGCCGCCGAGTGCCTCCGCGCCCGATGCGGACCAAGCCGGCGCCGATGCGCCGGGCGGCGACGCGGCCCGAGTCGATGCGCCCGCACCACTGCCGGATCTGATCGGCGTCTACAGCGACTCGTTCGAGACGCTGAACGCGACCATCGCGACCGCGACCGGCCGAGGCGTCGCGATCGAGAACCAGCGCGAGGTGTGGGGCACCGACTTCAACCAGGCGGACGAGACACTCGACCGCAGCACGAGCGTCATCCCGCTGATCTCGTGGGCCGTGGCCTACAAGGACAGCCACGGCACCAACACGTGCGCGTCGTACGCCGACATCCTGAACGGGGTCTACGATGCCGAGCTCACGACCGAGGCGCAGACGATCGCGAGCTGGCAGACGCCGGTGATGATCCGGTTCTTCAAGGAGTTCACCGACACCGCCGACGACATGTGCTTCTTCAACACGTCGAACCCGGCGTCGCAGCCCGCGACGTTCCGGACCGATCTTCGTCGCCACCTGGCAGCACGTGGTCGGCGTGTTCGAAACCGCCGGCGCGACCAACGTGCAATGGGTTTGGGGCCCGTCCGCGAACCTGTTCGGCAAGAACCAGCCCGACGACGTGACGTGGCGATACTTCTACCCGGGCAACAACTACGTCGATTGGATCTCGAACGACAACTACAACAAGAGCGACACGATGCTCGCCGATTACAGCGCCGACGCGGCCGTGCAGAACTGGTACGCGCTGACCGCGGCGCTCGGCAAGCCGCTGATGCAGGCCGAGACCGGCGCCGGCTACAACGCCGAGCTCGATCCCGATCCGATGACCGAGTGGATCACCACCGCGTACTCGACGGTCAAGCAGCAGTTCCCGGCGATGAAGGCGTTCGTGTGGTGGAGCGCGATGGGCCAGGTCGACTACGACCTCCAGGGGCAGGGGCTCACCACGTACGAGGCGATGGTGGCCGATCCGTACTTCGCCGCCACCGACGTCTCGCCGTACTTTTCGAGCAAGGGTCGTGCGGCCGGGCCGGCTGCGCCCAGCGGGCTTGCGGGGACGCCGACCGGCACTACGGTCGCGCTGACGTGGACCGCGCCCGGCGATCCCGACGCCGCGATCGCCAGCTACAACGTCTATCGCGACGGCGTCGCGATCGGGGTATCGACGACGCCGGCATTCACCGACTCCTCGGTCGCCGCCGGGACTTACCACTACGTGGTCGATGCCATCGACACGGCCTACAACCGCTCGCTGCCGTCGGCGGTCGCGACCGTCACGGTCGAAATCTCGAACGGTAACTGACCGAATTTGCGGCGCGCGGCCCGAACCGCTCTCCCGTACAGTGCCGCGCGGACGATTTCTCGTGATTCGAGGGCTTTTCCGCTCTTGTCCTGACCTCGCTTCTGGGGCATAAGAGCAGCCCTCCTAGCCATGCCGAAGGTCAAGACTCACTCGGGCGCCAAGAAGCGGTTCAAGCGGACCGGCACCGGCAAATTCAAGTTCGCGCGCGTGTTCAAGCGCCACCTCTTGACCAACCGGAGCAAGAAGCGGAAACGCCAGCTCCGCAACGCGGCGATCGTCTCGCCCGCGCATCACCACCAGATCGAAGCGTTGCTGCCGTACTCGTAGAGGAAGACCATGCCCCGCGCTAAACGAGGATTCAAAGCCCGCCGCCGTCGCAACCGCCTGCTCAAGTGGGCGAGTGGTTTTCGCGGCAAGCGTTCGAGCTGCCATGCGATCGCGAACGAAGCGGTGCAGCACGCGTGGCTCCACATGTACCGCTCGCGCAAGCAGCGGAAGCGCGACTTCCGCGCGCTGTGGATCCAGCGGATCAACGCGGCGTCGCGCGTGCTCGGCATCAGCTACTCCAAGCTGATCGGCAAGCTCGGCACCCAGCACATCGAGCTCAACCGCAAGATGCTCGCCGACATCGCGATCAGCGACCCGGTCGCGTTCAAGGCGATCGTCGCGGGATAGCTGCTGCCGTCTGTTCTAGGCGTACCGACGGCGGCTCACCTGAGCCGCCTGTTTTGTTTTCGGACCTGAGGGACCCATGACGACCTCACCAGAGCTGATCGCTAACCTCGAGCACCTCGGCGACGAGTTCCACAGCGTGATCGCCCCGCTCGGTGACGAGCACGCGATCCGCGCGGCGCAGGCGCAATTCCTCGGCAAGAAGGGGAAGGTCTCCGAGCTGATGAAGGAGCTCGGCAAGCTGCCGGCCGGCGATCGGCCGGCGGTCGGCGCCGCCGCGAACAAGGTCAAGCAGACGATCGAAGATCTCACCGCGCGGCGGCTCGGCGAGCTCGCGGACGTCGCGACGCGAGCCGATCTCGCGCGCACGGTCGATGTCACGCTCCCGGCCCGCCCGACCGGCGAAGGCCATCTCCATCTGCTCACGCAGGTTCGGCTCGAAGCGATCGCGTTGTTCGCCGAGCTCGGGTTCGTCGTCGCCGACGGCCCGCAGATCGAGACCGACTGGCACAACTTCGAAGCGCTCGGCATCCCGAAGGACCATCCCGCGCGCGACATGCAGGACACGTTCTTCATCAGCGAAGAGATCCTGCTGCGCTCGCACACGAGCCCGGTCCAGATCCGCACGATGCTGACGCAGAAGCCGCCGATCCGGATCATCGCGCCCGGTCTCGTCTATCGCCGCGACGACGATCTGACGCACAGCCCGATGTTCACCCAGCTCGAAGGACTCGCGGTCGACGAGGGCATCTCGTTCGGCGATCTCAAGGGCACGCTGCTGCACTTCGTCCAGCGATTCTTTCGCGAGGATCTCGAAGATCCGGCTGCGCCCGAGCTACTTCCAGTTCACCGAGCCGTCGGCGGAGGTCGACATGCAGTGTCGGTTCTGCATGGGCTCGGGCTGCCGGGTCTGCAAAGGCACTGGCTGGCTCGAGATCGGCGGCAGCGGCATGGTCGATCCGGTCGTGTTCGGCCACGTCGGCATCGACGCCGAGAAGTACACCGGCTTCGCGTTCGGCATGGGCCTCGAGCGCATGGCGATGCTTCGCCACGGAGTCAACGACATCAAGTACTACTACGAAGGCGACGTTCGCTTCCTGGAGCAATTCTAGTGAAGATGTTGTGGAGCTGGTTGCTCGAGCTGTGCGACCTCGACGCGATGCCGACCGTCGAAGACGGTGCGCGTGCGCTGACCGGCGGCGGAGCCGAGATCGAAGGCATCGAATATCTCGGAGCGGGCTTCTCGGGCGTCGTCGTCGCCGAGGTCGTCGCGAAGCGGCCGCATCCACAAGCCGACAAGCTCACGCTCGTCGAGGTCATCACCGAGCGCGGTGGAACCGCGACCCAGGTCGTGTGCGGCGCGCCGAACGTGCCGGCGCCGGGCCGCAAGGTGTTGTGGGCCCAGATCGGCGCGAAGCTACCCAATGGCCTCACGCTGTCGGCCAAGCCGGTCAAGGGCATCGAGTCGCCCGGCATGCTGTGCGCCGAGGACGAGCTCGGGCTGTCCGAGGATCATGCGGGCATCGTCGTGTTGCCCCAAGACGATCGCACGCCGCTCGGGGCAAGCGCGCAACAAGCGCTCGGGCTCGACGATCACGTGCTCGAGCTCAAGGCCGCGCCGAATCGCGGCGACCTGCTCGGCCACCTCGGCGTCGCGCGCGAGCTGTGCGCGATGCTCGGCGGCAGGGTCGTACCGCCCGATGCGGACCTCCAGCCGTTCGAGCGCGCCAGCGATCTCGCGATCGAGCTCGCGGTCATCGACGGCGAGGCGTGTGCGCGGTATGTCGCGCGACTCGTCGACGTCAAGGTCGGCCCGTCGCCGCGACGGATCGCACAGCGGCTCCGTGCGGTCGGCGTTCGCCCGATCTCGAACATCGTCGACATCACGAACTACGTGCTGTTCGAGCTCGGCCAGCCGTTGCACGCGTTCGACGCCGCGACCCTCGCCGCAACGGCGGGCGCGCTGAACGTCGGCGTCTCGCCCGCGCTCGACGGCGAGACGCTGGTCACGCTCGACGGCATCGAGCGCACGCTCGTCGCGACCGACCTGGTGATTCGCGACGGTGTACGCGGCGTCGCACTGGCCGGCGTGATGGGCGGACGAGAGACCGAGGTCTCGGCAACGACGACGCGGATCCTGCTCGAGAGCGCCACGTTCCGTCCGCTCAGCGTGCGCAAGACCGCGCGCCGGCTCGGGCTGCACTCCGAGGCGTCGCAGCGGTTCGAGCGCGGCGTCGATCCCGAGCTCAACGACTTCGCATCGCGGCGCGCGGCGCGACTCATGGCGGAGACCGGTTCGGGTGGCGTCTCGCCGGCGGCCGACCGCTACCTCGGCAAGCGCAGCGTCGGTGCGATTCGGGTTCGCCTGCCACGCGTTCGCTCGCTCACCGGCGTGCCGATGCTCGATGCCGCCGCTTCCACCGCCGCGCTGAATCGCCTCGGCTTCGCGGTGCGCGCTGCCGCTGGCGATGCCCTCGACGTCACGCCGCCGTCGGCGCGCGCCGATGTCACGCGCGAGGTCGACGTCATCGAAGAGATCCTGCGTGTCGCCGGCTACGATCAGGTCACCCCGACGCTGCCGAACATGCGAACCGCGCAGCCGGCACGCGAGCCGGTGCGCGCCGACCACGTTCGCGCCGCGCTCGCCGCGGCGGGCGCGTCCGAAGCGATCACCTATGGCTTCCAATCGGTCGAGCGGCTCGTCGCGCTCGGGCTCGCCGCGACCGACCGCCGCGCGCAACCGATCGCCGTGCGCAACCCGATGTCCGCCGATCAGGCGATCATGCGGACGTCGCTGCTGCCGAACCTGATCGCCGCGATCGCGCGCAACCAGAGCTTCGGTCGCCCCGATGTCGCGCTGTTCGAGGTCGGCAGCGTGTTCTTGCGCCGCGGGGAAGGCGTCGGCGAGCGGCCTCCGAGCGAGCTCGCCGACGAGCCGGAGATCGCCGCGGGCGTGCTCGCCGGTCGCCGGCCGGCTCAGATCGGCGACGGTGCCGCGTACGACGCGTTCGATGTGAAGGCGCTCGCGCTGGTCGCGGCGCGTGCGGTCGCGGGCTCGCGCGCCGATCGCATCGTCGTACGCGCGACTCACACGGTGCCGTATCTTCATCCCGGCCTCGCGGGCGAGCTCGTCTACGACGGCAATCCGGTCGGGTGGTTCGGCGAGCTCCACCCAGACGTGCGGCGCAAGCTCGGCGTCGCCGGCCCCGCGTTCGCGTTCGAAGTCGATCTCGACGCGCTGCCCGCGAGCCCTCCGGCGCAGATGCAGCCGATCGCGCGGTTCCCGGGCTCGGCGCGGGATGTCTCGCTGTTGCTCGCCGACGCGATCCCCGCGGCGCGCGTGGTCGCCGTGATCGAAGAGGCGCGCGAGCCCCTCGTCGCGAACGTCCGCTTGCTCGAGGATTACCGCGGCGACAAGGTCGCGAGCGGCAGCAAGAGCATGCTGTGGTCGATCACGTATCGCGCGCCCGAGCGCACGCTGACCGACGCCGAAGTCGACAGGGCGCACGGCGCGATCGTCGGTCGGCTGATCGAGCAGCTGCCCGCGCAACAGCGCTAACTCCAATCGTCGGTTGGGCCTGCGGGCGCTGCTCGGACTCGATCCGGAGTCGTGGTAAGTTCGCGATATGGCACGCATGACCAAGGCCGACATCATCGAGTCGGTCTACGAAAAGGTCGGTGGGTTCTCGAAGAAAGAGGCCGCCGAGATCGTCGAAACGGTGTTCAACGTCGTCAAGGAGACGCTCGAGCGCGGCGAGAAGATCAAGATCTCCGGCTTCGGCAACTTCGTCGTGCGCGACAAGAAGGACCGGATGGGCCGCGATCCGCAGCGCGCGGTGCCGATCCTGATCCCGGCGCGCCGCGTGCTGACGTTCAAGCCCAGCCAGGTCCTCAAGAACATTCTGAACGGGTTGCCGCCGGTCTAGCGAGCGCGCGTCGCCGACTGGCTTGCCCCCGGTCTGATTTTCAGTTACTAGGTCGACTCCCACCCGAGGCGTAGCGCAGCCTGGTAGCGCACCAGACTGGGGGTCTGGGGGTCGCAGGTTCGAATCCTGTCGCCTCGACGGGACGGACGGCTTCCCCAGCCGTCCACCTTTTTGTGGTCGCCCCGAGCCAGATCTGGCCGATGTGAGCTGGGCTACAAATAGATGAGGTCGAAAGTAGGTTCTTGCTCGACTTCCAGTGCGACTGTTCATAGCCTCCGCGCGTCTATCCACTCGGAGGGCACGATGTTACCGAACGCGTACGGCGACCTGGACGAGCTCGATGTTACCGAACCGATGGCTCGAGTCGCGCCGTCATTCGCCGAAGATTGGCGACCGACGTACCGCGCGGTCGAGAGCGAGATCGTTCCGATGTCCGCGTCGCGAGCTGCCGATGGTACGCGTCCACGCCCGTCGCGCCCGTCGTTGCCACCGCCAAAGCGGCCGAGCACCGCTGCGATCCCACAGCCGCTGCCGATGCGTCCATCGGGCCCGGTCGCCGCGGCGCCGCAGTACATCGACAACTACGGTAGCGATCGCATCGCGATGCGCCGTGCGCCGAGCTCGCGCGGACGCAAAGTGCTATTCGGCGGTGCGCTCGTCGTCGGGGTGCTCGGCGTGATCGCCGGCCTGACCTACGCGACCGCGCACACGAATGACGCACCGACCGTCGCGCATGCAGAGCAAGCGCCGACCCTGGCGGTCGCGCAGCCCGCGCCCGCTGCCGTTGCCGCACCTGCTGCCGTTGCCGCCGCCGCACCCGTCGCCGCACCCGCTGCCGCCGCCGCACCCGCCGCCGCACCCGCTGCCGTCGCCGCACCCGCTGCCGCCGCCGCACCCGCGCCCGCTGCAGTTGCGCCGCGACCGGCCGCTCGTCCGGCGGCACCTCCGCAACCCGCGATCGCGCCGGCGCCCGTCGCCCCGAGGCATCCGGCAGGCGCGCGCGCTGCAAAGCAGCCGACTGCCCCTCGCGCCGCGGCTGCCCCGCGCGTCGCGGCGGCTCCGGCGCCTGCACCTTCCGCGAAGCCGTCCGCCCAGTCCGCCCAGGCGGCCGCGATCGCCGCCAACGTTGGCGCGCTCAAGATCTCGACCACCGTGCCGTGCGAGATCTACGTCGACGGCAAGGCGACTCACAAGGTCACGCCACAGCGATCGCTGCGTCTCGCCGCGGGTGCGCACTCGCTGTTGCTCGTCAACGACGTCGCGCGCGTCCACAAGGAAGTCTCGGTGTCGATCACCGCCGGCTACTCGACCGTGATCAACGTCGCGACTCCGTAGCTAGAACCTACCGAGCACGGCGAGGCCGGCGCCATGGCCGCTCACGCGCGCGGTCACCGAGACCGCATGCTCGCTCGGCGCGGTCGCGTACAAGATCGCGCCGATCACCGCGATGGCACCGCCGCCGATCGCGAGGCCGGTCGCGAGCCCTGCCTTCGAGCGCGCCCGATCGCCGAGCGCCGTCGCGCGATCGAGCTCGTCCTGGGTCGCGCACACGGTGCCGCCGCACACCGCCTTCGCATCGCTCCATTGGTTGCGGGCGAGCACGCCGACGACGAGCCCGGCAACCACGACCGCGCCGCCGCTCGCAGCCGCGACGACGGCATAGCGCCTGCGGTGCGAGCCGGCGGGCGCCACGAGGGTCGGCGTGCTGATCCGCATCGGCTCGGGGACGCCCACGGGGGCAGGTGGTCGGTCGGGCACCAGCGGGACGTTCACCGTGGTCGTGAGCCCCTCGTCGTGCATCTTGATCGTGCGGGCATACGACCGGATCGCGGTCGCGCGCACGACGAGTGCGTAGTCCCCGAAGTCGAGGTCGATCGGATGGTTCACTTCGATCGGTCGGCCGTCGAGCGTGATCGCGAGGCCGGCGGGCGGGGTCGCGATCTCGACGACCAACTTCGGGACGCGGGGCTCGAGCTGTCTCGCGCGATCATCTGCGGTCGCACGGCGCTCGGTGTTGGCGTCGCGCGCCACGACCTCGCGATAGGCGGCGAGCGCCGAAGCGAGCTTGCCGATGTGGGCATCGCATTCGGCGATGTTGAACGTCGTGCCGAGCTGCGGGTCGAGCGCTTCGCTGCGTTCGAACTGCGCACTTGCCTCGGCGAACTTTCCGGCCTTGAGCAAGGCGCGTCCTTGCTTGAACGCCTCGTCGGCTTCGGTCGCCGGCGCGGCGAGGGCGCGGCTACCGAGCGCGGCGAGGAGCCCAGCCGTTAGCCGCAAGCTTGACGTGCTCGACCCGCGCACGTCGCGATCGTACGTCGAATGCGCCTGAGGTGCGCGAGTTATCGCCGAAACGTCAGCACACACGCTCGGGGTACGCGAGCCGCACGATCACCGCGGCGACGAGCGTACCGGCGAGCAAGCCCGAGATCGGAGCGACGACGAGCGTGCCCGGGTCGCGCGATTCGAGCACGAACCAGGCGCGGCCGAACAACGCGGCGATCGCGGCGAGCGTGCACCCGATGAAGATCGCGCGCGGCCCGCGTCGATCGAGCGCACCGGCTTGTGCGGTGCCGGCGCTGCTGGCCTGGCCATCGCGCAGCTCGATCGCCCGCAGCTTGCCGCGCCGTAGCGCGCGCACGATGAAGTACGCGACGACCGCGAGCCCGATCGCCGTGCTGACGTGCTGACACACCCGGAACAGCGGAATCGGCCCGAGCACCGGCACGGTATACAGATGGTTGAACGTGTGCGGGAACCAGCGCTGCGCCCAACCTTGGGCGTGCGTCATGCCATCCCACACGAGGTGCGTCGCGCCGCCGACGAGCGCCGAGATCCCGCAGGCGACGATCGACGGGGGCCAGCGCCGCTCCACGGGCAACCTGCGAGCGATCGCGTCGGGCGCGACGAGCGCGAGCGGTCGCTTGACAACGAAGTGCCACAGCGCGGCGAGCACCAGCGTGACCGGGAGACACCAACCGACCAAGCCCGGCCACGTGTGACCGAACCGGCCTTCGAGCTGTCCGTGGATGAAATACTCGAAGTCCGGAGCCATCGAGCCGATCACGAGGCACGTGGGATCGAGCCATCGCACGCGCACGATCGGCAGCACGGCCATCGGATGCGCGGGCGTGAACGGCAAGGCATGAGGATACGTGTTCGACCGCGCTCGGGCGCGTCGAGCTCGACGAGAAACCGCCCGCACCGGCGCGGCTCCGGCCAGGCGATCGTTGTTCGAGCCGATAGGCGTGTCGTGTTACGGTGGAGTCGTGCGGGTCGTCCTCGGGGCATTGGTCGCTTGCGCCTCGGGGTGCGGCAACCTCCTCGGCATCGACAACTTCCGGCTCGGCGATGCGGGCGGCGATGGTGTTGCCGCCGATGCCGCCAGCGCGAGCGACAGCGCGGACGCGTGCTACGGCCCGACCGGTTGGCAGCTGTGCTTCGCGACGGCGCCGGCCGGTGTGGTCGACCTCGTGGCCGGCACGCTCGACACCGACACCGATGCGGCGTGCGCGCCGGGCAATCCGTGGACGAGCTCTGCGCAACCGCCGGCCTGTGTCGTCGCCGGCTCGACGATCGTGGTGACCGGCACGTTCGTCGCGACCGGCGCACGACCGCTCGTCCTCGTGTCCGACACGGTCGACATCGCGGGCACGCTCGACATCGCGAGCCACGTCGGCGGCACGGTCGGCGCGGGCGCGCGCACGGCGTGCAATCCGTTCGCGACGGCGCCGGTCAACGGCCTGATTGGCGCTGGCGGTGGGGCCGGCGGTAGCTTCACGAGTGCCGGCGGCGGCGGCGGTGCCGGCGCCCTGGGTGGGACCGGCGGCACCGTCGGGGCATCGCTGCCGGTGCCGGACACGCTGCTCGGCGGCTGTCCCGGGCAGACCGGCGGGATCAAAACCGCGGGCGACGAAGGCGCCTTCGGTGCGGGCGGCGGTGCGGTCTTCATCGTAGCGACTGGCTCCGTGACGATCTCCGGAACGATCAATGCGTCGGGCGCCGGCGGGGCGGCCGGTCACGACGTTTCCGGCGGCGGTGGCGCCGGCAGCGGTGGCACGATCTTGATCTACACGCCGACGATCTCCGCGACCGGGGCGACGCTGATCGCGAACGGCGGCGGGGGCGGCGCCGGGGGCAACGCGAGCGGCGGCGCCAGCAACGGCTTCGATCCAAATCCGGTGACGCCGCTGACTCCGGCGCTGGGCGGCACGGGAGGCGGCAGGGGCGGCAACGGCTTCGCGGGCACGACGCAAGCGACGTTCGGCGCGAGCTCGAACACTGCGGGCGGGGGCGGCGGCGGTGGATCGCCCGGCACGATCGACACGAACGTCTCTGCGCCGGGCGGCGTCATTCCGGGCGCGACCACGTCGCCGGCCATCGATCAGCTGTTCTGATACAGTCCGCCACGATGTCGCGTCCGCTCGTGCTGTGCTCGAACGACGACGGCATCGATGCCCCGCACCTCGAGGCGCTCGCGCTGCGGATCGAGAGCTTCGCCGACGTGCTCGTCGTCGCACCCGAGCGCCAGCGATCGGCCGCGTCGCACGCGATCACGTTGCACAAGCCACTCCGGCTGACCGAGGTCCGCGCGCGCCGGTACTCGCTGTCGGGGACGCCGGTGGATTGCGTGTACCTCGCGATGTTGAAGCTATGCGATCGCCCGCCGGCGGTCGTCGTGTCCGGCGTCAACGATGGCTACAACCTCGGCAGCGACGTGTTCTACTCCGGCACGGTCGCCGCGGCGGTCGAAGGTGCGCTGCGTGGCTCTGCGGGCATCGCGTGCTCGCTCGGCACTCGCGCGCGGTTTCCCGACCGCGCCCTCGACTTCGCGGCGGCGGTCATCGCAGCCACGATCGCCGAGCCGATGCCGCGCGGCTCGGTGCTGAACGTCAACATGCCCGGCGGCGAGAGCGACGCGTACGAATGGACCGCGCTCGGCCGGCGAATCTACGCCGACGATGTCGCCGAGCGAGCCGATCCTCGCGGACGCCCGTACTACTGGGTCGGCGGCGGCCCGAGCGGTCACGACGACATCCCGGGCACCGACTGCGTCGCGATCGCGCGCGGTCACAGCAGCCTGACGCCGATGCACCTCGACCTGACCGATCGCGACCGGATCTCGCGACCGCCGTGGCAGCTGCCCGGGTTCCGCGTCCACGCCGGTGTATAACCAGCACGATGCGGTTGTGGCTCGTCGCGGTCGCGGTGCTCGCCGGTTGCTGTCCGCCGCCGAAGCCGGCGGCCAAGCTCGCCATCGGCGTGACCGCCGCGACCTGCGATAGCGTGCGCGCGAAGGTCGAAGCCCTGTACCGCGCCGAGGCGCAGCAGCAACAGCCGGCCCGCGTCGACACGGAGACCGCCGACAACGTCCACATGGCGATGGTCGACTGCGCCAAGGATCCCGCGAAGCTCGCGGCGTGCATGGACGGCGCCAACAGCGTCAGCGACCTCGAGCAGCGCTGCTTGATCCCGCTCGACGACGAAGGCAGCGAAGGTGACGCGCTCGGGCGCAAACCGACGCCGCCACAGGTGTCCCCCCAATGATGATGAAGCTCGCCCTCACCCTCGCCGTTGTCGCCGCGTGCGGCAGCACCCAGAAGCCGGCCCCGGATCCCGATCCGGTGCCCGCGAAGCCTGTCGATCACCGCTCCGCGATCGAGAAGCGGCGCGACGTCGCCTGCGAGGCCCTCGGACCGCGGATCACCGCCTGTGCGGTCGAGGACGCGAAGAAGGACGTCGCCGCCGGCAAGGTGACCCAAGCGCAGTTCGACAAGGACGCCGCGCCCGCGGTCCAGCGCAAGAACTCGTCCGAGTTCATCAAGGACTGCGAGTCACATTCGTACTCGTCGCGCCAAGTCCGGGTGCTCGAGGTTTGTCCGGCGGCGGAGACCGCGTGCGAGCCGATGCTCGCGTGCCTCGAGAACATCAATCCCAAGTCGTAGAGGCGCTCAGCGATCGTCGCGAGCGGGTTCGTCGACACGCACGATCATGTGGATGTCGCCGCCGATCGGCAGCGGCGACAGCCACGACACGAGCTCGAGCGGCGGTTGATCGGCGCCGCGGAACACTCGCGCGCGGCGCTCGGTCGTGTTGCCGTCGAGATGGGCAGCGCGCAACGCGCGGACGAGGCCCGGGATGTACTTCGCGAGCGCCGTCTCGCCGACCGGCATGCCCTCGACCGAGCCGTCTTCCTGACCGAGCAGCGTCGCGAACGCGCGGTTCGCCAGCTTGACGACACCGTCGGTCGAGAGCACCGCTTGGGGCAGGCGCGAGGTCGCGAACAGCGAGGCCGCGATCGTCTCGCGCGATCCTTCGATCGCCATCAGCCCGGTCCGCCGCGTGCGCCTGCCCATGTCGAGCATGTCCATCACGGTGTTGAGCTCGTAGCGGAACTGCGCCGCGCTGCTGTGGCGATTCGCCGGATCCTTCGCGAGCGCGCGCAGGATCAGCGCTTCGACCGCTTGATCGATCTCGCCGCCGCGTCGCTGCGTGAGCGATTCGGGCTGCTGGTTGATCTGTGCGGTCAGGATGTCGACGACCTCGCCATCGAACGGCAGCGTGCCGGTGATCAGCAAGTAGCCGAGCACGCCGAGCGCGTACACGTCGGTCGCGACCGTCGCAGGGCCGCCGGCGGCGCGTTCGGGCGCGAGGTAGTGCGGGCTGCCGCTGACCGACTCCTCTTCGTTGTGATTGTGGCCGCCCGGCCGGCGCGCGAGCCCGAAATCGAGCAACCGAGCGACCCGACGGCGCCGCCCACCACTGCTCGTGTCGCTCTCGACCGCGAGCATGATGTTATCGGCTTTGACGTCGCCATGGATGATGCTGCGCTTGTGGATGTGGTCGAGCGCGTCGGCGATCTGACCGAGCACGTCGCATGCGCGCTTGATCGACATCGGCAGGGAGCCCTCGGAAACGAGTGGCTCGCCCTCGACCAGCTCCATCACCATGTACGCGCCGTACTTCGCGTCCTCGCCGAAATCGACGACCGACACGATGTTCGGGTGCGAGATCTCGCTCGCGAGCTTCGCCTCGAGGTTGAACCGCTCGCGCGCAACGGCATCGAGTGCGAACGCAGGCGAGATGATCTTCAGCGCGAAGGGCTTGCCGAGCTGCAGGTGACGGGCGCGATAGACCATGCCCATCCCGCCCTCGCCGAGGCGACCGTCGAGGGCATACCGCCCGCCAATGGTGTCGGCCTCGTCCATCTGCCCTCCAAGTCTAGTTGAGCGCCGGCCTAGGGTCGCGGTTCGTACGGCGAAAAACGGCGGTCCGAGGCAGACTTGACGTGTGGCGCGCCGTCGGGCACCGTCCGACGACGCGACCCCATAGCTCAGCCGGATAGAGCGGCGCTTTCCTAAAGCGTAGGCCAGAGGTTCGATTCCTCTTGGGGTCACGAAATGATTGAAGAATTTACTGGCGACGTATCGCTAGTCACCAGTTAGTCACCAACCCGACGTCGGTCATCGCTTCGTCTTGCGCGCTTGCTCGACGGCCGCGTTGTAGCAACGCTACTCGCCGTCCGTCGAAAAGTTGGGGAGCGAGCCTTCCATTCACGCGCTACAGGAGGTCAGGCCCTGCGGTCCCCGAAGATGAGTGAAGCGGACAGCTCGAGCACGTGCACCGCTGGGCGTTGAGCGCGAGCTCGTGCGCGTGCAGGAAGCCATCGAGCCGCTCGCGCGACCACGAGGGAGCAACGGTGACGAGCAGCCGCTCGCGTGCGGCGACCGAGTGGCGCAGGTCGACCGCGTCGCCGAAACCGATGCTCCACTCGTCGCGCATTACGCGCTCGTCTGCTCGCGGTCGAGCTCGGCCAGCGCCTTGCGTGCCGCGACGATGTCGGCGGTTGCCGGCATCTCGTCGCGCATCGGCCACAGCTCGCGCACGACCTCGTCGTCGACGAGCGCGCGGGCCATCGCTTGCGCGTACGTCGGGACCTTGTGCTCTTTCTGGAACCGCTCGACGGCCTTGCGCAACAGCCGGCCGCCCGGGCTCTCGTTCACGATGGTCGCGAGCTCGGCGCGCTTGGCCAACAGCGCGGACTGCGCGGCATCGGTGGCGATGTGATGCGGCGACAGGGCCGCGACGCGTTCGGTGATGCCCGTGCGAATCGTCGACCGCTCGTCCTGCGCTTCGGCGATCTCGCGCTCGAGTCGGCCGAGCTGAGACTCGCGACCGTGCGCCGCGTCGGCCGTCTTGCCTTTCACCAAGGCGAGCTCGGCTTCGTAAATGCCGAGGTTTCGAGCCGCGGCGGTCGCCTCGATGTGGGAGACGCGCTCGCGTTGCAGTGCGCCGATCTTGTCGTCGATGGCCTTCGTGTACGGCTGAGCGATGTCGACGAGGCCCTCGGGCACCGACTGGTCGAGCTCCTGCCAGTCTGCGTGCAGCGCCTTGATTGTCGGGAAGTTCATCGCGATGGCCCGCGCGGCGTCGTTCGTGATGCCGCGCTTGGTGGCGAGCTCGGCGACCGCGCCGTCGAACGTCCTTTGGGCCGCGGCGACCTTCTCGCGGTGGCCCTTGCGAGCCGTTTCGTTGACGGCGAACGCGGCCTTGACGATCTGAGCGAACGACGCGTCGCCAGCCTGCGACGCGATGCCGCGCTTCTCGAGCCACACCGCACCCCAGTTGCCGACGCTGCTCACGTTGCGCTCGGCGACGGTGCGCGCCGCGTCGACGCCGCTGCTAGCCGCGATGCCGTCGAGGTAGTCGAGGTGCTCGGCGAGTTGCTTCGCGACCCACAGCTTGTGGGCGATCGCCTTGTCGGCCTGGTCCTCGAGCTCGTCGGCGCTCGCGCCAGACGCGGCCACCGGCGGCTTCTCGTCACCGCTCAGCGCGCTGCCGCAGTTCGAGCAGTACGACAGCGGCGCGGTGGACTTCTCACACTTCGAACACACGACGTGCTTCGGCTGCTTCGTGACGTCGCTCTTGGCGAGCGGCTCGCGAGCGCCGGTGCCCTCGATGCTGAACCCGGTGAGCTCGCCGCTCTTGAACTTCGCGAACGTCGCCGCGCTCGGCTTGATCGCCACGGCGAGCCCGACGGTCTTCGACTCGATGCCGAGCGCCATGTTGATGTCGGGCAGCAACGGCCACGCAAAGATCACGCGGCCGTCTTGGTGACCGTCGTGGTTTATGTCGGTCGCGCCGCCGCCTGCGACGAAGTCCATCGCGGCTTTCAGGAAGTCCGGATCGATCGCGTCGTTCTGCGCGTCGACGTACGGTGTCGTGCCGCCATCGAGCGATGACGCGAACGCGTAGCCGAACACGAGCCCGAGCTCGTCGGACAGCTTCGCGACCTTCGCGGTGAGCGTGACCTCGCCGCTGTCGCGCTTGAAGATCAGCGCGTGCGCGATCGCGGACTGCGCCGGGCTGTCAACGGCGGACAAGAACCGGAGGGATTTCAGACGGAGGGAAAACGGGCTCTTCTTCATGACGGTGCTCCTGAAACAAGAAGTGACGTCGCGCCCGAGCGCAGGAGTCTGCCAACGCAAGCACCGCCAAGAGCTTGGGTTGTGGGCGCGACGTCAGAAATGGTGGCGGATAACATTGGCGGTGAGACTAGGTTTGCAAGGTTGGCTAGGTGGGTCGATTTACTCGTCGGGGACGAAGCCGCCGACGAGGCAGCGGCGCGAACGAAAGGAATCGAAGGCGCTGTGGTGGCGATCGTCCGACGCGGTGGGAGCCGGCGGCGCGTCGCCCTGGTCGGCGGTGAACAGGTAGCCGCCGAACGGCTCTTCGTTGTCGATCGAGTCGCGCGTCAGGTCGGCGATCGCGTACGCGGCGGCGTCCGCCATGTCGTCGTGCTTCGTCGCGCCGGCTAGCTCTTCGACGAAGTCGCCTAGCCACGACGCGCCGAGCGGCAGCAGACAGGCGCCGCTTTCGACCGTCGGCGCCATGGCGGCGATGCGCGCGAGCTTCGGGCCTTGCGGGCGCACCGCGACGACGCCGGGGATGACGGTGCGCAGCTGCTCGATCACGGCGGCGCCGTTCGCCGCTCGCTCGATCAGCACCTTGCAGCCTGGATAGCGTGACGCGATCGCGGCGATCGCCGAGACCTGCGCCTCGAATCCAGCCCGCGCGCGCCACTGTTCGAGCAGGTAGCGCGCACCGCCCTTCGCGGCCCACGCTTGCACCGCCGCGTAGTCGCCGGTCAGCGAGCCGAACGTCAAGTCGCACGCGATCACGACGCGATCGAACGTCTCGGGCAATGCAATCGCCGGTTGCTCGGTGTCGCAACCCGCCGGTCGCGGCGCTTGCTCGGAGACGTGCGGCGCGCGGTAGAACCGCCACCACACGCGGCGGATCACGGCCTCGCTGTCGTCGCTCGGGCGTTGCAGGTACTGCGTCGCGTAGGCGAGCGAGCCGATCTGCGCTTTCAAGGCGTCGAGGCGTTCGCGGGGCAGCACGTTAGGCGCCGTCGGCTCGCCGTGCTCGTCTTCGGCCGGCAGCTCGAGCACGGTCCAACCACCCTGCTCCACGAGTCGGCCGGGCACGTCGTCGACGGCGGTCCGCTGCGCACAGACGACCATCGCGCTGCGGTCGTTGTCGATGCGCGTCGACAGCGTCTCGGCGAAGAACGTCCAGGCGTGCTCGAGTGCGGCCTTGCTGTGACGATCCGCGGCGGCGTTCAAGTCGTCGCACACGATCTCGTTGGCGCGGCGGCCGGTGACGTGGCTCTCGCGACCGACCGCGATGAAGTGACCGCCGGCGGACGTCTCCCAGAGCGAGACCTGCGCCGCGTCGTCGCGCAGCGTGACCTCGAAGCTCTGGCGAAACTCGGGCGACGTCACCAAGCGCCGGACGCGACGACTCGCGGTCGCGGCGAGCTCGTAGCTGTGGCTCGCGGCGATCGTGCGCCACGACGGGTCGATCGCGGTGCGACAGCCCTCGAACAGCACGAGCAGTGTCGACACGCCGCAGCCTGGCGGCTTGGCGATGACGAGCCGGCTCGTCGTACCGTCGAGAACGTCTTGCAGCGCGGCGATGATCGCGGTCGTGACGCGGTTCGCGACGTACGCCGTACCGGTAACGACCGGCCAGTAGCGCTCGACGAACATGAGAAACCGCTTGTGCGGATCGTCGCGCCACAAGCTATTCCACAGCTCGCGCTCGAGCTGTGCGAGGTCGTCGCTCACACGCACCTCGACAACAACAAGAACGCCAGCGCGGCGAGCAGTCGCGGCAGACGAGCGGCGATCATGCGGCCCTCGGTTGCCGGACGACGCCGGTTGTGCGCTTGATCCCGTGCGGTGCGAACGGCCGCGCGATCGGCTCGTCGGCGGGACCGCACTCGAGCTCGCACACGACCACGTCCCCTGCGTCGTCGCCGCTGTCGAGCTCGACGATCACGCGGTCACCGATGTGCCAACCCGCGGCCCAAGCCTTGGCGGACATGCGGAACAGACAGCCGCGCTCGTCACGCTCGATGGTGACAGGGAACGTCATCGGACACCCCGGCGCAACGTCACCTCGTCAACGGCGCGCCCAGCGAGCGCGATCTTGGCGAAGGCGGTGCGCTTGAGCTGCTCGCGCTCGATGTCGGACGCGTCGTCACAGCGCACGAGCATCTCGTGCGCGGCCTGGAGCTCGGCGATCGCGAGCCGCACGTCGACCGCGTCGTCGCTCGCTGCGGTCGGGTGGCCACGCCGCAGTCGGCCGCGGTAGCGCCGGCGTGTGATGCCGGTTGCGCCGTCGACGTCAGGGCGCCAGTGATTGGCGCGCGCGTCACGGGGTGCGGCTTTAACAACGGACATCGTGTGTTCTCGCTGGGTTGGAAGTCGTTGCGGGTTCGTGTGGCGACTATCGTGGTGACTATTCGCTAACGTCGTCGGAGACCGCTGGTTCCGGTAACCGCGGGTCTTCGTCTGGTGAGGTGGTGCGCAACGCGCGCAGCTTCTCGAGCAACGCGCGGCGCTCGTCGAGCGGCAGCTTCGATAGGTCATAGGACGGCGTAGCGTTGCCTGTGACGTGCGCTTCGAGCTGCGCCGGTGGTTTGATGAATCCGCGGTCGATCAGCGGCCACAGCGCAGCCAAACGCTCCGCAGGCGTCATCCCCGTGTCTTCGGCGACGCGCATCGCGAGGTCGATCATCATGTCGGGATCGATCCGCTCGCGCACGCGCTCGGCGAACGCCAGTCCGCTGCGCGGGCGACCGTTGCGGTTGATCCGCGGATCGCCTGCGGTGAACGAGCCCGGCGTCGGACCCATGCCGAGTCGGCTTGGCGGCTTACGACGCTGTTCGCTCATACAGCTTTGCAGCTTGAGGGCGACGGCTGGGCGGGTCGATTTACACCGCGGTCCTGCTGCTCTGCTGCTGTGAGGTATCCGGCGTAATCCCCGTACCCGGGCGCCGTACCCCCGCTGGTTACGGCGTTCCCCGTCGACGATCCGCTCCGTAATCCCCGTAACTCCCCTTTTTTAGAAAGAAAGAAATAGCAGCTGCTAAGAACCGCTCGCGGGCACTCGTAGAGATAGGGGTGACGGCCCTTGACGGGGGTTACGGGGTTACGCATGGCGGCGCACCTTCACTCGCTGTTGCTTGTCGAAGCCGATTTCGACTTCAACCTCGATCGGTACTTCGCGCTCGGCGTCCGATCCTCGGACGTAGGCCCACTCCACGCCGCCGTTGAACCGCCGTTGCTTGCGTTCCCACCCGAGCTCGCGCATGGCTGCGCCGAGGCGGACGTTCTGATCTTGCGTCGCCTTGCCGGGCTCGACGCCGATAACCTTCCAGGCATCGAGCGTCCGCAACTTGCCGCACACGTCGCCGAGGTGCTCGCTCAGCAAGATCACCATCGGGTCATCGGCGCGCCGCGCGTCTTGCTCGACCTCGGCATGCTGATACAGCGCCGGATCGAGCCGGATACTCTCGCCGTCGGCTTCGGCCTTCGCAGCCTCAGCCCAGAGTTGATCGCGGTCGCGCCGTAACTTGTCGAGGTCGAACGCTTTGACGCGGATTGGCCAGAATCGACGGTTGCCGGTCGAGTCTTTGAGGTAGCCCTCGGTCTCGTTCGTCGTGCCAATGATGACGAATTGCCGTGGCGCGATCGTTTCTTTGCGACCGTATGAAAGCCGAGCTTGATCGGTCTGGCGCGACAGGTACGCCTTGAGCGTCGCGACATCGCCTTTGCTCATGCCCTTGAGTTCGCCGGCTTCGACGATCCAGCGGCCGGCGGTCGCCTCCATGAGCCGTTTCGTGTCGGCGCCGAGCGGGAGATCGTCGACGAACCACTCGTCACGCACCGCGAGCGTGCGCAGCGCGGTCGACTTGTTCGTACCCTGCGCCGACTCGAGCACGAGCATCTCGTCGAATTTGCAGCCTGGGTCACGCACGCGCCGCGCGGCTGCGACGAGACTCAGTCGCGACACTGCGCGCACGTAAGGCGAATTCTCGGCGCTGGCGTAGTCGCTAAGCCATGTGGAGATCCGCTCGACCTTGTCCCACGTGCGAGCGGCGAGGTATTCGACGACGGGGTGAAATGAATTCTGCCGCGCGCGATCAGAGACCACGTCGTAGAAGAAATCCTTTGTGATCCGAAACGTGAATTCGGAGTCGATCGCGAGGCGCAGTCGGTTCATCGCGGCGTCGTCGAGGCGCGGTCCGAATCCCGGCAGACCAGCGACGAGCTCGTGGCCGGCGAACCGATCGTAGCGAACGGTCACACCGAGCTTTCTCATCGCAAGCGCGATGTTGGCTTGCGTCGTGTAGATCCGCCCTTTGTCGTCGCGTCGGAAGTCCTCGTCGCGTTGCTGAGGCGTGATCGTCGGCCGGTCGTCGGCCTCGATGACTTCGAGACGCGCACGCGATCGCTTCGCTCCACTCATGTCGTTCTCCGTGGCCACTGCCAGCACCAACCGGGATGGCGCCATGCATCGGCAAGATCGTGGTGCTCGCCGAGGTCGACGAGTCGAACCGTCGATGCGCCTTCGAGTCCGGCGTTGTCGGCAGCGAGAGTGAGGCCAGCGTCTCGCGCGGCGACGATCGCCGCCGCTGTGTGGTCCGCGCCTGCGTCGTCGTCGTCCGGCACGATCAGCAGCCAACCGCGACACTCGGCGACGCGCGCGGCAACCGCCGCCGTAACCGTCTCGAGCTGGCCAGCACCAGGCGCGCCGAAGATCGCGCAGCCCGGGAACGCCAGCCGCGCCGCGAGCGTGTCGGCGAGACCTTCGACGACAACCGCAACGTCGACGCCGTCCGGATCGAGGTCGGCGATCCGCCCGTAGAGACACGAGCCGGCGAACTGGGAGCCGGTCTCAGCTGGGGTCTTCGGATCGCCGGGCAGCACGCGGCGGTACTGCACGCCGACGACGTCGCCGCTCTCGAGGTCGCGAAGCGCTACCGCGGGCTCGCCGCGCGACGAGTACCGCACGACGTCGCCGTGATCGCGCAACGTCGCAGGGTTGATGCCGCGATCGTCGCGCAGGTACGCCTCGCCGCCGGCGTGACGGGTCGCGAGCGAGGCCCAGACCCCGGGCATGCGAGCTCGAGCTGCGGCACGCGCGACTTCGTTGCGTTCACGCCGCTCGGCGGACGTGCGACGCCGCTCGGCAACGAGCTTCTCGATCTCAGGGCTGGTGATATTCGCGATGCCGGCGATCTGCGCCGCAAGCTCGAGGACGCGCGGATACTCGCGAGCAACGTCGAGCCCGGCGTAGCCCGCGAGCAACCGGAAGATGTCGCCCTTGCAACCCTTCGCGTGATCCTTCCACGCGCCGGTTTCAGTGTTCACCTTGACCGCGCGGCGCGAACGCTCGCCGCAGATCGGACAGAGGTTCGTGCGCAGCTCAGCGCCGCGATCGAGAACGTCGACGCCTTGCGACTCGAAGATCGCGATCGGCGCGAGCGCCGCGCGGATGGCGTCGACGTTGATGGTCACGGCGTCCCGTACATCGCGCGGATGCGAGCGCGGTTGATGAGTTGCTGTGCGCGGCGCGGCTTCATCGCGCCCGTCTTGACCTGCTCGTAGAGATCATCGGGCATCTCGGCCATCTGACGCGCCGTCGATTCGTCTCGCCTCGAGACGTCGAGGCGAGACATCTCGCGTGGTGTCAGATCTTCGAGGCACCCACCGAGTCCTCGCAGCCCATCGAGGCGCACGCTACCGGCGACATCGATTGTCTCTTGAGCGAGTTTGAGGATCGCGACAAGCGTTTCCGGCGCAAACGCCGACATGTCCATCTCGCGCAGCTCCTTGAGCGCGGCGACGGCGATCGACAGCTCGGCCATATCGTCGTCGATCAACTCGGCTCGCTCTTGCTCCGCCTCGGCGACCGCCTCGGCGACGTTGCGGCGACTGATCTCGTCGACCTCGGTGTGCGTCGGCCACGGGATATCGTCGTCGTTGCTCATCGCACACCTCGCGGGTCTCGAATCGGATCCGTCGGCGGTGGAAGAACCCCGAGCGGCGCGACGGCAACCGGGCGACGAGCGCGCAGATCGCTGACGAGCGCACCGATCACCGCATCTTGCTCGGCGGGATCAAGATCGTCGACGAGCGCAAGCGCGCAACGCAAACGCTCGATCAGCATCGTCGCGAGCGGACCGAGCGAGGTCACGGCGCCACTCGCTTTCCGACCATGCGCGCGTCGCGGAAAGCGAGGACGTCGGCAAGGCGCCACCGGATCGCGCGGCCGATGCGGAATGCCCGCGGCCCCACGCCGCGCGCGTGCTGTTGCCGGATCGTGATCTCGGCGAGACCGAGCAGCTCCGACACCTCATGGATGTCGACCGCTCGCTCGAGGTCTAGCGGCGTTGGTTCTTCGTCGGTCTGACGCTTGGACATGCCCTTTTGTCGGGCAGTCGCGTGATCCGAACTACGGACAGCGAGGATCGAGATCTGTCCCCGGTTCGCTATCCGCCTTTTTGATTAGGCAGGCAGCGCGTTTAGCTTTGCATCGAGCGCGACGATCATTTTTTCGATTCGTGCTGACGTCAATGGGACGCCGCCCGCGTTGTAGCGCCGACCGGCTGTCACCTCACCAAGAAGTCCCTGCCATACGGCGCGCTCGTCCTCGTATTTCTCGCGCAGGGCCACGGAGTGCCGCTCTGCGGTCTTGTCGCGCTCGGCACCACGCCTAAGCCGCGCTGGGCTAAAGCCGTGCTGGGCGAGCAACGTGCGCGCTGCTTTCTCGACGGTGTCGTCTTCGTCGAACGCTCGCTCGCGAAATGTCTCGAGCCCAGAGTGCTTCGCCGTGTACGGGGCAGCCTCCGCATCCGCCTTGAGGAATTCGCGATGAAGCTCGACGAATACTGGCTCGCGGATCGCGGCGTCACCATGAAACGCGGCGACAGCGTTGCACGCGTCCGCGAGCTCGTTGCGATAGTTCCACACGCGAATGTGCCGCGCGCGCTCGTCGACGAGTCGTTGTGCCATTGGCAGCACTGCGAGCCACGCCCACTCCATCGTGAACTTGTCCCACCAATGCCGCGTCTCGATCGTCGCGCTTCGCCTGTTAGCGATCGGTTGTCGTGCGTCGGGTCGTTCGGGCGGTCTCAGAACTGCCAAAGGTGCCTCGCTTCACCCTCGGCGCTCGACCCTTGAAAGGGTGCCGCGCCCGGCCCAGCGAGGTAGTTGGAACCGGCTCGTCGGTGGATCAGACCTCCGAGTGCGACACGAAGACCCTACCGCAACACCCTGACAGCGGCGGGATCGGGCGCGAGTGCTAACAACGGCCTGCTCACGCGGCCGAGCAATTCCGTCGGCTTCCACTTCTTAGCCGCGGGCTTGAACGCGTAGCGCAGCGTGGCGGCCGCGGCGTCGCCGATCTCGGCGAATTTGGTAATCGGGTATTGGTCGACCTTCTTGTCGAGCACCACGAGCGCGCGCAAGAGCAGATCAGTGTGATGGCCGAGCGGCTGTTTGTCGCCTTCCCATCGCGAGACCGTGGCCGGATCGCTGCCGATCAACTTGGCGAAGTCCGCGCCCGAATAGCCGAGGTACGTACGCAGAAAACGAACCTCACCGCCACTCAGTCGCGTCGGCTTGCGTACCACCGCGGCAGCGAGCACGCGGTTCAATTCGTCGATCGCCGGGATGGCAACCTCGTACTCGCCGCAGCTCGGGCAACGGCTCACAGGCACGCCGACCAGCACGGCCCCCGGAAGGGCCGTGTACGGCACGTTCTCTCGTTTGGTGGTCATCGCGTGACCGCACGGCAAGCACTTCATCTTGTTTCCCTCCGCGGGTTACGTCCGCTGTTTGGGATCTAGCTCTTGAATCTCCACGCCGTGACGACGACCGCATGTGACTCCGACCGGAACGCGACGACGGCGGCCATGCGCGACGTCCTGACGCGGTAGCGGTAGGTGCCTCGCTCGAGCTCGCCCGGACTCGCCGTGCCGGCGCGTAGCGTGTTGCGCACGTCGATCTCCGTCAGGTTGTCCTTTGCCATCTCCTCGTACGCATGTTTCGTGAACGCGAGTATGCCCCCCGCCAGGATGGCGACGAGCAGCCGCTTGACCGTACTCGGTGGGAGCGGCTCCCTCATCGTCGAGTCCATCTTAACAAGGATTGACGATATGTCAAGACATGATGCGGTATGTGCTCATACCGCACGCAGCTTCGCGCGCTTCGCCTTCGGGTCCGCCTTCAACCGCTTCCAGAGCGCGGCCTCGATCAAAGCGGCTTGCTCGGCGAGGTAGTCCCAGTTCTGCGGGAAGCCGTACGATTTCACGTTCACGCCGTGACCCTCGTGATTCATCAGCGCCTCACGCGCTTCGAGCGGTACGCCAATCTCGATCGCCACGCTGTTGAACGTCTTACGCGTCGCCTGGATCCCCGGCAGGTACGTCTCGCGCACGTAGTCGCCGTCTTCGGTGCGCTTCGGGTTCCCGCGCGCGTCGAGGACATTACAGCGCTCTTTCGCCTCGGCCGTCGCGATCACCTTCTTACCGTCACGCGCCCACGTCGGGAAAACGAACCCGCGGTCGCCACCGTCTTCCTTGAATTTCTTCGCGTTCTCCTTACGCCGCGCTTCGAGGATTGCGCGCACGGTTCCGACCAACGGCAGTGTGTACGGTCGGTCGCCCTTCGCTCGCGCGACGTGGAGCTGATCTTCGTCGAAGTTGATATCGTCCCATCGCAGGTTGCGCACGCCGTCGGTTCGCACGCCGGTGAACAGCGCGACGAGCTGCAGGTCGCGACGGACGTGGTTCTTCATCGCGAGCACCTTCGCGTGCCACGCGGGTAGGGCGCTATTCGCGATCCGGTTGTTGCGCGGCTTGAGCGCGCCGGCGATCAACCGCTCGGTGGGGTTTGATGCCGGAAGCCCATGCCGTCGATGCCACGAGCGCCAGATCGCCGACACGTTGGCGAGAATGCGATTCGACGTCGCACGTCCCGGCGGGTTCGCCGGATTCGATCCGCCCATCCGCTCGGCTTCTCGCTCGATCGCCATGCGAATGTCGTCGAGCACATCGGCAGTGAGGCCGAGAAGGGGCCGACCGAGGTAGTCAGCGAGATGGAGCTCGACGCACCCGCGCAGCGTAGCGATCGATCGAGGGGAGCAAACCTTACCGCGGCGGTTCTCGCCTCGCTCCATCTTGGAGACGTGGAAGTCGAGCGCCTCGCGCAGCGTCGGGCCGCCTGCGCGCGTGCGTAGGCCGTTCGGCGCCATGCCGCCCGCCATGCCGCCGAGCAGCTCCTTTGCGCGCTCTCGGGCGAGCTGGACGCTCCACGGCAACCCGTCGTCGCGAACGCGGCCGAGTGTCCCGACCTTGCGGCGGACCTTCACGCCGTCGATGCGGTCTTCGGCGATGAACGTCCGCGTTTCCTTGCCGATCACGAGGCCAAACCCGGTGACCTCGGTGTCCCAGACGACGAGCTGCGCCTTGCCCGGCGGCAGCGCGAGAGCGGCGACCGACTTCTCGTTGAACCTTCGCTTCATGGCGACCTCCGATGGCGGTGATTAGTCACCATTCTAGTCACCAATCGTCGCATATCACGCCATGTCTAGTCACCTATAAACCACCGGCCGCCGTCGAGAAAACATGCCGTGCCATATCATGGCAACTAACCGAACGAGCGCGCCCCGCGCTTTCCTAAAGCGTAGGCCAGAGGTTCGATTCCTCTTGGGGTCACGAAGGACCGCGGGCGCGGCTGCTACGTCGGTAACACCCACGTCGCGCCGACGCGCAATTCGCCGGTGGTCGCGCCGCTCTCGCGGAACACGCGCACCGCGGCATCGAACGACAGCGTCTTGCGCTCCCGCCAGATCGCGCCGACCAACCCCGACTCGAGGTTCACACCCTCGTTTCGTTCGAGGTACGCCTCGGCGACCGGCCGAACGCGCCAGCGATCAGGGCCCTCGACGATCGCGCCGCCGACGAGCTCGACGGTTCGGTCGCGCGTGTACTCGACCTGCGCGTTGACGTGCACGGTGAGGGGCGCCCAACGCTGCGACACGATCAACGCGGTCGACCAGCCGGCTTCGTCGGACAACTGCGGCACGGTCGGCAGCAGTGGCCCGAGCTCGATCGCGACGCTCGGACCTGCCTTGTCTTGCAAACTCCCCGAGCGCACGACGCATTTGACGAGCACGTCCGCCTGGACGTACGGGTCGGCGCCGCGGACGAGCGGCGAGAAGTCATCGACCTCGACCACGAGCTCCCAGCCTGGCGAGAATCCGTAGTTGAACACCAGGCCGGGCTCGTACTCGGTGTAGCCGTGGCCGCGGTCCAGTCGGAGCGGCCCGAGCTCGAGCTCGATCGTGTGGTCCTCGGCCGTATCGGCGTCGGTCTGATCGAACGGCCGGTACGCGAACGATTCGGTGGGGGACGTCACACCTACGAAGGCGATTGCCACCGCGAGTTGCCGCCACATCGCGCCACCGTAACATCGCGCTGCGCGAGTGCGGCCCGTCCCGATCGAAGCTTAATGCGAGGTCGCCGGCCGCACGAGCAACCTTGTTCCGAGCCGCTGCCCGGGTTTGAACCGGGGACCTATGGTTTACGAAACCATTGCTCTACCACTGAGCTACAGCGGCGGTAGGGGCTATCTCGTAACCGACACGCCCGGCGATTGCAAGCGCGGCCCGAAAAGCGATGCTCGGGGCATGCCCGTTATTCGCCATCGCCTGACGAGCCGGGTGCTCGTCGGTAACCCGCTCGGCGATCCGATCGAGCGCGACCTCTACGTCTACGTGCCCCCGGGCTACGATGGGGACGCGCATCGGCGCTATCCGACGCTGCTCGCGATCGTCGGCTTCACCGGAACCGGTGGCTCGCTGTTCAACGTCGATCGGCTCGCCGAACCGCTCGATCGTCGCCTCGATCGGTTGATCGCGGCCGGCGCGTGCCCGCCGTGCATCGTCGCCGCGCCGGACTGCTTTACCCGCGTCGGCGGCAACCAGTACTTCAACAGCGCGGGGACCGGCTGCTACGAAGACTACCTCGTCGACGAGATCATTCCGTTCGTCGATGCGACGTACCGGACGGTCCCGCGCGGCCGGTGGGGCGTGTTCGGCAAGTCGTCGGGCGGCTACGGCTCGATCGTGCTCGGCATGCGCCGGCCCGACGTGTTCTGCGCGCTCGCCGATCACTCGGGCGATGCCGGGTTCGAGCTCTGCTACATCCCGGACTTCCCCGCCGCACTCGATGCGTATCGCGCTGCCGGTGGACCAGCGGCATGGCTCGATCGCTACTGGGCCGACGACAATCGCCATCGCACGCGGCACATGAAGCCGCTCAACGTGATCGGGATGGCGACGCACTACTCGCCGAACGCCGCGGCGCCGGCGGCCCACGCGCACATAGACTGGCCGTTCGATCTCGAGACCGGTGAGTTTCGCGCGGCGGTCTGGGATCGCTGGCGCGCGGTCGATCCGGTCAACATGGTCGAGGCGAACGCGGCGAACCTCCGCCGGCTCGCCGCGATCTACATCGATTGTGGGACGAGCGACGAGTTCGCGCTGCATTGGGGGGCGCGTGCGCTCGTCACCAAGCTGCGCGCCCACGGGCTCGCCGTGCGGCACGAGGAGTTCGACGACGGCCACATGGCGATCGCGTACCGCTACGATGCGAGCTTGCCGTGCCTCGTCGAAGCGATCGCGCGCGGCTAGGGCGCGGAGAACATGACCGGATAGATGACTTGCACCGCGCCGGCGGTCGGGCTTGGCAGCTGGATCACGCTGATCTGGCGTTGCACGCACTGCGCGAGCACGTGCATCGCGGGCGGACTGTCGGCCGCGGCACCGGCGATCTTGCCGTCGGCGCCGATCGTGAACCGCAGCGTGATCGTTCCGCTCAGCGTCGGCATGACGACGAGCTGCTGCTCGTAGCAAAACTCCATCGCGGCGACTTGGCGATGGATGAACCGGCGGAGGACCTCGGGCAGGTACAGGCCGGAGATCATCGGGACGCCGAGCTTCACGAGCGGCTTGGCGCCGGGCTGCGTGTTCGACAGCCCGTAGCCCTGGCCGGCGCCGCCCCCGCCGAACACCGCGCCGCCGCCGGCCACCGTCGCGCCGGTGCCGCCGCTGATGATCGCACCGCCGTTGAGGTTGCCGACGAGGCCGCCGTAGATGTTGGTGTCGTCGAGATCAAAAATGCCGTCGTCGGTGCCGGTGATCTCCGCGACAGGTGGCGGGCTGTCGTCCGCGGGTGGCTCGGCGATCTTGCGCTTCGCGGTCGGTTCGACCGCGCCGATCGGAGTCTGCGGCGGTAGCTTCGCGTCGGTCCAGCACGCGGCGACGATCACGGGCAGCGCGGCGGCGGCGAAGCGCATACCTTGTCGTATCACGCCGCCGGCCGGATCTCGATCGCCGTATCGCCGCGACCCTGGCGCCAGGCATTGAACTTCAAGAAGATCTTGACGAAGGTCTGCTGCGATTTCGGATCGAGGTTCTCGTTGTAGTGCGGCGCGTGGATCATCACGTAGCGGCCGAAATAGGTCAGCTGCTTCAAGATCAGCGCGAACTGCGAGGGCAAGTTGAGATCGTGGCGCCGCGCCATCGCGAGCAGCTTCGGGAAGAACGCCTCGAGCATCTCGGGGTTGTCGACGGTCATCGCGCGCAGTGGAATGAACGCCTCGGTGCAGTCGCGGACGAAGGCGTCCCAGTCAACGTGTTCGCCGACCGCGCCCATCGCGACGAGGGCGCGCGCCATCTGCTCGCCGCTCCCCGAGACGAGCGCGCCGACCCAATCCGCGAGCGCCGCGCGATGGACGTCGGAGAATCGCCCGAAGATGCCGAAGTCGAGATAGCCGAGCCGGCCATCGTCGAGGATCATGATGTTGCCGGCGTGGATGTCCCCGTGGAAGAACCCGCCGAGGAACACGCAGGTCCAGAACACCTCGCTGGTGGCGCGCATCGTCTCGATCACCTCGGCGACGCGCTGGTCGACGCCCGCCTTGTCGTCGATCCGACAGCCGTAGAACCGCTGCATGACGAGCACGCGCTTGGTCGTCAGCTCGCGATAGACCCGCGGCACGGTCGCGAGCTTCGTCAGGCCTTCGCGCTCGAGTAGCGCGCCAAACTCCTCGATGTGATCGGCCTCGAGCTCGAAGTCGAGCTCCTCGCGAATCGTCGTGCGGAAGTCGGCGACGATGCCGCGCAGGTTCGCGCGCCGCAGCAGCTTGCTCGCCGCGCTGCCGATCGACGCGACGATCCCCATCAACGCGAGGTCTTGCTCGATCCGGCCGCGCACGCCCGGGCGCTGGACCTTGAGGACGACCTCGGCACCGTCCGGCAGGGTCGCGGTGTGGACCTGCGCGATCGAGGCGGACGCGAGCGGCGCCGCGTCGATCGTCGCGAAGATCTCGGCCGGCGGCTTGCCGAGCTCTTGCTCGAGCGTCCGCCACACGCGCGCGTTCGGGATCTGGCGGACGTTGTCGAGGCAGCGCGCGAACTCCTCCGTGGTGGCCTTCGAGAACGCGGTCGGGCTCGACGCGATCATCTGGCCGAACTTGATGTACGCGGGTCCGAGGTCCTCGAACGCGAGGCGCAACGCGCGCGCGGTCGTGTACTCGCGATCGACGAGGTGGAGCTTGCGGCCGAGCACCGGCAGCAACCGGCGCGAGAACACGAACCACAGCACGACCGCGCGCCGGGTCACCGGGACGATCGCGATCAGCCCGACCAGTGCGAGCACGACGATCAGCGGCCAAGACATGCGCCTGGCTTAGTGCGACGCGCCGCGCAGGTCAAGCAACAACGCGACGACGGTGACCCGCCGGGATCCGGAACGCGCGCGGTTCAACGATGGCGATCGGCCATGCCGGCGTCGACCGCCGCCACGAGCGCGGCGAGCGCCGCGCCCGGATCGGGGCTCAGCCACGCGGCGCGCACCACCGCGACCGCATCCGCGCCGGCGGCGGCGGCCGCGCGTGCACGCTCGGGAGAGTCGATGCCGCCGACCGCGACGAGCGTCGTCGTCTCCGGAAGTGAACGCCGGATCGCGAGCGCCACGACGCCGATCGGCGCGGCCTTGTCCGGCACCGCCCAGATCGGGCCGAGCTGGACGACATCGAACCCGGCCGCACCGGCGCGTTCGGTCGCCGGCGGCGTGTGGCGAGACGCGCCGACGAGCAACTTCGGGCCGACCGCGCGCGCGTCGGCGATCGAGATGCCGCGCTCCGGCAGGTGGACACCATCCGCGCCCGCGATCAGCGCGACATCGACGCGCCCGTTGATCCACACCGGCGCGCCCGCTGGATGTGCGACCTCGACGATCTCCCTGGCGAGCCGCAGCAACGGGCCGCCATCGAGATCCTTCTCGCGCACCTGGATCGCGACCGAGCCGCGCGGCACCGCGCGCAGGATCAGCTCGACCCGACTCGCGAGCTCTTCGCCGGCCCACAACCGGCGATCGGTGATGACGACGACGTGCAGCTATTCGATCAGGCCGGAGCTCGGCGACGACGCGTTCGCGTAGTCACGCCGCGGCATGCGACCGGCGCGAAACGCGAGCCGGCCGCCCTCGACCGCGAGCTTCATCGCTTCGGCCATCATCACCGGGTGCTTCGCGCCCGCGATGCCGGTGTTCATCAGCACCGCGGTGCAGCCGAGCTCCATCGCGATCGCGGCATCGCTCGCCGTCCCCACGCCGGCGTCGACGATCACCGGCACGCCGACGTTCTCGAGGATGAGCCGGATGTTGTGCGGATTGCGGATGCCCAGGCCCGAGCCGATCGGCGCGGCGAGCGGCATCACCGCGAGGCAACCGGCGTCTTCGAGTCGCTTGCACGTGATCGAGATCGTCGGAGCAGTACGGCAGGACCTTGAAGCCCTCTTTGACCAACCGGCGCGCCGCTTCGACCGTCGCGGTGTTGTCGGGGAACAGCGTCTTCGGATCCCCGATGACCTCGAGCTTGACGAGCTCGTCCATCCCGAGCTCGCGCGCGAGGTGGAGCGTGCGGATCGCGTCGTCGGCGGTGTAGCAACCGGCGGTGTTCGGCAGCAGCACGTAGCGTCTTGCGATCGATCGCGTCGAGCACGGTCGGCGCGCCGCTGGACAGGTCGACGCGGCGGAGCGCGACCGTCACGATCTCGGCGCCGCTCGCGTCGAGCGCAGCGCGGGTCTGGTCGATTCGACTGGTACTTGCCGGTGCCGACGATGATGCGCGAGTGGAATGTCCGGGTACCGAGCTGCCAGGTGTCTTCGGTGGTCACGGCTATCCTCCGCCGACGAAGGTGACGAGCTCGACCCGATCGCCAGCGCGTCAGCTGGGTCGACGCGTGTTCCGCGCGCGGCACCACCGTGCGATTGCGCTCGACCGCCACCGCGTCGGTCGCCGAGGCCAAGCTCGGCGATCAGCATGGCAACGGTCGTACCTTGTACGACGGTGCGGGTCTGTCCGTTGATGACGATGTCGATGCTCGCGGACATCGCTGCGGACCGTACCACGCAGGTCCGGGGTGGCTCGCCCCGGGGGAACGATCCGTTCGTTGTCAATGACGCGTGAAGCCGCGTGTGACGACCGCGACATCCGCGCCACGGTGAGCCTCGAAAATGTGAAGCAACCGTCACGGTTCTCTGAGGGGTCATACCGGCAACTGGTCGGAACCATGCCCGGGGAACGCGATCTCGGTCACGGGCACGACCCTCGCAATACGACGCAGTCGAGGTCGACCATCCCCGACCTCGAGGAGCCTTACTTATGACGCTCGTTGGAATCGCTCGCCCATCAGTTTCGCCTGCGATCCCAGTTCGCCCCATGGCGGAGCTGCGCGGAGGCGAAGACCCCGCTCGGATCCGCGCCACGATCGCGCGCGCGCCGCTGTTTGCTGCGCTCCCGATCTCGGCGATCGAGGACCTCACCGCGCGGATCGCGATCCGCAAGGTCGCGGTCGGCGCCGCGGTCGTCACGCAGGACGAGCCCGGCGACTCGATGTTCGTGATCATGTCCGGCCGCGTGAAGGTCGTGATGTTCGGCGAGAGCGGCCGTGAGGTCACGCTGTCGCTGCTCCGCGCCGGCGATTCGTTCGGCGAGATGTCGCTGTTCGACCAGGGCCCGCGCTCGGCGCACTGTCTCGCGATCGAGCCCACGACGCTGCTCGTGCTGTCGCGCGAGGATCTGATGCGCCACATGCAGGCGCACCCGCGTACCGCGATGAACTTGCTCGGCGAGATGGCTCGCCGGCTGCGCCGCGCCGATGAAACGATCGCGCAGCTCGCGCTGTGCGACGTCAACGAGCGCCTGATCCATCGCCTGGTCGGCCTCGCTCGCGAAGAGGGCGCGTCGGGCCCCGATGGGCTCGTCGTTCGCCGCCGCCCGACCCAGCAAGAGCTGGCGAACATGATCGGCAGCTGCCGCGAGACGATCTCGCGCGCGTTCAACCAGCTCGCGCGCGATGGCCTGATCATTCCGCGCGGCCGGTCGCTGGTCGTGACGCCGGCTCTGATCGAGCGCGCCGAAAAGAAGAAGGCCGCATAACGGTTTTCCGGTGCGGATCGCGTAAATTCGCCCCGGTGGCCGATCGCGCGATGATCCGACGTACGCGAGTCGAAATCGACCTCGCGGCGATCGTCAGCAACGCTCGCGCGGTTCGAGAGCTTGCCGCGACCGCGCTGTACGCGGTGGTCAAGGCCGACGGCTACGGCCACGGCGCGATCGAGGTCGCGCGCGCGCTCGAGCGGGCGCGCGCCGCCGATGGTTTCTGTGTCAGCTTGGTCGAGGAGGGCGTCGCGCTGCGCGAAGCCGGGATCACCGCCCCGGTGCTCGTCATGGGCCCGAGCCAGCTCGGCGGCGAGGACGAGGTCGTCGCGAACCGGCTGACGCCTGTCGTGTCATCTCGCGGCGAGGTCGCCGAGCTCGCACAGGTCGCCGCGCCGCCGCGGCGTGACGATCGAGGCTCACCTCAAGGTCGACACCGGGATGGGCAGGCTCGGCGTCCGCGGTCGGTGACGCGCCCGAGCTCGTCGCCGCCGCCGCCCACAACGGCATCGCGATCGTCGGCCTGATGACGCACTTCGCGTGCGCCGACACCGATGACCCGGCCGATCCGCGGTCGATGACGCGTGACCAGCTGCGCCGCTTCGCCGAGGCCGATCGCGCAGTCACCGCGGCCGGAGCGCGCGCTACGGGTGCGCCACGCCGCGAACAGCTCGGCTGCGATGCTGTTCCCCGAGGCGCGCTTCGATCTCGTGCGCTGCGGCATCGCGATCTACGGCAACGCAACCTGGGCAAGCGACGTTCGCCTCGCCAAGCCGCGCCAGCAGGCGATGCGGCTGGTCACCGCGATCGCGCAGCTCCGCTCGATCGGCAAGGGCAGCTCGGTCGGTTACGGCGCGACCTGGCGCGCTGAACGCGACAGCCGGATCGCGATCCTCCCGGTGGGCTATGCCGATGGCTTGCCGCGGCGCGCGAGCGGCCACGCGGAGGTCGCGATTCGCGGCAGACGCGTGCCCGCTCGTGGGGCTCGTCAGCATGGACATCGCGCTCGCCGACGTCACCGGGCTCGACGGAGTCGCGGTCGGTGATGCGGCGGTGTTGCTCGGGCGGGCGAGCGACGGGGCGACGATCACCGCGGCCGAGTACGGCGGTTGGTCGGGCCTGTCCGAATACGAGGTCACGTGCGGCATGAGCAAGCGCGTGCCGCGCACCTACGTCGGAGACGCCGCGTGAATCCGACGATTCCGCCGGTCGCCCCGGGACCCGATGAGGAGCCGACCCAGGTCAAGCCCGGCGGACCGCCGCCGCCACCACCGCCGCCCGAGCGACGACGACGGCGGGCCGAAGCTCGGCGTGCGCGGCGCGATCTGGGTCGGGGTCAAGGACGCGGGCGCTCCGGTCGGCCGGTTTCTCGACATGGTGGGCGGGCACCTGATCCTCGTCGGACGCGCGCTGTCGTGGCTGCCGCGCCGGCCGTTTCGGATGGGCAACTACCTCGACGGCGCCGAGTACATCGGGTTCGGCAGCTTGCCGATCGTGCTGCTCGTCGGGGCGTTCACCGGCATGGTGTTATCGCTGCAATCGGTCAACGCGTTCCGCCAGTTCGGCCTCGAGTCGTTCGCCGGCGGCACGACCGGCAAGGCGCTCGCGGTCGAGCTCGGGCCGGTGATGACGTCGCTGATGCTCGCGGGCCGAGCCGGCGCCGGCATCGCGACCGAGCTAGGCACGATGCGGATCACCGAGCAGATCGATGCGCTCGAATCGATGGCGGTCAATCCCGTCCAGTACCTCGTGTTGCCGCGGTTGATCTCCGCGATGGTCGTCGCTCCGATCCTCGCGCTGCTGTTCTTCGTCGTCGGGATGGGCGGGGCGTACCTCGTCGCGGTCGTGCTGCTCCACGTCGATCAGGGGCAGTGGTATGCGAACTTCCAGAACATCGTCCACACCCAGGACGTCGTGCAGGGGCTGATCAAGGCCGTGTTCTTCGGCTTCATGGTCGCGCTCGTCGGTTGCTATCAGGGCTTCCACGCGACCGGCGGTGGGCGCGGCGTTGGCATCGGCACGACGCGCGCCGTCGTGATCGCATCGGTGTCGACGCTGGTCATGGACTACTTCCTGTCGGACATCCTGCTCACCCTCATGCCGAACGTGCGAGGCGGATGAGCGTGCTCAACGAGATCATCGGCGAGTCGCCGGCCGATCAGGTCGATCCGCGGTGGCACATTCGGGTCCGCCAGCTCACGAAGTCATTCGGTACGAACCTCGTCCTCGACAAGCTCGACCTCGACATCGAGCGCTACAAGGTCAACGTCATCCTGGGCGCGTCGGGTGCCGGCAAGAGCGTCTTGATCAAGCACTTCATGTGCCTGCTCCGGCCGGACTCTGGCCACATCTGGGTCGATGGCACGGATGTGATGGCGCTGTCGCCCAAGGACCTCGCGACGTTCCGCCGCAAGTTCGGCTTGGTGTTCCAGTTCGCGGCGCTATTCGATTCGCTCAACGTCGAGGAGAACTGCGCGTTTCCGTTGCGCGAGCACACCAACAAGTCGAGCTCCGAGATTCGCGCGATCGTCGCGGACCGGCTCGGGGCGCTCGGGCTCGCCGGGACCCAGCGGAAGTTTCCGGGCGAGCTGTCCGGTGGTATGCGCAAGCGCGTCGGCCTCGCGCGCGCCCTCGTCCTCGAGCCCGAGATCTTGATGTACGACGAGCCGACGACCGGGCTCGATCCCCTGGCGACCCGGAACGTCGACGAGATGATCCTGTCGACCTGCGAGCGTTATAAGGTGACCTCGGTGGTGATCTCGCATGACATGGCATCCGTGTTCCGCGTCGCGGATCGGATCGCGATGTTGCACAACAAGCGGATCCTCGTCGCCGGGCCGACGGATACGATCGCGGCGAGCACCGATCCGTACGTCTACGAGTTCTTGCGCGCGTCGGGCGTCGGCGCGGTGCAAAAGGCGAGCGAAGAAGCCGGAGGCCGCGCGTGAAGCGGTTATCGGCCGGCGTCCGCGTCGCCGTGCTGTTCATCCTGCTCACCGTCGGCGGCTACGTCGTGTGGAAGAGCCTCGGCCAGAACCCCGCGGGCAAGAACGTGCAGATGCTGTTCGCGATGTTCCGCGACGCGTCGGGCTTGCCGAAGGGCAGCAAGGTCGTCGTCGCTGGTCTCGGTAAAGGCGAGGTCACCGAGCTCCAGGTCGTAGGTCGCTACGCGAAGGTCACGTTCAAGCTCAGCGACGACATTCCCGTGTGGACGAGCGCGGTCGTGATCAAGAAGGCCACGTCGCTGCTCGGCGAGAACTATCTCGAGATCGATCCGGGCGAGCAAACCCGGCAGGCGCCGGACGGCACCGCGCGCACGTTCACCCGGCTCGGCAAGGCCTGCGCGGATTACGAATCCGAGGACACCGCCAAGCGCGATGCGTGCCGGCAGGTCCAGAACGTCGTCGAAGCAACGACGACCGATCAGCTGTTGCACCGGATCGAGCAGACGCTGCCGAACGTCGATCGCGTGCTCGAGAGCGTGCGCGATCTGTCCGAGGACATGCGGCGCGTGGTCAATGGACCGCTGAACTCGGTCGCGCAACGCGTCGATGGCTTGGTCCAGCGCGAAGCCGGCAACGTGCAAGACATCATCGAGCGCGCCGATCGGTCTATGGCGCGGATCGAGCAGATCACGAACGACTTGCGCGAGATCTCGAAGTCCTCCGATCCCCGAATCAAGACCATGCTCGACAACCTCGACGCGGCCTCGGCCGACGCGAAGGATCTCGTCGCGACCGCGAAGTCCGAGCTGCAGCAGACCGGGACGGCGCTGCGCAGCAAGCTCGACAAGCTCGACGGCGTGCTCGACAACACCCGGTCGATCACCGAGAAGATCGACGACGACAAAGGCACGCTCGGTCGGCTCGTCAACGATCCGACGATCGCCGACAACGTCGAGCAGATCACCGACGACGCGAAGGGCTTCCTCGGCACGCTATTCACGATGAAGGCCTACGTCGGGCTGCGCAGCGAGTACGACATCAAGGCCCAGGGCCTGAACAACTACGTCACGGTCGAGCTCCACACCCGACCCGACAAGTTCTACCTGATCGAGGTCGAGAAGGGCCCGCGCGGTAACTACCCCGATATCACGCTGACCTACGACCCGACCGTCGATCCGAATCACTGGATCCGTAAAGCCGTCATCTCGGACACCGTGCGGTTCACGTTCCAATTCGCGAAGCGGTTCCGCTGGCTGACCTTGCGCTACGGCGTCAAAGAGTCGACTGGCGGCGTCGGCGCCGATGCCGATTTCAACTGGTGGGATCACGACCTCAAGTTCAGCGCCGACGTGTTCGACGCGAGCTGGGACACGTATCCGCGGGTGAAGCTCGCGGCCGCCTACGAGCTGTTCCGTCACATCTACGTGCTCGGTGGTGTCGACGAGCTGTTGAACAAGCCCGAGACCCTGCCGATCGCGAGCGGCGACTCGGGCGTGCCGGTCGACTTCGGCACGTTCCACTACGGGCGGGACTACTTCTTCGGCGCGATGCTGAAGTTCAACGACGAGGATCTGGCCGCGCTGCTGGCGGTCGGAGGATCAGCTCTGGCGGGTGCTGCGAAGTAGACAAGGAGCGCCGCGCAGCGGCGCACCACCTCTTAGGATTGAGGCTTGTCGTGCTTTGAATGGGAGACCGGGCGCGCCTCATCCCCGAGGTATTCCCAGTGCCACGCCTCACCCGGAACCGTGCGGTGAAAGCCGTAGCTCGCGCCGTGCTTCTGTAGCCACTTATAGGCGTCGGGGTCGGTCAGTACGAGATCGAGCGCGCGCCCGCTCTCGTGGTTCGAGTAGCCTGGCGGCGCGGCGAGGTTGCCCTTGCCGCGGCAATAGTCCTTGTAGAGCTTCGCTTGCTTCGCGTAGCTGCGAAACCCACTGCCGATCGCGAGATGGACCCCGGCCTTGCGCGCGGCGCGTTGCATCGCGCGGAAGGCCTTCGCGGTGCGGACCTCGACGTCCTTGCCGTTGACGTCGGTGAGCTTGACCGTCATCTTCTCGCCATCGACGTAGCCGGCTCCGGTCCGTGCGGTCGCCACGCCGCTGGCGCAGACGACAAGGACGATCACCGCGAACCGACGCATCGAACCCGACTCTGCAACGAAAGCACCGGTGCGGGCAAGAACCGATCACGCTTTTGGAGCGGGGTCGCGGGCGTCGAGATCCTCCGGCACGTCGAGCTCGCGCGAGCCGATCCAGCCTTTGCGGCGGAACCACCACAGGCAGCCGGCGGCGACGACCAGCATGAGCCCGAGCGCGGCGGGATAGCCCCAGGTCGTGTGGAGCTCCGGCATGTGGTCGAAGTTCATGCCGTACACGCCCGCGATGAAGGTGATCGGCAACATCACGGTCGCGATCAGCGTCAGCGTCTTCATGATGTCGTTCATGCGATTGCTCTGCACGCTGAGGTACGCCTCGAGCGCGCTGGTCACGAGGTCGCGGTAGCTCTCGACCAGATCGTTGACCCGCAGGAAGTGATCGTAGACATCGCGGAAGAACGGCGTCGCGTCGGGCGGAATCTCCGGCAGCTCGCCGCGCGCGAGCCGCAGCAGGATCTCGCGCTGGTGGATGCTCATCCGACGCAGCTCGAGCAGCATGCGCTTGAACTTCAAGATCCGGCGCAGGATCGGCGGCCCTTGCTTCGTGCCGGCGTAGCGCAGCACCTGGTTCTCGAGCTCCTCGATCTCGCGGTCGAGGTCGTCGATCACCGGCAGGTACTTGTCGACCGCGTGATCGAGGAGCGCGTGCGCGAGCCACGCCGGACCCTTCGCGAGCAACCGCGGCGTACGCTCGAGGTCGGCGCGAACATCTTCGACCAGCCGATTCGGATCGTGAGTGATGACGAACGTCTTGCCGAGCACGATGTCGAGCTCGACGAGGTCGAACGCGTCGCGCTGCGCGGTGCGGATCCCGTGGATGATGATGTAGAGGTAGCTGCCGTAGTCCTCGAGCTTAGGGGCCGAGCGCTCGGACCAGATGTCCTCGATCGTCAGCGGGTGGAGGTGCAGCGTATCGGCGAGCAGCTTGTCGCACTCGTGATCGTGCCGCTCGAGCTCGACCCAGATCGGCGTTCCGGCGTCGATCGCGGCGCGAATCGCTAGCGGGTCGGTCGAGGTGCGGATCTTGTCGCCGTCGAGAATGCACGCGTGCATGGCGCGATAGTACGGGCGCCGCGCGACGCCGTCCTAGCGGCCGTGCGCGATCCGCACGCGCGCGATCAGCTCGCGCAGCTCGTCGTCGTCGATCTGCGAGGTCTCGCGCACGATCGCCTCTCTGGCAGCGCCGGTCGCCGGCGTGCTCGCCGCGCGCTTCGCCGGGCCACGCGGGCGCGGTCTCGGGGCGACGATCGGCTCTCGCCGCGACCGCCCGGCGAGCCGGAGCTTGAGGTCGTCGAACAACCGCGGCTCGCCGATGCGTCCGAGCAGGCCCTCGAGGATCTGCGCGCGCAGCAGGTTCAGCTCGTGGAGCCACGCCGAGCTCGCGACCTCGATGATCAGCACGCGGTCGTCGATCCGATCGGGACGCGTGCGTTGCGCGATGCGCGGACCGACGAGCTCGCTCCACTCGACGATCACTCGGCGCGCGCGGATATCGTCGGAGATCCCGCGCAACTGGAGCACGTCTGCGAGCGCCGCGCCGGCGCTACGGGTCTCGAGCGCGCGCGGAGGGCCCCGCCGGCCTGTGCGCTTCACGACGCTCGTAGCCGCCGAATGAGCTCGCGCAGTCGGCGATCGCCATCGCCATCGCGACTGACGAACCGCAACCCGGATCCACCCGACGGCACGTGATACGAGACGCGACCCGCGATCGCGATCGGCGCCGCGCCACCCGGCGGCGTGACCTCGAGGGTCAGCTCGGTCTCGATCGGAATCGGCGTGGTCGTCGTGAGCAACGCACCGCCGACGCCGATCTCCGAGATCGCCGAGTCGACGAACGCAGAGCTGTTCGTGAGCCGGTAGCGACAC
The DNA here is from genome assembly GCA_963848295.1 of uncultured delta proteobacterium. Classification (GTDB taxonomy): domain Bacteria; phylum Myxococcota_A; class Polyangia; order Haliangiales; family Haliangiaceae; genus JABFXX01. The sequence continues at coordinate 32,669 of CAWKDB010000011.1, read as the reverse complement.
GGCACCGAGACCGGCAGCCGGTGATGGCGACGGCGCGCGACATCGGTCCGCTTGCCGGACAGGACCTCGTGCAGGAACGTCAGCTTGGTCTGCTCTTCGCTGTCGAGCTGGATCGTCGCGCCCGCGCGCACGCGCATCCGAGGCAGGGCCGGCCGCCAGCTCTGGACCACTCCGCGGATCAGCACCTTGTTGGGGAGCAGGTTCGAGGCGACCTCGACGATCACGGCCTGGCCCGCTTCGAGAGCGTCGGTGGTCGGCACGAACAGCGGCTCCATGACGGTTTCGCTCGGAGCTAGCTCGCGCCACTCGTCCGCCGTCTTGAGCCGTAGCTTCAGGATCACCATCCGCACGCCACCGTAGCAAGACCTTTGGGCTCGGCGCCACCTCGGACCGTGTTCAACGGCGGCCGAAGCGCAACGCCCACACCTTCAATAACGCCTCGGCAAAGATCGCGCGCGACATCTTCGACTGTCCCACGCGGCGGTCGACGAACACGATCGGCGTCTCGACCAGCCGCAGGCCGCAGTTGTGAGCGCGGTACTTCATCTCGATCTGGAAGCTGTAGCCGTTCGAGCTGATCGTCGGCAGATCGATCACCTCGAGCGCCGAGCGTCGCCAGCAGATGAAGCCGGCGGTCATGTCGCGGACGTCGAAGCCCAGGATCGTGCGGGCGTAGAGCCCCGCGCCGCGCGAGATCATCTGGCGCCCGAGGCCCCAGTTCTCCGTGCCGCCGCCCGGCACGTAGCGCGAGCCGATCACGACGTCGGCGCCGTCCTCGGCGAGCGCGAGCATGTCGCGCAGGTAGCGCGGGTCGTGGCTACCGTCGGCGTCCATCTCGAACAGGTAGTCGTAGGCGCGGGCGAGCCCCCACGTGAAGCCTTCGACGTATGCGGTGCCCAAGCCGAGCTTGCCGGCCCGGTGCATCACGTGGACGCGCGGATCGCGGGCGGCGAGCTCGTCGAGTAGCTCCCCCGTGCCGTCGGGCGAGTTATCGTCGACGAACAGGACCTCGACACCGGGCAGCGCCTCGAGCAGGCGAGCCGCGATGCCCGGCGCATTCTCGCGCTCGTTGTAGGTGGGGACGACGATCAGCGCCTTGGCCACGGGTCGCAGACGATAGCGCAACCCCAGGCCGCGCGCGCTACAGTTGGGGCGATGCGGCCTCTGCGCTCGGTGCGCGCATGGATCTACGTGCTGTCGGTGGCGGCGCTGCTCGTGCCCGCTGGCGGCATCGCGTACCTCGGCGCCGTGTCGTATCGCTTCGAGAAGGGCGCGGTCTCGGCGCAGGACGATCGCCAGCGCCAGGTAGCACTCGCGATCGCGGGGCGCGTCGACCACGCGATCGATGCGGCGATCGGCGACGTCGAGCGCGCTGCCGCTCCGATCGCGCGCGGCGATAGCAACGAGGCGCGCGCGCTGCCCGGGCTCGCGCGCTACTGGTTCTGGATCGACGGCGATGGCCGGATGCGCGTGCCGCGCGGCGTGACCTTACCGGGATCTGCGGCCTCGGGGCTCGACCGCGGCGCGTCGTGCGGTGGCCAGCTCGAGGACTGCTTGCGTGAGCTCTCGACCCGGCCGGAGCGCGTCGGGATCTTGCGCGCGGCTCGGCACGACGAGGGCTGTGTCGCGACCGCGAGCGCTTCCTGCGCCGACGCCTGGAATGCAGCGCGCACCCGCTACGCGCACCTCGCCAGCTTCGAAGATACCGGGCCCGCGGCGATCGTCGGGCTCGCCCGTCTCGAAGCGACCGCCGAGTCGGCGAACCCGACCATGGAGACCGACGAGGCGATCTCCGCCTATGCGCACCGGTTCGCGCACGGCGCGGTGGTCGATGGCTTGCCGATCGCGCTTGTCGTCGAAGAAGTGCGCGCCGAGCGAGGCGCGCCCGCGGCTAAGCTCGAGCTCGCCGAAGCGATCGTGGCTGGACGGTACACGATCGATGCGGTCACCGCGTTCGGCATCGTCGCGAGCGTGCGCGCGCACCTCGCCGACCACCTCCCACCCGAGCTCGCGGCGCGGCGGTCCGCGATCGACGAGCGGATCGCGGGACTGCGCACGGAAGCGCGAGCAGCCGCCGGGCTCGCTGCGGACAAGGAAGAGATCATCCGCGACGCCGGCACCGAATGGCACGGCCGGCCCGCGTCGCGCGAGCCGGGGCGCACGTTGATCTATCGCCGCACCGCGAACGGCATCGTCGGGATCGCGGTCGACGCGCCGATGCTCGAATCAGCCGCGGGGCACGAGCCGAGCGATGATGTCGCGCCCCATGTTCGCGCGCTCGTGCTACCGGCCGACGCCGCGCCGCCCAAGGACCTGCGCACGATCCAGCAGATTCCATTCGGGGCGCACCTCGCGATCGCGCTCGTCAACCCGATCGCCGATCCGGATCCACTCGACGAAGTGATTCGCACGCGCGCGCGTCGTCACGTCGAGCTGACCTCGGTGCTCGCGCTCGCGCTCGGGTTGGGCCTACTCGCCACGATCCGCGGCGCGGCGCGCGCGCGCGAGCTCGCGCAGCTGAAGAGCGAGTTCGTGTCGACCGTGTCGCACGAGCTCAAGACGCCGTTGACCTCGATCCGGATGTTCGCCGAGATGCTCGAGCAAGGCGTGGCGCGCGGCGACCCGCGAAAAGGCCGCGCGCTACCACAGCGTGATCGTCCAGGAGAGCCAGCGGCTCGGCCTGCTGATCGCAAATCTATTGGACTACGCCCAGATCGAGCGCGGCACGCGCCGCTACGCACCGAACCGCCAGCTCGTGGGCCCTATTGCCGACCTCGCGGTCGCGACGTTCGAGACCCTGCGCGAGCCCGAGGCGACGCGGAGTGAGGGAGAACCGGCGGCGACCCCGCGCAATCCCATCGCGCTCGTGGTGTCCTCTGCCGCGAAGACCGCGGAGGTCGAGGTCGATCGCGATGTCGTCGTCCAGGCCGTGCTCAACCTCATGAACAACGCGGTGAAGTACGGCGGGGCGGAGCGGCCGATCGAGGTCGAGGTCGGCGCTGATCCCAACGCGGCGTGGATCGCCGTGCGCGACCACGGCCCTGGGATCCCGGCGCACGAGCACGCTCGGATCTTCCGCGAGTTCTATCGCGCGCCCGAAGCGTATCGCTCCGGCGTCGAGGGCACGGGGCTCGGGCTCGCGCTCGTCAAGCGCCACGTCGAGGCGCTCGGCGGCGCGGTCGAGGTCGAGTCGACGGTCGGCGAGGGCGCGACGTTCACGATTCGCTTTCCGCGCGTCCAGGAGCCCGCATGACCCGGATCCTCGTCGTCGAAGACGATCCGTCGATCCGGATGGGCCTCGAGGACACGTTGATCGCGAAGGGCTACGAGGTCGACGTCGTCGGCAAGGGCGCGGATGGCGCCGAGCGCGCGGCGACCGGACGCTACGATCTGGTCGTGCTCGACGTGATGCTGCCCGACCTCGACGGCTTCGAGGTGTGCCGGCGGATCCGCGCGGCGAAGGGGTCGGCGCGGCGCGTACCGGTGATCTTTCTGTCGGCGCGGGGCGCGGAGCTCGATCGCGTGCGCGGGCTCGAGCTCGGCGCCGACGACTACGTCACCAAGCCGTTCTCGTTGATGGAGCTGCTCGCGCGCGTGGCGTCGGTGCTGCGCCGCGCTCAAGGCGAACAGGCCGCCGAGCCGGTCGCGCTCCAGCTCGGCGACATCGCGATCGACCTCGTCGGCCAAGTCGCGACCCGCGCCGGCAAGCGGCTCGAGCTGCCGAGCCGCGCGTTCGCGATCCTGAAGGTGTTCGCGAAGCGTACCGGTGAGGTCGTCAGCCGCGACACGCTGCTCGACGAGGCCTGGGGCTACGAGGACTATCCGAACACGCGCACCGTCGACAACCACCTCGTGAAGCTGCGCAAGGCGCTCGAGGCCGAGCCCGACCGGCCGCGCTGGCTGATCACGGTCCACGGCGCCGGCTACAAGCTCGATGTCGCGAAGGACGCGGTGCGCTGGCGCGATCCCGGCGCCCCGCGATGACGCTCACGAGCGCCGATGACAAGATCGTGACAACGTTTTGCGAGAGCGTGACGGCGCGCAGCGAACAGAAGACGCGCGCGCACCGCGGAGTTGATACCAATGATGTGGGCGAGGCGATGGCGCCGGCATCAGAGCTCCACTTATCCGGTGGGATCAGCTCGGGTGCCGGCGCCAAGCCGAGTTGCCTGGTCGCGCTCGCGTTCGTGCTGGGCTGCGGCGACGAGGCGAAGCCACCTCCGCCGGCGACCACGCCGGTGGCCGCGAGCCGCGTTGCAGCCGATCCGGCCGCCGGCGTCACGACCGAGCTCGACACCGCCGCGCCGCGATTCGGCGAGGGGCTGATCGCCGAGCTCGCCGGCCGCGACGGCGACGCACGGCTCGCGTTCGACGCGGTGCTCGCGGGCTCGAACGTCCCGGCTCCCGTCGCAGCGCGCGCCGCGCTCCACCTCGCGCAGCTCGAGGCCCGCACCGGCAAGAGCGGACGCGCGCGCGATCTCGATCGCACGCGCGACGTCGCTCGCCCCGACCGACCTCGAGATCGCCGAGGGCGCGGCGCAAGTCGAGCTCGGTCTGCGCGGGGCGAACGACATCCGCGGGCCCAGCGTCGGGGGCGTCGAAGCTCGCGCGGTGCTCGCGGCCGTCGATGCGAAGACGGCCATCGCGTTTCGCACGGCCGAAGCCGCGCTCGAAGCGGTCCATCGCATGCATCCGCGACCGTTCCTGTTCACGCTGTCGTCGTCGGTCCGCGCGAAACAAGATGCCACCGAGGACGCGGTGGCGAAGTATCGCGTCGTCGCCGCGGCCGGCGGGCTCGCGAAGCTCGCGGCCGATTATCGGATCGGCAGCCTCTATCACGACCTCGCGCTCGGCCTAGTGTTCGATCTGCCGCCCGAGCTCGATCCGTCGGCCGCCGCCGTGTTGCGTCGAACGTTGAGCAGCCGGACGATCGAGAACTTGAAGAAGGCGGTCGCCGCGTATCGCGCAGCGCAGAGCGATGACGAGGTCGATGGCGGCGAGCCGTGGCGGCGAGCGGCGGCGATCGACCTGCGCGCAGCGCTCGACGTGCTGAGCGCGACCAACGGCGGCGCGCCCTGAAATCGTCCACGTGGACGTGACACGTGCACGCGCACGTGCACGATCTCCGCGTGGTCATCTCGATCGACGGCGTCATCGTTCCGGCCGAGCGCGCCGTGATCTCGGTGCTCGATCGCGGGGTGCTGTACGGCGACGGCGTGTTCGAGGTGCTGCGGACCTGGCATGGCGTTCCGATCGACCTCGATCGCCACCTCGATCGTCTGTACGCCTCGGCGCGCGCGCTCGAGCTGCGCGTGGTGCCGCGTGCGACGTTGCGGTCCTCGGTCGGCGCTGCGCTCGTGGCCGCCGGCGCCGGCGAGCACCGGATCCGCGTCATCGCGACGCGAGGCGAGGGCGGGCTCGCGGCTCGCTTCGCCGAGCTCGGGCCCGGGCGAGCGATCGTGATCGTGGAGCCGCTCCCGCCGCAACCGCGAGCGATCTCCGCCGCGATCGTCGACTGGCCTTTGCCGCGCCGGCCGGGCGCCGGCCACAAGACGCTCGCCTATCTCGACCACCTCGTCGCGCACGAGCTCGCGGCGGCGGCTGGCGTCGACGAGGCGCTGCGGCTCGGCGCCGACGGCACGGTCGTCGAGGGCGCGACGTGCAACGTGTTCATCGTCGGTCGCGGCGAGCTGGCGACGCCCGGGCTCGTCGACGGCGCGCTGCCTGGGGTGACCCGTGGCCGCGCGCTCGAGTGTGCCGCCGACCTCGCGCTCGTCGTCGCACAGCGGCTTGTCACCGTGAGCGAGGTGCTCGCGGCCGACGAGATCTTCGTCACCAGCGCGCTGCGAGGTGTCGTCGGGGTAACCCGTCTGGACGAGCGGGGGCTTCCGGTCGGGCCGGTCACGACACGAATTGCAGAGCGTTACGTCCAGCTCATGGGGGCGTTCGGCGCGCCCGGGCTGCTATAGTCGCTCACTGGATGGCGAGAGACCTCCGCCAGTTGCGCGAAGAAGCCGCGGAGGCTGCGGCCTCCGGCAAGCACAAGCGCGCGCTTGCTGCTTACCTCGAGCTCGAGCGCGTCGAGCCGCGCGACGCGCAGTGGTCGAAACGCGCGGCCGAGATCTATCGCAAGCTCGGCAAGGACAAGGACGCGATCGCCGCGTACGCCCGGGCGGCGGATCGCTACGCGTCGGGCGGCTTTCTCGTCCAGGCGATGGCGGTGTGCAAGTTGATCCTCCAGATCGATCCGAGGAACGCCGACGCGTTGCATCGCACGTCGTCGATGAACGAGCAGATCGGCGCCGGGCCGACCCGCGCGTCGACGATGGCCGACAACAACCCGACGCTCGCCGAGAACGCCTCGGTCGCGGCGCTGCGCGGCACGGGCTCGGTGCCGGCGATCCGGCCAAAGAAGCCGACGACGCATCCGCCGCAGAACATCCCGCGCACGCGCACGCCTCCGACCGGTGCGCCGCCGATTGCGATGTCGCGCACGAAGAGCAAGCCGATCTCGCTCGAGCCCGGCTCCGGCATCGTCTCGGTCAGCCTCAAGCGCGAGATGCCGAACGCGGCGCTGCGGGTCGACAACCAGCCCGGCGTGTACGTCATCCCGCTGGACGCCGAGCTCGAGCTCGAAGACGAGCCGGTGCGCCCGTCGGTGCCGGTCATCGAGATCGACGAGGCCGACGACGTCATCGATCTGGAGCCTCAGGATGTCGACGAGTCGACCGAGCTCGAGCTCAACGACATCGAGGAGATTCCGCTCCCCGAGCCGCGCGCGATGGGCGTGGTCGCGGCACGCGCGCTCGCCTCGACCCCGTTGTTCGCGGGCCTGCCGAGCGAGGCGCTCGAAGCACTCGTCGCCGAGCTCGAGCTCGTGCCGCTGCCGGCTGGCGAGGTGCTGTTCCACGAGGGCGATCCAGGCGATGCGCTGTACGTCGTCGTCGAGGGTGAAGTCGCGGTCTTGGCCGAAGGGCCGCCGCGCGTCGAGATGGCGCGGCTCGGGCCGAGCGCGTTCATCGGCGAGGTCGCGCTGATGACCGATCAGCCGCGGTCGGCGACTGTCTCCGCGGTCACCGACACCGAGCTGTTGCGCATCGACCGCCAGACGCTATCGACCGTCCTGGCGAGCCACGGCGAGGTGTTGAGCGCGCTGCTGCGGTTCGTCCGCGACCGCCTCGTCGATCGCTGGACGCGCACGAGCCCGCTGTTTCGCCCGTTCGGCGACGAGGAACGCGCCGAGCTCGCTTCGCGCTTCAAGTTCCTCGAGATCGAAGCGAACACGAAGCTGATCGACGCGGGCCATAAACCCGACGGGTTGTACATCGTGCTCGCGGGCACCTTCGAGGTCCGCCGCGCCGGTGCGCCGGTCGCGCAGCTCGGCCCCGGTGAGCTGATCGGCGAGACCGCGCTGCTCTCGGGCGGCGTGTTCAAGAGCGACGTCGTCGCGCGCGGCAAGAGCCTGGCACTGTGCTTACCGGCCGCGGTGTTCCGCGAAGTGATCATGACCCACCCGCACGTGCTCGAATATATCGGCGAGCACGCCGAGACCAGCCGCCGCCTGCAGATCCTCTAACGAGGGTGCTATCGGCCTAACGCCGGTGACCGGACGCTAGCCGAAGGGGTTGAACCCGAACGTCGTCGCGACCAGCGCGATGCCGAGGATCAAGTACACGACGCCGACCAGCAGGTGGGTGCGCGGGTTCATCCGGTACAGGCCGCTGCCGAACAGACCGCCGCGAGGTGCTACGCCTTCTTCGCCGGGAACGCGTTTGCGCACCGCGAGCGAAATGCGAAACGCGCCGAAGCCGAGCACGACGACGGCGATCAGGATCGTGAGCCAGGGCGGGATTCTCACGCCGGGTGCTTACCACGTTGACACCCCTCCACGCCTGGGCCAGAGTCGCCCGACTCCCGATGAGCCGGGCCCAGGCTAAGTACAACAATTCCGCGGCGTTTTACGACGTCGACGGGACGCTCATCAAGATCAACATCGTGCACGCGTTCGCGTTCTATGCAGCGCGCCACGCGTCGCTCAAAGAGAGCGCGTTGCGCACGGTGCAGACCGCGGCGTCGCTGCCGTTGTTCTGGGCCGCCGACAAGCTGTCGCGCAAATGGTTCAACGAGTTGTTCTATCGCTCGTACCAGGGCCAGAGCGAGGATCGGCTCGTCGTGCTCGCCGAGGAGCTGTTCGAGGACGTGATCCTGCCGAACATCTACCCGCGCGCGAAGGAGCTGATCGCGGAGAGCCGGCGCGCCGGCGTTCGGCAAGTCTTGATCTCCGGCGCGCTCGACTTCACGATGCGGCCGTTAGCGCGTTACCTCGGTGCCGACGATCTGATCGCGAATAGCTTGGAGTTCGTCGACCACTACGCGACCGGCAAGCTCAAGAAGCCGTTCGTCGCCGGCGCGACCAAGGCCGACATCATGCGCGCGTACGCGAAGCAGCATGCGATCGATCTCGGCGAGTCGTGGGCGTACACCGATAGCTTCTCGGACTACCCGATGCTCGCCGTGGTCGGCCATCCGACCGTGTGCAATCCCGACTTCAGGCTGCGCTCGCTCGCACGCAGCTACGACTGGCCGGTGCTCGACCTCGACGAAGCCCCGGCTCGCTCCGCCGCACGTCGCCCGCAGGGGTTGGCTCGCCCGCCCCGATCGATTCGGAGAACTTGATGCGCGCCATTCGCCCGAAGATCCGCTCGCACGCCCGCGAGCACATCGTCACGATCGACACCGACTCCGCGCCGCGGATCATGTTCTCCGGCGAGAATCTGATCTCGTGCGACCTGCCGGTCGGCACGCGCGTGATCTACCCGAAGCGGCCGATGACTCCGGTCGCGAATCCGAAGGCGGCGATCCGCTACGCGCTGAACCATCCCGAGGACTCCGACCCGCTGCACGCGATGTTGGCGCCGGGGATGAAGGTCACGATCGCGGTCGACGACATCTCGATGCCGCTGCCGATCATGCGGACGCCCGACGCCCGCCAGCTCGTGCTCGAGATCGTGTGCGAGATGCTCGCGGATCACGGCGTCGATGACGTCCACATCATCATCGCGCTCGGGCTGCATCGCCGGATGCACGACTGGGAGATCGAGCGGATGGTCGGCCCGAAGGTGTGGGCCGACTACTGGCCGGATCGGCTGTACAACCACGACGGCTGCGACCCCGACGGCATGGTCGTGCTCGGCAACACGCCGCACGGCGAGCTCGTGGAGATGAATCGCCGCGTCGCCGAGAGCGATCTGACGATCTACGTGAACCTGAACTTCGTGCCGATGAACGGCGGCAACAAGTCGATGGCGGTCGGCCTGTGCGGCTACGAGAGCCTCAAGGCGCACCACACGCCGAAGACGATCGTCGATTCGAACTCGTTCATGGATCCGCCGCGCTCGCACCTCGCACACTCGTTCAATCGCCAAGGCGAGCTGATCGAGAAGGCGCTCAAGGTGTTTCACATCGAGACCGTGCTCAACAACCGCGCGTTCGACGGGCCGCTCGGCTTTCTCACGAAGAACGAGGATGACTTCACCGAGACCGATCGGCTCAAGTTCTCTGGCATGAAGTGGGCGCTCGACAAGCTGCCGTTCGCGGCGCGGCGCGAGCTCTTCATGCGCACGCCGGCGGCGTACGAGATGATCGCCTGCTACGCCGGCGCGTGCGATCCGGTCCACGACCGCACGGTCGGCAAGCTCAACGATCAGAACTGCGTCGAGGTCGACGGCCCGGCGGACATCTTGCTGTTCGGCGTGCCGTACATCTCGCCGTACAACGTCAACAGCAAGGCGTTGAACCCGCTGCTCGTGCAGGTCATGGCGCTCGGCTACTTCTATCACATGTATCGCCACCAGCCGATCCTGCGCGAGGGCGGCGTCCTCATCCTCACGCATCCGTGCTCGGACCGGTTCGATCCGGTGCACCACCCGAGCTACATCGAGTTCTTCAATCGCGTGCTCACCGAGACCACGGACTCGTACACGATCGAGCAGAAGTATCAGGACGAGCTCGCGTACAACCCGAGCTACATCGAGATGTACCGGCGCGGCAACGCGTACCACGGCTCGCATCCGTGCTTCATGTGGTACTGGGGCCAGCGCGGGCGCGAGAAGACGAGCCGGGTGATCGTGGTCGGCGCGGACAACGCGACGGTGCCGCAGATCATGGGCTGGGAGACCGCGGGATCGGTCGCCGAGGCGATCGCGATGGCGCGCAGCACGATGGGCCGTAGCGCGAACGTCACGATGCTGCACCACCCGCCGTACATGATCAGCGACGTGATGTGATGCACGGCGGTCGCGGCGACAACGGCGCGGGCTCGCGCGGCTACTTCTTGGAGACCGAGCTCGCGTGGGGCGAGCACTCGGGCGCGAAGCCGTGGCCCGATGCCGACGCGAAGCCGCTGCCGCCGTTGCGCGGCTCGGTGACGAGCAAGCCGCGGCTCGACGTCGCCGAGATCCTCCGCGGCAAGCACGTGTTGTTGATCGGCACGACCGGCTTCGTCGGCAAGGTCTGCCTGTCGATGCTGCTGCATCGCTATCCCGAGGTCGGCAAGGTGTACTGCCTCGTCCGGCCGGGCGCGGGCAACACCGCCGAGGAGCGGTTCTACGCGAAGGTGGCTTCGTCGCCGGCGTTCGATCCGCTGCGCGACGTCCATGGCGAGGGCTACCTCGACTTCATGCGTAGCAAGATCGAGGCGATCCCCGGCGACATCGGTCGACCGGTGTGCAACTTCACCGACGAGCAGATCGCCGCGATCCGGGTCGACGTCATCATCAACAGCGCCGGCCTCGTATCGTTCGCGCCGTCGCTCGAGAGCGCGCTGCGGATCAACGCGATGGGCGCGAAGAACGTGCTCGATCTCGCGCGACGGTTGAACGCGAAGCTGTGTCACGTCTCGACCTGCTACGTCGCGGGCCAGCGCGAAGGCGACGTGTGGGAGGACGAGCCGATCGTCGGCTATTTCCCGCGCTCGTCGGCGGTCGCGCGCGACTACGCCGATATGGGCGAGACCGAGCTGCTCGATCGCGACTTCGACGTCGCGGCCGAGATCGCGGACTGCCAGAAGATGATCGATCAGGCGCGCGAACGATCGAACGATCGCCAGCACATCTCGCAGTTTCGCGAGCGCGGCGCCCAGATGTTGCGCGACCAGCGGCGCGATCCCGACGACGAAAACGATCTCAAGATCGCCGTGGCGCGCGAGCGCAAGATCTGGATGAACGAGGTGCTGACGAAGCTCGGCATGGAGCGCGCGCGGCACTGGGGCTGGACCAACACCTACACGTATACGAAGTCGCTCGGCGAGCAGATGATCCTGACCGATCGCTCGGTCGCGTCGACGATCGTCCGTCCCGCGATCGTCGAGAGCTCGATTCGCTATCCGTTCCCCGGCTGGAACGAGGGCTTCAACACGACCGCGCCGTTGATGTACCTGATGCTCAAGGGCCATCGCAACGTACCGATGGGCACCGACACCGCCCTCGACGTCATCCCGGTCGACTTCATCGCGCGCCGGCATGCTGCTCGCGACCGCGGCGGTGCTCGCCGGCGTGCACGAGCCGGTCTATCAGCTCGGCGCGAGCGACTGCAATCGCGTGTCGAGCAAGCGGTTGACCCAGCTCACCGCGCTCGCGATTCGCAGCCACTACCGCGGCAAGGTCGACGCCGGCGACTCCGACCTCGGCACTCGGATCAAGCGCGCGGCTCGAGGGCAAGGTCGTCACCTACGACTACTTCGACAAGTACTCGGCGCCGATGTTCAAGCGCGTCGCCGACAAGCTGATCTCGGTGATCGACAACCGCCTGCCGAGCTGGGGCGCGCCGCGCGTCGAGGCGGTCGCCGAACGCGCGCGCGACGAGCTGCTGAAGGTGGCGACGTTCACCGGCCAGGTCAAGGAGCTGGTCGAGCTGTTCAAGCCGTTCACGACCGATCACGACATCGCGTTCCGCTGCGACAACATGCGCGCGCTGTGGGCGCGGGTCCTGCCGGCCGATCAAGACAAGCTGTTGTGGGCGCCGCACCTCGTCGACTGGCGCAAGTACTGGCTCGACACTCACTTCCCCGGGCTCCACCGGTGGACGTTCGACAAGCTCGACGAAGAGTTCGGTGCGAAGCCGAAGTCGGTCTATACGTACAAGGAGCTGGTCGAGCTGTTCGAAGCGACGGTCAAGCTGCATCGCAATCGGCCGGCGCTCCGCCTGCTGCGCAAAGATGGCGGCGAGCCGTCGACGTACACCTACGGCCAGATGGGCGACCTCGGGTGGATGGGCGCGGGCGTGTTGCGCCAGCTCGGCATCGGGCCGAGCCACCGCGTCATCCTGATGTCCGAGAACCGGCCGGAGTGGGGGCTGTCGTACTTCGCGATCGTGCTCGTCCGGCGCGGCGGCGGTCCCGCTCGACAAGGATCTGACGCTCGCCGAGGTCGTGAACCTCGCGCGGGCGAGCAGCGCGCGCGCGATGGTGCTGTCGCGCAAGGTCGCCGAGCGCCTCGCGGGCGAGGCCGGGCATCGCGATCCCCGTCGACGACGCCGACGACCGCGATCCGATGGTCGTGTGGTCGCCCGGGCACGCCGCGCTCTCCGAGTACTTCGCTCGCCAGCTCGAGAGTGCGCCGCGGGTGATGGCCTTCGACGACTTGCTGATCGAGCCCGAGGTCGCGGTGACCGGCGCGCCCGAGATCCGCGGCGACGCCGTCGCATCGGTGATCTTCACGAGCGGCACGACCGGCACGCCGAAGGGCGTGATGCTCACGCACAAGAACTTCACGTCGATGGCGAGCAAGCTGTCCTCGTTGTTCATGCTGTACCCGCACGACAAGCTGCTCAGCGTGTTGCCGCTGCACCACACGTTCGAATTCTCGGCCGGGTTCTTGATGCCGCTGATCCACGGTGCGTCGATCGATTACCTCGAGGATGTCGATGCCGATTCGCTCGCGACCGCGCTCGAAGACGAGGGCATCACCGGCATGATCGGCGTGCCCGCGCTGTGGCAGCTCCTCGAGCGCAAGATCTACAAGAACGTCAGCGACGCCGGCGTGATCGTCGAGCAGGCGTTCGATGCGATCGTCGATCTCAATCGCTCGCTGCGCGAAAAGATTCCGTGGGATCTCGGCGCCGGCAAGCTGTTGTTCTTCCCGGTCCATCGCCGGCTCGGCGGTCGGATGCGGCTCCTGGTCTCGGGCGGCTCCGCGTTGCCGGCGGAGACCATGAAGTCGTTCCGCGGGCTGGGCTTCAACCTCTACGAAGGCTACGGCATGACCGAGTCGTCGCCGGTGCTGACCGTGACTCGCCCGGGCGACAAGCTGCTGCCCGGCAGCGTCGGCCGGCCACTCCCCGGCATCGACGTGCGGATCGACGACCCGGACGACAAGGGGGTCGGCGAAGTGATCGCGAAGGGCCCGAACGTGATGGCGGGGTATCTCGACAACCCCGAGGCGACCGCGCAGACGATCCGCAACGGCTGGCTGCACACCGGTGACCTCGGCCGGTTCGACGCCGATGGCAACTTGTTCATCGTCGGGCGCAAGAAGGAGATGATCCTCGGCTCGTCGGGCGAGAACATCTATCCGGACGAGCTCGAAGAGCTGTACGGCGACTCGGAGTACGTCAAAGAGGTCTCGGTCGTCGGCCTGCCGGCCGACGGCGGCAACGAGATCGTCGCGGCGCTGATCGTGCCGGACTACGCAGAGCATCAGACCGATCGCGAGAGCGTGCGCGACGCGGTGCGCGAGCACATCAAGCGCGTCAACAAGAACCTGCCGCTGTACAAGCGCCTCAAGATCGTGCACCTGTGGGACTTCGATCTGCCGAAGACCTCGACGCGCAAGGTGAAGCGGCGCGACGTGATCAAGGAGCTGCAGCGGCTCGAGCGCGCGGCCAAAGGCGGGGCCGAAGCGAAGCAGCTCGCGAGCGGCGCGGTGCATAGCTGGATTCTCGACGTGCTCGCCGACGTGTCGCAGAAGAAGCGCGGTTCGATCACGAGCGACATGCAGCTCGCCGAGCTCGGCTTCGATTCGCTGATGTTCACCGAGCTCGCGGTCGCGATCGAGGCCGCGGGCGTGGCGCTGCCGGATCCGGCCGAGCTGACCGGATTGGAGACCGTCGCGGATGTCGAGCGGATCGTCGGCCGGCTCGGTGCGAAGCAGGAGCAGCAGCGCGCGATGCCCGGCAAGAAGAAGCCCGGCAAGACCGCGAGCGCGGATGGCGACGATATCGACGTGCCGGGCCCGCTCGTCAAGCTCGGCCGCCGGGCGCTGCGCGGTGGGATGCGGGCGCTGTACGAGCGTGCGCTCGAGACCGATGTCTACGGCGCGACGAACGTTCCGCCGTTCGGGGGGTACATCGTCGCGGCGAACCACGCGAGCCATCTCGATACCGGCCTGGTCAAGTACGCGCTCGGCGAGCAAGGCGAAGCGCTCGTCGCGCTCGGCGCGAAGGACTACTTCTTCGAGGATCCGGTGCGCCGGATGTACTTCGAGAACTTCACGAACGTCGTGCCGATGGAACGCCACGGCTCGCTGCGCGAATCGCTCCGGCTCGCCGGTGACGTGATCCGCGACGGCTACATCCTGCTGATCTTCCCCGAAGGCACGCGCAGCGACAGCGGCGTGATGGCGGACTTCAAGCCGTCGCTCGGCTACCTCGCGCTCACCAACAAGTGCGGCATCCTGCCGATGTATCTGCACCGCACGTACGAGGCGATGCCGAAGGGCCGCTACCTGCCGAAGCGGGGCGCGCGGGTCGCGGCCTACGTCGGGCCGTACCTGAGCTACACCGACGTCGTGAAGCTCGCGGGAGACGGCGGGCGGAGTCATCAGTATCGCGCGGTCACGCATCACGTCGAGGGCGTGATCCGGCGGCTCGCGCCGCTCGAGGCGCGGTGGACGCTCGGCGATGCGGGGACCACGCCGATGGCCGAGTGGCTCGCCCAGCAGCCGGGCGCGAACGCGCCTCCCAGCTCGGAGGACGACGCGTGAAGACCTCGGTGCTCGTCACCGGGGCGACCGGCTTTCTCGGTGAACATCTGTGTCGCGTGCTCGCCGAGCGCGGCCACATCGTGCGCGGCCTGGCGCGGTCGCGATCGGCGGTGCTCGAGGAGCTCGGCGCCGAGCACGTGCGCGGCGATGTGCTCGGTGGCGACGAGCTGATGGAAGCCCTCGACGGCGTGTCCGCGGTGTTTCATCTCGCCGGCGCGGTGTCGCGCGATCCGGGCGACGCGCAGCGGATGATGCGGCTGCACGTCGACGGGACGCGGCGCGTGCTCGAGCTGATGGCGGCCGCGGGGGTGCGCCGGATGGTGCTCGCGTCGACCTCGGGAACGGTCGGGGTGTCGAGGCAGGAACGAGATCCTCGACGAGACCGCGCCCTACGCCGAACAGATCGTCGCGGGCTGGCCGTACTACGCGTCGAAGATCTATCAAGAGCGGCTCGCGTTCGAGCACGGCGCGCGGCTCGGGATCGAGGTCGTCGCGGTCAACCCGAGCCTGTTGCTCGGCCCTGGTGATCGCCGGCTGTCGTCGACCGGTGACGTCCGCAAGCTGATGAAGCGCCAGGTCCCGGTCGTGCCGAAAGGCGGGATCAACTTCGTCGACGCGCGCGATGCCGCCGAGGCGACCGCGAATGCGCTCGAACAAGGCCGCGCCGGCGAGCGCTACCTGCTCGGCGGTCCGAACTGGACGATGAAGGAGTTCTTCGCGCGCGTCGGCCGGGTCGCGAACGTCGCGCCGCCGCGGTTGTCGCTGCCGGCGCGCTGGAACAAATGGGGCGCGAGCGTGGTCGAGGAGCTGTATCGCTGGCGCGGCCAGGAGCCGCCGGTCGATCGAATCAGCGTCGAGATGTCGGAATGCTTCTGGTGGATCGACTCGAGCAAGGCCGCGGCGGAGATCGGGTTCGCCGCGCGCGACCCGCAGCTCACGCTCGTCGACACGGTCGGCTATCTGCGCCGGGGTGTTGACTCGGAATGAGCGCGATGGGCGGCGCGATGTCGCGGAGCTCGCGGTTCGCGACGGGCGAGACGGTGACCGTGCTCACCGGGCACTGGGCCGGCGACCATGCGACGGTCGAGCACGTCGTGTGGAGCGAGCGCGATCGCTGTCACTACTTCTATCTCGTCCAGGGCGGCAGGAAGATGTCGCGGGGCTATCGCGCCGACGAGCTCGCCGAGGGCCTGGGCGACACGCTCGGCTGATGGTCCTACACTAGCGCGGTGACCGACGTCCCCGATGTTCGCGTGCCCACGCCGTGGGCGCGGTTCGCCGGGTGGCGACCGGTTCGCATCGCGCGCGCGATCGGCGCGGTGGTCGTGCGCTGGGCCGGGCCCACGCGCGACTACCGGTTGACGCGCTGGATCGTCACGCGCTTGCTCGGCGTGGTCTACGCGTTCGCGTTCTTGGGCCTGGTGTATCAAGCGCTGCCGCTGCTCGGCGAGCACGGCCTCACGCCGATCGGCACGTACGTCGATCGGCTGCACGCTTCGGGCGCGACGTTCTGGGACGTGCCGAGCGTGTTCATGTGGAACGCGTCGGACACCGCGATCCTGGCGTGGACGTACATCGGGCTCGCGATCGCGATCGCGGTGCTGCTCGGCTACGCCAATCTTCCGATGCTGCTCGTGCTGTGGGCGATCTATGGCTCGTTCGAGCGAGTGGGGCAGACCTGGTTCGCGTTCGGCTGGGAGATCCAGCTCCTCGAGACGACCGTGCTCGTCGCCGCGCTCGCCCACCCGTGGGATCCGCGCCCGCTCGCCGCGCGCGCGCCGCCGGTGACCGCGCTCGTGCTGCTGCGCTGGCTGACGTTCCGGATCATGCTCGGCGCCGGCCTGATCAAGCTGCGCGGCTCGGCGTGCTGGACCGATCTGACGTGCCTCGACGCGCACTTCGAGACCCAGCCGAGCCCGAATCCGTTGTCCGCGGTGTTCCATCACCTGCCGCACGCGGTGCACGCGCTCGGCGTCGTGTTCAATCACGTGGTCGAGCTCGCCGGCCCGTTCTGCCTGTTCGGGCCGCGGCGCATCCGGATCATCGCGGCGGCGGCGATGGCGGCATTTCAGCTGACCCTGATCGCGAGCGGCAACCTCGCGTTCCTCAACTGGCTCACGCTCGTGCCGATCCTCGCGTGCTTCGATGACGACGCGCTGCTCGCGATCATCCCGCGTCGGGTCCGCGGCTGGCTGCGGTCGTTGCTGCATGATCGTCCGGCTCGTCGCGGGCATCGCATCTGGGTCGCGTGCCTCGCCGCGATCATCGCGTACAAGAGCGTGCCGGTGATCGAGAATCTGTGCGCTCACCACCAGGCGATGAACCGCTCGTACGACCGGCTCGAGCTCGTCAACACCTACGGCGCGTTCGGCTCGGTCGACATGGTGCGTCACGAGCTGGTGATCGAGGGCACGCTGGACGCGGACCCGACCACCGCGACCTGGCACGCCTACGAGCTGCCTTGCTATCCCGGCGACGTGGCGCGGCGACCGTGCATCCTCGGTCCGTACCACCGCCGGCTCGATTGGTTGATGTGGTTCGCGGCGATGCCGGAGTCACGCGAACGGGCGTGGCAGGCGTACCCGTGGGTGTTTCACCTCGTCTACAAGCTGCTCGACGGTGATCGCGAGGTTCGCAAGTTGTTTGCGGTCGATCCGTTCCACGGCAAGCGGCCGGCGTGGATCCGGATCCGGCGGTTCGTGTACCACCTCGAGCCCCTCGGCTCCGCCACGTGGTGGACCCGCGATTCCGAGGAGGAATGGCTGCCGCCGACCGACCTGCACAGCGACTTCTTGGCCGAGGTGCTCGCGGAATTCGACTGGCCGTCACCCAGCGTCTACACTCCCTAAGGTGGACCGCTGTTGCCTCGCGCGCGGGCTGATGAGCGTCGCGGCGGCGGCGGTGACTGCGTGCGGCCAAGGCGCGGTCGACGGATCGAGCGCGGTCGATAGTCCGCCCGCGGTGGCTCGTCCGGGTCCCGGATACGACGCCGCGGGGTCGGGCGCGGTCGCGTTCGTCGACGTGTCGGTCGCGACGATGGAGTCACCGACGCTCGCCGCGCATCAGACCGTCGTCATCGATCACGGCTCGGTCGTCGCGCTTGGCCCCGTCGATCAAGTGACCGTGCCGGTCGGTGCGAAGACGATCGACGGCCGCGGCAAGTATCTCATCCCAGGCCTGCACGACATGCACGTTCACCTCGACGGTACGCGCAGCATGCTCGAGCTGTTCGTCACCGCCGGCGTGACGACGGTGCGCAACATGGCCGGCAACGCGCGCGTACTCGCGACCCGCGACAAGATCCGGCGCGGCGAGCTGCTCGGCCCGACGATCTACACCACCGGGCCGTTCGTCGACGGCGCGCGGCCGCACTGGGAAGCCTCGCTCTCGGTCACGAACGCGGCCGAGGCCGAAGCGGTGGTCAGCGAGCTGGCGGCGGGCGGCTACGACTTCCTGAAGATCTACAACGGGCTGTCGCGCGAGGCGTACGACGCGATCGTCGCGTCCGCCGCGGTCCATCACCTGCGGCTCGTCGGCCACGTGCCGTTTGCGGTCGGGCTCGACCGCGTGCTGGCGTCCGGGCAAGCGTCGATCGAGCACTTGATGGGCTACGCCGAGGCGATCGAGCGCGACGATTCGCCGCTGCGCCACCGCCACGACACGACGAGCAACATCAAGCGGTGGATGTTCGCCGACCCCGACAAGCTCGCCGACGTCGCCGCCGCGACCGCGCGCGCGGGGACGTGGAACTGTCCGACGCTCGTGACCGCGGTGACTTACAGCGAGCTGTGGCGCGGTCACGTGCCCGAGACCGAGCTCGACGACATCTCGCCCGATTGGCGCGCGCGCTGGGATCCGAAGAAGTCGCCGCGCCACGTGCTCGCCCGAGTCCGCGCCGCGGCCGAGGTCGCGCACGGTCCGCAACTCGATACCGAGCTCGCGCTCGTTCGCGAGCTGTCCGCCGCCGGTGCGCCGTTGCTCGCCGGCACCGATACGCCGAATCCGTACGTCGTGCCGGGACAGAGCCTGCATCGCGAGCTCGAGCTATTCGGGCAAGCCGGGCTGTCACCGTACGAGGCGCTGCGCGCCGCGACGATCGACGCCGGCGATTTTCTGGGCGATCCGCACGACGGCCGGATCGCGGTCGGCGCCCACGCCGATCTCGTGCTGCTCGGCGGCGATCCGCTCGCGGATCTGCGCGCGCTCGACAAGATCGACGGCGTGATGGTCCACGGCGAGTGGCTCGGGGAAGATCGGCTGCGCGCGATCCACGACGAGCTCGTCGCGCTCTACACCGCGCCGCCGTACTTGCAGCCGATCGATCTCGGCGAGCTCGCCGCGGGGGGACGCGTCGTCCACTACGAAGTCGGCGATAACACCGTCGTGATCGGCGCGTACGCGATGGCGAGGCTGCCGGGCGGGCTGATCGAGCAGGAGACCGCCGAGGACGATGCGGTGACGACGCGGACGACCCTGACACCCGGCCATCACGCGATCGCGCTCGACTTCACGCGACCGGAGGGCACGAGCCACGTCGCGTATGCGGGCAAGCACGAGCTGCTCGTCGGTGCGATCACGCCGGCGACCGCGATGTGGATCGTCGCACCGCTCACGCTCGATGCCGGCGAGAAGCTCGTGCTCTCGATCGCGGAGCCCGATCCCGACGCACCCGAGGTCTTGCTCCACGGCTCGCTGACCGTGACGAGGCTCGACGATCCGAGCGACACCGAGCGCGCGTATCAGCTCCGGTTGTCGATCGACAAAGGGGCGTGGGCAGGGCGGGTCGTCGTCGACGGTAACGGCGTGCCCGAGATGTTGCGGCTCGGGCCGGTGTCGCGACCGCTGCTCAGGACGTGGCGCCGGGTCCGGACGCCAAAGCCAGCTTCCGCCGGTTGAGCGCGATCAGCTCTTGGCTCGAAGGCACGCGTGCGCGCGGCCCGGTCGGGGTCACGTCGTGCTCCGCGAACGCCTTCTTGTACGCGGCGAAGCTCCCGCCGTTGCGATACGCGTCGACGACGGCGAGCCCGGCGCGGGTCTCGCCCTGCGCGAGCATGTACTCGACCCACGCCCAGCGCGCCGACGTCGGCCGAACCTCGACCTTGCCGCCGAGCCCCGCCGCGGCCAGGCCGGCGCGCAACCGCGCGAGCCGATCCTCGACGATCTCGATGCCGGCGAACGCGGTGCCGTCGAGCGGCGTGTTGCGCTTCGCGACGAACGGCGCCAACCCGAACGCGACCTTCGGATGGATCGCGGCGAGCTGCTTCGACAAGTGCACGAGCTCGTCGACGTCGGCGTCGGTCTCGGTCGGCACGCCGAGCATCATGTAGACCTTGAGCGCGTGCAGACGATGCGCGGCGGCGAGCTCGGCCGAGCGAATCAAGTGATCGGCGCGCGTCGAGCGCTCGATCACGCGGCGCATCCGCTCGCTCGCGCCATCGCCGGCGACGGTCAGCGTGCGATAGCCGCCGCGGGCGAGCAACCCGACGAGCTCGTCGCTGAGCTTGTCGGCGCGCAGCGACGAGATGCCGACCTGCAAGCCCTTGTCGACCACTGCACGGACGATGCCGATGATGTCGGGGTGATCGGTGACCGCGGCGCCGACGAGCCCGACCTTGCGCGCGCCCGCCGGGATGCCGGCGATGATGTCGGCGCGCGGCACGATGCGCATGCCGCCGTTGGTCGAGCGCCGCATCACGCAGTAGGTGCAACCGCGCGAGCAACCGCGCGCCGCTTCGGTCATGAACATGTCGGCGAGCTCGGTGTGGGGCGTCGCGATCACCGAGCGCGCAGGGAGTAGCGCATCATCCGCGGCGGCGACCGGCGGCACGGTCTCGCCGTGGACGTGCGGCAAGTAGTAGCCCGGCTTGCCGGCGAGCGCGGTCCATAACCGATCGCGCACGAAGCCGACCTCGCGCGCGAGCTCGACGAGCTCGACGATCAGCTGCTCGCCTTCGCCGACGATGATCACGTCGCACAGCGGCGCGAGCGGCGCCGGATTGCTGAACGTCAGCGGCCCACCGGCGATCACGAGCGGATGGCGATCGTCGCGGTCGTCGCGGAGCACCGGAATGTTCGCGCGCTCGAGCGTCGCCACGACCCCGGCGATCTCGAGCTCGTACGCGACCGAGTACGCGAGCATCGGATAGCTGCCGATCGGCCGGCCGGTCTCGAGCGTCAGCCACGGTTCGGGCGACTCGTCGAGCATCGCGCGATCGGCGGCGACGCCGGGCATCGCGTGGAGCGCGCGGTAGATCTGCTGATAACCGAGCGACGACATCGCGGCCCGATACGGGCTCGGATAGACCAACGCGATACGCGTCTCGGCTTCCTTATAGAGCGTGCCGCGCTCGGCTGCGAGTAACGCGCGACGGTCGAGGACGCGCGGCTTCATTCGCAGCTGACTACGTGATCGACGAGGGTCGAGTGATCGAGCCCGTTCCACAGATCGAAGCACACCGCGGGACCGCCGGCGGCGCGAACGCCATCGCCATCGCACTCGTAGCGCGTGATCACGAGCGCGCCGAGCCGTTCGCCGCGCGCGATCGCTGCTTCGACCTGGTCGTCATCGCGACCACCCGGCGCCGTCCGATCGATATCGCCGGCGATGCGGTGCGTGCCTTCCGCGGGTAGCTCGCCCGCGATCAAGCCGACCGTGCGTTCGTGGACCGCGGTGGCGACGATGCGGTCGGTGCGGACGCGCCACAGCGTCTCGCAACTCGCATCCTGAGCGACCGCCAGGACCCGCAACGTGGCCCACACGCTCGAGTCGTCGATCAGCTCGATCTGCGAGCCCACCGTTGGCCTTCGGCCGTGACACGTCGCCGACTGTGGTGAGGTCACGGTGCAGTACTCCGGAGGCCCGGCCATGGTATCCCGGCGCTCGACGCGCACGACGCGACCCGGGCGCGCTTCGGCGACCGAGCCGAGCGCCGCGCACGCGATCACGATCGCCGGCCACATCGCGCCGATCATAGCAGCTGTGCTACCCACGGCCTATGTCGTCTCTCCGCTACACGGTGCGGCTCGACGCACCCGAGCAACACCTCGCCCAGATCACGCTGACGCTGGCTGCCGAGGGCGACCACGTCGACGTCGCGTTGCCCGCCTGGTGCCCGGGCAGCTACCTGATCCGCGACTACGCCCGGTTCGTGCGCGACCTGACCGCAGTCGACGACGGCGGCGCTCCCCGTCACGTCATCAAGCTCGACAAGCAGACCTGGCGGATCGCTGCCGACGGCGCGCGCGAGCTGACGGTGTGCTACGCGGTCTATGGCAACGACCTCACCGTCCGCACGAACCACATCGACGCGGCCCACGCGTTCCTGCACGGGCCGGCGACGTTCGTCTATCCGATCTCGCAACGCGGTGCCGCGGTCGACGTCGGCGTCACGCTGCCCGCGGGCTGGGAGCTCGCGACCGCGATGGCGGGCGCCGGCACCCGGCTGCACGCCGGCTCGATCGACGAGCTCTACGATCATCCGATGCACCTCGGCCGCGTCCGCCGGCACGTCGTACCCGCGAAGCTGCCGGTGGAGCTCGTGATCTGGGGCGAGCGCGCGCCCGGCGGGATGTTCGACGAAGCGCGGCTGGTGGGCGACCTCGCCGCGATCGTCGACAACCACGTCGCGCGGTTCGGCGAGGCGCCGTTCGAGCGCTACACGTTCATCCTGATGCTGTCGCACGAGGCGTACGGCGGGCTCGAGCATCGCGCGTCGAGCGTGAACCTGTTCCATCCGCATTGGGGCGCGTCGCGCAAGGCGTACGAAGGGCTGCTCGAGCTGCTGTCGCACGAGCTGTTCCACGCGTGGAACGGCAAGCGGATCGCGCCACGCCCGCTGCTCGAATTCGACTACACGCACGAAGCGTACACGCCGTGTCTGTGGGTGATGGAAGGCATCACGTCGCACTACGATCGGTTCGCGCTGCGCTCGAGCGATCGCGTCACGGCGAAGAGCTTTCTCGACAAGGTGCTCGACGATTGGGCGCGGCTGCAGGCGACGCCCGGGCGCGCGCGGCAGAGCCTCGAGCAGTCGTCGTTCGATGCGTGGATCAAGCTGTACAAGCCCGACGAGTCGAACCTCAACACGACGGTCAGCTACTACCTGAAGGGTGGGCTCGCGATGCTCGCGTTGGATCTCGAGATCCGCCGGCGGACCGAGGGGGCGCGTTCGCTCGACGACGTGTTGCGCGTGTTGTGGACGCGATACGGCGCACCGCGGATCCCGCACCCCGACGACTTGCAGCCGATCTTCGAGGAGGCGACCGGCCTTTCGCTCGACGACGTGTTCGCGCGCCAGATCCGCGGCACCGAGGATCCACAGCTTGCCGGGGAGCTCGCACACGTCGGGCTCGAGCTCAAAGGCTCTGCCGATCCGGCGCAGGTCGCGGACGGCGCGCACGCGGTGTGGCTCGGCATCGTGACCTCGGGCTCGAAGGTCAACGGCGTGTTCGACCGCGCGCCGGCACAAGCCGCGGGACTGTCACCCGGCGACGAGATCATCGCGATCGACGGGTTCCGCGTCACCGGCGATGGGGATCTGCGTTCGCTGTTAGGTGCGCGCACACCCGGCGGCGGTGTCGTGCTCTCGGTGTTCCGCCGCCATCGCCTGATCGAGGTCGCCGCCGAGCTCGCGCCGGCACCGCCGACCCGGTGGGAGATCACCGGCTATGCCGATCCGGGCGAGGGAGGCGCGCGGTACGCCATGTGGCTCGGCGAGCCGCATCCCGGGGCACAAGTCCTCGCGACGGTTACGACGACGGCGCGGTGGGTCTGAGGTGCTAAGCTAGGCCGCCATGAAGCGTTGCATCTCGATCGCTTGGGCCGTCATGGCCATCGGCTGTAGCCACAAGACGCAAGACGGCTTGGCCCCGGCGGAGAGCTGGTCGGCCGACCCGGGCACGATGGCACCCGACGACGAGACCGGCCCGCTCGCCGCGCACTCGGGCGCGACCGGCACGGTCAACCCGCATGAAGGCCTCGATATGAGCCAGATCGGCGGGGACCCGACGAATCCTCACGCGGGCGGCGGCGTCGACGTCTCGAAGCTCGGCCTGGTCGCCCCCGATCCGAACCGCAAGATCGACCCGACGAAGTACATCCGCGGCACGCTCAGCGTCGATCCGAAGGCCGCCAGTCACGTCACCGACGGCGGCGCGGTGTTCCTCGTCGTCAAGCGCCCTGGCCCCGACGGGGCGCCGGTCGGCACGCCGCTCGCGGTCGAGAAGATGGCGTGGACCAATGGCGAGCCGTTCGAGCTGACCGACGCTCAAGCGATGGTCGCCGGGACCGAGCTCACCGGTGAGGTCGTCGTCACCGCGAGGTTCGACCACGACGGCGACGCGATCTCGCATCAGCCGGGCGACGTCAGCGGCTCGGCGCGCGTCACGCTACCCGCCGACAACGTCAAGCTCGTGCTCGATACCGTCCAGCAGTGATCAGAAGCCGCCGCTGAGCGCGAGCCCGGCGGAGCTCGTCGTGACGATCGGCTGGATCGTCGCGTGCTCGGCCGAGGAACCCTTGCGGTTATAGCCGAGGTAGAGCAAGACGCCGCCGAGCACGACGACCGCGCCGCCTGCGATCGAAAATTCGTACGCGCGAGAGTTGTACATGTCGCCGGTGGTCGCGAGATCACCGAGCTTCACGCCGTCGAGCGTGCTGGGCCATGCCGGACACGTGGCGGGCGCTGGCGGACAGTGGTTCGATTCGTCGTCGTTGAGCTGCTTGCTCTTGTAGATGTAGTAACCGCCGACCGCCGCGACGATCAAGCCGACGCCGGCGACCGCGGCTCCCGAGATCCGCAACGTGCCACCGGTATCACCGCTCGGCTCGACGGCTGTCGGGTGCTCGTGCTTGATCGCGTCGGTGCCGGTCGTCGTGTCGCCGGATCCGGAGCCCGAACCCGCGCCGGTCTCGGTCGTCGTGCCGGGATTGGTCGTCGTTGGCTTCTCCGGCTCTGCCGGCTTGCACACGTTCTTGTCGTCGACGTCGTTCGTGTGCCGCAGCTCGATCGCGAGCGACTTCGCTTTCGCGAGTGCATACGTCACGTTGTTGCCGGCCGGGTCGGCCGCCAGGTACTTGCAGAAGTAGTCGAGTGCCTCGACCTGCTTGCCCGCAGCCTGATACTCGGTCGCGATGTTCGAGAGCAGCACCGGCACCGGCACCACGATGAACGCCTCCTGGTAGAGGTCGATCGCGCTCGTGTGGTCGCCGGCCTGGCTCTTCGCGATCGCCTTCTTGACGAGCTCGCTGACCTGGGTCTTCTGGCTAGTGGTCGGCGGCGCGGGCTGTGCGACGGAGATGATCGGTGTCGTGATCAGAGCGGCCGCGACCACCGCCGCGGTCGGACGAAGAAACCCCATTGAAGAATACTATCATGCAGGGCCCCGCAAGTGCCGGAACAGTGGGGCGAGCTTCGCGATCACGTCGGCGTGGACCGCGCCGTTCGAGGCGACGAGCCCCCGGGGCTGCCCGAGCGGCCCGTCGTAGGGCAGCGGATCGCCGAACAGATCGGTGATCCGGCCACCCGCGCGGACGAGGATCGCCTCCGGCGCGCAGGTGTCCCAGATCTTGGTCTTCGGTGTCGGGTTGACATAGAGATCGCGCACGCCGGTCGCGATCAGCGAGAGCTTGAGCCCGACCGACCCGATGTTCTGTTCGTCGCTGATCCCGAGCGCGGTCTTCACGCGATCGATGTCGGCGCTGCGATGCGAGGCCGAGGCGACGAGCCGGGCCTCACGAGCGTCCGAGACGATCGACACCGCGAGCGGACGCGTGCCTCCGGCGTCGGTGACATGCGCGCCGCCATCGGGGGTCGCGAAGTACGTTCGACCGGTCGTCGGTTGATGGACGACGCCGAGCACCGGCCGGCCGCCACGCACCAGGCCGATCATGACCGAGAACCCATCGCTGCCGCGGATGAAGTCCTTCGTGCCGTCGATCGGATCGACGAGCCACAGCCGCGATCCGGACATCGCGCCGGGCGCCGGCGAGAGCTCCTCGGAGATCACCGGATCGTTCGGGAACGCGGTCGCGAGCCCGGCGAGGATGAGCTCCGACGCGCGCCGATCCGCGATCGTCACCGGCTCGTCGCCCGGCTTCATCTCGACGCCGAGCTCGCCTCCGCGCAGGCGCACCGCTTCACGGCCGGCGGCACGAGCGAGCTCGAACGCCGTCGCGAGCTCCTTGCCGAGCTCGCCGTCTTCGCCAGGGAGCTCAGGCATTGCCTCCGCCGTTCGGCCACAGGAGCGCGCGCGTCTCCGCGACGGTCGCGACCGAGCGACCGGAGAGCTTGACGAGCTCCGCCGCGGCGGCGACGAGCTCGCCGTTCGACTTCGCCATCGCGCCGTCGGGGAGATAGAAGTTGTCCTCGAGCCCGACTCGAACATCGCCGCCGAGCGACAGCGCCGCCATCGCGAGCGGCCACTGGTCGCGGCTGATGCCGATCACCTTCCAGCGCGAGCCAGCCGGGACTTGTTCGGCCTGGAACGCGAGGTGGCGCGCGCTTGCCGGGATGCCGCCGAGCACGCCCATGATGAACGAGAAGTGATAGGGCGCCGCGATCAGATCGAGGTCGGCGAGCACGCGATGCGAGCTCGTGTGACCGACGTCGAAGCACTCCATCTCGGGCTTGATGCCGTGCTCCTTCATCGCGCGCGCGAACGCGACGATGTCGTCGAACGAGTTCGCGAACACGAAGTTGAACGCAAACTGCTGCTTCGCGTGGTTCCACTTCGCATAGTTCATCGAGCCCATGTTGAGCGCGGCGATCGCGGGCCGTTGCGCGAGGTGGGAGATCCGTTCGGTCATCGGCCCGGCACCGCCGGTCGACCAGTTGATCAGCACGGGGCACCGCGCGCGCGTCTCGTCCATGATCTTCTGGAACGTCGGCGGCGCCCAGGTCGGCGATCCGTCGTCGTTGCGCGCGTGGACGTGGACGACCGCGGCGCCGGCCTCGTACGCGCGGCGCGCCTCTTCGGCGATCTCGACCGGCGTGTAGGGAATCGCCGGGCAGTGCTTCTTCGTCGTCACCGCGCCCGTCAGCGCGCAGGACAGGATCACCTTGTCGTGTTCGGACACGGTCGCAGCCTACCCCAGACGCGCGAACTCCGGAATCTGCGACAGCTCGTCGATCACGAGCCCGCGGGGATGCGCCGCGACGTACGCGCGCTCGTAACCGGGCGTATGCGCCGACGCGACGAGGCCGACCCGGGCGCCGAGCGCGAGTGGCATGGCGAGATCGAGCTCGAAGATGTCGCCGATCACCACGAGGTCTGCGAACTTCGCGCCCGCCTCGTCGAGTAGACCGCGCAGGATGTCGTGGTAGGCGCGGCGGCGCAGCAACACCGGCCGCGCGAGGCCGGGCAGGGCGAGCTCCGCGGGCACGCCGGTCCACGCGTCGTCGACGTCGAACTTGCGCGCGTAGCCGCGCACGCGACTGGTGAGCCACGCCACCCCGGGCGCCGAATGATCGAGCGCCGCGATCTTGCCGGCGACCGCATGGCTGTCCGAGTTCGTGACGATCCACGTCGCGGTACCGGCGAGCGCTTGCAGCACGGCTCCGGCTCCGGCGCGAAACGCGGGGTGGCCGATCGTCTTCTGATAGTTGTACTTGTAGAGCACGCCACCGAGCAGGCGCGCACGATCGTCCGGATTCATCAGGGCGCCGAACCGGTCGAGGATCCGGCTCGCGATCGGCACCATGCGCAGATACGGATCGACGCACGCGGGCGCGACGGCGCGACCGAGCCACATGAACGCGTGCTGCTCCGGCGCGCGCGCCAGCTCGACCTCGACGTGGTCGGCGATCGCCGCGACCTCCGGATCGCCGACCGGGCGAGCGACGAGCGCACACAGATCTTCGAGATAGCCGGCGCGAAATGGCCGCGCTTCGATCTCGGCGTCGGTCATCGTGCCGTCGAAGTCCAGGACGAGCAGCGACATCGCCCGCGCAGCCTACTACGCGTCGCGCGCGCGTAGTACGTTCCCGGCGATGCGTCGTTGGTGGATCGTGAGCGCGCTGCTCGCCGGGTGCCACGGCGCGCCGAGCTGCGACGACGTCGCGTCAGAGCTCGCCCACTTCGCGCCGCGATCGAGCCGCGTGAGCATCGCCAGCACCATCGGCAGTGCGTGCGAGCGCGACGCGTGGTCGGCGGAAGCGCGGCGTTGCCTCAAGTGGGTCGAGCGCCGCTCGCGCGTCCACCGCTGCAGCTCGGACCTGAGCGAGAAGCAGACCGACTGGCTCGCGAAACAGCTCGAACCCGACGAACAACGCGAGCGCGAGGCTCTCAGGAACGACGACCCCCCGCCGCCACCGCCGCCCGAGCACACAACGATAACCGTGGACGTCGCAGACGACGGGACCGCGAGCTCCGAGGTCAGCTTCGGCGGTAGGACACTGACCCGGGAAGAGCTGGATCAGCTGTTCAGGCTAACGGCCGACACTGATCCGCTGACCACGGTCGTGATTCGCAGCTCGTCATCCGCTCCGCACGGTGCGGTCGTCACGGTCATGGAGGCGGCGAAGGCAGCCGGTCTGCATGACCTCGCGATCGCGACTAAGTAGGCTGCGGCAGTCGCACGCAGAACGACGCGCCACGCGGCCTGCGACCTTCGACCCAGATCGTGCCGCCATGGGCTTCGGCCGCGAGCCGGCAGAACGCCAGGCCCAGGCCGTGGCCGCCGACATCGTGGCTGACGTAGCGCTCGAACAAGCGCTCCGCCTCGACATCGGCCACCCCCGGGCCTTCATCGAGCACGCGCAGGGTCACCGCATCGCCGTCGCGATCGGCTTCGATCCGCACCGCGGAGCTCTCGGGCGCGTGCTTGACCGCGTTGTGCACGAGGTTCTGCAAGATTCTCCGCGTCAGGTCGCGATCCGCGACGAGCGTGGCAACCGTGACCGCCGCCTCGATCTTGACGTTCGTGTAGCGCCCGAATCCGCGCAGCGAAGCGGCGACCTCGGCGGCGAGCGCGGGGAGATCGAACGACTCGAGTCGCGGTGCCATCACGCCGTCCTCCGCGCGTGAGATGTCGAGGAGCGAGCGCGTCGTGGCGTCGAGGTGCATCGCCGCGACGATGATGTCGCTCGCCGCCTCGCCGAGATCGCCGTCCGTGATCGACTCCTTCAGCAGCTCCGCGTTACCGAGGATCGCGGCGAGCGGCCCCTTGAGATCGTGGACGACGAGCTGACTGATCTTGCGCTTGTCGTGCTCGGCCTGGCGCAGCCGTTCGTTTTGATCGGCGAGCGTCTGGATCGCGGCCCGTAGCTCGTCGGTCATCCGGCGTTGACGGATCAGCGCGCGCACGCGCAACAGCAGCTCGGCGCGAACAAACGGCTTGCCGAGCAGATCGTCCCCGCCGGCGTCGATCGCCGGGGTCGTCGTGTCGCGATCGCCGAGCGCTGTGAGAAACAGCACGGGCGTGTCGGCGAGCTCTCGAGTCGCGCGAATCCGCCGACACGTCTCGAACCCGCCAATACCGGGCATCAGGACGTCGAGCACGACCAGCGCGACCGCGCGCGCTCGCAGCTGGTCGAGCGCCTCCTCGCCGCTCACGGCCGCGATGACTTCGTACCCCGCCGCTTCGAGATGGCCCGCGGCCACCATCCGGTTGTGCGGCGAATCGTCGACGACGAGGACCACCTCGCGCTCGCTCACGCCGGCCTCGGCTTCGCATACGCCTCAATCGTGGCGCCGAACGAGCGCACGTCGATCGGCTTGCTCATGTACGCGGTGAACCCGATGCGCAGCAACCGCTCGCGATCGCCGGACATCGCCGACGCGGTCAGCGCGATCACCGGCAGCGTCGCGAGCCCGGCAGTCGCTCGGATCTCGCGCAGCAACGTCTCGCCGCCGCCCCCCGGCACGTGGATGTCGAGCAGGACGAGCTCGGGCTGTCGGGCGAGCAGCGTGCGCGCCGTGGCCACGTCGAACGCCGGGAGCACCTCGTGGCCGCGCATCTGGAGCAGCTCGCACACGATGCGCTGGCTCCACGGATCGTCCTCGACTACGAGAATCTTCGCCATCACACCACCGGCAATCGAACGGTGAACGTCGTCCCCGTGCCGAGCTCGCTGGCGACATCGATCGTACCACCGTGCATCTCGACCAGGCGCTTCGTGAGTGCGAGCCCGAGCCCGGTGCCGCCGGGCCGATCGCCGGACGGCAAGGCGAGTTGCTCGAACGCGCGATACAGCCGTGACAGATCCGCACTCGAGATCCCGATCCCGGTATCGGCGACCGCGATCGCCACCATCGCGCCTTCGCACCGCGCGTCGAGCTGCACGCTACCGCCGCGATCGGTGAACTTGATCGCATTCGACAGCAAGTTGTAGAGAATCTGGCGCAGCCGGATCGGATCGGCGGACAGCGTGGGCACGCCTTCGGCCACGTGCGTCGCGATCGTCACGCCGCGGCCGCGCGCGAGCGGCGCCAGCACCACCGCTGCGTCTTCCAGCGCGCTCGAGACCTCGAGCGGCTCGCGCTCGATGCCGTGCTTGCCGGCCTCGATCTTCGCGAGGTCGAGCACGTCGTTGACCATCGCGAGCAAGTGCCGTCCGCTCTGCACGATCCCCTCGAGGTACTCCTGCTGCCGCGCCGTCACCGGATCTCCACCCGCGAGCAACAGCAGATCGGCGAGCCCGATCACCGCGTTGAGCGGCGTGCGCAACTCGTGGCTCATGTTCGCGAGGAACATCGACTTCGCCTGGCTCGCCGCTTCGGCCGCCTCGAGCGCGGCTTCGATCTGTGCGCTCGCCTCTCGTTCGGCCGTGACGTCGCGAAAGAACGTCACGCGCGCGACCGGCTGGCCGTCCGGCAATCGCACCGGCGCGCTGTACCGGTCGATGATCGCGCCGTTCGCCATCTCGACCTCTCCGTGAAACACCGCGTCGGACGCGTAGATCGCTTCGATCTCGTCGAGCGCGTCGTCCGGATCGCGCCGCAACCGCGCCGCACGGCTCGCGGTCGCGTGGTTGTCCCCGCTCGCGACCAGGTCTTCGGGCACGTCGAACATCTCGGAGTAGCGCCGATTCGCCGCGATCACCCGGCGCTTGCGATCGACGACGATGATGCCTTCGGTCGTCGACTCGAGCGTCGCGCGCAACACCGCGTTCGCATCCTCGACGCGCCGGCGCTCGACCGCGAGCTCGCTCTGGGTCCGCTCCTGCAAGTCTTGATACAGACCCTGCATCTCGCGCGACGAGATCTCGATCGACCGTTCGAGCGTGTAACGGTCCTGATCGGCGTCGTGAAACGTGCGCGCGACCAACGCGAGCATCCGCTGCCACGCTTCGACCGACGGCGCCGTCTCGGCGGTCGCGTCGACCTTGTGTAACAAGCGGCGAAGCAGGGGATGCGCGCCCGTCGCCACCAGCGCTACGCCTCGCTCAGGACCGTGAGCGTCATCGTCTGGTTGTGCAGATCGCACCGCCCCGACGTGTGCGGCGAAATCTCGCCGTACGAGTAGAACCCGATCTGCTCGGTGCCCGCCGGCAGCACCTCGAGCGCCGCCTCGGTCTCTTCTTCCGTTCGTTCGCCGAGCACGAGCCGCCGACCGACGCAGCTGATCGCGATCGACAGCGCCGGCGAGCCATGGCTCGCGATCGCGGCCGAGCCTGCGGCCTGCGCGCCGAGGATCAGTCGATCGAAGTTCGCGCGCATCAGCTTCGCGTAGTGCCCGGTCGGAATATCGCCGGCAAACGTCATCGACTGCGTCTCCTCGTCGACCGCGAGCACGGTGCGCACGACGCTGTTCTGATCGTCGGTCGAACCGCGCAGCGCGAGTGGAAACAGCAGCGCCGAACCCGGCAGGCCGGCGGCGCGATCGCCGAGATACTCCTTGTACAGCGCGAGCGCCGGCTTGCCATCGAGCGTGTACAGCACGTTGCCCGTCGACTTCGTCACGACGCGCTCGGGCCCGAACGTGTCCCAGCCGCCCTTCGACCCGTGGCTGACCCGCACGCGATCGCCGTACAGCCCGATCGCGACCACCGCATTCGACTCTGCCTTGCCATCGGCGAGCACCCAAGTCTTCGCAAACCGATCGCCATCGCCGGCGAGCCCGCCGGTGACGACCACATGCTCCGGCAACCGACTGTTGAGCCCGCGTACGAGCTCGCTGCCGTTGACGCGCACCCCCTCGGACAACACGAGCACCGCGCGCAGATCCGGCGCGAGCAGCGCCTCCGCGATCGCGACACCCGCGCCGTGCGAATCCGCCGCCGACTGCAGGCGGGCGATCGCGCGTTGCACCCGCGTGCCGGCAAATCGCACCGCCGCGACCGTGATCGACTCGTCGACGATGCGCGTACGATCGATCTCGCCCGACGTAGAGCAGCCGATCACCGCGCTACGCGGATAGGCCGCGCCGAGGGCCGCGAGCAGCTCGGGGCGCTCGCCCATCGCCGGGGCGGCGAACGCAACCACCATCGTATTTGCCGAATCGAGCTCGGGAAACGTCCCCGACCACGCGCCACGGCTATAGCGAAACGTCGCGAGCTCCATCGTCGACTCCTGTGGCGGGACCTGACCGATCCGACCGCCCCAAAGCCATCATCTCAGATCCGCGCTTGACGCCGCCGCGGCCCCGTGCCAAAAGTTCGCCACTGACAACTTGATGCGGGGTGGAGCAGCCTGGTAGCTCGTCGGGCTCATAACCCGAAGGTCGTAGGTTCAAATCCTACCCCCGCTACT
>CAWKDB010000009.1:0-80681 GCA_963848295.1 uncultured delta proteobacterium | reverse complement strand
TCGACTACCGCCCATGTGGTGATCGTAGTGCCAGCTCAGGTGGTCGCGCGCCCACGCGGGATCGAGGTGTGCGTGGCGGTGGTCGCGGCGATAGCGGTAGAGGCAGTACCAGACCGTCGACGTGTAGAACGGCGCGAGTGGAATAGTGGCGCGTGCGCGAGCCCGACGAGCGCTCAGGCCGATCGCCTCGCGCGCCGGCGTGGGCGTGCTCACACACCGCGGCTCTCGAAGCCGGGTCGTAGCCTCCGTTGCGTCGCACCGCCTGGTGACGCTCGTGGTAGTGGAACGAGAACCGGCTCGCGCGATCGCGGCCGAGCCCGTGCAAGAGGTACTTGTGCGTCGCCCACTCGCCGTAGCCGAACACCGCGAGCGCGAGCGGGATCCCGAGCATGCGTCGAGGGTAGCGCACCACCCGGGCCGGGGCGCGACGATCGTTCGCGGTGACGGCCGGCAGACCCGATCGCATACAATCGACCCGTGGCGGCGCTCGATGCGGGCTGGATCGTGCTCCTGTCGATCGGCGCGATCGACGGGTGCCTCGGGCTGGCGCTGGCGCACCTGTTGCGGAAGGCTCGGCGCGCGAAGCTGCGGCGGGCTCGCATCGCGGCGACACCGACGAGCACCATCGCGAGCGCTCCCATGCACGGCCTCGTCGAGCTCGCTGGAACCGCCGTTCCCGTCGACGAATCGAGCCTCGTGACCGCACCGCTCAGCGGTACGCGGTGCCTGTGGTGGCGCGTGGTGATCGACGAGGTGAATGGCTCCTCGACGACCCGGCTGCTGGACCTGCGGGAAGCCCGCGACTTCTACATCGACGATCATTCGGGGTCGTTTGCGCGCGTGCAGGCCACCGGCGCGGCGATGGGCTTGACGACGCACGAGGCCAACCCGGCACACCGCGACAACGTGCAGCGCTTCCTCGCGTCGCAAGGCCACCCGACCACCACCGAGGATCTGTTGTGGTTCGAGGAGCGCCTGGACGCGCACGCGCAGGTCTACGTGCTGGGGGCCGCGCGCGAACCCACTCCGCCGCCGACGAGCGGAGGCCCCTTCCGGACCGGGCGCGCGCGAGAGCGGCTCGTCGTGGAGGCGCCCGACGGCGGGGAGCTCGTCATCAGCGTCGGCCACGAGGCTGCGCTGGCGGCGCAGCTCGAGCTCGACGCGCGCGAAGCGATCCGCTACGCAAAGGTCGCGGGTCTGATCGCGGCGCTGTTCAGCCTCGCCACCGCCGCGGTCGCCTTCGAAGTGCTGCACGGCTTCTGAGGTCGGCCCACGGAGACCGCGGCGTTCCGCCCGTACGTCTTCTTCTGCCGTCGCCCGCCGTGCCGGAATGGCACGCGTGATGCTGCGATCCCTACCAGGAAGGAGGTGAACAAGCGATGTTGGACATTCTCAAGAGGAACCTGGAGGCCTTCGCCGCCGGCAAGTGGGATGCGTGCCGGGCCGGCCTGGACGAGCACGCGATCTACGAGGAGCCGGGACGCACGTTCGCGTCGAGGGCGCCGACCGAATCATCGACGTGCTCAAGCGCTGGAGGCGTGCGTTCCCGGACGTGACGTTCACGATCCTCGACTCGCTCGAGGTCGGTGACCGGGGTGTCGCCGAGGTCGAGTGGACGGGGACGCATGGCGGCCCCCTCGAGGGCCCGTTCGGAACCATCGAGGCGACGAACAAGCCCGGCCGCATGAAGGCCGTGATCGTGGCGACGTTCAAGGACGGCAAGATCGTCGACGAGCGTCACTACTTCGACCTGCTCACGATCCTGTCGCAGATCGGCGTCGGCGCGAACATCGGTGCGATGCCGCAGGCAGCCGAGCAAGCCGCCGAGGCGCAGCCGTTGCACTGAGCGCGCTCGCGCATGGCCGCGCCGGCATGGAGCCTGGCCGGTGCGGCACCGTCGTGTCTTTCGGCGTCGCGCTACCGGCCGATCTCGCCGGGCGGTGGTCGGTGCTTCAGAAGTTAGCGTCACCGTCGCCGAGCGCAACGGGCGCTGGTACCGGCGAACACCGACTCGCCGGGTGGCGTGCGTCACCGAGCCGCTCCGTCGAGCCGGAGCGTGAGCGCAATCCGTATCTTGCGACGGGCGCGTGTTGGCCCGGTGTACCCTTTGCTGGGATGCAAGTCGGTTCTCTCACGGGCGCGGTCGTGGCGTGCATCGCCGGATGCGGGACGACGTGGGAGCCGCAGGAAGCAGGCCCCGAGATCACGCTTCGATTCACGGGAGACACGAGCTCGGAGGCCTACGTGTGCTTCGGTTTCGATGCCGCGTTGCTGGACGGTGCGGACATCGGGGGCATCGCGCTCGACGCCGCGACCGGGCCTGTCGCGCTCCACCACGTTTCACTCTACGCGTCACCGAGCGAGTTCCCGGCGGGCCCGCTGGAATGCGAAGCGATGCCTGCTGACGCGGTGCCCTTGCACGTGTGGGCGATTGGCGGCGGCGCGCTCGTCCTACCCGATGACATCGAGCTGGTCGTTCCAGAGCAGACGACCAGCATGATCGTGCAGGCGCACGTGCTGCGCCTGGGAGATGGTCCCGCGAGCGAACGCCACCTGACCGTGACGACTCGACGGGGTGCGCTGCATCGCGCCGGCTGGCTTCCTCTGCGCGCGCCGGTGCCGGCGCTCCGGCCGCGGCATCGCGAGGAGAGTGCTGCGACCTGCACGATCGCGAACGACCTGCACGTCATCTCGACGTGGCCGCACATGCACCAGGCGGGCGCCGAGTTTCGCGGGTCGGTGATCGTCGGCGAGAGCCCGAGCACCTACGTGGACGTCGACCCCTGGCAGTACGACGCGCAGCAGACGTACGACATCGACGTGCTCGTCGCCGGCAGCGCTTCGATCGAAACGCGCTGCATCTGGCAGAACGACACGGATCAGACGATCCTGCCTGGCCCGCTCGTCACGAACGAGATGTGCGGGCAGTCGCTCATGGGGTGGCCGGTCGAGGCTGCCCACTGCGAGTGAAGACGATCAGGAGGGCGCACATCTGCCAGCCGATCGAGTCGACCCGCGCGATGTACTCGAAGCTGACGTGCATCGCGACGGCGCCAACGAGCGCCACGATCCGGGTGCGTCTCCAGAGCAGCCCCACGCCGATCGCGAGCTCCAGCACGATCACCGAGATCTCGATCGCGGCGACGCGATCGGGCGTGAGCAGCCACGCGACCTTGTCGAGTGCACCGCTGTCGCGGAACGCGGTGAGTGCGGCGCCTGTACCCCATTCCGACGCGAGCTTGCCAAGCGCTGCCCAGAGGTAGATGGAGGCGACGAACGCGCGCATGAGGCCGAGGCTCGATCGAGCCGACTTCGCGGTGCGCAACCGCAAAGCGAACGCGGCATCCGCATCCACGATCGCGAACAGGAGCGCGCCCAGGTAGAGCATGTGGAGGTGATGGAAGTAGCCGAACGCATCCTGCGCGAGCACGAGATATCCGGCTACGCCGGCGACGATGCCGCTGATGCGCGTGTGGAAGCCGAGCATGAGCCCGACGGCGCCGAGGGTTCGCAGCACGACGAGGAGCGCGACGATCGCGTCTGGCAGGGCGAGACCGAGCACGGACGCGTGCCAGCCACCATCAGGCCATCCCAGCCAGCCGTTCGAACCGCGCAAGAACGCCGGTTCGAACACGGCGAGCAGCGGCGTCGTTCGGAGCAGGAACACCAGGCCAAACGCGAGACGTGCCGCGCCCAGAGGACGAAGCGCGGGATCGCCGGTCAGCGAGCGCATTGGATCGAGACTTCGGTGCTCCGGATCGGCTCGCCGGAACGGATGCGCTCCTCGAGTTGCGCGGCGATGTGCGCTCCGCGCCGCAGCGTGCACGCGAACTCGACGACGTCGTCGAGATGTCGGCGGAGCGTCGCGCGCGCCACGTCGTGATGCTTGAACTGATCGGCGCCCGCGAGTGCGGCGGATGTCGGGCCCGGCGCGGCGGCGGCGGCGACCTCGGTCGGATTCATGGGCGCGCCATCGGCCGTCAGCACGAGTCGATAGCGTCCCGTGCGCGAGAACATCGTCCACGCCAGCTGACCGGAACCGTCGAGCCACGATGCCAGCGGGAGCAGCAAGATGACGACGATGCCGGCAGCGAGGTGGACGCGCGAGATGCTAGGTGAAGCCACCCGGTTGACAGCCGCCGGTGGCGGGTACGGTGGGTTGCTCGACACAACCGGTGCTGCAGTACAGGAGCATCTGCGTGTAGCCGCACATGCCCGCGTTACACGTCGCCGTCGTGTAGTAGACGAGATAGTTGCTATCGAGACAGGTGGACGGTGGGAGATCGCAGGTCCCAGCGTCGGGTCCACAGCTCATCGCCGGAGGTGGTGCGGCATCGACGCTCGGCGGCGGTGGCGGCGGACTGTCAGCGATCACGGCCAGCGCATCGGCGCTCTTCGCGTCGATGATCCGTTGTGCGGGCGAATTGCACCCGACGAGTGCCAACGCCACGACCGGGAGAGCTCGAAGCACGGCGAGATCGTACAGCACCGGCTTCCGACAAAGCACGGAGAACCGCTCCTGCACGGCCAAGCCCGCGCGATCGCTTCGGTGGCGCGACGTGATGCAAGCCTGGAAACGCGGCGCGGATTTGCTCAAGGACGGTGACATGTTCTGGCTGGGTGAGATCGCCGCGAGCCTGATTGGCGGGGGGGGCGGCAGCCGAGCGTCGTCGCCACGGACACGGGTTCTGCCGCGAACGAGGCGCAGCCTGCCGCATGAGTGTGGTGCGGTTTCGTCAGTGGCTGTTTGCGAGAATCGACCCGAAGTAGCTGAGGCTTGTCGCGTGGCCTCAGGCCTTCGACCTGGCCTTGGGACCGCCGAAAGGCCGGATCTCGAACTGCCCCGAGCAGAGCTGGCACGCGAGCTTGACCTTGGAATCCACGAGTTGCGTCGTCGTGCACGAGCGGCCGCATCTCGTGAACTTCGTATCGCTCCGGCAGGCCCTGCTCGACCTGCTCGATCAGGTTCTCGATACGCGTAGCGTCCTCGTGAGACATGGAAGTTCCGAAGTCGCTCGCAAGACCCTCAAGCCAATCCGATCGCTCGCGAATCTCCTCGGCATCCTTGAGCTCGAGCATGCTCTCGAAGACGGAATCGTTCGACGCATCGCGTGTGCAGAGAGTCCGCGGTGCGTCGAGTACAGTCTAACCGCGTGCGGAGTCCCTGGGCCCGGCGCTCGATGCACTGCTTCAATGGTCCGCCGCCCGCGAAGCGCCCATGCCTACCGAGCTCGCTACGAACGCCCGACGCGCCGCAGCTCCCGATCAGGCGTTGTCCGGAACCTACGACCCGACGCAGCCGAAGACGCGCCGATCGTCGAGCCGGCGCTTGCGGTTGATCCGCGCGCCTCGCACGTCGACCTGATCCGGCAGCTCACACACATGGCAGCCTGAGTAGGCCACCTACGATCTCTTCGTTGCCCGCCACAACGACTGGCGATTCGACCCCGATAGGTGGTCCTATCCATCTTGGTCGGGCTATTCATCGTGCGAGGACCATGAGCTCTCAGAAGCGCCCTTCGAAGAGCAAGCGTCCTCGAGACGCCGCTCGACGATCAGATCTGCCTGGCACCTTGTCGGAGCAGGCGCTGTCGCGAAGCAAGACCGATTCCCTCCACCTCGCCGCGATCGTGGAATCGTCCGACGACGCCATCATCAGCAAAGACCTGAACGGTATCGTCACCACCTGGAATCCCGGCGCGGAGAGGTTGTTCGGCTATTCGGCGGCGGAGATCGTGGGAACGTCGATCTTGCGGATCATTCCAGCTGACCGTCACGACGAGGAAATGCACATCCTCGCCGAGATCCGTGCTGGTCGCCGCGTCCAGCACTTTGAAACCGTCCGTCTCCGAAAAGGAGGACAACCGATTGAAGTCTCGATCACAGCGTCGCCCATCAAGAACGCCGACGGCAAGGTCATCGGCGTGTCCAAGGTCGCCCGTGACATCAGCGAACAGAAGCGGGCCAACGACGAGGTGCGCTTTCAGCGGACCATGCTGCTCACGGAGCGAGAGCTGACCCTGGATGGCATTCTCGTCGTCGACGCTCAGTCGAAGGTGCTGTCGTACAACGGGCGCTTTGCCCAGATGTGGGGTCTTTCGGCCGACATCCTCGCTACCAAAGCGGATGACCAGCTGCTTCGGGCCGTCAAGGACAAGCTGGTCCATTCCGAAGAGTTCGTGGAGCGCGTTCGACAGCTCTACGATCGCCATGACGAAGCGTCGAACGACGAAGTCGAGCTGATCGACGGCCGCGTCCTGGAGCGCTACTCCGCTCCGATGCGTGACGGCGGCGGGTCGTACTACGGACGCATCTGGTACTTCCGTGATGTAACTGAACGCAAGCAGTCCGAGGGGGCGCTCCGCCTCGAGCGGGACAAGGCGCAACGATACCTCGACACTGCAAGCGTCATCCTGCTCACGCTGAACATGTCGGGGCAGATCGCGATGGTGAATCGGCATGCGTGCGACGTGCTCGGATGGACGGCGGAGGAATTGATTGGCCGCGACTTCATCGACACCTGCGTGCCGGCACGCTTGCGACAAGCAACTCGAGACAAGCTCAGAGTCGTTCAGCAGGGAGACGATTCCCCCGTCGCGAACGAAATCGTCACCAGATCGGGCGACGAACGGCTGATCGAATGGCGGACGACGTTTCTGAGGAACGACGCCGGCGAGATTACCGGCACCTTGAGCTCCGGGGCCGACATCACCGATCGTACGCTAGCAGCGGCGGCGCTGCGCGAGGAGCGCGATCGGGCGCAGCGATACCTCGACACGGCCGACGTCATGTTGTTGGCGCTGGACGTCCAGGGTCGGGTCACGTCCATCAACCGGAAGGGTTGCGACGTCCTGGGGTGGGCCGAGCCCGAGCTCGTCGGGCGCTCGTGGATCGAGACGTGCCTGCCACCCAGGGTACGCGAGGCACTGTCCAGGAAGTTCGACGCCCTGACGAGCGGCGATGTCTCAGCCGTCGAAAACCCCGTGCTGACGAAAGCGGGCGAGGAACGGCTGATCGAGTGGCGGAACCGCGTGCTCCGCGACGAGGCCGGGCGCGTCACCGGCACCTTCAGCTCGGGCACCGACATCTCCGAGCGGCACGCGGCCCTGGACGCCCTCCGCACGACCGAGGAGCGGATGCGGTTCGCGCTGACAAACGCCGGCGTTGGCATCTGGGACATGGACTACACCACGGGCGTCGCGCGCATGTCCGAGATCCTCGAGGGGCTGTACGGGCTCGCGCCCGGGACGTTTGGCGGCACGATGGAAGACTTCATCCAGCGCGTTCACCCCGACGACCGCCCGGCGCTCCTCGAGACCCTGGAAAAGGCGACCAAATCCGGCGAAGACTTCTCGTCGCTACATCGGGCCGTGCGGCCCGACGGCACGGTGCGCTGGCTCAGCAATGCGGGCCGCATCCACCTCGGCGAAGACGGAGAGCCGGTGCGCGGCGTGGGGATTTCCCTGGACGTCACCGAGCGTCGCACGCTCGAAGAGCAATATCACCAGGCGCAGAAGATGGAGGCCGTCGGACGACTGGCCGGTGGTGTGGCGCACGACTTCAACAATTTGCTGACCGCGATCCTCGGATATTGTCAGCTGTTGCTCGAGGACCTCGACCCGCACGACCCCCGCCGCGCGGATATCGACGAGATTCACAAGGCCGGCGAGAGTGCCGCGAGGCTCACGCGTCAGCTCCTGACCTTCAGTCGCAAACAGGTCATCGAGCCTCGACTGCTCGACCTGAACAACGTCGTCACGAGCATGCGGGGAATCCTCGGCCGTCTCATCGGCGAGGACGTCAACATCGTCATCAACGTCCGGCCCGATCCGGCGCCCGTGCTTGCCGATCCTGGACAGATGGAACAAATCGTCCTCAATCTCGCCGTGAACGCCCGTGATGCGATGCCCAAGGGCGGAACGCTCACGATCGAGACTGCGAACGTCGACCTCGACGAGCACTATGCGAACCGGCATTTCTCCGTGAAGCCCGGCTCGTACGTTGTGCTGACTGTAAGCGACACCGGAACCGGAATGACGCCCGAGATTCAGAAGAGACTGTTCGAGCCGTTCTTCACCACGAAGGAGCTGGGCAAGGGAACCGGCCTTGGGTTGGCGACGGTCCACGGCATCATCATGCGCTGTGGCGGGAGCGTCGGCGTTTACAGTGAAGTCGGGCAAGGGACTTCATTCAAAGTGTATCTGCCGCGAGGCGGCAGGTCGCCCGCCACGACCGAAGCGCCCCGTGCCGTGGCGGAGCGCGCCGCCGGCGAGACCGTGCTCGTGGTCGAGGATGCCGATGGCCTTCGCGACCTGGCGAAGCGAATGTTGGAACGGCAGGGCTACAAGGTTTTGCTCGCGTCGAATGCCGGCGAGGCACTTGCACAGTTCAATCACACGCCGTCGATCGACGTGATCCTGACCGATGTGGTCATGCCGGGCGACAGTGGTCCCGAACTGGCACGCCAGTTGGTCACCCGGCGGCCGGGCCTCAAGGTGCTCTACCTGTCAGGTTATACCGAGGACGCGATCACCCACCACGGGGTTCTCGATCCCGGAATCGCGTTCATCCACAAACCGTTCACGGCGGAAACGCTCGGCCGGAAAATTCGCGAGGTGCTTGATCGTTAGTGAGTCGCTTCCGGCTGAGTTCCGCCTGGGCGGGCTCGAGGGTTCATCCGCCATCGCGATGACGGCGCTCGCGTATCCGGCGGGCACGGTTTGCACGAAGCTCGTCCGGCGTCGCCTGGAGGTGCGCAAACGGCGCCACCGATTCAGCGTCTGCAATCTGCTCCCTCGCGTGTCAGCGGCGAGGCCTTGTCTCCCCAGCGCCAGCTCAGACTCTTGTCGATCACATCGATCTACCGCCTCGACTCCAACGGGATCGAACGCGCCGCTCACGAAGACACGAGCACTACAAGATCCCGCGCGACGTTCTGAACTCACCCGAGCGCTGCTTCAAGACGCTGTTCAAGCCGTCGCAGGGCGACACAGTAGAGCCGGCTCTTCGCTATCGGAGCTGCCGACACAGGACGATGCTCACGTCATCCTGGAGGCCACCCGTCGGGAGGCGAACGAGGTCGACGAGCGCTCGTGCGGCCACGGCCAGGTCGGGGCCGTTCGCGACACGCGCGATGTCGCTTCGCTTCGCGTAGCGGAGCAAGCCGTCCGAGGCGACCAGCGTGCTCTGGCCGCCACCCAACCGCTTCACATCCCGATCGAGGTCCGCGAGAAGCATGGACCAGTCGACGCCAGAAGCGGCCGTACCAATCGCATCGATGATCGCCTCCGCTGCGATGGCTCCGTTGCCGGTGCCGCCGGCACCATCGGCGAGCGCGATCACGATGCCATCGTCACGATCGAAAACGCGAGCGCGACCCTGTCCGCCGCCACGGGCGCCAACGACCTCGACGAGATGCGCGAACCGCGTTGCCGGCTAG
Organism: uncultured delta proteobacterium; assembly: GCA_963848295.1. Classification (GTDB taxonomy): domain Bacteria; phylum Myxococcota_A; class Polyangia; order Haliangiales; family Haliangiaceae; genus JABFXX01. Next base: position 71,242 of record CAWKDB010000009.1, on the reverse strand, counting down.
TCGTCTCAGGATTTCCTGAGCACCAATCGTTCCCAGATGCAGACCAGATCGGAGACTTTGTCAGCTTCAGTGACCTGTCGTACTTCACGACGGCCGCCGGTAGTGATGCGAAGACGATATCGATGAACTGGCAGGAGTCAGATACCGACGAAGAGCAGGCGGCCCCCTTCGAGCGCGTCGGGATTTCGCAGGGCGTCATCCAATGAGAAAGCCGAGTGGCATCAGTGGGCGCGCCGTTTGGTCATGGCGGAAGCCTGCGCCAGACGAGTTGTGGGTGCCGTCGACAGCCCTTCGTGTAGTCGGCGTCCCTCACGAGTTCACGAACCGTCGCCAACTGGCGGTACCCATTTGGCGGTGGAGAGACTGGCTTCTCACACGCCTTGGCCTCGTAGGGTAGGCAAGTTTCGACCTGTTCGATCTCTGGCCGCGACGCATGTCGACTCGGGGGCGGCGGATTCAACCGAGATCAACGAAGGTGCGATGGGCCCCATCGCGTCGAACGCGTCGATGGTCCTTGGCCGCGGGTGCGCCCGCCTCCAAGGAACATGGTCAAGTCCCCTTGTTTGTATGAATGCCTGACGAGAGCACGAGCACGGGTTTCGTTGGTCATGCCGTGGCGGCGTGATGGTTCGCGAGAAGGGTCATGTCGAGGTAGACGCGATCGCTCCAGATGCTGGTGACTGGATTGCGACCGCGGTGATCAGCCGGAGCCCGCTCGCGCGATCCGGGAAGGCGCCGATGGCGCCGCGGCATGACCAACGAACCCGTGCTCTCTCGTCAGGCATTCACACAAACAAGGGGACTTGACCAGACGCCGCTCCGCTTCGAGTAGCAGAGAGGATCAGCGTATGACGAGGCGCAGGGCTGCGGCGGCGACGACACGCAAGCCTTTCAGTGCCGCGCACCGGTTCACACGACGTATTCCTGCGCGCCCCTACCGGCGGGCTCCTTCGGGTGCCACGGCGGTCCGGTCTGGTTCAAGGGCGCGCCGGGTCAACACGACGGTGGCGCGATGCACGATCCGGACGCGATATTTCCCGTCGGTTGCCGAGCGACCGTCCCCGACTGCCTCACATTCGAGAGCGGGCGCCAGTTCTACTGCGGCGGCGACGGTGGCCTCACCGGATGGGGCGAGGAACTGTAGCTGGCTAGCTAGTTCCCGTCCCAGGAAGCCGATCGTCGTCGACGCACGTCGTAGACTACATCATGAATTCCGGGCTCTGGCTCTGTGCCGCACTGGTCGCTGTGAGCGCCAGCGCGTCGGCGAAATGTCCCGACTGCGAGTGCTTGTCAGCCCTCGAAGGCGTGGGAGACAACGTCGAGCAACGCGACGTCGCGATCAACGCGCGCGTGATCACCGGGACTGTTCCCGACACGTCGAGGAAGGAGCGCTTCGTGCTCCGGCCGATCAACGGCGAGCCGGTCGCGGTGAAGTCGGAGAAGCTGCACGTCGACACCTACGACACGCTCGTGCTCTCTCCCACTGCGCCGCTCGCCAAGAACACCGACTACGAGCTCGTGTTGCTTCGGGGAGCGGAGACAATCCCGTATTCCAGGTTCCACACGACCGACACCACTGACACCACCGCGCCGACCTGGAAGGGCTCCATCGAGGCGGAGTTCTTGCCACCCGACGATTGCAGTGTGGCCTGCAGCTTCCGGCAGGGCGCGCGTGTGGAGATCACCGCACCGACTCCGCGCGATGACCGCTCGGGCGTCGAGTTCGTCTCGGTGTGGGTGACCGATGGCGCGTCGATCGACTACGCCAAGCCTCCCACGGCGCATGTGAGGAGCATGCTCCCCAACGACGACATCCGCGACGTCGGGGTCGGCATGCCACCCACTAGCGTAGTGATCGTGCTGGGCGGCGCAGGGCCATGCCAGCAGCAGTCGATCCCGCTGCCGCCACACGCCAAGCGCGTGCGCGTCGGTATGAAGGCCATCGACCGTGCAGGCAACGCGAGCGCGCCGCGCGACGTCGAGGTGCTGCTCGCAGCTGCCAAGGCAAAGTGATCTCCCGGATCGTCGCGTAACAACGTGCGGTCGCGGCCTCGCTCAGGGGAGCTGTCGGCAAAGCACGATACTGACGTCATCCTGCAGGCCGCCGGTTGGGAGACGAACGAGGTCGACGAGCGCTCGCGCGACTGCGACTAGGTCGGGGCCGTTCGCAACACGCGCGATCTCGCTCCGCTTCGCGTAGCGGAGCAATCCGTCCGAAGCGACCAGCAACGTGCGGTCTCCGAGGGCTGGTGTGGCAACGCGGAATGGGATGCACCCGCTGCCGAGCAGCGGCTTTCGAGTCTGGCCCCCCGTGAGATCGAGGACGTCGGATCCGGGCGATCGACCATGCGCCGGAATCGCCCACGCTCGCGCCGACAATTCCGGTGGCGGAGACCGACAGGATGACCGCCGTACTCTGACCGCCACCCAACCGCTTCGCATCTTGGTCGAGCTCGAGGAGGCGCATGGACCAGTCGACGTCAGGACCGGCCGCGCCGACCGCTTCGACGATCGCATCCGCTGCCTGGGCTCCATTGGCGGTGCCGCCGGCACCATCGGCGAGCGCGATCACGATGCCAGCATCGCGTTCGAACACGCGAGCGCGATCCTGTCCGCTGCCACGGGTCCCGACGACCTCGATGACGTACGCGAACCGCGTTGCCGGCATGACGGTCAGCGTGGCCCGAAAAGCCGGCCGAGAAACATCGCTCGCAAGGAGCGCGGCGAAGCCCGAAAGGAGACAAGCGGGATACAAGCGCCAGGCGAGCGGCCAACTCCGCGTTATCTCTTCGGTCCCAAGCCGTACTTCTTCATCTTGTCGACGGACCTGCGCTGCGATGTGCTCAACATCGTTCGGGTCTCTGCAACGCGCTCAACGTTGACGATGTGAATTCCTCCTCGAAGATGGTCGGCTCAGGGAGAAAACGGGGAGAAGAAAATGAGCCGATCTTGGAGCTGCGATTTGGCTGGCACTTTGTTTCTCCAGGCCGGCTATCAGCGCTGCGGCATCGTGATTCGCGCGCCAGACGGTACAGGTCCCGATCGGGATTCGGCGGTTAGATGTCGGTCCAAGCCTCGAAGGCGCGTGCAAGGAGGGCATCTTCGACGTCGAGCGGTGACCATCCCTCGGGTGGTGAGATTGACTCGAGTCGCTCGAGCACGGCGTTGCACCGCGGCTGGAGGTCTCGGCCGATGAGCCCCTCCCAAGAACCGAACGCTCGAAGATAGCGAGAAACGTTCGCTCGCGTCTTCTCCGTCGCCCATCCGGCGTTACCCAACGCCGCCCTGAGTTCGCCCACAAGAACTCGGCGAGCAAGCCACTCCAAGTCCGATGGGCGAACTTCGAGACGGAGGAGCCGCGACACATCCCCAGGCGGTCAGCCCAGGGACCCGCGTCGCAATCTCCACAAGGCTAGAGCTCGGATCACGACGAACCAATTCCATCGCGCTGGAAACACCAGCAGCCACGAGCATCTCGCGAGCACGTTCGCCCGAAGCCTCGCGCTCGTCTTGCCAATCGGTCACTGCCGCCTCCCGTAACGATGCATCGGTAGGTCGATGCCGCGCTCTCGCATCAACCCCTGCACGACGTCTAGAATTTCGTCCTGCGTCAAGAGCAGGCTCGGATTGTTCGTACGAACCCGCAAGCGCGCTTCCTGCGTCTTGAGGCGTTCCATCACCTCGGCGTTCCAATGCTTCCAGTCGAGCCGTCGGAATCCCTTTTCGCTGCTGAATCCTTCTGGCCGCCGCTCTTGGCCGTTCCGCGCGCGCGCCTTGGAGTCTGCCGCGACCTTGCGAGCCAGCTTCCAGTCTCCGCCACCATGTTGAGCTTGGTGGTCAGGGGGCCGCAGGTCCACGACATAATCGTCGACGTCCATGCCGCGTTCGTTGAACCAGGCGCGCTCTTCCTGCGGGCAGACGTGGTGCTCGTCGAAGGCTCCACCCTCTTTCGAGAGCCCAGCCACGCGACCTTGTCGCTCGTTCATCGCCGTTTCTTCCAGACTCTCGCCGTACATCGACGCGTCGACCTCGTCGTAGCCGACGTTCCCGTATCCGAGATCAGTGTCGAGCTCGACATCCTCGATCCCGAAAACCGCTCCCCCTATCTCCTGGGTGCCTCCAGCCATCTGCATCGGTGCATTCAGGTTCTTGAGCGGCTTGACGGTTAGCCGTACGCGCGCGTCTGGATCGATTGACGATGTCGGAACGTCAGCACCCGAGCTGGCGCGAGCAGTCGCCGGCTGTAGTTGCATTCCGCCGCTTTGGACCATGTCCTGGACCTGCTTCCAGGTCATCACCACCTGCTGTCCGACGGCCCGTCCTGCCCCTCCTACCATCTCGCGGCTGCTGACACCGAATTGACGGGCTTCCTCGAGTAGCGCCGTCATTCTCGGGTATCGCTCGGCATAGACCGACGCCATGGTCCGGGCTTGCTCCGGCATGAACTTGGACGCCGTCAGACCGACTCCGGCGAGGGCAAGACCCATCCCTGCGCCCATTGCGCCAGACTCGAGATAGTCAGAAGCCGAGTCCCAGCCTTCCTTGCCGTTCACTGCGTGGTCGTATGCATCGCCCGCGAAGTGCGCACCGACACCTCCAGCGAAACCACCACCACCGGCACCGACCAGCGTCGAAGCACCTTTGAAGAGCATCTGATCGAGCGGCCCTGCAGCACCTGCGAGGGCTTCACCTGCCAGACCTCCGGTCATTGCGCCGACGCCCGTAACCGCCGCTGCCTTTCCGAGCGCCTTCGTCATACCCGCGCTGCGCTGGTCATTCGTCGTCAGACCCGCATTGTGCTGCTCCTCGACTTCCGACGCACTGTCAACGAACCCACCGCTGGTCATGTTGTGCACGCGTTTGAGCAGGAACAATCCGAATGCGCGGCCGGTGTTCCCTTTTTCAAGCTGGTCGTCGACCCCGGTCATGTACAGCTGGTTGATCGACTGGCCGTGGTTCTCGTCGTCCGCGTGCAAGAGAGATGCGGCCTGCGGATCATAACGATCCACCTCGCGAGCTAGCGCTTGTCTCTGCACAAGCGGGATGTGGTCACAAAAGAAATCCAGCCGGTTCATCTTCGCGAGCTGCCGAATGATCGGGCCACGCGCCTCGGGGCTCGCGCTGGCGATCTGGTCGAAGATCTTCGACGCAGGCGCGTCTCCCATATGGAGGATTCCATACGCACGCTGTTCGTCGCTATCGCCGGGAAGCAGCTTTGCGGCGTCTTCAGCGTTGAAGTCTCCGACGTCGTTGAGCGTCCCAGACACCTTGGCTTGCGCTTCCGTCGCGGCGACCGTCGTCTTGAGAGCCTTGCCGGAGGTTCCCTTCGTATCCATCAACTCCGAAGCGAGCCCCGGTCCAATCGCACGCATCAAGAACGCAAGGTTCACCGGCCGGGTCTTGAAGGGTTCGATCAGCGAAACGATCTTCTCGCGTTGTTCGGCCGTAAGTGGCGCGCAGCTCGTGGCGGTGGCGTTTGCCATCTCCAGCGCCCGACGAGCAACGTTGACCAACTGCACGGTGGTGGTGGCCTCGTTGACGATATGGTCGACGAGGTCGGTGCCGAATCGCGGAATGGTCGTTCCGGAACATCACCGGCTGGCCATTGAAGGTCTGGGGCGCCAGCCCTACCAAGAGATCTGCCGCGAGGGGGATCAGGTCGACGTTGAGGATCGCGTCGTTCAAACGCAGGTCGAGCAAACGAGCCTCTCCGCCAGCGTCATCGACCGGCGATCCAGGCGTGGACGTGAGCGCGTTCTGCTGACCGAATTCGAGTTTGCTCTTCGCCGCAAGATGCGCCGCCTGCGCGCGCTTGAAGTTCAGGACAATGTGCGTCGCGAGCTCGGCTGCCGCGCCGAATCAAGCACGGCGACGGCCTTCTTGAACGCAGGCAAGAGGACCGTGCGGATCTGTTGATCGCTGGCCATGCTTGCTTGCACGCCGGCGATCTCTTTAGCAAGCGATGGAGGGGCGCCGCTCGCATGTTCCTGACCGATGTTCTTCACCACCTCGCCGACGTACTGGTTGCCCAGCGATCGATGGAGGCTCAAGAGCATCGCGTGCCGATCAGCCGGGTACTTTTGGATCAAAGCGCCGACCGACGCGACCGGCGGTATGCCGCCAGACTTCAGGAGATGGTCGAGCGCAGCCACACCAGCACCACCCTCGGTGTGGGACTCGGAATGCTTCCCCGGTCCCTGGGCATCTACGGACTTATCGACCCTCTCACCGCCCATTTCAGCGAAGCTAACACGTGAAAACAGGTTGGCGTTCGGAAGAAGAACTTGGCTGGCGAGCTGCAGCATTTCGCTGCGGCATCACGTCCGTCTGTTCACGCGCACACGAGACGGCACGTCTGAACACGTTTCGCGCAGGGCCTGCTGTTTGGGCTTGATACCCCGGGCGGGTGTGGCCGGTCGGCGTCGGACCATGCACCATGATGCACGTGGGGAGCGAGAGCCCGAAGATCAAGGTCTGTCTCGAGAACGAAGGTGATGATGTCGAGACACCGTGGGCCATCGACCTCGGCCCGGCTGAGGGCGCACCAACCGGAAGTCGACGTGTTCGTCTGATCAACGTGCCATTCATGCACGCCAAGCCGACGTGGGGCGACGTCATCGTCGTTACGCCAGTCGATGGTCAGCGCCTGACGTGGAACGGCGAGGGGGCCACGTACTCGGAGATCGGCGAACGGATCGAGGAGGACGGGGGTCGCTACGTGGTGATCATCGGGTACACACCGCACGCGGGAACGAGCGCCAATGATGCGTTCAGGGCGCTCGCCGACGTCTTCGAGCAGGGCGTTGCAGATCTCTCCGACGCCGATGCCGTGTGTGAGCACGCAATCGCGCCACGAGGAGAACGTCCGGGCCGCGCATACCTCGCCGTCAAGTACGACCTCTTGCCAGACGCTGTGATGGAGCGTTTACGCGCCGCGACACCTCCGTGCGACGTGATCTTGATCCACCCCGTAGCCGACGCGGACGAGTCCGACGATCGCGCGTAGTGGGCGTTACGGCCCCAGAGGCCGTGCTGCGCGCGCTGCGGCATCGCGTATCATCCTGACGGCGTGCGAAAGCGAGTCCTGGGCGTCCTCGGGGTGGCACTGCTCGCAGCAGTAGCAATCGCTTGGTGGCTTCACGGCGGCGGCGACGGACCACGAACCGCAACGCGCAGGTCCGGCAGTAGAATCGGCGCAGCGATGCCACGTGAGCATGCGGCGCCCTCGGCAACGCTGTCCGGCCGTATCCTCAGCGCAACGACCGGCGCTCCACTGGTCGGCGCGATCGTCGCTCTCGCGATGGACCGCCCGATCTTCGCTGAGGAGAGCACGCCGCTCATCGCGATCAGCGACGGCGCCGGTCGATGGGTGGCGAGCGACGTGCCGGCGGGAAGCTACGTGCTGACCGCGACTGCGGTGGGGTATCTGCCGCACGTGCGCGAGCTGGTGAGCGACGGCAGCTCGCAGGCCGACGTCGACGTTTCGCTGGAAGCAGGCGGCACGATCGTCGCTGGCGTGATCGCGTCCGAGAAGCACGAGCCGATCGTGGGTGCGCAGGTCCGGGCGTATCGATACCCGGCGGTGCGAGCTTCGTCACGTTCAGCGGAGCCGACGGTCGCTATCAGTTGAGCCTGGCGTCCGGTGCGTTTCAGCTGGAGGTGACGCACGCCGAGTATCAGGGCGCCTCGCAGAACGTCGCCGTTGACGACGACCCCGTAACCGCTGACTTCGTGCTGGTCCGCGGCGGCGAGATCCGGGGACAGGTGATCGCGCGCGACACGAACCAGCCTGTGCCCGATGCAACCCTGAGCGGTGATTTCTCGACAGCGCAGGCGACGGCAGATGGCTCGTTCATCCTCCGCGGGCTGCACACGGGGACGATCACGATCAGTGCACGTGGCCGGGGCTACGCATCGGTGACGCCGACGGTCATCGAGCTGGACGTCGGCGCACACCAGTCAGACGTGCGCGTCCTGGTCGATCCGGCGTTCTCGATCGTCGGCCGCGTCGTCGCGAAGGACGACCATGCGCGCGGCATCGAGGGCGTCACCATCTCCGCCATGGCCCTTCATTCGGCCCCGACGACGATCTCGGCGCAGAGTGACAGCGATGGCTCCTTCGAGCTGGTCGGGGCGCTTCCGGACAAGTACATCCTGTCGGCGGACAGGCGCGGCATGCTGTTCGAGACTGGCATCGACATCGACGTGACCGACAAGGTCGTCACCGGCGCGTTGATTGAGATGCGCAGCGCCGTGACGCTGTTTGGGCGTGTCGAGCCGCCGATAGCCGCGCAGATCGGAGTGGCCAGAGCCGGCGGCGACCCTCTCGCAGATATCTCCGACAAGGATACGGTGAGCATTGGACGGGCTCGGACCGACTCGGATTCCAAGGGAACGTTCACACTTCGGGATGTGCCCTCGGGCGACCTCGAGGTCTTCGCGATGGCCAAGGACGGCCGTTCGGGCTCGGCATTGATATCCATCGGCGGCCCGAATCAACCGGCGCTTGTCGTTCACCTCACTCCACGCAGCTCGATCTCGGGTCGCGTCGTCGACCGGACCGGCGCGCCGGTCGTCGGCGCCGACGTCTTTACCAACCGGATCGATGCGCCGCTCGCGACGAGGTATCGCCGCGGTGGCATCTACCGTACCGGCAAGACCGCACCGGATGGCTCGTTCAAGATCGTGGGTCTCGAAGACGGAACCTGGCAGCTCGACGCCGTCGACCGGAGCGATCACTTCGATAGCGCGAAGGCCGAGGTCGAGATCGTCGACGGTCGTGATCGCGACGGCGTGACGATCACCGTCGAAACGCGGGAAGCACAGATTCGCGGGACCGTGCTCGGGACCGACGGCAAGCCCGCGAGCGGCGTGGAGGTGCAGGCGCTGCGCGAGGTCGAGCGTCCCGAATACAAAGGGTATGCGCCCCCGAGCGGCACCGTTCGCACCGATGCGAGCGGCGGCTTCACGATCGACAAGTTGCGACCAGGAACGTACGCGGTCATGGCCGACGGTGCTCGTGGCGCGTCGCGGGGAATCAAGAGCGGCGTCCAGACGGGTGACCTCGTCACCATCATGCTGGTGTCGCGAAGCTCGTTGACGATCGCGGTCACGCGTGGAGGCAAGCCCGCTCAGAAGGTCAGCCTGAGCTGTTCGGGGCCGGTCGGCACCTATGGGCTCCAAGCGGAGGCCGATAGCAAGTACACGTTCTCTGATCTCGCTCGAGGCGAGTATCGATGTGAAGCCACCAGCGCCGACGGATCAGCGACGGCGTCGGTCATCGTTGGTGGCGAGCCCATGACGCTCACGATGACGCTCGGCCCATATGCAACGCTGACCGGTGTCGTTGTCAGTGCGCTGACCGAACAACCGGTGCCGAGCATCCAGGTGATCGCGCGTGGCACCGGCGCCAAGACCGGCGCAGATGGGCGCTTTGTTCTCGAGCGGGTGCCTGCGGGGACCGACGAGATCGGGCTGCTGCCGGAGCAGCTCGGCATGGGTTTCGACAAGTACCCCTATTCCGCGAAGCCCGGAGAGCGCGTCGACCTGGGCCATTGAAGATCGTTCCCCCGCGTAGCGGAGACGCCGGCACGTTTGGCCTCACGCTCGAAGTTCGAGGTGATGCCGTCGTCGTGACGAAGGTGAAGGCCGGGAGTCCGGCGGCCGTGGCCGGCATCGCGGTCGGGGACTCGATCGCTCAGCTCGATGGTCAGCTGGTCGCTGCGGTCGGACTGGAACACGCCGTGCGGTTCCTGGCGTCCGATAACGTCGCTGTCGGCACGGTAGCGACGTTGAACATGACAAGCGGCCTGCGGGCGACGATCACTTCCGTCAAGTGGTAGGCGCTTGTTGGTGGTCGCGGGGCGCGACCTGCGCAGCGGTGTGTCGCGTGACGTGGAGCCCGCTCTGATTCGGAGATTACGGGCAGCGTGCAGCGGACAACGCAGCGAACAGGGCCGAGCCGTTACGCCACGCGGCCACGTGGCCGATCGGCCCCGTGATCATCGCGGACAGTTGCCAGCGGTCGCTGTAGCGAAAGAGCAGCATCAGGAGCTCGGAGTGCGTCGAGTTCCACTGCATGCACAGGGTGTAATCGTTGCGCTTCCCTCGCTCACACCACACCATCTCACCGTCGGGATCGCGTACGGACGCGGTCCAGCGGCGAACCACATCTTCCGCGGAGGTTCCGCAGCGCGTGTCCACCGTGGCAGTGGCGATGTCGACGGTTACCACTGGCCCGTCGACGAGCGAAGTGATCGGATCTCTCGACCTCCACAGAAAGGTCGAGAGCTGGGACGGATCGTCACCCGGCTGGAGGTCGAGGTCGCGTTCGTGGGCCGGTGGCGGCTTCCTGATCGCGACGAGCGCTCGGGTTGGCGTTGGCGCTAGGGCTTCCGAATGCCAGCACGCGCAAAACGCACATAGGAGCCACGCACGCATCAGACTACCCACCTCGTGCGCGCACGCTCAATGCCCTGAGCCGTTCTGGACTTGAACCGTCTGCTTTTCCGGGGCCGGCAACACCGTCACCGGTGTGCAGTTCACAGCGCCCGCACATACTCGATAGCTGCCAGGCTCCACGCCATCGAACTCAGCGGTGTCGCCAGAGCAGCTCGCGAATCCGCGATAGTCGCCCCACCTGAATGGCCCGTCGCCGGGAGGCATCAACATGACGCCCGTGCAGGTGCCACCGCTGATCTTGACGATGAGCGTGACGTTGCCGTTCGGCACGACGAGCTTTGCCTTTGCCCGCTGGTTCGCGACTACGGTCACGGACGCCGGCGCTGGTCCCGTCCGTCCGGGCAAGGGAAACATCGAGAGCGTATAGTCGCCGGCCGGCAGCCCATCGAAGTGAAACGCACCTGAGCGATCGACGCGTGCCGTTAGTCTGCCCCCGCGATCGCTGGTGGTGCTCGCGTTGACGATGCCGAGGCTCTCCGCCGAGCCCTCTACCGTCCCGTCGATCCCACCAGTCGCGGCAAGCACAAGGTCGACAACGCCATCGCCAACGGGAACGCTGCTCGGAGGGGAGGCGCCGCGATCGGGATGAGCGGCGGAGATCTGATCCGCACGAGGGTTTCCAAGCGGAGCGATTCCATCAAAGGCGTATCCCCCTGCCTCGTTTGTCGTCGTCTGGAACTGACCACGGAACGAGCGTTCGAGCGGCCCCGCGTCGAGGCCTGACACCATGAGCCCGAAGGTCACCGTTGCACCGGCGACAAGTGATCCCGCGGAGTCTCGGACGTGCCCGCTGATTCGTTGCCCGTGTGACAGAGCGATGTTGCCGAGGTCGGTCGTTTTCCCCTGTTCGATCTTGATGTCGTCGATGGTCTTGCGAGCCGTCCCCGGAGCGATCAGCACGATTCCCCATCTTCCCGATTGGATGCCGCGCAGGGTGAAGCGACCGTCCGCAGCGTGAATGCCGCTGGGGGCGCCATTAGAGGAGAACTCGGGATGGTCCGTTAGGAGGAGGCCGTAACTCGTGACGGGCGAGCCATCGAGAAGCACGCGGCCGGTGACCGTTGCAGGAGTCTCGAGGACCAGCTTGACATTCCGATTGCCGGCCTTCACGTGCTCGCCCGCACCGACGCGCCGGTCTGTCTGATTGGGCCAGCTGGCGTCGAGTCGATAGTCTCCAGGCTCCAGGCCGCCGAGATTGAAGTGACCGCGCGAGTCGGTGATGTCGTTGGAGAAGTTCGCCATCGAGACGCGGCCGTCCGGCATCGCGCTCACGCGCGCCTCGGGAATCGGCGTGCCTTTGGCGTCGACGACAGTGCCGGCAATGCCCGAGTCCTGGACGACAAGCTTGGCCTCGGCACGCTGGTCATTTGCGATCGTCACATGCGTGGACGGGGACGCCTGGCTGTCCGTTCGTGCGACCAGTTCGTACGTGCCCGCCTTGATGCCGAGGAACTCGAATCGACCGTCGGTGCCACTGCGATTGGGATACGGCCGACGCGTGGAATCGCTCGCTATCACGGTCGCGCCGGCGATCGGTGTGCCGCTCGCGTCTGTCACCGTACCAATGAGCTGTGCATCGACGGCGACGTGCACCACGATGTCCCGACGTGGAGTGACACCATCGAGCTCGATTTCGACGTCAGGCGCCGGCCCGAGCGCCTTCGAGGTTGCGCTCAACGAGACCTTGCCAGCGCCCAGCGCATCGAAGCGCCACGCTCCGGCTCCGTCCGAGGTTGCGCGTCCGCTCCATTCTCCAGCGTCGACCTGCACGGTCGCATCCGTCACCTGCTTCCCGTCGGGGCCCACGACGACGCCGCTTAGAGAGGCACCGTGGTGAAGGGTCACTGTGCGGTCGACGATCCCACCCGCGTCGTCTCCGAGCATGAGCGACATGCGCGCTGGAGCGCGACCATCGGCTGTGACCTCGACGTGATGGAAGTGAGGGCCAACGCCGCCGATCGTGGCGGTGCCCGAACGGTCACTCGTCGCTCTCGCTTGGTCGTCCAGGATGACCAAGGCACCTTCGATCGGCGCTCGGTCTTCCATAACATGCACGACGAGCTTGGCGCCAAGACGCATTCGTAGGGTTACCGGCTCGCTGGTCTCGAAGAGACGGACCCGCGAGACGCCTGCATAGAGATCATCCTTGCGAGCGGCCAGCTGATACCTGCGCTTGATCAGCTTGTCGAACGCGAACGAGCCGCTCGTGTCGCTGATCGCATGCCTCTCACTTGGCCACAGCGTTACGTCGGCGCCCACCACCGGCTGTTGCTGCTCGTCGATGACCTGGCCTTCTAGCCGCAGGTTGCCGGGTGGGTCCTCGGGCTCCGCGGCATTTGCCGACGTCGGGTGGGTGTTCTGTCTGACAGCCGCGTTCCTGCCATCGGCGGAGCCTCGTGCCGTCGCGCTCGGTTCATCGTGCCCTGAACCGCACGTCATCGCGTTGCCGACGATCGCGCCGGCGACGGCTAGCAGAATGAGTGCTCCGAACCACCAGATCTTGCGCGAGCCGGCCACTCCCAACACTAACCCCTCAGAGAACGCCGTGGAGCGTGCGTTGCTTGGTGAGACCTTGACGCTTATCGTCTCGGCGCACAGGGCCTGCCGCGTTTTGCTGCGGGCCACAAGGCGGCGACACGCACCCGCCTCTCAGCTCACATGCGGCCGAGATCGAGTCGCTGGGTCCGCACAGCTTAGCCGCTGGGATATTGTCACTGGCTAAGGTGCAAACACGGCGTACGGATCGAGCAGATCGATCGGCGTCGTATGCTGGAAAGGCGTCTCAGCAACGACGAGCGTACGCGTCGTGTCGGTGCCAGTCATGCTGACGGTGCCGTCGAACGCGATCGAGATCAGACGCCCGTCGCCGGTGATCCCCACGGTGTCGAAGCCCGGATGTGTGACGATCGTCTGCCCAGCGAAGTCGATGAGCGTCGGATCCGGGCAGCGCGCCGCCGCGAGCTGCTGGGAGAGCGATACGGACCGGAGGTCACACTGCGTGTTCGTGCCGGTCGCAGCGAAGAGTTGCGCAGGCGTGCCGTCGCTGACCCAGATGGATTCGGTCGTCATGCCGACATCGGAGCCGGGGGGCGTCAGATCGTCTTGCCGGTAGTACAAGATGCGGGTCGCATCAATCCACGCGCCGGCCAGCGCATGCAACGGTGTGTCGAACGTCGCGAGCGTTCGCGTCGTGCCGGTCGCGATGTCGAGTGCCGCAAGCGCGCTGTTCGTCCAGACGAGCAGTTGCTTCCCGTCCGGCGAGAACGGCGAGCTGCCGGCGAGCGTGCCGGCGATCGAGAACACTCCTGAGGTCCTGCTGTACGCTGCCGTCGGCGAGGGCGATCCGCAGCGCGCGATATGGCGGTGCGGCTTGTGCCTCGTAGACCAACACGCTGGCGCCGTCTGGCGTGAGCGCGATGATGAAATCAGCCATGCCCGACCGCAACACCCGACGATCGGCACCGGTCGCGGTCTCCTCGATGAGGTCTCCGAGCTGGCTCGGCCCGCCCGGCTGCTGCCGGTCGACGAAGAGGATGTGAGACGCATCCGCAGTGACCGCGAACTGATCGCCGAAGAACATGGTCGGCGCGCCGATCGATGGAACGAGGACGGTTCCCGAGCCACTGCTGTTGTCCACGCAGTACGAGATCGAATCGCCGGGGCCCCACACCGGCGTGCCGCTGCAACCGGCGGGTTCCGTTGCGAGCGGCGTCACGCTACCGGCGAAGTCGGCGACCTTCGGGATCTTGTCCGTGCCGACGTACGCGACATACCTTCGATCCGGCGCGATCGCGAGCGATCCGAACTGACCTGGATCGATCACGACCTTCTCGTCCGTTTGTAGGTCCAATCGCATGACGCGATCAGTGCCGGCCTCGGTGTAGACGAGAAACCCAGAGCCAGCGGTCGAGGCGTCTCCCGTGGCTGGGGAGTGTGTCGGGCCACCACCGCATGCCGTGGCGGCGAGGAGGAGCGAGGCGGCACATCGGATCAACTGCACGAGCAGCGGTGGATGTTACGCCAGCTGGTCACCGATAGAACACACCATCTATCTAGGCGATTGCGACGAGTGGCGTAAATCGCGAACGCTACATCCCGAACGGCGTCGTCGCGACATCGCCGTAGAACACGCGCACCGGGCCGATAGTCGTGTCGTACACCTCGGGCGTGGCGAAGGCCTCGACATAGACGTCGCCCTGGCCACCTTGCGGAAACTGGAACGTGTACGAGCTCTCGGTGCCCGAGACGCGGCAGCCCGAGAGGCCGAAGATGCCACCCGCGGTGCCGACGAACACCGAGTCCGCACCAGCCGCGTTCCACTGCACGGTCATGCCGGCATCCGAGCTCGTCACGACCGGATCCGTCGCGCCGACATACGGACCTGCGTGAATCGGAACGTCGATCGTCCGGCCGGCGTCGGTCGCGTGAAACACGGTTGCGGTCGTGACGCCGCCCGTGAACGAGACGAACGGATCGGAGGTCGCATCGGATCGCAGCGGTATGCCATCCATGACAATCGACGTGAGCGCGGTCGGATAGCTCGACGACCAGTCCCGCGTGAACGAGCCACACCCGCCGATGTCCGGGATGTCGAGCTGTTCGGCGGTCAACGGATGCGAGTACTGCGGAAACACATAGACCCAGCGCGACGACACGATGATGTCGATGCGGTCGAGATCGACCGCTTGTGCGGCATCGGGTGCGGGAACTGCGGGCTCCGAGCCCCCACACGCCGTCAGCAACCCGAGCCACGCCCAACGCATGTTCCGATGATAGCTCCAGTCGTGCTCGCTGCGCGAGCGGCATCATGCCGGTCACTTGCGAAACGCACGCGTGAACCGGCCACTCCAAGCTTGCCGGCTGTGCAGCCGCAGCGCCGTAGGCCACCGCAACGCCTCCATCTCGATCCCGATCATCATGCGTCACGGGCCGAGATAGAACCGCGAATCATCGCTCGGGCAAAGGAGGCGCGAATTTCCGCGCGCTGCGCGCGTTTTGCGGTGTTGCGCCCGCGCTCGCCGAACGATTCCGGAGGATATCCAGAGGCCAAATGTCGGCCATCTCGCGGCCGAAAGATCGAGGCAAGATGGGCGCAGCGCGAACCCCTGTGCAGCGATGTCCTGAACGCGGAACGGGGCGCCAAGTGTGTCCGCGCGGCGGACAGGTTCTTCACACAAGCGGTCTAATCCCGGGATTCGGCCTCATTCTCGGCGGTTACCTGAACGCACGAGCGGTACGTCAGACCGAGCGCGTAGAGTCAGTTTCATCGAAGGAGATTGCATGAGCGAGCTGGCGTACACGATGAGTGGGGACACGTTCGAGGTTCCGTCGACGGTGACGACGTGGCGGGTGCGGCGCCTCAAGCCGCGCGGTGCACCCGAGTTGGTGTATTCGCGCGAGGGTCGCCCGTTGACCTTGCCGATCGAGGCGGACCTCGATGACCTTCACGAAGCGGTGACGGCGTCCGGCAAGTACCGCCTCGATGGAATCGGCGACGACGGAAAGGTCGTCGAGAACGTGCCGCCCGCGTACATCCAGGTGATCAAGGCAGAGCGCAACGCCTCGGGCGATCACGCGATCGAGCGCACGAGCGATGCGCGGGTCGACAGCACGATGGCTGGGCTCGGGCAGGCCGTGATCGAAGCGGTTCGGCTCAATGCTGAAGCGTTGCGGCAGAACGCCGAGATCTCGATGCGCGCCGTCGATCGGCTGCCCCAGCTGATGGAGGCGATGACGACGATGCTGAACGTCGCGACGGGGACTGGCCTCTACGCGCTCAAGCAGCGCGACCTCCCGCCGTCGGCCCTCCGCAACGCCGCGAATGAGAACGGCGACGAGGACGACGACGAGGACGAGGAGGACGATGACGAAGGCGGAGGAGGCGCCCACGGCACCGCACCCACGATGTTCGGCGGATTCCCGATGCCCCCGGGCTTCGACATCAACAAGATCGTCTCGCAGGTCGCGTCCGACGTCGTGTCGAAGCTGATCAACAAGTTCAGCGGCAAGATGCCGTCGCTCGGTTCGGTCCTCGACATGAGGAAGGCATACGCCGAGGGTCAGCGAGAGCGCGAGGCTCAGACGCAGGTCACGGTGGTTCAGGCTGTGGCAGCGCCGCCGGCGCCCCTGCCGCGCGTTCAGCCGCCGGCGCCCCCGGTGACGACGCCTCCTGTCGCTGTTCCCACCGACGCAGTGAGCATGGCGCACTTCCTCGCGGTGAAGAACGCGCTCAGTCGCGAGGAGCAGGTGCTCGTTGCCACCATCGCCAGCGAGTTGACCCAGGCCGAACAGGCGACGTGGTTCAACGAGCTGAGGGCGCTCAGCGTCACCGACGCGGCTGCGACCGTGCGCGCTACCCTCGCACAGCTCCAGACTCAGCGGTCACCGAGGCCTTCTCTGGTGGGGCCGCCGACGTCCACCACCTCGACGACTGCGCCGGGAAGCCCGCCGACGGAGGCGACGACTACTGGGAAGCCGGGCAAGTAGCTGCTGACGAGCTGACACCGATCGCCGACTCGTTCGATCTCTGTTGATGTTCCGCCGCGCGTTGGTCGCGCGGCGATGACGCTCGCCGCGTGCGGGCATGACCGGGCATTGCCCGACGAAAGGACCAAGCTGTGTTCATCGACCTCAACGCCGACACCAGGCTCACCATCTCCTCTGCCGGCACCTCCTTGCCGTTCCTCCAGAAGTACCGGTCGAGCCTGGGGTGGTTGCTCGATATCGCGGAGGGCGCGGCGCCCGATCGGACTGCGGCGATCGGGCGACTGCGAGCTGCATTGCGCGAGCTCGCTGCGGGCGGCGGTGCGCGCGTCGATACCCGCGATCTGAAACTCGCGCTCGCGATCCTGCTCGCGGCGATCGAGCGCGACCTCGGCCCCGTCTTGTCACGTGCGCCGCTTCGGTTTCCGCCGCTCACCGCGAGCATCCCAGCGGCTCCTCGATCTCGGGTTCGGGGGCAGCAACTCGCGATCAACCTTGCTGGGAACGCGGAGTGGGGGCTCGCGCTGGGAGCGGGGGATTGGTTCCCGTTGTTTCAGCGGTACCAGCCGGATCTGGACTGGCTGCTCGAGGTCGCAGCCAGCGGGGCGGCACAGCTGAAGGATTCGCGGCAACGGGAGGCGATTGCACGCGTTCGAGCGGCATTCCGGCGACTTGGTGCGCACGCCGCCGCCGAACCGACGACCCAGCTGGACCGCCGCGACCTGCTGTGCGTTGTGACGCTCGTACTCGTGGCGTTGGAGCGCGACCTCGGTCGCGTTCCGGCACGCCCCAAGGGGCGATTCCGAGCGGACACGATCGAGGAGTCCTTCGTTGTCGGGTTCGCGGAACTGTTCGGGAAGCTCACCAGCACGCTCGCTTAGCGAAGCGCATGCATCAGGAGTTCGTCATGGGAAAGAAACACGAAGACAAGCACAAGCCTCGCAACGTGGAGCGGCACCTCAGGCCGAGGACATGTCCACGACGCATCAACTCGCGTTCACTGCTGCGGGCGCGGCCGGCTCGGCGCTGCTCGGCGCGATCCTCACCCGCAAAGGTTGGGCACCGAAGATTGTCTCGGGCACGCTCGCCGCGCTTGGCGCCTTGCTCGCCGGTGTCAGCGAGAGCGACGTGCTTCGCGCAGTCGGTACCGGCGCGATGAGCGGCTCGGGCGCGCAATTTGTGCTGATGCTGTTCGCCGAGTACGAGGATAAGAAACACGACCGGTCCGGCAACCGCGATAACGATGCACTGCACACCGTGGCGCGGGTCGACTCTGCGGTCACGGCCAACACCAATGTGCCGCGCGTAGTGCAGGCGGCGGCCTCGTGACGCCGCGCATGAACTACCGGGACGCGGCGCGGCTGCTAGGGATCCCGGTCGGCACGCTACGGAGCATGGTCTGTCGCCGGATGGTGCCGCACATTCGCATCTCGCCGCGCATCGTCGTGTTCGACGTGGCCGCTCTCGAAGAGTGGATCGCGTCGCGGCGGGTGGGTGTTGCCAACGAGGATGCGGCCTCGGTGGACGGTGATGACCGCGCCGCGTAGGCTGGTCCTCGCCAGAACCTCAACGCTCACGGAGCCCATCACCAGTCGAGTTTTCATCCATCGTCGCTCTGTCGTCGGTGACCTCCGTGAGTTGAGGTTCTGGCGAATACTCGGCCGCGTGAAGCCGGCGACGGAGCCTTTTTCGGCGTGCGTAGATCCGCGCGCCCACGAGGCGTTGTCATGATCACAAAGTACGACGGTAAGAGTGGGATCGCCTGGCAGGTCTATGGCCGTCGGGACGGGAAGAAGGTCTACGTCGGGACCTTTGAGAGCGAGCGCGAGGCGAAGATCGCCGAGCGTCGCTACATCGTCACGCAGGAACAGATCACCGCGGGCGAGCTGCCGCCCGAGCTGGACCTCGATCGCACGGTCAAGCAGGCCGACCGACGAGTGGCTCGCGTCACTCAAGGCGAGTGGCTCGCGCTCGCATGGCGGCTACACGGACCGCATCCGCATCTACATCCTGCCCAAGCTCGGCTCCGTCCCGATCGTGTCGCTGCGCAAGCCGCACGTGATGAAGTGGCGCGACGATCAGGCAACGCAGTTCGCGGCGACGACGGTGAACGGCAACCTCACCGTGTCTGTCGTCGGCGTTCTCGTACTTCGTCGATCGCGAATGGGTCGAGGTCAACCCATGTCATGGCGTGTCGCGGATCGAGGAGAAGGACGCAGGGATCTACACGTGGATCCAGACGCCGCGAGGAGATCACGAAGCTGCTGGTCGAGTGCCCGAAGGGCATCCGCGAGATCGTGACGCTCGCCGTTGGCACCGGGATGCGCCTCGACGAGCTGCTGCACCTCCAGTGGGCCGACGTCGATCTCGAGCGCCGGCTCATCGCGGTGCACAGAGGTCGCCACGGCACGACGAAATCAGGCAAGGCTCGCCACATTCCCATCCTCGATACGCTCGTGCCGTTCCTGCGGCGAGCTGGCGCTCAAACGTGGCGGCGCGAAGCTCGTGTTT
This sequence comes from uncultured delta proteobacterium, assembly GCA_963848295.1. Lineage (GTDB taxonomy): Bacteria > Myxococcota_A > Polyangia > Haliangiales > Haliangiaceae > JABFXX01. Next base: position 51,787 of record CAWKDB010000009.1, on the reverse strand, counting down.
CCGGGCGAGGACGGCAAGCCGCGCTCGAAGCCTGGCGTGCGGTTCCCGTTCAAGCAGGCCGCGAAGCGGGCAGGGCTACCGGAGCAGCTGCGATTCCACGACCTGCGCCACACGTTCGCGTCCCACTGGGTTCTCGATGGCGGCGACATCTTCCGCCTCTCGAAGATCCTCGGCCACGCGAACGTGACCATCACGCAGAAGGTCTATGCGCACCTCGCGCCTGAGGCGTGGGAGCAGGACTACCACCGCGTGTCGTTCGTGCTACCGGGCGCAGGGACTGTCTACGCGCTGACGAAGCGCAAGGCGCCGACGAAAGACGGCGTTAGCGCGACGGGGTCTGTCGCGAATGAGGCGCAGACCGCGGCATGAGGAGCCGGTCGAGATCGTGCTCGATGACAAGCTCACCGTCGATCAGCTCGAATGGTACCTCCAGTCGGCTGCGGACATCCGGCGCGAATTGAGCGACTCGTCAGACCCAGCCACTAGCCTTATAGAATCGGATGAAACGGTGCGAGCCCGCTGAGTACTGGTGGCGTAAGCGTGTGGACGCTGCTCTGTGGGTACGCGAGTGTCGTACCGCATCCTGAGAATGTTCGACAACCGCTCTGCGCGGGGTCGTACAAGGAGCACCATTGGGTCTGTTGCAGAGTCGGTTGGTCGTTGAGGGCGATCACCGACACTCCGGCGAGAAGGTCGATCGTTATTGCGATTCGCGGGATGAGAATGCCTGACGTTTCGTAGTTTGATCGAAAAAGTGGTGCGCCCGCACAGTTGGGCATCGCAAAGATGGTGCTGACAATGCGCCGCTGACTTGCGGTTCTTGGATCGCCGGAGACGGTCCCAGTTCCGGGATCCAAACGCCACACAATGCCATTTCCATCGATGTACAGAGCCTCTCGATAGCCTTCGGTCCCAGAGAACGTCGTGTTGTCTAGGGGCAGCCTCTCCGTCAGTCCGAAGGCTCCCGGGACGAGCGTTCCGTTCGCATCCGCCCAGCGAATCCCCGTCGAGGGACCGGCAGGGCCCTCAGGACCAGCCGGTCCGATTGGCCCTTGCGGTCCTTGGGACCCCGCTGAGCCTTGCGCTCCCTCCGATCCAGGAACGCCCATCTCGCCGGTGGCGCCGCAACTCGCAAGCAATGCGGCAATTGCCAGGATGTCCATCCAGCGCCGTCCATGCCCCATTCCCAATACTACTACGAGTCGCCATTTCCGTACGTCAACGCGAACGGCGACTCGCCGGCCATCACGCGGGACGCCAGTCGACGACGTCGTCGGTGCATCATCGTCACCGTACTTGCGGTTGCCCTCGAACTCCTGCCGTGAGATCGGCAGGGACACCGATGTCAGCCCCCGCTGGCACCATGCGATCAGTCCGAAGGAGTACTCCATGAACCCCGAGACCCAAGCTCGAGTCCAGCGCACGCTCGCCGACCTCGCTGCCCGGAATCCCGCGCACGAGGTGCGCATCAGCACCGTCTTCGCCCATGGCGTGGGCGCCACCCCCGAGGTCGCGACCGCAGACGCTCGCGGCCGTTTAGACCACCTCTCTCGCGGCCACCGCGTCGCCCACGTCCATCGCGACGGCAAGGAGACCGAGTCCTTCATCGTCACGCGGGACCAGGCAGCCACTCTCGTGCGAGCGGGAGCGCGGCCCGCTGCAATCGACGTCGAGGAAGCTGAGGTCGAGGCTGTAGCCAACGAGTCCGCATCTGCGGACTGACCAGTGCCCCAGAGTTCATAACGGAGCATCTACTGAAGGTGGAGGCTGAAGCGTAGCGGGAGGCGCTTCGGATCTCCTGGGAGGGTGAGTCGGCGCTCGTTGATGGCAGTACAGAGATGCTGAATCGCCTGCCGCTCGGAGGGTGTCGCGGCCGGCGCGAGCCGAATGTGGACGGCTTCGTCGGTGATGGCGACGCTTCCGGGGGCCGCGAGGAGATTCCCGACGAGCTTCTTGGCCTCACGCGGCCGGCGCAAGTGCGGTGCGAGCATCGACGCGAGGTCGGACTCCGCGTTCGCACAGACGACGCGGATCACGTCGATGATCGTCTTGAGTCTGCCGTCGTGGCGGACGAGCTTGCCGGCGAGCTCGGTCTCCTCTACTGGGGCATGCGACGGGAGCCATGGCCGGAGATCCTCGAGGCGGTGCTGCCGCTCGAGCGCATCGGCGAGGTCCACTTCGGCCGCGACGTGGCGCTTGTCGGTCGGTGCGAAGCGCGCGAGGTCGCGCCGCGCATCTCCTTCGGCGACGCGTGCGAGGCGCAAGGCACGATCGAGCCGACGGCGTCTCGGGTTCGGAATGATCGTGCCCGGCGGATACGGCTCGACGCTGCGACCGTCGAGCTGGTTGATGCCCCAGCGCTCGACGCCGTGCTTGAAGCCATTCTCTTGGCGCCACCGATGCCACAAGATCTCGACGAGCTGCGCGGCCGGCAGCTTCGAGCTCGCGAGGAAGTTTACCTGACGACCGTCCTCGGTCCGGATCGCGATCCGGCGAATGCGGCCACGGCCGGCGCCGAGGTTGCGCAGCCGACTCTCGTGCAGCCCGACCTTGTCTCCGGCAATCGTCGTCGGAGAAAAGGCGCTCGCCGGTAGCTCGGGGTAAGGCTTGCGCTCGTACGTCACGAAGTCGAAGCCGGTGTCGCGCAGGTCAGCGAGCGGCTCGGCAAAGGCGCCGGCGCGATCGAAGGCGAGCACGATCTGCTCGTCCTTGCCGAGCGCCTCGCGCAATCGCTTGGCCAGCGGTGGCAGCCAGGTGGTCAGGCTGTCGTGCGACGGGACCGCGACGCGAAACACCGGCCGACCATCCTCGTCGTGCACGTAATAGTCGCTCGTGCCGGGTAGCACCCGACGGTCCTGCATCCGCCAGCCCTTTCGCACGACGTGCTGGCCGGTGTAGGGCCGCATGTGATTGTCGATGTAGAAGACGGCGGGGCCGTCGTCGCTGCGGGCCGCGGCGATGAAGCGTGCCGCCATCCGGGCGTCGAGCGCCGCGCCACCGTCGGTCTGCTCGAGCAGCCGCCCCAGGAGCTTGCGCACGCCACTGGGCGTCGGCACGCGCTCGGCACGAAGTAGCGCAGGCCCCGTCGGAGTCGCGAGTCGTCGCACGCCCTCGACGACGAACTGCTTGATCGCGAGCGCACAGATCACCGCGTCGAGCGCGATCCTCAGCCCGTCGCGATTTCGGCTCTCGAACGCATGTTGCGCTTCTTCGTGGAGCCCGAGCTCGCCCGCGAGCGCAAGTAGCATCCAGCTGCCCACGTGCTGGATCATCTTCCCGCCACGGACCGGCTGCGCCGTCATCGGCACGATCTCTGCGCTCGGCTCTTCGGGCATTACGAGGTCTTCGGCGGCGGTTGCCGCGGTTGCCGTCTGCCACAAGACCAGCTGACCCTCGCTCGGAGGCCGCGGCTCCGCCGGCAGCGTGCGCTTCGTCGGCTCGGCAGCTCGGGTGCGTTTCCACTCGTCGTGGATGCGCCACGCCGTCGAGTACGAATGTCGTCCCTTCCGCGGCTGCTCGCGGTGTGCATCCTTGGGCGTCTGTCCTGCGTCGAACATCGCGAACCACGCTGCGCGTAGTTCCGGCCTCACCGTCGAGTTCTTGCCTTGCCGCTTTCCCAGCACCGCGCCGAAACCGCCTGCTTCTTCCTTACGCCGCAGTCGCCGCACATACTCGTCGTCGAGCCCGAACGCCGCCGCCAGGCGCTGCAGATGGAGCTGCCCTGACTTCGCGAGCGTCACCACGAGGACGTTCCTCGGTCCGCGATCATCGTCCTCCTCGTCGAACGTGCCGATCAGCGTGCCGCCGATGAACACGTTCGCGATCGTGCCATCGACCACGACTGCGCCATCGTCCGAAAACCGACGGACCTCGTACTTCGATGACCGCGGCAACTCCTGCAAGGCGAGGTCGAGAGCTTCCATCGCCCTGAAGACAATCGCCACCGTTCCGAAATTCCGGCGCGACCGGGAAAAGTTCCCCTTTCTGCGGATCCGACCGCAGCTGCGCAAGCCCGCGAGATCAGATCAGTCCGCCAGCGCCGTTATTGGTGCCCTTCGCGCGGCTCAAGCGGGCCTTTGCCCAGTTCCTGTTCGGAGAGTCCACGATGACGGCTTCGCCGAACGAGCTGCGGCCGTGGGAGCTGTCTGAGAAGGTCGACGTCGACCCGCGTACCCTCGTCCATCACGACTCGGATCAGCTCGGCAAAGTGTTCCTCGCGTTCGCGCTCGCTTTCAACGACATGAAGGGGATGCTGCTGTTCGAGCAATACCTGATCGCGATGGGGCGACCCGCGAAGACGGACTGGTCAGCCAACGCGGGGCAGTGGCGCGGCGCAATGACGCAGATACATCGGTGGCTCGCCGGCGTGCTCCACGAGGTCATGGTCGTGATCAAGAAAAACGAGGCCGTCGTTCTCGGCACGGAGTTCCGGCAGCTCCTCGCCACGCTCGGGTCAGAGAACCGTAGAGCTTGGGATGACTTCTTCCTTGCCGCTCGAGACACGAGCGGCAACACGGCGCAGCTGCTCAACCGGATCCGCAATAACGCCTCGTTCCACTACGGTCCGAAGGACCTGGGCGAAGGGTTCAAAAAGCACTTCGTCATCGACGCGAAGGACACGCCGGGCCCGGCCAACCAGACGGCACAGTATTGCTACGGCCCCGACATGGACGGCACGCGGTTCTTCTACGCTGACGCTGCCGCCCAGCAGAAAATGATGATGCTGGGTCTGCAGTTCGGAGCGCCGGAAGCTGACCGCGAGCTGGTGTTACTAGCCGACCGCGTGAACAACGCTCTCGTGCCGCTCATCCACGCGTTCATCTTCTCCCGGACCCACACGACCTCAGAGATCGGTGGCTGAAGTTCACTGGCCCACCCGCTCTACATCACGCTCGGTCGCATCCCCACCGAAAGTACGTGCCCGGTTGCGCGATGTCTCGTTTACCGGCAGTACGCCGCGGTGTACGTCGACTTGGCTGGGGTTGCGGAACTACCTGCTCCACAGGTTCGCAGCATCGGACAAAACTAGCACGGGGCTACAGCTGACGAAGGGGCCTCGCTCGACGCCAGGCATCGAACGCCCCGCGAGCGCGCTGATAGCCTAGGACGTCGAGTCCGAATGCGCGTTCAAGTGCCCCACTGATCGCAGGGATCAGGACGTCGGTTCCGTTCGGCCTGAGGGCGACGCGATCCAACAGGGTAACGGTGACACCGTTCGCAGATGCGTCCGAAGGGGCGTGACGCCACCACTCGCGAAGTACACTCACGGCAAGCAGGCCGGTCGCGGCGTCGGGCCACGGTGCCGCCTCGAACAGCCGCAGATGCTGGTTCAAGGGCCAGTTGTCGGGGTTCAGTTCGCAAGGCGAGCCGCCTCTCGAAATACACCTTGGGTTGTATGCGTCGTAACGAACCGCGAGCCGACGAGCTTGGCGCTGATCCGATATGCATGGTCGAAGTCGAGCTCGGAGCGAAGCATCAGGTGATGGCATAGCAGCTGAGTCCAAGCGACTCGCGCACCTCGTTGATGTGCCACGAACGCCAAGACCATGTCGTCGCACCAAATTGCTTCGCCGGTGCGCATGGCGCGATGGATGGACTCCACAGCGCCAGCGCCACCAATGTTCACAAGCCGGTCCCAGTCGTGAGGCGCGATCCCGTCGTGTCGTTCTTCGCGGAAGGTCTCGCACTCGGCCAAGAGCGCGAGTAGCTCGTCGACGTGGTCTAGATACCTTGTTCGGCTTTCCGGATTGACCTCTCGCATCGTCAGCTGGCCGTCGTGCATGCCCAGAAAGCTCTCGCCACGGGTGCTCACTTCGCGTCGATGTGCACGCAACTCGTCAAGCGTTGCCTGGGCAACGAGCAATCGGCCCTTGAGCTTGGAAAGGAGCTCCGTGTCTCCAATCAGAAGGAGGGTGGACAGGGCCGTGGTCTCGACGATCAGCTTCTGGCCGCTGTTCAAAGCCTCGAGAACGCGTGTGATCTCCTCCGGGGCTGCGCCCGTGCACCTGAGTTCGACGTCCGAGTCCGCTGCCAGCTGACTCATCGCGGCAAAGACCGAGCATCTTAGACCACGAGCGAGCATTTGAAGCGTGACAGGCTTTTCCTGGTACAGCCTAAACATCTCCTCGGACCTGCGCGCGTTTGCTTGGAGTGCCGGTAGCAACTGATGTGTGAGTTCCTCGATGTTCTCCGCCAGGTTCTCCGGGACCTCGATCATGATTGGTCCCGGCAACCCAGGGAACTGCTCCTCCCACTGCTCCAGGCACCGATGGTACGTCCTTACGTACTTGCTTCGAATTTCTTCGATGACATACGTCCGAGGGAGCGCGAAGTTGCGCGCCACCTCGAACTCGTCACCAACACGTTTCCCAAGCATCGCGACAACCAGGGGAGCATCTGGCGCCAGCTCGTCATGCTCGATCTCCGGGGCGCGGGGCTCTACGATGACCCAGCGTCGATTCTGGCCTTCGCGAACCAATACGGCGGCATCCGCGCTGACGCGATCAGGTTCTGAATGATTTTGTGGGCCCGTTGCTGGGTTGAATGCTTCGAGAATTGCGCGCCAGCCGTCGGCACTCGAGCGATTGGCTCTAAACGCGTCATAGGCATATCGAATTGCTGCGTCGTTCGAGCCGGCGGCGCGGAGGACGCCGACAGCAATCATCGAGACACGTGGATCGCCGTCGCCAGGTTTTGGGAGGCGAGCGGGATCTCGTTCGATAAGCTCCGGACGACCAGCCGCAAACTCCGAGCGTCGAGAAGTCTCAGCCGCAGGAACGGGTCCTCCTTCGTGGCGAGAGCGTGCTCGACCAGCTCAATCGCAGCTCCCGTTTCTCCTCGTTTTTGAAGAGCTCCGCCTCGGCATCGATCACGGAATTGCGCGAGATGCCAGATTCCCGCAGCTGGCGGCAGATTCGTATCGTGAGTTCATCGCGGTCCGTCGCCTGCGCTGCTCTCAGTAAGGCAGCCGTCGACTCGGTCCACTCGTTCCAGGGTGTGACAGACTCGAGTTGCACTACCGCGCGCTCGTAGTTTCCCGCGTGCGCGGATAGGAGACCGAGGATTCGTTGTTGCTCGGGGTTTGTGCACCACTCAACTGCATCGGCTAGAACCCGTTCCGCGGAGGCCTTGTCACCTCGTTCGAGATGTATCCGCGCAGCTAATTCCCTGGAGCGAAACTCTCCAAGAATCGGGGCGAACGTAGTGCATCCGGCCAGCGCTCGGTCCCACTGTTTCATCGCGCGGCAAACCTGGACGAAGCCGTCGGCTCCATCCAGTGTCAGAAGGGGCACGCTCGGCGTGATGAGCGTCGCCGTTTGCTCAAACATCTGTGCCGCTCGTTCTAGGTCTCCTTCAGCGTTCCGCTTGGCCAAGGAGACGCCCAGGAGAAATGGAGCGTAGTCCGGCCCGTCCTCAAGCAGGCTCTCAAAGATCGTGATCGCTTCCGTCTCGCGGCCTCGGTCCACGAGTACCTTCGCCGTTCGGAGGCGAACGTCTTTGTTCTTGGGGCTGATCGCAGCTGCCTCTCGGAGGGAATCCCACTCTCCGTCTAGATCTCCGTTGAGGCGGTGCACGTAGGACATGTTCAGGAGAAGCTGGACCTTGCCGTCCCTGAATCCCTCTCCAACACACAACTTCAGTGCCTTCTCCAAGGCAGCGCGTCCCTCCGCCAATAGTTCAGGCGGGCCGCTCTCTCTACCGAGTTGTTCCTGATACCTGAGTGCCGCATTTGAGTACGTGCCCCAGAAGGGGAGGTTGACGCCGGGCGAATGCGCGCGCTGGAGGACCTCTAGCGCATCCTTGGCTCGGTTCTCGTTGATGAGCCGGTCGGCAAGAGCACTTGCAACGTCAGGATCGAGCCCGTCCCAAGGCTTCGGCAGGAGGTCGTCCGATAGTCGTGTCGTGGGCGCGCTTCGTATCCAGACAGCCCTTGCCAAGATGAGGCTCGGAAACTGGGCGACGACTTGAGTGGCGAGTTGATGTGCACCCACGATGTCGTCACGGAGCATGAGCGCATCGATCCTATGGATGTGTGATTTCTCGTCTTCAGGAATGAAGCTAGCCGCTTCATCGTAGCGGTCGGCGGCCGCTCGCGGCTGGCCACGCAAGACCAGAACCCGTCCCTGCAGCTTTCTATGGCGATACTTCTCAACCTTGCTCATCGAGGCCCAAGAGGACCTCTCCAAGGATTCGAGTTGCTCGGCTGCCGGATCCAGTAGTCCGTGCTCGACAAGCTTGGCAATAGCATCCAACGATGGCGCTGAAGACGCGATGTTGTAGTTCTGTTGGACACCAACGACGATGTTTGCTGCTTCGACGTGGCTGCCCGAGATGTTTAGCGCGTTGTGAGTGGTCGAGCCGATGTTGCTCGGCGGTGATCCCGATGCTGGCGGGGTAGGCTTGCTAGCGCTTGGGGCAATGGGGGACGTGCGCAGGTAGGCGCGCGTAAATGCCGCCGCCGCTTCCGCCGCATATTTCGTCCACGCATTTGCCCGACGGAGACCGACGATGTCGCTGAGTGCGCGGATCGAGAGCATCGGACAGCGCCCGCGAGCTGCGCGGTAGACGCCGCCCGATTCCATTTCGACGGCGAGCAGGTTGCGCGCGGTCTGGATCCAAGGGAACAGAAGTTCAGGCTCCTTGACCAGCTTGTCGCTCGACGCGATCACGCCCGATGTGAAGCGCGGCGGCCTGGGGATAGCGTCCTTCCCGTAGTGAGCATCGAGCTTCTCCCGTAGCTCCTCTTGCCACTTTGCTGGTCCGTACAGCTGACCCTCACGCATCCAGTCCACGGCGGGCTTCTGAGAAAGGCCAGCGGTCCAGTCACCGAGATCCTTTGTGCGGGCTGCCAGGTTCGAGATGCCACCCTGGATCTGTCTGTCGATCGGGCCGCCGGAGAGGGCGTATTGCGCCTCAGCTCCTTCTTTTCTCGCTTCCACGCAGTAGTCGTTGATCCTCGTGGAGAGGACGACATCACCGAGGGTGAGTTCATCCGAGGGAAATCCTCCAGCGATCCCGACGACCAACAGCAGGGACGGTTCGACGTCTTCCAGAAGATCGCGCGCAGCGTCCTGCGCTTCACCGTTGCCCTGCTCGTGCTGCTTGAGGATCGCGAGCGAGTAGCTGCCGAGCTTTCCGGCGTCGGCACGACGATGCCCATACTCGCGATGCTTTCCCTTGAGATATCCGTCCGCCAACTCGTCCGGGAACACATCCAGCAGCGCCTGGTGCTCGTCATCCCGGATCGTGAGGATCCCGATATCAACCAGCTGTGCCACGACGGACGATTCTAGAACCGCGCCCTGACAATGGCTCCTCGACGCTCAGGAGCCGTTTGCCGCCGCGAACGAAACAAAGCTCGCAAGCGCGGCGCCGAGACCCCGAAAGGAGAAAACAGGGAGAAAACGATCTGGGCGCCCGCCAAGCCCGCGTTATCTCTTCGGTCCCAGCCCGTACTTCTTCATCTTGTCGATCAGCGTCACGCGGATCACGCCGAGCCGGCGCGCGGCCTCGGACTGGTTGCCGCCGGTCGCGTCGAGCGTGCGCGCGACGAGGCCGCGCTCGAACGCCTCGACCTGCTCCTTGAGCGAGGGGCCGTTGCGCGCGTCGGGCAGCGGCTCGGTCGTGTCGCTGCGATCGGCTCGCGCCGCCGTGCGGCTCGCCGCCGACTCGGCGGCCTGGTAGTCGGCGAGCGCCGATCGCGCCGCCCGCGCGACAGCGCCGCGAGGCGCGCGATCGTGTTCTCGAGCTGGCGCACGTTGCCGGGCCAGTCGGCGCGGCACGAGCGCGTCGACGAGCGCGGGCTCGAGCGTCGATCGTGCCCGAGGCCGAACCGCTCGCCGTAGCGGCGCGCGAACTCCTCGGCGAGCGCCGGGATGTCGTCCTTGCGATCGCGCAGCGGCGGCACGACGAGCTCGACGACCGCGAGCCGGTAGTAGAGATCCTCGCGGAACGTGCCGGCCTTCGACGTCGGCCGCGAGGTCGCGGTTGGTCGACGCGACGACGCGCACGTCGACCTTCTCGATGCGGCCCGAGCCGACCGGCTGGATCTCGCCCTCCTGCAGCGCGCGCAGGAGCTTCGCCTGCATGGCGGGCGGCAGCTCGCCGACCTCGTCGAGGATCAGCGTGCCGCTGTTCGGCCTGCGCGAAGAAGCCGGGCCGCGCCGGCGGTCGCGCCGGTGAACGCGCCGCTTGCACGTGGCCGAACAGCTCGGCGTCGGCGAGCTCGGCGGGCAGCGCGGCGCAGTTGAACCGGACGAGCGGCTTGCTCGCGCGCGTCGACTGCGCGTGGAGCAGCTCGGCGACGAACTCCTTGCCGGTGCCGGTCTCGCCGCGCACGAGCACGGTGACGTCGCGCGCACGCGATCGCGGCTCGTGGCCTCGAGCAGGCGCCGCATCGGCCGCTACGCGCCGATGATGCGGCGGCCGAGCGTCTGCTCGGCGGCGAGCCGGCGGTTGTCGACGCGCAGCCGGCGCGCCTCGAGCGCGCGCTCGATCACGACCGCGACCTCGTCGATGTCGAACGGCTTGGCGAGGTAGTCGTACGCGCCTTGCTTCATCGCGGCGACCGCGACGCGCTCGCTGCCGTGCGCGGTCAGCAGGATCACCGGCAGCGTCGGATCGCGCTGCCGCGATCTGCGCCATCAGCTCGAGGCCGTCGATGCCGGGCATCGAGAGATCGGTCACGACCGCGTCGGCGTCCTCGAGCTTGCCGAGCGCCTCGTCGCCGGAGCGCGCGGTGACCACGCGGTGGCCGCGCTCGGTCAGCACCTCGGTCAGCGTGAACAGGACGCCGGGCTCGTCGTCGACGAGCAGCATCGGCGGTCATGCGCGCTAGCCCGCGCCTCGATCATCGCGGCGCGCGGCGCCGGTCTCGGGCGCGGCCGCCGGCTCGACGGGCAGCGTGATCGTCGCGGTCGTGCCGCGGCCGACCGTGCTCGCGTAGGCGAGCGTGCCGCCGTGCTGCGCGATCACGCCCTGCGCGAGCACGACGCCGAGGCCCGTGCCGTTCGGGCGCGTCGTGAAGAACGACGTGCCGAGCCGGCTCGATCACTCGTCCGGGGCGATGCCGCGGCCGGTGTCGCTCGACCTCGATCGTCGACGTCGCGCCGCCGTTGCGCACGCGCGAGCCGACACGCTGCCGCCGCTCGGCGTCGCCTCGATCGCGTTCGCGACGAGGTTGATCAGCGCCTCCTTGAGGCGCCGCGGATCGCCCTGCACGTGCGTCGCGGCGCCGTCGAGCGCGAGCGCCACGCTCGGCCTGCTCGGCGCGGCCCGCGAGCACGTCGATCACGTCGCGGCGCGAGCGCCGGCGAGGTCGAGCGGCCTCGGGCTCGAGGTCCTCGAGCGGCCGCGAGAACGACAGGTACTCGCTGAGGATCGTCTCCATCCGGCTGATCTCCGACGCCACGACCGCGAGCCGCTCCTGCGTGCGCTCGCTCTCGGGCGTGCGCGCGACGAGCTGGCACAGGCCCTTGATCGACGCGAGCGGGTTCTTGAGCTCGTGCGCGACCTTCGCGCCGACCGACTGCAGCCGCTGCAGCTTGGCCTCGGCCTCGGTCAGCCGCTCCTCGCGCAGGCACGCCATCGACTCGCCGGTGCGGTCCGCGATCGATCGCGAGCTTGCCGACCATCATGTGGAGCATGAACAGGTTCCAGCCCAGGCTCGACCAGCACGGCCGCCGCGTAGTCGCGTGCCGCCGAGCGCCGGGCCGACGACCGACTCGGGCAGGAACGCCATCGCGAGGATCGAGCAGGCCGTTGCCGAGCGCCATCCAGCGCGCGACGCGCGTGCGGGCCGAAGAACAGCAGCGACACGATCGCGGGCAGCACGGTGCTCGGGCACGAACGGCGAGTGCACGCCGCCGGTGAGCGTCGCGCTGCGCCACGACGAACAGCTGCGGCCATGACGTTCATCGCGATGAACGCGTCTCGACGTGCCCGGTCCGCGCGTGGTCCGCCGCATCACGAAGCCGGTGCGCGATCGCGAACGCGAGGTACACGCCGCCGAGCGTCGCGATCCGCCAGCACGGATAGTCGGCGTGGAACAAGATCGCGATCACCGCGACCTGGACGAGCACGCCGCACGCGATCGTCGTGCGCGTCGGTCGTGCGCGCCTCCGGTCGAAGAACTGCGTCGCGGCTGCGTGCGCCACGACGGCCGTCGGGTCGAGCACGTCCTTCACGGACGCTCGCGTTTGCCAGCGGCGTGCCACCGTCGATCATGCGTCGGCGTCGACATCGCGAAGACTCTAGCCGCGTGGTCGCGCGGACTGTGGCGATCGACAGCTGTACGCCGCCGGCCGACGAATCGTGACGTCGACCGCGTATCGCACGCGCGGCCTTGCGACGTGGCACGCCTCGGTGCTTTCGTCGCGCGGCCATGACACTTGGCGCTGGTGGCACGCCGGCCCTGCTTCTCGCCGCGCTCGCATGACGTCGCGTCCTGGCTCGCGCATCGCGCGCCGGCGCTCCGCCGCCGCCGGCGCCGCCGGTGGCCGCGGCGGACGCGGCCGATCGACATGGCCGCGTTCGACAAGGACCTCGACGCGCTGTTCGTCGCGGGCGGGCTGACCTCCGACCAGGCGGCGGCGCGCGCCGGCGACGGCCTCGCCGACGGTCCAGCCGCAAGGTCGCCGAGGTCGAGGTCGCGATCGCGCAGGGCGAGGCGGCCGAGCTTGCAGCAGGTGCCGCAGATCGGCGGCAAGCGTCGGCTACGACGCGGCTGTCGTTCGATCCCGACCGCCGTGCTTCCCGCTCGGCGGCATCGACGTTCATCGATCCCGTTCCTCAGAACAGCTACGACGCTCGAGGCGACGCTCACCGTGCCCGCTGTCCGACTACGTGCTCCGCTATCCCGAAGCTGGTCCGACGCCGCGCAGGCTCGCCGAGGACGTCGCGCGGGTCGAGCCGCGGCTCGACCGAGATCGACGCCGGCGAGGACGCGCGGCTCGCCTACTACGAGTGGGTGCGCGCGCGGCTGCAGGTCCTGATCGCGCAGCACCAGCTCGACGCAGGTCCAGGCCGACGCTGCGCCAGGTGCAGGCGCTCGCCGACGCGCAGCGGCTGTCGAAGGCCGATCTGCTGCGCGTCGAGTCGCAGGAGGCCGAGGCCGAGCAGACGGTCGACTCAGCTGCAGAAGCATCGCGCGTGCTGCGCGAGGAGCAGCTGCGCGCTCCTGATCGGCGCGCCCGACGACGAGCCGCTCGCGCTCGGCGAGGACATCCGCAGCGACGTCGCCGCGCCGGCGACCGCGGAGCCGCTCGACGAGCTGGTCGCAGATCGCGACGCAAGCAGCGGCTCGACTTCCGCGCGATCGACCTCGGGATCGAGGCGCGACGACAAGCAGCGCGAGGCCGAGCGCGCGAACCAGCTACCGCAGCTCGTCGGCGTTCGGCGCGTCGACGACGCGCGACCCGAACCCGCGCGTCGTTCCCGCAGGCCGACGAGTTCAAGCTGACCTGGCTGGCCGGCCTCCAGGCTCGACGTGGCAGCTCGGCGACACGCTGACCTCGCAGACCACCAACAAGCGCCTGCTCGCGCGAGGCCGACGAGCTGCGCGCCGATCGCGAGAACCTGGTCCGCGGCACGCGCGTCCAGGTGCTGCCGCGCAGCAGGCGGTCGCGCTCGCGCTGCACGCGCTCCGCACCTCGCAGAAGGGCCTCGAGGCCGCCGAGGAGAGCTACCGCGTGCGCCAGGAGCTGCTCGCCGCCGACCGCGCGACCGCGGTCGAGCTCGTCGACGCCGAGACCGATCTGACCCGCGCGCGGATCGCGGCGCTCAACGCGCGGGTCGATCTCCGCGTCGCGTTGGCGCAGCTGCGCCACGCGATCGGCGCCGACGTCCCGCCGCAGCCGCTAACAAGACCCGCGACACCTGTCGGGAATCCCATACAAATCCGCGGCGTCTAACCGCCGTGGCTGCGCGTGGACCGACTGGCAGGGGCCGTGCATCGTCCGGCGCACCATGCGTGCGCTCTGCCCTCGTCCGCTCCTCGTCGCCGCTCGTCGCCTGCAAGAAGCCCGAGGATGCGGCCGGAGGCGCCACCAAGGCGCCGCCGGCGCCGCCCGTGAAGGTGCGATCTGGCCGCGGCCGCCGAGGCGCCGACGCCCGACGTGCTCACGCTCGACCGGCACGATCGCGCCGAACCAGCGCTCCGAGGTCACCGCCGACACGCAGGGCAAGGTCATCGACGTGCTGCGTCGAGCGCGGCCAGCGCGTGAAGATGGGCGAGCCGGTCGTCCAGCTCGACGTCCGCAGCGCCGCGCTGTCGCGCGCGCGAGGCGCAGGCGAACGTCGCGCACGCGCAGGCGCAGAAGCAGCTCGCCGAGCAGGAGTGCGCAGCGCACGCAAGTCGCTGCTCGACAAGGGCGCGATCACCGCAGTACGAGTACGACCGGCAGAGCACCGCAGTGCGCGACGGCGCTCCAGTCAGGTGGCCGCCGCCGCAGGCGCGCGTCGAGATGATGTCGAAGTCGGTGTCCGACGGCATCGTCCGCGCGCCGTTCGACGGGATCGTCGCCGAGCGCAGACGTGTCGCCGGGCGAGTGGGTCGCGCCGGGCAAGCGCGCTGTTCACGCTCGTCGACGACGATCCGCTGCGCATCGAGCTGTCGGTGCCCGAGGAGGCGGTCGCGCGGTCCAGAAGGACCAGAACGTCGAGGCTCACCGCGGTCGCGTATGCCGGGCAAGACGTTCGGCGCGACGATCACGCGGCATCGGCGCCGAGATCGGCAAGATCGCGCGCGCTGATCGTCGAGGCCACGCTCGACACGGGCAGCCGACCTCGTGCCCGGCATGTTCGCCGAGGCGCGCGTCGGATCGGGTCAGCACGCCGCGGCCGGTGCTGCCGGCGGACGGCGGTCGTCAAGCGCGGCAAGGTCGTGGCACGCGTTCGTCGACGTCAAGGACGGCGAGGCCGCAGGAGCCGCATCGTCCAGCTCGGCGAGCCGCCGGCGAGGGCAGGTCTCGATCGTCCAGGGCGTCGGCGAAGGGCGAGCAAGGTCGTCGCGCAAGGTCACCGACCAGATCGTCGACGGCGCCAAGGTCGTGGAGTAGCCGCCGTGCAGTGGCTCGCCAGTATCTGCGTCCGCCGGCCGGTCTTCGCGACGCGTGCTGATCCTGTCGTTCGTCGTGGTCGGCGCTCGTCGGCTACAGCAGCCTCGGCGTCGACAAGTTCCCCAAGGTCGACTTCCCGCTCGTCACGATCGTCACGCCGTACCCCGGCGCGTCGCCGACGCGCGGTCGAGACCGACGTCACCGAGAAGGTCGAGGAGGCGGTCAACACGGTCTCGGGCCTCGACACGCTGACCTCGACGTCGACCGAGGGCGTCTCGCTCGTGATCGCGCAGTTCGACCTCGAGGTCGATCCGGACAAGGCCGCGAACGACATCAACGAGCACCTCGCGACGGTGCTGCGCGACCTGCCCGCCGGCACGCGCCCCGAGGTCCGCAAGGCCGATCCCGACGCCGCGCCGGTGATCGTGCTCGTCGGTCAAGGGCCCGAAGGCGTGCCGACCCGCGACCTCACGCGGTTCGCCGACAAGCAGGTCAAGCAGCGGATCGAGCGGCTCGGCGGCGTCGGCCAGGTCGTGATCCTCGGCGGCCAGGACCGCCAGATCAACGTCCAGCTCGACGCGATCCGCATCGCCGCGACCGGCGTGTCCGCGCTCGAGGTCGAGCACGCGATCGCGACGTCGAACGTCAACGTGCCGGGCGGCCAGATCGAGACCGGCCCGACGAACACGACGCTGCGCATCGAGGGCGCGCGCGACGCGAGGCGTCGCAGATCGGCGACGATCGTGGTGCGCCAGGTCGGCGATCACCCGGTGCGCGTGCGCGACGTCGCGACGCTCGAGGACGGCGAGAAGGACGCGGAGACCGCCGCGTCGCGCAACGGCGAGCCGGCGATCGCGCTGCATGGTGCGCAAGCAGACCGGCACGAACACGGTCGCGGTCGTCGACGGCGTGATCGCGGCAGGTCGACGGCCATGCAAGCCGAACCTGCCGCCGGGCTACTCGGTCGACATCGTGCGCGATAACTCGATCCAGATCCGCACGCAGCGCGTCGCAGGTGCTCGAGCACCTCGTGCTCGGCGCCGGTGCTCGCGGCGCTCGTCGTGCTGCTGTTCCTCGGCAGCCTGCGCTCGACGATCATCGCGGCGATCTCGATCCCGGTGTCGATCATCTCGACGTTCGGCTTGATGATGATCGCGCACTTCACGCTGAACATGATGACGCTGCTCGCGCTCGCGCTCGCGGTCGGCATCGTGATCGACGACGCGATCGTCGTGCTCGAGAACATCTATCGCTTCATCGACGAGAAGAAGATGAAGCCGTTCCCGGCCGCGATCCACGCGACCAAGGAGATCGGCCTCGCCGTGCTCGCGACCACGCTGTCGCTGATGGCGGTGTTCCTGCCGGTCGCGTTCATGAGCGGCATCGTCGGCCGCTTCCTGTTCAGCTTCGGCATCACGATGGCGTTCGCGATCGGCGTGTCGATGATCGTCGCGTTCACGCTGACGCCGATGATGGCGGCGCGCATGCTGCCGCCGCCGCCGCCCGAGGGCCAGGAGCGCCGGCGCAAGTCGGTGCTCGAGCGCGTCAGCGACTTCGCTCTACCGCCCGATCGCGCGGCTGCTACACGGCGCGTGCTCGCGTTCTGCCTGCGCCACCGCTGGGTCGTCGGCTCGTCGCGATCATCGGCTCGTGCGTGTCGGTGCCGATCGTCGCAAGAAGGTCGGCGGCGACGTTCCTGCCGCCGAACGACGAGGCGCAGTTCGAGATCTACCTGCAGGCGCCGGAGGGCACCACGCTCGAGGCGACGACGCTGATCGCCGAGCGCATCGCGCGCGCGGATCCGCGACGATCCCCGAGGTCGAGTCGCACGCTCGTCACGGTGGCCGGCGGCGATCAGCGCCAGGCCAACGTCGGCAACATCTACGTCCACCTGACCGACCCCGAGAAGCGCGTGCGCACGCAGGACGACGGTGATGCAGCAGGTGCGCAAGAACGTCCTGCCGCGACGTGCCGAAGGGCACGCGCGTCGCCGCGCAGCAGGTCAACGACTTCTCGATCGGCGGCCAGAACGCGATCGTGCATGTACGTGATCTCGGGGCCCGATCTCGACAAGCTCGAGCGCTATCGGCAAGCAGGCGCTGACCGAGATCGCGAAGATCCCCGGCGTGATCGACCTCGACTCGAGCTTGCTCGATCCGGTCGACGAGACCACGGTCAAGCCGGACCTCGATCGCGCCGCGATGCTCGGCGTCGACCCGGCGGACATCACGATGACGCTCGCCGTCCTGTCGGCGGCATGGACGCGTCGACGTTCGAGGATCGCGGCGACCAGTACCCGGTGTTCCTGCGCGCGGCGGAGCGGTTCCGCGACGACCCGAGCGCGCTCGCGCTGATCGCGGTGCCGTCGCGCACGCTCGGCCAGGTGCCGCTGTCCGACGTGATCCAGCTCGGCGCCGACAACGGCGACCTCGAAGATCACGCGCCAGAGCCGCGAGCGCGCGGTCACGATCACGTGAACGTCGTCGCCGGGGTTCGACCAGACCGCGGTCGACGGCGCGCGTCGACGAAGGTGCTGCGACGAGCTCAACATGCCGGCCGGCTACACGGTCGAGCCGTTCGGGCAGAGCAAGGAGCTCGGCAAGATGCAGAAGGCGTTCCTGTTCGCGATCGTCCTCGCGTTCGTCTTCATGTACCTCGTGCTCGCGGCGCAGTTCGAGTCGTGGCTGTACCCGCTGATCATCATGCTCGCGCTGCCGCTCACGTTGCCGTTCGCGATGATCTCGCTGCTGATCACCGGCGGCTCGCTGAACATCTTCTCGATGCTCGGCATGATCGTGCTGTTCGCGGTCGTCAAGAAGAACGCGATCCTCCAGGTCGATCACGCGAACGGGCTGCGCCGGCAGGGCCTGCCGCGCACCGAGGCGGTGCTGACCGCGGCCAAGGACCGGCTGCGCCCGATCCTGATGACGACGGCGGCGTTCGTCGCCGGCATGCTGCCGCTGATCACGAGCAAGGGCATCGGCTCGGGCTTCTCGAAGGCGATGGCCAGCATCGTCGTCGGTGGCCAGACGCTGTCGCTGCTGCTCACGCTGGTCGCGATCCCGGTCATCTACACGTGGTTCGACGACATCTCGCGCGGCGCGCGCTGGGCGTGGCGCAAGGTGTTCGGCGCGCCGGTCGACCGCGGCGCGAACGAGGTCGGCATCGTCGACATGAAGTGACGGCGCTGACTCCGGATGACCGGACGACTTTCTCCGGCAGCGCGGCCGTTCCCATCCGAGAGTCGTTTTGATATGACGCATGTCCGCTTCCGCTCGATCGCGTTCGTGATGCGATCCCTCGAAGGCAGCCCGTGACCTGACAAGCGACACGACCCTCGAGCTCTGGCAGCAGCGACGCGCGATCTGCGCGCGCTGCTCCACGTCCCCCAGCACGACCTGCAGGCCCAGCTGGCCAGCGCCTCGAGCGCCTGGGGTTCCCGGCGCTGCGGCCGGCGCACGTCCAGCTGCTCTCGGCGATCGGCGCCGAGCTGGCGGCGTACGGTTGTCGGACCTGGTCCTGCGGTCTCGCTGCCCAAGCAGACCGTGGGCGACCTGATCGACGACCTCGAGACGCATGCGGATGGTCGAGCGGTTCCCGGATCCCGATCACGGCGTGATCAAGCGCGTCCGCCTCGGCCCCAAGGGCAAGGTGTGGGCGGCCGAGGTCAAGCGCGTGTCCGCCGCGGCCGAGGCGCGCTGGGCCAGCCGCATCGGCTCGAAGAAGATGAAGTCGCTGCGCGCGCTGCTCGAGGAGCTCGCCGCGACGGTCGAGAGTCGGGACGAAGGTCGTCACGAACGGCCACGCGCCGCCAAGCGCCTGAGCGGGGCGTCGCGGCTCGCTAGAAGAAGGTGTAGATGAGCTGTCGCCTTCATGATCGTGTCGAGCTTCGTCGGCCTCGGGCACGTAGTCCGGCGCGAGCGTCACGCCGGCGGGGATCTTGATGCGGCGCCGGGCCGGTTGTCGTACTTCGAGTCGATCGAGGTCTGCGACCGCGAGGTTCTTGCCGATCTTCGCGCGTGATCGCGATGTGGAGGTTGCACGCGCGTGTCCTTGAGCGGGCCGCCGTCCTTGTCGCGGCCGTCGGCGCAGGTTCTCGGTGTTGAGGTTCGTCAGGACCTCCACCGACGTCGCGAGGTCCGTACCCTCGGTGAGCTTGCCCTTGTGGCCGAGGAACGCGCGCAGCGAGTGGATCGAGTTCTCGTTCGGCCGTGCCCGAGGTCAGGCTGCTCGTGCGAGTAGTCGTAGCCGAGCTCGCCGAGCGCCTCGCGACTCTTCGACTTGTAGGAGCTGGCGGCTGTAGCCGGCCTGGCCGCCGAAGACGAGCCTCCTTGCCGGCCGGGACGTCGCGGCTGGCGAGCGCGGCGACGTACAGCGAGTCGGTCGTGTCGAGATAGCGGTCGTAGCGCGCCTTGCCGCTGTAGGTCTCGGCGGTGATCGACTCGACGGTCGACGATCTCGCTCGGGGTCATCGATCATGCCGTTGCCGTTCTGGTCGTTCAGCGTCGCGCGATGCCGGACTTCGCGTAGGCGACCGCTGCCCTCGAGCGAGAACTTGTTGTCGCTTCGGTCCTGCGCGAGGCGTGGAAGCCGCCGGTGATCGTCGTGGTCTCGGAGTTGCCCGTCGTGAACACGACGCCCGGCCTCGGCGGAGGCGTCCACTCGACGTCCTTCTTACGTCCTTGACGTCGGTCGAGCTTGCCGTAGACGAACTTGGGATCATCGGCGAACGCCGCGGAGGCCGCGCGAGCGAGCGACGGCCGCGAAACAATGAGCGTTGCATCTACCGCATGACTACTCAGTCGTCTTCGGGATCGCGCGCAGACGATAGCCGAAACGATGCCGAGATTCGATCAAGTCGCCGATCTCGGACTTGATCAGTGCGCGGCGCACCCGCCGGACCAGCTGCTTGACGTGGTTCTCGCTCGGCTCGCGGGTGTCCCACGACAGGTCCGCGATCAGCTCGAGCTCGACCGGACGAAGCCGCGCACGAGCTCGGGCTGGTGCGCCTCGGCGGCCATGCGCTTGATCATCAGCGCCATCAGCTCGAACTGCGTCGTGGTGAGCTGGACCTGCTTGCCGTCGACCTCGATCAGCCCGCCGCCGCCGCCCGTCGGCTCGTGCAGCCGGAACGCGCATCGTCGGGCAGCCCGACGTTCGTGCGCTCCTCCTCCTCGCGATCGGTGGTGGCGGTCGCGGTCAGCGCCTGGTTGGCCGCGGTGCGCCGGCTCATGTCGCTCGGCTTGAGCGTGGCGGTGAGCGTCCGGCTGCCGAGCACCGGCTCGGGGAGCCGCGACACGTCGGTGACGAAGTAGAACGCGATGTGACCGAACCGGATCCGGTCGCCGTCGTGGACGCTGGATCGGCGCCTCGACGAGGCGATCGTCGGTCCAGGTGCCGTTCGCCGAGCCGAGATCGCTTCAGCGTACCAGCGGCCGGCGTCCTGGGTGATCTGCGCGTGGTTGCGCGACACGCGAGGCCTCGAGGATCGCGAGCCCGCTGCCCTCGATCTGCCGGCCGATCAGCGTCCGGATATCGAGGCCAAACGGGCGTCCCCACAGATCGATCAGCGCGGTCTGCGTGGGCGCGGTCGCGTGCGACCTGGATCTGCTCGGGCATGATCTGGATCGGGCTCGAGAGCTCGTCGCGGCACTCCTCGCAGAGGACGCCGATCTCGCTGGCACGCGCCGAGCACACCGGGCACATGCCAGACATCCTACCAGCGATCGCGTCGACCGAAGCGCATCACCACACCGACCTGCGCGAGGAGGCTGCTCGCGTAGCTTGCGTCACGCGCGGACGTGATCAGGTGAAGGGCCTCGACGCGCAGCGACAGGTCGCGGGCGATCGCGAGCGTCACGGCCGCGCCGTAGTGGACGGCGCCGTTGGTGGCGTGACGCGACGTCCCGCGCTCGGCGAGCTGCGTGAGGAGGTCCGCACCGAGGAGGACGCGCAGCCCGAACCGGCCGTCCTCGACGGCGCGGATCGCGAGCTGGAGCCGCTCGGAGAGGACGAGCGCGGTGCCGCTGCCGGCCGCGTAGCTGCCCGGCATGATCGCGATCTGCGCCTCGAGGCCGGCGCGGGGGATCGGAAAGTAGCCGAGGTGGCCCGCGAGGGCGCCGCCGGTCGCGATCGCGTCGGCCGGCGCCATCGGGTGACCGAGGTTCGTCGCCGCGAGGCCCGCGCTCTGCGGGGCGAACAGGCCGGCGAGGAGGCCCGCATCGACCGCGAGCCAGCCCGCGCCCACCGGTGGCGGTGGTGGCGCGACCGGCGCGCTACGCTCGGACAGCGCGAGGTCCACGCCGCCGATCGGGAGGTTGCCCGCGACGACGCGCAGGCCGATCGCCGTGGCCTTCGCGCGCGGCGTGACGGTGAGATCGAAGCCGCCCTCGGTGCGCTGCGCCTCGCCGAGATCGAGCTCGCCGATCGCCTCGATGTCGAGGCGATCGCCGAGCGGCGCCACGGAGGCGACCGTGACGTGGATCGTGGCCGCGGCCTCGCGCGCGAGCGGGGGCGCCTCGGTCGCGACGATCACGGGCGCGACGATGATCGGCGTCGCGTAGGCGCCGCACGCGAGCCACACGCGGCCCGGCGTGGTCGCCTGGATCTCCGCGGCGCGCGCGCCCGCGTCGAGCGCGCAGGTCGCGCCCGGCGACGAGAACCGCGTCCCGACCGCGAACGCCGGCGTCTGCGCGCTCTCGGTCGCGCCCGGCGCGATCGCGACGATTGGGACGACGTCGATCAGGACCGTCGCGGCGGGGCTCGCGTGGCCGCCGGCGTCGAGCGCGACGACCGAGAGCGGCCGCTGTCCCGGGCTCGGCTCGGCGAGCTCGAGCGCGGGCGTCGCGACGTCGTGATCGACGCCCTGCCAGGTCGCGCGATAGTGCGTGGCGCCCGCGACGGGGTTCCACGTCACGCGGAGCTGCGCGGGGTGACCGGCCCACAGCGGGAACGCGCGCGGCCCGCCCACGAACGTCGGCGGCACGGGCGCCGCGGACGCGTGCGCGGCGCACAGCATCGCGACGAGTCCCCAGGGGCGCATGCCCGTCGAGCTTACGTCATTCCCACGACAGATACGCGCGCCCCTGGACCGGCGCCTCGGTGCGATCGGGCGCGACGGCGAGGCGCCACGGGAACGAGTGCGCGGCGATGCCGTCGGTGGCGGCCGTCATGACCTGGAAGTGCAGGTGCGGCGTCGACGAGTACCCGGTGAAGCCCGACAGCGCGAGCTCCTGGCCGCGCCGCACGTGCTGGCCCGGCTTGACGACCACGCCGCTCGGCGAGAGGTGGAGGTACTCGCCGATCGTGCCGTCGTCGTGCATCACGAGGACGAAGTTCACGCGCTTGTACTCGAGGAACTCGGGCGACGTGCCCGAGCCCTGCGCGGCATCGTTCGTGGCCACGATCACGCCGTCGCGCGCCGCGAGGACCCGGGTCGCGACCGGGCAGTCGAAGTCGACCGCGTACTCGTTGGAGCCCTTGTGCGAGAACGCGCCGTGGAAGCCCTGCAGCACGGAGTACATGAGGCCGCGCAGGTACGGGATGCCGTACGCGTAGTCGGCGGGCTGGGCGCGCGGATCGCCGAACCGCGCGCGGAACGCGAGCTCGCGGTGGAAGTTCTTGCGGCCGTCGAGGATGCGCAGCTGGGCGAGCTCGACCGCGGCACCGGCGGCCTGCGGCTTCGCGGCGGCGGGGAGCAGCGTCGCGCCCGACATCGCGCTCGTCGGCTCGAGGTTGGCGAGCGTCGAGATCTCCCAGTGGATCATCACCGGGACCATGTAGCGGTTGCGCGCGACCTGGACGACGCGATCGCCGTCCTGGCGCAGGTCGAACTCGATCTGACCGCCCTGGAACTTGAAGTCGACCGCGTGGTCGACGACCTGGCCGACCGAGCCCGGATCGGGCGCGGCCACCGGCTGCGCGACGACCGGGTCCGTGACCGGCGGGTCCTGCGGCGGTGGCGTGACGAACGCCGGCTCCGGCGGCGGCGGAGCGCAGCCGGCGATCGCGAGCGCCACCACGACAGCTCGAACTCTCACGAGCCCTCACTCTAGCACGCCGTCGATCTCGCAGACTGCTCGCAGCTCCGGCGCCAACTTGACTCCGACGATGCATCGCATACCTTCGACCAGATGTCGGGTGCGGACCGGAGCTGGACGATCGCGCCCATGATCCTGTGGTTCTGCGTGCTGCTGATCGCCGCGGTCTGCGTGATCGACGGCGGGCCCCAGGCGATCGCGGATCGCCTGGTGGCGAAGCGCACACCGGTCGCCGCTCCCGCCGCGGGGTTCGCCGCGAAGCCGATCATCACCGCCGATCGCGGGGCGGACCACGCCGCCGAGCCCGACAGGTCCGCGGTGCCGATCGTGGCGCCCGGCCCCGATCGCAGCAAGGGCCTCCTCGAGGACACCTGCCTCGACGGCACGAACACCGACTGCAAGCGCTGGGCGATGGATGGCTTCTATCGCGCGCTCGCGGCGGCGCGCGCCGGCAAGCTCGGTCGCGCGCTGCGCGCGTCGTGGTACGGCGACTCGGTGATCGCGAACGACGCGATCCCCGGCCGGCTGCGCGAGCAAGCTGCAGGCCGAGCTCGGCGACGGCGGGCCCGGCTTCGTCTTCGTCGTCGACGCCGCACCGCTTCAACGGCCACGAGGCGATCACGCGGTCGCACTCCGGCGACTGGGCGACGCACGCGATCTCGACGATCCAGGTCGCGGACGGCCTGTACGGCGTCGGCGGCTCGACCACGGAGACCTCCGACGGCGAGGCCACGATCAAGCTCGTCGTCCGGCACCGCGACGACGCCTCGAGCTCTACTACCTCGCGCAGCCCAAGGGCGGCACGCGCGATCGTGGCCGCGGACGGCACCGAGGTGCTGCGCGCCGACACGCGCGCCGACGCGAAGGCGCCGGGGTACGCCGCCGCGACCGTGACGGACGGCGCGAAGAAGCTCGAGATCACGACCGAGGGCCGCGCGCGGATGTTCGGCATCGACCTCGAGAACGACGCGCGGCGCGGTCGTCGACAACCTCGGCGTCGTCAGCGTGAACGTGAAGAGCTGGGCGAACAACGACCAGGCGCACTGGACCGAGGAGCTCGCGCACCGCGGCGCCGACCTCGTGATGATCATGATCGGCGCGAACGAGGCGCAGTGGCTCGGCCCCGGCGATGCAGGACACCAAGCTCTACCAGTCGCACTACGAGAAGGTGCTCGCGCCGATGCGCAAGGCGCGGCCCGAGGGCGTCGTGCCTCGTCGTGTCGCCGACCGATCAGGCCGAGGCGAAGGACGGCGAGTATCCGTCGCGCCCGGTGATGCCGGTGCTCGTCGACGGCGCAGCGCAAGGCGGCGCACGCCGCAGGGCTGCGCGTTCTTCTCGACGTACGACTGGATGGGCGGCAAGGGCTCGGCGGCGAAGTGGTTCGCGCGCGGCCTCGATCGGCAGCGACTTCCAGCACCTGTCGAAGCGCGGCGCGAACCAGATGGCCGACGCGGTGTTCGACGCGCTGATGGCAGGCGCCAAGCGTATGCGGCTGCACGTGAGTCGCGCGGTCAGCGGCTGCCGCGCTGCGCGCTCGGCTGCGGCGTGCTGCGAGGTGCGATCGCGGCGGCGCGCACGGTCGAGCCGCAGCGCCGCCGCCGCTCGCGCCGATCGACGCGATGCCGGTGCGACCGCCGAGGGCGGCGCGTCGCACGAGACGCCGGGCCGCGCCGACGATGCGGCGGCTTCCTCGACGCGCCGCCGGGCACGCTCGACGGCGTGTTCGCCGGGCTCGCCGCCGCCGAGCGCGGCGGATGCCGAGCGGCCGCGCGCTCGCTGCTGTTCTTCGGCGACTCGCACACCGCCGGCGACTCGATGACCTCGCGGATGCGCGTCGACGCTGCAGACGCGGTTCGGCGACGCCGGGCGCGGGCTCGTCGCGCGCCGGCCGATCCGCCGACGCGGCACTACTACCAGCGCGACGTGCACTACGGCACGACGCGGCGCGTGGCACGCGCGCGGTCGGCGGCGCAGCGCGGCGACAGCGAGCCGTTCGGCATCGTCGGCATGCGGGTGACCGGGCACGCAGAAGGGCGCGCAGCTGTGGGTCGAGACGTGCGCCGACTGCCCGGCCGGCACGGCGTCGGGCAGTTCGAGATCCTCTACTACGCGGCGCCCGATCACGGCGTCCTGCGCTATCGCGGTCGACGACGGCCGTGGCAGCAGCTCGTCGACGAAGACCGCCGCCGATCGAGCCGCCGCACCCGGCGCGCCAGGTCGTGCCGGTCGCCGACGGCCCGCACAAGCTGACGCTCGAGCACGGCGGCGGCGGCGTGCTCGACCTGTTCGGCGTCGTGATGGAGCGGCTGCGGCCCGGCGTGATCGTCGACTCGCTCGGCGTCGTCGGGCGGCGGCTCGGCAGCCTGCGCTCGTGGGACTGGTCGATCATCGGCGAGCAGCTCGCGACGCGCGATCCGCGGCTCGTCGTGCTCCAGTACGGCACGAACGAGGCCGACGACCCGGATCTCGATCTCGACGCGCTCGCGCACTACTACGACGAGACGATCCTGCGGATCCGCGCGGCGGCGCCGACCGCGTCGATCCTGATCCTCGGGCCGCCGCGACATGGGCATGCGCGAGGGCGGCACGCGCGTGCGACCACGCGAAGCGCGAAGCCCGACGCTCGGCGTGATCCCGGAGTGCGAGTGGCGCACGCCCGATCGTGCTCGGCGAGATCATCGCGGTCGAGCACGCGGCGGCGATCCGCAACCACGTCGCGTTCTTCGACACGTTCGCGGCGATGGGCGGCGCCGACCAGATGGCACGCGTGGGTCGACGCACGAGCCGCAGGATCGCGTACAAGGATCACGTTCACTTCACCGACCTCGGCTACCAGTGCTGGGCCGACGCGCTGTCGGGCGCGCTGCTCGCGAGCTACGACCGCTGGCGCGCGGCGCAGCACCTGCCGCCGTCGCGGCCGGTCGCCGGCTGCGCCGCCGCAGCGCACGCGATGGCGACGCCGCCGCTGCCGGGCCCGGTCGGGCGCACGTAGCCGATGCTGTTCTCGAGTCCCGACTATCCGCTCTTCCTGATCGCGGTATTCTTCCTCTACGCGCTCGTCGCGGTGGAGCGCGCCGCGGTGGGCGCGCGCGTCGCGCTCATGGTCGTCGCTCGGCGACCTCGTGTTCGTGCTGGTCGCGAAGGATCCCGACGCGCTGTGGGATCCGCTCGGCGGCATGCTCCTGCGCGGTGTCGCGGCGGGCTACGACGCGCAGTGCGACCGGCCGCTCGCCGGCTCGCCGTGGCGAGTGGCCGATCGGGCTCGCCGTGCTCGGCGGCGCGATGTGGCTCGGCCGGCGCGCGGCGCGTGGATCGCGTCGGCGCGCGGGCAGCGCTCGATCGCGCGCGGGCTCGTCGCGGTGCTCGCCGCTCGTCGGCGCGACGGTCGCGATCGGCGAGAGCGCGGGCACGCTCGACCGCGATGACGGCGCAGATCGCGCGCTACGGCGCACCTGCTCGTGCTGCTCGTGCTCGGCGTCGGGCTCGGCGCCGCCGAGCGCGGACGCAGACGCGCGCGCTCGGCCGCGTGATCGTGCTGTTCGTCGCGTCGAGCCTGTTCTATCAGGCGTGGGCGGCGGCGATGCCGGGGCCGTATCGCTACCTGCTCGCGCTGCTGCTCGGGACGATCGTCCTCGATTACTACCTCGGCGCTCTGGATCGAGCGCACCGAGGACCCGTGCGCGGCGCAAGGCGCTCGTGATCGTGAGCCTGTGCTCGAACCTCGGCATCCTGGTCTTCTTCAAGTACGCCGACTTCTTCACGCAGGACGTGCTGCACCTGCCGGTGCGGCGGCTGAACCTGATCCTGCCGGCCGGCATCTCGTTCCACACGTTCCAGTCGCTGTCGTACACGATCGACGTCTATCGCCGGCAGCTGCAGCGCGACCGCGCTCGGTCGTCCAGTTCGCGACGTTCGTGCTGTTCTTCCCGCAGCTCGTCGCCGGCCCGATCGTGCGCGCGCAGGATCTGCTGCCGCAGCTCGACGCCCTGCCGGCGCTCGAGCTCGAGGCCGCGACGCGCGGCGCTGTTCCGGATCGTCGTCGGGCTGTTCAAGAAGATCGCGCTCGCCGACACGCTCGCGCTGTCGATCGTCGACCGCGTGTTCGAGAGCGCCGAGCGGTTCTCGGCGGTCGAGGTGCTCGCCGGCGTGTACGGCTACGCGCTGCAGATCTACCTCGACTTCTCCGCGTACTCCGACATCGCGATCGGCTCGGCGCAGGTGCTCGGCTTCGAGCTGCCCGGAGAACTTCCGCACGCCGTATCGCAGCGGCGAACCTCCAGGAGTTCTGGCGGCGCTGGCACATCTCGCTGTCGACCTGGCTGCGCGACTACCTCTACATCACGCTCGGCGGCAACCGCGGCGCGCCGAGTGGCGCACGTACGTGAACCTGATCGCTGACGATGCTGCTCGGCGGGCTGTGGCACGGCGCGAGCTGGGCGTTCATCGTGTGGGGCGCGCTGCACGGCTTCGGGCTCGCGGTCACGCGCTACTTCCAGCGCAGCACGGCGCGCGATCCGAGGCCGGCCCGCGCATCGTCGCGCGGCTGTGCGGCGTCGCGGTGATCGGCTTCGTGCTGCAGCGGCTCCTGCTGCACGCCGCCGGCGTGTGGTGGCAGCTCGTGGCGGCGTGGCTCTACCTGACGCCGCTGTGGGCCGCGCTGACCGCGTGGCTCGGCGCCGACGTGCTGGACGCGCCGGTGGCGTCGCCGCACCTCGAGGCCGACGAGGGCGGCCCGTGGCGCACGCTGTTCCGGCGCAGCGCGGCGCTCGCCGACGAGCCGGTGCGCGAGCCCGCGCGCTGGACGCCCGGCTGCTGCGGCTCGCGATGTGCGCGACCGGCGATCGGCTTCGTGGCGGCGCTCGGCTACGGGGAGTCGTGGACGTGGCTGCCGCTGATCGTCGCCGTGTGGGGCTTCGCGATCGCCGCGGACGTCGTGGAGCGCGGCGTGGACGCGACGCTCGCGAAGCTCGGCGGCTACCTGCGGCGCGCGCTCGCGGTCGTGCTGGTGTTCCACTACGTGTGCCTCGCGTGGATCTTCTTCCGCGCGCCGACGTTCGACGCCGCGCTCGGCGTGCTCCGCCAGCTCGCGCGCGCTCGAGACCGATCACGCGAACGTCGATCCCGATGCTGTACGCTCGCGCTCGTGGCCGGCTTCCTCTGCCACTTCTTCGCCGACGGCAGCTTCCGCTGGCTGCGCGATGCGGTTCGTGCGCGCTCCCCGCGCCGGCGCAGGGCGCGTCGCTGCTGCGCCGCGGCGCTCGTCCTGCGCGAGCTCTCGCACACGAAGATCGTGCCGTTCATCTACTTCCAGTTCTGAGCCGCGGCGACTTCGTCGCCCGGTCGCGTCGCCGCCGGCGCGGCGGTGGCTCGGACGTCCCTCGGGGAACGCGCCTGCGCGCTTCCCTCGTGAACCTAGAGCAGATCCGGACGATCCGGCGCGATCCAGCCGGCGAGGGTGGCCGAGAGGCCGAGGACGAGCTCGGGGGCGCGGCGCGCGGCGACGCCGAAGCTCGCGCGATCGATGACCAGCACCTCGGCCTCGCCGTCGGCGACGACGGTCGCGGCGCGCGGCGCGCGGGTGAGCACCGCGAGCTCGCCGATCGACGCCCCCGAGCTCGACGCGGCGCGGGTCGGCGTCCGGCGCGCGGCGCGCGAGCAGGGCGCCGGAGGCGACGACGTACATCGCATCGCCCACCGCGCCGCGCTCGAACAGGGTGCCGGTGATCACGCGCCGCTCGGCGCGATCGGCGAGCTCGACGAGCGCGGGCGCCGCGATCGCCGCGAACAGCGACGCGCGGCGGAGCAGGGCGAGCGTGGGCTCGCGACTCGACGAGCGCGCCGGCGCCGAGCCGCGCGAGCCACGGATCGTGCAGGTCGCGAGCGCGGTGGCCTCGCCGCCGGTCGCGGCGGGGGCGGCGGCATGTCCAGCGCTCGAGCACCGACGAGGATCTCGGCGCGGCCGGCCTGCAGCTCCTGGACGACATCGAGCGCGCGCCGGCGGTCGGCCTCGCGTCCGCCGGCAGGTGGCGCGCGGTCGCGGCGAGCGGCGCCGGGTCGCGGCCCGCCGCGGCGGCGTCGACCGCGCCGGCCCACAGCAGCCGCGCGACGCAGCGCCGCGGTCGCGATCGTCGAGCTCGGTGCGCGCGTACGGCCGACCAGCCCGCGGCCGCATCGCGCGCGTCGAGGTGCGCGACCAGCGCCGCGAGCGCGGCCTCGTGCGGCGGCCGCGATGGCGCGCGCCGGCACTCGCCGCCGCCGCGCGCGATCGCGAGCGCGCTGCGCAGCGCCGCGTGCGCGACCTCGGATCGCGATCGGCGAGCAGCGCCCCGACGAGCGCGCCGCGCAGCCGGCGCGCCGGAGCGCGCGCGCGCGATCGCGGCGCGCGCGCGCGCGCGACAGCGCGGGCGACGCTGGGCGGCGAGCGCGCCGCGCCGGTCGCGTCGAGCGTCGGCGATCGCCGCGGTCGCGGCGGGCTCGCCGGCGGCGAGCGCATCGGCGAGGACTGACGAGCGCGCTCGCCGGTGCCGACGCGACGACGCGATCAGCGCGTGCCGGCAGGCGTGGCCGGCGTCGCCGGCGGGCCGCGCGAGCTCGGCGGGCGAGATCGGCGATCGCGCGACGCGTCGCGGCAGCAGCGCCGCGCGCCACGCCGGATCGCGCGCGCACAGCGCGCGCCAGCGCGCCGCGACGTCGCCCTCCCGCCGAGCATCGAGCGTGCGCGGCGGCGACCGCGTCGTCGACCTCGCGCGACAGCCCGGCGCGCGACTCGGCCGCGCGCGAGCGCGGCGATCGTCGCCGGCGAGCGCGAGCGCGGCGATCGCCAGCGCGAGCGCGCGATCGTCGTCCTCGATCGCGACGCGCGGCGCGCAGCTCGCGGCGCAGCGCCGGCGCCGGGCGCGCGCGCGAGCTGATCGAACATCGCGGCGCGCACCGCCGCGATCGTCGTGGCGGAGGTGATCCGCGAGATCGCCGGCGTCGACGCGCGCGCGGGCGCAGCGCGGCGCGGCGCCAGCGCGGCCAGCCTCCTCGTCGCCGCCCGCCGCCTCGGTCCAGCGCTCGAGCGTCGCGAGATCGATGCGCCGCGGATCGCGCGCGCTTCGCCGCCGCGCGGATGCCGAGCGGCGCGGCGAGCGCGGGCTGGAAGCGACGCGCCGCGACGCGCGCGCGCGATCCTCCACGGCGCGACGATCGCGATCGCGATGCCCGCGAGCGCGACGGCGCCGCGAGCGCGGCCGGCGCCGAGCGCGAGCAGCACGTACGCGGCCGCGACGACCGCGCCGACCGGCCACGCGACGCCGCGCAGCAGCACCTTCCAGCGCGCGCGGGGCGCCGGCGGCAGCGCCGACAGCGCGAGCTCCTGCGCCGCGCGCGAGGTCGCCACGCGCAGCACCTGATCCGCGGTGCGCGTGCCGCGCGATCAGCGCGAACCCGGGCGCCGCGGCGAACGCCGCCGTACGCCGCGCATCACGACGACGGGTGGATCGCCGCCGTGAACGGCAGGCTGCGCGTCACGAGCAGGCGCGGCACCGCGGCGACCTGGAGGCGCGAACACGATCGCGTTCGTGCCCGCCGTAGAACAGCGCGAGCGCGACCGGCGACGCGACGCGCCGTGGTACCGCGCCTTGAGCGCCGCGGTGAACTGGAGGTCGATCGACCGTCGACACCACCGCCTTCGAGCACGGCGACCGCGAACAACGCCGCGCAGGAGCGCCGGTGCAGCGGCGACATCGGCGCGGCCTCGCCGCCACGCGCCCGCGGCGCAGCCGCCTGACCGCGGCGCGCCGCCGCGTCGCCGAGCGCGCGGTCCTGCGCGACGCGAGACGCGATCAGCGATCGGCGCGACGCCGGCGCCGCGTACGGGATGACGGCGAGGCCGAGCCGCGGAATCAGCACGCCGGCGCCGAGCCCGCGATCGCCGCCGCCCGCCGTCGCCGCCGCGCCCGCGCGCGGCAGCATGCGTCGCGCGTCGCGCCCGGCGACCGAGGCCGCGACGCGGTTCCACAGCGCGAGCCCGGCGACCTGCGACGCCGCCGCGAGCGCGACCACGAGCACGGCCGGCGCGCGCGCCGCGCGGCGAGCAGCGCCGGCGCGCTCGCCGCGGCGCGCCGAGCATGCGCGAGCAAGCCGAGATCGACGACCGCGCCGCGGCGCGCCGCGCGTGAGCGCGTCGTAGCCGAGGTCGCCGCGGCGAACCCGCCGGCGTTCGCGATCAACAACCACGGCATCTGCGCGCGGCCGTACGCCGCGAGGAACTCGGCCTCGGCGAAGCGTCTTCAGCGCGACCGCGACGACGCTGCCGAGCAGCACCATGCGCGACGCCGAGCGCGAACGCGCGCCGGTTCATGGCGCGCCTCGAGCAGCAGCTCGCGCCAGCGCGGTCCGCGAGCGCCGCCAGCGCCGCCGGGTCCTCCTCGAGCACGTCGCGCACGTCGTCGATCCCCGAGGCCGACGAGCGCGCCGGCTGCGCTCCGCGACCGCCGACGACCGGCCGCGTCGGCCCGCGCGATCCGCGGATCGACGCCGAGCGCGCGGCCGGCCCGGCCGTGCCGCCGGTGCGCCGCATCACGCTCGCCGTGGCATCGACGCCGTCCCCGGTCGCGCGACGACCGCGAGCGCCCCGCGGCGATCGACCCACACCATCGTCCTCGGTCGTGCGGCGCTCGCCGCTCTCGAGCTCGCGCACCGTCGGCGCGCTCGGCGAGCCGGATCAACACGGCGCCGGCGCGAGACCCTCGAACAGCGTGCACGCCGCCAGCGCGCGCGCGTCGAGGACGTCGTGGAGCAGTCGGCGATGACACATCGCCGGCTTACTTCTTCGCGAGGATCTTCTTCTGGTTCGCGAGGATCGTCTTCTGGTTCGCCTCGATCTTCGCCTGGTTCGAGATCATCGCGATCCAGCTTCTTCTGGTTCGCACCGTCGATCTTCTTCTGGTTCGCGATGATCGTCTTCTGGTTGGAGAGGATCGCGTCGAGCTTCTTCTGGTTCCCCTCGAGCTTCTTCTGGTTCGCGAGGATCGCATCCAGCTTCTTCTGGTTGCCCTCGAGCTTCTTCTGGTTGGCCAGGATCGCCTTCTGGTTGGCGATGATCGTCTCCTGGTTCGCGATGACGGCGGTGTTGTCATCGTGAACGTGGGCGTGGTCGTGGCCGTTGCTCTCGTCGTGCTCTTCGGACTCTTCGGACTCGATCTCGTCGTCGTGGCGCATGGTCTGGATACCCCCGCGCGTATCGTCGACAGAGAGGGCCGGAACGGTCAAGCGCGGGCGGCCTCTGATCGAGCCAGGCGATCTCTACATGTCGCCGACGCCCGCCGGGCACTGGCCGCCGCCGCCGCCGCCGCCGCCGCCGCCGCCCCCCCGCCGCCACCCCCACCGCCGCCGCCTGCCGTACCGCCGCCGACCTGGACGACCGTGCCGTCGACCTGGCTGCCGGCCATGACCGAGGTGCAGCCGTTCGCCACCTGCGCGTGGTTCGCGTCGAGCTCGGCCAGCTCGACGTTCGTGATCGTCGCGGAGATCGGCGCGCCGTTCGCGCCGACGGCGGTCACGTTCACCGTGCCGGAGATGCCGAGGTACTCCTTGGCGTCGGTGCCGCCCTTGTGGCCGATCGCACGGACGCACACGCCGCAGGTCGTGAAGTCGGTCTCCACGCCGCTGATCTGGAAGGTGCCGGTGTGGACCGTGGTGCCGGCGAACGCGCCGGTGCCGTCCCACAGCTCGAGCTGCACCAGGTCGGTCGCGCCCGACGGCAGCGTCGCGGCGAGGCGGTACCAGTGCTGCGCGCCCGCCGAGCCGGAGACGTTGCACATCTGGGCCTCCGTCGCGGTCAGCGTCGCCGTCATCGCCTCGGTCGCGGGGAGCGGGCAGGTGCCGCTGGGCGTCGGATCGGGGTTCGGATCCGGGTTCGGGTTCGTCGGATCGGGGTTTGTCGGATCGCCGCCGGGATCCGGGACCAATCCGACCATGCACGCCGACAAGAAGAGGAGGGCCGCGATGACGCTGCGCATGTCGGCGGCAGCGAGCAAGGCGCGTACCGCGACCGCCGATCGCGCAATCGACCGGATCCGAGTTACACCCCGAGACATCGCCGCGAGCGGGGCCCGATCGCGTTACTCTGCTGGGGAAGATGCGCCGATCATTGGGGGGCTCGCTCCCCGGGAACCCGAGCGATGTCATGGGCCTGTCATCGCAACCAGAGGGGTTACGGGGGGCACGCTGCTTGCTCCCCACCCCCGCCATGCGCGTGATTCTCCTCGCTTCCCTCCTGGCCGCCTGTGGTGGCGGCGCGACGACCAACGAGATGAACACGGCCGACGGCGCGGCGGTCGCGATGCGCGCTGCCGACGAGCAAGGCCGACGCTGGCAGCCTGACGGCGCTCGCCGCCGAGCGTTGCAACGTCAACGGCTCGATGGGCGGCCGCACTGGTGGCGGCGACTCGGATCATGCCGAGTGGTCCGATGGATATCGTGCAGCTCGAGCTGTGGCCGAACCACGGCGCGTTCGCAGGCGGCGACGTCCACACCGGCACGTTCACGATCACCGGCGACGATGCCGACCCGGCCAAGTGCGGCCTCTGCGTCCGTGCGGTCGGCCATCACGGCGCGACGGATCAGGAGCTGTATTTCGCGACCGCGGGCACCGTGAATGTCCACTCGTTCGGCGACATGCCGACCGCGGTGTTACGGCGACATCACCAACGCCGTCTTCGAGCAGGTCGACGCGACGAACGCGCCCGTCGCCAGCGGCTGTGGCTCGTCGCTCGCGCACGAGGCGATTTCGGGCCTGGTCGTAACAACGTCGGCGGCACGGGCGGCGGCGGCGGTGGCGGCGGCGGCGGCGGTGCCGGGGGTTGTGTACGCACGGTCGGCGATCTCTGATGCGAAGCCGCGCTCGCATCTCCTCGCCAGCGCGACAGCCCGGCCGATCCGTGGCCGACTCCGCAGGCAGACGCGTCGCCGTGGCCCCGGGCGGCTCACCGACCAGCAGCTGCTCGAGCAGTCTCTCGCGGAGACCGTCGAGATCTATCGACGAGCGGCCCGACAAGCCGTTCGATCGCGACACCGAGGTCCGGCTGACCGGCGAGCAGCTCGCGGCGCGCGGCGCCGTCGATCTCGCGACTGCGCTCGCGCTGCTTCCCGACGTCACCGTGCGCGACGCCGGCCGCGGCGGCTTCAACATCGACATCCGCGGCGGCCGCAAGGGCGAGGTCGCGATCCTGATCGACGGCGTCCCGATCACCGACCCGTACTCGGCACGTTCGACGTCTCGACGATCCCGATCACCGACATCGTCCAGATCCGCGTCGTCGACCACGCCGCAGTCGCCGATCGACGGCCCCAACGGCTCGGGCGGCGTCATCGAGGTCCTGACGCGCGACGCGGTCGGCCCGCAGATCGTGATCGCGCGCGTGACGAGCGACACGCTGCCGAGCTTCCGGCATGACCGGCATCGGCGCGCGCGCGCGCTCACGAAGCACACTCGCGCTGCGGCTGAGCGCATCGGGGCTCATGGGCGGCCACGACTACACCATTCCGATGGCATGCAGAGCATCAGCGAGGATCGCCACCGAGCACCGGCGCGGCGCGCTTCGAGTATCGCGACGGCGATCGCCGCGTCGTCGTCGATGGCTTCCTCGACGATCGCCACTACCTCGCAGGCACCCGGGCGACATGCCACTCGATCTCACGCTCGACGCGATCGCGAGACCAGCCAGCGGATCTCGGCGAAGCTCGACGACGGATCGGCAAGCTCAGCTCCAGGCCGAGGGCTGGGTTCCACCATCTGACCGGCGCACGCGCTCGTTCACGGATCCGATCGTTCGACGAGCCGACGCTCTTCGAGAACCTGACCGCGACGCGCGCCGGCGGCATGCTGCTCGCGACGCGACCCGATCACGAAGGACTGGCGCTGGGCCGCCTCGGCGGTGGTCGACCACGAGACCGCGCCGACGCTCCGACGACGTTCACGCGCGAGCCAGCTCGTCGCGCACGGCGACACGACCGAGATCGAGACCGCCGGCGACCTCCAGTACGAGCACGGCCCGATCCGCATCGACTGCGTCGGCGGGCGTGGCGTTCCCGTTCGGCACGCCGAACGCGGATCCGTGGCCCGAGGCGAAGCTCGACGTGAAGTACCGGCCGGCCCAGGAGTCTCCGAGATCTCGACGACGCGTCGGCCGCAAGGGGCGGGTCCCGAGCCTCAGCGAGCGCTACGATCCCGATCCAGGGCAACCCGAAGCTCGGCCCCGAGATGACCGATCACGCCGAGATCCGCGCGATCGAGACCCGCGACGACCGGCTCCGGCTCGAGGCTCGCGCCGTTCTACCGGTTCCAGACCGGGACGATCATGGCCGATCCGAACCTGAAGGGTCAGTACGGCCCCGTCGACGATCTCACGATCTACGGCGTCGACGTGATCGCGCGAGCGAAGCTGCACCATCTCGTCGAGCTCGGCGGCGGCTACAGCCACGTGCGCGCGACCAACGACAAGAGCCGCGACGCGATCACGCGCCTGCCGCGCAACAAGGTCGAGGGCTGGGTGCAGGCGACGCCGCTGCCGGGGCTCGCGGTGCTCGCGCGCGTCGAGTACTTCGGCGACAACTTCCAGGGCACCACGCTGAACCCGGGCTACACGCTCGTGCAGGCGACCGCGACCTGGCAGGCGACGAAGCAGTACCTCGCGGTGCTCCGCGTCGATGATCTCCTGAACCTCGCGCCGCAGACCCGCGCTGGCTTCACGCCCCCGGCCGCGTGATCTCGCTCGTCGTGCAGGGCGCGTGGGAGTGATCGAGATGTCACCGTCGCGTCACCGGCGGTGACCACGCGTCACCGGCCGGTGGTCAAGTGCGCGCCGATGTCGGGCTGGCTCGCCTTCGTGCTCCTCGCCGGGTGTGCCGCGTCGAGCGACCTCGCGGACGCTCGCAAGGACTTCGTGATCGACACGCTCGCCAGCGACAACCGCGAGTGGGCGCTGCGCGAGCCCGAGCTCGTGCGCGAGAAGCTCCTCAAGATGCAGCGCACGCCGTTCATGTGGCTGCGCGGCACGGGCGCCGTGTACTGGCGCGAGGCGATGACGCCGGGGGCGCGCGCGCCGACCGCGTTCGGCTCCGTCGCGTCGTCGCGCGTGCTGCTGCAGGGCGATCCGCACCCCGAGAACCTGGGCTCGTTCCGCGCCGCGGACGGGACGTTCGTCATCGACTTCAACGACTTCGACTCGGCCGGGTACGGCCCCTACGAGCTCGAGGTGCGGCGCCTCGCGATCGGCATGCTCGTCGCCACGAACAACGCGGCCACGGCGCGCGCGGTGGGGCTCGCCTATGCGAACCAGATCAACGGGATCCCGGTCACCGGGGATGACCCGTACCTCGACGCCCTCATCGCGAAGGCGAAGAAGAACGGCGATGCGCACAAGGAGCTCGACGCCGTCGCGCCGGTCGGTCCGGACGGCACGCGCGCGATCGCGTTCGGCAATCAGGATCCCGTCGGGGCCGACGGCGTGATCGAGAACCGCCTGGACCCGGTGGGCGCCGAGGCCGCGGTGTGGATCGCCGATGCGGTCGCGCAGTGGAGCGGCGGAGCGCGGACCGTGCAGCTCCAGGCCCGCAGGCTGGGGTCCGGCGTGGCGAGCTACGCGGCGCTGCGCTACGTGGTCGTCCTCGACGACGAATCGGTGATCGAGCTCAAGGAGGAGCGCGACGGCCTGATCA
The DNA here is from genome assembly GCA_963848295.1 of uncultured delta proteobacterium. Taxonomy (GTDB): domain Bacteria; phylum Myxococcota_A; class Polyangia; order Haliangiales; family Haliangiaceae; genus JABFXX01. Next base: position 14,987 of record CAWKDB010000009.1, on the reverse strand, counting down.
TCGCCGGGCTGCCCGAGCTCGAGCCCGCGAGGTGGTCGACGCCGGGGATCCGGGTCGTCGCCACGCAGCGCGAGCTCCAGGTCCGGCCCGACGAGGACACGCTGCTCGGCTCGGCCGAGGTCGGGGCGCTGTCGCTGCGGATCCACGATTGCGAGGACTACCAGCGCGGCGTCGACAACCTCGAGCTCGGCGCGCTCCCCGGCGATCAGCAGGTCGCGCTCGCGGCGCGATTCGCCGCGCGGCTCGCGGACGCGCACGCCCACGCGCCGACGCAGGACGGGATCCTCGGCCAGGATGCGATCGGACCGCTCCTCGCCGGACGCGCGGATGCGTTCGCCGACGAGATTGCGACCACCGCGTCCGCCGACGCGGCCCAGCTCGCGCAGGACTTCGCGGACCTCTCGATGATCGATCTCGCGCAGCAGGTGTTGCCGTGAACAAACCGATCCTCGCCCTCCTGTTCGCGAGCACCGCGGCGCACGCCGACGACGCTTTTTCGGTCGCGCCGGTGCCAAAGCTCCAGGTCGATCTGCAGACCTTCATCGACGGCGACGACGTGCATCGCACCGGCGACGAGCTCACCGAGATCCGCCTCGATCGCGGCGAGGTCGGCGCGACGGTCGGCCTCGGACCGCGGTTCGCGACCGAGCTTCGCCTCGAGGCGATCCGCTCGGCCGCCGAAGGTGGCGCGCTCGGCATCGCCGGCGACTCGCTCGTCGCGCGGATCAAGCGCGCGCAGATCCTCGGCAACTACGCGCTCGGAGACCTCCGGCTCGAGGGCATGGCCGGCCTCGCGGCCGATCCGTGGATTGCGACGCTCGAGCTCGGCGACCCGACGCTGCCGCTGTCGCGCACCGCGAGCGAGCGCATGCTGCTCGACAGCCCGAGCGATCTCGTCCTTCGTCGGCCGCGCGACGTTCGGGATCGTGCGGGCCACGGTCGCGATCGGGAACGGCGAGGGCCTGTCCTACCCCGAGCGCAACCGCGGCAAGACCACGACCGGCGTCGCGAGGTCCTGCCGGTGCCGGGGTTGCGCGTCGCGGCGATGGCGCGCGATGGCTCGATTGGGCCGGCGAGCATCCGCGATCACCGGTTCGGCGGCATGGCCACGCTCCACCTCGACCTCGTCGACGCCGGCCTCGAGGTCGAGCGCGCGCTCGGCATCGCCGGCGATGCGACGCTCACCGGCAACGCGTTCGCGGGCTGGATTGAGGCGCGCCCGATGCCGTACGGGGTGGTGGCGGCGCGGGGCGCCACGCTGCAGCTCGACGGCGGCCAGCACACCACCTGGGCGGCGCGATCGCCGCGGAGCTGCAGCCCGGCGTGCGGGTGTGGCTCGCGGTCGATCGCTCGACCTCCAGCGGCACCGCGATGCCGCTCGTCACCGATCCCGGCGCGGCCACCACGATCATGCTGATCGTCTCGGCCACGGCCGCATTCAAGCCCTCGGGGGAATGACCATGCGTATCGCTCTTGTCCTCGTGCTCGCCGCCTGCAGCAACGCCTCGAGCTCCACGGTCGATGCACCACCGCACGGGCAGATCGACGCGCCGGCGGTCGCCGACGCGAGTGCGGTCGACGCGCCACCCGCGCTGCGGCTCCTCGTCGTGAACGAGGTCGCCGCGAGCGAGACCCCCGACTGGTTCGAGGTCGTGAACGCGACGGCGTCGCCGATCGAGATGTCGGACTTCATCTTCGTGGATGCCGCCGGCGACTTCACCAAGGCCGTCCCGTTCGCGCAGCACACCCTCGGGCCGGGCGAGTACTTCGCGCAGGACGTCGATGGCACCACCGTCCCGTTCAAGCTCGCCGGCGACGAGGAGCTGTGGGTCTATCGCAAGTCGGACCACCTGCTCTCGGATGGCGTCGACTGGGCCGAGGGAGACTCCCCGGCCGGCGGCTCGTTCGCGCGCAACCCCGACGTGTTCGGTGCGTTCGTGACGACCATGCACCAGACCAAGGGCACGCCGAACCAGTTCTAGGGCCGGCGCCAGGCGATCGTCACGTAGCGATTCGTGAAGCCGTAGCGCGCGGTGGCGAGCGCGCGGCGCAGCGCGGCGCGGGGGTGGAGCGCGTAGTAGCGCACGAGGTGCGGGCGCAGATCCGCGGCGCGGACCTCGGTGCGGCGCAGGATCGCCACGGGCGCGAAGCGCTGGACCTGGCGGAAGCGATCGATCTCGACGAGCCGGTGCGGCGCGAGGAGCTCGACGAAGGTGCGCTCGGTGAAGTCGTGCAGGTGGTGTGGATTCACGTCGACCGACGGCGTGGTCGGCACCGACGCGATCAGCACGCCGCCCGGGCGCAGCGCCGCGACGAGCCGCTCGATCAGCCGCGGCGGATCGGGCACGTGCTCGATGGTCTCGAGCGAGACGACGGTGTCGAAGCCCGCGAGATCGCCGAACGCCTGCGCGTCGTGCTGCTCGAACTTCACGCGCGGGCCGCCGTAGCGCGCGGCCGCGTACGCGATCGCGTCGGCATCGAGATCGACGCCGAGGACCTCGACGGGCGCGCGATCCGCGAGGAACCGCGTGCCGTACCCGACGCCGCAGGCCATGTCGAGCGCGCGGCCCGGGCGCGCGTGCTGCGCGGCGAACGCGTAGCGCGCGAGGTGTAGCTCGAGGGTGGCGCGACCGGTCGCGTCGGTCGCGGACAGCTCGTCGGGGACGAGCCGCTCGAGGGTGCGGGCCTTCGTCATGGGCGGAACACGTAGTCGAACAGGATGCGCACCGACTGGATCCAGGTCTGGCCCTTGCGCATCGAGTACGCCGTGTATCGCACGGTCGCGGGCACCTCGACCACGCGGAGCCCGCTTCCGGCGATCTTGCGGAGCAGCTCGGAGGCGTGCGCCATCCGGTCGTGCGAGATCCGCAGGGCGGGGGCGGCGCTCGCGCGAAAGGCGCGCAGGCCGCAGTGCGCGTCGGTGAGCGCGAGCCCCGAGAGCCGGTTCGAGACGCGCGTCGCGAGGCGCAGGAGGCGCAGGCGGCCCGCGCTCGCGCCCTCGGCTCGCCCGAGGAACCGCGAGCCGAGCGCGATGTCGGCGTCGTCGAGTGTCGTGACGAGCCGCGGGAGATCCGCGACGTCGTGCTGGCCGTCGGCGTCGAACGTCGCGAGGTTCTCGGCGCCGCGCGCGAGCGCGTAGTCGATCCCGGTCTGCAGCGCAGCGCCCTGGCCGCGGTTGATCACGTGGCGGAGCACGATCGCGCCGGGGACGGCGGCCGCGGCGCTCGTGTCGTCCTGCGAGCCGTCGTCGACGACGACCACCGGCCAGCCCGCCGCGACGAGCTCCTCGACCACGGCGCGGATCGCGCCGCCCTCGTTGAAGGCGGCGATCACGATCCAGGTCCGACGACGATCCATGACGGGCGCACGGTAACGCAGCTCACGGGAGGTGCGGGCAGGTCACGATCATGTAACGACGCGACCCACCATCACGCGCCTCGATCGACGATCCTGGGCGCATATGCTCAGACTCCTGCTCCTCAGCAGCGTGCTGATGGCGTGTACCAGCAGCACCACCACGACCGACGCCTCGACCACCCACGATGGTCCCGGCTCGGTCATCGATGCCGCGCCCGGCCTCGTGGACGCCCCGATGGGGGCGGCGTGCACCGGTGCGCTCTATGACAACTGCCTCGGCAACGCCGGCTGCATGTCGCAGGACTGCAAGGCCTTCACCGGATTCCGGCTTCATGATCTGCACGCAGGCGTGTAGCTCCTCGAACCCGTGCCCGGCGCAGAACGGCGCGGCCGTGAGCTGCAACAACATGGGCATCTGCAAGCCGACCGCGCCGAACGCTTGCACCGCGCACTGAGATACGATTGGACATGGCCAAGACCCTCCTCCTCGCGCTCCTGCTCGCCGCCTGCTCGGGCGACGCGCCGCCCGCCGGGCCGACGATCGACGCGGCGGCCGCCGCCGGTGCGTTCGGCGCCACCTGCACGATCACGAGCGACACGTCGACGGAGTGCACGAGCGGCGTCTGCACGGACTCGATCGATCAGCTCGGTCACGACGTGTGCTCGCAGAAGTGCACGGTCGGCATGGACACGACCTGCCCGGTGGGCTCGGCCGGTCAGAAGTGCAACGGCAAGGGCTACTGCAAGCCGTAGTGTCGAAAAGCGGACGCTCTCGCACGAGCTTTCGCGCGGTTATCGCGCGGCCCGACCAATGCACTTCGCCAGGGCATGTCGCTTCGTGCTGACGGCCGCCTCGCCCTGAACCTCGTCTCCGCCGCGCTCGATCGGGATCGCCCGATGATCGCGAACCTCATCATCACGCGCCGCTGCAACCTGTCGTGCGGCTACTGCTTCGAGTACGACAAGGTGTCGCCGCCGGTCGCGATGGCGACGCTCGAGGAGCGGATCGATCACATCGCGCGCCTGCGGGCCGTGATCGTCACGCTGACCGGCGGCGAGAGCCTCCTGCACCCGGGCGCGGCGGACCTCGTGCGCCACGTGAACGCGCGCGGCATGACGCCGATGCTCAACACGAACGGCTTCTTGCTCACGAAGAGGTGGATCGACGCGCTGAACGAGGCGGGCCTCTACGGCATGCAGCTCAGCATCGACAACGCGATCCCGAACGAGATCTCGAAGAAGTCGCTCAAGCCGCTCCTGCCGAAGCTGCGCCTCCTGGCCGAGCACGCGAAGTTCCGCGTCCGGATCAACACGGTGCTCGGCGGCGGTCCGCCCGAGGAGGCGGTCGAGGTCACGCGCGTGGTGCGGAGCCTGGGCTTCGACGCGTCGTGCTCGCTGATGCGCCACGCCGACGGCTCGATCATCCCGCTCGACGAGCGCGCGCGCGCCGCGTACGCGGAGATCCGCGGCATGGGCAAGCGCGCGATCCTGCCGGACGACTTCCAGCACGCGCTCGTCGATGGCGCCGATCAGCCGTGGAAGTGCCGGGCGGGCGCCCGTACGTTTCACGTGTGCGAGCACGGCCTCGTGCACCTGTGCGCGCCGCGCATGGACGGCAGCGGCAAGCCGGTCGCCGAGTACTCGGTCGAGGACATCCGCCGGGCGTTCGATGCGCCGAAGGCGTGCACGGCGCGCTGTCCGATCGCGTACGCCCACCACGCGAGCCGGTTCGATCACTTTCGTGCGCAATCTGGACCGGCCGAGGTCGTCCGACGCCACCTCCCGGTGGTCCGGGCGGCATAGCGCGGACCCGAGTCACCGACGACAGCGAGATGACACGAGCGAATTGGCGCGGTTCCCGCGGCGGGAATGTCGGCACGCCGATCGCAGGTCCTTGTCATCATGACCGCGGCCCTCGAGCTCGACGACGAGCTGCCTCCGCTCCAGCTCTCGGGCGATCCGAGCGCGCTCGTGTACGACCCGCGGCGCGGCGTGCTCTACGTCGCCGAGGGCCGCTCGGGGACGATCCTCGCGCTCGACGGCTGGCAGCGAAAGCGCGTCGCGCAGCTCGATTCGGGCGACGGCATCGGCACGGATCGCGTCGGCGGCATCGCGGTCGCGCCCGACGGCACCGTGTTCGCGACGCGGCCGCAGCCCGGCGCGGTGTACCGGATCGGCGCGGCGCCCGAGCCGATCGAGTCGGCGACCTCGGCGCTCGGGCCGCGGTGGATCCGGCGCGGGCATCGCGTACGACCCGAGCGCGCACGCGCTGTTCACGACGCAGTACCTCGACGGCGGCACCGAGGGCATCGTCGCGCGCGTCGACCTCGAGACGCACGAGACCATCGGCGTCGCGTGCGGGTTCGCGCGGCCGCTCGCGATTGCGAAGCTCGGACCGACGCTCGTGGTCGCGGACACCGGGCTCGCGGCGCTCTATCGCGTGGAGCTCGTCGACGGCCACGCGGTCTACTGCGCGCCGCTCGCCGAGGACATCGACCGGCCGGTCGCGGTGTGCCCGGCGGGGATCAGCTCGGTGCTCGTCGCCACGCACGACGCGCAGCACGCGCGCGGGGTGGTCCGCCAGATCTGGCTCGACGGCCGCCAGCGCACGATCTGCGCGGGCGCGTGGGAGCCGGCGGCGCTCGCCGCGACGGACGACCTCGTCTACATCGCGTTGCGCGGCCAGCGCCGCGTCATCGTCGCGCGTCGGTAGCCGAGAACCCGCGCGCGAACGCCACGATGCCGATCACGAGCACCAGCGCGGCGGGCGGCACGAGCGCGATGCCGATACCCGGATCGCCGCCGTAGAACACCACGCCGCCCGCGAAGAAGCCGAGCGGCATCAGCACGGTCGCCGCGCGCAGCGCCCACGACGCGCGCAGGAGCGCCACCGGCGACAGCTTCGCGTGCTTGATTGACACCGCGAACGCGATGTTCACCAGGCCGAGCAGCGTGCCGTGCGCGTGACCGAGCGTGAACGACAGGCGCCGCGTCGCGTTCGTCAGGTCGAGATACCAGCCGAGCTTGAGGCCGTGCGCGGCCTCGAGCACGAGGCCCGCGAGCGTGAACACGGCGAGGGCCCACCAGCCGAACGCGAGGTGGCGGCGAACCAGCTCGTCGTCGACGGCCGGCGGCGTGGGTGCGGGCACGGGTGCTTCGGACTTCTTGGCCACGTCTACTCCATCGCCTGCACGGGTGTGTCGTCGCGCTTGCCGACGAGTCGCTGGATGTCGCTCGCGTGCGCGTCGCCGCCCCAGCGCTTCAGGATCGCCGCCGCGGCGGCCGCGCGCTGATCGGGCGGCGCGAGGTAGTCGAACTGGTTCGCGGGATCGAGGTTCGCGAGCGCGTGGCCCGCGACGTAGCGCACCGCCGCGTACGGATCGGCGAGCGCGCCGACGAGATACGGCGTCGCGTCGAACTTCGGCGCGGCCTGCCTCGCCGGCTGCCAGCCGAGGTGCCACGCGGCGAGCGCGCGCAGCACCGCATCGCCGGACAGGAGCCACGTCACGGCCGCGGGCTCGTCGGGCAGGCCGGCCACGACCGGCTGCTTCCACCACCCGGCGAGCTGCTGCGCCGTCCACGCGAGGCTCTTGTCGACGTGACACAGGTTGCACGCGTTCGGGCGCTCGTCGCCGCCGAGCTTGCCGGTGACGACCGGGCTGTCGATGCGGTGGTTGCGGATGCCCTTCAGGAGCCCGTAGACGGTGTGCGGCATGTGGCAGTTCACGCAGCGGCTGCCGGCCGACGCGGGCGCGTGGTGCGTGTGCGCGGCGGTGATCGCGGGGTGGCAGCCGGTGCACGCCCCGTCGCCGTCCTTGCCGTCCGCGACGAGCATGTTCGGATCGCTCTCGTGCAGCGAGTGGCAGCTCGTGCAGCCCAGCTTGCCGCCCGTCATGCACTTCGATTCGATCATGCCGCTGTAGTCGCGGCTCGACACGCGGATCGTGCCGTCGGCCCAGGCGTAGTTCTTGAGGTACAGCGCATCCTCGGCGAGGTGCTTGCGCAGCGCGGGCGTCGGGTGGAGCGGGCGGAGCAGGGGCTGCGTCGCCTCGAGATCGTCGCCGGGCTGGTACTTCTTGCCCTCGCCGAGCTCGATGTCGGGGCTGACCTCGGTCAGCGAGTGGCACTGCCCGCACACCTGCGAGCCCGCGTTCGCCGGCAGGCGCGCCGGGTTGACGATCGTGTCGTCGCCGCCGCCCTGCACGTGCCGCAGGTAGCGCCGCAGCGGGCTCTGGTTCGCGGCGATGTGCTTCTCCGCGGGGCCGTGGCACTGCTCGCACGCGATGCCCATCTCGGCGACGCGCGTCTGGATCGGCTGGCTGCCGGTGAGCGGCTGGCCGCCCGTCGCGTGGCAGCGGATACAGCTCACGTTCCACACCTGGATCTGGTGGCGATGGTCGTCGGGCGGGTGCAGGAACACGTCGCCGCGCGGCACCCAGCGCTGGTCGTCGAACAGGTACGTGAACGGCAGCGACATCTGCGCGTTGTCGATCCCCGACGACACCCAGTACGCCTGCATGTGGTGCGAGCCGGTGACGAGCGAGATCCGGCGCTCGACGCGCGGCGGCGCCTCGTGCGGGTCGCGCTGGCCGAAATCGACCTCGTACTGCCACAGCGGATCGATCATCTCGGCGAAGAACGAGTCCTCGCGGTGCGACAGGGTGACGTCGTAGCCGCCGCCCTCGAGGTGCACGTTCTCGAAGTTGCCGCGCACCGACGCCGGCGACGCGTACTGCGTCATCGTGCGGTGATAGCCGCGGTGCCACGACTCGTACTGCGACGGGTGACACGCCTCGCAGCGATCGGACGTCGCGTAGCCCGGCCGCGTCGGCTGCGGCACCGTGGGCGCGAGGATCTCGATGTGCTGTCGCGCCTCGCTCGACCGGCCGGAGGCCCACACGCCGAGGGGCACCGTCAGGAGCACGAGCAGCCCTGCGAGCGCCCAGCCGGGATGACGCGTGCCCGCGGCCACGGCGCTACGGTAACACGCGACGCCTACTTCGCGGCGCTGCCCTTCTTGTCCTTGCCCGTGCCGTTGCCGTTACCGGTGTGGTTCGAGCCGTGCGGGCCCTTGCCGCCGCCGTCGCCGCCCTGGTTCTTGGCGTCGCCCGGCTTGATGTTCGCCTTCATCCAGTCCGCCGACTTCGCGATGCGGCCATCGATCTCGGTCTTGAGCGCGTCCGCATCTTTCGGATTCTTCGGCGCGATCGTGACGACGACGCCCTTCGCCTCGTTCTTCGCCGTGGCCGTCGCGCCCTCCGGCACGTGGATCGGGCACAGGCCGATCCCGCCGCCGTGCGTGCCCTTCTGATCGTGCCCGCTGCCCGCGTTGCCGCCGGTGTTGTTCGCGACCTTCTCCTTGAGGGACTCGTCGGTGCGCTTCTGGATCGCGATGATCGCGTCCTTGTCGTCCGAGGTGATCGTCACGGTCACCTTGCCGTCCTTCGCCGCGGCCTTCGTGGTCGAGCCGAACACCGTGCTCGGGCACATGCCGGCGCGGTGCGCCATCGCCAGGTCACCGCCGCTCCCCGAGCCGCTGCCCGCCGCGCTGCCCGATCCGGCCATCGCGCTCCCGCTCCCGGCGGCCGAGCCGGAGCCCATGTCCGAGCCGGCGGCCGAGCCCGAGCCCGTCGCCATCGCGGCCGATCCCGATCCGGATCCGGTCGCCATCGCCGCCGCCGATCCGGAGCCCGAGCCCGTCGCCATCGCGGATCCGGATCCGCCGGCGGGCGGCGGCTCCTCCCCCTTCTTCTTGCAAGCGGTCAGAGACAGGGAGAGAGCGAGCAGGGTCATCGCGATGCGCATGGCGCGGATGCTACCATCCGCTCCGGTGCGTTACGGATTGGTTGCCGCGCTGATTCTCGATCTCTGCGACGAAGTCGTGGGCGGATCCCGACCTCCGGCTCCCACCGGGCACGCGCAAGGACGCCGCCGGCCAGCTGGTCTCCGGCCGCGGCCTGCGCGACGCCACCGATCTCATCGCCAAGGAGCTCGAGCGTCGCGGCATCGCCGTGGAGCAGGTCGGCCCCTACCGCGAGCGGGGCGTCGAGCTCACGCGCTTCGTCAGCCGCACGCCCTCGACGCCGTGGCTGGCCGTCCACGTCCTCCGCAAGGACGGCAAGACCCTGATCTTCTTCGTCCCGCGACCAGCCCCTTGACGAAACGGCGCGCGCCCGTTACCTATGCGCACGGCGGTTCACTCGGGGATCGTCTAATGGCAGGACGTCAGACTCTGGATCTGACTATCAAGGTTCGAATCCTTGTCCCCGAACCAAGCAGCTTGACCCAAGCGACGACGACGGGTACAAGCAGCGCTCCACCGGCCCCATAGTCTAGCGGTTAGGACGTCGCCCTCTCACGGCGAAAACTTGGGTTCAAGTCCCAATGGGGTCACCAGTATTTACGGCTACTTGGATCGCTTCTTCCGCGTGTGCTGCCACGTTGCTGCCACGCCGCTCCGCCCGCCGTCGCCAAGACGCCGAAGCGGCGCTAGGAGGAAGCCGACGATGCTCTTCGTGGCGGCTCCGGCACCGTGCCCTTTTCTCTACACACTTCATCTCCTATTCCCTCTTATCATACAAATCTAATCCCTCCGCTCGAGGTGTCGCGGCCGGCGCGAGCCGAATGTGGACGGCTTCGTCGGTGATGGCGACGCTTCCGGGGGCCGCGAGATTCCCGACGAGCTTCTTGGCCTCACGCGGCCGGCGCAAGTGCGGTGCGAGCATCGACGCGAGGTCGGACTCCGCGTTCGCACAGACTACGCGATCACGTCGATGATCGTCTTGAGTCTGCCGTCGTGGCGGACGAGCTTGCCGGCGAGCTCGGTCTCCTCTACTGGGGCATGCGACGGGAGCCATGGCCGGAGATCCTCGAGGCGGTGCTGCCGCTCGAGCGCATCGGCGAGGTCCACTTCGGCCGCGACGTGGCGCTTGTCGGTCGGTGCGAAGCGCGCGAGGTCGCGCCGCGCATCTCCTTCGGCGACGCGTGCGAGGCGCAAGCACGATCGAGTCGACGGCGTCTCGGGTTCGGAACGATCGTGCCCGGCGGATACGGCTCGACGCTGCGACCGTCGAGCTGGTTGATGCCCCAGCGCTCGACGCCGTGCTTGAAACCGTTCTCTTGCCGCCATCGCTCCCGCATGATCTTCGATGAGCCGCGCGGCCGGCAGCTTCGAGATCGCGAGCAAGTTTACCTGACGACCATCCTCGTCGCATCGCGATGCGACGCAAGCGACCGCGGCCCGCGCCGAGGTTGCGCAGCCGACTCTCGTGCAGAACACCTCGTCTCCGGCAATCGTCGTCGGAGAAAAGGCGCTCGCCGGTAGCTCGGGGAAAGGCTTGCGCTCGTACGTCACGAACTCGAAGCCCGTGTCGCGCAGGTCCGCCAGCGACTCCGCAAAGGCGCCGGCGCGATCGAAGGCGAGCACAATCTGCTCGCCCTCGCCGAGCGCCTCGCGCAATCGCTTGCCAGCGGTGGCAGCCAGGTGGTCAGGCTGTCGTGCGACGCGACCTCGACCCGAAACAGCGGCCGACCATCCTCGTCGTGCACGTAATAGTCGCTCATCCCGGGCCGAACGCGCCTGTCCTGCATGCGCCAGCCCTTTCGCACGACGTGCTGGCCGGTGTAGGGCCGCATGTGATTGTCGATGTAGAAGACGGCGGGGCCGTCGTCGCTGCGGGCCGCGGCGATGAAGCGTGCCGCCATCCGGGCGTCGAGCGCCGCGCCACCGTCGGTCTGCTCGAGCAGCCGCCCCAGGAGCTTGCGCACGCCACTGGGGTCGGCACGCGCTCGGCACGAAGTAGCGCAGGCCCCGTCGGAGTCGCGAGTCGTCGCACGCCCTCGACGACGAACTGCTTAATAGCAAGCACGCAGATCACCGCATGAGCGCAATCCTCAGCCCGTCGCGATTTCGGCTCTCGAACGCATGTTGCGCTTCTTCGTGGAGCCCGAGCTCGCCCGCGAGCGCAAGTAGCATCCAGCTGCCCACGTGCTGGATCATCTTCCCGCCACGGACCGGCTGCGCCGTCATCGGCACTATCTCTGCGCTCGGCTCTTCGGGCATTACGAGGTCTTCGGCGGCGGTTGCCGCGGTTGCCGTCTGCCACAAGACCAGCTGACCCTCGCTCGGAGGCCGCGGCTCCGCCGGCAGCGTGCGCTTCGTCGGCTCGGCAGCTCGGGTGCGTTTCCACTCGTCGTGGATGCGCCACGCCGTCGAGTACGAATGTCGTCCCTTCCGCGGCTGCTCGCGGTGTGCATCCTTGGGCGTCTGTCCTGCGTCGAACATCGCGAACCACGCTGCGCGTAGTTCCGGCCTCACCGTCGAGTTCTTGCCTTGCCGCTTTCCCAGCACCGCGCCGAAACCGCCTGCTTCTTCCTTACGCCGCAGTCGCCGCACATACTCGTCGTCGAGCCCGAACGCCGCCGCCAGGCGCTGCAGATGGAGCTGCCCTGACTTCGCGAGCGTCACCACGAGGACGTTCCTCGGTCCGCGATCATCGTCCTCCTCGTCGAACGTGCCGATCAGCGTGCCGCCGATGAACACGTTCGCAATCGTGCCATCGACCACGACTGCGCCATCATCCGAAACCGACGGACCTCGTACTTCGATGACCGCGGCAACTCCTGCAAGGCGAGGTCGAGAGCTTCCATCGCCCTGAAGACAATCGCCACCGTTCCGAAATTCCGGCACGACCGGGAAAAGTTCCCCTTTCTGCGGATCCGACCGCCACTGCGCAAGCCCGCAATCAAATCAGTCCGCCAGCGCCTTATCTACCGCCGTTCCGTAGACCTCCATGGCGCCGTCAACCGCCCTCTCGTTTTCTCCTCGTTCGACATGCTGACGAGAGTAGACCACCGGACACGCGCGCACTCGCGGCTACCTTCCATCGATGGATCGCTTCATCACGTACGCGCTGGCAGAATTTGTGTGCCGGTCTTGGCGTCCCACCCCATCAGCACACGGCCAAGCCCGCGCAGCACGATCCGATGTTCGGAGACGGCTACGAAGCCCTTCGTGCTCAGGTCGACGAACGTGCCGGCAGTGTGGACCGGTGGGACCTCGGCTCGCCAGCGCGGGCTGCCGTCGTCGCCAAACACGAGTACGGCCCACCGGAAGCCATCGTCGGGTGTTGTCGATCCCGCGCGGGTCCAGAACACCAACACCGCAAGCGTGTCTCCATAGGAGGCGATATGAACGATGTGCTCCGACGGACCGAGCTCGATCTGGTGCTCGACGACCGTCGGTGTCGTCAGGTGCGCCAGGATGAGTAAGTGAATGCGTTCGTCTCGCTCGCCGGTGGAGTACCAACAACGATCCTTTGTGGCGGGCGCGACGTGGAGTGGGATTCGCGGAGCCATCGCGTAGGTCTGCGGCGGTTTCCCGGGTTCGATCACATTAACCTGCGTGTGCAGAGTGACGATCCGGCCATCATCGAGGCTGTAAAACAGCGAACCTCGCTCGGGCCGGGGCGCGGATGCGGCGATCACGACGCGCCCGCGGTCCTCGGCGAACAGCACCACATCGTCCTCGCGGACGCCGTAGTAGTCACGGGTGCCATGGGCCGGGAGGAGCGCGATGACCTTCGGGTCGTAGGGCCCGAATAACGTCTCGACCGCACCGCTCGGATCGATGCGATAAACGAGACAGTGATCCATACCTGGCGGGATCGCATAGATCGCCAGCGTTCCGTCCTGCATGAAGCAGTAGCTATTGTGTGCGACCGACAGCGAATCGAGGCGCTTCATCGCAACTAGGTCCCACCGCTCGAGGACACCCGATGCGGCGACAACGAGGACGTCATCGTGTACCGCGAGTGGGCTCCTATGGCCGGTGTATGTGTAGATCGAATCCCGATCGACGGTGACCGGACTCCTCGGCTTCGTGGCTGGGGGTGCGTGCGCGACACGGCGCCTGGCACCGGGTGTCGATCCGCAGGAGACCGCTGCGAGCGCGAGGCAGAACGTGCGCCGGTTCACTTTCGAAACTCTTGCTCGAGCGCCTCGATCTGTTCCGGCGTCGATGCCTTCTCGGCGGCCTGTTGGAACGCGGTGATACGCGCGGGCGACACGTTAGCGAACCGCAAGCGCGCGACGGCCTGTGAGGCCGCACGGTCGGTGTGAAAAACGTCTTCGCGCATGATGCGGAATTGCTCGCCGCGTTGCTTGACCGCAGTGTCGGTGTAGACCGCGTGCTCCCTTGCTGCAGCGAGCTCGGCCTGCATGCGCGCGAGTTGTGCCGGATCACCCTTCGCGTTCTCCAGTTGCCCGATCGCCTGTTCGCGGCGCGTGACGTCGGCGTGCGCTGCGAGCGCTGCCGCGCGTGGGAGCTCGACGAGGTCGGCATGGAGCTTCTCAGGGGCGTTCACGGCTTTCGTGTAAACCTCTGCGAAGTGCTCCTGCGGGTTCGACTTGGCATAGTTCCAGGTTTCGCGGCTGGACTCATCGGAGACAGACTCAGCATTCGTGAGATCACGATGGTCGTCGGCGTCAAGGTCGAGCAATGGCTGTGGAGTAGCGGTCTTGTCCTGAGCCCAGTAAGCGGGCCCACCGGGCTCGACGTTGCGCGAATACCACTTCGTCTTGCTATCCGCCGACCTCGGGTTCGTTGACGTCTGCTCGCTGCGATCGACGCTCCGGATCTGTTCGTCGGTTAGACCGTCGTCGTGCAACGCCGTCGCGTCTACTGCATGCCAACCGCCAGCCTTCTGAAATTCCGCGAAGGCTTCGGGGTTCTGTCTTGCGACGTCGTGTCCGATCTCGTGAGTCGAGACCATCTCAAACGAGGTCACCCTGTCGCCATGTTGCTTGCGAAATTCGTCGCTCACCATTTCTCGACGATCGCCATCGTGCCCACCACCTGGGTAGAATGCGCCATCGAAAACCTCGATCCGATCGGCCGTGTGGGCGCCTCGATTGCCCGCCTGGGTGATGTTGGAAGGCGAGAGTCGGTTCATGGTCGTGAACGCATGGTCACCATCGACGTGTTCGGGAGGGAGTCGCCGCAGGAGGGTCTGTAGCTCGCGCAACTGATCGGCGGTCCACTCGCTCCCCTTGTAGTGCCCGCCATTGAAATCCTCATCGTGAGCGGTGAGATCGATGTCGTGCTCACGCTCGATCGAATACTCGAGATCCTTGCGTTCGATCATCGCGTCGACCTCGTCGAGCGTGAGCTTCTTGCCCTTCGCGAGAAGCGTCTTCTGTTCTTGATCAACCTCGCCGAACGTATCCTCTACGGCTGTGACGCGGCGACTATGACGATCGAGGGCGTGAGTCTGTGCCGCCGTGCGTGGATGGTGGTGTGTCTCCGTGGCCGTCTCGGTGACGTCGTCTTCCGAGTCGCTATCCTCAGCCGCGTTCGCGGACTCGTCCTTCTTCGGCGGGTCCTTCGCAAGCTTCTCGAGCTTTTCCTCAAGAACGGGATCCTCGTCTCCAAAATCGCCATCGAGCGTTTTGGCATCCGCAAGCGCGCGCGACTTGTGGGACTCCGCCCAGAGTTTGAGTTTTCGATCCGCTCGGGTGGTGCCCCTCATCAGCTGCGAGAACTGAGCCCGTTGCTCTCGCGGTACTTGGTCGAGGAGAGCGGCGAACGCGTTCTCGTCGAGTTGGTCGATCACTTTCCCACGTTGAGCTTA
>CAWKDB010000008.1:0-16595 GCA_963848295.1 uncultured delta proteobacterium | reverse complement strand
CGCTCGAGGTGCTCGCCGAGTACGGGTTCACGCCGGAGCAGATCGGCGCACTCCTCGGCGGCCGAGCGGCTTAGCCGCGCAGGCCGTGCTTGCGCAGCAGCGTGAGCAAGTACGGCCGATCCATGCGAGCGAGCCGCGCGGCCTCCGACGCGTTGCCGTTCGGCGCGCTCGATCAGCTCGCGCAAGAACTCGGCTTCGAACTGTGCAGCGCGGCCGCCCGGCCCTCGCGGTACGTCGCGATCGCACCGCGGCGATCCGGTCGGCGCGGCGACGCGCGGCGGCGCGGGGTCGTCGAGCGCGAGCTCGCCCATCACCATCGCGGCCTCGACGACGTTGCGCAGCTCGCGCACGTTGCCGCTCCAGGGCTGCCCGCGCAGCGCATCGAGCGCGCCCGCGAGCGGACCGAGCTCCGCGACTGCCGGTCAGGCGCTGCGACGAAGTGCCCGACCAGCGGCGCGATGTCCTCCGGGCGCTCGCGCAGCGGCGGGATCACGATGCGCGCGACCGCGAGGCGATAGTAGAGGTCGGCGCGAAACCGACCGGCGTTGACCTCGGCGCGCAGATCGCGGTGGGTCGCCGCGAGCACGCGCGCGTCGACGGCCAGCGCCTGGTCGCCGCCGACGCGCGTGAACGCTGCGGCGCTCGAGCACGCCGAGCAACGCCGGCTGGACTTCGAGCGGTAGCTCGCCGATCTCGTCGAGCAGGATCGTGCCGCCGCGCGCGCGCTCGAACGCACCGGCGCGGCGCTCATCGGCGCCGGTGAACGCGCCCCGCTCGTGGCCGAACAGCAGCGAGGCGATCAGCGTCGCCGGCATCGAGCCGCAATCGACGACGACGAGCTCGCCCGCGCGGCGCGGGCCGGCTTCGTGGAGCGCGCGCGCGACGACCTCCTTGCCGGTGCCGGTCTCGCCCTGGATCAGCACCGCCGAGTCGACGCGCGCGAGTCGATGCACGAGCCGCGTGACCTCGCGAATCGCTTCGCTGTCGCCGACCAGCTCGGCGATCCGCGCCGGCTCGGCGTAGGCGGCGCGAGCGGCGAGCCGGCATCCGCGACCGCGATCGTCGTGTCGCCGAGCCGCAGCCGCGTGCCGGCCGGCACGATCGCGCGCTCGAGGCGCACGGCGCCGAGCCAGGTGCCGTTGCGGCTGCCGAGATCGACGACCTCGATCCCGGCGGGCGCGCGCCGCAGCTCGAGGTGATAGCGGCTGACGACCGGGTCGGTCAGGACCAGCGTGTTGTCTGCGCTCGTCCCGATCGTGATCGTCGCGTCGTCGTCGGGCGCCACCGCGACCCCGAGGTCGACGCCGGCGACCACCGCGACGCGAAGCTTGTGCACGACCCGCACCGCGCGGGGCTGCAGCTTCGTGCGAGGGACCTCGGTCACGCCGTGCACGATAGCAGCGACCGCACGCGCGAGCTGCGAAACTCGACGGAACCGCACCGCTTCCATCGACGACGGTCGCCGTCGGCTAGGGCCTGTTGGCCACCGCCAACAGCCCCCGCGCACGAGCTCGCGAACTGTGCGAATGTCCGCGCACCGGACACGGCACGGCGGCTGCTATTCGCTGGGCCGGAGGTTCACGATGCGTCTCTCACGTCTGCTCACCCTCGCGTTCGCGTTCGCACCCTCGGTTGCCGGCGCCGATGCGCTCACCCAGGTCGCGAGCTTCGGCGCCAACCCGGGCGCGCTCGACATGTACGAGCACGTGCCATCGGACTTGCCGACCGGCAGTCCGCTCGTCGTCGTGCTGCACGGCTGCACGCAAACCGCTGCATCGATGCAGAACGCCGGCTGGGACACGCTCGCCGACGCGAACGGGTTCGCGGTGCTGTATCCGCAGCAGCGCTCGGCGAACAACATCGAGAGTTGCTTCGACTGGTTCGGCACCGCGGATCAGCAGCGCGGCGCGGGCGAGGCGGCATCGATCATCGAGATGGTCGATCAGATGGCGATGACGAACGGCATCGACACGTCCCACGTCTACGTCACCGGGCTGTCGGCTGGCGCGGCGTACACGGGGGTGATGCTCGCGACATATCCGGATCGGTTCGTCGCCGGCAGCATCATGTCCGGCATCGCGTACAAGTGCGCGACCGACGAGACGTCGGCGTTTTCGTGCACCGACATGATGACGACGTCCGAGAAGACGCCGGCCGCGTGGAGCGCGCTCGTCACCGCGGCCGATGCGGGATTCTCCGGTGCGTGGCCGCGCGTTCAGATCTGGCAGGGCACCGCCGATTACACGGTGTACGATCAGAACGCGACCGAGCTCGTCAAGCAATGGACCGCGGTGCACGGCATCGATCAGACGCCGAGCGCCACCGACACGATCAGCACCGCGACGCGCACGCAGTACTCGAGCGGCGCCCAGGTCGTCGTCGAGGAGTACCTGGTCAACGGCATGGGCCACGCTGTCGCGGTCGGCAATGATCCGCTCGGCACGTGTCCGGGCTCGACCGGCTCGTACTTCTCCGACGAGCAGATCTGCTCGACGCTGCGCGCCGCGGACTTCTTCGGGCTCCTCGGTAGCGGCGGCGGCGGCTCGGGCTCCGATACGGGCTCGGGCTCCGATACGGGCGCGGGCTCGGACGTTGGTGGCAGCGGCGGATCGACGATGAGCGGCTGCAACGCAGGCGGGAGCGGCGGGCTCGGCGGTTTGTTCGTCGCCTCGGCGCTCGCGCTCAGAATGCGCCGGCGACGCCCAGCCCGATCCCGCCGCGCAGCGTGACGACGAGCGACGGCCGATCGCGGTGACGGTGAACCGCGAGCGCGACCGCGGCGACGCCTGCGCCGAGCGCGACGCCAAACCCGATATCGGCGGCGATCGCATAGCTCGTGCCGCGCGACTGCACCGCGGCGAGCTGCGAGTAGTCGTGCGTGCCATCGGCGCGCAGCTGATTCCATTCACTCTGTGCGACCTGCTCGCGCCACGCAAACGCCGCGGCGCCGGCGGCGGCCGCGCCGCCGACGATCGCCCAGGTCGGCCAGCTCGACCACCACGCCGGATGGTCTGCGATCGCCACGGGTTGTGCGACGCGTTCGACCGGCCCGATCCACACGCGATTACCGGTGGCGTCGAGCGCGGAGAGCTCGACCACGATCGCACCCGGCGGGATCGCGACCCGCGTCGCATCGCGCGCTCCGAGCTCCGCGTGAACGCCCGCGGCGTCCACGACATCGACCGCGATGCCGCTGACGACGCCGAGCGCGTCGTCGTCTATCGCGACTCGGGCGAGGCCCGGCACGACATCGGCGTGCACGCGCAACGGCCGCAGCTGGCGAGCGCGCGCCGCCGCAAACGGGGCGGTGAGCTTCGGCGACAGATCGCGCGGCAGCTCGAGCTCGGGGCGCAGCGCGAGCGCGATCGCGAATTGCTGCTCCGCGGCGTCGGCGCGGTCCAGCCCGGCGGCGAGCTCGCCCGCGAGCACGTGCAGCTCGACGACGCGCGCCGGATCGTTGCCACCGCGGGCGAGCACGTGCTCGACCAACACGAGCGCTCGATCGTAGTCGAGCTCGGCCGCGAGCTTGCGAGCGTCGTCGAGATCGTCGGCGCCTGCACGTCGCGCGGCGATCGTGATCGCGGCGGCGATCCCCAATGCTAGCGGCGCACGCACCGAGGCAGCTTACCAGTGGAGGACGAGCGGCGGCGCGACACGGCCCGCTTCGATCGCGACCGTGATGTCGCGACTCCTGCCGTCGCCGAGCACGGCGTGCAACCGGTGCTTACCGGCGGGCAGCGACACATGGAGCAACGGCGTGATCCCGAGCGCGCGGCCGTCGATCGTCACGGTCGCCCACGGGCTCGAGTCGATGCTGATCTGGCCCGGCGGCGTCGGCGCCCGCGGTCGCGGCGCGTCGCCCGGCATCTCGATCTCGGGCGGCTCCGCGCGATCGGCCGGTGGAGGCTCGGGCTGGGGCTGCGGTTGCGCCTGCGCGAGCGGCGCCGCGTCATGGCTCGCGGCCGTCGCCGGCGACGTGCCCTTGCCGAGCTCGTACGCGATGGTGACGACCGCAGCGAGCGCGACCGCACCGGCGAGCCATGGTGCGATCCGTCGGCGACGGCGCGCCGCGGTCAGCGGATTCGTCTCGACCGCCGAGCTCGCGTGATGCGCGCGAGCCAACGCGATCGCGGTCGCTTGCCGCGTCCTCTGCGCGCCGAGCTCGACGACGTGCTCGCTCGCGAGGACGTCCGCGAGCTGCGCCTGACTCGCGAGGCTCGGCACCGCAGCTTCGAGCTCGCGTGCAAGCTCGCGCGCATCGCGTGGGCGCGCCGCCGGATCGCGAGCGAGCGCGCGGGCGATCGCGTCGGCGAGCGCAGGCGTCACGCCCGGCACGATCTCGTCGGCGCGCGGGATCAAGTCCTCGAGGATCGCGCGCGCGGTGAGGTAGTCGCTGTCGCGGCCGAACAAGCGAGTGCGCGTCACCAGCTCGAACAACACGATGCCGAGCGAGAACACGTCGCACCTTCGATCCAGCGCACCGCCGAGCACCTGCTCCGGCGCCATGTACGCCGCCTTGCCCTTGACCATCCCGGCCTCGGTCTCGGCGGTCGCGCCCGACACCTTCGCGATGCCGAAGTCGAGCACCTTGACGACCCCGGCGGTCGTGACGAACAGGTTCGAGGGTGAGACGTCGCGATGGACGACCCCGAGCTCGTGCGCGTGGTGCAGCCCCGCGCACGCCTGCACGACGATCGCCGCGGCGATCCGCTCGCGCTCGCGCAGCGCGGCGCTCGGGCGCGCGATCAGCTCGGCGACCGACACGCCGTCGAGGTACGGCATCGCGATGAAGTAGTCTCGGCCATCGCGACCAAGCTCGAACACCTCGCATACGTTCGGATGGTCGAGTCGCGAGACGAGCTTGCCCTCGTCGAGGAACATCGTGACGAACGCACGCGACGCGACGAGCTCGGGCAGCAGGCGCTTGACCACGACGATCTTTTCGAACCCCGCCTCGCCCGCGAGCCGCGCGAGGTAGATCTCCGCCATCCCGCCCACCGCGAGCTTGCCGAGCAGCTCGTACCGCCCGAGCCGGGTCGGTGCTCGCTCGCCGTCGGCGATTTGGTAGGATGCGGACACGGTCGACATCATGCCGCGGATCGCCGTTCTGTGTGCACTGCTCGCGAGCGGCTGCTGGTTCGATGCCGACTATCGCGGCGGGCACTACACGTGCAGCGACGGGGTGTGCCCGACTGGCGAACAGTGCGTCGCTGGTGAATGTACGACGAGCGCCGGCGATGGCGGCAGCCCTGACACGACGAGCGAAGCGGCGCTCACCTGCGCCGATCCAGGGCTGTTCGCGAGCGCCGGCGGCACGGTCACCGGCTCGACCGCCGGCCGGACGAGCCAGATGTCGGCGCTGTGTGGCGGCGCGATCATGAACGGCCCCGATGCGGTCTATCGCATCACCGTGGCCGCGGGCGCGCAGCTCCACATCTCGATCAGCGGCGACTACGCGGTCGCGGCCTACGCGCTCGCGCCCTGCGCCGCGACGCCCGCGACGCCGACCTGCGAAGGCGAGACCGGCGCGGTCGAGGATCTCCCGATCGTCGTCACCGCCGCAACGGCGGGCGAGCAGTTCGTCGTCGTCGATAGCGTCTCGCCGATCGGCTCGGGCAGCTACTCGCTGACGGTGAGCGTGCCGTGACCCCGCGCGCGATCACTCGTGGTGTGACGCTCGCAGCCGCGGCGGCGATCGCGTTCGGCGTGACGACGCCGATCGTCGCGTGGGCCCAGCGCTGGGTCGGCCCGATCGTGACCGCAGCGCTGCTCTATGCCGGCGCAGCCGCGTCCGCGATCGCGTTGCGTGCGTTCGGCCGTAGCGGCGGACCGCTCGTTCGCGGCGACCTCGGCCGGCTCGTCGCGATCGCCGTGGTCGGCGGTGCGGTCGCCCCGGCGTTGCTCGCGTGGGGGCTCGCGCGCTCGGGCGCGACGATCGGCTCGCTGCTGCTCAACCTGGAAGCGGTGTTCACGGTCGCGCTCGCGCGCGTCGCGTTTCGCGAGCCGATCGGCGGCCGCGTCGCGCTCGCAGTCGCCGCGATGACCGCCGGCGGTGCGTTGCTCGTGCTCGCCGCGGCGCGCGGTGGCGAGTGGAGCGCGGTCGGCGCGATCGCGGTCGCCGGTGCGACGCTCGGCTGGGCACTCGACAACACGCTGACCCGGCCGCTCGCAGAGCGCGATCCGCTCGCCGTGATCGCGGGCAAGGGCGCGCTCGGTGCGACGCTCTCGTTGACCGCCGCGGCGATCGTCGGCGAGGCGCTACCGCCGATCGGGCCGGCGCTCGCGGTCGTGGCGTGCGGCGCGGTCGGCTACGGCTTATCGCTACGGCTGTACCTGCTCGCACAACGGCGGATCGGCGCAGGCCGCACGGGCTCGGTGTTCGCGCTCGCCCCGTTCGTCGGTGCGGCGGTCGCGATCGCGCTCGGCGATCGCGCACTCGATGGCTGGACGCTCGGCGCCGCCGCGTTGTTCGCAACCGGGGTGTGGTTGCACGCGACCGAGCGCCACGTTCACCCGCACCACCATCACGCGATCGATCACGATCATGTCCATCGCCACGACGACGGCCACCACGATCATGTCCACGAGCCGGCGGTCATCGGCGAGCACGCGCATCCGCATCACCACACCGAGGTCGAGCACGCACACGACCACGCGCCGGACATCCACCACGGCCACGCGCACTAATACTTCGCCACAAGGATTTGATCGGTTGAAACGCGCTCAGCCCGAGCCCGAGCCCGAGCCCGATCTCTTGACGACCATCGCGGTGAGCATCGCCACGATGCGCAACAGAACAGCGCGTCCGGCGTGCGGACCTTCGTCGCTCGAGAGCGAGAGCGCCCGACATGCGTCGAGAATCGCCGCTGACTCCGTCGCCGAACGGCGAGCCATTCGATAAAAGCGAGCTTTGTCAGCGGCGGCGAACTCGCCGGCTCCCTCGGCGATGTTGAACGAGATCGAACTGGCCGCTCTCCTCAGCTGGTCGGCGAGATAACCGTTTCCACGCGGCAAATTGCCAGCAATTCGATCGGCAAGGACAAGGAACTGAATCGCGGCCTGATAGACGTCAAGACGCTCGTGTTCGAACTCGTTCACGTCGGGTGTATCGGCCCGTCGTGATGGGGGTTGCTTACGATTTCGGGCTCGGGCTCGGGCTCGGGCTCGAAAGAAGATCGAACCAGTCATCTTCACAGTGGTGAAGTACTAATTTAGTAGTTGTCGACGCGCGCAATCGCCACACGCGCGATCGGATGGCTCGCGTGCAGCGGTACGAGGACCTTGTCCACGAGCCCGTGAATGTAGGGCGCGATGTTCTGGACCGTGTACGGGAAATAACCGGGTAAGGAGACTGCGTCTTCGTCGCACTCGATCGCGATCATGCCGTCGTCGCGCAACCCGACGTCCGCGTTAACGTCATGGACATGGACGATGTCGCGTAGCACGTCGAGGCTGGGCGCTCGCTCCGAGTCGGCGAGGTGAATCGTGAACGTAAGGCGAAAGATCGCGCGCGGCGCCAAGGCGAGCACGGCGAAGTAGTGGTCGACGGCGAATGCCAGCGATGCGAGCCACGCTCGTTCCGCGGCGGCCTTTCGCGCGGCCGACGCGACGAGCTCCTGCGACGGCTCGGTCGTGGAGTCTTCCTGTCCGAGGACGAGCTCTTCGGGGAGCGGAAACTCGTCGGTGGTTGGAACCGCGACGTCGCCAGCGACGCGAGCAACCGGCATCAGCTTCATCGCGTCGCACAAGCGCTCGAGCCTCACCCATTCGTAACGCCGAGTGCGCGCGTCGTGCGCGGCTTGCGTGCGTCGTTGGCCCTCCTCGGCGAAACGCGCGAGCGCCGCGTCGGGGTCGGCGGCCGGGGGCAGAGTTTGTGCGCGGGCGGCCGGCGGTTGTCGTGGTAGCGGAATTGCGTCCTCGATGTTAACGCCTTCGTCCCAGCCGGGATCGCGGCCGTGGAACAGTTGGCGCAGGAAGCCGGGCCGTTTGCGCCGCGGGGGCTCGACGCGCGCGGTCGCTTCAAGCGCGGCGGCGAGCTCGTTCGCGTCGAACCACATACCGTGCGCAGCGCAGCGGTCGAGCTCGACGGCGACCACGACGCGCTCGCCCTCGAACGTCGCCTCGAGTCGGCACGCGATCATCGCGCGATCACATCGTGGGCACCGGCGCGCCGACTCGCGCTGCGGCGGCACCGGCTCGATGAACCCGAGCGTCGGCGGCATGTCCGAGTGCTCGGTGATCGCGCTCGTCAGATCGGGCTCGGTGACGAGCATACCGCTGCACGCGTCGCAGCAGAGGCGTCCTGCAAACGAACGCAGTGGCGCGCCGCACGCCGGGCAATGTGGCGTCGCAGCATCGCGATAGGGATCAATCACGCTCGCACACTACATCGGGCTCGCGGGCAAACGGTAGACTCGCGATGGCGCCGACACACTCGTGTTAGGCGCCGGCGATCTTGCGCGCGCGCATCGCGGTCGCGCCGAACAGCACGAGCGCAGCGAGCGCAGCGAGCGCGAACACCGTACGCGCGCCCGGGAACAACCCCGACAGCACGCCGCTGAGCGGTTGCGCCATCACCATGAGCCCGATCGGTTGTCCCGAGAAGTCGGGTAACGGCCGGGCTTGGACCTCGTACACGACGCCATCGAGCGTGACATGCGCGATCTTGCCGCTCGCCGGAGCGCTGCGCACGAGCGCGATCGGGACCTCGCCGATCGCGGTGCCGTCCATCGCGACGAGCCCGAGCGCGGTGCCGTCGAGGCGAATCACGGACAGCAGATCGTTGCCATCGACGAATTGCATGAACAAGCCGCCCGGCTCGCCGCCGTGATCGAGCGTACGCGTGAACATCATCGCGACGCCCTGCGGTGGCTTCGCCCCGAACACCTTGGCCCTCGCGAGTGCCGGTTCGTCGTAGCGCACCATCGTCACGAAGTCGCCCTTGCCGGCGTCGAGCGCGCGCTTGACCGCGGGCAGAGTACCGAGCCTGCCCTTCCACTCGGTCGGCGCGGCACTCGAGTACAGGAGCCGACCCTTGTAGTCGATCACCGCGAGCGAGCCCTGGCCGAGCCCGGTCAATCGCTTCCAGTCTTGCGACAGCAACTCCGCACGGACGTCGGCGAGATCTTGCTCGTCCTGCTCCGGAGTCGCGAGCCCGAAGTCGGCTTGATCGCGGTGACTCGAGACGTCGAGCATCGCCTTGAGCTGAGAGACCAGGCTCGACAGCGCACGAAACTGTTTTGCCTGGAGGCCGACCGCGCGCTCGAACTGCTTCCCGGTCGCCTCGAATGATTGCTTGATGTCGCCGTCGACGCGATCGCGCACCACGTAGTCGGCTACGAGCCCGAGGCCGAGTGCTGCGGCGATCGCGAGCGCGGTGATCGAGGTCCTCCGCCACGGTCGCGCGCGATCGCGACCGAGCTGCTCGAGCAAGTGATCCATCGTCGGAAACCGGTCGCCCGGTTTGACCGCCAACCCGCGCAACACGATCGCATGCAACCCGCCGCTGACCCGCGTGTTTGCCGGTGGTGACTTGACCTTGCCCGCAGCGACGTTGTCGCCGAGCTCCATGAACGTCTTGCCGTCGAACGGGCGATGCCCGTACAGCGCCTCGTACAACGCGACGCAGAAGTTGAACTGATCGGTGCGCGAGTCGACGTTGCCGCCGGCGAACTGCTCCGGCGCCATGTACGCCGGGGTGCCGAGCACCGAGCCTTCAGTCGTCAGGTTGACGTCGCCGGTCAACGACGGTCGACCCGGCGTCGGCTTTGCCGATGCGAGCCCGAAGTCGGTGACCCGAACGCGCTCGTCGGTGCCGACCAACACGTTGTCCGGCTTGAAGTCGCGGTGAACGATGCCGGAGGCGTGCGCCGCGGCCAGCCCGCGCCCCGCCGCGACATACGCCGCGACGATCTCGGGCAGCGTGCGATCCTTCGCGCCCTGCCACTGGCGCAAGCTCTGACCTTCGACGAGCTCCATCGCGATGTACGTCGAGCCGGACACCACGCCGACGTCGTAGACATGGACGACGTTCGGATGGTTGACCTGCGCCATCGAGCGCGCCTCGAGCATGAGGCGCTCGGTCAGCGCGATGTCGGGCTTGCGCAGCTGCTTGACCGCGACGTCGCGATCGAGATCGCGATCGCGCGCGCGAAAGACCACGCCCATCGCGCCGGCGCCGAGCCGCTCCATCAGTTGATAGCGCCCGAACGGCGTCCCGGTCGCGCCGGGCTGCGTGATCGCGCGGACGTGGCTCATCGGCAGCGGCGCGATCGTGTGAGCCAGCGCGGCATCGCTCGCGAGCTGGGTGTCGCCGAGCGCGGGAGCGATCGTCGCATCGAGCCCGATATCGGCCGGCGGCCGCAACCGCTCCGGCAGCGGCAACGTGCCGCCGAGCCCTTCGCGCGAGGCGACCTTCGCGGTCACGGTCAACAGCTCGCGGCAGTCGTCGCAGCCGTCGAGGTGAAGCAGCACCGAATGACGGGCCGCGACGTCGAGCGACCCCGACATGAGGTCTTGCACGGCGTTTGCGTCCAGACAGTCCACCGCTTCGCATTCTGACACATGCGACAATGACCGCGGTGTCCGAGGTCGTCCGCCAGCTCGCCGAACTGAGCAAACTGTCTGTCGCGTCTGATGTTGCGGCGCAGGCCGCTTGGGAAGCTCTGTTCGCCGCGGCGCGCATGCGCTGGCCGAGCGTGAAGCTGACCGAGGCGCAGCTGATCCCGTTTGTCGCCGAGCGGATCTATGGCGAAGAGCTCGGGGTCGCACTCGCCGCCGCGCCCGCCGCCGATCTCGCACTCGCCGCAGCGTGCACCGCTAACGAGCAAACCGCGATCGCCGCGTTCGAGCAGGTGCTCGTCGAGGTCGATGCCGCCGGCGGTGCGACCCAGGCCTCCGCCGATCAGATCAGCGAGGTCAAACAGATGCTGCGGCTGCAGCTGCTCGTCGCGCAAAACGACAAGCCGCCCGGGATCGCCGGTTATCGCGGCCGCGGCCCGCTCGGCGGCTGGCTCCGGATCACCGCGACGCGCGAGCTGATTCGGGTCAAGAAGAAGTACCTGCGCGAACAACCGGTCGATCGCACGCTCGATCTGCTGCTGACCAGCGGCATCGACCCCGGCTTCGAGATGCTCAAAGCCGAATACCGCGCCGAATTCGCGGCCGCGCTGCACGAAGCGGTCAACGACTTGACGCTGGAGGATCGCATGGTGCTGCGCCAGCAAATCGTCGACGACATGTCGATCGACGAGATCGGCGCCGCGTTCGGCGTGCATCGCGCCACCGCCGCGCGCTGGATCAATCGCGCGCGCGCATCGCTCGTATCGTGCACGCACCGCCGGCTCGCCGATCGCCTCGAGCTGCCGGTCGAAGAAGTCGCGAGCGTGATCCGGCTCGTCCAGAGCAAGCTCGAAGCCAGTGTCACGCGGTTCCTGCGAGACAGCTAGCCTTCTCGCGCCGTGGAGACCGCGAACGCGCGCGCTGGCTGCGCTGTCACAGGGTCCCGCGCGCGGCGCGCGAAGGGCGGCGCGGGACGACGGGCGGTGCAACGCGTTTTGGTACGCCGACGCATGATGATCGGCTTGGAAGCTACGCGCACGGGACCCTGCGCAGCTCCGCCTGTCGCGCGCGCTGGCGAGATCGCGAACGCTGACGTTTCGACGGGTTCGTCGAATCACCGCGGCTGTTTCCACCGATGCCGTCATGAGCAATCACGATCACGGCGAACGCGCATTCACGTTTGCGGCGATGAACGTAACGAACGCAACAGCGCGCGCTGGCGTGAGACTGATCGTGCTCCGCTGGCCTTGTTAACGATCGCATTGACCGCCGGAGAGCTCGAACTGTCGACAGTACGCGTCGACCTTGTCCATCTCCTTGCGGACCGCCGGCGTCCACGAGGTCTTGGGGCACAACTCGATCACCGAGTGGTAGCGCGGGCCAAACCGAGCGACCCCGTCACCCACCCCACTGCCGCACGAGGCCGGCTTGAGGTAGTCGGTCATCGCGCGCGCGCACATCCCGGCACTGCGTCGACACGAGTCCTGATATTTCTTCGCGCACAGCTCGTCGTAGATCGCTTTGAGCTCGGGTACCGACGGTTTCTGCGCGCAGGTGACGTCACTTGGATCGGCCTCGATCGCGCGCGCCCTCAGATAGCAGGCTTCGACGTTGCCTGCGTCGCAGTAGATGTTGTACGCGGTCCCCGCATCGAGCCACTGCTTCTGGCCTTCGAGGTATCGCCCGATCCGCTTGCACGAGGGCCAGGCGAGATCTTTCGGGCAGCTTCCGCCGAGCACAGCCAGACCCTTGGCGACATCGATCGCCGTGCCGTTGCCAACGACATATCGCTCGCCGAGGTCGCGACATGCCGGTGTTTGAGGATCGTCGTTGCACTGCAGCTTGACGATCGCGAACGCCTTCGCGTGATCACCGGTGCGGTCGTAGAGCTGTTCGCCGACCGCGCACGCGCCCGGCTTGCCGGCCGTGCAGTACTCCGCCGCGAGTGCGGCGGCCTGGAGCTGGTCGGCTCGCTTGCGCGTGGCTGTACCCCAGCGCGCGCACGCCGCGCTCCGAGCCGCTGCATCCTCGTCGGTGAGCGCGAAGTCCTTGTCACTGCAGGCGCCCTTCCAGAGATCGACTAACGCCTCGTCCTTGGCGCCGGCGGCCGCCTTGCGCGTCGCGAGGACGTGGCATGCCTTGCCGTCGTGCGCGGTGCAGGCGAGGCCAAGCAGACTCGAGATCGTCGCATCGTCAGTGGCACGCGTCGCGGCATCGAAGCACGTCGCAGAGACGCCGGACCGGCACTCTTCCGCGAGAGCTGCGGCCACCCTCGCGCGAGACGTCGGGTCGTCGCAGCGGAACACGTCACCCTCGTGACACGCGGCGCGCTCCAGCTCGTGCCAGCAATCGGCGCCCTCTGTAAGTGACGAGCCGGGGAGCGCGAGCTGGATCGCGAGCTCCTTGTGACTCGCGAGCCGTCGCGCGTTGTCACAGGCGACACTCTCGAGCTGGCTGCACGCCGCCTCGAACAGCCCTTTGGGTTCGACATCCTTGCCGAGCTCGGGATGGACCAGTGCGAGCACCGCGAGGTTGTTGCAACTCGCCGCCATGCGCTGCGCGCACGCATCGGCGTACAGGCTCTTGGCGGCTGTGAGATCGACTCCGCCACCGACGCCTAGGTGGGCGCGCACGGCGAGTGCGTGGCACGTCGACCGGTTCCCGCCCGTCGGGCACTTCGTCGGGCCGGCGGCGGCGGTCCGCGCCACCGCGATCAGCGCGAAAACGAGGGCCCGCATGGCCCGGACCGTATCACTTGCAGGGCAGCGTCGCCATAACGAGCGTGCGCTCCGGCGGTGACGAGCGAGACCAGGTACGATGGCTCGACGCGGATCGCGTTGCTCGCCCTGCTGCTCGCGCCCTCGATCGCCGCTGCTGATCCGGCCGCCGACGTAACTAAAGCGTTCACCGCGTTCGTCGAGGGCTTGGCCGCGAATCAGCCGATGCCCAGCTCGGTCGATACCTTCATCACGCCGTATCACGACGACGATCCTGTCCCCAAGGACCTGTCGAAATTGCGGACGCTGGTCGCCAAGGTAAAGGTCAAAGTGACCACGGTCGTCACGTCGAGAACCGGCAAGTCGGCGTGGCTCGTGGCCGAAACCTCCGGAACGCGAGATCATGCGAGTGAGTGCGTTCCTCGTACTCGCCGCGAACGGCTGGCAGGTGACGGCCACGCACTGGTCGGTTGCGGTGCCGAACCGGGTCGTCGAGATGTGCGGCGCGGTCATGAACGAGTGGAACGTCAAGCCGAGCGTGCCCAAGGATCTCGAAGCGCCGGTGCGGTCTGTTCTAGAGGCGTTGCGCGACAACCGCTTCGTCAAGGTGCTGTCCGACGACAAGAACGCGCTCGTGATCGGCAGCGCGCCCGATGAGTTGTTCACCGGCGGCGCGTCGATCAAGTCGATCTTCAAGAAATGGTCGATCGGGGCCTACTCGCTCGCCCCCGTTGACGAGCTGCCGGCGCGTGCCGGCAGTGGGCCCGACGGCGAGCTGATGTGGATCGCGCTCGCCGTCGCCGCGCCGGCGCAGCTGTGCACGACGTACCGGACGCTGCTCGTGCTCCAGAACGAGAAGGCGGGCTGGCGGATCGTCCAGCAGCATTATTCGGAACCGCTCGCCAACTAAACTGCGCGAGCGCGCGAGCGCTTCGAGCCCTCGCGGGTTGAAGGGGACCGCCTCGCTGGCCGCGCCGCGCGTTGGCGAGATCGCGAGCGAAACCGGGTGAGCCGTCGTCCGATGTACGGAGCGGCGCCCACCGCCGCGCCAACGCCTGCGCGCGGGTGGCTGAGCGCGGCGCGCCGCGAGGGAAAGCCCGCGGAGAGCGCGGGCAGGCGCGCGAGGAGACGCTGGGCCACGCGGTCCACACGCCAACTCGCGCGCTAGCGCGATCGCCGCGCCGCTCGAAGCGATCGTGGGCGACCGCTCGGTCGCTGCGTTGGCAACCGATCAAAATCTCTCTGGCGGAGTACTAGCGTGATGCGCGAGCCGGCGCTACGGGCAGATCGCCGCGTCGTCGTTGCCGGAGATCGTGATGTTCGTGGCGTCGGCCTGCGCGGCGAGCGCTTGTGCCGCGCACGTCGGGAACGTCGCGTTGTTCTCGATCGTGAAATAGGTAACCGCGGTGAGGTCGGCCGCGTCGATCGCGGTGAGCACCGGGCATTGCTGGACATGGAGCGATTCGAGCGCTTGCACACCTTCGAGATGCAGCTCGGACAGCAGCGGAGCGCTGAACGCGGTCACGCTACTCGTCGCATCGCCGACGAACAGTGGAGCTGAGATCGTCGTGAGTATTGCGTCATCGTTAATGTAGAACCCACCGGTGACGAGTGACGGCAAGTCGAGCTCGGCGAGCGACGGCAGCGAGGTGGCGTCGACGCCGCCGCTGGCGAGCAGCGGGACTGAAATCGAGCTAGCGTTCGGGGAGTACTGCACCGCTAGCGACCCGCTCGTCATCGCGGGCAGCGCTACCGCGGTCGCACCTGCTCCTGCGATCTCCACCTCGCCAGACTCGAACGCCGGCAGAGAGATCGACGTGAGCTGCGGAGCGCACTCGGTCGTGCAGTTGGAGTCAATGCTGATACTGCCGTTCGTGAGCTGCGGCAACGACACCGAAGTGAGGCTCGCGCCCTGAATCACGACCTGACCGAAACCGAACGAATTGGTTCCGAGCACCGGCAGCGAGACCCCGGTCATCGTTCCGCTCAAGCTGACGCTTTGCGCCGACACCAAGCTCGAAAGGTCGAGCAATCCGCCCGTCGTCACTTCGAGCGCGCTCGAGACATCGATCAGGTTCGGCAGCGAGACCGCACCGGTGCCATCGATCCTCGCCATGTAACCGACGTGCTGTAGCGATGGCAAACTGATCGGCGCGGGCACGTTGATCGAAAGACTGCCGGTGACCACCTGCACGCCGTCGAGCTGCGCGAGCTGTTGCGAGTTTACGACCGTGACATCGCCATAGATCACGGTCGGATTCGGCGGCGGGCCGCACAGGTACGTCGTCGCGGTGATCTCGTTGTTCTCGAGGATGCCGTCGTTGTTCGTGTCGAGCCCGACGTGGATCGCGCTGCCACCGCCACTGCAGTTCGGGCCCTCCGGCTCGGCATCGACCCGTACCAACGCGCGCTCGCCGTTCGAGCCGTTCGAGCCGTCGGCACCGCTGCACACGTACGACGTCGACGCGACCTCGGATTCATCGAGCACGCCGTTGCCGTTCGTATCCGCGCCGGTCTCGATCGCTTGTCCGCCCGCCGGACAGTTATCGCCCGCCGGCTCGCCGACCACTGCGACGAGCACCGCGACTCCCGGCGCCGCCGCGCAGACGTACGACGTGCTCGTGATCTCGCCGGCGTCTAGCGTGCCATTGTCGTTCACGTCGAGCCCGATCTCGATCGCCTCACCGCCCTCGGCGCAGTTCGCACCCGCGGGCTCGTTGACCACCGTCACGAGCTCGCGCGGCGCGGCCGGCAACGGCTGGCAGACGTACGTCGTGCTCGTGACCTCGGAGGGATCGAGCTCGCCGTTGCTGTTGTCATCGCGCCCGGTCTCGATCGCTACACCACCGGCAGCGCAATTAGCTCCCGCCGGCTCGGCGATCGTTGCGACGAGCTGTTCAGGCGTGACCGAATCACCGCACGCCATGAACAGAGCCAACGCCGCGACCGACCCCAACCACGTGAGTGCTCTCATGCGTCGATCCGACGTGCACCACTCATGCCGGCGTCAAGCGGTCTCCTAGCGTCGATCCGGCGAACACATGGCCGAAGAACGTCACCCGAGCTGCCAAATATCGTCAGGCGTCGTGCGTCGACGGCATGAGCGGCAGCGCGCGCGACCAGAGCGGTACCTTGGGTGCCAAGCGCGTAGCTTCCAAGCCGATCATCATGCGTCGGCGCATCAAAACGCGATGCGCTGCCCGTTGTCCCGCACCGCGCACCGCGCGCCGCGCGCAGGGACCCAAGGTCACCGCTCCAGCGCACGCTGCCGCGAGGGGGCGGCGCTAGTGATACGTCTCCGCGCCGTCGTGATATTTC
>CAWKDB010000007.1:0-5403 GCA_963848295.1 uncultured delta proteobacterium | reverse complement strand
CGCGCGAGGTGCTAGGCGAATACGGGTTCACGCCCGAGCAAATCGCGGCGCTGCTAGACTCGCAAAGGTGACGCTGTCGCTATTGTCTACTTGCCGTTGGGAGCCTCGCTCGCAACAGCCTGTGATCACGCGACTTCTCTGGGGACGCTGTCGCTTTTGTCCACTTACGGGTCCGAGCCTGCCGTGACGACGCGCGCGATCACCCGTGGAGTGACGCTCGCTGCCGCGGCGGCGATCGCGTTTGGCGTGACGATGCTGATCGTCGCGTGGGCCGAGCGCTGGGTCGGACCGATCGCCACTGCTTCGCTGCTCTATGCCGGTGCCGCGGCGTCCGCGATCGCGTTGCGCGCGTTCGCCCGCAGCGGCGGACCGCTCCGTTCGCGGCGACCTCGGCCGGCCTCGTCGCGATCGCCGTCGTCGGCGGTGCGGTCGCGCCCGCGTTGCTCGCGTGGGGGCTCGCGCGCTCCGGGGCGACGATCGGATCGCTGCTGCTCAACCTCGAGGCGGTGTTCACGGTCGCGCTCGCGCGCGTCGC
This sequence comes from uncultured delta proteobacterium, assembly GCA_963848295.1. Taxonomy (GTDB): domain Bacteria; phylum Myxococcota_A; class Polyangia; order Haliangiales; family Haliangiaceae; genus JABFXX01. Next base: position 4,868 of record CAWKDB010000007.1, on the reverse strand, counting down.
GTTTCGCGAGCTGATCTGCGGCCGGGTCGCGCTCGCGGTCACCGCGATGACCGCAGGAGGTGCGTCGCTCGTGCTCGCCGCCGCGCGCGGTGGCGAGTGGAGCGCTACCGGAGCGATCGCGGTCGCCGGCGCGACGCTCGGCTTGGGCACTCGACAACACGCTGACCCGGCCGCTTGCGGAGCGCGATCCGCTTCGCGGTGATCGCCGGCAAGGGCGCCCTCGGTGCGACGCTGTCGTTGACCGCCGCGGTGATCGTCGGCGAGGCGCTGCCACCGATCGGCCCGGCGCTCGCGGTCGTCGCGTGTGGCGCGGTCGGCTACGGCTTGTCCGCTCCGGCTCGATCTGCTCGCACAGCGGCGAATCGGCGCGGGTCGCACGGCTTCGCGTTCGCGCTCGCTCCGTTCGTCGGGGCGGGGTTGCGATCGCGCTCGGCGATCGCGCGCTCGATGCCTGGACGCTCGGCGCGGCGGCACTATCGCGACCGGCGTGTGGTTGCACGCGACCGAGCGCCACGCTCACCCGCACCACCATCCCGCGGTCGATCACGATCATGCCGACATCGCCACGACGACGGCCACCACGATCATGTCCACGAGCCGCCGGTCGTCGGCGAGCACGCGCATCCGCATCACCACGGCGACCAACACGTGCACGAACACGCGCCCGATATCCACCACGGCCACGCGCACTGAACAGGGCTACGTGCCCGCTATCTTGCGCGCGCGCATCGCGGTCGCGCCGAACAACACCAGCGCGCCGAGCGCCGCGAGCGCGAACACCGTACGCGCGCCGGGAACAACGACAGCACGCCGCTCAGCGGTCGCGCCATCACGACGAGCCCGATCGGTTGGCCCGAGAAGTCGGGCAGTGGCCGCGCCTGGACCTCGTACCCCACGCCGCCAAGAGTGACATCCGCGATCTCGCCGCTCGCCGGAGCGGCGCGCACCAGCGCGGGCGGGACCTCGCCGATCGCGGTGCCGTCCATCGCGACGAGCCCGAGCGCGGTATCGTCGAGGCGAATCCCGGCGAGGAGATCGTTGCCGTCGACGAATTGCGTGAACAACCCCCCGGGCTCGCCGTTGTGATCGAGCGTGCGCGTGAACATCATCGCGAGGCCGTGCGGCGGCTTGTCTCCGAACACCTTTGCCTTCGCGAGCGCCGGTTCGTCGTAGCGCACCATCGTCACGTAGTCGCCGTTGCCGGTGGCGAGCGCGCGCTTGACCGCGGGCAGCGTGCCGAGCTCGCCTTTCCACTCGGTCGGTGCGGCGCTCGAGTATAGTAGCCGACCCTTGTAATCGATCACCGCGAGCGAGCCTTGGCCGAGCTCGGACAACCGCTTCCAGTCTTGCGACAGCAACGTCGCGCGAATGTCGGCGAGGTCTTGCTCGTCTTGCTCGGGCGTCGCGAGCCCGAAGTCCGCCTGATCGCGGTGGCTCGATACGTCGAGCATCGCCTTCAGCTGCGAGACCAACCGCGACAGCGCGCGAAACTGCTTCGCTTGCAGGCTCGCCGCGCGCTCGATCTGCTTGCCGGTCGCCTCGAACGACTGGCGAATGTCGCCGTCGATCCGATCGCGTACGGCGTAGTCGGCGACCAGCCCGAGCCCGAGCGCCGCCGCGATCGCGAGCGCGGTGATCGAGGTCGACGCCACGGCCGCGCCCGATCCCGGCCGAGCTGGTCGATCAGTGATCCATCGTCGGGAACCGGTCGCCCGGCTTGACCGCCAAGCCGCGCAGCACGATCGCGTGCAGCCCGCCGCTGACCCGCGTGTTCGCCGGCGCAGCCTTGACCTTGCCGGCGGCGACGTTGTCGCCGAGCTCGATGAACGTCTTGCCGTCGAACGGGCGATGACCGTACAGCGCCTCGTACAACGCCACGCAGAAGTTGAATTGGTCCGTGCGCGAGTCGACGTTGCCACCGGCGAACTGCTCGGGCGCCATGTACGCCGGCGTGCCGAGCACCGAGCCTTCGGTCGTGAGGTTGACGTCGCCGGTCAACGACGGCCGACCCGGCGTCGGCTTGGCCGATGCGAGCCCGAAGTCGGTGACGCGAACGCGCTCGTCGCTGCCGACCAGCACGTTGTCGGGCTTGAAGTCGCGGTGAACGATGCCGGCTGCGTGCGCGGCGGCCAACCCGCGCCCGGCCGCGACATACGCCGCGACGATCTCGGGCAGCGTGCGCTCCTTCGCGCTCTGCCACGCGCGCAAGCTCTGACCTTCGACCAGCTCCATCGCGATGTACGTCGAGCCAGCCACGACCCCGACGTCGTAGACATGGACGACGTTCGGATGGTTGACCTGCGCCATCGAGCGCGCCTCGAGCATGAGTCGCTCGATCAGCGCGATGTCGGGCTTGCGCAGTTGCTTGACCGCGACGTCGCGACCGAGGTCGCAATCGCGGGCGCGAAACACGACGCCCATCGCGCCGGCGCCGAGCCGCTCCAGCAGCTGATAGCGCCCGAACGGCGTGCCGTTCGCGCCCGGCTGCGTGATCGCGCGGACCTGGCTCATCGGCAGCGGCGCGACCGTCTGCGCGAGCGCCGCATCGCTGGCGAGCAACGTCTCGCCGAGCGCAGGAGCGATCGTCGCGTCGAGCCCGATGTCGGCCGGCGGCCGCAGCTTCTCGGGCATCTGTAGCGTCCCGCCGAGCCCTTCGCGCGATGCGACCCTCGCGGTCGCGGTCAGCAGCTCGCGGCAATCGTCGCAGCCGTCGAGGTGGAGCAGCACCGAATCGCGCGCCGTGACGTCGAGCGACCCCGACATCAGCTCTTGCACGACGTTTGCGTCCAGACAGTCCACCGCTTCGCATTCTGACACATGCGACAATCACGGCGGTGTCCGAGGTCGTCCGCCAGCTCGCCGAACTGAGCAAACTCTCTGTCGCATCCGAGGTGGCGGCGCTGACCGCTTGGGAAGCTGTGTTCACCGCGGCCCGCATGCGCTGGCCGACCGTGAAATTCACCGAGGCGCAGCTGATCCCGTTCGTCGGCGAGCGGATCTACGGCGACGAGCTCGGCGTCGCGCTCGCCGCCGCGCCCGCCGCCGATCTCGCGCTCGCCGCGGCGTGCACTGCGAACGAGCCCACCGCGATCGCCGCGTTCGAGCAGGTGCTCGCCGAGGTCGATGCCGCCGGCGGCGCGACCAAGGCCTCGGCCGATCAGATCGGCGAGGTCAAGCAAGTGCTGCGCCTGCAGCTGCTCGTCGCGCAAGACGGCAAGCCGCCCGGCATCGCCGGCTACCGCGGGCGCGGCCCCCTCCGCGGTTGGCTCCGGATCACCGCGACGCGCGAGCTGATCCGGGTCAAGAAGAAGTACATGCGCGAACAGCCCGTCGATCGCAGCCTCGATCTATTGCTGACCAGCGGCATCGACCCTGGCTTCGAGATGCTCAAAGCCGAATACCGCGCCGAGTTTGCCGCCGCGCTACACGAAGCGGTCAACGACCTGGCGCTTGAAGACCGCATGGTGCTGCGCCAGCAAGTCGTCGACGACATGTCGATCGACGAGATCGGTGCCGCGTTCGGCGTCCATCGCGCGACCGCCGCGCGCTGGATCAATCGCGCGCGCGCCTCGCTCGTGTCATGCACGCACCGCCGGCTCGCCGATCGCCTCGAGCTGCCGGTCGAAGAAGTCGGAGCGTGATCCGGCTCGTCCAGAGCAAGCTCGAGGCGAGCGTGACGCGCTTCCTGCGCGACTCTTGACGACTCGCCCGCGAGACCGCGAACGCGCGCGCTGGCTGCGCTGTCACAGGGTCCTGCGCGCGGCGCGGGACAACGCGCGGTGCAACGCGTTTTGATACGCCGACACATGATGATCGGCTTGGAAGTTACGCGCTCGGACCCTGTGCAGCTCCGCCGATCGCGCGCTGGCGCGAGAGCGATCGCTGTCGGCGACGAAACCGACTGACCGCACATCCACGCGTGGACGACCCGGACCCGGTACGATAGCTCGATGCGGATCGCGTTGCTCGCGCTGCTCCTCGCGCCGTCGATTGCCGCGGCCGACACGACCGCCGCCGTGACCAAGGCGTTCACCGCGTTCGTCGACGCCGTGGCGGCGAGCCAGCCCGTCCCTCGTTCGATCGATACGTTCATCACGCCGTACCACGACGACGATCCGGTGCCGAAGGACCTGGCGCGCGTGCGCGCGTTGCTCGGCAAGGCAAAGGTCAAGGTCACCAGCGTCGTCGCTTCGAAGACCGGCAAGTCGGCGTGGCTCGTCGCCGACATCTCGGGCAAGGACACGCTGCGAGCGAGTGCGTTCCTCGTCCTCACCTCGGATGGCTGGCAGGTGACGGCCACCCACTGGTCGGTCGCGGTTCCGAACCGGGTCGTCGAGATGTGCGGCGCGGTCATGAACGAGTGGACTATCAAGCCGAGCGTGCCCAAGGATCTCGAAGCGCCGGTGCGATCGGTCGTGGAGGCGTTGCGCGACCACAGCTTCGTCAAGGTGCTGTCCGACGACAAGCACGCGCTCGTGATCGGCAGCGCGCCAGACGAGGTGTTCACGGGCGGGTCGTCGATCAAGTCGATCTTCAAGAAGTGGGCGATCGGCGCCTACTCGCTCACGCCCGGCGACGAGCTCGGCGCGCGCGCCGGCACCGGGCCCGATGGCGAGCTGATGTGGATCGCGCTCGCCGTCGACGCGCCGGCGCAGCTGTGCACGACGTACCGGACCTTGCTCGTGCTCCAGAAGGAGAAGGCGGGCTGGCGGATCGTCCAGCAGCATTATTCGGAACAGATCCCGTAGCGGCGCCCCCGCGCAGGGACCTCTCGAGCACAGCTCCAGCGCGCACGGCCGCGAGGGTGCGCTACGGCAAGGGCGCGATGCGCGAGTCAGTTATAGGTCTGGCCGGCGTCGTGATATCTC
>CAWKDB010000006.1:0-8173 GCA_963848295.1 uncultured delta proteobacterium | reverse complement strand
CGCCTCCTAGCGCACGCGATCGTTGACGAGCGCGCGCAGATCCTGAACGTGGAATGGCTTCTCGATCTGGAGGTTGGAAACCTCGTCGAGGAACGCCCGTGCAGTCGCGGTAAACGCACCGCCGGTCAGAAACACGATGCGTTCGGCTTGGTCGGGGCAGCTCTGAGTGAGCTCGTGGTGAAACTCGACGCCGGTCATCATCGGCATCATCAAGTCGCACAAGATCACGTCGAATCGCGAGCCGGCCGCGATCATGTCGAGTGCGTCGCGCCCGTTCGTCACGACTCGCACGTCGTGCTCGCCACCGAGGGTGCGGCTCACCGCGGTGCCCATCATCGGTTCGTCATCGAGTAACAAGACCCGGCCGCGACGCCTGGCGACAGTGACACTCGGCAACGGGATCTTGTCGCTCTTCTTCAGCCGAGCCGGCGGGAGGACGACGCGAAACACCGTCCCCTCGCCGACCTTGCTCGCGACCGTGATCTCGCCGCCGAGAGACGTGATGATGCGTTGGCAGATCGTGAGTCCGAGTCCGGTCCCGACACCGGCTGCCTTCGTCGTGAAGAACGGCGTGAACAAGCGCTTCAGGATCGCGGGCTCGATGCCGGGGCCGGTATCGCGGACCTCGGTCACGACGTTGCCTTTCGCGTCCACGCCCGTCGTGATCGTGATCTGGTTGCGATCGACGTGGCCTTCGGGAATCGCTTGCGCCGCGTTGATCACGAGGTTGAGGAACACCTGGCCCAGGCGCGATTCGCTGCCGTCGACGAGCGGGGTCTTGCCGTACCTCTTCACCAACGTGGCGCGATGCCGGATCTCGTTCCACGCCATGCGCAACGTCGAGTCGAGGAGAGGCAGGAGATCGACCGCGGCGCGCTCGTCCTCCTCGGTGCGCGAGAAGATCTTCAGGTCTCTCACGATCTGCCGAACGCGACCCGCGGCGTCGCGCGCGTCGCGCAGGATGTCGGGGATATCGCGAACCCTCGAAGATGCGCCGGGTTCGGCCGCCAAGAATTCCACGTCGTTGAGCGCGAGCTCGAGGTTCACCGTGACCGCTGCGAGCGGATTGTTGATCTCGTGCGCGACGCCGGCCGCTAGAGCGCCGACCGATGCCATCCGGTCCGAGACCATGAGCTGCGCTTGTGCTCGTACTTGGTCAGAGACATCACGCCCGATCGTCAACACGAGGGACTCGCCGGCGACGTCCACCGTCGCGTTCGAGAACTCCATCAGCGCTAGGGTGCCATCCTTACGCTGGAGCTCGACCGGCGATGATCGCCCTGGACCGGCGAGGACTCGCTTGTCGAACGCTTCGACGTTCGACAGTTTGCTCCCGGGCGCAGCAAGGTCCCGGATGTGACGACCGAGCAGCTCCTCGGGCGAGTAACCGAGCGCATCGCTGAACCGGCGGTTCGACTCGCGAATGTGTCCGTCCAGCGATAGGATCACGATCGAGTCGTTCGCGTTCTCGGTCAGGGTCCGGTAGCGCTCCTCGCTCGCGGCGAGGTTCGCGAACGACCGCGACAGACCGATCGCCTGCCCCATCTGTGCACCGAGCACGCGCGCGAACGCGAGCGCGTCCTCGCCGCTGATGTCCTCGATCCGCGCGCCCAGCAGCATCGCGCCGATCATCTGCGTTCCCCACGAGACCGGGACGAGCAGGAGCGACGTCGTTCCCGCCTCGATCAGGAGCGCCTGGGCGACCGCGTCCGCCACAAGCTCGGATGGAATCCGCACGACTTGACCGCGGTTCGCGAGCTCGGCGAACAGCTCCTGGTAACCAAACGCGACGCGAAGCCGTTCTTCCTCGATCGTGGCGAATCCGATCTGATGCTGGAGGACGAGCCGGCCGCTGTGCTCCGCGATGAACAGCGCACCCTTCGAGATCCCTGCCATGTCGAGACACGACGCCAGCGCATCACCGAGGACCGCGCCATCGAGTCGATTCCTGGCGAGCGACTCGGCGACTCCCGCGAGCACCGCGAGTTGCGCCTCTTGCTGCGCGGTCCGCTGCCGCAGGCGGCTGTTCTCGAGGACCTGCCGCTCCAGCTGCCACAAGCCGCGCTTCGCTCGTTCGGCCGCCAAGACGTCGGGCGACTCGGTCGGCACCGATGGCGGTGACCCGAGGAGAGCCGCCGACACCGCGGTCATGACGGCTTCGAGCCCGTCGGCCTTTGCGACCATGTCGCTCGCTCCTACTCGGGTCGCTAGCTCGCGGTCGACCGGATCGATATAGGCCGCGGAGCGCAGGATCACCGGGATCTGGCCGAGCACCGGATCGGAGCGCAGTGCGAGGCATAATCCGAAGCCGTCGAGCCGAGGCATCAGCACATCGGCAACCACGATGTTCGGCGGCGCTAGGCGGGCAAGCTCGAGCGCAGCGCGGCCGTCTTCTGCCAGGGTCACCGCGAACCCTGCAGCGGATAACCAGATCTGCGAAAGCTTCAGCTGGAGCGGGTCGTCATCGACGACGAGGACGCGTTGGCCTTGCCCGTAGCGCGCGGCCACCGACGGGAATCGCGTCAGATGGAGCTTGGCGACATCGAGCAGCTGCAGCGGATCGACCGGCTTCACCAGCACCTGCGCAAATCCGCTCTCGGCCGCCCTCGCCTCGTCGATCCGCGACAGGAACCCGGAGACGCAGACGATCGGAACGGCTTTGTCCGCGAGTTGCTCACGCAGGCTGTGGGCGAGATCGAGACCGTCCATGTCCGGAAGATTCAGGTCCTGGATGATCAGCGCCGGCGCTTCGAGCGCGACCGCTGCCAGCGCGCTCCGCGCATCGTGTGCTTCGAGCACGCGATGGCCCGCGCTCTCGAGCGAGATCCGAAACATCTTGCGCGTCGTCGGGTTGTCCTCGATCACGAGGATCGGCGCGCGTCCGTCGCCGACCGCTTCTTCGCCGACCGGCGGCGCGACCGCCCGGGGATTCGGCGTTGGTCGCACCGGAAGTCCCCCGAGGTACTCGCCGAGTTGCCCTGGCAACAGGATCGGATCGAGCGGCTTCGCGATGTACCCGTCGCAACCCGCGCTCATCGCCCTCTCTCGGTCGCCCTTCATCGCGTAGGCGGTGACCGCGATAATCAGGATGTCGCGAGTCGCCGGATCTGCCTTGAGCCGGCGCGCGACCTCGAGGCCGTCGAGGCCCGGAAGCTGGACGTCCATGAGGATGAGGCGCGGATGGACGGTGCGCAGCATCTCGATCGCGGCTTCGCCATCCGTCGCGGTGCGCACGTCGAAGCCCTCGCACTCCAACGCGACCCGCGCGAGCTTGAGGTTTTGCTCGTTGTCATCGACGATCAAGATCGGCATCTCAGCTCCCCAACCCTTCGTCGTTCGGGACATGCATTCGCGGCAGGATCGCGAAGAACACGCTGCCCTCTCCGAGCACGCTGTTGACCCCGACCTCGCCGCCTTGGGCTTCGACGATGCGCTTCGTCAGCGCGAGGCCGAGGCCGGTGCCCTGGTAGAGCTTCGACAGACCCGAGTCGAGCTGATGGAACTCGGTGAACAGCGATGGGATGTGCTCGGCGCGGATCCCGATCCCGCTATCCTCGACCTCGAGGCGAATCCTCGTCGAATCTTCAGCGCGAGCGCGCACCGCGACGCGCCCCGACGCGCTCGTGAACTTCAGCGCATTCGACAGATAGTTGTAGAGCACCTGCTTGAGCTTGGCCGGATCGAGATGCAGCGCCTCGCAACTCGGATCGATCTCGACCGCGACGTTGATCTGCTTGGCCGCGGCGATCGTCCGCAGGATATCGCGCACTTCTCGCACGATGCGCGACAGCACGATCGGCTCGGGGCGCAGCTCGAGCTTGCCCGCCTCCACCTTCGCGAGATCGAGCACGTCGTTGATCAGCTGCAACAGATGGCTCGAGCTCTTCAGGATGTCGCCGAGATATTCCTGATGCTGCGCAGAGACCGGCCCGACCTTGCCGTGCGCCATGAGCTTAGCGAACCCGATGATCGCGTTGAGCGGCGTACGGAGCTCGTGCGACATGTTCGCGAGAAACTCGCTCTTCATGCGATTCGCGGTCTCGGCGCTGCGCTTCTCGGCGTCGAGGTCTTCGAGGATGTTGAGCACCGCGCTCTGCATCTCGTGAAGCCGCTCTCGCTCGGCTCCGAAGTCTTCGAGGATGTTCAGCAACGCATGAACGTGATCGCTGCTCGAGAACGCGACCGAGTGCTCGGTGGTCTCGAGTTTGCTCATCTGAGACCTGGCTTCTTGAGCTCTTCGATCTCTTTCTTCAGCTCGATCATCTTGAGCTCGCGGCCGACCGTCAGCTTCTGAAACCGCTCGAGCTCGGCGAGCCGCTCGAGCACCTTCGCTCGCTGATCGGCGAGCTCGGCTTCGGCCCTGCGTTGCGCGGTCACGTCGCGCGCGGCGGCGGAGACCCCAAGGACATCGCCGCCCGCGTCTTTGTAGACCGATGCGTTGTAGAGCACGTCGGTCAGCGCACCGCCCTTGTGATGAATCGTCAGCGGATAGTCGGTGACGAAGCCTTCGGCGAACACCTGCCGATAGCCCTCGCGCGCTCGCTCCGGCTCGGTGAAGTAATCCGAGAAGTCGGTGCCGATGAGCTTCTCGCGCGGCACTCCGGTGACCTTGACCGTCGCCGCGTTGACGTCGGTGATCTTGCCGGCCGGGCTGATCATCACGAGCGGGTCGAGCGACACCTCGATCAAGCTCCGCGCGTATTGCGACGCTTGTTTTTGCGACGTCACGCGCGCGATCGCCGAGGTCCCGATGATCGTTCCGCTGGTGTCGCGGATCGGAGATTCGGTCAACGAGATCGAGACCAACGCGCCACCCTTCATGACGCGGACTGTTTCGTACTGCTGGATGTGCTCGCCGCGGCAAATGCGGTCCAGAATCGCGACGGTCTCGACCGCAGAGTCCGAATGGATCAGCACCGACATCGGCTGGCCGATGATCTCGTCGGCGGCATATCCGTAGAGTCGTTCGGCCCCGCGATTCCAGCTCGTCACGATGCCGGCGAGGTCCTTGCTCACGACGGCGTCCTCGGTCGAGTCGATGATCGCCGCGAGGAGCGTGAGCCGGGTCGAAGTGTCGTGCATGGGAGCCCTTCCCAACGCCCAGGAGGCGCAGCCCGCGCAACCCTCACGCCACGCGGGTCCCACCCGAACCTACGACGCTAGCGCCGATCGGATGTAGGTAGCAACGCCAGCACTACCAAATCACCGACGAGGAGAGTTGACCCGGCACATCGGCAACGGGGTGGTCACGACTTTGGCGGCACGCGCTTGAGCTTGCGCTGCAGGGTATGGCGATGAATCCCGAGGCGCCGCGCGGCGCGCGACACGTTGTGGTTCGAGTCGGCCATCGTGCGCGCAATGAGCTCGTACTCGGCCCGGGCCAACGACACCGGAGGCTCGTCGTTCGCGACCGGCATCCCGTTCGCGAGGCGCGCGAGCACGTCCGACGGCGCGACCGGCTTGGCCACCGCGGCATCGGCGCCGAGCTTGGTGGCGGTCACCGCCGCGTCGATCGACATATAGCCGGAGATGATCGCGACCTTCGCATCAGGGCGCTCGGCCTTGATCGCCTGGATCAGCTCGAGCCCGCTCGCCGCGCCGAGCCACATGTCGACGATCGCGAGCTCGGGCTTGACCTCGCTGATGCATCGCTTCGCACTCGCGATATCGGTCGCGGTCACGACGTTCCAATGCCGCTGCAGGCTCCGCCTGTACGCCGCGAGGACGAGTGGCTCGTCGTCGACGACGAGAACGTTGCGGGCGTGCGTTGCCATGCTGCTATCCACGATACTACGGACCGCGGGCCAAACGGCCAAGTCTATGTGGTCCTAGACCACGCGTGATATCGTCGTGCGATGCGAGCGCTCGAGCCGTGCGAAGGCTAGTCGCGCTCGCGCTGTTTGCCTGCAACTCGGCGTCGCCGCCCGCGCTGACTCCGGCGCCGCCCGCGGCCGCGAAGCCTCTCGCGAAAGCCCACCGTAGCGAGGTCCACGTCGATCGCCGCGTCGAGTTGATCTCGATCGTCGAACGACTCGCCGGTACCGAAGAGTACAAGCAGGCGCCGGCGACCGCGTACGTCGCCGACGTCGACCGCACGTTCGCCCCATTCGCGAACCACCTGGCGGTGCAGTTGACTCGCGCGCTACGCAACAAAGCCGGCATCGCATATGACGCGCCGATGGTCCTGGCCGTGCACCTCGACGATCACTTTCGCCCGCGCGGCGATCTCGCGACCCTCTTGCCCGAGCTCGACAAGCGCTGGCAGGGCGTCGATATCGCGGGCTACGTCGCCGCGCTGCAGGCGTTCGCCGCCGCGAGCAAGCTCGACGATTTCTTCGCCGCCCATCGCGACTACTTCACCGCGGTCGAAGGGCGCCTGCAGTCGCGGCTCGACGCCGAGGATCCCGTGAGCTGGTTCGATGCGTTCTTCGGGCCGTCGGGTGCGCGCTTCGTCGTGGTGCCGGGGCTGCTCGAAGGCGGAGAGAACTACGGCGTGCACACCAACGTGGCGTCGACGCCCGAGATGTATCAGGTCATCGGCCTGAGCAATCCCGACGAGCACGGCTTGCCCTCGGTCGACGAAGAGACGATCCGACTGCTCGTGCACGAGATGGCCCACTCGTTCGTGAACCCGATCTTCGATCGCCACCCCGAGCTGCTACCGGCGGGCGAGGCGATCTACGCGCTCGTCGCTCAGCCGATGAAGGAGCAGGCCTACGGGAACGCGAAGATCATGCTCGACGAGGCCGGCGTGCGCGCGGTCGTCGTGCTCTACGTGCGCGATCGCAAGGGCGCCCAAGCCGCTGCCGACGCGACGTTCGCCGAGGTCGCGCGCTCGTTCATCTGGACCGGCGAGCTCGCGGACGTCTTCGCCGCGTACCGCAAGAGTGGCGCGCAGAGCTTCGACGCTTACATGCCCCGCGTCGCCGCGTTCTTCGACGAGCTGGCGAAGCGCTACGCCCACGGCCTGCCGGCGACGCCATTTCGAGGCACGATCGATGGCGTCGGCGCAGGCAAGCTCGTCGTGACGACCTCGAGCGACCCAGCAGTCACCAGCTACGCGAAGCGCGTGCACGATCGGTTCTTCGCCGCGGCGCCGTTCGCGGTCGCTAGCGACCACGTGCTCGCCGATCATCCCGATGTCGGCGTGATGGCGTACGGGACGCCGCAGACGAATCCGGTCATCGCGGCGGTCGCGTCGCGTGCGCAGTGGGTGATCGATGACCGCGAGATCCGACTCGGCGGGAAGACGTTCACGGGCGAAGGGCTCGTGTTGATCGCGTGCTGGCCGCGCCAAGACGATCCGATCCACGGCATCGTCGTCTACGCCGGTGCGCGCTCGAGCGACATCGTCGACATCAACCGCGTGATGGCCGGCGGCACCGATTGGGTCGTCGCCCGCAAGCACCCGGATGGAGCGTTCGAGATGCTCGCCCGCGGCAACTTCGGCCATGCACCCGACGGCTCGTGGCTGCCGCCGCAGTAGACCAGACCGGCGAACAACCGCTCGCACGGTCGTCGTCGGGTAGCGCTCGGTTCGCAGTCCGTCGCAGGGGCTTTGCGGACGCGCAACATCAGCTGGCCACGCTCGGAGTATGTGGAAGCTGTCCGGGATTGCTGCGATCGTCGCGTGCGGGCTCGCCGGTTGCGGTCCGTACGCGCCCTACCAGCCGAACTACTACGTCGCCGACGTCGAGCTGTCCGGCGGTCGGCTCGTCACGACGCGGTGTCAGCTCGACGACTTCGGTCATGCGACGACGATCTGCGAGACCGACGCCATGCCGGATCGCGACGAGCCCGTGATGCCGCAGACCACCGTCGCCATCGAACGACCCGCCCCACGTCCCGCGCCGGATACGCGGTCGATCGATCGCGCGATCGCGGCGAGTGGCACGCATCGGTTGCTCGAGCTGTGCCGCACGACGTACGCGCGTGACACGAGCTCGCTCACGGCAACACTGTCGATCGCGCCGAGCGGCGAGATCACTCGGGTTGCGCTGCCGAGCGCGAGCGCCGCTTTCGCCGAGTGTGCGGCGCACGCGCTGCGCACGACGACGCTGCCGGCGTTCGATGGGCCGGCGATCGACATCGACCAGCCGATCTCGCTGTGACGACCGGCGACCGCGAGATCGTCGTCAGCCCGCGCGCTTGCCGGCGATCGTCGCGACGTAGC
>CAWKDB010000005.1:0-4905 GCA_963848295.1 uncultured delta proteobacterium | reverse complement strand
GGTCGACTCCGCTATCGCCACGGCAAGCGCCGTGCACACGGCAAACACCGCGTGGCATGCGGCGAACGTGGCCGAGTAGTCGGTCGACGCTTTGTCAATCACAGAGCAGCTTCTCGAGCGCAGCCTCGTCGATCGCGGCGGTATCCGCGCCGCCCTCTACGCGAGCGCCGACACGACGATCGAGAAGTCGAAGCACGGTCAAGCAGGTCGTCGACGCGATCGCCGCCGATCGCGCGTAGGCGCGTAGGGCTTAACGCCACCTGCGACACGCGAGAGTTGCAACGCGCCGGCAGGGGTACCGACCGGTTATTCGCGCCAACTGGACCGAGACAGCCGACCTTTTGTCCATCCGCACGGGGTAAGCTTGGTGGATGGCCGGGCGGCGGGAAGGTGCGGCAATCGCCGAAGCTAGGGCTGGCGCGTCTCATGCGGTTTCGGGCTCGACGTCCGCAACCTCGACGTCCGCAACCTCGACGTCCGCAACCTCGACGTCCGCAACCTCGACGTCCGCAACCTCGACGTCCGCAACCTCGACGTCCGCAACGTCGGTCGACACGCAGATCGAAACAGTTCGCGACTCGGACATCTCAGAGTTTTTAGGCGAGCTCGCGCTTCCCTGGCAGGCATTCGTTGGAGGGGGCGCGGCCGCCGTCCTACTTGGAACGGTGCTTGGTTTGGCGCTATCGCCTGGTCTCGTTTTTGTCGGTTTCTTGATCCACGGCGGCTTCGCAATCCCGATCGGTCTTGGGGCAACGGCGATCGGGATCGCCAAGCGCCACGTGGCTATTTCGAGGGCGAATGTACAAAAGGGTCATGCAGAGGCCGCGATCGCTCAAGACGCGGCGAAGGTCCGTCTCCTGATCGCGCAGGCGCGCTCGCATCAGACGGTCCCGTGGATCGCGGGTCAGTCTCAACTTAGCGAGGCCGCCACCATCCGCGCCCTCGCGTGGCTACGCGACCGCAAGGCACTCGTCGAAGAGCTCGATGTCGAGACCGGCGAGTGGTTCTACTGCGCAAGCTCGCCCAATCAGGAACTCGGTACGGGCAGCGATCTCGACGCTAGGTTGGAAGCGCTGAGGAAATCAACTCAATGAGTTGCTCGATCAACTCCACGGAGGCCACGAATGCTTTGCTACGTCCACACTGACCGACCGGCAAGAGGCGCGTGCACTGCCTGCGGAGAAATGATCTGCGAGGAGTGTTCCGTCAAGCTGCAGAACAAGCGCCAATGCAAGCCGTGCGTTGAGCGCGGTTCGCATCCGTCGGCAATGGTTCAACACGGCTCGGGGGCCATGCAAATGCAATCCCCGAGCGGACAACCGATGCAGATGTACGGCGGCTCGCCCGGGCAACCGGTGATCTTCAACATTTCCGGCGGTTCATCCTCGTCTGCATCGAGTGCGTCGAGCGGGGGCCCCATTGTCCTCGTCCAGAAGCCGTTCAGTCACGGACTGCATCTGCTCATCACGATCTTCACCGCAGGACTCTGGCTCCCAGTGTGGATCTTGCTGGCGATATTTCACAAGGACACGCGCCGAGTCGCCTGATGAGCAACAGCCGCTGGTGTCACTCGCCGAGCGAGCCGCCAGTTGACGTGAGCAAGTCAGCGAGGTCGGCCTCGGTGAGGACCTTAACGCCGTACTTCTCGGCCGCCTCGAGCTTGGTCTTGCCCGTGTCTGCACCGGCGACCAGATACGTCGTCTTCTTGCTGACCGACCCGGCGACCTTGCCGCCGGCAGCTTCGATCGCGCGCTGGACATCGGCGCGCGCCTTCGCGAGCGTGCCGGTGACGACCAGCGTCTTGCCCGACAGCGGGCCGTCGCTGGTCGCCACGACCGGCTCTTCGGGATCGACGCCGAGCCCCGCGAGCTTGTCGAGCACCGCGGCTGGGTGCGGGTCGCGCAGGAACGCATCGATCGCGACCGCGATCACCTCGCCAACGCCGTCGAGCTCGCACAGCTCGGCGACGAACGCCGCCGACTCCGACGCGCGCGCGGCGGCGCGTAACGCGGACAGCTTGTGGTACTTCGCGGCGACGAGCTTCGCGACGACGCCGCCGACATGCGCGATGCCGAGCGCGGCGAGCAGGCGCGAGAACGTCGCCGCTTGCCTCGCCTTCTCGATCGCGGCGACGAGGTTCGCCGCCGACTGCGCCGCGAACCGATCGAGCCCTTCGAGCTGATTCGCGGTGAGCGTGAAGAGGTCGGCGACGTCGTGGACGAGCCCGCCGGCTACGACCTGCGCGACGACCTTCTCGCCGAGCCCGTCGATGTTCATCTGGCCGCGCGACGCGAAGAACTCGATCGCGCCGAGCAGCTGGGCCGGGCAACCGACCCGGTTCGGGCAATACGTCGCGACCTTGCCGTCTTCGCGCGCGAGCGGCGTGCTGCATGCCGGACACACGATCGGCGGATCGAACGGCGGCGCCCCGCTCTGCTCGGTGACCGCGAGGATCTGCGGGATGATCTCCCCGGCCTTTTCGATCAGCACCCGGTCGCCCTTCGCCAGCCCGAGGCGGGCGACCTGATCCCAGTTGTGCACCGACGCACGCGACACCGTGGTGCCGGAGACGTCGACCGGCTCGAGGATCGCGACCGGCGTCACCGCACCGGTGCGGCCGATGTTGATCTCGATGTCGCGCAAGATCGTCGTGACCTGGCGCGCCGGAAACTTGTAGGCGATCGCCCAGCGCGGGAACTTCGACGTCGTGCCGAGCGCCGCGCGCTGCGCGAAGTCGTCGACCTTGACGACGAGCCCGTCGACGTCGTACGGCAGCTCGTCGCGCTTGTGCTCCCAGGTCGCGACCGCCGCCGCGAGCTCGTCCCACGTCCGCGCCGAGGCGTTGTACGGCGACACCGGCAGCCCGAGCTTGCGGATCAAGTCGAGCGACGCGAGGTGACCCGCGGCATAGCGCTCGCCATCGACGACCTCGTACAAGATCGTGCGCATCGGGCGCTTGGCGACCTCGCGTGGGTCCTGTTGCTTGATCGATCCGGCGGCCGTGTTGCGCGGGTTCTTGAACAGCTCCTCGCCCGCTCGCGCGCGCTCGGCGTTGATTGCCGCGAACTCGGCTTTCGTCATGTAGATCTCGCCGCGCACGACGATGTCGCGCGGCTCGCGCAGCTTGAGCGCGACACCCTTGACGCTCTTGACGTTCGCGGTGACGTCTTCGCCGATCCGGCCGTCGCCTCGCGTCGCGCCGAGCACGAGCAAGCCGCCCCGATATGTCAGCTCGATGCCGAAGCCGTCGATCTTCGGCTCGATCGAGAACGCCGGCGCGTCGCCGTCGAGGCCTTTGACCACGCGGTCGTAGAACGCGCGCAGCTCGCCCTCGTCGTAGGTGTTGTCGAGCGACAACATCGCGACCGGCCGCGTCACCTTCGGGAACTCGGACACCGGCACGTGACCCACGCGCTTGGTCGGTGACCAGTCGACCGCCCAATCGGGGTGAGCTGCCTCGAGCTCGCGCAGCTGGCGCGCGGCCTTGTCGTATTCGACGTCGCTGATCGTCGGGTTCGCGTCGACGTAGTAACGCCGATCGTGCTCGTTGATCTCGTCCACGAGCTCGAGATATGCGGCTTTGCTCTCCGCCATGCGCGGGCAGCATCCCCGGCGAGGCCACGGTGCGCAAGCCCCTACAGCTCGGCGAGCAGCTCTGAGATCCGCTTCGCGAGGTGCTCGCGCCAGCGCTTGGCCATCGCCTCGAACGCGAACTGATTCGCCGCGACGATGCGATCCGGAGCGTGACCGGACCGCGCATCCCCCCCGCACGCTGCGACGAGGCCGCACAGCTATGAATCGGATCTTCGAACGCCAGCGTCGTAATCCCGGTTGCAGTTAGAGGCAATCCGGGGACGCTCCGCCCCATCGCAACCACGAGCGAGGACGTGGTCTTACGGTTGCACGTCACTACGTTCGTGGACAGGAGGCCCGAAATGCATCAGACGATGATCATGTCCTCAGACGGCCCGAGGGCACGACCGCAGGGAGATGTGATCCAGGTGGGGACGCCGCTCGACGCGATCGTCCAGCTCGAGACACCGGAGCTCGTGAGCAGGGTGGTGCTCGTCGGCTCGTTCGCGACGAATCGAGAGCTCGCCGCATTTCTCAGCGACTCGTATCCCGCCGTCGCGATCGAGTGTGAGGCTTGACATGTGGGCAGCTGCTGATCGCATCGAGAAGACGCTTTCGGACCTGACACTAGGCACGGTGATCGTGTTCGTTCATCTCGTGATGTCGTCGCGCGACCATCGGATCGCGCAGCAACGGCTCCTCGCCCGACGGCGCAGCGTCTCCGCAGTCGCCCGCGCATAGGCCCCTTCTCAATCGTCCAGATGGGTCGGCCGCTTGCGGCCTTCGATGAACGCGTCGAGCTCTTGTTCTCGATCGAGCCTTCGTCGATCGGCGTGTCGCCCTGCGCCTCGAGCTCTTCGACTTGTAGCTCGTCGGGATCGGCGAGCTGGACCGAGCCCGCGGCGATCTGGTGCGGTCGACGTGGCAGATCGGTATCGGCCTCTTCGTCGTAGGACGCCTCTTCGATCTGGATGTCGAGCTCCGGCGCCGCACCGGCTTCGAGCTTCTTGCCGATGATGCAGCCGGCCTTGACCGTGACCTGGAACGGGCGGCCATCGAAGTACGCGTCGATCGCTTCCTTGATGTACCAGAACACGTCCTGCATCTTTGGCCGGCGCCCGGGATGTCCTTCCAATCGGCGAGCGGGCCGTACTCGATCACCGGCGCGAAGAAGAACTCGCGCGAGCTCTTGAATAGCAGCGTGAACTCTTCGATCACGATCTCGCCGTCGAGTCCTGCGCTCTCGATGCAGCGTTCGATGTAATCGACCGTCGGATAGCGCGCGATCTGCTTCTCGAGGCGATCGAGCGCCTCGTGCTTGTCGTGTTCATC
>CAWKDB010000004.1:0-334295 GCA_963848295.1 uncultured delta proteobacterium | reverse complement strand
GGATTGTGGGAATCCGGATCGGTTGGCGGTTGTTGTGCGGGCGATGGAAGCTCTCGACCTGCCCCTGATCGAGTCGTCGCCCGAGCCTGAGTACGACGTCCGGCGTTTCTCGTCGGACGGTGTGGTGATCGTGCGTGAAACGAGGGCGAGCGTGTTCATCAGCGGCACGCTGATCGGCACGTTCGACGTCGAGGACGACGATCGCGGACCACGGAACGTACTCGTGGTGACGCTCGCGAAGTCTGGGCAGCTGCACCTTGGCCGACTCGCAACCGCATTCGGGATCACGGACGAATATCTGCGGCTGCTTCGGCGGCGCGAAGAAACGACGGGGCTTGGTGCGGTGATCGGGCCGCGGCAGGGGAAGACGAGCAAGGTGACGCCGGAGTTGCGGACTGCGTGGTGCGCGAGGTTCGACGAGGGGCGAATGCCCGTGGACGTCTATCGCGAACAACCGCGCAGACACAGGATCAGCCACGCGACGGTGGGGCGTGTCTACCGGCAGTGGCAGAACGATCGCGATCAGCCTGCGATGAACGAGCCGGGGGCCGAGATCGTCGCGGCTGTCGAAGGGCAACTCGCCCTGTCGCTCGCTGCGCAGGATCGCGACGTCGATCTCGGCGACGATCCGGTTACGCTCGACGAGGGCGACGCCGACATCGTACCGATGACGGCGCAGCCGGTGCGCGGCGGCAAGCTGGTGCAGCACGTCGGCAGCTGGATCCTGCTGGCGCTCGCCGGCGAGATGGGGCTGCACGAGGAAGCGCAGCGCGCCTTCGAGGGGCGCCATCCCGACGGGCTGCGGATCGCGCTCGACGCCGTGATCTGCGCGCTCGCGATCCGGCAGTTTGTCGTCGAGGGTGTACGGCGCCTCGCGACGCCGACCGGCGCGACGCTGCTGCGCGCCGAGCGCGTGCCGTCGGCGAGCGGCGTGCGCAAGCTGCTCGGTCGCCTGATCGATCAGACCGACGGCGGCACCGCACTCGAAGCGCGCATGGCCGAGCGCCTGATCGCGACCGCGGCGAACGACGACGGCCCCGCGATCTTCTACGTCGACAACCACCTGCGGCCGTACACCGGCAAGCACGTCGTGCGAAAGGGCTGGCGGATGCAGGGCAAGCGCGTGTTGCCTGGCACGACCGACTACTACGTCCACGACGAGGACGGGCGACCGATGTTTCGCGTACCGGTCACGTCGCACGGTCACTTGACCGACTGGCTGTTGCCGCTGGGCAAGCGACTGCGCGACGCTCTCGGCGCCGACGAGAGGATCCTGCTCGCCTTCGATCGCGGCGGCGCGTTTGCCGAACAACTCGCGGCCCTGCGCGACGCCGACTTCGACTTCGTCACGTACGAGCGCAAGCCATACGCCGAGCTGCCGACGACGGCCTTACGAGCCAGCGACGATCGCTGGCGACGACGTCGGGTTGCACGAGAGCCGGCTGCGAAACCTCGGTGCGGGTCGCGGACGGATTCGTCGCATCGTCGTACGGGTCAACGACGGACGACAGATGAGCTTCCTCGCGGTGTCGAAGCTGCCGGCCGGCCGCCTCGTCGAGATCCTGTGGCACCGGTGGCGCCAGGAGAACGGCTTCAAGCACGGTGTCGAACGCTGGGGCATCAACCAACTCGACGGTCGGCGCGTCGAGCCGTACCCGCCGGGAACGATCATCCCGAATCCGGCACGTCGAAAGCTCGAGCGCGCGCTGCGGATCTGGCGGACCGCCGAGGGCGATGCGCGCCGCACGCTAGCTCGGCTCGCTGCGGTGACGCGCGGTGCGACCGTGTCGAGAGCGAGCTCGCCGAGTCGCTCCAGTGGCAGCGCGATCTGGAGGCGATCCGACCGCTGATCCCGACCCACGCCGCCGTCGAGGAGACCGAGCTCGCCGGCAAGCTCGTCCGTCACACCGGCAAGCTCAAGACGATCATCGACGTGATCCGCGTCGTCTGCGCGAACGCCGAGTCCGAGCTGGCGGCTCTCGTCGCGCCGCACATGCAGCGACCGCGCGAAGCGAAGAAGCTCATCGCGAACCTGCTCGCCGCGCCGGGAAAGGTGGCAGTCACCGAACACGCGATCCATGTCCGCCTCGCACCCGCCGCCAATCGATCCGAACACGACGCGATTCATCATCTGCTCGATCATCTTAACAAGCGAGGCCTGATCCTGCCGAGTGATCACAAGCGCCTTCCCCTACGATTCGAAACCCAACACCAATGAGATCAGCGTCCCGAAGTCTGGCGCACGACGAGCACGTGTTCACGCGCTACGACGACGCGCGCGCGATCCGCGGTTATCTCCCGCCCGAGCTCGAGTGGGTGACGACCCGCGGGATCCGCGTGATCACGCCGCTCGCGAAGGTGCTCGAGATCCCCGTGCTCGGCGGCACGGTGCGGTGGCTCGAGCATCGGCTCGCGGATCTCCCGATCGCGCGCGATATCGGCGGCTTCCTCGTCGCGATCTGCCGGCGCCGCTAGGCGATGTCGATCCGCGAGCGCCTCGCCGCGTCGCCGAGCGTCGCCGACCTGCAGCTGCTCGTCGAGGTGATCGCGGTGATCGTCGTGACGTGGCTGCTCCTCGGCTGCATGTTCGATCGCACGATCACGCAATCCGACGGCTCGGTGTTCGTCGTGCCGTACACGCAGAGCGCGCCGCGCGCCGGCTTCGACTGGACGCACGACTTGTATCGGTTCGGCGTGCTCGGCGGCGCGGCGATGAGCGCGGCGCATGTGGCGTCCACGCCGTCCGGTCCGGAGGTTTCATCAACGATCCGCATCGGCTCTTCGTCTCGTCCTCGCTGTCCAGCGGGATCCCAAACAGCTCCGAGAATTTTTTTGGTGCGCACAGCCGCTCGTAGCGGTCACCCCGCGCCTCGGCCTTGCGAAGCCTGCGCTCGTGCTCGGCGATCTGTTGTCGCGGGGATCCGGCGGCGTCGCCACCGGGCCGCGCTTGCGGGGCGTCTTGCCGAACTGCCCGGCGTCCCGTTGCCGGCGCCAGCTCGTCAGGTGCGAGGAGTACAGCCCTTCACGCCGCAGCAGCGCGGTCACCGCGCCCCAGACTTCCTTTCGCGATCGCCGAAGTGATCAAGATTCCTCGACGGCGACGTGATCACGGGAGCTTGGAAAATTTTCGGCCGGACCGACGCAAGTGATCGATCAATATGCGCATGCGCGGCACACAGGCCGTTGTCGGAAACGGCGCAGTCGCTTGCCGGGAACGGCTCGGCGGATTGCTCAAGTTCTACCATCGAGAGGCCGCATGAATGGTTGTGACGGAATATTGGCACCAGACGCGGTCTCGCCGCGATGCCGGGCGAGGTACCCAGCGCGGAGGGTTACTTGCGGCGGGGGATGTAGTCGACTTGCATCCAGGCGTTCGGATCATGGACGAAGGGGCTTGGGTGTGGATCTCATCCTGAGCAGCGACGAGGAGATCCGGACCGCAGCGTAGCGCCAGACGTCTCTTGAAAGTGGGGCAGAGCCCGTGCCATCGAGGGTTTACCAAGACTCTTCGACGGAAGGATGCCCCGTGATTCGCATCGTGATCGAACTCGCAGATCAACACAAGACACTTGGACCGGCGCTGCAGCGGATGGCAGCTCAAGTCGAGCAGCTCGCAAAACGTGGTCCCGACGGAAAGTCGATCGATTACGCGAACATCGAGCGCGAGGTCGGAGCAGCGGCGGCGGCAATCGAACGCGCGGCCCATCACGGGTTGCTTGCGGGTCTCGACGTCGACGCCGAGAAGATCGTGATTGATGGTGCGGCGTACACGCGCGTCGGCCGTTGCGAGGGCGCCTATCACACGATGGCGGGGTCGCTCAGCGTCGAGCGGTCGCTGTATCGACGCGACGGCAAGCGCAACAGCAAGGTCGTGGACACGATCAGCCTCCGGGCTGGCGTTGTCGCCGACGGCTGGCTTCCGCAGACCGCTCGGGCCATGGCGCATCACGTCCAAGCGGGAACGGCGCGCGATGCAGAAGCAAGTGCCGCCGAGAGTGGTCGACTCGTGTACTCGCGCTGCAGCTTCGATCGGGTCACTCATGCCGTCGGCGACTTGTACGGCGAGCGCAACGTGGACATCGATGACGCGCTGATCACGGCGTACGAGCCGCCTCCAGAAACTCGTAGCGCCAGCGTCGGACTGGATCGGGTCTCGCTTCCGACGATCGAACCACGTCCGCGACCGCCAGGCCGTCCAAAGCCGGACGCGCCGAAGCGACCGATCACGGTCGCATGGCGCATGATGTGGGTCGCGACCGTGACCCTGCACGACAAGAACGGGGATGCGCTGCATACGATCCGCTACGGCGCCATGCCCGACGATGGCTGCGAAGGACTCCTTCACGGCGCCGCCGGCGATGTCAACGAGCTCCTCCGCAAGCTGCCACGGCTCAAGGTCGTGCTGCTCAGCGATGGCGCTCACGATCTGGTTGAGCACCTCCAGCGAGGGGTGGCTGCACGTGTCGACCGCGTCGTGAAACAAGGCGTCGATTTCTGGCACCTCATCGAGAAACTCGGCGCGGCCTCGCGATTGCTCGAAGGCGACCACGAGAAGCGGATCGCTCGGTGGCGCCTTCGCCTGCTCAACGTCGAGACAGCTGCGCTCGACATCCTCGGCGAGCTTCGCGTGTCCGGCCGCGAGCATGTCAAAGTTGGTGAGACCGAGCCCGTCCACGACGCGATCACGTATCTCGACAACGGCCACGAGAACATGAACTACGCCGCGCTCCGCGCCGCCGGACTTCCCATTGGAAGCGGAAACACCGAGGCGACGTGCAAGACTCTCGTCGAGGTCCGGATGAAGCGCGCGGGGTCGCGATGGAACATCGCCACCGCACGTCACGTCATTCAACTCCGCGCACTCGCAACCAGCGATCGTTGGGGCGAGGCGATGACACTCACGCTACGACCGCTGCGAAAGTCCGTCCGAGTGGCCGCGTGATCAGGATGAGAGCCACACCCAGGGGCTTTCGCCGCGCACGATGTCCGGACAGTGCAGATATCCAGGACCCGGATGTAGCCCCCGGCGTTCGGCGAGCTTGAGCAACGCGACCCCCTCCAGGGCGAAGTGCTGGATCCATGACCCTTGCTCCTCGGGAATCACGGTACGTCCTACGAGGTCGTCGACCTTCGCCTTGCGCTCGTTTAGCAGAGCTCGCAGTGCCGTGTCGAACCCATCTTCGTCGGGCTTGTGAAGCGCGCGACACACTTCCAGACGGACGTCGGCATGAACGCCAATGACCTCTTGGTAGTGCGCCAGGGTTGCCTCGATTTCTGTCGTCGAAGCGTCCAGCAATAAATGGTGCCAGAAGCGAACATACAGGAAATCATCCTCGTACTCGTAGTCGGGATTCCAGGTGGTGCGACTCAGACGCGCAATCTCCTGGGCGGCATACCAATCCCCGATGCTCATGGCATCCTGCAACGGTCGGGAGAACGAGGTGACCTTGGCTTCGTCCGGCGTGCGCCGCAACTCCATCGCGTAGGCGCTCGCACTTTGCATGGCGTTGACGAAGTAGGCCTCGGGAGTGCCCTCGAGAAGCAGCGACGCAATGCCGCGCTGCCGGAAGAACGTACAGATCTGATGGATGTCCTGGTGTTTGGCGAGAGGGCCCTTGGAAAGCAGCGCGATTCCCCGCGGGATCATGAAATTCGCGCTATCGACCTCGACCGAAAGGAACATTCCGCTCATGGCAGTTCCACTTCTGGCTAGACGTGCTGAAGGTGTTCGAATTGGAAGTTGGTCAATCGATGCTCCTCCACCAACGCGATGAAGCGTTCGCTGACCAGGTACACGGTGGTCAGCTCACAGGGACGGATGAGATCGGGGAATCCCTGCAGCTTGGCTTCGACGAGGATCCACTTGCCGCATTTGTAGATCCGTCCGCTGCGGAAGCGCACGAATACGGAGCTTGGATCCGCGACGTCATGCGAGCCAACCGGATTGAGGAATACGTAGTCCTTGCTATGGACGCGCCCTTTGTGATTGACGAGTGAAAACGGAAAAGACTCGTGGTCACCGAGATCGAGGTGCTTCTCGAACAGTGCAACGGCCTGCGCCGACACCATCAAGAGCGACCGGGTATTGCCGATCAACGTCGGCAGCTTCACTCCAGGAATCTCGGGATCAAAGTGCACCTCCACCGAAAACGGGTCACCGGGATAGCGAGTGCCGATTTTGTCGCCGTCGGAAATCCGGATATCGCAGGTCTCAGAATGAAGGATCCTCCCGGCAAAGCAGTAATCCAGGTTCGTGGTCGGAGCGGTGACAAGCTTGGCATACCGCATCGGCTCATGCTCCAGGCGAGGTTGTGATGAATTGCGTCATTGCGCCGAGGCTGATGTCTTCATCCTTCGCGCAGGCCCCAAAGATCTCGGGCTTGAGGGCTATCAGGCTCGTGTGCAAGGCGTCGGAGAGAGCCTCCAACGCTTCCTTGACGTCGACGGGGTCGACCACCTCGTGTTCGTTCTCCTTATCCGCGACCTGCTTGATGACCGCCTTGTACGGTGACAGCGCTTCGTCGACTCCCGTACGGACCTCGATGTTGTAGGCCGGGTGCGTATCTCCCTGCGGATGGGTTGGAAGGCCAAGCGCGCAGCCGTGTTTGGGGTCTAACGGAAGAATCATCATGTTCTTCCAGTGGTGGAGGTTGTAGGGGCTCTTGAGCAGCCCCTGCACGATCGTTTCCTGAATGGTGGGCAGATCTGCAGCCAAGTCAAAGATACCGTTCATCAACTGCGCGTCCGGGATCAAGTGATGGGCATTGTTCGGCCACGGTGCGAATGCGGTACGGAACGGCAGCCCCTTGACCTTCTGCAGGCCGCTAGGAACGAGCCCGACCAAAGCGTGGCCGTACTCCTGCGCACGCCAGGCTTCCCCGTTGAGATCCAAGTAGAGGTCCGCCGTCTCGTTCGTCAACAGAGGTTGCAGAACTTCGGCGAGGACGCGTCCACGAAGCGGAGCTACGTCGCCCTCCCCGATGGGAGCGTCCTTTCCGGTCGCCACCCCGATGATGTGCGCGATGGTCGTTCGTTGATCGGCGCGCTGGCTGGGCTCGAGCAGGACTGCCGCCGCGGCTTCACCGGCTGCGAGGCCGATAGGGTTCAGATCCCCCTTGAGGCGCCCCGTCTCGCCGAGCCAGTTCAATGCGAAAGTGAGCGTCCGGTCGACTGCAGCGGGATCGCCTACTTGATCGCGCCCGGGTGATCGTGGCAGCGCTACGCGGCGTTCGCTGCGGCACGTGCGGCGGCCCACCGCGCGGGCAGTAGCGCAGGCAGGTCGATCAGGCGGATGCGGCGCGTGAGCCGCGGCAGGACATCGGCGAGGTACGCAATCGGATCCACACCGGCGAGTCGGCACGAGCCGAAGATCGTGTATGCGATCGCCGCGCGATCGCCGCCCGAGTCGGCGCCGGCGAAGAGGAAGTTCTTGCGCGTCAGGGCCGCGCGGACGTGGAGCCTCTCGACGATGCCGTTGTCCATCGGCAGGTAGCCGTACTCGAGAAAGCGTGCGAGTGCGACGTGGTGGTTCATGAAGTACTGGACTGCTTTGCCGAGTCCCGATGCCGGCGGCTCGTGCTTCTTGCGCACCGTGCACCAGGCGACGAGCTCGTCCCACACGGGTTTGGATTGCCTGCGCCGCTCGGCCAGTCGCTCGTCGTCGGTGAGGTCTTTGATCTCTGCTTCGATCTCGTAGAGCTTCTTGTATGCACCGAGCGGCAGCGCCGCGCGCTTGTCGCCAGCGTCGAGGGCTTTCACGAAGTAGCGGCGACCGTGCATGTTGCACCCGCACTCGATGAGCTCGGGCCGCTCGAAGCTGGCGTCGAAGATGTTCGACGCGTCGGCGACGGTGAGGCCGGTGCGCATCCCGAGGACGTCCTGCGGCCCCATCTCATTGGCGTGCTGGCCGACCGCCTTGCCGGTCGACACATAGAGATACGCCGCGATGGTCTCGCTCGCGTTGACGCCGACGTAGCCCCACAGCGCGCCGAGTCGCTTGCCACCGGGCACGTTCGGATCGAGCACCGGGAGCCCGGTGCCGTCGAGATGCATCACGCGCGCGCCGATCACTTCGGCGAGCGCCGCACGCCAGAGCGGCCGCAGCAGATCGGTGCACCACTTCACTTGATCGGCGAGCGTCGAGACCGAGAGGTCGAGGCCGAGACGCTGCAAGCGCTCGCGCTGGCGATGCAGCGGCAGGCCGTCGACGTACTTCTCGACGAGCAGCGCGGCGACGAGCGCGAGCCCGAGCTTGCCGCTCGGCACGACCTTGTCGCCGACCGGCGCGCGCACCAGCTCGCCTTCGCACGGCGTGCACGCCAGCTTCTCGCGCAGGTCGCGCCGCACGATCACCTGCGCCGGGATGAGGTCGATCACTTCGCTGACGTCGTGCCCGATGCACGTGCGCTCTGCGCCGCACTTCGGACACGCACGCTGCTCCGCCGGCACTGCGATGGGGTGGTCAACGCGCGGGAGGTGCGCGGGCGGCGCTGCACGTGAGTGCGGTTGCGGCGGGGGCTTGCCCGTGCGGAGCTTCGCGAGATCGGCGGCCTCTTTGTCGTCGAGCCCAGCCGCTGCACGCAAGCGCTCGTCGGCGGTGTCGACCTCATCGGGCTCCGGCGTAGCGTCGGCTTCGAGCTCGGGCTCACCTTCGCCGCGCCGAAGCGCGTCGGCGAAGAGGACGAGCTGCGCCTTCGAGATCTTCTCGCTCGTCTTGAAGCGAGCCGCGATGCGCGCGAGCCGTTGCGCCATCGTCGCGTTGTCGGCGACCAGCCTGCCGACAATTCCGAGCACCGCGTCGCGGTCATCGAATTCGGGGAGCAGCGCCTTGAGGACATCGAGCACCGAGCCGCGGAGCTCGATGCCGGTGGGCAGCAGATCCGTCGAGAGATCCGGCGCCGCGCTCTTCGCTTCGGAGTCCACGCTTCACCATCTTGATCATCGCGCGATCCGGCGCAAGCGCAAACGGATCGCACGTGATCGTTGTTAGCGATCGTTAGGTCGTCGTCGGTCGTGTGCGTGGCGGCGGCTCCCATCGCGGCTTCGTCTTCGCGCGCGATACGTCGATGCCTTCGAGCAGCATCGCGAGCTCGTGCACGTCGATCGCGACGCTTTTCGCGTCCGCAGTCACGCGCGCCGGAAACGTGAACGTGCCGCGCTCGAGCCTTTTATGCACGATCGTGAAGCCGCCGCGCGTCCACACGATCAGCTTCACCTGGTTCTTGCGCCGGTTCACGAACACGAACACATGCCCGGCGAGCGGGTCGTACCCGAGCGCGTGGCGGATCGCGTTCGACAGACCGTCGAACGACAGCCGCAAGTTCGTCGGCTCGGTCGCGAAGTACACGCGTACCGAGCGCGGGATTAGGAGCACGGCAGCGCCTTGCTCAGCTCGGCCACGATCGCGGCGACGAGACTCGGCGAGCCGTTTTCGGCGGAGAGTTCGACGGCGATTCCATTCGGCAACCGGATCGTGATCGCCGTGTTCGCCTCGGCGGACACGATCGTCGCGCGCACCAGCGACAGCGACGCCAGCGTCGGCGCCGCGGTCGCTTTCGCGAGTCGCGTCTTCCACCAGTAGAGCCGTGCCGGCGTGACGCCGAGCCGGCGCGCGCAGGCCGCGAGCGGCTCGCCGCTCGCGTCGCAGAAGTCGAGAATCTGCCGTGCTGTCTCTGGCGTCCATACGTCGTTGAGATCAGGGAGTCGCGGTGTGGCCATCCGGCGAGAGTCGAGCCTCGTCAAGCAGCGCGCGGCGCCACGCGCTGCCAGACTCGGGTGCAGTTGACCGGACGCTCACATGCGAAAGGGCAAACGTAGGAGTTATGCGCAGACGGGAGCCGCGTTCCCGTTCTCATTGGCGTCATGATGCTCGACGCGCCGAACTGCCTGAATATCGTCCTCGACCTCACAGAGCAGAAACGCTCCGAGCATGCGCTGGGTCGTGAAGGACCTCCACGAAGTCTCGCCGCTCATCCACCTGTCGATGAAGGTGCCGAAGGACGCGAAGCTCGAGAAGAACGGCAACGGTGGTGTCGACGTGAAGATCGCCAAGGCGTACAAGCTGACGGTCTCGGTGGTCGGCGTGTCGAAGATCGACGAGGCCAAGCAGGCAGACAAGGCGCTGACGATCGATAACGCGGACTCGTACATCAACGGCAAGGTTCTGAGCGAGGAGCCGGATGGCTTCCTCTACACGATGCAGATGAAGACCGAGACGAACGGGCACACGTATCAGCCCGAGGTGCACTTCGCGTACTACCTCGCCAAGAAGGACGGCGCGGTCTACTCGATCCTGGATCGGTGCCCGCTCGAGGCGTTCGACGTGCCGGGCTCGATCTACAGCGAGGCGCTCGCGAAGCAGGTTTACGGGCTGGTCAAGGGCTCCGCCAAGGCTAATTGAGGGGCGCGAGGCTGTCGATCGATGGCGCGAGCGCGCTGGTTCTCGTCGTGGAGCTCGGCCGCGGCGCCGGCCGCCGCGACGATGACGAGCACGTTCTCCGCGACCGCGCCTGACTCTTGCCCTCGCGGTTCGGGCAGCGCGACGGATCACGCTGCCTCGGCGGCCGGCTCCGTGGGCGGGGCGTCGGCGACGCGCGCCCGGGCCGTTGGCCATTGACACCCGCGACAGCTCACCTAGGCTGTGGCGGATGTTCGACGGATCGTTCCGCGAGGTGTTCGACGTGGCAATCGAGATCCACTCTGCGCGCCCATGAAGGCGGGGCGCAGTCACACGCCGAAGGGGCGGCGAGCGCGGGATCGGATCGTCGCGGCGGCCGAGCTGCTGCTCGCGAGTCGCGGCATCCACGGGACGAGCATGCGGGACGTCGCCGCGGCGGCGGAGCTCCCGCTGGCGAGCACGATCTACCACTTCGCGCGCAAGGAGCAGCTCTACGCGGCGGTGCTCGGCCAGATCGCGGATCAGCTGATGGGCGAGCTCGATCGTGCGGGCGCTGTGGCGCCGGTCAAGGGCGATCCGACGGAGCGGTCCGTCGGGGCGGTCGACGCGCTCGCGCGGGCGATGGTGCGCTGGGCGTCGCGGTACCCGCACGGGGTGCGGCTCTTGCTGCGCGAGCTGCTCGACAATCCGACGCGGGTCGCGCGCGCCAAGCAGCTGCCGCTTGCACCGTTCGTCGCGCGGGCGACCGCGATCGTCGCGGCGGGGACCCGGGCGGGTGTCGTCGACGTGACGGGGCCGGAAGCGGCGGTGTTACACCTCGTCGGCGGGCTCAGCTACGTGATCGTGGCGCGCCCGACGATGGCGCGGATCGTGGGCCGCGCGGCGATACGCACGCTCGGTGCGAGGTATCCCGCGGATGCGCTCGTGTTCGCGCGGCGCACGCTCGGGCTGCCGGCGGCGTGAGCCGCCGCTCGGCTCAGATGCGCTCGCGGGTCAGCGCGCACGCGACCATCAGCGCGAGGCTCGCGCGGCGCACCCGGCCGGCGCGCTCGAGCCGCGCCACCGCCAACCTGCAACGCGCTCTCCTGCCACCAGTACACTCGTACCGTTTTCAGAACGCATGTGTCCACGCGGGCGACTTGACGCGCGTAGATATCTGAAATCACGCCCCCGGATCGTCAGGCGCGTGGGGTGGCGGACTCCTCGTGGCGCTTTGCGTGATCGCATCGCGTCGGCGACGGCGCGCCACGTAACGAAGACGTTGGAAGCCCGTTGCCGTCGCAAGTCCACGATCACGAATCAAACGCGCATCGTGTTCGTTCACGCGCGGCGATCGTTCCCGGAATAAAAACCGTACTATTGTACTGGTACGTGGGGCGCGGTCGTTGTACGGTCTTTCATGCTCACCGCAACCGATCGGCACGACCCCGACGTTGCCCGGCATCGCCTGCGCCGCGGTGCGCTCCCCTTGCCGGCCACCCTCGCGATGCTCCTCGTGGCCTGTCATGGCGGCGACCCGGCGAACGTCGGCCCGACCGATGGCCGCGCCGACGCCGCCGACGCCGCCCCGCCGGCGGCCGCGCCCCTCCTCTACAAGGCGAACCTCGTGTACGCCGGCGCCTTCCGCGTCCCGGAGGGCTTCGCGTTCGGAAGAGGAGCCATCTCCTACAACCCAGCGAATCATTCGCTGTTCATGGTCCCGGATCACGATGGCCTGCATGTCGCGGAGATCGACATCCCAGCTGTCGTCGACAGCACGAATCTTGATGACCTGAACCAGGCCACGTACCTGCAGCAACCGGTCGACCCCTCCGAGGGCCACATGGAGGAGATCACCATGGATCCCACGGTGGACATCGGTAACGGCTCGAGCATCGGCGGCATGTTGATCGTCGGCGACAAGCTGCTGTTCTCGGATGCCAGCTACTATGACGCTGGGTACCAGGCCTACTACACGCACTTCACGGCGAACGCGGATTGGGGAGACGGTAGCGCCGAGGCAGTGGGGTTCAGCGGGATGCAAGTGGTCGCGCCGCCCGCCGACGCCGACGCGGCGTTCCTGGGATCGCCGACCGCCCAGTCGGCGGGCTTCGTAGCCGGCTACATGGGAACGATTCCCGCCGAGTGGCAAGCGGCATTGGGTGGCAGCGCGCTGGCTGGGAACGGGTGCGTCCCGATCATCAGTCGAACCTCGCTGGGCCCATCCGCGTTCGCGTTCGACCCGACGCAAGTCGGCGTCGAAGAACCCGTGCCGGCAACGCCGTTGGCGGGCTACCCGAACGGCCACTGGACGATCGGCCAATATGACGCCCAGGCTCTGGGCACGCCGACTTCAAACGTCAATCAATCGTGCGGAATCGGCGGGGTCGTGTTCCCCGAGGGCACGAGAAGCCTCCTCTTCTTCGGCAGCGTCGGTACCGGCGTGCCCTGTTACGGCCAGGGCACGGCCGACCCTACGCTCGACGGCATGCCCACCGGTGAGGGCGACATCTACTGCTACGACCCGACGAACAACGACAAGGGAACGCACGCGTACCCGTACGTCTACCAGGTGTGGGCATACGATGCCCTCGAACTGCTCGCCGCAACCAGCGGGGCGAAGAACCCGTGGGAGGTGATTCCCTATGCCGTCTGGTACTTTGACCTGCCATTCGAGAACGATGTCCGTGCCATCCTTGGCGCAGCCTGGGACGCCGCCTCGGATACCCTCTATCTCTCGCAGGCTGGTGGAGACACGGACGGGCTGTACTACGACGTGCCGCTCGTCCACGCCTTCCACGTGGATCTAAATTAGGTTGGATCTGCCAATGAAGCTCGAGCGGCTGGCTGCCTGCGTGCTCGCATCGGCGGGCTGTCACGCCACGCCCCCTAGCCTGGCGCCGACGTCGACCGTGGTTCGTGATCAACGACAACTAGATCTGCCGGCATACGACAACTACTCTTGCCGGTCCCCGAGCCCAGGGTGAATGACGCCGACGGCGACCGCGCCGGCGTTGTAGTTGACGCCACCGTTGGGGTGAGTCGCGCGTCGAATATCACTTGGTCTTCCTCCGCGCTTTCGCTGCAGCGCTCGCGGCCTTGGTCTTCGCCTTCGACGTCGACGGCGGCTCGGTCGGCTTGCCGGCACGCTCCGAGCGGTAGCTCGGCACGGCGAACTCGAGGATCGTCGAGTGGTGAACGAGCCGATCGATCGCCGCTGCGGTCGTCATCGGGTTCTTGAAGATCTGGTCCCACTCACTGAACACAAGATTCGACGTGATCAGAACGCTACGCCGCTCGTACCGCTCGGCCAGCAGCGTGAACAGCACCTCGATCTCGTCGGGCGCTTGCTGGACGTAGCCTATGTCGTCGAGGACGACCAGGTCGAACACGTCGAGCTTCGCGAGCGCACGCGGCAGCGCGAGATCGCGCTTGGCCGCGAGCAATTCCTGGACGAGCTGGTACGTCGGCGCGAACAGCACGCTGCGTCCCGAGGAGACGAGCGCGTGGCCGATCGCGGCGGCGACGTGACTCTTGCCGACACCGGGGCGGCCGAACGCGAGCACGTTGACTGCGCGGTCGAGAAACTCGCCGCGCGCGAGCTCGCGGACCTGCTGGAGCAGGGGACGCGGCAGGCGCGCCTCGTCGAGCGTGTCGAGCGTCTTGCCCGGTGGCAGCTTTGACAGGCGCAGCAGCCGTTCGACGCGGCGCTCGCGGCGATCGCCAGCCTCGAGCTCGAAGATCTCGGCGACGAGCGGGATCAGTGCCTCGTGCCCAGCGGCGACGAGACGCGACACGAGCTCGCTCGCGAGTGTTGGCAACCGGAACTCGGTGCACAGCGCGCTGAGGCGCTCCGATGCAACGGCGGTCATGCTGCACCTCCGACGAGCAGGTGATCGTACGCGGTGAGATCCGGCGGCGGGATGTCGATCACGGGCACGGTGGGACGCATCGGCGCCACGCGCTCGCGCACGGCGTCGAAGCTGATCGCCTCGCCGGCGTCGAGCATCGCGACGAGCACGTCCTCGACCGGCTTCTCCATCGTGCTCGCAGCCAGGTGCAGGATGCGCAGGTACTCGACGTCGGCGCGCACAGTGCGCGCCTTGAGCGCGTCGTACGTGCGCCGGAACGTCAGCGTCGGGAACAGCTCCTCGCGGTAGCGGTAGCGCGCGAACGCGCCAGGCTTGGTCACGAGCGACCAGATCACGTGCCGGTAGTCGATCCGCGCGGCACCATCGCCACGAACGCGCGGCATCACCTCGACGGTGTTCTTGCCGTAGAGGATCTCGATCGTGTCGGGGTGGCGACGCGCCTCGACGATGTGTCCCATCAGCCGCGACGGCACCGAGTACGTCTGCCGACCGACGCGAACGGTGCTCCACTTACGAACGCGCGGCTTGAATACCGTGTACGTCGGCACCCGTGACGACGGCAGCGGTCGGAGCGCCGCGCGATCCTCGACGAGCTTCGCCTCGATACGGCGATTGCGCTTGGCCACGATGTCGAGGACGAACGCGCGATACGCAGCGACGTCGACGAAGTCCTTGCTCCCACGGATCACGAGGGACTCGGCGATCGCTCGCTTGGTGCGCGAGTGCCGTTGCTCGACGGCGCCGTTTTGGTGCGACTCGCCTGGCTCGATCCTCGTCGACGTCGCGCCGTAGTGCTCTAGCAGCGACCTGTACCGCTGCGTGAGCGTGCGCCCGGCGCTGTGCTTGAGATCGTGCGTCGCAGCCGACAGATTGTCGGAGCGGAGCACGTGCGGAACACCGCCCGCGTCCCACACCGCGCCCTGGATCCCGGCCGACATCGCCTCGAACGTCTCGCCGAACGCGAGGTCGACCCACGTCCAGCTCGAGTACGTGAGCACGAGCTCGAACAGCAAGTGCTCGAACGCCTCGCCGCCGATGGTCACGCCGAGCTCGCCGCAGTCGGTGAAGTCGAACGCGCCCTCGCGACCAGGCACGTGCTGCTGCTCGAAGAACACCTCCTTC
Source organism: uncultured delta proteobacterium (assembly GCA_963848295.1). GTDB lineage: Bacteria > Myxococcota_A > Polyangia > Haliangiales > Haliangiaceae > JABFXX01. Next base: position 318,926 of record CAWKDB010000004.1, on the reverse strand, counting down.
GGCGGACCGTGCAACGCCCGCCAGTCACGCAACCGGCGCTGCAACGTGCGGAGCAGGCCGTCGTCGTACTTGCCCGGGTGCTTGTCCTGTACCCAGCCGAGCAACGTGGTCGCCTGGAGCACGCTCTTCTCGTCGGTGCCGAGCAACGGCACCACATCGCGATCCCAGATCTCGGCGAACGGGTCCTCCCGCGTCCGCCACGTCCTTGGCTTCTTGGCCTCCGTCGGCAGCGATCCGCGCTGCCACTTCCTCGCGGACCGCACGCTCATCGACGCGGCCGCTGCTGCTGTTTCCTGCTTCTTGCCTTCCATCTGCTTCTGCCTCAAGAGCCTGACCTGCTCGTCGGTGACCATCGGAACCCGAGTGGGAACCGGGGGTCTGACGAGCCTTCAGGACGGGCCCGGAGACCGGCAAAATTAGTTGTCGCCGCCCGGCAGAAGTAGTTGTCGTCGATCAACCAGGAAACGAAGGGTCTCGTAGAGATGCGAGGCCTTCTTTGTTTTCGTAAGCGTTCCCCAGATCTAGAGGTCCCCTGACGAGACGCGGAGTTACGGCCGGATCCGTTCCTCAAGAGATCTCAACCGTGGAGCTACACGTCCGGCATGCGCCCGGCGATCGCGTTCCAGGCGAGCAACACTTCGACGTCACCAGCATCGTCGACTCGGTAGTAGACGTGGTTACGCGTCTTCGGCATGAGGATTCCCCACACGATCCGGCCGCCACGCGCCCCGAACGGCTGACGCTCCGCGTCCGTGCCATCGCGCAGCTTCCTCACGATTACGGACAGCTCCTCGACAAAGAGCGCGGAAGCCTTCTCGCGATGCTGCTCCCACGACGTGTGCTTCTCTCGGACCGACAGCCAAGCCTGCGGCGTGAAGCGAACTCTCACTGATCACGGAGCTCGTCCAGAACGGCGTCGGCATCGATCAGCTCGCCAGCATCCGCCTGCGCCACGCTACGTTCGAGCGCTTGCTCGAGGGCGGCGCGTTCTTCCTTGCTCATGTTGTCGGCGGCCGCGTCGTAGAGATAGACGCGAACCTCGGCGCCGTCGGGTAGATCGACCGGCTCGTCAACGACGATCCTTCCGTGGACGACATGAGCCCGAAGCGCGGTCACGAGATCAAGATATACGAGCCGAGTCGGTTCGCATCCGTTCCGCGACTTCTCCCAGAACATCCGAGACGTTGCACCGCCTGCGGAACGCTTCCGCGCTACCAGGAAACCAAAAGGACTCGTGAGGTCGCCAGGCCCTTTTGTTTGCAGTGGGCAAAATGCAGTTGCGGAACGATTGCGGAACGATTGGACCATGAGGTCAGCCAGCCTGCGGCCCTTTAGTTCGCTGCTCAGCGCCGCCGTTGGGTCAACCGCGATCGCCGGACCCCTTTTGGAGCACGACTGTCCGATTTGTACCCGCCTTGGCTAAACCGAAGCGGCATAGGAGTCATCGTCGTTCGCTCGTCCTCGTGACCGAGGTAGCGGCGATGAAGTCGCCCGCGAGTCCCGTCGGCGGTGACCTTCGCGAGTAAGCCACGCATTGCATCGGCTGTGACGGGCGAGCCTTTTCCGGACCCACACGCGACGTACGTTGCCGATGATCGAATCGCGCCAGCCGGATGGCCTCTCCGTTTGGAAAAGGAACGCGTCTGCCGGCTTGTCCTTGGAGCAACGAACCAGGCGCGGGCGCACCACCGCGGGCCCTTCGAGGGTGCGGCGGCCCCCCGTTCTTCTCATGGAGTCCACAGCAGCTCGCGGCCGGATCGTCTTCATCGATCGCATCCTCGACGAGAAACGATCTCGCTTGCGCGCATCCCGAGCAAGAGCGCAACGAGCGCCCCCGTGGCGCCTTCGTCACCCTTGCGCGAGTTCCAGCGCCTTCACGTACCAAAGCCGCGCTTCCTTGACGTGTAGCGCGTTGCCGTCTTTGCCGAGCGACTTGCCGCGGGGCCGGCGGCGGCCGATGCCCTTCACAGCGCGCACGGGTTCGCGCGTAGCCGACCGCGCTCGACGCACCAGGTGAGGAAGCTCTTCGCCTGCGCAAGGATGCTGCGGTTCGTCTCCCGCGACAACAGCTTCTTGGTACGGGCGTGCGGGCGAGCCGAGATCCCGTCAATGCCTTGCATCGCTTTGCCGAGAGCAGCTGGAGCAAGACCGGCGACGGGTAAGAACTGCTTGAGGGCCCCTCCGTGACGTCGATCGACGCCTGTTTGTTCCCCTTCCCCTGAAGGTGTAGCCGGGACTAGACCAAGACGCGGTCTGGTCGTCCCTTCTTCCCGGTCTAGGCGCGCGCGCAGATCTCGACATAGCGCTCGGCCTTCTCCTCGGTCGAGAACGCCGTTTCGCGAATTGCCGCCGCGTCGACTTGAACGACGCGATACCCGGCGCGGTCCGAATACGGGCCGAGATCTGTTCGGCCCCTCGCGCTAACGCTGCACGATCCTTGCCCTTGAGCGATCGAGCGCCGCTCGACAAGGCCGGATCGAGTCGTTCCGCGCGAATCGGACACCGCGCTGCCCCTTACCGAGCCGCCTCGCGTGCCGAATGATCCGCTCGAGCAACCGATCGGAGAGTCGAAAGCGACCTGGTTGTGGGCTCCGACGGCATGCGAGGGAACGGTATTCGAAGGTTCACGCTCGTCAACCATTACGAGCGCGCCGAACCGAGTCGCCACCTCCTGCGCCTTTCGTTTGAGCTCCACGTCGCTCTCCGACAGAGGTTCAACGGCGAGGAGAACATCGGGCGCATCGAGCGGCGGATCCGGCCCGGATGAGCTCACGGACGAGCTCATCTCAGCGTACTCACGACGCAGAGCTCGTCCCATCCTCGTCGAGATCACACGAGTCGAGAGTGCTGCGTCACCGGGATGCATCGCGAACAAGAGGCAGAGGCTCTTCGGTTAGCGAGCTATCCGATTCGTCCAATGCTCCGCGATTCTCGCCCTAAGAGCTCCAACGCCAGGTTGTCGGTCGAACATGAACGAGATCGCCAGCAGCTTAACCTTGATGTTGTCCGCGATCGAACGCATGAACTTCGAATTGGGCCTTGGCGGTTTTGGTGGACCTGCTCCGGCTTCGTCCGACGCCGCGCGCTCGGCCGGGTAGGCTTCGGTGGCGTAGAGTATCCGCCGCGAGTCGCATGGCGTCGATCGACCTTGGTTACCGATAGAAGACTCTCGATGTCTCGTCGCTCAGGGCTTCAGTTCTTGCAGTCGTGCTTGACATGGAATCACCTTCGTGTTTTAGATTTCGGAATGTTGTGAGTGCAAGCGCGTTGCGTCATGACGCTGACGCCGACGACGACTCACGAATCGCCACGGCGACGTCGCGACAGAACGCGTTCCGCCATCGACAGGCAACGCCTCGATCGATTCGAGAAACCTGGTCCGCTCCTCCTACTGGGACATCGCGATCGCGCGCATGAGCGTTTCGATTTCTTCAGCAGCGAGCGGCCGCTCGATCGCGCTCAGCCGCTCCACTATGAGGATGAGCCATGGATCCGTCCTGGAGCGCCGCGACGCGGCTCCAGAGGCCACTCGTGTCTCTCTACGGCTCGTTTCCCTGCACTTTCCGCGCCGCGTACGAGAGATCGTGAGAGGACACGAAGTTCCCAGTCGGGACGGAATCCGAGTCGCGAATCATCTTCCTTCGGCGCCTTGCGGCGGATTCCAGGCGGTGACGGATTGATCCCGAGTCATCCTCCGTGCATCACCTTTCCGATGACGAAACCGGGCCATCTCCGCCGGCTTCCGGCGACTGGCATGAGTAACTCGAGCCAGTGCGGCGATCGCTTGTTCGGCTCATCCTCGTTGTTGTCGTCATCGTCGGTTTCGTCGCTCTTCGTTATCGACAGCCACCCCGCGTTGCGTGGGAGCCCCTTCACGGTCTCAGGCGTCTTCGCCAGGTCCACGTCCGAGTCCGTCACGATTCGCAACGCCTCGCTATTCGTTCGCATCATCTGCGTCACGGCGTCGAGACGCACCGAGGGCCGAGTCACGCGCACCAGCAGACGCAATGACCGCTCGTGGCTTCAACACCTCCTGCGTCCCGGTGCGAAGATCGCGAACGCCGTCGGTCCAGTCCCACTCGGACACGTGTTCATCGCCCAGCAGTTCGCCGATCTCGTTCAGAGCATCGACGCCGTACACGCCGGTACCACAGCTCCACGAGGTCCTCGCACGTCGTCTCTAACGGGTAGACGAATGAGCTGCTTGTGGGGGCCTCTGATCTCCCGGGGGCGGCCGGAACTTTGCGACGGTGCGCCATGCTCGCGTCCCCTCAGGGATGGCCGGTAGGTTTCCGCTGAGGTCGCGCGCAAGGGGCGGGTATTGGTGCTCGGACTTGGAGGAGCTTCGTCGTCATGAGCAACAAGGTACGAGACGCAGTCCGGAACTTTTGCCTAACTGGAGGTTCCCGGGACCATAACCTGGTCAGTTAGTCAGACCTTCGCAGAACCGCTGGATCAGGTACCCATGGACCCCTTCTGGAGGCTTTGTTCCCCGGCTTTGCCCACGATTGTGGACCTTCCATCGCGTTGGGGTCTGCATGTATCGGCGGATTAATTTCGGGCAGGTTCGCCAGCACTTCGGGTTGTGGATGAGCGCCGAGGGGTTGAACGCGCCCGCTGGGTAGGGGATCGCCGAAGAGATCGGAGAGCCAGCGCACCGTCAGGCGCGACCTCGCCGAGCTCCAGGACGAGGGCCGCGACATGAAGTCACGAAGCAGGCGACGGCGACTATGCGTGTCTCACCGCAGAACGAACTACTCGCCCGGTGAAGGATCACAAAGAGCGAACGCTTCACGTTGCCGGTGCTTCGGGATTTTCATGTTTCAAGCAGACGCAATTTCTCGAAGATGTGGTTAGCGTTTTGATGAAGCTGGAGAAGCGTATGAACGGACGAGAGATATTCTGAGCTAGCAGCCTTCGGCGCCCTATGCGTGTACATGCCGACCACGGCACGAAGTCGTACGAGGGCGAAGAACGACATCATCGAGGCGCTCCAGACCGGATCATCAATCGGAAGCTCGTTCGCTACCGCTACGCTGATGGGCGCGGGCGCGCACAAGGGGCCTGCTCGCCGTTCCGTTGGCCATGTACCGACAGGGTCTCTATGCGATCGGCGCGCGGCTTCAGCACCGCCGAAATGCCGTGGTGGCTCGCCGCTCAGTCTTCGCGATCGAGCGCTTCACGGAAGCCGAGTACCTCAAGGGCCACGACTTCCACATCCCCGAGGACGGGAATCGCCGAAGTACTCGAAGGCGCATTTGGTCCGCACCTACGCGACGCAACTGGTCCGCATCACGTCGTCATCGAGTTCGAGCCGCGAGCAAGCGCATCTCGTCTCGTCTCGAGCTGGCACCCAACCCACCGATCACCGAGCTTCCCGACGGACGCTCGCTTGTCCTTCACCGCGCGAGCCTGCGCCGCTTGTGTCATCGTCCTCGAGTGGGGCCGCACGCTCGTGCGATTGTGCCGGCAGCGCTGATAGCCCAGGTCGCGGCTGAGCTCGATGCGGCCCGCTCTTAGTACCGCGAGACCGTTGGATTCGGAGCACATAGTACTGGAGCATGACCGCGCTTCGATTCAGGCTCGGCTTCACGACCTTGTTTGAAGGGCTGCCGGTTCGGCCATAGCGCCGCTGGTCGGCCGTCGTGTCAATACGAACTTTTGTCGCATTGCAAGCGTTGCAATCCCGACGGGCTCGCGCTTGAGTGCGTTAGATTTCGCCGATGAAGACGCGGCGTGGACGTCGGCGATTGCAGTCTGGTCCTCCGATCGGGGGCTCGAGCAGCACAACCCTGCGGATGCGAGCGTCGATGCGCCGGACACGCGCCGATCTCTTCGCACGGTGTCCGGCACGCTCGACATCACCTTCGTCACCCGCCGGGGCATCGTACTACCTTCAATCTGTCAGCGACACCGATCTCGGCCCTCACGCTTCCGTCGTTCACCGAATACAGCGGCAGCGGCGCGATGGACGGGAACGTTTTCGATCCCGAACCTCCCGGCGCTTCGTTCTACCTCGTCCTCGGCACGCGCTACCTCAGATGAGAGCCGACAGCGTGGACCTCAGTTACTCGCTCGTCGCGCGCCGACGACCGGCGCGCCACCGCGCGGATCGACTTGACCTTCGACTCACCGTCTCGAGGCCTGGCATTGACGCACGAGCTCCAGATGTTCTTCGCCCGGAAGCGCCACGAGCGCGTACGGCATGGGAGAGCGCGCGGTTCCGGCGCGCCGCAAATCGCCGCGACGAGCCTGTCTGGCTTCAAGTCCTCTGGTCCACATACGTCCCGAACTTGATCGACGGCTCGTCCGGTGATCAGCTCACGCTGACGCATCTCGCGACGCAGACCGACAGCGTCCACATGTTTTGCATAGCCGCCGAGACCTTCTTTCCCGACTCCTTCGATGTCGCCAACGGCGGCACAGCGACTCTGGCCGGCGCGTTCACCCCGGCTGACGACCACCACCTCCAACTGTCCATGAATCGGCCGCGTTTGCAGCCGACCGACCGCTCACTCGCCGGGCTCACAACCTACGAACTCTCGACGCTCGCGATCAGCACGCTGCCGGAAGCCGAAACGCGCGGCTTCTTCACCAGCGAGCCCGTCTACCTGATCTTCGCGCCGGGTTACAAGACCGACTCGACCGCAGTATCCGCGACTTGGGCATCTGGCGAGCCTTCCGAGTACGTGGACCCAGTCGCATGCTGCCGCTACTACACGTACCGGTTCATCCAGCTCCCCGGCACAACCAACACCGCGATCTTCGGGCGCCTGCTTGCATCGCGAACTGTCCACCGTCTCCGATCGGGCACCGCTCGAGCCGGACTAGGTATGGTCGTTAGCCGCAGATGAATGGCAACGTGTTTGGCACCAGCACTGATGACTAAGCATCAGCACGACGCTGACGCTGTCGTCGAGCCCGCCAACCGTCGGCGTCGCGTCGCGCTACTACGTCACCGTCAACTCGGTGCTCGATCAACGCGGCCAGACGACGCTACAGGACACCGCGACAATCGAGACGGCTTTACCGCAGCCAGCAATTCCGCCGCATTCTGACCGCCGGTCAGACTGACGTCTTCGAGATCGGTGCTCGATCGGCACGTCAATCGATCTCACTGCGACGCCGGAGGCCTATTGGTTCCCCGAGGGCCCGGCACCTTGACCACGACGATGGTCACGCCATAACGACCCGGCGGACGTGTCCGGCCACAACGGGCCAGGCGAGTCGAACTGAGAGAGCGCGAGATACTTATCAGAACCGCATGGCCAGAGAATCGGCTGAGAACCGCGGCGCAGTCGTGATCGCAGCCTACCGTTCGAACTTGTCGATCGTCGGCTACGTTGAATCACATTGCTCGACGGTTCTTGCTCTTGTGATCGTGAACAGTTGTTGCCCGTCAGTACTTTCGCCCTATGGTGACGTGAACGCGGTCTCACCCGACCCGGATGGGAGCCCTCGTCTGCGCGTCCGCGCTCATGATGGCGTTGACTTCGGCCCGGCGATGAAAGTCGATCCGTCATCGCGTCTGCTGACGGCACAATTGTGAGCGTCTCGGACGATCTCGATTCTGGAATCGAGATCTACGTCGTTCACGACGTCCCGCTTGATCAGATTCACGCGGTGCACGATACGTGACGAGCTGGGCACCTACAGAAGGCTTTGGTGCATCCAGGGCAACGCGTAACACGTGGAGAAGAAATCAGCGAGGTCGGACTGTTCTGGGTATTGGCGGCGTCGTTCACGTTCATTGGCGCTCTGTCGTGGTAGCTGGGATGACACACTCGATCCGGTTCCAAGGACTCTCGGCTGCTACAAGCAGGGGAACACTTGCCCGAATCGAAGTTCGTATTGGTAGGTCCGCTCGTTGTTAAGTTGATCCCGCGCTCGCGCGCGTGTGCATCGCGACCGAGCGGTCGGACCTGCGGCAGTCGTTCAATGGCCTATCGAACGCGATCAGCCTGGGCTCGAGTTTATAACCCCTCGGCGTGACCGGTCCTGCCGTCCTGACGCGCGTTGCGTGACGTGCTTGGTTAGTTAGGTCCGCAGTCCGGTCGTCGGTCGCCGATTACTTGGGTAAGTCCTCGCGCTTGTCACGACGTGGCAGCGCGAGGACTTACCAAACGCTGTCCTACCGTCTGGCGGACAGTCCCACAACAACAATCGCCTAGAGCTAGATACCGGTGCTGGTGCAGGAGTCCCAGGCTCCGCATGCCTGATCACGACCGCCGCCGATGTCACGTTGGCACGAACGCGGATGTTCATGAGCAAAACTTGGATTGGTACAATAGTTTGGAAAACTGGTCAATTGCTAGTGATTGTACTTAGACGAGCTCAAGTTCGACTTCTGGCCGGAATCGTGAAGAATATGCAACCGATCTACCACTTGTCGTGGCGGTTGTAGTCCCACTGTGGAAACTGTACGATTGATTTGGCCGTACAAGCTGCGCAGATGGCAATCTAATTCCTCAGTCGCCGCACGGGGATAGGCGTCTGACCACTGCTCCCACTTCCGCCGCCTTGGCCCCCCCATTGCTTCGCGCGCACTCGCCAAGTCCCTCGTCGCCATTAAGTCCAAATCATCGCTTGGAAGATATCCAGTTCCTACCGTGTCGCAATCGACGCTACCGCCGGCTCTGCCGTTGCTACCGCTTCCACCCCCGTCCCCGACACCGTCCCCGCCACCGCCACCGCCACCGCCACCGCCGCCGCCACCGCCACCGCCACCGCCACCACCACCACCATCAATTCAGTTGTCTGTCACGCCGAATAGTCGTCGGAGACATGCAAGTATCAGAACGATGAAAGCCATTCGCCATCATGAGGCCCGTTGAATTGGTATTGGCTACCGGCGAGCTGTCATCGTAGACATAGCTGCTCCGCGTTTGGGGCGCGCGCGAATCCATTTGAAGGTACTTGCCGAGAAGTGGATCGGAGTTCCGGAAGCCGTTGATGGCAAGTCCCGGACGATGTGTGGTCGCGCCGTCGTTCTAAATGCGATCGTTTTGGCGTCTTGATACTCCAGCAAATAAGATTGGTTGATACACGCTCGACCCAACGACGTTTGTGTCGAACCCCCACGCGCTAGGGTTGATGGCCCAGACCGAATCGCGTCGCCGCTGGAAGGCCAGTTCCAGAGCTGCAGCGGACGGTCAGCCTCGTCCGACGTCAGTTACGCTTCGACGTTGTCGTGGATATCCACCTGCCAGTAGGCCACGAGCTTCTCGTTGAGCCAGAACAGGTGAAACACAGAGTTTGTGCTTGGCGACGAGATGTCGGAGTTTACCGGCCTCCGTCAGCCGGTCGAAAGCGTCGTAGTAGAAGAACCACTGACCGTCTTGGTCGTCGTCTCGTCGTAAACCACTTGGAGGCGCGGCGATTCCTCGCGTCGAACGCGTTCGCGACGTCGTAGTAGTGCCACGCGCTCCCGGTGTAGTACTGCCCGCGACGTTCACGAGGTTGTGGCGCGCGTCGTACGTGTAGTCGCGGCGATCGCTCGTCATGCGTCGTGTTGTCGTCGTTCGACCGGTTGCCGAACTCGTCGTAGGCCATAGCAGTCTGGCCGAACGCCGGGGTCGTCGGACTGGTTGATATCAGTGATCTGATGCGTAGTGCCGTAGCCCATGCCGGACGAGTTGAATTGTTCGTCAGGCCGCCAGTGCTCCCCTCGATCGGGCGCAAGAGTGCTTCCAATCTTCTGGTTCATGAACGTCGGCGACAGGCTGTGGTTGTCTTTTATCCCGAGCCCGTGGTCGGGCACGTAGTAACGGCGGTCGTCGTCTCGCAGGTCACGCGGCTCTGCTCGTCGTAGAGATCATACGAGTTTGTGAGCCCAGTGACGGCCGGCGAGTAGACGCGAGAAGTGGCGCGATTCATGTTGTCGCGGGCGACATCGACCTCCGCGTTCACCGTTCCGCTCGTGCCCACTCGAGCACCTAGACGTTCGTGATCTGGTACGGACTTGTCCCGAGCCGCGGCGTTCTGAAGCGCCGTGCCGCCGATCTTTGCCCCCCAGTCGTAAGACGCCCACGGTCGAACGGGTTCCAGGCGACCGTGTCGATCACCGGGACACTTCAGCGTCCGGCTGATCACGGTCCGCGAGATCAAAGTCCGAAACGCCCCCAGCACCGTCGTTCCAGTCGATCTTCAGCCGTCGAAGGAAAGGAGTACACCTTGATCAGGTCGCCGTCAGCGTCGTAGGTGGGCTTGTCGTTGGCTGTCCGCTCTTGGTATCGTTCGAGATCTTCTCTTCGGCGGCACGTCCCGAGGTTCATTGGATGTGGAAGACGTACAGCTGATCGAGCGAGCCATTACTGTACCTATGTCTGTCGACGAGCACATTCAGATCACATCGACGTCGGCCAGCTCGACCCACGAGCGGATTCTTCCAACCGCGGTTCATCGAGCAGGTCACGCAGGGAGGAAGCGCGTCGTGGCTTCGCTCGATTTTCAGGATGCGCTGTTCAGGTCATCGCGCACGAGCCTTGATCATCAGCGCTCCGCGTACGGGTCAGGAAGTCATCAGTGAACGCCTCATCGGTCGCGGGTCTGGCTCCACCTACGTCTTCAACGAGATCGTAGTCAGTCAACTAGCCACGTCGTCGGAGCGCGAATCATAGAATGAGCGAGATCCAGGCAACATCAGATTCACCAGACGCCGAGGTTCGTCGCGCGTGCTTCCAGTGACCTTGCTGTCGCCGTCAGTGTACTTGAGGCTCAGCCGCCCGTCCAGGCGTGGAGCAGTTTCCACGTCTCCGAGGCTCAAGCTAGACCTGTTCTTCTCGACCGAGGTAACCCGTTGTCGCACCAGCGTGCTGTAGTAGTCGAATACGGTCTGAGACGGGCTCCTGTAACCGTCGACTTCGTTGAGCTTGCCGACGACGTCGTCGACGAGATTCGTCTACGTCAACGTCGCCTCCAGGTTAATAATTCTCTTCGAGCTGGCCGAACCCTGGTCAGAGCCAGTACTTTCTGCTTGCGCGTCGCGCGTTCCGCCGCAGTTCTACGGTCTGAATACTGAGTCGATGGGACCGTCAACGTCGTAAATAATCTGATCATCACCACTCTCGCTCTTTCAGTTGCCAGATCATCGCTTCGGTTCATCTTCTTCAATCATGCCATCAACATGTAGTACGTGTATCAGACGCCGCGCGCGAGTCAGAACGCGTCAGCACCGTCAAACGCGGCCCAGCATCGCCGGCCCAGCTTTTGCTGGTGATCTTCGTTCCTCCGCGCGTCGAGTTTCCCCATCCATTTGCTCGCTTGCGCATGGCTAAGAAGACCGCGCGCGCTGTCTCATAGGTGTCGCAGGTGTAGTTGCCCGTCGGAATCCTTGACAATCTCGTCAGATTGTCCCCAGAAGTCGTACACCGGTGATTTTCCGGCTCAAAGTACGTTTATTACCATTCCCTTGTTTGCGCCTTGTATCGTCCTCCAGGAGGTAGCTCGTGTTGGATCCTGACGAGAGCGGGTAGTAGTCGTAGGTAGTCTTTATCCCCGAGACCGCCCCGTCGATCTCGCTGATGCGGCCGACGGAGTCATGGGAGTACGTGATGATCTTCGAGTAGGTGGTTTGGGCGCCGGCGCTTGTCAGCGTGTAGCCGTCTTGCTCGACGGTCTTGAGCTGCTGGCTCGTCGAGTCGTAGGTGTAGAGCGTGCGCTCGCACCCCGTCGTGTTGGATGCGGAGCAACTCGATGAGCTCGAGCTGATATCGCTCGGTCGTCGCACTTCGGCGAGCCGGCCCGGGAATGTCGTGTCGTAGAAGTAGTACGCGGTTCGATTCGTTCCTCCGTTAGTCGGATCGTTGTCCGTGTCGCCGTACCCCACCTGGGTCGGGAGCCCGTTCGAGTTGTACGTGGCGGAAGTGAAGTTGCGGCCGCGTCCTTGCGGCCGATCACGTTTACGAGACCGCTCGCCGTCGACCACGAGTACTGGGAGACGTCCGCGCACGCTCCGGTGCACGTTCCAACGCCAGTCGGCCCAAGAGACGCGATATTCGTAACGACCTCCTCGCCGTTCGCCGTGCTCGTGGTCATACATCGTCCGGCGACGAAGCAGCGGCCGCTGCCAGTGGTGCCATTCGATCCGCCGCAGATCGAGCTCGACGCGCTGCAGTCCGAGTCGGTCGTGCACGAGGTGCCGTTGGCGTTGAAGTAGAGAATCGTATCGCCAGTGCACCCGGTACGCATCGCGCTGTAGTCAAAGCCCACGGTTCCTCGCGGGGTCGTGATCAAATCCACCTGGCCGGCAACCGTTGACGAGAACGAGAACGCCGCCACTTGCGTACCGCCGCCGTCGAGAACCTGAGACACGTAGCCGGACGGGCTGTACTTATATTGCTGCGCGAGTTGGCCGCCGATCGTTACGGACGAGAGGATCCCCGGACCGTTGGTGAGACGCTGATGCAGCGTCGTTTCCTGCGCAGTGGTCAGCGCCGTTCCGTTCCACTCCGCGAGATAGAGGTACTCACTGCCAGCAGAGTCGAGGCTAACCGCGCCGATCGTGAGGTTGCCATTCGCGCTCGTACCCGTGGCCCACGTCGGAGTTCCGAAGCTAGCGCCGTCCACCGTAAGATTTGTGTAGCTCGTGTGATTGGTAGTCATGATCCACGACTTCACATTGGTAATACTGGTCACGTTACCGTCGTTCGAAGTGTCCCAGCGTTCTGCGGCCCAGATCCTTGCGGGTGGGCCGGTGCGCTCAATGGCCGTACCGCGCATTCCGTTGCCGTCGCCGGCGGTGATGACGTCGCGCTCCGCGCCGGGAGTCGCCGTCATGCCGATCAAGCCCAACGTCGTGCAGCTCGTCGTCGCTGGGTTGCAGATGCTCGAAGCGGATTGCCAGTATGACGTGCCGCCGTCGGCGAGCTTGACGGCTTTGCGGGACCAGCCGCTGACGGATTGGTTATAGCTCCCTCCAGCACCATGCGCGGCGAGACTCACCGACCCCAACCCGGAAATCGACGTGAGGCTGCCCGAAGTGTCCTGGCATCCCCAGGCGTTGGTTGGGGTCGCTATGCCGGTTCCGGTAAGTAGCTCGTTCCACTCGCTGGCGCTCGCCGGAACGTACCAGCCGCTCGTTGCGTCGCGCGTGACGCCGAGCGAGTAGTCGTAGGTGGTGGTGTGCTGGACCACCCAACCGCCGATCGACGAGTTGTAGATCTGGAACTGGAGCGACGTTAGCAGGTTGTTGGTGTACGTGAACGAGAGCTGGCGCTGGCCCGACGCATCGGTCACCGTAGAGACGTTGCCGTTCGTGGTGCTCGTCCAGGTGATGAGCACCTTGTTCGGCGTCGGCTGAAGGTTGTCCCAGATCTCGATGATCTGACCGACCGCGTTGTACTTCAGGGTCTCGCCGGTTAGGAGCTGCACGTAGTAGACGAAGTTAGTTGGATCGTACTTGAGCGACATCACGTGGTCGCCCGCTTGCGGCGCATAGCAAGTATCGCTTCCACATGCGCCGGTTTCCGTATAGAGTACGTCTCGGCCTTGACTGGTGTGCAGGACGATGTAGTTCGTGGGACCGACGGTGTAGGCGTCGAGCCAGGTCATGTACGTGTGACCCCATCCCGGACCGAGCGGCTGTTCATTGACCGAGCCAAAGGTCAGTCCAGCTGGGGAATAGCTCGGAGTATAGAATCTTCTGAATCCTATTCCGGGACCGAATGGCACGGCAGGTGCAATGTCCGGCGGAAGGTCATAGTGCAGTGAGCCAGTCGTCCAACTGACCATCCCGGTATCGCCGCAAGATAGCGGAGATTCGCACACTCCCGTTGTTAGAGATGGATAGCAACCTTCGTCGGTCAGACCATTGCCATCGTCGTCAATATCGTTGCCGCATATCTCTGGGCTCGCCCATGCGTGGGTTGGCGCGAGGATGGCGGCGGTGATGAGCGCTTTGCGAAGCATCGACATGATCAGCCCTCCTCGTGCGCGAGACTCGCGATCACGAGCTTGAGGTTTGCGAGCGTGGGATTCTGGATCCGCGGCGGTGTAGAGCACGTGGATCACGCGGTTACCGTCGAGCAGGGCGGCATGGACGCGGTGATAGCGAGCAGTCTGGCCCGATGGCGTGAAGTCGAGTTGAACCTCGACGCCGGACAGGCCGTGCTCGCTCGAGATCGGCTCGACCGACGGCGGAGGCAGGTGGCCGAGCGCGCCTTGCGCCCGCGCGACGAGCGGACCGAGCGCCCCAGGGCCAGACTTCGCGAGCGTTTCGTCGATCGGGCTAGAGACGAGCGAGATGGATTCGCGACGAGCGTTATCCTCCGGGGTCCACACGACGGTCGCCGAGGTCTTCGTCGCGGACTTCGCGGAATGCCAGCTCGACGGAACGATGTAGTCGACCTTCCCAATCGAATCGCGTTGCACGCTCTCCGCGTTGCAGGCGCTCGCGACGACGAGTGCGGCTAGCAAAGCCCACTTCATGGCACGACTCCCAGCGTTTCGAGGTTGTCGATCCCGAGCTGATGCTCGGCCGAGGTCGCGGCGGCGGTTTGCGCGCGTTCGGCGACAGCCGCACCGAATGCGGCGTGCACCGGCACCATCCCGCTCGTGTCGCGGCCTTTGTCGACGATCGCCTTTTCGGCGGCGGTAAGTTCATTGTAGGACCAGGTTCCCGCCGGATCGCCGACGTCGTACGGCGTGAACGGATCGTGGCGCTGGGTTTCGGAGCCGGGCGCTGGGTCAACGGCGGTTCCGGTAATCGGCTCCGACTCTGCGCTCGGCGGCAGCGAAGGAGGTGAGCTGTCGCTGCGCGACGTGGCCGTCGCTAGCAGCAAACCGAAAGACACGCACGAAATACGACCGCTCGCCCCATCGGATGCTCCTTCGAAAATTGTGCAATGCGCGGCAGCGCTCACGAACCTGCGCTCGTGCCGCTATCCAAACCTCAGCCTCGACCCTCGAGGTGAGAAACGCCTGATGGATCCCCTCGCTTTGGCGGCGTAGGTGATCGAAAGCGCTCCGGATTTTTCCCAGCTGAGGCGGAATTTCGGAGCTCGCGCGTCGGTTCGAGCGGCATGATGAGCCGTCAATCGATGACAGAGTTTGTTCGAGACCCGCTGGAAGTCGCGAAGACGGTGCACCAAATCTTCGGTGATGATCTGCATGCGATGCGCGTGCTGTCGTTGGCGAACGGTGTCGTGGGCACCGTCGACGCAGCGGTGCTGTCGATCCACGCGATCGGTCGTGGATACGCGCGCGTCACCAACAACGACAAGAAGCACGGGGTGAAGCAGACCGATCGTTTGCTCGGAAACCCGGGCATCGACGTGTGGACGTTGTTCCGACCGTGGGCCCAGTTTGTCGTCGCAGAGCGCAAGAGATCGTCGTCGCGCTCGACTGGACAGAGTTCGATGGCGACGACCACGCGGCTGGCGGGCTACCTATCACCAGCCTGGGCGGGCGACCCGTTGATCTGGATGACGGTGAGCAAGACCACGCTCAAGAACAAGCGGAATGACCACGAGTATCGGTTGCTCGAACGGCTGCACGACTGCGTCGCGCCCGACGTGAAGATCACAGTGCTGGCGGATCGCGGCTTCGGCAATCAGAAGCTGTATCGGTTCCTGCAGACGCTCGGCTGGGATTTCGTTATCCGCTTTCGAGGAGCGATTCAGGTCGAGGACGCAACGGGAACTCGGAAGACGGCGAACGCGTGGGTGCCAGACAACGGTCGCGCCCTGATCCTGCGCGGGGCTCGAGTCACGCGCACGCGCGCCGAAGTGCCGGCGGTATCGTCATGCACGCCAAGAGGATGAAGGAGGCGTGGTGCCTAGCGACGACGCTGAGCGAGCTCAAGGCCGCAGAGATCGTGAAGCTGTACGGCCAACGGTTCACGATCGAAGAAACGTTTCGCGACCAGAAGAACTTTCGCTTCGGCATGGGGCTATCGGCGACGCACATCGGCACCACGGATCGCCGGGACCGCTTGCTGCTTCTGGCGGCAGTCGCACAGGCGTTGCTGACGTTGCTCGGCGCCGCCGGCGAGGCGTGCGGACTGGATCGGCTGATGAAAACCAACACCTCGAAGAAGCGCACCATGTCGCTCCTCAACCAAGGCATTCACCTCTACGAGGCCATTCCGTACATGGGAGACGAGAAGCTCGCGCCGCTCATGAAATCGTTCGACCACATCGTTCGGCAGCAGGAAATTTTCCGCGCTGTGTTCGGGCTGATCTGAGGGGATATCTCAGGAGAAACGCCTCTCGCGAAAGACCCTACGCAATCTCGATCGCATGATCAAGAGCAAACCATGCGACAAAAGTTCGTAGTTGACGGATTGCCACATGCCTCGTTAGCGTAATCGCGGGAGGCGTTGATGAACG
This sequence comes from uncultured delta proteobacterium, assembly GCA_963848295.1. Classification (GTDB taxonomy): domain Bacteria; phylum Myxococcota_A; class Polyangia; order Haliangiales; family Haliangiaceae; genus JABFXX01. Next base: position 302,598 of record CAWKDB010000004.1, on the reverse strand, counting down.
GCGAAGAAGGCATCGTGGTGTTGGTTGTCGATGATGACGCGGTGCTGGCTGCGGCAATCGCGAGACGACTGCGTCACCTCGGCTGCGACACGCGCACGGCGAGTAGTAGCGACGAAGCACTATCGCTAGCGAAGCAACTCAAGCCGCGACTCGCGGTCGTCGATCAAGTGCTCGGCAGCGGCCCGAACGGTCTCGACGTGGTGCGCGCTCTGCGCAGAGTCTCGCCGACGACGTTGTCGGTGATTTTCAGCGCCTTCGTGAGCGACGACCTCGAGTTCGCAGCGTGGCGAGCTGGGGCGTTCAAGTGCCTTGGCAAGGACGCTCGGGTCGACGAGCTTCACCGCATAGCGTGCTACCCGCCACTGCCCGCAGAACCCAAGACCCTTCAGGAGATGGCGGACGAACTAATCGATGACGCGCTCGCGCAGGAGGACACCGTCGCCCGCGCGGCCAAGAGGCTCGGTATCAGCCCACGCGGCCTCGAGCGGAAGGTCAAGAAGAGGACCGGACAGTCGCCACGTAGACGTCGGCCTCGTGATTAGTCGTCACGACCTTTCGCCTGTCTGGCTACCGCCGCGAGCCATGTTGCCGCCGCCCGCTACAATGAAGAGCGATACAACGCGAGCAAGTGTCGCTCTTCTTCCAGACCCTATTTCGGTGCAGCAACATCAGTCAGCCAACTCGCGAGGTCGTTGCCGTTGCGTAGTTCTAACCGCGTGGGGACGAACGGTGCGATGCCAGGATCGTCCATTATTCTCGGTGCAAAGTCGGAAGTCGTGGTGATGACGGCCTCCGACGCCCGGCGATCTCCAGACAACACGCCGAGCAACGCGCGCACATCGTTCGCGGTGACGAGGTTACCCGGCGCGTACTTCTTCACCTGATCAAGGATCCGGACCGACAGGTGCCCCGACCGCGTGGCGATCACGTCGCGACCGAGGTCACCCGAGCGCGGCGTGAGAATGACCTCGTAGCCGGCGGTCCGATACGCAGCTGCCACCAACTCCTCCATCTTGCGCGGATCGAAGAGATGGAGAAATGCTGGGTTTCTTTTCAGCTCATCCAATAGAAGCCGCCACGGTAGCGCAACCGACTCGACAACGTCGCCCTCCGAGGTCTTGCCGCTGAGCCTGACGACTTCGAGACCGAGCAGCAACTCGGGATTTGGCTGCAGTTGCGGGAGCGCCTCGAGCCAACCCATCTGCATTGCCTGAATCAAGACGCGTCGTTGCTGCTCCTCGCGTTGATGCCACGCATTCCGAACAACGGCGAGCGCGGCTTGCTGCGACTGAGCTCCATCATCTTCGAACATGCGCCAGCATCAGATCTCGCTTAGGGCCCGCGAATGGTCGAGTCGATCGAACCGCGATCGAAATGGATCGCAGGGGATCGACAGGACGCAGCGGCGTGATCTACGTTCGGTGTGGACGCGGAGAAGTCGGTTCGCCAGAAGTGGCGCCTGCTGAAGGCGACCATGGACGAGCGGCGCGCGGCTGTGGGCGGGTGCCGAGGCCGACGCGATCGGCTAGGGCGGCGTGGCTGCGGTCGCGCGCGCGACCGGCCTCGCGATCAGCACGGTGCGCAAGGGACGCGACGAGGCTCGCGGCGGCGCGCGACCCGAGGACGTCGTCAACGTTCGACGCAGGAGCGGCAAGCGACCGTTCGAGGTCGCGCATCCCGAGGTGTGGCCTGCGCTGGAGAAGCTCGTCGACCCGGTGACGCGGGGCGATCCGGAGTCGCCGCTGCGCTGGACGTGCAAGAGCACGCACGTGCTGGCGGCCGAGTTGTTCGCGCAGCACGGCATCCGCATCAGCGACAAGACGGTCGCCAAGCTGCTCCGCGAGCACGGCTACAGCCTGCAGGCGCCGAACAAGTCCGTCGAAGGCGCGCAGCATCCGGATCGCAACGCGCAGTTCGAGCACATCAACGCGAAGGCCGAGGACTGCCTCGAGCGCGGCGTTCCGGTGATCTCCGTCGACACGAAGAAGAAGGAGCTGGTCGGCAACTTCAAGAACGGCGGGCGCGAGTGGCAGCCGAAGGGCGAGCCCGAGTTGGTCGACGTCCACGACTTCCCGCGCGACGCGATCGGCAAGGCGATCCCGTACGGCGTCTACGACGTCGGCGCCAACGACGGCTTCGTCAGCGTGGGCGTCGATCACGACACGCCGGTGTTCGCGGTCACGTCGATCGAGGCGTGGTGGAAGCAGGTCGGCGCGAAGCGCTACCCCGAGGCGCGCGAGATCTTCATCACCGCCGACGCGGGCGGCAGCAACGGCTATCGCTCGCACGTGTGGAAGCACGAACTGCAGCGCGTCGCCGACAAGCTCGACCTCGCGATCCACGTCAGCCACTTCCCGCCGGGCACCAGCAAGTGGAACAAGGTCGAGCATCGCCTGTTCTCGTTCATCTCGATCAACTGGCGCGGCCGACCGCTGCGCACCTACGAGACGGTCGTCAATCTCATCGGCAACACGACCAACCGCGGCGGCCTCGTCGTCCGCGCCCGGCTCGACCGTCGCAAGTACCCGACCGGCAAGAAGGTCTCTGCCAAGGAACTTCGCGCGCTGAAGATCGAGCGGGACGACTTCCACGGCGACTGGAACTACGTCATCAAGCCGCGCAAGGAGCTACGTTGACCGGCCGACTTCTGCATTCGCGGCCCCTTAGGACTCGCAAGGACTTCCAGTGCCCGAGATCTCGCTCCGCTGATGTCGTCCTTGACGGACTAGATTCTGAGCTTAACGGAATGAAAAACGATCGTTCCAATGGACTGCGACGTGAAGCATCACGTGGATCAGACTCGACGCATCTAGCCATACCTCTCGCAGCAGGCCGAATGGCACGGTCAACGCAACGACACCGGCACCGGTTATCGGGATCATGAGGTCGAACGTTGTCGGACGAATCATGCCGATTCGAACCGGGCCGTTGACGAGCGGGCCGATCGCTCGACCGGCGAGACGTTGTACACCGCCGACGAGTTCAACGTCCTCGACGCGTCTTGACTTGGCCTCGGACATCACTTCCTCGAATGAAAGGCGCGCCGCTCTCGACCCGTTCATGATGTGACGTTCCAACTCTCCGGGGTTCAACCAAGCCTTGCCAAAACTGGTGCGCGCGAGGACCTCGATCGTCTTCGCGTGCCGGTCCCAAATGTATACCGTGGCCATCGATGGCGGAACGTTCACCGTCAAGATGGTGCCGGCGAGAAGCTTGACCGAATGCACGTCCATGGAAAACGTCGCCGGCACGCAGTAGTTCGCGACAGCCTGCTCGATCCAGGCTCGCATTCCTTCGCCGTCGCTGACGAAAACCGTCTCGCCAGCAACCTTGACACCGTCGGAGTTCGCAGTCTCATCGACGCCGACGACGAGGCAACCGCCATCCGTGTTCGCGAATTGCGTGATGTCGCGACAGAGTTCCATCTGTGCGTCTTGCCGGACACGATCCGGCGCGGACTTCGGGGCGTTCCAGTTGTTGATGGTTCGCTTGAAGTCCAGGACCTTGCTCTCCATCGTTACGCCCTTCTTGATCGCTTGGGCGAAATCGGAGGCGCTGCGAATGTAGTGCGACATCAAGCGGGCGGCGTTGGCGCCGGAGCATCGAGCGCCAGTTGATCGAGAGTTGCCTCGACGGCAACAAGGAATGGTCTCAGTGTGTGATGCAACCTCAACAACTCGGCGCGGTTATAGAGCTTGAGTTCGTCCTGCTCGATGTTGACGTTGATGACGCCGATAGTGTCGTGATCCCGAACGATCGGAAAACTTAGAAAGACTTGGAACGGGACGTTGGCCAGATAGGCGATCACACGCGCTATATCCTCGGTTGCGTGGGCGTCGCCAAAATGATGGCTACCGACGTGCCGCGTGAAAATGCGTTGAGGCGTTTGGTTACGAAACGCCTTCGCAGCCCCCGGCATGTGTGCAGAGACCGCGCTAAAGACCGGCAACCAGAACCCGTCGTAGCCCGAGTTGGTACTCGTGTGGATCCGAAGGATCTCGTCTGCCCGATTGTGAACATCGCGGCCGAAGGCCTTCGTAGCGTTCACGTTCTGCTCACACAGCGGCCAGCTCGTCGCCTTGTCTCTGAGCGGCACCATCAGATTGACGTCGACTACCTGGCCCGGCTCGTCGAGATGAACCGCGCAAACCGATGCGATCGCTTCGAGCAGTGGGTCGAGTTGCTTACCTTTGCGATCTCCTCGACGCTCGCTAGCAGCTCGGGCGTTAACCTGGGTGATTTATCATCGGGAGCTATCTCGCTGAGGAGTTCGCTGACGCCGCTGTTGAACTCGGCAAGGTCGGTGCCGCTCTGCACAACCAACTCCTGCGAAGGCCGCCTCGCGACCTCGACCCCAACCCGCTTCGCCAATGCAGACATTCGTCGAGTATAAAAAAAGGGACCCATGAATGGGCCCCTGCACGGCGATATCGTTCTGCCCTTATCTTGGGCGGGATCGTCGCGCGCGTGATCACGCGGCCTTCTTCGACGATGTACTTCTCGGCGACCGCGCGTAGCTCGCGCGCATCTTGGCGGAGCTGCTCATTGAGGTCGGCACTCTTAGGCGCCTTTGTCTCGTTCGCCGCGTCCTTCCCCTTCTGAGATTCCGTCATCTAGTCCTCCCCCTTGGCTGGCGTTGCCCTACGGCCGGCAATGATAGAACGAAAGATCGCCTTCAGCCAGTTCGGTGATTGTCGATAGCTGAAAGCTAAATCGTTTCCCGCGGACCATGTCAATGCCTCCCACTGCCGCAGGTGCGCGGAGTCGCGCCCCCAAACCTCGAGAGCCTTCGAATGCAGCCTGGGTAGAACCAGCCCGGCTATTCCTTGAAGAGCGATGGGTACTGTTTCCCGACGAATGTGACGATGCCGGAACGCGGGAACAGCTTCTCCAACAGAAACGAATCGCCGGCACCCACCGCGACCCCAATTGACGCTTCCCTTGCTCTAACTCCTATCGCTGCCGTCGCCAAGAATCGGAGTATTCGCCCTGGAGCGCTCTGAACGATGTTGCCGAGCCGAGCGCGAAGGCTTGTTGCTCGCGCGCGTAGCTCGGCGTCACTTAGAGTCCCGGCGCTGTGTAAGAATGCCCGAAAATTCAGGCACTCGTCGGTGGAGCGTAACTCGAGAAACCGTTCTACGTTCAGGCTCCGGTCCCGGATCCCGTCGTCGAAGCTGGGTAGGTCGAGCAGCGTTACGAGTCGCGCGAACGAGTCGGCACCCTCCGTCGGGTCGAAGCCTTGCCACAGAGCGTTGATCCTTGCTCCCATCAACTCGGTCGATTCGTCGTCGAGTGCGGTCACGGCGTTATCGCGCTCCATGCGACCTAGCTCTGCATTCAGAGACGCCACGGCGAGGCTCGCTCGGCGAACCACCTCGGCGACCACCGCGGGTGTCGGCAAGCCCTTTGGCGGTGTAGCGCAGCTGGTGGGTCAGTGGGTCGTCGATCTCACACGAAATCGCGCCCGGCGGAACAACCAATCCCGGGGCGTATTTTTCCGCAGAGCGCTGAATGGCCCGGAGAAATGCAGCCGACTGACCTGTGATCTCGACGAGCGCATCGTCGATCGCCACCCGTCCGTGCGGTGTCGAACCACCACGAAGACATCGGCGTACCACCGCGAGCTTGAGCTTGTTCCGGATCGGTTTCGGGAGGGCCAACACGCCGAACGCATCGTGCATCGCGGCGCTCAGATCCGCCTCCGGATCCGATATGTCGACGGTCACGAACCCGCACTCCAATCGGGATCGTCCGGGTACCCGAGCGTCTCGGGCGTGACCCGAATGTGAACGCACCCCGAGTCCAGGACTCGATCGTTTGTTCAGCGCCGATGGCTCGAACGAGCGCAGCAACATCGGTGAGCCTGATCGACTGAAGGATCACGCTTTCGAAGAGTAGAAGATGCAAGAACAGCGGGGCGACGTCATCTCGAGACCGGACGTCGCGTCGTGCAACGGAAGCAGGATGCGCTCCCTCGTGTCCATCTAAGAGGTCTGGTTTAGTACGGTTCCGTAATATCGTCGCGGAAGATCTCGGTACCAATGACGCGACAGAGATCGCCATAGCAAACGTTGCTCACCCCGTCAGCTCTGTCGCGCGGCTCCGCAACTCGGGCACCGCATCAGCGCGGCCGGGCCTCGGACCGCGCAGTAGTCACACGAGCTGAACGTCTCGACCATCTCGAAGTGTTCAGCGGCGAAGAACTCTCGAGCGCACTTTTCTCCGCAGAAGCGTCGCCACCGTAGTTGATCTTGGACGAGTCGATCCGCGACGTCGTCGACGTCGCGATCAGGGCAGTTCAGCAACCACGATCACGTTCGAGTCTCGCGCGGAGTGCCGTATTTCGAGCTTCGGGGCGGAGTCCCCACAGCGCGGAGTATTTTTCATCACCGGTGCTAGAGCGAGAGAGGGCGTCACGATACCACTCCTCAGCGCGTCCCCGATCGCCAAGCAACAGGAAGTCACTCCCACGCCGACACATCGAGAAGACATCGGCGAGATCGTCAGGCGAGCTTTGCAGCTCTTTTCCAAGCGCGAGAGCGTCGCCTTGTTGGAACAGCAGCTCTCGATACTCAGCCGTCAGCTGCGCGCGCAAGTCGGCAGCTACCGTGAGTTGGCGCTCCAGTCTTCGCTTTGTGCTTGCGAGAAATAACAGGGCGCGCGCCCTGTCGATTGGCCAGCAGCGAGAGCGCATATTCCAATGGAATCGTTGAGATCCTTTCGCAAGAGCGACGCTTCTCGCTCTGCTAGTGCAACGACCCACCCAACAGAGCTCGCGGATCACTTCTACGCCCGGTCGTCGCGCTTTAGCTCCTTCGCGCGCTCCCTCTGTGCTCGGACTTCATCGAGGGCCAGGCGCGCCGTCTGCGCTGCATCTGCTTTCGCCTTCGCCTTTGTTGTTCTCGCTACAGCCTTCGCTTCTGCCTTTTTTCTAATCGCAGCGGACCGTGCTTCAGCCACCTCCACGATCTTGTTAGCCACGAACTCGGTTCGCGCCAGTGCGGCCTTCGCTCTTGAAGCCGACGACGGCCAGACGTTGCATAGCACAGCGGTCGTCCATCCTGCGATGACGGTCATTCCGAGAGCAAGCCAGCCTCCCCATCCGGCCGCGTCGTATAGAGCGAACATCGCGAGCATCCCGAGCGCACCGTGTATCAATGCATAGAACCAAAAATGGCCGTGATACGCGGTCCTGAAGTTCTCTTCAATGCGAGTGCTTACTCGCGCAGCGTACGAGGGCAACGTTTTTTCGAAATCGAGTAGCGTCCGCACCGCGCCACCGAGAAGCCGCTGGTAGTAGCCATAGTCGAGCATCCAAAGCGCAGTCCACGCGACAAACAAGAACGACATCAGAGCGAAAATCGTCCACGCGACTGTTGGCACAGTTCCGCCCGTCTTGGCGGTAAGCTTCAGTGACCAGGGCACCGACGGCACCGATCGCGGCGGTACCGCCGAGCGCTCTGGATTCTGAAGCGCGCGATGAGGTCGTTGAAGTGCATCGCGATCGCCTCCTGTTCCTTCCACAAGGCGATCAGTCGGTCATCCTGAGCGTCAACCGCTCTTGGGTTCGCGGTGGCCACAGGACCGCCCTCTTCACTCACCTCCGACCCCATCGCCGCATTATGGCATCGACCTCTAGTCGTAGCCAACTGCGGCGTAGAATGGCCACGTGTCGCTGCCACGAGACAACTTTAGTCAGCTGACAATTCGCTTACTCCGTGAGCGAGCCGCCTTTCTCTGCTCGCGCCCCCGCTGTCGAACGCGGACAATCTTGCCTAGCCTTTCTGATGAGGCCGCATCGATAAAGACCGGGCGAGCGGCGCACATACTTGGCGCTTCCCCAGGTGGTGCACGATACGATGCCAGCCAAAGCCCGGCCCGAGCGTTCAGCCTTTTCCAACGGCATCTGGCTCTGTGGCCCGTGCGCCGACATCGTCGATAGAGACGAAGCCGCATTCCCTCCTGCGCTCCTTCGCACATGGAAACGTGAGCACGACGAGTGGCTGCGGAGCGGAGACTTCGTTCCTGGTTTGCCGCAGATCAAGTTCAAAACCAACACGGGGCTCTTCGTCTTTGGACAGGAGGTCGTGACGAGCAAAGAGACAGCGCTGTACCGCGACCACGAAGTGGTGATCCGCTCCACAAGTAAGCATCAGCTCCATCATGTGCAACTTCGTTTTCAGCTTCCTGAAGGTCTCGTTGCCATTGCTGTTCTCGAAGCGCCGACTGTCGGCATTAACTTTCGCGCCGAGGGAAACGAGTCGGGTCGTGTCCACGCAAGGCGAAGCATCCGTCTCGATGCCACCGCCGCGTCCACGAACCAGCTTCTTCGTTGATATCGAAAAGCTGCTACCGGACGCCGAGTTCGCCTCGCGTTACGGACAATCGTTGCAGCTCGGTCTCGAGCTGACACCAGCCGATGAGGACCCGATGCTCCTCGGTCAGCTGCACTATCATGTTACCGGTAGCTTCCTGTACGAACTCCGGTCGGAATTTTCTGAGCGGAACTTTGTCGTCGCCTTGGCCCGAGAGGGGCGATCGCTTAGCGGCGGCGTCTCCGAAGAATTGGCCGATCAACCGATCGTGATGTCCATCTCTATGCTCTGACGGAGCCGATCGCTCAGTTGGTTGGCTGCCCCAGAAACGAAGGGCGAGACAGCCGATCGATGTTACCGAGCGCGTGTTTCTGATCGAGACCCACTCGTAGGGCTCGGCGTTCCACGAAGCTCCCTCGAACCTGGTAACGTCGGCGGCTCCTAAGTTCGCGGAATGGCCCCAAGCCGCCTGGAATCGCACTCTAGGGGTCAGGATTCGATCCCCCTTTGGCTCCACCAGGAAACGAAGGGTCTCGTGAGCAGATGCGAGGCCTTCTTTGTTTTCGTAAGTGGTTCGCGACGCCGATGGTGTGACGCGCTGTGGTCCGCGTGTGCCGCCGCTGCGCTCATTCGCTCCGACCTATGTACCGCCGAGACTCGAAGGATTCGCCGAGGAATCTCCGCCCGCACTGCCCCCCGAGCCGCCGACGACGTTTCCCGATCCCGTGCGCGAGCTGATGCGCCAGCGCCATCGTCCGATCCTGGCATGTTATCAGCAACTGCTGGCGCGCGAGCCGGGCGTCGGCGGCGACCTTTACGAGTCGTTTCAGGTCGATCGCGCCGGTGCCGTCGGCAACGTCGCGATCCGCGGCTTCGACGCGACGGTCGACGCATGTGTGTGCGAGCAGATCCTCGCGTTCGCGGTGCCCGCCGGCGCGCGGTTCGACGAGCGAGCTGTGGTCGATTACCCGCTCGTCTTCATGGCAGGGCAGTGACTATCGGCTGGGTGATCGACGCCGATATGGGTGCGGTCGGGTAGCCCGGCGAGTCAGCTCGCCAGGCTACCCGACCATGCGCGCGGTCCGCCGGGCCCCCGCTGCAGCCATCACAGCTGCCCTCCGCTCGGCGTCCGTCCGGGCGACGCGGACGCTGCTCGGCCGCCCCGCGCGAGCGTCGCCCGCACCAGGTCGGCGACGGTGGCCTCGTCGGGCAGACCGCCGACGTCCGGCGTGAGCGGCAGCGAGCGCTCGACCGGATCGAACGCGTGGAAGTCTTCGAGGAACGTCGCCTCGAGCACGTCGGGGTCAGCGACGTCGCAGTTGCACGTGGCCTATGCGCCGAAGTAGCGCGCGTGCGGCAGGGCCTTGGCGAGGGTCGTCTTGCCAACGCGCCGAACGCCTGCCAGCCACACCACGTTATGGTTGGCGCGTGCGCGGGCGATGCGCTCGATCCAGTGAGACCGCTCCACGTAACTACGCTAGCGCATGGTACGATTGCGGAGTTCGAGGACCTCGTTTCGACGGTCAAATGACGAGCGAGGGGCGGTCGTCGGTAGAGAACGGGATCTGGCTATGCGCGACACACGCCACCCAGGTCGATCGCGACGTGGTTCGGTACACTGTCGAAGTACTGGGTTCTTGGAAGCGACAGCACGAGGCCTACGTTCAGGAAAACATCGGCGAGCGCCCTTCCAAAGAGGCCACGCCGACGTTGAACGGGCGCACGATCAGCATCGAGGCCGCGCGGATCGTGGCCGAGCGCTCACTCGGGTGGTCGCATCGTCTATTCGGCCAGCTACTTCGCGACGAGATCGCTAGCAGTCGTGACGAAGCGCGAGACCTGAAGTACGGCATCGTCGTGAGTGTGCCACGGGTGCTCCAACCTCCTGAGTTGCCCCAGGCGATCCGGTCGTCGATGCACGACGCGACCTCAGCGCTGAAGACCTTCACCCGTCTCATCGAAACAGTCTCGCCGATGGCCTAGGTCCACCGGGACAACCTGGCGACCCTGAGCTGCTGGAGTACGTAGCTCACCGTGTCGGGGACCTCTACCGGCGATTAGTCCGATGGGGCCTCGAGTGGATTCACACAACTTGCGCGTCGAAAGAGACGGACCGGATCCTCGAGCTCCTTCCGAAGTTCATGAGCCAGGCACAGCTAGCTGTCGAAAACGTTCCGAGCGAAATCGATCGCGTGTTCGAAGAAGGTTGCCGCGCGCTCGCAGGCGCGCCGCCGGGTACGCCGTACAATGCGACGCTCACGATCGTGCTCAGCATCCCCGAAGAGATTGCTCACGAAGTGTCGAGAGAGATCGATCGGCTAGCGCCGCTTCTTGCGGCACATGCATAGCTTGCTCCGGCGCACGCGTCGTCGTCGTCCTGGGGCCCGCTGTGCTGAGCTCATGCTCTGTCGTCCTGCGTGGCGACGTTGCCTCGTCGGGCAACAGACCGCTCGGCAACATTTCATTCGTGGCGTCGAGCGGGAAATGCAAGTCTTCGGGACGGACGTACGATAACGTGGCCTAGATGACACTCGCGTTGGGTTTCGCATCTCGACCTGCGGACCAGAATCCCGACGATTCGCAGGTGATTCTGATGGCGGACTCGCGCCTCACCTCGGAAGGCAAGCGCCTCGACAACTCTGTTAAGGCCGTGACATTGAGCGAGCGGAGTGCGGCCGTCGCCTCGGGTGACTTAATTCCCTTCGTGATGGCCGTCGAAGCCGCGCGTCCATTTATTACCTGGTATCACGCGCACCGACGAAAAGTCGGGAAGCGCCACTCGCTGTGGGCCGACGCCATTCCGAATGCACCTCGAGGCGATCTTCGGAGAATTCCAACAAGTCTTCGCGAACTCAGATGTTCGCGACGTAACCTTGATCCTCGCGGGATTCTTCAGCGACAACACGCCAGGTCTAAACAGATCGCACAGGCTGAGATCCTCGCCTATTGACGAAGGATCCCGAGAGGATCATCGTGCGGCGATCGTGGCTCGATCTCAACCAGGCAAGGCAATTCGTCGCTCGCGTCGCCGTGGCACGCAGCTCAAACAGCTCGACGATTTTATCGTCGAAGCGCAACTCAAGAACGACCTCGGCGAATGGCGTCGGGGCCGTGCTGTTCGTGCATACATCGATGGACGAAAAGTCACGCACATCGCGGTCGACTTCGGCATCACACGCGGCTCCGTCAATCGCTGGCTCCAGTGGTACGACGTCGATCACGTTGAGGGGCTTCGGACTTCGATTGCCGAAGGCCCTGCGCCGAAGCTCACCGACGAGCAACGCGAGGCTCTGGGGATCATCATTGAACTGGGCCCGATGCAGGCAGGCTATCAGTCCGGTGTCTGGACCGGTCCGATGATCGGCGACCTGATCGAGGAGCGGTTCGGCGTTCGCTATCACAATCATCACGTGCCGAGGCTCCTGCACCAACTCAAGTTCTCGGTCCAGCGGCCGCGTAAACGGCTGGCCCGAGCCGATCTGCGCGGCAGGCCACGTGGCTGCGAGAGACCTTGCCGAAGATTAAAAAAAGCGCGCCAGTGCCGCGGCGTCGTTGCCTTCGGCGACGAGGCCAGCTTCTGGCTCGACGGGACGCTCCACCAAACGTGGTCCCGAGTTGGCTGCCAGCCCCGCGTAGACACGTTCGGCATGCGCAAGACGGCGCACGTCTTCGGCGTCGTTACGCTCGAGCAACGACCACGGTTCCACTACAAGTTTGCGCCCGTCTTCAACGGACTCACGTTCTTCGACTTCCTCAAGCAGGTCGTTGCTCGAACCCGGCGCAAGATCTTCCTGATCATCGACAACGGTCCCTGCCACAATCTCAAGGAAGACGGAAAGCTGTGGCTAAAGGAGAACCGCCATCGCATCGAGCTGTTCCGACTGCCGCCCTATTCGCCCGAGTTCAATGCGATTGAAGGTGTCTGGAAAGTGACCAAGAAACGAACCACCCACAATCGCTTTTACAAGACCGTCGAAGAGCGCGACACGGCCCTCTGCGCAACCTTCGCGATGTTTCAGGAGGACCCGAAGCTGATCGCGAATCACGTGGCCAGGTTCCTGTGATCCACAAGCCGTGCGATTCGTTGTTCGCCTTTCACGTCGCGAAGAACGCCAAGGTGCGATCGAACACTCGTACGGGGACATCTCGGTGTGGCGCCCGCGTCCTGGCGAGCGGTCTTATGTTGTCACCGGCGCGACTGAGTACGTCCCGATCGTGTGCGACGCGATCGAGCAATCGAAACCACCTGGCCATTCGTTCCATGCGTTCGGCAGCGTGATGTGGGACATCATCAAACACCAGGGCAATTCCACGGCCGGCGTTGGAGGCGGACTTGCGATGGGGTTCGCGAAGGCAAGCGACGAGCTGTTCGCATGGCCAAGGATCGAGATCGACGGAAACGTCTTCGTGCGGGGCTTTCGCTACGCGGTGAACCCCAGCGATCCACGGATCCGATTTCAGTATGATCCCTCGCTGTTCGCGTCTTTGGAGACAGCACATGCTGCAACTCCCTGCACGGCCACGTGCGCGCCCGATCTGACGATGCAGTCTTATCGACAAGTGCACTCTGGCAACGCGGCGTTCACGGCAAGCGGCGATCAGCGCTTGCTGTCCCTCAATCCCGACGACTCGTGGTTGCTTGGCGCACTCGATGGACTTAGCGCTTCATGTCAGGCACCTCCCTGAATCCGTGATCGCGGAGCAGCACGAAGCGACACGGATGGGTCTCGCGCGCCGGCTCAAACCTCCACGATTCCCATCCGATTTGGAACTCGTGAATCCTTCAGGCCGCCTTCGACTCCCGCCGCCTCCACTTCGTGGAGGGCGCGCTCGGCTTCGCCGAGCGGCGTCCTCGCATTTCATGCTCGTCCGCGCGGGAGGTGCCGCGCCGCTTGCAACTCCGTTGCTGCGCGTCGTCGACTCCCGCCGCCTCCACTATCTATTCGACTATGGTTTCCACATGTTGAGGCCATGGTGGCGTGTCTTTCTTCACGCGCTGCCACGATGCTGTCGTCGAGAAATGGGATCTCTCCATAGAAACACCCGCCGCCTCGCGCGGAAGTTGCTCGATGTCAGATTCAGCGACTACGCTGGTTCATGCGTTGGCCCGAAGTGCGCGAGGCACATCCAGATCAATGGCTCGTGATCGAGGCGTTGGACGCACACTCTGAGAACGATCATCGCGTCTACGACAGGATCGCAGTGATCGACCATTGCCCCGACGGGCGAGCAACGATGAAGCGCTACGCCGAGCTCCGACGCGAGCATCCGCACCGCGAGTTCTGCTTCGTGCACACGAGCATGGTCGAATTAGAGATCGAAGAACGTCTTTGGCTTGGCGTCCGGGGGCTGCGTGCAACTCATCTCCCAGCATGAGCTCGTATATGTCACCGCGACCCTGAGGTACCGAGGCACGACGGTCGAGATCCCAGACGTCCTGGTGGACACGGGTGCGGTGAGTACAGTGATCAACGCCGACCTCGCGGCGGAGGCTGACATCTATCTCGAGCCGCGCGATCAGCTGCGTCGGCTTCGAGGTGTCGGCGGCCACGAGCACGTCTTCATGAGGCAAGTCGATCGATTCGCGGTCGGCGATCACGGCCTCGATGGATTCGAAGTCGAGATCGGCGAGATGGACTACGGCTTCGAATTCGGTGGGATCATCGGCATGGACTTCTTAAGAGCTGCGCGAGCGATTATCGATCTAGGCAATCTCACGATCGAGTTCGGCTGATCACGTCGGCGCTGCCACGGACGCTGCAAAAGCAGACGCCATACGAAGGCGGCAGCGGGAATCAGTCGGGCCGTTTGTCTCGAAGAATCGGGCAAGTGCTCGTCGAGAAAGATGTGTCCTAACGTTTCGACTCCCGCCGCCTCCACTTCGTGGAGGGCGCCCTCGGCTGACGCCGAGCGGCGTCCTCGCATGTCATGCTCGTCCGCGCGGGAGGTGCCGCGCACTACGGCACGGTGCACGAGGTGGTGTTCGCGAACGTCGATTCCAACCTCGACCGGTTCGCACGCGCTGATCTCGCGCGACGCGGTCTCGCCCTCGTCGCGCGCGATCCCGAAGCTGCCGGCGCAGCGCTCGGCCGCCACGACGTCGCGAAGGCGTCCGCGCTGATCGGCCGGCCGCCGCCGCGGTAAGCTGGAAGCGGTGGACCCCGCGACCTCGATTCGCTGCCCCAACTGCGATGCGCCACTGCAGGTCGTGCCCGGGCAGGAGCAGGTGTCGTGCGCGTACTGCGGACAGACGTCGTGGTTGCCGGCCGCGGTGGCCGCGCCCGAGGACCGCGCGATCACGGCGGAGCCCCCGGCCGTCGCGCCGTCCGCCGCGCGGATGTCGGTCCTGGCGTCGGTCGCCGTCGGGATCGCGGTCGCGGCGCTCGGCCTCGCGTTCGCGGTGCACGCTCGATCGCCCGCCGCGCCAGTGTCGACCACTGTACCCCCTGAGACCTCGGCGATCGACCAAGTGCGCGCCCGCGAGCGTGCGGCGGTCGCCCAGGCCGAGGCGCAGCGCGTCGCCGCCGAGCAGCGCGCCGACGAGGCTCGCGCCGAAACCGAGCGCGTATCCGCACCCGCCCGGCCACGCGTGCACGCGGCGCCGGCGCGTAAGCCGAAGCCGAAACCGAAGCCGAAGCTTCCCGACGCGCCCGCGGCCGCGACCGTGGTCGCCGCGGTCGTTCAAGTCGATCTCTCCGACTGCGTCGGCCCCGCTCGCGTCACCTACGACATCACGGTCCTGCCGAGCGGCGAGGTCGCGATGAGCCTGGGACCGGTCGACGCTTCGGGCTCCGCGCTCGACTGCATCGAGGGGCACGTCGAGCGCCTGCGCTTCCCCGCGACGCAGCACGGCATCAAGGTCAGCCACGACTTCGTGCTGCCGAAGTGATCACCAGGACAGCAGCGCGATCGCCATCGCCAGCGTGACCGCCGCCGCGCCCATCGTCACGAGCGTCGTCCGCGTTGTCATCGCGCTGCAATGTTACGCGGCAGTGACCGCGTGCGAAGCCTTGGGGCGCACGTGAACGCGCGACGACGCTCGCCGGGTCACGAGGGCTGCATTCGCACCCGGTTGCGCGGGGCACGTGCGTTGCAAACCCGCTGGCGCACGATGAATCACACCTGCTCGATCCTGCTCTGCATCGGCGTGACCGCAGCCACCGCCGGCGCCACGCCGTTCTCCGCGGAGGTCGCGGTCGATCCTCCGGTCGCGGGCGTTTCGTTCGGTACGAAACAGGGAGCCGCGGTCGCGTTCGACGGCACCAACTACCTCGTGGTGTGGAGCGACTTCCGCGAGCTCGGATCTCCCGAGATCTTCGGCGCGCGAGTCTCGGCGGGAGGCGCGGTGCTCGATCCCGTCGGGTTCCGGATCTCGGCGCCCATCCAGGACACCTTGCTCGCGCCGCGCGTCGCGTTCGACGGCACCAACTATCTCGTGGTGTGGATGACCGAGTCGAATCGCGTGTACGCGGATCGCGTGTCCCCTGCGGGCACCGTGCTGGATGCGTCGCCGATCGAGCTCGCGACCGCGGGCGAGTCGCCGGACGTCGTGTTCGACGGCAGCGACTATCTCGTGGCGTACACGACCGCGACATCGAACCCGGACATCGTCGGCCTACGCGTCGGTACCGACGGCACGGTCGTCCAGGGACCGGTCACGATCAGCGGCGCGCTCGGGTCGCAAAGCAACTCGCGCGTCGCGTTCGACGGCACGAACGTCCTCGTCGCGTGGCAAGACTCACGGCTTGGCTCCGCCTACTCGGAGATCTACGTCGCGCGCGTCACCACATCCCTATCCGTGCTCGACGCGGACGGGATTCCCCTCGGCGCATCGACGACCGGCCAGGAGTCGCCGGTGGTCGCGTTCGACGGCACGAGCTACCTCGTCGCCTGGCAGGATGCCCACACATTCCCGAATGCGATCCACGGCCAACGGATGGCAACCTCGGGTGCGACGCTGGGTTCCGAGCTCGTGATCAGCTCGCAAGGCAGCCAGCCCGCGATCGCATTCGACGGCAGCGATCAGCTGGTCGCGTGGACGACCGGATCGGGGATCGCCGGGACGCGCGTGTCACCGGCGGGCGTCGTGCGCGACGCACCGGCGCTGACGCTCTCGCCGTCGAGCATCGGCTTCGCTGGACCTGCGCTCGCGCGCGGTGCATCCGGCGTGCTCGCGGCGTGGTCGGGATACCCGCACAACAACGGCGAGTCCAGCGTGTATGGCACGCGCGTGTCGACCGCCGGTGTCATTCTCGATCCGTCGGCGATCGCGATCTCGACGGCGGCGAACACCGAGCAGACGCCGGCGATCGCGAGCGCGGCGACGAGCTCGCTCGCGGTGTGGGTCGACTCGCGCTGCGCCAATGGCACGAGCGGCTGCACGTACGCGGTGCGACTCGCCCCCGATGGCACGGCGCTCGACGCCCACTCGTTCGAGGTCATTCCTTTCTCGGCCAATATGCCGGCGGTCGCGTCGGATGGTTCTGACTATCTCGTGGTCGCCGCCAGCAGCGGCTGGATCACGGCCGCGCGGGTCGCCGGTGACGGTAGCGTGCTCGATGCCGTCCCGCTGCACTTGCCGACGACCTCGTCGTTCGTCGCGAACCCGCGCGTCGCGTACGTCGGCGGTGTGTACCTCGTCGTGTGGGCGGCGCAGTACCGCATCGAGGGCGTGCGCGTGCGCCCCGATGGCACGATCCTCGATACCGCCGCGTTCCAACTCGACGCCGGAGCTTCGACGGAGCTGACGCCGGCGATCGCGAGCAACGGCGGCGAAGCGCTCGTCGCGTGGGAAGACAGCACGCACGACACCATCGCGGCGGTGCGCGTTACCCCGGCGGGTGTCGTGAGCGATGCGACGCCGATCGTCGTCGGCCCCGCCAGCTACGACTACGCGCCCGCCGTGACGTCGAATGGAACCGACTTCTTCGTGGCTTGGAACGCCGGTCTCTCGACTCGCGTGCTCGGCGCACGCGTGATGGCGTCGGGCGCGATCGTCGATGCGACGCCGATCGTGATCTCTCCCGTCGCAAGCTATGTCGAGCCGAGCATGGTCGCGTATGTCGGCGACTACGTCGTGATGTGGGCCGACAGCACCGACACCTTGACGTACACGCTTCACGCGGCGCGGATCGCGAGCGATGGCAGCGTGCTGGATGCGTCGCCGCTCGTGGCCGCATCGGGCGTGCTGCCGACGATCGGCCTCGCGGCCACCGGCGACTCGACCGCCTCCGTCGTCTATGGCCGGGTCGTGCTGCAAGCGCCGTATGGTGCGCCACGCGTCGAGTCGCGGGTGTTGACGGTCGCGCCCGACGGCGGTGGATGCGACGACGCCACCGGCTGTGCGACCGGATTCTGCGTCGACGGCGTGTGTTGCGACACCGCATGCGGCGGCGGTGATCCGAACGACTGCGAAGCGTGCAGCGTGGCGGCTGGCGCGACCGCCGACGGGACCTGCGTCATGATCGACACCGGCTCGTGCGGCTCGGGCTCGGGAAGCGGCAGCGGTAGCGGCTCCGGCTCCGGCTCCGGCTCTGGCGGCGGCTCCGGCTCCGGCGGTGGCTCCGGTTCCGGTGCCGGCGATGGCTCCCATGGCGGCGGCTGTGCCGCGGGTGGCACCGGCCTGGGAGCCGCGCCGATCTCCGCGCTCGTGGCGCTGTTGATCGGGCGTCGTCGCCGGGATCGCCGGCGGTCGGACAAGGCAGGCACTACGGACAAGCCCGAGCCGCACGCGGGTAACCGTCACCAGCCGGGCGCACTGATGTCGCAGTGGCCGGGCTGGATGGACCGCTCGTAGCCCGAGGTCTCGCCACACGCATAGACGTCCTTGAGCGGCGGCTTGCATCCGCCCCACTCGCCGCAGAACTGATGGATCACGACGTGCTGTCCTTCGAGGCAATCCCAGATCCACAGCTCGTTCCAGCCAGCGGTGCACTGCCGATCCGGCCGCGTGGGCATCGGGAACGTGCGGCTCGCGTGGAGTCGCCAGCAGCCGGCGGTGACGAGCACTCCGAGGATAAACATCCGCATGACGTCCAACAACGGCGACCGCGCTCACTGCTTACAGGTCCACAGATGACGTCGTCGAGCGCCTGCCGTCAGGTCGCCGCGTAGGGCGGTTTCACTGCCACGCATGTTGACGGCGGACGTCTTCGTAGTCGTTCTCGATCGGGCTGCCGAGATAAGGTCGGCGCTCGTAAGCTCGTCGCACACGCAATGATCGCAGCAGTCGCAGCAACGGCGGCGGCGGACCCCGCACCATGTGGGAGCGGCGACGCGTGCTACGCGCTGGGCACCAAGCTCGAACCGAAGGCCGCAGCTCAGGCGTTGGATGCGTTCGATCACGGCTGCACGCTGCATTATTCGAGGAGCTGCGTCGCGGCGGGGTACGTGCTCCGCGAAGGTAAGCTCGGCAAGTCCGACGTCGAAGGCGCGCACAAGTACTTCGTGGCCGCATGCAACGTGAAAGACCGGGCCGGGCACTTCGCGTGCGGGCTCGTGGGCAACGACCTCGGCCACCACATCGGATCCACTGGCGATCCCGACCAGGATTTCCGCCTCGCGAGAGGACTCTTGACCACGGCGTGTGACAGCGGATACGGACCTGGATGTTTCGACCTTGGCGTGGAGTGGCGCAACGGGCTCGGGGGCCGGCCGAACCGAAGCACGCGTATGCGGCGTTCGAGCGCGCGTGCAAGCTGGACGTCGCCGGGGGTTGCACGGCGCAAGGCCTCGCACTCGATCACGGCGAGGGTGTCGCGGCCGATCCCAGGCGAGCGTTGGCGTTCCTCGAGCAAGCGTGCAGCAAAGATGGGCACGAGTGCGATGCACTCGCGCTGGCATACAAGGACAGGCGCGGGGTCGCGGTCGATCTCGTGCGTACCCGCGCGCTGTACGCGCAGACGCACGCGCGTAAACGTCGCGACCAGCAGGCCGGCGGCTCCCGAACAGCGCGGATCCAGCGCCTCGGCCGCGCCATGATCCGGTACGCGACTTGCTTCTTCCAAGAGCAGACTTCTCGACGAAGGTGCCGCATGGCGCATCGCAAGACCGACCACACTCTAGTCGTTGGCGCAGGACCGGTCGGGCTCGCGGCCGCGCTGTTCCTGCGAGAGCGCGGGATCGAAGTCGAGATCGTCGATGGCTCGTGGGCGCCGCGGACCGACAAGCTCTCGGTCGTGCTGCATCCCGATACGCTGGCGCGGCTCGAGGACGCGGGCGTGGAGCTCGACCTGGCCGATGAAGCTGCCGCGATCGATACCGTGGCGATCTACGACCGCGGTGCGCGCGTCGCGGCGCTGGACCTTCGGGACTCACCGTCGGGGTTCGGCTATGCCGCGGTCGTGCCGTGCTGGCGGCTGTGCGACAAGCTCGTGCATCAACTGCGTGACCGCCACGTCGCGGTCCAGTGGCGGCACCGGCTCGGCAACATCGAGGCGAGCCGCGACCGCGTGATCGCGAACGTCGACGTCATCGATAGCGAGCCGACGGGCTACGTGGTCGCTCACGAGGAGCACATGGTGCGCCGCATCCTCCGTCGCGAGCCCCCGTTCCTGATCGGCGCGGACGGTGCCGACTCGCTGGTCCGCGGCCAGCTCGAGCTACCATGGCGCACGCTCGCGCCGCCGGAGCTGATCGCGGTGTTCGAGGTCGACGGCGGACCACCGCTGGGCCGCGAGATCAGGATCGCGCTCGGCGAGGCGACCGTCGCGCTGTGGCCGCTTGCGGGCGGAGGCACGAGGATCGCGTTGCAGCTACCGCCGTCGGAGCGCCTCGATGCCCGCGTGGCGGCCGGTACCGCACCCGATGCCGACGATCTGGCAAGGCTCGTCGCGCGCTACTTGCCCGACCTCGGCACACCACTGGGTGAGCTGCGCCAGGGCCAGCTCGAGCGAATGCCGGTAGGGATCGCGGCCCGCCCGT
This sequence comes from uncultured delta proteobacterium, assembly GCA_963848295.1. GTDB lineage: Bacteria > Myxococcota_A > Polyangia > Haliangiales > Haliangiaceae > JABFXX01. The sequence continues at coordinate 282,361 of CAWKDB010000004.1, read as the reverse complement.
CGACGTCGACGGTGTGGCTGCTCGGTGCGGCCGCGAACGCGCTGCCGCTAGGTGCCTCGCTGGGCCTCAACTCCAGCGTGCGCGCCGCCCACGATCTCGCTTCCGCGCTGGGCCGCGTCCTTCGCGAGCACGCCTCGCCGGAGTTGCTGAGCCGACAGGCCGACAGCGAGGACAATGCGACCGTTCGGGAGGCGGACCTCGGGGGCGGCTACGTCCCCGGGGAGCGCTGCGCGCCGGCGATCGGCAGCGGATACCGGCAAGTCCTGCCGCTCTTGCCGGTCTCGGGGGCAGATCGCGATCGCGTGGCGCGGCAGCTCGGGCTGTTCCCCGCGCCGGTATCGACGTCGCCGACAGGGGACGCGCGCACGCGATCGGGCTGACCACCCGGCGAGTCCGCGCCACCCGTGCTCCATCGCACGACGTGTGCAAATGTGGTCGCGAGAAACCATGACCGGCGGCGACGCCAGCGACGATCGCGACGAGATCGCGACGAAGGGCGCGAACGTCCTTGGCCGGATGAATCGGATCCCGGTGTGGTCGTTCTCGCGGTCGTTCCTGATCATCATCGGCATCGGCTACTTCTTTACGTTCTACGACATCACGGACATCGGCTATGCGATGCCCGCGATCGGGCGACAGCTCGATCTCACGGGGAACGAATCGTTGTTCGTCGCGCTCGCGGTCGGCCTCGTCGGGTACATCGCGGGCTCGTACGTGATCGGGACGATGGCCGATCGCTACGGTCGGTACCGCACCATGCTGTTCACCATGCTGCTCACGGCCGTCGGCTCGTTCGGCGATGCGGCGGCGACCGGCCTGGTCAGCCTGTCGTTCTGGCGGTTCGTCACGGGCATGGGCGTCGGCGCCGATCTCAACCTCGTGTCGACGTACCTCGGCGAGATGGCGCCTGCGGGCAAGCGCGGCAGGATCTCGGTCCTCACGTTCTTGATCGGCATCATCGGCCAGACCGTCACGCCGTTCGTCGCGCTGGCGCTCGTGCCCCACTATTCGTTCGGCTGGAGACTGCTGTTTGTCATCGGCGGCGCGATCGCCGTGATCGCGTTGGCGATGCGGTCGCGGCTACCGGAGTCGCCGCGCTGGCTCGTGCTGCACGGCAAGATCGACGAAGCGGAGCAGCTGGTCTCCGAGATGGAGACGGTGGCGAAGGCGAAGGGCGTCGCGCTCGCCGAGCCGCACCCGGAGCCGATCAGCAGCGAGCGCGGGCGCTTCCCGACGAGCTATCTCTTTCACCGACCTTATGCCGGCCGGCTCGCGATCTTCGCGGCGATGTGGTTCTTCTGGTACGTCGGCAACTACGGTTTCCTCGGCGACGCGCCCACGCTGCTCGCGAGCCAGCACATCGGGATCGCGAGCTCGCTCGGGTATCTCGCCGTGGGGGCGCTCGGGTATCCGGTCGGCGCGCTCGTCATGTACGCGCTGGCCGACCGCCTGGAGCGGAAGCTGCTGATCGTCGGGTCGACGGTGTTGTGGCTCGGCGGCATGCTCGCGATCGGAAGCTTGGCGAGCGACGTCGTGATCGCGACCGGCTCGTTCCTCGGCTCGATGGCGCTCGGCATGTACCTCCAAATAACCTACACGTTCACGGTCGAGAGCTACCCGACGAGGGCGCGCGCCACAGGATTCGCCCTGAGCGACGGGCTCGGGCACCTCGGAGGCGCCGTCGGCGCGCTCGGCTTACCCGTGCTCGTCACGGCCTGGTCGTTTCGCGCCGGCTTCACCGCGATCGGCTGCACCGGGCTCATCGCGGGGTTGCTCGCGCTTGCCGGGCCGTCCGCGACGAACAAGTCCCTCGAGCGAATCTCGCGATGACGCGGGAGCAAACGATCGGCAGCAAGGTCACGAAACGGCGCTCACCGCGCGTTCGCACCATCGGCACCGCGCGGAGGCGCACGTTGCAACCACGGGGCAGCTGACGGCATATGATCGGGGCATGTCAGAGCTCGTCGTCGTCGCCTTCAAGCAGGACATCGAACGGGCCGCGGTTGTACTGGGCCAGATCAGGGCGCGCGACGAAGCTTGGTCGGCCAATCTCCACGGCGCCGTGGCAGCGTATCGAAACGATCGTGGAGAGCTGACCATCGATCGCAGCTACCAATCGTCGAAAGGCGAAGGTGCGATCGTCGGCGGATTACTCGGCTCGTTCGTCGGGATCGTGCTCGCCGCGCTCGCGCTTCCGGTCACCGCGGGTGTGGGCACCGTGGCGGCCGCCACCACGTTCGTCGCCGGCGCCGTCGGCGGTTCGATCATCGGCGCCAAGCACGGCGCGGTCGATGACTCGTGGTGGAAGAACGAGCTCGGAGTCTCCGACGAGTTCGTGGACAACATCCGCGCCACGGTCGCAGCCGGTGACTCGGCGATCTTCATCCTGCTCCGCGAGCCCGATCCAGACGACCTCGATGCGCGATTCCGCTCGTATGGTGGTGTTGTCCTGCGATCGAAGCTGACTCCCGAGCAAGTCGCCAAGCTGCACTTCAGGATCAACCAGGCTGCGAACCGCACTTGAGCGAGCCCGCTGCGCGCAACTCCCGCCGTGGCCGTGGCATCGTCAGCGCATGAACGTCCTCGAGCCGATCGGCGAACGGATCTGGATCGTCGAGGGGACCCCGGTCTCGTTCCACGGGTTTCCATATCCGACGCGCATGGTGGTCGTTCGGCTCGACAGCGGTGCGCTATGGGTGTGGTCGCCGGTTGCGCTCGACGAGCGGGTACGCACTGCCATCGACCAACTCGGCGAGCCGCGATTCGTGGTCGAGCCAAACAAGCTCCACCACCTCGCGCTCACCCGATGGGCCGCGGCGTGGCCTTCACTCCGGATCTACGCCCCGCCAGGTCTCGCAAAGAAGCGCAAGGACCTGTCATTCACCGGAGAGCTCGGCGACGACGCCCCGCCGGAATGGCTCGGTCAAATCGATCAAGTCTGCGTGGCGGGAAGCTTCGCGCTGACCGAGGTCGTGTTTTTTCATCGCGCGTCGAGCACGTGCATTGTCGGCGATCTCGTGCAGCGCTTCGACGAGCATACGCTCGGCGGGTTTCAGCGGTTTCTCATGAAGCTCGACGGGCTCGTCGGTCACGATGGCAGCACGCCGCGCGAGTGGCGTCTGTCGTTCTTGCGGCGGGCTCGACTCCGGGCGTCGCTCGCGCGCGCGATCGCTTGGTCTCCGCGCCACCTCGTCATCGCGCACGGAGCGTGTGCTCTCGACGATGGCGCTAGCGTGCTCCGCAACTCGCTCCGTTGGGCACTCGGCGCTACGTAGCTGCGCGTCGAGCCACAACCGCGCGCCCGCAGGCAGCTGGCGTTCTCGAGCTCGAACCTGTGCGATCGCGACGGGTTTCGATCGCGATGCCCGACCACGGTGAGCTCGCTCCGGTCGCGGGGGTCACCGCGGTAGCGGAGGTTTGTTTATTTTTTGGGTGGCACTTCGTGCGAATCGGCCACGACGTTGGCGGGCTGCTTGAGCGTGATCTCGATCTTCGCCTTGCTCTTCAGATCAGCGAACAGCTTCTCCACCTCGACTTCGCGCTTCTGGTTGGTCAGGAACGCCATGATCCGGGACTTCTCCTGGTCGAACGTGCGGCTACCCATGCGCGCGGAGTTCTGGTCGTAGAACGTCTTCGCATCGGCCTCCGTGGCCGCGGGCGCCGACGCCTCGACGCGCTGCTTGACCCAGGCTTGTTCGGTCGTGCCGTCCTTCTTGGCCTCGGTGTCGGCGAGCCGCATGAACAGCACCGCGTCGAGGCCCTGCTTCCGTAGGGCGAACTGCTCCGCCTGAAACTGCTGCTGGAGCTGGCCAAGCTGGGCCGCGATGATCGCATCGACGTCCTTGACCGTGACCGCATGGCCGTCGATCGTGGCGACGACCTGCGTCGGCTCGCCCGGCCGGGAGGCCCCGGTAACGCTGTGCGCTTCGGGCGGGTTCGCGACGGCGGGGTGGTTGTCTTTGATGCAGCCCGCGGCGGCACCCCCGACGAGCAACATGGTGACGAGTATGCGCTTCATGGATCTCCTGCTTCTTGAACGACGCGGTGGAACGGCAACGGTCGGTGGTCACCGCCGTCTCGACGACCGACTCGGAAGAGCGTAGAGCGCCGGTCATGCGACAGCCTTGCCGGAGCATTACGCCCAGGCAATGCGCGCTCGGGGCGACCGCGGGTCGAGCTCGGTCGCCGGTCATCTCTCGGCGCGCGCGTCGCGTCGCGAGCTGCGCCGTCGTGATGCCGGTGATGAATGGGTTGGCGACTCGTGTCAGAACGAGCCAGCGAAGGTCAACGAAACACCGCCGAGTGACGGAGTCACCGTGATGTTCTTCTCGAGTCCGGCCGCGCGGGGTTGGTTCACGTAGACACCGTACGAGCCCGTCACGAGCGCCGCGCCTCCCGCGATCAGCAGCGTGATCCCGGAGATGTTCGCGTTGCGCGCCCGGTCGCGCAGCGAGACCAGCGACGTTGAAATCGGCGGCTGCACGGGGCCGCCGCAACCGGTCGGGCAGTCCGCCTTGAACCGCGAGTCGTAGTTCGAGTTGTCCTCGTATGCGCGCCACTCGAGATAGCCCCCGGCCGCCGCGAGCGCCACCCCCACACCGACGATGACCCACGGCTTCCACGGCGACCATCGCCGCACGATGTGCGTCGGCTCGATCTTCACGAGCCTCACGTCGACCACGGTCCCTTTGCCGCCGACGAGCACGAGCGGAGTCGTGGCGGTGAGGAATCCGGGCTTCGTCGCGACGATCTGGTGATCTCCGGGCCTCACCAGCTTCGTCACGCTTCCGGGTGCCACGAACAGCTTCGCGCCGTCGAGGATCACCGTAGCGCCCGGCTCGGCGCTCGTGACCTCGAGCCTCGCGAGCTGGCCGAGCAGCAGCTTCTGGTAGGTCAGCGCCTGCGCGAACACGTCGGCGCTGAACGGCGCGGCACCGTACTTGAGCGCGAGCTCGAGATCGTCGAAGGCCTCGAGGGGCTGGTCGAGGTTGATCAGGCACACCACCATGTTGAAGCGGATCGCCGGGTGCTCCCAATGCTTGATCGCGTCGTGGTACTTCGCGAGTGCCTGCGCGTATCGCGCCTCCTCGAACTCGGCGTTGGCGTCGTTGTAGATCGCGAGCGCGGTCGCCTGCTCGGCGTCCGAGACCCCGAGCGCCCACGGCTTCGGCTCGGCGTGAGCAACCGCGCCCCACACGGTTACCAGGAGGACCACGAGGCTCTTCACCGAGGTGATGGTAACTGATACGATCACGGTGGTGGCAGACGACCGGCCACGTGCGTCGCAGTCATCCGAGCGCACCCGACTCGACGCTGTGGGAGCCGCCTCGGTCGGGAACAACCAGGCGCGCGTCGTACAGATGCCAGAAGCCGTCGCGCCGGAGCCGGCCCTGCCCGAGCTCCCGGCGGGCTTGCGCGTCGGCGCTTACGAGGTCATCCGCGAGCTCGGCCGCGGCGGCATGGGTCGCGTCGTCCTCGCGCGCGACACCAAGCTCGGCCGCCGCGTGGCGATGAAGTTCCTCGCCACCAGCTCGCCGGAGCACACCGAGCGCTTCCTCATCGAAGCGCGCACGACCGCGCATCTCAACCACGAGAACATCGTCGTCATTCACGAGGTCGACGAGTACGAGGGCGCCCCGTACATGGTGCTCGAGTACCTCGATGGCGTGACGCTGCGAGAGCTGCTCAACGGCGAGCGCATGCCCGCCGGACGCGCCGTCGAGCTCGCAGTGCCGATCGTGCGCGCGCTCGTGCGCGCTCACGACGCCGGGATCGTGCACCGCGATCTCAAGCCGGAGAACGTGTTCGTCACCGATGCGGGCAGTATCAAGGTGCTCGATTTCGGAATCGCGAAGCTGCTCGCGCACGAGCGGCACCGGCCCGGGCGTCGCGCGCGACCCGATTCTGCGTTTGATGCTCCCCACGATCACGGCCTGACCTCGAGCGGCGCCCTGCTCGGCACGCTGCCGTACATGTCACCCGAGCAACTCGGCGTGGGCGACGTCGATCACCGAGCCGATCTGTGGGCGCTTGGCGTGATGCTGTTCGAGATGGTCACGGGCCGCCATCCGCTGCCAGATGCATCCACCACCGCCTTGATCGCTCAGGTGACCGATCTCGACGCACCAATCCCTGCGGTCGGCGCATCGGCGCCCGACCTTCCCGAGCGGCTCGAGCGCGCGATCGATCGTTGCCTGGCCAAGCATGTGGAGCACCGCTTCACGAGCGCGCACGAGCTGCTCGACGCGCTCGAGGCGCTGCTGCCCGGACGGCCCGGCCGGCAGCTCGCCGACGACGAGAGCCCGTATCCCGGGCTGACCGCCTTCCAGGAAACCGATGCCGATCGCTTCTTCGGGCGCGACCACGACAACGCGCGCATGGTAGTGCGCGTGCGCGAGCAGGCGCTAGTCGCCGTCGTCGGTCCATCCGGCGTCGGCAAGTCGTCGTTCGTTCGCGCCGGCGTGGTGCCGGCGCTCAAGGCGTCGGGCGAGTGGGAGGTCCACGTGCTCCGCCCCGGCCGCCAGCCGCTCGCCGGGCTCGCCGCGATCATCGAGACATACACGACGTCGCCGGTGGGCGCGGCCCCCGATCGCGCCGAGCTCGCCGCGCGGCTCGCGCACGAGCCGGGCTACCTCGGCGCCGTGTTGCGCGCGCGCGCCGCGCGCAAGCACACGCGCATCCTGGTGTTCGTCGACCAGCTCGAGGAGCTGTACACGTCGGTCGCCGACGCGTCCGAGCGCATCGCGTTCACGAAGTGCCTCGCGGCCGCCGCCGACGACCCCGCGTCGCCGGTACGCGTCGTCGTGTCGATGCGATCCGACTTCCTCGACCGGGTCGGCGAAGATCCGCGATTCCTCGACGAGCTGACCCGCGGGCTCGTGTTCCTGCAGCCGCTCGGGCCGCCCGCGTTGCGCGAGGCGCTGGTGCAGCCCATCGCCATGCGCGGATACCAGCTCGAGACTCGAGAGATGGTCGACGAGATGATCGAGAGCCTCGCGTCGACGCCCGGCGCCTTGCCGTTGCTCCAGTTCGCGGCGGCGAAGTTGTGGGAGGCTCGCGATCGTCAGCGCAAGCTGCTCGCGCGCGCGAGCTACGACGCGATGGGCGGGATCTCCGGCGCGCTCGCGACGCACGCCGATCAGGTGCTCGCCTCGCTCGCGCCCGCCGCTCAGGCGCACGCGCGTGCGGTGCTCGTGCGACTGGTGACGGTGGAGCGGACGCGCGCGATCGTCGAGCTTCGCGAGCTCCGCGAGCTGTCATCCGAGCCGCGCGCGATCGAGGCCGTCGTCGACCAACTGATCGCCGCTCGCCTGCTCGTCGTGCAGAACCTCGGCGAATCGGCCGGCGCGTCCGTCGAGCTCGTTCACGAGTCGCTGATCGGATCCTGGCCGACGCTGCGGCGATGGCTCGACGAGGGCCAAAGCGACGCGATCCAGCTCGCGCAGCTGCGCACCGCGGCCGCGCAATGGGATCAGAAGGGCCGGATCCAGGGCCTGTTGTGGCGCGGCGAAGCGCTCGCCGAGGCTCGGCGCTGGCATGCTCACTATCGCGGGGAGCTTCCCGAACGCGAGCGCGCGTTCCTCGCGGCGGTGTTCGCGCTCGGCGCGCGGGCTGCGCGGATGAAGCGCATCGTTGTCGGCTCGGTGATCGCGTTCTTGTCGCTCGCGGTCGCCGGCAGCGCGATCGCGCTCGTGACGATCCGTGACGCGGAGCAGACCGCGAAGGCCGAGGCCGCGCGCGCGACCGACGAGCAGCACCGCGCGGAGACCGAACGAACGCACGCGCAGGCCGAACGAACACACGCGCAGGCCGAGGCCGAGCGCGCCAGGCAAGCCGAACATGTCGCTCGGGACCGGCTCGACCAGGTCAAGGCCGAGCAGGCGGACAAGGAGCGTGCGCAAGGCGACGCGCGCGCGAAGGGTGCCGAGGTCACGCGGACGCAAGGCGAGCTCGAAAAGGCGCTCGCCAACGCCGAGCGTGCCCGCGCGGTCGCCGAGCAGGAGGCGGCGAAGGCGCGCGCCGCGGCCGCCGCCGAGAAGCAAGCCAAGGACGAAGCGCAGCGCCTGTATGCGGTCGAGAAGGCGCGCCGAGAAGCGGCCGAGAAGCAGCGGAGCAAGATCACGACGGAGCTGTCGAAGTGACTCGCGCGATCGCATTCGGTGTGCTCGCGGTATTCGCGGCTTGCTTCACGCCGCAGACGACGACGTGCACCGACGGCACGACCTGCCCCGAGTCGACGATATGCGCGCCGGCTGGCGGCGGCTGTGTCGATCCGACTCTCGTGACCGCGTGCACCGGCGAAGCCGAAGGCGCGAACTGCTCGGCGCTCCCGTTCGGAGTGTGCCAGCAAGGTGTGTGCGGGCAGACCACGTGGCAAGCGACGGTGGTGATCGGCGGGCAAGCCAACGCGACGACCGCCCAGCTCTCGAGTCCGTTTCGCGTGGCGGTCGATCAGGCCGGCAACCTCTACATCGCCGACACGTCTGACCATCGGATCCTGCGCCTCGACACCGCGGGGTTCCTCACGACGATCGCGGGCACCGGAACGGAGGGATACGCTGGCGACGGCGGCGCCGCGACCGAGGCGGAGTTGGATACGCCGCAAGGTGTCGCGGTCGACGGGCTCGGCCAAGTCTACATCGCTGACCGAGGGAACAACCGGATCCGGCGCATCGACACCGAGGGGATCATCGCGACGGTCGCGGGCAGCGGCCTCCCCCGGAACCACGGCGATTCCGGAGACGGCGGCCCGGCGACGAGCGCGCAGCTGTACTACCCCGCTGATGTCGTGGTCGACGGCCTCGGCGATCTCTACATCGCCGACACCAGCAACAATGTCATCCGGCGCGTGGACAGCGCCGGCATCATCACGACGATCGCGGGCTCCGGGATTCTCGGGTCCGCGGGGGACGGCGGCGCCGCGACCAGCGCGCAGTTGTCCTCACCGTACGGGGTCGCGGTCGACGCGAACGGCGAGGTCTATATCGCCGACACCGGCAACAACAGCGTCCGTCGCGTAGACACCAGCGGCGTGATCACGACGTTCGCCCCGACCAGCGGGCTCGACCAACCGTTCGGCGTCACCACCTACGGGGCTGACGTCTATATCGCCGACTCGGGCAACGGCCGCATCCTGGACCTGGACATGGCAGGCAACGTCGAGCCGTTCACACCGTCCGCGACGTTGAGCTCGCCGCACGGTGTGGCGGTCAACGCGCTCGGGACCTATATCGCCGACACCGACCACGACGTCATTCTGTATGTCGACTCCGCCGGAGATGTCACGACGATCGCTGGGGGCGGGTCGACGATCGGCGACGGCGGCGCCGCGACCGACGCCCAGCTCGGCGACCCGAACGACGTCGCGATCGACGCCCTCGGCGAGGTCTACATCGCCGACACCAACAACAGCCGGATCCGACACATCGACAGCTCCGGCGTCATCACCACGGTCGCCGGCACCGGGACCTTCGGGTACAGCGGCGACGGCGGCGCCGCGACCGCCGCCGAGCTCAGCGCCCCCGAGAGCGTGGCGATCGACGGACTCGGCAACATCTACATCGCCGACGAGTCCAAGAACCGCATCAGGCGCGTCGATCCCGACGGCACGATCACGACCGTCGCGGGCACCGGGACCCTTGGGTACAGCGGCGACGGCGGCGCCGCGACCGCAGCAAACCTGTCTCTCCCCTACGGCGTCGCGGTCGACGCGGCCGGCAATCTCTACATCGCCGATACCTTCAACAACCGGGTCCGGCGCGTGGACACGACCGGCGTCATCACGACCGTCGCGGGCGTCGGGACGCTCGGCTACAGCGGCGACGGAGGCGCGGCCACCGCCGCGCAGCTGCACTATCCCCGTGGCGTCGCGGTCGATGGGCTCGGCAACGTCTACATCGCCGACACGTACAACTACTGCGTTCGGCGCGTGGACACGATGGGTATCATCACGACGATCGCAGGCACGGGAACCTCCGGGTACAACGGCGACGGCATCGCGGCGACGACCGCGGAGCTGTACACGCCTACGGGGGTCGCCATCGATGGGCTCGGCAACCTCTACATCGCCGACTCGCAGAACAACCGCATCCGGCGGGTGGATACGGCTGGCGTCATCACCACGGTCGCGGGCACCGGTGACGTCGGAATCAACGGCGACGGCGACGGCGGCCCCGCTACAGCCGCCCTGCTCGCCCCTCTGGGGGTCGCGGTCGACACACTCGGGCAGATCTATGTCACCGACGCCTCCAGCAGCCCCGGCGGCCATGTCCGCCGCATCGACACCGCCGGCCTCATCACGACCGTTGCGGGGCCGGTGGATCCGGCGGGCACCGGGCCATTGGCCCAGGCTCGGCTCGCCGATCCCAGAGCGCTGGTGACCGCCGCGCCATTCGAGCTCGTCGCCGGCGGCACGAGCGGGACTGTCGAAGCGGTCGACGCGACCTCGCTCGATGTCGTCACGGGTCGCTATCCGAACGCGGTCGGAACCGCGACGAGTAACCTCGCGAGGTTCCGCGATCAGAACTTCGGCAACGTGGCCGGCGTTGCCTTCGATGGCGTCACATCGATCTATCTGACCGAGTCCAACCCGACCGAAGCCGGCCACGAGCTGGTGCACGTCGTGACCGTGACCGATCCCGCGACCCCGGAGACCTGGACGATCGCGGACCTCGCGTCGGGCGTCGCCGGCTGGCGCGACGGACCGAGCGCGACCGCCGAGCTGTCCGACCCGACCGGTCTCTACCGCGATCCTGCATCCGGCATCGTCTACGTGGCCGATACCGGCAACCATGTCATCCGCGCCATCGACGCGACCGGCGCGACCGTGTCGACGTTCGCCGGCACGCCCCAGACGGCCGGCTTCTCCGGCGACGGCCTCCCGGCGTCGGGGGCGCTGTTCGATCAGCCGCGGGCGCTCACCGGGTGCCGCAACGGAGACATCTTCGTCGCCGACACCGGCAACCAGCGCGTGCGTCGGATCGCCGCCGACGGCACGATCACGACGGTGCTCGGTAACGGCGCCGCCGCGTCATCGGGCGAGGGCGCGCCAGCGAGCGAGTTACCTGTCGACTTTCCGCTCGGCCTGGCCTGCGACGATGTCGGCAACGTGTTCGTGACGTCGACGAACGCCGTGCGGATGCTGCTCGCCGACGACGCGGGCGTGGTCGACGGCACCGGGCCGGTACGCACGATCTACGGTGCGCCGCCTCGTACGACCTTCCCGGCCTCGACGACGGGGTGTCTCACGGCAGTGGCCATCGTCGATTCCACGCACGTGCGCATCACCGATTCCTGCACGGGCATGCTGATCGAGCTGGAGCGCCTCCCCGCCCCATGAAGCGTGCCGCGCTCTCGCTCGCCGCGCTCGCCGGGTGCTTCACGCCGACGACGACGACCTGCGCCGACGGGACGACGTGTCCGACGTCGACGGTGTGCGAGCCGCAAGGCGGCGGCTGCATCGATCCAGCGCTGGTGAATGGATGTGCAAGTCACGCCGAGGGCACGAACTGCATTGCCGTGCCATTCGGCGTGTGTCAACGCGGCGCGTGCGAGCAGACCAACTGGCAGGCGACGGCGACCGCGGTCACCGCCTCGCCGGCACCGAGCGCGACGGGCGTGGCGGCCGACGCGAACGGCAACGTGTACTTCGCGAACACCGGCGGCCAGATCGTCGACCGGGTCGACGCATCGACCGGCGCGGTCACCGCGGTCGCCGGCACCGGGACCGCGGGGTTCTCTGGCGATGGTGGTTCCGCCGCGAACGCCCAACTCGATCTCCCATCGGGCGTGGCGCTGGACGGCGCCGGCAACCTGTACATCGGCGACACCGGCAACGGTCGGATCCGCCGGGTCGATGCGACCAGCGGCGTCATCACCACGATCGCGGGGACCGGGGACTTCGGTTTCGGCGGCGACGACGGTCCGGCGACAAGCGCATCGTTCCGGTTCGTCGCTCCGACCGGCCTCGCGGTCGACGGACTCGGCAACGTGTACATCGCAGACACCGGCAACCACGTCATCCGCGAGATCGCCGGCACCACCGTGACCACGGTTGCCGGAACCCCTCAGATGCTCGGGTTCTTCGGAGACTGCCCCCCTGAGGGGAGCGACTGCCCGGCCACGAGCGCGGAGCTCTATCAGCCGCACGCGGTCGCCTGGTGCGGCAATGGCGACCTGTTCGTCGCCGATACGGGCAACGATCGTGTCCGCCGTGTGACCACAGCCGGGTCCATCACGACGGTTTTCGGCAACGGGACCACGACATCGTCTGGCGATGGCGCGCCGGCGAACATGCTTCCCGTGGACTCGCCGGCGGGCCTGGGGTGCGACGAGATCGGCAACCTGTTCGTGACGTCGAGGACCACCGTGCGGATGGTGCTCGCCGACGGCAGAGGCACCGTCGACGGGACCGCGAACGAAGCTCGTACGATCTACACGACGAGCGACACCTGCGCGGCGTCCACCGCGTGTCTGACCGGCCTGGTCGTGGTCGATACGACGCAGGTGCGAGTGACCGACTCGCGCAGCGGGACGCTGATCGAGCTACAGCGCCAGCGGGTCATGCCGAGATGACGCGCGAGCGTCTTCGACTCCCGCCGCCGCCATTTCGTGGAGGGCGCACTACCCTCCCTGCTCGAATCCGTTCTCGCCGTCGACGTCCTTGATGTCGGCGTCGAAGTCGTACTCGAGAGTACGGGTGCTCCCCGGCTCGAGCTTGAGGATCCAGACGAGCGTATTGTCCGGGGTGGCGTCGGGCGGCTGAGTGAAGTGATAGACCGAGCGGTGCTCGTTGCCCATCACCCGTGAGGTCACGAGCCGGAGCGTCTTCGGTTGATCGGATCGATTGACGATGTCGTACGAGATTCGGTGATTGAACGGCAGGAGTCGCTTGTCTGTCGCTTCGGTGATCTTGACCGAGCGGAAGGTGGAGATCGTGTCATCGATCCCTGCCGGCAGCGAGATCACCGCTCCGGGCCCGGTCTCGTCGCTGATCGTGCCCGATTCGACGATGATCTGGTTGGCCTCGACGGAGCTGCTGGTCTGGTTCAGATCGACCGAGAACGGGTTCTTCACCTGTAGCAGGACGTGGACCTCGTCCTTGCCCGCGTAGGCATTCCACTCGCGGATGAACGAATAGTCCGCGACCTTGGTGCCGAGGCTGTAGGTGATGTTGCGATGGGGATAGAGGTCAAACGAGCTCAGCTTGAACGTGGACCCTGAGAGCTTCTCCACGCTCACCGCGTTGTTCAGCACGAGGGTGACGTCGCAGTTCTTGTATGGATCGCTCGCGTTCATGTTGACCGCGGCCAGGAGCTGGAGGCTCACCGACTTCGCATCGGTGATCTCCGCTTTCAGCTGGAGGGCCCACGTGATATCGGGCAACGCGTAGTTGAACTTCAGCGCTCCGGGTTTCAGCGAAGGGAGCCCGACGAGCTTGTGGGTCACATCCTTCTTGGTGTCCGGGATCGCCTGGACGGTGAACCACTTCAAGCTCTGGTCGGCCTGAGAGAGACTGATGGCCGCGACGGACGCGGGCAGACGAAGCCTGCGAGCACCCAGCGCGGCCGGGTCGATGACTCCCGAGACCACGCTCCCACCGGCGCTATAGATCGTGATCGCCTTCGCGACTGGAATCATGCCCTCGGCGGCCTTCTGCCGGCCGGCGCAAGCCGCCGAGCACAGAAGCAAACCCACCACGCGTAGCTGTCTGGTCTTGACCATGCTTGCTCCTTCTCGATTACCGAGCTCGCTCCGCGGTCATGAGGTTCGACTCGCCCTGCTGGTAGGCGTAGCCGTAGGTGAATGGAAGCCTCCCCGAGGAGTTCCTCTGCATCTCGATCTTCAAGTCCTTCTCGAGATATTTTGCGAACTCTGGAGTGGGCGCTTCGTACCTGCCGTGAAACCGCAGGGTCCACGTGTCGCGCGCGAACAGCCTGAGCGGTACGCCTGAATCGTCCTGCACGACGAAGTCGCTCTGCCTGAGGATCAGCGAGCGAATCTGCTCGAAGTGCGCCGGCTCTTCGATGCCTTCCTTGTGCATCAGATAGGACGCGGACTTGATCATGGTCACGAGACGTCCTTGGCTCTCGAGGTACGGCATGAGCTCGGGTGAGCTCTTCGCGAGGTCGGCATCCGCGACGTTCACCATGAAGTAGCGGATGGTCTGCTCCTTGCCGCCACGTCGTCGAAACGTCATCTCGACTCCCGGGACACGAGAGCGGGAACGTCCGCTCGCGGAGTCGTCGGCGGCCATTCCCTGCACGACGGCGCCGCTCGGACCGATGGCAATCCTCCTCGCCCCCGTCACCTCGCAGTCGTTCATGCCGAGGAAGAACAGGAGCAGGCTGCTGATGCTATTGAACGGCCCTTTGCCCAGCTGCTTCTCCATGGCCTTGGTGAAGAAGTAGTTCACCTGGAGCATCGTGCTCAGCGACGCCTCGAGCTCGTTCAAGCCCGAGCTGATCTCGTCCTCGTCCATGTCCTGCAAGTCCGGAATGGCGCCCGGGGACTCGAGGCCGAACATGAGATACGTGTCGGCGTCGGGGAACAGGACAAGCGCGTTCCCGATATCGGGTCCGCTGAACGCGTAAAACACGGTCGAGTACCTCGCCGGTGCACGGCCCGTCCACCAGCTCCGCATGCGCTCGAGGTTCGGCTGCTGAAACTGCTTCCAGCCGGACCGTATCTGCTCGGCGTACTCTACATACGACTGCGTTCGAGCCTGCTCGGCGAGCTTCGAGTCGGGCGCGACGCCCTTGCCAGCAAGGAAGCGCGCGATGTCGGAGAGATCGGCAGCCGCGGACTCGCCGGCGACGCTCGCGACGAGCAACGCCCCGCACAGGGACGCAACGGCGAGTCGCCTGCTCGAGGTCATCGCTGCGTCTACGCCCGACGCGATCGGCCTATTCCAGAGCGCCCAAACTACTCTCGAACGCGGCGTCGTGGACAAACGTGATGCGCAGCTCGAGCGACGCCGGCGAACCCTGCAGATCAGGGCTTGGACTTCAGAAACACGGGCACACGCTCGCGCGGGCGGCCGATGATCGCTTTCTTGCCGCGCACGATCACCGGGCGCTGGAGCAGCGCCGGGTACTTCTCCAGGATGTCGACGACCGCGCGCGGCTTGCTCACGTAGTCGGCCGGATCGAGGCCGAGCTTCTTGAACAGCGAGTCCTTGCGCACGAGATCCTCGACGGGATCCTCGATGATCGCGACCAGGTTTTCGAGCGTGGCTCGATCCGGGCGCTCTGCCTTCTTCGCATACTGGACCGCGCGATAAGACACTCCGGCTTCCTCGGCGACCGCCGTGGCGTAGACGGAGGTGCTTCAACCAGGGTTGTGGAAGATCGTGACGGTGGGCTGAGCCATCGTGCGAGTGTACGCGCATCCATGCGAAGTCCGAGAAGGCTACCGCGGGAGCGCGTGGCGCGAGCTCGTGCGACCTTCGGTGCCGCGCCCGAGGCGCGCGTCTGCGCGCGATCTACGGCCGTTCCTCCTCGGCGCCCGCCACGACGAACGCCTCGGGGGCATGCTGATTCGCATACTCGGTCGCAATCCACGCCGGGCTCCGCGCTCCGGTCGCGATGCGGGCCTCGTCGAGCGTGCCGGTCATCTCGAAGCCGGGATCCCCGCCCCAGTCGACGATCCCACCAACCGAGTAGCTCAGGGGGCTACCGGTGCCACATGCCGCGAGCGTCTCGGGTTGGCCGTCGACGTAGAGCTCATTTGCAGTCGCCGTCGGCACACCGTTGGAGAACACCATCGCGAGGTACAGCCAGCGACCCGTCAGATCGTCGGTCGTTCCGAGCACGTCGCCCTGTTGCGTGTTGAAGCCCACGCAGTCGAGCGCCTCATACCAAACGTCGTAGACCTCGGGGCCAACCACGAAGCCGACGGGAGCTTTGCCGATCGGGCCTTCGTAGTCGACCCACAACGTGACCGTGTTCAGACCATTCGGCACGCCGTCTACGCCTGCGGTCGGCGCGGTCACGACCGGCCCGCCCGTTAGCGCGAGGCCACCGCCGACGATCGCGTCCGGCGCTGCGACCGCGCCGTTCGCGGTTCCGTCGTTGTTCCCGGTCGAGTCGTGAACGTCGAGGGTTGTGCCGTCGCCGAAGTGGTAAACGCCGACGTACGCGTTGCTCCAGACCGCTCGTGGCTGCGCCTGCTCGGGCGCGGCGGCGTTCCCGTAGTAGACGTCGAACGTGGTGTCCAGCTCGGCCGAGACCGCGGGCAACTGGACCCAGACGACCGCGCTCGGCGGCACCGCGCTGTAGCTCTCGCGCTCGTACGGAAGCTCGTCGCCAGCATCGTCGACGAATGCGAGATCGTGCCCATCAGGCGTTGCGTGTGCGCCGAGTGACGCGTCATCGAATATGACCAGAACGGGAAAATCGGTCACATCGCCTGCGACCTGCCGATGATCGATCGTGAGGGACTCGCGGTACGGCCATGCGTCGTTCCACCAGCCGACGCCGGACGGCTCGAAGTCGACGCGACCGCACGCCGGAAGTGCAATCGCACTAACAACGCCACAAGCGACCGCCACAGGACTGATCACCGTGCGATGATAACGTAGCGACGCGACGCCGCGGCCAGCAAGCTTTCACGGACGACCATGATTCATGTCTTCGTAGCGGGCGCAACGCGCGAACAGTCAGCCGGCCGCCTCCAGGACAAACGCGCAGGACTCGAGAAAGCTCTCGAATTCTGCGTCCCTCTCGACCAGGAGTGCAAGCCAGCTGCCGGCCTCGTCGCATTCGATCGAGCCATCGATGGGAAGCTCGGGCGGCGGCGATGATAGGAGCGTCCGCAGCGCGACGCTGCCGAACAGCTTGCGTTCATCCACGAACGCCGGCGCCTTGACGTTCAGGCGTTGGTCGTCCTGGACGGTGACGACGACGTCGCATTCGACCCGTAGATAGGCGAGATACAGCTCCGTCAACGCAGCGCGATCGCGTGCGAGCGCGCCGACGATCGGTGTACGTGCACAAGCGGCACGATTCCGGGATTCGACCTCGGCCTCGGTCTCGACGGGTTGTGATTCCTCGACGTCCTCGCCATCGTCGTCATCGCCGCCCTCGGATGGGAGGTATTCATCGGGGACGTGCGCTTCGATATCGACTAGGCAGTTGAACACGTCGTCCCATCGCGGCGTCATCCAGGCGACGATCCGATCGCCCGGCGTGTGCGGGACATCGAGATCGGGAATCCGCGCCACGATCTCGCGCACGGTTCGGGGCGCGCGCGCCGTCAGCGGTGCGATCGAGTCGGCGAACGCGACCACCAGAACCTCGATCGCTTCCTCGAAGCCTTTGCCGTCGAGGAAGTTGGCGACCGCCACGATCTCGTCGGCGTGCCGCCCCATCGCATCGAGCCAGGCAAGCTGCAGCGCGGGTTCCATGTCCCGTGGCGTTCTGCGCACCGCGATCCGCAGCATCGTCAGGATCGCGCCCATCACCGGCCCACGCCCGGACACACCGGGCGCAGCCAGCAAGCGCAGCATGAACGGCACGGCATGGGGCGCAGCGGAGCCGAAGTCTATGCCTTGACACACGAAGCGCGATCCGAAAAACGTGGCGGCTTCGATCGCGTCATCGGTGTCCGGAGCGCAAAGAAAGCCGCGCAGATGGCCAGCGACATCGTCGGCCGGGCCATAGGGGTGATGCAACGATGCCCAGTCGACATCATCGACGCCTGCCAGCGCGCGGGCCGCTTCGTCCGTGATCGACATGCCGGGAACTTACCCGAGTGGTCGCGCTCACGGGCCCCTGTTGACGCGGGCGGTGCCGAGGCGCACGCTTTTGGCTGGATGTTCCTCACGCTCATGGTCGTCGGGCTGGCCGCGCTCGCGGCGATGGCGTTGCCGGCGCTCGGTCGCCACGCGAATGTCGGGCGGAGCGCGTTGCACGCGGGTCACGCGGCCACGCTCGCACCCGTTCGCGCTGCCGCCGCGCTCGTACCGGTCCGCGGCACCGCCGCTGCGCAGGGTGCCCTGGTCCACGCGACGCCGACTGGAATGACGCGCTTTCTGCCGTCGCCGCGGCTCGTGTTCAGCTTGCTCGCGCTGTACGGCGCATTCGGCAACGTGCTGCTCGCGGTGCACCTCGCGCCGCTGTGGGCCGGCCTCGTCGCGATCGTTCCGGCGGCGATCGTCGAGCGCTTCGCGGTGACGCCGGTGTGGCGGCTGCTGTTCCGGTTCCAGGGCCATCCGAGCGCGCCACTCGAAACGATCGTGATGTCGGACGCCACCGCGGTGACCGGGTTTCGCAACGGCCGCGGCGTGGTCTCGGTCGTGCGCGATGGCCGGCTCGTGCAATTCTCGGCCCGGTTGATCGATGCACAGGCGCACCTCGACGTGAGAGTCGGCGACAGCCTCCGCGTCGAGGACGTCGATCCCGCGCGTGAACGGGTAACCGTTTCCGGTTCCGGAGGGGTAGAGTGTGCCCGGGCGTCCGTGACGCCTAGGAGCTCGCCATGCCAGTCCAGATGTCGCTCATCATCGCCGGGGCCGCCGTCGTCGCAGTTCTCGTACTGACGTCGATCATCGTCACCACGTTCCTGCGCAGCGTCGATGCCGGCGAGATCCTGCTCGCGAGCCGCGGCCGCGGCCTCCGCATCTACCGCGGGCCGTGCAAGGCGATGATCGTACCGGTGATCACGCAGGTCCGGCGGATTCCCGCGCAGGCGATCAACGTCGACATCGAGATCACCGATCAGACCGCAGACGTCGACGCCGAAGCGCGCCCAGCGCCGGTCAAGGTGACGGTGCGCGCGTCGGCGATCGTCAGCGTGGGCGAGGACGAGGCGATGGTGAACACCGCCGCCAACAAGTTCTTCTCCAAGTCCTCGGGCGAGCAGATGTCGACGCTGACCGACGTGCTGTCGTCGGCGGGGCGACGCGCGATCAACCTGTTGTGGCACGACCAGCTGTTCAACGCGCGCAGCGGAAGCGCGCCCGTGACCGGGCTTACCGCCGAGGCGTTGGCGAAGCGTGGCGAGGACGACGAGCTCGCGGTGATCATCAAGGACGCGTGCTCGCGCGAGCTGCTCGATCTCGGTCTGTCGTTCAACAGCCTCAACATCAAGGCCGTGCTCAGCGAGGTCGCCGATGCGCGGCGGCGCGAGTCGGCGGCACGTGCGAAGGCCAGCGCCGATGTCGTGCAGGCGCAGGAGGAGCAGCGCGCGAGGATCGCCCAGCTCGAGGCGGAGCAGAAGATCAACGACCAGGAGCGCGCGCTGCACATGCAGATCGCGTCGAACGGTGCAGCGATCGCGAACGCCGAGGCCGAGAAGCAGGCGATGGTGCGCAAGCAGCGCGAGGGCGAGCTCGCCGCCAACCAGATCACGCAGGCGCGCGCGGATGCCGAACAGAACGTGATCGCCCAGGAGGCCGACGGCCGCGCTCAAGCGGCGCGCATCCGTGCGGTGGCCGAGGCCGAAGCCGGCGCGATCCGGCTCAAGGCGCAAGCGCTGGTCGAAGCCGGCGAGGCCTACATGGATCTGCGACGGCTCGAGCTCGCGCCGTCGCTGACCCGCGAGGTCGCAGCGGCGCTCTCGAACGGTCAGTTCGTCAACTTCGGCTCGAGCGGCGGCAACGGTCACGGCGCGGTCGCGTCGGGCTCGGACGACGTGCTGCGCGTCGTGCAGACGCTGCTCGCCGCGCAGGTGATCACGCGCAACGACTCGCCGACCCCGGCCGACAACCGGCGCGCCGCGCAAGCGATGATGGCGGCGCCCCCATCGCGCACCACCGCACCGCCGGCGGCGGTCCAGGCCGCTCCGAAGCGCACGTCGTAAGTCTCCGCGAGGCTCACGGGCGGTGAGTGCCGTGCCGCCGCCCGTCCCGAGTAGTCGCTCCGTGTCCTGGAGATCCTCGCGCGCGCTCGCATCGTCGGGGTGCGCGGCGACGAGCTCGCGCTGGTGTTGCGCGGCCCGCTCGAGCATCGACCTCGCGTCCGCGTCCCCGCGTCGCAACCGGGCTGCGCCGAGGTGCTGCTCCGCGTCGGCTAGATCCGAGAGCCAGGACTTGCCTTCACGCCCGGTCGCGACGAGCTCGGTCGCGGTCCTCAGCTCGTCGGCGTAGCGAGCGATCGCATCGTCGCGCCGATTCAGCTCCTCGAGCACCTCGCCCTGGAGCTCGAGCGCCCAGACGAGCTGATGCAGATCGAGGGGATCGTGCTCGCCGCGGAGCGCGTGCTGGGCGGCCTCGCTGCTCGCGACGTATGCGTCGAGCTCCGCCGCGAGTTGGTGATGCTCGCCGGCGAGGTCGCCGCGTACGCGCTCGATGTGAGCGAGAATCGCGCCACCACAGGCGGTTGTCGGGCTCGTCTTCGGTCAGGCGGTGCGCTTGGGCACGCGCTTGTTCGAGCTCGGCCGCGGCCGAGTCCGGCGAGTGCGAAGCGATCGCGATCTCCGCGGATTCGGTGCGCGCCAACGCCAGCTCTGACGCAAACACCTTGTTGTCGGGATCGGCCGCCGTGAGCCGAGCGGAGCCGTCGATCGCGTCGGCGCTGCGTCGCGCGGCCTCCGCCAGCTGCCCGCGCAGCCTCGCGAGCCCGGCGAGCCCGTTATCCGCTTCGACCTGCCACTCGAGCGCTCCCAAGTCAGGCGAGGTCGCGGCCGCGACGAGCACCGCCCTGGTCTTGTCGATCGCCGCTTCGAACCGCGCGCTCGCAAGATCGAGGTGCCCCAAGCCTTGCTCGAGATAGCCGAGCTCGCAGTCGAGCTGCGCGCCCAGGATCGCGGCATCGCGATCCCCGCCCTGCGCGTCGAGCAAGGTCTTCGCGCGCTCGTAGTTGCTGCGCGCGTTCGCCAGGTCGTCGGCCGCGCGGTCGCGATTCGCGATCGTCATCAACGCGGCCGCCAACGTCTGCGCCGCGAGAGGGTCGCGGGCATCGACAGCCAACGCCCGCGTCGCCCAGTCGCGAGCCTCACCGGCGTGGGCGATCACCGCCTGCGTGTCGCCGGTCGCGCGGTCGAGCGCACTCTGATGCAGCGCCACGCTCGCGGTCGCGCGCATCGCGTCGAGGCCGGGCGCGCCCGACGTTTCTCTTGCGAGCACATGCCGGGCGTGATCGAGCAGCTTGGTCGCCTGGGCGACGCGTCCAACCTTGACCTCGGAGCGCGACAATGCCTCGAGTGCGAGCGCATATGCGACGGCCCGACGATCCGTGAGCCGCCCTCCTCGCTCGATGCGCTCGTAGTGCTCCACCGTGCGCCGCGCCATCGACTCCAGCAGATCGATGTGGCCGAGGCGGTCGAGCGCGGTGCTTGCTTCCGCGAGCGTTTGCGTCGCGAGGAGATCAGCATCGCCGCCTTCGGCGTCGGCGCGCTCCGCTTGCGTGACCGCCACGTTCTTCTCGTCGACCACTTGGTGGACGGCGATCGCGGTACCGATGCCGAGCGCGACTGCCGCCGCCGCCGCGATCGCGGTCGCCGCGCGGTTTCTCCGCACGAAGCGCGTGATTCGCTCGCGCAGCGTATAGGTATGCGCGCGGACGAGCTGCCCGGTCTGGAACCGGCGCAAGTCATCGACCAGGTCGCGTGCATCGCGATAGCGCGCCTCCGGCGTGCGGGACATCGCCTTGGCGACGATCGCGAGCACGTCGTGCGGAATCTCGGGCGCGCGGCGCTCGAGCGGTAGCGGCGGCCCGTCGATCACGGAGGCGACCATGACGTGGACCGGCGCGGCTTCATACGGAGGCGCGCCCGCGAGCACGTGGTAGAGCATCGCGCCGAGCGCGTAGACGTCGGCGCGTTCGTCGACCTCTTGGCCGCTCGCTTGTTCGGGCGGCATGTACTGCGGTGTGCCGAGCACGTCGCCCGCGACCGTCATCTCGCCACTGGGCGTCGAGCTCGAGACGCCGACCGCGTCCGCCGTCCCCAAGACTTTCGCGAGCCCCCAATCGATCACGACGGTCTCGCCGAAACTCCCGACGAGGACGTTCGACGGCTTGAGATCGCGATGGATGATCCGCTGGTCGTGCGCATACGCGAGCGCTTCGCACGCGGCGAGCACGTGCGTGAGCAAAGCTAAGCGCGCTTCGAGCGTCGCCGCCTCTGCGATCGCCTTGTCCAACGGGCGTCCGGCGACCATCTTCATCGCGTAGAACGGTGTCCCGTCTGGCCACCGCCCCGCCTCGTAGACCGGGACGATCGCCGGGTGCTGGAGGCGCGCGGTGACTAACGCCTCGCGCTCGAAGCGCGTGGTGTCACCGTCGCCGAGCGTTTCCTTGATCGCGACGGAGCGACCGTGGCGGCGATCGATCGCCACGGTGATCCGCCCCATCCCACCGCGGGCGATCTCGTGGAGCCGCTGGTAGACCACCGGATCGACAGTCTGCAGCTCGACCACAGGCGAACGCACTCCACCCGCCGGGATCGTGGCCGCACCGGGCCGTGCGGTGTCGTCGTCCGCCAGCGTATCGCCCGACTTCACGTCCTCAATCGTATGATCGCAGCGCGTGGATACGAAGTCGTGGCGCCCGAGAACGAGCCGCCCGAGTCGAGTCGGCGCTGACTCCAGCTTCAGGCGTCATCGGGCCGGCTGGCGCTGCAGCTCGACGAGGAGGCCCATGCACGGCGTGCATCCTCGTCATGCACCCCGTCATCTCGACGCGATGGCCAGGCGAGCGCACGGTGAGAATCACCAAGACCCACCAAGAACCAGGAGCACGTCATGTCTCGTCTCACGCTAATCACTCTGGCACTCGCCGGCTCGCTCGCCACCGCCGCAACCGCCCGCGCCGATCACTCGTCGACCACGACCGCCAAGCAGGCCGTGTGGATCCCTCTCGATGCCAAGGCTGGCGCGAAGGGGCCACAGGTCTCGGTCGTGTTCGGTGCGCTCGACAAGAAGGCGCCGATCGGGTTCCTGTTCAAGACGCCGCCCGGGTTCAAGCCCGGTCCTCACACGCACAGCTCGGACGACTACGCCGTCATCCTCGAGGGCCGCATGCACAATTTCCAGGGAAGCGACACCGGCCCCGCGCTCGCTACCGGCGAGCGCTGGCACCAGGTCGCGAACCAGGTGCACGACAACTACTGCGAGCCGGAGGCGCCGTGCGTGGTCTTCGTCTACATGCCGAACGGCTTCGATTTCAAACCCGCGAAGTAGCGACGTCGGCGACCAGCCCGCGGAGCCATGCGTGGCCCGGGTCCGAGTGGCTGCGCGCATGCCAGCGCTGCCAGCACGAGATCGCGGCCAGCTCGATCGGCAGCTCGACGATGCGAAGCGGCAGTAGTGGAGCGTAGGTCCGTGCGAGCCGCTCGGCGACCGTCAGGACGAGGTCGCTGCACGCCACCAAGTGTGGCGCGACCAGCCAGTGCGGAACCTGGACCGCGACGCGACGGGCGAGCCCGCGTGTGGCGAGCTCGCGATCGACGATGCCGCGGCCGCCGCGTGGCGCGATCAGCACGTGATCGAGCGCGCAGTAGGCGTCCACCGTGAGCGTACGCGCGGCGGCCGGATGATCGCGTCGCATGACACAGACGTAGCGCTCTTCGAACAGTCGCTGCTGGTAGAGGTCGGGGTGTTCATCCGCCAGCGGCGCCATCGTGACGACGAGATCGATCGATTCGGCGCCGAGCGTGTCCTCGACGCTGCGCACCACCGACGTGATCGCGAGATCGACCTGCGGGGCCTCTCGCGCGAGACGCGCGTATAGCGGCGGCAGCAAGACGACGCCCAAGTAGTCGGTCATCGCGATCGCGAACCTGCGGCGAGCGCGAGCCGGCTCGAACGGGCCCGGACCTCGCAGCGCGGCATCGAGCGTGGCCAGCGCATCGCGCACGGGCACAGCCAGCTCTTGGGCGCGCGCCGTCAGTGCCATCCCGCCGCGCGCGCGGACCAACAGCGGATCGTCGAAGTGGTCGCGCAACCGCGTGAGCGCGTGGCTCGCCGCGGATTGCGTCAATCCGACCCGGTCTGCCGCTCGCGTCACGCTCTTCTCTGCGAGTAACGCCTCGAGGATCACCAGCAAGTTGAGATCGAGATCCGACTTGGGCGGCGCGCGACGTTTGGCCATCACACGCGCGAGGATACGCGGGATCGCGCTCGACCTTGTCGATCGTCGGCCGTCCGGCTCCGTGTTACGCGCTGCACGCGCCGGCGAGCCGGATGATCCACATCACCTGCATCGAGGGCCCGATCAGCTGGGTCGCGTACAGCCGCGTACCATCTCGGCTCCATCCCGCGACGGCCGCCACCGAAGGTTGGCTCGTCGACTCCGGGTAGCCTGGCACGTTGAAGTGCGTCAGCTCCACGACGTTCGAACCGTCCGCGTCCATCAACATGAACTCGGTCTCGAGGTTGATGACGGACGTGCTCTGTGGATACGGAAGGCTGCTCATCCACACGATCTTCTTGCCACTCGGAGAGAACAGGCCGTGCTCGTCCCAGATCGCGGGCGAGCTCGTATGGTGTCGAGCTCATCAGCCGCCGTGCCACGCCCGGTTGTCGGGAAACGCGACGCTCGACGGCCGGGATGGGTCCTATCCGCGATGTAGGACATCCGACGCGCAGGATCTGCGGGGCAGCCGCACGTCCCGGCAACAACAGCGCGCTTCGCCGAACGATCCGCCGCGAGTGACGGCACACCGCTTGCTGTCCTTGCCGGCATGAAGTGCGAGGATCTAGTTCGAGCCACCCCGTTCGCCGCATCTCTTGTTCACACCACCACGCTTCACGTGGTCGACGTCAACGAGGCGTACGAGAGTCTGTTCGGCGTGACCAGGGACGCAGTCGTGGGCACCACGGCCGAGGCCGAGGTCGGCGCCCCGACGGACAGCCCGCGACGAGCTCACCATCGGATCCAAGACGGTGCAGCGATGGCAGCGCACTATCGAGATCGATGGCGTGGCCCACACGCTGTTCACGTACGTCGACATCAGCGAATTCAAGCGCACCATCGCGATGCTCCGGGTCAGCCACGAGCAGATGTGCGAGTTCGCGGGTGCCGTCAACGAGGTGTTCTGGCTGACCGATGCGCACAACACGCAGATCTCCTACGTCAGCCCGGCCTACGATCGGATGTTCGGGCGCAGCCGAGCGAGGTTGAACACCGACGCGCGCGACTGGCTAAACGCGTTGCATCCCGACGATCGCGCGATGATGCTCGCCGTCGTCACGTCGCCACCGAGCAGCGTGTCGCGATACCAGTTTCGCGTCGTCGACCCCGACGGTTCGATCCGGTTCGTACGCGCCAAGCTGTTTCCGGTGCTCGACGGCGACGGCGCGGTGGTCCGCCTCGCGGGCCTCGCCGAGGATGTCACCGAGGCGCGCCAGCTCGGCGAGGAGGTCCGGGAGGCCCAGAAGATGGAGTCGCTCGGTCTGCTCGCCGGCGGCGTAGCCCACGACTTCAACAACATCCTGGCGGTGATCCATTGCAACGCATCGATCCTGGCAAGCGATCTCGGGCCGAGCCATCCCGGTCGAGAGCTGATCGACGAGGTCAGCAGCGCGGTCAACCGGGCCGAGACGCTCACGCGGCAGTTGCTGGCGTTCAGCCGCAAGCAGGTCGTCGTCCCGGCCTCGATCGATCTCAATCTCGCCGTCAACGAGACCAGGAAGATGCTGAAACGGATGGTCGGTGACGACATCATCGTCACCACGTCGCTGGAGCCTGATCTCGGCCGGATCCTGATCGATCCGGGATGCCTGGTTCAGGTCCTGATGAACCTCTCGGTCAACGCGCGGGACGCCATGGCGACCGGAGGGACGCTCGACATCACCACGCGCAGCGGGATGACGGATTCGAGACGAGAAGTGGCCGTCGTGGTGTCCGACACCGGATGCGGGATGGCCGACGAGATCAAGCGGCGCGTGTTCGAGCCGTTCTTCACGACGAAAGGGCTCGGGAAAGGCACCGGACTTGGTTTGTCGGTGGTTCATGGGATCGTCGAACAGGCCGGTGGCCGCATCGAGATCGAGAGCGTGGTCGGGGTCGGGACGGCGTTCAGGATCACGTTTCCGGTGAGCGATGCCGCGGGACCCTCGGCTCATGTCGTGGCCAAAGGCGCGCGCGGGACGGAAACCTTGCTCGTCGTCGATGACGACAACCACGTGCGGCGTGCGATCTCACGTACGCTCCGGTCGCTCGGCTATCGCGTGCTCGAATCCAGCGACGGGTGCGACGCGCTTCGACTCGTCACGGAAAACCGCGATGACCTCCGACTGTTGCTGACCGATGTGGTCATGCCGACGATGGACGGCCGACAACTCGCCGAGCAGGCGCGGCTCGTGAAGCCAGGGCTGCAGGTGCTGTACATGAGCGGCTACGCAGACGATGCGGTCGTACGTCACGGCGTCGAAAGGGGCGAAGCCTCGATCCTGGAGAAACCGTTCACCGGAGAAGATCTTTCGACCTGGGTCCGCCGATCGATCGACATCACGTACGAGCCGACCGCGCGCGAGCTCCCGGGGGCCTGACCCGAGGCTGGCTCACCATGCTGCTCACGGCCGTCGGCTCGTTCGGCACTCCGCGCGAGTCACCGCAGGTGCGCAGCCGTGGTCGCGTGCTCGACGACAACGCGGCTGGCATCCTGTTCGCGGTCTGCCCGTAGCGGCGAGCGATGTCGTCGCGTTCCTGCTCGGTCGTCCATGTTATCCTGGCTCATGCGGCTGAGCTTGTCGGCGCTCGTCGTGCTGGGGCTCGGCTGCGGGAGGGTCGATTTCGGCGTGATCTCCCGAGCCGGGTCGGCCGATACGGTCGACACGTGCCTCGCGCTCGACGCGAGCTGGACGCCTCGGTGGTCGAGCTTGATCGAGTACGAGCCGTTCGATGGTGCCGGTGCGATCGGTGATGGCGCGCAGGTTCCCGCCGTGGTCGGCGACAATGGGATGGCGGCGAACGCCAACGAAGACGGAATGGCTTACGTGGGAGGTAAGGTCGGCCAGGCGATCACGTTCGACGGGATCGACGACTACCTGCTGGTTAACATGCCTGACATCGACACGGCCCAAGGCGACGCGGTCTCGATCGGGTTCTGGATGCGCTGGAACGGTGCGCTCTACGCGAACAATGTCGGGAACTGGACCGATCTGATCGTGTTCGACTCGCCCGAGTACCACCTCTCGTACGTGGGCTATGGCGATCCGAACCCAGCGTTCGGCTTCAACACCGGGAACGGCGATCTATGGGGCGTTGCCGCGGCAGGACTTGCGAACACGTGGGTACAAGTCGTAGCGGTGTTCGAGAACGGGCTGTCGAGCACGTCGGTGTTGTACATCGACGGGCAGGTCCAGGACTCGAGCCAGACGCTGCCGGGTCCGGCGGATTCGAATGTCAGCTCGACGCTCACCGTAGGAGCGCGCCCGAGCTATCCGGCCTACTACGCAGGCGCGGTCGACGAGCTCGCGGTGTGGAACGTCGCCCTCGCGCCGGCCGAGGTCGCCACGCTCTACGCCACGCAGGAGGCCTGTCCATGAGCTGCCGCGATCTGGTGGCGACGTGACGCTCGAGCCGCTCCGGTGCCCGAACTGCGGCGCGCTATTGCCTGCGGGTGCCTCGATCGAGAAGTGCTCGTTCTGCGGCGCGGTGCTCGCCACGCCCGCGGCCGGCCCGGCGCCGCTCGTCGTCGATGTCTCGGCCGCGCGGTACAAGGAAACCTGCACGGACATCGAGCGACCCGACCTCGATCTGCTCAAGCTGTTCAACCCCGCGGTCGCCGTGCGGTTTGACGAGCTGTGGCGCAGCGTGGTCGCCGAGTGGGAGGTGCCGGCGGCGCACCGCGCGTTCCTCGACTACTGCCTGCAGAACCCGAGCGGTGACTCGCTCCTCCAGCGCGCACAGGATCGTTACGAGGCGCTCACCGGAAATCGCGACGAGCGCGTCTGGAGGTGCGCCCGGGCGATCAACAAGGCCATCGTCGAGGTGGTGGCGATCGAGATCGAGATCGGGATGGCGCGGTTCAGCTGGTTCGCGAACCCGGCGATCGCGGCGCTGGCCTGGGTCGTGCCCTGTCTCGCGGGCATCGGCATCGTGGCGACGGAGGGCAGCACGCGCGCTGCGGCGATCGTGGCCGGCCCGCTCGTCGTTGCGGGGGCCGCGGCGTTCTTCATCCAGCGACGGAGTCGAGCGAGCGCTGCGGGTCGGCGGCAGGCCGCACTCGCCGACTCCACCGCCCGGTTGCTCGCGCTCGCGGATAACGCCGGGCGAACGGCGCTCGGCGAGTCGGGCGCGGCATGACCGCGCCCTCGAGCCCGCGCCTGGAAGACGCGTCAACCCGCTGACGGTCGACTGGCCGATCTGACGCCAGACCGCAGCGACGGCTTCACCGCTGTTATTTCACCGCCAAATTGCGGCACGCGTCCTCGTCGCCGCCGTTGCACGCCCGGCGAAACAGCTCGGTCGCCCGCGCCTTGTCCACCGCAACGCCGGTCCCGTTGTGGAACATGACGCCGAGGTTCGAGCACGAGGTCGCGAGCCCGGTGTCACAGGCCTGGGTGAACAGTTCGAGCGCCCGGGCTTCATCCTTGGCGACCCGGTCGGCGGTCATGTACATCACCGCGAGATTGTGGCATCCGGTCGCCGTGCCGAGCTTGCACGATCGGGTATAGAGCGCGACGGCGCGCGGTCCGTCGTTCGGACCGTTGCGGCGATCGACGAGCAGGGCGAGGTCGTAACAGGCCTTGCCGTAACCGGACTCGCACGCTTGTTCGTGCAGGGCGATGCCCTTGGTCGTCGTCGATTCGTCTCGCTCGTACAACAGCGCGGCGTTTGCGCATGCGACCTCGAAGTGCGCGGCGCATGCGCGTTCGTACAGCGCGAGCGCGTGCGCGGCGTCGGCCGGGATCGCGGTGCCGTGCTCGGTCATCGCACCGAGATTGTTGCAGCTCGTCGCATTGCCGCGATCGCAGCCCTTCGCATAGAGCGCGGCCGCGCGGCGCGCGTCTTTCGCGATGGCGCTGCCGGTCTCGTACATGATCCCCAGGTTCGTGCACCCGGCCGCCCACCCGCCCTCGCATGCTTTCTCGTACAACGCGACGGCGCGGAGCGGATCGGCCTCGACGTTCGTGCCGGTCTGGTAGGCGTATCCGAGATCGAAGCAATCGCCTGCAAAGCCATTATCGCACGCTCGCCCGAACAGCCCTCTCGCCGCGGCGTGGTCCATCGGGCGCCCATCGCCCTTGTCGTACATGTCACCGAGGTTGTGGCACGCATAGCTCGAGCGCTGGTCGCACGCCTTCGCATAGAGCTGCGCGGCTCGCTCGCGATCGATCGCGACACCGGCGCCGCGATCGTAGAACGTGCCGAGTACCATGCACCCGGCCGCGACGCCGTCGTCGCACGCCTTGCGGACGAGGTCGGCGACCCGCGGCGTCACCACGGCAAGCGCGCCCGCGTTCGTCGTGACGACGTAGCAGCGCTCGACATCGGCCACCGTCGTGATCGCGCGGCAATCCGCACCCGCAACGCGCAGCGGTTTCGTCGCCGGCGCGGGTCCGGCGCAGCTGCAGCCGAGCAAGGCCATCGTCAGTGCCACGTAGCTTCGTTGCGCCATGCTCGATCTCTACGCACGAGCCCCGCGCCATGCACGAATACGATCGGACATCGGTCAGCGAAACCTTGCGACGGATGCGATTCCGCGTCTTGCTCGGGCATGCGTCGCCTCACGCTTCTCGCCGTGATCGGCACGACCGTCGTCATCAGCGTCGCGTCGTGTCACGACTCGGGACTCGCAGCAGACGCGACGATCCGCACGGGCGACGCCGCGATCGGCCTGGTCGACGCCATGCTCGGAGGCGCAGACACTGCGGCATCGCCGGCCGACGCCACGGTGTCGCCGCCCGATGCCGGCGGCTGCAACGCGGTGGTCCCCGGCCCCAACCTCGACATCTTGCAGATCGACGACAACCCGCTGTTTGCCACCGGCGGCACGATCCCCGATGGCCGCTACGTCGCCGTGGTGCGCAACAATTTCACCGGACCCGATGGGTCGTCGGTCACCTTGTTCGGAGCCGGCGATGGCGAGGCCATCGCGATCGATGGCTCCACCTGGCAATGGGCGCGTCGGCCCCCGGGGGACGCGCCGCTGATCAACGAGACGTTCAGCGTGGTCAATACCTCGCCGACGCTGCAGCTCACGCGCACCTGCCCGGCGGCCGCGACGCTGAGCGTGGGCTACAGCATGTTCTCGAGCCCGACCGAGATCGTCATCTCCACGCAGCTCGGCGATGGAGTCACGTCGGTGGTCGGCTACCAACGCCAACCGTGAGGCGCTGGCCGAAGCTTGGTTGGACGATCCCAACGGCGCGAGCGGCGGCCAGGCTCATGCCCTACGTTAGATGCCGAGACTCCGGTCGGGAGGAAAAATTGTTTCTTACGTCTTGTCGTTGAGGCTTCGCGATCGCGTCGCGCCATCTGTTGTGAGCTCGTGTCGCGATCGCGATGCAGTGATCACGGAGCGTCGCTGGTAGCGTCTTCGCATGAGGATCTATCCACTACTGTTGTCTGCCGCTGCATGCACCGGTGCCGATACCGGGATCGTGAGTGTCACCGTCCAGCACGCGCCGCCGAGCACCGCCGTCGTGTTTCTCGCTGCCGACGACTCCGTGGTCGCGACGATGGCCCCCGATGCCGACGGTCTTGCGCAAGCGTCGATGGAGGCCGGCGGCAGCGTCAGCGTCTACATACCGGACAGCGCGCTTCCCTCCAGCGTGTACACGTACGCCGGCGTCGAGCTGGGTGACGCATACGCGATCACGCTTCCGGATCCGGATCCGGTGTTGTCTCAGCTGACGATCGACGTCCCCGAGTATCCGGGTACGACCAAGTACATCGTGCGCGCGCCGTGCGCGTATGGCGAGAGCGCAACGACGACGGTCGCGGTCTCGGGGGCGGGCTGCGCGAGCGCCACCGACTTCTACGTCGAGGCGCAGACCCCTACCGCAACCGTGTCGTTTCTCAGCCGAGACGTCGCGCTCGCGTCGGCGATCTCGCTCGCCGGCGCGAGTTACGTGGTCCCGAGCCCGATCACGCTGTCGGCCATCAACGTCCCGGACGCGACGGATCCGTTCCTGTCCGCGCAGGTGCTCGACGGCGACTGGGTGATCGCGCAAGGCACGATCGGTGGCTCGTCGTACACGTTCGACCTGCCGGTGATTCCCGGCGCCGAGCTCGCGCTGCAGTTCCAGATCGACGATTCGCCCCACGGCCAGATGTTTGCCCGGCGCGTGCCGTTCGCGAGCGGCACCGGCGACTTCGCCGCGAACCTGATGCCGTGGATCGACGCGGTCACGACGAGCGGCGACGACGTGAGCTGGACGGAGCATGGCGGTGGGCCGATCGCGATCGACGGCGTCGTGATCACGACTGGATCGCCCACCTGCAATCACTTCACCTCGGCGCGCGACATCGGCGCCGCCGTGCGCGTTCCACACCTGCCCGCGCCCTACGACGCGTGCAACCTGGTGTCGGGTGCCCTGATGTACGAGGTCGACAGCATCGGGCTCGGCGTCGATTACGAGACCTATCGTCTCGGCAGCCTGTCGACGGGCGAGCCCGAAGAACAACTGTGGAACGAGGCTCCGAGCGACGCGTTCGCCCACGGTGGCATCACGCTCACGATGATGTGACCGCCGGGTTTGGCGATCATAGATCGTGCCACCGGCTCGCAAGGCTCAGCGCCCCGACACGTCGTGGTCTGCGCGCCCTCGAAAATCTGAGGGTTCCATCGGGCGGCCACGCCTGGCAACATCCCCGTCGTGCCGCCGCTGAAGTTCTGGATCATGTACTTCGGCCTCGGCCTCATCGCGACCGTGCTCGAGCTCGTACGACCCGCGCGCAAGCTCAATTACTGGGCCGGTGACGCGCTGGTGCTCGATATCGCGGCGTTCTTCTTCTACCAGTTCATCGTCGTGTACTGGGCGTACGTCCTGCGCTCGCACATCCCTTTGTCGTTCAAGCCGGCGAAGCTCTTGCTGTCGATTCCGTTGCCGGTGCGCGTCGTCGCGTACTACATCGTCGGCGACTTCGGCGGCTACTGGATGCACCGGCTCACCCACACGAAGCACTTGTGGCGCGTGCATCACTTCCACCACTCCACGACGCAGATGTACTGGCTCGCCGGCGTGCGCAGCACGATCTGGCAGCAGACGTTATCGAACCTGCCCTACATCCTGTGGGCGCCGCTCGTGTTCGATGCGCCACGGAGTGTGTTCACCGGGCTGCTGTTCCTCAACATCCTGACCAACCACTGGATGCACATGAACTTCAGGTGGCGATCGAACTGGCTCGAGTCCGTGCTGGTCACGCCGCGCTCGCATTACATCCATCACAGCGCGGCGCCCGAGCACTACAACGCGAACTACGGCGTCGTGTTCTCGGTCTGGGATCGGCTGTTCGGGACGTGGGTCGATCCCGACACGACCGAGGTCACGCAGGTCGGCGCCGGCGAGATCCGCAATCCGGTGCAGGCGGGATGGCTGATGTGGGGTGCCTTCGGGACCGATCCGAACGACCTGCTGCGCTCGAGGCTGCGCCGGCTCCTGCGGTTCTTTTGAAGCGCGGTTGGCGTATTTCAGCCGAGCGAATCGCGGTGCCGCATGGTTGGTTAGCACGCGCGGCGCGCTACCATTAGCGGATGAGCGCAGTGTCGGGGAACTTGGTTCTGCACCCAGACGTTCAATTCAACTCGGTGAAGGTGTTCTCGGCGACGATGTTCGAGCAGCGATCTCGTCTCGGCGAAGTCGTTTCCGATTGGATCGCCGCAAACGCGAACGTCCAGCTCACCGACATCACGGTGACGCAGTCGAGCGACGCGGCGTTTCACTGCATCGCGATCACGGTGTTCTACCGGCAGGCGACTCGCGCCACCGGTTCGGGCTGAGCGGACCGACGACGAATCGCGTCATAAAGGGCGGCACGTGTGGTGCACGGAGAATCAGCATGGTCGATCGTGGCCAGGTGCTCGTCGTCGAGGATGACGTCGCCGTTCAGGCGGCGCTCGACGAGCTATTGTCGCGAGAAGGTTATGATGTCGTGCTCGCGGGCAACGGCGCGGACGCGATCAACTTGCTGGAAGACGGTGCGCTGCCCTGCGTCATTCTCGTCGATCTACTGATGCCGGGCATCGTCGGTCACGAGCTGCTCGACTACATGAAGCGAGAGCCGCGCGTTACTGACACACCCGTGGCGATCATCACCGGCTCTCCGTGCCTCGCTCCCCGGGGCTATCCGATCTTCACGAAGCCTCTCGACAAGGAGGCATTGCTCGACTTCGTGGCCGCGAGGTGTCCGGCGCACGCGTCGTGAGTAGAAATGGCCGTCGGATTGCACCGAATCGTGACGTGCCGCCCACCGACGACCAGCCGCTCGAGGGAATGCTCGGTGCGGTGCTGGACGCGGTGCTCGATGCGGTCCTGATCTTCGATCCGGACGATGGGCGCGTCGTCTACGTGAACCGCGGGGCGAGCACCTTGCTCGGCTACCCGCGGGACGAGCTGTTGCAGATGCAGCCGATCGACTTCACGGCCGAGCACGACGAAGCCGGTGTTCGCGAGCTCCTCGCCCCGCTGATCGCCGGTACGAAGACCGCGATGACGACGTCGACCAAGCTCCGCCGCCGCGACCCGCGTGCGGGCCCGGTCGACGTGTCGCTCCAGCTCATTCGCGTCGATGGCGGCCGCATCGCGTGGATCGCACGCGACGTCACCGAGGTCACTCGGGCGCGGCTCGAGCACGAGCACTTGCATCGCGAGGCGGTCGATGCGATCCGTGGGCGCGACGAGCTCCTATCGGTCGCCTCGCACGAGCTGCGTACGCCGCTGTCGGCCCTGCAACTGGAGATCGAGATGCTACTGGAGCCGCCACGGCGTGACCCGACGGCGGTCGTGTCGCCCCCGCAGCTGAAGAAAAAGCTCGAGGTCGCGGCGCGACAGGTCGACCGGCTGTCGCGGCTCATCACCGAGTTGCTCGACGTCTCGCGGATCACCGCCGGGCGGTTGAGCCTCAAGCGCGAGGACACCGACCTCGCGGCGCTCGCGCGCGAGAGCATCGAGCGGTTCGCGGATGCCGCTGCCAAGGCGCGTTGCACCGTCGAGCTGATCGCGCGCGAGCCGGTCGTCGGGAGCTGGGATCGGCGACGCCTCGACCAGATCGTGACGAATCTCCTGACGAACGCCTTCAAGCTCGGCGCTGGCAAGCCGATCGAGATCGCGGTGACCGCGGACGGAGCGAACGCGCGGCTGATCGTGACGGATCACGGCATCGGCATCGCTCCGGCAGACGCAGAGCGGATCTCTCGCCGCGACGAGCGAGCGGTGTCGACGCGCCCTTATGCCGGGCTCGGCCTCGGGCTCTACATCGTGCGCGGCCTCGTCGAAGCGCACCGCGGGACGATCAGCGTCGAGAGTCGACCCAACGCCGGCTCTACGTTCACGATCGAGCTGCCAAGGCAACCCGCGCCAGACGAGACGCAGGCCGCCCCGCGATCTATCTCGTGCTGAACGTCAACGGTACGCTCTTGATGACGTGACCTTCGCTATCGACGGCCAGGACGGTCAGGACGTGCGTGCCGGCGGCGATCGAATAACTCGCGCTCATCGTGTCGCCGGCGGCAACCGGGACGTTGCCGAGCTTGGTGCCGTCATGCCAGACCTCGAAGTGATTCGGCGTTAGCGTCCCAGAGTATTTCGCCTTGACCGCGACGGGATTCGAGACCGTCGAGCCCGAGGTGGGGGACTGGATCGTGACGGCCGCCCCCGGACAGGTGAGCTCGGTGACGGGAGGCGTGCCGTGCGTGTTGCCCGTACAGTTGCGGGTCTGACCGTACGATGACCACTGGGTCGAGAGCCTGGTGTCGCCGGCGGGATCCTGTGGTTCGCCGAACAGGCCCGCGAGCTGTTGGCGCATCTCCACGAGCAAGGCCGCGCCGCCGACGACGTCCGGCTCGAAATGCGAGCCTTCGGTCCAGTCATCCCACGTCTCGCCGATCACGCCCTTCATGTTCTTCGACTTGAAATAGTCGAACTCGCCGAGCAAGAGCTGCGGATCGCGCGGGTCGCCGGTCGGTAATTGGCGCTCGACGTGACCACCCCAGCTCATCGTGTAATCGTCGAACCCCGGCGTCATCCCGCCGAACACGACGCGGCCGGGATAGCTCGGCAAGGCAGCAAAGAGTGGATCGTGGAGCTTGGCCGCCCAGCTCGCGGCGTGCGCGCGCACGGTCGAACCGGAGCTGCCCTTGTTCCACAGGTCGCCTTGTTGGAGCCACGGCATCATCCCGTCGAACGCGTTGAAATAGTCGGCGTGACCGACCCCCTGCACCATCGCGATCACGTAGAAGTCGTGCCCGCTCGCGCCGCGCGCGTTGTTGACGATGGTCATCCACTGCGCCGAGGTCAGATCCGACGGCCGGAAGTAGATCGTGACGACCGGCTTGCCCGCGAGCTTGAGCGCCGACGGGTGCTGCAACGACAGGTCCACCATGTCGACGAGGTCCTGCTTGAGCGCGGTCATGCACGCCGCCTTGCCGGTCGAGCTGCAATTGGGCAACCCGATCGCGCCGCCGAATCCGAAGTACCAGCTCGTGTCGTCGCCGGGCGCGATGACGTCGGTCATGCCAGCGGCGTCCGCCTGGTCGAGGAAGCCGAC
Source organism: uncultured delta proteobacterium (assembly GCA_963848295.1). Taxonomy (GTDB): domain Bacteria; phylum Myxococcota_A; class Polyangia; order Haliangiales; family Haliangiaceae; genus JABFXX01. The sequence goes on along the minus strand of CAWKDB010000004.1, from coordinate 246,764 downwards.
CAGCGCGTGGTACGCGATCCTGCCGGTCGTGCTCTGTGGGTTCCCGGGATGTGCCGGCGAGCCGTGTGTGCCCGCGAGCTGGACCGACCACGCGTCGAGCTTTGCGCCGTCGTCACACGGTCGGCGTAGTTGCGACAGCATGAGGTCGGTGCGGGCCTTGCCCTCGGCATCGAGCGCGCTCGCCGAATAGATCCCCGCGATCATCCGCCGGCGAGACGCGGTGTCGCGCTGTGGTGCGCCGGTTTCGAGGCAGACATTGTCGGCGCCTCGCAGCACGCACGTGGTGCACGCGTTTGCGTTGTTGCCGTTCCACTCGGTGTTTCCCCATCCGGGATCGGGACCCGGGCCTTGATGATCGCTCGACGGAATTCCGAACCAACTCATCGAGTACATGATCGCGAGGTGATCGGGCATCTGGCTCGCGAGATCCCATTTGTGCGTGACGGCGACTGCGTCGGTCGAGCTCGATTCGGTCTCGTCGATGCAGCCCGCGATCGAAAGCGAGCTCGCGATCGCCACGCATGACACGATGTAATGCAGAGTCTTCATCACGCGCTCGGAGTGCAATCAGTGCACCACGGTCGACGTCGGCCAACTATCTGTGTTCTGCGTTGGCTACTCGAGAAGCCATGGGAGTGATCGCTCGACAGGTGGGAGTGCGTTGCTCAGCTCGTCGATCACATCTGTGACAGCGGCCGGACCACCTCGAACACTGTCGCCTCGGTCGCTGCCCGGAGCCGTGATCGGCGTGCTACACGTCGCGCGTGGCGCTCGATGCTGACTTCGTCAATGACTGTCCGTATGTCGATCCGCTGATCGACGACATCCTCGCGATCGATCACGCGACGAGCTCGATCACCGCGCGGATGCCGACCCGCGAGGATCTGCCGATCACGCGCGACCAGCGCGCCCACCCCGAGCGTCATCCTCGCCACGTTTCGGGTGGCCTGATGATTCACGCGACCGGCATCATGGGGTTCGCGCACGCGTATTTCATCTTGGGGATGCGCCATGCGGATGGCTGGATCGGCTACGGCACGCACATCCACGACGCGCGGTTCCGCAAGATGGGTACGATCGGCGAACCGATCGTGATCACGTGCACGCAGATCGAGAGCCGGAAGATCCGCGGTACGATCCTGGGCCGTTACAAGTTCAGATTCTCGCAGCGCGACGAGACCATCTACGACGGCGATCAAAGCGCGGTCTGGACCCGGGTCACCGAGGCGCGGTAAGGGTCCCGACCGGCGTGACCGGTCTGCTATTGTCACGTGATGGTGCGCGCCTTCGTGGTGGTCGCGACGATCGGGCTTGCTGCGCAGGCGCGCGCCGACGCGCGAGTCTCGCACTTGGCGCTCGACGATCACGGCGCCACCCTGTGCCGCTACGCGTTCGAATGGGTACTCGGTAGCGCGGGCAAGACCATCGACCAACCGACCGCGGATTGCTGGCACATCGACTTCGCGAGCGGCAAGTCCGCGTCGGTGCCGATCGTCGCGAAGCAGGCGCAGAGCTTTCCGGACGAGCCACCGCCTGGCGCGGTCAAGACCGCCACCGGCGTGGACGTGTGCGCCACCGCCAAGCCGTCGCCGTGCAAGTCGATCGCGGTTCCTCATCCCGAGATGTATGGCCCGGTCGCTACGAACGCGGCGCGCTCGATCGTGGCGGTGCAGAAGTCGCTACCGCACGAGAACCAGCCGAACATCATCACGTTCGATGTCGCGACCGGCAAGCAACTCGCCACGCTGCGGGCGTACGGCGACATCATGCAGGTGCTCGGCGAGACCGTGTTCGTACAGGCGTCGTGTGCCGCCCCGTGCGGCGGCACGCTGTACAGCGCGCGCACCGGGAAGAAGATCGCCAGGGTCAGCGACGACACACCATCGGCCAACGATGAGGACAACCATCAAGTCGCCGGCAACGTGTGGCAGTTCAACGAGACCGCGCGCGAACAAGGCGAGCCCGGCTTGCTGTTCGAGGACATCACGACCGGCAAGCGAATCAAGCGCATCCCGCTGAAGAGGTTCACCCGGGCGAACACCACCGATGAGCCCGCGTTCGAGGTGTACCCGATCCACGGCGGGCTGTTCGTGATCGTCGCCCAGAGCACGACCCCCGCCTTCGCCGGCGATAGCGCGCTGATCGACGACAAGGGCGCCGTCGTCAAGCGGTTCGCCGCCCCGCCATGGCCGTGAGCGTTAGCGCCGGGCCTGGGTCTCGTTTCTTTGTAGAGCCTTCGCGCTGTCGAGGTGATGCTCGAGCACGGGCTTCGTGGCGGTGAGGTGCGCCTTGAGGTCGGCGTCGGAGACCGTGGCGATCGCATCGGACACCATCTTGATGTCCTGCTCGTGGTCCTGGACCATCGCGTCGATATAGGCGCGATCGAAGTTAGTGCCGGTCAGGTCCTCGAGCTTCCTCATGCTGGCTATCTCGTCTTGGTTGATCGGCGGCGCAGGAATCGTCATGATCCCGTGCTTCTTCGCCATCGCGACGAGCTTCGTATCGTTCGCGGAATGATCCTTCACCATCATGGTGGCGTAGCTCTTCACGGTCTTCGTGCCGTGCGAGAGCGCGTACTTTCCCAAGTCGACCTCGGTCTGATTTGCGTGATGGAGCTCGCTGACGACGGATCGGTCCGACTCGCTCAGCTTGGCGTTCTTCGGCGTGTCCGCGTAGGCAAAGGTGGAAGCTGCGAGCACGAGGGCTGTGACGAAGGTGAAGTGTTTCATGCTGCCCTCGCGTTGCAACGGCCATGCTCAGCGACACCGAACGGCGCGGCGACCAGCCCCGCGCGGGTCACGAGCTGTAAGCAGGGGGAACCCGGGAGCTTTCGCAGCGAGTGTGCGTTCCCAGACGCCCACCGCGCGGTCTGGCCACGCCGCGCGCTACTCGAGCGTGAGCTTGCCGTCCTTGATGTGGACCTTCGCATCGCCGGTGATCTTGACGTCGCCCGACGGCGTGTGGAGCGTGCACGGCGTGGACCCTTGGATCGTCACGGATGACGTCTTGCTGTGGTCGAACGTGACCTCGTACTCGCTGCCCGAGCACGTCGCCTTCCAGGTGTAGTCCTTGGAGTCTTCGTTGTAGTAGCGCAGCGTCGGCGACGCGTACGCGAGGGTCGCGGTGCCGACGACGGCGAGAAATCCGGTAGAGGCGAGGAGCTTTTTCATGGCCATGTCGATAGCTCGCCCGATCGTGGCGGTCATCAAATAGTCCGTGCCATCAGCGGCGGGCGCAGCGGAAGCCGAGCGTGTTGAGCCGCAGCGCCGCGGTATCGAGCTTGCGGTTCCCGGCGCGCACGTTCTCGACATCGGTCGTGAGCCAGCCGCCGCCCTTGTAGACATGCGCATCGCCGTGTCGATCCGCGACCCACTCCCAGACGTTTCCCGCCATATCGAGCGCGCCGAACGGGCTCGCCCCAGCGGGATAGCTTCCCACCGGTGCGGATGACGCCGCGCCATCGTCACCGGCATACATCCCCGTCCACGTCTGGGCGACGACGCGAGAGACCAGCGCAACGCACTCGTCGCCGCACGCGTTCAACCGCTCCGCACTCGGCGCGGCGTCTCCCCATGGATACATCCGGCCGTCATCTCCGCGCGCGGCATGCTCCCACTCGGCTTCGGTCGGCAACCTTTTGCCGGCCCACTCGCAAAACGTCGCGGCGTCGGTCCAGTCCACGCAGTTCACCGGGTGGTCGCGGAGGTCGTCGCGATCGCCGTCGCAGAACTGGCTCCACGCGACCGCTTCGTCGCCGTGGCTCCACGACGCGTTCACGGTCGACGGCGCTGGCTCGCAGCCCTTCGCCGCGACGCACCGCGCGTAGGCCGCTACCGTCACTTCGGTGCGGTCGATGCAAAAGCCCGCCGCCGTGGCCGAGCCCACCGGCACGCGAACCATCTCCGACGGACAGCTGCGGCTCGAAGAGCTCTTGACGATCGCTGCGATCGCGAGACTCGCGATCGCAGCGACCCCGATAACCACGAGCCACGCGCGGCGCTCCATGCGCCGTTCTACCAGCTCCGCTGGGCCGGCATCACTGTCCTGCGATTGTTCCTGGCGCGGGTGGTGGGCGAGATCGTAGGGTGCGCACGATGTCCGCTGCCATCCGCGTGCTCGTCGAGCGTCCGTGGATCGCGCTCGCGCTCGCACTCGTGGTCGAAGCGGCGGTGCTCGTCATCGGCCAGAACGACATGGTGGTCGCCGACCCCCTGTGGTACGCGAAGGTCGCGCACGACATCGCCATCGACCCGGGCCGCGTGTTCGCGGCGCCGGCGACGCATCCGTTCTTGATGCGAGTCGGCCTGACGCTGCCACTCGCGTTGTTCTACAAGCTGTTCGGCGTCTCGCGGTTTGTCAGCGACCTGCCGGTCTTGCTCGCCGGGCTCGGCGTGCTGCTCGTGGTCTATGCCGCCGCACCGACGCCGCGCGCGAAGCTGATCGGTTTGACCTTGTGCATCGTGTGCACGCCGCTCCTCCACCTCGCGACCGTGCTCGGCTGTGATCTCCCGTGCGCGACGTTGATGGCGGCGTCGCTGCTGTGGCTCTCGCGGCGCGATCGCCCACGCGGCGCGTCCTGGCTCGTCGCGGCCGTCGGCGCGTGGTTCGCCGCGTTCCTCGTCAAGGAATCGGCGATCTGGCTCGCGCCCGTGTGGATCTACGCGATCGTGCGCGACGCCCTCGACCACGGCGCCCGAGCGACCGCCCGTACCTACGGTGCGGCGCTCGCGTTCGGTGTCGTGCTTGCCGCGGCCTACCTCGTGATCTGCGCCCGCGTCTGGGGCGACCCACTCGCGCGGTTTCACGGCATCGACGATCTGACGACCGAGCACACGTGGTCGCTGATCGGCAAGCCGGCATCGGCGTGGCTGGCCCGGCTCACCTACGAGCCGCTCCAGATGTTCATCACGATGTTCTCGATCGCGTTGATCCCGGTCGCGCTGTCGCCGTGGCTCGTGCGCGGTCGCGATCGACTGTGGGTCGTTGCCGCCGCCTCGACGATCGGCCTGTTCTGGTTCGGCTCGAGCAGCCTCACCGCGTACGCGCCGTTGCCGATCTCGCAACGCATGGCCCTCCAGGCCCTGCCACCGATCCTCGTGGTCGCTGCGATCGCGACCGACAACGCGCTCGAACGCTGGCCGACCATGCGCGCGAAGCTCGGCGTCGCCATCGCGGTCGTCGCGCTGCTCGTCGTGCCGTACGTGCGCGCCGTCATGACCCAGCTCCGGCGCGGTCACCCCGAAGCGGCCGCGTATGCCGAGCTCCGCCACGAAGTCCTCGACCTCCACCGCCGCGTCATCTTGGTCTGTGGCGAGCCGCGCTGCACCTCGATCACGAACTTCTACTTCGACTTCGCGATCCCACCGAACCTCACCGTCGTGCTCGCGACCGACTTCGCGCAGTCAGTGCGCCCCGCCGACGCCGTCGTCCGCGTCATCGTCAACCTCCACCGCGATCCGCCGCGCGAGCTCCACCTGCCAACCCTCTACGCCTCGCGCTACATCAAGCTCTATGACGCTGGGGACGGTGTCTCTATTGTCAACTTGCTAGCGCAGCCGCCTCGGTAAGGTCTCGAAACTGAATGTATTCTCTGGGGACGCTGTCTCTTTTGTCAACTTGCGGCCTGCGCTCGATGCCCCGCTTCGGGCTCGTTGCGACGCTGGCCTTACTCGCGACCTGCGGTGGCGGCGGCACCGCACCAAGGTCCGACCCGACCGGCGCGGCGCCAACGCCCAAATCCGTCATCGCGCCGCTCGCGAAGCCGGGCGTTGCGCTCGAACCGCTGCCGGGCCCGAAGCCGCTGCCACGGCCGAGCGACCCGGCGCTGTCGCTGATCAGCTCGAACGCGGCGACGTGCGCGGTCCTCAAGAGTGGAGCGGTGACGTGCTGGGGCAGCGACTTCGGGAGTCCGCACCGGATCGCAGGGTGGACCGATATCGCAAAGCTCGCGATGACCGACGACGACCTGTGTGCACTTCATCGCGACGGCCGGGTCGAGTGCGCGGAGTCGAAGCCGAAGCTCGAGGCCGGCGTCGCTACACTCGAGCCGCACCCGATCGCCGGCGTAACCGCGGGGATCGATCTCGCGGCCTCAGGTGAGGCGCTGTGCGTGCTGGACAAGTCCGGTGACGTCGCGTGTCGAGTCAACGGGCCCTCGGTGACGCGCACACGCATTCATCACGCGACCTCGCTCATCATGGGCAGCCTGGTGGGCGCCGACTGGCAGTTCCCGGATGTCTCCTACGCGTGCTCGATCGTCGCCGACAAGCTCGAGTGCATCGACGTCTATCTCCAAGCCGAACAGAGCCCGACCGACCCGCGCACGCCCGTCGATCGATACCTCGCGCCGGTCGGCACGAAGCCGAAGCTCTGGCTCGGCGCTCCGCACGTCGTGTTCGAGCACATCGCCGAGGTCGTATCGGCCGACGCGGACTCGTTTTGTGCCCGCGGGATCGATCGAATCTCGAGGTGCTTCGCGATCGACGCCGATTTCAAGGTCACGCCAGCCGACCCGGTCACTCCGACCTGTTCGCAGACCGCAACCTCGGTCACGTGCGCGTTTCCACCCGACCCAGCGCTCACCGTCGCGCTCGACGGCGTGACGCAGATCAGCCACGGCATGAACCACGCGTGTGCGCTGTACCGCGGCGGCGCGGTCGCGTGCTGGGGTAACGACGAGCGCGGCCAACTCGGCCGCGGCGTCGCCGAGGGCGTCAACACGACGCCGGCGTGGGGCCTCGACGACGCGATCGATCTTGTCGCGTGGACCTACGGCGTCGTCGCGCTGCGCGCGAACGGCCAGCTCGCGTACTGGGGGCACGGCGACGCGGGCAGCAGCCTCGCGATTCAGACCGCGGTCCCGATCACGTTCAGCGACGTCACCGACGCGACCCGCATCGTGGCGGGCCATTTTCACGCGTGCGTGCTGCGCCGGGCCGGCACGGTCGCGTGCTGGGGGCACGACTCGGTGCCGACGCTCGGCCCCGACAAACCGACCGATCTTCCCGGCCTGCACGACATCCGCGAGCTCGCCGCCACCGACTTCGGCCTGCTCGCGCGCACCGCTGACGGCACGCTGCTCCACGTCGGCGATCCATTGCTCGGTCCGTCCGCGGCGAAGACGCCGACGCCGATCAAGACCGCCGAGCACGCGGCGTCCGTCGTGATCGCAGGTTCGTGGGTGTGCGTCCTCGATCACGTCGCGGGCCCGGTGCGGTGCTGGACCGAAGACTCGAAGACCAAGAGCGCGCAAGTGGTAGTCGTGACCGACGCGGTCGAGATCGCAGGCAGCGGTCCGCAGTTCGCAGAGACCGACGCGAGCGCGAAGCTGGTCGCCCGCCTCGGCGATGGTCGAGCTGTCGAGATCGCGCTCGAGACCAAGGACGGCAAGCCGGTCGCGACCACGACCGAGCTCGCCAAGGTGACGCACTCGCTGTTCACGAGCGCCTTCATGGTGTGCGCGCGCGGCGCGACCGGCACGACCTGCACGAGCGCCGATCGGATGGAGCCGCCGACGATCCCGCACGCCTACGATAACGCGCGCGCATTCACCGCGGCGACGCCGACGTGCGCGTTGACCGGCGCCGGCACGGTGGTGTGCTTCGCGAACACGGATCTGTTCACCGACGGCGTCGGCCGCGCGACGTCGACCGTCCCGATCCCGATCGCGCTGTAGATCGCCTAAGCTCGAACCATGTTACCGGCAGGCCCAGCGTCGAGACCGATCGTCAACATGGTGCGCTGGCTGCGCACGCCGCTGCCGTTTCTCGACGACATGGCGGCGCGCTACGGCAACGTGTTCACGCTGCGGCTGCCGCGAATCGCGACCCCGATCGTAGTGTTCGCCGAGCCGGTCGCGGTCCGCGACCTGTGGACCGGCGATCCCGACACGCTGCACGCCGGCGAAGCAAATCTGATCCTGCGCTCGGTCGTCGGCAAACACTCGCTGCTCGTGCTCGATGGCGACCGTCACTTGCGCGAGCGACGGCTGATGCTGCCGCCGTTTCATGGCGACCGCATGCGCGCATACGGCGAAGCGATGCGCGACGCGACCTCGCGCGAGATCGACCGCTGGCCGATCGGCCGGCCGTTCCCGTTCCACGCGTCGACTCAGACGATCACGCTCGACGTCATCATGCGCACCGTGTTCGGCGTCGGCGCCGACGATCCGCACCTCGCGCCACTGCGCGACGCGCTCGTCCGCTGGACGAACCTCGGCACCTCGCCGCTCGGCACCGCGCTGTTGCTCTTGACCCCGCCCGATCGCGCCGACGCCGTCCGCGAGCTCGCGACCGGGTGGTTCGGACGATTCTTGCCGTGGGCGCCGCTGGTCCGCGCCCAGACCGAGACCGATCGGCTCGTGCGCGAGCTGATCGCGGCGCGGCGGCGCGAAGGCAGCGCCGGCCGCGACGGACATCCTGTCGATGCTGCTCGAGGCGCGCGACGAGGCCGGTGCCGCGATGACCGACGATCAGCTGCGCGACGAGATGCTGACGCTGCTGCTCGCCGGTCACGAGACGACCGCGACGACGCTCGCGTGGACGATCCATCACTTGCTCGAGCACCGCGAGTGGCTCGACCGCGTGCGCGCCGAGGTCCGCGAGGTCGTCGGGACCGGGCCCGGTGCAACCCGAGCACATCGAGCGGCTCGTCCTGCTCGACGCCGCGATCAAGGAGACGCTGCGGCTCACCCCGATCATCCCGATGGTCGGCCGCGTGCTCAAGCGCCCCGCGACGATCGGCGGCATCGAGCTCCCCGGCGGAGCGATCGCGCTGGCCTCGATCTATCTCGTGCACCGGCGCGCCGACCTGTGGCCCGAGCCCGGGCGGTTCGATCCGGGGCGGTTCGTCGGCAAGAAAGCGGACCCGGCGACGTACTTCCCGTTCGGTGGCGGGGTCCGGCGCTGCCTCGGGATGGCGTTCGCGAGCTACGAGATGAAGATCGTGCTCGCGACGATCCTCGCGCGCGTCGAGCTCGCCTCGGCCGGCGGTGAACGGATTCGCCTCGTTCGCCGCGGCATCACGCTTGCACCGTCGGGCGGCATGCCGATCGTCGTGACCGCACGCCGCTAGCCGTAACCGGATCGCCGGGTCGCTCGTACTAGCGACATGATGGCCTCGAGTCGACCGCTCGCGCGCGGTAGCCGTGCCCCGCACGATGGTCGCGACTGGCTCGCGGTCGCGGTGGGCGTCCACTATCCGAAGCTCGCGCTAGCGCTCGGAGCCGACCTGTTCGAAGCGCTGATGGGGACGTACATCGCGCGCGGGCCGAACGAAGTCTCGGACCTCGCGCGAACGCGGCGGCCAGCTCGTCGAGTTTCTGGTCGCGGGTTCGGACTATCCGGCCTGGTACGGCGAGCTCGCGCGGCTCGATCGAGCACACGCCGAGGTCTGGTACGCGCCGGCGGCCGCGCGCCTCTTGCGTGCCGAGCTCACCGCCGATCGCCCGCTCCGACTCGTGCCCGCGAGCGCGCTGCTCCAGCTCACGACCACGGTCGATGATGCGTGGACCGCACTCGGCCGCGGTGAGCCGCCGATTCAGCCGCGCGTGCTCGATTGGCCACGCACCGTCCTGATGTGGCGCGATGATCAACCGGCGGTCTACGCGTACGCCGCGGGCCTGACCGAAGGCGCGGCGTTGCGCGCGGTCAAGCGCGGCACGTCGGTCGCGGAGCTCGCGGGCTACTTCACCGGCGACGACGCCTTCAATCGCGCCGCCGACATGGTGCTGCGTTGGACGGACGCGGGCATCCTCGCCGGCTAACGGGCTCCTACTCGAACACGCCTTGGCCGGTCGTCTCGATCGAACCGCTCACGGTGCAGACCGAGCTATCGGTACAGCTGTGCAGCGCGTAGTTGCTGAACGTCGCCTTCACGACGCCGTCGCTGGGATCATACTCGTCGATGACCAGCGAGCCCGCCGGCGGTTGCTCGCCGGCCCAGCAGTGGTTGCCGTGCAGATCGAAGCCGGCGTCGGTCATCGCGGCGATGTGGCGATCGTCTGTGCCGTTATAGATCTCGGGATCGGGCACGGACGCCGGTGAAGCCGTCCGGAAGCTGGAACTGGACCGAGCCCAAGAACGTGTAGGGCGAGTCATGCTCGGTGAACATGATCCCGAGGTTGTCGTTGTAGTTGACGATCGCGCGGCCCTGCAACGTCGCACACGGCGACGTCAGCGTGGACATGACCTGCATGCTCGCGTCGCCGCCGGCATTGCCGCTACCGCTATCACCTCCGCGGCCGTTCGCGTCGGCGTTCGCCGCGCGGTTCGGTGCATCGACGGTCCCCGGTCCGCCGCCACCGCCAGACGATCCACACGCCGCACACAGCGCGACGCCAGCCAGCCACCCCGATTGCAATGCCATGCTGGGGTCGTAACGAACATTTGGCCGGTCACGTGCCAATACATTCGGACATCGATCTACGCGTCGCCGGTCTTCAAGAACCGCTGCACCGCTTTTTCGCCAAGCTTGAACCCGGTACTCGCTCGCCCGGTGCGCAGCGTCTCGCCGCTCAGCTCGTCGACGATGGTCAGGATCGCATGCGGATCGTCTTCGTCTTCTTGGATGTCGAAGTCGGCGCGGAGGCGGGCGCCGGCCTCGCTCAGGCAGTTGATCGAGCGATGCAGCCGAGCCCGCGCGGCGTGCGCGTGGCGCGTCATCACTTCGGTCGCGCCCTTGACGAGCGTCGCAAACCCGGACGCATCGAGCGGCTTTGGATTCACCTTGTTGCGACCCATCGTCCACGGGCTGACCAGCGAGGGCTCGGAGTCACCGACCCGCGTCATCTCGGCCGCCCAGCCTTCGTCGTTCTCGTTCTTGACGATCTTCGCGATCCAGCCGGCTTTCTTCCAGCGTCGCGGATCGGAGGTCTCGTCCACTGATTCGACGGTTACGGTCATGCCGCAGCTTCGCTCACAGGTCTGACACGGTCGCAGAATCCGCGCATCGCGTCGCAGGTCGCAGTAACATCGCCGGATGGCCTCGGCCGAGCCCGCGAGACGGCGCTGCGTGGTGTGCCACGCGGTGTACACCGGCGCGGAGAGGTTCTGCTCTGTCGACGGCGGCGCGATCGTGGAAGACACCACGGGCGATCACGATCCGCTGCTCGGCCAGACGCTCGACGGGCGGTACTTCGTGCGTAGGTTGCTCGGTCGCGGCGGTATGGGCGCGGTGTACGAAGCCGATCACGTCGGGCTCGACAAGCGGGTCGCGATCAAGTTCCTGTCGTACGGCAATGGCGATCGCGACGCCTCGGCGCGGTTCCGGCTCGAGGCGCGCGCGGCGAGCCGCGTGATCCACGATCACGTCGTCCAGATCTTCGACATCGGCAGCGACGCGGGGCGTGACTTCATCGTGATGGAGTACCTCGACGGTCGCGATCTCCGGCAAGAGCTTGTCGGTGCCGGGCCGCTCGATGCCACCCGCGCGACGGCGATCGGCCGCCAGATGCTGCTCGGCCTCCACGCGATCCACGAGGCGGGGATCATCCATCGCGATATCAAGCCGAGCAACGTCTTGCTCACGACGCGCGGCGGCGATCGCGACTACGTCAAGATCATGGACTTCGGGATCTCGAAGTCCCTGCACGTCGCGGAGACGCTCACCGGGACGGGCGCGATTGTCGGGACGCCGCAGTTCATGGCGCCCGAGCAGCTCGTCGGTGGCGCGGCCGATCGGCGATCCGATCTCTACGCCGCTGGCCTCACGCTGTTCGCGATGCTCGTCGGCGACGCGCCGTTCGCCGGCTCGACCCGCTCGGTCGCCGAGCTGCATCTCAACCAGGCCCCGCCTTCGCTCGACGTGGTGCGCCCCGGGTTGCCGCCTCGGCTCGTCGCCGCGGTGGAGCGCGCGCTCGCGAAGTCTCCGGATGCTCGGTTTCGTGATGCGCTCGAGTTCGCCGATGCGCTCGACGGCGATCATGGCGGAGCGCCGCCGCCGCAGTCGCGCGATGCCGCGCCGACGCGATCCGAGCGCAGACCCGGGCCGCCCGCGATCGATTCGACGGCCCGGGTCGGCCGAGCGCGCCGACGATGGCTCTGGATCGCACCCGTCGTGATCGCGGCCGGCGTCATCGGCGGGTTCGTCGCGATGCGGGCGATGCGGTCGAGCGCGGTGCCGATCGTCGACGCGGCGGCGACTGACCCTCGGTCGATGGTCACGGTCGTCGACGCGGCCGCGACTAACGCTCGGTCGGCGCCCACGGTCGTCGACGCGGCGGTCGCTGTTCGATCGTCGAGCGACGCATCGCCCCCCGCCAACGATCGCGATCCGGTCGTCGCGCGACCCGCTGGCGTGACCGATGCCGGGGCGGTGAGACCGGTCGCGAAGCCTCACCGGGCCGAAAAGAAATACTGCATCTGTGTGCCGACCGACGTCTACCGACACGGGAGCCAGTCGATGTGCAAGACCCGCATAGCACAGGTGTGTCGATGCCTCGGCGACCAGCTGCTGTGTGCCGTGCCGCCGAAGGACCGCGTTTGCCCGATTCGACCGGTGGAGGAGCGATACCTCCCGGGCAAGACCGGCGAGCCGTGCTCGGGATTCACCGCCTCGAAGACGGCAGCCACCGGCGAGCTCGACTGCGTCTTCCCGTGCGACCCGTTCGCATACAGCGGGGTCAACGGCGATCGATGCGAGGGCTTCGATCAGATGGCCGGCGCGCCGGCCGAAGGTCGGTTGGACAACTGCAGCGACTCCCGCAGCGACTTCTAGCGGTTTGTTGCGTCCACTAGTTATTCGAGCTGCAGCCCGCAGTCGGCGCACGCGCCGGCGACCAGCGGCGAGCCACAGCCGCAGGCCGGGCACTTCGACGCGTCGAGATCGACTGGCGCGGCGCCTTCACGCTGAAGCATCTCGCGCCAGTCACCGCGCAGCAGCTCGGCGACCCTCGGCAGCTCGTCCTCCTCGACCAGGAGGTGCGTCTTGGTCCCTCAACCTTTTCCGGCGCCCGGTGGGCAACCGACGAGCGCGGGGATGTCGGCGGCCAAGCAGCGCTCGCGTAACGCCTTCATGTCCGCGATCGATCCGGCGATCACGGGAACGAGCGGCAAGCCATCGAGCAGGTGTTCGGCGGTATCGGCGTCCACGCCCCGAGTGTAGCATCCGCGCCATGGACGACGTGCCGAACTTCGTGGCCACGCAGGATCCACCGGCGCCGTCGCGAACGGCGCGCGAACCGGGCCCCAAGTGGCACGCGTGGGCGACCTACGCGCTGATCGCGATCAACGCCGCGGCGTTCATCTACGAGCTCGTCAAGGGCGCGAGCGTGAGCGGCGCGACGCCGCAAAAGATGATCGATCTCGGTGGCGACTTCGCGGTGCTCACGCGCAACGGCGAGCCGTGGCGACTCGTGACGTCGATGTTCTTGCACTACGGCATCATCCACATCGCGATGAACATGGTGTGCCTGTATCAGGTGCGCGTCGTCGAGCGCATGGTCGGCCGCGGCGAATTCCTCGCGCTGTACTTCGCGACGGGAATCCTCAGCGGTGCCGCCAGCATCACGCGGCAACCGAACGCGGTCTCGGCCGGAGCGTCGGGCGCGGTATTCGGCTTGTTCGGCGTGTTCACCGCCGTGATGATCGTGCGGCGCGCGAAGCTCGACCCGCGCGCGTGGTCGAGCACGATGAGTCGGCTCGGCTTGTTCTTCGCGATCAACTTCGTCTACGGCTTCTCCGCAACGGGCGTGGACATGACCGCGCATTTCACGGGATTGGTCGCCGGCTTTGTCGGCGGCTACGCGATCGCATGGACACAGGGGCGAAGCGGGCGAAGCGGGAGACCCGCGCTGCGCGCGGCGATCGTGGCGGTCGCCGGCGTCGGCATCGCGATCGCTGTGCTGTTCGCGATTCCGTCGACCAAGAGCTACCTGCCGTTGCTCCAAGAATTCGACGCCATGCACAACAAGACGCTCGCGCACTATCGCGAGTTGGTCGAGCAGTGGAACAAGACCGAGCCGGACCCGCAGTTCGCCGACGCGCTCGAGCGCGACGTGATCGCGCCATTCGAGGCGTTGCGCGCCAAGCTCAAGGCGTTCCCGCGCGAGGACGTTCCGGAAAGGTTACAGCCGCTGTTCGCCGACCTCGAGCAGTACCTCGGCACGCGCGTCGGGTGGTGGCGGCAGATGGAGCAACTCGCGCGCACGCCAGATCCTCTGATAGGCAAGGAGGTCAACGCGCTGAGGACGCGCGCCGACGATGAGCTCGCCAAGGTCAACCAAGAGATCAGAGACCTCAAAGCGACGAAGTAGCTAACGGCGCTTCTTCGCGCTGAGCCGCCAACCATCGCGCGTGCGGTCGCTCGTCGTGATGCTCAACGCCGACGTGAACACCGACGCGACGTCCTTCTTCGCGGCGCGCTCGCGCCCGGGCAATCCGGCGCCGTAATAGAACCGCTGCAGCACCCAGATCCAGAATGACGGGCGGTCCGCGAACAGGTCCGCGACGATCGACAGCTGCGCCTCGTTGTCCCAGAACGTGCGCTGCGGCGCGCCTTCGTTGCGGCGCAGCTTCAACACGTCGTTCGACACCGGGCAGCGCGTGATGCACGCGCGACACATATGATCGCGACGCGCGCCGAAGAAGTCCCCGGCGATCACGCGGTCGCACGACGGCACCTTCGTGATCACGTAGTCGTCGAACGCGCTGACCGGGCACGCCTCGACGCACAGGTTGCAGGTCGAGCAGTCGGGCAGCTTCCACTCGGCGGTCGTCGGCGTCGGCTCGTAGCGCGAGACCGGCGCGTCGAGCAGCACGACCGCGAGCTTGCAGTTGAAGCCGAAGCGGTGCGAGAAGAACAAGGCGTTCTTGCCGATCCGGCCGAGCCCGGCCGCGGTCGCGATCTCCTTGAGCACGACCGGCACCGCGGCTTGCGCGTCGGCGACCGCGATGGGGCTGCCGTGCGCACGGTTGATGTCCGCCGCGACGTCCGCCGCCATCGTCTCGACGTAGTAATCGGCGGCGACATCGCTGAACAGCGCGATCACGACGACCGCCTCGCTCGGCAGCGCGCGATGGGTCATCCGCAGCTTGCCGAGCAGATGCAAGCTGCGGCGGTGGTCGGCTCCGGCGCCGAACCGCGCGCGCAACTCGCTCCCGGGCAAGACGACCGCCTCGAACGGCACGCCGGGCGGCGCGGCGTCGCGGATCCAGCCGTCGAGCGCGCCGCGATCGATGGCCGGGACGCCAGAGTCCGACGCGGTGGAGCGCTGCTGGCCGGGCGCTCGCCGCGCAGCTTCGCGCGAGCGGCCGCGAGCTCCTGCTTCATCCACGGCGTGGCGATGATGCGGAGCGCACGCCATTGCTCGGTCCACGCGAGGTCGATCGCTTGCCACGTCGTGCGGCGCAGGCGCTGTCGGATCGACTCGTGCATCTCGGGCGCGCCGACGGTGGCACATCGCGTGGCGCGTGACGAGCTGATCCGGCCCGCCGCCGCGTTTATGATGCGTCATGAGCCGGTTATCTGCGTCGTCGATGCCACGTGGGCTGAGCGCGCTCACCACGCGTACTGCTTGAAGAAGCTCCACTGCAGCTGCGTCGCGTTCGCGTAGCTCGGGCACGCGTTGCCCGCCGCTCCTGTCGGTCGCGCCGCCGGCCCAACAATGCCCCATCGAGTCGAACGTGCACAGCTCGACTTGTCCGTCCGCCGGACAACCGTCGTAGACGTAACACTGCCCGTTGCCGCCGCCCGCGCCGTTCATCGGGATCGTCGTATAGGTCGCGGCGCAGCCGTTGTGCGCGGCCCACAGCGTCGCAGCAGCCGGAAACCCGGACACCGCGCCCGCGGTCGGGTCGTCACACCCGTTGTCGATCACCGGATCGGACGTGCCGTGGAACAGGATGATCGGGACGTGGCCGGTCGAGCACACCGAGAGATCCGCGATCGTGCCGCCCGAGTGCGGCGCGAGCCCGTGGAAGTCGCGGCGATAGCAGCCGATGTGCTCGGTGAAGTAACCGCCCATCGAGAACCCGCTCGAGAACAAGTGTTGGCCGTCGATGCATTGATCTTGCGCGACATCCTGTTTCATCGCGTCGATGAACGCGAAGTCATCGCCGGTCGCGTTGACGTCCTGGCCCGCGCCGCACACGGTCTGGCCGGTGTTCTCGACGTTCCATGGAAACCCGAGCGAATCGGGTCCGGCTTCACCGTCGGGGAACACGAGGCCGATGCCCTCGCTGTCGGCGAGCACGGAGTACTGGGTCATGTCGTGCATCTCCTGGCCGCTCATGACGTAGCCGTGAAACACGAACACGAACGGCAGTGGCTCGCCGGGATCGACGTTCGCTGGCAGGTAGACGAGGTACGTCCGGTTCTGGCCATCGACCTGAACGCTGCGGCTCGTCAGACCGCGCATGCCGGTGCGCAACCCGCAGGTCTGCGCGTCGGCCAAGACATCGATCGCGGGTGTCGCGTCGTGGTCGTGGCTGGTCGGCGCATCCGTCGCGGCGCCGGGCGGCGAGCCGCACCCGACCAAGGCGAACAAAGCGATGGCGCGCATGCCTCCTCACTGAACCACGTTGGCTCGCGACGAGTTGTTACAGCGTCGCGTGAGTGGGCGGCGTCTTGCACAGCCGGCGCAACACCGGCAGCGCGGTTCGGTAGATCGCGGGATGAACGGTATCGGCGCACAGCGCGGCGACGTCCTTCGACCGCTCGAGCGCGCGCAAGTTGCGGATCAACGCCGCGCGCTCCGGGTAATCCCACGTGAACGTCGGATCGGCAACGAGCTTGGCGAGGATCGCCACGGCCTTGCCATGATCGTCGGCGAGCTCGGCGGCGCCGGCGTCGGCGAGTCGCGCGTTGCGCTCTGACACTCCCGTGCGCACCAGGAGCGTGGCGTCGCCGAGCAACGGCGCCGCGAGGTTCGACAGCCGGTGATAGCCGCGCACCGGTTCGTGGGTCGATTGCTCGGCGAGAAACGTGACGAGCCGGCGAGCCTCGTCCTTCATGCCGGCGCTGATCACGATCTCGCCGATCGACTCCAGATCGTAGAACGTGCGGCCGGACAGCCGGTGCGCATCGCGATCCGCGAGGATCCGCTTCCATGCGGCGGCGAGCTCGGTGGTGGCGACGTCTGGCGTACCGGCCTCGATCGCGCGCGCGACGCGAAACCCGACCGCGTCGAGCTCGTCGCTCTGCATCCTCGCCTCGAGCTCGGCCGGCAAGCCGTCGCCGAGAATGACGTGCGCCCACAAGTCGTACGGATACACGCCGCGGTCGGCCACCGCGGCATAGTGGCGTTGCGCGAGCTCGCTCCACTCGCGACTCTCGTTCGCCAGGCCGATGTAGAAGCTCGCGGCCTCGGCGTCGCGTCGCGCGACGGCGTATTGCCACGCGTGGACGGTCGCCGGCCGGAAGTGCTGATCCTCGTCGAGCGTGCGCTTGAAGTAGCCGAACGCGGCGGCGTGGCGGCCATCGTGCCAGTTCGCTTCGCCGAGGTAGTACAGCACCTCGCGGCGATCGGCGCGGGTCTTCGCGGCAGCGTCGAGCGGTTCGAGCGCAGCGCGCGCGCCGGCAAAGTCGCCGTGGAGATACAGCGACACGCCGCGCATCAGCTCCTTCTTCGGGCCGGCCGGGGCAAGCGCGAGCGCGCGCTCGGTCGCGGCGAGGACGAGCGGTTCTTGCGCGCCGTTCCAGCCGAGCACGAGCGCGAGCGCGTACCAACCCTCGAACGAGGTCGGATCGGCATCGACCATCTGCTCGAAGTACGGCCTCGCCTCGGTGAATCGACCCGCTTCGAGCAACGGGCGTCCGAGCTGATCGAACGCGTCGGCGCGCAGCCGGCTCGGCGGGGCGAGCTTCGCCGCGGGCGCGATCGTACGCGCGACCTCGCGAGTGACGGCATCGAGCAGTTGCGCGATCTGCGGTGACGGCTGCTCGACATCGATCGTCGAGACCTGCGCACCGGTCTTGGCGTCGACGAGCTCGAACGAGCCATGCAGCTGCGCGTCGCGCTCCTTGATGCTGCCGGTCAGCAAGTAGTTGACGTCGAGCGTGCTGACCGCGGCGCGCGGATCTACGCTCCCGCCCGCGAGCGCGACACCGCGGACTTGCAAGCCGTCGACTTGCTCGAGCAGCTTCGCGAGCGCGTTCGCGACGACCTCGCCGTTCGGCGGCTCGTCGCCATAGCTCGGGACGTCGAGCGCGAGCGGTGCGACCGCGATCGCAGCTCGAGGAGTCGCGACTGCCGCCGGCGTCGGCGGTGGCGTGCCGCGCGAGCTCGCGAGCTGCCACGCGCCGAAGGCGAGCCCGATCGTGACGAGCGCGGCGAGCGCGATCACCGGCCACTGGCGCTTCGGCCGCACGACCGCGGCGATCGCGCTATCGGGACGCAGCAACCGCGCGGCGATCTCGTCGAGCGGCGGCCGTGCCTCGGGCTCGGGCACGAGCAAGCGATTGATGAAGGCGCCGAGTCGGTCGACGAGCGCGGGCGGCGGCCCATCGATCATCTGCGCCATCACCTCGTGCAGCGAGACGCCCTCGTACGGTCGCCGGCCGCTGAGGCACTCGTAGATGATGATCCCGATGCTGTAGATGTCGCTCGCTTCGGTGGAGCGCTCGCCGAGTAACACCTCGGGCGCCATGTATGCGGGCGTGCCGAACACGGTCTGCGTGCCGGCGCTGACGATCGTGTCGGTGCCCTGCTCCGCCGGCATCGTCTTGCGCAGGATCTCGACGACCTCGGTCGCGCTGACCGCTCGCGTCCGCGGCGCTTGCGCGTGCTCGAGCCGCCGCGCGATGCCGAAGTCGACGACCTTCACGTCGCCGGTCGCGCCGACGACGATGTTCTCGGGCTTGATGTCGCGATGCAGGATGCCCGCGCGGTGCGCGGCGCCGACCGCGGAGGCGACCTTCGCGCAGATCGCGAGCAGCGCCCGCCGATCGGTTCGACCGGCGGTGTCTTGCAACAGCTGGCGCAGCGAGCGCCCGGGCAGGTACTCCATCGTGATGAAGTCCTGGCCGTCGTGATCGCCGATCTCGTAGATCGTGACGATGCCGGGGTGATTGAGCGCGGCGAGAGCCTTCGCTTCGTCGCGCAGCGTGCTCTGCGTCGCGTCGCGGCGCAGCAGCTTCAAGGCGACGTCGCGCTCGAGGGTCGGATCGCGCGCGAGGAACACCTGGCCCATGCCGCCGTAGCCCAGCAGCTGCACGATCTTGTAGCGCCCGATCGTCTCCACCCGAGTGGACTGTATCGCTACGGACAGTCGCTCGGACAGATCAGCGAGTCCTCGATCGGCGAGCACGTGCCATCGCCGCAGCTCGGCGCGCCCGGCGCACAGCTCGTCCCGGGTGGGCAGTCTGGAGCGCAGCGCGCCCAGCAGTCGGGATCCATGCAGCCGGCGAGCCCGTCACCATCGTCGTCGTCGGCCGCGAGCAAGCAGCGCTCGACCGGTGCCGACGACACGAAGTCGAGCACCTGAGTGTCGCCGAGTGTCGGACCGCCGGCGCTATAGCCGCCGAACACGACAACCTGGCGGCGAAATCCGTCGTACGCGGCCACCGAGCCCCAGCGCTCGGTCGGAGCGACCTGGAGCTGAACCTCGGTCCAGCTCGTGCCGTCCCACTCCCACGTGTCGCCGAACGCACCGAGGCCCACGCCACCGAGCAACATCACGCGCCTGCGCTGCGCGTTGTAGACCATGCGATGAAACGAGCGCGGCGCCGGCGAGGTCACCGGCGTCATCTCGGTCCACGTCGCGCCGTCCCACTCCCAGGTGTCGCCGAGCGTGTTCGTGTCGTCGTCGCCGCCGAACAACACGAGGCGCTCGCGGATCGGATCGTAGGCCATCGCGGCGCCGCTGCGCGCGGGAGGCGAGGTCGCCGGCGTGAGCTGCGTCCAGTTCGTACCATCCCACGTCCAGGTGTCGCCGAGCGAGCTCACGTTGTCGAAGCCGCCGAACAGCACGGTCTGGTGGTGGACCGAATCGTAGGCCATCGCGGGCACGTAACGCGCCGGCGGAGAATCGACCGGGGTCAAGGTGTGCCAGTTCACGCCGTCGAACTCGGCGGTGTCCGCGAGCGGCTGGTCGGCGCTCGACAGACCGCCGAATAGCACCTGGCGACCGCGTGCGGAATCGTCGGCAAAGCCGGCGGAGATCCGCGCGATCGGCTGAGACGCCGACGGGCGTGAAGACCAACCGTGCGCATCCCAGATCCAGGTGTCCGCGAGCGCGTTCTCGCCGTCGTCCCAGCCTCCGAACATGACGATGTCACCGTGGGTCGAGTCATAGACCGCCTGCGAATACGCGCGCGGTACCGGGTTCACTGCCGAGATCGGGTTTACCGACCACTGCGTGCCGCTCCACTCCCACGTGTCGCCGAACATCGTCCCGTTCACCGCCTGGCCGCCGAACAACACGACCCCGGCCGGGGCGCCCACATAGACGAGGCCCGCATCGGCGCGAGCCGGCGGCGAGGTCGTTGGCACCTGCTTGACCCAGTCGCTGCCGTTGAACGCCCACTGCTCGCCGATCGGGTTGCCAGTCGCGGTGTAGCCATCGAGCACGACGATCTGATGGTTCGTCTCGTCGTCGGCGATCGCGCCGTCGTAAGCCGGCCCGGGTAGGGTCAACGTGATGAGCTGCTTCCAATCGCTGCCGTCGTACTCCCACGTCCCGCGCGGGCCCGGGCCGTCGTACGGAACACCGCCGTAGAGAAACACGGCGCTGTCGTCGGTGTCGTACGTCATCATGTGGCCGGTGACCGCGGGCGGCTGGTGCGCGGGGTGCGCTTGCGTCCACGCCGTGCCGTCCCACTCCCACGTGTCTTGGAGCGGGACGGCGGTGTCATCCGCGCCGCCGAACAGCACGGTGCGGCCGAGCACCGGATCGAAGGCCATCTTCGCAAATGCGCGCGGTGGCGGTGAGGTCGGCGGCGTGAGCTGCGTCCAGGTCGTCCCGTCCCACATCCAGGTATCGCCGAGCGCGCCGGCTGCCCCGGCACCGCCGAACAGGACGGTGACGCCGTGCTTGGCGTCGTACGCCATCGCCGCGTCGGACCGCGCGGGTGGTGACGTGATCGGGACCTGCCGCGACCAGCTCGTGAGGTTCCACTCCCAGGTGTCGCCGAGCGTCTGCGTCGCGCTGAACCCGCCGAACACGACGACGCGCGAGCGGTTGCTGTCGAACGCGATCATCAGCTCGGAGCGCGGCGTGATCGGGCTCGGCGTCACGTCGGTCCAGGTCGGCAGCTCGATCTTGCATGTCGAAGCGCAGCCGTCGCCGGACAACAGATTGCCATCGTCGCATTCCTCTCCGAGCGCGATATCGACGACCCCGTTACCGCACTTCTCGTCGGAGTTACACGACGCCGAACAGCCGTCGCCGCCGACGGCGTTACCGTCGTCGCACGCTTCGCCCGGATCGATGATGCCGTCGCCGCACACGATCGGATGGCACGCGCCGCCGCCGCACGCGCCGTTCGCGATCGCCGTGTTCGAACACCGGTCGCCGTCGGTCTTGCCGTCGCACGCCGCCGCGGCTTGCGCCGTCGCGCAACCCGCCGCGGTGCACGTGTCGCCGGCGGGACACGCGAGATCGCCGCAGGGCACGGTCGGATCCGCGATGCAGCCGGTCGCTGCAGTGATCACCACGACGAGCCACCACCTCATCCTCGCTATCGTAACCCAGACGGCGTGCGCTTGCGGACGCTAGTCGACCTCGGCGAGCTGGCCGGAGTAGTCGCAGAACGTAAGCGAGCTCGGGTCTTCGAAGTAACAGCTTACGGTCGTGTCGTGCTCGGGATCGCTACCGTGACAGGACAACGAGCCGGAGTCGGCGGCGAAGTCGCTGCTTACCGAGGACGACCCGAATGAGCCGCCATCGGCATCGTAAACAAACATCAAGGAGCACGCGGCAGTGCCGCTAGCGGACGTGCAGGTCTGCGCGGGGAGCTCGATTCTGATCGGCGCAAGCGTCGGGCACGGTCCTGGGCTGCCCGCCTGTGGAGTTGGGGCACCGAACGTGAGATGCCACGTCGAGCCGGTATCGACCCGCTGCAGGTAACTCACGGAGTCATCGCCGGTACAGCCAGCGACGACCGCGATCAAGGCGAGCCACTTCAACATGAACCGTTGATTTGCAACGCGCGCGCCGCTGCAACCGCGCAAGACCACGAGCGGCGCTTTTCGAAACCGCGACACCAGGCGAGTGCTGCCTGGCAGCACTGTCGCGAGCGCTGCCGCGCGTCATCGCGCTGTAGTGGGCTTCAGCTTGTAGACGATGTAACAGCCCTTGCTGCTGCTGCTTCGTCACGCGGTAGGTTCGGGCGACGTGACCGAGCGCATCCTCTTCGGCGCGAGCTCGATGCTCGGCTGGTCGCTGCTGCGAGCGCGTCCGGACGTCACCGCGTATTGCAACACCGCGACGCGCGAGCCGCCACCCGGTACCGTCGGCGGCATCGATCTCGATGACGAAACCGCGGTGATCGAGCTGTTCTCGCGCGTGCAACCCTCGCTGATCGTGCAGTGCGCGGGCGTGTGCGACGTCGAGCACTGCGAACGCGCGCCGGAATTTGCGTGGGCGGTGAACGTCGAGGCGATGCGCCTCCTGATCGCACACGCGCCGGCGACCGCGCGCATCGTGTATTGCTCGAGTGACCACGTGTTCAGCGGCGACACCGGCCCCTATGACGAGACATCGCCGACCGACCCGCTCAGCGTCTACGGCCGCACGCGCGTCGCGGCGGAGCGGCTCATGCTCGAGCGACCGAACACGGTGATCGTGCGCAGCGGTCCGTGGATCGGCCCGTCGGCGAGCGGTCGCAACGGTCACCTCGATTGGTTGCGCTCGCGCCACGCGCGCAAGCTGCCGATGACGGTCGTCGCCGACGAGGCGCGGTCGGCGGTGTGGGCCGAAGAAGCGGCCGCGCGGGTGTGGGCGATCGCAGCCTCGGCGCTCACCGGCATTCGCCACCTCGCGACCGGTCGTGCCGTGTCGCGACCCGAGCTCGCCGCCTATCTCAACGCGCGGTTCGCGATCGGTGCATGCTTTGACCTCCAGCGCCGAGCCGATCGAAGCGCGCCGCACCCGGGCCACATCGAGCTGCGCACGGTGCACCGCGACTCCCTCGCGGCGCCGCTATCGCCGGTCGGCTAGTGACAAGTCGCGCCGGCGAGCCCGGCGAGCGTCGAGTTGATGCAGAACGTCAGCGACGCCGCGCCCGACGCGAACGTGCAGCAATCGTTGTTGTCCGGATCGGTGCAATCTCCGGATACGTGGCAGAGCTGGACTTTACTGGTGTCGTTGCAGGTCTGGCCGAGCGTCGTCGGACACGCGGCCGCCGTCGTGCACGAGGTGCCGAGCGACGTCAGCCCGCAATTCGGAGACGTTCCCGTCCCGTCGGGAACCTCGACGCCGCAGCACACCGGCGTACTACCGCTGCAGTCGGCAGGGCCATTGCAGTCGAGCTGATCCGCCGTCGGGCAGCTCGCCGGCGCTTCGCAGGTGAACGTCGTGGTTGCGCCGAGCGTCACGCAGCATCGGTCGTTGAGGTGACACGCGGGATTCGGGCCGCAGCCGAAATCGTAGTAGCCGATGTCGGGCGCCGCATCGACGGCCGGGGGATTAGATCCGTCCGTGTGGCCATCGATCACGGGCGGGTTCGACGACGAGCCGCCGCATGCCGTCGCGATCAGGACGAGGACAGATCCGAGGGCACTGCGTGCGATCATGCGGGGCTAGGGTAACGCCGATCGCGGTCGCAAAGGCTCCCCAAATGCGCTGTCTCATTTTTGGAACATGGCGTGTTAGCGTCCGAGCGTGGACAGGGCGGCCCGGCACGACGTGAGCGCTCAGCAATCCCAGGTTCGGACCGCGCTCGCCGGCTTGATCGGCAACGTGCTCGAGTGGTTCGACTTCGCGGTCTACGGTTATTTCGCCGACGACATCGGCAAGCTGTTCTTCCCGCAGTCGAGCCCGACCGCGCAGCAGCTGCTCGCGTTCGCGGTCTTCGCGCTCGGCTTCGTCGCGCGTCCGATCGGCAGTCTCGTGCTCGGCCAGGTCGGCGACCGCATCGGCCGGCGCGCGCTGCTCACGTTATCGATCGGCCTCATGGGCGGCTCGACGCTCGCGCTCGGCTTGTTGCCGACCTACGCGACGGCCGGAGTCGCCGCACCGATCTTGCTCGTCGTGGTGCGGCTGATCCAAGGCTTCTCGCTCGGCGGCGAGTTCACCGGCTCGATGGTGTACACGACCGAGCTCGCGTCGCCCGGGCTGCGCGGGTTGATCAGCAGCTCGACCGCGGCGGGCACGACGATCGGGTTCATCCTCGGCTCCGGCGCGGCTTATCTCGTGTCCGCGTGTCTCGATGCCGGCGCCGCCGCGAGCTGGGGCTGGCGCATCCCGTTCATCGCGAGCGTGACGTTCTGCATCGTCGGCTACTTGTTACGTCGAGGCATCGTCGAGCCCGACGAGGGACACAAGGCGGCGGCCGAACGCCCGCCGGTGTTCGCGTCGCTCGTCGCGGACTGGCGGCCGATCGTTCAGACGTTCGGGATCGTCGCGATGACGAACGCCGCGTACTACGTGACATTCACGTTCGCGGTCGATACGCGCAAGCACGAGCCGAACGGGTCGAGCTTCTTGCTCGCGAACACGATCGTACTGGTCGTCGCGCTCGTCGCGAAGCCGTTCGGCGGCTGGCTGTCCGACAAGATCGGCCGGCGCAGGCTGATGATCGCGCTGACGGTCGCGATGCTCGCGGTCGTCTACTTCGCGCTCGACTTCATGTTGAACGGATCGCCCGTGACGTTCGCGCTCGGGCAGACGTTGATCGCGATTCCGATCGGGATGGCGCTCGGCATGCAAGGCGCGATGGTCGTCGAGATCTTTCCGCTGCGCTCGCGCGTCACGTCGATGAGCTTCGCGTACAGCGTCACGCTCGCGCTCGCCGGCGGGCTCGCGCCGTTCATCTCGACCTGGCTGATCCGCGCGCTCGAGGTGCCGATGGCCCCCGCGTTCTACGTGATGATCTACGGCGTCATCGGCCTCCTGATCATGTGGCCGATGAGCGAGACCAACTCGCGCGTGCTGTCGGACTGATTCGCGTGGCTCGCCCGGAGGGCACCGCGAACTATATTAATGACGCGCATGTTCGCGCTGGACTAGCGCGCGCGCTTGCCGGGTCGAGCCACGCCGGTCGCGGTCCACGCCTGATCGAGCAGCGCGGGCTCGGCCCACGCCGGCACGCCGATCGCGATCACGAGGGAAGGACCTCGGCGCTCGACCCACGCGAACGTGCCGTCGAGCGCGAGCCAGCTCGTCTGCGTATAGCCGTGGTCGACCGTCGCACCGAGCACGGCGTCGGCCATCGCGCGAGTCGCCGCGTCGTACGCTTCGATCGCATCGACCTCGCTGTCCCACTCGAAGCGCGCGAGGCCGACCGCGTGCTCCGGCCGCGCGGTCGCGACGTCGGCGGCCGGCGCCAGCGTGATCACGCGATCACCGCCCCAGCCGGCCGCGGCTTCGCTCGCGACGAGCTCGCCGACCCCGTGCGACCGCAAGAACAGGTCGAACCCGAGCTCGCCCCACACCGTCGACTCCGCGATCGCATAGCCCGCGAGCACCGGTGGCACGCCCGCGGTCACCGGCACCGGCCGATCGTCGGCGAGATAGAGATCGGGATGGAGGATCTGCTCGGTCGAGCGCGGCGGCCGTTTGAACGCGGCGTCGATCGCGGTCCACGCGTGGCGACGGCGCAGCGCCGCGACGAACCCCAGGCCGGCGCGATACGGAAACAGCATCGCCTCGCGCACCGCGAGCGGGGCCCGATCGAACGCGGCGCTGCTCGCATCGCCGGCGGCCCCAGGCGCATCCATCGCCTTGGTCAGCTCGTTCGCGACTTCCGGATCGGACCATGGCGGCGCGCGATGTAGCCGGGACAGCATGACCTCGATCATCAGCGCGATGCCATCGCCCTCGACGAGCGCATCGCGCGCGAGCGACGCGTCGTCTTCGCCCGGCGGAAGCTTCTCGAACGCTTGGAGGTCGTAACTCTGATCTTGCAGGCCGTGATCGATCTCGTGCGCGAGCACCATCTCCGCCCAGTCGGCATCGTCGCCGGAGCTGCGCGCGATCGACAGTCGCTTCGTTTTCGGATCGTAGTAGCCGGCGATCTGTTCGGTCAGCAGATCGATGACGAGCTTTTCGTAATCCGTGTCCAGCGGGATCAGGCCCCAGCGCGCGAGGCCCAGGCCTTCGGCGCGCATCTCGGCCTCGGTCTTGCGGTCGCTCGCTTCTGCGATGAGGCGGGCGCGCAGCTCGGCTTTGTCGACGATCTCGTTCGGGATCGGGTGCTTGAGCGGCAGGCCGCGGATCTTCGAGACCTCGTGCGACACCGCGTCGGTGCGCGCGAGCAGCTTGACGAGCGCATCGTCTCGGTCGGCATCCGCGTGCGCGATGCCGGCGACTAGCAGCGAGATCGCGACGACCGCTCGGCGCACTCGCTGGAGTGTAGCACCCGCGACCCGCATGCTAGCTTGCGCCGCGATGTGGGCCGAGCTCGAGCGCGCGATCGAAGCCGGCGCGGTGATCGCGTACGGCGCGACGCCGGGCTGGGCGGCGTGGCTCGCCGCGACGTTGGCTGCGCCCGCGACCGCCCCGATCGCAATCGTCGTGGCTCCTCGTGAGGACGACGCGCGGGCGCTGGAGGCCGACATCCGGTTCTTCGCCGGGCCCCGTGAACGGGGGCCCCGCGGCCCAGGGATTCGGCCGTCCTCGCTTCGCGACGGACAGCCGATCGATCGATTGGCCTCGGGGCCGGCCGGCGACGAGCTCGATCCGATCGCCGCGCTGCCCGGCATCGACGTGCCGCCGTACGCGGAGCTGTCGCCCGATCGCAGCGGCATCGTCGAACGGATCGCGACGCTGTATCGACTCGCCCACGCCGAGCTGCGACCGCGCCTGGTCGTGACATCGGCCGAGGCGCTGATCCGCCGGACGATGACGCCCGCCGAGCTGGTCGCGCGCGGGACCACCGTCGCGAAGGGCGACACGATCGATCGCGATCAGCTCGCCGCGCTGCTCGTCGCCGGTGGCTGGTCCCGCACGCCGATCGTCGACGAGCCCGGTACGTTTGCCGTGCGCGGCGGCGTGATCGACGTCTACGCGCCGCTGCACCCGCATCCGGTGCGCATCGAGCTGTTCGGCGACGAGGTCGAGTCGCTGCGCACGTTCGAAGCGGAGTCGCAGCGTACGTTGCGCACGGTCGACCGCGTGTACCTCCATCCCGTACGCGATACGATCGCGACCGGCGCGCGCGACGTTCGCACCCGGCTGCGCGAATACGCCGACGAGATCGCGTTCCCGACGAAAGCGACCCGCCGCTTGATCGAGCAGCTCGAAGCCGGGATCAGCTTCGTCGGCATCGAGGGCCTGTTGCCCGCGTTCCACGACGAGCTCGTCGCGCCCACGGCGTACGCGCCCGCCGACGCGCGCTGGCTGATCGTCGACCCCGACGCGTGCCGTCGCGCGATCGCGGACGCCTGGAATGACGCCGAGGCGCGCTACGCCGAGCGCAAAACCACCGTGCTGTCGTTCGCCCCGGACCGTCACTTCGCGCGCGAGCTCGCCGCATTCGCATCACCGCGCCGGATCGAGCTGCCGACGCTGGAGGTCGCGGCGGCGTCCTCGGCGACCGCGGTGCGGATCGAGGTCGACGATCTGCGGCTGCTCCGGCAGCAGCTCGATCATGCCCGCGCGTTCACGACCGAGCACATCGCACCGCTGTACGACGCGCTCGCGAGCTGGCGCGATCGCGGCCTGCGCGTCGTGCTCGCGTGCGACTCGCAGAGCCGGTCGGATCGGCTGTTCGGCGTGCTCGAAGCGCGCGGCATCCCGGTGCGCCTCGCCGCGGCCGGCGAGCTGCCCGGCGCCCTCAGCGGCATCTCGATCGTCTCGGGTGCACCGGCCCACTCGTTCGCATCGCCGAAGGACGGGATCGCGGTCGTGACCGCCGCCGACGTGTTCGGCCAGCGCACCCATCACCCGTCCGCGCGCAAGAAGCAGGCAAAGGACGCGCTGCTCGGCGGGGTCAGCGATTGGAGCCAGCTCGCGGCCGGCGACTACCTCGTGCACCAGAAGCACGGCGTGGGCCGCTACCTCGGGCTCGATCGGTTGTCGGTCGTCGGTGCGCCGCAACTCGACGCGCTGAAGCTCCAGTACGACGGCGGCACGCTGTACCTGCCGGTGTATCGGCTCGGCGAGGTCCAGCGCTACGTCGGCGCCGAAGGCCACGCGCCGCGGCTCGACAAGCTCGGCGGCGTGACGTGGCTGACCACGACCAGCAAGGTCGCGCGTCACATCCGCGCGCTCGCCGAGGAGCTGTTGCAGTTGTACGCGCAGCGCGCCGCCCTGCCCGGCTTTCCGTTCCCGCCCGCCGACGATCAGTTCCACGAGCTCGAGGCGCAGTTCCCGTTCGACGAGACGCCGGACCAAGCCGAAGCGATCGAGGCGGTGCTCGCCGACATGGAGGCGCCGCGCGCGATGGATCGGCTCGTGTGCGGCGACGTCGGCTACGGCAAGACCGAGGTCGCGCTGCGCGCGATCTTCCGCTGCATCCAGGGCGGCAAACAAGCGTGCGTGCTCGCACCGACGACCGTGCTCGTCGAGCAGCACTTCCGCACGATGTCGGAGCGGTTCGCGTCGTTCCCGCTCACCGTCGCCAAGCTGTCGCGGTTTCAGTCGAAGGCCGACCAGGTCGAGACCGTCAAGCAGCTCGCCGGCGGCGGCGCGGACGTCGTGGTCGGCACGCATCGCCTGCTGTCCGCCGATGTCCGGTTCAAGGATCTCGGCTTGCTCGTGATCGACGAAGAGCAGCGGTTCGGCGTCGCGCACAAGGAGCGGATCAAGAAGACGCGCACGCAGGTCGACGTGCTGACGCTCACCGCGACGCCGATCCCGCGCACGCTCCACCTCGCGATGGCGAACCTGCGCGATCTGTCGATCATCGCGACGCCGCCGGCCGATCGCCGCGCGGTGCGCACGTTCGTGTCGCGCGTCGACGACGCGGTGATCCGCGAGGCGATCGAGCGCGAGCTCGCGCGCGGCGGCCAGGTGTTCTTCATCTCGCCCACGATCGGCACCGCGCCGAAGAAGGAGCCGGATCATCGCCTCCCGAACGACGCTCGCCCGCAGCGCCGCACGCGTCCGCGGGACGACGACCGCACGATCGACGAGTGGGCCGACTACGTCAAGCAGCTCGTGCCGACCGCGCGGGTCGGCATCGGCCACGGCGCGCTGTCCGCCGATCAGCTCGAGAAGGTCATGGTCCAGTTCGTCGCGGGCGAGCTCGACGTGCTGGTCGCCACGACGATCGTCGAGAGCGGCCTCGACATCCCGCGCGCGAACACGATGTTCGTCGCGCGAGCCGACGCGTTCGGGCTCGCTCAGCTCTATCAGCTGCGGGGCCGGATCGGCCGCAGCAAAGATCGCGCGTACTGCTATCTGCTCGTGCCCGAGCCCGAGCACCTGACCGACGAGGCGCGCCGCCGGCTCGAAGCGCTACAGCGGTTCACCGAGCTCGGCGCCGGCTTTCAGATCGCGTCGCAGGATCTCGAGCTCCGCGGCGGCGGCGAGCTGCTCGGCGCGAAGCAGTCCGGATCGATCGCCGCGGTCGGCTTCGATCAGTACGTCAAGATGCTCGAGCAAGCGGTCGCCGAGCTGCGCGGTCAGCCGATCCACAGCGAGATCGATCCCGAGCTCGCGATCGAGCTGCCCGGCTTCATCCCCGACGACTACGTCCCGGACCCGGGCCAGCGACTCGAGCTGTACAAGCGCCTGTCCGCGATCGAAGGAGACGACGAGCTCGCGGTCGTGATGGGCGAGATCGCCGATCGCTACGGCCCGCCGCCCGGTGAGGTCGTGTGGCTAGGCGACTTGATGGGCGTCAAGGCGATCGCGCGGCGCACCGGGGCGCTCGCGCTGGAGATCTCGACCGCGCGCATCGCGATCGCGCTACCGGACGACAGCCCACTCGGCCGCGCCGCACTCTCCGCGGGCTGGCGCCGACTGCCGGACAAGAGATACGCGATCGCGCCTGCGGTACCGGGCCCGTCGGGGGCAAGGCGGGCCTTGTTGGCGCTGCTCGACCGTGCTACGGAACCATAGTTAACCGTGCAGAAGCTTACCGGAATTGCGTGCGCGCTCGCACTGTGCGTCGGCTGCCAGAAGCACGATGACGGCAAGCCCGCACCCCACGCGGCGACCGCCAGAGCCACTGCGCTCGGTGGCCAGAGCAACGACGAGCTCAACACGCCGGTCGCGAAGATCGATGATGTGACGATCACGCTCGGTGAGTTCCAAGATCGCATCAACCGGCAGTCGCCGTACATCCGCCAGCGCTACACCTCCCTCGAGCTCAAGAAGGAGTTCCTCGAGTCGATGGTGCGCTTCGAGATCCTCGCGAAGGAAGCGTATCGCCGCGGCTTCGACAAGGATCCCGAGGTCGTCCGCACGATGAAGCAGGTGATGATCCAGAAGCTGATGCGCGACGAGTTCGACAGCAAGGTCACCGCCGACTCGATCACCGACGACGAGATGAAGAAGTACTACGACTCGACGATCACCGATTACGTCAAGCCCGAGGAGGTTCGCGCGTCCGCGATCATCCTCAAGAACAAGGCGCAGGCCGACCGCGTGTTGCTAGAAGCCAAGGGCGATGCGGGCAAGACCAACAAAGGGTTTCGCGACCTCGTCGGCAAGTACTCGGCGGACGAGGAGACCAAGCTGCGCGGCGGCGATCTGCGCTACTTCAACGCGACCACG
This sequence comes from uncultured delta proteobacterium, assembly GCA_963848295.1. GTDB lineage: Bacteria > Myxococcota_A > Polyangia > Haliangiales > Haliangiaceae > JABFXX01. The sequence continues at coordinate 216,003 of CAWKDB010000004.1, read as the reverse complement.
CCGGCGAAGGACGTGCCGGCCGCGGTCGTCAAGGCCGCGTTCGCGCTCGCCCAGACCGGCGATGTCTCGGGCGTGATCGATGCCGGCAACGGCCAGTTCTACATCCTCAAGCAGACCGGCCGGCGCAAGGCGTTGACCAAGACGTTCGACGACGCGAAGTCGCAGATCCGCAGCAAGCTGTTCCGCGACAAGCGCTTGCAGGCGCAAAAGGACTTCGTCGACAACCTCAAGGCCCAGGCCAAGATCGAGGTGATGGACGGCGCGCTCGCGAAGGTCAAGATCGACACCTCGAACGCCCCGGGCGACGACCGCAAAGACCTCGTGCCACCACCGGTTTCGGCTGGAACGGGCTCGGGCTCGGGAACGCAGCCGTAGGCAACCAACCGAACGAATGTCAGGTCTTATCCCCATGTCCCCGAAGTCGCTTGTTGCCGTCGGTGTCCTCGCGTTGACACTGGCGATCGCGCCCCGGCTCGCCGCCGCCGGCTCCGACGACGCCAAGCTCAAGTCGCCGAACGCGGGCAAGAAGCTATCGCTCGAGCGCGTCGTCGCGGTCGTCAACGACGCGATCATCCTGTCGAGCGAGCTCGATGCCCGGATGATCCCGGTGATGCAAGAGATCGCGCAGATCACCGATCCGGCGGAGCGCGAGCGGCGCAAGGCGAAGATGCGCAGCCAGCTGCTCGACGACATGGTGAGCGAGGAGCTGATCGTCCAGGCCGCCGACGAAGCGAAGATCGAGGTCGATAGCTCGGAGGTCCAGGCCGCGCTCGACGAGATCAAGCAGAACAATAACCTCGACGAAGCCGGGCTCCAGCAGGCGCTCGGTCAGCAGGGCTACACGATCGCGAACTACAAGCAGGACCTGAAGCGGCAGCTGCTCCGGCTGCGCGCGATCAACCAGCTCGTATCGCCGAAGGTACAGATCACCGAGGAGGACGTCCGAGGTCGCTACGACCAGATGGCGCAGCGCTCGCAAGCGGTCAGCGCCGTCCAGCTCGCGCACATGAGGTTCGATTTGCCTGCGAACCCCACCGAGCAGCAGGTCGCCGCGGCGAAGGAGAAGGCGGCCACGGCGATCTCGCGGGTCAAGGCCGGCGAGGACTTCGCCAAGGTCGCGGCCGACATGTCGGACGACGGCAGCACGAAGAACTCCGGAGGCCAGCTCGGCTGGTTCGAACGCGGCAGCATCAATCAAGCCTGGGAGCCGATCGTGTTCTCGATGGCGAAGGGCGAGATCCGCGGTCCGGTGCCCGGACCACAGGGCCTCCACGTGTTCCTGGTCACCGACATCAAGAAGAATTCACTGAAACCGTACGCCGAGATGAAAGAACAGCTGCAGCGCGAGCTGCGCCGACGCGAGCTCGATAAGCAGACCCAGGTGTGGGTCGAAGAGCTTCGTAAGAAGGCCTACATCGATATCAAGCTGACGTAGCTGTCCACGCGGAGCCCCGGCCCCAACGGCTAGGTGCGAATTCGGCTGGCGAGCGTCATCCTTGGAGGCGGTCCGCATACAATGGTGAGCGGAGAGCGCCTTGACCACCGACAACCGCCGTTCATCTACTCGCCACGACGTCTCGCTGACCGCCAAGCTCGCGATCGACGGAGCTCCTCGCAATTGCGGTTTGGTGAACCTCTCACTCGGTGGTGCGCTCGTGACGCTCGGTGCGAAGCTCGCGATGGGCGTGCGCGTGCAGATCACGTTCGCGATTCCGACATCCGACGAGGCGATCGATATCGGCGCGGTCGTGCGCTGGTCGGACGACAAAGCGACCGGGCTCCAATTCGACGGGCTCCGGGCGCGTGATGTATGGGCGCTCAACAAGTATTTCGAGCAGCTAGTGGCGTCGTAGCCGCGCTGGCGGCTGCGGCGACCGCGCGTGCCGCGCCGAACGCGCAGCACGAGCGCGCGGCGGTGATCGATCTGGGGCCGAGCGACGGCGGTGTGATCCGCCACAAGCTCGCGACCGCGATCGTCGCGGCCGGGTTCTCGCCGGTGATCGGCGACGGTGTCGAGGACGCGCTCGCCGGGATCGCGATCGATCGCGACGCGATCGCACTGCAAGTCGCCGTCGGGCAAGCCGAGCACGCGTTTGGCGAGCTCGCGTGCAAGGACGCGCTCGCCGCCGCCCGGGTCGCGGTGCCGCTCGGCGCCGCTCGCCAAGCCGCCGGCCTGCCCGTGCCCGAGCTCGCACGCGCGTTGACGTATGTGTTGCTTTGCGCGGACCGTGAAGGGCTGACGAGCGAAGCGACGCTCGCCGCCACGCGGCTGCGCGCGCTCGACGCGACCGGCGACGGCCATGGAGCCGCACCGCCATCGAGCGGTGTAGCCGGGCCGGATCAGGCCGCGAGCGGTGTCGCCGCGGTGCTCGCGCGCTATCCCACCGCCGACGTCGTACTCGGCATCGAGCAGCTCGAGCTCGACATCACGACCGAGGTCGCGGGCGCCGACGTGTGGATCGATCTGCAGCGCGCCGGCGTATCGCCGTTACAAGTCTCGTTGCCCGCAGGCGAGCACATCATCGCCGCGGCGAAAGGCGAGAGGCGCGGCGCGGTGACCGGTACGGTCGTCAAGACGCAGCCGGTCATCGCCATCGCGATGCCCGATGTCACCGGTCCATGGGCCGCGGTCGCCAAGCGCGTCGCGAGCTGGGGTGGCAAGCTGCCGGCCGCGACCGAGATCGCGTGGGTACTCGGGCAGGTCCACGCTCGCGTCGCGTTGATCCGATCGGGCGACACCGTCGAGTCCTGGGGCCAAGCAGGTCGCACCGAGGATGCGCATCGCCTCGGCGGCGCCGACGGCATCGCGAAGCTCGACGACATAGACCGGCTGCTCGCGCTGACCGCGGATCGCGTCCGCGGCTGGACCGAGCACGCTCCCGATCCGGATCGCCCGTTGTTGCTCGAGAGCGGCACCGAGGATCGCTACGGCCACCGCACCGCCGGTGAGAAACCGGAGGGCACGCGCTGGTGGGTCTACGTGGTCGTCGGCGGTGCGCTCGCCGCGGGCGCGATCGCGATCTACGCGCACGACCAGCAGTCGGACACGCAACGGCTGGAGCTCAAGTACCCGTGAAGCGCATCGCCGCCCTCGTGCTCGAGTGCGCGCTCGCGCTGGTCGTCGCGCCCCGCTCGGCGAGCGCAGCGCCGCCGCTCGAGACGCTGCCGGGCGAAGGCCGGATCGAGATCCGCTACGAGCACGGGCTCGAGAGCACGGCCGAGCGCCTGCGCGGTGCCGCCGAGCAGTCGCTGAAAGACATCTCCGCCGATCTGCGCGACCTGCCGACCCCCGAGGTCATCCACATCCAGCTCGTCCGCGATGCGAGCGAGCTCGCCGACGTCGCGCCGCAAGGCCGGGGCGCTCCGGCCTACGCGATCGGGGTCGCGTATCCGGACCTCGGCGTGCTGTCGATCGCGATGCGCCGCGGCGGTACTTTTGTCGATCCGGTCGCGACGCTCGAGCACGAGCTCGCCCACCTCGCGCTCGGTGCCGCGGTCGGCGATCGCGCCCCGCGCTGGCTACACGAAGGCTTCGCGTATCAACACTCGCCCGAGTGGTCGTGGGATCGCACCGAGACGCTCGCCGGGATGGCCTGGTTCGGCGGGATCGTGCCGTACGACGAGCTCGCGACGCGATTTCCCGACGAAGAGCTGCCCGCGAATCGCGCGTACGCCGAGAGCTACGACCTCGTCGGTTACCTGACGATGCGCGGTCGGTGGGAAGACGGCAGCGACCGCGGCGATCGCCGACCGTTTCGCGAGCTGCTCGCCGAGCTCTCGCACGGCTCGACGATCGATCAGGCCGCGATCCGCGCGTACGGCGTGCCGATGCGAGCGCTGTACGACGAGTGGCGCGACAGCCTCGGCAAGCGGTACTTGTTCGCGCCGGTCGGGCTACTCGCGCTCGCGGTGTGGGTGCTCGCCGCGATCTTGCTCGCGTTCGCGTGGCGCAAGCGCCGCCGTCAGTACCGCACGCGGATCGCGATGTGGGAGCGCGAAGAAGCCGCCGCGGCTGCGGCGCGCGAACCGGAGCCGGAGCCCGAGGCCGAGCCCGAGCCCGAGCAACCGGCGCATGACCCGAACGACCCGCGCTGGTTCAACTGATCCAGAGCACGCCGAGCTGGGCGAGCGCTTCCGCGGCGGTCAGCGCGTCCGCGACTCTCGAGGTGCCGCGGTCGACCCAGTCGGGGAACGGCGTCACGACGTTGCGATGCTGGCCGCCCGGGGTGTGCTCCTGGCGCAGGGCCGCGACGCGGTCGGCCGGTAACACGCCGTCTTGCGCGAGCCGGACGAGCGCTGGCCACAGCCGGCGATGGACGAACGTGACCTTGCGATCGATCAGCTTGAAGCAGCGAACCTCGTCGGAGTCGTCGATCGCGGACAGCACGGCGAAGATCGAGTTGCCCTTCGGGTGAGCCCACCAGCTTCCGATGATCGGCTCGCCCGCGACCGCCTCGGCGAGGTTCGGCACCGCGCCGCGCGCCGATGCGAGCACGACACCGTGCTCGTTGACGAATCCGAGCCACTTGGCGGTGTCGATCGTGACTTTCGGCTTCGGCTTGGCGACGCGCTTCGGTTTCGCAGTGGGCTTGATCTTGCGTCGTGATGGCTTCGCCCGGGCCTTGGCCTTGTGGGCCTTGGCCTTCGTCGCCGTTTTTCGCTTGGTCTTCACCGGGGGATCACGAACAAGAAGTCTCGCGGCGGCACGAACCGATAGCCGTCTTCGGTCACGCGGATGATCTCGGAGCCGTCCTCGCCGAGCAAGCGCCGGATGCGCATGATGTTCGTGAACAGCGCTGCATCATGGCGCAGCGGGTGGTACTCGACGTTCCACACCGCCTGGACGATCGACTCCTTCGAAAACACCTTGCCGGGCGCGGAAGCAAACAAGAACAGCAGCCGCTTGAGCAGGCTGCGGCGGCGGAGATCGGCGAGCTCTTGGCCGTGGCGCCAGATCTGCTCGCGCACACCATCGATCGCGAGGGCGCGCCCCGGCAGGCGGAGGATCTCCGGATTCGCGTCGGACACGTCGCTCGGCACGCCCTCGGCATCGATGACGCGGAACGGCCTTTGCGCGGTCAGGCCGAGGTCGGTGAGCAGCCGCGCGGCGCCTTCGATCGCGGTCGATGCCATCGTGGCCGCCGATGGGGCCGACGGATCGGCGACCGCTTCGTGGCCCGAGATCGCGTCGAGCGCGGCGTGCGCGACGAGGCGTTCGACCGGCAGCCCGGCGCCCATCGCGAGCTCGGCGGCGTCGCGCGCATAGGCCACCGCGGTCGGGCCGTCGTCGTCATCGCGCGCGAGTGCGGACAGCGCGAGCAACGCATGGACGCGCGCGCGCACGAGCCCGGAGGCCGCGGCTTCGCGGGCGGCGCGGCTTGCCGCGGCGCGGGCATTCGCGCGATCGCCGCGCGCGAGCTCGAGCCGGGCGACGATGACGAGCGCGGACGCGAGCTCGATCGTGCGATGGGCGCGCTCGGCGAGCACGGCGGTCTCGCGCGCGAGCTCCAAGGCGCCGCTGGCGTCGCTCGCGGCGAGTGACACCTCGGCGGTCGCGAGCTTGCGATCGAGATCGTCGCGCCACTCTGCCCCGGCATTCGCGGCGAGCTCGACCGCGCCGGCACGCTGCCCGGACAGCGCGCGTGCGGTCGCGAGCCACACCGCCGCCGTGGCGGCCGACGCGGCGTCGAGTGCGAGCTGGCCGTGGAGCTCTTGTAGCTTCGGTACGGCCGCCTCGAGGCGAAGCTCGAGGACGTCGATCGCGGCGATCACGACCGCGCCGCGCGCCGCGAGGTGCCCGAGCTCGCGCCGTACGCTCGACGCGAGCGCTGCACTGGCGAGCTCGGCCGCGAGCGCCGGTTGACCGCGCACGATCTCGAGCTCGGCGTAGTCGAGCTCGGCCCTGAGCGCACCGAGCTCGTCGCCGCGTGACCGGCGTGACCGAACCAGGCCCGCGAGCATCATCGCGGCACCGGCGCCATCGCCACGCCGGCGAGCGACGAGCGCGCGCGCCGCGAGCACTTCGTCGGAGACCGTAACGGCATCGACCTCGCGCGCCAACGCCTCGGCGGCATCGAGCGCGGCGGTCGCCTCGGCGATCCGCCCTTCACGGGCCAGGCCGATCGCGCGGCGCGCATCGACGACAGCGGACAGCTCGGTCGATTCGAGGCACGATGGCACGCTCTTGCACGCGCCGTGAGCGCGCCCGAGCGCGGCGCGCATCGCGGCGACCCGGCCGGCGTATTCGTCGAGTCGCGCGGTCGCGAGGTGGACGCGAGCGCGGACGAGCGGCTCGGCGGCAGCGAGGTCGCCGAGCGCAGTCAAGTAAGCCGTCGCCGCGTCGGGCTTGCCGGCGAGGAGCTCGAGCTCGATCAGCTGCGCCGCCGCGCCGGCGCGAACGCTCGGATCGGCGTTGCTCGCGAGCACGAGCAACGATCGGCGAGCCGCGCCCGCGTCGCCGCATGCCAGCTGGAGCTCGGCGGCGACCAACGCCGATACCGCGGTCGGCGCGGCCGTCGCGCGCTCGAGCGCTTCGCTATAGCGACCGCCGCGCACCGCGATGTCGATGCGTAGCTCGGCGAGCTGGCGCGCGCGTTCGGGATCGAGCTGTTCGCCGTCGGCCAGCGGTGCGACCTCGGCGTGACTGCCTGCTCGTTTGCGCCGGCGATCGCCGAGCGCATCGAGCAGTGATTCGAACTCGCCCGCGCCGCCGGCGCGCGCCGACAGCTCGCGATCTGCGATCAGCGCATCCGCGGCGCCCTCGCGATCGCCCGCGGCGAGCCGGTGCCAGACGACTTCGCGGAGCCGCGAGATCTGATCGAGCGCGCCGAAGGCGCCGTCGTCGCCGGCCTGCCACGCGAGCCGGGGCCCTGCGGTTCCTGCCGCCGTGCTGGCGACGAGATCGGCCGCCGCCGCCGACAACCGCCGCCGGGTCTCGGCCGGCATCTGCGCGAGCACGTCGGTGCGGACGACCTCGTGCAACACGAGGCGGCCATCGCCGACCGCGTCGACGAGCTGGTGTGCGACCAAGCTCGTCAAGGCAGGCTCGACCGCGACGCCGGGAACCAACGCGGCCACCGCCGCAGGCGCGACCGGTTGGCGCAACACCGCGAGCGCATCGAGTGCTGCGCGCGCCGGCGCATCGAGGGTCGCGACATCCCATGCCGTCGCTCCGAACCGAGCGCGCGCAAACTCACGCCGCAGCGCGAGCGGAGCGCCGCGCGTGCGCCCGAAACCGTCATCGAAGCCTCCCGCCGCGCCGAATTGCTCGGCGAGCGACGTCCACATCGCCTGGGCCGCGACGACGTCGAGCCCTTGGAGCTCTAGCTCCGCGAGCGCATCGCCGACCGCCGCCGAGAGCGGATCGCGGCCGATCACGATGACCCGGCCGAGCGCGGTCGCGCCGAGCACGAGCTCACCGAGCAGCGGCGTCGCTTCATCGACCCGCAGGTTGTGAAAATCATCGAACACGAGCACGCGCGCCTGCTGGACGAGCACCTGATTCAGCGCGCCCGGCGCGCAGCGCAGCGCTCGTTCCGCGCGCGCGCGAAGCGCCGAGGCGCGGTCGCCGGGATAGCAGTCGATCACGGTGAAAGGCACGCCCAAGCTCGCGGCGAGCTCGCCCATCAGTCGGGTCTTGCCCGCGCCGAGCGCGCCGTGCAGCGAGAGCAGCGGCACGATCGAAAGCTGCTGCTTGAGCTCGGCCAGCTCCTGGTGACGGCCGACAAACGGCACCGGTCCAATAGGGGTCATGGGGTTGGTGATCTTGAAGGGACGGCGGCGCATCTAGCGGTGGGCCCTGCTTCAGCAAGCGTCGCGCCACCTGCGTGGAGCGATCGACCATGGCCGGTAACCGTGCAACCCCGCGAAGCGATGGGCCGCATTGTAGGACAGCTTCCGGTCGCAACGGCTGGGGAGGCCGCGGACCTGCGAGCTGAGGCCTCGGCGCTGCGAGGTGGTCGCATCAGGCGGCCTCGAGACCCCAGACCGGTGCCAACCCCTATGGTCAGCCTACTGTTCGATCCCGTCGGACTCGGCCAAGTGCAGCCCGCGATTGCAGGCCGCGATCTTCTTCGCGATCGTCGCGCGGACGTCGGTCTTCGCTTGACGGCGCAGGCCGACGTAGACGTCCTTGGCCCTCTTAAACTCGTTGAGGCGATAGAACGCGTCGCCGTAGAGCATGCGCGCGTCGAACACCTGCGAGCCTGGTTGGCTGGCGGCTTTCTGCGCGAGATCGAGCGCCTCTTGGTTCTGGCCCTGTTGGAACGCGGCCCACGCCTGGCGGTACTCGCCGAGCCCGGCGTAGCCTCGGATCCGCTCGAGCCGCCTGTAGACGCCGCGCGCCTGATCCCAATCGTTCGTCGCCTCGAGGCTCGCGCCGAGCCTGATCAGCGCCCTCGGATCTTTGTCCTCCGCCGCGGTGATCGCGTGTTGCTTGGCCGTCGGCGACGTCACCGGCGGCTTTGCGGTCTTGCCGTTCGTCACCGCGTTCGTCGGCTTGGCGACATCGCTGCCGGCGTTCGAGGCGACGTCGCTGCCGATGCCCGTTGGCGCCGCGGAGCCGACGTTGCCGGCCGAGCCAGTCCGATCCGGCGTTGTCGCTTTGCCCGCGGTGTCGTCGCTGCCGGGCAGCGGCCTCGGTTGTTCCACCGGCGTCGCTCCGGGTTGTTGGAGGTTCTGCTCGGGAGCCGTCTTGTCGTTGCGCTCGCCGAGCACCGTGTACAGCAGCGCACCGACGCCGCCGAACAAGATGAACGCGAGCACGAGCCAACCGAATGCACCGAGCCCGCCACGCTTGAGCGCATCGGGCGACACCTCCTCGAGCGGCGCCGATTGGATTGACGGCGCGCGCACGGGCGGAATCGGCGTGGATGGGCGCGAGAAGCTGTTCGGCGACATCGCGCGCCCGATCCCGGGCGATGACCCCAAGCCGAGCTGGCCGATGCCCGAGTCGCTCGCCGCGCGCGCGAAGCTACCGGATGCCGCCACCGGCCCCGAAGGCTGCAGGCGCGACACGCCGGAGCGGGTCTCCCACACCTCGCTATGAGTCGCCGTGCCGGCGCGACTACCGCCGCCCTTTTGCACGATGCCGTCGTCGAGGTTGCGCATCGACAGGCCCGGGTTGAGCGACGCGACGACGTTCGCATCGGTCGTCATCCCCAGGATCTGAGCGACCGCCACACCGCGACCCGACAAGCACTTGTTGAGCTCGTACTCGAGCGCTTCCATCGTCTGCGGACGATTGATCGGATCGCGCGCCATCGCGGTCATCACGAGCTCGGAGACTTGCAGCGGCAGCTCGGTGCGCACGAGCAGCGGCACGGGCGGATCCTGCGTCGCCTTCTTCGTCAGGATCTCCATGAAGTTGTCGCCGGTGTACGGCGGCACACCGGTCGACATCTCGTACATGATCGCACCGAGCGAATAGATATCGGTGCGCGCATCGGCGGCGCGACCCGCGGCTTGCTCCGGCGCCATGTACTCGGGCGTGCCCATCGCCATGCCCGGGCTCGTCAGCCGGCGTTCGCGCGCGGCTTCGGCCTCGGTCGTCTTCGCGATGCCGAAGTCCAAGACCTTGACGACGTCGGCCGAGCCATCGCGGGTGATGAGGAAGATGTTCTCGGGCTTGAGATCGCGATGGATGATGCCTTCGCGATGGGCCGCCGATAGCGCGCGGCAGATCTGACTCGCGATCCGCAACGCGCGCGCGACGTCGAGGGCGCCTTCGCGCTCGATCACCGAGCCGAGCTCGACGCCTTCGAGATACTCCATCACGAAGTAGACGCTGCCGTCGGCGGTCGTGCCGGAGTCGGTGACGTCGACGATGTTCGGGTGACCGATCTTCGATGCCGCGCGCGCCTCGCGCCGGAACCGCTCGACGAGGTCGGGCATGCGCGAGTAGCTCGGGTGCAAGACCTTGAGCGCGACGCGCTTGCCGATCTCGACGTGCTCGGCGAGGTAGACCTTGCCCATGCCGCCTTCGCCGATCAGCTCGATGATCTGATAGCGGCCGTCGACGTCGGAGCCGACATCGAGCTCGGGCGCTTCTTGCGTCGCGAGCGCAGCCGAGCCGTCGGTCCCGGCCGGGGTCGCGGCTCCCCGCGGCAAGCGGCGATCCGATTGCCGGCGGCGATCGCGCTCGGACACGCTGCGATCGCCGGTGCGGCGGCCGACCGAGCCCGGGCGGCGGACCGGCGACTCGGTCGCCTCGGTGTCGTCCTCGCCCTCGCCTTTCGCCACGTCCTCGATCGAGACCTTGTCGGACTTCTCGATCATCTGGCGCAGCTCGTCGGTCGGCGGCAGGGTCAGCGCGCGGGTGCGGACGCGAGAGATCATCTCTTGACGCTCGACGCGCTCGCGCACGATGTCCTCGGAGAACAGCTCCTGCAGGAACGTCGACATCCGCATGCCGTCGGTCGTCGGCGCCGCGTGACCGAGCCACGCCTGCAGCGCGGTCCGCATCTCGTCGCAGTTCGCGTAGCGATCTTCTTTCTTGCTCGCGAGTGCGCGCACGCAGATCTCGTCGAGCTCGGCCGGCACGCGCGGTGCGCGCTTGCTCGGCCGCATGACCTCCGGGTTCTTCGCGCGCGACAGCAGATCCTGCGGCTGGTCCTTGCCTGGCGGGAACAACTGGCGGCCGGTGAGCAGCTCCCACAGCACGATGCCGGCTGCGTACATATCGCTGCGCCCGTCGAGCTTTTCGCCGCGCGCTTGCTCCGGCGACATATACGCGACCTTGCCGTAGATGATGCCGGGCGCCGTCTTCTCGAGCTTGAGCGTCGATGATGCGAGGCCGAAGTCGGTGAGCTTGACCTCGCCGGTGTACGACACGAGCACGTTCGGCGGCGAGATATCGCGATGGACGAGGTTGAGATCCGGAAACGAGTGCGCGTACGCGAGGCCGCGGCACAGCTCCTTGACGATGTAGACCGCCACGTCGATCGGAAACGCGACTTGCTTCTTCGCGCAGCGATTCCACACCGCGCGCAGATCGCGACCCTCGACGAAGTCCATCGCGAGGAACAGCTCGCCACCGACCAAGCCGGCGTCGAACACCGGAATTAGATTTCCGTGCGAGAGCTTGACGACAACTTTTGCCTCATCGCGGAACCGCGCGACGTACTCGGCATCTGCGAGGTGCGGCAGGACGGTCTTGATGACCATCATCCGCTCCAGCCCGCGGTCGCCGGTGACCGCTAGATACAGGGCCCCCATGCCCCCCTGCGCGAGGGGAGCCAGCAAGTGATACTTGCCGAATTTCCTGGGGTAATGCTCCCAGTCTCCCTCGTGGGCCGCCACGCCTGTCGAAGCTACCACGGGCGTCATGACGCCTCCAATTCAGGAAGTAGTTTGCAGTGGCGTTGAACCCCAGGATCGAAGCACATAAGATGTCGATCTCCTCGGCTGTGCTGCGGAGTACGCGGAACACACACATGCCTGGCGAGCTCGTTCTGGTTATCGACGACAGCGCAACGATCACGAAGGTCGTGCAGCTGGTGCTCACAAAAGCGGGCTATCGCGTGAACATCGCGGGTGATGGCGAGGCCGGGCTCGTCGCCGTGCGGTCACAGCGGCCGGATCTGATCCTACTCGACTTCGTGATGCCGAGAATGAACGGCTATCAATTCTGTCGCGAGTTGACCGCCGATTCGAAGCTGCGTGACATCCCGGTGATTCTCATGAGTGCGAAGGGCGACCAGGTCGGCGAGCGGTTCGTCAAGGTGATGGGGATCGTCGACTACATCACGAAGCCGTTTTCGCCCGAGGCGATCACCGCGGTCGTCCAACACACGATCGGCAAGTACGGCGGCCCGGTCGAGTCGGAAGAGAATCCCTCGCTCGTCACCGGCGAAGACCTGGCGGCGACCGACGACGCCGACCGCTCGCACGCCCGTCGTGCAGCACTGATCGATCTGCGCCGGCAGGTCAGCGACGTCGTCAGCGCGCGCGTCGCCGCACTGTTCCAGCTCGCCGAATCCGCGAGCGATGCCGATGCGAAGGTCGGCACCGACGCTGCCGCGATCGCCGATGCGGTGCGCACCGCGCTCGATGACGATGCGCTCCACGAGATGCTCGGTTCGGTCGATCTCGGCTTGTTCGGCGAGAACGCGCCCGGCTTGCGCGGCGACCTGCGCGTCGTGCCGCTCGCCGAGGTGTTGCAGCTCCTCGACGTCCAAGAGCAGTCCGGCGTGCTCACGGTCGAGCGCGCCGAGGCCAAGGTCGAGATCTATTTCCGTCGCGGCCGGGTCGACCAGGCGATCGCCGAGGGCGTGCCCGACGAGTTCCTGCTCGGCCGCTTCGTGCTCGATGCCGAGCTGATGCAGAAGCCCGACTTCGAATCGTTCCTCGAATCGCGCACGCAGCACACCGGCAGCAAGCTCTTCGGTCAAGCGCTCGTCCGGCTCGGGTATCTTGCCGAGGCCGATCTCAAGTCGTGCCTGACCCGGCAATCGTGCGAGCTGATCTACGAGATCTTGCGGTGGCGTCACGGCCGATTCCGATTCGGCGCCGGTGTCGAGCTGCCGCCGGCGGTGATCGACGCCGCGCTCGGGCTCGACGTTGAGGCAGTGCTGATGGAGGGCTACCGCCGCGTCGACGAGTGGCACTTGATCGAGCGCGCGATCGACAACTTCGACGTCGTATTCTTGCGCAACGAAGATCAGGTAGCGCAGATGGGCCGCGGCCGGCTCACCCGCGAGGAGCTCGCCGTGCTCGAGCTGGTCAACGGCAAGAACACGGTCAAGGACATCATCCGGCGCTCGCGCATGGGCAGCTTCGAGGTCAGCAAGATGCTGTACCGGCTGCTCAGCATCAAGCTCGTGCGTCGCCGCGTCCTGCCGGTCGCGGTCTAGAGCGCGCCGTAAAGCACCGGGCCGTAGGTGATCAGCTGATCGCGCTGCGATAGGTCGTCGGCGGTGATCCAAGCCTGCGAACGCGCGACGGTTTCGATCCGGATCTCGTCGAGCTCGCCGTTCGCGAAATCGATATCGGGCTCACCCTCGGGCGCAGTGCCGTTGCGATCCGCACCGAGAAAGATCGGATTCGGATCGGATAGCAACGGACCGACGAGCGGCCCCGAGCCCACCGCGACGCCGTCGGCATAGAGGATTTCTTGCGCGCCATCGGCAGTCGCCGCGAGATGCGTCCAGCGGCCGACATCGACCGGGTACGTCGACGTATAAGCGACGTCGCCGCTCGCGTCGGTCTCGAACTCGTCGCCTGCGACGCCACCGATCGTATCCGCGAGCCAGAAATCATCATCGCCGCTATCGAACGATTCGCGCGATACGAGCGCATAGTGGTTCGTGCTCGAGAGCGACGTCGGGCTGATCCAGCCGGACACCGTCACGACGGGCAACGCGAGCGTCTTACCACCGGGCACGGCGATCGAGTCGGGGTCCGTGTTATCGAACAACCGCGCGCCGCCGATCTGGCCGGCGACCGGCGTCGTCCCTGTCGCCACACCGCCGACGTCATTCGTCGTCGAGTCGGGAACATCGCCGCTGCCGTCGAGGTGCCACACCGCGGCGTACGAATCGCTCCACGCCGAATCGCTCGAGGTCGCCCGCGGGGAGTGACCGTACTCGACGGTGAGGTCGATAGAGCTCGCGACGCTGGGCAGCCGGACCCACGCGAGCAGCGGCGCGCCACCTGGTGAACCAGCCTGCTCGATCTCGTCGGCGAGCACGGTGCCATCGGTTCCATAGAACCGCATGTCCGATGCGTCGGGCGCGATCAGCGTGCGATCGGCGCGCGTGTCATCGAGTACGACGAGGAGCGGAAAATCGACGAGCGTCTCGGCGGGCAGCGGCCCGACGTGGAGGCGCGAGGATGCGCCGGGGTCGAAGTCGATCCGACCACAGCTCGCGACGACGACCAATCCGCAGCGCCACATCCGGTCGCTTCCCAGGGTAACGCACGGACAGAGCGAGCGCGAACGGGCGCCTACCGGGCCCGCCGCCGGCGACGCAGCACGATGCCGAGCGTCCCGAACGCGATCAAGAATCGCGCCGCTCGGGCGGTTCGTCGACGAGCAACAACCGCCGCCCGGACTACCGGTCTCGAGCTGGCAGCTCGCCGAGCAACCGTCGCCGCTCGTCGCGTTGCCGTCGTCGCACTCCTCGCCGTTGTCGACGATGCCGTTGCCGCAGGCAGGCGCCGCGGGATCGGTGGTGACGACGCAGACGTCGTCGATCGTCCACCCGCCGAGATGCACGCCGCCGTCGCTGACCAGCGAGTAGCGCAGCTTCACCGAGGTCTGGCCACTGACCGCCGCGGCGAGGTCGAGGTCTTGGAACTGCCATTCCTGATCGGTGAAGTTCACTTCGTTCGCGCTCTGCGGCTGACCCGGACTCGCGCGGTTCGTCCACTGAGCGCTGCCGTTTGCCGAGATCGTGGCCTGGTCGTACGCGCCGTCCTCGACGCCGAGCCAGCGCCAGTACTGCAACCGCACCGCGGCATGCCCCTGGAGATCGATCTCGGGGGACTCGGCGTACTGCGTGGTCGAGTCGCTGTAGTCGCCGTCGTCGTCGCCGAGATCGATCCCGAGCACGTTCGAGCCACCATGCGCGGCCTTCGGGTCGCCGCCGACGCCGAGCGGCGGACCGACTTGCCATTCGTCGCTCGCCGACGGCGTCCCGCCGTGGGTCCAGCCCTCGAACCCGGACTCGAAGTCGAAGCATTGCAGCGGCGTGACCGCACCCACATAGAGCTCGTAGATCGGGTTCGCCGGGTTCTGCGGGTAGACCACGGTCGCCGAGGTCGTCATCGTCGCCGTGATCGAATAGTCGATCACCGAGCCGTCCGACGGCGTCGGGATCGTGCCGGTGAACGTCGAGCCATTCGCGGTCAGCGGCACCGTGCCGCCGCTACCGCCGCGCACCGTCCAATCGAGCTCTGCGCTGGCGATGGCGGGGAGCGCGCAGCCGGTCAGCGTCGCGGGCGTGTTGACCGTGAGCGAGACGTCGTAGTTGTCACGCGCCACGGTCGCCGACGCCCCCGAGAACAAGCCGTGCGTCGAAAACGCGATCGCGAGCTCACACTCGTCGGGCGTGCCGTTCGTCAAGTCGCCATCGTCGTCGTCGCCGAGCAACGCCTCGGGATAGGTCGACGGGATGTCGGCCGAGCGTTGCATCACGCTGTAGTAGATCAACAGGAACTTGGTGAAGCCGGCGTCGTCGCCGAGCTTGGCCTGCAGCGCGACGCGCGTATCCCACAGCGTCTCGCCGATGATCTCGCCTTCGTCGTGCGGTTCGCCGTCGGCGTCTTTCGGCCAGACCTTCGGTACCGCGGGCGCGAGGTTGCGCAGCGGCGCGTCGGTGAGGAAGAACCCGCGAGCGACCCCGGGGTCGCCGGTGATCGACACCGCCATCGTGTCGGCGAGGCCTTCACTGAGCGACGAGTCGAACACGCCCTGGCCCGGGATGATCGAGTTGTAGTGCACCGAGTGACCGCTCTCGTGATAGACGACGTCCGCGATCCGGCCGGTGTTCTCGCAGTTGTCACCGCCGTCGGAGCCGGCGATGAAGAAGTGAATGTCATCGCCGGTCGAGTACGCGTTGCACGTCATGTTCTCGTTGACGTACACGTCCTCTTGCTTGAGCGCCCACGCGAGGCTCGGATTGATCCGGGTCAGCACGAACTGCTTGAGCGTGTTCTCGAACACGAACGCGTCGAGCTGAGCATCGGAATTCGCGTCGGCCGACTCATCCCAGTCCGTCGCACCGTCGGGCGGCAGCGACAGCGATGCGGTGACGAGCGCACCGGCCTGATTCGTGATCGCGGCATACGTGCCGGCGAGCCCGGGGACGACGGTCGACGCGGCCGCCCCGGCCCACGTCACGGCGCCGTCGAGCGCGGTCGTCACGTTCGTGCCGTTGACCGTGACGTCGGCGAACGGCGCGGGCTGCGGGCCGCGCGTCGACAGTGGGTAGCGGTCAGGCACGTTGTACTCGACCTGGCCGGTCGCGAACCGCAGCGTCGATTGCCGCGCGATCGGCGTGCCGGTTTGCGCATCGACGAACACGTCCCATCGGCCAGCTTCGCCTTGCTCCTCGACCGAGGCGACCTCGGCGACGCGATAATCGATCTGCACGCCGGCGGTGCCGCGCCCGTAGACGAGCGGAACGATCGTGCGCGCGCCGCCCGTGGATCGCACCGCCATCGGCCGCTGATGCGCGCGATTGACCCAAGCCGCCGCGCGATCGCCGATCGTGCCGGGGTCGAGCGTGCGGGTCGGCATCACGACCGAGACGTTCGGTAACGCGGTCGAGCTGACGAGGCTCAGGTGATCGTGCTTGAACGCGAACCCGACGCTGCCGCCGACCACCCGCAGGCCGTTCGCGTACTGCTCGAACGCGACCGTGCGGATGTCGTTCGCGCCGCCGAGCTGGTTCGCGACGAGCTGGAAGTCGCCGACGCTCGCGCCCGGCGCGAGGATGTCGAGGTTGTCCGCGAGGAAGCGCCGCGCCGCGGCCTCGGCCACCGCCGGACTCGCCACCGCGTTCGCGACGATCATGTTCGGCCCCCACATGCGGAGCGGCACGTCGGTGTCGTGATCCCAGATCACGCGCCAACCGGGGAAGCGATCGGCGATGCGTTTCGGCGCCGGATAGGCGACATCGCGATGCGAGCGCAGGTTGCGACCCGCCGCGACCACCGGCTGCTCGATCTTCTTGCGCGGCGCGAAGGCGTCGCCGGTCTGGATCAAGCCCGCCGAGATTCCGGCCGCCAACGCTATCGTGCGAAAACGCATGTGGTGCTCCCCTGGGGACCGCATCAGCCCATGTTCGCCGTCGAACCGCAAACGAGCGCGACATGACAACCGCCGTCCGCGCAGAGACCGCGGCGCGGCAGCCGCGATACCCGGCCACCTCATGGTCGCGGCGTTGTAACAGCTCGCTGCAACGGACCGCGCGCGTCGGCGATATCGCGCTGGATCTGCGCGATCAGCGCATCGACCGAAGTGAATTTCTCCTCGCCGCGCAGCCGCGCGACGAACGCGATTCGCACGCGCCGGTCGTAGAGATCGCCATCCCAGTCGAGGACGTGGACCTCGAGGACGAGCGCGCCCGCGTCGACGAACGTCGGGTTCGTCCCGAGGCTGGCAACCGCAGGCAGGCGCTGGCCATCGACCTCGAGCAGCACCGCATAGATGCCGGGCAACACGTGCAGGGGCTCGTCGGGCTGGACGTTCGCCGTCGGGACACCGATCGCACGCCCGCGCTTCGCGCCGTGGACGACGACGCCGTCGACATCCCACCAACGTCCGAGCAGTCGAGCTGCACTCGCGACGTCACCAGCGCGCAACAACCCGCGGATCTTCGTCGAGCTCGCGACCTCGCCTTGCGATGCAACGGCAGCCACGACGTCGACCGCGACGCCCCTGCGCGCACCGTGCGCCCGCAACGCTTCGGTCGTGCCGGCTCGCCCGGCGCCGTAGTTGAAGTCGTAGCCGACGACGATCGCGCGCGCGCGCAACGCCCCGAGCACGATGTCGTCGACGAACGCGTCGGGTGCGAGCGCCGCGAGCTCCTTCGTGAACGGCTCGACGACGACCGCGTCGGCGCCACCGGCGGCGATGAGCTCGAGCCGCCGCGCGAGCGAGCACAGCTTCGCCGGTGCGCCGTTCGGCGACAGCACGGCCGAAGGATGCGGATCGAACGTCAGCACGACCGCGCGGGTGTCGCCGGTCGCGAGCGCGCGCGCTCGATCGATCAGCGCACGATGGCCGAGGTGGACCCCGTCGAAGTTGCCGATCGCGACCGCGGCACCAGGCCAGGCCGGCCCACCGGGAACCTCGCGATATCCGCGAAACACGTCCACTGCGCGATCCTACTCGAACGCGATCCGGCCGAGCCGGCCAAGCAACACGTCGAGCAGGTGGCGCGCGGGCTCGATCGTGGCACGTCGCCCGGCCGGCATCGCCGCAGCGAGCCTGCGCGCCACGGTGGGCTTGCCGGAGCCGGTTCCGCCAGCGATTCCGACGACCAACGGTGATGACATCGCGGCCACTCTACCCGAACCGAACCCCGACGATATCCCGGTGGGACTTTGGCTTTGGGCGCATGAATTGCTATGTTCGTTTCGTGAAGTAGGTAGGGGTTCATGATCAGGCTTGTACTCGCTGAAGATCACACCATCGTGCGTTGGGCGCTGCGAGAGGCGCTCAGCAAGGCGAGCGACATCGAGGTCGTCGGTGAAGCCGGCACCGCGGCTGAAACCCTCGCGATCGTTCAGAGCGTCAACCCGGACGTGCTCGTCCTCGACATCAACCTCCCGGATCGCTCGGGGTTCGACGTGCTGGCCGAGATGCGCGAGAACCCGACCGCTCCGCTCACCGTCGTTTTGACCTGGCACACCGAGCCGAGCTACGCCGCCCGTGCGATCGGCGCAGGCGCGCACGGCTATCTCAACAAGTCGGTCGAGCCCAAAGAGCTGCTCGAGGCGATCCGTGCGGTCAGTCGCGGCGAGCAGGTCATTCCTCCCGGCATCGAGCCCTTGCTCGCCACGTCCGATGTCAACCCCGCGGCCTCCCTGACCGCCCGCGAGCTTCAGGTGATGGAGCTGCTCGCCCGCGGCATGACGAACCGCGAGATCGCCGAGAAGCTCGCGATCAGCATCAAGACGGTCGATACGCATCGCGGTCACGTGCTGAAGAAGCTCGGTGTGCGCAACAACTCGGAGCTTACCCGCTTCGCGGTCAAGCACGGGTTCGTCACGCTCGAGGGTTAGCTACCGGGTCGAAGCGGTGTCGAGCGCCGCCGCACCGGTCGCGGTCATCGCGGTGACGACGCCCCACGCCGGCTTCGTCCATTGCGCGCGCTGCGCGAGGAACAGGCCGAGCGCATCGGTCAGCATGCGCAGCTCGATCGGGTTCGTCGCGGCGGCATCGACCGCTTCGTCCGGATGGGCGACGACATCGGCGATCGACGCGACGCCGCTCTTGTCGACGACGATCTTCCACCGGCCGATCCGCATCGTGTGACCGCCCGCGAGCGACGCGTACGCCGGGCGGACCCACCCTCGCCCGACGCCCTCGGCGAGGAGCTCGAGCGCCTCACCTTGCGCGCCGGCGAGGGGCGGCTTGCCGATCGCGGCGAGCATGGTCGGCAACAGATCGACGCCCTCGACGCCCTCGTCGACCGAGACACCGGCGGGAAACCGCGGCGGATCGTGGATGACGAGCGGAACGTGAACGATCGCTTCGGGCAGCGCCGGGTCGTCGTGACCGCAGCGGCCGTCCTCGAGCAGGTCGACGCCGTGGTTCGACGTCACGATCAACATCGTCTGGTCCCAGATCGCCCACGACTTGAGCTGAGCGACGAGCCGGCCGAGCTCGCGATCGGTCGCGACGATGCTCGCGTCGTAGCTCGCGCGGAGTTTTTCGGCGTCGCCGCCGGGCGAGCACGCCAGCGGCGGCGCGGCGGTGGCGAGCGCGAGGTACGCGGGCTTGTCGCGATGCTTGTCGAGCTGAGCGAGCGCCGTGTCCACGGAACCGGTCACGCCGATCGTGAGATAGCCCGCAGCGGCGAGCGCGGTCGACAGTCGCGCCTCGTTGCCTTCGACGTAGAACTGACGGAACTCGGTGCTCGCGCGCTCGAGCTCGGCCCAATTCGGCGGCGCGACCGCCGCGAGCCGATCGGCGCGCAGGTCGTCGACGATCCACAGGATCACGAACCGCGGCGGATCGGCCGCAGCCGCCGCGATCGGGGCCGGCGCGTGCACCGTGATCGCGAGGTGGGCGATGCGCGCACGCGGACAGTCGTGCGCGGTGAGCGCGAGCCGCACGACCTTGCCGGCGAGCGACGACAGATCGATGCGGTTCGTGCCACCGCCGAGCAGGCCGCCCGCGAAGCTCTCGTCGCTCGCCCGCGCGGCCACTTCGATCCGGCATGCCGGGCCCTCGACGTCGCCGAGCAAGTTCGCGCCATCGGGAACGGTGATGTACCAGGCGAGCCCGGCGTCGCTCGCGAGGTCGATCGCGTCGGCTTTCGCATCGAACGCGGCGGCGGTCCGCGGATCGTCGTCGGCAGCGGACGGTAGTGCACCGATCCGCAGCCAGCTGATCGCGATCGGTGACTTGCCGCCGCCCGAGGCCTCGAACACGAGCTGATTCTCTCCCGCGGCGAGCCGACCGCGATCGAACGACAACGCGACCGTCTGCCAGCCGGGCTCGAGCGCGGCTTTCGCGAGCCGGCCGCCGCGGCGACCATTGATCTTGAGCGCGACCGCCTGCTTGGCTTCGGCGTGGATCCGGGCGGTGAGCAAGGTCGCCGCCGCGGCAGCGTCGCCGCCGAGCGGGACCTCGAGTGACGCGAGGCGATCCGCGATGGCCGCGCGCTCGCCCGCGACGGTCTGGCCGAGATGCCAGCGCGCGACCGGCACGCCGAATCGCGTGTAGCGCGAAAAGCCGATGTCGGCGCCATCGATCACGAGCTCGCCATGGACGAACCTGTGCGCGGTGTGGCGATTGTCGACCGCGTCCCACACCGCATGCTCGACGCGCGTCGCCGCGGCGGCGGCATCAGGCGGCGTGGCCGAATCGCGCGCGACGACCGCCGCATCGCGCGTCGCGGTCGGCCTGCCCGCGTCAGCTGGCGCGCGTTTGCTGCCGCATGCCGCGACCACCGCGACGACGAGTACGCCCCTCCGCATCACGCCAGCGTAGGCCGGTGGCTGACCGCGATCAACTCGCCGGATCGAGTTGGACGCGCGCGATACCGGGCTCGGCCTCGAGGAGCTCGAGCAGCGTGCGCTCGCCGCTCTCGCGGGGCAAACGGACCGAGAGCGTGAGCTGGCGCCGCGCTCCGTGGATGTCGTTGTCCCAGCCTTCGACCGCAGCGAACAGATCCGCGGCGACGAGCTTGTCGACGAGCGTCTGCGTTGCGGCCGCCGATTCGGTGAGCACGAGCGTGAGCTTGCGCCGCACGCGGTCGTCCTTGTCTTCGAACCGGCGCAGCACCGTCAGCGCCGCGATGCCGAACGCGGTCACGGCGACGCTCTCGATATACATGCCGCTGCCCGAGCACAAGCCGATCGCGGCGACGAGCCACAAGCCGGCCGCGGTCGTCAGGCCTTGGATCGTCAGGCCGGTGCGCAAGATCGCACCGCCGGCGAGAAAGCCGATGCCGGACACGACCGATGCGGCGATGCGCGACGCATCGATCTCGACGTGATCGCCGTCGTGGTAGTTCTGAAAGAACACCATGTGCGTCGACACGACCATGAACGTCGAGGCCGCGAGCGCGACCAGCGCGTGCGTGCGCAACCCGGCGGGTCGGCCGTGGATGTCGCGTTCGTAGCCGATCACCGCGCCGAGCAACGTGCCGACCGCGATGCGAATGATCAGCTCGAGATCGAGCAGGTGCGCGGTCAACGCTTGGGCCCGTCGCCTTTGAGCTTCGCGAACGGACTGTTCTTGAAGCCCGCGACGCCCCACTTGGTCTCGTCTTCGGGCGGCCGCTGCGGCGCGCGATTGTCGTCACTACCGCGCCGCGGACCGCGGTCGTCGCGCGGCGGACCGTCATTGCGCGGACCGTCGTTGCGCGGACCGTCGCTGCGCGCGTGCTGCGGAGCGCGATTGTCGTCGCGGCGCGGACCGTTGTTATTGCCTCCGCGGTCGCGATAGTCGCGGCGCGGACCGTCGTTGTCCGCGCGCCGTCCTTCGGCGGCACTGCCGGCGCGGGGAAAGCCCGCGCCGTCGTCACCACCGCCGTTGCCGTTGCCATTGCCGACGTGCTGCGGGCGCGGGCCGCGGGGTTGCTGCGGACCTTCGTCGCGACGCGGCGCGCGTTGTTGCTGCGGCGGGTGCTCGCGTGGCGGACCGATCGGGTGCAGATCCTGACCGTGTGCCTCGTCGCGCCGCGGACCACGACCGCCACCACCGCCACCGCGACGACCCTGGGTACCCTCGTTGCGCGGACCCTGGTGTGGCTGACCTTCGGCGCGCGGCTCGCGCTCGCGCTTCGGGGCCGGTGGCTTGGCCGACAGTGCGATGCGCTTGCGTTGGTGATCGATCTCGAGCACGCGCACGGTCAACTTCTGGCCGACCTTGACGACCTCGCCCGGATCCTTGACGAACTGCGCGGCGAGCTGAGAGACGTGGACCAAGCCGTCGTTGTGGACCCCGATGTCGACGAACGCGCCGAACGCCGTGACGTTCGTGACCACACCCTCGAGCACCATCCCCTGCTTGAGATCCTCCATCGTCGTGACGTCGTCGCGGAACTTCGGCGGCGAGAACTCGGCGCGCGGGTCGCGGCCCGGGCGACCGAGCTCCGCGGCGATGTCGCGCAGCGTCGGCTCGCCGATGTCGGCGGTGACGTACTTCGAGAAATCGATCTTGTCGACGAGCTCGTGGTTGCCGATCAGCTCGGGCACGGCGACGCCGGCGTCCTTGGCGATCTGCTCGACCAGCTCGTAGCGCTCGGGGTGGACCGCGGAGCCGTCGAGCGGATTGGGCGCGCCGTGAATGCGCAAGAACCCGGCGGCCTGCTCGAAGGCCTTCGGCCCGAGGCCGGCGACGTCGAGCAGCTGCGCGCGAGTCGCGAACGCCCCGTGGGTATCGCGATGGACGACGATCTTCTTCGCGAGCGCCTTACCGATGCCCGCGACGTAACCGAGTAACATCGCGCTCGCGGTGTTGAGCTCGACGCCGACGTGATTGACGCAGCTCTCGACGACGTCGCCGAGGCGCTTGACGAGCAACGGTTGGTGGACGTCGTGTTGATACTGGCCGACGCCGATCGATTTCGGCTCGATCTTGACGAGCTCGGCGAGCGGATCTTGGAGCCGGCGCGCGATCGAGATCGCGCCGCGGATCGTGAGATCCAATTCGGGGAACTCTTCGCGGGCGAGGTCGCTCGCCGAGTACACGCTCGCACCCGCTTCGTTGACCTGGACGACGAACGGCGCGTCGGGCCCTTCGCGCAGGCCCGCCTCGGCGAGCGCCTTCTTGACGAAGCTCTCCGCCTCGCGCCCGCCGGTGCCGTTGCCGACCGCGATCGCCTGCGGCGCGTGCTCGCGGACGACCGCGAGTAACGCGTCCTTCGCCTTCGCGAGCTCGGCGTCACCTTGTGAGATGTACACGGTCACCGTGCCGGTGAACTTGCCGGTCGCGTCGATCGCCGCGCACTTGCAGCCGGTGCGCACGCCCGGATCGACGCCGAGCACGGCCTTGGGCCCGAGCGGCGCGGCGAGCATGAGGTTCTTCAAATTTCCGGCGAAGATGTCGACCGCGGCGATATCCGAGCGCGTCTTGAGCTCGGCGCGCACGTCGTTCTCGACGCTCGGCGCGAGCAAGCGCTTGAACGAATCGACGACGGCTTGCTTGAGCTCGGCGGCCCAAGGCGATTCGCTGCTGGCCGCGCCGCGCGTTGCGAGCCGCCAGATGCCCGCTTCGACCTTCGCAGTGTCGACCGCGATCGTGCGCGCGCAGCACCCCTTCCGCCTCGCCGCGGCGGATCGCGAGGAACCGGTGCGATGGGATCTGCTTCACCGGCTCGCGGTGGTGATAGTACTGCTCGAACTTCGTCGGCTCGTCGGCGCTTGACCGGGCACGACCTCGCTGATCAGCTCGCCGTGATCGGCGAGCTCGCCGCGGACGAATGCGCGAACCTCGGCGGTGTCGGCGATCGTCTCGGCGACGATGTCGCGCGCACCCGCGAGCGCGTCGGCCGCGGTCGCGACGCCCTCGGCCACGAACGCGCCGGCCTCGGCGGCCGGATCGCCGTCGCCCGCCTGCGCGAGGATCTTGTCGGCGAGCGGCTCGCAGCCCGCGATCGCGCGCGACCGAGGCGCGAGTCTTGCGCCGCGGCCGATACGGCGCGTACAGGTCCTCGAGCTCGGACTTCGCGCCGGCCGCGCGCAACTTCGCCTCGAGCTCGGGCGTGAGCTTGCCCTGCTCGGTGACCGACGCGAGGATCGCGGCGCGGCGCTGCTCGAGCTCCACGACGTACGCGCGCTGATCCTCGATCGCCCGGATCTGGACCTCGTCGAGCCCGCCGGTACGCTCCTTGCGATAGCGCGCGATGAACGGGACCGTGTTGCCCTCGTCCAGCATCGCCACCACCGCGGCCACGCCGTGCGCGGGCAAGCCGAGCTCGCGGACGAGCGCGGGCACCGGATCGAACGAGACGGGGGCGGGAGCGGCGTCGGTCATGTGCGATTGGCGACCCTAGCCGCGCTGCGCGCGCCGGGCAAGGCACAAGTGGCCCTCGCCGCATCACTTCCGTCGCGGCTGTCGACGCGGTCCGCGCGCGGACGCGCTGAGTACGTCTGCATCGCCTGGCTCTGGTATCGGGTACTCTGATGATGATGCCGATCGGGCCCGAGCTTCGGCGCGAAGAGTTGACGCTCCTCCTGAGGAGCGGCAAGAGCTGGCCAACGAGCTCTACGAGAGCCTCGTCGATGAATCGCTCGATCCGGAATGGGAGCGCGAGTGGTCGAAGCAAATCGAGCGGCACATGAAAGACGTCACCGATAACCGCGTCGAGTTGATCGACGCCGACGATGCGCACGGAGAGCTGCGTACAGAGCTATGCGACGCTGGACGGTGAACCGAGCGCGATACCATCCGCGGGTCGCGACGGCCGATCGATCCGGTCGCGGCGACGACCTCGAAGCTCTTACCGTTGGCGCCCGTGAGCGCGAACATCTACGGAACCTGTGCGCTCAGCTTCTGAAGTTTGTCGCGCAGTAACCGGAGGCTCTTGCCGCTAACCGGAAACGACGACAGCCATGCGAGACCACGGTCGAGGTGGCTGCGCGCGTCTTCCCGGTTGCTGTCCTCGAGATCGAGCTCCGCGAGCCGCAACAACACACTTGCCGCACTCAGCGATCGCGCGCGTTCGAACAAATCGGCAGCGCGTTCCAACGCAGAACGCGCGTCGTCGCGTTCGCCACGGGCGAGATGGAGTCGCGCGATGTGATTGAATCCAAGCCCCGCGTAATAAGGAAGATTGTTAGCTTCAGCAGCTGTCGTGCTTGCTGCGAGTAGCGCCTCGTCGACCGCCTGGCCTCCGCTCGAAAGCTCGCCACACAACATCACCCCAGCAACGGCCTGCGCGCCCGGATCTACGGCCGAAGCAGGAGCACTAAGGACCGCTTTCGCGTGCGCGATCACACCGGCATAATCACCGTTGTCGAAGTCTTTCGACGCAAGATCCATGTGCGCTTTCGACCAGGCGATACTGGGATTCCCAGCCGCGACTTGACGGCGAAGCGCTAGCGCTCGATCAGGATCGCTCGCATTGATCTCGGCAGCCTCAGCGAGTAGGTCGTCGGCGGATGCCATGGTTACGTTATCGGTACGTAGTTCGGATTCGAAATCATCGGGCCGGGTCTGAGGGTCCCATTCGCATCGACAGTCATCTTGAACGCTCCGATGATGCGTTCCTTCGGGATGTTCGCAAGAACTGAATGCTCGTGTTCGCCGTGCATTCGATTCCCGCCAAAGCTCCCGTCAGACTGTGGCACGCGGCCTTCGAGCTCTGCGTTCAGGTCCCAGCTCGGCGTTCCGTCGATCTTGTAGACCCAGCCGCCCTCCTCCGCCCACGCGCCCGCGCCAGCTTGTCCATCGGGACTGACAAGGTATTCGGTGGTGCCGCGGAATGCCCGGTCTAGAGCTCCTTGGGAATGCTGCAAGAGATCGGTGTCGCTGCCTCGCCCCGGAAATCCGTCGGCAAAGGCGATCTCTGGAGGAATCTCGCTGGTCCCGTAGTATTTGACGCCGCCCCAAACCGACGGCGGAACCTCCGCGCCGTTCGGGAGCGTTGCTTTGGGATCCCGGTACACGCTCGGCGGCGTCTTGCCTAGCGTTCGCGCAAGTTCGTTCTCTAGCGTGGCAACGGTCTCCTTCGGAACACCCCCGTTCGCTAGCTCGTCGAACAGCTTCGCGCTCTCGGAGATGTTGCCGCGCTCGAGCGCTCCGTCCGCGGCCTCGAGCAGCGTGCGCTGAACGGGCGTGAGGGCACCGAGGTCGAGGCCCGAGGCTCGCGCGGCGGCCGAGATCCGTGGTTCAACCACAACCGGTTCGGCTCCGACCGATGGCGCTGCCGTTGCGACGTCCGGCCGAGCGCCGACCTCGGAGTTGGAGGTGTATTCGGCGGCTCGGCGACTCAAGCCGCTCGTCACCCCACCGATCGCGCCGCCGACCAAGCCGCCGATCAGCGCGGTCTCGACGTAGGCCGATGGCGATGACAGCGAGCTTTGCGTGCCGGCCCCGTAGACGTTGTAAGTGTCCGACGCAAGCAGTGCGCTCGTCCCGACGAAGCCGCCCGCGGCCGCGCCGCCGGCGATCGCCCGAGCGGTCGAGACCGTCGCGGCTCCGCCGCGGACGAACTTGTCGGCGACGCCACCGGTGATCGTCGAGACCATGGCGACGGCAGCCATCCGCGCCCACGCATTGTGGCGCTCGGCACGCGCTTCGTCGGACGAGATGAGCCCTTCCGACTCGTCATCGAGCGCCTTGCCGTAGCTCGAGTTGAACCCGAACGTGCCGACATCGAGCGCGAAGTTCAGGGCACCGCCGACACCGGGAACGCTCCCGACGAGATGGTGCAGCGAGCTGTCATGGTTCTCCCACTCGCTGTCGTACGTCGGTCCGAACTTGCCCTTGCCTGTGAACTTCGCCTGGAGCGCGTGCCGGAGGTCGGAGAAGCCGTAGCCGAGGCTGTCGTGCAGCTGCTTGAGCTCTTGCCATCCGAACGCGTCGCAGAACTTGTCGAACAGCCCGCGCTGCTGGATCTCGATCAGCAGTCTCGCGCGCGTGTCCGGATCTGCGGTGTAGAGATCGCCGAGCGCGGCCTCGGCCATGCCGCCCTCGATCATCGTGCACGCCGTATTGAGGTCGAACCGCCCCGTGTCGGCGAGCCATCCGGTATGCGCGGCGTGCTTGGTCGCCTCCTCGAGCGCATCGCTGGGTTTCTCCAACATCGGCCCCTCCGCCGTTGCGTCGTAGACGTCCCACACGCGACCGAGCGCGGCCCGAAGAAACGCGATATCGAGCGGGCGCCCGGCCCACGCGGCGATCTTGTAGCGCCCGGCATCCAGCTTCGAACGCTCGAGACCACCTTTGCCTTTCAGCGACGCGCTCAGCTCCTCGACGAGTGACAGCATGTCGATCGTGCGCTCGAGCTCGCCCGCGAGCTTCGCGGTGTCGGTGCCCATGTCGCCTACGAGCTGAACGCTGACCTCGTGGCCCGCGACTTCAGTGCCGCGAAACACGTGCGGAGTGAGCGTCCTGGCGATCGCGATGTCCGTCGGACCGATCAGGTTCGCGATCGCATCGGCGTTCGCGTGCAACGACGTTTCACGCCCTGCGGCTGCGAGATCGCTCTCCGCAGTTCCACCGGGGACACTCTGTTGCGCGGGCGCGAGCTTGTCGAACGCGCACTTGGCGCCGTGCATGACATTGAAGGCGCCGAGCAGTCGGCCTCCAAGCTCGGCGACCGACGCGGTATCGAGGTTGTTGCGTGCCGCGACGTACCCCGGGATCAGCGTGCCGAGCGTACCGGTGACTGATCGTCGCAGCGCCTCGATCGAATGCTCGGCGAGAGCGACGTGCTCGTGCTTCCGTTCGTTCGGCGATCGCGGCGGACGATCGAGCGCGAGCTGCGCGGCTGGGCTCCCGTCGATCGGATCATGAGCGGACGAGGTGCGCTTCGAGCTCCCCATCGCGGTCGTGACCTGCTGGACGTAGCTGTTCCCGCGCGTGGTGTGGAGCAGCAGCATCACCGCGCTTTGATCCTGCGGATGGCTCGACAGAATGTCGGCGACCTCCATCGGCGAGCCGTTGCGTGCGAGCAACGCGCTCACCGCTGCTACGGTGGTGCCGTCGGATGCGGCGCCCTCCGGATGACCTGACCGCTCCGCGCCGGATGGTCCAGCGCCAGCGCCAATCTTCTCCCCAACCCCCATCCAGACTCGAGCCTATACCTTTGGTCCGCGACGAACCATCGTAGGACGGTGGTCGTAGCGGGTAGCGGGGTAGTAGCCTCCTCTACATGCCGCTCGACCCCGCCCGCGAAGCCTTGATCCGCCGTCTGCCGAAGGTCGAGCTCCATCTCCACATCGAAGGCACGCTCGAGCCCGAGCTGATGTTCGAGCTCGCGGCCAAGCACGGAGCGAAGCTGCCGTATGAATCGGTCGCGGCGGTCCGCGCCGCGTATGACTTCGCGGATCTGCAATCGTTCTTGGACCTGTACTACGCCGGCTGCGACGTGTTGCGCGATCGCAGCGACTTCAAGGCGCTCGCGGCGGCGTACTTCAAACACGCGCACGCCGACGGCGTCGTGCACGCGGAGCTGTTCTTCGACCCGCAGACGCACACCGCGCGCAACATCTCGCTCGAGGTCGTGATCGGCGGACTGCGCGATGCGATGCACGACGCCCACAAGCAGTACGGCATCACGTCGAATCTGATCCTGTGCTTCCTGCGCCACCTGTCCGAGCAAGACGCGTTCGATACGCTCGAGGCCGCGCTGCCGTATCGCAGCGAATTCATCGGCGTCGGCCTCGACTCCGGCGAGCGCGGCCATCCGCCGAGCCAGTTCGCGCGCGTGTTCGCGAAGGCGCGCGAGCACGGCCTCCACCTCGTCGCGCACGCGGGCGAAGAAGGCCCGGCGTCGTACATCCGCGAAGCGATCGATCAGCTCCACGTCGAGCGCATCGACCACGGCGTTCGGTGCGAAGAGGATCCGTCGCTGGTCGACGAGCTCGCACGCAAGCGGATCGCGCTCACCGTCTGCCCGCTGTCGAACCTCAAGCTGCGCGTCATCAAGAGCCTCACCGAGCACAACCTCGCGCGCCTGCTCCGCAAGGGCGTGCACGTCACGATCAACAGCGACGACCCGGCGTACTTCGGCGGCTACATCGCGGAGAACTTCCGGCAGACCGCGGAGGCGCTCAAGCTGACCGCCCACGAGATCGTCAAGCTGTGCGAGAACGCGGCGCATGCAGCGTTCTTGCCCGAGGCAGAGCGGATGATGATCATCGGCGAGATCGAGCGCGCGGCGGCGGGTTGAGGTTGACGCGATAGCAGTAAGACGGTATCTTACCTGAACGCCATGAAGACTGTCGTCTCGAGCAAAGGCCAGATCGTCTTGCCAGCGGAGCTGCGCCAGCGCGATCGGATCCGCACGGGCCAACGCTTCGAAGTCGAGAGGCTCGAGGCCGGTCGCTACTTGTTGACCAAGCAACCGACTGGCGACAACGAGGGCCTCGTCGATTGGCTGCTCGCGTGCCCCGACAAAGACTGGTTCGTCCCGATCGCGTCCGAGTCGACCGACACGCTGTGAAGTTCCTCGTCGATGCCGACGTCTTGAGCGAGCCGACCAAGCCGATTCCGAACGCCTCGGTGATCGCTTGGCTGCGTGCAAACGAATCCGAGCTGGCGGTGAATCCGATCGTGCTGGGGGAGATCGAGTACGGCATCCAGCTGCTCTCGGCTGGCAAACGACGCGCGCGGCTCGAAGCGTGGTTCGAGCTAGGCGTGCAACGCGTCCGTTCCCTCGAGATCGACGCTGCGACTGCTTCGACGTGGGCCAAGCTGCTCGCTTCGCTGAAGAAGCGCGGGCGCGCGATGCCTATCAAGGACAGTCTGATCGCAGCTACCGCGCTCCAACACGGCCTCGCGGTCGCGACGCGCAACACCGCAGACTATCGGCACAGCGGTGTGGCGCTGGTCGATCCTCTCGCGCTCAGTCGATGACGCCGGCGGCGATCGCGATCGCGCGCACCGCATCGATCGTGTCGGCTTCGGCCGCGGTCTTGTCGTCGCGATAGCGCACGACCCGAGCGAGCCGCAGCGCGAGGCTGCCGGGATAGCGCGACGACCGTTGCACGTCGTTGAACGCGACCTCGGCGACGATCTCCGGGCGGATGTAGACGATGTGCCCGTCGCGATCCTCCTCGCGCGCGAGGAACGCGGCGGTCTGCCAGCGCAGCATGTCGTCGGTCATGCCTTTGAACGTCTTGCCGAGCATGACCCACCCATCGCCGTCGCGCGCGCCGAGGTGGATGTTCGACAGCCAGCCCTTGCGCCGCCCACTCCCCCACTCGGCCGCGAGCACGACGAGATCGAGGCGATGGACGCGCTTGATCTTGAGCCACGCGGAGCCGCGACTGCCGGCGTCGTACGGCGCATCGAGCGCCTTGGCCATCACGCCCTCGTGGCCGCGGGCGATCGCGTCGTCGTAGAACGCACTCGCGGTGGCCGGATCGGCGGTGACGAGCCTCGGCACCGCGAGCGCCGGAGCGACCTCGCCGAGCGCGACGAACCGGTCGCGCGCCGGGGCCGACAACATCGCCTGATCGTCGATCAGCAGCACATCGAACGCCGCGAGCGACAGCGGCAGCTCGGCCTGCAGCGCGGCGCCAGTCTTTTCGTTTCGGCCGAACCGGCGCATCGTGTGCTGGAACGGTCGCGGGCGCGTGCCGTCCATCGCGATCGCTTCACCGTCGAGGATCAGCCGCCGTGCGGGCAACGCGCGCACCGCCGCGACGAGCTCCGGCGCGTACGCCGAGACGTCGTTGAGCCCGCGCGAGAACAGCCGGACGTCATCGCCGTCTTTGTGGATCTGCGCGCGGAACCCGTCGAGCTTGAGCTCGAGTGCCGCGGCGCTGCCGCCGAAGCTCGCGAGCGCGGCGTCGGGATCGTCGGCGGTCTGGGCGAGCATCGGCAAGATCGGCCGGAACAACGTGAGCCCGAACTTCGCCAGGCCCGGCGCGCCTTCGCCAAGTGCAGCCGCGGCGACCGCCCCGAGCTCGCCGGCGAGCATGTACGCACGCCGGACGTCTGCAGCAGGCACCGCCGCCGCGCGGGCGATCGCTTCGACGACGATGCCGTCGAGCGCGCCCTGCCGCAGCCCGGCGCTGACCAGTGCGGTGAGGAACTGCTGCTCGGCCTCGGTCGCGCGCGCGAACATCGCGCCGAGCTGATCGCGCCGAGCGCCGGCCGAGCCGGCACCGCCGAGCTTCGCGATCGCGGCGAGTCGCGCATCGACCTCGGCGAGTGACAGCGACGGCTCGCGCGCCGGCGAGATCGCTTTGCCGGCCTCGGCGACGATCGCCCAGCCGATGCCGGTCTTGTGCATGACCTCGCCCGCCAGGTAACGCGCACCGATCGCGCGCTCCTCGGGCGGCAACGCGCGCAGCAGCGCGGCGATGCGATCGATCTTCGCGAGCCGGCCCGACATCTCGGTCACCGCGGCGCTTGTCGCGACGAGCTCGGCGAGCAGCACGAGCGCACCATACCCAGGTGTTACGCTCGGTGCCATGCGCAAGGTCTGGCCCGGGCTAGTCATCGCGTTGTTCCTCGCGTCGTCGGCGCTCGCCGAGAAGCCGAAGCGGACGAAGAAGAAGACGGTGCAGAGCGCCGCGGCGAAGGGGTTCTGGAAGATCCTTGTCCAGCCGCACGCGAAGTGGGTGCTCGAAGAGCAGACGAGCTACGACCCGACCCTGAAACCGAGCACGATCACGGTCGAGACCTACGACGTGCGCAAGGTCGGCGCCGCCGAGGTCGCGCGCTTGCGGTGGACGCTGATCCGAGCCGATGGCACGAAGACCGATGTCGGCGACAACGCAAACGGCCGGTACACGCAAGTCGCGGTCACGCCGGCCGGGCTCTACATTCTGTGGGCCGAGCAAGACGACGCCAAGGTCGCGAAGATGCTCCAAGGCAAGCCGTCGCGCTCCGATCCGCCGAAGCCGTACGAAGGCACCAAGCTCAACGAGGGCCGATACCTCCAGGTCAACGACGACGGCACGGTGTGCCTCGGCCAAGGACCCGAGCCCGGTGCCGGAGAGTGCCCCGACACGTGCGATGGCACGCTGTGCCTGTCGCCGACCAGGGGTGTGATCGAGTTGGTCGGCAACTGGGCGCCCGGCGTCACCGATTACGAGGCTCCGTAGGGCGCCCGCGATCGGGCCCGCGCCGAAAAGTTGAACGGCGTCCTCGGGGGACGCCGCTCGAAGGAGGAGCCTGGCTAGCAGGGGCCTCGCGCGGACAAACGCTAGTGCGTGTCGCGTGCCATCCGTCACCCTCGAAAATCGGGTCGCGGCGGCGGTCCGCGGTGGAGACAATCGACGTCGTGGCAACCCGACTTGCCAGCCTCGGGGCTCAGAACACGAAGGAGTAGGCGAACGAGCCGCCGCGGTCGGTGCGCTTGAACCGCGCGGCGTGCGCCGCATGCAGGACACACTCGCCGAGCGCCGCGTCGGGGGTGCTCTCGATCGCGGCGTTCGCGATGTGGCCGTCGGGATCGACGGTGAGGTGGACGCGGACCTTGCCCTTGGCTCCGGACATCGCGCGGCATGCCATCGCGCGGTCGCGGATCTGCGCCATCGCGGTGCCGACCGCGTGCGCATCGATCGTGCTCGGCGCGGCCGGTGTCGCGAGCAAGCGCGGGCAGCACCATCCCGTCGCGTCCGCGATGCACGAGATCTCATCGCACGCGGCGCGAGCGGGACTCGGCGCTGCGGGCTCGGCGAGCTTGATGGAAGGTGAGTGCCTGACGAGCGGTGACGCTTTGCTCGGCACCGCCTTGCTCGGCGGAGGCCCCGCGATCGGCTCGGGCGGCGGCGGTTCGGGCGCTGCGGCGATGGCGACCGGCGCCGCACTCGGTCGCGGTGGTGCGGTAGCCACGGCGGGCGGCATCGGTTCGACGACCTTCGCGATCGTGCTGCGCGCGTAGCCCGCCGTCTCGCGCGTTGCGATCAACACCGAGCACGTCGCGATCACGACGAGCTCGAGCGCCGCGACTCCAGCGAGCACCACGACGGCGCGCCTCGGGCGCGCGATGGCCGCCGTCGGTACGATGACCGCCGGCGCCGCAAAGCTCGGGGGTTCGATCGCTGCGGCGACCTGAACGACCGATCGGCCGGAGCCTTCAACAGCGTGGTTCAGCTTCATGGATCTTGTGACCCGCGAAGCGGCACCTGCTTTTGAGCTTTCGCCGGAGCTCAGAACATGAACGGGTAGCCGAACGAGCCGCCGTTCTGGGTCTTGGCGAACGACGCGCCTCTGACCGCGCCGGCGACGCACGCGCCGAGGCCCGGATCCGGCGAGCTCTCGACGCTGACGTTCGACACGCGACCGTTGCCGTCGACCTTGACGTGCACCTTGACCCTGCCCTTCGCGGACGACCTGTCGCCGCACGCGAGCGCGCGCCCTTTCACCCTCGCGATGCCGTCCGAGATCATCTGGCGATCGAGTGCGTCCGGGAGATCGCCGCCGCCGCTCCTCGCCGTGGTCGGCGACCTCGACGGGCCGCCGCCCTTCTTGAACTTCGCGCAGCACGCGCCTTCGTAGTTGTTCAGCACGCACGACACCTCGTCACAGCTACCGCCCGTGTCTTTCGGCGCCGATTCCTTCGGGGTCGTATTTCTTGCGACCGGCTCCCTGTGGGACGGCGCCCTGGCGACCGTCGGCTCCCGGTGGGACGGCGGCGGGGTATTCCTCGGCGGCGTCTCCTTCGGTGGCGTGTTCTCCGCCGGAGTGGGTGCCGCGGTGTGGTTCGTCGGGGGCGTGTTCGACGCGACCACGGTGGCGCTGCCCGTCGCCGGCGGCTCGGCGCTGCCCGTCGCCGGCGGTGGCGTCGCGGCGCTGCCGGTCTCCGGCGTCGCGGGTTTGTCGCTGCCGGTCGCGGTGTCGGCGGAGGCCGTGGGCTTTTCGTTGGTCGCGAGGGTCGGCGGAGGAGTCTTGTTGCCCTTGAGCAGCACGACGATGAGGATGACCGCGACGACCGCGAGCATGCCGACGGCCGCGATCATGATGTAGAGCATCTTGTTATCGCGACCGCGCGAGGCGCTCGGGACGATCACCGCGGGCTCGGAGAATCCGCCGCCGCCGAACACCGGCAGGTCGTCGATCGATCCGATCGCCGACGACGTCGCGGCCTTCGACGCGGGCGCGCCGCTGCCCCCGAGGTATGCGCTCGCCATCGACCGGATGTCGATCAGGCCCGAGCCTTCGCCACCCGCCGCGCCTGTCGCGTGACCGGACGGCGCGGACTGCACCGGCGCCGGCTTGTCGCTCGCGAGCTGGGCGAGGTTGTTGAGCGAGAACAGCACCGAGTTCTCGTTGCGCTCGCCGCGCAGCTTCGCGTTCCCCGCCGCGGCTTGCTGTTGCGCTTGTGCGGGCTTCGCTCCGAACAGGTCACCGCCGTCATCTTCTTCGTGATGGCGCGCGGCGCCACCGGCCGATGCGAACAAGTCGCCTGGATCGCTGCGAACGGTGCCCATCTCTTCACCGCCGCCGCCGAACATCGATGCGACGGCCTGATGCCCCCCACCTCCGCCGCCGCCTGCCGCCAGCGCGGCGAACACGTCGACCTGCACGAGCGGCAGCCAGTCGGCAAAACCTTCGCGCCAGATGTAAGTCTCGGCGTCGATCTCGCCGGCGGAGAACCGCTGCTGGACCTCGCCGGCCGACATCGGGCCGACTTGGTCCGAGTTGATCACGACGTGCCAGACCGCATCATCGGCCGGCTGCTCACCGCCTTCGTAGCCGTAGTCGTAGACGCGGGTCTCTTTCTCTTGGACCGGTGCTGGCGCCTGTTCAGCACCAGCACCGCCGCGAACGACGATGATGTTGCTGCACTTCTTACAGCGGATCTTGAAGACCTTGCCTTGGACCTTGTCATCAGAGATCGAGTACTTGGCCTGGCAAGCATCGCAGACGATCTTCATGGGCGATTCCTACGTGCGCGAGTTGGCGCTCTGGGACCTGTGACCCCCAGGTGCCCCTCGGCTTTGGAGAAAAATAGTATCACGGTCCGAGCAGTTCGCTCGTTTCTGGCCTACGCGAATGGGTCGTGGAGTCGAATCGTCTCGCTGCGGTCGGGCCCGACCGAGACCAAGCAGAACGGCACCCCCGCCATCCGCTCGATCGTCTCGACGTACGCGCGGGCGGTCGCGGGCAGGTCGGTGACGTCGTGGGCATCGGCCGGGAGCTTGTCCCAGCCGGGCAACCGGGCGTAGACCGGCTCGGCGCGTACGAGATCTTCGGGGTCGATCGGCGGCTCGTCGAGCTCCTTGCCGTCGAGCTTGTACGCGACGCACACGGCGATCTCGGGCATGCCGGCGAGCACGTCGAGCTTGGTCAGCGCGAGCGATTGCATGCCGGACAGCCGCGCGCCCATGCGCAGCGCAGGTAGATCGAGCCAGCCACAGCGCCGCGGCCGGCCGGTCGTCGCGCCGTATTCGCCGCCCGCCTTGCGCAATTTCTCGCCGACCTCGCCGTGGAGCTCGGTCGGGAACGGGCCCTCGCCGACGCGCGTCGCGTAGGCCTTCGTGATGCCGACGACCGAGTCGATCTGGGTCGGTCCGATGCCGGCGCTCTGGCAGGCGCCGGCCGCGATCGTCGAGGACGAGGTCACGTACGGATACGTGCCGTGATCGAGATCGAGCAGGCAGCCCTGCGCGCCCTCGAACAACACGTGATGGCCTTCGCCGATCGCGCGCGCGACGTGGCGACCGGCGTCGCCGGTGTACTTGCGCAGCTTGTCGCCGGCGGCGAGCGCGTCGTCGCTCCATCGCGCGAGCTCGGCGGCGTCGGGGCGCTTGCCGCCGAGGTGCTCGATCACCGGCGACAGCTCGTCGAGGTTCGCGGCGACGAGCGCGCGCAACCGCTCCGGGCGCAAGAGATCTCGCATCCGCACGCCGCGCCGTCCGGCCTTGGCTTCGTACGCCGGCCCGATGCCGCGTCGAGTCGTGCCGATCGCGCGCCCGCGCTTCGCGCCGTAGTCCTCGCGCAGGCCGTCGATCAGCTTGTGGTACGGCAGGATGACATGGGCGCCGAGCCCGACGAGCAGCTCGTCGCGCATCAACAGGCCGCGCGCTTGGCACTCGGCGATCTCCTCGAGCAGCGTCTGCGGATCGATCACCATGCCGTCGCCGAGCACGCAGCTCTTGCCGGGATGGCAGACGCCGGACGGCACGAGGTGGGTGACGAGCTTCACGCCGTCGATGACGAGGGTGTGGCCGGCGTTCGCACCGCCGCCGTAGCGCACGACGACATCGGCGCGCTCGGTGAACAGGTCGACGACCTTGCCTTTGCCTTCATCGCCCCATTGTGCGCCGACGACGATGACGACAGACATTACGGCATCCTTAGTATCGCGATCAGCGGGTCGGTGTCCCCTGCCCGCGCCGCTTCGATCGCAGCCGCCGCCGGCCGGCGCGCGCCGGTCGCGGTGATCACCGTGTCGCCCGCGATCGCGGCATCGAGCCCGACCTCGCGCAGGGCTTCCAGAGACCGGTCCGTGACCTCGACGACCGCGCGCAAACCCGCGGCGCGCAGCGCACCCGCGATCGCGACCGCATGCTCGCCGGCCACGGCGACCCCGAGCGCGGTTCGAGGTGGCGCGACTCCCGCGGCGCGCTGCGCTTGCGCGGCGGCTTCGAGATCGATCGCGAACCCGGTCGCTCGCCGCCGGCTTGCCGTAGCGGCCGAGCAGCTCGTCGTAGCGACCGCCGCGCAGCATCGCACCGGGCGCGCCGCTGGCGTACGCGGCGAGCTTCACGCCCGTGTAGTACTCGAAGCCGTGGAGGTCGCCGAGATCGACCGTCGCATCGAGCTCGGTCGCGCCGACATGAGCGGCCGCCGCGGTGAGCGTCGCATCGAGCGCGCGCAGCGCCGCCGACACCGGGGCTGGCCAGGGCAGCGCGAGCGCGCGGCCCAGCGTCGCGCGCGCCGGCCCCCACAGCTCGACGAGCGCCTCCGCGAGCTGCGCGATCGCGGGCGGCAGCGCACGCGCGGCGATCCGGACGCCCGCGCGATCCTTGCGCGAGATCGCCGCAGCGAGCCGAGCGCGACTGTCGGCATCCGGCGCCGCCGCGAGCACGTGGTTCGCCGGCATGACGTGGCCGAGATCGAGCCGTGCACCGGCCAGGCCGAGCTCCGCGAGCGCCGCGCTCGCCACCGCGATCAGCTCGGCATCGCCGGTCGCCGCGGGCGCCCCGACGAGCTCGACCCCGGCCTGCAAGACCTCGCGCTGACCGAGCTCGCCGGCGAGTCGGAACACCGCGCCTTCGTAGCAGAGCCGGATCGGCCCGGCCACGTCGGCCATCCGGGTCGCGACGATGCGCGCGATCTGCGGCGTGATGTCGGGCCGGAGCGCGACGATCTCGCCGGTGCCGGGCTCGACGAACCGGATCGCATCTGCTCGCGCGCTCGCGCCGAGCCCGCGCTCGAGGACGTCGGCGACCTCGAACACCGGCGTGATGATCCGCGCGAACCCCCACGCTTCGAACACGGTCATCACGCCCTCGGCGAGCGCCCGCCGGCGGGCGGCGGCGCGCGGCAAGAAATCGCGCACCCCCGAAGGCAAGCGGATCGGCGGCGCGGTCACAGCGGGCTCGCGATGTCGACGAACTGCGCTTCGAGGCCGGGGAACCGCATGCGCAGCTCGTCGGCGAGGCGCATCGGGCCGAACACCTCGGTCGCGACGTGGCCCGCGGCGACCAACGTGATCTGCAGCTCTCGCGCGAGATCGCCGGCGCGCTCCGCGAGCTCGCCCGTCAAGAACAGGTCGCATCCGGCAGCCGCCGCCGCCTCGATCAGATCCGACGCCGCGCCGGTGCACAGCCCGACCTTGCGCACGGTCGCCGGCCCGAACGGAAACACGAACCGCGGCGCGCGGCCTTTGCACACCCCGCCTGCGATCCGGCCGACGGCGTCATCGCGCGACAGCGGCTGCGGCCACGACCCGGCGAGCCCGAGCGCGGTGCCGCGAACGTCGCCGAAGCTGTCGCGCGCCGGCCCTAGCGCGAGCGCATCGGCGAGCCCGACGTTGTTGCCGAGCCGGGCGTGCTTGTCGAGTGGCAGGTGATACGCCGCGAGCGACACGTCGTTGCCGAGCAACAGCTTCAGCCGCCGCGCCATCGGCCCGGCGATCTTGACGATGCCGCCGCCCCACACCAGCCCGTGGTGCACGACGATCAGATCGGCGTGCTGCTCGACCGCGCGCGAGATCAGCTCGGCCGAAGCCGAGACGCCGGTGACCACGCGCTCGACCTCGAGCACGCCCTCGACCTGCAGCCCGTTCGGCGCGAAATCGCGAAACCGCTCGATCTCGAGCGTCGCATCGAGATAACCGACGACCTCGTGCAGGTGAAAAGCCATGCTTCCTCGATCTAGCACAGCTGCGATGGGCGCTTCACCCGGCTTGAACCACCACCGGAGCGTAGTCGGCTCGAGGCCGAACGGAGCGCGGACCGACGCTACCCGAGGCAACGCGGCGTGAACATCCCGCGCGGATCGAGCTCGCGGCGCAGCGCCGCGAAGTCATCCCACCGCGGGTACAGCGCGCGTAGCTCGGCGGGCGCATGGTCGAATTCCTTGCCCCAATGTGGTCGCGCATGCAGCTCGCGCAGCTCGCGCCAGAACGCGGCGAAGAACCGCTCGGTGTCGGAGGTCTCGCCGATGTACGCGCCGAGCTGGCACACGTCGCCGCCGGCCGCGGGTGACAGCCAACCATCGTCGCCGCCCACGAACCGAACCTCGAGCGGGAAGTTCACGCGCACCCGCTCGCGATCGATCAGCGCGACCGTCCGAGCGATCGCCTCGCCGGCTCGCGCCATCGGCACGACCGCCTCGGTCTCGCGGTGGCGCGGCGGCATCGCGGTCATCAACATGCGATCGCTGCGACCGATCCGCTGCGCGCGATTCAAGTAGACCCTCGCTACCGCGCGGTTGATCGCGGGGATCCACTCGCGGCGCTGGCGCGTGACGCCGAGCACCGCCGCGAACACGAGGCCATTCACCACGTGTTCGTCGAGCCAGCGCGCCGCCGCGCCGGGCGTCGCCTCCGCTGCGGTAGTGCGCGCATAGCGAAACACGCTCGCCGCTCGCGTGTGCGGCAGCCACCAGATCTTCACGTACTCGGCGCTCGCCGCGATCGTCTGGACCGCCGCCGGCACGTCCGCGATCGCGACTTGCTCGATCGTCTCGGCGAGGCGAAACGCCGGCTCGACTCCGAGCGTCACCTGCGTGATCACGCCGAGCGCGCCGAGGTGGACGCGCGCCGCCGCGAGCCGCGGATCGCCGGCCGCGAGCTCGACCACGTCGCCGGTGCCGGTGACGAGGCGCATGCCGCGCACGTTGCTCGCGAGGTTGCCGTGGACCAGGCTCGAGCCGTGCGTCCCGGTCGCGATCGCGCCGGCGACCGATTGCTGCGCGATCGAGCCGACGATCGGCAGCGCGAGCCCGCGCGCCGCGAGCGCGTCGGCGAGCGCGGCGAGCTGCGTGCCGCCGTGCACGGTGACCGTGCCGTCGCCGACCGCGAGCACGCCGGCGAGTCGCGCGAGCGTCATCGCGACTTGCTCGGGCGCGGCGATCGCGGACCACGAATGCCCGGCGCCGACGACCCGCAGCTTGCCCGGTCGCTCGCGCACCGCCGCGATGACCTCGTCCTCGCTGGTCGGCTCGCGCCACGTCACCGGCGGCGTGCGCACGGTGCGCGCCCAGTTGACGAACCGACGCTTGCGGTCGCGAGGAGGCGCGGCGCCGATCACGCGCCGTTGATAACACGCAACCTCTATGGCTTCGCGAGCCGCTTCGCGATCGCGGCGGCCGCGTCGTTGCAGGCGTCGCGGACGTGCGTGTCCTTCGTCGCCTTGGCCTGCTCTTCGAGAAATGTCTTGGTGTCGGCGTCGCCGAGCTTGCCCAGCGCCTCGGCGGTGTATTGCCGCCAGCCGCTCCAGCTCGCCATCTCCCAGTGCTTCTTCTCGCGGGCATCGGCTTTCGCAATCGTCGCCTTCCAGATATCGACGAGCACCTGCGCACCCCGCGGATCGCCGATCCGCGCGAGCAGCGCTGCCTTGTAGTAGCCGATGCCACCCGAGGCTTCGATCGGATTCTCCGGCAGCTGGGTGACGAGCGTGAAGATATCGTGGTCGCCGAGCTTGCCGATGCCGACGGCCGCCACCGCGGTCACGCACTCGCTGCCGTCGCCGTCGCGATCGAGGATCTTGCGGCACGCCTTCTCGAGCCGCGGCTTGAACCGCTGGTCGAGCCCGTCCACACAGATCCACGTGTAGTCGTGCACCATCGCGTCGGCCTTCGTCTTGTCCGCGGCGAACGCTTCGAGCTGTTTGATCGCCGTCGCATCGTCACAGTCAAGCCCGGCGTAGGCGCGACTCGCGAGCAGGGCCAAGATGATGAAGGCGGTGCGAACCATGGCAGGCAAACGCATAGATCCGTTCCGAGATTTCCCATGGTAAACGAATAGAGATGGCCCCGGTGAAGAAGCCCGAGACCGGCAACGAGTACCGCACGATGAGCGGCATTCCGCTCAAGGCCAGCTACGGACCCGAGGACCTGGCGTCTCGCGGCTGGAGCTACGCCGAAAACCTCGGCGAGCCCGGCCAATATCCGTTCACCCGCGGGCCGCACGCGACGATGTATCGCGGCAAGCCGTGGACGATGCGGATGTTCGCCGGGTTCGGGACTCCCGAAGACACGAACAAGCGGTTCAAGTTCCTGCTCGAGAGCGGACAGACAGGTCTGTCGACCGCGTTCGATATGCCGACGCTGATGGGCTACGACCCCGATAGCCCGCGCTCGCTCGGCGAGGTCGGCCGCGAAGGTGTCTCGGTCGCGACGCTCGACGACATGATGCGGTTGTTCGGCGACATCCCGCTCGACAAGGTGTCGACGTCGATGACGATCAACGCGCCGGCCGCGGTGCTGCTCGCGCTCTACGTCGCGGTCGCCGAGAACCAGGGTGTCTCGCCGGACAAGCTGCGCGGCACGTTGCAGAACGACATGCTCAAGGAGTTCATCGCGCAGAAGGAGTGGATCAGCCCGATCCGCGGCCACATGCGGATCATCCGCGACATGCTGGTGTGGTGCACGCGGACGATGCCGCAGTGGAACACGATCTCGATCAGCGGCTATCACATCCGCGAAGCTGGAGCGACCGGCGTGCAAGAGCTCGCGTTCACGATCGCGGACGGCATCGGCTACTTGCAGCTCGGCGTCGAGGGCGGGCTGGATGTCGACGAGTTCGCGCCGCGCCTCAGCTACTTCTGGGACGTCCACAACGACTTCTTCGAGGAGATCGCGAAGTTCCGCGCCGGACGCCGGATGTGGGCGAAGATCCTGCGCGAGCGGTTCGGTGCGAAGAACCCGAAGTCCTGGCTGTTGCGCACGCACGCGCAGACCGCCGGCGTGTCGCTGATGGCGCAGCAGCCGCTCAACAACGTGATCCGCACCGCGATGCAAGCGCTCGCCGCGGTGCTCGGCGGGACGCAGTCGCTGCACACGAACAGCTACGACGAGACCTATGCGCTGCCGACCGAAGACGCCGCCCAGCTCGCGCTGCGCACGCAACAGGTCATCTACGAGGAGACCGGCGTCGCGAACGTCGCGGATCCGCTCGCGGGCAGCTATTACGTCGAGACGCTCACCGATCAGGTCGAAGCCGCCGCATGGGAGTACATCACCAAGATCGACGCGATGGGCGGCATCGTCAAAGCGGTCGAAGAGGGCTACCCGCAGCGCGAGATCGCGCGGGCCGCGTTCGACTTCCAGCGCGACGTCGATGCCGGTCGGCGCTCGATCGTCGGTGTGAACAAGTATACGACCGCCGGCGAGGGCGACCACATCCCGACGTTGAAGATCGACCAGCACGCCGAGCAAGGTCAGATCGAGCGGCTCGCCGCCACGCGCGCGAAGCGTGACGCCGCCACGGTCGAGCGCGCGCTCGCCGCCGTCCGCGCCGCGCTCAAGGACGGCAAGCAGAACGTGATGCCGCCGATCCTCGCCGCGGTGAAGGCCTACGCGACGCTCGGCGAGATCTGCGACTTGTTCCGCGCCGAGCTCGGTGAGTACCGCGACCCGGCGTACTTGTAGCTCGTGCTCGTGTCATGTGTGTCTCAGTGACGCTCGATCACCGGCGGATCCGGCGGCAGCGCATCGTCGCTCGTCCGCGCTTCGCGATCCGCGGCTGCAGCGCCGAGCCGCACGAGCGCCGCTCGCGCCGCGAACGTGTCTTCGCTGTAGACACCGAGCTCGAGCGCTTTCGCGTAGGCGGCCTTGTCCAGGGTGGTCGCCTCGGTGACGAGGTTCGCCACGGCGGCGGCGACGCTCGGATCACCGCCTCCGAGATCGCTCGGCGCCACCCGGAACGCGGCGATCTCCTTGGCGAGACCCTCCGCCACAGCGGCATTGCGCACCAGCGCGGCGACGACCAGGGCCGGGTCGCTCCCCTTGGCGACCTCGGCGAAGATCGCCTGCGCGGCGCGCATCGCGGCGATCTTCGCGGCGAGCGTGGCTCCGAGTCGCGGCATCGGGCCGGCGAGGTGGAGGTCGGCGGCTTTGCGCGCGGCGATCTCGCCTTGCACCAGCCGCGCTTCGCCGCGCAACGGCGGCGCGGTCACCGCGGCGAGGTACTTGCTCGCGGCATCGAGCTTGCTCTGTTCGATCGCCTCGCGCGCCGCGGCGATCGCAGCGACCGATGCCTGGCGACTGCTCGAGAACTGGTGCGCCACCGCGGCGAGCTCGGCTTCGGCCTTCGCGTGATCGCCCGCCTCCGCGTGCCAGCGCGCGATCTCGATCATCACGTCGGCCGTGTCGCGGCGGCCGGTGCCGAGGTGAACGTACCGCTCGCCATCGCTGATCGCGCGATCGCGTGCTCCGGTCGCGCGCCGCCACATCATCGCGTTGAAGAGCGCGTCGGGCGCGGACGGATCCCTCGGGTACATGTCCGCGAGCTGCTCCGCGAGCTCGGCCGCGCGACTGAACTGCGCGAGCTGGTCCGCGGTCGCGGCAGCGCTGGACAACGCCTTAGCCGCGGTCGGATCGCTCGGGAACCGCGCCGCCAGGGCGACGTAGGTGTCCAGCGCCCGGTCGAGCGCGTTCGCCTTCGCGAACAGCTGCGCGGCATTCATCTCGTCTTTCGTGGCGCGATCGCCGGTGAGCTCGGCCGCCGCGGCCAGATACCACTCGGCCGCGCGCGCGGGCTGGGCCTCGAGTGCCGCTTGGCGCTCGCTCGCTTGGACGATCAGGCCGGTCAGACGCTCCTGCCGGTCCTTGGCTGCGAACGCGGGCGCCGCACGCAGCGTCCGCGCCGTGGCCGCGAGCGCCGCGAAGTCGCGCTTCTCGTCGAGCGCAGCGAGCCATGCGTCCCCGGCCGGCCCTGCGTTCCTGCTGCGAGGATAGCGGGTCACGATGGCGCGGAACAGATCGACGGCCTTGCCGACCTTGCCACGATCGAGCGCGAGCTTCGCGACGTGAAACATCGCCGCATCGGCATCGGGTCCGCCTGCGAATGCAGCGAGGTAGGCCTCGGCCACGGCGGTCAACTTCGCGTCGATGGTGTTCGGCGTCTTGCCGCGCGCACGATCGAACGCGTCCATCGCGGCGAGCAACGCAACGCGCTGCAGCGGGCCGGCCGACTTGCCGACGATCGCGTAGTCGTCGCCCGCTTGCTCGTACCGGCCGAGCTTGAAGTAGAGAATCTGTGCCCGGGAGAATCGAAGCTGGATCGCACCCACCAAGCTCGCGAAGCTCGTGAGATAGGCGTCATACGCGGCGACCGCTCGTTCGTATGCGGCGATCAGCTGCGGACTGCATCCAGGCGCCTCGCAATGCCCGGGGTCGGC
The DNA here is from genome assembly GCA_963848295.1 of uncultured delta proteobacterium. GTDB lineage: Bacteria > Myxococcota_A > Polyangia > Haliangiales > Haliangiaceae > JABFXX01. The sequence continues at coordinate 172,395 of CAWKDB010000004.1, read as the reverse complement.
CGCCTGCGCCGCCTCGTGGGCCCGGATCGCATCGGCGCGCGCGCTCGCCTCGGCGGGCGCTCCCCGAGCTCGCACCGCAAGCGCAGCGACGCACGCGAACGCGGCTATGGTCCTCATCTTCAAATTGATCGACGTAACGCCCATGCTCGGCGTAGCACGCTGTCGCACGGTTGTTACGTGCCGACGAGGTACAACCTGCGCGATGGGTGACATGCGGCTGCGCGAGGTCGCGTTCCGGGGCAAGCCCGATCGCCTCGCCGCGATCGAGCACGTGCTCGCCGAACAAGGGTTCCGCCGCAGCGACGCGAAGCCCGGCGCGCTCACGATGTCGAAGCCCGCGAGCCTCGCGATCTTTCAGCTGACGAACCTCGCGTGCGACCTCGAGGAGCTCGCGACCGAGCACGCGGCGACGTACGACGGTTGGGGCGCCGCGGTGGTCAAGCGCTGAGCACGGCGCGGACGCCCAGCAGCTCGACCTCGGCCGCGGGCACCCGGCGGAGCTCCCCGTCGATCAGGATCAGATCGGCCGCATCGGTGATCGGGGCGAGCACGCCGACGTCGTAGGTCACGGTGTCGCCGACGACCCGCAACGTGCGCAATCCGCCATGCTGGCGCGCGGTGGCCGCTGGAGTGCACCACGCACCCAGCTCTTCGCGACACTTCGAGTGCCCGCTGTGGCCACAGACCTGGACGAGCGAGCGCGGCAGCTGATGCGGCGCGAACCGGCGGGCGCGGGTCACCGAGAACAGCTCGGAGTAGCGCGCGTCGTCGTAGCGCGCCGGGTTGCTCGGCCGGTGATAGAGCAAGCCGCCGCCTTCGCGCCCGTCGCCGCCGGCGGCGTGCCACGGCTCGAGCGACAGGGCGACCGGGCGTCCGGCTCGCCACGCGGTGCGTACGGCGTCGACCTCGTGCGCGAGCTGCGCGTTCAGCGCACGAGCGATCGCGCGCGGGTCGTGCGGTTCGGTCAGGGCGAGCAGCGTCAGCTCGCCGAGCGTCACCCCGGCGTGCGTGAGCAATGCGACGCGACCGTCGTCGAGCTCGCAGGTCGCGGCGAGCTGGAACCGGCCGGACAACAGCAACGCCTGCACGAGCTCGCGCTGCTCGACCGAGAACGACGCGTAGTCGCGCGCGACGACTCCCGGCGGCGGTAGGCTCGGGAACTCTGCGCGATAGCGCACGACGTCGCTGCCGGCGAGCTGCTGCGCGCGCGCGAACTCGCCGTCGTCGAGAGCCGCGAGCTCCATCACGCGCGCCGCATCGTGGTTGCCGAACAGCAGCACGACTTGGTCTCGATCGTGGCTCGCCAACCAGCGCAGCAACGCCACGCCCTCGCGCCGCGCGGACGCCGGGTCGCGATGGTCGTAGTCGAAGTGGTCGCCGATCGAGACCAGCACGACATCGCCGGCCAAGCGATCGCCGGCGAGCGCGCCGTGGCGATCGAGCACGTCGAGCACCTTCGCGAACGGCCCTTGCGGGTCGCCGATCACGAAGCACCGGGTCACGCGAGGCCCGCGAGCGCGTGTGCGACTTCGAGGTCGTCGGACCGTACCGCGGCGGCGTGACCGAGCCCGAGCTCGACCGCGCTGCGGACGAGCGACGTGATCTCGAGCAACCGGCCGAACAGCACGGCGCGTTGGTCCTCGAGCTCGCGCAGCGTATCGAGCCCGGCGAGCAGGTCGACGCGCAACGCCGCCGCTTCGTGGCGGGCCTCGGACCGCGCGAGCGCACGCACCATCGCGCCTTCGTCGAGCGTCGCGAGCTGATGATCGATCGCGTCGATCGCCTCGACCGTCGTTCGCGCGAGATCGACGAGCGGCTTGACCGGCGCGGCGAGGTGCTCGAGCTCGGCCGCATCGGCGGCGTTACCGGCGACCGCGACCTTGGCGTCGCACAGCCGTTGCACGAGGACCGCGAGCTCCTCGAGCCGTGGCCGGACGTCGGCGGCCTTTGCCGAGGCGAGCACCCCCGCGATCGCGGCGACGTGGACATCGCCCGCGGGCAACGCGGCGGGCGCCGCACGCAACGCGCCGATCGCCGGGCGCTTCGCGTTGCCCCGAAGCCGGCGACCGCCCATCACGCCGATCATCACGGCGAACAGACCGACGAGGACCAGCAACGTGCCTGCCGCGACCACCGCGTGACCACCGGTCGCGAGCACCGCGATGCCGCCGACCGTGCTGAGCGCGCCCGCCACCTTCGCACCGAGGACGCGGCGCCGCCGCTTGCGTTCCGCGCGCGGGGTCGACGTGCGGACCTTGACGCCGGCGTCGCGCAGGCGCTTGACCAGCGCGACGCTCGTGTCGGGCTCGAGATCCGCGACGAGCTTGGCCGGCAATGCGTGGCGCTGCGCGAGCTCGGCCTTGCTGTACATCCGGCGATCGCCGACGACGAAGTTGAGCTTCGGCACGCGGGTGCCGACGGTCTCGAAGAAGTCGGTGAGCGTCGCGACGAACTTCGCGTCGTCGGATGCCTTGTCGAGCACGATCGCGACACCGTCGAGGTCACCCGGCGCGGTGTGATGGAACCGCACCGCTTGCTTGCCGCAGGTCAGGCACAGGCGGAGGCCGGCCCGCATCACCGCACCGCACGCCTGGCAGGTCGTGCGAGTCACGACGAGCGCGACGTCGGTGCCGCGACCGCGCAGGGCCTCGGCGACGTCGCGCGCGGTGGGCGGACGCGCCTCGGGCTCGTGCGCGAGGCACCGCGTCACCAATGCGGCGAGCGCGGCCGGCACGTCGGGGCGCACGCTCGCGAGCTTCGGCAGCTCGGTGCGCGACGCGAGCAAGGCGGCCTCGAACGGCACGCGGCCGGTCAGCGCGCGCCACAGCACCACGCCGAGGCTGTAGACGTCGGCGCGCGCATCGATCACGGTGCCGAGCAACGCTTCGGCGGCGATGTACGGCGAGCTCTCGAGCAAGAGGCTCGACGCCGTGCGCGACGACAGAGATCGCGAGCCGCGCGTGACCGACGTCGGTGAACCACAGCTCGCCGTCGTCGCCGACCACGATGCTGCGCGGATCGAGGTCGCGCAGGATCGCACCCGCGGCGTGGAGCGACTGCACCGCGTCGGCGAGGCGCGCGCCGAGGTCGATCACCTCGTCGATCGGCAGCGGTGCGCGCCGCAGCACGGTGTCGAGCGTCTGGCCCGGCGGATCGAGCCGGACCCGCCACGGCGGCTCGGCATCGACCGCGCGCGGATCCGGTTGCGGGCCGATCGCGATCGTCGCCGCGATCCGCCCTGCCGGCAACGCGGCGATCCGCTCCATGTCGACGACCCAGCGCCGGCGCAGAGTCGGCTCGGCGGCGAGCTCGGGCACGAGCTGGGCGAGCACCGCGCGCCGGCCATCGGGCAGCTCGATCGACCACGCGAGCTCGTGGCGCAACCGCCGGGGCTCGCTGACGACGCGTTGCCCGGCGATCGCCGCAGGCGGGTTCACGCCGACACCTCTTCGAGCGCCGCGATGTGCGAACGCAGCTCGTCGAGATCACCTTGGGCCGCGCCGCGGGCCTTCGCCATCACCGCACGCGCGCGCATCGCATCGAGGAACGCGGTGACTTGCAGCAACCGGCCGGCCCAGCGGTCGCGGACGTGCCAGCTCTCGCGCTTGCCCGCGTCGTCGGAGCGCAGATCGTCGGGCGACAACTGCGCCTCGAGCTGGTCGAGCCGAGATGCCGCGATCGCGGCGTGATCGACGAGCTCGGCGATCTGCGGCTCGAGCGAACCGCGCTGCGCCGGGTCGATGGCATCGCGCAACGCGAGCGCGCGTTCGACGACGCCGCGCAGCGTATCGCGGTGGCGAGCGGCGACCATCGCCGGTATGACGGCCGCGACGCGCGCGAGCGCCGCATCGAGCGCCGACGATAACGCGACCCGCGCCTGTCCGTTCGCGAGCTTCGCGACCGGTCGCGCCCCGGCGCCGAAGCCGTGCCACAGCGAGGCGACGCCGATCCCGATCGCGCCCACCGCCATGCCGATCACCGAGCCGCGCATCGTGAAGAACACGCCGCTCACGCCGATCAGCGCGACTCGCTTCGCGAGCGTCCAGCCCTTGCCGCGAATCGCGGGCAACGCAAACCGGCCGCCGACCAACCACTCGGCTTCGAGCCCGAGCCCACGCAGCGCGGCGACGAGCGCGATCGCGGAGACGTCGTCGATGCCGGACATCAGCGTGAACGGCAGCCGCGGCACTTCTTTCGCGAGGGTCTTCGAGTGCAACCCGAGCGCCGGATTCGCGGCGAGCCACGCCAACAGCTTGAGCCGTAGCGCGGCGTCGAGCTTGGCCGCTTGCTCGCCCGGCCCGGTGACGAACACGCTCGCCGGACCGTCGCTGATCTCGAGCTGCGCCTCGCCGCACGCGAAGCAAACGTGGACCAACGCGGGACCGATCGCGCCGCACTTCGCGCACCGCCGGCCGCCCGCGACCCGGGGGTCGCCGAGCGTCGCGAGCGCGGTGGTCGCATGCGTGTCGCCGAGACTCTCGAGCGCGCTTTGCGCCTCGCCGGCGGACTGAGGCCGATCGGCCGGCGACTTCGCGAGCAGCCAGCGGATCACGCGGCGCAAGCCCGCGGGCACGGCCTCGAGCGCGGGGATCGGCTCGGTGCGATGCGCCTGGAGCACGGCGAATGCGGTGGCGCCGTGATACGGCGGCTCGCCGGTCGCCAGCTCGCACAAGATGCAGCCGAGCGCGTACAGATCGCTGCGGCCGTCGATCGCGAGCGGATCGACCGACTCCGGCGCCATGTAATCCGGCGTGCCGGCGACCGCGACCGCATCCGGATCGCTCGCGGCGAATGACGTCGCGCGCGCGAGCCCGAAGTCGCCGACCTTCGGCGTGCCGTCGGCGCCGAGCAAGATGTTCGCGGGCTTGAGATCGCGATGGACCAGGCCGGCGCGATGCGCCTCGGCGAGCCCGGCCGCGATGCCGACCCCGAGCGCGATCACGCGATCCGGAGCCAGCGGCGCTTCGACCGCGATCAGGTGAGCGAGGTCCGAGCCCGGCACGAGCTCCATCAGCAGCGCGCAGTGACCTTGGACCTCGACCAGGCCCTCGACCGCGATCAAGTTCGGGTGATGGATCCCGGCGAGGAGCTTGGCCTCGAGCTCGAACCGGCGGCGCGCGCGGCCGTCGCCTTGTTGGCTCGCGTGCAAGATCTTGCCGGCCCACACGGCGCCGTCGTCATCGATCAGCTCGACGACGCGTCCGAGCGCGCCCGCGCCGAGCTCGCGGCCGATGCGATACTGCATGGTGGTCGCGGACTGTAGCAGCCGTGTCCGAGCTTGGCCGAGATCCGGCCGGAATCCGGCCATGTCGGACACTTGGCCGCGCAAGTCCGCGAGTCCGCACGAGCGCGGGGTGGCGCACCACGTGAAGTAACCGCACGCATGCCCGTTCGCCGTGCCCGTCCTCCTCATCCTCTCGATCATCATCCGTCGTTCCGCGCCGTGCTCGCCGCGGGCCCGCCACTCGCAGATCTCGTCCCGGCGATGCCCGGCGCCGATCTGGTCGGTGGCCTCGCGATCGCGTGCGGCGATCTCGCGCACGGGTTCGCCGCGCCACCCGGTAGTCGCCTGCGCTCGCGCGCTCATCATCGAGCGTGGATCGCGGTGCGCGAGCTCGAGCGCGTGGTCAAGCTCGCGAAGCTGAAGCGACTCGCCCCACCCGATGTCGTCGCCCGGGCCGAGCGGGCGATCGATCGAGCCGACGTCCTGATCTCGTCGTTGCCAGGCGTCCTACCGGTTTGAAAACACGATGTTCCGAGATTCGCGTAGGTCCGCGTGCGACATCTCCCGCCCATCCTCCTCGAAGGGTCGGTAGCATCACCCTTCAGGAGCCCACCATGCGCACGTCTCTGATCGTCCTCTTTGCCTCGCTCGCTGCAACCGGCTGCAAGAAAACTGGTGGCGGTGGCGGTGGCGGTGGCGGTGGCGGCGGCGGAGGTGGTGGCGGCGGCTGGCTCGTCGGTGAAGCCGGCCTGATGGAGAACGTCGGCGACGACGGCGCGGTCGGCGCCGGCTACGACCTCGGCTCGGACGTCTCGCTCAGCGGCATCGCGTGCCGCTATCAGGGCGAAGCGTGGGTCGTCGGTGCGTCCGGCACGCTGCTCTACACCAAGGACGCGGGCACGACGTGGACCGCGCAGGTGATCCCGACGACCGCGGACCTCCGCGCGGTCGCGACTCAGGACTACGGGCCGGTGTTCCTCGCGGGCAACGGCGCCTTCTTGACCTCGCCCGACTCGGGCGCGACGTGGGAGAGCCTGGGCGACGGCTCGACCAACTTCCGGTCGGTGAGCGCCGCGCAAGAAGCGCCCACCACGCTCGCGATCAGCGACGACGGAGGCGTGTGGTCCTACGATGGCACCAAGCTCGTCGAGCTCATCGCGATCGCCGGGCTGCGCACGGTCGCGGTGTCTCCCGATGGCGAGCTCGTGATCGCGGTCGGTGCCGGCATCTCCAGGAGCACGAACGCGGGCTCGACCTGGCAGTCGCTCGCGGTCGATCCGAGCCTCGTGTTCGATGACGTCCGCATCGCCGAAGACGGCAGCGCGGTCGCGGTCGGAGCCGGTGGCGCGATCGCGACGATCGACGTCAACGGCGCGGTCGACGTCCAGCATGTCGGCACCGCGGATCTCCACGCGATCCACATCGCGGACCCGGACTCGGACGACGCGACCGGCTTCGCGGCCGGCGACAACGGCGAGGTGTTGATCTCGGATGACTCGGGCGCGAGCTGGACGATGGGCCCGAACGTGGGCCGCACGGTGCGGGGCGTCGACCAGATCGGCTTCGGTCACCTGTAACCGACCGCGCCGGCCCGGGACGGCCCGCCGCACAATGCGGTATTTTTATAGGCCGACCCGATGACGGAACACGCGAGCGAATTGTGGTGGGCGCTCGGGTTGTTCGCGGGCTGGATCCTGACCGCGGCGCTGGTCAATCGGCTGAGGCCGGCGCACCGCACGCAGCTGCGTCGGATCGCGATCCTCGCGGTCCTGTACGCGGTGACGCTGTTCGCGAGCTACATCGGTCAACAAGCGGGTCAGCCGGCCGCACAAGCGGGACTGCGAATCGCCGCCGAGCTGGTCCGCGTCTTCGCCATCGTCAATATCGGCGCGGTGCTGGTGTTCACGGTCTTCTGGCCGATCACCGGCGTGACGCTGCCGATGATCGCGACCGACCTGGCGGTCGGCCTCGGCTACATCGTCGCCACGTTCTTGATCTTGAGCTCGCACGGGGTCGACCCGACCGGGGCGTTGGTCTCGGGCGCGGTGGTCAGCGCGGTGCTCGCGATCTCGCTGCAGAGCACGCTCGGCAACATCCTCGGTGGCGTCGCGCTCCAGCTCGATGGCTCGATCCACGAGGGCGACTGGATCCAGCTCGAGAACGGCAAGCAAGGCCGAGTCACCGCGGTGCGCTGGCGCCATACGATCGTCGAGACCCGCGACTGGACGACGATCGTCGTGCCGAATGCGCAGCTCCTGGCTAACAACATCACGATCCTCGGCAAGCGCGGAGGCGAGACGGCGCCGTTGCGCATGTGGGTGTGGTTCAACGTCGACTATCGCTACTCGCCCGCGCACGTGATCGACGTCGTGCTGCAGGGGGTGAACGCGTCGCCGATCGAGAACGTCGCGCCCGATCCGAAGCCGAGCTGCGTGTGCATGGACTTCACCAAAGAAGGCCGCGAGAGCGTCGCGAGCTATGCGGTGCGCTACTGGCTGGTCGATCTCGCCGCCGATGACCCGACGAGCTCGCGCGTTCGCACGCGGATCTACTCCGCGCTCAAGCGCGCGGGGATTCCGCTCGCGGTGCCGGCGCACACCGCGTTCGTCGAGATCCAAGACGACGTTCGCAAGGCCAAGCGGATCGCGCGCGAGGGCGATGTCCACCTCGACGCGGTCAAGACCGTTCACCTGTTCCAGTCGATGACCGAAGCAGAGCTCCGGACGCTCGCGAGCGACATGAGCCATGCGATCTACGCCGCGGGTGAGACGATCACGCGGCAAGGCGCGACCGCGCACTGGTTGTACATCCTGACCGCTGGCGACGCCGAGATCCGGATGCTCGTCGATCCCGATGGCGCGGGCGGCATCCCGGAACAACGCGTCGCGGTCGCGAAGCTCGCCGCGCCCGATTTCTTCGGCGAGATGAGCCTGATGACCGGCGAACCGCGCACCGCCGACGTGGTCGCGACGACCGAGGTCGAATGCTTCCGGCTCGGCCGCAAGCCTTTCGAGGCGCTACTCGCCGCGCGCCCCGCGATCGCGAACGAGATGTCCGAGAAGATGGCGACCCGCCGGATCCAGTTGATGGCGGTGCGCGAAGGCGTCGACGCGACCATGCTCGCGAGCCGTCACGACAGCGAGCGCGAGCGCATCTTGGCCGGGATCAAGACGTTCTTCGGGCTCTAAGTTCAGTCGCCGATGAACGCCCACCACACGGCGACGATCTTGCCGCCGACCGTCGCGGTGATCTCGAGCTCGTTGCCGCGCGTGTTCGCGACCGTGCGGGTGACCAGGACTTGGGCCTTCGTGCCGTTATTGCCGAGCACCGTGCCCCATTGCAGATCGAGCGTGCGCTGCCCGCCGGTGAACACGGCGGCGTCCTGGCCACCGATCGTGAAGTCGATCGTCTCGGCGTCGCTGATCAGGTCTAGCTCGAGCATCTTCGACACACCGACCGGGACCGCGAGCCCCTTCGTCGTCGTCGCGGCGCCGCGCGACATCACCGCGATGTCGTCCGGTAACTCCGGGATCGCGGCGACGTACGGAGTGTCCATCACCGGCACGCATGGATCGTGTCCGGCGGCGGCCGACGCGTTCGACCACGTGCGCTGGACGAGGTAAGGACCGACCAGCTTCTGGTACGCGGCGTCGACGTACTCGCACATGTCGCCGATCTCGGCGCCCGGGGTGTGGCTCCAGATGTAGTGATCGGGGTCGATGCGCGTGTACGCGGGGTTCGAGAACGGCGTCGGGTCGGTCGACGCTTCGATCAGCTCGTGGCTCAGCGCGGCGGTGAGGTTGTCGAGGGTCGTGCCGATCGTCGAGGCGCCACAACGCGGCAGCAGCGCGTAGACGAGCGGTTGCCCGGTCGTCGTCGTCGTTTCCGAGTGGTATCCGCCGTAGTCGACGCAGCTGGTGTCGCCCGGACCGTCCGACAACACGACGCCCGCGGGCAAGAACACCGCGTAGATCGTATTCGCGTCCGCCACCGGCCATGGCACGTGCGTGCCATCGGTGTTCGTCGTCAGCCAGGTCTCGAGGTCGGCATCGGTCGTCGGCGCGGGATCGGTCGAGACGATCGACGGAGCGATCGTGATCGCACCGACGCCGTACTCGCTGACCGTCGTCGTCCAGTAGGGCGACGCCGGCAACATGCCGAGGAAGTCTTCGACTTGCGCTTGCGTCGTGTCATCGCCGGTGAAGAAGATCGGCACGACCGTCGGTGCCGCGAGCACCGCGCCGCCACCCGACACGACCTGCGGTGGTGCCGCATGCGTCGCTTCGACGAACCCGGCCGGCGCATCGCTCCCGGCAACGCCCGCGTCCGGTGCTTCCTTCAGGTTGTCGCCACAGGCGGCCGTAACGAGGCCGAGTAACAGCCAGATCCTCATGGCAGCGAGACCACCATTGCCGACGCTGTGTGTCCAACGAGATCGACGTGCGCCGGGCCAACACCCGCTGACCGGAGAGAGGCGCCCGTCGCGCGTGGCAGACCGCCACGGGCGCTCGCGTTCGCGCGCCAGCGTTCGTCGGTGAAGACCGAGCGTCATCGCCGCGGCGTCGACTGGGGGAATCTTGGCGCTTGATCTCGCCTCGCTTGAGGTGGAGACTGGCGCGCAGTGAAATTGGTTTTCAGTATCAGTTTGGTCGGGGCCGCGCTCGCGGCCTGCGACAAGACGGTGGCACCGCCCCCGCCCGCCGACAGCAACGAGACGTTCGTCGCGTTCGTCGACACGTTCGCCGATTTCCGCCAGTGGCCGTCGGTCCATGACCTCGGACCGACCGACGACGGCACGTATCCGCCGGTCGTGCTCGGGCCGCGCACGCAGTACATCAACCAAGCACCGCCGTCGGGCTCGAAGACGTTCCCGCTCGGCACGGTGATCGTCGAGGCGCGCGAGAACGCGCAGATGCTGATCCTCGCGGGGGCCAAGCGCGGTGGTAACTTCAACTCCGGCGGCGCGGCCGACTGGGAGTGGTTCGAGCTCGCCGAAGATCCCGACTCGAAGGCGGTCTCGATCACGTGGCGCGGCACCGCGGCGCCGTCGGGCACGTCGTACGGCGGCATCCCGAGCGGCGACTGCAACACGTGCCACGTCGGCTGCGGGTACTACAACGACTACGTGTGCTCGCCCGAGCTCCAGCTGGGGAGCTTCTGATGCGGCGCGTGGCCCTCGTCGCGCTCACCGCTTGCCATTCGACGCCGGCGCCGCCCGGCCCCGACGCCGGCTCGGCCGCACAACCGATCGTCGTGACCTCGAGCGTCGGCAGCACGCGGTTCGTCGTGCGCGAGCACATGATCGCCGCCGGCGAGATGCAGATCTCCGGCGAGCCACTCGCTGAAGCGATGGGCCGCAACCTCGGCAATTACAGCCGCGACCACCTGCCGCCGGATCTCTACTTCGACACGTCGGTGTGGTCGGCCGGTGCGTGGATCGATCTCGCCGGGTTCTCGACCGCGGTCGAATCGTACGAATACTCGAAGCAGCCGATGAACAACTTGGCGTTCGAGGCGGGCGCCGGGACCTCGCTCGCGTACGGCCCACTCGTCAACCCCGACGCCGCGCACGGCACCGCCGCGACGGCGCATCTGATCGACACGGTCCAGCACTTCGCCGCGGGCAGCAACGCGACCGGCCGGTTCGTGTTCCCGGCCGGCACCTACCCGCTCGCGATCAGCCACGCCGCCGACAACCCGATCGGCTGGCCCGGGATCTGGCCGACGAACCACGTGTTCGCGAGCTTCGACCCGGCGATCGCACCGGTCGGCACGGTCGCGCTGCAGTGTGCGATCAGCTCCGACGACGATCCAGGTGCGACCGGCGCGGTAGGCTGCGCCGATTACGAATGCGATGCCCGATCGTTGCAGCTGCCGAATCGCGCGCAGCAGATCGATCCGACGATCACGCCCGGCGCTGATGGCTTCTCGCTGTGGAAGTACGGCTTGTGGACGTTGAACTACCTGCAAGTCATGCACGACTCGACCGAGGCCGCGGTCGCGGCAGTCGATGTCGGCGACCTCGACACCGTCGGCACGGCCGGCAACATGATCGTAGGCGCCGACGACACCGGCATGCCGACCGCTGCCGGAACCTACCTCGGCTCGAGCGACATCGAGGGCTTTCAATCGCAGATGTTCGTCGCGATGGCCGATAATCGCGCGGAGGATTGGCTGAAGTCGTTGACCACGACCAACGGCACGACGCTGTCGGGCTTCGCGTCGATCGCGGATGCGCTCGCGTACGGGTACAGCTCGCCGCTGCGGTGGTTCCCGGGCAAGATCGCGGTGACCGAGAGCGACGACGGCGGCGTGTTCCCGATGCCGGCGTACTCGCTGGCATCGGCGGATAGCTCGCTGCTCGATCAGATCGGGCTCGCCATGGGGTTCTCCGAGTTCTTCGCGCTGACCGATGCGCGCAACGCCGATGTCGGCGGCGCTCAGACCGCGGCGGTGTTCTTCGACGGCGATCCGTTCCCCGCCGACAACGGGCTCGCCGACGGCGAGGCGACGCTGCACGACCGCGCGCTCGCGATGATCCGCGTCGCGATCGTCGATCTCGATCGGCTGCACACCGATCCGGCGTCGGGCGTGCTGGTCGACGATGTCACGTTCGCGGGGGCGACGCCGACCCGCGGCACGACGGTCGCCACGACGTCGCTCGCGTACGCGCTCATCGGCCTGCGCACCGTGCATCGCGCGCTGAGCTCGAAGCTCGAGCTGTACTCGAACAACACGCCGGACAGCGCGGGGATCGCGACCGCGCTCGACGGCTTGGCCCTCGCATACCCCGGCGACGCGACGCTGACGTTCGCGAATCGCGTCGACCAGATGCTGCTCGCGCAAGCGACCCTGCTGTACGACCACCTCACCGACGACACCGGCCGCGCGTACGCCGGTTGGAACGTCGCGACCGGCGCGGCCGTCGACGACAGCGACGTCATCGATTCGCACGCCGCGGCGATCCGCGGGCTGTTCGCGGCGTACCTCGCGACCGGCGATGTTCGCTATCGCGACCGCGCGATCGCCGTGTTCGACCGGATGCAGGCGGTGTTCTACGACAGCGCCGCGCGGATCTACTCGGTCACCGCGGCGCCGGTCGACGATGTCGAGTTCACGCCGCTGCGGTTCGCGCTGATCCAGAGCTCGTTGCGCGACATGTACGAGCTCGTCGCGACCCGGCCCGGCAACGAGGCGCTCGAGCCGCAGCTCGAAGACCTGCTCGGCCGGCTCAACAAGCTCGTGCTCAACGGCTGGGACGATCGCAACGCGAACCGGCTCGTCGACTGGCCGGCCGAATGCACGAACGTCGTCGACGGCTTGCCACGCGGCGGGATGCAGATGGGCGAGCGGACCCTGACCGGCGAGATCGGCGTGCTGCAGGAGCACATCTTGCCGGGCCAACAGCCGGAGCCGACCTCGGATCGCGAACAAGACTGCGTGCCCGAGATCGACGACGCGCAATTGCCCGCCGCGCTCGCGGACTCGGTCACGTTCCACATCGCGAGGCCGCAATGACGAAGCACGCCCTGTTAGCCGCGCTGTCACTCGCCGCTTGCTACTCGAAGCCGGCGCCGCCCGATGCGACCGGCGGACCGCCCGGATCGGTCGCGCACTCGAGCTCGATCGCGCTGTCGAGCGATGGCGCGACGCTCTACGTCGTCAACGCCGACAGCGACTCGGTCTCGGTGGTCGACACCGCGTCGCGGACCGCGACCGCGGAGATCCCGCTCGGGCCAGCGCCGACCGCCGACGGCAGCGGCAACTTCGCACCCGCGGTCATGCCGCGCGCGCTCGCGCTGTCGAGCGACGGCGCGACGCTGTACGTCACCGGGCAACGCTCCGGGCTGCTGTACGCGATCGATCTCGGGAGCCACGCGATCCTGTCGGTCGCGGTCGGCAGCGAACCGGTCGGGGTGACGGTCGCGGCCGACGGCAGCGCGATCTATGTCGCGTCGTCGCAGGACTACACCGTCGTGAAGGTCGACGCCGCGGATCTTCAAGTCATCGCGACCGGCACGGTCCCGGCCGCACCGTGGGCGCTCGGCTGGTCCCCCACCGATGGCTCGCTGCTCGTCACGCAATTCGCGGGCGGCGGCGTCATCGCGCTCGATCCCGACACGCTCACCACTCGCGCGACGCTGGCGATCCCGGCGACCGCGCCGCGGGGCGATCAGCGGCTCGCTCACGGTGTGCCGCGCGGGTTGTACGACGTCGCGGCGCGGCCCGGCACCGACGAGCTGTGGGTCACGCACGTCCTGCTCGGCATCGACACCCCGCAACCGGCGCTCGACTTCGAGAGTACGGTGTTCCCGTCGGTCTCGGTGATCTCGGCCGGCGCCGGCGCGTTCGAGACGACGCTGTCGATCGATGCGCTCGACGTCCCGGGGATCGACGGCTCGTTCGCCGACGTCGTTTCGGGACCGCACGCGATCGCCTGGACCCACGACGGCTCGCTCGCGCTGGTCGCCGACGAGAACAGCGAAGACGTGCTCGCGATCGACGGCGTCGGCCGGGTCGAAGCCGCGCTCGGTCGTCCGCTCCCCGGACACATGCCCGAAGGCATCGTGATCTCGCCGGATGACTCGACCGCATACGTCGACGAGCGCAACACCGGCGACATCGCGGTCGTCGCGATCGCGCACACCGCGACCGGGATCACGTTGACCGCCGATGGCGCACCGATCTCGCGCATCGCGAGCGATCCGATGCCGGCGTCGTTGCGGTTCGGCCAACAGCTGTTCTATTCGGCGAACAGCGATCAATATCCGGTGACGCAGAACCACTGGGTCGCGTGTGCGAGCTGCCACATGGAAGGTCGCAGCGATGCCGTGACGTGGGACTTCGCGCAAGGTCCACGCGACACGCCGACGAACGCGGGCGGCATGCTCGGCACCGGCTTCCTGTTTCGCACCGCCGATCGCAACGCGGTCCAGGACTACTACCGCACGATCAACGTCGAGCAAGGCGGGTCGTTCGATCCGATCGCGCAGGCGACCGAGCTCGACGCGATCACCGCGTACGTCAACTTCGCGATTCCCGCACCGAGGCCACCGACGACGGATCCGGCGAAGGTCGCCCGTGGCCAGACGATCTTCATGCGCCCGGATGTCGGCTGCGCCAACTGTCACAGCGGTCCGCGGTTCACCGACTCGGGTGGCGGCAACCCGACACTCGATCTGACCGGCTCGATCGTCCTGCACGACGTCGGCACGTGCAATACCGGGTCGTACCCCGACGTCGCCCACGACGACATCCTCGGCGACCCGCGCGCGGCGTGCATGTTCGACACGCCGTCGCTGACCGGCATCGCAGCCACACCGCCGTACCTCCACGATGGGAGCGCGCCGACGCTGCACGACGTGCTCGAGCAGACGCGCGGCACGATGGGCGACATCTCGTCGCTCTCGGCCGACGACGAGGATGCGCTCGTCGAGTACCTGAGATCGCTATGAAGTGGCTCGGCCTACTCCTCGTCCTCGCCGCTTGCGGCGACAACACGATGCCGACCTGCGCCGATGCGGCGGTGTGCGGCGGCGCATGCCCGGTGACGTTCGCAGGCAACTTCGCCGAGTCGACGCTGTCCGCCGACAACTGTCCGACGCTCGGAGACAGCCTCGACTTCGCGATCGACTCGCCGCTGCTGGGCGCGCAGGTGATGATCGAGCTCGACCTCGGCGCGAACCCACCGGCCGGCAACTACTCGTCGGAGACCGTCCCGAGCTGGCATGCGATCGGCGCCCGCTCGATCGGCGATGGCGCGTGCGTCTACAGCGCCGGCGATCAGTCGACGCCGACCGGCAGCTTCTCGCTCTCGCTCAGCGCGATCGATCCCGCCCACGGTACGCTCGACGTGCTGCAGACCGTGCAAGCGCTCGCCGGCACCGATTGCGGCGCCGCCTCGACCGAGACGATCGCCGTCGTGTTCTAGCCCGACCGTCGCTTCCGCTGGGCACTCCCGTCGCCAGCCCGCGCGTTTCATGGCAAGCCCGAAGCCATGAAATACAACCGCCTCGGCCGCACCGGCCTGTACGTATCGGAGCTCTGCCTCGGGACGATGACCTACGGAGGCAAAGGCTTCTGGGAGGTCATCGGCAAGCTCGGCATCGACGCCGTCACCGGTCAACTCAAGAAAGCGCTCGCCGCTGGCATCAACTTCTTCGACACCGCGGACGTCTATCACGAGGGCGAGAGCGAGAAGTTGCTCGGCGACGCGATCGCGAAGCTCGCGGCACCACGCGACGAGCTCGTGATCGCGACGAAGGTCCACGGCCGGACCGGCAAGGCGCCGAACGCGGCCGGGCAATCGCGCAAGCACATCCTCGACTCGATCGACGGTAGCTTGCGCCGGCTCAAGCTCGATCACGTCGACCTCTACCAGATTCACGGTGTCGACCCGGTCACGCCGATGGACGAGACGATCGACGCGCTCGACACGGTCGTGCGATCCGGCAAGGCCCGCTACGTCGGGTTCTGCAACCTCCCGGCGTGGCGCGCGACGAAGATGCTCGGACTCGCGGACCGCGCCGGCAAGGCGAGGTTCGTGTCGGCGCAGATGTTCTACACGATCGCATCGCGCGACATCGAACGCGAGATCGTGCCGCTGGCGCTCGACGAAGGCCTCGGCATCATGCCGTGGTCGCCGCTCGCGGGCGGCTTGCTGTCCGGCAAGTTCACCGACGGCAAGGCCCCCGCCGAGTCCAGGCGCGCGTCGTTCGACTTCCCGATCGTCGACAAGCCACGCGCGTTCGCGTGCGTCGAGGCGATGCGGCCGATCGCGGCGAAGCACGATGCCTCGATCGCTCGGATCGCGCTGGCGTACTTGCTCCACAAACCGGGCGTGACCTCGGTGATCATCGGCGCGCGCACCGACGAGCAACTCGCCGACAACCTGGGCGCGACTCAGATCAAGCTCGATGCCGACGACCTCGCGAAGCTCGACGCGGTCAGCGCCCTGCCGCCCGAGTATCCGGGCTGGATGGAAGACTGGCAGAGGCGCACGCGGCTGGTCGACGGGATGCAACCGTAGGGGGTAGACTGCGCGGCCTATGATCCGCTGTCTTTGCGTCCTCGCTGTCCTGGGCACCCTCACCTCGATGAGCGCTGCGGATGCTCCGGTGTCATCCGACAAGGTCCGCGCGGCCTCGACCGCGCTCAAGGCCTGCTTTGCCGAAACCGATCCGACCGGTGCGAAGTGCAAGGGCAGCGTCGTCGCCGACGATCTGCACTTCTTCCACACGATGCAGTCCGCCGACTTCTGCGGCTATGCGCCGGCGGCCGCGGTCGCGGATGCGTTCATTCGCAACAACATGGAGCACGTGATGGCGGCGAATGCCGGGATCGAAGAGGTGTTCGGCTCGCTGATGCAGCACTGCCTGACCGACGCCAAGCCGGATCCCGCGCGGATCGCGAAGGTCAAGGCGATCAAGAGGGTCGTCGTGCGGTTCGATGCGAAGGGCAAGTCCGACGATCAGTGCCCGCTGTTCAAGCTGAAGTTCGGCGTGCTCACCGTGACCTCGCATCCCGACGCGATGAACTGGGGCACCTGCTCGTTCAAGTTCCTCGATAGTAGTCTCTGAGCGCAGCCGCCGCCGAGGCGATCACCTTGCACGCGCCTCGCGTGGCGAGCGCCGCGGCGGCGCGGCTAACTCAAGCGCAGCCGTCGGGGCCGCACACCGCGCCCTCGGCGATCGCCGCCGGTGCGACCTCGCCCCACGCTTGCTCGAGCGCTTGCAGGAGTACGGTGGCGGGCTGAGCTCCCGAGACTCCGAGCTTGCCGGCCATCACGAAGAACGGCACGCCCGAGATCCCGAGCTGTTCGGCGAGCGCTTCATCGCCGCGCACCTCGGCGGCGTACTTGTCGGTCTCGAGCACGGTGGTCACCTCGTCGGCGCCGAGCCCGACCTCGACCGCGAGCTCGAGCAGCTCGCCGCGATCACCGACGGTACGCCCTTCGGTGAAGTACGCGTGCATCAGCCGCTCCTTCAGCGCGTCTTGCACCCCGCGTTCGTGCGCCAGGTGAAGCAGGCGGTGCGCGTCGAACGTGTTGCCCGACCGCAGCTTGTCGAAGTCGAGCTCGAGGCCGTCGCGCGCGCCGATCTCGACGAGGCGGTCGCGATTTTCCTGGGCCTGCGCGATCGAGATACCGTACTTGCGCGCGATCCGCTCGAGGTGCGGCACCTTCGAATCCGAGACGCGTGGCGCCTTCGGATCGAGCTCGAACGCGCGCCACACGATGCGGACGTCGCCGGCGTGCCGAAATCTCGCCAGCGCTTGCTCGAGGTGGCGCTTGCCGACGTAACACCACGGGCAGGCGATGTCGGACCAAACATCGACGCGCAGCGCTGGGTTGGCTGACATACTGGCACTTTACCGCCGTTACGCGGCGAGGCCACCAATCGCCGGCGACCCAGAAGTCGCGGTGAGGCCGGACGAAATCGCGGTCAGCTTGTGCACGGCCAGTTCATGACCATGTTACTGGGCACTCATGCAGACAAAATGGTTCGTCCTCGGTGGGGTCGTTCTGCTCGCGCTGATCATCGGAGGGTCTTGCGCTCACACGTACAATAAGTTGATCGGGCTCGATCAGGATGTGCAATCCGCCTGGGCCGAGGTCGAGAACAACTATCAGAGCCGCGCCGATCAGACGAACAACGCGATCGCGATCGTCAAGAAGGCGTCGAGCTTCGAGCAAGACACGCTGACGAAGGTGATCGAGGCGCGGTCGCAAGCTACGAGCATCAAGCTGTCGGCCGACGATCTCAGCGATCCGGCGAAGCTCAAGGCGTTCGAGGCAGCGCAGGCGAACCTCGGAACGTCGCTGTCGCGGCTCATGGCCGTCGCCGAGCAGTACCCCGAGCTCAAATCGATCGGCGCGTTCACCGACCTGCAGGCGCAATTATCCGGCATCGACAACCGCATCCGCGTCGCGCGCATGAGGTTCAACGAGGCGGCGCAGGGCTTCAACACCGCGCGCAACAGCTTCCCGACGAACATGCTCGCCGGATTCTTCGGCGCCAAGTTCAACGACAAGGCGTTCTTCTCCGCGAAGGCCGGCGCCGAGAACGTGCCCGTGGTGCAGTTCTAAGGCCACATGCGTGGCATCGCGCTCGCGCTCGCGCTGCTCGTCGGGCTCACCGCGGTCGCCGTCGCGAAAGCGCCTCCGGTTCCGCCCAAGCCGACGCGTTGGGTGACCGATAACGCCGGCTTGCTCTCGGCCGCGGAACGCGATCAGCTCGACGCGCGGCTCGAGGCGTACGAGCACGCGACCGGGCGTCAAGTCATCGTCTGGATCGGCACGACGCTCGACGGCGAGCCGATCGAAGACTGGTCGGTGCGCGCGTTCACGTCGTGGGGCATCGGCGAGAAGAAGATCGATAACGGCGTCGCGCTGTTCCTGTTCGCGAGCGATCACCTCGCGCGGATCGAAGTCGGCTACGGCGTCGAAGACCGCCTGCCCGATATCTATGCATCGCGGATCATTCGCGAGCAGCTCGCGCCGGCGCTCCAGGCCGGTCACCCGGCCGCCGGCCTGAATGCCGCGATCGACCAGATCACGAAGCGACTCGACTCGGTGCCCGACGGCCACGCCGAGCGGGTGCGCGATGGACCTCCGCACGAGAGCGATGGTGTCGGCCTCGGCACGCTGATCATCGGCGGGATCATCGGCGTGTTGTTGCTCGCGCTCGCGATCACACACCCGCGCATGGCGTGGTTCCTGCTGTGGAACGTCATCTCGTCGCTCGGCCGCGGCGGCGGGGGCGGTGGCTACTCGGGCGGCGGTGGTGGCGGCGGGTTCTCGGGCGGCGGTGGCCGATCCGGCGGCGGCGGAGCGAGCGGATCGTGGTGAGCCCTCGCTCGATCGATCGCGCCGCGGTCAAGGCGGCGGTCCTCGCGGCCGAGCGCTCGACCTCCGGCGAGATCGTCGTGTCGATCGCACCGTGGTTCTGGGGCAGTGTCGACAAGGCCGCGGACTTCGCGTTCGCGAAGCTCGGGATCGGTCACACGCGCGACCGCAACGGCGTGTTGCTGTTCGTGTGTCCGCGCCGGCGGCGGTTCGTCGTGCTCGGTGACGACGCGATCCACGCGAAGGTCGGCCAGGCGTTCTGGGATGCCGCGGCGGCGGCGATCGGCGAGCGGTTTCGCGCGCGTGATCTCACCGGCGGGATCGTGCAGGGCATCGAGATGATCGGCGCGCAGCTCGCGGCGCACTTCCCGCGTCACGCCGACGATGTCGATCAGCTGCCCGACGAACCCGTCGACGCTTGAACGGGCTCGGGCTCGGGCTCGGCCGGATGCCAGCCGGGAACCTCGCGCCACCACGGGCTCGGACCGGCGACATGCTCGGGCTCGAACGCGGCGCCGAGCTTCGGCGTGATGATCCGCGCACCGCGCTGGGGAGCGAGCGCGATCAGCTCTTCGCCCGGAGCATCCCACGCATGGAACCCGAGCGAGAACGTGCCCCAGTGCACCGGCAACAGCGTGCCGCCGCCGAGCATCGCAAACGCTTCGAGTGCATTGGCCGGTCCGAGGTGGATCGTGCCCCACGCCGGGTGATAGGCGCCGATCTCGAGCATCACGAGATCGAAGGGCCCGTAGTGCTTGCCGGTCTCGACAAACTGCGGGGTCAGGCCGGTGTCGCCCGAGAAGAACACGCTGCGCCGCTCGGAGCGGATCACCCACGACGCCCACAGCGTCTTGTTGCGGCCGGTCAGCGTACGGCCGGAGAAGTGCTGGGCTGGAGTCGCGATGAAGTCGATCCCGCCGACGCGCGTCGACTCGTGCCAATCGAGCTCGGTGATCTGCTCGGGCGCGAAGCCGTAGTGCTCGAGGTGCGCGCCGACGCCGAGCGCGGTCACGACCGGAACGCCGGTCTTCGCGAGCGCGGTCATCGTCGCGCGACACAGATGATCGAGGTGATCGTGCGATAGCAATACGACATCGATCGGCGGCAGCTCGGCGAGCTCGGCCGGGACGGGATGAAACCGCCGCGGCCCCATGAAGCTGATCGGCGAGACGCGCTTGCCGAACACCGGGTCCGTGAGCACGCGCCGACCATCGAGCTCGAGCAGCACGGTCGAGTGGCCGAGCCAGGTCGCGCGAAAGCCGGTGTCGGGACGCTTCGCCCAGATCTCGTGCGGGCGCTCGAGCGGCAACGGCGCGGGCGGGCGGCGCTGCTGGCCGCCGAAGAACCACTCGCCGAGCATCGGCAGCGCTCCGCCCTGCACGCCTTCGCGCATCCCGCCCGGGTTGTGAAACGCACCGTCGTGAAACTGCGCGGATGCGACGACGCGCTCGTGCCGCAAGCCGGTGCTGGTCGCCATGACGGCACCATAGCAAGTCGTCGATAGAGTGCGAGCAGCGCCGGGAGCAGCGAGTCAGTCGAAGCTGCCGGACAACGACAGCGTGTTCTCGACGCGCAGCGTGCCGGCGGCGCTCATCGCCGCGTAGCCGTAGATCCGGACCTCGACCGCGCCGTTCGCGCCGCTGACCGAGAGCACGGGCACGCTCGGCGCCGACGTCGAGCAGGTCGCGGTCTGGGTGAAGTTGTCATCGCTCGTCGCGACCGCGCACGACTTCGGCCCGGTGCCGCTCGCCTTGGCATCGAGCGCCGCCGCGGTCAGCGACAACGTACAGCCGCTCGGCGGTGTCACCGAGATCGTGTAGTACGCGGTCAGATCGAGCGTCGCGGCGGTCGGCCAGCTGTTCGAGTTGATCGACCCGGCGCCGGTCATCGCGACGAGACCGGGCGCGCGCGTGATGTCTCCGGCCATGCCGCCCGGCGCGGTCGCCGACGCCGGGGTCGAGGCCTGGTTGCCCGGCTGCGCGGTCAAGTCCCAGGTCGCGACCACGCCGGTGAACGGCATCGCGCAGCTCCCGAGCGGGCCGTCGTTGCCGGCAGAACCGGTGTCGGTAGCGCCGTCGCGCAACCGATGCACGGCGTCGACGTTCGCCGAGGTCGCGGCCGCGCAACCAGCACAGACGATGAGCGCGAGCGCGCGCCGGGTTCGCATTGCTTCTAGGACAGAAGCTACTCGATCACGACGAGCGAGTTAACACCGGCGCCCGCAAACGAGATGCCCTTGTTCGTCATCGGGTCCATGAACGTTCCGAACATCGTCCCGACCCCCGTCGCGGTATCGATCGTGACGACCCGTCCGGTGCCGTCGTGAGTGAACCCGAACACTTGATTGTTCGCGAACGACACGCCGAACAGCTTCGGATAGCCGCTCGCGCCGATCATCGTGACGGTTCCGGTCGCGACATCGATCTTGACGAGCGAGTTGTCGTTCTGGGTCGACGACGTATTCAGGCTGTACGCGGTGCCGAACACGGTGCCGTCGTCGACGCCGACCATGTCGCCGGCGAGCGCCATGCCGTTGCTCATCGTCACGGGTGCGCCGACCGTCGGCGGCGACACCGTGATGTCGATCTGGCAGATCGCGCCCATGTAGTCGCCCATCCACAGCCGACCGTCGGACGTGGTGGTGAGCGCAACCGCTTTCGTGCCGCACGTCGAGAGCGAGCCGACGAGCGTGACGTGGCCGTCCATCGCGCTCGCGGTGTAGAGGGCCGTCTCCGAGTTGACGTAGATCGTGCCGTCCGGCGCGACGGCGAGATCGGTGATGACGTCGGGTGTCGTGCTACCCGTCGGCGGAGGCGCGTTGAAGTTGCCGACCGTGACGAGCGCCTTGGTTTGCAAGTCGATCGTATAGAGCACGCCGTCGCTATGCGCGTAGACGTTGTAACCACCGGCAGGCGCGTCGCCCGGCGCATCGATCGCGTGGGTATCGGCGTCCGGGCTCGTGCCGTCGCGCGACGACGGTCCGCACGCGGCGACAGCTCCAAGCGACAACGACATCACGATCAGCAGTTTCCCCATCGCGGCGAACCGTAGAGGAATCGGCTTCGAGATGTCGAGTAGCAACGCGACGCTGGCCAACTCTTTATGATCGGCCCGCGTCTTGGTCACGGCGCCGAAGACCCGTCAGCGTTGAGGCGAAATTGGTCAATGACCGAGTCGTTCGAATAGTCGTAGTCGGTGAACTGGACCTTGCCGTCCGCGAGCAACTCGACGATCCCGTAGCCATAGTTCGTGCCCGACGTCAGCGGCGCGCCGCCGTTGCCACAGATCACGTCGTGTTCGCTCGGGTAGTGCGCGTACGTATGCGTGTGACCGAAGATCTTCAGCGTGTAGGGGTACTTCGCGATGATCGTGTCGGACGGCGTCACGCCCGGGGCGGTGTTCGCGTACGAATCCTCGTGGCGCACGATGAACGTATACGTCGTCATCTGTGACAGCGCGGTGTCGAGCCAGGCAGACTGCGCGCTGTCCCACGCGTTCGCCGCGATGACGACGAGCTTCGCGGTCCACGATTGGTCCGGAGCCGCGAAGCTCACGACGTAATACGGCTTGGTCTGGCCGATCGGGTCGAGCAGCCTCGACGTGAACGCGGTGTAGTTGTTCGTGATGCCGTCGGCGTTGCCGGTACCGCAGTTCGAGTCGGTATAGCCGGTACACTCGTGATTGCCCATCGCCGGATACAGTGGTTTCGAGAATTGCTGTCGGGCGGCGACATAGAGATCGAGCTGCGCGCCTGCCTGACTCCCAGTCGGGCTCGAGAACTGGTAGTCGCCGGTGCTGACCGCGAAGTCGCACGACGCCGCGGCGATGTCGGCCCAGATCTTCGTGATGATCGTGGTCGGATAGTGCGGGGTGTCGTCCTCGTTGGCCGGCCGCGTGTCCCCGACGATTCCGAACTTGAACAACATCGGCGATGTCGTCGTACCACTGTCGCCCTTGGCGTCGGACGGCGGTTTCGCGTCAGAGCCGACCCCATCGCCATGCGGAGCCGAGCTGCAAGCAGCCGCGAGTAAGCACGGAATCAGCAAGCGGTGCATCTTATCGAACGACATGACCGGCGCACGTTAGGCGCGCTCGATCGAATCGTTCAAGTCAAATCCACTGACCTGTCACTAACAAGTCACCGAATACCAAAGATAAAGACACCAATATATAGGTCACGCCGGTAATCGCTTGTCCTACATGTGAGGACTGAACCAACAGTTGGCGACAACTATTCGAGCCGTAGTGCATGGATCGGATCAAGTCGCGCAGCGCGCGACGCCGGGTAGAGGCCGAACGCCACACCGACGGCGAGCGAGAACGCGCATGCCACCTCGTCGGCGCGCGGCGACATCGCGATCGGCCAACCCAACGCCGCCGCGACGCGAGGTGTGGCCCAGATGCCTGCGACCAAGCCGAGCGCGGCGCCGACGACCGAGAGCATCACCGCTTCGCCGAGGAACTGCGCTCGAATCGCCGATGGCCGAGCGCCGATCGCCATGCGGATCCCGATCTCCATCGTCCGCTGCGCGACCGATGCGAGCATCACGTTCATGATCCCGATACCGCCGACGAGCAACGCGAGTGACGCGATCAGGAGCAACAACAGCTGGAGCGTCTGCGCGGCGGACAGCTTCGCGCGCAGCAGCTCCTCGGGGTGACGAATGTTGAAGTCGTCGTCACCGTCGACTGCGATGTGGTGGCGGTCGCGCAGGAGCTCGGCCACCTGCCTGCCGGCCGCGACGATCTGATCGGTCGACACCGCCGAGCACAAGATGTCATCGAGCCACACGGTCGACTTGCCGACGATGCGATTTCGAACCGTCGTCCAAGGCATCATGATCGTGTCGTCTTGGTCCTGGCCGCTCGCCGAGAAGCCCTTCGGCTCGAGCACGCCGATCACGGTGAACGAGGACGACGCGATTCGCAGTCGCGCGCCGATCGGGTCGAACGAGCCGAACACTTCGCGCCTCACGGTGTCGCCGATCACCACGACGGTGGTCGCGCGTTCGACATCGTCGGTCGTGAAGAACGCCCCGCGTGCGACGACCCAACGACGGATCGCAGGGTAGTCCGGCGAGACGCCGCGAAACTGAGTGTTCCAGTTGGCCGCCTCGCCCACGACCTGGACGTGACCATCGAGGTTCTCGGAAACCTTGGCGATCAGCGGCGCTTGGTCACGGATCGCGGCGGCATCCGCCGGAACCAAGGTCGTCATCCCGTGCGTGCCGGTTCGAACCCCGGCCGCATTGCGCGATCCGGCCTCGACCCACACCAGGTTATCGCCGAGGGCCTCGAACGCGCTGATCGCGGCGTTCTTCCCGGCAGTCCCGATCGCCACGACGAGGATCACGGTCGCGACGCCGCTCGCGATTCCGATGATCGCCAACGCCGCACGCATCTTGTTGCGCGCGAGGGAACGCAACGCCTCGACCGTTAGCAACCTCACCGTCAATCGCAGCCACCGCATGAGCCCGAGCACGAGCACAGCGACGTTACGGATGCCCCACAACCGCTGGTTCGTAAAAAACCGATAAACACAGTGCAATCCGTAGTTCGGACCGCCTATGATCGCTCATGTCCTCGCTCGACGTCGCGACCACAGCTGCACCGGTCGGCGACTCGCTGCAACAGCACGCGCCCGAGCCCAAGGTCGGAGCCGGCGTGGCCGTGCTGAGCTACTTCTTGCGAACGCATCCGGGCCTTCCCGAGCCCTCTCTCACCGCGTCGATCGTCAACAGCTTCCCTGCGGACCATGACGCGCTGCTGCTTCTGCTTCAACAGAAGCTCGGCAACGGGTACGTGCAGTCCGTCGTCGCCGCGATGCAAGCGCCAGCCGCGCCCGTTGCAACGGCGCCCGCGGCAACGGCAGCCATGCCCGCGGCGACCGCAGCCACTCCTCCACCGGCGTCGGCGTCTGCGCCGGCTGTCGCCGCACCCACAGCGGCGCCGACGGAACCAATCGCGGCCCCGACCGACGACAAGAAGCGCGGTGTCTTCGGCGACATCGGCCACGGCTTGCTCGATGCCGCCGAGCAAGTCGAAGAAGTCGGCGGTGAGATCCTCGGCGTCGCCGAGCTCGCCGGGCTCAAGTACCCGGTGAAGGCGTACGAAGCGCGAGTCGATGGTGGCCTGTATCGCGGCTCGCGTCTCGACGACGACGGGATGAAGGCGCTCAAGGCGCAAGGCATACGCGGCGTCGTGAGCCTGTGCCTCGAGCACACGAACGACAAAGCGCTCGCCGATAAGTACGGAATCGAGCACTACAACTGCGAGATCCTCGACAACGCCCCGCCGACGGTCGAGCAGATGAACGAGTTCATCTCGTTCGCGCGGGCGCATCCGCCGACGTACGTCCATTGCGAGGCCGGCAAAGGCCGCACCGGCACGGCGGTCGCCTGTTATCGCATCGCGGTCGACGGCTGGACGGCCGATGCTGCGATCGCGGAAGGCAAGACCTTCGGTCTATCGCTGATCGATCAGATCGCTTTCGTGCGCCACTATGCAGAGACGGTCCATGCCGCCGCGCCGGCCGCTGCAACGCCCGCGGCGACGGTGACCGGCGACGCGACGCCCTGAGGGGGCTACTGGGTGCCCGCCGTCATCGAGACGAGCGCGATCGGTGCCATCGCGCCGCCGCAGTGCAGCTCGCCATCCTTCGTGACATCGCAGCGCGACGCGATCAACGAGATCGCTGCATCGCCGGTCAAGCCGATCGCGGACAGCGGAACGCTGGCCTCGAGCAGCCACTCCTCGTCGTAGTCATCGGGATCGTCGAGCGTACCGTCGTACTCGGCAGCCGCATTCACGACGTCGGAGCTCGCCTCGACCGTGCCGCGCGGGTTGATCCGGAACACGAGCGACGCGAGCGACGTCTGGAAGAAATCCGACAGCTCGATGTCTTCGTCCGCGGCGTACATCCCGAGATACAACATCGTATCGTCGTGGAGCAGCCGGACCTCCGAATACGGCCGGGCCTGCTGACCCTGGGAGTCGGTAAACACGAGCTGGACCGCGCGCTGGTTCCAATCGGGCTCGGTCCAGTCACCATCGATGTCGATCGGCCCGGTCGTCGCCGGCACGACGATCAGCGCGACGCCCGCGTCCGAGATCGGCGCATCGCGGTTGGCATCGGCCGCCGCGAGCGCAGCATCCGGCGCGGTCGCGCCGTCGCGATGACACGCAGCTAGCGCGCCGAGTGCGAGCGCGATACGCTTCACCATCGAACGTTCGCCGCCCACTCGCCGCATCGCACCACTCCATCCTTTGGCGTATCGCAGCGCGACGCGCGAAACGGCACGGCGATATCCGGGTTGGCCAGGCCCGCCGCCGCGAGTGGAATCGCGAGCTCGATCACCCACTCTTCATCTTCGTCGTCGGGGTGATCGATCGTTCCGTCGAGGTCCTTGCCGGCGCGCACTCCCGGCACCGCGGGCGACACGATGCCGGCCGCGGTGACCGCGAGCTGGAGTGGCCCTATGGCGACCTCGAACTTGTCGGTCGAGCGCACATCCTGATCGGCGGCGTACAAACCGACGTAGAGAGTGGTCGCGTCGTGCAGCAAGCGAACCTGCGAGTAGGGGCGCGCCTCGCCGCCGTTCGCGGTGAACACCCGCGGCGCACCGACCTCGTTCCAGTCCGGCTCCGACAGCTCACCGTCGATCTTGATCGGAGTCTTGGTCTCCGCGATCACGACGGCGTCATCGCTGGTCCGGTCGTGATGACGACAGCCAGCGACGAGCGCGATGCCGAGCGCGATCTTAGCTCGAGTGCGGGCCATCAGCGATCGCGAGCACGACTGAGCCAGTGGGGAACATCGCCGCGCACAGTAGTCTCGGCGTTCTCCGTCGAAGATAAAGAAACGGTAAACCGAACGCGTTCGGCCCATAACGCCCCGGTGAACGCGAGATCCGTGCTGACGGTTTCGATCGCCTCGTGATACGCGCGGCACCTCTCAGGGAGGTTCACGTGCGCATCGCAGCCAAGACGTTCATCATCACGACTCTCGCTCTCGCCGCCTGCGGTGGCGGCGGTAGCAATGCCGGGCCCGATAGCAGCGGCCATGGTCCCGACAGCAGCACCCACGACACCGCGGGGAACGTCACGACGATCAAAGCGATTCGCATGAATCAGCCGGCGAACGAGACGGTCGTCACGTTGCAGAACGTGGTCGTTACCGCGCACGTCTCGTCGAAGAAGTACGGCCATGTCTGGGTGCAAGACGCCGGCGGCGGCCAGTACAGCGGCATCCAATTGTTCTGCGACTACGGCGGGACGAGCCCGAACTGCTCGATGACCCAAGCGGAGATTGACGGGCTCACGATCGGCGCGGTCGTCAACGTCACCGGTTCGTTCGACAATTTCTTGCTCGGGACGGCCCCGGCGGGCGCGCAAGCGAACCTCGAGCTCGATGCACCGACGATCACCGCGTCCGGTCAGATGGGGACGGCCACGACCGTCGATGTCGCGCCCACCGTGATCGCCAAGGATCAGCTCGCGATGCCCGCAGCGCTCGCGTACGCGGGCTCCTACGTCCACGTCACCGGCACGTCATTCCCGGTGTCGAGCATCAAGGCGACCGAGTTCACGACGACGTGCACGGACATGAGCATGCCGGCGCAGACCGGCTCGACCTACGATGGCTTCGAGGCTACCGGCGGCGCCTCGGCACTCG
Organism: uncultured delta proteobacterium; assembly: GCA_963848295.1. Classification (GTDB taxonomy): domain Bacteria; phylum Myxococcota_A; class Polyangia; order Haliangiales; family Haliangiaceae; genus JABFXX01. The sequence continues at coordinate 144,651 of CAWKDB010000004.1, read as the reverse complement.
CGATCGGCCTGACGTTCTACGACAACGTCACGTACTGTCTGCCGTGTACCGGCGTCGCGATGCCGTACACCTGTGCGAATCCGGTCACGACGCAGACGTTCACGTCGGTGAGCGGCATCGTCGAACCGGAGTACAACACGAATGGTCAGGTCTACTTGCAGATCTCACCGACGCAAGACTCCGACCTGACGCACAATTAGCTCCAACCGAGTTCGTTGTTGTCTGCACCGGCGAGTTCGCGCTACGACGTCAGGCGATGAGCCGGATGCTCGTGCTCGCGCTCGCCGCGTGTCACACGCCGCAGGCGATCGCGAACGACGCCGGCGGTGATGCAGCGACCGACGCCGCCGGGCCGGCGCCGACGATCACGTCGACCGTCGGGAGCACGCGATTCGTCACGCGCGAGCACATGCTCGCCGCCGCGGAGATGCAGATCTCGGGCGAGCCGCTGGCGACCGCGATGGGGCGTCAGCTCGGCGGCTACAGCCGCGACCTCCTGCCGACGAACATCTACGCCGAGTCCGACGGCCTCTATTGGATCGATCTCGCCGGGTTCTCGACCGCGGTCGAGTCGTACGAATACTCGAAGCAGCCGATGAACGGGCTCGCGTTCGAGTACGGCGCCGGCACGTCGCTCGTGTTCGGGCCGCTCGTCAATCCCGGTGGCGCGACCGGAGCGGCCGCGATCGCGGCGCTCGCACCGACGTTGCTGCACGCTGCCGACGAGAGCAACGCCTCGGGCACGTGGGTGTTCCCGACCGAGCAGCTCGGCTGGCCCGGCATCTGGCCGGTCGCGCACGTGTTCGCGAGCTTCGATCCGGCGAGCGATCCGACGTCGACCGCGGATCGGCAATGCCAGATCGCGTCGGACGACAGCCCGAACGAGCTAGGCGAAAACCTGATCGTCGCGGACTACGAGTGCGATGCGTCGACGCTCCACCTGCGCGATCGCGCCTCGCAGATCGATCCGACGGTCACGGTCGGTGGCGACGGCTTCGCGACGTGGAAGTCGGCGCTGTGGGTGATGAACTACCTCGAGATCATGCACGACTCGACCGGCAACGCGGTCGCGAGCGTCGACGAGATGGATCTACCGGCGGTCGGCACCCCGGGCAACACGATCGTCGGCGTCGACGCGAGCGGCGCGCCCAGCGCGCCTGGCACGTACCTCGGCTCGAGCCAGATCGAGGGCTTCCAGGCCGCGACGCTGCTCGTCGAGGCCGACAACCGCGCCGAGGATTGGCTGCGCACGTTCGCGACGAGCGACGGCGTGACGCTGACCGGCTTCGCGAGCATTTCGGCCGCGCTCGCTTACGACTACACCGCACCGCTGACGTGGTTTCCTTCGGTCGCGGTGACCGAGACCGCCGATGCGAGCGGGTTTCCCCGGCCGAGCTACGCGCTCGCTTCCGGCGATAGCGAGCTGCTCGATGCGGTCGGCCTCGTGCTCGGCTACGCGACGGCCTACGCGTTGACCGACACGGCGAACCGCGACGTCGGCGGGGCCCAGCCCGCGCGCGCGTACTTCGACGGCGATCCGTTCCCTTCCGACGACCAACTCGCCGACGGCGAGGCGACGTTGCACGATCGCGCGCTCGCGATCTTGCGGGTCGCGCTCGTCAACCTCGATCGCATCCACGCCGATCCTGCGACCGGCGTGCTCGTCGATCACGTCGCGATGGCGGGCGCCGCGCCGGCCCGCGGCACGACGGTGTCGACAACGTCGGTGGCTTACGCCGTGATCGGTCTACGGACCGCGTTGCGCGCGCTCGGCTCGCAGCTCGAGCTGTACTCGAACAACACACCGGACACCGCGATTCGTTCGACGCCGCTCGACATCGCGCCGTTGAACTTCCCCGGCGATCCGTCGCTCGCGATCGCCGATCGCATCGACCAACTGCTGCGCGCGCAGGCGAGCTTACTGCTCGATCACCTCACCGACACGACGGGGCGCGCGTGGAGCGGCTGGGACCTCGCCGCGGGCGCACCGGTCGATGACTCCGACACGCTCGACGCTCACACCGCCGCGATCCGCGGCCTGTTCGCGGCCTACCTCGCGACCGGCGACGTGCGCTATCGCGATCGAGCGATCGCGGTGTTCGATCGCGTCGAAGCTGTGTTCTACGACCCGGCCGCGCGGGTCTACTCCGCGACGCCGGCGCCGGTCGATGACGTCGAGCTGACGCCGTTTCGGTTCGCGTTGTTGCAGAGCGCGCTGCGCGATGTCTACGAGCTCGTCGCGGCCAGGCCCGGTGAAGAGGCGCTCGAGCTGGTGATGGAAGATCGGCTCGCTCGGCTCGATAAGCTCGTGCTCGATGGCTGGGACGATCGCGACCTCGACAAGCAGGTCGCCTGGCCGAGCGAATGCACGAGCGTGATCGACGGCCTGCCGCGCGGCGGCTTGCAGATGGCGGAGCGCGCACTCACCGGCGAGCTCGGCCGGCTCAAAGACCAAGGCGGCGGCGGCCCACCGACGTCGGATCGCGACCACGATTGCGTTCCCGAGATCGACGACGCGCAGCTTCCGGCCGCGCTCGCCGACTCGATCACTTTCCACATCGCGAGGCCGTGATGCGGTGGCTCACCATGCTCGCCGTGCTCGCCGGATGCGGTGACAACGACGCGGCCCCCGACTCGGCGGTCGACGCGTTCGTGCAATGTTCTGCGCAATTCTCCGGAAACTTCGCCGAGAGCTCGAGCGCTGTCGCAGACTGCCCCACGCTCGCCGGGACGGCGCTCGAGTTCTCCGTCCCGATCGCGCAGCTGCAGACGATGCTCGCGGTGACGATCGCGCTCCCCGCCGGGGTGACCGGGGAGCTGACGTCGGAGACCGTCGAGGATTGGAGCGCGGTCGCGCTGCAACGCATCGGCGACGGCGGCTGCGTCTATCGCGCCGGCGCCACGGCGGTCCCGGAGGGCAGCTTCACATTAAGAATCGACATGGCTCAGCCGCTACACGGCTCGCTCGCGATCACCGCATCGGTGCTGACGTTTCCGAATACCGAGTGTGGTGGCGATGACGTCGAGAACATCGACCTGAAGTTCTGAGGCGCCGCCGTCGCATGGCGCACCGCGGCGCGAAGTAACGTTTAGGTGATCGCGAATAACTTTTTCCGCGAATTTCTAACGCCCGCGTTACAACGGCGCCCGACGAGGAGGGATAGATGCGCAAGATCTCGCTCATGATCGGCCTGGCCGCGTGCGGCTCGAACGGGATGAATCCGAACGGCGACGACACGCAACAACCCGACGCCTCTCACAATGGCAGCGACTCGATTTCCATCGACTCGCCCGCGAATTCTGGCTTCACGACGATCTTCACGATCCCTCTGGAGAACCACGACTATGCCGAGATCGTCGGGTCGTCGAACGCGCCGTACATCAACTCGTTGATCGCGGACTACGGGCTCGCGACGAACTACAAGGACACCGGCCATCCGTCGACGCCGAACTATCTGAATCTGATCAGTGGCGACAATCAGTATTTCGGCTTGTTCGATGTCGAGCCGCAGACGCCGTTCCTGTTCCCGTCGGCCGCCATGAACCTCGGCACGCAGCTCCAAGCGGCCGGCCTCAAGTGGCGGTCGTACCAAGAGACCGAAGCGACGCCGTGCATGCTGACCGACGATGGCTCGTACGCCCCGCGCCACGACCCGTTCCTCTACTTCACCGACATGCAGATGGGCGCGAACAACCTGTGCGCCAATACGAACGTCGACTACACGAACTTCGCCGCGGACCTCGCGACGAACACGTACCGCTACATGTGGATCACGCCGAACCTGACCGACGATGGCCACGATCCCTCGACCGATCCGGTCGGCGCGCTCGAGACGACCGACACGTGGCTCAAGAATAACGTGCCCGCGATCCTCGCGAGCGACGGGTTCAAGAACGGTGGCGTCTTGTTCATCACGTGGGACGAGGCGGAAGGCCGCAACGGCGACGACCCGGACCAAGTGCCGATGATCGTCGTCTCGCCGCGAATCAAGACGGCGGGCATGACGTCGGCGACCGCGTTCACCCACTCGTCGTATCTCGCGACGGTCGAGGATCTCTTCGGGATGCCGCGGTTGCCGACGGTGACCTCCACTCCGAGTCTGATGGAGTTCCTGAACCCCTGATCCGAGCCGCAGGCGAGCGGGCTCAGGGCGCTTTGGCCCGCTTGCCGGGCTCGTAGCGCAGCACGCGGACCTTTTCCATCGTCACCATGCCGCCGTCGAGCATCTCGTCGAGGATCGCGGTGAGCTTGTCGACGTGGGCTTGATCATCGACCACCTCGATCACGACCGGCAGGTCGGTGGACAAGTCGAGGATGTGGGTCGTGTGGATCACGCTGCGCGCGCCAAACCCCGCGATGCCATGGATCACGGTCGCGCCGGCGAAGCCTTCCTTGCGTAGTCGGTCGAGCAACGCACGATGAAGTGGCGTGTGATGCCAATGATCCGACTCTCCGATGAAGATGCGGACCAGGATCTGTTCGCCGTCGAGTACGCGCATGGGATTCCTTTCATTCAGCGACTACGAGCCGCGCCGCTGCGATGCCGAGCAAGCCGGCGACGAGACACACGACGACCGTGGCACCGATGTTCGCGAGCGCAGACATCGGCGCTCCGTCCTGGAAGAACTTCGTTGTCTCGTAATCGAACGTCGAATACGTCGTCAGACCGCCCATGACCCCGGTGGTCAGGAACAGCCGGAGGTTGGTCCGCATCGTCGCCGCCGCCGCGATCGTCAAGATGAGCGTGATCAGAAAGCAGCCGACCACGTTGACGATCAGCGTCGCCCACGGGAACGCGGTCCAGCCCTTGGCCTGCGTCCACAGCGCGACCAGGTAGCGCAGGACGCCGCCGAGGAAGCTCCCGACTCCGACGGCCAAGATGTTCTGCATTCGCTCCATACGTGTCCTCTCCGGAGACGTAGGAGTCATTGGTCGCCAGAGGCGCGACGGTTGCGGCGGACTCCACCGCCAACGAGTTTGGAGTAGCTTGGCCATGACCTCTTGGCTTCGTCAAGGCCCGATCCTTGACAACACCGGGACGAAGCCTCGATAGTCCTAGGGTAATTTGCTGGCGGTGCAGTCCGCGGATCGATTCGCGATCGCTGGTGCGTGGGCACGCGAAGATGGCGCGCCCGACCTCGCCGCGGAGGTGGTGTCGCTGATGCGCCGCTACGCCGGCGAGGTCGTCGCCGCCTACGGTCTGTGCCCACACCTCCACGACGTCAAGGGCGGCTTCGGCGCGACCTTCGTCGTCCTCGATCCAGCGCTCGATGTCGACACGGCGATCCGCGCTCTGCTCTCCACCCCGAGCCGAGTCGTCCACCTCATCTATCCGCTCGCGTCGCGGCAGATCTCGCGCACGTTCGAGCGATTCGGTCACGAGGTCTCGACGAAGCTTCGCAATGACCAGAGGCGCCCGCTCGTCCACGCCGCGTTTCATCCCGCGATGGAGGGTGGTCGCGAGAATCCGTCCCGGCTCGTCGGCCTCCTGCGGAGGGCGCCCGATCCGTTCCTCCAGTTCATCCCCGACACGGTCCAGACCGGCGGAACGATCATGGTCTCCGACATCCAACACCTCAAAGCCGAGGTCGTCGACGCGTTGTACGCGCGGCTGATGACCGGCAACCGAGCCGACCAAGTCGTGGCGCTGCTCGACGAGCTCCAGGCCGATCGGCGCGAGGCGTACGCGCCCTTCTCGACGCGGTTTCCGACGATCGACATCACCGCCCCCGATCCGATCGGCGCCTAGCTCGCGCGTCACATCGACGATGTGACGAATCACAGCGACGCGCTACGGCGAGCAGATGGTCTCGACCAAGATCGCGCACACCGCGTACGGATCCATGTTCGCAGCCGGGCGGCGATCCTCGAAGTAGCCCTTGCCCGCGTTCGCAGTCGCCATCGGGATCCGGATCGAAGCGCCGCGATCACTGACGCCGTACCGGAACTGATGGATGCCACACGTCTCGTGCTTGCCGGTGAGGCGTTCTTCGTTGAAGGCACCGTAGACGGCGATGTGCTCGTCGTGCCGCTTGCGAAGCTTTTCACACGCGGCCTCGATCGCCTTGAGCCCGCCCTCTGCGCGCGTCGCCTTCGTGCTGACGTTCGTGTGAGCGCCCGCTCCGTTCCAGTCGCCCTTGATCGGCTTCGGATGCAACGTGGCGCTGACCTCGAAGTCCTCGCCGATCCTGTAGAGCAACCAGCGCGCGAGCCAGAGTTGATCCCCCATGTCCAGCGGGCCGAGCGTGCCGAGCTGGAACTCCCATTGGGCCGGCATCACCTCGGCGTTGGTCCCGACGATCGCGAGGCCGGACTTGATGCACGCCGCGGTGTGGGCCTCGACCATGTCTCGCCCGAACACCTCGTCACTGCCCACGCCGCAGTAATAGCCGCCTTGCGGCGCCGGGAAGCCGCGGTCCGGCCAGCCGAGCGGCTTGTTGCCGTCGAACAGCGTGTACTCCTGTTCGATGCCGAACCACGTCTCGTGCGCCGCGAACTTCTCCGCGATCGCGCGCAGCCGCGCCCGGGTGTTGCTGACGTGCACGCTGCCATCGGCGTTCAGCACTTCGCACAGGACGAGCACGTCGTGCTCGTCGTGCAGCGGATCGACGATGACCTTGACCGGCTTGAGCTGGCAGTCGCTGAAGTGGCCTTCGGCCTGGCTCGAGCTCGAGCCATCGAACCCCCAGTCGGGAAGCGCGTCGACCGTCTTGATCGGCCCGTCGACGATCTTCGTCTTCGAGCGCAGCTTCGCGGTGGGCTTCTGTCCATCGATCCAGATGTATTCGGCGCGTACCTTGTTCATTCCATGCTCCTGGGTAGTGGCACTAGACGCGAGCCGAGCATAGCTCGCACACGGCTGGCGGGGCTTGGTTTGGCGGTGTTAGCGTGACGTGTGACCAAGCCGCGGCGCCATCGCGAGAGACACACGAGCCGCGAGGTCGGCGCCTGGCTCCGGGCGGCGGTGCTCGGCTCGAACGATGCGATCGTCTCGACCGCGAGCCTGATGCTCGGGGTCGCCGCGTCCGAGGCGTCGCATCGCGGCGTGCTGATCGCCGGGGTCGCCGGCATGGTCGGCGGCGCGATGTCGATGGCCGCGGGTGAATACGTCTCGGTCAGCTCCCTGCGCGACTCCGAAGAAGCCGATATCGCGACGGAACAGCGCGAGCTCGCCTCCGCTCCCGATGCCGAGCTCAAGGAGCTCGCGGGGATCTACGTTGGCCGCGGGTTGACGCCAGAGCTCGCGCTGACCGTCGCCGAACAGCTGTCGGCGCACGATCGCTTGAGCGCACACCTGCGCGACGAGCTCGGGATCGAGCGCGACCACCCGTCGAACCCGTTCCAAGCGGCGTGGGTGTCGGCGGCGAGCTTCATCACGTTCGCGCTACTCCCGCTCGCGGCACTCGAGCTAGCGCCGGATTCCTGGCGGGTCCCGGCGATCGCGTCGGCATCGCTGGTCGGACTGTTCTCGCTCGGTGCGCTCGGTGGCTACCTCGGCGGCGCGGCGCCATGGCGTGCGGCGATTCGCGTCACGATCGGCGGCCTCGTCGCGATGGGAATCACGGCGGGCATCGGCCGGCTGTTCGGCGTGGTCGCGTCCTAGTAAGCTTCGCGGAGACGTGCAACCGCTCGAGCTGTTCGGGACCGTGTTCGGCGTGATCTTTCTCGCCGAGCTTCCCGACAAGACCGCGCTGGCCGCGTTCGTGCTCGCGACTCGCCACAAGCCGCTAGCCGTGTTTCTCGGCACCGGCTTCGCGCTCACGATCCAGAGCGTCATCGCGGTCGGGGCGGGGTCGCTGCTCGCCGAGCTGCCGGCGTTCTACGTCAAGCTCGGCTCGGGCGCGCTGTTCATCGTGTGCGCGGTCGTGATGTGGATCCGCCGAGAGGAAGCCGACGACCGAGCGGACGATACAGCCGGCGGCGGGTTCTGGAAGCCGCTGTGGACGACACTCGCGGTGGTGTTTGTCGCCGAATGGGGAGATCTCACCCAGATCGGCACCGCCGCGTTTCAGGCGAAGTACCACTCGTGGCTCGTCATCGCGGGCGCCTCGACCGCGGCGCTGTGGTGCGTCGCGGCGATCGCGGTGTTCATCGGCAACCGCGCAGGCAGGCTACTCGACCCGAAGGTGACTCAGAAGGTCGCGGCGATCGTGTTCGCCGGCGTCGGCGTCTTGATGATCGTCGACGCCGTGCGCTAGCCGTGGCATCGTCCCGGCGATGGCGAACGCGGACGACTTGATCAACAAGGCCGGCGGGTTCTTCACGAAGCTCGGCAGCACGCTCAAGCAGACGACGAAACAGGTCACCGGGATCGGCCGGGGTCACGTCCGCCTCGAGCTCGCGCGCACGAAGATCGCGCCCGGTGACACGCTCGCCGGCAAGCTCGCGCTCGCGTTGCCGGAGCCGATCGCGGGCAAGCGCTTGGTGGTCACCTTGCGCGCGCAGCAGCGCACGGTCGAGTTTCAACGCCGCGACGGCGTTCGCACGCCGGTGTCATCGCGCACGACGATCTTCCACTTCGATCAAGAGCTCGGCGGCGCGCAACAGTACGACAGCCGCACGATCGACTTCGAGCTCGTCGTACCACCGGACGCGCTCGACAAGCAGGCCGCGGCAGGCAGTCATCCGATCGCGGATGCGGTGCGCTCGGTCGCATCGGTCCTGACGCCACAAGCTGGACCGGTCGAATGGAGCGTGACCGCGCGGCTGGAGATCTCGTGGGGCAAGGACCTCACGCACGACGTCGACATCGTGGTCGCGCGCTAGCGACGTGAGGGGACGAGTCACGCTGCAAGTGGTGCTGCTCGTCGCGGGAGCCGTGGTCGTGGCGTTCGTGGTGCGGCTGTATCTCGTGGTCGACAAGGCGCCGGGACCGGGACCGCAGACCGTCGCGAGCGCGCCGCTGACGCCCGTCCTGCCGTCGGTGACGCCGAGGCCGCCAGCAGCGCCACCGCCCGACGCGCAGGGACCGCCTACGCCTATCGCCATGTCGGGCGCGCGGAGCGAGCGCGAGCAGCTCGTCGCGCACATTCACGACGACCTGACCGGGCACGAGGCGTGGAGCCAGACCGGGCTCGCGATCCTCGATGCAGCCGCGCAGGGCTCGAGCGCGGTGACCGATCGCGGCTGCTACATGGCCGGGTGCATCGCGACGATCACGTACCCGTCGCGCGACGCTTACGAGCGCGCGCTCGTCGAGCTCGGGAGCTCGGCGGCGTACGCCGCGTGGACCGGGGCCAAGCAAGTCACACCGCCGGAGATCAGATCGGACGGCTCGGTCGTCGTCGCGGTCGCGTTGTTGCGCCCGGATTGAGCACGGCCGATCGCGATCACTGCCGGCACGATCGCGAGCGCGGCGATCACGCACGTGACCTCGCCGATGAACGAAGCGAGCCCGAAGCCGCGGATCGCGAGGTTATCGCTCGCGAACAGCGACGCGTAGCCGATCATCGTCGTCAGCGAGCACACGAGCACGGTGCCGCCGGTGGAGCGCAGCGCCGAGCGAGCGGTGCCTTCACCCGCGCGCTCTGCCATGTTGATCGCGTAGTCGATGCCGAGCCCGAGCGTGATCGGCAGCGCGACGAAGTCCAAGAAGTTGATCTTCAACCCCGCGAGCGCGCACGCCGCGACCATGCCGAGGCTGCCCGCCGCCGCCGCGACCAACACCGCGACGGCGCGACGGTTGCGACCGACGACGAGCACCACCATCACGACGAGCCCGAGCGCGGCGAGCGCGGTGACGAGCGGGCCGTCGCGCTGGATCTGCAGCAGGACGTCGGCGAACAGCAAGCTACCGCCGGCGGCGGTGACCTCGTGGCCGTGCACCGAGACCTCGCGCAGCGCCGCGGCGAACGCGATCAGGTCGCGGCCATCGGACTCGTCGAACGTCGCGCCCGGTTTGACCGCGATGATGTAGCCGACGCGGCCGTCGCGCTCGCGGAGCTTCGCGAGGAGCTCGGGCGGCAGATCGGCGGTCGTCACCGGCGCGAGCCGGTCGGGCGGACGGAGCTCGAGCAGCTCGTCGCGTGGCGCCCGGTCGGCCGCGCCGCCGGATCGCAGCGCTGCTGGATCATCGTCGGGCGCGGCTCGATCGATCAAGCCCCGCACCTCGGCGAGCACCGCGAGCTTGGTGGACTGATCGGGCGGAACCACGTCGAGCACCGAGCTGATCTCGCCGATGATCGGCTCGTGCTTCGCGATCGCGTGCAGCCGCGCGACGACCGGCGCCACGTCGTTCGCGTCGTCGACCGCGAGATACGTCTGGCTCGCGAGCCCGGCGAGCCCGCGGCCGAACGTGACGTCGGAGTAGTGGAGCCAATCGCGCACCGCGACCGCGTCGGGACCGGTCGAGCGCAGCTGGGCCATGTCGTATTCGTACGGGTCGGACTCGAGGTAGCGCCATGCCACGACCGCCGCGCCGACCAGCATCATGCTCGCGATCGTCACGGTCGCGACCGGGCGGCGAAAGCTGAACACGCGGGCGACGATCGAGCCGAACAGCGGTGACGTCGCGCGCCGCGGCGCCGGCGCGAACCGCAGCACGAGCGCCGGCAGCAGCACGAACGACGCGATCCAGCACACGACCATGCCGACGCTGCCGATCAGCGCGAAGTCGGCGAAGCCTCTGAAGCGCGTCGCGCCTAGCGCACCGTAGGCGATCGCGGCGGCGAGCGATGCGACGAGCGTCGGCCGGAGCGTGCCGGCGAGCGCGATCGCGAGTGCATCGCGCGGATCGCCGCGGCCGTGGCGCTGCTCGCCGAACCGCGCGACGAGCAGGATGCCGTAGTTGACGCCGTTGCCCGCGATGATCGCGCCGAGGAACGCGGTCGCCGAGTTGAGGTGGCCGACGGTGAGCGCGGCGATCCCGAACGCGACGAGCGTCGCTGCCGCGATGTTTGCGACGAGCAACGCGAGCAGACGCTTCGACCGCAGATGAACGAACAGCACGAGCGCGACGAGCACGACGGTGATCAGCGTCGACCGCATCACGCCGCGGACCAACGCGTGGTGTTCGGCGACCGTCACGGGTACCCCGCCCGCGAACCCGATCTGGATCGTCGGGTCGTGTGCGCGGATCGCGCCCGCGATCGCATCGAGCTGGCGCTGAAGGCGATGGTCGCGGTCGACGTCGGTCGCCACGAACGAGGTGTTCACGACGATCGCCTGGCTGCGGCCATCGGCGCTGACGAACGCGGACTTGTCGAGGCGCGCGGTCGCGTCGCGCTGCTTCGCGCGCAAGTCGGCGATCGCCGTGCTCGCGACCGGCGGGTCGTCGAGATCGACGAACAACGGGTTTGCACGCCGCTGGGCCGCCGCGATCTGGTCGAGCAACGCCTGGCGCGCCGCGCGCAGATCGGCGAGCGGCACGTAGAGCTCGCGGTGCGCGCGGATGAAGTCGCGCGTCGCGACATCGTCCGCTTCGACGCGCTCGACGAGATCCCGCGAGATCGCCGCTAGCCCGGTCAACGCGCGGTCGACCGCAGCGCGACGATGATCGGCATCGGGCGCGACGATCACCATCACCATCCGATCGCGCGCTGGCAGCCGCTCGCCGAGCTCGTCCATCGCGCGCACGCTCGGCGCGTCGCTCGGCAGCAGATACGAGAATGCCGCGTAGAGCGGCAGGTGAAACGCGACGAGCGCAGCGGCGGTCGCGACGAGCAACGAGCTCGCGACGAGGATCGCGGTCGTCCGCCGCTCGATCCAGGCGATGTAACGCCGCGCCTTGGTCATGCAACGACCGCGAGGGCCGGGCTGCGCCGACCCGTGCGCACCACCGTCGGCTCGCCGCGTTGCGGCCGCCACTCGTCGAGCTTGCTCGCGTGGTGGGCATACGCGATCGGACACGTCGGCGCGCATGGTTTCGGCGCGTCGAACTCCCGGCGAATATCGTCGACCGTGTAGCTCGCGAGCGCCGTGCCCGGGCTGCCGACCCGCGGCTGACACAGGTGGACGTTGCCATGCTCGTCGACGAGGAACGTCCGAGCGCCGGCGCGACACTTCCAATTCATCGTGCCGCGCTCGAGCAGCGTCTTCGTGTAGTCGTCGTCGAGCAGCGCCGGCAGTCGCTTGCCGAGCGTGCGGATCTCGTCGTAGACCGCGCGCGTCCGCGGATCCGGATCGATCATCGCGCCGGATTCGTGACGGACGAGCGAGCAGTTCGCGGCGAACCCGAAGCCGACCGCGGTGCGCGCGACCTCGAGCGCCTCCTCCGGCGGCCCGGCGCCGAGCACGGTGTTGATCCGCACGTGAAACCTCGCGTGGCGCGCGAGCAGCCGGAGCTTCGGCAGCAACGGCTTGAGCGACTTCTTCGAGAGGTCGTTCGGCTTCGCGTTGTCGATGCTGAGCTGCATGCCGTACAAGCCTGCGGCGTCGAGGTCTTCGATGATGCGTTTCGTGAGTAGATAGCCATTCGTGTTGAGGAAGGGGGTCATCCCGCGCTCGCGCACGTAGCGGACGAGCTCGGCCGCCTGCGGATGCAGCAGCGACTCGCCGCCGGTCAGCGTGACGAACACCGACTTCAGACGCGCCAGATGGTCGATCCGCTGCCGGAGAACGGCGAGCGGTACCGGCTGCGAGACCTTGTCGTACTCGAAGCAGTAGCCGCAGCTCAGGTTGCAGCGGCGCGTGATGATGAGATGGGTGATCAGCGGCCGATCTCGGTCGGCGGCGGCTCTTGCCAGGTCCCAGGCGATCTGCAGCGCGCGAGGCATGCGGCGACGAAGTACAAGCGCCGTACCAGCGCCAACTCCGCGGGCTCATTGCGCGCGCGTGTCAGCTCTCCACCACCGCGTCGGGCTTTGGCCGCGGCGCAAACGGCCAGTGCTGGTCGCGGCGCAGACGCCACAGCAGGTACACGACGATCCCGAGGTTCATCAGGATGACGATGGCTTTGAGCAGGCTGCTCGACGCGATCATCTCGTAGACCTCGATCGGGATGAACGAGGTCGTGATCACGGTCGTCATGTACTCGGCCCACAACCGGCGGCGGACGAGGCCGAAGCCCTCGACCGCAAACAGCGCGCCGTACATCAGCGCGCCGACGCCGAGCGCCGCAAGCGTCTGCGGGCTGGTCGCCGCGATCTTCGCGACGACCTCGTCGATGTACCTCGGCCGGATCCCGAACGCGTGGCCGAGCACGCGGAGGTGCGCCGCCAGGCTGTGTTGATCGAACGCGACGGAGAGGCCGAGCGCGACCAGCGTGACCGACTTGACCAGCTTGAACAGACCGATCGCCACGAGCACGCGATCGCTGCGTTCCGGTCGCGTCATGCCGTAAACGTAGCAAACACCTTTACGGGTCGCGATCGTCGACGACAAATAGACTTCAGTTGGCCGAATCGCGACATCTTCGTCGTTGAAGCGGCGCTGGCAAGACTCGGGAAACCGAAGCATCGCGACGACCTGGAGCGGTGCCCCGACCATGGCACCTCGCTTGCTCTTCGATCGGCTGATGAAACCATCCGTCTTGATCGTGCTCGCCCTCGTCGGCTGTAACGATTCGTCGCAAGGCGTTCCCGACGTCGTCGGTCCGTTTACCGGCACGACCTATCGCTATGTCGTCGATCAGTTCTGGCTGCCGGGCAACGACAACGGGGCGCAAATGGAGGCGGATGACCTCACCGGCGACGGCATCGTGGTCGATCAGTTCGGGATCATGACCGGGCTGCTCGCGTACAGCCACGACTTATCGACCGCCGGGCCCGCGATGATGGCGTCGGGCGTGATCGCATCGACCGTCGAGATCCTCGCCGACGATCTGAGCGACGACCCGACCGTGCAGGTGACCTATTTCGGAGCGGCGGGGGATACGCCCACTCCGATCGGGGGTTCGTTGGCCGGCGGCATGTTCGTGTCGAATCGCACCGCGACGACCGCCGTTCCGGGCAGCGCGTCGGTCGTCTTGCCCGTGTTCGTCGACGCCGACCCGTCGGTGTTCCGGGTCGACGGGCTTGAAATGAACCTGACGAGCGACGGCAGCGGCGGCTTCGACGGCTTCGTCGGCGGCGGCATCCCGGAGCCGATCGCACTCGACACGGCGGCCGCTGGCATCGTTCAGATGATCGCGAGCGATCCGACGACGCACGTCGAGCTCGCGGATCAGGTCGACACGAACCACGACGGCCAGCTGTCGCTCGCCGAGGTCTCGAGCAGTTCGTACCTCGAAGCGAACCTGGCCCCGGACCTGAGCCTGTACGACGGCGGGGTGTATGCGCCGGCGCCCGCGTCGGACGCAAGGCCGGGTGACTCGCTGTCGGTCGGCTTCGCGATCCACCTGTCGCCGTGCGCGAGCGGATCGTGCCCCCCTCCGCAAACCGACTCGTGTCACGACCGGATCCTCGACGGCACCGAGACCGCGCTCGACTGCGGCGGCGGCGCCTGCCAGTCTTGTCCGGGTAATGCCCAGTGCGCGGTCGACGGCGACTGCCAGACCAACGTTTGCGCCGATGGCACGTGCGCACCCGAGACGTGCAGCGATGGCGTGCGCGATGGCTTCGAATCAGACGTCGACTGCGGCAACGGCTGTGACCCGTGCCCCGTCGGCGAGCTGTGTAACGAAGACCAAGACTGCGCGACCGGGCACTGCAATGACAACGGTCGCTGTTAGACTCGTGCGAAGTCGATGAAGCCGCGCGACGCGTCGGTATCGATCAGCTTGACCCGCACGCGATCGCCGACGTCGAGCCCGTGCTCGCCACGCATGACTCGGCCTTCGGCCGGCGGATGGAGCAATCGCACGTACACGCCCTTGTCGCTCGCCCCGGTCACGATCGCGTCGAACTCGTCGCCGATCCGCGTCGAGAGCAACTGCGCCGCCGCGACCTTGCGCATCGTCCGCTCGACCTTGCGCGCCGCATCTTCACGCTCGGTGCAGTGATTCGCGAGCGCGGCGAGCTCGTCGTCCGAGTACGGCGCGCCGACGTCCGCCGCCGCAGCCTTCAGCAGGCGCTGCGTGATCAGGTCGGGGTAGCGGCGATTCGGTGCAGTCGAGTGCGAATAGTCGTCGACCGCGAGCCCGAAATGGCCCTGGTCCTTGTCGGTGGCGCGCTGGAGCACGTACTGGCCGGGACCGAGCAACTTGATCACCGACAGTGACAGATCCGGGAATCGCAACGGATCGGCGGCGCGGCGCAGCTCGAGAAAAGCCGACAACGCCTTCGCATCCGGACCGGGTGGCAGCGAGGTGCCGAGCGCCTTCGCGAGCTCGACGATCCGATCCCAGCGCTTCGGCTTGACGACGACGCGGCGCACCGCCGACCGTCCGAGCTTCTCGAGATAACGCGCGGTCGCCCCGTTCGCGGCGACCATCAGGTCCTCGATCAGCTCGTGCGCACGGTTCTGCTCCTGCACTTCGAGCGCCACGACCTCGCCGTGGTCCATGACCGGTCTCGGCTCGATCGTCTCGAGCTGTAACGAGCCGTGCTCGTGGCGCAGCGCTCGCAGCCGTTGCGCGACCTCGTCTTGCAAGTGGAGCTGGTCGGAGATCTGCGGTCCGCCGTGGGGCGTCTCGCCCTTGCCTTCGAGCCACGCGCCGACGCGTTCATAGACGAGCTTCGCGCGATTCGTCACGAGCGCGGGGTAGATCTTCGTCTGGGCATCGTCGAGCGTGCCGTCGCTGCGCACCACGTACTCGGTCACGATCGACAGCCTCGGCGCGCCGTCTTCGAGGAGCGAGGTCCGTCCCGTCGACAACATCAGCGGCAGCATCGGGAACGTATGGACACCGGTGTAGAGCGACGTCGTGTTGATCGCCGCGTGCTTGTCGATCGGCGAGCCCTTCGGTACGAGCGCATCGACGTCGGCGATGCCGACGAACACGCGGATCGCGCCGTCGGCCAGGCGCTCGGCGACCTCGATCTGGTCGAGATCGCGCGAGTCTTCGTTGTCGATCGACGACCACGCCAGATCGCGCATGTCGCGCGCCGACTCGAGCGGATCACGCGCCGGCACCGTGGCGTCGAGCCCGGGTGGGAAGTCCGGATCGAAGCCATTCTCTTGCAGGACGCGGCGTGCAACCTGCACCATGTCGATCGAATGGCCACCGGATCTCGTCATCGTCCGCAACGATCGTCCAGCAATCGTCCACGCGTCAACGCCGGAAAGCCGCCAAAGCCGCCCAAGCCGCCGAAGCAAGCTGGCGGGCTCGATCGCGCGGCGCTGCGCCGCAAAGAGATCGCCGCCATGGCCAAGTCGGTCGAGCGCACGAATGAAGGGCATCGCCTCGCCGGCCGCCCGCAGATCGACGACGCGCTTCGCGATCCGGCGATCACCGAAGATCAGCGGCTCCTCGACATCCCGCGACTGCCTGAAGACTTCCGGCGCAGCGACTCGTGGCGCGTCATGCGGATCACGAGCGAGGTCGTCGAAGGCATCGATGCGCTGGGTGACGTCACGCGCGCGGTCGCGATCTTCGGTTCGGCGCGCACCGCACCCAGCGATCCGTTCTACAAGGCGGCGCAGCGCACGGCTACGCTACTCGCCCGCGCCGACTACGCGATCATCACCGGCGGTGGCCCGGGTATCATGGAAGCGGCGAACCGCGGTGCGCGCGAGGCGAAAGGTCGCTCGATCGGCTGCAACATCGAGCTGCCGTTCGAGCAGGCCGCGAACCCGTGGATCGATACGCTCGTCAACTTCCGCTACTTCTTCGTGCGCAAGACGATGTTCATCAAGTACTCGTCGGCGTTCGTCATCTTCCCCGGCGGATTCGGCACGCTCGACGAGCTGCTCGAGGCGCTGGTGCTGATCCAGACCGGCAAGATCTCGCACTTCCCGGTCGTGCTGTACAGCCGCGCCTACTGGGCCGGGTTGCTCGACTGGTTGCGCACGACCGTGCTCGCCGGCGGCAAGATCGCCGAGGCCGATCTCGAGCTCATCCAGATCGTCGATGATCCGGACGAAGCGGTGGCCGCGGTGATCGCCGCGGGTCACTAGACGACGGCTCGCCGGCTTCCGTGCAACCATGCCGCCATGACGCGCCGCGATCCGCACTCGTACGCCGACGACTCCCAGCCGCAGACCGACTCGTTCATGCTCCACGCGCAGGTCGACTTCGCGACGCGCTCGATCGCGGCGGAGGTCGTCTTGACGTTCCGCGCACCGGGCAGTGGTCGCCTCGATCTCGATACGCGCGACCTCGCGATCAACTACGTCACGGACGCGTCCGGGCGTCCGCTGCGCTTCACGCTGCATCCGGCCGAGCCGCATCTCGGATCGCGCCTCGAGATCGAGATCGGCGCGCCGACACTTTCGGTCAAGATCGGCTACCGCACGTCGCCCGAGGCGTCCGCGCTGCAGTGGTTATCGCCGGCCCAGACCCGCGGTGGTGTGCGGCCATATCTGTTCTCGCAGTGTCAGGCGATCCACGCGCGATCGGTGATCCCGTTGCAAGACACGCCGCGGCTGCGCGTGCGCTACACCGCCGAGCTCGTGTTCCCGGTCGAGCTGCGCTGCGTGATGGCGGCGGCGGACCGCGGCCGGCGCGACCAGAGTGCGACCGCGACCCATCGCTTCGAGATGCCGCAGCCGATCCCGCCGTACCTGTTCGCGCTCGCGATCGGCGATCTCGAATCGCGCGACCTGTCGCCGCGCTGTCGGGTGTGGGCCGAGCCCGCGGTCGTCGATGCCGCCGCGTACGAGTTCGCCGACGCCGAGGCGATGATCGACGCCGCCGAGGCGCTGTTCGGCCCTTACGATTGGGAGCGATTCGACATCTTGACGATGCCGCCGTCGTTTCCGTACGGCGGGATGGAGAATCCGCGGCTGACGTTCATCACACCGACCGTCGTCGCCGGCGACCGTTCGCTCGTCTCGGTGATCGCCCACGAGCTGGCGCACTCGTGGACCGGCAACCTCGTCACGAACGCGAACGCCGAGCACTTCTGGCTCAACGAAGGGTTCACGATGTACGCGGAGCGGCGGATCACCGAGGCGCTCGAAGGCCCGGACATGGCGGCGCTGTCGGCCGCGCTCGGCCGGCGCGAGCTCGACGAATCGCTCGAGCGGTTCAAAGATCGGCCCGGGATGACGCGGCTGCGCACGCACCTCGACGGCATCGACCCCGACGAGTGCTATTCGCTGATCCCGTACGAGAAGGGCTACATGTTCTTGTGCGTGATCGAAGCCGTGGTCGGGCGGGAGGCGTTCACGAGCTGGTTGCGCAGCTATCTCGCCGCGTTCCGGTTCGGCGCGATCACGACCGAGGACTTCGAGCGGCACATCGAGGCCGCGCTGCCCGGTGTGCTCGCGAAGGCGAACGCCGACGAGTGGCTCGACGGCGAGGGTCTGCCCGCGAGCGCGGTGGTGCCGAAGTCCGCGCGGCTCGATGCGATCGAAGCGCTGCGCGGCGAGCTGCCGGCGACCGAGGTGGCGGCGAAGTGGAACGCGACCGAGTGGTCGCTGTTCATCGAGAACGTGCCGCGGCCGGCGTCGGACGCGACGTGTCGCGCGCTCGACGAACGGTTCGCGCTGACCGCGAGCAAGAACTACGACGTGCTCGTCGCCTGGCTGACGCTCGCGTTGAAGTCGGGGTATCACGCGGTCGTGCCGCGGGTCGAGCAAGTGGTCGCCGAGGTCGGCCGGATGAAGTATCTGCGACCGCTCTACACCGCGCTCGCCGCCGATCCGCGCACGCGCGATCTCGCGATCGCGAGCTACGCGAAGTGCCGGGCGTCGTACCACCCGATGTCGCAACAGATGGTCGAATCGGTCCTCGCTGCGAAGTGACTCACGGCAGCGGCAGGACGTGACGACCGACGATCGACGCGATGGTCTTGCGCCACCCGGTCGCTTCGCGATTGTGGCCGGTGACGCGGTGCGTGCCGGACACTCTCAACACGAGCCGATCGGAACGCCAACGCGCCGCCACCCGCAGGTTCGTGCGCGCGGCGATCCGAGTCCGCGGCGCGGCGTCGGGATCCGTATCTTGAGTGATCGCGATCTTGACCGGTACGCTCGTACACGCCGGCGCCGCCCCCGACCCGGGCGCGCAGATCAGGTCGACTCGCTGCTCCAAGCTGTACGGGATCGGTCCCGGGCGCTCCGGCTGGAGCCAGCCAGCGGAGAACTTCGCGAGCTGTGGACCGCCGTCGGTGTCGAACATCGCGATCGGGCCGATGAACGGCTCGCAGCCGCGACCGCTGCAGATCGGCACGTCGGTGACGTACCAGCCGTCGCGCGCGAAGATCGCCGCGTACCACATCGGCTCGCCGGCGTGGACGTCGAACCGGACGAACGTCCCTGCGCTCCACGGGGCATCGAGAGGGGTCACCTTCGAGATCGGGCACTCGCCGACAACAAGCAAGCCCGCGGCGCCGAGCACGGTGCGCTCGCAGAACGTGCGCAGCGTCGGATATGGACCGTCCATCGCGGCGAGCTCGAGCGGATCGGCCGCCGCGATCGAGCCGGCGGCCGCGACCCCGACCACCGCGAGTGCGAGCCGACCGAGCATGACAGGCGAACGCCCGAGCAACCGGCGCTATTGCGTTCGGGGCCGTCTCACGGCTGGGCGCCGCACACCGCGAGCATCGTCGTTGGCGTCTGGCATGCCTCTGCGGTGAAAGCGGCGGAGCCGGCACAGTCGGACTTGCCGCTGGGCTCGGTGTGCACCGACGCCGCCAGGTTGCCGGTCGCGTCATAGTAGAGCGCGGTCTCGGTATCCGTACCCTGTTGGGTGATGATCGTATAATCCCCATAGTGCTGCTCGAACGCCGGGCACAGGCTGCCGTCGGTCTCGGCGGTGGCGAGCTGGCACTCGGGCCCGCTGCACGACAACGGCGGAGTACACGTTCCCGCGGTCGTCGCGGGCGGGCTGAGGCTGGTGCATGCCGCGACGACGCACGGAGCGGCGAATCGAAGGCGCATGGCGTGACGAGCAGCAAGATCAGTGCCCGCGTAACTGGCCGAACGGGTTTAGCTGGTCCTCAGACTTCTGAGACTTCCCCGGGTGTCGGCACACGATCGGCCGACGGCCGTCCACCCGGCTATGCTCGGCCGTGGCCGCGCTCGAGCTGATCACGATCATCGGACGCGTGCGCGACGGCCGCACGCCGGGCACGACCTACGGCAGCGCCGATGTAGGCCGATGAAGGCATCGCAAGATCCGCGGGGGAATTGCTCGCTGTGATAATTTGGAACGATGAGGACACTCTTGTTCGTCGTCGTCCTCGTCGTCGGGCTCGCCCGAGCGACCCGAGCGGATGTGATCGACCGAGCGATCACCGCGAACGATATGGCCGCGGCGGTGCCCGGGTTGATCGAACAACACGACGAGCCCGTCGGCTTACTCGCGTTGCGCGACAACCCATCGCTCGGGCTCGTCAAAGGCGATCTCGTTCGGGCGATCAATGGCCAGCCGGCTACCCGGCTGACGATGCTGAACAACGGCGGAGCGATCTTCTATCTCGATGTCATGCGCGGCACGCAGGCCATCGTGGTCCGCGTCGCGGTCAAGCTCGACGCCGCCGAGGCGACGATCTCGCGCGATCGGTACCGCGACCGCGTCCAGCAGTTCGAGCGGTTCCGCGATCTCGTGACGAACAAGAGCCATACGTTCACCCAAGTCACCGCCGGCGGCGCGCCATCCGGCGTCATGGTGCCGTCGTCGTGGTTCGGCCTCGGCACGCTCGCCGAGGGCGACGTGATTCGCAAGATCGACGGCGTCGCCGTGTCGACGATCGAGCAAGCCGTCGCGGCATTCGGTCGCGACAAGGACAGCCTCGAGGTCCAGATCACCGTCGAGCGCCTCGGTCAGACCGTGGTCAAGACGCTGCGCATCGACGATTCGCTCGATCCCGATGTCGCGGTGGCAGCGGAAGACGACGGCGATGGCGACGGCGACGACCCACCGCAGATTCCCGCGCGCAAGCCGGAGATCGCGATGTCGTTGACCGACCTGCCCGCGCGCCACAAGCCGCGCGCGAAGCGGATCGAACGCCACCCGGAGTCGGCGCTCGCGATCGAGCTGGGCCGCAGCCTCGGCTTGCGCTGAGCGTGGTGTCGCGGCCCGCGCTCGCCGGGATCGCGCTTGCGCTAGCGGCCGGAGGGTGCATCCGAGACAATCTCGTGTCGTGCGGCGCCACGCTGTGTCCCGCGAACGACGTGTGCTCGCCCGACGGTGACGCGTGTGTCGCGCAGGATCAGATCGACGCATGCATGGGCGTTCCCGATGGGGCCGCTTGCACCCCGACGTCGAGCGCGCCCGGCACGTGCCTCGATGGCGTGTGTATCCAGTTCTGCGGCGACGGAGTCGTCGAAGCCGGCGAGGAATGCGACGACGGCAACGACAATCCCGCCGACGGCTGTAACGCGTGCATGGTCACGAGTTGGACCGCGAACGCGCTCGTCGGCGGCGATGCGAAGGCGACCGCGACCGGACTCTGGCTGCCCGAAGGCGTCGCGGTCGATCGCGAGGGCAACACGTATGTCATCGACAGCGGCGACGCGCTCGTGCTCCGGATCGACGCGGCGACCGGCGTGGTCACGACCGTCGCGGGCAGCGGCGTCGACGGATTCGCCGGCGACGGTGGCCCTGCGATCTACGCGCAGTTCGCGTATGCCGCGGCGCTCGCCGTCGACGGGCTCGGCAACATCTTCGTCGCCGACAACGGCAACAATCGCATCCGCCGGATCGATGCGATCACCGGGATCATCACGACGGTCGCCGGCGACGACGACCATGCGTTCGTCTCGGGCGACGGTGTCCCGGCGACGAGTGCGTCGTTGTGGCATCCTTTCGGAGTCGCGGTCGACGGCCTCGGAGATCTCTACATCGCCGATACGCAGAACGGCCGGGTTCGCCGCGTCGATGTCGACACCGGGTTGATCAGCACCGTCGTCGGCGTCGGCAACGGCGCCTCGGCCGGTGATGGCGGCGTCGCGACCGCCGCGACCGTGAGCTCGCCCTACGGCGTCGTGTTCGACGCGGCGGGCAACATGTTCGTGTCCGAGCAGTACGGTCATCGCGTCCGACGCGTCGACGCAGCGACCGGCATCATCACGACGTACGCGGGCATCGGTACGGCCGGGTTCTCCGGAGACAACGGTCCGGCGACCGCGGCGCAGCTCCAGAACCCGCAGGGCATCGCGCTCGACCGCGCGGGCAATCTCTATATCGCCGACTACGGCAACTCCCGCATCCGTCGAGTGGACGCGACCACACACCTGATCTCGACCGTCGCGGGTAGCAACGCGACCGGGTTCGGTGGCGACGGCGGTCTCGCGACCGCAGCAGCGATCTCGGCCTTCAGCGTCGCGGTCGATTCCGCCGGCAACATGTTCATCGCGGACGGCAACAACCAGCGCGTCCGCGAGGTCAGCCCGTCGGGCGTGATCGCGACCGCGGCCGGCACGGGCTCGCGCGGTTACTCCGGCGACGGTGGCGCCGCGACCGCCGCACCGTTGAGTTATCCCACGAGCATCGCGGTGAACGCGGCCGGCGATATCGCGGTCGCGGACTCCGGCAACAGCCGGGTTCGCAGCGTCGACCCGGCGACCGGCGTGATCTCGACGATCGCCGGCGGCGACCTCTTTGCCACGCTCGGCGATGGCGGGCTCGCGGTCGACGCCAACGCCGGTGAGCCGATCAGCGTCCGCTTCGATGCCGCCGGCAACCTCTACTTCGTCGACCTCGACAACGATCTCGTCCGCCGGGTGGACGCGGTGACCTCGATCATCACGACCGTCGCCGGCAACGGCACGACCGGGTTCTCCGGCGACGGCGGTCCGGCGACCAGCGCTGCGCTCGACGGGCCGGTCGGCCTCGCGATCGACGGCCACGGCAATATCTTCATCTCGGACTCGAGCAACCAGCGGATCCGCCGCGTCGACGCGACGACCGGCGTGATCTCGACCGTGGCCGGCAACGGAACCGCAGGCTACGCGGGTGAGAACGTCGCGGCGACGAGCGCGATGCTGAACTACCCGCTCGGGATCGCGGTCGATAGCGCCGGAAATCTCTGGATCGCCGACAACGACAACAACCGTGTGCGCCGGGTGACTGCCGCCGGCCTGATCTCGACCGTCGCGGGCCTCGGGACCCAGGGGTCGATGGGCGACGGCGGGCCCGGAACCGCGGCGCAGGTCGATCACCCGTCGTGCGTCGCGGTCGATGCGGCGGGAAACGCCTACATCTGCGCCTCGTACAGCGACAAGATCCGGCGCCTCGACGCGACCACCAACATCATCACGACCGTCGTCGGCGGTGGCGGCCAGTATTCGTTCATCGGGGACGGTGGGCTCGCCACCTCGGCCTCGTTGTTCTCGCCGCAGGACGTCGCGATCGACGCGACCGGCGCGATCTATGTGGCCGACTACGAGAACCAGAGGATTCGCCGCGTCGATCCCGCGACCGGCATCATCGACACGGTGGCCGGCCAGGTCGATCCCGAGGGCACGGGCCCGATCGCGCAGGCCCACCTCGCGAACCCGCAGGCGCTGATCGCCGGTCCGGGGTTGCCCGAGACCCTGATCGCCGGCGGGATCAGCGGCACGGTCGAAGGTCTCGGGACGACGACCTCGGTGGTCGCAGTGATCGCCGGGCGCTATCCCCAAGGCACCGCGACCGGGCAGCTCGCGCGGTTTCGCGCTTCGAGCTTCGGAACCGTCTCCGGTATCGCCTTCGATGCGGCGGCGAGTGTGCTCTATGTCGTCGAGTCGTCGACGAATCGCATCGACGCGATCACCGTGGTCGACCCGAACGACGCCGATACGTGGACGATCGCGCCGTTCGCGAACACCGCGGGCGCGACCGGTTTCGCCGACGGCGCCGTCGCCACCGCGATGTTTCGCTCGCCCACCGGGCTCTATCTCGACGCGGCCACGCATCGGCTCTACGTCGCCGACACCGGCAACCACGTGATCCGCGCGATCGATCTCGGCGCGAGCACCATCGCTACGATCGCCGGCACACCGGCGACGCTCGGGTACGATGGCGACGGTGGCGCTGCGACCAACGCCCTGCTCTACCAGCCTCAGGCGATCGCGGTGTGCCCTGACGGTGACCTGTTCATCGCCGACACGGGCAATCACCGGATCCGGCGGATCGACTCCCACAGTGTGATCTCGACCGTGCTCGGCAACGGCGTCGCCGACTCGTCGGGCGATGGCGGCCCCGCCGCGACGTTCCCCGTCGATGCCCCGCGCGGCCTCAGCTGCGACGCGCTTGGCAACGTTTACACGAGCTCGACCTCGACGGTGCGGCAGCTCGCGGCGGACCCCAGCGGCGTGGTCGACGGCTCCGGAACCGTGCGCACGATCTACGGCGCGCAGCCGCGCGACACGTTCCCCGCGAGCGTGACGCGCTGTCTCACCGGCGTGGCCGCGATCGACGACGCAACGGTGCAGGTCACCGATGGCTGTACCGGCTTGCTCGTCGAGCTCCACCGACCTGCCGGCGGGTAGCGACGCCGGCCGCTAACGACGGTATCGTCAGGCGAGGAGGCGCCATGGCCCAACGTCCGCCCGCCGTACCCGCTACCGACAGGTTCGCCAAACCGCCCCGCCGGTTCCCGTGGCGGCTCTGGCTCTACGCGATCATCGTCACCGGCGCCGCGGGTGCCGGCGGCTACTTCGCATGGACTTACCGCCAGGCCGCGCACCAGGCCGCCGACGACCAAGGCGAATGCGCGAAGAGTCTGACGAGCGCGCAAGCCCAGAGCGCGACGGCCGCGAAGCAAGCGAGCGAGTGCAAGACCGCGCTCGCGACCGAGACGAGCAAGGCGAGCGGGCTCGAGAGTCAGAGCGGTGATCTCGCGAAGAACTTCAACGCGACGAAGGACGAGCTGACCCAGCTCCGCGCGCAGAAAGCCGAGGCCGACAAGCGGATGGCCGCGATCGACGACATCCAGAAGCAGTTCGCGAAGATGATCGATACCGGTCAGCTGCGCGTCGTGGCGCGGCGCGGTGCGCTGGTCGTATCGCTGCCGTCCGAGGTCCTGTTCCCTTCGGGATCGAGCGTGCTGTCGAAGCAGGGCGAGTACGCCGTCGTCGAGGTCGCGGCGGTGCTGAAGAAGTTCGCGGATCGCCGGTTCCTCGTCGTCGGCCACACCGACAATCAAGACTTCGCGAAGCCGAAGGCGAACGACGCCGCGGCGGCCGCGTGCGTGCCGAAGGACAACTGGGAGCTGTCGACCGAGCGCGCGCTGACCGTGACGCGCGTGCTGGTGACCGCCGGCATGGACGCGAAGAACCTGATCCCCGCGGGCGTCGGCGAGCATGATCCGATCGCGGCGAACACCACCGCGGACGGACGGCAGAAGAACCGCCGCATCGAGATCGTGCTGTTGCCGGCGATCAACGAGCTGCCTCCGTTGCCGGCGTCGCTTCAGGACGAGGCGGCAGCGCCGGCGAAGAAGCCGTGATGACGAGCTTGCTCGCCTTGCTTCGCCCGCCAAACCTGTTCACCGCGTTCGCCGATGCGCTCGCCGGTCTGGTCGTGTTGCTCGCGCTCGGCATCGCGGTGCCGGACCGCGGTTGCGCGATCCTGCTCGCGTCGGGCTGCCTGTACCTCGCCGGCATCGTGCTCAACGACGTGCTCGATCGCGAGATCGACGCCCGCGAGCGTCCGACCCGGCCGATCCCGAGCGGCGCGGTCTCGGTCGCGACCGCGGCGCTGCTCGGCGCGGGCCTCATGGCCGCCGGCATCCTGATCGCGGCGTGGATCGGCCGCGCACCCGGCACGCTCGCGGTCGTGCTGGCCGCGTGCATCCTGGTCTACGACGCCGGCGCGAAGGCAACGCCGATCGGTCCGCTCGTCATGGGCGCGTGCCGCGGGCTGGATCTCGCGCTCGCGATCTCGACCGGGCTGTCGCTGTCCGCCGCGTGGCCGCCGATCGCGCTCGCCGGCCCGATCGTGCTCGCGCTCTACGTGACCGGCTTGACGTACATCGCGCGCGACGAGGTCGACGGCAACACGAGGCGGCGGGCGCGGACCGGGCTCGCGTTCCTCGCGGTGCTCGCGATCACCGTCGTGATCGCGCTGGTCACCGCGCCGGGCATTCCCGCGACGCGCTGGGCGTGGCCGTGGATCGCGCTCGCGCTCGCGCTCGGTTGGCTGAACTGGTCGCCGGTGTGGTATCGCCACGACGGCCGGTCGACCGGGCGCGCGATCGGCGGCGGCATCATGCTGATCCCGGTGATCGACGCGGCGGTCTGCGCCGTCGCCGGCGAGCCGTTCTGGGCGCTGACCGTCGCGTTGCTCGTGTTTCCAGCGCTGTTGCTCAAGCAGTTCTTCTCGCCGACCTGACGCGCTCAGCGCATCAGATCGAGCGCGAGCTCCATCACGTCGGTCGCGTCGAGCTTCGCGCGCGCGAACCGCGGATCGCTGCACAGCAGGACCGGGCCGTCGTCGGGCGTCGCCGGGATCCGGCCGTGCGAGCCGCGGACGCGATCGCCGTCGATCGGGATGACGTCCATCACGTAGCGAAAGCCGAGCGCCTTCTGTGCGAGCCGCAACACCGCGCGCGCCTTCGCCTTGCCATCGGCGAACAGCAGCTCGGCCGGATCGTACCCAGGCTTGCGATGGATCTCGACGGTCGGCGCGAAGTCGGGCGCGCGGAGATCGTCGAGCCAGTAGTAGTACGTGAACCACGCGTCGGGCTCGGCGACGAGCACGAGCTCGCCGGCGCGCGGATGATCGAGCCCGGCGGCGCGCTTGCCGTCGTCGTCGAGGATCTCGGCGATGCCCGGGAGATCGGCGAGCGCGGCGCGGGCGGCGGCCGTCGCGTCCGGGTCCGACGTATAGACATGGGCGACTTGATGATCGGCGACCGCGAACGCGCGGGAGGTGAACGTATCGAGCAATTCGCCCGCGTCGTTCCACGCGACGTCGAGCAGGCCCGCTTCGCGCAACCGGCGGTTGACGTGGACCGGCCGCGCGACGTCGGTGATGCCGTACTCCGACAACACGACGACCGTGACGTCTCGCGCGCGAAAGTAATCGATCAGCTCGCCGGCGACGACATCGAGCTCGATCGCCGCGCGAATCGCCTCCGGTCCGCTCGAGCCATAGCGCTGCAAGTCGTAGTCGAGGTGCGGCAGGTAGACGAGCGAGAGGTCGGGATGGTGCGCATCGAACACGCGGCGCGCCGCGGCGGCGATCCACGCCGACGACGCCAGGCCCGCGCCCGGGCCCCAAAACTGAAACAGCGGGAACTCGCCGAGGTGCTTGACCAGATCCGCGCCGACGCTCGCCGGCTGGGTGTACGCGCCCGGCGCCTTGCGGCCATCGGCGTAGTAGACCGGCCGCGGCGTCACCGCGATGTCGGCGGTCGAGCCCATCGCGTACCACCAGCACAGGTTCGCGCAGGTCACGTCGCGCCCGAGCACGCGGCGCGCGGCGTCCCATAGTTTTTCGCCGGCGACGAGCTTGTTCGACTGGCGCCACAACCAGATCTCGGACTGATCGCGAAACAACCAGCCGTTGCCGACGACGCCGTGATCGCGCGGCAGCGTCCCGGTCAGCAGTGTCGACTGCACCGAGCAAGTCACCGCGGGCAGCACCGTGCCGAGCTCGGCGCGAAACCCGCCGGTCGCGACCGCGGCAACGCGCGGCATGTGCGCGAGCAGCTTCGGGGTCAGCCCGACGATGTCGATGATCGCGAGCTTGGTCATCGCGGGTGCACCCCATGTGTCGCGAGCTCCGCGATCGCCCAGCGCAGCTCGTGCGCGATGCCGTCGACGAGCGCGCCATCGCCGGTCGCGCGATCCGCGGTCGGAAGCACGCCCCACGTGTACGTCTCGACCTCGAGGTGCGGCAACGGCCCCGGCATCGCGAGCGCCGCGGCGAGCACCGGCGCGATCGCCTCGCGGGTCGTCGCGAACCCGGCGAGCTCGGCGCGATGCACCGGTACGTGGAAGTGGATGCGCCACGGCGAGCCGCGATCGAGCGTGGCGAGCGCGTCGGGTAGATCCATCGCGCCGCCGCGATCGCTGCGCACTTGATGGAAGTAACGCGGCTCGGCGAGTGCGGCGAGCGCCGGCGCCTCGCGCTCTGGCTCGCGAGCGACCAGCGCGCTCGAGATCTGGATCTTCGCGCAGCGCACGCCCGCATCAGCCATGGCGTGCAACGCCGTCGCGGGATCCTCACCGACCACTGCGGCGTGACAGCAGTCGAAGCACACGGCGATGCTCGAGCCGCGCAGATACGTCGCGAGCTCGGTCGCGCGCTCGAAGCCAGCACCGGGCTCGGGCTCGACCGCGAGCTCGATCCGCCGCCCCGTGCGTCGCGCGATCGCTTCGAGCCCGTCGGCGGCGCGCGCCAGGCCGTCGCGAGCCGCCGCGCGATCGGTCTGCGCCGAACCGATCGGCACGGTCGAGATCGAGCCGGCCTCGACGTCATCGGGCAGCAACTCGGCGAGGATCAGCGCGAGATCGAGCGTGTAGTCGACCCGCGCCGGTTGCGCCCAGCTCGGCTCGAACACCTGCTCCTTGACCCGCGGCGCGTGAAACCCGCCGTATGGAAAACCGTTGAGCGTGAAGCAGTACAGCTGCTCCGCGGCGAGCGCGCTCGCGAGCCGACGCCGCGCCGTTGGATCGCGGACGAGCTCGGTCGCGGCATCGCGCGCGATCCACAACCCCACCCCGAGCCGGGCGACGCCGAGCCGCGCGCGGACCGGGCCGCAGATCCGCCGGAGCTGGTCGACGAGCGCCGCGACGCTCTCGCCCGGCAGCACGTTGTAGCAATACCCGAGCTCGGCGACCCGACCGTCGGACGACGCGAGCTGCATGCTCAGACGTTACGCCGCCGGCGCCGTCGGAGCGAGCCCGCGACCACCGCGACGAGCGCGAGCCAACCCGCACCGCCGCTGCCGCCGGTCGCGCATCCGCCGCATCCGCCCGGTGTCGTCGCCGAGTCGTCGCCGTCGCCCTTGCCAGGGCCCGCGGTGCCGTCGAGCACGAGCGTCGTCGTCGTCGCGCTCGACAGCGCGATGTTCACGAACGTGCCGTCATAGGACCACGAATCGGCGACGAGCGCTCCGGGCGCAACCTCGGGCAGCGTCGCGCCATCGCGCAGCACGCCGGTGGGATGCGCCGAGGAGTAGACCTCGAACGTCACGCCACGAGTCCCACCGGTCAGCGTCAGCGTCGTCGTGCTGTCACTCGCGTTCGACGTCAGCGTCGTGCCGTCGTACAGCGTCGCCTCGGAGCTGCCAGCCGGGTACACCAGAAAGTCGAGCGAGCCGTCGCTCGTCGCGATCGCCGCATTACCGACATAGGTCGCATCGTTGAGCGACTGCACACCGGGCGGCAGCCGCGTGACGATACCGCCGTCCTTGACGTAGATCGGCGTCTGCGTCGAGTCGGTGCCGGTCCACGTGACGGTCTGGCCGCCATCGACGTGGGCGTTCGTCCAGAAATCGAACCAACCGCCCGCCGGCAGATACACCGAGCGCGTCGTCACGCTCTGCGTGATCACCGGCGCGACGAGCAGCGCATCGCCGAGCATGTACTCGTCGCCGATCGTCGCAGCGGTCGCATCGCCAGGGGCGACCAGCGGTAGCGGCTGCATCACCGGGATGCCGTCGACCGTCGCTTGCTTCGCAGCGGAATATAGATACGGGAACAGCGTCGTGTGCAGCTGCGCGTAGGCCTTGAAGTTCGCGAGCGCCGCGTCGCCGTAGCTCCACGGATACTGCTTGCCCGCGGTGACTTGGCGATGCATCTGCATCACCGGCGACAGCGCGCCGAACTGGGTCCAGCGCATGAACAGATCTTCGGGCGTCGAGCTCGGGTTGACGTCTTGATAGCCGCCGATATCGCTGCCCCAGATCGCGTAGCCCGACATCGCCGCCGACATCCCGGCCGACACGACGGTCGGCAAGCCGTTGTCGGTGCCGAAGTTCGGCTCGTTGTCGCCGGCCCACATGCCGGGATACGCCTGCGTGCCGGTGAAGCCGCTGCGCGCGAACACCAGGCCGTCGCTGCCGAGCACGTTCCACACCGCCTTGAGATATTCGACGCAAAACCCGTTCTTCATCTCGACGCCGGTACGGCCGTCGGCGTAGCTCGCGGTCAGCGGGATGTAGTCGGCTTCGCCGTCGTCGGTCTTGAACCCGCCGATCGTGCCGTTGCTGTCGCTGACCACCTGCTGGAGCTGCTGCGTGAACCACGACGCCGCCGCCGGGTTCGTGAAGTCGACCGGGCTGCCCACGCCCTTCCACCACGTCGTGACGAGCGGCGCGCCGCCGGGGCTCGATCGCACGAAGAAGCCGTTGCTCGCAGCCGCATCGTAGGTCGAGGCCTGGCCGAGGTTCGCGCCCGCGATGCCTTCGTCGTACGACGACGTGTCGACGAACGGCGTGAGCCACACGACGACGCGCAGACCACTCGCGCGCAGGAACGCGAGCATGTCGGCGGCCGACGCGAACCCGGCGTACGCCTGACCTTCGAACGTCCCGCCCGCCGAGAACTGCGTCATGTTCCATTGAAAGTCGTTGTAGGCGAGCTCCCACGGCGAATCGAACACGAACACCGACGCGGGAATGCCGAGCTGGAGCTCCTTGGTCACGACGTAGCGAACCTCGCCGCCGTCGTGCCAGACGTCCGACGAGATCCACGGGCCGAACGCCCACGCCGGCGGCAACGCGGCTCGACCGGCGTAGCCGGTGTAGCGCGTCAGCACGTCGCGCGGCGCCGGGCCACCGACGAGGTTGATCGCGAGCTTGCCGAACGACAGATGCGCGGTGAACCGATCGGCGGCGGAGGCTCGCATGTCGAGCTGCGCCTCGGCGGTCGAGTCGAGCTGAAAGCCATAGCCGTGGCTGCTGATGAACCACGGCGCGACCGCGTACGAGTTATCGCCCTTCGCGCCCGGATGATCCGTCGTCAAGATGTGGACCGACTTGCCGGCTTGATCGAGGCCGTCGAACTTCTCGCCGAAGCCGTAGAAGTGCTCGTCGCTCGTGCTCGCTGCCGCGATCTGGGTCTCGGTCGGCGCGCTGCCGCCCCAGTCGGTGACCTCGTAGTGCAGTACGCCTTCGGCCGTGAACCGGAGCTGCGCGGTGACCGTGCGCGTTCCCCAGGTCTGCTCGAGCTGCAAGCCATCGCTGAGCGCCGACTGGTTGACAACGGCGCCGATCGGCAGCCAATTGTCGGCGAGCTTCGCGCTCGGCGGCGCGAGATCGATCTCGGTGCCGCGGGCTTGCACGAGGCCGATGTGGCCCGACGCGGTGTAGAGCTTGGCCTGCCACACCCCGCTCGAGGCCTCGGCGGCGTCACCGCTCGGCGCGAGCGGCCACTCGACCCCGAACGCGAACGCGCCGGCTCGCGCGGTCGCTTCGTCGAGCGTCGCCTGCGAGCCGTCGTCGCCGCCGAACAGGAACGTCGTCGCGTGATCGCTGTACGCGATCTGCAGGTAATACTCGATGACGTCGCCCGAGCTCAGCGCGGTGCCCGGGATCGTCGCGACGAAGTACTTGTTGTTGCCGCTCTGCGAGACGAACGTCATCGGCGCGCTCGTCCAGCTCGCGTCGGCGAGGTGCTTGTAGATCACCGCGCTGCCGGTCTGGAGCTGGTTGCCGGCGTTGCCGGCACCCTGAAACTGATTGCCGCTGTACACGCTGACCGCGGTGCCGGCGACGATGCCGTGGACCGGGCCGCGCATCGTGGCGATCCCCGGCTCCGCGCCGGTCGGGATGTGCCACGCGTTCCCGACGCCGGTATCGGCGCGAGCGGCGCCCGCGGCGATGCCTAGGGTCAAGAGGACGAGCAACGGGGAGAGACGCATGAGCGAACCTGCTTGGAGCACGCGATGTGCCATCGCCGCGCTCCTGAAAACGAGGAAATGGCGGCTAGACCGACGCCGCAGAGACAGGCGCGTTGATTTCGGCAACGGCCTGCGTGATTCGTTCGATGGCGCGGCGGAGCGTGGCCTCGGCGAGGTCGTTGGCCTCGACGACCTGGCCGATGCCGGCGAGCAACGGGATGCACAGCTCGCCGCCGAGGTGCTCGCGGAACTCGGCGAGCCCTTCGAGCAGCGCGGGGTCACGGAGCAGCGCATGTGCGGTCGGCAGTCCGAGCGCGACGAGCAGGCCCACGATCGCGTCGAAGTCGGCGGGCGCGAGCAGGCCGGCCTCGGCCGAGTACGCGCTGTCGAGCGCGATGCCGATCGCGACCGCCTCGCCGTGGCGAAGCGCGTGGTGCGACATGAGCTCGAGCTTGTGCGCCGACCAATGGCCGAAATCGAGCGGACGCGCGTTGCCCTGCTCGAACGGATCGCCGCCGCCCGCGATGTGCGCGAGGTGGAGCTCGGCGCAGCGCCGGATCATGTACTCGACCGCCTCGGTGTCGAACACCGCGAGCTCGGCCGCGTGGTCGACCAGCCAGCGAAAGAACGCCGCGTCGCGGATCAGCGCGACCTTGACCGCTTCCGCCATGCCTGCGATGCGATCGCGCGGCTCGAGCGTCGCCAGGAAGTCGCTGTCGTCGATCACCGCGAACGGCGCCGCGAACGTGCCGAGGAAGTTCTTCGCGCCGAACGCGTTGATCCCGTTCTTGACGCCGACCCCCGCGTCGTTCTGCGCGAGCACGGTCGTCGGCATCCGCACGAGCCGAACGCCGCGATGCAACGTCGCCGCCGCATAGCCGACGACGTCGAGCATCGCGCCGCCGCCGATCGCGATCACGTAGGAGTGACGATCGATGCGCAGCCCGGCGAGCGCACGATGCAGCTGCGCGAGCACGTCGTCGCGCTTCGCGTCCTCGCCACCGGGGATCACCCACGGCGGCGCGGCGAGCTCGAGCTCGTAGCGCCGCGCATACGCCGCGATGTCGGCGGCGAGCGTCGGCCACCGCGCCGCGACGCCGCTATCGATCACGGCGACGAACCGATGCCGGCGATCCGGCTCGCGTCGCGCGAGCGTCTCGGCGAGCACGGGGTTCGCGAGATCGAACGCGCCGCGCGTGAACACGACCGGATACTCGACCATCACAGCGACGCGCTGGATGATCGATACGGTCATCGGTCGAGTATCGCCGCAAATCGCGGTCGCCGCGCGGGTCATGGCTGCCCCCAGGTCACGGTGACGCTCGACGCGTCGGCCGACGGCACGCTGAATTCGCGGTTATGGCTGTTCGTCGGCAGATCGGGCTCCCATTGCAGGGTCTTGCCGCTGTTGTCGAGGATCGTCGCCTTCCACTGGATGTTCATGCCTTGCGGCACGACGACCGAGCCCTTCCACACGCCGGTCCATTGCCCGTTGATCGGCGTTCCCTGCAGCAGCACGCCGCCCGCGGGATTCCAGTTGCCGAGCTGCGAGATGTTGCCGGTGATCCACACGTCTTGGCCAGGCGACGTGAACGCCGCACCGTCGACCTCGATGCTGAGCTCGGTCACCGGCACGGTCGGCGAATTCGCCTGGTTCGCCCAGTCGTCCGAGTCGAAGCGCGTCGACACGTCTTGCTGCAACCGATTGAACGCGAGCTCGGCCTGCGGCATGTACAGCGTCGTCGCGCGGGTCGGGTCGTTCCGGTCGTCGATCATGTAGTGGTCGAGCACCGATTCGGTGCCGAGCGTCGACGACAGCGCCTGGAAGTTCGCGTAATCGGCGAAGTCGAGCGCGTTCGAGCGATGGCAGCCCATGCAGTAGCGCGAGGACAGCTGGACCCACGTCGTCGCTTTGGTCGCGACCAGCGTGGCGTCTTCGCCGGTGCGGGGGCCCCACGACTCCGGCATGAGCGCCGGGTCGTCCGGTGGCCGGACGACGACCGGGTTGCGCCCCGAGTAGAGCGCCTCGATGTACGCGTTCGTCGCGGCGACCGCGTGATCGGTGCCGACCGGCGCGCCCTGCGCTTCGGTGTGGATCGAAGCGTTCGCGGCGTGCGCGGCGTCGTTGAGCGCGGCCCACTGCTCCTCGGCTTGATCGCGCGTCAAGTCCGACTCCTCGACCAGCACCGGCGCCAGGTTGCCGGGGTCCGGAGAGACCGCGACGAACTCGTCGGACCGCGGCTCGAACTCGCGGAACATCGAGCCGAGATCTGGGCTCGAGCCGGCGCCGGTGTACTTGCCGGCGTGACACGTCGTGCACAACTCGGGCACGAACTTCTTGCCTTCGTCGTCGAGCACCGCGAACGGGCTGAGCGTGCTGTCCGGGCCGAACACGTAGAACCGCGTGAAGCCCTGAGGGCTGACGTCCATCGTCACCGTACCGAGGTTGCCGGTGAGCGCCGGGTTCTTGTCGGCCTCGTTGCGATAGTTGCGAACGCGGCAACCGCCGCTGCCCGGCGTGATCGTCGTCGTGCACACCATGTCGCGCCAGAACCCGAGGTCGAGCGCGTTCTGGTAGTAGCCCGCGACGGTCGGCAGCGAGCCGAACGTCTGCGCTTCCCATTGCTGCTCGGTGAACGGCGCGCCGTTGATCGTCAGCGTCGTCGGATCGAGGTTCGGGATGATCGAGGCGTAGTATGCGCGCGCACCTGCGTCGGTGCCGATGCCGGCGCGCATCAGGAACTTGTACGGCGGCGCCTGGCCGGTCGCGGAGTGCGTCGGGCCCGCGACGAGCTCGTAGATGCCGCCCTTGAGCAGATCCATGACGTAGAGCTCGCCGTCCGGATCCTCGGCCATGCCAGAGATCGATTGCGGCAAGCCGCCGAGGACCTCGGGCGCTTGCGTACCGTTCTCGTCGAACACGCCGTAGATCGTGCCGGGCGAGAAGTTCGCGAACACGTAGTCGCCGACGAGCAGCGGCATCGCGGTGCCGCGATACTTGTAGCCGCCGATCACCGCGTTCATCGTCGGGCCGTGCTGGATCTCGGTGATCGGAGCGATCGCGCCATCGAGCGGGCACGGGTTGTGGCCCGGCGCGCAGTGATTGGCTTCGAGCACGCCCCAACCGAAGTTGCCGCCCTTCGTGATCTGATTGATCTCCTCGTACGCGTCTTGGCCGACGTCGCCTTCCCACAGCGTGCCGTCGGCGTCGAAGCTCCAGCGCCACGGGTTGCGCAGACCGTATGCGTAGACCTCCGGGCGACCGCTCGAGCCATCCGAGAACGGGTTGTCGCTCGGGATGCCGTATGGCAGCGTGCGCGTCCCGTTGCCGTCCGTCGTGTCGTGATCGATCAGCACGCGACCGCCACCCGCCGCCGCGCGAAACCGAAACAGGTCGGGGCCTTTGACCGGATCGGTCGGGTCGGCCGCGGTCGTGTGGACGTCGAGCCGCAACATCTTGCCGTAGAGCGCGAACGTGTTCTGACCGAACGAGTTCGGATCGAACGACGGACCGCCGTCGCCGACCGAGACGTAGAGGAAGCCGTCCTGGCCGAACGCGAGCATCCCCGCGTTGTGCTCGTCGGCGTTCTTGTCCATCTCGATCAGGATCTGCTCGCTGTTTGCATCGAACGACTTGCCGTCGCTGCTCGTGAACCGCGACAACCGCCAGCGCATGCGCAACGCGTTGTTCGGATCGTCGGGGCTGATCGCGTCGTAGGTGACGTACATCACGTTCGCGGTCGGATCGATCGCGATCGCGTTCAGGCCCGCTTCGCTGTGCGGCGGCGGATCCATGTGGACGCGGTTCGAGATATCGAGTGCGATGTCGGCGGAATTCGCGGACGTCACGTCGAACGTGCGCACCGTGCCGCTGTGCTCGACGACGAACGCACGATGGTTGTCCGACGGCGAGAACACCATCTGGACCGGAAAGTTGAACGTCAGGTTCGGGAACACCCGCTGCTCGGCGACACCCGGCACGACCGCGGTGCCGTCGCACTTGTCGGCGACGCAGTCGACGGTCGTGATCGGCGGAGGCGGCGCGGTGCCGGTGCAACTCGCGAGCACCGCAGACAGGCCGCCGAGATAGAGCGAAGCGCGAAGAGGCGAGGTCATGGCCTCGTCCAGACGCACCGACGTGTCGGTTCGTCGCAGGAATAAGTGAAACAAGCTGCGCATGATGCGCACGCCGAACGCAAAGCACGTGCCGCGCGCGTGTGAACGCAACTACGGGAAGTTGAAACCGCGGCAGCCGGCAACTCGAATCGCCGGCTCGATCAGGCGGCGGCGACAACGGTTGATGTACGAAGTTACATCAAGACTTCCGCGCCGATTGGCCACGCAAGACCGAGTTGCCTTCGAACAGCTCGGCCTGGTCGAAGCGCGCGGGTGCTTCGAGATCGCTCGCGGCGAGCCGCCCGGTCTGACCGAAGAACGCGATCGGGTTCGCCCACACGATCGTTTCGATCTCGCGTTCACCGATCCCGGCCGCGCGCATCGCCGCGACCGTCTTCGGCACCTTGAGCGGATCGCTCACGCCCCAGTCGGCCGCGCTGTTCACGATGATCCGCGACGCTCCGTACTTCTTGACCAGCGCCGCCATCCGCGGCTCGTCCATCTTCGTGTTCGGGTAGATCGAATGGCCGGCCCAGCAACCGGTCGCGAGCACGAGCGGCAGCGTCTCTTCATTATTGTGGTCGATCAGCACGCGCTCCTCGGGGAAGCTCTGCTCGCGCACCGCCGCGATCGTGCGCTCGGTGCCGCGCTTCTTGTCGCGATGCGGCGTGTGGATCAGCACCGGCAGGTCGAACTTGCGGGCGAGCTCGATCTGCGCGGCGAAGTATTTGTCTTCCGCCGCGGTCTGATCGTCATAGCCGATCTCGCCGACCGCGACGACGCCATCCTTGCCGAGGTAGTGCGCGCACAGCTCGAGCACGCCATCGGCGACCGCCGGGTTGTTCGCTTCTTTCGGATTGAGCCCGATGGTGCAGAAGTGGGCGATGCCGAACTGGCTCGCGCGAAACCGCTCCCAGCCGACCAGCGCCTGGAAGTAGTCGTCGAACGTGCCGACGTGCGTGCGCGGCTGGCCGAGCCAGAACGCGGGCTCGACGATCGCGCGAATGCCGGCGGCGGCCATCGCTTCGTAGTCGTCGGTCGTCCGGCTCGTCATGTGGATGTGCGGATCGAATAGCTTCATGGAGCGGCTCCCTTTATCGCGAGATCGAGATCGGCGGGCACCGGCCGACCGGCGGCGCGACGTTCGGCCGCGAAGTCCGTGGCCATCCGCGCGAGCTCGGCGTTGCGCCGCGCGCCGAGGCCGATGATCCGGGCGAGCGCGAAGTCGTTGAACGCGGCCTTCAGCACGAGCTGATTGAACGCGAGCTCGGGGAAGTGCTCGGCCGGGTACGGGTTGTCACAGGCGATCGCTTCGAACACGGTGAGCACGTTCGCGCGACACGCTTCGATCGCGAGCGCCACGAACTGCGCGGGCTCGGGCAACAGCGGCAACGCCTTGAGCACGGCCTGACGCTCGCGATTGTCGCCGTGCGCCCACAGCTCGGCGGGTTGCAGCAGCGGGAACGCACGCACGAGCAGCGCGGCGCGACCGAGCTCGTCGCTGCCCCACGTGCCGCGCCCGATGATCGGGATCGCCGCCTTGCCGAGCGCGCGCGCCGCACCGGAGAACGCGGCGAGCAACGCCGTCTTGTCGGTCAGGACCAGCGCGCCGAGCCATGTCTTCACGGCGGCGGGCAGCGCGTCGTCGAGCACGCACGCGCTATAGCACGAGCCGGTCAGGCCCGAGCGCGCGGGCGATAGCGCCGCAGGTACTCGACGAGATCATCGAGCTGAGTCCTGATGATCCCCTGCGCAGGCGCGTGATCGGCCATCGCATCGATCCACAGGGCGGTCTCGAGCGGATCGGTCATCAACATGGGGACGGGATTCTCGAGCGGCGTCACGCAGTCATCATCGGCCGGCGGCGCCGGACGTATACCCACAATTCTGTCAGCTTGGAGGAGGCGCGAAGTTTTCTGAGCCCGCGACGCCGGTTCGCACCCACACGACACCGGCGCCGCCACCGCCACCGCCGCCGCCGTCACCGCCGGTACCGTCGAAGCCGTTCACCCCGAACAGGGTCGCGCCGGACGATCCGCCGCCGCCGTCGCCGCCGTTGCCGCCGCCGGTTCCGCCGAGCGCGGCCATGGTCGGGCCCAGTGAGACTCCGCCCGGGTTGCCGTCGGTGGCGCTGCCGCACCCTTCGCCGCCTCCGCCGCCGTTCGCGAACACGTTGCCGGTGCCCATCAGCTGCGGTGCGTCGAGCCCGATCAGGCCGCCGGCACCGGCGCCACCGCCGCCGGCGTTATCGCCTCTCGTCGAGCCGCCGCCCGCGCCACCCGACGCGTCGATCGAGCCATCGATCTGGATCTTCGTGGTCGCGATGATCCACACCGCACCGCCACCCGCGCCACCGGCTCCCGCGCCCGTGCCGGCACCGGGTCCACCGGGGCATCCGCCTTCGACCCGCGTGAATCCTCCCGGCGTCGCCGCGATCCCGCCGTTGCCGCCGCTCGCGCCTCGGCCGCCGTCGCCGCCGACGCCGCCGTAGCTTCCCGCGAACCCGCCACCCGAGGTGCCGCCGCCGCTGTCCGGCGCCGTGCCGCCCGGGCACGTCGACCGGGTGCCGGCACCGAGCACGGCGTCGTGGCTCGACACGTCGACCCCGCCGGCGCCGCCGATCATCACGGCGCCATTGGTCGCGACGATCGCGAGCGGCCGCCGGCCCGTCGCGACGACGTTCATCGGGATGTTCACCGAGGTGCCGAGCAGGAGGCAGACGTCGGGTGAAGACGTGTAGGCCGATGCCGGCGCGCACGCCGCCGAGGTCTCGGTCGCGATCGTCCCGGCCGGGACCATCAGCATCTGCGTCGGCGGCTCGAGCAGGCAGATCTGAAAGCCGGTGCCGACCAGCGTGCCCGTGCACGGGCCCAACATCGCGTCGACCGGTGGCGCATCGAACCTCGGCGCGTCGATCGGCGGTCGCGGCGCATCGATGGCGCCGGCCGGCTCGGTGAACGAGCAACCCGCGCATAGCGCGATCGCGTACGAGATCGCTCGCATCAGCTGACTTTACCGCCATCCTCGCCGCAGGAGCAGGCGAAGCCACGCGTTGTGTGGCCTCCGGCACGCCGGGATATTGGAACAGCACCTTGCAAGTTTAGATTCTATTCGCTACAGTGTTGTCGTGACTCGCGCCGAGCAAGCCGCCGAGCAACTCCGCCACGTGGTCGGCGCGATCGTCCGGCGCGGTCGCGTCGAATCGTCCGGTCAAGGCCTGTCGTGGCCGCAAGCGTCGGTCTTGCGTCGGCTCGAAGAAGGCGGCGAGATGACGACCGCGGATCTCGCCCGCGCGAACCACGTGACGCCGCAATCGATGGGCTCGATCGTCGCCGAGCTCGAAGCGGCCGGCATGGTCGCCCGCAGCGACGACCGAACCGACGGCCGGCGCCGGCTCGTGTCGGTGACCCGCGCCGGCAGTCGCGTGCTCGCGGACGGCCGGGCCGCGCGCCAGAGTTGGCTCGCCCGCGCGATCGACAAGGAGCTCGACGGCGACGAGCAACGCTCGCTGCTCGCCGCGCTGGAGCTCTTGCGCAGGATCGCCGCGGCGTGACCGCCGCAAAGGACTGACGATGCCGATCACCACCCTCGATTCCACCACCGCGCTCGTCGTCATCGACCTCCAGCTCGGCATCCTCGGCTATCCCACCGTGCATCCGATCGCCGGGGTCGTCGCGAACGCCGCCGCGCTCGCCAAGGCATTTCGCCGCCGCGAGCTTCCGGTCGTGCTCGTCACCGCCGCCGGCCGAGCGCCCGGTCGCACCGACGCGAAGAGTCCAACCCTGCCGCCCGCCGCGAACTGGATGGAGCTCGCGCCGGAGCTCGACCGGCAGCCGACCGACCTCCTCGTCACCAAGTACACCTGGGGCGCGTTCTACGGCACGCCGCTGGACATGATGTTGCGCCGGCGCGGCGTGACGCAGATCGTGTTGTGCGGGGTCGCGACCTCGGCCGGGGTCGAGTCCACCGCGCGCGCCGCCCACGAGCACGGCTACCATCTCACGCTCGTCGTCGATGCGATGACCGACATGGTTCTCGAGAGCCATCGCAGCAGCGTCGAGCGGATCTTCCCGCGGCTCGGCGAGACCGGGACAACCGCCGACGTCCTCGCGAAATTGGCGTCATGACCCAGTCCCGCCGGTTGCGGCTCGGGCGCGCGCTTCGCCACCGCAACTACCGGTTGTTCTTCGCGGGTCAAGGGACGTCGCTCGTCGGGACGTGGCTGACTCGCTTCGCGATCGGCTACGAGGCGTTCGCGCTGTCGCACTCCGCGTTCCAGCTCGGCCTCGTCGCGTTCTTCAGCCAGGCGCCGACCGCGCTGATCGCGCCCGTCGCGGGCGTGATGGTCGACCGCTGGGACCGCCACCGCACGCTGATCGTCACGCAGACCGCGGCGATGTTGCAATCGGCCGCGCTCGCCGTGTTCGCACTGACCTCGATCACGATCTGGCACCTGATGGTGCTCGGCGCGGTTCAAGCAGTGATCAACGCGTTCGACATGCCGGCGCGGCAATCGTTCCTGCGCCAGATGGTCGACGATCGCGCGGATCTGCCGAACGCGATCGCGCTCAACTCGTCGATGGTCAACGGCGCGCGGTTGGTCGGCCCGATCGTCGCGGCGGTCATCGTCGATCTCGTCGGGATCGGCTGGTGCTTCGGCATCGATGCGTTGAGCTACCTCGCCGTGATCGGATCGCTCGTCGCGATGCGGGTCGCGAAGCAGCCGGCTCGCATCCGCGGCGGCCGTGTCCGCGACGAGCTACTCGATGGCTTGCGCTACGTCCGCGGCGTGCCGATGGTTCGATCGTTGTTGCTGTTGCTCGCCGCGACGAGCGTGCTCGGCGGCGCGTACATCTCGATGCTGCCCGCGGTCGCCGATCAGATGCACGGCGGCCCGCACGCGCTCGGCTGGCTGATGGGTGCGGGCGGCGCAGGCGCGCTGGTCGGCACGCTCTTCCTCGCGAGTCGCGAGAGCGTGAGCGGGCTGACCGGCGTGGTCGCGAACTGCTGCCTCGGCTTGAGCCTCGGCTTGATCGCGCTCGAGGCCGCGCCGGGAGTGTGGACCGCGCTGCCGATCCTGTTCGTCGTCGGCATGTGCCTGATGGTGCAATGGGCGTCGACGAACACGCTCGTCCAGACGCTCGTCCTCGATGACAAGCTCGGACGCGTGATGAGCTTGTACGCCGTCGCGTTCTTCGCGGGTGCCCCGGTCGGTGCGCTGCTCGTCGGCTCGATCGCGAGCGCGCTCGGACCGATCCACGCGTTCGCGATCTCGGGAGCGGGCCTGCTCGCGTGCGCGCTGACCTTCCGGCGCGCCCTGCCCGGCCTGCGCGTCGTCAGCCGACCGCGCTACGCCGAGCTCGGGCTGATCGACGAATGATGGCGTCGAGATGAGCGCACGTCTGCTGGTCACGCTGTGCACGCTCGCCGGTGCCGCCGCGGCGTACGCCGAGCCGCGCCCGGATGACTTCGTCGATGTCGCCAAGGCGGTCCCGGATGCGGTGCTCGATCTGCGCTACGCATCGACCGACAACTTCACGGGCGAAAAGCTGTACGCGCACGCGACCTGCAAGCTGCGCCACGTCGTCGCGGACAAGCTCGCCGATGCCGCGAGGCGCCTACGCGCGCACCATCGCCGGCTGCTGCTGTGGGACTGCTACCGCCCGGCGTCGGTCCAGCAGATCTTGTGGCAGCACGACCCCGACCCGCGGTTCGTCGCCGATCCGAAGGTCGGCTCGGTCCACAGTCGCGGCGCCGCGGTCGACGTCGGCCTCGTCGATCTCGACGGCAAGCCCGTCGTGCTGCCGACCGCCTACGACGCCGCCACCCGCGACGCGTTTCGCGATCGCGCGCTCGCGGGCGAGCACGGCGCAGAAGCGCGCACGCTCGAGGCCGCGATGACCGCCGCCGGCTTCGTCGGCCTAGCCACCGAGTGGTGGCACTTCGACTTCAAGAGCGGGAAGCCGTTTCCGCTCGCCGACGATCCGCTCTGACTTCCCGCCTACGGCGCCCCGGCGTACGACTTCGGCCGAGTCAGCACTTCGTCGATCAGACCGTAGTCCTTCGCCTCGGCCGCGGACATGAAGTTGTCGCGCTCGGTGTCGCGCCGGATCGCCGCGATCGAGTGACCGGTGTGCCTCGCGAGCAGCTCGTTCAGCGTCGCGCGCGCGTTCAAGACCTCGCGCGCGTGGATCGCGATGTCGCTCGCCTGGCCGCGGACACCGGCGAGCGGCTGGTGGATCATCACGCGGGCGTGCGGCAACGCATAGCGTTTGCCCGGCGAGCCGGCGGCGAGCAGGAAGCTGCCCATCGATGCTGCTTGGCCCATGCAGTACGTCGACACGTCGCAGTGTAGGAATTGCATCGTGTCGTAGATCGCGAGCCCCGCGGACACCGAGCCGCCGGGCGAGTTGACGTACATCATGATGTCGTTGGCCGAGTCCTCGGAGTCGAGGAACAGCAGCTGCGCGATCACCACGTTCGCGACGTCGTCATCGATCTCGGTGCCGAGGAAGATGACGCGGTCCTTGAGCAGGCGCGAGAAGATGTCCCAGCCGCGCTCGCCGCGCTGGCTTTGCTCGACCACGGTCGGCACGAGCAACCTCGACATATGCGATGAATATCCCATCACCGCTTCTCGGGGCCCGCGAGCCAGGCGATCACGGCCGCGCGAGAGAATCGCCACTCGCTCCCCATCTTGCGGCCGGGCAGTCTGCCCGCCTCGGCGAGCTCGATCACCACCTTGTCGGCGAGCTGGAGCAGCTCGGCGGTCTGCACGGCGTTCATCACCTCGGGCGGATCGTACGGATGGAACGAGTACGCCCCGAGCGTCGGCGCGGAGTCGCCCAGCTCGACGGTGACTCGCCGCGGTTGAGCGAGCGCCCCGAGCGCAGACAGGCCGCGCTTCGTGTCGGGATCGATATATTTCGCGACCAACCCGGCGATCAGATCCTTCTTGTGGACGCCGAGCACCTCGGATGCCCGGTCGAGCTTGTCGACCGCGGCAGCGGGCAAGCGGACGTAGAGCGCGCCCTCGGGCGCCGCTGGAGCTCGTCTGGACATATTCGATAGATATCATCGGATATCTCGCGAGTCAAGGCCGGCGCGCAGGGTGAACAAGACCTTGCCATCGCTGGTCGCGCCGCGGGCAAGCGCGAGGGCTTCGCCGTGCTCGGCGAGCCGCTTGGTCGCGCGAACCTCGGAGCGCAGATCATCACCCAGCCGGCGTTGCGCCGCGCCGAGCGTGCGGAGCTGCCCGAGCAGCGACGTGCGCTCGACCCATGCGTACATCGTGAAGCCGTCGACGCGGAGGCTGTGGAACACCAACGGATCGACATCGATCTGACACGGCTTGCCGGACAGCTTGCCGTAGACGAGGATCCGGCCATCGCGCCCGATCGCGCGCGCGAGCTGGCCGGTCGCCTCGCCCGCGATCGCATCGAACCCGAAGCGCACGCCGAGCTGATCGCAGAGCGCGCGCAACGCGGCATCCGCACCGGGCTCGCTCGTCACGACGATGTGCTCCGCGCCGATCGCGCGCAGTGCGGCGGCCTGCTCGGGCCGGCGCACGATGTTGACGAGCGGCAAGCCGGCGCGCAGGCACAGGCGAACGATCATCTTGCCGAGCGCGCCGGCGGCGGCGTTCTGCACGAACGCGCGATGACCGGCCCGCCGCGCGGTCTGGAGCAGCACGCTCGCCGTGAGCGGGTTGGTCAGCAGCATCGCAGCTTGTTGGGGGTCGGTGGACTTCGCGAGCGGAGCGGCGCGCAGCGCATCGACCACCGCATACTCGGCCCACGTGCCGTCGCCGGCGCCGGCCGCGCATGCCACTTCGCGCCCGAGCATGAAGCGCGCGAACGCTCCACCACCGCTCGCGACGACCGTGCCCGTGCCTTCGAAACCCGCGATCGCGCCGAGTGGCCGCTTCACCTCGTAGTCGTCATCGAGCAATAACAGGTCGTTCGGGTTGATCGGCGCGGCGCGCATGTGGACGAGCACCTGACCGCGCCGCGGCGTCGGCACCGGACGTTCGACCAATTCGACGCCACCCACGACGGTCGCGAGCGCTTGCATCGTGGTCGGCAAGGAGTGGCTCGATAGCAACTTCATCGCGGTCGCTTCCTGGGCGCTGCGGCCGTCATCATCGCGCGGAGCGCTACGCCGACCGCGGTGAGCGGAGCGCGGCTGCGTTGCACCCGGGCGAGCAGCAACGCCCCTTCGATCGCGGCGAGCGCGACGACCGCGAGCTGATGCGCGGACCGCGCCGCGACCCCTGCGGCGGCGAGATAGGCCGCGATCCAACGCTCCCACTCCGCGTAGTGCGCGACGATCGCCTCGTGTACCGGCTCCGACGGATTCTCGAGCGCGACCGCCGCGACCGGGCAGCCGTTCTCGAAGTTCGAGGCCTCGAGGTCATCACCGAGCAGCTCGATGATCGCCGCGATCGCACCATCGACATCCGGCGCCGCAGCGACCGCGGCTCCGATGCGATCGCGCCACTGCGCGCCGGTGGCCTCGAGCGCGGCACGCGCGAGCTGGTCTTTGCCGCCGGGGAAATAGAAGTACAGCGAGCCGCGCGGCGCCCCGCTCTCGGCGACGATGTCCGATAACCCGGTCGCGTGAAACCCTTGGCGGCGCAGCAGCTCGCCGGTCGCATCGACCAGCTTCTTGCGCGTGCGCTCGCCTTTCGACGGATGGGAGATCATGCCGGCGCTCCGGTCAGCGTGCGTACACCGCGACACAGCGCCGTCCACTTCGCGAGCTGGAGGTCGGGCTCGCGGCCGCTCGCCAGCTCGTGGATCTGCGCCTGAAACCACATCGTCTGAAGCGCGTCATCGAACAGCCGGACACGACTGCGGATCTGCACGCTCGGTGCGACCTCCAACGAACGAGCGAGCAACTTCGCAGGCAAGTCCGGCGTGTGCGTCATCGGGCGACCGAGGCCGATGACATCGACGTCACGCGACGCGAGCGCCGCTTCCATCACGGTTCGGCTGCGCATGCCGCCGGTCAGCAGGATCGGGGTCGAGACGACGGTGCGAATCCGCCGCGCGTAATCGAGGAAGTACGCTTCGCGATCGCGAGAGCTCTGCCGTTGCTCGCTCGGCAGCTCGCCCGAGCC
Organism: uncultured delta proteobacterium; assembly: GCA_963848295.1. Lineage (GTDB taxonomy): Bacteria > Myxococcota_A > Polyangia > Haliangiales > Haliangiaceae > JABFXX01. The sequence continues at coordinate 99,711 of CAWKDB010000004.1, read as the reverse complement.
GGTCATCGCCGGGCTCTCGTAATTGCCACCGGAGACCTCGAGCAGGTCGATGCCCGCGACGTCGAGCGCGCGCGCGACGTCCATCGCCTCCTCGATCGCGAAGCCGCCGCGCTGGAAGTCTGCCGAATTCAACTTGACTCCGATCGGGAACGCCGCGCCGACCGCCGCGCGAATCGCTCGCACGATCTCGAGCAAGAACCGGCGACGGCGCACCGCATCGCCACCCCACGCGTCGTCGCGCGTGTTCGTGCGCGCCGAGAGAAACTGCGACACCAGATAACCGTGCGCCGCGTGGATCTGAACCCCGGCAAAGCCGGCATCGCGCGCGACGACGGCCGCGGCCGCGAACTTCGCGACCAACGCCTCGATCTCGTGCGCCGCCAGCGCGCGCGGCTTCGCGAACGCGCCGAAGAATCCGGCCACCGCGACCGCCGACGGAGCGACCGGCACCGGCGACAGTCGTCGCGGCGATTGACGCCCGGCATGGTTGAGCTGCATCCACATGCGCGCCCCGTGCGCCTGACCGGCGCTCGCCCAAGCGCGAAATCGAGCTGCAGCGGCTCCGTCGATCACGACGTTGTTGGGCTCGGCGCGGCCGCCGCGATCGACGATGACGTGACCGGTGATGAGGAGGCCTGCGCCGCTGCGGGCCCAGCGCTCGTACAGCCGGACCAGCGCATCGGTCGGCGCGCCGGTCGCGTCGCCGAGCACCTCGGACATCGCCGCTTTCGCGATCCGGTTGGGGAGCGCGGCTCCCGATCTCAGGTGCAGCGGCGTGTCTAGGTTCGGCATGCGGCCAGGATTATACCGACCGAGATAATCCGCAAGGAACAAATATATCACACGGTATATTTCGCGATAAACAGCGAGAACACGGCACAATCCAGGCCGTGCGCGCCCTGGTCTTGTTGCTCGTGACGAGCGCGATCGCCTCGGCCGATCCGACACCGCGAACGCTGAGCGGCCGGATCGTCAGCCCCGACGGCAAGCCGGTGAAGGGCGAGGTCTACTACACGGTCGATTTCTGGGATCCGGACAACCACGCGGTCGCCGATCACTTTCCCGACCGCACGTATTACGCCGAAGCCGACGGTCGGTTCGTGATCCCGGGCGGCGGCTACACGCGACCGGGCGTCAAGCTGTTGCGCCTGCGCGGCGTGGCCCACGCGCAAGGGTTCTCGTCGTCGAACGAGGTCGTCAGCGTCCCCGAAGGGACCGCCGGCTACGTGCCGCCGATCTTGCGGCTGCGGCCCGGAGTCGCGGTGAAGGTCGTCGTCGTCGACAGCGAGACCCAGCGTCCGATCGAAGGTGCGACCGTCACCCCGCCGCGGTTCGGTGATCCGGTCGACGTCCCCGCGGATGGCAGCGCGACGTTTGTCGGCCGCGACGATCGGTCGGGCGACGAGTTCGAGGTCAGTGCGAACGGCTATGAAGGCGGCGGCACGACCCCCGACTTCACGAAGCCGGTCCAGCGGGTCGCCTTGCGCCGACTGTGGCCGCTCGTCGTGCGCATCGCCGGCCTCGACCGCAAGCCGCTCGCGGGCTGCCGCGTCACGATCGGCCGCGTCGAACGGATCACCGATCGCGACGGCCAAGTCATCGTGATGGCGCCGCACGGTCGGGTCTCGCTCGCGCCGAGCTGTCGCCGGAACCTCGACGCGCCGGCGCTCGTCGATCACGTCGGCACGCAGATCCACGAGCTGCGAATCCGGCCGAACGGCCTGTACCACGGACGTGTCGTCGACCCCCACGGCAACCCACTCGCGCACGTCACGGTCGCGGTGCGGCCCGAGCACGAGATCTCGTTATCGCGCCTCGCGGCAAGCGCGACCGCGACGACCGACGCCCAGGGGCTGTTTCAGCTGTCTAGCTTCTCCGCCGACCGGTTCATGATCGCGGTCGAGGATCCTCGGTTCACGAGTCCGAGCCAGCTCGTCGTTACTCTGCCGAGCAACCCGCCGGTCCTGCTCGTCGCGGCGCCGCGCTAGGTGCTACACCTCCGCCGTGCGCCGGTTACGGACTCGCCTGCTGATCGTCATGGCGATCCTCGGCTCGGCCCACTACTACATCTGGTTGCGGTTCGTGAGAGCGACGCATCTGCCGTCGCCTTGGTACGGGCTCGCGACGATCGCGATCGTCGTTCTCGCGCCGAGCTTGCCGGTCGTGACGTTTGGCCTGCGCCGGCTGCCGAGGGCGGCCGCGCGGCCCTGGGTGTGGCTCGCCTACACGTGGTTCGGGTTCGCGGTGTACTTGCTGCTCGCGGCGGCGGTCACCGATCTCGTGTGCACGATCGCGAGTGTCGATGCGCGCACCGGCGCGATCGTCGGCGTTGCAGCGGCGGCGGCGACCGTGCTCTACGGACTCGTTCACATGGCGCGCGGGCCGATCGTGCGACGCGTCCGGATCCCGCTCGCGAAGCTGCCGGCGAGCGCTGAGGGCTATACGATCGTCCAGCTCAGCGACGTGCACATCGGACCGTTGCTCGGAGAGCGCTTCGCCGCGAACGTCGTCGCACGGGTCAACGCGCTCGCGCCCGATCTCATCGTCATCACCGGCGACCTCGTCGACGGCCGGCTCGACGAGCTGCGCCGGCATGTCGAACCGCTGCGCGAGCTGAGCGCGCGCGACGGCGTCTACGCGGTGACCGGCAACCACGAGTACTACTGGCACGCCGATGCCTGGCTCGAGCACCTGCGCTCGCTCGGCATCCGGATCCTGCGCAACGAGCACGTCACGATCCGCGACGCGTTCGAGCTCGCGGGCACCGACGACTCGAGTGCTGACGAAGACGTGCCGCGCGCGGTCGCCGGCCGCAACCCGAACCTCCCGGTCGTGCTGCTCGCTCACCATCCGCGTACGATCGCGCGCACCGTCGCCGCCGAGGTCGACCTCCAACTCTCGGGCCACACCCACGGCGGCCAGCTGCTGCCGCCCGGTTGGCTCGTCCGCCTGTTCGAGCCGCACGTCGCGGGGCTCGCGCGGTTCGGCGCCACCTGGTTGTACATCAGCGAGGGCACCGGCTTCTGGGGGCCGCCGATGCGCGTCGGCACGTCGTCGGAGATCGCGCTGCTGACGCTGACGCAGGCGTGATCGCGGTTGCGTTTGCTTGCCGTGCGCGAGGCCACGCGGTACGCGACGGCATGCGTGCATTTGCCAGCGACAAGTTCGGCGAGATCGCCAACCTCACTTTGCGCGAGATCGACAAGCCGACCGCGGCGCCGGGTCAGATCGTCGTCAACGTCCGCGCCGCGGCCGTCAATCCCGCAGACCTGAAGGTGCTCGGTCATCGCGATGGCGGCAGCTTCCTGCACGCCTCGAAGTTTCCGCTCGTCCTCGGCTACGACTACAGCGGCGTCGTCACCGAGGTCGGCGCGAGCACGAGCGCCTACAAAGTGGGCGACGAGGTCTACGGGTTCCTGCCGTACGCGCGCAGCACGACGAACGGGACCTACGCCGAGTACGTCGCGGTGAGCGAAGCCACGGCCGGGCCGAAGCCGCGCAAGCTCTCGCACGAGCAAGCCGCCGCGGCCGCGACCAGCGCCGCGACCGCGCTGCAAGCGCTCCACAAGGCGAAGCTCGCGGCGGGCCAGACCGTGTTGATCAACGGCGCCTCGGGCGGCGTCGGCAGCTACGCGGTCCAGATCGCGAAGACGCTCGGCGCGACCGTGATCGCGACGGCGAGCGGCGGCAAGGTCGACTACGTCAAGGGCCTCGGCGCCGACCGGGTCTACGACTACAAGACGACGCCACTGCGCGCGATCGAGGAGCGCTTCGCGGTCGTGTTCGACGTCGCCTCGACGTCGACGTTCGGGACGTGCGCGCCGCTGCTCGACCGTGGCGGCACCTACGTCGCGTTGTTGCCCGGGCCGGGGCTGTTCCTCGGCATCGCGCGCTCGTGGTTCTCGTCGAAGCGCTGCACGTTCATCATCGTCAAGCCCGTCGCCGCCGACTTCGCGCAGCTCGCGACCTGGTTCGACGAAGCCAAGCTCGAGCCGATCCTCGACGCGAGCTTTCCCCTCGCCGAGCTGCCGACCGCGCTCGAGCGGCAACGCATCGGCGATATCCGCGGCAAGCTCGCGATCACGATCGACGCGCCGACGAGCTAGTCACCGCCGTGAGAAATGCACGAACGCGCGGATGCGTTCGCGACATCACTGCCGCGTCCTGCCAGTGATCCGAGTCGACGAAAATCGCAGCTCGGTGAAATTGCATCCACTCGCGCTGGTACAGCCATTGCTCTTGCTGCGCGCCGATGAGACTGGAGGACCGGCGATGGCTGATCGCCGCCACCGTGATCGCGATCGCAGTCGTGCTGTCGATCGCGTACGCGAGCTGCTTCGCCACGAAGACGCAGCTGACCTACTTGGTCGAGCCGTTGCGCCTCGCCCACCCGGAGCTCTATCGCAACGACTGGCTCGTGACTCACACGACCGCGTATCACCCGGTATTCGCGTGGCTCGCCGCTTGGCTGTTTCGTCTCGACGACGATGGCGCGGTCGCGTTCTTCATCGCGCAGCTCGTGGTCTCGGTCGCGACCTACGTCGCTGTCTACTACGCCGTCACGACGGTCGTGTCACGCGGCGCGCTCGCGCTGTTCGCGGTGCTCGCAGCCTGGCTCGCGTTGACCGAAGGTCGAGCGCTCGCCGGTTCGTATCTGTGGTCCGGGTATCTCCAGCCGTCTTCGCTCGCGACGCTAGGCTGGCTGATCGCGCTCGTTGCCTGGCTGCGCGGCCGAACGTTCGTCGCCGGGATCGCGCTCGCGTGCGCCGGCGCGCTGCACGTGAACTTTCTCGTCCTCGGCGTCGGCCTGTTCGCGGCGGCCGAGCTCGCGACGCACCCGCTGGACTGGCGACGAGTCGCGACGCTCGTCGTGCCGCAGCTCCTCGTCCTCGTGTGGTTCGTGCCCGAGCTCACCGCGAGCGCAAACGATCCGGATCTCGCGTTGCGCATCCTCGAGAAGTTCCACGCGCCCGGGCACTACGATCCGTACCGCGTCACGTTCTCCGCGCTGTCGTTGGTCGGCTGGTTGATCGCGGCATGGGCGGCGTTGCCACTCGCCCGGCCGCTCGCGCGGGCGACCGTGCTCGACCGGCTCTGGCGCTTCGCGTGGGTCGCGAGCGCGATCTGCCTCGTCACCGGTGCGGTGATCTGGATCCCGAGCACGCTCGGACTGACGCGGCTATTTGTCTGGCGCACGGGTCCGTTCGCGCAACTCGCGTGTCAGCTCGTCGCCGCGGTCGCGATGATCGCGGTCATCGAGCAGCCGGCTCGCCTGCGCCTTGTCCCGCGGTGGCGGCGCATCGCGCTCGCAGCGGCGATCGTCGCGATCGTCGCCCAACGCCACATCGTCCCACCTCGCGAAGCCTACATCGTGCTCGGTCTCGCCTCGCTCGTCGTGATCGCGGCGCGCGCGCTTCCTGCCGCGGTGCGCGACTACGTGCCGATCGCGCTCGCGGTGGCGTCGTGCGCGATCGCGGTCGGTCATCGCCGCGCCGCGTTGTGCGCTCCGCGGATCGCCGCCGCGGTCGATCCGGTGACCCTGTGGGCGAGGCGATCGACCGCGGTCGACGCGCTGTTCCTGACGCCACCTGGCTTCGGTCGCTTCCGCTTGCTCGCGCGGCGCGCGTTGGTCGCCGATACGTGGTCGCCGCCGCTGATCCCCGACGAGCTCGTCGCCTGGTATCGCCGGTTGTGTCGGGTCGTGGACGTTCCCGACGCTGCGACGCACGAGGAGGTCGAGCACCGATGGGCCGATGTCCCTGGACCGCGCCGCCTCGCGATCGCGCGATCGTTCGGCGCTGACTATCTCGTCGTCGAGCGGAGTGCCGCCGCGATCGCCGCGCCGATCGCGTTCGATGGCGACCGCTACTTCATCGTCTACCGCGTCGAGCGTTAGCGCACCGCTACCACGAGCGCTGTGGTTGGTAACCGATCCGCTCATCCGCTAGTCTCGGCTCCATGCGCGCCGCCGTCGCCCTCTTGCTCGTGGCCAGCCTCGCCCACGCCGACACCGTGAAGCAGTCGCTCGCGAAGGGTCGCCAGCTCGCGAACCACAAGAAGTACGCCGCGGCCGTGGCCGTGTTCGAAGCGGCGCTCAAGGATGCGCCCGACGATCCGACGCTCGCCTCCGAGGCCGGCTTCGCGGCGTATCTCGCGAAGGACTATGCGAAGGCCGAGACCCTGACCCGCAAGTCGCTCGCGGGTCAGGGCACGCCGAGCATCCGCGGCGCCTCGCTCTACAACCTCGGGCTGATCCGCGAAGCGCGCGGCGATAAGCAGGGCGCGATCGAGGCCTACAAACAATCGCTCGCGGCTCGACCCCATCGCGTGGTGAGGGCCGCGCTCGCGAAGCTCGATCCGGTCGCGGCGGCCGCCGCCGATTCGCTGGTGCCGGCGAAGTTCGATGGGCCCTTTGCTTCGATCGCGGCGTACTGCAAGGGCCGCGTGGTCGACACCGATGCCGGCGAAGCCGACTGCACGTGCGGCGACAAGGCGATCGACGTCGGCGGCAAGCTGATCGCGCCGTTCCAACAGCTCGAGAAGCTCACGCGCGGCTGCAACTCCGGTGGGTTCGGAGGCCACCTCGAGACGCTCGTCGCGGCAAAGCTACCGGCCGGTTGGTACGTGTTCTCGGTCGTGGACGGCCTCGATACGCTCAAGTGCAGCTCGGACGTCGCGCTCGATGCGGCGACCGTCACCGGCGCGACACTGCACGTGCCCCTGCACTACTCGGGCGAGTGCACGACCGGGACCGAGACTGGGGTCGACTCGACCTCGTTCACCGAGACCGGCATCGTCGCGATCGGCGTCGGCGCGTCGAAGGTGCCATCCGCGAGCAACATCGAGCTGTCGCACGACGAGGAAGGCGATAACCCATCGCCGATCAAGGTCGACCTCAAGGCCGCGTGGAGCAGCGGCACCGAGGTCTCGCTCGCCGGCAAGATCAAGGGCATCGATGAGCCCGACTTGATCGGCCCGCACATCCTCGTGTTTCCTTGAGGCGGTTCGCGCGCTACGTCGCGCTCGGCGACAGCACCACCGAAGGGCTCGAAGACCCCGACGGTGCGGGTGGTTATCGCGGCTGGGCCGACCGGCTCGCCGAGCGACTCGCGATCGGGCAACGCGCGCCGATCGCGTACGCGAATCTGGCGGTGCGCGGGCGGACCGCGCGCGAGATCTGCGAGCAGCAGCTCGAACCGGCGCTCGCACTCGCGCCGGACCTCGCGACCGTCGTCGCCGGGATGAACGATCTGCTGGGTTTCAGCTACGACGCTCGGGCCGTCGCCGCCGAGGTCGGCACGATCCAGCGCGCGCTCGGCGCGGCGGGGTGCCACGTCGTCACCGTGACGATTCCGGATCTATCGCATCGACTCGCGGTCGGACCGGTGTCGCGCCTGCTGTCGACGCGCACGCGCGCGCTCAACATCGCGCTGCGCGAGGTCACGCGCGCGAACGGTGCGCAGGTCGTCGACCTCGGCGCGTTCGAGCTCGCGCGCGATCGACGGCTATGGAGTCGAGACCGCCTGCACCTCAACGCCGAAGGCCACGCGCGCAGCGCCGCCGCGCTCGCTCACGCGCTCGAGGTCCCGGGCAGCGACGAGCATTGGCGCACGCCGTTCCCCGACGAGCCACCGCCGACGCTCGCGGCGCGACTCGCCGACGATCTCGCGTGGGGCCGCGACTTCTTCGTGCCGTGGGCATGGCGACGGTTGCGCGGCAAGACGCTCGGCGACGGTCGCAGCGCGAAGCTACCGGCGTACGTCACGATCTCGCGCTGACCTCCATCGCGCTCCCGGATCCTTGCGCGAGCGACGGCTAGGCCGCATGGTTCGCGGCCATGCGCTCGCGGCTCGCGACCCTACTCTCGCTCGCAGCGCCGATGGTGCTGGCGCGCGCGAGTCAGTCGGTCATGACGTTCGCCGATGTGCTCCAGGTCAAGAACCTCGGCGAGAAGTCGATCGCGGCGGTCGCCACCGGTGGGCTCAACGCGATGACCTTCGTGATGCTGCCGACCGGGATCACGTTCATCGTGCAGAGCTTCGTCGCCCAGCTCGTCGGCCGCGGTGACTTCAAAGAGACGCGGCGGTTCGCGTGGTACGGGCTCGGGTTCGCGCTGATCGCCGGGATCGTGGCGGCGATCGCGATTCCGCTCGTCTTGCCCGTGCTCGGCCTCGTCAGCTATCCGGACGATGTCCGCGAGCTGATGGCGAGCTACATGCAGATCCGCTTGTTGTCGGTGATGGCGGCGGTGGGCATCGAGGCGCTCGGCAGCTGGTACGGCGGGCTCGGCAACACCTGGATGGCCATGATCGCGGGGTTCATCACGATGGTGCTCGCCGTGGTCGGCAACGCGATCCTGATCCCGCACTTCGGCGTCGACGGCGCCGCGATCGCATGCGTGATCGCGACGTGGCTGGGCTTCGGGTTTCTCGGCGTCGCGTTCTGGCGCGGCTGGGGCGGCGCGCCGAAGCAGCACGAACCGCTCGGGCTATCGCGCCGCGAGCTGTGGCGGGTCGCGCGGTTCGGATTGCCGAACGGCCTCAACTGGTTCTTGGAGTTCGCGGCCTTCGCGCTGTTCGTCAACGTCGTCATCGCGAAGCTCGGCGCGGTGACCGTCGCCGCGCTCAACATCGTGATCGCGGTCAACTCGCTCGCGTTCATGCCGGCGTTCGGACTCGCGGTCGCCGGATCGATCCTCGCGGGGCAATCGATCGGCGCCGGTGACAAGGATCGGGTGTGGTCGCACGTCAAGCTCACGCTCGCGTGCACGATCGTCTGGGAAGGCGCGATGGCGTTGCTGTACGTGCTCGTACCCGAGCACGTGTTCTCGTGGTTCGCACCGTCCGGCGGTGGCGCGACGCTGATCGCGACCGGCGTACCGATGCTGATGATCAGCGCGATCTGGCAGGTGTTCGACGCGACCGGGATGAGCCTCAACGAGACGTTGCGCGCCGCCGGTGATACCGCGTGGACCGCGACGATCCGCGTCGCGATCGCGTGGGGGCTGTTCGTGCCGGGCTCGCTGCTCGTCGTGCGCGTGTGGCACGGCGGCGCGAACGGCGCGATGGCGTGCCTGGTCGGCTATCTCGCGGTGCTCGCGATCGCGCTGGCCGTCCGGTTCAAGAGCGGCGCCTGGAAGCGCATCCAGCTGCTCGAGCCCAAGGTCGAGGCCGTGCTCGCCGCCGAACCGGCGGGCTAGCTATCTCTTCTTCTTCGCCGCCGCGCGTCCGGCCCGAGCCGCGGCGTTGGCCGCCACCGCGGTGCGGATCAAGGTCTTGAACGCGGCTTCGTTGATCTTCTCGCCTTCGCGAAGGTCGATCGCGCGCCGCACGTTCCCCTCGAGGCTGGAGTTGAACAGCTGCTTCGGGTCGTCGAGCGAAGCGCCTCGGTGGAACGTCAGCTTCACGACCTGCTTGTACGACTCGCCCGTGCACACCCCACCATCGTGCTCCCACACCGGAGTCCCCATCCATTTCCACTCCTCGATGATCTCCGGATCCGCCTCGTGGATCAGCCGGCGAACCCGCGCGAGCGTGTCGCCGCGCCAGTCGCCGAGCTCGCGGATCCGCTTGGTGATGTTCTTCGAGGCCGCCGAGCTGGCCGGAGCGCGTTTCGCCGTCATGTTCCGCCGAGCCTAGCTGATGGACAACCGCAACGCGTGGTTCGCGATAGGTTCGACCGGAGGGCTGTGCAGATGTTTGCACACCCGGAGCGAGGCCAGCCGATCTACAGTCGCTGCGATGCGGCACCTCATCTTCGCTGTGCTCGTCGTGGTGTGCGCGTGCAGTCACCGCGAGTCGATTCCATCATCTCCCGATGCCGCGGCGGCGCTCGGACCGTGCAACGGCCAGACCTGCTCCGCGGACCAATATTGCTACATGCAGTCCGTCGGCGCGATCACCGCATCGGTCGCAGCCCAACAGATCGGCTGCAATCCGCTGCCACCCGGCTGCGCCGCGACGCCGACCTGCGCGTGCGTCATCCCGAGTGTGCCGACATGCAGCGGCGCCACGCCTGGCTGCGAAGTTTCGAGCGGCATCGTGACGGTCGCCTGCGCGTATCCGTAGCCGTGATGCGTCGAGGATGTCTTCGTACGACGTCCCGTTACTCGAGCTCGATGCGGACATCGATGAGGTGATGAGCCTCGTCGACGATCGTCGTCGGCGTCGCGGTCGCCGCGTGGGCTGCATCGCGCACGCGAGTCGACGTGTCGGTCATCGCCGTCCGCGAGAACACGTCATGCGGATGCAACGCGGAGATCGCGAGGTAGCGCTTGGCGTCGGCCGCCGGCACGCCGGGGAACGTGACGGTTCCGATCCGGTACTGGCTGCCTTCGCGGATGTCGAACACGAGCTTGCCGTGCGGCGCCGTCGGTTCCTCGGTGTCGACGTGCGCCATCACGAACCCGTGATCGTAGTAGTACGCCAGGACCAGCCACTTCGCGCGCTCGACGTGATCGTCGAGCCACGGACCGCCCACGATCACGTTGCTGTCGAGTGCCTTGACGAGCGCGGCGCGGGGAGTCCGGGTATTGCCTTTCATCTCGATCGCGTCGATGACGAAGGCCTGACCGGGGTCGAGCTCGACGGCGGCATCGACCTGTCCCGCGGCCGCGGGCGCGAGCGTCCACGTCGCGCGCGCGTTGCGATAGCCGCGCTCTAAGTAGGAATCGCGCAGCGCGTTCGTCAGGGTATCTAGCAGCGACGGATCGAGTGGCTGGCCGGTCACGATACTGGAAGCTGACAGCGCCGGATCCGGTGGCGATCCGCGCTCGCGCACCGCGAACGCGTGAAGGATCGGCTCGGGAGACAACGCGACGGACAGGGCAATTCCGTCCGCGCGCTGGGCACCGGTCACCGCGACATCGGCCAGGCCCGGCAGCGCCAGCACGCGTGCGAGCTCGCCGCGCAGGCGCGCGCGATCGAGGGAAGCGCCGACCTCGGCTGCGAGGATGTCGTGGGCCGCGGTCCGCACCGGCGCGGTCGCTCCGGTGATCCCGACGGCGCGAATCGGTCCGACGAGCGCGGTCCAATCGACCACGCGTCCGGTCAGGACCGGCGCCCGCGCGACCGCGACGTGGACGAGCTCGCGCTGCGCGCTGATCCACTGGCGGCGCGCGGCGTCTCCTTTCGGGGTCGCGGTCAGCTGGTCGCCCAGCGCGAGCCGCAGCTCCTTGATCACGAGCAGCTGGCGCTCGACCGCGGCGCGGAACGTCGCACGGGTCAGGCGACGGCTCGCGAGCAACGCGTCGAGTCCGGCGTCGTCGACGTTGTTCTGCCGCGCCACCGTGGCGACGGCCTGGTCGAGCTCGCCGGGACTCACGCTGGTATAGCTCGCGTCGACCTGGCCGATCACGACCTCGTCATCGACCGCTTCGTCGACGCCCTGCCCGCGCTCGTCGAGCTCGCTTTGCCAGATCGGCGCGCCGGCGACCGTTGCGACGAGATGATCGATCTCGGAGTTCGCACCCACCGGCGGATGCGCACCTGCCCCGGCGATCGCGAGACGCGCGAACGTCAACGCGAACAGTGCCGCGTATAGCTTCATTACCTGGTCAGACGTGCCAGAACGGGAGTAGTCGCATCAGTCCGATGACATCAAGGAGCTGCCGGCCGAACCATCGCCGTCAGTGCTCGTCGGCTGGCTCGCGCACCCGGCCGAGATCGCCAAGCACCTGTCGACCGATCCGGCGGTCACGGTCTACGGTACGTCCGCAGCCGATCACGCGAGAGGCGCCGCCGCGACGAGCAAGCTGCTCGCGCGCTGGACCAAGCTCGACCTCCAGGTCGTGACGTCGAAGGAGGGCAGCGACTACGATCATCACGAGCTCGTGGTCGGCGACTGCGCGGCGGTAAGCGCGCGGCTCCGGATGCGCTACAAGGCCGGGGCGCTCATCCTGCACGCGTTCGCGATCGCCCACAAAGTCGCGGCCGGCTGGGAGGTCGTCGCGCTCGAGTACGCGACCGACCGCACGTTCGACTGAGCATTCCGCCCGATCGAACACGGCGGTCGACCACGGCGAAGCGAGCGTTCACGCACACCACGTAGCCGACCGACGCAAAATGCAAGACCACCCTCGCAAACCGCGAGAGGGGCGAAAGCCGCGAGAGTGGTACATCTAGTGGCTCGCTGATGAGCTACCGGCCCGTCTTCGTCGTCGTGCTGGCGTCGATCGCCGCGTTGATCGTGCTGATCTTCGTCGGCCAGCATGTCGTGAGTCGCGACCGTCAAGACCTTTACGATCGCTACGCGAAGGAGCGGGCTCAGGAAGTCACCGAGGCTGCGCGCGGATTTGCCGCCGATCTGGCCGACCTCAACGAAGACTTCGATCTCGCCGTGACGCTGATGGAACGAGCAGAGTCGCCACAAGTCGCCGAACGCGAGTTGCACGCGATCGCGACGATCAAGCGTGAATATGTCGTGATGGACTCGCGGACGTCGGCCGCGGACACGATCGAGGTCGTCGCGTTCGATGCGCCGCCGGCGATCGCCGACCTCCTACGCACGCAGATGATGAAGACACTCGACCAGGCGGCCGCTACACCCGATACGCTCCAGGTGTCGGCCGCGCTGCGCGGCGGCGACGACGGCGCCGCGTGGTACCGCGTGTACGCTCGGCACTCGCCCCAGCATCGCGTTACGATCGCGATCTTGGTCGACACCAAGCTGCTGCTGACGAGAGTGAAGCTGCCGCGCGATCCGTTCTCGCGCACCGTGGTCCTTGGACCCGACGGTGTGGCAACGCCGTCGAGCGATCCGAAGCTGGCAGCCTTGGTCGGCGATGGTTCGCGCGCCCCGTGGACGAGACCTGAAGCCGGCATCGGATCGCCGCGCATCGTCGATGCGGCCGTCGCCCGATCCGTCGGGTTACCGGCCGCGCCTGCGGTCGCGATCTCGGCGACCGTGAACGTCGAGCATGGGAGGCCGTGGACGATCGTCGTCGTGTCCTCGACGAGCCCGCTCGACGAGCAGGAACAGCTCGTCGTCCATCGCGTCCTGGTCGGCAGCGGGCTGGTGCTGATCCTGCTGCTCGTGGCCGCTGGATACGTGATTCATAATGCGCGCCGTGCCGCGATGCTGCGCGAACGGGTGCGCAGCACCGCGCGCCTCGAGCACCTCACCGAGCGAGCCGAGAAGATCGTCGACCACATCCCCAGCGGCGTACTCATGGTTTCGGAGGATGGCCGCGTCACCGGCGCCAACCGCTCGTTCAGCGAACGGTTCGCAGGCGACATCATCGGCCGACGCCTGGACGAAGTGTTTGCCAGTCGCAACGTCCGAGATGCGGCGCTCGTCACGAAGCTCGTCGACACCGCGCTCGAATCGCACGAGCCCCAGTCGCTGCATCGCATCCGCTGCGGCCTCTTCGCGCAAGAGGCCTGGCTCAACCTCCATGCGGTCCCGCTCGAGCGAGCGATCGCAGACGTCAGCGCACTGCTGGTGTTCGAGGACCTCACCCAGCTGCGTCGGATCGAGGAGCGACTCTTGCATTCGGAGAAGCTCGTGACCGCGGGACAACTAGCCGCCGGCATCGCGCACGAGGTGGGCACACCGCTCAACGTGGCGCGTGGACGTGTCGAGCTCGCGCTCTCCCACCTTGGCAACGAGCATGCCGAGGCGTCGAATCATCGCGTCGCGATGGATCAGATCGATCGCGTCACCCGGATGATCCAGCAGCTGCTCGACTACGTGCGCCCCGCCCCCGAGGCCATGCTGCCGCTCGATCTAGCCGCGAGCCTTCACGCGGTGCGCGAGCTGCTGCACGCGCAAGCGACCAAGCGCGGCGTCGCGGTGGAGGTCCACGTCTCCAAGCCCGTGCCGCCGATCCGTGCCAATCCCGATCAGGTACAGCAGGTGATGATCAACCTCGTCCTGAACGCGCTGGATGCTTGCGGTCCGGCGGGTCACGTCGAGATTTCGGCCACCCGCCGGGGCAAGACCGTCGTGCTCGAGGTGCGCGATGATGGCCATGGCATCGCGGCCGAGATCCAGCCGCAGGTGTTCGACCCGTTCTTCACGACCAAGAAGCGCGGGCAAGGGACGGGCCTGGGCCTCTGGGTCGTCGCCCAGATCGTTCGCACCCACTCGGCAGAGATCGAGCTCGAGAGCGCACCCGGCGCGGGAACCCGCGTGCGCGTCGCGTGGCCGGTGGCATCGTGACCGCCGCGACGGTGCTGATCGCCGACGACCACCTCGAGATGGCGCGGCTCCTGGCCGACCGGCTCGGTGAAGAACGCTGGAAGGCGGGCGTGGTCGAGAGTGGCAAGGCCGCCATCGAGTCGATCGCGGCATCCGTGCCGGACCTGGTCATCACCGACCTGCGCATGGCGGATGTCGACGGACTCGACGTGCTCGATGCGGCACGCGCTACCGATCCGGAGTTGCCGGTCATCATCATGACCGCGTTCGGCACGATCGAGACGGCGATCGCCGCGATGAAGCGCGGCGCGTGGCATTACCTCGTCAAGCCGGTCCGGCTCGACGAGCTCGTCCTTCACGCGAAGCGCGCGATCGAGCACCGCGCGTTGCGCCTCGAGAACCACCTGCTCCGCGTGCAGACGCGTCACGGCATGGCCGCGCTGGTCGGCGGCAGCCGGTCGATGCGCGACCTCTACGCGCTCGTGGAGCGCATCGCGCTGTCCTCGTCCGCGGTGTTGATCGAGGGCGAGAGCGGGACCGGCAAGGAGCTGGTAGCCCGCGCTTTGCACGGCGCCGGGCTTCGGCGCGAGCGTGCGTTCGTCGCGATCAACTGCACGGCGCTTCCGGAATCGCTGCTCGAGAGCGAGCTGTTCGGACACACGCGGGGCGCGTTCACCGGAGCGACCGCAGCCCGCGCAGGTCTGTTCGTCGAAGCCAACGGCGGCACGCTGTTCCTCGACGAGATCGGCGACATGCCGCATGCCCTCCAGGGCAAGCTGCTCCGCGTCCTCCAGCAGGGCGAGGTCCGTGCGGTCGGCTCCGACGAGAGCCGCACGGTGGATGTGAGGATCGTCGCGGCGACGCATCAAGATCTCGAACGTCGTGTCGCCGAGGGCACGTTCCGGCAGGACTTGTACTATCGCCTCAACGTCGTTCCGGTCCGGGTACCGCCGCTGCGCGAGCGACTCGAAGACGTGCCGGTGCTCGTCGAGCACTTCCTCGCGACTGCGCGCTCGCGAAACCCTCACTCTCCGGTGCAGCGCGTAGCGCCGGAGGTCGTGACCGCGCTCAGCCGATATCCCTGGCCTGGCAACGTGCGAGAGCTCGAGAACCTGATCGAGCGACTCGTCGTGGTCGGCACCGCTCCGGAGATCACGATCGGAGATCTCACGTCGCTGGCGCCCGGGATCGTCGGCGGCCAGGACCGGTTCAGCCTTCCGCGGGATCAACTCGCGACCCTCCGCGATGTCGAGGAGGAGTACATCGCATGGGTCCTCGAGAAGTGCGGCGGCAACAAGACCCGCGCCGCCGAGGTCCTCGGCATCGATCCGTCCACGATCCATAGGCGCAGTCGCCCCAAACGATAAGCGGTCTTGCGATCTGCAAGACTCGACGCGCTCGGGCCTCCGCAACCACCCGGGTTCCGTAGCCCGCCGTTGGCACAGAGCGTGCTGTAACGGCGACTACATTGGAGCTCGGTCACCTAGGGTTGGTCATCGTGTTCGAGCGGCTCGACGTCGCGAGCGCGCGCGAAATCACGTTGCAAGAAGTCGAGCGTGGAGCGTGGACGCGCTGCTACTCGGCTCGCTCGCCGTCCAGGGTGGCCTACGTCGACCGAGGGCTCGCGATCCGATTGCGCATCGACGGCGCGGTGTGGTGCGGCAACGCATCCCGCGATCCTTGCGCGGTGGCCTAGCGATGAAGCATCTCCGTCGACACGGCC
Organism: uncultured delta proteobacterium; assembly: GCA_963848295.1. Taxonomy (GTDB): domain Bacteria; phylum Myxococcota_A; class Polyangia; order Haliangiales; family Haliangiaceae; genus JABFXX01. The sequence goes on along the minus strand of CAWKDB010000004.1, from coordinate 83,849 downwards.
CCCCGCGGTGGATGGCTCTCGCGGCCGCGACCATCGGCGTCGTCCTCGCGTGGCTTTGCCCGGTCGCACTCGCCGTGCTGGTGCTGTGCAACCTCGTCGCGAATCTCTGCGTGGTCGGTCTGCAGGCCGCGCTCATGTCTCTGCCGCGCAAACGGCCTTCGCGAGCCGTGTCCAACCCACGCGAGCCGTTCGTGTCGATCCAGGTTCCGGCTCATGACGAGCCCCCGGACGTCCTGATCGAAACGCTACGCAGCCTGGCGCGCCTCGAATGGTCGGCCTACGAGGTCGTCGTGATCGATAACAACACGGTCGATCCGGCGATCTGGCGTCCGGTGGCGCGCGCGTGTGCCGAGCTCGGCCCGCGATTTCGCTTCCTGCACGTCGAAGGGCTTCCCGGTGCCAAGGCCGGCGCGTTGAACTGGGCGCGCGCCTACATCGATCGGCGCGCCGAGTACATCTTCGTCGTCGACGCCGACTACCAGGTGGTTCCCGATTGTCTGCGGCGCGCGTTCACCTACGTCACCGGCGATCGCGTCGCGGTCGTCCAGTTCCCGCAGGGCTATCGCAACATCGCCCGCGACAACGCCGGCCTCGCTCTCGAGTTCCGGCATTACTTCGCGAGCTACATGCACATGGCGAATCGACTCGATTGCGTCCCCTCGACGGGAACCCTGACGCTGATCGATCTCCGCGCGCTTCGAGCCGTGGGCGGATTCGATACCGAGGTGATCACGGAGGATGCCGAGCTGGGCCTGCGCTTCCTACGCCACGGCTACCGCACGGTCTATGTCGACGAGCCCGCCGGTGCCGGGCTCATGCCGCTCGATCTCGCCGGGATCAAGAAGCAGCGCTGGCGCTGGGCCTTCGGCAACGCACAGATCCTGCGCGCATCATGGCGTCAGCTCTTGTTCGGACGCGAGCTCGCGTGGCGGCAGAAGCTCGGGATCTGTGCCCACATGACGGCGTGGTTCAACTTCAACCTGATCCCGTCGCTATCCCTGATCGTACTCGCGATCGCGGCGGCGGTCGGGCCGCTCGCGCCGGTGCAGGACGTCGCGATCTATCTCAGCGCGGCCACGTTGCTCTCGTTCTTCGTGCTGCGCTTCGTCACGATCGCGGTCGGGCTGCGACGCGACGGCTGCACGTACCGCGACGTGATGCGCGCCTACACGACACACCTTGGCCTCGGCTGGATCTTCTCGCTCAGCTGGCTGTCGTGCCTGTGGAACCGACACTCGCGGTTCGTGCGCACGAACAAGTTCATCGCCCACGTGGTGCCGGGACAACTTCGCTGGATGCTGACCGAGCTCGCGCTCGGTGCGTGCCTGCTCGCCGCATGCGCGACGATGGCCGTGACCAATCTGGTCGCCGGCACCGCCGCGGCGTTCGCGCTGTGCTTGGTTCGGTTCGCCATCCTCTGGGTCTGGCGCCAGGCGATCGTGACCTATGCTTCGAGCGTCCGCCTCGATCGCGACGGTAATGAATGCCAACTACGTGCGTCCTGAGATCGTCGCCCGACTGGCTTCCCTATGGCCAGCGTCGGACTACGCTCCGACCATGCGCCCCGCGTTTCCAGACGGGTTTCGGTTCGGGCTCGGTGACTCTGACCTGCAAGTGATCGGCGAGCGCCACACCCTCGACGAAGAGGGATCAGAACCATCGATGTGGCTGCGGTTCTCCGAGGCGCGCCACGCCGACTCGACGCTCGCGGGAGTCGATCGGTTTCACCGCTGGGAGGCGGATCTCGACCTGCTCGCGACCCTCGGGATCCGGCACTTCCGCACCTCGGTGTCGGTCGCACGCGTCCTGCACCGTGACGGAAGTCCAAACGACCGCGCGTTGGCCTGGTATCGCCGATTCCTCGGCGGTCTGCACGACCGCGGCATCCGCACCTACGTGACGCTCTATCACTGGGAGCTGCCCCAGTACGCTCAAGATGCGGGCGGCTGGGCCAATCGCGACACCGTCGATCTGCTCGCGCGACACGCCGCCGTCGTCGCAGACTCGTTAGGCGATCTGATCGACGAGTACTTCACGATCAACGAACCGTGGTGTGCCGCCTTCCTCGGATATCATCAAGGGGTGCATGCGCCGGGCGAGAGATCGCTGTCGCGCGCATTCGCGGCGGCGCATCACCTCCTGCTCGCCGGCGGCGCGATGGCCGAGGAGGTCTGGCGCCACCGGCCCGACGCTCGGCTCGGCCCGGTGCTCAGCACGATGCCTTGCTATGCGATGACCTCGAGCGAGGACGATCTGCGCGCTGCGCGGATCGCGGATGGGATGTCCAACGCGTGGTTCCTCGATCCGGTCTTTCTCGGCACGTACCCGGCCGAGCTCGCAGAGCTCATGGCCGCTCACCTACCGCCGGTGGGGGAAGCCGACATGCGCCAGATCAAGATCGGCGCTCGCTGCCACTTCATCGGCATCAACAACTACTACGGTCTCATGGTCGAAGACGATCCGAGCGCCGAGCTGCGTTATCGGTCGTGCCTGATCAAGGACGCGCCGACCAACGACCTGGGCTGGCCGATCTTTGTCCCGCCGTACTACCCGACGGCGATCTACGACATGCTTCACCAGGTCTGGCACGCCTATCGTAGCTACGGGCTCAAGCGCGTCTACGTGTCGGAGAATGGCATGGCGGAGAAGCCCAAGTTCGACGACACAGGCACGATGACGCCCGACAACCGCCGCATCGCCTATCTGACCGAGCACGTCGAGCGCGTCCTCAAGGCGGTGCGCGCCAGCGTGCCCGTCGAGGCCTACTTCGCGTGGACGTTTCTCGACAACTACGAGTGGGAGCACGGCTACCATCCCGAAGCCAGCTTCGGACTCGTGCACGTCGATCGAGCCACGATGCGTCGCACGCCCAAAGCGAGTGCGCGCTGGTTCGCCGAGCTCGCGCGAACCGGCGACGTACCGTCGCTTACCCAACCGGCGTAGCCGCATTTGGCTCGAGCCGAGCCAGCTCGCCGACCGGCTCGTTCGCATAGACGGTCTGGCACAGCCGGAGATCCTCGGCACGGAATGCGCCGGCCAGGCACGTCAGATAGAAGTGCCACATCCGGCGGAACCGAGCGTCGTACCGCCGGCCGAGCGCGGCCTCGAGGTCCGTCCACGCGCCGCGGAGGTTGCGATCCCATGCGAGCAGCGTCGGCGAATAGTGCGCGCCGAGGTCCTCGACGTGCTGCGGCGCACCGAAGTTGCGCCGGGTCGCGCGCGCGAGCTGCGCGAACGAGGGCGAGACGCCGTTGGGAAAGATGTAGCGATCGAACCACTCGTTGCACACATACCGGCTCGTCGGGGAGATGAACGACTGCAACAGGAATCGGCCGTCGGGCGCGAGGCAGTCGTGCGCGATCGCCATGAACGTCGCGAAGTTCTTCGGACCGACCGCCTCGATCATCTCGATCGACGCGATCTTGTCGAACCGGCGGTGCAGGCCGGGCAGCTCGCGATAGTCGAGCAGCAAGAACTCGATCGGCAGGTCGGCATAGCGCTCGCGTGCGACGCGATGATGCTGCACCGAGTTGGTGACCCCGACGACGTGCACGCCGTAATTGCGCGCTGCGAACGCGGCGAGCCCGCCGAACCCGCAGCCGATGTCGAGCAGGGTCTCGCCAGGCTGGAGCGCGAGCTTGTCGCACACCATCGCGAGCTTGTTGCGCTGGGCGGCTCCGAGCTCGTCGGTCGGCGACCGGAAGTACGCGCAGGTGTACGTGAGCGAATCGTCGAGCATCCGGCGGTACAGCTCGGTGTCGAGGTCGTAGTGGGCGGTCGCGACGTCGGTCGCGCGCGCGACCGACTGCCGGTTGCGCAGGCGCGCCCACGCGGAACGCAGATGGAATGTGCCGCGCCGTTCGCTATCGCGCGCGACGCCCGACGCGAGCAACCGGTAGAGCAGCTCGTCGATCGCGTCGCATTCCCACAGGTCGTCGAGGTACGTGTCGCCGAGCTGGAACGCGGGATTACGCGCGAGCCGCGTGTAGAAGCTCGGAGCGCGGACCCGCACGTCCCACGGACGCGATCCGCCGACCGCGATGTCGGCGGTCTCGAACGCGCGGCGCACCGTGTGCTCGGCAAGCCGCTCGAACGGTCGGATGGTCAGCGCAAGCACGACGCCGGGATCCTTTCCACGATCTTGTCGGTGCGCGCCGGCAGCTGCGTCCAGTGCAGCGTCGGCTTCTCGTGATGCGCGGTGTGATGGCCGACGTTCAGGTACATGCGGTTGGTCCAGCCAAACCGAGTCACCGATCCGCTGTAGACGTCGTGCATGGGCACGGAATCGTGTTGCGCGAAGCTGAACCAGAAGACGGCCCAGCGGAGGAGCAGCCACGGCACCAGGAAGAACGCGAGCGCGAGACCGGGGTGGACGATCGCGAGCGCCACGATCACGGCGAGCTGGAGCGCGAGCTGAGCGACGAGGCGCCGGCGCGCGCTGTGATCGCCCCGCGCGATGCGGAGCGAGTCAGCGATCGACGCCGCATCGCCGAGGACCGTGAACCGCACGCGACCGCCGCCGAACCGATCGTTATTCGCGGGATCGCCGACCCGGCCGAGGTACGTGCGGTGATGACCGCGCACGTGCTGGAGCTCCCATACCGCGGTCGTGTTGCCGGCCGCGAGCATGAGGATCGTGTCGTACGTCGCATCGAGCACCGCGCTCCGGAAGACCTTCGCGTGCGCGTGGCAGTGCTGGTGCACGGGTGCGATGCTGCGCGCGACGAACGAGGCCAGCCACACGGGGGCGAGCACCGCCGCGGGAAGCGCGATCGCGAACGGAACCAACGCGAGCGCGACGCCCCCGGTGATCACGAGCGCCGGTGCGAGGTCGGCGCGATTCGGGCCGCGCCTAGCCGCCACGGCGGAGCTCCATGCTCGGCCGGCTCGGCGGCACGTTGTTGTCGTACGGATGGCGGAGCTTGCGCCACAGCGTGGCGACCGCGTGGCCGAGCGAGACGGTCTCGTAGGCGAGGTGATGGCGCTCGCAGTACGCGCGGATCTCGGCCGCGATCTTGCGGTAGTTGCGGCGTGGCATCGTCGCGAAGAAGTGATGCTCGATATGAAACGACAAGCCACCGACGAGCCAGCCCGTGACCCGGTTGCGCCCGCCGAAGTTCTGGGTCACGCAGGTGACCGAGCGCGCGAAGCTCCAGTCGGTCTGCGACGACATCGGCCGGTGAAAGTGGTTGAGGCTCGCGGTCAGCCCGAGGATGTACGCCGCCAAGATGCTCGAGCCGAGAAACATCACGAGGTGATCGTCGAACACCCACAGCGCGATCCCCCAGCGCACGACGACGCCGAGCATCGTCCAGTAGGCGCGCTCGCGGATCGAGTGGCGAAACCCGATGTAGATGAAGTACGGCAGCGTCAGCGGCAGCACGACCGCGAACCAGAAGATCGATTGCACCGGCACGAACGTGTCGCTCGTGCGCGCGCGCATCATCTCGTGCCACACGACCGGGCCGGTCTGGATCGCCTGATCGGCGCCGATCGTGTTCGTAAACCCGTGGTGCATGCGATGCACCACGTACTGGTACTCGAGCACCGACGTGCCGACGAACAGCAGCGACATGAACTCCGCCCAGCGCTTCGCGACCTTGCGATCGGTGAACACCGAGTCGTGACAGGCGTCGTGGACCCACCACATCACGTTGAGCCGCGCGACGAGCAGCGCGAAGAACGCCGCGACCGGCGAGCGATCCATGACGAGCCAGCCGAGCAGGAAGAAGCCGAGCCCGCGCACGAGGTCGAGCGCGAACCACCACGGCTTGTAGCGGAACAGCCCGCGCTCGCGGAAGTCGGCCCACATCGCGCGGAGGTCGCGATCGGCGGGCTTGAGCGTCGCGTGGTCGATCGTGCCGATGCGCAGCTTCTTGGGCAGCTTGGGCAACTCGCCGCGGATGCCGTGTGCGTTGATCAGCGGGAACGTCGCGTCGCTGCCGCACAGCTGCGTGATCTCGGGGCCGCCGGGGTGTTTCGCGGCGAACTTGGTGATGTCGTAGACGTCGTCGCCGACGACGACCAGCCCGCGCTCGCGCACTTCCGCCAGCGTGAACGTCGGGGTCGCAGTGGCCTCGCTCATGACGCCACCTGCGCCGCGGGCACGACGGTCGACACGCCTTCGCGCTCGCGCGCGATGCGATGCGCGAGCTTCGTCGCGAGCTCGACCACGCGGGCCATCGTCGCGAACGACAGGGCCTCGCCGGCGAGATACGTGCGCCGCTCACCCTGCCAGCGATCGATCTCGGTGAGCGCGCCGCCACGCACCGCGTCGCACGAGAAGTGCGGAAAGAACGACCAGCGGCGCGACGCGCGAATGGCGACGAACCGGCCGCCGAGGCGCGCGACATCGCCCGCGATCCGCCGCGCGATCTCGGCATCCGGCATCGCGTCGGGCGCGAACAGGTGAAACACGAAGACGTCTTGGTCGGCGTAGCGCTTGACCCACGCCATCGGCCGGCCCATGCGATCGCGCCGCATGTTCGCGTCGAGATAGCCGACCGACGCGCGGCCCTCGCTCAGGCCTTCGACCTCGCACGCGAACGTCGCGTACGGGTACGTGCGCACCTGCGAGAACCAGCGCTGCTCGGTCGCGTTCGCGTCGAGCACGCCGAGCGCGTGCTTCGGATCGCACGTGATGACGAGGCGATCGAAGGGCTCGACGCGCGCGCCGGTCCACACGCGCACGCCATGGCCGTCGCGCGAGATCCGCGTGACCGGAGTCGCGCGGCGGATCTCGACCCGCGACGCGATCCTCGCGGCGAGCGCCTTCCAGATCGGCTGGGTACCACCCTGCCACACGAATGGCGCACCGGTCGCGAGCCCGAGCAGCGTGCGCGGCTGGATCAAGCTCGCGTACATTGCGGCCGGGACCTCGTCGTCGAAGCCATAGCCATAGCCGGTGCGGTAGCACAGCATGCGGCGACTCGCGTGCTCGAGCCCGTGGCGCGCGACGACGTCACTCCACGGCTCGGCGAGCTCGCGATCGGCTTCGTGCAGCTCGCCGCGGAACGTCCGGCGATGAAGCGCGACGTACTTCGCAGTCTGCGCGAGCACCTGCGGCAGGTCGCGACGCGGCCCGGGCGGCACCACGCGGCCGCGCTGATCGAAGTGCAGCTCGGTCGGAAACCGCGCGGTCGCCAGCTTCGCCTCGGTCGAAAGCTCGACGACCTCGCGATAGTCGATCGGCACACCCATCGTCGCGCCGAGATCGTGAGGCCGGCCATCGAGGTCGACCGTGCACGACTTGCCACCGACCTCGGCGGCGCGTTCGAACAGGACGACGCGCGTGAACCCGAGGTCGGCGAGCCGGCGTGCGAGCGTGAGGCCCGAGGCACCCGCGCCGAGGATCGCGATCGACGTCGAGGTCCGCATCAGCCGTCCACTGCGCCGCTCGAAGCGCCGGTCGAGATCGCGCTCGGCGGCGTCCACAGCTCGCGCCGCGCGCGCTGCGCCGGAAGCACGACCCGCGTGCCGTCGTAGTGCAGGCGCTTGCCAGGCCACACGAACGTGCGCCACATGTAGAGGACGAGCGACGGCTCGTCGAGCGCCGGATCCATGTGAGGCACGACGCGCTCGCGATGCGCCGCTCGCCCGAGGCTCCAGTGCAAGCCCGGCCGATTGTGATGAGCGGTGTGATAGCCGTTGTCGCAGATCACCCAGTTCAAAAGTGGCGACAGAAAATTGCGCGAGTGGTTGTACTCGCTGTCGTGATCGCAGCCGTCGTGCTGGACGTAGCCGAAGCCGACCATCAACCACTGCCCCGCGATCGCCGGCACGAACACGAGGACCAGCATCGCGAGCGGCCCGACGACGAGCGCGCACGCGGTCAGATAGAGCGCGACCGCGAGCGCCTCCCAGCCCGCCTGGCCGAGCCACTTCGGCCGCGACTTGCGCATCTCGGCGAGATACGCGAAGTGCAACAGGTGGAGGTGGAGCGTGCCCATCGCCATGTGGTGGACGAGATTTGCGAGGTTCCAGCGGTGGCGCACCTCGGTCGTTCGCAGCACGTCGCGCGGGGTCTGCAGCCCGAGGTGGTGGCTGAGGTTGTGGACCGGCACGTAGATGCTCACCGGGTAGCCGATACAGATCGACAACGCGCACTGCCACAGCCGGTTGTGCGCCTTCTTCGCGAACACCGGCGAGTGCATCGCGTTGTGCACCGAGATCAGCTGGACGAACGACGATACCGACAGCACCGGGAACGTGACCGCGGCGAACAGCCAGCGTGGGTAGCCCGCGCGATACGCGGCGAGCGTCGCGGCGACCAGCGCGACGTGCGCGAGCGCGAGCCCGACCGCGCGGCGATCGGCGGCATGGCGGAGCAGCCCGGTGCGCGTCGCGGCGGTCACTCCGGCTCTCCCAGTGCGCGCAGTGCCTCGGGCGCGAGCATCCGCCACGCGATCGCGCCCGCGGCGGTGAGGCTGGCGTCGTCGAGTGTCACGTAGCCGTGCCGGCTGGCCCTGAACAACCCGACGAACGCGCCATACGACAGCGCGACCATGAGGTCGGCGCGCGCGCCGCCGGAGCGGTCTGCGACGCGCTGGACCACCGCGAAGATCGGCGTGACCGTGGCGAGCTCGTGCTGCCGGCTCTCGAGATCGAGGTACGCGACGTGCTCGTGCATCTCGAGGAACCGGAACGTGGCGGGCTCGGCGCGCACGAACCTGGCGAGCCGCCCCCACATCTCGAAGAACCACGCCTCGACCGCCTGCGGTTTGTCGAGCACCGGCTCGGCGATGCCGTCGAGCAGTGCGCTGCGCATGCGGAGCTTGGCGTCGCGGAACACCTCGTTGACGAGCCGCTCCTTGGTCGCGAAGTAGTGATAGAGCGTCCCGATCGCCACGCCTGCAGCAGCTGCTACGTCGGGCACGGTCGTTCCGTAGTAACCGCGTTCGGCGAACGCCTCGAGCGCCGCGGTCAGCACAACTCGGCGCTTGGCGTCGTGCGCCTGGCGACCGCGGGTCTCGGCGGCGGTGGCGGTCGCTCGGCGCTTTCCGGAATGAACGTTCATTCGGCACATCCATACGATCGTAGCCATCTCAAGTCAATGAAAGCATTTGAAACATTGCCGTGACACGAATTCGACCGAACAGTCATTCGGCTACGTCGCCATCAGCGATGATCAAGCTGTTATCTCGGCGTTCTTCAATTGTTCGGCGATAGCCTTGGCCGCCGTTCCGTCCATCGACAGACATAACCCGCGCTCGGCGGTCGTCTCGGCGCCGTCGCGACCGGGCGTTCGCGGTGCGGCGGCGACGCCCGGTGCCAGCGTCCGCAAGATCGGGTCGATGCGCTCGACGATCGCCGCGTCGCCGCCGACCATGAGGCGGTAGCCGGGCGAGCGATCCCTGTCGCGCGCATTCGCGGCGGCACCGGCGATCGACACCACCGCCAGCCTAGGGCCGAGCCGCGAGAGAAGCCGCCGACATGGTAGGCATCTCGGTGTCCGGGATGAAATCGCCCGGCTGCAAGAGCTGCACGTGATGCTGCGCGAGCTCGGTCGCGTCGGCCCTCCCGGCAGCACGAGCGCGGCGACGTTGAAAGCGCGAGCGGTACTGACTAGGGGCGGACGCTCGGGCGGGACAGCCGGGCGTCGAATGAGAGCGGGCCGGCGCCGATCACGACCAGGCACGCGCACCCGAACAGCATCGCGAGATCGAGCCGAGCCTCGTGCGCCATCGGCCAGAAGCCAGAGGCTCCCGATGGACCGGCGAACCCGAGGAACCCTTGGCCGAGCAGGATCGGTATCTTCGTCGACGCGATCGCGACGAGCATGTCGATCACGAGCGCGAACGCCGCAGGTCGCGTGAGCAGACCGAGCGAGACGAGGACGCCCCCCGCGATCTCGACCACGCCGACGAACGACCCCATCACCTCCGGTGCCGGGATCCCGATCCTCGCGAATCGGCCCGCGCCAAACGCGGCGGGGTCGAGAAACTTCAGGATGCCCTCCGTTACAAACACGAACCCGATCGCCGCCCGGACGAGCGCGATGGCGCGCGGCGCGCGCGATCCGAGGACGCGATCGATCCACTCCGGCCGGGTCATCGTCGGTTACCAGCGCGGTGATCGTCGTCGTGGTCCGGCTCCTCGCCGAGCACGACCTCTCGATAGAGCTCGGCCACCTCGTGCTTCAGCGTCTTCAGCAACGCGCGGCCCGCCGGCGTGATCCGATAGACCTGTCGCGCGCGCGGATGCGAGCTCGTCTTGCGCCGGCGCAGCCAGCCATTCGTCTCCATCCGCGCCAACGCCGGATACAGCGTGCCCGGGCTGAGCTCGTGGCCGTGCTCCGCTAGCTCTTCGAGCAACCACAAGCCCCACACCTCGCGCGACGCCGCGTGATGAAGGATGTGGATCTTCCAGATGCCAAGACGGATCTCGCGGTCGGCCGCTGCCAGCATTTATGGTAACCATAGACGGCTACCGTAAACGAAGGCTAGTGTTTCAGATGAATCCGCATCGCAGGTCGTTCCCTTGTTCGCTCGGCCAAGGCCAGACGCCGAGGATCCTGGGCACCGCGGTCGGTTTGCTGGCGGCGATCGCCTGGTCGTCAACGACGCGGGCCGACGATGGAGAGCCGGAGCCGACGACCTGGGAGCAGCTTTTCTTTCCGTTCCCGATCGTCGGCGCGCCGCCACAACTGGAGCAACAGGCCCAGATCTTCGACGCGTACTCCCGCGGGAACCAGGGCAGCGCCGACGTGCCATCGGCCGAGCTCGGGTTGATCCTGTCGCCGCACCTCGGCATCGTGGCGGCAGTGCCGTTCCAGATCGGCATCGATCAGCAGCCAACGGGCTTCGGCGACGCTCAACTCCTGCTCCAGTACCTGGCGTCGGGCTCGTTGGAGCACGACGACATGCTGTCGATCGGGATGATGGGAACCTTCCCGACCGGTCATGGCGACATCAGCGCGGGCGACTACTTCGTCGGTCCGTTCGCGTATGCCGCTCAGCGCTTCTTCCACCGGCTCGTGTTCGAGGGCAACGTCACAGCGTTGATACCGCTCGTTCACGGGGCGTCTGCGAGACAGCTGCTCGAGACGGCATATGCCTCGGTCCTCCTCACGCCGATCCATTCGAGCTTTCCGGTCTACGCGAGCGTCGAGCTGAACAGCACGACCTACCTCGATGGCTCGATCGCGCTCCCTCCGGGCGCGACGAAGACACCCGCCGAGGCGTTGTTCATCGCGCCAGAAATCTTCTTGGGTCCGTTCAAGAGCCCGATCGATCGCGGCACGCGCATCGCCGCCGGCGTTTCGTTCAACGTGGCCGGCGACCCGGTCCACGCCCAGACCTATACGATCACCGCCGCGTTCGACATCCCGAACAAGTATGGATACTGACCCCGCGGAGCAGGGCGAACCGCCAGCTCGCGCTCGCCTTTTCATCGGCGCCGACGATCTACGCGGGCTCGACGTACCCGAGAGCATCGGGTACTCAGTCGCGACTGGCTGTCGTAATCGCGCTATCCTCGTCGGTGGTGACCGAAGAGGCCGCGCCCGACGACGAGGCCACGGGGCTGCTCGCGACCGAGGGCGATGACGACCCGGAGCGCCAGACCGTCGCGGATCCCGTGGCCTCCGCCGTGGTCAGCGGACGCGCTAATGATAGGTCCGCCGCCGGGACGCCGCCGCGACGTGCCCCATCGCCAACCTCGTCGCCGAGCATCAGCCCCTCGACCTCGGGCTCGATGGCGCAGAGCGCGCGTTCGGCGGGATCGCTCACCCGGGGCGGCGCGACCACGATAGGCTCGCCGCTCCTGGCTCTCGAGCGCGACGAGATCCTCCGCACGCGCTGGTTCTGCTTGGTCGCGCTCGCGATGGTGATCATCGGGGGCGCGTCGGTGTTGTTCGTGCCCGGCGATCAGACCGCGGCGACGATGCTGATCATCGCGGTGTTGATGTCGGTCGGCGGGATCGCATTTCTGTATCGCCGCACCGCGGATCCGATCGCGTACCGCCGGCCGTCCACGATGATCGGCTTCTTCTTGCCGACGCTCGCGGTTGCCGCCGCGATCCCCTACTTCGGCGCGTTCTCGCCCGCGCCCGTGCTGGTCGTGCTCGCGGTGTACTTCACGGGGCTCGGTTCGAGCGTGCGACTCGCCGCGGCGGTGTGGTCGGTGTGCGCGGTCAGCCAGGCGGCGACCGCCGGACTCGTGATCCTCGGCGTGACGCGAGATACCGGCCTGGTCTCGGGCGCTGCGCTGTCTGGACGCGTCCAGTGGATGATCCAACTGCTCGTCCAGATGGTGATGGCCGGTACGTTCATCACGGCGCGAATGTCGCGGCGCTCGGCACTGCTCGCGGTTGGAGAGCTCGAGCGCGCGATCCGGATCGCGACCCAGCGCGAGGCGCTGCTCCTCGAGGCCCGGGCGGAGCTCGATCGCGCGCTGCGATCGGGCCGCGGCCGGTTCAGCGATCAGGTGATCGCCGGCTACGAGCTCGGCGACGTGATCGGCCGCGGCGCGATGGGAGAGGTCTACGGCGCCGCCGACCCGCGCACCGGCGAGCCGGTCGCGATCAAGCTGTTGTCGCAGACGTCGCTCGGCAACCCGCAACACGTCCAGCGGTTCTTCCGGGAGCTCAAGACCGCCGCCGGCATCTCCTCGCCGAACGTCGTCCGCGTGATCGAGGTCGGCGAACACCCGGTGCCGTTCCTGGTGATGGAGCGACTCGAGGGCAAGAGCCTCGCCGAGATCCTGCGCGGCCGCCGCACGCTCGGCGTCGAAAAGGTCCTCGACCTCGTGCGCCAGGTCGGGGAAGGCCTTGCAGCCGCCGCCAGCGCCGGCGTGATCCATCGCGATATCAAGCCGCAGAACCTGTTCCTCCATCACGGTAGCTGGAAGATCCTCGACTTCGGTGTCGCGCGACTAGCCGAGCACGGTGACACGCTGACCTCCGGCCAGGTCGTCGGCACGCCGTCGTACATGTCCCCCGAGCAAGCGCGTGGCGCGCCCGTGGATCACCGGACCGATCTCTACGCGCTCACCGCGGTCGCGTACCGCGGCCTCACCGGTCAGCCGCCGTTTGCCGCGCGCGAGGTGGCCGAGACGCTCTATCGCGTCGTCCACACCGCGCCGCGCCGCCCCTCGGAGCTCGTCACGCTCGCCCCAGATCTCGAGCTCGTGCTCGCGATCGGCCTTGCCAAGCAAGTCGACGAGCGCTTCGCGTCGGCCGCAGAGCTCGTCGACGCGTTCGCCCACGCCGCCGCCGGTGACCTCGCTCGGTCGCTCCGCGATCGCGGCCGTGCGCTCGCCGCCAACGAGGCCTGGTCGTCGATCCGCTAGGAGGGCGAGCTGGGCGGCGTTTACCAGGAGAACTGCTTCACCGGGATCGCATCGTCGCAGCCGCCCGACTCCAAACGGCTTCCGCGCCAGTGCAATGCACAGCTCGCAACACCGACCTGCTTCTTCCAGGTCTTCAACGTTCGACCGGAAGCAAGATCGACCACCGTCAGATCGCTCTCGCCGCTTTCCAAGTTCAAGATCCTGACACTCGCCGCAAACCGCTTGTCGGGAGAGACATCTGCGTTCTCGAGCGATGCGAGCCGCCGGCCGCTGGAGCTGCGCAGCTCGGCGATCGAGCACGAAGAACCGCAGCTCGACTCGATCAACAGGTTGTTGTTGGTGACGAAGCGGGCCGAGGCGTTGCGGCCCACGTCGACCCAGAAAATCGCTGGACGACGACGACGTCCGGAGTCGCGCACGACGACGCGAGCCGGACTTGATGGCGACGCCTCCAGCTGCACGAGCTCAAAAGCTGTGGTCCCGTCGTCGGAGATCCCGAGATTTCCGAGTGCGACGGCATCGCGGTGCGCGTCCGCATCTCGGCTCCGCGAGGCGGCCGTCGCCTCGTAGAGCCTGGCCGGGGACACCTGCGCGAAGGCGCCGCTGCTGAACATTGCGATCACGACAACGACAATCTTGCGCACGTCGCAATGGTAGCTGGGCAGGCCCCGTGACGCAAAGAGTGCGGCACTCTTCGCGTTCCGCATGGCTCGGTCGACCTCCGCAACGCGAGGAGCGTCGGAGCTCGCCGCCGTAGACGTCGCAGTCATGTTGCCGTCCTCGAAGCTGCGTCGACTCCCAGCCGTAGGCGCGCATCGACCACGACCGCGCCGGCGCCGCGCTCGAGAACGATGACCGGGTTGAGGTCGAGCTCCACGAGCTCGGGCACGAGCTCCACGAGCGCCGAAATGCGAAGCAAGACGTCGAGTAACGCCGCCCGGTCCGCGGCCGGCGCTCCGCGAAAGCCGTCGAGCAGCGCCCGGCCGCGTAGCTGATCGAGCATCGCGGAGGCATCCACGTCGGTCACCGGCGTCACCCGGAACGCGACATCCTTATAGAGCTCGACTGCGACGCCGCCGATCCCCGCGACGAGCAGCGGCCCGAGGGACAGATCGCTCGTGACACCGACGAGCGCCTCGAGTCCCCGTGGAACCTCGCGTTGGATCAGGAAGCCGTCGAGAACACGGCCGTCTGCGGTGAAGCGTGTCCGCATCGCGTCTGCGGCCATCGTCACCGCGTTCGCGTCGACCAGATCGAGCACGACCCCGCCGGCTTCGGTCTTGTGGATCAAGCCCGGGGCGATCGCCTTGAGCACCACGGGAAAGCCGAGCTGTCCTGCTGCAGCCGCGGCCGCGCGTGCGTCGGGCATCGCGGTGCGGTGCGGTGCGACGCGTACGCCGACGATCTCCAGGAGGGCTGCGATCTCGTCGAAAGCCAGCCATCCGTCATCGCGCCCGGCGCGCAGCGCCCGGACCTTCGTGCGCACCGCTTGTTCTTGCTCGGGCGCCAGCACGAGCCGAGCGCCGATCGGGCGCTTGCGCCAGGTCCCGTAGCGAACGGCTGCGCCGAGCGCCAGCGCCGCGTTCTCGGGGAAGCTGTACGACGGAATCGCGCCTCGTGTGCCCTGCGACAGCACGGCCGGCGTGCCCTTCGACGACATGAACACGGTGGCAATCGGCTTGTCGCGCGGGACCGCCGCCGCACCGCGCGCGATCGCGCTCGCGATGGCCTCGGGCTCGGTCACGAGCACGGGTACGTAGATCACGACGACCGCGTCGACGTTGGGATCGCGACCGACGAGGTCGATCGCGGCTTCGTAGTGTTCGGCCGGCGCCGACGCGATCATATCGATCGGATTCGACAAGCCGGCCTGGGCAGGCAGGAACGCGCGAAGCGCATCGAGGGTCTGGGGTTCGAGCGTCGGCAACGTCAGGCCGTGGGCCTCGCACGCGTCGGCGAGCAGGATGCCGGGCCCACCCGCGTTCGTGACGACGCCGATCCGCGGTCCCGCAGGGACGGGTTGGCTCGAGAGCAGCGAGACGACATCGAACAGCTGCTCGAGCGTATCGGTGCGGATCACGCCGGTCTGGGCGAACAGCGCGTCGATCCCGACGTCGAGACTTCCGAGCGCGGCCGAGTGGCTCGACGCGGCGCGCGTCCCGGCGGCGGAGCGTCCTGACTTGACCGCCACGATCGGCCGCTCACGCGCGATCTCGGGTGCGAGCCTCGCGAACGTGCGTGGGTTGCCGAAGCTCTCGAGGTAGAGCGCGATGACGCGCGTCCGAGGGTCATCGTGCCAGTACGACAACAGATCGTTGACCGAGACGTCGGCCTTGTTGCCGATCGATGCAAACTCGGCGATGCCGAGCTCTAGATCGCGTGCGTAGTCGATCATCGCGAGGCCGAGCGCACCGCTCTGCGTCGCCATCGACACGTTGCCGGCCGGCGGAAACACCGGGCTGAAGGTCGCGTTCAGGCTAACCGCGGGATCGGTCGAGAGCACACCCATGCAGTTCGGTCCGATCATCCGCATCCCCGCGCCGCGCGCGATCGCTCGAAGCCTGTGCTCGGCGGCGCGTCCCGACGCCGAGACCTCCGCAAAACCCGCCGTGATCACGACCACGCCGCGCACACCCGAAGCCGCACACTCGCGGACGACGGCTTCGACCGCCGGTGACGGAACTGCGATGACGGCAAGATCGATGGGTGTGCCGATCGCGGCGATCGAGGCGTAGCATCGCCGTCCTCCCAGCTCCGGAGCCTTCGGGTTCACCGGATAGATCGCTCCGCGAAAGCCGTCGGCGATCAGATTGTCGAGAATCGCGCGGCCGATCGTGCCCTGCTTCCGCGACGCCCCGACCACCGCGACAGACGCCGGTGCGAACATGGCGCGCAAGCTCTGGGCGACGGCGAACCGCTCGCGTGCGGCGGCGGCGCTCAGGAAGCGCTCGGTGTCATCCACGGGGATGTCGACGTGAAAGATGCGCTCGTCGAGGGACTCGCGCACCGCGAAGCCACTGCGAGCGAACACCTCGAGCATCTGGCCGTTGTCGGCCTCGACCTCGGCGCGAAACGTCGCGATGCCCCGGCCACGCGCGATCCGGGCGAGATGCTCGAGCAGCAGCGTTCCGATCCCGCGGCCCTGGTCCGCGTCGCCCACGTCGAACGCGATCTCCGCGACCGTCGGTGTCTTTGGAATGACGACGTAGCGCCCGGTACCGAGAACGGTCTGCTCCGAACCGCGTCGGATCGTGGCCACCAGGGCGACGGTGGTGTCGTCACTTGTCAGGTAACTCAGATCGGATTCGGTCAGCTGGCGCTTCGCTCCAAAGAACCGGTGACGTACAGAGGTCGAGCTCATGCGCGCGAACAACGCGAGCAAGCGGTCCCGGTCATCGGGACGCGCGGCGCGGATCGAGATCGACGTGCCGTCGCGAAGGATCACCTCGACCGGCTCCTCGGTCATCGACCACGCCTCTCGCGCCGAACGTGCGTCGCGCAAAGCTGATCGCCGCCGTCGGCAAGCCGATAATGAACCTCGGTGGCGATCGCGAGGTTCGCGATCCCGTCGGGCACCGCGGTCGCGTGGAAGTACACACGCTCGCCACGCGGGCCATGAAGATAGCCCCATTGTTTCGACGGATCGACATAGGCGATGCGTCCGAGGATCTCCGAGTCTGTGCGCTCACGCGTCACCATGGTGAGCGCGGCTGCACGACCCGAGCCATTCGTCGGGAGCTTGCTGCGATCGCGTTCGCGCGAAATATGCGCATGGCAGATGCCGCGATGCAGAACGTACGTTGACCGAGTGCGCGTTGCATGGTCGGCTCGGTACATCACTTGCCCTCATGACGGTCATGACTACCAGCTCATCCCGCGCCATGGTGCTCGAGCGGATCGGCGGGCCGCTCGTCTTGCGCGCGCGGTCAACGCCGGTCCCCGGACCGAACGACGTCGGAATCGCGATCGAGGCGTGCGCGGTGTGCCGGACTGATCTGCACGTGGTCGATGGCGAGCTCGCCGAAGGCGGACTGCCACGCGTGCCGGGCCACCAGATCGTCGGGACCATCACGGCGCTCGGCGCCGAGGTCACGACCTTCCACGTCGGCGAGCGGGTCGGCGTGCCGTGGCTCGGCTGGACCTGCGGAGCGTGCCGCTACTGTCGTGAGGGCCGCGAGAACTTGTGCCGGTCGGCGCGGTTCACGGGCTATCACCGCGACGGCGGCTTCGCGGACGCGTGCGTCGCGGACGCGCGCTACGCATTCCGTATTCCGGCCGACTACACCGCGGTCGAGGCCGCGCCGCTGTTGTGCGGTGCGGTGATCGGGTATCGCGCGTTGCACCTCGCCGGCAGCGGAGCGCGACTCGGGATCTACGGCTTCGGATCTGCCGGCCATCAGATCGCGCAGATCGCGCTCCACCAAGGACGCGAAGTGTTCGCGTTCACGCGCGCCGGCGATACACGCGGGCAAACGTTCGCGCGCGAGCTCGGCGCGACATGGAGTGGCGCATCGGATGAACGCGCGCCGGCGGCGCTCGATGCGGCGATCATCTTTGCACCGGTCGGCGAGCTCGTTCCGTTGGCGCTCGCATCGGTCGCACCGGGCGGCGTCGTTGTCTGCGCGGGCATCCACATGAGTGACATCCCGTCGTTCCCATATCGTCTGTTATGGGAAGAGCGGACGATCCGATCGGTCGCGAATCTGACGCGTCGCGATGCCGAGGAGTTGCTCGCGCTCGCACCGACGGTCGGCCTGAGGCCCAAGGTAACGACGTATGCGCTCGCCGACGCAAATCAGGCTCTCGACGATCTGCGTGCCGGCCGGTTCGACGGATCCGCGGTGCTCGTGACGGCATGACAGCGTAGCGAGTCGGGTCAGTCGATAGCCGGCGAGCGACGGTCCCGTGACTTGGGGCGCTCGATCGATCGCCACTTGACGTATCGGTGAGTCGGGACCTCGTACCTCCACAAGCTCACGCCATCGATCGGATGTCGATACACGAGGCCACCCGGGACGATCGTGACGCCCCCCGTGTGCGTGCCCAGTTCGTCGTATCGCTCGATCTCACCCACGAATAGCCGATCGAGGTGATCGGACTTGCCCACCGCGAGGAGCTCGAGCCATGCCGAGCTCTCGCGTCGACCGCCCTGGTTGGCCGCCACGGCGATCACCGGAGTATCGAGCGAGGTCCGCACGATCTCCACCGCAACCAAGTCGTCTTGCGAGCCCGTGCAGTCGAAGCCGGGTGTCGACGCGATCCGGTGGCCATCCGCTGCAAGGACGACGACGCCCTGGGAGAACGAGGCGAGCACCGTCTCTTTGCCGGGGTTAGGCGCGACATCGGCGACAAGCTCGATGCCGCCATAGGCATCTGCCACGCACTCGGGGCTCGACTCGCCGATTCGGTCGATCACCGACGGTGATGCACGGTCCGACTCGGTCACGATCAGAACTCCCTGCAACGACGGCAGGACCGACGGCGGAGGCGCAGGGGTCAAGCCTTCGCACCCGGCCACGAGCGCGACGAGTGGCAGACAGTTTCTCATGAGGACCGATAGAGCAATGTTCGTTCCTGCTCCTCGGGGGCTACTCCGCGCAAGCGGAGCGCGCTCCCGAGAGCGAAGCGCAATCATTGCGGCGTGCCACACGAGTCGAGCCGCGCGCGCGGGCACGCGCCATGCAACTCGGATCCCTCATGTTGATGTCGCCGGTCTCTCGGTACACGGTCGAGCATGCGAATGCGGTGACGCCATGAAGCGCCTTCTGGTCGCCCTCGATGGATCGGCCCGCGCAGGGCTCGTGCTCTCCGCTGCCGCTCGGCTCGCGGAGCTCGCCGATGCGAAGCTCGTCTTGTTCCGCGCCATCGGCGTCCCGCTCGATCTTCCGCGCGAAGTGCTGGCCGCGACGGATACGAACCTGGATGACGCGCTCAAGCGCAAGGCGCACGAGGACCTCGACCAGCTGGCGAGTACGCTCCGTCACGGCATGGTAGAGGAGATCTTCACGGACTATGCGACGCCATGGGATGGCATCGTTCGTGCGGCGCGCACGCGCGATGCCGACGTGATCGTGATCGGCTCGCATGGCTTTGGCGGAATCGATCATCTGCTTGGCACGACCGCCGCGAAGGTCGTGAATCACGCCGACCGCAATGTGTTCGTGGTCCGGACGGTGCTCTGACGCAGCGGACGACGAGCACCGCACACGGTGAGGATCGCGCGCGACGATCACGATGCGTGGTCGCCGTCGCGTAACAGCGCGGCGACATGGCGAGCGATCATCGCTTCCTCGTCGGTCGGCAACACGACGAGGGAGACCCGGCTCAACGCGTCGCTGAACACCGCGCGACCGTCAGCGTGAGCCCGCTCGTCGATCTGGGCTCCGAGCCAGGAGAGCTGGTGGACGATGCGGCTGCGGATCGGCGCACTGTTCTCTCCGATGCCTCCGGTGAACACGAGCGCGTCGAGCCCGCCGAGTGCGGCGGCGAGCGAACCGATCGCGCGCGAGCCGCGATACACGAACAACTCCACCGCCTCGGCGGCACCGCGATCGGCAGACGCGAGTAGCTCCTTCATGCTGTCGCTGACGCCCGAAGCTCCGAGGAGGCCGGAGCGTTGATAGAGCAGATCTCGGACGTCGGCGACGTCCATCTTGCGAGTCTCGAGCAGGTACAAGATGACGCCGGGATCGAGTGCGCCTGATCGCGTTGCCATCGGCAAGCCGTCCAACGGGGTGAGCCCCATGGTGGTCGCGACGGACTTGCGCTCGCGCATGGCGCACATGCTGGCGCCGCTGCCGAGGTGCGCGACGATCACGCGTGCGTCGGCGCGTGGCCCGAGATGACTCGGCAGGATCGACGCGATGTATTCGTACGACAGCCCGTGGAATCCATAGGCCTCGATGCCGTCAGCGCTGAGCTCGCGCGGCAACGCATAGCGGCGCGCGACGTCGGGAATCGTCCGGTGAAACGACGTATCGAAGCAAGCGACTTGTAACGCGCTTGGGGCGAGGCGCTCGGCCGCCGTGATCCCAGCCAGGTTGTGCGGCTGGTGCAGCGGCGCGAGCGGAATGAGAGCTTCGAGGTACGAACGCAGCTCGGTGTCGACGATCCGCGGCTGGAGGCAGTCAAACCCGTGAGTGACTCGGTGGCCCACTGCTTTCCACTCGATTCGGCCCAATCGCTGCCGCAACCGCTCCAGTACGGCGGACAGGGCCGTATCGTGATCGCTGATGCCTGCGAGCTTCTCGACCTGACGATCGCCGCCCATCGACCATGTCATGGTGGCCACGTGATCGATGCCGGTCACCTCGACGGCGACCAGTCGCTCGAGAGAGTCCTCCCGGAACACCGCAGTCTTCAGGCTGTAAGAGCCCGCGTTGATCGTCAGCAAGCACCGCATGTCATTCAATCGTGAGCTCCTCGCGATTGCGCGCGACCGATCATGGCATCACGCAGCACGTGTGCGGCAGCTCGAGATGCCGAGTGCGCGGTACAGCGGGCAGAAGCCCCAGACTCCGGTGAGCAGCGGGATCAGCCCGAACAGGCCCCACAGCGAATGAGGGCCGGCTACGACGAGAGACAGCAGCACGAGGCCGATGACGATGCGCATCACTCGGTCGATCGATCCTTCGTTGAGTCGCATGACACACTCCTTCGCACAGGTTGAAGCATCGCGCCTATCGCACTATCAGCATGGCCGGACCACCCGATCGGTCAGCGTACGGCGATCGCGAACGCCGCGATGATGATCAGCACAGCGATCGACAACACCAGGAAGTAGATCGAGGCCCGGCGCCGCTCGGCGATCTCGTGCTGGTGAATCTGTTGGAACTTGTCAGACATGGTGCTTCGAGAGTGCATGGACCGTTCCAGGGCCGCGTACCTCGGCACGACTCGTGCTGCTGCTGGCCACGTGCCCTACACCAAGAATTCCAATCTCCCGGTGGGCGTGCGCAAGCATCTGCCGCAACACGCCCAAGATATCTATCGCGCGGCGTTCAACGACGCGTTCGCACGGTACGGCGCCGATCGCGAAGCCATCGCTCACAGGATCGCCTGGGCGGCGGTGAAGAGACGCTACTTTCAGCGCGCGGCCGGGATCTGGGTCCCGCGATCGCGGCTCGCGTGAGTGCGATCGCCCGAGAGGGCGCAGCTCCGTCGCGCCGTTCAGCGATGAACGCCAGTCGTGCGGAAAAGTGTACGACGGCTCCGGAAGGCTCGAAACCTCGATCAGCCGGCGAGTGCGAAGTCGCCGCGTATGCGTGCGACGAGCCGATCGTGGCTAGGTGTCCCGGCAGGGCTGGCGAACACGCGCTTGGGCGAACCCCAGTCACTCCAACCGGTGCCGGTAACGGGCAGGACGGCGAGATCTTGGGCTTGCGCGAGGCGCCACCTCGAATGCTGGCGCGCGGGCTACGAGAATCGCGCATCGTTTGCGCGATCGCGCCGTCACGACGCCGAGAGTGCGCGAGCCACATGCAGCTGAGCTCGCCGACCCAGTGGAACGCGACTTGCTCGGCGAGAATTCATGCAAACCATCAAGTCCGATTCACAGATCAAGAAAGATGTCCTCGAAGAGCTGAAGTGGGACACGCGCGTCGACGAGACGGAGGTCGGCGTCCA
Source organism: uncultured delta proteobacterium (assembly GCA_963848295.1). Classification (GTDB taxonomy): domain Bacteria; phylum Myxococcota_A; class Polyangia; order Haliangiales; family Haliangiaceae; genus JABFXX01. The sequence goes on along the minus strand of CAWKDB010000004.1, from coordinate 61,934 downwards.
GGCCCATCGCGGGATCGTGACGTTGACCGGCACCGTCGCGAGCTGGGCGAAGCGCGTCGCCGCGCGCGATGCGGCACACCGTGTGGCCGGCGTACGAGACGTCGCCGACGATCTTCAGGTCAAACTCTATGCGGCGAAGCCGAGCGACGCCGACATCGCCGAGGCGGCGCGCACCTCGTTGAAGTGGCATGTGCTGGTCCCCGAGGAGCGGGTTCAAACGACGGTCAGCGATGGCGTCGTCACGTTGTCGGGATCGGTCGATGTCGCTTCGCAACGCGAAGACGCCGCCCGCGCCGTGGGTCAGCTCGCTGGCGTGTGCGCGGTCCAGAACGAGATCAAGCTTGCTGGGCCATCGATCTCGCCGGCGATCTTGCGCACGGCGATCGAGGGCGCGCTCGAGCGCCACGCAACCCGCGAGGCCAAGAAGGTGAAGCTCGATATCGAAGGTGGCAAGGTCACGGTGACCGGCGACATCGACTCGCTGACCGAGCGCTTGGCGATCGTCGGCGCGGTGTGGGGCACGCGCGGTGTCGAGACGGTGATCGATCAAACGCGGATCGGGTAGCCATGACGATCGCGCGGTTCCCGCATACGTATGCCGTGACGCTGGCGAACGGCGAGCTCGCCGCAGCACCGCGCGCTCCGATCCGCACGGGTGCGCCGCCCCAGTTCGGCGGAATCGACTCGGTGTGGAGTCCAGAAGAGTTGCTGGTCGGCGCCGCGCTGGTGTGTCTCCAGACCACGTTCGACGCGCTGGTTCGGCGCGAGTCGGTCCGGATCCATAGCTGGCGCGGCGCCGCGACCGGAACGCTCGACAAGACACCAGAGGGCCCCGCGTTCACGGCGATCCGACTCGAGGTCGATCTCGTGACGGCCGCGGGCGACGAGAGCCGCGCCGAGAACCTGCTGCGAGCTGCCGAGCGCCAGTGCATCATCGCGAGGGCGTTGAAGGCTCCGGTCACGCTCGCGATCACCGTTCGGCCGCTCGCGCTCGCGTCGTGATCGGCGCGTCGCATGCATCACCCCGTCCCATGCCGCTTCGCCGAGAAGTTGCACTGAACCCACACGTGTCGGACATGGAGTCACGTACAAGACCCTCTGCCGGCGCGCCGACATCACTCGCACGGTACGCGACCGGGGCGGGCTTCCACGACGAAGGCTACGGCTACGACCTGTTCGGGCTCCACCCGCCAACGCTCGTTCGGATGCTCGAGGTGTGCGCGCCGATATATGATCGCTACTTCCGCGTCACGTCGAGCGGGATCGAGCACGTGCCCATCGATGGGCCGGCGATCCTGGTCGCGAATCACGGCGGCGTGCTCCCGGTCGACGCCGCGATGCTGTGTTTCGACATCCTCCGCAAGCTCGAGCCGCCGAGGATCCCGCGCGCGGTTACCGATCACTTCGTGCCGAGGCTGCCGGTCATCAGCACGGTGTACGCGCGCTGCGGCGTGGTCAGCGGCACGCGCGCGAACGTCGCCCATCTCCTCGACCGCGGCGAGCTCGTCGCGATCTGGCCCGAGGGCGTCACGGGACCCGCGAAGCGGTTCCGCGATCGGTATCAGGTCCAAGCGTGGCGCGTTGGGTTTGCCGAGCTCGCGATCCGCCATCGCGCGCCGGTCGTGCCGGTGGCCATCCTCGGTGCCGAGGAGAGCTGGCCGCTTGCGACCAAGCTCGGCCTCCGCTGGTTCGGTGCGCCGTACTTGCCGATTCCTGCGTGGCCGCTGCCATTGCCCGCGCACTACCGCATCTACTACGGCGCACCGATTCATCTCGACCACGATCACGTCGCCGCTGACGCCGACGATCCGGAGATCGTCGGCGCGGCCGCAACGCGAGTCCGTTCGGTGCTCGAGCACCAGATCGCAGATCTCCGGATGGCCAGACGTGGAGTCTTCCGATGAGAGTCGTGGTCACCGGCGCGACCACGCCCCTCGGCGCAGCGATCGTCAAGCAGCTGCTCGCCGATGCCGACGTCACGCGGGTACTCGCGATCGGCCTGGAGGCGCAGGTGCCGTCGACCGATCCGCGCCTCGTCTATCGCGCGACCGACCTCACGCGCGTTCGTGAAGTGCACGACCTGATTCACGGTGCGGCGCGACAGCACGCGATCGATACGATCGTTCACACCGCCCAGCATCGGGACGCTCACGACGGCGGGCGCCGCGTCCACGCGCAGAACGTCGAGGCCGCCCGCCAACTGCTGCTCGACTGTGCCGACCATCCAACGATCCACCGATTTGTCTGTCGCAGCTTCGCGGAGGTCTACGCGCAGCGCCACACGACGACGAGCTTGATCGACGAGAACGCAGCGCTCGAGTTCGATCCGGCCGTCCCCCAGTGGCTGCGTGATCGCGTCGAGGCCGACCTAACGGTCTGCGCGTACCACGAAGGTCCATTGCAGATCGCCGTGCTTCGATGTGCGGAGTTGCTAGCGCCCGCCACCGGCAGCCAGTTGTGGGACTACCTGTCATCGCGAGTCTGCCTCCGACCCATGGGCTTCGACCCGATCATCAACGTGCTCGCACTCGACGATGCGGCGGTGGCGTTCGCAGCCGCCGCTCGATCGCAAGCGATCGGCGTGTTCAACATTCCGGGCGCCGACACCCTGCCCCTGTCTCGTGCGATCGCAGAGAGCAATCGCGCCGACATCCCGATCCCCGGGCTGTTGATGGCACCGCTGTACAAGCTGCGGCGCGCCGTTGCCGGCTTCGAGTTTCGCTATGATCTCAACGTCCAGCGTTTCCACTTCGGCGGCGTGCTCGATGGGGCCCGAGCGCGACGCGAGCTCGGATACGAGCCTCGGTCACACGTTCGCTGGCCTCGGCCGTGGTGGCGCGTGTTGGTCGAGCGGCTCGCGGGTGCCGATTCGTAGTATTGAAACGCCGACGCCGGGCTGTGGGAATCCCGCACGGCTTGCGCGACAGGTCGCTCGTGTCGCAGGTCTTGCGCTTTGATACCCGCAAATCCGCGGATCTCCATGGCACGCGTCTCGCTATCTGATGGCTCATGATCCGCACCGGACGCATCCTAGTCGTCGACGATGAAGTTCACGCCCGTACGGCGCTGGCCGAGCTGCTGCGCGAGGAGGGGTTCGATGTCGAGACCTCGGCCGATGCGTTCAAGGCGCTCGGCAAGTTCGAGGGGTTCGCGCCGCATGTCGTGATCACCGATCTGAAGATGCCAGGCATGGACGGCATCGAGCTGGTCAAGAAGCTCCGTGCGATGGAGGACGCGCCAGCCGTTGTCGTGATGACCGCCTTCGGCGCGGTCGAGTCCGCGCTCGAGGCGATGCGCGCCGGCGCCGAGGAGTATCTGACCAAGCCGCTCAACTTCGACGAGCTCCTCGTCGTGCTCGACAAGGTGCTCGCGAACCAGGCGATGCGCCGCGAGACGGCACAGCTGCGCAAGCGCGTCCGCGATCGTGTTGCGCCCGGCAACATGGTCGGGTCGAGCCCACCGATGCAACGCGTGTTCGAGATCGTCGACCAGGTCGCCCCGAGTCGGGCGACCGTCCTGATCACGGGCGAGAGCGGGACCGGCAAGGAGCTGGTCGCGAACGCGATCCATCAGCGGTCGCCGCGCGCGAGTGGCCCGTTCATCAAGCTGCACTGCGCCGCGCTCGCCGAAAGCTTGCTCGAGAGCGAGCTGTTCGGCCACGAGAAGGGCTCGTTCACCGGCGCGACGGCGCGCAAGGACGGCCGATTCTCGCTCTCCGATGGCGGCACGTTGTTCCTCGACGAGATCGGCGAGATCTCCACCTCGCTGCAGGTCAAGCTGCTCCGCTTCCTTCAGGAGCACGAGTTCGAGCGCGTCGGCGGCACGCAGACGATCCGCGTCGACGTCCGGGTGATCGCGGCGACCAATCGCGATCTCAAAGAGGAGGTCGCGCGCGGTCGGTTCCGAGAGGATCTGTTCTACCGGCTCAACGTCGTCAACATCGAGATGCCGCCGCTGCGCGACCGCAGATCCGACATTCCGGCGATCGCGAAGTTCTTCGTCGATCGCTATGCCAAGGACAACGGCAAGCCGGTCGAGGCGATCTCGTCACAGGCGCTCGACCTGCTCGTCGCGTACGACTGGCCGGGGAACGTCCGAGAGCTCGAGAATGCGATCGAACGCGCGATCGTGCTCGCGACCGGCCCCGAGATCGAAGTCGGTCACCTCCCGCCCAACGTTCGGCCGGTCGGCACCTCGGGTATCCCGCCGATTCCGGGCTCGACGATGGCCGAGCTAGAGCGCTACGCGATCCTCGAGACCATGAAGGCCGCTGGAGGCTCCACCTCGAAGGCTGCCGAGATGCTCGGCATCAGCGCGCGAACGATCCAGTATCGGCTGCACGAGTATCATGCCGCACCGCGGTCCGAAATCGACGTCGTGCAGGCCAAGGACGCCGCTCTCGGCAACGAGCGAAATGGTCAGAGGTGACCGAGCTCCTCGACGAGATCCTCGCATACCTCGCGCTCGGCGCAGACGATCGCGAACGGCTCGTCGCGCTCCACCCCGTGCTCGCACCTTCGTTTCCGGCGATCGCCGATGCGTTCTACGCGGTGGCACTGGCGAACGCGAGCACGGCCGCGATCCTGTCGAGCTCCGAACAAGTCGCGCGGCTGCGCCTCGCACTGATCGATTGGATGTCGACCGGATTGCTCGGGCCTTACGACGATGTGTTCATCGCGAAACGCTCGCAAATCGGTCGACGCCACGTCGCGATCGGGCTCGCACAGCACTACATGGTCGCCGGCGCTCAACGTCATCCGGCGCGCGTACGGCGACCGGATCGTCGTCGCATGTCCGGCTGCTCTGGAGGCGCATGCCTTCCGCAACGCGGTCGACAAACTCCTCGACCTCGAGCTCGCCGTGATCTTGCGTCAATATCAGATCGACTCGGAAGAGCGGCTGGTCTCGGCCGAACAGCAGCGCCGCATCGAGCAGGTCGAGGCGATGCAGACCCTGTGCGCCGGGCTCGCACACGAAGTGCGCAACCCCCTCAACTCCGCCAAGCTCCAGCTCAAGCTCGCGGAGCGCCGGCTGCGTCGCGCCGGTGATGATCCGACGCTCGTGGAGCCGATCGAGCTGGCGGACCACGAGCTCGAGCGGCTCACGACCTTGCTGGACGAGTTCCTTGCGTTCGCGCGACCGCAGGCACTCGCGCTACGGTCTCAAGACCTCGTCGCCCTCGTGCGCGATGTGATCGAGCACGACCGGCCGCTGGCGATACAGCGCGGTGCGACGCTCACGCTCGGCGGCGCGTCCGGGCCCGTCGTTGCCGAGATCGATGCCTCGAAGGTCCGACAGGTCGTCGATAGCTTGATCCACAACGCGATCGAAGCGGTGACCGCCGGCGGTCATGTCATCGTGGCTGTCGTTCCCGTCGATGGCCACGTTCACATCCGCGTGAGCGACGACGGTGCCGGGATCCCGGCCGACGTATTGCCCCGGATCTACGAGCCGTTCTTCTCGACGAAGGAGGGCGGGACCGGGATGGGGATGTCGATCGTGCATAGCCTGGTCGCACTCCATCGCGGCACGATCGAGGTCGCATCGTCGTCGAGCGGCACGACGTTCGACGTCGCGATCCCGCGCAAGGAGCGGACCTCGTGATGCGACCGAGCACGCGCCTCACGGGCTGGCGACGAGTCGCGAGTGCGATGTGGCACGCACCAGACGATCCGCAGATCTTCGGTGAGCTCGACGTCGATGCGGGACCAACGCTGGCGTTCATCGCGCGTGCGCGCGCCGCGGGTCATCACGTCACCGCGACGCACGTCGTCGGTCGTGCACTCGCCCACGTCTTGCGGGAGGTTCCCGATCTCAACGTGCGTATTCGGCGCGGCCGCGTGCGCCCGCGCCGGTCGGTCGATATTTTCTTCATCACCGCGGTCGCCAAGGGTCACGATCTTTCCGGCGTCGCGATCGCGAACGCCGATGTGAAACCGGCATTCGCGATCGCCCGCGAGCTGACCGAGCGCAGCACCGCGATGAAGCAAGGCAACGACCGCGACCTCGCGCAGACCAAGCACCTGCTCGATCTCACGCCTTCCTGGCTCCTGCGTGGTGTCTTGAAGGCCACCGCGTTCCTGACCCAGGAGCTCGAGCTAGACGTACCCGCGCTATCGCTGCACCGTTCCCCGTTCGGCAGCGCGATGGTCACCAACGTCGGGATGTTCGGGTTGCCGCAGGGGTTCGCACCGCTCGCGTGGATGTACGACGTGCCGCTGCTGGTCCTGGTCGGCGAGATCACCGCGCGCGGGGTCGTCGTCGATCGCCGTGTCGAGGTGCGCGACATCCTCCCGATCACCGCGACGATCGATCACCGCTACGCGGATGGCTGGCACGTGAGCAGGGCGATGAGCGCGTTCCGTGCCTATCTCGCCGCGCCCGAGAGCTTCGAGCCCGCGTTCGCGGACCAAGCTAGCGATGTACAACCCGGACGCCATCTCGGATCCTCCGTCTCGAAGGGCCCGCGATGACCGGGCTCGGCTATCACTCGTCGATGTGGCAACGGCAACCAGCGGCGATCGCAACGGTCACCGTCGCCGCTTGATCAAGCTGCCAACGAAGCACAGGGCCGCGACCGTGATGATGATCGGGCCGGTCGGACGGTGAACCCGATGGGCGACGTACGTGCCGACGACGGTCGCGACCACCGCAATGCCGATGGCATAGCCCATCATCTCGTTCAACCCGCGCGCGAGGCGTTTCGCGGTGACCGCGGGAATGATGATCAGCGAGCCCATGAGCAGCACCCCGAGGTAATGCAAGCCAAGCGCGACCGTGAGCGCGAAGATCAACAGGAACATCAAGTCGAGCCGCGCGACGTCGACCCCCGCCGTTCGCGCGATCTCCGGCGACACCAGCCAAAGAATGAGCCGACTGCGCTCGACGACGATGAAGGTGCCGATCGCGATCGCGACGACCGCTCCGAACACGAGCTCGCCGATCGTCTGAGCGCCCGAGCCACCAAACAGCGCATCGATGAGCTCCTCGCCCGAGCTCATCAGGCTGCCGACCGCGAGCGCGGTCGTGAACACGACGCCGATGATCGCCTCCGTCGCGATCCGGGTCCGCCGCTCGACGCCCCAGATGATCAGCGCACCGAAGAGCAGCATCGCGGTCGCGCCGAACAGCGGATGAATCCCGAGCGCGAGTGCGACGCCGATGCCGGGCAGCGCGACGTGCGATAGCGCATCTGCGCCGAGCGTCATCCGCCGCATCACCACGAAGCATCCCACCAACCCGGCGACGCTCGCGGTCACGATCGACAGCGCGAAGGCGGCGACCTCAAGGGTCATGGACGTGGAACTCCACCGGGGTGCCATAGATCTCCGCGAGCAGATCCGGCGTGAGGATCTTCCGTGGAGGGCCCATGCAGGCGTGGTCTCGCGCCAGGCACAGCACGTTGGTGGCAGATCGATACACCACGCTGAGATCGTGCGAGATCGAGAGCACGGTCAGCCCGTGTTCGACCTGGAGACTTCGGACCAGCTCGCTCAACCGCTCCTGCCCGGGGGCATCGACGCCCGCAGTGAATTCGTCGAGGAGCAGCACGTCGGGCTTGCCGACGAGCGCGAGGGCGACCAGCAATCGTTGAAGCTGCCCGCCCGACAGCGTGCCGATCGGCTTATGCGTCTGGCCGTCGAGACCGACGCGTCGTACGAGCGCATCGACGTCGTCGCCGCTCTCGAGCACCCGGTGCTTTGCCGCGAGCAGATCCAGCCCCGTGATCGGTAGGTCGCGCTCGAGATCGAGCTTCTGCGGGACATAGCCAATGCGGGCGCCACGAGCCCACTGGATGTGGCCACGAAACGGGATCGACCCGACGAGCGCCTTGAACAGGACCGTCTTGCCGCTGCCGTTCGGCCCGATGATCGCGAGCGAGTCGCCGCGGTCGACGTGGAACGTCAGGCCTTGCAACACATCGGCTTCCCCGAAGGCGATCGACAGCTCTTCGACGACGAGCAGCGGCGGCATCTGATCACCCTAACAGGTTGATCGCGCGCTATGCATGGTGGCTGGCGATCGCACCTCGCATAGCGAGTAGCTTGTTGATGTGCTCGAGATCGAGCAAACCTACGAGGTGATCGTCGTGAAGCACGACGATCGAGCTCCCGTCGCGTGGAATCCGCCCGAGCACGCCGGCAAGACCTTCCGCGGCACCTGCGATCGCGTACTCGCGGTGCATGACGTCACCGACCGTCAGATCTGAACGCTGAGCGGCGAGGCCGCGCATCACATCGGCGTGGGTGAGGACTCCGACGACACTCGTGCCATCGACGACGGGAAAGTCGTGTTGAAATCCGGTCGCGATCCGACCGGCGGCGATCCCGATTCCGGTCTCGGGTGCGAGCGTCTCGACGCCGGTCACCATCGCGCTGGCGACCGTCGCGCCGCCGAGCGCGGACTTCATTTGCTCCGCAGCAGCTTCCGCTCCAGCGGCCATCCACACGAACAAGGCGATCACCGCGAGCATCGGACTCCACATCAGGCCGGCGACTCCCATCACCACCGCGAGCCCTCGGGCGATCCGCGCTGCGACGGCAGTCGCCCGAGGGCGGTCCATCCACAACGCCAGCGTGGCCCGCAAGACCCGACCACCATCCATGGGGAACGCCGGTAGCAGGTTGAACACGCCAAGCGAGATATTGATCCACATCAGCTGTACAGCAAATGCGCCGCCGACCGACAGCGGGTCTCCTCCGGCGTCCGCGTTGGAGAGCCGAAGGCCCGCGTAGATCGCCAGCGCGAGCATGCCGTTGACCGCCGGCCCGGCGATCGCCACGAGCAGCTCTCGCCTGGGCTGCTCGGGCATGTGGTCGAGCCGCGAGATCCCACCGATCGGATAGAGCGTGATGTCGTGCGTGGGGATCCCGAAACGCCGCGCGACGAGCGCGTGGCCGAGCTCGTGAAGCACGACGATCGCGAACACGCTCACGACGAGCACAAGGCCCTTCGCGATCATCGCGCCCTCGTGGCTGGCGTCGAGGTGGCTCATCGCCACCCACGCGAGCAAGAGGACGAACGTCGCGTGGATGTAGATCGGGACGCCGGCGATGCTGCCGAGCCTCCACGCCCAACGGTGATGATGTTCTATCGGCGCTGATTCCGGCATGGGACCTCCTCGGGGCGATCAGTGGCTCGCGACCGCGGTCTCTTTGGCCGCTCCGTCCTTACCAAGTCCCATGGTGAGCGCCGTGATCCCGGCGAGTCCGCCGAGCTGCATCGACTCGAGCGCGGAGCTCGGGACCACCACGATCGTCGAGTTCTGCTTGAGACCCTCGTACAGCATGTTCATGGCACGCAGGTGCAGCGCGACCGGATCGTGGGCATAGGTCTTCGCCGCCTCGCCGAACTTCTCGGCGACCTGGCGTTCGGAGTCGCCGAGGATCACGCGAGCCTGCCGCTCGCGCTCGGCTTGTGCCTGCATCGACATCGCATCCTCGAGAGCCGGCGGGATCAAGACGTCCCTGACCTCCACCGCGATCACGTTGACGCCCCACGGCTCGGTGCGCAGATCGATGATCCGCTGCAGCTCGGCACTGATCTTCTCGCGGCCTTCGAGCATGTCGGCGAGCACCGTCTTGCCGATGACATCGCGGAGCGCGGTCTGGGCCGCCCAGCCGATCGCGGTCGTGTAGTCGGCCACCGCGAGAGCCGCTTTCTCGGCATCGAGCACCTTCCAGAACAGCACGGCGTCGACGTCGACGGGCACGGTGTCCTTGGTCAGCGTCTTCTCCGCCTTGAACCCCGTGGTGAGCACGCGGGTATCGATCCAGTAGGGGATCGTGTCGATGATCGGGATGATCCCGAACAAGCCGGGGCCGCGTAGCGCGCGGAACCGGCCCAAGCGCAGGACGACCGCTCGGTCCCACGGTGCCGCGACCTTGAGTGCGGCCGCGACGATCACCCCTACGACCACCGCAGCGGTCACGATGATCGTGCTCGCGAGCCCGACGGTGCCGCCGTAGAGCGCGTACGCCAGCGCGCAGCCGGCTGCGACGATCACGAACAATAACAGCGCAGGAAACGAGCTCGTTCTCTTCATCACACTCACCTCGTTGCGGGTGACTGCATCGGGCATGCCCGCCACCTACATCACGCGAGGCCGGAACTCGCGCACTTCGTGCGCTCACAGCGCGAAGGCCGCAGATCCTGCGTCCAAAGACCGTCGGTGGCTCGCATGCAGTGCGCACGGAGCATGCAACGTACGCAGGAATGTTCGCGAGCTACTTGATGGTCATGACGGTGACCCTGATCGCCGGATGCACGAACCGCGATCTCACCGACGGCCGGTATCAGGGCATGGTCGAGCTCGATCAGACCGATCTCGCATTCGAGATCACCGGGCGGATCGAATCACTCGATGTCGTTGCCGGCGCAACGGTCCACCGCGGTGACCGGATCGCCACGCTCGATGATGCGATCGATCGTCAGACGCGAGCTGTCCGCGCGCGAGAGCTCGACACTGCGAAGGCCGAGCTCGCGCTCGTGCTTGCCGGATCTCGAATCGAAGACGTTCGTGCCGCCCAAGCGCAGCTCGAGGCGGCCCGCGTGACCCAGGATGTGAGCTCTCGCGATCTGGAACGTGACCGGAAGCTCGTGGTAGAGGGCGCGGTGACGAGGGCGCAGCTCGATGAAGAGACCGCGCAGTATGCGCGAGCCCTGGGCGACCGGCGTGTCGCCGAACAACGGCTGCGTGCGCTCACCAAGGGCGCACGGGTCGAAGAGATCGCGCGCGCGGAGGCGCAGGTCGCCACCGCGCAGCAGACGCTCGAGCTCGCCGATCGCGTCCTCGCCAAGCACGCGGTGAGCTCGCCGCTCGATGGCGTGGTGGTCGACGTCTATCCAAAGATCGGCGAGGTCGTCCCGGCCGGGACGCCCGTCACGGCGATCGTCGATCGCGCCCGGCCCTACGCCGACGTGTTCGTGCCGGTCGCCGACTTGCCGCGGATTCACCTCGGTGCGGCGATCGCGCTCGCAGTCGAAGGAGATCCGCGTGAGGTCGCGGGTGTCGTCGAGAGGGTCTTCCCCCACCTCGAGTTCACGCCGCGCTACATCTATAGCCCGCGCGAGCGACCGAACCTATTGGCCCGCGTTCGAGTGCGCCTCGACGATCGCGAGGGCCGGCTCTACGCCGGCCAGCCCGCCTATGTTCGTCTCGGCGCGCCGCTGCGAGAGGCCCACCGGTGACCAGCGACGTCATCGTCACCGATCATCTCTCTCGCCGATTCGGCAAGCTCGTGGCGGTGCGCGACGTCAGCTTGCGCGTCGGCCGCGGCGAGATCTTCGGCGTGCTCGGCCCCAACGGCGCCGGCAAGTCGACGTTGATCCGCATGCTGTGCGGCATCCTCGATCCCAGCGGCGGAAGCGCGAACGTCGTCGGCTTCGACGTGGCGCGCGATCCTGAACAGGTCAAGGCACGGATCGGGTACATGACCCAGAGGTTCTCGCTGTACGAGGATCTCACGGTCGCCGAGAACCTCACGTTCTTCGCCGGTCTTTATGGCGTGCCGCGCCGGAGCCGCCGCGCACGAGTCGACGAGGTGCTCGCCACGAGCCGGCTCGAAGATCGGCGTCAACAGATCGCGGGTACCCTATCCGGTGGGTTCAAGCAGCGCGTGGCGCTGGCGGCAGCGACGATCCATCAGCCGCCGCTGTTGTTCCTGGATGAACCGACGGCGGGTGTCGATCCGGTGACGCGCCGCGCATTCTGGGACGAGCTCCATCACCTCGCCGCAGCGGGCACGACGATCGTCGTCACGACCCACTACATGGACGAAGCGGAGCGTTGCCACCGGTTGGTGTTCGTGTTCTCCGGGCGCGTGCTCGACGAGGGTCAACCCGATGAGGTCGTCGCGCGCAGCGGGCTATCCGCCGTGGAAGTGGAGGTCGATGATCCGGATCACGTCCAGCTCGAGCTCGCGAAGCGTCCAGAGGTGGAATCGGCCGAGATCTATGGTCACGCACTGCGAGTCGTCACGCGCGGCGCCGATCCGCTCGCGGTCGTGACGGCCGTCGCCGGACCGCCGCGCCGGGTCCAGCGCCGGCCCGCGTCCGTCGAGGATGCGTTCGTCGCGATGGTCCGTGCCGAAGGCATCTCGTGAGTGGACCGCGGAGATCGGGACCGCTGGGCCGGATCGCCGTGATCGCGGGAAAGGAGCTCCGCCAGCTCCGGCGCGATCGGCTGACGATCGGGATGATGGTGATGCTGCCGGTGATCATGCTGTTGCTGTTCGGCTACGCGATCAACACCGACGTTCGCCACATGCCGACCGTCGTGCTGGACGACGACAACCAGGCTCAGAGCCGCGATCTCGTTCGCCGGCTCGAGGCGACTGGGTTCTACGACATCGTCGAGCGCGTCGCTGACTATCCCGCGATGGCGCGGACATTTCGGAGTGGACAAGCGCGGATCGGCCTCGTGGTCCCGGCCGGATTCTCGGCGGCGGTCGTCACCGGCCACCCGGCCCAGGTCCAGCTCGTGGTCGACGGCTCCGACGCACAGACGGTCGCGAGCGCGACCCAGAGTGCGAACACGGTGATCTCCGCGTGGTCGGCCGAGCACCGCACCGGCGGAGCGACCGAGCCGATCACGATGGAAACCGCGATCTGGTACAACCCCGACCTTCGCACCGCCGTGTTCGTGGTGCCCGGCCTCGTCGGAGTGATCCTCACGATGACGATGGTGATGTTCACGTCGATGGGCATCGCGCGCGAGCGCGAGCGCGGAACCCTCGAGCAGCTGATCGTCTCGCCGGTTCGTTCCGCGGAGCTCGTGATCGGCAAGATCGTGCCGTACATCGCGATCGGCTATGTCCAGATGTCGCTCATCCTCGCGGTCGGTACGATCGGGTTTTCGGTGCCGTTCACGGGGTCATGGCTCGCGTTATATGCGCTCGCCTCCCTGTTCATCGTCGCTAATCTCGCGCTCGGCCTGCTGGTATCGACGCTCGTCGATACGCAGCAGCAGGCGATGCAGCTGTCGTTCTTTCTATTCCTTCCGCAGATCCTGTTGTCGGGGTTCCTGTTTCCGTTCGAGGGCATGCCGTACCCGGCGCAACTCCTCGGTCAGGCGCTTCCACTCACGCACTTCCTGCGGATCATTCGCGGTATCGTGCTCAAGGGCGCCACGCTCGCAGACCTCGTGCCCGAGATCGAGTCCCTCGCCGTGATCGGCGGCGTCTTCATCGTGTTGTCGGCGCTACGCTTCCGCAAGAAGCTCGGGTAGCCGCCGCGATGATGGTGCCGCCGCTGATCGCTACATCGCGAACCGCGCTGCGATCTGATCGGCGCGCATCGCCCCGCTTTGCCGCTGGGTCTCGTTCCCGCTCTTGAACAAGATCATGGTCGGGATGCTTTGAATCGCGAATCGCCCTGCGACGGCGGGCAGCGCCTCGGTGTCGACCTTGGCGACCACGATCCGACCGCTGCGGCTCTTGGCCAGCGACTCGAGCTCGGGCGCGAGCGATCGGCACGGCCCACACCAGCTGGCCCAGAAGTCGACCAGCACGGGCACGGGCGAGCTCCGAACCAGCTCGTCGAAGTCACTCGCGCTGCCTACCGCGATCGGGTGGTCAGCGGGCAGCAACGGCGTCTTGCACGCGGCGCACTTCGCGTGGTCAGACAGTCGAGCAGCGGGAACGCGGTTGGACTTCGCGCATGACGCGCAGCGGACGATCATACGGACAACATAAGGCGCCGGGCGCCCCGGTCAAGGCGCGTGCCCGCAGCCCGCGCATGGCGCCGGACCGGCGGTTGTTACCGTGGCAGCTTCGCGAGCCATGCATCGAGCTGGACGCGCCGCGGCCCGGGCTGCAGCTCGCCGCGCGCCTTCACCGCGAACGCTCGCGCAGTGGCCGCGTCGTGGCGCACGGCCCAGACCGCCCGCGCGTAGGCGAACCGCCACGCACCGATCTGCGCCGGCTCCGCGCCGAGCTGCATCGGATCGGTCGACTCCACCGCCGCGCGCACGGCTTCGAGCGCGGCTAGCGCTTGCACCGGGTCACCGAGTCCGAGCAACGCCTCGCCGATGCACGTGGCACCGATCGGGCCGCGGTGCTTGGCCTCGGTCGCCTCCTCGCCGCGCTTGCAGTGCTCGAGGCCGGCGCGATAGTCACCCGCATCGACCTCGAGATCGCCGAGCACGCTCGCGATCTCGGAGGCGATGAACCACTGCTCGCCCCAGGCCGCATCCGGCACATTCGCGTAGGCGCGCGCCAGCACGGTGCGAGCTTCGTCGGATCGCCCGGTGAAGGCCAGCGACATGCCGTAGTCCGCCGTGAACGACAGCAACTCGCGGTCGCGCGCGCCGAGCACGCGTTCGGCGTCGGGGAGTACGGCGGCGAAGCAAGGCGCCGCTTGATCGGGGGTGTTCGCCTCGACGTACGTGTGGCAGCGCTGCAACCGCGCGTGCTCGGTCATCGGGTGCAGCGGGCCGACCACGCGTGCGAGCTGCTCGATCGAGGCCGCGAGCAACGCGCGTGCTTCGTCGTACTTGCCGGTACGTGCGAGCGCGCCGCCGCGCAGCGCGCGCAACTGGAACACCACGACATGATCGTCCCCGAGGGTGCGGCGAGCACGCTCTTCCGCCGGGCCGAGGATCTCGAGCGCGAGGTCCGGATGGGCGAGCGTCATGTAAACGTCAGCCTTCTCGTACGCGAGCCGAACCGGCAGCGTCGGATCGGCGGTGTCGTCGACCATGGCTTCTCCCACGCGCACGACGCCGAGCGCCTCGCGGCTGGTCGAGATGCCGGCCTCGCCCAGCGCGTCCGCGAGATCGATCGCGGCGACCTCGAACCGGTCGGCGTCGCCGAGCTCGCGCGTGCGACGCAGCGCCTCGCCGAGCGTCGCCTCGGCTGGAGCGAGCTGGCCGACGTCGGTCTCGGTCGTTCCCTGCAGCTCGAGCGCGTCGGCGATCAATGCGGAATCGGCGGTGGCGCGAGCCTCGATGACGAGCGCGCGCGTGCCGGCGAGCGTCGCCTGCGCACGGCCGGTGAGCTCGGCGGCGCGCAGGTGATCGAGCCGGTCGCGGAGTGCGGCGAGCCGCGCACGAGCCGCGGGATCCGTGGGCTGCGCGCCCGGCTGGAGCAGCACAGCGGCCTCGGCACAGGCGGCGATCGGTGCGAGCGCGCTCGCGGCCTCGACCGAACGAGCGACGGCCTTCGCGTCGAGGGTCCCGGTGAGCAACGAGGCGAGCGCTCGCATCTCGCCGAGCCGGCGATCGAGGCACGACTCGCGGAGATCGAGGACGTGCTCGGACTGCTCGCCACGAACGCGGGTCGCTCGGCACGCGTCGCCGCGCATCGCGAGCCAGTCGGCGCGGTAGCGGTCGAAGATCGCCTCGACACGATGCGCCGCCGACTCCGCGTACGGCGCACCAGTCGCGACGAACGCGCGCTCGAGCGCGATGCGCGAGCCGGGATCCCAGATCGCCGCGAACGGTGCATCGCTCTCGGTGCAGGGCTCGACCTGGGTTTGAGAGTGCAGGCGCCAGCCGATGAGGGATGCGGCCGCCACGAGCGCGATCGTACCCGCACTCGCCATCGCGAGCCGCCGGCGCCGTCGGCTCGGGTCGCGCTCGAGGGCGTCGACGAGCTCGGTCATCGACGGAAATCGCCGCGCCGGATCGGTCGCAAGCCCGCGCATGACGATCGCGATCACCCAACCCGGGACCGGCGACTTCGGATCGGGCTTCTCGATCACCCCGCGCGTAACGTGTTCGGCGAGCTCCTTGCCGCGCCCCGCGAACGGCCGCTTGCCGAAAAGGGCCTCGTAGAGCGCGATAGAGAACGAGAACTGATCGCTGCGCGCATCGACGGCAGCCGTCCGGAACTGCTCGGGCGACATGTACGCGGGCGTCCCGATCAGCGATCCGGCCACGGTGAGCGGCGTGCCTGGCGGCGTCGGGGTGAGCTCGCGGCCGTCGGGCAGCTCGATGCGTTCGGGCGGTGTCGGGGCGTGCTCGGGCGGCTCGCCGGGCCGGCGTCCCTGCGCGACGCCGAAATCGACCACGCGCACGTGGCCTCTCGCGTCGACCAGCACGTTCGCGGGCTTGAAGTCGCGGTGCACGATCTCGGCCTCGTGCGCCGCGGCCAGTCCGCGCCCCGCTTGCGCGAACGCGCCGATGATCTCCCGCCAGCTCGGTTTGTCCTGCTCGAGCCACGCGCCGAGGGTGCGCGCGGCGACATATTCCATGGCGATGAAGATCGTGTCGCGATCGACCCCGACCTCGTAGACCGGCACGACGTTCGGGTGGGACAGCTTCGCCATCAGCTGCGCCTCGCGCAGGAGGCGCTGGCGGCGGTGCTCCAGCTCGGTACCGGTGCCACCGTGCGCGAGCACCTTGATCGCGACCTTGCGATCGAGTCGCAGGTCGTATGCAGAGTAGACGCTGCCCATGCCGCCATGGCCTAGCGGGTCGAGGATCTGGAAGTGCTCCAGCCGGGTGCCGGCCGCGAGGTCCGAGGTATCCGGACGCCGCACGCGTCGCGGCGCGTCGACCACCGTCGCCGAGGTACCATCGTCCCTATCGATGTCGACGATCTCGCGGATAACCTAGTCTAGTCGCTTCACTGGGGCGGCTGTGCATCGGTCTTCTAACTAACTTACAAGGCAGCAACTGACTCGGCATACGACGCGAAATGGCACAAGGCATGCTCGGTGATGAGGCATGCACGATGAGCCAGACTCGAAGCTCCCGGAGGCCGTGTGCGCACAGCTGCCGAAAGACGCCCAGGAGACGTACCGGCTCGCGTTGAATGGCGCGCTTCGCAGATATGGGAGAAATCGCGAAGCCGTGGCACACCGGATCGCGTGGGCGGCGGTCGAACGAAGCTTCGTGCAACGCCGCTCGGGACAGTGGGTTCGGTACGCCGGACTCGCATAGGATCGGCGAGGGTCGATCAGGCCAAGCTCGGTCTCGCGTCGTCCGGAAGTGCGAAATTTCTGCGCGACCATCTTGCTAGGCCGCGATCGCGCAACGACCGCATTGCCATCACGGCCCGCGCAAGTCGTGCGCGAAGCGTCGACGCGAATCGGGCTGGCTAGGCGGTCGCGCGCCGCAGCACCTCGGCGAGCACCTGCAGCGCGTCCACTGTCGTAAAGATGCCCTCGACCGCGCCTTGTCGGTCGAGCACGACGGCGGAACCGTACTTGTGGTCTGCCATCTTCTCGACAATCGAGTCGACGGCGCCGTCGGGATGCACCGCGTAGACGTCCACCGTCATCGCTTCCTCGACCGTCACGGCGTCTGGGTCTCCGCCAGGTAGGGTCTCGATCAAATGGAGATCACGCTCCGTGACGATTCCTACGAGCTTGCCTGCTTCGAGGACAGGAAGGTGTCGAATCCGGTGCAGGCGCATCATGTGGTGCGCCTCCGCCATCGTCGCGTCCTTTCGGATAGTCCACGGTTGACGAGTCATGTACCGAGAGATGGGAGGCATCAGCATGGCTGATAGCGAGTGCAGCCTCTGTGCCACGCGAGCGCTGTACGAGGACGCAGCGACGACCGCTACCTCACTCGAACCGCAACGCCTCGATCGGATCGAGGCGGGATGCCTTGCGGGCCGGATACAGACCGAACACGACGCCGACGAGCGCGCTGAATCCCACAGCGATCACGAGGATCTCTGGGTGGATCGAGAACGGCCACTTGAAGTGCGCGGCGAGTCGGTTCGCCGCGACCAGTCCGAACCCGATGCCGATCAGGCCGCCGCCGAGCGATAGCGCGAGCGCTTCGGCGAGGAACTGCGCGAGCACATCCCACGACCTCGCGCCGACCGCCATCCGCAGCCCGATCTCTCGCGTACGTTCCGTGACGCTCACGAGCATGATGTTCATGATGCCGATGCCGCCGACGAGCAGGGAGACCGCGGCGATCGCGGCGAGCAACGTGGTCAGGATCGCCGTTCCTTGCTGCTGCGCTGCGGCCATCTCGGCCAGATTGCGAACCGAGAAGTCGTCATCCATTCCGACCGCGAGCCGATGGCGATCGCGGAGCAGGCTCGTGATCTCGTCTTGCGCGCGCTGGGTCTGATCGGCCGCGATCGCACTGACGAAGATCGCGCCGTTCACGTAGCCACCGAGGCCGGCCTGGATCTTGGTCTCGAACGTCGACGACGGAACGAGCGCGGTATCGTCGTAGTCCTGGCCGACCGGCGACTGGCCCTTCCGCTCGAGCACGCCGATCACCGTGAACGGGATCCCGCGGACTCGTACCGTATGGCCGACCGGGTCGTAGCTCTTACCCCACACGTTATCGACCACGGTCTGCCCCAGCACCACCACCTTCGCGGCGCCGTCGACATCGCCGACGTCCAAGGCGCGACCGCGCGCGATGTTCCAGCTCCGGATCGTCAGGTAGTCGGGGATCGTCCCGATCACCCCGGTCGTCCAGTTCTGATCCTCCCCCTGAACGACCACGCTCGCGCGCAACACCGGCGCCGCGGCGAGCACAGCCGGGAGCTCCTTGCGGATCGCCGCGAGATCGGCCCAGGTCAGCGTCGCCTTGGTGCCGGTGCCGCCCATCATTCCACCGGACGATGCCGAGCCGGGCAAGACGATCAGCAAGTTCGTACCCATCGCCTCGAACGTCTGCTCGACGCGACGCTTCGCGCCCTCACCGATCGCGACCATCGCGATCACCGCGCTGACCCCGATGACCACGCCGATCGCCGTGAGAAACGACCGCATCTTGTTGCGGGCGAGCGCCCGACCCGCGCTGCGCACGATGAGCGTCGCGTTCATGCGGCGACCGCCGCGGCTGGTTGCTGCGCGACATCCGAGATGACGCGACCGTCGCGCATCGTGATCATGCGTTCGGCGCAGCCGCCGACGTGAGGCTCGTGCGTGACGACCACGTTCGTGATTCCAGTGCGACCGAGAGTCTGAAACAGCTCCATGATCTCCATGCCGCTGCGCGAGTCGAGCGCGCCGGTCGGCTCGTCCGCGAGAATGATTTTCGGATCGTTGACGAGCGCTCGCGCGATCGCCACGCGCTGTTGCTGACCACCGGACAGTTGATTCGGTGTGTGGTCGGCTCGGCCCGCGAGTCCGACGCGCTCGAGCGCCGCCATCGCGCGCTCGGAGCGTTCGCGTGCGGGAATGTTCGAGTACAGCAGAGGCAGCTCGACGTTCTCGCGCGCCGTGGTGCGCGCGAGCAGGTTGAAGTGCTGGAACACGAACCCGATCGTCTCGTTGCGGATCCGCGCGAGCTCGTTGCGCTCGAGATGGCCCACCTCGCGGCCGGCGAGCCGGTAGACACCGGAGGTCGGGCGATCGAGGCAACCGATCACGTTCATCAGCGTCGATTTACCCGATCCGGAGGCACCCATCACCGCGACGAACTGTCCGGCGGGGATCTGCAGCGAGACGTCATCGAGCGCGATTACCTCGACCTCGCCGAGAGAGTAGATCTTGACGACGCGATCGAGCTCGATCAACGCGGTCGACGGTCGAGCGTCGGTCACAGGATCCTCCCGGCACCGGATGCGCGATGCGTGGGATTCGCTTCGGTGACGACCTGATCTCCGGGCTGGAGGTCGCCGTTGACGACCTCGGTGTCGGTGCCGTCGCTGACGCCCGTCGTGATCTCGATCGGACGTGGCGCACCGGCACGCATCACCCAGACCACCTTCTTGCCCGGCGGGACTGCCACCCCGGTCTTTCCGGCGAGCTGCGGAGGTGGCCGAAACCGCAAGGCAGCGTTCGCGACGCGATTGACGTCCTTTCGATCCGCGTAGATGACCTCGAGATTCGCGGTCATGCCAGGCTTGAGCGCGAGGTCGGTGTTATCGACGTCGATGACCGCGTTGTAGGTCACGACGTTCTGGACGATCTGCGGCGAGCTGCGAACCTGACGGATCGATCCGTGAAAGCTCCGCGTCGGGTAGGCGTCGACCGAGAACGTGGCGGTCATCCCCGGCGCGAGCCTTCCGACATCCGCTTCGGCGATGTTGCTATCGACCTCCATCTTCGTGAGGTCCTGCCCGATGAGGAACAACGTGGGAGCGGCGAACGACGCGGCGACGGTCTGGCCGACGTCGATGTTGCGCGTGATCACGGTGCCCGCGATCGGCGAGGTGATCGTCGTGTAGTGAAGGTTCAACGTTGCGGTATCGAGCGCGGCCTGCGCTTGCGCTTCGGCGGCGATCGACTGCTCGAGCTGGGCCTGATCGACGACGGCCGCGGTGTCACTCGCTTCCACCGTCGCCTGCGCGATCAGTTGCTGGGCCGCGAGTCCGCGGTTGCGCACGGCTGTTCGCTGGTCGAGGATCAGCTGGGCCCGCGCCTTGTGCGTGCTCGCGCGCGCCGCGAGCAGATTCGCCTGCGCCTGTTCGACCGCGGCGCGAAACAGTCTCGGGTCGATCTGCGCGATCATCTGGCCCGGCGTGACCGTCGAGTTGAAGTCGGCGCCGAGCTTCTCGATCGTCCCGGACACCTGGGTGCCGACTTGAACCGTGACGATCGGATTGACGGTCCCGGTCGCGGTCACCTTCGCCTGGATCGGTCCTCGGCCCGCATTGGCGAGCTCGAACTGGAACACCGGCCGGCTGTCCCGCGAAGCCGAGCGCCAGAGATATGCGCCGAAGAGCGCGAGCGCGATGGCGAGGCTCGCGATGATCGCATTGCGAGCGCGATGACTCGTCCGTGTCTTCACGCCATGGGGCGACGGGGCGGCGGTTGCCGAGCTAGCAGCGTCCTGACTCATGACCACACTAGAGCTGCATCGCACGTGCCTCGCGTCGGCCGGTTCCCACACAGCGATACGCGCAAAGCCTTCGGAGCCGGGGACGGCGGCGCAAAACATGCGCGAGGCTTCAAAGTCGCGTGAACGATTCGTAGAGGTCGTCCGTCATGCGCCCTGTCCCGTACCGGTCGCGCGCCGGGGAGAATTGCGGGGAGAATTGCCAACGCCGGCGTGGATGAAGCGCTGGACATGCTCGTTGCTGGAAGCCCGTAGCTCGTCTGGCGTTCCGAACGCCACGATCACACCCTCGTGCAACATCGCGATCATGTCGCCGATGCGAAACGCCGACGCCATGTCGTGGCTGATCACGATGCTCGTGAGATGGTAACGCGCTTGCATCTCCTGGATCATGTCGTCGATCTCGAGCGTGCGAATGGGATCTTGACCCGTGGTCGGCTCGTCGTAGATCACGACGTCTGGCTTCGTCACGATCGCGCGAGCAAGCCCGACCCGTTTGCGCTGGCCGAGCGAGAGCTCTCCCGGCATGCGCCGCGCGATCTCTGTAAGATGGAGTCGATCCAGCACTTCGGCCACCCGCGCATCTGCGTCGGGATCGGTTCGGCCCGGGCGCTCTCTCAGCGGGAACGCGACGTTGTCGAAGACCGACAGCCAATCGAGTAGCGCAGCGTGCTGGAACACGAGCCCGAAGTGGGTGCGGATTCGAGCGAGCTCCAGATCGTTCATCGCGCCGACGTCTTCGCCGAATGCGAGGACCTTGCCGCTGTCGGGCTTGAGCAGCCCCAAGATGTGCTTGATGATGACCGACTTGCCGGAGCCGCTAGCGCCGATCAGCACGGTGGTTCGCCCCCGATAGATCGCGAGATCGACGCCACGCAGCACCTGTTTGGCGCCGAACGACTTGGTGACGCCGGTTAGCTCGACGACGGGCGTCTCGGCCAGCGAGGAGCGACGTTCGAGGTGCTCGACCACAGAGGCCGAGACCTTCGCTGCTTCGACGAAGCTCCGGACCGAAGCGACCTCGCTCGCCAACAGCTCGTCAAATGTGCCGGTGAACGCGATCTTGCCGCCGTCGAGGAACGCGACGCGATCGGCCAGCCGCCTCGCGCTGGTCAGGTCGTGACTGATGATCACCGAAGTGACCCGATACCGAGCGTTCACCAACCTGATCAACTCGTCGACGCGTTCGACCATCACCGGGTCCAGACCCGTCGTCGGCTCGTCGAACAGGACGACCTCGGGATTTGCTACCAGCGCCCGTGCGAGGCTGACTCGCTTGCGCATCCCTCCGGACAGCTCGCCGGGCAACATCCGTTCGCTGCCCACGAGATCGAGTAGCTCGAGTAGCTCGTGCGACCGCGAAGCGATCTCGGCGTGGCGAAGCCCCGAGTTCTCGGCCAGCGAGAACCCGACGTTGTCCTCGACTGACAACGCGTCGAACAGCGCATAGTTCTGGAACACCATCCCCATGCGCTTGCGGAGCTCGAGCATCTCGATCGGCGAGACGAGGGCGAGATCGCGTCCGAACGCGAGCACTCGCCCGTGATCGGGTTGGATTAACCCCATCATCAGCTTGAGCAAGACCGATTTACCGGAGCCGCCGCAGCCAAGGATTACGGTGGTCTTCCCCGGCTCGATCGCGAGGTCCAGATCATCGAGCACGCGTTTGTCACCGAAGGCGAGCGAAACGCCTTCGAGCTCGATCACCGGCTTGGTGGAGTCGAGAGGCCACCGGGTCACATCAGGAGCGAGCAGGTTCCGGACCTCGGGCAGCGGGCGCGCTGCGGTCGTCGAGCCCACGGCAGTCTACGCGCCGTTCGCCGCGAGCCAACCCGCGACGCCGAGCCCGGATCCAACGTCAATAACGCGAGGGGCCATTGGCGCTTCGTGGTTCATGCGCGCATGAGTTGCATCCCGCGTGCCTCGCAAGGCTCGAGCAAGACATGTGATGCGCGCAAGAACCGCGGCTCGCGCCTCACGGGCGCAATCGCTGCGCGAGCGGCCCTCGCCTCGACGGGCACATCGAATGCAACAACGCGGCACATGCGCCTGATTTCGGCATCGCTCGCACTCACGCTCTCCACACTTGGCTGCCAGGACGACGTGGAGCCGGCCCCGAGCGGACCGTCACTCGCGGCGACGATTCAAGCGGCTCAGGCTCGCATGCACGAGCGCTTCGAATCCGCGCGCCGGATCGAACAGGCCGTCGTCCACAGCGACCTCGCTCGAGTACAGCTCGAGGCGCGCGCGATCTCCGCGTCCGACGAGCCCGATGCCTTGCCGCAATGGCGGCCGTATCTGGACCGGATCGCGACGTCCTCGCACAACATCGAGCGCGCTGCGGACGTGGTCGCCG
This sequence comes from uncultured delta proteobacterium, assembly GCA_963848295.1. Taxonomy (GTDB): domain Bacteria; phylum Myxococcota_A; class Polyangia; order Haliangiales; family Haliangiaceae; genus JABFXX01. Next base: position 38,874 of record CAWKDB010000004.1, on the reverse strand, counting down.
CGGCGAAGGCGACCGCGGCGCTCGGTCGCGAATGCGCACGCTGCCACGAAGCGACGGCGGCGAAGATCGTATTCTCCGCTGACCCTCGCCCGACCGCCGACACCACGCTGCTGCCGCAGATGCTGGGGCACCAGTGGGCCGCCGCTCGGATGTGGGACGGGCTGATCGGGCCATCGAACGATCGCTGGCTCGAAGGTGCGCAGGCGCTCACGCAGGTCCCGCTCACGATCGTCGCCGAGGAACCGATGACGGTGAAGCTCAAAGACATGGGGCTCGCCGACGGCGAAAAGATCGGCGATGACGTCGCGCGCGTTCGTCTCTACGCGAACCGGGCGCTCGCCATGCGCGATCAGGACGGACGCGCTGCGATCTTCGGAGAGCTGCTCGCGACGTGCGCACACTGTCACGCGGCCATTCGCGATCGTTGATCGCAGGGAAGGCGCTAGTCGGTATCGATGATCGGCTCGAACCGCGACGCTGGCATTGCTTCGTCGTTCGCGGCGGAGGTCGTCAGCTCCTCGCGCAGCCACCCCGCCACCTCTTGAACGAAGCGCGTCACGGACGCCTCCGCGATCCGATGGCCGACGGCGGCGTCGAGCCACTCGCCGACCTTTCCCATAGGCACTCGATACTGTCCTTCGAGCTCGAGGCAGGTCTCGGTCGGTGATAGCGCAAACACTGCGAGCGTGGCCTTCATCGACGGAAACAGCGTCGGAGTCTTCGCGGCGTGCCATTCGAGCGCCAGTCGCGTTTCCGGTCGATCGAACGCGTCGTCGTATTCGATGCCTAGGAGCTCGATCGCGACGTCGGCGCCGATATCGAGCGCCCCGATCCGGACGTGCAACGTCGCGGCTTGTGTCGTCGCGGCTGCGGTCGCGTGGCGAAACACGTAATGCGGATTCGCGAGCAAGGTGTCGCGCACGCGCGGGTACGGCTGGCTCACCTGGTCGTGACTGCGAACGGTTTGGTCCTTCATGTTGGCTCCTCTTGGCGACGCCGGGTGATCACGTCGGGGTGAAGGACGGCCGGGCTGAGAAACGTCCGTTCTTCGGCTGCCATGTGCGCGTCGAGCTCGTCGATCAGCTCGTCCATGCGCGCCGCGACCTCGACGGTCGATCCAGCCAGCATCTCCCAGAACGCGGCATGCTCGGCGACGTGCTCCTCCAGCATCCGGTCGATCAGCACCGCGCCCCAGTTCGGCGAGTCGTGCAGCAGCGGGCGGACGAGCTCGGTCTCGGTCGCGTTGTGCACCGCGAAGTCGGCACGCAGGCGATCGAGGGCCGCGTCGAGCTCGACCCGGACCGGCTCGCCCTCGAGGAGCAGCCGGGCCAGGAGGCTGCACCCGTTCAAGTGAGCGCGGATCTTGTCGTGCTGTGCGACGAGCGTCCTACGGGTGGCCTCGGCATCCATGGCAAGACTCCTACGCAAGCGACGCGCCAAGCCTCGGCGCGATAGCTGCGACGAATCACGAACGGCTTGCGTGATCAGCTCCGAGTCGCGCACTCGCTGCGGGCTTACATCGCGGGGTGCACCGTCAGCACGAGGGCCACGTCCAGTCGCGGATCTCGGGCAGATCCTCGAAGTGCTCCGCGACGTACGACGCGTGGCGCGCGAGCATGTCGAGGCATTTCGCGGTCAGCTCCTTCGCGTTCGGCACCGGCCGGCGGCTGCGCCGGAGCGCGTCGATCGCGATGTGATATCGGCTGGTCTCGTTGAGCACGACCATGTCGAACGGCGTGGTCGTCGTGCCTTCTTCCTTGTAACCGCGGACGTGGAACCGCCCGGCGTTCGGTCGCGCGTGGAGCAGCTGATGGATCGCGCCGGCATAGCCGTGAAACGAGAAACACACATCGACGTCGCGCGTGAACAGATCGACGAACGCGGCCTCGGTCATTCCGTGCGGATGCTCGCGCGGCGAGAACAGCTTCATCAGGTCGACGACGTTGACTACGCGCACGCGTAGCTCGGGCGCGTACGTTCGGAGCCATGCGGCAGCGGCCAGCGTCTCGAGCGTGGGCGTATCGCCGGCGCACGCGAGGATCACATCCGGCTCGTCGGCGCCTTCGGTTCCGGCCCATCTCCAGATCGACGCGCCCCGTGCGCAGTGCTCGCGCGCCGCGGCTGGGCCGAGCCACTGCAGCTGAGGCTGCTTGTCGATGATGATGAGGTTGACGTAGCTCGCGCTGCGCAGGCAGTGGTCCGCAACCGAGAGCAGACAGTTGGCATCGGGCGGCAGGTAGACCCGCGCGACCGTGCCCTTCTTCGAGATGATCGTATCCATGAAGCCGGGACCTTGATGCGAGAACCCGTTGTGGTCGTTGCGCCAGCAGGTCGAGGTCAGCAGGTAGTTCAGCGACGGCACCGCGACGCGCCACGGCAGGCGCTCGGTCATCTCGAGCCACTTCGCGTGTTGGGTCGTCATCGATGCGACGACCAGCGCGAACGCCTCGTAGGTCGCGAACAGCCCGTGCCGGCCGGTCAGCACATAGCCCTCGAGCCAGCCCTCGCAGTTGTGCTCGCTCAAGACCTCCATCACGCGCCCGTCGGCGGACACGTGATCGTCGATCGCGATCGCCGGCTCCTGAAAGCAGCGGTTGTCGACGTCGAACACGGCGCCGAGGCGATTCGAGTTGGTCTCGTCGGGGCAGACCAGCCGGAACGTCGTCGGATTCTTGGTATAGACGTCGCGCACCAGCTCGCCGAGTGCCCGCGTCGACTCGTGCCGGACAACGCCGGGACGCGCGACCTCGAGCGCGTACGGCGCGGTGTCGGGGAGATCGAGGGCCGTGTGATGTCCGCCGCCGTTCGCGTGCGGGTTCGCGCCCATTCGTCGCGCGCCCGTCGGTGCAAGCGCGCGCAGGCGACTCGCGAGCCGGCCGGTGGTGTCGAACAGTTGTTCCGGGTGATAGCTCCGCATCCAGCTCTCGAGCGCTAAGAGCTGGTCTGGATCGGTGCGCACCGCAGCGAGTGGCACCTGATGCGCGCGAAACGTGCCCTCGACCGGAAGCCCGTTGACGAACTTGGGGCCGGTCCATCCCTTCGGCGTGCGCAGGACGATCGCAGGCCAGCGTGGCGTGCCGCGGATCCCGCGCGTGCGTGCGGCGTCCTGGATCGATCGGATCTTCGCGACGCACGTATCGAGGGTTTCCGCGAGTGCGCGATGCACGGGCATCGGATCATCGCCGGCGACGAAGTGGACGTCGTAGCCGTGACCTTCGAGCAAGCTGCGGACCGACTCGTCGGTCGCGCGCCCCAGGACCGTGGGGCCCGAGATCTTGTAGCCGTTGAGATGGAGAATCGGCAGCACGGCACCGTCGCGTGCCGCATTGAGGAACTTGATTCCCTTCCACGATCCCTCGAGCGGCGCGGTCTCCGCCTCGCCATCACCGACCACCGCCACCGCGACGAGCCCGGGATTGTCGAACACGGCGCCGAACGCGTGGGTCAGCACGTAACCGAGCTCGCCACCTTCGTGAATCGATCCGGGCGTCGTCGGGCCGACATGACTCGGAATTCCGCCCGGTGTGGAGAACTGGCGAAACAAGCGGAATATCCCCGCGGCGTCTTCGGTCACGCCGGGATAGATCTCGGAGTACGTGCCCTCGAGATAGACGTTGGCGATGATCGCGGGGCCGCCGTGGCCGGGACCGGCGAGATAGATGACGTCGAGATCGTGGTTCCGGATGATTCGATTGACGTGCGCGTACACCAGGCTCAAGCCCGGCGATGTTCCCCAGTGTCCGAGCAGGCGCGGCTTGATGTGCTCGACCCGCAGCGGCTCCCGGAGCAGGGGATTCGCGAGCAGGTAGATCTGACCGACGGTCAGGTAATTCGCGGCGCGCCAGTAGGCGTCGATCGCGAGGAGCTCGTCGTCTTCGAGGGTGTTCGTGTTCATGCGGCTCCTGCGCGTTCGCCTCGAGAAGCAAGATGGGTGCCGAGGTCTGCTCGTTCGAGTGGAAGCTCGCATCGCAGCCAGATCCGCCCGATCGTTAGCTGCGCGACGAGGGCGAGCAGACCGTCGATCGCGAGCGCGGCGCGGACGCCGAGCAAGCTGATCGAGACGCCCGTCGCGATGCTCCCGAGGGCCATTCCGCCACGGATCGCGAGCATGAACATGCTCACCGTCTGCCCGCGGAGCTCCGGAGCCGCGGTCGCCTGGATCAACGTGTTCGCTGCGGTATTGCTCATCGTCATCGCGAGGCCGCCCGCGAGCACGAGTCCCGGCAGTGCCCAGAACCACGGATCGAGCGCGGCAGCGATCACGACGGCGCCGTAGCCCAGCGCACACCACGAGCTGAGCCGCCGGCGATCGCGATCGGGATCGGTACCGAGCAAGAGGACCGCGCCGAGTAGCCCGCCGATCCCGAACGCGGCGATCGCCAGGCTGAACCGGCCGGCGCTGCCGTTAAACGCGTCGCGGATCAGGACCGGGCAGAACGTGATCAGCGGACCGCAGAGCAATGACGTCGTGCATACCGTGAGGAGCGCGCCGCGGAGGTGCGGCTGCCGGATGATCGCTCCCATTCCGACGAACGGACGGGTGCGGTCGAACCGCGCCTTGGCGGGCTCGTGCCGCGGCAGGATCCACAGCGCGACGAGGATGAACGGGATGTACGACACGGCGTTGATCGCGAAACAGCCGATCACGCCGACTCCCGCGATCATCAGACCGGCCACGGCCGGGCCGAGGATCCGCGACACGTTGAACTGCGTGGAGCTCAGCGCGAGTCCGGCGCCGATCTGGTCGTGCTCGACGATCGACGGGACGATCGATTGAAACGATGGCATCGACAGCGCGTCTGTCACGCCGACCACGAGCGAGAGCGCGATCACCATCCATGGCTGGACCGTGCCCGTCACGAGCAAGACCACGAGTGCGATCGGGCACAGCATCTGGATCGACTGAAACGCGGTGATGATCTTGCGTCGATCGAAGTGGTCCGCGAGCAGGCCGCCGACGAGCGTCAGCACCCACGCCGGTGCATCGCCGACGAACGCGTCGAGCCCGATGAGGAACGACGACGCGCCGAGCGAGAGCAGGAGCCAGGGTTCGGCGACCTCCTGCGCCCAGAACCCGATGTTCGAGAGCAGTGTCGCGAACCAGAACGTGCCGAACCTGCGCGTACGAAGCAGGCTCAACGACTCTCGGAGTTGCCGCGAGCTCACCGCGGCACGGGGATGCTCGCTCGGATCAGCACGGACCGCTCACGTCCCCCCGAGCCATCGGCCGATCCGCGTGGCCAACAAGCGCTGTGCGACCGCCGGCAGGTTGAGCTGCGCCCACGGGTACATCACGGAGTCTTCGTGAGCGGCATGGGCATCGAGCGCCTCGACGAGCCGGCGCAGCCGAGCCGCGCGCATCTCGTGAAGCTCGACCTCCACGCCGATCGGCGTCACGAGCTCGCGGATCCGCGCGTGATCGTCGAGGATCCGCTTCGCATCCCCAGGTGCGTGCTCGGTATAGCTCGGTAGGATGACTTCTTCTTCGGCGGCGATGTGATCGAGGAGCTCGGCCTCGAGCTCACACCAGCGCGTGACGAGCTCGCGAGCATCATCGGCGTAGGCCGAGGCGAGCAGCTCTCGGCATTTTGCCTCGATCCGGCGGTGGTGATCCGGAAGCAGCAGACGCAACCCGCGACGCGGCGGGAGCTCGGGTTCAGGTTTGGTCTCCATGGTCAACGGAGTTGCAATGCCCGCTCCAGCCGTCGGTATCTGATGCAGGTGAAAAGCCCGCAATAATTGCGTCATGAAACGGCGAACCCGCGATATACGCAGCAATCACGTGGTTGCAGCGCTCGGTCATCGCGCACCGATTGCGCGTGGGCTAGAGTCCTGCGGTCATGAGCTCGGGAGCGACGATCCTCGTGGTCGATGACAACGCCGAGAATCGCGCGCTTGCCAAGGCAACGCTCGAAGACGATGGGTATCGCGTCGTGCTCGCTTTCGGCGGCGAAGATGGCATCGCTGCGTTCGAGCGGGATCGGCCCGACTGCGTGTTGCTGGATGTCCGGATGCCCGGGACCGATGGTCCGACCGCGTGTGCGCGGATGCGCGCGCTACCGGGTGGCCACGATGTGCCGATCGTGTTCGTGACCGCGTTGCGCGACGTCGAGACGTTCGATCGCACCGTCGCTGCCGGTGGCGATGACTTCTTGAGCAAGCCGTTCCGTCCCAACGAGCTGATCGCGCGCGTCGAAGCGGCTCTCAGGTTGCGTAAGCTCGCGGCCGAGCGCAGCGAGCTCTATGCCCAGGTCAAGCGCCAGCGCGACGACCTCCAGCGGCTGCAGCTCCAGAAAGAACAGCTCGTCGCGTTCGTGGTTCATGATCTCAAGAATCCGGTCAACGCGATCGGACTGCACGCCGAGCTCGTGATCCGCGATCGCGAAGGCAGCGAACGCTCGAAGCGCGCCGCCGAAAAGATCCGTGACGAAGGCCGATCCCTGCTGCGAATGATCACGACGTTGCTCGACATCGCGAAGGCCGACGAAGGCCAGCTCGCACCAACGCGCAGCCGCATCGAGCTCGACGAGTTGGTCGCCGGAGTCATCACCGAGCTCGACGTGCGAGCACAATCGGCGGACGTTCGACTCGCGCGTCAGATCGATGCGCCGACGTTATCCGCCGATCCCGATCTGCTGCGCCGCGTGCTCGAGAACCTGACGGAGAACGCCATCCGGCATGCACCCGAGGGATCCGAGGTGCGGATCACGACGCGCCATGCGAACGACGGCATCGAGCTTCGCGTCACCGACGCCGGCGCGGGCGTCCCCTTCGACCAACGCGAGCGCGTGTTCGAACGGTTCGTGCAGGCCGGCACCGAGACCACGACGCGGACCAACCGCGGTCTGGGCCTCGCGTTCTGCAAGCTTGCCGTCGACGCGCACGGCGGCCGGATCTGGATCGAGGATGCGTCGCCGGGCGCGGCGTTCTGCGTGTGGCTCGGCCATGGCGATTGACCCCGAAACGCTGCCGTTTCGCCAGCTCGTGGACGCCGCCCCTGACGGGATCTTGGTCACCGACCAGAGCGGCACGATCGTCCTGGTCAATGCCGAGGCCGAGCGGATGTTCGGCTACGCGCGCGACGAGCTGGTGGGCCAGCCGATCCATCACTTGGTCCCCCAGCGTCTGCGCGCGCGCCATCCCGATCACGTCAAGAGCTTTCATGCCGCGCCTCGGCTGCGCCCGATGGGCTCGGGGCTCGATCTGTCCGGCCACCGTCGGGACGGAACGGAGTTCCCGGTCGAGATCAGCCTGTCGCCGATCCAGCACGCCGGCGAGCGGCTCGTCGTCGCCGGAATTCGCGACGTCACCGATCGGCGCGAGATCGAGCGTGAAGCCAAGCGCGCGAATGCCTATCTGGTGTCGGCCGTCGATGCGATCCAAGACGCGTTCGCGCTGTATGACGAGGACGATCGCGTCGTCCTGGTCAACAGCTCGTGTCGCCAACTACTCGGCGGCGCGCTCGCGGGGGCGATCATCGGCCGCCGGTTCGAGGAGGTGCTCCCCGACGCGCTTGCCGCCGGCGTGTTCGATTTCAGCGACGACTCGCGCGAGGCGCTGCTGGCGCGCTGGCTCGCGTACCACGGTTCACCATCGGGAACGCTCGACGTGCGGACGGGGCGCGGCCGCTACCTCCGCGTGGTCGATCGCAAGACGCCGGAGCACGGCACGGTGTCGCTGATGATGGATGTCACCGACGACGTGTTGCGGGAGGCCGAGCTGCGCAGTGCGAGCGCGGCCAAGAGTGAGTTCTTGTCGTCGATGAGCCACGAGCTGCGCACGCCGCTCAACGCGGTGCTCGGCTTCGCGCAGTTACTCGAACGCGATCGCAAGCAGCCACTGAGCGAACGGCAACAAGAGCGCCTCCAGCACGTGCTGCACGGCGGCGAGCACCTGTTGCGATTGATCGACGACGTTCTCGATCTATCGCGGATCGAGGCGGGGCGGATCACGATCTCCTGCGAGCCGGTCGTCGTGCACGACGTGCTCACCGAGGTCATGACGACGCTCGAGCCGATGGCCGCGCGCGCGAAGATCAAGCTCGAGCTCGCGCCGGTCCCCTCGGACTTGCCGCGCGTCGTCGCCGATCGGACGCGGCTCGCACAGATCCTGATGAACTTCGGCTCCAACGCGATCAAGTACGGCAGACCCGAGGGTCGGGCGACGTTCCAAGCGACCAGTGACGGCCATCATGTTCGGATCACCGTAGTCGACGACGGCATCGGGATCCCCGCAGATAAACGCGACAAGCTGTTCGAACCGTTTCAGCGCGCGGGACAGGAGACCGGACCGATCGAGGGCACCGGGATCGGGCTCGTGATCAGCAGGCGCCTGGCCGGGCTGATGCAGGGGAGCGTCGGCTTCACCAGCGAAGCCGGGCGCGGCTCGCAATTCTGGGTCGAGGTTCCGAGCTACCGCGCGACCACCGCGGATCTCGTCGGGCCGAAGCGCGTGATTCCGGAGACCTCGCCGCTCGCGGCACCCGGTGCCCGCCACAAGGTGGTCTATGTCGAGGACAACCCCTCGAACATCGCCTTCATGCGAGAGCTCGTCGAGGATCTCGCGAGCGTCGAGCTCATGACCGCTCCGACCGCGGAGATCGGGTTGCCTCTGATCCGCGCGCATCAGCCCGCGGTCGTGATCATGGACATCAACCTCCCCGGGATGAGCGGGTTCGACGCGGTCAAGCAACTGCTCGAATGGCCGGAGACCCGTGACATCCCGATCATCGGACTCTCGGCCGCGGCGCTGATCAAGGACACCACGCGCGCGAAAGACGCCGGCTTCTACCGCTATCTGACCAAGCCGGTGAAGGTTGCCGAGCTGATGGCGGTTCTCGAAGAGTTGCTCGTGGACCGCCGCAGCTGACCGAGCGCGTTAATGCCGTGGCGCTTCACCAGCACCATTTTCCTTGTGTAACGACATTCCCGCACGCTGGTGTTGGCCGGCCTCCAGATCGTGCGCGGCGCGGCGCTGAAGCTCCGGGATCAGTGCACTGTCCTTCACGGTCATCGAGACCGTGACTCCGTTCGGGTCACCGCGGGCATCGAGCTCGAGACCGGGTAGATCGAGCGGGCAGTCATCCATATCGGCGGGCGCGAGCATCATGAATGCGCGATGGCATTTCATTGCAGCGAGCAGCTGGTCGGGCGTTCCGGCGTTTGGCGACAAGTAGACGATCACACCGTTCGCGGTGGGCCACCCACCGACGCCGTAGCGGACGAGCGGCGACATCGCGACATCCGCGGCCGGCGTGTTGCCGCAGGCCTGCTCGTACTCCGCTTCGAGCTCGGCGGCCTGGCTACGGTGGATCGCGGCGAGACGCTCGTGCTCGGCGGCGGTATCCCACGACCGGTACCATGGCATCGCGACGGGTTGGTCCGTGGCATAGCCGCCGGGCGTCATCACCGACGTCTCGGGCCACGCCGACCGATCGCGCGCTTGTTGGTCCTGCTGTGCGGCAACTTCGAGATGGTCACTGACCCGCAGTCCACGCGGTCCACCCTTCGGTGTCGACGTCGTACTCGTCGTTGCACAAGCTGCCAGCAAGACCATGATAGACGAGATGCGCATCGCGTCTCCTCAGGCCGCCCGGCGGCGCGACCGCGTGGCCACGCGGAGCTCGACATCGTGCCGGCGACGCGCGCTGATCAGGTCATCGACGGTCACTTGGGTCGCGACCGCGGCGAGCTCCTCGTCGTGATAACGGTGCTCGTACTGGGTGAACAGACTGGCTACGAGCTGACCGATCGTCGTCTTCATCATAATGAAGCTCGTCTCTGCACCTCGTGTTCCAATCCATGCTCGTCGATCGGGCGCGAATAACGCGCACCGATTGCGTTGCGGAGGGGGCGAGCGCAGCGTCTGCACGGTTTGACCGATGAGCGGCCGCCGAACCCGGCCAGAGCCTTGCAGCGTTCCACGTCATGAAGCGAATCTGTCTTGTCGTTGCCGACGCCGCTCGTGCACGGATCTACAGTTACGAACAACGCCTCGAGCCGGACGAGCCTCACGACGAGCTCCGCGAGGAAGTCGACCTCGTCGATTCGGCGCGCCGTCAGCGACCGAGCGAGCTGTTCTCCGACGATACGGGAGCGAACCACACCGGGCATCGCGGGTACGCGTTCGACGACCATCGCCAACACCACCTCGATCAGCTCGATACCAACTTTGCGAGACAGATCGTCGGCGAGCTGACCCGGATTACCCACGACAACAGCTATCAGAAGCTCGTCATCGTCGCGAGCTCCCGGATGCTCGGCGAGCTCCAGGCATCGCTCGAGCCGCTACGCCGTACCGTGACGATCACGGAGCTCGAGCGCGACTTCACGAAGCTCGCGACCGCCGAGCTCCGCGATCGACTCGCCGAGCTCGAGTTGCTCCCGCCTCGCCCGCGGCTCGCGTTCGCGAACCGGTGACAGCGTGCGATCCGGTCTCTCCACACGCGGTGTCGCGGCATCACGCCAGGGCACCCTGTCGAGCGAGTCGCTCGCGGAGCTGCTTCTCAGACTCCGGACCTCGCCGAAGGGACTGAGCTCGGTCGAGGCTCGACGACGTCTCGACGACGCCGGTCCGAATCAGCTCGCCGTTACGAGTCTTGGCGCGAAGATCGTCGAGATCGTACGCGCCGCGCTCAACCCACTCGTCATGATCCTGCTCGTGGCGTGCGTGGCATCGGCCTTTCTCGGTCAGGTCGTCGATGCGGCGATCATCGGCGGGATCGTGTCGTTGAGCGCCGGCATCAACTTCTGGCAGACGTTTCGATCCGAGCGCGCGGTCAAGCGGCTTCAGACGCAGGTCGCTCCGACCGCCACGATCCGGCGCGACGATGGCTGGGTCGAGTTGTTGCGGAGGGAGATCGTCGTCGGCGATGTCGTTCGGTTGTCCGCGGGCGATCTCGTACCGGCCGACGTTCGGCTGATCGAAGCCGTGGATCTCCATGTCCAGCAGGCGGCGCTCACCGGAGAGTCGCTGCCGATCGAGAAGTCCGCGAGCTCTGGCGCAGTCATGTCCGCCGGGCCGGATACGCCGGAGCTACTATTTCTAGGCACGTCGATCGTGAGCGGTACCGCGACCGCGGTCGTGCTCGCGACGGGTCAAGCCACCGCGTTCGGCGACATCGTCGCCCGGCTCGCCGCCCGTCCCGCCGAGACCGAGTTCGATCGCGGGATGCGGCGGTTCGGGATGCTGATCCTCCAGACCGTGAGCTTCCTCGTGCTGTTCATCCTCGTGATCAATGTCGCGCTCGGCCGTAACGCGCTCGAGTCGGTCCTGTTCTCGGTCGCACTCGCCGTCGGGCTGACCCCAGAGTTTCTGCCGATGATCACCACGGTCACGCTCGCGCAGGGCGCCGTGCGGATGGCGCGCGAGAAGGTGATCGTGAAGCACCTGTCGGCGATCCAGAACCTCGGCAGCATCGACGTCCTGTGCAGCGACAAGACCGGCACTCTGACCGCTGGGACGATGTCGTTCGATGTGTCGATCGACCCGACCGGCCGGCCTGCCGATCGCCCGCTGATCCTCGGTCATCTGAACAGCACGTTCCAGTCGGGGATCCGGAGCCCCCTCGATGTCGCGATCCTCGCTCGCCAGCTCGCCACCGTTGGCTACCGCAAGACCGACGAGATTCCGTTCGACTTCGAGCGCCGTCGGCTGTCGGTCGTCCTCGAGCACGACGCGAGCTACTTGTTCGTGACCAAGGGTGCACCGGAGAGCGTGCTCGGTGTGTGCTCGAGCTACGAGGTCGACGGCGAAGTGCGTGCGTTCGATGCCGACGCGCGCGAGCTGAGCCTGGGGCAGTTTCACGAGTTGAGTTGCCGCGGGTTCCGCGTTCTGGCGGTCGCATATCGCCCGGTGACCCGTGGCGCGGGCTTTCGTTTCGACGACGAATGCGATCTCACGTTTGTCGGGTTCCTGACCTTCGCGGATCATCTACTCGACGGCGTGCGCGCATCGATCGACGAGCTCCGCCGTGACGGCGTCGAGATCAAGATCGTCACAGGCGACAACGAGCTTGTCACGCGTTACATCTGCGACCAGGCCGGTGTCGATGCGGGGCAGATCGTACTCGGTGACGAGGTCGAGCACCTGGACGAAGTCGCGCTCTCCCATCTCGCCGATCAGACGCGCGTGTTCGCGAGGGTCTCGCCCGGCCAGAAGCACCGGATCATCCAAGCGCTCAAGGCAGGCGGCCATGTCGTCGGCTTCATGGGGGATGGGATCAACGATGCACCATCGCTCCACGCGGCCGATGTCGGGATCTCGGTCGCCGGTGCCGTCGATATCGCACGGGAGGCATCTGACATCATCTTGATGGAGCGGCGGCTCGAAGTGCTGCACGCGGGGATCATCGCCGGCCGTCGGTCGTTCGGGAACGTCCTCAAGTACCTGTTGATGGGCACCAGCTCGAACTTCGGCAACATGTTCAGCATGGTCGGCGCGGCGCTGCTCCTGCCGTTCCTGCCGATGCTGCCGACCCAGATCTTGCTCAACAACTTCCTCTACGACTTCGCGCAGATCACGATCCCGACGGACACCGTCGATCCGATCCACATCCGCCGGCCCCAGCGCTGGGACATCGGGCTCATCCGTCGTTTCATGATCATCATGGGTCCGATCAGCTCGCTGTATGACTTCCTGACGTTCTTCGTGCTGCTGCGTTGGTTCCATTTCGGCGAGGCGGCCTTTCACACGGGCTGGTTTCTCGAGTCACTCGCCACGCAGACGCTCGTGCTGTTCGTGATCCGGACCGCGGGGCGGCCGTGGTCGAACCGACCGAGCCTCCCGCTCACGATCACGACGCTGCTCGTGGTGACGATCGGCGGGGTGCTGCCGTACACCCCGGTCGCCGCGACGCTTGGCCTCGTGCCGATGCCACCGAGCTACCTCTTGTTCGTGACGATCGTCGTCGCGACCTACCTCGCCCTCGTCGAGGTCGTCAAACACCGGGTGATCCCTCGACTGACCGGTTCGGAGGCTCCGCTCGCGCTCGGATCCATTGCAGAACGGGACAGCCGGCGCGCAGTTGCTGCGTAGCCAACGAAGAAAGCTCGCGACGCGATACTGCGCGGAGCTTGCTTCTGACCCGGGCACCGGATCCGTGTCGCGGGATCGTGCGAGCCCTGGTCCCCGGGATCACAGGCTGTGACTTTTGATATCCCCACGGCGGATCTGTAGATGTTCTTGCAGCTGGCGCTGAGCCGCGCGGAACGCATCCGACAGAGCGACATACACGTCTTCGTGCCTCTGGTCGCGCGCGGGGTCCCGCGATACTTCGATCTCCAGCCCAGGCACTCTCAACTCGACGCGGACGTGAAACAGGTTGCCGCGCTGACGGTGATGATGCGGTACTTCGATGACTACCGAGCAGCTCAGAGCGCGGTCGAAGCTTTGCTCGAGGCGACTGACCGAGCGCTGAATAGCCTCCTCGACTGAAGGGCTTGGGGACATTCCGCGAAACGTGATCTCGACAGGAGACTGCATCACCGCCATCCCTGCAGCGCGCGAGCCAGAGGGGGCTCGGTCGAGCCGATCGCTCGCTTGCGCGACGTCGCCACCGCGGCATCGAGGTGCGGCGGTCAAATTTCGCGCAAGACCTGCGCGGGAGCCGCCGAAGGTCGCAATGGTAGCGCCATTGTCCTGCATGGAGCCTCCGTTTGCAGGCACATGACTTGCTGGGAACGATCACATGGCGCGTGACATCAGCTCCTTGGAGCGCGAGCTCGAAGCCCGTGGCATCACTCGCCGCGACTTCGTGGGGTTCTGTGCAGGGATCGCCGCGATGCTCGGACTGCAGCGATCGGCGGCCGCGAAGATCCTCACCGCGCTCGAGACCAAGCAGAAGCCTTCGGTCGTCTGGCTCGAGTTTCAGGACTGCGCCGGCAACACCGAATCGTTCCTGCGCGCGTCCAAGCCGACCGCTGCCGATGTCATCCTCGATCTCCTCTCCCTCGACTACCACGAGACGATCATGGCGGCGGCCGGCAAGCGCGCCGAGGAGGCCCTCGCGACGACGCTCTCGACGAAGAAGGGTCAGTACATCGTCGTGATCGAAGGGTCGATCCCGATCGGCGCCGACGGCGCGTACTGCACGATCGGCGGCCGCTCGGCGCTGCAGATCGCGCGAGGAGGCCTGCAAGGATGCGCTCGCGGTGATCGCGGTCGGCACGTGCGCCGCGTTCGGCGGGCTGCCGGCCGCGGCGCCGAACCCGACGGGCGCGCTCAGCGTGGCCGACGCCGTGCCCGGGATCAAGAACGCTGATCAACATGCCGGCATGTCCGGTCAACGGCGAGAACCTGGTCGCCGCTCATCACGTACTTCCTCACGTTCGACCGCTGGCCGCCACTCGATCACCTCAATCGACCGATGTTCGCCTACGGCAAGTCGATCCACGACGACTGCGAGCGACGCGCGCACTTCGATGCCGGGCAGTACGTCGAGATGTGGGGCGACGAGGGCCATCGCGACGGCCATTGCCTCTACAAGATGGGCTGCAAGGGTCCGGTCGACGTTCCAGAACTGCCCGAACATCCGCTGGAACGACGACACCAACTGGCCGATCGGGTGCGGTCACCCGTGCATCGGCTGCGCAGAGCCAGAGTTCTGGGACCGAATGACGCCGTTCTACAGTCACCTGTCGGGCGATCCCCGGTTTCGGCGACGCGACCGGCGATCGACAAGGTCGGCGCCCTCGCGGCCGCCGCGGTCGGCGTCGCGTTCGCCGGCCACGGCGCTGGTCCAGATCGGCAAGAGCAAGCTCGACAAACGACGTGACGCGCACGCGCCAACGGCGCCTCCTCCGCCCGCCGAATCCGCGGCGACGCCGACCGAATCCGCCTCCGACAAGACAGGTGACTCGTGACCCACATCGTCGTCGACCCCGTGACCCGCATCGAGGGTCACCTCCGCATCGAGGCCGAGGTCGACGGGGGCCTCGTCAAGGACGCGTGGTCGTCCTCGACGATGTTCCGCGGCATCGAGCTGATCCTTCAAGGGTCGCGATCCGCGCGACGCGTGGGTGTTCACGCCAGCGGATCTGCGGCGTGTGCACCACGGTGCACGCGATCGCGTCGATTCGCGCCGTCGAGGACGCGATCGGCGCCGTGCCGCCGCCCAACGCACGCGTCTTGCGCAACCTGATCATCGCCGCGCAGATGCGTCCAGGACCACGTGATCCACTTCTATCACCTGCACGCGCTCGACTGGGTCGACGTCGTGTCGGCGCTGTCGGCCGACCCGGCCGAAGACCTCGCCGCTCGCGCAGTCGATCTCCGACTGGCCGCTCTCGAGCGCGACGTACTTCACAGGCGTGCAGCGATCGGCTCAAGGCGTTCGTCGATCGCGGTCAGCTCGGCCCGTTCGCGAACGCGTACTGGGGCCATCCCGCCTACAAGCTGCCGCCCGAGGCGAACCTGATGGCGGTCGCGCACTACCTCGAGGCGCTCGACTGGCAGCGCGAGTTCATCAAGCTGCACGCGATCCTCGGCGGCAAGAACCCGCACCTGCAGAGCTTCCTCGTCGGCGGCATGGCGACGCCGGTCGATCCGAACACGCAAGCGGCGCTCAACATCGGCACCATCGCGGCGCTGCGCGCAGCTCATCGCGAAGGCGCACGCGCGTTCGTCAACGCGCGTCTACATCCCGGATCTGCTCGCGGTCGCGTCGTTCTACAAGGACTGGGCGGGCTACGGCGCCGGGCGTCGGCAACTACATGGTCTACGGCGAGTACCCGCTCGACGACGGCCCGAACGCGCCGCGCTTCTTGCCGAGCGGCGTCATCCGCAACCGCGACCTGTCGCACATCGAGAAGCTCGATCCCGCCAAGATCACCGAGCAGGTCAAGCACTCCTGGTACGACTACGAGGGCGGCGACGACGTCGCGCTGCATCCGTCGGTGGGCGAGACGAAGCCGACGTACACGGGCCCGAAGCCGCCCTACGAGCGGCTCGACACCGACCGCGAAGTATTCGCTGGCTCAAGTCGCCGCGCTACGACGGCGTGCCGATGGAGGTCGGTCCGCTCGCGCGCATGCTCGTCGCGTACGCGTCGGGGCACGCCACAGGTGAAGGCGCTGGTCGACGGCGCGCTCGCCAAGCTCGGCGTCGGCCCCGAGGCGCTCTTCTCGACGCTCGGGCGCGTCGCGGCGCGCGGCATCGAGACCGCTGTACTCGCCGACAAGATGGGCGACTGGGTCGACGAGCTCGCGGACAACATGGGTCGCGGACGAGCTCCGCATCCACGACAACGACAAGTGGGATCCGTCGAGCTGGCCCGCGAAGGCGGTGGGCGCAGGCTTCCACGAGGCGCCGCGCGGCGTCGCTCGGCCACTGGGTCGCACATCGAGAACGGCAGCGATCGCGCACTACCAGTGCATCGTGCCGAGCACGTGGAACGCGGGACCGCGCGACGCGCATGAAGTCGCCCGGCCCCTACGAGGCCGCGCTGCTCGGCACGCCGGTCGCGGATCCCGAACAGCCGCTCGAGATCCTGCGCACCGTGCATTCGTTCGATCCGTGCATGGCGTGCGGGGTCCACGTCGATCGACCCGGCCGGGCGCGAGCTATCGCGTGTCAAGGTGCGGTGATGGCGACCGCGCGGGCGCCGAGCACTGACGCTCAGGCCGGCGAGGCGGCGCTCGAGCCGGTCTACGTGTGGGACCTGGTCGTGCGCGCGACGCACTGGCTGATCGTGTTCTCGATGATCGTCCTCGCCGTCACCGGCATCTACCTGGGCCATCCGTTCATCTCGGCATCCGGGCCCGCGCGCGAGCACTTCGTGACCGGATACGCCAAGGTGATCCACTCGTATGCGGCGATCGTGTTCTCGCTCGCGGTCGCGTCCCGGATCGTCTGGATGTTCATCGGGCCGCGCCGAACGAACTGGCGGCAATTCATCCCGACCAGCCGCCGTCGCCGCCGCGGCCTGATCGAGAGCCTCAAGTTCTACATGTTCTTGCAGCGCGTACCGCCGCCGGTGATCGGCCACAACCCGCTCGCCGGCCTCACCTACGTCGCGGTGTTCGGGCTGTACCTGGTGATGATCGCCACGGGGTTCGCGATCTATTCGGTGGATGCCACCTCTTACATGCACGTCTGGCGATTCCTGCTGCCGATCTTCCACGGTGTCCAGGGGGCGCGGTGGATCCATCACGTCGTGATGTGGCTGCTGCTCGGCTTCGTGGTTCACCACATCTTCAGCGCGCTGCTCGTGTCGCGCGTCGAGAAGAACGGCACGCTCGACTCGATCTTCAGTGGCTACAAGTTCCTGCCGAAGGACCGGATCCCCGATGACGACACCGACAAGTGACCCGGATCGGATCCGGGTCCTCGTGCTGGGCCTGGGCAACATCATCTGCGGCGACGACGGCGCCGGCGTCGCCGCCGTGCACCGCGTGCGTCGCGAGTGGGCGATGCCGGATGGCGTACGCATCGTCGACGGCGGTACGCTCGGGCTCGATCTGCTCGCGTTGATCGCCGCCTCCGACCGCGTGATCCTCGTCGACGCCGTGCGTGGTGACGGCCCACCCGGAACGCTGATCCGCCTAGCGGGCGATGACGTCGCGCCCGCGGTCTACGAGCGACTCTCGGCGCACCAGATCGGCGTCGCAGACCTGCTCGCGGGAGCGACGTTGTGCGATCGGTATCCCGACGAAGTGGTGATCGTCGGCGTCGTGCCCGCGATGACCGAGCTCCGGCTGGGTTGTACGCCGGAGGTCGCCGCGAGCCTCGACGGGCTGGTCGAGGCGGTGATCGTGGAGCTCGGGCGGCTGGGCATCGAGCCTCATCATCGCGAGCAGGCGCTCGGCGCGCACGACGAGGGCGCCCGCGCGTTGGGGTTGTGACGATGAATGGAGGCCTGCGCATCGAGATCCGCGGGACCGTGCAGGGAGTCGGATTCCGGCCGTGGGTCTACCGCATCGCGCACGAGATCGGCGTCGCCGGGCGAGTGCACAACCATGCCCGCGGCGTGACGATCGAAGCGTTCGGCGGCGAGCACGCGCTCGATCGCTTGGTCGCTCGACTACGCGAGCCACCCTCGCCGGCGCGCGTCCGCGAGCTGGTCGCCGAAGCGATTCCGCACGAGTCGGCGAACGACTTCGTGATCGTGCACAGCGTCGAGGGCGGTCCGCGCGCGCTGTCGATCCCACCCGACCTCGCGACGTGCCCCGACTGCGCGCGCGAAATCGCCGACCCGCACGATCGCCGGCACGGCTACGCCTTCACGAACTGCACGGCATGCGGTCCTCGCTTCACGATCGCGACGGGGGTGCCCTACGACCGGCCGGCGACGACGATGGCGCCGTTCGCGATGTGCCCGGCTTGCCAGCGGGAGTACGACGATCCGCGCGATCGCAGATTTCATGCGCAACCCAACGCGTGCCCGATGTGCGGCCCCCGACTTGCGCTGTGGTCCCCCGACGGAGCGCCGATCGCGACCGCCGATCCGCTTGGCGACGCCGCCGCGCGGCTCGAGCGGGGCGAGGTCGTCGCGATCAAGGGCCTCGGCGGGTTCCATCTCGCGTGCGACGCGACCTGCGCGCCGGCGATCGCGACGCTGCGCCGGCGCAAGCGCCGCGACGAAAAGCCGTTCGCCGTGATGGTGGCCGATCTCGTCGCCGCGCACGCGCTCGCCGAGCTCGACGCCGCCGAGATCGCGTTGCTCGTGGCACCGGAGCGGCCGATCGTGCTCGTTCGTCGTCGCACGGACGCCGCGCTCGCCCGCGCGGTCGCGCCCGAGACCGAGCTCGTCGGGCTGATGCTGCCGTACACCCCGCTCCATCACCTGCTGCTCGCCGCGGTTGGCCGACCGCTGGTGATGACCTCGGCCAATCCGTCCGAAGAGCCGATCTGCGCCGACAACGCCGAGGCCGTGCACCGGCTCGGCGCGATCGCCGACGCATTGCTCGTCCACGACCGTGCGATCGCGACGCGCTGCGATGACTCGGTCGCACGCGTGATCGCGGGGCGGCCGACGCTGCTCCGCCGATCGCGCGGCTATGCGCCGCGCCCGATCCCGCTGGCGCGTGCGGTCGCGCGGCCGGTGCTCGCCGTCGGTGCGCAGCTCAAGAACACGTTCTGCGTCGCCGCCGGCGATAGCGCGTACCTCGGGCCCCACATCGGGGATCTCGAGACCGTCCCCGCGCTCGGGTTCTTCGAGGGTGCGATCGCTCGGATGGAACAGATCCTGGAAGTTCGGCCGGAGGTCATCGCCTACGATCTGCATCCCGGGTACCTGTCGACGCGATACGCGCACGATCGCCCGGAGCGTCGGATCGGCGTGCAGCATCACCACGCGCACGTCGCGAGCGCGATGGCCGAGCACGGGCTCGACGGTCCGGTCATCGGCGTCGCCTACGACGGCACCGGCTGGGGCACCGACGGCACCGCGTGGGGCGGCGAGATCCTGCTCGCACGTTACGCCGGGTTCGAGCGGCTCGCGACGTTCCGGCCGGTCGCCCTCGCCGGCGGCGATCTCGCGATCCGCGAGCCGTGGCGAATCGCGCTGGCGCTACTCGACGATGCGTTCGGCGGCGAGGCGCCGCTCGCAAACCTGCCGCTGTTCGACGCCGTGCCCGCGCGCTCGATCGCGGTCGTTCGGGGCATGATCCGCGCGGAGGTCAACACGTCGTACGCGCGCGGCATCGGGCGGTTCTTCGACGGCATCGGCGCACTCGGGCTGGGCCGCGGAGCCTCGAGCTACGAGGGGCAGCTCGCGGTCGCATGGAACGTCGCGGCCGACGGCGCACACGGTGTCTACCCGTTCGCGGTCGCCGGGGAGTTGCCAGCCGTCGATCTGCGCCCGCTCGTCCGTGCGGTTGCCGGCGAGCTGCAATCCGGAGTTCCGCCGTCGGTCGTGTCGGCGCGGTTCCACGACACGCTGATCGTCGCGACCGTCGAGCGCGTGCGCGCCGCGGTCGAAGCCCGCGGACGGTTGCCGATCGTGCTCACCGGCGGAGCATTCCAGAATCCCCGGCTCGCCGAGGGCATTGGACGAGCCCTGCGCGATCTCGAGGTCTATGTCCACCGCGAGGTCCCGCCGGGTGACGGCGGTATCGCACTCGGTCAGGCACTCGTCGCAGACGCGATCGCCCGCGCATGATCTTCGCGATCGCCCGCGCACCGCGCAATCGGTGCGTGAAATCGCCACCTGACGACGTTTTCTGCGGGCATGCGCGATGCAACCGCACACCGACATGTGCCTCGGCGTTCCCGGCCGCGTGATCTCGATCGAAGGCGACATCGCGCTCGTCGATTTCTGGGGCGTCACCAAGCCGGTGCGCCTGGATGTCGTGGATGCGCCCGTCGCGCCTGGAGACTACGTGCTCAACCACGTCGGCTTCGCGATCCGGCGGATCCCGGCCTCGGAGATCGGCGAGACCCTCGCGATGTACGACGAGCTGCTGCGGCGGGCCGACGCCGATGACCTCATGGCTGCCGACGTTCGTGGCGAGCTCGACGCGACGGGATCCCACCGTGAATAGCTTCGACCAGCTGAAGTTTCGCGATCCCCAGCGCGCCGCAGCGCTCGAGGCGACCCTCGCCGATCGAGCTCGCGCGATCGGCCGAGCCCCCGTATCGATCATGCACGTGTGCGGGAGTCACGAGCAGGCAATCGCGAAGTTCGGGCTACGCGCGGCGTTGCCCGCGGAGCTCGACGTCAGGATGGGCCCGGGGTGCCCGGTGTGCGTCACCGACGTGCCCGAGGTCGACGAGGCCGTCGCACTCGCGCTCCAAGGCGTCCGGATCGCGACCTACGGCGACATGCTCCGCGTCCCGGGCACCGCGAAGTCGCTCGCCGACGCGCGCTCCGAGGGCGCGAAGGTCGACGTCGTGTACGGCGTGGGACAGGCCGCCGAGCTCGCACGAACGATTTCCGAGCCGCTCGTGTTCTTCGCATCGGGGTTCGAGACGACCGCGGTCGCGACGGCCGCGGTGCTGCTTGCCGATCCGCCGCCGAACTTCTCGATCCTGTCGGCGCACAAGTACATCCCGCCGGTCATGGAGATCGTCGCCGAGATGCCCGGCTCGAAGATCGAAGGCTTTCTCGCCGCCGGGCATGCCGCAACGATCACCGGATGGGGCGTGTTCGAGCGGTTCGTCGAGCGCCATCGGGTGCCGGTCGTTGTCGCGGGCTTCGAACCGCTCGACATCCTCGCGGGCCTGGTGCGGCTCGTCGAGATCATCGCGTCGGGCGAGCCAAGTGTTGACAACTGCTTTCCGCGCTGCGTGACCCGCGAAGGCAACCTCGAGGCACAAGCGCGCCTGTGGCGCGTGTTCGAGCTCCAGGGCGGCCGATGGCGCGGGATCGCGCACGTGCCGAACGGCAATCTCAGATTGCGCGACGAGTTCGCGGCATGGGACGCGCGAAGGCGGTTCGACATCGACCTCGGGGCGCTGCTGGATCAGACGCCTCCGGCGCTCGTCGCGCAGTGCCAGTGCGGCGACATCATGGCGGGCATCGCGTCGCCGCACGACTGCACGCTGTTCGGTAACGAGTGCACCCCCGGCTCGCCGGTCGGGGCCTGCATGGTGAGCGCCGAGGGGACGTGCAAGATCTGGCATCAGTACGGCGGCCACCCGGACTTGCGACAGATCGGCAGGCGCGCGTCGTGATCAGGAATCCGAGTTTCGTCGACGAGCGGATCACGCTGAAGTATGGCGCCGGTGGTGGCGCGATGCGCGCGTTGATCGAGCAGGTGTTCGCACCTGGATTCGGTGACGTTGCCGGAGGCATCGGTCTGTCGGCGATGGACGACGGCGCGGCGATCCCGGTCGGTGACAGGTGGCTGGTCGTGACGACCGATTCCCACGTCGTGCAACCGGTGTTCTTTCCCGGCGGCGACATCGGCAGGCTGGCGGTGTGCGGCACCGTCAACGACCTCGCGATGATGGGCGCGACCGAGCCTCTCGCGCTCACCTGCGCCGCGATCCTCGAGGACGGCTTCCCGCGCGCCGAGCTCGAGCGAATCTGGGCGTCGATCCGGATCGCCTGCGAGGAAGCCGGCACGACGATCGTCACTGGCGATACCAAAGTGATGCGCAAGGGCGAGCTCGATCGGATCGTGCTGACGACGACCGGCGTCGCCCTGACCTCGCGGGTCGTGCCGGACTGTGGGCTGCGGCCCGGCGATCGGATCATCGTCACCGGCACGATGGGCGACCACGGGCTCGCGATCCTCGCGACCCGCGGCGAGCTCGCGCTCGATACCGCGCTCGCATCCGACGTCGCGCCGCTCAACAGCTTGATCCGCCGCGCGCTCGCGGTCGGCGGCGATGCGATCGTCGCGATGAAGGACCCGACCCGCGGCGGGCTCGCGAGCGCGCTACGCGAGATGGCCGACAAGAGCCGCGTCGGCGTGATCCTCGACGAACGCGCTGTCCCGATCCGCGATGATGTACGCGCGGTTGGCGAGCTACTCGGGATCGATCCATTGCTGGTCGCGAACGAAGGCAAGGCCGTGATCGGCATCCGCCCCGAGCGCGCCGACGCGGTGCTCGATGCGATCCGGTCGCACCCGCTCGGCCGCGGAGCGGCAATCGTCGGCGAGTGCGTCGAGGACCGACCCGGCAGCGTGATCGCCGATACCGGGTTCGGCCGCCGGCTGCTCGTCGAGGCTGAAGGCGAGCTCCAACCGAGGATCTGCTGAGGGCACCATGGGCAACCACATCCGCATCGAACGCCACGGCGCCGTCGGCGTGCTCACGATCGCGCGGCGTGATCGGTTCAACTCGCTCGACGTCGAGACCGCCCAGGACTTGCGCAAGGCCGGCCTCCAGCTCGCGCGCGATCGCGAGGTCCGCGCGGTCGTCCTGCGCGGCGATGGCGGCGTGTTCTGCAGCGGCGCCGATCTCAAGTACATCGCGCGGGGCGGCGACGAGGACGTCGCCTACCTGTCTCCCGAGGCACGGCCCGCGGCCGGCGGCTACGGCGCGGTGTTCAAGCAGATCCTCGAGTACATCCACTCGACGATCTCCGAGATCCGCCGCGCGCCGAAGCCGTGGCTCGCCGCGGTCGACGGCCCGACCGCCGCCGGGGGCCTCGGGATCGCGATGGCGTGCGATCTCGTGATCGCGTCCGAGCGCGCGACGTTCGAGTGGGGCTACTTCAAGACCGGGCTGACCGGCGCCGAGAGCACGACGTTTTTCCTGCCGCGCCTCGTCGGCTTTCGCAAGGCGATGGAGCTCGTCCTGCTCGGGCCGCGGCTGACCTCGCGCGAGGCGCTCGCGATCGGCCTGTTGAACGAGGTCACCGCCGACGCCGATCTCGACGCGCGTGCCCTCGAGCTGGCGCACCGGCTCGCGGAAGCTCCGACGACCGCGGTCGGGGTCGCCAAGCAGTTGCTCAATCGCGCCGCCGGGATGGATCGTCTCGATAATCATCTCGACGCCGAGCTCACGGAGCTCGCGCGGATCGCGAACGGACCGAACTTCGCCGAAGGTCTCGCCGCGTTCTTCGCGCGCCGAGCGCCGCTGTTCGGAGTCGAGTAGTGCACGAGTACTCGATCGTCGCGTCGCTGGTCGATCGCGTGCAGCGCGAAGTCGACACGCGGCCGGGAGCCATCGTGCACCGCCTGCACGTCCGGATCGGCGAGCTCGCCGGCGTGGAGATTCCGCTGCTACGCACGGCCTTCGAGACGTTTCGCGCACGCACGGTCTGTGAGGATGCCGAGCTCGCGATCGTTCCCGTACCGGCGGTGTGGCGATGCCGGAAATGCGATCGCGCGCTGGTTCGCGGCGCGGTCCTGCGCTGCTGCGACGGCCCGGCGCGGCTCGAAGCGGGTGATGACATCTTCCTCGATCGGATCGAGATGGAGGTTCGCGATGTGTGAAGACTGCGGATGTGGTGACTCGGAGCTCGTGCCGGTGGCGATCCACGAGCGCATCCTCGCCGACAACGACGCGCGCGCGGCGCATCTGCGCGAGCACTTCGTCGAGGCCGGCGTGCTGGCCATCAACCTCATGGGATCGCCCGGCGCCGGCAAGACCGCCGTGCTCGAACAAACCGCCCGGCTCGCCGGCCCACACCTCCGGCTCGGAGCGGTCTCCGGTGACCTGGCCACGGACCGCGACGCGCAGCGCCTCCGCGCGGCGGGGATCACGGCCGCGCCGATCACGACCGGATCGGCATGTCACCTCGATGCGCGCCTGGTTCACGACGCCCTGCACGATCTGCCGTGGCGCGAGCTCGACGTGTTCTTCATCGAGAACGTCGGCAACCTGGTGTGCCCCGCGATCTACGATCTCGGCCAAGCCGCCAACGTCGTCGCGCTGTCGGTCACCGAGGGCGAAGATAAGCCGCTCAAGTACCCCGTGATGTTCCAACACGCCGATCTCGTCTTGCTCACCAAGGTCGACCTTCTGCCGCACCTCGAGGTCGACCTCGACGCGATCCGCGACGGGCTCGCCCGCGTCATGCCCGAACCCCGGATGATCGCGATCTCCGGCAAGACCGGCGAGGGCATCCCCGAGTGGCTTGCCTGGCTCGAGGCGCGGCGTCCGATCGCCCGAGTGGTCGCATCGACGTCACTCCGCGTGGCGCTGCCGGCGGGTACACGCGCGCAGTCGTCGATCCGGACCACGCGATGACCGCAGCGCTCGGACCCGCACTGGCGATCGCGGCGGCGACGGTCGGCGCCCTCCACTCGCTCGCGCCCGATCATTGGGTCCCGGTCGCTGCAGTATCGCGCGCACGAGGCTGGTCGCTACGCCGGACCGCGCGGATCGCGCTCCTCTGCGGCTTCGGGCACGTGACGGTCTCGGCCACGCTGGGCATCGTCGCCCTGGTCTCCGGCGTCGCGGTGATCGAGGCGTTGGGCGCGCGCTCCGGCGCAGTCGCCGGCGTGTTGCTGATCGGGTTTGGCGCCGCGTACGCCCTGTGGGGCGCGCGGCACCTGATCGCGCGTCGGCTTCACGGTCACGACCACGCACACTTCGGTCACGTTCACGATGCGCCGAAGACGACCGTGTGGACGCTGTTCGCGATCTACTGCGCGGATCCATGCGTCGCGGTCGTCCCGATCGTGTTCGCGGCGGCTCCCCTATCTCGCGGCGCGACGCTCGCGATCGTGCTGGTCTACGAGCTCGCGACGATCGCCACGATGGTCGCGCTGACCACGGCGGCGCGCGCCGGTGCTTCGGTGATTCGAGGCCGCTGGGCGGAACGCTATGGCGATAGCGCCGCCGGCGGTCTGATCGTCGCGACCGGCGTGGTCGTCGCGATCCTCGGCTGGTGATCCGCGATGCGGCGCTATCGCGGATCAAGCCGCACGTGCGGGGTCGCGCGGTGCTGCGTCGAGGCCCAGCACGAGTGCCGTCCCCAGCTCGACGAGCGCTGGCCGCCGTGCGCGATCGAGCGCCGGATTCGAAGCAAGCGTGACCACGGCGGTCGAGAGTCTAGAGACAGCCGCAAAGACCGCAGTCTGCGCATCGAGCTCCGCGCGCACGTAGCCGACGAACGCCTCCGATCCGGCCGGAACCTCGATCGCGGCGAGCTCGCTCGACACGTCGGCCGGCCACGTGCGATTGACGATCAGCGCGCGTGGCGACAGCTGCTCGTCGCGCAGGACCTCCACGAGGCGTTGGGCCGCGCTCGCACCGGTGTCGCGAGGCGACGTGACGATCAATAGCTCGGTCTGCGCGGACTGGAGCCAGCGCTGCGCGGCTTCGATCCGCACCAGAATGCGCTCGAGCGGCGCATGCGCGAGCGTGAAGAACTCGGCGAGATCGGCCACCATGCGCGTCCCGGTGACGCGGGAGAGCACTCCGAGAACCCGGCCGGCGACGAAGCCCACGCCCTGGAAGTGTCCATTGCTCGCGGTCGCGGCGCCGCGCAACCACCGGACCAGCGCACCGTTGACGAGCGCCTCGACCTGGCGGGGTGAACGCAGGAAATCAACCGCGGCGATGCCGGGTGCGGTGTCCACCACGAGATCGGTGAGCGCCGGATCTCGCTCGGCCCACTCCGCGATCCTCACCGCGGCCAGGATATCGGTTGCGGTCGCGAGGCGATCGCCGAGCGCTGCAAAGAACGGATTGCGCTCGAGCCGTGCGAGCGCGTCGCGATCCGGACATGTCTCCGCGGCCCAGCGCTCGAGAGCCTGATGCGGATGGACGATCGCCGCGCGCAGGTCGCCTGCTCCCGGGACCGGCGCGTCGAGATCCGCGAGCTCGAGGCCGAGGGCGTCTTGGAGTCGCCGCGACGGATCGATCCCCAACAGGCCGACGCGCCTGCCGCGCTGCGCGAGCGCGAGCGCGTATCCCGCCGCGAGCGTGGTCTTGCCGACACCGCCGCCGCCGAGCAGGACATGGAGTCGTGCCGTCATCGCGACTCACCAAGGATGTGCGCGATGTTGCGCACGACGTCGATCGGCGCACGGCCTGGGAGCTCTGCGAGCGAAACGACGCCGGCAGCGACCGCGCCTCGAACCCGCCGTCGCAGCTCGAGCTCGAGCTCGACGTGCGCGCGCAACTCGTCGCGCAACGCCTCGATCGCGCGATACGCGTGCACCGAGACGCGCCCGCGCAGGTCGTCGAGCCAGGCCGGGTGCTCTGCGTCGTTCGCGATCGTCACCGCGCTGCGGTTCACGACCAGCGCGAGCGGCGCGCGGCCGAGGCGCGCCGTGACGCGGGGGATCAGCTCGAGCGTC
Organism: uncultured delta proteobacterium; assembly: GCA_963848295.1. Lineage (GTDB taxonomy): Bacteria > Myxococcota_A > Polyangia > Haliangiales > Haliangiaceae > JABFXX01. The sequence goes on along the minus strand of CAWKDB010000004.1, from coordinate 12,229 downwards.
TCGTCGACCACCAGCGGCTCCGGCAGGCTGACGACGACCGCGCCGACGCGCGCGGGATCCGCCATCATCTCGGTCACGCGGCGGGTCTCCACCGCGAGCAGCTTCGACACACCCATGGTCGACAGGGTCGAGGGCACGTCGAGGAGCGATGCCCCGTGACCGGTCGCCGGCGCATCGACGACGATCCGATCGAAGCGCAAGCCGACCTCGCGTTCGGCGAGCGTGATCAGCCACCACAGCTCGCCCAGGAACAGCATCTCCGCAACACCGGGCGCGACTTCGAGCACCTGTGCCACCGCCGGGGAGCGGACGATGTGCCGATAGACCAACCCGAGATGAAGGTGATCGACGAAGTACGCGCGCAGTGCTTCTTCGAGCGCATAGTTGCACAGCGAGAGGCGCGGCGTGATCGAGACTGGCTTGGAGCCGACCACCGGCGCGCCGAACCACGGGCCGATACAATCGGCGACCGCCCACTCCAGCACGAGCACTCGCTCGCCGCGCTCCGCTAGCTGCAGACCGAGTGCCGCCGCGACGGTGCTCCGCCCCACGCCGCCCTTGCCGAGCACGAAAACAATGCGCGGTAACGTGGAAGTCGCGAGCCATGATGTCGATTGTTGCGCGCTCACTCCGTTCACATCCGGTGCATCGCAAGAACTGTGCGCGGGTGCTCAAGCGACGTGAGCCCCGCGCAAGCCGGCGACAGCTCGGTGCAGCGTCGCATCGTGCGAACGTGAAGCCGCAAGCCCGAGCGTTCGCGGGTGCCATGCGCGGAGGAACAGCTCCCCGAGCCGCACCGCCTTGGCGCGGAACGGCAGCTGCGCGGGGACGTCCGGCGTCGCTTCTCCTCGGGCCGCGCGCCTACCGAGCTCGCCGTACACGCGGCCCAGCAGCAGTACGCCGTGTCGATAACGGAGCGGGACCACCGCGGCTCCAGCGGCTGCGCTGCGATAATAGTCGTCGGCGAGGGCCGCCAAGCCCTGCAACACCACGCGCAACCGAGGATCTCCCGGAGCGCGCAACACATCCGCCGGGCTGAGGCCGGCGGCGGCGAGGCGAGTCGCGGGCAAGTACACGCGATCGCGTCGCGCATCGCCCGCGACGCCGATGAGGATGTTGCTCACCTGCAGCGCGAGGCCGAGATCGACGACGCGCTGCTCGGCCGCCTCGCCGCGCACGCCCAACAGCGGTGCCAGCATGAGGCCGACCGCGGCGCTCACGCGATACGCGTAGCGCAAGAGCTCGTCGTCGTCGGAGATCTGGACCACGCCGAGATCGGCCTCCATCCCTTCGAGCAAGTGCGACGCGCACTCGAGCGGCAAGCCGTTGCGTGGCACCCCGGCGAGGAGCGCGGCGATCAGCGGCCGCGGCGCCGCGTGCCCCGAGAGCTCCGCGCGCCATGCTGCGAGCGCGGCGCGCGCGTGCTCGATGTCTGGCGCTTCGTCGATGGCGTCGTCGAGCCTTCGACAAAAACAGTAGAGCAGAGCGATGTCCTCGCGCGCGATCGGTGGGATCAGCTCGGGGATGAGCCAGAAGCTGCGCGCGACGCGAACGAACTCGCGGCGGCACGCCACGACCGTCGTCGCCCACGGTGCGTAGCCAGGCCACGCGACTTCGAGTCCAGGTGAGAGCACGAGTCGATGCTAGCAAAGAGCATGTCCGGCCGACCATAACGACGATTCCGCAAATCCTGCGTTCGGGGGGCGTAACACCGCACGGGCTGCGCGACCGTCTACAGCAGCGAAACAAGGGGGCGGTGGCACGCTCGATGCTTGTGTATGGGTCATGCACGAACTGTCGTCTGCGCGCCGCATAGAGCTCGAGACGATGTTCGCCGACCGCGTCTCGTTTGATCCGACGGAGCGTCGGCTATACGGGCACGATGTCGGCGTGCTGCCGCGACGGATCCGGCCGTTATCTGGCCACCCGGTTCCCGATGCGGTCGTCCAACCGCAAACCGAAGCCGAGCTGATCGAGCTCGTTCGCTGGGCCGCGGAGCATGGCGTACCGCTCACGCCTCGCGCGAAGGCCACCTCCGGCTACGGCGGTGTCGTCCCGGTGAATCGCGGGCTCGTCGTCGACCTACGTCGCATGACTCGCGTCGTTCGCGTCGATCCCGCCGCACGAACCGTGACGGTCGAGCCGAGCATCGTGTGGGAGCGGCTCGATCGCGAGCTCGGCACGCACGGACTGACGCTGCGGCTCTACCCGAGCTCGTACCCGTCGGCGACCGTCGGCGGCTGGCTCGCCCAAGGCGGTGCCGGCTACGGTTCGTACGAGTTCGGCTGGTTTCGCGACAATGTCATCTCGGCACGGCTGGTGTTGCCGTCGGGTGAAGTGCGCGTCCTCGAGGGCGCCGAGCTCGACGTGGTCTCCGGTGCGGAGGGCATCACGGGTTTCATCTCGGAGGTCACGCTGCGCGTGATGGCGCAGGAGCCGCTCGCGATCGTCGGCGTGCGCTGCCCGGATCCGGTCTCGCTCGCGGCGCTGCTCGACGGTGTGGTCGCCGCGAAGCTTCCGATCTGGTCGCTCGGGTTTGTCGATCCGGCGATGATCGAGCTCACCAATCGCTGTCCGCCGCGCGCGCATCCGCGCGAGGACAACGTCGAGATGCCCGTGTGCTACCTGGTCATGCTCGCGATGCGTGCAGCCGATGCCGAGACCACGGCGTCGCGGCTCGATGAATTGATCAGGACCGCGCACGCCGAACGGCTCGCGGACGAGCTCGCGCGTCACGAGTGGGACGATCGATTCCGCATCATGCGCGTCAAGCGCCTCGGCCCGTCGCTCGTGCCCGCCGAGGTCGTGGTCCCGCTCGAGACCTTGCGCGAGACCTTGGAAGACCTGCGTTCGAAGATCGATCAGCCGCTCGTCCTCGACGGGATCGCGGTCGCGCGCGGCGCGAACGGCGAGCCCGAGATCGTGCTGCTCGGGTTCATTCCGCAAGACGAGCGCACGCTCGGCTATGATCTCGCGTTCGGGCTCGCGCTCAGCGTGATCAAGATCGCCGAGCACCACGGCGGCCGCGCGTACAGCACCGGCCTGTACTTCCGCCACAAGGCGCGCGACGTGCTCGGTGCCGAAGCGCTCGACCGGCTCGAACGATTCAAGCACGACGTGGATCCCGAAGGCGTGATGAATCCGGGCAAGGTGATCGGCGCGGGGGTGCTCTCGACGGCCGTGCGCGCGGCCGAGGCGTTCGAGCCGGTCGTGCGGTTCGTCGCCAACCGCGTGAAGAGCGAGCCGGGCGAGCGCCGACATGGCGACAAGCGCGGCATCCCGGCGGATGTCGTGGAGTACGCCTACGCGTGCTCGCAGTGCGGGTATTGCGTCGACGAATGCGACCAGTTCTACGGTCGTGGCTGGGAGAGCCAGTCGCCGCGCGGCAAGTGGTTCTTCTTGCGCGAGTACATCGAGCACAAGGAGGAGATGAGCCAGAAGATGGTCGACTCGTTCCTCGCGTGCACGACGTGCGAGCTGTGCAACGTCCGCTGTCCGGAAGCATTGCCCGTCGAGCCATCGTGGATGAAGCTCCGCGGCCGGCTGATCCAGGACGAGGGGCGCATGACGTTCCCGCCGTTCGAGATCATGAAGGCCGCCACGCGGGCTGAAGGCGACATCTGGGCTGGCTATCGCAAGGACCGCGCGGCGTGGTTTCCCGAGGACCTGAAGGCCACGCACGGCCCGTCGCACAAGAGCAAGAACGTGTACTTCGCGGGGTGCACCGCGAGCTATGTCGAGCAGGACATCGGGATCGGCAGCGTGCGCTTGCTCGACGCGGCGGGCGTTGACTTCACCTACCTCGCCGAGCAAGAGAACTGTTGCGCGACACCGATGCTCGCCGCCGGCAAGTGGGACGTGTTCGCCGAGACCATGAAGAAGAACGTGGCGGCAGTGAAGGAAGCCGGCGCCGACACGGTCATCACGTCCTGCCCGGCGTGCGACATGATGTGGCGCAAGGTCTATCCCGAGTGGGCGGAGAAGCTCGGCATCGATTACGCGATCACCACGAAGCACTACTCCGAGCTGGTGTCCGAGAAGCTCGAGGCCGGGACGTTCCAGTTTCCGAAACCGGTCGGCGACGGCAAGCGTCACCTCGACGTCGTGACGTGGCACGACAGCTGCCACATCGGTCGCGCTTCGGGCGTGTACGAGCCGCCGCGCGAGCTGCTCGCGGCGCTCCCCGATGTCGAGCTCCGCGAGATGGAGCACAATCGCGAGCACGCGCACTGCTGCGGCTCGGTGCTCACCTTGCTCAAGGATCCCGCCGTCGCCGCCGATGTCGGCAAGACACGGCTCGACGAAGCGATTGCCGTCGGCGCCGAGAAGGTCGTCGCCTTGTGCCCGTGCTGCGAGTTCCAGCTCCGCGTCAGCGCCGACGCGCGGAAGGTCGATGTCGAGGTCGTCGATCTCGCGCACTTCGCCGCCGAGCGGCTCGGCTACAAGCTGCCCGATCCGCATCCCGAGGTCCGCGCGCAGTGGGCCGTGTTCGAGAAGATGATCGCGCTGCTGACCCCGGAGGGATTCGCTGGCCTCCTGGCGACGATGTGGCCCGAGCTGATCGCCGCGATGCCGTGGGGGTTGGGCCGTGTGATGCGGTTGTTCGGCAAGGTTCCGGGCGTGCTCCGCGCGATGAAGCCGATGTTCGGCGTCCTGTTCGCGTTTCTGCTTCCGAAGATGATGCCCGAGCTGCTACCGGTCATGCTCGACCGGATCACCGCATCGGTACCGATGCCCGAATACATGGCAGCGCAGATGCCGCAGATGATCCCGGGGGTCATGGACGCACTGTTGCCCCACATGCTCCCCGACGTCGTCAAGCTCGTGAAGGATCCGTTGATCGCGTACCTGCGAGGGAATCCCGCACCGGCGACCGCGTGAGTCGGAAGGCGGACGAAACGTGCACTTGTCCGAGGTCAGATCAGCGTCGCCGCCGGTCGCACGTCGACGATGCCCCAGATCATCGAGCGATCCGCCGCCGCGCGATTGTCCGCGAACGCAACCGCGGGCTCGCGAAAGCTACGCATCACGACGATGGCATCGGGCGTAGCCGCACGCTTCACCGCGGCGCACAGACGCCGACGATAGCCGTCGTCCGCACCGTCGAGAATGTTGGAGAGCGTGAAGCCCGCGAACGTCCCCGCCGGCTCGTGCTCGAGAAACTCGGCCGCATCGGCATGGGCGAGCTGGATCGCATGCGACGCCGCCTGCGTCGCCAGCTCATCGAGCTCGCCCAGCAGCAACGCCCGCGCATACGGGTTATCGCGATTGGAATGGTGCGCGAAGCACCGCTCCATCCGTCCGCGCATCACGCCGCCCAGATGCGGTGGCAGGAACGCCAGCAACGGGGCCGCATAGATCCGGCGTAGGGCCGTGAGCGACAGCAGACCGTCGACCGTCGTGCGGAACCGCCGGGTGTCGAGATGCCGGCGCCAGAACGCCATCTGTTCCGCCGGCGCGTCGAGATCGAGGAATGCGTGCACGAGCGACCGCGACCAGCCGACCAACGGCGCGAGTGCGCGACCGAGGCCCATGATCCGCTCCGCGGTACCTCGGATCGCCGGAGCGCCCGCGATCCGCTGCCGAGCATATTCGAGCTGGATCGCGTTGATGTCGACGGCGACGACGTCGTGGCGAGACGCGAGTTTCAAGGCAGTACAACCGGCAGAGGCAATGCAGAACACGCGGCCGCGCTGCGCGAACGCATTCAGCTCGATCGCCGTGTCTTCGTACATGCGCCCGAACAACACCTTGCTCGGGCCACCACGCGTGTCGAACCGGCCGCGCTCCCACGGCGTGTCGGAGCTCGCCATCATCGCAACGCCGCGACCCATGCGAGCACCAGCAGCGCGAAGTTCTTGACCACCATCCCGCCGGGGTCGTGGATGATGTGCCGTGCCCACAACAGGCCGTTCGCGTTGAGCGTGACCAACAGCAGTGTCTGCACGAGCGCGCACAGCACCGGTGCGACGCCACTGAGCGTCCACACGCCGATCCCGACCTCGACGACGCCGAGCGCCTTCAAGAACATGGGACCGAAGCGCGGACCGAACACCGGCACCGCCTCGACGACCTGGACCTGGCGAGGCTCGTGACCGAGCAGCTTGCACCACAGGCCTTCGTAGATCCACACGCCGGCGACGGCGCTGCGCATGAGGAGTCGCGGCACCATGTCAGCGCGACTCCACGTCGCGGCGCATCGTGCGCAGGATGTGGCGATGGAACGAGTGACAGACCGCGGCCTCGATCGGTCGCCACAGCCAACGCGGCCGCTTCGTGCTCGTGTAACGGGTCGAGAGCGTCACCTCCGTCGTGCCCGGTGTGATCTCGTCGAGCCTGTATTCGCCGCCCAGGAGCTTCATGCCACCGCCGACCTCGAGCGCTTGCTCGACGACTTCGAACGCATAGATCCGTCCGCGATCGATCTGCGTGATGCGCTTGATCAGGTGGCCCCCTTCATAGACGCAGCGCGCTTCGTCACCGACGTGGGACTTGTCACCGATCGTGCGGATCGGAACCGGCAACAGCAAGCGCAGATGGAACGGCGGCCGACCGTCCAGCTGCTCGTAGAACATCAGTCGGTCCCAGACCTGATCCGCGGTGGCCGCAAACGTCATCGGCGTCGCGATCGACACGGTCGGCGGCGAGATCGCGAGCGTGGTCAGCTCGATCGAGGTGCGGCGCTCGACGTCGCCGCCAAATGGATCGACAGAAATGGGGGATTCCTCATGCGCGACGTCTTGCGTGCTCATCGCGATCTGAACAGCACGTCGTGTGCCAGCCGGATCGCTTCAGCACCGGGACATTTCGCGCGAGATTTGCGCGGCGGCCCAGCGTCGAGCGCAAGACCTGCGCCCTCCCCTTCGATCAAGCTCGACGCGGCTTCATGAACGCAGTAGACGAGGTGCTTCGTCAGCTTCATCAGGAGCCGGCGAACGCCCACCACGTTCGTGCCATGAGACATCGTGCCGATGTCGGGACTGTTCTCGAGCAGCGTGACGCACGCTCGAGCTCATCGACAATGAGACCGTCGCGACCTCCGGGAGGTGTTCCTCGTTCTGTTCCCCGAACGGCTGACCTTCACCCGGCGCGTACGCCCGACAGTGCGCGCAAGGTCTGGCGGATCAGCGGCGATGCGAACCTCGAAAGCGTGGTCTCGGCTACTGGTCCCGAGCACGTCACGACCCGTTCCCCCGCCGCGCGCGGAGAAAATGAAGTGCTCGCTCGCGTACCGCCTCGTTGGTGGCGGCGTTCGCGCCTGCCGAGAAATCACTCGACCTCCGTGCGCGTGGTCAAGGCGTTGACATCGAGCCAGTGAAGCAGCTCGCTGAACCCGTGTGCGCTCCCCGGCACCACGAGCGGAACAGACTCACCGACCTTCAGCAACAGGACATCGTCGTAACCGCGAAGTACTGTGAACCCATTCTGAAAACGGTATTCCGCACCGACGATCGCGCTCTTGGGAACGACGCAGGTCGTGCCTGATACCCAAACTCGCACCGCATCCTTCGACAACACTACGGTGGCTCGCGGCGAGCGGGTTGGAACAAGTCCCCGGCGCATCAGCGATGGCCCGCCGAAAGGATTCACATCCAGCGGTACTCCACACAGGCTGAAGAGCCACATCGGCGACCGGCTCCAGACCGTGATCACCGCAACGACGGTCAATCCGACCAGGCATTCGACTCGCGACGCCCAGCGTTGCCTGCGGACGGCTCGGTCCCAGATCGCGTTCACTGCGGCCACGCGTGTATTGATTCCATCCATCGGGACGAATTTGACGGTACGAACTATAGATTGGATGTACAACCAAGCTAAATGGGGCGCCCGAGCATGCGAGCCGAACGCCGTGCGGCGATCCTCAGCGCGTTTGCACGGGTACTTGCCGACCATGGCTATGCCGGCGCGACCATCACCGCTGTGGCGGCGGAGGCCGGTGTCACACCGGGGCTGCTACACCATCACTTCGAGAGCAAGCAGGAGATGGTGGGTAGCCTACTCGAAACCTTGATCGCTCGATTCCGGCAGCGGACCCGGAGTCGCAGCCACAACACGACGTCTCTCGACAACTACGCAGAGGCTGCCTTGGCCCTCGACGAAACCTCGGACGTTGTCTCGGCGCGCTGCTGGGTCGGACTGTTCGCCGAGGCGGTGCGAGACCCCGCGCTGTTCGACCGGATGCGAAGGCATCTCGCCTCCGAGGTCGACGTGATCGGCCGACTATCAGGCGGCGCTCTTGGCGTGCACGACTCGTCGGCCGTGCTCTCCTTCATCATCGGAGCGCTGGTGTTCGGCGCGTTCGCTCCGCGACAGGCCGCCGGGTTCGCGGCCCCTAGTCTCAAGAAGCTGATCGTGGCGCTGGGGTAAGCCGGTTTGCGTATGTCGGCCGGAGCGCAGCGCGTCCGGCGGCCAAGCGGGTGCGTCACATTCGCGAAGCGGCCACCAAACGGCGCAACACTGCTGGTCCTCGGTGAAGCCGTCGGCGACTTGTGGCGTGGCAGCCGCGACTCGAGGTTGCGATATGCGTGATAGGCGGCCTTTATGCCGGCCCTGTGACAGTCTGAGATGATCCTGCACATCACGTCTCAACTTCCGCCCACGTGCACAGTCATTCGCCGGAGCGTCCCGGTGGCTTCGAAATGAGCGAGTTCAGCGACAGCTACCACCTTCGGACCGCGGACCCTGCGGACGTGGCGAGGCTCCTACGCGCCGCGCGTCGCTACGGTGCGGTGCTGCCGACCTCGACCGCCTTCGTCCCGTTCCTCGTGGACGGTGCCAGCGAGGCCGGCGCGCCGATCGATGACGTCGTGAAGCACAACCCTGGCGTGCTCGTTCACTACACCTACGCCGAGGATCACGGTCTGTGGATCCGCGGGTTCGACCGCGGCACCTGTGTGGTCACGATCGATCTACAGCGGCGCCGCGAGCCGGGTGACGAGCTTCCAGATCCGAGCGCGACTGCGGCCGCGTTCGCCCAGCTCGGCGTACTCGACGCGCGCAAGGCTCGAGCACTCGACAAGGTCCTACAGAGCGCGCGCGAACCCGCCACCGAGCTCGAAACGCTCCGGGATGAGCTGGTCATGCTGATCGGCCTGTCGAATGTGACGTCGCTCAGCTGTGCCGACCTTACACATAGCAGCGAGAAGGAGCTCCTGATCCGCTTTCCGGACGTGACGTTGGTGCTGAAGAGCCTGCGCGGCCGGGCCGACAAGGCGCGCGACGACGAGCCGCATTCGCCCAACCAATGGTGCCCGCGCGCGGACATGCCGGCGTTCATGTACCTGCCCGTGCCGGACGGGCCCGTCGATGAAGCCTTGCTAGCGCGCCACGTCGAGCACTGGATGAAGACGGGTGACTGGGACGACGACAAGCAGGAAGGGTTCTGGCTGCTCACCGCGTACGATCGAGCGCTTCCGGCGCGGATGCGCTTCCTCGCGAACCGCGTGATGAACCTGGGGCTCGCGTTTGGCCACGCCGGCTACCGCGAGGCCCTGAAGCGAACGCTGCGCGGGATCCTCTCCGTGACGCCGCTCGACTTCGACTGGGCGCCGTACCTCGCCCGGAAGAAGGGCACCCAGCGCCTGTGATGTCGGCCCGCGCGAGCGGGCCGACAACGCGCGGCAGTGCGAAATCGGCGCAGCATCCTCGCTCGCGATGGGTTGGCACGCGGGCCATTTGCTTCGAGACCGCCGATGCCGAGGTGATCACCCACCTGGGCAAGCGACCGTTGAGAAATCGATCGTGCGATCGGTCTTGCTGACTCGAACGTGGAGCTCGTAGTGCCACGGCGACTCGCCGGCTTGGTCGGAGCTCGATGCGTCGAGGATGCAGAACGAGTTGCTGCGTCGGCCGGCGGATCGATCGATTGTGGCGACGCCGGAAATGCGCCGCAACCGCCGCCGAGATGGTGGATGTCGCCGCTCGAGCCCTGGGCCTCGCAGTACCGGCTTCGTCGCACTTGCCTTGAACCTCGCGATGCTTCCGATGCTGACAGTCACGATCGTCGGTGAGACCGACCGCGCGGACCTGTCTCGATACAAGTACGGCATCGATGCGCATGGCGACCGCTAGCCCGCAGCCTGCTATTGACCGGATTTCGCTCGGCGCCGCTTGAGGAGCGCGCGTTTCGCGCGTCGGCGTTCGCGCTCGAACGCGATCTGCTTGATGCGTGTGGCGGGATCACCGCCCGCGGTTGCGGTCGTATGCTTCGTTGTCTTGTTGGCGTTCATCGGGGAGGGGAACGTATCAGATCGTCACGTCTCGTCGAAGCCATCCTTCTCGACCGGCGCGTGCTTTAGCCGAGCCGAGCAACGCGATAACGGTGGCGATCGCGACGAGCTTCGCGAGGTGAAGGACGTCCGTCGCCATGACGCCGTCGCAGCCGGCGCTCGATTGTAACAATGGTTAACCGATGCGGCCGAAGCTCCACCTGCAACCTCGCCGAAGCGAGGCCTACGGCCGGCGGTGCCTAGACCATCGGCTGTCGTTTCGGCAGCGTGTCGGGCTTGGTGACTGCAGGACCACCTGAAGCGCCAGCTCGACGAGCTGCTCCCTGGTCCGTGGGCTCGCGCTCACGCCGACGCCTAGCCAGCATCGCTTTGGAAGCTGCGCTCGCGCCTCATTTGCACGTGCACCGCCAACGCTTATACTCGCCGCGATGGGGATCGACTTTGAGCTCGTCGCGTATCGCGGCAAGCCGGCTTCAGTAGAGCGTCTCGCCGAGCTGATCACGCGATACACGCCATACGCGGACCTGTTTCGCCATGCAATCGCGGCGGAAGTGAAGTCGCCGATCGCGCGCGACTTGCACATGATCGCGTTCTACGACGATCAGCGCGGCGACTCCGACGACGACACTGACGCGGCTGAAGCCGACTCCGACGTGCACCCCGCGAAGACCGGTCTATTCTTTCCCGAGTCGGAACTCGCGGCTGCTCGCGCATCGGCAGCGAATGGCGGCTCGCTCGCCGATGTAGTGCAGCAAGCGTGGTCACTCGCGCGCGGGTCGATTCACGACACGCAGGCGAAGTCCGCCCCCGCGACCGAAGCCCAATCCGACAGCGAGACCGAGGCGAGCTGCGCCGAGCTCGCTCGTGAGCTCAGCCGCGGCGGCGAGGCATTCCTGCTCGGCTACGGAGATCATTCCTGCACCGGCATCTACGCCCAGTTTCGCGACGGCGAGCTCGTGTTTCCCGCGTCGATCGACGAGATCTGCAGCGAGCACGACGACTACACCGCGTGGCCATCGCAGCAGTGGTCGCACGCGCTCGGTGAAACCGTCGATCTCGACAAGATCGTCGCGCGTTACTTTCCCGACGCGAGCGTGCCCCCGCTGTGCCGGGTCGAGCGCCCGAAGCAGCCGATTCCGTTCAACGCCGATCGCTATTCGATCGGGATCTCCGAGTCGATGTAGCCGCGCACGCGAGCCTACCCGCGCAGGTCGACAGGGCCCCGGAGTGGCGCATGCTCGCGACGTCTACCGTGAGTGAGGTCGAGCAGCTCATCTCCGACGCGCGCGTCCCGGTCGAGCGGCGGGTTCCGTACGCGCTCAAGGCGATCGCTGGTCTTCGCCACGGTGAGGTGGCTGGTCTTCGCTGGCGCCACTACGACGCAACGCTCGAAGCTAGGACGCCTCGTCATCGCGACGAGCTACGACACCTGCCGGACAAAGACGGAGGTTACGCGGCGCGTGCCCGTACACCCGGCGCTCGCGGCGATCCTTGGCGCGTGGAAGCTCTCGCACTGGGAGCGCATCTACGGCCGCGCTCCGACCGCCGACGACTTGATCGTGCCGACGCGGAACATGACGTCAGTCGATGCGGCCGACGGTCGCCATTCGATGACCACCGACCTGACGACACTCGGGCTCCGCGTCAAAGCGGGCGAGCACCGCTCGCGCGGCGGCCACGACCTGCGCGCGTGGTTCACCGCGTCGTCACTCACGCCGCCAAGTCGGACATCATGAGCGGCTACTTGGGACAGCACTTGTGACGGCCGAGCGAAGTGCTGCTAGACGTTGGCGAAAAAGAGCGACCCCGACGGGGCGGTTCGTAATCGGGACCATCGCGATCGACCTCCTCGCAACGTAGACAGTTCACCGAGGGTCCCGAAGGACCGGATCGGAACCCTTCGGCGTTCCCCACACCGCGATGACGTAAACGACGGCGTTGTTTTCGTCGTGAACGTAGTAGACGAGGTGTTTCGTCTTCTTCATCAAGAGACGGCGCAC
>CAWKDB010000003.1:0-28524 GCA_963848295.1 uncultured delta proteobacterium | reverse complement strand
GTCGCACCTCGGGCACGGAGCGCAGTTGGGCGTAGAAGTCGACGGGGCGACGACCGCGGTTGCTGACATGCTCTTTGACATATAGGCGGTAACCGATCGGCAACGACTTCGCTATGTCGCGCACGAGCTCGACTTGATTGACGTACATCGGCGCTTGGACCAGCGTCGATGCCTCGGGCTGGTACTGGATCGGGTAGAGCACGAACTTCTCGCCCGCGACCGGCGACTCGAATACGCCACGCGCATTCGCGAGTTGGATGCGCGCGATCCGGCGCAAGCGTTGGCCGATCACCTCGACGGGCGAGCGCAAGGTGGGGTCGCCGCGGTCGCCGAAGTAACGCGCCGCCGCGATCGCAATGCCGGCCGTCGTCGGCGTCGATGCCGACGTGCTTCGCGCGGACCTCCATTCCTTTGGGCCTGGCTGGGCGCTCTCGGAACGTCGTGACGTAGTCGCTCGCTGTTGCGCGCTCGGCCGGCGACAGCCCGCGCTCTAACAACTGTAGATAGAGCTCGTCGACGCGCTCGTTGCGTTGAAAGCCGGCGGAGTAAGTGTAAATCCGGCCCGGCGACCCGCGCGGTCGTGATCGACCAGAACGGGATGCCGCGCTCGCAGGCCAGCGCGAAGTGGGCATAACTGTGGAAGCACGATATGTCTTCGGAAAGGATGAAGTCCGGCTTGATCCGATCGAGCGCGTCGCCGATCTCGCGCAGCGCGACCTCCGCCATCCGCATGAGCTGACCGTAGGTCTTGCCTGCGAGTTGATGGCGTTCGGACGCGAGCATGCGCTGGATCGAAATGCCGAGTTCGGCCTCGCGCTGCTCTAGCCATGCGAGATCGGCCGGCTTGCCGTCGAGATAGCGCGGACGCAGGTCACGCGAAAACACGAGCAGCGGATCGTAGGTTGCGCGGTGGCCGCTGATCGCTCGCGCCTGTTGCCGCCCCCACACGAACCCGCTCCATTCGGCGACGTGATCGGAGAGCTGATCGGCGACGCGCCAGAACAGCTCCTCGTGCACCGAGAAAAAGATGTACCCCTTCACTGGGGCGCCGTGATCACGCGATGGCCGTGCCGGGCGACACGTGACGTGAACAGGTCGACCGCGTCGGCTTTGACTCCAACAAGGTTATAGCCGGTGCGGGGCAGCTTGTTCGCGACCTGATCGAATACGCGCTCGCGCGAGATCCGCCACTCGGTACCGTCGCGCTGCGCGAACGTGAAGCCTTCCGCGAGTAACAGGTCCTCGATCGCATGCGGAGAGTAGCCAAATCGCGAGGCGTTCGACACCGATAGCTCGCAGTAGATCATCGCGGTGTTCGCGAGCGTTCTCGCGGCGCCGCGCAGGACGTTGAGCTCGTAACCTTCGACGTCGAGCTTGAGCAACGTAACCCGACCTTCGTGGATGACCTCGTCGAGCGGCACCATGTCGACCGCCACGCCAGCATCACCGATATGGTTCTGATCGTCATCACGCCGATCGCTTATCGGCATTGACCCGTGCTCGGAGCCGAGCGCGACGTTGTGGGTGACGACGTCGGTGAACCCGTTTAGCTCGAGGTTCCCGACGCAATAACTGTAGATCCGCGGGTTCGGTTCGATCGCGACGGTCGAGCCCTTCGCACCGACGACTGCGCGCGCCACGACGGCGAGGTGGCCGATGTTCGCGCCGCAATCCAGGTACGAATCGCCGTCGGCGAGCACGAGGCGAAGAAACTCGGCGTCGTCGTTGCGCGCGTTCGGCGACACCCACAGAGCCGCCGACACCGAGCTCGGATAGAACCGCACGCGCAGTCCGTCGGGGAGGTCGACTGTGAATCGGTCGGACAGCCCGGCGTGCCATAGCGCGCGAGATGCGAGGAACCGGATCGGGCGTCGGGTGCGTACGCAGCTTACGGGCTCGAGCACGCCAGCGTTGCCACGTGGTCGCTAGTCGATCGCGAGCGCTGGAGTCGGCGGCCATGAACGTCGAAGCCTCGGGTCCACACTAACCCAGGGGCGTTCGTGTTGACCCACGTCCTGGCGGCTGCGTATGTTCCTTCCCGTTAGTGGACTTCCGATGACCGAGGCATCTGCGTCACGCGGTCGCGTGCTCGTCGTGTCGCACGTTTTCCCGCCTCAGGTCGCGGGTGGTGCGCCACGGATGGGACAATTCGCGAAGCTGCTGCCGGTGCACGGCTGGGATGTGACCATCCTCACCGCCCGGCACGGTCAGGGGAGCTCGATCGACCAGACCGCGGTCGATGCGCTCGATGGCAAAGCCGCGATCGTGACGGCGTGGTCGCCGATCGCCGGTGTCGCTCCGCGTGGCCAGCAGGCACCTCGTCATGGCTGGCGCTGGCTGACTCGCAAGCTCGCGAAGGCCGTGGCGCACACACTCGTGTTTCCCGATCGCGAGGTCTTCTGGGTGCCTACCGCGTTCGCGGCGGGTCGGCGCGCACTCGCCGCCACGCCACACGACCTCGTCCTCGCGACCCACGGCCCGGCGAGCAACCTGGTCGTCGGCCAGTTGCTCGCGCGCGCGTTCAAGCTGCCGCTCGTCCTCGACTTTCGTGATTTGTGGTCGACCCTGCCGATGCCGATCTTCCCGACCGCCGTCCATCGTGCCGCCGCACGCCAGCTTGAGGGGAGTGCCGTGCGCGCGGCGACGAGCATCGTCGCGGTCGCTCCAAAGATGGCACTGCAACTCGCCACCACGCACCGGCGCGATATCAGCGACGCGGTGTCGATCACAAACGGCTTCGATCCGGCGGATCACGCCCGCGTCAAAGACACACGCGGAGGTGACGCCCGACCGTTTCGGCTGCTCTATACCGGCACGATCAACGTGCACTACAACCTCGACCCGTTCGGCGCGTGATCCGCAAGCTCGCCGATCGCCGCCGGATCACTCCGGAGGCGTTTCGCATCGAGTTCGTCGGCAACCTCGCGATCAGCGATGTGCGCTCGCATGGTGTCGAAGCGTTCGTCGAGACGGGGCCGTACGTCCCCCACGACGAAGTGTTTGCGGCGTTTGGGCGTGCCGACGCGCTCCTCCTAATCGAGACCCCGGGCTACTACGCAGAGTACAGCTACGTCGCGAAGGTGTTCGACTACTTACTCACGGGCAAACCGGTGGTGGGTCTCGTCGAAGATGGCGGCAACACGTACCGCTTGCTGCGCGATGCCGCCGTCGGGCAATGCGCGGATCCAACCGACGAGCCCGCGATTGAGCGTGCGCTCGAATCGGTGCTAGCACTGAAGGGACGCGCAGCGCGTCCAGTCGATCCCGACGTCGAACCGTTCCGCTCGTTCAATCGCTCGTACCTCGTCGCGAAGCTCGCGGCGGTATTGTCCGAAGCGCTCGAGCGCGAACCACACGGGCACTGGTAGCTGGCATGTGCGGTATCGCCGGTTACTATGACGCGCGAACGCCGGCGAGCGTCGCAAGGAACGCGCGCAATGACGAATCGGATCGCGCACCGTGGCCCGAACGGCGATCGCTTCGTGTTGATCGATACGAAGACCGGTGCTGCATGGTCGGGCGAAGGATCGCAGCCGTCGAGCCCGCGGTTCGATCTTGCCCTCGGTCATCGCCGGCTGTCGGTGATCGATCTGACAGACGGCGGCAGCCAACCGAAGGTCTCTGCGTCGGGGACGCAGTGGATCGTTTACAACGGCGAGATCTACAACTATGTCGAGTTGCGCGTCGAGCTCAGCAAGCTCGGCCACACAGTTTCGCTCCGACTCGGACACCGAGGTTCTGCTCGCTGCTTACACAGAATGGGGCACCGACTGTCTGCTCCGGTTCAACGGCATGTGGGCGTTCGCGTTATGGGACGCGGAGCGCAAGATGCTGTTCTGCGCACGCGATCGGTTCGGGGTGAAGCCGTTCTACTACTCGGCGACGCCGGACTCGTTCGTGTTCGGCTCAGAGATCAAGGCGCTGCTCGCCCATCCTGCTGTGCCACGCCGGCCGAATCCGGCGATCGTCTACGACTTCTTGTCGCTGCGCTTTGCCGATCACACGAACGAGACGTTCTTCGACGGCATCCTGCAACTTCCCGGCGCGCACAGTCTGATCTTCCGCCCGGGTCATGCCCCGGTGATCGAGCGCTACTGGGACCTCAAGCCCAGCTTCCAGGTCGAATCGGATCCAGGCGAAGAACTAGTGGCGATCGAGCGGTTCGCCGAGCTGTTCGAAGACGCCGTGCGGATCCGGCTGCGTTCCGACGTCCCGATCGGCACATGCTTGAGCGGCGGCGTCGATTCGTCGTCGATCGTGATGACCGCGAATCGGCTGATGTTCGAAGAGCTACACCTCGACCGCGCTCTCACCGGCGAGCATCAGCGCACGTTCAGCGCATGCTTCGACGACAACCGCTTCGACGAACGGCCGTTCATCGATCGCGTGATTGCGGCGAGCGGTGCGTCGTCGACCCGTGTGTTCCCGAGCGGTACCGCCTTATGGGAGGAGCTGCGTCGCCTCGTCGCGCAAATGGACGAGCCCTTTCACTCGACGAGCCAATACTCGCAGTTCAACGTGATGCGCTTGGTCGGCGAATCCGGCGTGACCGTGACGCTAGATGGCCAAGGTGCCGACGAGCTGCTTGCCGGTTACCCCGGCTATTACAGCGTCTTTCTGTCGACGTTGTTGCGCCGCGGCTATCCGGCCGCCGCCGGCCGCGAGGCACTTGCTACGTGGCGCATGTCGGGCCGCGGCCGCTCGGCTCTCGAGCTTGGGCTGCGCACCGCGTACGGCTTGTTGCCGGCATCGATCGCAACGACCGCGCGCGAAGCGTTGTCACCCGTACTCGGGCGCTTCAATCCCGAAGGCCGATCGCTAGAGGTCATCCGCCCTGAGCTCGAACAGCAGTACGGCGACCGCCGAATGTCTTGGCTCGCGAGCCGCGGCGCGTCGATGCGCGACCTCGGGCAGAAGCTCTACGACGACGTCTTCCATTTCAGCTTGCCGTGTCTGTTGCGCTATGCCGATCGAAATTCGATGGCGTTCTCGATCGAGTCGCGCATGCCGTTGCTCGACTACCGACTCGCCGAGCACATCTTCTCGCTCCCGCTCTCCATGCTAATGCGCGGCGGCTGGACGAAGTGGGTGTTCCGGAAGGCGATGGACGGTCGGTTGCCGGCTGAGGTCCAATGGCGAAAGGACAAGAAGGGGTTCGTCACACCCGAAGGTGTCTGGTTACGGGCCGGCCAGCAGCAGATCGCCGACACGCTTGCCGGATCGACCCGCAGCGACCGTTTTCTCGATGTCGCTAAGATTCGCTCGCAGCTGGCGGACTACATCGGGACTACTCAGCAAACCGCTTATTACACGGATTTATTTCGGTGGTACGTGCTCGAGCTGTGGATGCGGTACGCCTTCGACGAGGTCGCACCCGCGGTTACCGAAGAGCCCTTGGTCGTCGGCAGCGGTTCGGGCTGACCCTGGGGCGAAATCACGTGCGCAACTCGTCGAAATCGCGTTATTGAACGCGGCGCCCAGATCCACGCACTAGCTATGTCGATGGAGCTCGCCTCTGCCACCGTTCCGAAGCCGCGCGAAATCGTGCGGTCGCTGTTGAGCGAGATCATGCGCCAGCCGGCGCTCGCGTGCTGGTGCCTGTTCCTGCTGTTGACGCCGCTGTACATCTTCCCGGTCGGGTTGCCGCAGCCCGCCGATTATCTGTTGTTCATCTTCGCGCCGCTCGTGTTCTTCACCTGGGACAAGCGGCTCGAACGCAATCAAGCAAGAACCATCCGTGCGCTAGCGTGGTTCACGCTGTGGGTCGCTCTCGTGAACTACGTGTGGGCGACGATCTTGTGGGAATGGACGAGCCGTCGCGACTTCGTGCTCTACCCGGTCTATTACATCTTCAATCTGATCATGTTTGCGTCGGCCGTGGTAGTCGCACGGCGCAATCGGATCGTGTTCTTGCGCGCGACGGTGTTGATCGCGTTCCTCACGATCGTAATCCAGGTCGCCGCGTCGTTCGTTTATCGCACCCGGATGTTCCGCGGTGAGCTGTTCTTCGATTCGCCGAATCAGCTTGGCTATTACGCGCTACTCTGCGCTTGCCTGTTCGCGATCACGCAGCGTCCGCTCGGTTTGCCGCGGCTGTGGGCCGCGATCGGCGTCTCCGGGTGCGCGTATCTCGGGTTGCTATCCGCGTCGCGCGCGTCTCTCGCCGGAATCATGATGCTGTTCTTCGTGCTCGTGTTCTCGAACCCGCGCACGATCATACTCGCCGGCCTCGTCGCCTTGGGATTATATCGATCGGCGGTCCGCTATCCCGCGCGATCGATGCAGCCGAAGAGCGCATCACCCATGACCGGTTTCACAAGCTCTCGTTCGCCGAGGAGCGCGGTTACGACCGGATGTGGAAGTACCCCGAGTATATGGTGCTCGGCGCAGGCGAGGGCGACTACGGCAGGTTCATGAAAGAAGGCGAGCACCGACGGGAGCTGCACTCGTCGTTCGGATCGGTCTTGTTTGGTTACGGCATCGTGGGGATGACTCTATTCGGGATTTTCTTGGTGCGCGTCGTGCGTGGTGCGCCACTGCGCACGACGG
Source organism: uncultured delta proteobacterium (assembly GCA_963848295.1). Taxonomy (GTDB): domain Bacteria; phylum Myxococcota_A; class Polyangia; order Haliangiales; family Haliangiaceae; genus JABFXX01. The sequence continues at coordinate 21,975 of CAWKDB010000003.1, read as the reverse complement.
TGCTGGTCTTACCTGTCTTGGCCTATACCGTGGCGCACCAAGGCATGCGCTTCACGATGTTCTGGATCGTGCTCGCCGTGTTTGTCGTGCTCAAACAGCAGGCCCCCGCTCGGGAGAAGCCGAGGTGATCGGGCTGCGCAACTGGCTCCCTACGGGTAAGCGTGCCGCGGTTTGCTTCACGATCGACGACGTTCATCCGGGCCGTTCGACCGATCACTACGACGCCGGCGGCGATCTCGGCAAAGGCGCGCTCGGGCTTGTTGCCGATCTACTCGATCGCCACCCGCAGCTGCGAGTGACGTTGTTTACAACCGCAGATTGGCGCGAAATCTCGCCGACGCCATCGCGGATGTTGTCGCGGATCCCGCTGCTCCGCGATCGCATTTACCTATCGCGGATCTTACCTGAGGGCTCGCGTCGGCTCGATCGCCACCCAGAGTTCGTCGCCTACATCAAGTCACTACCGCGCGTCGACGTCGGCTTGCACGGCCTGCATCACATTCACAAGGGGCTCTTGCTGCACGTCGAGTTCCAGGACGAGCCGATCGCCGAGCATCGCCGCCGCTTGCTCCGGATGTTGCAGATCTTCGATGCTAGCGGTCTGCGGTACGTGCGCGGGATGTGTCCACCGGGGTGGAACGCACCGCCCGAGCTATTGAGGGCGATGGCCGAGCTCGAATTCGAATTTGTCGCCTCGGCGCGCGACATCGTCACGCCGATAGCCGCCGACGCTGTCACCGCAATGAGTGGACTGCGTGGCGCATCATTGATCTTTCCGACCGAGCTCGCCGGCGGCTTGATCCATGTCGCCACGAACTTCCAAGCGACCTCGCGGTGGGAACGCGCGGTCGAGATCATCGAACTCGGTGGTCTGCTCGCGGTGAAGGGCCATATCGTCAAGAATGCACTCGGCTACGTCGCGCTCGACGGCATCGACCGGGTGTATTGCAACCTGCTCGACCTGCTCTTCGGTCGCCTCGAGCGCGAATACGGCGATAGCTTGTGGTGGACGACGCCCGCCGAGGTCGCCACAAGAGTGCGTGCTCGACACCGCCCGCACGCGTCGTAGATGGCTCGTAGGCTCGCTTTCGCGGTGACCGTGCCGGTGACGGCGAACGTGCTCCTGCGTGGTCAGCTCGGCTATCTGCGCGAAGCCGGCTACGACGTCACCGTGATCAGCTCGCCCGGGCCCGAGCTCGACGAGGTCGCCCGTCGCGAGCGAGTGCGAGTGATCGGCGTCCCGATCGAGCGCGAGATCTCGCCCGCCGCCGACGCACGGTCGCTGGCGCAGCTGACTCGCGAGCTACGCGCGCTGCGGCCGGACATCGTTAACGCGAGCACTGCGAAGGCCGGGTTGCTCGGCATGATCGCAGCGGCAGCGAACCGCGTACCGGCGCGCGTGTACCTTCTGCGCGGATTGCGCCTTGAGACCGAGAGCGGTGCCAAGCGAGCAGTGCTCGGCGCGACAGAGCGGATCGCGGCAGCTTGCGCCCATCGCGTTTGGTGCGTCAGCGACAGCCTGCGTGCGGCCTACATAGCCGGCGGGTTCGCGCCGGCGGCGAAGTGCGCGGTCGTCGGAGCCGGCTCTTCAAACGGCGTGGACGTCGCGCGGTTCGCGGCGACCCCACAGCGTCTGGCTGAAGCGGTCGTCCTGCGCGCCGAGCTCGGGATCGCTCCGGACGCACCGGTGATCGGGTTTGTCGGTCGCCCCGTCGTGGACAAAGGTATTCGCGAGCTCATTGCTGCGTTTGACGTAGTGCGCACCGCGCTGGTCGACACACGGCTCGTAATCGTCGGTGCAGGGTTCGCCGGCGATCCGGTCGCGCGCGAGCTCGCAAACCGGCGCGACGTGGTGGTGGTCCCGCGAGTTGCCGAACCAGCGCCGTATTACGCGCTCATGGACGTTCTCGCGTTCCCGTCGCATCGGGAGGGGTTTCCGAACGCCCCGATCGAAGCGGCGGCCGCCGGTGTGCCAACCGTCGGCTTCCGAGCGACCGGCACTGTCGACGCTGTGAGCGATGGCACGACCGGTAGGCTCGTGCCGATCGGGGATACCCTTGCACTTGCCGCGGCGTTGACCGACTACCTCGAGGATCCGGAGCGGCGCGCAGCAGACGGGGAGCGTGCTCGAGCCCGTGCAGTCAGCGGTTTTGGGCGGGAGCAGGTATGGAAATCATGGACCCGTGCGTACGCGGACCTGTTCTAGGGATGACCCATGAACGCTGCCCCACAAATGGCCACTAACGACCGACCGCGTTGTTGACGTGGCTCGGCCAAGCCGCGTAATCTCGCGTTTTGTTAGGTTCTTAGGAATGGTTCAGCGCGTCGTTAGCATATTCGTGTGTATCGCCGTGGCGGCGATCCCGGTGGCTTCGCAAGCGCAAGTCGTCGAAGAAGATAGCGACCTCCCGTCGCGCATGCCGAACGGAGCGTCGTTTGACCCTGACAAAGCCACCGCGCCGATCCGGTTGGTTGAGGGCCCGGGCTGGAAGGCGGGCGAAGACACCACTCTGCACCCGGTCGTCGGCATCGAGACTGGGTTTATTTCGAACGTGTTCTATACGAACGCGACCAACTGCACTGCCGCGCGCGACTGCGTTCACGCCGCCGGGTTGATCCGCGCGTTAGCACAGATCGGCGTCGGTTCGCTGAACCCGACCCGGTTGACCCCGAGTGATGTCGGCCCTGTCGATCCAGTCACCGAGGAACCGGGCACCGACATTACGAATCCGGGATCGTTTCAGTACCGCGCCGACCTTCGCGCTGCCTACGATCAGATGCTCTCGCCCGACGGGACGGTCGACTCGACGGGCGGATTCAGCCTCGGTGCGACGCTGAAGGCGGTCGTGAACCCAGTCGGTCCGCTCACGCTGCTCGCGGTCGACGACTACGAACGCGAGCTTCGCGCCGCGAACTTCGAGACTGATGTCGACACCAACCGGGACGTCAACAACCTATGGCTGCGGCTCCCGTATCACCCGCGGGACCGTAGCTACGGGGGCTTCCTGTACTATACGAACTCGGTCGACGTGTTCGAGCGGGAGTCGCAGCAATTCCCCGATCGGATGTCGAACATTGTTGGCGTGCACCCGACGTGGCACGTATTGCCGCAGACGCGAATTTTCCTCGACCTCTCACAGGGCTTTATCACCGGTATCGGCTCGGCGAGCGAGAAGGTGACATCGTACCCGACGAGTGTGTCGATTGGGGCGGCAACCTTGCTCACGCCCTCGATTACGGTGAATGCATCATTCGGCTACTCCTGGTTAAACTACCAAGAGGGAGCAACCACGAATAACTTCCATGGCGGCGCTGCGATCGGTTACCGCTACTCGCCGCTGGGACGAGTCGTGCTGCAGTACGTCCGCGAGTACCAGGACTCGATCAACGCGAACTTTTACTCGGATGACGTCATCCGGCTGTGGGCGTATCAACGGCTCGGGCCGTTCGTGCTGTCGATTCAACCCGAAGTCCACTTCCGGACGTACTACGGCACGATCGTGACCGGCATCAATGGTGAGATGACTCGCTCCGACGACATTGTCTCGGTCATCGCAGGTATCAGCTACAACCTCCGCAACCGGTTTGATATCGGACTCGATTATCGCTACACGGACGTCTCCACCGACTTCAAGTATATGACCGACGGCGTCGTGATCGATCCGAGCTACGAGCGCCACGCGCTGCTGCTCGGCGTCCGCGCTGCGCTCTAGGTTCTTCGTGCTGCCGGAGTTCCTGATCGTCGGCGCGCCGAAGTGCGGGACAACGTCGCTCGCTGACGCGTTGAGTCAGCATCCAGATCTGTTCATCCCCGAACGCAAGGAGCTCGGGTTCTTCGACAAGAACTGGGAGCGTGGCATGACCTGGCTCGCGCAGTACTTCGAGCAGGCGCGCTCCGAACAACTGCGCGGTGAGGCGACTCCCGACTACTTCGCTACGCCGCTTGCCGCGGAGCGAATCGCGGCGCACGAATCCGGCGTGCAAGTTGATCGCGCTGGCACGCGACCCCGTTCAACGCGCGCGCTCGCACTATTGGTTTCGTCACAACACTGGGCGCGAACGTCGCTCGTTCGATCAAGTGGTCGATGACGAGCTCGCGTCACCCGAGGCGACCGCCGCGGGCTTTGTCGTCCGCCACGGCATGTACGGCCATAACCTCGACGTCTATCGCGAACGGTTCGGCCCAGACCTAATCCGCGTGTTCGGCTTCGACGAGCTCGTACGCGAGCCGGCGAGAGTGCTCGCCGAATGTCAGGGGTTTCTCGGCGTCACGCCGCGCAGGCTCGTGCTCGAGAAATCGAATGCCGCACGCGAGTCCCGCCTGTTGCCGGTAACGCGGGCGATCCAGTGGCTCGGCCGGTATCAGGGAGGGCCCAAGCGGATCGCGCGCCGGTTCCTCGGCGAGATGCCAGGTAAGCGCTTACGCGAAGCGATGATCCGAGCGGTCTCGAAGCCGACGAAGAATCCGCCGCTGGCGCCTGCGCTACTCGCGCGGTTGACCGAGTTGTATGCCTCGGATTCGGAACAGTTTCACCGAGTGGTCGGTCGGCCGTTATGGGACCCCTGAAACTCGGGCATCTGGTCAGCGAAGCCGGGATCGACCCCTTTGCGGCCGAGCACAGTCGTAAACGTACGGAGCAAGATCACGAGATCGAGCCACGGCCCGAGCCCCTCGATGTAGTGGACATCCATCTCGAAACGTTCTGCCCACGTAGTGGTGTTGCGGCCGTTGACCGCGACCCACCCAGTGATGCCGGGCCGGCATTCATGGCGGCGTGCCTGGCGCGAATCGTAGCGCTCTAGGTAGCGGTGAAGTAGCGGGCGAGGACCGACGAGGCTCATCTCTCCGCGCAGAACGTTGAACAGCTCGGGCAGCTCGTCGAGGCTCGTCTCTCGCAACCATTGGCCGAGTGTCGTCAGCCGCTCTTTGTCGGGAAGAAGCTCACCACGCTCGTCGCGCTCGTCGGTCATCGTTCGAAACTTGAAGATGTCGAACGGCTCGCCACCGCGGCCGGTGCGCTTTTGACGAAACAACACAGGCGAGCCGTGTCGCTCGCGCACTGCGACGGCGATTCCTGCGAGTAGCGGAGACAACACGACGAGAGCGCTCGCCGATGCCGCGATATCGAACGCGCGCTTGACGAAGCGATCGTAGAAGCTGCCGGAGCCGCGTCGCATCTCTTGCTAGAGTAGAGTCCGGGCATGGCCTCGGCAATGACTCGCAAGCGGATCAAGGTGTTTTTCACAGGTGGGAGCGGGGGCGCGACGATCGAGGCTGTCAAAGCGCTCAAGGCGCTCGACTACGAGGTAGTCACGGCGGACGCGATACCAAACTCCGCAGGATTCTCGTTCGCGGATCGGTCATACGTGGTGCCGTTCGGCGTAGACGAGCAGTTCGTGCCGGTGCTCCGCGAGATCATCCGTCGCGAGCAGCCGGATTATCTCGTTCCGCTCGTCGACGAAGAGATCCCCAAGGTTCACGCGTTCGTGCGAGCGGAGGCGCCGGCAATCAAGGTCATCACGCCAGCTCCTGAGTTTTGTGACCTCGTACTCGACAAGTGGACGATGGCGCAGGCGCTCGCCGAGCGCGGGCTATCGGTCGCGAGCAGTCTGGGTCGCGAGCGACGCTGCGGCTGCGACCTATCCCGCGATCGTCAAACCGCGCCAGGGCCGCGGTAGCCGCGGGCTGGCCTTCCTCGAGTCACCTGCGGACCTCGCCGCGTATCTCGCAGCCGCCGGGAAGCCGGCCGAGCGCTTCATCGTGCAGGAGCGACTGACCGGCCCAGAGTTCACCACGAGCGTCGTGGTTGGCCTCGACAACAAGCTGCTTGCGGTCGTGCCGAAGGAGGCAGTCGAAAAGCGCGGCATCACGCAAGTCGGCGTGACACGCGCGGTGCCCGAGATCGACGCGCTATGCCGTGCGATCACGCGCGAGCTGCAGCCGCGCGGGCCATACAACGTTCAGCTAATTCTCGGCGCCGACCGCGTGCCACGCGTCATCGAGATCAACCCGAGGTACTCGACGACGATGGCGCTGACGCTCGCGTCCGGGGTCAACGAAGTCGATGCGGTGCTGCGCCACGATCGTGGCCTCGATCCAGGACGGTTGACGTTCGAGCCCGACCTGATGATGCTGCGTTACACCGCGCAGCTATACGTCAAAGAGAGCGATTGGCAGCCGATCGATCTGCGACCGAAATGACGACGGTCCTCGTCACCGGCGCGAGTGGTTTCCTCGGCAGCCGAGTGGTCGCGAAGCTGCGCGATCGTGGCTGCGAAGTCACGACCCTCGCACGCAGCTCAGGCGATCTCCTCGTCGATCTCGTGGACGATGCCGCGGCGGAGCGGGCGCTCACGCCGTGGCGCTGGGATGTCTGCATTCACCTCGCCGCGCCGGTGACGGTCGCGGCGGATGATTTTATGGCGCACTCGCGCATCGCCCTGCACGTAGCAAGAGCCGCGCGCGGCCGCCTAGTCCACGCGTCGTCGATGGTGGTTTACGGCCTACCGCAACAGCTCCCGGTTACCGAGGATCACCCACGCGATCCTATGCAACTCTACGGTCGCGGCAAGGTCCTCGCTGAGGACATCGTGCTCCGCGCGGAGCACGATGTGCCGGTCAGCGTCCTCCGCTTCGGCGGCTTGTTCAGCGAACAGCGGCGCAACGGCGCGTTGTTTCACTTCTGCCGGGCCGCTCGCGCCGGCGAACTGCTGCGCGTCACGACACCGACGCCTACCCCCTGGGAGTTGCTGCACGTCGACGACGCGGCCGAAGGGCTCGTACAGGCCGCTCTTCATTCGGATCCGCCTCACGGCGCGTTCAACCTCGGCTACGGCGAACCGATCGAGCTTGTCGCGATCGCACATCGGGTCGCAGCGCTTGCAGGCGCCGGTTCTACCGTCGAGGTAGCTCCGGGCGTCGCCCACCCGGTGTTCCAACTCGACATCGCCCGGGCTCGCCTCCACCTCGGCTGGAATCCACCATCGCTCGATCGCCGGCTCGCGGGAATGCTCGAGGCGTTCACGTGATTACACTCCCAGCTGAGCTCGTCGCGTCGCGCTGGCACTCGCGACTCGCGGTCGCGGTCGCCGCGGTGCGCTCCGCGGGCAAAGGCCTGCTCGAGCTGCGGGGAGCCATCGCCGGTATGGAAGCGCCTGGCGGCCAGCTCAAGACGGCGGCAGACCTCGCGGCCGAAGGCTGGGTGCTTGGGATGCTCGAGGGCAGCTTCGCGGGCGAGAAGGTGCTCGCCGAAGAGCGCTTCGATCGCGCGGGAAGACCATGGCCTGGTGCACGCGACTATTGGACTGTCGATGCACTCGACGGCACGCGAAGTTTCGTCGACGGCTATGACGGGTTCTGTGTTCAGGTCGCATACGTCAGCGATGGCGTGCCGCGCCTTGGAGCGATCGCCGAGCCGGTCACCGGTGCTGTCTATGTCGCAGCGCACGGTGCCGGCGCATGGCGCATTGCGGACACCGCGGAGCGGCTGCGCGTGTCCCCGATCTCGACGCTCGAACGCGGCGTGCGTTACGTCGACAGTACCCCGCCGGCAGGACCGGTCGGCGCGCTGGTCTCTCGCCACGCTGGCGTGATGGTCGAGTGTGGTTCGGTCGGGCTCAAGATCTGTCGCGTCGCCGAAGCGCGCGGCGATCTCTACGCGAAGCAGTTCCGCTACAAGCTTTGGGACGTTGCGCCCGGCCAAGTCCTGCTCGTCGAAGCCGGAGGCGCGCTATCAACGTGGCAAGGGACCGCGATCGACTTTGCGGCCGCGCAAACGCACTACGATACTGTGCTCGCGTCGCCGACCGCGATCGCCGCCGCCTGCGTCGCCGAGCTCTCGGGCTAGTGAGCGCTGCCGCTGCCCGTCGCCGGGAGCACGAGCGGTTGCAGTGACGCGGGCAGAGGCACTGCCTTGGTCGGGGGTAGGCTCGGGTCCTTCGGCGCAGGATCAGGCGGTGTCGGCGTTGGCGCGACCGCGGGCTTTTCGTCGGCTCGCGGTTCGGGCACTCCATCGTGGATCGCCCGTGCACTCCTTACAGCCGCGAGATGCTTGTCGAGCACTTCGTGACGCGGCGCATAGCCGGTCGCGTCGAGTTTGTGAAGACACTGCTCGGCATCGTCGAACTGTTCGAGCATGAGCAGCGAGTCGCAGCGGGTTAGCCACGCTTCGAACTTGTCGGTGACGCTCCCGCTCCACGACTCGACATCACTGAGCAGGCGCAGCGCGGTCTTCGCGTCCTTATTGTCGTAGGCGTTCTTCGCGAGGTAGCGCTTGATCTGGTTGGTCGGGCTGTACTGGGGGCACTTCTCGGTCGCGACGCCGATCAGATCGAGCTGTTTCGACCGCGCGGCAAGCGAGTACATTGCGGCGCACGTGCGCAGGTTGTCGGTTCCGGTAGCTAGCACGCGTTCCAACCAGTCGATCGCGACATCGAACCGCTGCTCGCGTTCGAGCACGTTCATCACGTCGTAGAAGCGAAAATAGTCAGGCGGGATCGATCGCGCGATCAGGTCGGCAGTCGGCATACGCTCGACGATCTCGCCTATCGTTCGCCCCGAGGTCGTGCTCGAGCGCAGCGCCGATGCGTATTCGATTGACGCCTGGTCCAGTTTCTTGTCCTCGCGGAACAGCTCGCCGAGGAACAGATGAAGCCCAGCGTGCGTTGGGTGCAACTCGAGTGCGTGGTTGAGCATGTCGATTGCGACCTGCTCGTGATGATCGCGTGTCAGCACGACCGCTTCGAGCAAGTACCCGCGGTAGTCGAGCGGATGCCGTTCGATCGAATCGCGCAGATCGGTTGTGTTGAGCGTCAGCAGATCCTGCGCGTTGTCGTGATCCTCCTGAACGGTCGTAGTCGCTGCCGATAACAGGACGGCAGCGCCGGCGAGGATCGCGAGAGCATGAACCAGTCGCATCGATCGCGCAGCGCGCAGCGCGCGACGACCGGGCTGTCGCATTGGTACGAACGTTAACGTTGCGGCAACGATCGTTGTGGGGATCGCGAGGCCCAAGAACTCGACCCCGAAGTCGACGTTACTCTGCAGCGCTACGACCGTGATCCCAGCGAGCCCGCCGGCGGCAAGCGGCCCCGTTCGCCAACGTCCGAAGGCTTTCATCGCGAACCAGATGCCTGCAGCGCCGATCAGGAACGCGCCCGGGATGCCCCAGTCGACCACGGTCTGCAGATATTCGTTCTCAAGGTACGCGAAAGTCGCGAGCCCGCTCGTCGGGTGAACGCGAGTAAACGCGGACTCGAACGAGCCTCGCCCCCAGCCAGTCCACGGCGATTCCTCGACGAGCTCTGCTGCGGTTTGCCACGCCGCGAACTTACTGCGTGGATTGTGGACCTCGTTGAACGAGGTGTTCTCGATCTGTTGCGTGACCCCGCCCGAGCTCGCGTACACAACCGCCACCACCGCACATACAGCGACGATGCCGATCTGCATCGACCCGCTCGCCAGCCCTCGCGATCGCCGCGACGAGTCTTTCGCAACTGCCTGGCCGACCAGTGCGGCGACGAGCACGATGCCGCCCGAGCCGAGGGCGATCGCGGCGCCACGCGATTGCGTGGCGAGTGCTACGACAGCACAACCGGTCGCGATCACGAGCCAGACGACGCGCATCCATGGTTGCTGGCGGCGATGCATGACGAGGCCGCCGCTGACCACGGCACCGAGTGCCATGAGGCAACCGAGCTGGTTGTCGTTGAGCAACGGTCCGAGCACGCGGGGTGTCGCATGCAGCGGTTCGTATAGGCCGTAGAGCTCGTCGGAATCAAACAGCGCTTGGAGTCCGACCATCAACGCCGTGAGCCCGCACACACCCGCGACGACGGCAAGCAGACCGAACCGGCCCTTCTCCGAGATCGCGATCCGCAACGACACGGTTGCAACACCGAGCAACGTCAAGAAGAAGGCCAGCGCTGACAACGTGCCCGGTTGGTCGAACGTCAGCGTATTCGCTGGATGGACACCCGCGAGGGCCGCACCGTCCTCGCGCAACGCTGCGCCGGTCGAGTTGAGCGCGTTGACGATGTGCTCGCCGACCGGGATCAGCTGCAGCACGGTCAAGCCGGTGGCGACTCCGAGTATGACGAGCAGCGGCGGAATACGAGCGGGGACCTTGCGCGACCATACCTGCGCGATGACCGCGATCGCGACGAGACCCGCGACGATCGCTTGCGCCCATCGCGCAGTCCCGCCGAGCGCGAAGATCGCGACGGCGACAGCCGCGACTCCACTTGCGGCCGCGATCCACTCGCGTGGCCGCATCTACCAGCGCCGCTCGGGAACGAACACTTCGTCACCGGGCATCATCTGGAAGTTGGGCCGCTTGCCCTCGCCGATCATGTCGACCGGAATTTCGTATGTCAGCTTTTTTCCTTCGTCGTTCTGACGGGTCACCTGCACCAAGTTCTTGCGCGCGAGAGGCGAGAACCCACCACTTTGCGCGATCGCGTCGACGATCGTCATGCCGGGCGTATACTTGACGGTCCCATTGTGTTGGACCTGGCCGAGCACTGAGCACGATAGCGAGTTGATCTCGACGATCGTGAGTTGGACCACGGGATCGTTCAGATAGCCGTCGGCGAGTCGCTTCTGGATCTCTGCTTCAACTTCTTTGACGTGCTTGCCGCCGGCTTCGACACTACCGATGAACTGCACCGCCATCTGCCCAGAGCCGTCGAGCGAGTAGTCGGTCTTGTTTTCTTTCGTGCCATAAAAGATCGTGAGCTCGAGCTTGTCGCCCGGTCCGAGCTTTAGCTTGGTGACGTCGAGCGGTGCGATCGTGGGATAGGTCGCCGGCGGATTGTCGGTACACGCGACGAGCGCGAGGAGCAGGAACACGAGGCGCATCATGGGTTTGTGGCTTCGCGGCCCTCTGGAGTTCATGCCAGAGTTCGGTACGTATTGCCAAGCTCGAAAAACCTGAAAACCAGGGTTTGCCGCTAGGTTGCGACGGGGGAACCAAGGACCGCACGGGCGAGAGGATCCGAGTAGTTGGCTGCGAGATGCGCGAGAGGCCCGCCGCCAGAGGCCAACCGCCGCGGCAAATTCGTCGAGCTCGGCGGGCAGTAGACGAACACGGCGACGACGCGCTGATGATCAGCAGCGACAATTCGGCTGCCGTAATGAAAGCAGCTGATCGTGTCGACTGCGTTCACAGTGCCGGCGGCTCCGAGTAGGGGCACCTGATGGTCGGGCGGTACCACGCGATCCATGTCGGGGTCGGTGACGCGATAGCGCTTACCACCGTAGCGGTAACCGAGCTCGGCTCTCGCGCGTCGCGATGACAGGGCCGGCACGATCGTCAGAGGGCCGTCGTCAGCCGTGACCGAGTCGCAATAGACGAACAGCTTTAGCTCGCGATCGGCGGCCGGATCGCAGTGCCAGAGCTGGCTCTTCTTGAACGGCGGCTGGGTCGTAAATGCAAAGAGGAAGTCGACGTTCGCGAGCACCGGCACCACTCCGAGGTAGTTCGCGATCATCGCGAGAAGTCGCCGATCGAGCCCGAATCGCAGCAGTGCGTCGAAGTCCTCGGTGCGCGCGAGGTTGTTGCGACGGAACGCCCGCTCGTCGGTGCTGTCGCGTTCGGAGGTGCGCTGGCGCTCGCGGCCGATCTCGCACACCGTCGAGACGTCGGGCGTGGCTTCTCTCGGTAGCTGCAGATAGCCGAGCTCGCGGGCTAGGACGAGCCGCGGATCGACTTCTGCGGCGAGCTCACGGGCGAGCTTCTTGCGCGCCGCGATCTCGGCGGGCTGCCACAGCTCACGCAGCCGAAACCTGCGGCGCATGTTCGCCTCGGTCGCAACGACCCCGCGAAGCTTGAAGCCGAGCGCATCGACAAGGCTTCGCCACCGCGCGGGCGAACGAACGCGCTCCATCTCACGCATCATACACTTGCGAGCATTTCTTTCACGATCTCGCCATCGCGCACGTACGGCGCCGGATCGATGCCGAAGGCGTGGAGGTACGTCGCCATGAGATCGGGCGGCGTGAGCGGGCGCGGGTCGCCGGCCAACTTCACGCCCGACTCTGCCGGCAGCAGCTGATCGGCGTCGGTCTTGCCGAACGTCCGGCCCGGGACGAACTTCGGCGAGACGATCAGCGCGGAGTTGTTTGGATAGTGATCGCGGCCCAGCGTGAGGTTGATGTTCGGCGTGCGGCAAAAGTCGGAGAACACGAAGATGTGGCTGTGCTCCGACATCTTTGCCGACGACAGAGTCGGGTGTGGGATCGCGTCGAGCTGCTTGATCAGCGTCGCGATCACGCCGAACACATCGGTCAACATCGCGCCGTGCTCGCGGTAGTTCGCTGTATGGGTATCGAGCGCGCCGAGCGAGAACCCGACGCAGCGCACCAAGTTGCGCTTCATCGCCTCGATCGCGAACGCCGACGCCAGCGCGCCCTCGCTGACCGACGGGATCTTGTAGTCGAACATGGGGTACGCGGTCTTCATCGCCTCCTGGGTGAACACTGCCGCCAGCTTGTCGTCGATCAGCTTCTGTTCCGCGCCGAGCTGAGTCGCGAGCCGGTCGTACGCTGCCGGGTTGTTCGTGAGTTGCGCAGCCGCTTGCGCCTCATCGCCGAGCACGCTGCTGATCTGCGCGCGATCGTCGCCGCGCAGGTAGCTGTCGCTGCGTGCCAACGACTTCGCGATTGACGCGGCATCTGTCACGCGCAATGGGACGGCTCGACGATCGAGTTGGTCGCCGACGTACCACGACGGAAACCGCACGGCGATGTCGGGAATCAATTGGGTCGTGCCGAGCTCGTTCGCTATCGCGACGTCGATGCTCGATGCCGGCGACCGCCCGCCTTGCAAGTGCCGTCCAGTCGCCGAGTATGCGATCCCGTCGGGGTGGCTGACCGTGTTCATCGCCAAGCCGTTGACCAACGTGATCCGATCGCGGAGGTCGTACATCGCCCCGATGCCGGGGCCGAACCGCATCGGTACATTGCTCGGCGCCAGGATCTCGAACGCGCTCGCGTTGCCTTCGAGCGGCACGTTCTTCCACAGCTTCATCCTGCCGGTGTCGGTGTTCGCAGTCGACGCCGGATCGATCAACCCGACCCGCTCGTTGCGCGGATCGGACCACTGGGTGACATCCCAGCCGCCGAGCGCATGGATGAAGATGAAGAACTCCTCGTTCGTCTTCCCCGTGGGACTCGCCGCAAACAGCGAGCGGCGAAACGCGACCGCTGCCGCTGCGCCGGCACCGACCAGCTGCAGGAACGTGCGCCGTTTCATCAGTAGAGCTCCGCCTCGGGATGTTGCACGAGCGCTGAGCAGACCGCGGCCCATGCAGCTTCATCGCCCGTCAGCGGCTGGGAATCACTCGCATGGCGCCGCGCGACGTCGCGGTACAGCGCGAAAAAGCGAGGAACGCGGTCGGCCGGTGCCAGCCGCACGGGATAGCCAAGGAACTTGCGATGCAGGACTTCGAAGCGCGGCGTGAACGTCGCTTGATCCATGTTGGCGACCGGATCGAACCGAAACACGAGCCGCGACGCGAGAAGCGTCCGCTCGTGCAGGTCGTGCTCGGCGGCCCGAGCGCACAACGCCTCGCCAAGTCGGCCATAGGTCGCGAGCATCAGCGTGTTCGTTTGCTCCTGCCGCGGGGCGTCGCGCTTGTAATCGGGGAGCCCAAGCGCGTTGAGATAGTCGGGCCACGAGTCGAACAAGCGGCCCTTGGCCTTCTTCTCGATCTCGATCGGCGACAGCCCGCCGAACCACATCAAGTACGAACGTAGATACGCCTCGGGTGGGACCATCCTGCGCAGCTCTTTGGTGCCGGTGTCGGTCGCATCGGTCGGATCCAGTGAGACCGTCGTGCTCGGCGGTAGCTTCTGCGCGGTACTCGGCGCGATCGTCGACCCTCCCGAGCATGCGACCAACGCGATCAGCGCACCTGGCTTCACGGCGTGCCTTTCGGCGCATACGTCAGGCGATATGCAGGCGAGGTAACGATTGCACGCACGAGAGCACGCATTTTGTAGCCACCGTCGACGAACGTCTTTAGTAGCTGTTGGCGCCACGCATCGTCGGCGGGGACAAGCGGTCGACCGAGCAGCGAGCGCGCGACGTTCTCGACCGCGCACGGCGCGAACTCGGGCGAATCGGCGATATCCTCTGCGAGGCCGATCGGCCCAGCTTCGGCGTGGTCGGTTGAGGCATACGCGCTGCGCAGCTTGCCGAACGCCGGATCATAGACCTTCGTGCACGTCGCCGACTTCGGTTTGTCGGTGCAGTTGCCGATCGGGAACGTACTCGCCGGCAGCCACGTCCAGTCAGATTCGGTGACGCGGCTGAAGTACGCTGCCATCGGCTCGAGCGTGTGATGACACGACGAACAGCCCGCGCGTTTCGTCAGGTCCGGCTCGGTCGATGGCTCGAGCTTGACCTTCGACGCGATGAAGTCGCGGCACAAGAACGCCGTGTAAAGCACGTGGGCGCGCGCGCGTCGCGAGCCGTATTTCGTTAGGAACACGGGCATCGTCAAGATCCCGGCGGCGTGCGGGCCGCGGTCGGCAACCGGCAGCCACGTGTCGGTCTCGACCGCGGTGAGCTTCGCCGGCACCGCGGAAGGATCGACCATTGGCTCGGGCATCAAGTAGCCGGCCTCCGCACCAGGGCCGCAGCAGGTCGATTGTGCGATGAACCGATAGAACAAGGCGAGCGGGCCGTTCACCTCGGTCCATCGCGCGCGCACGACCTCGCGGAAGTCGCGATCTTCGGTGAAGATCCGGTTGAAGAAATGCTCGGCTTCGCGTGCCCACCACATCTTGACCCACTCGGAGACCGATTGACTGCCCGCCTCGAACGGCTCGTCTGCTCCGATCGGCGCCTTTATCGGCATTACGAACGCCGCTGGGCCAGGCAGGCAGCGCTCGACGCCGACGCCGCAGCCGCATTCGGCCGAGTTACGAAATCCGGTGCCGGTCAAGCACGAGACCTTTTGGCCGGCAGCGTTCTTCGCGAGCACAGTGTCGACCGGTGCGCGCGTCGCTCGGTCGGCCGGTAGCGGTCGTTTGCCCGGGCCGGCGCCGGTTGTGAAGATCGCGCCGGTCTCCGCGGTCTGCGCTTCTTCTTTGCACACACGGATCGCCGTGGTCTGCGTGCGACCGTCCGCGTCCACGAGCAGTGCGTTCGTCAGCTGGTAGCTCGGGAATCGCTTCGCCCAAGCGGGCGAGTACAGGTCGCTTGGCGCCTTCGCGCGATAGTCCGCGTAGAGCCACCAAGGCTTGACCAGCACGGTCTTGGCGTCGATAGCCGCTTGGGTGAGCCGCTTGCCGGCCCCTCCATGTTCGGCTTTCGACGGGGAATCGTAGCCGGTCTCGTCTTTGCTGAAGCAGAACTCGCCGTCGGTCGTGGGGTCGGTGCGGCGCTGCCCGTGACGAAAATAGATGAACATCTTCGCGCCGTCCGGGCCGGTCACGATCTGATGCACCAGCGTCGACTGCCCAGGCATGAACTTGTACGTCGCGCCGGCCTCGAGCTGGAGCGCGTCCATGTAGACGCGGCGCAGCCTATCGGCGTAGCCGGCGCCGGTCAGATGCGCGTCGATCCATTTGTCGAGATCGAAACCTGGTTGCTCGAACGCGGTGAGCTCATCGTCGCTCGGCGTGCGCCCGACGAGGTCGATCGAGAGTGCGCGGAAATAGCGGTAGTCGGCGAGGTCGTGTTGTCCGGTCGCCGCGACACCATCGCTCAGCGGCGCGAGTGCAATCGCGCCGGTGAGCGCCAGGACGACTGGAGAAAGGCGGCTCATGCGAGTTAGAGCGCCGCGGTGGCGGCCTCGTTCACGCGAGGCTAGCACGGGTGTCGCGTTCAGCCTCGACGCAGCTGCTTGACGTACCAGCGCACGGTCTCGGCGATGCCTTCGGCGGAGTGGTGGGTCGGGACGTAGCCCATCGCTTGCGAAATCCTATCGATCGACGCCTGCGAGTGGGCGATATCGCCCGCGCGGGGCGGTTCGTACACCGGCTGGATCTCGGCGACTTCAGGATAGTCTTTCCCCAAGTTGTCGCGGACCATCGTAAATAGCTGGTTCAGATCCGTGCGCGAATTGCAGCCGCAGTTGTAGGCGGTGTTGGTCGCGGCGAGGTCGACCGTCGCTGACAGGAGGTTCGCTTGGACGATGTTGTCGACGTAACAAAAGTCACGACTGTTCGAGCCGTCGCCGAAGATCACGCACGGCTTGCGCGCGAGCATCGCGGCGATCCATTTCGGGATTACCGGAGCGTACGCGCTCTTAAGATTCTGCCGGCGACCGAACACGTTGAAGTAGCGCAGGCCGATCATCGGCAGCCCGTATGAATCCTGAAAGATCTGTGCATACATCTCGTCGACCCGTTTGGTCGTCGCGTACGGTGACAGTGGCTTACCGATCACGTCCTCGCGCTTCGGTAGCGCCGGATGGTCACCGTAGACCGCCGCGCTCGACGCGTAGACCACGCGCGACACCTTGGCATCGCGTGCTGCAACAAGGACGTTCACGAACGCATCGACGTTGTGTTGGTGCGAGGCGATCGGATCGACGAGCGATCGCGGGACCGATCCGAGCGCCGCTTGATGCAAGACGAGATCGACACCCCGCACGACGCGATGGGCGACCTCGAGCTCGCGCAGATCGCCCTCAATGAACTCGAACTGCGAACCCCGAGTGGGGTGCGTTGCCAGAACGTCGTCGATGTTCGCTTGAAAGCCGTTGAGAAAATTGTCGACGCCGACGACCGTCTGACCGAGCTCGAGCAACCGTTCGAGTAACGCAGAGCCGATGAAGCCGGCGACTCCAGTGACGAGCCAACGCTTCGGTTTGGCCAAGAGCTCGGCGCAGATCTGGTCGTAGCGGATCGTCATGGTTGAGTCGTACTACGACTCTCGACAGGTAGCGGCGCACCGCCGAGGCGGAGTGACCGATCAGCCGCTTCGAGGATCGCGGTGACGCGGGCGCCACCGGCGAGGTCGGTGTCGGGCGTGACCCCGAGTGCGATGCAATCAAGAAAGTGGCGGAGTTCCGCTCGCAGCGGCTCTTCCATCGACAAGTGCGGGATGTGGACATCGCCGTCGCGTAGCGTCAGGAACTCGCCGAACTCGGTGAAATCGGGCGGCCGGTCGTAGCCCTTGTCGTAGATCCGCAGCTTCTCGCGAATCTGATCGTCGAACTCGACCATTTTTTGCGAGCATACGAGCGTCAGCCGGCGCTCTTTGCGCGGATGTAGCCACGACAGATGGAGATTCGCGAGCAGGCCGCTCGCATATCGCAGCGTCAGGAACACGACGTCTTCGATCCCCGGCTGCAGAACCGACTGGCCACACGCCGAGACGGTCGTCGGCGTTTCACCGGTGATGTAGTCGAGCATTGATAGATCGTGCGGGCCGAAGCACCACAGCGCGGTCTCGTCGCTGCGCAACCGGCCGAGGTTCACGCGCGTCGCGTGGACGTAGTACGGCGTGCCGAGCGCTCCGCTGCGCAACAGCTCGCGCAGACGACGCACCGCCGGGTGATAGACCATGAGATGGCC
Organism: uncultured delta proteobacterium; assembly: GCA_963848295.1. Classification (GTDB taxonomy): domain Bacteria; phylum Myxococcota_A; class Polyangia; order Haliangiales; family Haliangiaceae; genus JABFXX01. Next base: position 4,445 of record CAWKDB010000003.1, on the reverse strand, counting down.
GACCATTGCGGTACGGTGCGAGCGCATCGCGGCATCGGCCACCCGACGGGCATCCGCGAGCGAGCGCGCGAGCGGCTTTTCGATCAAGACGTGCTTGTCCGCGGCGAGCGCGGCGAGTGCGAGCTCGACGTGAGTCGAGGCGGGCGTTGCGATCACCACGGCGTCGATGTCGGGGTCGCCGAGCGCGGCGTCGGCCGATTCGACGATGCGCGCTTGCGGAGCGAGAGCGGCTACGGTCGCGTGCTTGGTGCGATCCGGCTCGACGACGAGTGTCAGCTCGCATCGCGGTTCGGCGCCGAGCACGCGGACATGGTTGATTCCCCAACTTCCGGCTCCGAGGACGGCGATTCGCAGGCGCACGACTAGCAGTAGAATAGCTCGATCTGGTCGACGATTCGTGCCCGCGCGTCGGCATCGAGCGCCGGCTGGATCGGCAACGCGAGCAGCTCGGCGCACGCACGTTCGGCGCGCGGCAGCGAACCTGCTCGATAGCCGAGTGATGCGAAGCACGGCTGGAGGTGGAGTGGCGTCGGGTAGTAGATCGCGGTCTCTATGCCGGCGGTGGCGAGGTGCGCGCGCAGCGCATCGCGCCGCGGCGCGCGAATCGAGAACTGGTGATAGACGTGCGCTGGGTCGTCGGGCGGCAAGCGGAGCTCGGCGGGGACGCGAGCGGCGGCGAACAGCTCGCGATAGTGCGCGGCGTGAGCGCGCCGCGCCGCGGTCCATCGTGCGAGATACGGCAACTTCACGCGCAACGCGGCGGCTTGCAGCGCGTCGAGCCGGAAGTTTCCACCGACGATCGCGTGGTGATACTTCGGCTCGGCACCATGGTTTCGGAGCATCGCGATGCGATCGGCGAGCGCGCCATCGTTGGTCAGCACCGCACCCGCATCGCCAAGCGCGCCGAGGTTCTTGGTCGGGAACAGCGACAGCGCCGCCGCGATACCACGCACCGGCGCCGCGAGAATGCTCTGCGCTGAGTCCTCGACGATCGGACACGGCGCGTTCGCAGCCAGCGCCGCCGGCAAACCGAACAAGTTGACCGGCACGATCGCGCGCGATCGCGAGGTGCAAGCGGCGAGGGCAGCGGCCGGATCGAGGCCGAGCGTCGCGTCGTCGATGTCGGCGAACACGACCCGTGCCCCGAGCCGTGCCGGCGCACCGGCAGTAGCGAAGAACGTCAGCGGCGTGGTCACGACCTCGGCGTCGCGATCGATGCCGATCGCCATGAGGATCGCGAGCAACGCGTCACTGCCAGAGCTCGTGCCGATCGCACGCGCTGCACCGGTCGCGGTCGCGAGCTCGCGCTCGAACGCCGTGACTTCGGCGCCGCCGATCAGTACACCGCTGTCGAGCACGCGCGCGATCGCGGCATCGAGCTCGGCCCGGATCGGGCGGAGCTCGGATTGCATGTCGAAGAACGGCACCGGGTCGGCCACGGGCGCCGACCATCCCACGTTTACTTCGGCTCGGCCGGCTCGGAGCGGACTTGCGAGTAGAGCACGGTCGTGTCGCCGCCGGCGGCGTTCGCGCCGCCGACCGAGACGAGGTAGCTGCCGACGAGCACCATCGCCTGGTTCGTGCGCGGTTGGCTCAACGCGGTTTGCGGCTGCCACGCGCCGAGCGTGCCGTCGCTGCCGACGTGCGCTGCCCACACGGCGGTCGTCGCGGTGCCGCCGAACACGGCGCCGCGGCCGCCGACGACGAAGACCCAGTCATCGACCGCGACGCCCTTGCCGAATGCGGTCGCGACCGGCAGCGGCGCGGTCTTCGCGCTCGCACCGATCGCGGCGTTCGCACCGATCGGCGCCATGTAGACGTCGGTCGTCACGGTGTTCACGTCGTCTTCGCCGTAGCCGCCGATCACGTACGCGAAGCTATCGCCAAAGGCGTACTGCGCTTGATCGCGCCACGTGATGTTCCAACCGTCGACGTTCCACGCCAACGGGCCCGACATCGCCGTGCGGATCGTCTGCACCGTGTTCGCGGGGTCGGTGGCCGAGCCGGGGTCGGGCAACGCTGGGTTCATCACTGCGAGCGTGCCGTCGCGGACGAACGCGCTCTGCGAGATCACGACATCGCCGCTCGGTAGCGTGCCGGCCGAGGTCAACGTGCCGAGGTGGCCGGTCGCGTCGAGGTCGGCGGTGAAGACTTGGCCGGCGTCGGCTTCGTCGTCGTACAGGCCGTCGATGACATAGAGGTGATTGCCGTCGCTCGTCGCGACGCACTCGCTCGCCGGGCTCGGCAGCATGCCGGCGACTTGCCATGGCCCGAGCGTGCCATCATCGGCGAGCTGAGCCGCGTCGATCTCGGCGGTCTTGACGAAGTTGCCGGTCGCATCGGCGTGGTTGCCGCCGATCGCGAGCACCCAGTTATCGATCGATGCGGCGCACAGGTTCGCGCGTGCGATCGGCAACGGTGCGGCGGTGCGCCAGGCACCGACCGCGCCGGTCGCGACCGCAACCGGGGGAGCCGCGTCGGGCAGGGCTGCGTTCGACGAGCAGGCGGCGACGAATAGCAGTAGAGACAAACGAGGCATCCGGCGGACCTTCCTGCTCGGCGCCGCTGACCGCAAGTCAGACGTTGTTGCAACGCGATGACGGTGTTGCGCTAGCGACGCGGCACGAGCCGGCAGATTGCCAGCGAGAGCGCGGGGTTGGGTCGTGGCGCGAGGCGCACCTCTTGCTATGCCGCAGGTATGCGCTGCGCCGTCCTGCTCGTCGCGATCACCGCCTGTGCGTACCAGCCCGGGTCGTTCCATCGACTTGCCGATACTTTCCCAGGGCAGCGGACAACCATCGGCTGTCTCGACATTTCGGTTGACGAGCGACGCGAGCGCGATGGCGTCGCCGAGCTCGAGTACGATTTCGGCAATCGCTGCGATCATCCGACCCTCGTCGACCTCACTGCGGTGCGGGTGTTCGGTCGCACCGGCGATGGCCGCGAGCTCGCGATGGCCGCGATCGATCGCCGCCACGAGCTGCGCCCGCTGCCGATCGACGGCAGGCTCGTCGGGCGCGAAGCGATCGCCTACGACGCGGGGCCGGGCGAGCTCGCGGCGGTGTGCGTCGACGTCGCGCCGATCGCCCATGCGACGCCGGCGCAGTGGCTGTGCTTCGGCGATGCGCGGCTGGCGGTGACGCCGTGATTCGCGCGGTCGCCATCGCGATCGTGCTCGCGAGTGGCGCGGCGCGTGCCGACAACGGCGCGCCGCTCACGCTCGGGCCGCAATGTCCGTGCGACGTCGTCGGGTTTTCGAGTTGCCACCCGTTCGGCGCGTGGGCGGTCGGCGCGATCATCCCGGATCTGATCATCGAAGTCGGTACCGAGATGCGGCACATCGAGCTCGACATGCCGTTCGCTCCGGCCGCGCGCACGTCGGGGATGACGCCGGGCTCGCGTCGCGCCGGGTTGTTCGCGGTCGGCGGCACCGATCGGCTCGGCATCGGCCTGCCGCATCATCTGTACCTCGCGATGGAGACGTCGGTCGATGGCATCGTTTCGGCGGGCACGACGACGCCCGATCCGTACGCGTACGTCGGGCTCGGCGGCGTGCTCGGCGTGCGGCATCGCGCGGGTCGCGCATCGGTGTCGGTCGAGCTCGCCGGCGGCGTCGGGATCGTATCGTTCGATCCCGCGAGCAACGCCACCGATCGCGCATTTCCGGTCGTCGAAGCGCGCGTCCGCGGCGAGCTGTGGCTCGAACCCGTGGATCGCGGTGGGGGCAGATGCAGGAGCGAGTGTGATCACGCCCGGCAGCTGGTCGAGCGGCTTGTACTTCGCGCTTCATACGCGCGCGTTCGGGCGCGACCGCTGACGTGCGTATTGCCGGCGAAAGGCTGCGCATATACAATGCGCATATGGCACGCGCATCAACTGGCTCACGTAAGACGCCGACTAATCTGTCGGTGCGGGCCGACTTGGTGCGGCGCGCGAAGCAGCTAGGGCTCAACTTGTCCGGCATGCTGGAGGCGTCGATCGAGGCCGCGATCCGTACCGCCGAGCGCGAGGCTTGGCTCGCCGATAACAGTGAAGCGATCGACGCGTACAACGCTCGGGTCGGCCGGTACGGCGTCTTCAGCGATGGCTGGCGAAAATTCTGATGGCGCAGTTCGACGTCTACAAGAACCCGCGCGGTGGCGCATACCCGCTGCTGATGGACGCGCAGGCCGACGTGCTGGTGCGGCTCGCGACCCGTGTCGTGGTCCCCCTCATGACGTTGAAGCGCTACGACAGCAAGCCGATCTCGCGGCTCAATCCGGTCGCGACGATCGGCAAGATCGAGTACGTGCTCGTGTACCAGCAGCTCGCCGCGATACCGTCGGCGAGCCTCGGCGAGCGGGTAGCTTCGCTGGCGACCCGGCGCACCGAGCTGATCGACGCGATCGAGATCCTGTTCACTGGCATGTGACGAGATCGGCCCGTAATCGCTCCGTCGATCGATA
>CAWKDB010000002.1:0-1507160 GCA_963848295.1 uncultured delta proteobacterium | reverse complement strand
CTCTTCGACGGCGGCGTGCTTCGGAAACAGCGGGCGGAGCGCCTCGAGCTGCCGCTGCCATTCGAGCGACTCTGCGAGCTCGCGTTCGACACGCTCGCGTCGCTTGTCGTCCGCGGCCAGCCGCGCCAGCTCGCGGCGTGCGTCGCCCTCGGCGGTGCGCCAGACCCGCAGCGCGCGCTCGAGCTTTCGACGTGCCGGGTTCGGGATGATCGTCCCGGGTGGATACGGTTCGACGCGCCGGCCGTCGAGCTCGTTGATGCCCCAGCGCTCGACCCCGTGCTTGAAGCCGTTCTCCTGGCGCCAGCGGAGCCACAGGATCTCGACGAGCCGCTCCGCGGGCAGCTTCGAGGCGGCGAGCAAGCTCACCTGTCGACCATCTTCGGTGCAGACCATGATGCGACGAAGGCGCCCGCGACCCTCGCCGAGATTTCGCAATCGGCTCTCGTGCAGCCCGACCTTGTTCGCCGCGATCGTCGCCGCTGTAAACGCCGTCGCCGGCAGCTCGGCGTAGGGCTTTCGCTCGTACGTGACGAAGTCAATGTCGGCCTCGCGCAGCGCCGCGAGTTGCGCGGCAAACGCACCACCGCGATCGAAGGCGAGCAGGATCGTCTCGTCGGGGCCGAGCGCTTTGCGCAGGCGCTGGCCCAAGGGCAGCAGCCACTCGGTCAGGTGATCGTGCGACGGCACCGGCACGCGAAACATCGGCCGGCCGTCCTCGTCGTGGACGTAGTAGTCGGTCGTCCCGGGCAGCACCGCTTGGCCTGCATCCGCCACCCTTTCGCACGACATGCTTGCCCGTATACGGCCGTAGATCGTTGTCGACGTAGAGATCGCCGGGGCGCCGTCGCTCGCTGCGGTTCGATCAGCCGCTCGGCCATCCGTGCCTCCAGCGCGGCGCGGCGTCGGTCTGTGCGGGCATCGACCGAGGATCTTGCGGACCCCGCTGGCCGTGGGCACGCGCTCGGCGCGCAGCAGCGTCGCGCCGGTCGGTGTCGCGAGTCCGCGCACACCCTCGACGACGAATTGCTTGAGCGCGAGCGCACAGATCACCGCGTCGAGCGCGATCCGCAGCCCATCGGGATGCCGGCCCTCGACGCGCGCTGCGCCTCCGTGCAGCCCCATCTCGCCGGCAGCGCGAGCAAGAACCAGCAGCCGGCGTGCTGCAGAGCTCCCCGCCGCGGACCGGCTGCGCCGTCATCGGCACCTGATCCTTGTCGTCGAATTCGTCGGCCGTGACCGGATCGTCGCCGAGGTCGACATCGCGATCCGGTCCGGCGATCAGCAGTGCGAGCTGCCCGGCGATCGCGGTCGGCGCGGCCTGCCGTGCCGCCTCGACAGGGCTCCCGGCGGCGCGCTCACGACGCCAGTCGTCCCAAACGCGCCACACCGTCGAATACACGAGGCGCTGTTTGCGCGGCTGTTCGCGGTGCGCGTCGATCGGCATTCGCCCCGCGTCGAACATCGCGTACCAAACAGTTCGCAACTCCCGCGTTACCTTCGTAACTCCTCCGCGTCGCGGTCCCAGCACCGCAGCAAACCCCGCGGCTTCTTCCTTCCGCCGCAGGCGCCGCAAATGTTCGTCCGTGATCCCGAATGCTGTTGCCAGTCGCCCGAGGTGGAACTGATTGGTTTTCGCGAGCGTCACTGCCAGTACGTTGCGAGGGCCGCGGTCATCGTCGTCCAGATCGAACCCGCCGATCAGCGTCCCGCCGATGTACACGCTCGCGATCGTGTCCCGGACGATCACCACCCCGTCCGACGAGAAACGCCGGATTTCGTGGGCGGGCTTTGGCGACGGCTCAGGCAAGGCGAGGTCGAGAGCTTCCATCGTTGCCAAGACAACCGCCAGCGATCCGAAATTCCCACAATCCATCGATCTAATCGAATTCTCGTAAACCCGCGTCATTCGATCAGTTCACGAAATGCGGCCCGAACTCTGGTGCGCCTGCTCGGAGACCGCGGTCGGCGATTTCAGCGCCTTGACGAGGCGTCGGATCGATCGCGCGTTGTAGAACTCGGCGATCACCCAGCCGCCCGGCCGCACGACGCGCGCCATCTCGCGCAGCGCGCCGGTGATATCCGGAACGTGGGCGAGCACCTTGAACGAATACGCGACATCGACGGATGCAGTCGCGACCGGCAGCTCGGTCGCCGACGCCTGCGCCACGGGCAACCCGCGGGTCGCCGCTTTCGCGAGCATCCCGGCGGAGAGATCGATGCCGCGTGCACCTCGCGCGAACTGCGCCACGCGATTGAGCAGCAACCCGGTGCCGCAGCCGACCTCGAGCACCTGCCGGCCCGCGCCGTAGCGTTCGACGAGCTCGACTTCGAGATCGTCGAGCATCCGGTGGTAGGGCAGGTGACGCTCGCGCTCGTACCACCCGGAGAAATCGTCGTAGTACGCGCGATTGTCGAGACGAGACACCGCGACGTATGTACTACCTGAGATATCCCCTCAGATCAGCCCGAACACAGCGCGGAAAATTTCCTGCTGCCGAACGATGTGGTCGAACGATTTCATGAGCGGCGCGAGCTTCTCGTCTCCCATGTACGGAATGGCCTCGTAGAGGTGAATGCCTTGGTTGAGGAGCGACATGGTGCGCTTCTTCGAGGTGTTGGTTTTCATCAGCCGATCGAGTCCGCACGCCTCGCCGGCGGCGCCGAGCAACGTCAGCAACGCCTGTGCGACTGCCGCCAGAAGCAGCAAGCGGTCCCGGCGATCCGTGGTGCCGATGTGCGTCGCCGATAGCCCCATGCCGAAGCGAAAGTTCTTCTGGTCGCGAAACGTTTCTTCGATCGTGAACCGTCGGCCGTACAGCTTCACGATCTCTGCGGCCTTGAGCTCGCTCAGCGTCGTCGCTAGGCACCACGCCTCCTTCATCCTCTTGGCGTGCATGACGACAACCGCCGGCACTTCGGCGCGCGTGCGCGTGACTCGAGCCCCGCGCAGGATCAGGGCGCGACCGTTGTCTGGCACCCACGCGTTCGCCGTCTTCCGAGTTCCCGTTGCGTCCTCGACCTGAATCGCTCCTCGAAAGCGGATAACGAAATCCCAGCCGAGCGTCTGCAGGAACCGATACAGCTTCTGATCGCCGAAGCCGCGATCCGCCAGCACTGTGATCTTCACGTCGGGCGCGACGCAGTCGTGCAGCCGTTCGAGCAACCGATACTCGTGGTCATTCCGCTTGTTCTTGAGCGTGGTCTTGCTCACCGTCATCCAGATCAACGGGGTCGCCCGCCCATGGCTGGTGATCAGGTAGCCCGCCAGCGTCGCGTGGTCGTCGCCATCGAACTCTGTCCAGTCGAGCGCGACGACGATCTCCTTGCGCTCTGCGACGACAAACTGGGCCCACGGTCGGAACAACGTCCACACGTCGATGCCCGGGTTTCCGAGCAAACGATCGGTCTGCTTCACCCCGTGCTTCTTGTCGTTGTTGGTGACGCGCGCGTATCCACGACCGATCGCGTGGATCGACAGCACCGCTGCGTCGACGGTGCCCACGACACCGTTCGCCAACGACAGCACGCGCATCGCATGCAGATCATCACCGAAGATTTGGTGCACCGTCTTCGCGACTTCCAGCGGGTCTCGAACAAACTCTGTCATCGATCGACGGCTCATCATGCCGCTCGAACCGACGCGCGAGCTCCGAAATTCCGCCTCAGCTGGGAAAAATCCGGAGCGCTTTCGATCACCTACGCCGCCAAAGCGAGGGGATCCATCAGATGTACTACAGCTCGTCGAGACCGGCCACGGCGCCGGGCGTTCACGGCTGTGCCTTGTAGGTCGCGATCGCCGCGCACCAATCCTGGCTGAGCGTGATGTTCGAGAGCGTGGCGTCGTAATTCCCCGACGACGATACGATCTCGAACCCCTCGCTGGTCTCGTCGTTGACGCCGACGACGCTTTGTCCCGCGACCAGGCCGTTTCCCCAGCTCCCGTTCAACGGGCTGCCATCGTCGCCGCCGACGATGGCGAACAGGAACTCCCGTGGCACCGCCGTAGGTGCGGTCGAACCGGAGGATGCGATCGTGCCGTTGCCAGTGTTCGAGGCGGTCGCATCGAGTGCGCCGGCAGGATCCAGCCCGGCGACGGCGATCGCGATCATGTCGCCACTGTTCGATGCGCTCGACGTGTCCACGATGTCTCCAGTCCCGCCGCCGGCGCTGTACAGCGACCAGATCGACGTGTACATCGGCCCGCTGCCCCAAACCGCGACCGGCAGATCCTCGTTCAACGAGATCGAGCGCCAGGTGACGGTGTCCGAATCGGTGACGTGGCGGTTGGTCGCCACGATCAACGTCTCGCCTGGGTCGAGCGTGACCGCCGGGAGCGTGATCGTCGAGCCCGTCATGGTCGCGGTGCCTTTAGGAGTCCTCCGGATGCCACCGGCAGCGGCGTCGGTGGCGGTGTCGGGTGGTGGACCGGCGGCATCTTCGACGCTCGTGCTCGGGTCGAAAGCGATTCGCCCACACGCGGCCAGGGCGATCATCAGGGTCGGGAACGACCGCTCCACACAGCTGATCGTACCGCGCATAGGCACGACCGGTATACGCGTCGGCTACAAGAACGCATCGTCGTACGCGGTGACCGACGCCACAGCGACGCAGCACGTCCACGTCGCGAACAACGTGATCGCGGGCGGCGGGCGGTACCTCGCCGGCGGCATGGGCATCATCGTCGGCGAGGCGCACGACAACCTGATCGAGCACAACGAGATCTACGACTTCTATCAGTCCGCGATCTCGGTCGGGTACACGTTCGCGTCGCAACCGAAGAAGACGACGGGCCAGATCGCGACGTATCCGCCGACCCTCGCGCACGACAACATCATCAAGAACAACCTCATTCACGACATCGGGCGCGGCGTCTCCGACGATCTGGGCGGCATCTACCTGCTGACCGGTGCATCGACCGGCAACGTCGTCACCGGCAACGTGATCCACGACGTCGTCAACTCGCCGGACAGCGTAGGCTACGGCGCGAACGGCCTGTACTACGACCAGGGCACGAGCAACGTGCTGTCGCACTACAACCTCGTCTACCGGATCGCGGACGCGGTGATGCAGCAGAACGCCGGGCGCGCCAACACGTTCACGAACAACATCTTCGCGTTCGGCCGGTCGGGCGTCTATCACCACCAGTTCTACGAGCCGCCGACGTTCCTGTGGGCGACGTTCAGCCACAACATCGTGCTCTACGATCGCGGCGCGCTCCTCTATGCGAGCTGGTACTGCCCGGCTGGCACCGACTGCCGCAGCTCGTTCGATCTCCACGACGAGGACATCTACAACACCGCCGCGACGCCGATGTTCGCGCTCAAGTCGCCGGCCACTACCGACACGCTCGCCGCGGTCCAAGCGGGCGAGTCCGAAGAGCTGGGATCGATGATCGCCGATCCTATGTTCGCGAATCCCACGTACGGCCACGACGACTTCACGCTGTCGACGAGCTCGCCAGCGCTCGGCGTCGGCTTCTCGCCGTTCATGATCGATGCCGCGGGACGCACGTCTGGGAGCTGCCGACCGCTGTCTGGATCAACAAGCCGATCGCGGATCAGTCTGACCAGATCGAGATCGACTCACTAAACTAATGCGTGCCGGTGTCTCAAACTCGTTGACAGGTTCCGTTCGGCAAGAAAGTTGGCGTCACCGCAGTAGGGCGCGTATCGCGCCCACAGCGAGTCGACGAAATCGCGAACGTCCTGCCGGAACTCCGAATCCCGGTTGAGAACGTAGAGCGGATCGTACGACACCTTGTCGTCGTCGGCCGGTTCATCCCAGAAGCTCATGGTCGTTGTCGAAGTCAGGGACCTGAGTCAGGGACCTCGTTGTGGCAGATCCCAAAACCCCAACGCCCGCGTGCAGATAAATAGTGGAGGCGGCGGGAGTCGAACCCGCGTCCGAGAATGCCTCTGATCGAGCGTCTTCGCGTGTAGGCACGCCATTTGATCTCTCGCGCTCGCCGGCGGCGGCCGGCCTGCAAGCGCGACAAGTCAGCTTTGTCTCGGTCTTCCTGCGCTGACGATTCGGAAAACCCAGCCTGATTGTGTCGGTGTTCTCTAGCTACAGACGGAAGCTCTAGACACCGTCGTTGCCTGTTTTACTAGGCAGCGAGAGCAACAGCGTTATCGTTCGCAGTTGCAGGATTGCCCCTTTTTACGTGGCCTGGGGCGCCACGACGCGCAGCTCGAACGTCTTCATCCCCGTCGAAACCGTTACGCCCCCTTGTCACAGAACTTCGGTCACTATGGGTCCGGCGCGGTCGCAATGCAAGGCCGCGACATGCGGCGCGACGCATGAGCGGCGCCCGTTGCTCGAGTGTCATGGGGAACGTGTTTCGGTCAGGCGCCGGCCGAGCCACAACGAGGCATGCAGATCAGAACGCTCGTGTTTGCCGCAGCGCTTGGAGTGTGTGCCGTCGCGGCGGTCGACCGCGATCGCGTGGTGTGGGCCGACTCCGCCGGTGTGCTCGAAGGCATCGTCACCGACAAGGCGACGGGCGACCCGATCCCCGGCGTCACGGTGGTCGTCACGTCGCCCGCGATGAAGCAGACCGAGAGCACGATCACCGACGACAACGGTCACTACAAGCTGTCCGGGCTCGCCGCCGGGACCTATGTCGTCACGTTCTACTATCTCGATGCGGCGATGGAGCACGCGGGCGTCGCGATCGTCTCCGGCAAGACGACACACGTGTCGCAAGCGTTCGTGCCGGCGACCGCCAAGGGCGAGATGATCCTCATCAAATCCAAGGCGCCGCTCGTCGACGTCACGTCGACGACCCAGGGCATCACGGTCGACAAGAATTACATGCAGAACATCCCGGTGCCGGGTCGCACGTTCGATACCGCGCTCGGCGCAGCGGCCGGCGCGCAGCGCGATGGCGTCGGCGTCAGCTTCAGCGGCGCGACGTCGCTCCAGAACCAGTACATCGTCAATGGCGTCAACGGTGGGCCCGCGTCGCGCGCGACCGTGGCGAAGGACGACCTCGGGGTCGAGCAATACGACCGGATCGACGAGAATCCATTTCTCACCGTCGCGTCGCAGCCGCTGTCGACGTTCTCGAGCGACGTCGATACCGCGTCGTATGCGAACGTCCGGCGGTTCCTGCACGAGGGTCAGCTGCCGCCGAAGGACGCGGTTCGGCTCGAGGAGCTGATCAACTACTTCCATTACGACTATCCGAATCCGGCGCCCGGCGATCCGCTGTCGATCGCGACCGAGGTCGGACCGAGCCCGTGGAATCCGTCGTTCAAGCTCGTGCGCATCGGGCTGCGCGCACCGGAGATCGACGACGCGATGGTGCCGCCGCGCAACCTCGTGTTCTTGATCGACACGTCGGGCTCGATGGACGAGCCGAACAAGTTGCCGCTGCTCGTCCAGTCGATGGGGTTGCTCGTCGATCGACTGCGGCCGCAGGATCGCGTCGCGATCGTCGCGTACGCCGGATCGGTCGGCACGGTGTTGCCCCCGACCGCGGGCACGAAGAAAGACGCGATCCGCGCCGCGCTCGGCGCACTCGACGCGGGTGGCTCGACGAACGGCGGTGCCGGCATCGAGGCCGCGTACAAGCTCGCGCGCGAGACGTTCGTCAGGGGCGGGATCAACCGCGTCATCTTGTGCACCGACGGCGACTGGAACGTCGGGATCACCGACCAGGGCAGCCTCACCCGCCTGATCGAAGGCGAGCGCGATCACGGCGTGTTCCTCACGGTGCTCGGGTTCGGGATGGGCAACCTCAAGGACTCGACGATGGAGAAGCTCGCGGATCGCGGCAACGGCAACTACGCGTACATCGATTCGCTGAACGAAGCGCGCAAGGTCCTCGTCAAGCAGGCCGGTGCGACGCTGTTCACCGTCGCCAAGGACGTCAAGCTCCAGGTGGAGTTTAACCCGCTCCGGGTCGCCGGCTATCGGTTGATCGGCTACGAGAAGCGTCTGCTCCGCAACGAGGACTTCAACGACGACAAGAAAGATGCCGGCGACCTCGGCGCCGGTCATACGGTGACCGCGCTGTACGAGATCGTGCCCGCCGGGCAGCGGGTGCCCGCCGCGAAGGTCGACGGGCTCAAGTACCAGACGCCGCGCGCCGCCACGACGGAAAGCACGGAGCTGATGACGGTCAAGGTCCGCTACAAGGCGCCGACCGGCGACGTCTCGAAGCTGATGGTGCGTGCGGTCGACGACTCCGCGGTCGCGATGTCTCACACGAGCTCGGACTTCCGATGGGCTGCGGCGGTCGCCGGTTACGGCATGATGCTGCGCGACACCCCGCATCGCGGTGCACTGAACTGGTCGCAGGTTCGTGAGCTCGCCGCCGGGGCGGTCGGCAAGGACGCCGAAGGCTATCGCGCCGAGTTCCTGAAGCTCGTCGACGAGGCGAGCCGCCTGCGCCGCAAGTAGTCAGCGGCGCGCGATGCGATTGATCAGGCCGAGCGCGGTCGCCGATGAGATGACGAACACGAAGATCGCGAGCAAGCCGACCGAGCTGCCGGCGACCGGATCGCGGTTCGGCGTGATCGACACCGACATGATCGCGTACATCACGAGCGCGGTGACCGCGGCTCCGCACGCGACTGCGATGCCGAGCCGTTTGAGCCTGCCGCGCCGATCGAGGAGGTCGATGGCCAGGAGCTGCGCTTCGTCCTCGCCACCGCCGGATGGCGGCGCGGGTCGATCGATCGCGGGCTCGTCCATGTCTAGACGACACCTTAGCTCACCGACGGTTGCAGCGCGAGATCACAGCGGATGCACGCCGTTGCACGCGTCGGGGTCGGTCCAACGATCGACCCAGTCGCCGTTCGCGCACTGATACCAGGTGTCGTCGTACTTGCTCTGGACGCACGCGTTGTCGGGCATCTCCTTGCCCAAGGTGTCGGAGTAGCAGCCTTGACCCGAGTGGCCGCCACCGCCGTTGCCGCCGTAGGCCGACAGGACTTGCTCGGCGTACGAGATCCGGTTTGCCTGATCGCATTCGCCACAGATCTCGTAGCGATCTTCGAACGCGATCGTCGCCGCGCTGACCGTGGTCGCGGCGCGGAGCTCGCTGTAGCCGTAGCCGTAGGTGTCGAGCTCGTACCAGATGAAGTCGAGCTGCATGTTGAGCGACCAGCGCGAGCCGCCGTGATTCGACGCGTACCACGCGACGTTGTCGTCGTGGCTCGAGTCCCAGCGTCCGCCGACTGACCACTGCGCGATGCCGCGGCCGGGGCCGCCTCCGTATTCGACCGCGGAGGCGACGACGCTCGACTCCTGGATCAGATTTCCGACGATGCCGGCGGCCTGCACCTTCGTGAGGCCTTTCGACACGAAGTAGTTGAACGCGCTCTCTTCGGAGTTCGACAGCGCGGCCTCCGATTCGCCGGTCGCGGGGTCGACATCGGGGACGCAGCCGGCGACGAGGGCGGTGATTAACGAGCAAGCGAGTGGCAGCTTCATGTCGGGTCGCTACGCAAGCGATGTGCCGGGTGGATGTCGGCGAATCGATTGGAATGGCGCGACCGCGATCGGGGGGACTCGCACCAAGTTGCAACCGACCGTGTGCACTGCACCCGCTCGACGCGGGGCGATCGGGTACATTGCGCGCGATGCCGCGCAGTCCCTTGATCGTCGCTCTCGTCGCCGCTTCGTGTTGTCCAGCTCCAGCGGTCAAGCCGGTGGTCGCGCCGGTCGCGGTCGCGACACCCCCTCCTATGAAGCCCACCGAAATTACCGCACTCGATCAACTCACCGAAGGCGCCCACGTCCACGGCTTCACCGCGGTTGCGCTGTACCTCGACGACGCCGACAAGCCGATCGGCGCGCGGTTCATCCACGACAAGACGAAGTTCACGTTCGATTACCTGCAGATCGAGTCCGCACCCCAGGGCTTCCTGTGGGTGCACTCGTTCCCGACGTCCGACAAGGGCGAGCCGCACACCCAGGAACATCTCTTGTTGCTCAAAGGCGATCGCGGCCGCCGGCTCGGCAGCGTCGAGGCGATGGCGCTCGCCGAATCGTCGGCGTTCACCGCGCAGTGGCGGACCGCCTATCACTTTCACACCGTCGCCGGCAACGCGGTGTTCTGGCCGGTGTTCGAGAACCAGGTCGACGCGATGCTCAACCCGGATTACACCGACGAGGAGATCCGCCGCGAGGTCCGCAACTTCGGCGTCGACAAGGGCGACGACGGCAAGCTCCACCTCGACGAGAAGGGCACGGTCTACAACGAGATGGTCCGCACGTACGAGCAACCGGACGTCGGTGCGTGGCACCGGCTCGGCCAGCTGATCTACGGCGACAAGCATCCGCTCGCGCTCGAGTCGGGCGGCTTGCCCGCCGCGATCCGGACCATGACTGCCGAAGACATTCGCAAGTTTCACGACGCGAACTACCACCTCGCGAACATGGGGATGGTCGCCGCGTTCCCGCGTGCGATGACGATGACGTCAGTGCTCGATCACACCGGCGCGATCCTGGTCAAGGAGATGGGGCGAACCGGGAAGGTCACGACGGAGGCCGACCTGCCGGCGCCGATGCCCGCCGCGGAGGGCACGAGCGAAGTGGTCGACTACCCGTACAGCGACACCGCGAACCCGAGCCCGATGGTGTTCGCGTGGGGCGCGACGCGCTCGCTCGACGACGCCGACCGCACGCTGCTCGGGTTGTTCCTCGACGCGTTCGCCGGCGACGAGAGCACCACGCTGTACAAGAAGCTGATCGACAGCAAGACCAGGGCGATCGATCTCGGCGCGTCGAGCGTGTGGGCGTTCGTGTCCCCCGAGGAGGGCCAGCCGGTCTACTTCGGGCTCAACGGCGTCAAGGCCGACAAGCTCGACGTCAAGACGCTCGACGACGTGCGCACGATCGTGCTCGGCGAGCTCGAGCGGATCTCGAAGCTGCCGGACGGTGATCCCGAGCTCCTCGCGTTGGATGCGCGGGTCGCGAGTCGCGTCATCGATCTGCAACGGCGAACCGTGAAGTTCCTCGACACCCCGCCGGGCTTCGGCTTTCGCGGCACCGGCTCGGAGTGGCTCGATCATCTACATCGCCTCGCCAAGATCCCGGGGTTCAAGAAGTCGCTGACCCTGCACGATTCGCTCGCGAAGGTACGCGCGGTGCTCGGCGAGCACGGCAATCCGTGGCGCGACCGGCTCAAAGCATGGGGCCTGCTCGACACGCCGTTCGCGGTCGCCGCCCGGCCGAGCCCGACGATGCGCAAGCAGCTCGATGCCGAGCACGCGCAACGCATCGCTGCCGAGCTCGCGCGCCTGCAACAGAAGTACGGCACGAAGGACGCGGCGACGACGCTCGCGCGCTATCAGCAAGACTACGACGCCGAGACCGCGAAGATCGAGGCGGCGGCGAAGGCGGCGCAGCTGCCACCGTTGGTCGAGACCCCGCCGATGACGCTCGACGACGGGCTCGCGTACAAGACCGACCCGATCGCCGGGCTGCCCGCGCTGCGCGCGACGTTCGACACGATGGCGAGCGCACGGGTCAGCGTCGCGTTCGATATCCGCAACGCACTGCCCGATGCAGACTTGATGTACCTCGCGGCCCTGCCTTCGCTGCTCAGCGAGGTCGGCGTGATCGACGGCAACACGCCGATCTCGGCGGCCGAGGTCGCCGAACGCCTGCGCAAAGAAGTGCTCGACCTCGCGGTGCGCTACAGCGCGAACCCGGCGACCGGGCGGATCGAGCTCGTCGTCGCCGGCGCTGGCAACAACGTGGATGAGACGCGCAACGCTCTCGCGTGGATGGGGCGCGTCATCACCAAGCCCGATTGGCGCGTCGACAACCTGCCGAGGTTGCGCGACGTGATCGCGCAGGCGCTCGCTCGTGCGCGGGCGCGGATGCTCGGCGCCGAGGAGACGTGGGTCAGCGATCCCGCGAACGCGTGGTGGCGCGGCGAGGACCCGGTCTATCTGCACACCAGCTCGTTCCTGACGCGGTCGTACGATCTGCACCGGCTGCGCTGGATGCTCGCCGACCCGCGCGACGCCAGGGTCCAGGCCGAGGTCGTCAAGTTCCTCGGGTTGCTCGACACCGCGAAGGCGTTGCCCCGCGCGCAGCTCGTCGAGCTGACGCGCGCGCTCGCCTCGGGCTCGCCTGCGAAGACGGCGAGCTTGACGAAGTGGACCAAGGCCGCGACCGCGCTGTCGCCGCGCGCCCTGGCCCGCGCGCGCGATGCCGGCAAGGATCTCGGCGAGATGCTCTCCGAGCTGCCCGACGGTTCGCTTGCCGCGGATTGGAGCGCGTTGTGTCGCGAGATGTCGGCCGATCTTCAGGTCGGCGCCGAGGCCACGCTGAAGAAGCTCGAGTACGTCCGCGATCAAGTGTTCCAAGCGCAGCAAGCACGCCTCGTCGAGGTCGGCTCGACCAGCCACCTCGAGGCGATCGGCGGCGCGCTCGACGCGTTCGTGCACGCCGTGCCGGCGCCGGAGTCCGGCTCGCGGTTCGGCGCGGCGCATCTCGGCAACCGGATCGCGAATCGCGTCCGGGCGCGCGATCCGAAGGCGAAGGCGCCGCTGTTCGTCGGGCTCGTCAATCCGGCGACCTCGAGCGGCGTGTTCATCGACATGGCGCCGCTGCCCGCGTTCCGCGACCCGACCGACGACACCACGCTCGATTACCTCGCCGCGAACCTCTACACCGGTCACGGCGGGCACACGATCTACTCGAAGACCGTCGCCGCTGGCCTCGCGTATTCGAACGGACTGCACCCGCGCGCGCAGTCGGGGATCCTCGACTACTACGCGGAGCGCTGTCCGCTGCTGCCGCAGACGCTGCGCTTCGTGATCGAGCAGCTCAAGGCGGCGAAGCCCGACCCGAACCTCGCGCGCTACGCGATCGCGACCGCGTTCGACTCGCGGATCGCCGACAGCTACGAAGATCGCGCGGCGGCGATGGCGGCGAACCTCGCCGACGGGATCACGCCCGAGCTCGTGCGCGCGTTCCGCACCCGGCTGCTCGCGCTCGCGAACGTCGCCGACCTCGCCGCGACGCTGTTCAAGCGGATGCCTGCGGTCTACGCCAAGGTGCTACCGGGCTACGGCGCGATCGATCCGCACGGGGTGTACTTCGTGATCGGACCGGACAAGCAGCTCGCCGCGTATCAGGACTACCTCCACACCGCGGTCGGAAAGAACACGACGCTGTACCGGCTCTATCCGCGCGACTTCTGGATCCCATGAAGGTCGCGGTCGTCGGCGGCGGGCTCGGTGGCTTGACCGCGGCGCGCGCGCTGGTCGTGGCGGGGATCGACGCGCACGTGCTCGAGGCCGCCGCGGTCGCGGGCGGCGTGGTCGCGACGGCGAGCGATGCCGGCTACCGCCGCGAGAGCGCGGCGAGCTCGTTTCTCGGCGGTGTGCCGCGCGGTGCACTCGCGTTGTGCGGCGAGCTCGGGGTCGCGGTCGACAAGGCGTCGCCGAAGGCGAAGCGGCGGTGGATCTATATCGACGGCAAGTTGCACGCCTTGCCGAGCAATCCGATCGAGCTCGCCCGCAGCGAGCTGTTGACCTGGCGCGGCAAGCTCGCGTTGTTGCGCGAGCCGTTCGCCCCGGTGCGCGCGCCGGGCGGCGACGAGTCGATGCACGCGTTCGCGGCGCGCCGGTTCGGAGTGGAAGCCGCGCGCGCGATCGTGGCGCCGTTCGTCACCGGCGTGTTCGCCGCCGACGCGCACGACATCAGCCTCGAGGCCGGGTTTCCGAAGCTCGCGGCGCTCGACATCCCGGGCGGCGTCGTGTTCGGCATGCTCGGCGGCGCGATCAAGGGCATGCGCGGCAAGCGCGAGCCGAAGCCACCGCGCGGCATGTACGCGCCGGTCGGCGGTCTCGGCGCGCTCGTCGACGCCCTCGCGGCGCAGCTCGGGCCGCGCATCCACACCGGCCTCCGGGTTCACGAGATCGAGCCGATCGAAGGCGGCGTGCTGATCGACCGCGATCGCTGGGACGGATGCGTGCTCGCGGTGCCGGCGGAGGATGGCGCGGGGCTCGTCGCGGAAGGAGCGCCCGAGCTCGCGACGCGGCTACGGGAGTTTCATCGCGCACCGGCAGCGCTCGTCTATCTGGGGTTCGCCGCCGCCGACGTGCCCCGCGCCGCCGACGGCTTCGGACTGCTCGTCGCTCAACACGAGCAGCCTCGTGTGCTCGGCGTCGTGTTCGAATCGACGGTGTGGCCGGATCGTGCGCCCGCCGGACACGTGCTGCTGCGGTGCATCTACGGCGGCGCGCGCGATCCCCAAGCGATCGGGCTGAGCGATGCCGAGCTGGTCGCGACCGCGCGCCGCGATCTCGAGATCGTGCTCGGCGCAACCGCGGCACCGACGTATGCGAGCGTGGTGCGCTGGTCGCGCGGCATCGCGCAGTATCGGATCGGTCATCGCGAGCGGGCGCGCGCGTCCATGACCGCGGCTCGGCGCCATCGCATCGCGCTCGCAGGCGCCGACTATCGCGGGCCCGGCGTGAACGATCTCTGCGTCGACGCCGAGATCGTCGCGAGCGAGGTGGGCTCGTGGTGAAGTGGATCTTGATGTGGGCGGTCGTCGCGGCGTGTGGCGGTCGCGGCGGGGATGACGCGCACCATGCCGTCCCGGCGCCGGTGCGCCCGGGGAGGGGCTCGGGTTCGGGCTCGGGTTCGGGCTCGGGCGGGCGCGGCGAGGTCGCGGTGCGCGTCGACTGGCCGAACACGCCGATCGCGGTGCGCCAAGCGCGAGGGCGTAACCCGTGCGGGCTCGCCGCGCATCCGCAGGTCGAGCCGACGACGATGTGGGGCGTCCCCGACGTCGTCATCGTGATCGATGGGGATGCCGCCGCGCCGGCGCCGCCGCCCGAGCCGCGCGTCGTGTACAGGAGCTGCGCGCTATCGCCGCGGATCACGCTCGCAGCGCGCTCGGTCGTGATCGGCTCCGAACGCGACGAACCGGTTGGTTTGAACCTCTATGCGCTCGGCCCGTCATCGAAGCTAGGGGTCGTCGAATCGGGCGCCGCCGCCAGCGGGAAGCGCGCGATCGAGCTGCCGATCGCGGGTCACGCGGTCGTGGCCGAGCTCGCCGCGAATACGGTCTACGAGCTCGATCGATCGACGACGGACCTCGATCGCTCGACCACCAGCGACGACTCGGCGTTCATCGTGACGGCGGCGAACGCCGCGGTCACCGATGCGAGCGGCGGTGCGCTGTTACGCGGGGTCGCCGCGGGCGTCCACGAGGTCAGCGCCTGGCAGCCGTATGCCCACCAGCTCGCGCACGGGACGGTGACGGTCGTCGCGGGCCAGACCGCCGAGCTCACGCTCGAGCTCGGCAAGTGATCTGGCCGGTTCCGGTCGAGCTCGAAGATGCGGTGCTCGCCGCGAGCGCCGCCGAGCTCGGCCCGGCCGCGCTCGCGACCGGCGTGCTCGCCAAGGCGATCGCGGATCGGGCCGCGCGCTACACGAGCGACCGCGAGCATCTCTCGGCGCCTGCGGATCCGCGCGCCGATCTCGCGGCGCGCGCCGCGTTCTATACGATCGCCGATGCGATCAAGATCGCGATTCCGCTCGGCGAGCTCGCCGGCCGGGGCGCGTTGCCGGCGCGGACTCCGCTGCGCATCGTCGATGTCGGAGCGGGTTGCGGGGCCATGGTGCTCGGGCTGCTCGCGGCGCCGGCGTCGAACGAACGTTCATTCGACGTCATCGCGATCGATCGCGACGCCGCGGCGATGCGCATCGCCGCGGCGGCGATTCGCGCCTACGGCGGCTCGCGCGTGACGATCGCGACGCGCAAGGAGGAGATCGCGACCTGCGCGCTGCCCGCCGCGGATCTGGTCCTGCTCGGCACCGTGCTCAACGAGCTGCCCGCGCCGGCGCGGCTCGCGGTGGTCGAGCGCGCGATCTCGGCGATCGGCGAGGACGGCGCGGTCATCATCATCGAGCCGGCGTTGCGCTCGACCGCGCGCGCGCTGCACGAGCTGCGCGACGCCGTGCTCGCTCGCCAGCTCGCCCACGTGTTCGCGCCGTGCACGCGCGCGATCGCTCCGTGCCCGATGCTCGAGCGCGACGCCGACTGGTGCCATGAAGATCGGCTCGTCAAGCTTCCGCCGCGCACCGCCGAGCTCGCGCGGATCACGCACCTGCGCGACGGCGGCTTGAAGTTCTCGTACCTCCTGCTGCGTCGCGCCACGGCGCCGCTCGTCGCACCGGTCGTCGCCGCCACCGCGTGGCGAGTCGTCGGCGCTCCGGTCGCGCCGAAGGGCAAGACCGAGCTCGCCGGCTGTGGCGAGCCCGGGTTGGTCACGCTCCGGCTCATGCGCCGGCATCGCACCGAACGCAATCGCAGCCTCGAGCGCGCGCATCGCGGTGATGTGCTCGTCGTAGCCGGCGCGACCCCGGATCCCGATCGCCTCGAGGTCACGAGCGAGGCCACCGTCGATCGCGTCGAGCCCTCGGGCTAAGCGACCATCGCGCGCGACGCCAACCGCTACTCCTCGTCGCCGGGCTCGGACTTCGCGCGCACCGGGCCGGTATCGGCGCTGCCGAGCTCGACCGGAGCGGCGTCGTCGGTCTTGTCGGCCTTCGCCTTCTTGGACTTGTTCTTCTTCTTGCGTGTCGGGGGCGGTAGCGTCGTCGCGGTCGCGATGTCGTCGTCGGGCACCGCGCGCATCGGCTGCGTCAGCTTGTAATCGGTCGGTGTCGCGGCGACCCCGTCGGAGCTCGGCTCGAGCGCGGTCTCGGTCGGTTCGTCGGCCAAGAACGGATTCGGGGTCTCGACCGGCTCGGTCGAGTCCTCGGTGCGAAGGCCGGGCACGGCCTCGACCACGTCGGTGACCTGGATCGCGACGCCCGTGATGTTGTCGTGGCCGCCGCGCGTCTTCGCGAGCTCGACCATCTCTTTGATCGCGTCGCCGAGGTTGTCGGCGGACAACCGTTGCGCGACCTCTTCGTCGGACGGGAAGTAGTCGTGCAAGCCATCCGAGCACAGCAGCATGCGATCGCCGCGGCGGAGCTGGACGTGCGCCATCTCGACGCCGACGTCGGCCGACACGCCGATCGCGTTGACCAGGATCGTGCGCAGCGGCGACACCTGCGCCTCTTCGATCGTGAGCTTGCCCTCGATCACGAGGACCTCGGCGACCGTGTGATCGGTCGTGATCTGCGACGACTTGCCGTCGCGGATCAGGTACGTGCGGCTATCGCCGACGTGCGCGACGAACGCCTCGGGGCCGGCGATCAACACGACGTCGAGGGTCGTGCCCATGCCGGTCTTGTCGCTCTCGTTCTGGCCGCGCTGGAACACCGCCTGGTGCGCCTGCAACACCGCGTTCTGCAGCAGCTGGACGAGCTCGCGGCGCCCGGTGTCGGTCGGGGCGCGCTTGAACGCGTCGATCTCGGGCTGAGCCTCTTCGAGCGTCTTCTTGACGGTCTCGACCGCCATCGCGGACGCGACCTCGCCTGCGGCGTGACCACCCATACCATCGGCGACGATGAAGAACCCTCGCGCCGTCTCCATCGTGGCGGAGTCTTCGTTGTGGTCCCTCACCACGCCGACATCGGTGACGAGCCACGCCTCCAGTGTCACGCGGGTGGCCTCTTCTTGCGTAGCGGCCGCCATCGCCTTAACCAGTTGAATCTTCACCCGGGGACCCCGGCGAAACAAGCTGCGCGCGCACGATCTCGAGAGGCGGAGGCGGGTTCCCGGCCGCGGCGAGCCTGCGTCCCTGCTCGACGAGTCGTGTCGTGGTCACGGTAATCGCGCCGGGCTCACGATCGCAGACGACGAATCCTCGATCGAGCCGTTGTGCAACCGCCGCAGTCGTGCCCGATCCCGCGAACCAGTCGGCCACGCGATCGCCCTGGCGCGTGACCGCCGACACGACGCGCTCGACGAGCCGCTCGGGTTTTTGCGAAGGGTAGCCGGTGCGCTCGGCGTCGGAATGGTTGAGCGTCTCGATGTCGGTCCACCAATCCTCGGGGACCTTGCCGGCGTGAACCGGATAGCGATAGACCCGGCCGGTCTTGCGATCGGTCTTCTCTTGCACGCCGTCGACGACGCGCATGTGAGATCCCGCTCGCCGGGGGACTCGAACCGCGTCGGGATAGAACGCCCAGTCGGCGGTGCGCGCGTACCACAGCAGCGTGTCGTGCTTGCGGCCGAACCCGCGCCGGCTCTTGCCGCCGACCGCGTAACACCAGACGATCTCGTTGACGAACCGAGCCCGGCCGAACAAGCGATCGAGCGCGACCTTGGCGTAGTGCACGGCGCGATGGTCGAGGTGGACGACGAGCGAGCCGTGATCGGCGAGCACCCGCCGGCTGTGCTCGAGGTACGGCGACAGCCACGCGACGAATGCGTCCGGATCGTCGGCGCGATCGACGTAGCGATGGCCGCGCCCGCGCTGGACGTTGCCGGTCCCGAACGGCGGGTCGATGTAGATCGCGGCGAACGCGCCGTCGGGGGTGCGTTCGAGCTCACCCAGCGCATCCCCGTGAACCACGCGATCGGGGTCGCCCGCGCGTCCGAAGTCATAGCGATGTTGCGGCACTCGCCGCGTTATACGATGCCGCGTGCAGTTCTGTCCGTGGTACCCGCTGGCCGAAGCCGCGCGTCATGCGCCGATCGGCGAGGGCGTGCTCCAGGTCCGGCTCGCCGTCGGGTTGATCGACTACCCGCTCGGCAAGAGCGCGATGGTCCACTACGAGCACGCGGCGGATACGCACGCCGCGGCAGCAGCGCTCGCGGCGCGCCTCGTCGGGCGGAATCTCCTGTGTCGCCACCTCGAGATCGCGGCTAACGGTCCTGTCGATTGCGGCGCGATCCATGGGAAGGTACTTGGCGACTTCGTTCGTCGCTTCGGCACCGCGCCGAAACTCCCATGAAGCTCGTCGAAGCCGAAGCCGTAGGTCCTGTCGAAGGCGATGACGCGCTCGTCACCCCGCCGCGGCCGCCGCATCGCCGGGTCTCGGTGTCGCTGCTGTTCACGGCCTCGGTGCTGATCGGCACGGTCGTGACGATCTATGCGGTGTTCCCGCCGCGCGACAACGTGCTCGTCACCGAAGCGATCGCGCAGCATCGCGACTCCAGCGCGTGGGAGCTGACCGCGCCGACGCCGGTGGAGCTGCGCGCGTGGGCGATCGGCGTCGTCGGCAGCGATCCGCCGTTGCCGGCGGAAGGCACCGTGGTCGGTGCGCGACACATCCAGGTGTTTCGCCGGGGCGTCGCGGTGATGCGCGTCAAGATCGGCGGCGACGACGTGACCTACCTCGTCCAGCGCGCGCGGGGCATCGCGCCGGATCATCGCGAGCGCGACGACGGCGACCTGCACGCGATCGAGTGGCGGCGCGGGGCGTTCGCGTGCATCGCGGTCGGGCCTGCGGCGACGGTCGCGACGTGGAGCAAGGCGATCGGCGCGCGGTGACCGTTACTCGGCTTTGATCGTGACGCAAGCGACGTCGGGCTCGAGCCCCGTCGGCGTATGCCGGCGCACGACGTCGTCGCCGCTCGTCACCCGAACGCAGACCCGATAGCTCGTGCCGGGGCCATCGTTCGTGACCGAGAATGCGCCCGGCACGACGACGTGGTTGCCACACGCGATCTGCACCGGCGCGAGCGGGAAGTCGGCGGGCACCGAGTACGAGGCCTTGACCGAGACGTCGACGAACACCGGCGCATCCCCCGCATCGGGTGAGCACGTCACGACGACCTTCCAGCGATCGCCGTCGCGGAACGTCGCGACGTCCTCGCGGATCGTGCCTTCGCGATCGCGGACGAGCGACAGCACGAGCGTGCCACCGCCCTTGATCGACGCGACATCGGCGCGATGTGGCTCGACGGACTTCGGCCGGATCACGACGATCGCGATCGCGACCGCGGCGGCGACGGCGAGCCCGGGCGCCGCCCATTGCCACCACGGCCGGCGCGCGCGGTGCGGCTGTTCCTGCGCGGACGCCGGCAGCTTGAGCGGCGGCAGCACGACGACGTCGCTGCGGATCTCGTCGAGGCAATGCTGGCAGGCGGGGCACGTCGCGAGGTGCGCCGCGACCTTTGCATCATGCGCGCCGGCCGCGAACGTCTCGAGCCGCAGCCACGAGACCGGCTCGCCGATGCACGCGGCGGTCATGCGACCTCCCGCAGCGCTTGCGCGGCTTGCCGGATCCGATCGAGCCGCTTGCCGATCGTCTTGCGCGACAAGCCGAGGTGAGCGGCGATCTCGTCTTGCGTCATGTCGTCGACGAAGCGCGCGACGAGCACCTCGAGATGGCCGTCGTCGAGCTGGTCGGCGAGCGCGGCGATCAGACCGAGCCCGACGATCTCGTCGTCGAGTCGGACGCGCGCCATCGGCGCCACCGCGACATGCTCGCGAGCGAGGAGTCGAGCCCGAGTCGCCTGGTCGCGCATCGCGTTCAGGCAGCGATTGGTCACGGCTCTATAGAGGTAGGGCAGGTCCACGTCTCTGCTCCAGCGAGGAATCAGATCGACGAACAGGGCATGCACGACATCGGCGGCGTCCTCGCGATTGCGGAGGATGCGCTCGGCCTTGCGCACGAGGGCGGGGCCAAACGCGCGGTACGCCGCGGACGGGTCACTGACAGCTTCCACCTTGTACGCCGACGGTATTACACGGTCCGTTCTGCAATCCGTTCTCGTCGGGCTCGGTATCGAACGGACAATCGGCAGCGGTCCCACATGCGCGACCATCGTCGCATTGCTTGCGCACCGTGCCGACGCACGAGCTCGACGCACAGTCATCGTCGCTCGCGCACGGGCCGCCCGCCACTTGCATCATGCCGTTCGGCGCGCACACGCTCGGACCGGTCGCTCCGAGGATGCCGTCGGTGGTCGACGTCATCCACGCTTGCCCGCACGTCTCGCCGTTCGGGCAGCCAGCGCTATCGACGCAGGTCGAGCACACGCCGGTGCAGATGCCGGTCGCGCACTCCTCTTGCTGGAGGCAGTTGTCGCCGAGCTGCTTGGTCCCGTTCGGCACGCAGACGTACGACGACGCGAGCACCGGCGACGTCGGCGGCTCGTAGCCGCACGTCGATCCGGACGGGCACGCGGCCTCGAGCGCCGAGTTGCAGCTCTCGCAGATGCCGTTGCAGATCCCTGATCGGCAATCGCCGTCCGCTTCGCATGCAGCTCCGTCATTGCGCGGCGCGGCGATGATCGGCTGGAGCCCGCTGCAGTTCGCCGCGTCGTCGATCGTCGCCTGGATCTCGGCGACGACCGCGCTACCCGCGCCGGTCTTCGCGAGCTCGAATCGGATGCCGTCGAACGGTGCCTGAATCTTGAGCTCGTACGACAACGGCTTCCAGTTCGACGTCGGTAGCTGCTCGCTGCGTTCGACCGTACCGTCGCCCTCGAGGTCGATGTTGAACATCACGGCGGCGTTGTCGTCGATGTTCGCGATCATCTGGAACTTGATGCACGTGCCGTCGCTCGAGGTGACCGGCGAGAGCTGCTCGATCGCGACATCGTCGCCGACGAACGCCACGCCGGGATCTCCGGCATCCCAGGTCGCGACGCGCGCGATGTCGCCGCGCTCGAGCGCCCACGCGCACAGCGAATCGCCGCACCACAAATCGAAGCCGGGATCGCGCAGCACTTGGCCGCAGTCGGTCGAGCCGAGCTGTGAAGCGGCGGCTGCGAGCACTAGAAGCGATGCAAGTTTGCTGTTCATGGTGGCCTCTAGAACCCGTAGGTGAGCGCCCACGTGGCGCGGACGCCGCCGGCGTCGTGGGTGTTGCCGATCAAGTCCTTGACGACCGGTGCGTAATCGTATTGCCAGCCGACCGACGCACCGATGCCACGGAAGATCCGCGGCTGGAAGTGAAAGCCGGCACCGGCCGAGAACGCAGGACCCTCGGTCGTGTGGTCGTACGTCATGTTGTCCGCGCCTTTGAGAGACGTCTGGCCGATGCCGAGCCCTGCGGTGAGCTGCGCGTAGAGCGAGACGCCGCCGCCGATCGGTTGCTCGGCACGCGCGACCGCGGCGATCGTATACGTGCGCCAGTCGAGCTCCTGCGTCGCAGTACTGCCTGGCACCGTGCGGTACCACGAGGGCAGGTTGTCGGCGGCGAGTAGCCCGCCGGCCCACCAGCGCGGCGTGATCTGGCGCAACCCGGTCATCGACACGCCAGCGCTGATCGGCACCAAGTCCTGGCTATAGCCGAACGCGGTCAGGTTATCGGTGTAGCCGTCGCTGTTGTCGCCGCCGAGCAGAAAGCCGACTTCGATCCGCGTCGGGCGCTCGAAGCCGCCGCCCTTGATCGCGGTCGCGCGCACGGACTCGGTCGAGCAGCGCTCGAGATCGACCTCACCGCCGCCGCCGAGCTCGCAGCGCGACAGCTGATCGCCGTGGCGGACGAGCACCTCGTACTCGCCCGGCGCGACCGCGATGCGCACGGGGGCGCCTTTCGCCTTGTACGTCTCGGCGACGACGACGTGCGCTCGCTTGTTCTCGACCAACGTCTGGCCTTCGAGCTTGGCCGGCAAGATGATCGCCGACGTCGCGGCGCGAGGGAACGACAGCGCGACCTCGCCATGGCCCTTGAGGTCGGCCTCGAACGTGACGTGCTGGCCGCCGACCGCCGTATCGGCGGTCGCGAGCAACGTCTGGTGATACGCGTAGCGATACGCCTCGTCGAGCGAGACCTGGCCATCGCCGTTCTCGTCGCCGGCGCCGCGCAGGCCGACCAGCAAGTTGTACGTGAAGTACGACGACTTGAGCTGCTCGCTCTCTTGCGAGAGCTCGGTGCCACTCGATGATGCGAGCACCGCGACGCCGCTGGCACTGAGATGCTCGCGCGAGCTGAACGAGAAATCGGCCGCGGGCGCTGCGCCCTTGATCCGCGAGAACGCGCCGCTCTGGCAGGCATCGAGCACGACGACGGTGAGCGTCGCGGGAATCGCGAATAACCGCTGGCGCAGCTCGTCGAGCGGAAGCTGATCGCCGCCGAGATCGATCGCCGACGCGCGCGCATGACCGCTGTAGTAGAAGATCACGCGACTCTGCCGGCCGGCGGCGGCATCGGCTGCGACCCGATCGGCGAGCTTCGTGATCCGATCGCGCACCGTATCGGGCGTCGGATGAAGGACGACGTCGATCGCGGCCGGCGTCACGCCGCCGAGCTCGCCGAGCACGTTCGCGACATCGTGCGCGTCATCTTCGGCGAAGTGCAGCGCGGCTTGGCCGGGGCCGCCCGCGTTCGAGCCGATGATCAGCGCGTACGTCGCGACGGCATCATCGGCGTGAGCCACCGCGGGCGCGGCGACGAGCGCGAGGGCGGCGAGGGGAACGAGGTGTCGGATCATGACGGCCTTTCGCCCCTATGACACGTCATCGGCTCGTTGTGGGAACCGAAAAAGCCCGGCAAACAGCCCGAAACCCCGTTCGCGCGACCAGGCGCCCCTCGGGCCCCAAACGGCAAGCTCGGGCGGCTATTTGTCCTCGTCGGGTAGGTGCACGGCGCGCTTGATCAGGCCTTTGCCGAACTTCGCGGCGACCTTGTCGATCGTCTCGCCGAGCCGTTCACCTCTCGCGCGATCCGCCTCGTCGAAGCCGAGCTGGCGCGGGGCATCGCGCGGCACGAGATCGGTCGTCGAGATGCCGCACAGCCGAACGCGGTGGCCGCGGCTCGGTTCGATCGGCACCTTCGCGAGCAGCTCGATCGCGGTGCGCGCGAGCACGCCGCCGTCGCTGGTCGGCGCGTCCAGCGTCATGCGCCGCGTGATCTGCTTGAACCCCATCCGGCTGTTGGGATCGTGCTCGTCGTACTTGATGATGAGGACCACGACGCGCGCGCGCAGCTCGGAGTCACGCAACCGCACCGCGACGCGATCGGCCTGATCGAGCAACAGCACGGCGAGCTCGCCCTTGTCGTCGAGGTCCTCGTCGAACGTCTCCTGGTGACCGATCGAGACCTGGTCGCGCTCGGACACGACGCCGCGCGGATCGTCGCCGCGCGCGAGCGCCGCGAGGTGTTGCCCGGTCACCGGACCGAGCCGAGCGATCAGCGCCGCTTCGGGATAGCGCGCGACGTCGCGGATCGTCGAGAGCCCCATCGTCGACAGGATCTGGCGCGTGGTCTCGCCGACGCCCCAGAGCCGGGTCACCGGCAACGCGTGGAGAAACTCGAGCAACTGATCGGCCGGCACGACGCGGAGCCCGTCGGGCTTATCGATGTCCGAGGCGATCTTCGCCGCGAACTTGATCGGCGCGACGCCGACCGACGCGACGAGCTCGAGCTCCGCGCGCACCCGCTGCTTGATCGCGCGTCCGATCGTCGCGCCGTCGCCGAGCAAGCGCTCGCTGCCGGTGACGTCGAGGAACGCCTCGTCGAGCGACAACCCTTCGACCTCGGGCGAGAAGTCGCCGAGGATCTTGAAGAACAAGCGCGACGCGTCGGCATAGCGATCCATGCGGTGGCGCACGACGATCGCGCGAGGGCACCGGCGCAGCGCCTCGGCCATCGGCATCGCGCTCTTGATCCCGAACTTGCGCGCTTCGTACGAGCACGACGCGACGACGCCGCGGCGCGCCGAGCCACCGACCAGCACGGGCTTACCGCGCAGCGCCGGATCATCCCGCTGCTCGACCGCGGCGTAGAACGCATCCAGGTCGACGTGCAGGATCGTGCGCACGAACGGAGTGTAGCTCGCTGCTCAGAACGCGTTGAGCTTCGTCGTCGCGCAGATGATCGCGCCGACGATCCCGACGAGCAGCAAGCTCCACGCCCATTGCGGCATCGGCGTGACCTTGCCTTGGCTGAACTTCTTGACCCGCGCGCGAACCATGCCGTGGACTGAAAGGATCGCGAGCACGACGAGCGTGAGCTTGATGTGCAGCCACGGCTTGTTGGTATCGGTGACCTTGAACAGGTTGACCGGCGACAGCGACATCGCGAGGCCGCAGCCGATCGCCGCCGCAGCGGCGATGTCCATCGACATCGCGAGCGATCGCTCCATCAGCGTCAGCTTGTCGTGCACGTCCTTGGGCGCGTGCGCATGGACGCGCAGCAACCAGTAGACCGCGAACAGCGCGCCCATCCACAGGACGACGCCGATCAGGTGGCCCGCCAGGACCCAGGAGTACGTAGCAGGGGACATGCGCCGGTTGTAACACCTCACCCCACGTCGCGCGGGGCAGATCTCGTGGGTATGATGGCTGCGTTCGAGTGGCCCGGCTCCTCAAGCTGTTCTTTCACGACGCTTGCTTCGACGGCACGACTTCCGCCGCGTTGTTCGCGGCGTTTTATCGCGACGTCATCGCGCCAGACGTCGTGGTCAAGCCGATCGGCATGGTCCACCGCGATGGCGATCCGTTCGACGGCGTCCCGCTCGATGCCGACGATCACGCCTGCGTCGACTTCCGGTTCTGCGCCGACCCGAAGATGCGGTGGTGGTTCGATCACCACCCGACCGCGTTTCAACCGCCGGCGCTGCGCGAGGTGTTCGACCGGGTCCACGCGCCGACGTGGTTCTTCGATCCGACCGCGCCGTCGTGCGCGGGCTTGATCGCACGCCGGCTCGCCGCGGGTTGGGATTGGCAGCCGCCGCCGCATCTGGTCGACGCGGTGACGTGGGCCGACAAGATCGATGCGGCGCAGTTCGACTCCGCCGCAGACGCGGTCGCGTTGCAGCAACCCGCGCAGCGGCTCGCGGCATGGCTCGCGCACGGCCGGACGCCGGTCGATACCGCGCAGTATGTGGAGTGGTTGTCGCACGCGTCACTCGCCGAGCTCGCGGCCCGGCCGGACATCGCGGCGCAGCTCGCCAAGGTCGAGGCCGAGCGCGCGCAAGAGCTGACCGACGTCCGAAAGCTCGGCGTCTGGCACGACGACGTCATCGTGTTCGATCGGTTCGACGACGTCGGCGCGCGCAGCCCCGGGTTTCTGGGTTACCTGCTGTATCCGGCGTGTCGCTACGCCGTGTCGGGCACGTCGACCGACACGACGATCAAGATCTCGGTCGGGGTCAACCCGTGGACCTCGAAGCCGCGGCGCCACGACATCGGCGCGATGTGCGCGCGCTACGGCGGCGGCGGCCACGCGGCGGTCGGCGGGGTGACGCTGCGCCGCGACGAGATGGAGCGAGCGCGCAAGACCCTGGACGGCCTGGTCGCCGAGCTCGTCGCGGACTAACGCTTCTTTTTCTTTTTGTTTTTCCCCGACTGCTTCGCGCTCGGCTTCACCGCCGGCTTCTTCTTCGCGTCCAGCAGGTCGAGCCGATCGCGTAACGCGGTGGCGGCGGCGCGCAGCTCGCCTACCTCGTCGCGCAGTCGCTTGACGTCATCCGCGAGCGGCGAGCCTTCGCCGAGATCGCGGATCACCTCGCGGCCTCGGCGGCGCAGCCGGCCATCGAGCTCGCGCTCGATCATCCGCGTGATCGCGGGGATCGCGGCCGGATCGCCGAGCTGGACGAGCGCTTCGACCGCCGCGGCCTGAACGCGGAAGTCTTTGTCGGCGAGCAGCAGCTCGAGCCGCTCGCGCACGTCGCGCGCTTCGCGATCACGGCGGCCGTGTAGCAGGATCGCCAACGCGGTCGCGGCGGCGCGCCGGCCCTGGGTTGGTCGACCCCAGCGCGTCGCTTCGACGAGCAGACCGATCGCGCTGTCGTCACGCGCCTCGGCGAGGCCGCGATAGGCGTGTTGGCGGATCACGTCGGTGAACGAGTCGCGGCTCGCGGCGTTGCGCAACAACTCGCTCGCGCGCGGCGACCGCGTCCGTCCGAGCGCGAGACACGCCTCGGCCTCGACGAAGTAGCTCGCATCGCCGCGCTGCACGACCTGGGCGAGCGCATCGCCGGCGGCGACATCGTGAGTGAACTCGCCGAGCGCTCGGACGATCGCGCGGCGCGCCCGCGGGTGGAGCTCGGCGGCGATCCGGTTGATGAGGTGGTCGCGCGCGGTCGGCGTGCGCAGCCGGCCGAGGCCAGTCGCGGCGGCTCCCCGCACCGCCCAGAACGGGTCGCGTTCGAGCGCGATGCCGAGCGCGTGCTCCGCGGCCGGCCCCCCGCGCTTCGCGAGCGCGGTCGCAGCCGCGATCCGATCGATCGCGAGGGTCGCGCTGGCGAGCTCGGCGGTCCACAGCGGCTCGGGCTTGTCGATCTTGCGCTGCGCGAGCACGATCCGACCCGGATCGAAGATCGCTTGCGTCGGCTCCGCGGCGAGCGGGATGCGGAACGTCTGGTTGCGCTCGGTCAGCTCGATCGCGACGTCGAGATCGCGATCGCCGACGCGAAACCGCATCCGGGTCGGCACGCGGAACAACGGCGTCGCGTGCTCGACCTTCTGTTTCTGTTCGATCGCGACCTGCGCGAGGTTGTGCTCGCTGTCCCAGCTGATCGAGATGTCGAGCTCGGGGTGGCCCGCGCCATCGATGACCCACTGGCTGAAGAACCAGTCGAGGACCTTGCCGGTCGCGTCCTCGACCGCGCGGGCGAGGTCGCGCGATTCGACGAGCCCATGGCGATGCTTGGTCAGGTAGTGCGCGAGGGTCTTGCCGAACGCCTCGTCGCCGAGTAGGTCGCGCAGCATGTGCAGCACGCGCCCACCCTTGTCGTAGAGGTGGTGATCGAAGACATCGATCGGCTCGTCGTAGAGCTTCGTCGCGATCGTGCGACGGTAGCGCTCGGAGTCCTCGCCGAAATACGTGCTAGCCCAGTCCTCGAGCTCGAGGTCTGCGGCGTCGCGACCTTCGTGATGCTCGCGCCACAGGTACTCGCCGTACGTCGCGAACCCTTCGTTGAGCCAGCCTTCGCCCCAATCGCGGCACGTCACGAGATCGCCGAACCACTGATGAGTCAGCTCGTGCGCGACGAGCGCATCGACGTCGTAATCGAGCGCGGCGCGTTCGTCGAGCAGCACGGTATCGGTGATCGTCGTCGCGCTCGTGTTCTCCATGCCGCCGAAGATGAAGTCGCCGACGAACACCTGCGCGTATTGCGGATACGGGAAGGGCACGCCGAACTTCTTCGAGAACAGCTCGATCATCTGCGGCGTGCGTGCGAGCGTGCGCTCGGCCGCGGCTTCGCGACCGCGCGCGCAGTAGTACACGACCGGGACATGGCGCCACGCGGTCTCGATCGTCGCGAAGTCGCCGACCGCGAGCGTGATGAGGTAACAGCTGTGCGGGATATCGAGCCGCCAGTGCAACGTACGCTTGCCGCCGACCGTGCGATCGGCGACGAGCACGCCGTTCGACAGCGCGAACATCGGTGCGGGCACGGTGACCGTGACCTCGCTCGTCGCTTTCTCGTGCGGCGAGTCGAAGCACGGGAACCAGTAGCGGCTGTCCTCGTCCTGGCCTTGCGTCCAGATCTGCGTCGGCTTGTTCGGGTAACCCTCGTCGGGCGCGATGAAGTAGATCCCCCGCCGCGGCGAGCCGTGATACGCGATCGCCAACGTCAGGGTCGCGCCGGCGGCGACCGCGACGCCGAGCTCGATCTGCAACGTCTTGCCGTCGTGGCGGAACCGCGCGGTCGCGCCGTTGACGCTGACCTTGTCGATCGCGAGCTCGACCGCATCGAGCTCGATGACTCGCGTCCCCGCGGCGAGCACGACGCCGCGCAAGGTCGCGGTGCCGGTGATCGAGCGCGCTGCGGGATCGAGCTCGAGCTCGAGCGCGATGTGCTGGATGTCGATGACGCGGTCTCGCGCGAAGTGCGGACGGGTGCCGGGGAACGCGAACTCACGATTCATCGAGCTGGTGTTATATAGTGAAGGGGATGTGCCGTGGGGCTGTGACCGTGCTCGCTGGCGTCCTCGCGAGCATGGGATGCCAGCGCGTGTTCGATGTCCAGCCGAAAGGGTTCGCGGATGCGCCGACCGTGGCGCCGGGGCCGGGCATCCATCTCGTCCAGACCACGAGCCATGCGTGGCATCACGACGACCCGCCGACGCCCCTCTCGTTCGACAATGCGGTCGGCGAGGGCGACCTGATCGTCGCGGCCGTCGCGACCTTCGAAGGCGACTCGCACGGGGTCACCGACTCGGACTCCGATGACTATCATCTCGCGACGACGGCGAGCTCCAAGGACAACAGCATCGTCTCGCTCTATTACGCGACCGCGAAGTCGGCTGGCCCGCTGACCGTCGTGCTCGCGACCGACCTCAGTAATCTCGGCAACTCGGAGGCGTCACTGATCCTCCACGATTACGACGGCGCCGCGGCGATGCCATTCGATAGCGCGACGGAGACGAACGGGCCGGGCGCGAACGATCCCGACGAGGTCGACGTCGGTCCGCTCGTCGACACGGTCGACGGCGAGCGGATCGTCATCGCGCTCGCCCACGACAACACTGTCAACGAGGCGATCGATCCGCCGTTCCAGATCGAAGCGATCGCGACCGATGCCAGCGGTGTCACCGTCCCGCTGTTCAGCGCCGACGCGAGCGTCCCGGTCGGCGCGGTCGACGCGAGCTTGACGCTGACAGGGATGTCGTCGTGGGCGGCGGTGATGGTCTCGTTCACGCCGGAGTGACGCGCTTCGCAACGCGAGAGCGGTCGTAGATAACGCCCGTGATCAGCTCAGCGTCGCGAGCGACTTGGCCAGGCGGTCGACGCCTTCTTTGATGTTCGCCATGCTGCACGCATACGACAGCCGGACGTGGCCCGGTGCACCGAACCCCGAGCCCGGCACGACGGCGACCTTGCCGGCATCGAGCAGCCAGTCGCAGAGCTCCACGTCGGTCGCCAGGCGCTTCCCGTCCGGAGAGCTTCTTGCCGACGAAGCTCGACAGATCCGGGAACGCGTAGAACGCGCCCTTCGGCTCGCGGCAAGAGATGCCGGGGATCGCGCGCAGCAGCCTCACCATCTCGATCCGCCGCTCGTCGAACGCGCGCCGCATCACCTCGACGCAGGCTTGCGGCCCGGTGAGCGCGGCGAGCGCCGCGATCTGCGCGATGTGCGTCGGGTTCGACGTCGACTGGCCCTGGATCTTGCTCATCGCCTTGATGATCGGCGACAGCGCGGCGGTGACTCCGGCGTAACCGATGCGCCAACCGGTCATCGCATAGGTCTTCGACGCACCGTCGATGAGGATCGTGCGATCGGCGAGCGCCGCTGACACCGCCGCGATCGAGACGTACTCCGCGCCGGCGTAGACGAGCTGGCGATAGATATCGTCGGAGATCACGAGCAGGTTCTTCGCGACGACGACCTCGGCGAGTGCCTCGATCTGCGCGCGGGTGTAGACGGCGCCGGTCGGGTTCGATGGGTTGTTGAGCACGATCGCGCGGGTCTTCGCGGTGCATGCAGCGGCGACCTGGGCGGCGGTGACCGCGAAGTCGTCGTCCGCGCGCGCGGGGACGATGACCGGCTTGCCGCCCGCGAGCATGATCATGTCGGGGTAGCTGACCCAATACGGCGCCGGGACGAGGACCTCGTCGCCCGGATCGAGCAGCGCCATAATGAGGTTGAACAGCGAGTGCTTCGCACCGCATGACACGAGCACGTCCGCCGGATCGATCTTCGCGTTGTGGACGCGCGTCAGCTCGGTCGCGACCGCTTTGCGCAGCGCCGCGATGCCGGCGACCTCGGTGTACTTGCCGACGCCTTTGCCGAGCGATTCGCGCGCCGCGTCTTTGATGTGGTCCGGCGTGTCGAAGTCAGGCTCGCCCGCGCCGAAGCTGACGACGTCGATCCCGTCGGCCTTGAGCCGCGCGGCCTTCGCGGTGACCGCGAGCGTGATCGACGGCTTGATCGGATCGAGGCGGGACGCGATCTTGACGGCTTGACTCATGGCTTCCTCTGATACTTGGCCGCGAGCGCGGTGACGACCGATGGCGGCACGAGGCCGTTGACGTCGCCGCCGAGGCTGGCGACCTCCTTGACGAGCGACGAGCTGACGTAGTGATTGCGCTCGTCGGTCATGAAGAACACGGTGTCGACCGCCGGGTGCGAGCCGGCGGTTCATGTGCGCGAACTGGAATTCGTACTCGAAGTCGGCGAGGGCGCGTAGGCCGCGCACGATCACGGTGGCTCCGCGACTTCGGCAGAAATCGACGAGCAGGCCGTCGAACACCGCGTAGTCGAGCCGGCCGGCGTGATGCGGCAGCGCCTCGCGGATGAACGCGATCCGCTCGTCGGGCGTGAACAGCGGATGCTTGCGCTCGTTCGGCGCGATCGTGACGATCACGTTCGTGAACAGCGCGAGCGCGCGCTCGAGCACGTCGAGGTGGCCGTTCGTGATCGGGTCGAACGTACCGGGGTAAACGGCTACCGAAGTGGATTTCGTCATGTCGGCACGCGGTAGAACGAGACGAGAGTGTCGCCGTAGCGACGTTGGTCCGTTCGTAGCAGACTTCGCAGCTCGTCGGGAGGCGCGTTGCGCCGATCGTGCTCGATGACGATCACGGCGCCGGGTGCGAGACGTGCCGCCGGCATCGCGGAGACCGCGCGGACCGCGAGGTCGGACCGGTAGGGCGGGTCGACGATGACGAGCTGCCACGGCGCCGGCGGGACGTGGCGGCTGGCCAGCGAGACCGCGTCGCCGGCGACCACGGTCGCGCGCCGGTCGAGCGCGAGCTCGCGCAGGTTGTCGCGGATCGCCGCGAGCTGCGGCTTGCCGGTGTCGATGAACGTGGCATGGGCGGCACCGCGCGAGAGCGCTTCGATCCCCATCGCGCCGGAGCCGGCGAACAGGTCCAGAACGTGAGCATCGGTCAGCTCCAGCCCGGCGTGCTCGACGATCTGGAAGATCGCCTCTCGGACTTTCTCCGACGTCGGCCGGGTCGAAGCCCCGCGCGGTGCGCGAAGCACGCGTCCACCGAGCTCGCCGCCGATCACGCGCATTCGGCATCGGAGCTTGCCACGTTCCGACGCCGGATCGCCCTATCGGGCATTCCGCGGGGCCATGGCGTCGATTGTTTTGTCCCAGCCGCGGTCCTGTTCTACGATAACGGCGGGATGTCCTCGGTCGGGAACCTGGCAGCTTGGCTGCTCGATGGCGCGCTCGCGAACGGCGCCGGCGGTCGCATCGTGTTGCGCGAGGGTAACCGGGCCTGGACCCGCGACGAGCTCGCGACGATGGTCGCCAAGACCTCGGCGGCGTTGCGCGCCCTGAAGCTAGGGCGGGGCGAGCGCGTGCTGATCCTGATGCGCGACACGCTCGAAGCGGCCGCCGCGATCCTCGGCACGATCCACGCGGGCGCGGTCGCGGTGCCGGTGTCCGAGCTGTCGACGCCGGATGATGTTCAAGAGTACGTGCTCCACTGCGGTGCGGTCATCGCGATCACCGATCCCGAGCACGAAGAGGTGCTCGACGCGGTTCGCAACGAGACGCCGGATCTGCGCGAGGTGGTGTGCGTCGGAGCGCAACTCGCCGGCAGTCACGACTTCGCGAAGATCGTCGCGGACGCGACAGCGCTGCCGCATGTTCCCGCGGGGGTGACCGACGTCGCGCTGCTGCTGTATTCGGCCGGCTCGGGCCCGGGCGAGCTGCGCGCGGTGCCCACATAGCCAGCGCACGATCGAAGCGGCGCGTGACTCGTTCGCGCGCGGCCTGCTCCAGCTCGGCGACGGCGATCGGATCTTGTCGGTCGCGCGGCTGTCGACCGCGTACGGGCTCGGCGCCGGGTTGGTCCTGCCGCTCGCGGTCCAGGCCGAGTCGCTGCTGTTCCCGGCGCAGCCGCGCTCGGACGCGTTGTTCGAGGCGCTGCGGACCTATCAGCCGACCGTGTTGTTCGCGACGCCGTCGGTGTACGCGCAGCTCGCGCACGATGCCGAGCAAGACGCGACCCCGCGCCCGCTCTCGACGTTGCGCCACGCCGTCGCCGGCGCGGAGGGCATGCCGGAGCGGCTGATCCCGCGGATCCGCAGCGTACTCGGCACCGAGGTCGTCGTCGGCTACGGCCTCACCGAGATCTTCCAGTTCGCGCTCGCCGGCAAGAGCAACGATCCGGGGGCGCGACCGGGCGTGTGCGGCAAGCCGCTCGCCGGCGTCCAGGTCCGGCTCGTCGACGAAGATGGCGATCCGGTCGGCGTCGACGAGATCGGCACGCTCGAGCTGCAATGCGGGTCGCTGTTCACCGGCTACTGGGGAGGGGGCGATGGCGGCAACGAGCTGCGCGCCGACGGATGGTTCACGACGCGCGACCGCTTCATGATCGATCGCGAGGGCTTCTATCATCACTGCGGTCGGGTCGACGACTTGTTCAAGGTCGGCGGCAAGTGGGTCTCGCCGTCGGAGGTCGAGAACGCGCTGACCGCTCACGAAGCGGTGTGGGAGTGCGCGGTGATCGGCACGCCCGACGACGAAGGCTTGGTCAAACCACTCGCGTTTGTCGTGACCAACGTCGGCTACGCGAGCGGCGACAAGCTCGAGGCCGAGCTCAAGGACTACGTCAAGCAGAGCTTGTCGCCGTACAAGTATCCGCGCTGGATCGAGTTCGTCGACGCACTGCCGCGCGGCCCCGGCGGCAAGCTGCTGCGCTACAAGCTGCGACCGGCCCGGCGCAGGCGTCGCGCCGAGACCGGCACCCACGAGCTGTCGTGATCGCCGACGGGGGCCCGGAGGCAGCGCCGCCGCATGGCGGTGCGGAATGATCGCCGCCGCACTAGCGGCCGCCGGTCATGCGCTAGGTCCCGATGCCGGTCGCGTGCTCGCGCGCATCGCCGGGCCGATCGGTGACGAGGCGAGGGCGTTGCACTGCCGGCGCGTCGCGAGCCGCGAGCGCGCGACCTGGGCCGCGATCGCGCGTGCGCCGCTACCTCCCGGGCTGCGCGGCATCGATCCGTCGTGGATCGAAGCGGCGCTCGCCGGCTTGCCGATCGCGGCGCGTGCTGCGCTCGCCGGTGGCAGCGGCGATCCGACATCGGTCTGGCTCGCGCGCTGGGCGTGCGCGGAGCTCCCCGCGATGCCGGCGACGGTCGAGCGCACCGGGCCGCCGCGGACGATCGCAGAGGCGGTCACCTTGCCCGCGGCTGCGCTCGTCGCGTGGTTGCACGCCGTCGGTGCCGATCAGCTCGCGTTTGCGTTGGCGATCGCGGGCGAGGGCGCGCTCGAGAAGCTCGCGCGATCGTCGGCGCCGTTGCGGGCGGCGGCGACGCGGATCGGTGAGCCGCCGCGGCGCGGGGCGCTCGGCCTGGCGCGGGCGGTGATCGAGCGCTGTGCGAGCGGCGACGTGCTCGAGATCGGGGCTCACGCGATCGCGCCGTACGTCGCCGCGGTGCCGTTCGCGGCTCGCCAGCTCGCGCTGCGCTTGCGCCGCGACCGCGGGCTGGTGATCGCGCAGGCGTTCGCGGCATCGGCGGCCGCGCCGCTCGCAAACTGCCCCACCTGGCCCGCGCTCGCGGCGGTATAATCGAGCGCGATGAAGGCGGGGCGGGTCATCGGCGGCGACGAGCACGACGCTCGCACGCTGGCCGCTCGGATCGTCGAGGACGCGCGCGCCGAGGCCCAGCAGCTGCTCGCCGACGCGCGCAGCGACGTCGAGCGCGAGCGCGCTCGCGCCGCGGCCGACGTCGTGGCGACCCGTGGACCGGCGCGTGCGGAGGTCGCGATCGCCGAAGGCCGGGTCGACGATGTCGTCGGCTTGGTCGTCCGCGCGACCGTGCCCGGGGTCGCGCTCGGCGAGGTCGTCAAGATCGATCGCCGCGACGATCAGCCGTTGCTCGCCGAGGTCGTCGGATTTCGCGGCGAACAAGCCGTGCTGCTGCCGCTCGGCGAGCTCGCGGGCGTCGCGTCGGCGAGCGCGGTGTGGCGAACCGGCGAGACGCTCGCGCTGCGCGCTGGTGATGACCTGCTGGGCCGCGTGCTCGACGGCATCGGCCAGCCGGTCGATGCGGGACCTGCGCTCGTCGGCGAGCGCTGGGCCGTCGATCGCGGCGCACCTCCCGCGCTCGACCGACCCGCGATCACGGCGCCCCTGCCGACCGGCGTGCGCGCGCTCGACGCGATGTTGACCCTCGGTCGAGGTCAGCGCGTCGGCCTGTTCGCCGCCGCCGGGGTCGGCAAGTCGACGCTGCTCGGCCAGATCGCGCGCGGCTCTAATGCCGATGTCATCGTGCTGTGCCAGGTCGGCGAGCGCGGGCGCGAGCTCGCCGAGTTGTTGCGCACCGAGCTCGCGTCGGCTCGAGCGCGCGTCGTCGTCGTGTGCGCGACGAGTGATGCGCCACCGCTCGTCCGGCTGCGCGCGGTCCACACCGCGACCGCGATCGCCGAATGGTTTCGCGAGCGCCGCGGCGCACAGGTGTTGCTGCTCGTCGATTCGCTGACCCGCGTCGCGCGAGCCCAGCGCGAGGTCGGGCTGTCGGCCGGCGAGCCGCCGGCGCGCCACGGTTATCCGCCGAGCGTGTTCGCGCTGCTGCCGCGGCTGATCGAGCGCGCGGGTGCGACCGCCACCGGGGCGATCACCGCGATCTACACCGTGCTCGTCGCGGGCAACGATCTCGACGAGCCGATCGCGGACGAGGTGCGCAGTCTCGTCGATGGCCACATCGTGCTCGATCGCCGGCTAGCGCAGCGCGGCCACTTCCCACCGATCGACGTCGTCGCGAGCGTGTCGCGGCTGATGATGTGGGTCGCCGATCCGCGCCACGCCGAAGCCGCCGCGCGGTTGCGCGAACAGCTCGCGATCTACGAAGAGCATCGCGATTTGATCACGCTCGGCGCCTACCAGACCGGCCGCGACGCGAAGGTCGATGCCGCGGTCGCGCGCTATCCCGCGGTCGAGCGGTTCTTGCGGCAACGCCGCGACGAGCCCGCCGAATGGGACGCCGCGATCGCGCAGCTCCTCGAGCTCGCGCGGTGATGCGAATCGATTCCCGGTGCGCCGTTCTGCTCGCACTCGCCGCTGCCGGCTGCACCCACACACTCCCCGCCGTCGCGACGCCCGGCCCGACCGACGTGCCGTCCTCGACGAGCCCGGTCCCTCCCGGGCGCGGTCGGATCTACGTCGACGTGGTGAACGGGCCGGCCCAGGTGGACGTGGTGAAGTCGGTCGAGGTCACCGAGCAGGTGAATGACCTGTCCCTCGATACGGAGGAGCTCGAGGTCCAGTCGGTGTGCATGTCGCCTTGCGTCCTGGATCTGCCGCTGGGCCCGCAGGTCCTGACGTTTCCGATGCGCGGCTCGGGCGGGACCGAGGTCGTACACGTGCTCGCGTCTCCGCGGCCCACGATCTATCGTCGCGCGCTCGGCTGGCGCAAGTCGGGCGGCGCCGGCTTCGTCCTCGGCGTGCTGGGCGCGACGTTCGGAGGCGCGTCTTTCGCCACCGGCGCGGCCTTGCTACCCGTCGGTCTCGCGAACCATCGCAACGACCTCACGCTCGCCGGCGGAATCACGTTGGGCGCCGGCGCGATCGTCATGGCCGTGAGCATCTGGGCCATCATGCACGACCCGGTGATGGAGCAACCCGGCGCCGGGGCACAGTACGGGCTGCCCGGCGGCGATGGGTCGCGCTGAACCCCTAGACCATCGAGCCGGCGAGCCAGTCCGCGAGCATGTCGACCGACGACAACATGTGATTCGCTCGGCGCAGCCGATCCGACAGGGTGCGCACGATCTGGACGAGCAGCACCGACGACGCCTGCGGATCGTCGCTGATCAACTGGCGGAGCGAATCGTGCGGCAGCCGGAACAAGAACGTCGCCTGCATCGACGTCACGGTCGCCGAGCGCGGCGAGGGCTCGACCAGCGACATCTCGCCGAAGAACTCGCCGCCGGACAACGTCGCGAAGGTCTGGGCGCCGCGGTGGACCGCGACTTGCCCCGACAGGATCAGGAACAGCGCATCGCCGAGGCTGCCTTCAACGACGATCGGCTCGCCCGCGTTGTAGCTCTCGATCTCACCCGCGCGCGACAGTCGCACGATCTGCTCGGGTGCGAGGTTGACCAGCAGCGGATGGCGCTCGAGCAGCGTCGGGTTCGGCACGCTGCCATTATAATCCCGAGTGCCCCGCCGCTGCGTGGCTCAGGTGATGTTACGGTGCGCGAGTGCGTTTCGCCGTTCTCGCGACGCTGACCGCGACGGTCGCTACCGCGCACGCGCAAACCGCCGATCGGCGATACGCCGCCGAGCCGACCGACGGCGTCGCGATGCCGACCACGCCGCTGGCCGGCGAGCTCGATGCGCGGACGGTGACCGAGAATCCCGGCGGCCTCGTGTTCTTGCACGGGCTCGAAGCGTCGCTCGTCGCGGACTTCGAGGACGCGAGCGTCGCGACCAGCGACGGGCCGGGGTTCGGCGCGTTCGCCGGCTATGCGTTTGGCGGGCGGTACTTTCGTCGGCTCGGCATCGGGCTCGGCGCCGAATGGCTGCGCCCACCGCGGACCGATCTGGTGCCCGATCCGGGCACGCCGTTTCGGTTCACGACGACCGGCGCGGCGATGCTGCCGTGGGACATCGGCCTGGGGCTCGCGTGGCACCACTTCATCGGCGGCGGCGCGACCTCCGGGATCAACGCGTTCGATCTCGGCATCGCGCGACGGTTCGGTAACTACCTCGCGCTCGGCGCGGCGTTGCGCGACATCGCGACCCGCGACATCGGCGGCTCACCGGTGCAACGCCGCTACGAGCTCGAAGCTTCGCTCCGTCCGCTCGAGTCCGACGTCCTCGAGGTCGCGATCGGGGGCAGGGTCGGCGAGACCCGCGGCGACGTCGACGGATGGGTCCGCGCCTCGGCCCGCGCCGCTCGTGGCGTGTATGTCCACGCGCAGGTCGAGACCCGGCAGCTCTACGCCTACGTCGACCAGCCGACCGGCACTATCGAGC
Organism: uncultured delta proteobacterium; assembly: GCA_963848295.1. Classification (GTDB taxonomy): domain Bacteria; phylum Myxococcota_A; class Polyangia; order Haliangiales; family Haliangiaceae; genus JABFXX01. The sequence continues at coordinate 1,469,489 of CAWKDB010000002.1, read as the reverse complement.
AAGACGGTCGCGACATTCGCGCGACGATCGGCGTCGAGCTCTCGTTCGGCCAGGTCGGCGTCACCGCGTTGGCGACCGGGCTGCGCAGCGATACCGGTGCACGCAATCCGCTCGGTGGCACGGTGATCGCGCGGATCTCCGAGCTCGGGCCGGCATCGGTGATCGCGCCCGACGATCACATCGAGCGCGTCGACCTGTCCGGCGAGATCGCTACGCGTCAGCTGAGCGAGCTCGTCGAGCGGTTTCGCGCGATCGGGCGGGATTCGAGCGCGAAGGCCGTCGTCGTCACGTTCAGCGGCGTCGAAGGCGGGCTCGCAACGCTCGAGGAGCTGCGCGGCGAGCTGCTCGCGCTCCGCCGCGGCGGCAAGAAAGTGTTCGCTTACCTCGGCGCCGCGACCGGGCGCGACTACTTCGTCGCGAGCGCGGCCGACAAGATCTACGTCGATCCGGCGGGCGAGCTCCATCTCGTCGGGCTCGCGGGCACCGCGTTCTACTTCCGCGGCGCGTTCGATCTGTTCGGCATCGTGCCGCAGTTCGACAAGGTCGCCGAATTCAAGAGCGCGCCCGAGATGTACACCGAGACCGGGCCGACCGAGGTCGCGGCAAAGATGCACGACGAAGTCGTCGACTCGCTGTGGGATCGCTGGCTGACCGAGGTCGGCGACAGCCGCAAGCTCGACCGCGCGCGGTTGCAAGCGCTCGTCGACAACGGGCCGTACACCGCCGGCGATCTCGCATCGATACCCGAGCTCGTCGACGGCGTCGGCGCGCGGGACAAGATCTCGGAGCTGATCGCGGGCGAGCTCCATCGGGTCTACCCGGTGGACGGTCCGACGCTCGCTCGCGCCGATCGCTGGCAGCGCCCGGGCGTCGCGGTGATCTATATCGACGGCGACATTACCGACGGCAAGTCGCAAACGTTGCCGCTGATCGGCGACCCGGTCTCCGGCGCAGAAACGATCATCGCCGCGATCGAGCTCGCGCGCGCGAACCCGCGGATCGGCGCGATCGTGCTGCGCATCAACTCTCCCGGCGGCAGCGCGGTCGCGTCCGAGATGATCTCGCGCGAGGTGTTCGCGACCCGCAAGATCAAGCCGATCATCTGTTCGATGGGCGACTACGCCGCGTCGGGCGGCTACTTCGTCGCCGCCGGTTGCGACAAGATCTTCGCCGAGCCGATGACGATCACCGGCTCGATCGGAATCTACCACGGCAAGTTCGACGTCAGCGGCCTGCTCGAGAAGGTCGGGGTCACAACGTCGACCTACACGCGCGGCAAGCGCGCCGATCTCGACAGCAACTTCCGGCCGTACACCGACGAGGAGCGCGCGGTGATGCTCGAGGAGCTGCGCTACATGTATGGCCGATTTGTCGGCGCGGTCGCCGAAGGCCGCCACATGTCGAAGAACGACGTCGACAAGGTCGGGCGCGGCCACGTCTACACCGGCGCGCAGGCGATCGGGTTGCGCCTCGTCGATCAGCTCGGCGGGCTCGGCGATGCGATCGCGGAAGCGAAGCACGCGGCGCACCTGTCGGCGGAGACACAGGTCGAGACGATCGGGCTGCCGCGCCCGCCGCCGAACGTGCTCGGCGTCCTCGAGTCGTTGCTCGGCATCGAGCAGGTCGATGCATCGCCGCTCGCGATCCCCGCGCTACGCGAGTTGCTGCGCAGCGTCCCGGCGTCGTTGTTGCTCGCGCCGGAAGCGGCGCAGGAGCGCTTGCCGTTCGAGCTGCGGTTCAAGTAGGAGCGCTATTCGTCCGAGACGAACGTGCCGTCGCCGGTGAACGTGGCGCGCGTGTGAGCCTTGCCCGGCGGGAACGTGATGACGTACTGATCGCCGTCTTGCTCGACCATCGCCGGGATCGTCTGCGGATACTTCGCGGCGAACGAGCGCATCACCGCGGAAGGCAGCTCGCCGACTCCGATCGAGCCCGCGGCATCGATCGGCGGGCGAACCGGCCGGGTGCCGACCTGCATCCGCACGTGCTTGTCAGGGGCCGGGGTGTACGAGCACAGCCCGATCGTGACGTTGACGAGCCCGATCAACAGCATGCCGCCGGTCACCGTGATCCAATACCGCCGGTGCTTGCGCGAGAACGGCGCCGCGCGATCCTTGGCCACGGTGGTGGTCTACCACGTAGCGCTACGGCGTGACGGACCACGCCGAGCGCGCGAACGTGCGCTGAGTACCGGCCGCCGGGTTGCCGGCGGGATAATCTGTCGCACCCGCGCTCGAGGTCGAGGCCTGAACGGACCCGGCGACCAGTGCGCCCGCGACGAGCTCGAACGCCGGCGACCAGCCCGGGAGCGCGGACAGGTCCGGCATCTCGTACACGCCTGCGCCGGTGGTCACGCCATCCCATGACGTCCACGTGATCGTGCAGGCGAGCTCGCCGGCGGCGCACGCGCTGCCGGTCAGCGCTTGCGCCGCGGTCCACGTGTAGCCGATCGCGTTCGCGTACGCATTCCACGACGTCGTGATGATCGGGTAGGGCGTCGTGCCGGTGACCGAGGCGAGCGCCCCGCCGAGTGGCGCCGGTGCCGAGTACGTGATCGCGCCGGGCAGCGCGGTCGCGTTCGAGGTCGTCATGGCCTGGCCGCTGCTGGTCTCGGTGATGATCTGGTTGTAGACGTCGTCCGATTGCATCTCGACGGCGGGCAGCGAGCCCGTCGCCAGCGGCGCCATGCCGGCGACCACGAGCGCGGCGTTCGTGCCGTTCGCGGTGGCGAGATCGGTCTCGGTCGACACTTTGCCGACGTTGCCGTTTGCGGTGACCGCGAACGTCGCGAGCGGCTGAGCGGTCGAGAAGTCGATGTTCTGCACCGTCGCATCGCTCACCGTGACGCCGCGCGCGCTCGCGATGTAGTCGATCGTCGGATCGGTCGTCGTTCCGGTCGTCGCGACGATGTGGGCAACGAACAGGTCGCGCGTCGCGGGTTGGACCATCGCGCTGTACTTGCCGTTCGCTCCCACCACGAGGTTGCGATCGCCCCACAGCACCTCGAGCGAGCCGTCTCCGGGTAGGTTCGAGATCGTGCCGCTGAGCTGGACGGTCGCGGCCAGGCGATCGGTGCAGCGATTGGGCAGCGCGAAGCTCAGGTTCGGGCGCGCGGCCGTCGCGAAGTGGGCGAGGCTGACGACCCGCGCATCGGTGCCGCCGGCGGCGAGCGGCGCGTCGCAGGTGTATGCGAACCGATAGGTCGACGACGTGATCGGTAAGGTATAGATGTCGCCGTTCGGCGTCGGTGCGAGCTGCCATGCCCCGTCGCCGTCGGCATAGGCCGCGACGTAGCTGAACATCGCTGCATCGGTCGGGTGGTTCGTGACGGTCACGGCGACGTTCGTCGGTACGCCGGGCGAATCACCGCCTGCGCCATCGCCGCCGGGCGCGTCTGTGGCGTTGCTGCTGTTGCCGCCGCAGCCGGCGAGAGCGATCGCCAGACAAACCCGTAGCCGTACCGTCATCACCGCGATCGTAGCCGGCTGCGGCGCCAGACTCCATGATCTCGCGTCACGGGGGCATTCAGCCACGTGTGCGACACCACCCACCCGAGGTAACGTGCCCCGGGTGACGCGCTGGCAGCGGTACTGGTTTGCCGACGGAGGGCGCTATGCCGCGGCGATCGTGCGCGTCGCGCTCGCGGTCGCGGTGCTGTTATCGCTCGCCCGCCTCGGGCGGCCGATGTCGACCGGCGACGTGCCCGGTGCACACACGCTGTATCGGCCGGTCGGGATCTGGATGCTGTTCGGTCACTGGGCCCCCGGCGAGCTGGTCGTCGCGGTGCTCCGCGTCATCGCGTGGGCGTCGACCGCCTGCATGTTGTTCGGCTTGCGCTCGCGGACCTCGACCGCGGTCAGCTTTGCATCGGCGGTCGCGCTCGCGGCGCTGTCGTACGCATCGACGAAGACGTGGTCGCATCAATACAACGTCGTGTTCATCGCTCAGTTCGCGTTTCTCGGAGCGCGCGGCGGCGACGTGCTCTCGCTCGACGCGGTGATCCGCCGCGTGCGGGGGCTTCCGGCGATCGACGTCGCTCGCGGCTATCAGTGGTCGCTGCGACTCGTCCAGCTCGCGGTCGCGCTGATGTTCGCCGGCGCGGCGTTCCACAAGCTCGGCCACGGCCACTTCACGCTGCGCTGGGCGTTGTCGGATTCGCTGCGCAATCACCTGCTCGTCGCGTTCGATCTCGCCGACCTGCCGCGACCCGCGCTCGCGAATTGGATCATCGACGACCCTTGGCGCTACCGCACGGTCGCGTGCTTGAACCTCGTGTCGCAGTCGCTGCCGCTCGTCGCGTGCTTTCTCGTGCGCCGGCCGCGGCTGCGCGCGTTGTGTGGCGGGTTCTTCGTGATCGAGACGATCGCGCTCGGGCTCGTCGTGGATCTATGGAACCTGCACTGGTTGCCGCTGTACGCGGTGTTCGTCGATTGGGATCGGCTGATCGGCTGGCTGCGCCCGGCGCTCGTCGCGCCCGCGCAGGTCCCGGCTGACTGGAAGCCACCGCGCAGCGTGCGGATCTTCGTGATCGCGTTCGTGGTCTACGACGCGTTCGTCGCGTTCGTGCCGGCGCTCGATCAGAAGCTCAACACGTATCCATTTTCGGGGTTCCCGATGTTCGCGACCGTGCGCGCGCGCGCGCCTTACGACGAGCACCTGCCGTACGCGGTCGCCGCCGATCACTTCGAGGTCACCGCCGATCGACCGATCGAGGCCGGCGTGCAACGCTGGTTCGATCACGCGAATCGCGGGATGTTCGCGGTGCGCGACCCGGTGGATCTGAAGAAGCGGCTCACCGCGTTGCTCGCGCAAGCTCAGCGGCGCTATCCCCAGCTCGGCATTCACGGAGTGCGCTCCGAGCTCGCGATCTTCGAGTCGCCGGCCTATCCCGCGCCGGCTCACTTCGAGATGCACGTGATCGCGGCGCTCGGCGAGATCCGCGACGACGGCACGTTTCGCACGCTACTGGGCAAGCTCGATCACGGCACGCTGACCCTCGCTCCGGTCGGGCTCGATCCGAGCGCCGTCACCTTGACGTACTACCGTGACGACGCTCCGGTCGCGATCCCGCTCGATGCGCCGCGCGACGGCGCGAAGCTTCGGGTCGGCGAGCTCGCAGGTGATCCGCTCTACATCGTCGCGACCATCGACGCTCAGCCGTGGCTCGTCGCGGCCTACGAGCCGTGGCACTGGCAGTGACCGGGCCGCGCGGCTACTACCTCGGCTGCCCGGGCTGGGCCGACAAGAACTGGGTCGGCCGCCTGTTCCCGACCGCGACGCGACCGAGCGAATTCCTCGAGCACTACGCGCGGGTGTTCAACACGGTCGAGGGCAACACGACGTTCTACGCGCTGCCGTCGGTCGAGACCGTGCGGCGCTGGCGCGACCAAGTCCCGGCCGACTTTCGATTCTGCTTCAAGTTCCCGCGCGAAGTCAGCCACGACAAGCTGCTCGTCGACGCGTCGGGTGACGCCGGCCGGTTCATCGAGCGCATCGCGCCGCTCGGCCGGCTGATCGGCACGTTGTTTCTCCAGCTGCCGCCGCGGTTCGATCCCCCGCTCGTGCCGCGACTCGCGACGTTCCTCGACGCGTTGCCGCGCGGCTTCCAGTACGCGGTCGAGCTCCGGCACGAAGCGTTCTTCGCAGATGCGCAGGCACGGCGCGCCGCGCTCGCCGTACTCGAGCAGCGCGGCATCGATCTCGTCACGATGGACGCCCGCGGCTTGCATGCCGGCCATAGCCTCGCGCTCGCTGAGGTCCGCGCGAAGAAGCCGGAGCTGCCGGTGATCGTCGGATCGACCGCGCAGCAGCCGATCGTGCGTTGCGTGCCGCACGAAGTGTTCGCCGAGAGCGTGACGTTCGTCGCGCCGTGGGCCGCGCAGATCGCGCGCTGGATCGCGGCCGGCAAGCGTCCGTACTTTTTCATGCACGCGCCCGACGACACGTTCGCACCCGAGAATGCCTACGCATTCCACGCGATGGTGCGCGCGCACACCGCGGCGGTCGGCGAGCTGCCCGCCTGGCCGGGCGGCGAACGCCAGCTCAGCTTGTTGTGATCCGGCCCGCCGGTTCCGACGCTGTCCTGTTTCCGTCTCCGCAGGCGATGCCGTGACCGGAGCCGCGACCGTCGCCGTGACCGGAGCCGTAACCGTTGCCGTCGCCGTGACCGGAGCCGTAACCGTCGCCGTCTCGGTGGCCGTTGCCGTCGCCGTCGCCGTTGCCGTTGCCGTCGCTGTCGCCGTTGCCGTCGCTGTCGCCGTCGCCGTTGCCGTCGCTGTCGCCGTTGCCGTCGCTGTCGCCGTCGCCGTTGCCGTTGCCGTCGCCATTGCCGTCGCTGTTGCCGTGAGGAAGTGCTCAAGAGATCGCGGACACATTTGTCGGGATCCTTGAGGTTACGAGGCGACGTTCTCTTGACACCCCGCTTACACCTCGCGCGCTTGGGCGGTGCCGAAAATCGGTTTGGCCGGCGCGGAGGCCGGCGCAAGACTGCTTGCTCAGTGCGTGAGCCGCCACAGGATCGCGCGGACGTGATCGAGCGGCTCGTCGATCGCAGCGAAGTCTTCGGCGGTGATGATGCCGCGCGCCTGCGCGATCAGCAGGGCGGTCGTGAGCTCGCTCGCGCTGCCGGCGGCGCGGCGATAGAAGTCGGGGCGATCGAGGCCAATGCGCATGCGGCCCTCGCTGAGGTTGAGCGCGACGCTCTCGCCGGCGCGGACGATCTCGTCGGCGAGTGACTTGCGCGTGCGGCGGACCTTGGCCTCGATCGGGGCGAGCTGCTGCAGGACGGCGAGGGCGAAGTCGAGGGCGTAGAACGACATGATGATCCTCCGAAGTGAGTGGCCGATGGGTAGGAACGTCTCTCTCTCGCCCGTCGCGCCGCACTCGCGCGGGTCCCGTGACGAGCGCGGGCGCTGACCACCGCAATCGCCGGCCGATCAACTCCGCGGCGGTCGATCGCAGACGCCGGCGCATTCGGCGCTCGGCGCGGGACAAGCGCGAAGCGGCGCAGGGCGAGAGAGACGTTCCGCCCATCGGCGCGAGCGAAGGAGCATCGAGGGTTCTAAAGCCGTCGCCGTCGCCGTCGCCGTCGCCGCAGCCGCAGCCGCCGCCGTCGCCGCCGCCGTCGCCGCCGCCGCCGCCGTCGCCGCCGCCGCCGCCGTCGCCGCCGCCGTCGCCGCAGCCGTCGCCGCAGCCGCAGCCGTCGCCGCAGCCGCAGCCGCAGCCGCAGCCGCAGCCGCAGCCGCAGCCGCAGCCGATGCCGACGCCGCAGCCGCAGCCGTCGCCGCAGCCGCAGCCGTCGCCGCAGCCGCAGCCGCAGCCGCAGCCGATGCCGACGCCGCAGCCGCAGCCGATGCCGCAGCCGATGCCGATGCCGATGCCGCCACCTTTCGCGCTCGCGGCGCACCGATCGCCGGGGCCGTCGCCCTGCGCCGCTTCGCGCCAGCGCCGCGCCGAGCGCCGAGGCCACCGACGCGTGCGAACGACCGCCGCCGAGTTGGATCGACCGACGCGTGCGGAGATTTGTGCTCGCGCTCGTCACGGCGCCGGCGCGAGTGCGGCGCGACGGGCGAGACGGCCCCGGCGAATCGGGCGTCCGCTCATCCACGAAAGGCAACACCATGCTCGACGTCCTCGCTCAATCGCTCACCGTCCTCGAACAGCTCGCCCCGGTCGAGCCGAAGCTCCGATCGCGGCGCAGGTCGCTCGCCGACGAGATCGGCCGCGCCGCCGAGAGCATCGCGCTCAACATCGCCGAGGCGAGCGCACGCGCCGGCCTCGACCGGCCCGACATGTTCCGCCGCGCCTTCGGCAGCGCGCGCGAGCTGTCGACGGCGCTCATGATCGCCAAGGCGCGCGGCTACATCACCGCCGAGGACTTCGCCGCGATCGAGGCGCCGCTCGATCGCGTGCGCGCGATGCTGTTCCGGCTCACGCGGTGAGCGCGCGCCGGAGATGATTCCGGCACCCTATGCCGGATTCAAACGCGCCGGTCGCGAAGCCGGCGGAGCCGTCGCCCGTCGCCGTCGCCGATGCCGGAGCCGTCGCCGATGCCGGAGCCGTCGCCCCCGATGCCGGAGCCGTCGCCCCCGATGCCGGAGCCGTCGCCGATGCCGGAGCCGTACCCGTTGCCCCCCTGTCGACGTGACCGGAGCCGTCGCCGATGCCGATGCCCCGGAGCCGTCGCCGATGCCGTCGCCGATGCCGTCGCCGATGCCGGAGCTGTCGCCGATGCCGTCGCCGTCGCCGCAGCCGGAGCCGTCGCCGACGCCGCAGCCGTTGCCGGGGCCGTCGCCGTGACCGGAGCCGCAGCCGTCGCCGTCGCCGTCGCCGATGCCGGAGCCGTCGCCGTCGCCGATGCCGGAGCCGTCGCCGATGCCGTAGCCGTCGCCGATGCCGAAGCCGTTGCCGTTGCCGCGGCCGTCGCCGCAGCCGACGCCGACGCCGACGCATCGGTGATGAGCTCGGGCTTCAAACCCATAACTCGCCGCGCATTCCAGGGCATCGCCCTTCATAGGTGTCAGCTATGTCCCGACACCTTCCTGTCAGCGATGCCTTGATACGGCACCTCCGATACGGCCGCCCGCGAGTCGTCAGGTCTTCTCGCTCCGCCGCGCGTTAGGATTGGTCATGTCCCGACCCGTCATCCCCCAGGCGATCGTCGGAGCCGGCGCGATCGCTTGGCTGTTCTATACCTGGACCGGCCACTGGGGCGACATCACGCCGGCGATGATGATCGCGACCGGGCTCGCACTCGGCGGCACGGCCGCGGCGACGTTCGTCGGTAACGCGCCGCGGATCGGGCTGAGGGTCGCGATCGTGGCCGCGATGCTCGCCGGCAATGCGGCGTTCGCGGGACTACGCGCCGCCGAGCATTGGCCGTTCGTGTGGGACGCGATGCCGAGCCGCGGCTACGCGGCGTTCCTCGCGGTGGCGGCGCTGACGACGGCGATCGGCCTGCTGTTTCGCCAACTGTGGGCGCGCTGGATCGCGCTGGCCTTCGGCGTCGCCGGTGCGCTCGGCGGCGCGCTCAACTCGATCGGGATGCGGACCTGGCGCGACGAGACGTCGTGGCTCGCGGCGATCGGCGTGATCGGCTGCGCGACCGTGTTCATCCAGCTATCGCACGGTGCGGTGCGCGACCACTTCGATGGCAAACGCGTCTGGGCGGCGAACGATCGCCTCGTGCGGTCGGCGCGCTGGGCCGCGATCACGAGCGCGGCGGCAGGCGCGATGCTGCTGCTCTATGCGCTCGGCGCACACCTCGTGCCCCAGACCGAGATGTCGGCGCTCGTGCTCGCACCGTTTCTCATGCTCGGCAGCGCGCTCGTCGTCGCTCGGCGCGGCGCGGGCCTGTTGCTGCTCGGCGCCGCCGGTCTCGGCTTGCTCGCGCAATCGGCGATGACGCTCGCCGACGTGGCTCCCGAGGCTCGGCTGAGCGCGGCGTACTACGTGATGTTCTGGGCGCCCGCCGGCATCATCTCGGTCGCCGCGGCGGTGATCGCGCTGCGCCGTGCGCGGTCGTAGAGGCGGGCTTCACTCCGGCACCAACGCGCGCAGCTCGGCGGGCAGCGGCGCTTCGGCGTGCAGGCGCCCGCCGTCGGGATGCGGCAGCTCGATCGACGAGGCGTGGAGCGCATGGCGCGGCAACACGAACCGCGCGGCGAGCTCCGGCGTCATCCCGCCATCGCAGAACGCGACGAACGCGTCGTCGCCGTGCGCGTAGAGCTTGTCGCCGACGATCGGGAACCCGGCGTGGGCGAGGTGGACGCGGATCTGGTGCTGGCGGCCGGTCACGAGCGTGCACCGCACGAGCGCGTACTCGCTGGTGCGCCGGACGACCACGACGCGGGTCGCGGCCTCGAGCCCGCCGGCTTCGTCGACGAGCACTCGCACGCCCGGGACGCGAGTCGCGTCGGTCTTCTGCGACAACCGCAGCGCCGCGTCGAGCACGATCTCGCGGTCCCACGGTGGTTGGCCGTGGACGATCGCGAGGTACTGCTTCGTCGTCTTGCGCTTGTCTGCGATCGCGGTCTTGATCACCGCGGCGGCCGCGCGGTCGCGCGCGACCACGAGACAGCCCGACGTCTCGCGGTCCAGGCGATGACAGATCTGGAGCTCGGGCTCGTCGGGATAGCGCTCCCACAGCACGCGAGTCAGCGTGTTGAAGTAGAACTTCGCCGACGCGTGCACCGGCAGGCCTGCGGGCTTGTCGATCACGCGCACCCGCGCATCCTCGTGCAGCACGTCGAACGTGCGCGGACACGCGGGCTCGGCGCGCGCCGGGCGGCGGATCACGAAGGTCTCGCCCGCGATCACGATGGTCGCCGGCTTCAACCGGCCGTCGTTGCCGATGCGCGTGAGCTGCGTGTCGATGATCGTCTGGATCTTCGTGCGCGACAGCCGCGAGATCTGCGTCTTGATGAAGTGATCGAGCCGCAACCCGGCGAGCTCGGGGGGCACGATCATTCGGCGCTCGACGATTCGCGGCGAGCCATCAGCGGCAAGATGCGAGGTCTCGCCAAAGTCGATCGCATCTTCGGGGTCGCCATCTCCGCCGTCGCCCGCGTCACTCATCGACCGGATCGTCATCGACGCCGGCCGCTTCGATGTCGTACTTCTTCATCAGCTTGCGGAAGTACTTGCGGTCGATGTCGGCTTGCCGCGCGGCGTGCGAGATGTTGCCGGTGTTGCGGCGCAGCGTCTGGACGATGTAGTCGCGCTCGAACGTCGCGACCCAGCGCTCCTTCGCGTCCTTGAACGTGATGTCGCCGCTGACCAGCTCCTCGGGAGTTTGCATCGGGACGGCCGCCGGCATCGCGGGCTGCGAGCCAGCGGCGGTCGGCGTGCCGCTCGAGCTCGGCCGCCGAACCTCGCGCGCGGTCGAGGCGCGCGAGCTGCGCACCGCCTCGGGCAAATCGCCGAGCTCGATCAGCTCCGAGTCGCAGAACGACACCGCGCGCTCGACGACGTTGACCAGCTCGCGCACGTTGCCCGGCCACGGATAGCCCTTGAGCTTGTCCATCGCCTCGGGCGAGATGCCGGTGATCCGCGCCTTGCCGGCCGGGCCGCGGTTGTAGCGACCCGTGGTCGAGGAAGTGCTGGACGAGCAGCGGGATGTCGTCGGTGCGATCGCGCAGCGACGGCAGGTGCAAGCGCACGACGCTGAGCCGGTAGAACAGGTCTTGCCGGAACCGGCCGGCGCGGACCTCGTCGTCGAGGTTGCGGTTCGTCGCCGCGATGATCCGGACGTCGACCTTCTGCGCCTTCGTCGAACCGACGCGGCGGACCTCGCGCTGCTCGAGCGCGCGCAGCAGCTTCGGCTGCAAGTCGATCGGCAGCTCGCCGAGCTCGTCGAGGAACAGCGTGCCGCCGTCGGCCTGCTCGAACAGGCCGGTACGCGTCATCATCGCGCCGGTGAAGCTGCCTTTTTCGTGGCCGAACAGCTCGCTCTCGATCAGGTTCGGTGGCACCGCGCCGCAGTCGAACACGACGAGCTCGCCGCCGTTGCCGCGGCGATAGCGAGTGGATCGCCTGCGCGACGACCTCCTTGCCCGTGCCGGTCTCGCCGTCGATCACGATCGTCGTCGCGGTCGGCGCGATCTTCTCGATGATCGAGTAGATCTCGCGCATCTTCGGGTCCGCGCCGATCAGGCCACCGCAGCGATCGGCGGCGGACGGCTCGATCCGGACTTCCTCTTCGCGCGCGTTGAACCTGAGCTGATGCTGGCCGACCGCGAGCATGCAGCCGGGCTTCAAGTGGCCCTCGCGCACGCGCACCTTGTTGATGAACGTGCCGTTCGTCGAGTGCTGGTCGATCACGACCCAGCTGGTGTCGTCTTGGACGATCCGGCAGTGATAGCGAGACACCGTGTCGTCGTGGAGGACGACGTCGTTGTCCTCCATCGAGCCGATCCGGATCTCTTCCTTATCGAACGTCCACTCGCGCGACGGGTCGTCCGCCGCTTGCAAGATGCACTTGCGCAGATGCAGCAGCGGACCGCGGTCGAGGTAGGTGACCTTGGTCGGTGGGACGAAGTCGGGAAACTTCTTCACGGACTCGGGTCATCATATGCCGGATCTCTCGACGCTGTCAGCGCATCGCGCTCTGTTGCGCCTCGGGCTGGGCGAGCTGCCACGACCGCTCGCGCCAGGTCATAGCCACCACGTCGTGGTCGAGCGCGAGCCGCACGACATCGTCGGCCGGCAGCGTGGTCGCGGCGACGACGACCCGGCGATCGTTCGCGTCGACCTCGGGCGATGCATCGCGCTTGCCGTAGACCACGAAGATCACGCGGTCCGGGTTGACCCCATCGCCGACGAGCCGGGCCCCGACCGCTTCGGCGCGGCGCAGCGCGAGATCGTCGTTGTACGCCGAGCTCCCCGAGCGATCGGCGTGGCCTTCGAGGATGACGCGATCGCCTGGATGGGCGGCGAGCCAGTGCGCCGCGAGATCGATCGACCTGAGCGCGGCGGGGTCGAGCTGTGACGAGTCGAACCCGAACGTGACGAGCTCGGACGGATCGATCGGTCGAGTCGCGCTCGATGCGACCAGGCTGTGGTCGATGCCCGGTGGCGGCGCATGCTCGGTCGAGGTGAAGTCGGGTCCTCTGGGCGCCGGATCCGCACTCGCGACCGCCGCGAGAGCGAACGAGCCGGCCAAGATGCTGGCGAGAGTCTTGAGCTGCATGGCGGACCTCCGCCACAGGTAGTTCAACTCGCGTGCCGGCCGCGCCTGCGACGCGTGATCACGACGATGCCGCCCGCGATCGCGACGACCACTACCGCGCCGAGCGGGAACGCCCAGCGCGCGCCGTGCGGCGTCGCCTCGGTGATACAGACGCCGTCGGCGGTGACTATCGAGCGCGGGCCCGCGGTGAAGTGCAGCTCGAGCCCGTTGTCCTCGAGCGGTCCGCCCGGGCCGGCGAACCGATAGTCGTTGGTCACATCGCTCGTCGGGCCGACTCGGGTCTTTTCGATCGTGACCCCGGGGCTGTCCTCGACGCGCGCCTCGGTCTCGCCGGGGTTCGGCACGCGAAACCGGTCGCGCAGCGTGACCACGTGGGCGCCGCGCGCGACCGGCAGGCACAGGTACGCGACCATGTCGATCGAGAACGCACCCGCCGCGGTGAGGTCGGAGCCGAGCCCGACATCGACGCTCGCCCACGTGACGCGGTGCTCCGAACCATCGACCTCGACATCGAGTGCTGGCCCGACCTGTGCCGCGATGCGGTCGCCGAACGCCTTGGCCTCGGCGGGGCTTAGACTGCCGTCGTGGTTGGTATCGATGTGTTGGCGTTCACTCGCGCCGGGGACCTCGCCGTAGAACACGGTGTAGGCCAGCCTCACGCGATCGCCGAGCGGGGTCAGCTTGAGATACCGGTTGTTGTCGTCGACAGATGGGGCAACGTGCGCCCGCGCGGCGGAAGCGGACGTGATCACGGCCACGACCGCGACGGCCGGGCACAGCGCTCGAAGAACAGATCGGGACACTTGTTACAAACGGATTGACGGGGTCGGAATCGCCGTGGTTCAGTGCGCCGCGAGGACGCATGAAGAAGCTTCTAGTTTGCACGATGTTCGCCGGCGCGTGGGGCTGCAACGGCGGTGGGACCGCAGATCACCACCTGTTCACGCCGAAGCCGGAGTGCATGGGCGCCGATGTCGTCCCGTACATGGGGACATCACCGCAGGTGATCTCGACGCTCGCGATCGGTAGCGTCGCCGACGGCTTCGACCTCGACGGCAACGGCACGCCGGACAACAAGCTCGCTGCGGTCGGCAGTCTCGCGCAGAGCGCGATCACGAGCTCGTTCAACGACAACGAGATCGTGCTCCCGTTCGAGTTCTTCGGGCTCACGGATCCGACGACCGACTCGTGCGTCAAGTTCGCGATCTATCTCGGCGACTACAACCGCGACGACGACGGCGACGGCAAGAAGACCGCGCACTCGGGCGGTGACTGCAACGATCACGACCCGACGATCTTCCCGGGCGCGCCGGAGATCGCGGGCGACGGCAAGGACAACAACTGCGATGGCCTCGCCGACGAGATCGGCCCGGGCCAGCCGAACACGACCGACACGATGGATCGCGACGGCGACGGTCAGACCGTGGCCGACGGCGATTGCGACGACACCGATCCGACCACCTACAAGGGCGCGCCGGAGATCTGCGGCGATGGCAGAGACAACGACTGCGATGGCATCGCCGATCGCACGATCGCCGATCCGACCGTGTGCAGCCCGTTCAACGCGGCCGCGCCGGTCGACGTCTACCTCGACAAGCTGTCGTTCGACGACAGCGGCAACCCGGTCATCGCGTTCAAGGACGGCTCGATCACCGACGGCGTGCTCACCGCGGGGCCGGGCCTGTTCGGCGTCAACATCCCGGTGTCCAACGGCATCACGCTCGACCTCCAGATCAGCGGGGCGACGATCCAGGCGAACGCCGTCATGATGGGCGACTCGATCGTGTTCACCGGCGGCCGGCTCGGCGGCGTGCTCGATGCCAAGACGATGGATACGATCCGCGGCCTCGACGTGTCGCAGATCGGCCTGACCGCGGAGGACTCGCTGCTCGACGCGACGTTCGCGAACATCCTCGGCCCGCTGCTCGCGCTGCCCAAGGGCAACGCGGCGGTGCAGAAAAAGTACGCGGGTTGCCGCACGCCCGACATCGATGTCGACGGCGACGGCCTCGAGTCGTTCTGCGATTCGACCGCGAACTCGGCCGAAGACATGAAGGTCGTCGACGTCTGCATCGACGGCGACGGCACCGAGATCGACGACATGCCGGACGGGAACGGCGGCGTCATCCAGTGCACCACCGCGCTCGACTCGAAGGGCAACCCGCGGTTCGTCGACGGCATCTCGGTCGAGCTCAACTTCACGACCTCGCCGATCAAGTCGATCAAGCCGCCGACGCAGTGACGCCGCTCCTGCTGGCGTCGGCGTCGCCCCGCCGGCGCGCGTTGCTCGAGCAAGCCGGCGTGGCGCTCGAGGTCCGAGCCGCGAACGTCGACGAGCGCCCGTTCGCCGGCGAGGCGCCGCTGGCGTA
The DNA here is from genome assembly GCA_963848295.1 of uncultured delta proteobacterium. GTDB lineage: Bacteria > Myxococcota_A > Polyangia > Haliangiales > Haliangiaceae > JABFXX01. The sequence goes on along the minus strand of CAWKDB010000002.1, from coordinate 1,454,432 downwards.
TGTCGCGCGGATCGCGGCGGCGAAGGCGCAAGCGGTCGCGCGTGGGCCGGGCCAGTTCGTGCTGGCCGCCGATACGACGGTGACGATCGCCGGCGCGATCCTCGGCAAAGCCGAGACCGAGGGTGAAGCCGTGGCGATGTTGTTGCAGCTCGCGGGGCGCGTCCATCAAGTGATCACCGCGTTCACCGTGATCGGCGACGACGCGCGCCGCGATGGCCTCGTGTCGACCGAGGTCGCGATGATCGCGTTCGATGCCGCGACGGTCGCCGATTACGTCGCCTCGGGCGAGTGGCGCGGCAAGGCCGGCGCCTACGCGATCCAAGGCATCGCCGCCGCGCTGGTGCGCGAGGTCCGCGGCTCGGTCACGAACGTGATCGGCTTGCCGCTCGCCGAGGTGCTCGAGGTGTTGCGCGAGCTCGGCGCGCCGGCCGAACGACTCGCGCGCGGGATCCCGGCGTGACCACCGTCGCCGACAACTGGCGAGCGGTGCGCGCGCGAGTCGACGCGGCCTGCGAGCGCGCCGGCCGAGCGCCGGCCGAGGTCACGCTGATCGCGGTGTCGAAGCTCCAGCCCGCGAGCGCGGTCGCCGAAGCGTACGCGGCCGGCGCGCGCGACTTCGGCGAAAACTACGCGCAGGAGCTCGCGACCAAGCGCGGCGAGGTCGCGGCCGACGCGCGCTGGCACTTCATCGGCCGGCTGCAGCGCAACAAGGCCAAGCTCGTCGCCGGCCAGGTCGTGCTCGTCCACGCGGTCGACTCGGTCGAGCTCGCGGCCGAGCTCGGCAAGCGCGCGGGCGGCGCGGTCCAACCCGTGCTGCTGGCCGTCAACGTCAGCGGCGAGGCGACGAAGACCGGCAGCACGACCGGCGACGCCTCGTCGCTCGCCCGCGCGATCGCGGGCACGGCTGGCGTTCGACTCGACGGCTTGATGACGATGCCGCCGCCGTCCGACGATGGCGAGGCGAGCCGCCCGTACTTTGCCGCGTTGGCGCAGCTCCGGGCCCGGCTGCGCGCCGAGCTCGCACTGCCGTTGCCGGTACTATCGATGGGGATGAGCGGAGACTTCGAGGTCGCGATCGCGTGCGGCGCGACCCACGTGCGCGTCGGCACCGCGATTTTCGGCGCGCGCCCGCGCTAATGCTGCCGTACGAGCCGCCGGTTCGGTCTACGGCGCCAGTAGCCAGGGACCGGTGCGGACAAGCCGGTACATCTGTGCCTGATAGTGGTTGTCCAGGCCAACGTTCGCGTAGAGCTGCGCGCCCCCGTCCCACAGCCCGACGATCGGAAAGGCGAGGATGTTCGGTGGGACGCGGACCGGCGACCACGACACACCGTTGAAGAACCACAGCGGCGAGGTTCCAGTCGCGTCGCTGCCGGTGGCGAACAGCTCGGCGCCGCGGCCACTCAGCAGGCCGAGGGTGAGCCCTGTCGACGGCGTCGTCAGCGCGTCGGTCGCTCGGTCGACCGCGACCAGCTGGCCACCGGACGTCGCGTAGGCCGTGGCGGTGTCGACGACCAGCGACTGGAGATCGCGGACGAGCGGCGCGGTGATCGCGGTCCAGCTCGCGCCGTCGAAGTGCCACATGCGCACTACGGTATCTCCGTCGCCGAGGCCCAGCGCGTAGAGGTCGTTCACGCTGTCGCCGGCGACCGCGCTGAACGCGATCGGCGGGGCCGCGGTCTGCCATGCGAGGTCGGTTCCCCAGGCGAACGCGTGATCGCCGACGGTCGCGGCGGACGTGCCGTCGCCGGCGATCCACATCGCGGCGACCGAGCCAGTGGTCACTCCGGTGGTGCCGTCCGGCGTCGCGATCTCGATTGTGCCGCCCGACTGCATCCAGCAGTACGAGTACGGACCGATGGTCTCACCGAGATCGCAGCCTGTCGGGACGGTCGTCTCCTCGCCCCATGGCGAGAGCGTCGTCTGCGCTTCATAGTCCTCGACCGTGGAGGCGCCCGCGCGATCGAACATCACGGTCGCATTCGTGCTGTCGCTGAGGTCGGAGACCCATTCGCCCTTCGCGAGCGCGTACAAGCCATTGCTGGTCGCCGTGTAGACGACGCCGCGTCCATCGCCGGCGATCACACCTCCACCGGGGAATGGCCAGTCGAGGCCGCTGGCGGCGACGCCGAGCTCCATGCCACCCGTGTAGGGTCCTCCGGGCACGTCGAACAGCGCGGCGGTGGCGAACACGCCACTCACGGTCGGCGCGAGCCCCAACGGCGGGTAGCCGGAGGTCCACTCCCACGACTGAGTGTCGGCGATGACCTGGTAATAGCCGTAGCCGGCCGCGATGATGTAGCGCACGCCGTCACCGCCGGTCGCGATCGCCACTGTGGCCTGGAGTGCGAGCGAGCCCCAGGTCGATCCGTCCCACGTCGAGACCTGATTCGGATCGATCACGTAGAGCGTGTCCTCGGGCTGCCCGAAGCTGGCGCCCGCACCCCATGCGCCCGCGATCTGGGTCCAGCTCGTGCCGTCGAAGTGCCACAGCGCGGCGTCCTGATTCGTCGAGACGTAGACCCCGAGCGTGTCGCTGGCCCAGACGTCATGGATCGTGCGGTTGGCGGTCCACGGCGGCGCCTGGCTCGCCCACCCGCCGTTCGGTGTCCACCATGCGAGCGCTGTCGGGCCAGCCGCCCACATCGATCCTTCGCTGCCGGCGATCGCGGCGTAGCCGGTTCCGGGCGCCGTGACCCGAGAGCCGTGGTCGGTGAGCCACGCCGTCCCGTTCGCCGCGACGAGGCCGAGCCGGCCGTCGCCGCCCCAGATGTCGACGAGGCTGTCATGGATGTTGAACGCGCGCTCCCAGTGCAGTTGGTGGCAGTCGCCCAGGTCGGCACCGCAGCTCTCGCCGCAGGCGAGCGCACCGACGTCGTAGCCGAAGTCAAAGCAGCTCGCGCCGACCGGCAACGAGCCGTCGCAGTACTCGCCCTGGTCCGAGTCGATCGCGCCGTCGCCGCAGCGCCCGGCGCAGCTCGCGGTGTCGAGCTGGCAAGTGTTCGAGCAGGTGAGGTCGCCGTGGTAGTAGCCGAAGTAGCTGCAGTCGGTGCCGGCCGGCACGCCGCCGTCGCAGCCTTCGCCGGGCTCGAGGATGCCGTCGCCACATCGCGCGAGCGTGCACGCGCCGTTCGCGCAGATGCCGATGGTCGAGTCGACGGTGCACAACGTGCCATCGGCCGTGCCCGAGCATGCGTCGAGGGCGCCCTGCGTGACGCAGCGACTGCCGGCGAGGCAGATCGTTCCCTGCGGACAGCTGTTGTCGCCGCACGGCACGAGATCGGGCGTGATACAGGCCGTCAGCGCGACACAACCGAGCAACCCGATGCGCATCACGTCCATTGTAGACGAAGTGTGCCGGCGCAACCGCGAACCGACTGTCGGACGGGTAGGTTAGGGTAGGGCGTGCGAATCCTCGGCATCGACCCCGGCAGTCGGGTGTGCGGCTACGGCGTCGTCGACGACGCCGGCGGGGAGCTGCGCTACGTCGAGTGCGGCGTGCTGACCGCGCCGGCCGACCGCGCGATGGAGATCCGGCTCGGCGAGATCGCGCGCGGCTTGCGCGAGGTGATCGACGAGCTCGCGCCGACCGTCGTCGCGATCGAGGACGTGTTCACCCACGCGAACCCGCGCAGCGCGCTTGCGCTCGCCCAAGCGCGCGGCATGGCGCTCGCGGTGTGCGGGCTCGCCGGCCTGCGCGTCGCGTCGTACCCACCGGCGCTGGTCAAGAAGGCGGTCGCCGGCTCGGGCGGCGCGAGCAAGGATCAGATCGGCCGGATGGTGCGCGTGCTGATCGGGATGCGCAGCTTGCCGCGCGCCGACGCCAGCGATGCGCTCGCGGTCGCGATCACGCACGGGCGCACGGTGCGAGTGAGCGTGGCGAAGATCGTCCCGGCGGTCGAGGTCCGCGTGACCGCGCCGCGCGTCGTCCGGCGAGGGCGATCGTGATCGCTCGGCTCGCCGGCGTCTTGGTCGAACGCTTGCCGACGCGCGTGGTCGTCGAGTGCGGCGGGGTCGGCTACGACGTCGTGTGCTCGCAGTACACGCTAGCGGCGCTGCCCAGCGAGGGCGAGCAGGTGACGCTCCGCATCTACACCCACGTCACCGACGCGAAGATGTCGTTGTACGGGTTTGCCGACGCGCAAGAGCGCGCGTTGTTCGACTTGTTGATCACGGTGAAGAACGTCGGCCCGAGCACCGCGATCGCGATCCTGTCGGGCTCGAATCCGCGCGATATCGCCACGCTGATCGTGCGCGAGGACATCGTCGGGCTGACCCGGATCAAGGGCGTCGGCAAGAAGACCGCCGAGCTCACGGTCGTCGAGCTCCACGACAAGTGCGCCGAGCTCGTGCTCGGCTGGGATGCGGGCGGCGCGCTGCGGCCGAGCTCGAATGGCTCGATCATCGCGCCGGCGCGGCTGCGCACCGGACGCCACCCGATGATCGAAGAGGTGATGAACGCGCTCGTCGGGATGGGCTGGCGGCCGCAAGAGGCGGAGCAAGCGGTCGCCGAGCTGCCGGTCGCGCCCGACGCCACGATCGAGGCGCTGCTCCGGCAGGCGCTGCGGAGCATGCCGAGGTAGCGATGGCGCGCAAGAAGCACGAAGACGGCGACGCTCCGGTCGAGCCCGCGCGCGAGGTCGCGCCGATCGAGGGTTCGAGCGAGCGCGCCTGGCAAGCCGCGCTGCGGCCGCGCAACTTCACCGAGTACATCGGCCAGCGCGACCTCGTCGAAAATCTGAGGATCTCGGTCAAGGCGGCGAAGGAAGGTGGCTGGGCGCTCGATCACTTCCTGTTCGCCGGACCGCCGGGCCTCGGCAAGACCACGCTCGCGCACGTCATCGCGAACGAGCTCGGCGTCAACTTGCACGTCAGCTCGGGGCCGGCGATCGATCACAAGGGCAAGCTCGCATCGCTGCTGACCGCGCTTGGCGAGCGCGACGCGCTGTTCATCGACGAGATCCATCGGCTCGCGCCGGTCGTCGAGGAGAACCTCTATCCGGCGATGGAGGACTTCCGATTCGACCTGTTCATCGGCGAGGGACCACACGCCAAGGCGGTGACGATGCAGCTGCCGCGGTTCACGCTGCTCGGGGCGACGACGCGCATGGGCCTGCTGTCCGCGCCGCTGCTCGATCGGTTCGGCTTTCACTGGCAGTTGCGCTACTACGAGCTCGCCGACATGAAGGCGATCGTGAAGCGGTCGGCGTCGCTGATCGGCATCGCGATCGACGACGACGGCACCACCGAGATCGCTCGCCGCGCGCGTGGCACGCCGCGGATCGCGAACCGCTTGCTGCGCCGCGTCCGCGACTTCGCCGTGGTCGAGGGCGACGGCAAGGTCGACGGCACGATCGCCGCGTCGTCGCTCGATCGGCTCGCGGTCGATCACGCCGGGCTCGACTCGCTCGATCGCGCGTACCTGCAGGTCATCTGCGAGCGGTTCGACGGCGGCCCGGTCGGGATCGAGGCGGTCGCCGCGTCGCTGTCCGAGGAGCGGGGGACCCTCGAAGAGGTGGTCGAGCCGTTCTTGCTCCAGGTCGGCCTGATCGCGCGCACTCCGCGTGGACGTGTCGCAACTGCTGCCGGGTTTTCTCACATGGGACTCGTCGCGCCGGCGAAGGCGCCGACCGGCGGCGCGGGCCCACAGGGCCGATTGTTTTGAGATCGCATCGCGCCGGCGCGGCGTGATAAGTCTGGAACGATGATGGAGCGGTGGGTCGGGGTTGTGGCGATCGGTGCGGGCTGCGCGAGTCCGGGGAATGGGCCGACGCTTCAGGTCACCGGTTCGGGGCAGTACGTAACCGATAGCGGCGCGGTCACGGTGCCGAGGGACTTCACCGGCACGACGTTCACCGTCGTCGATCCGACCGCCGACTCTTCGCAGTGGTACTCGAAGACAGGCGGACCCGAGCCCGTCGACCTGCGGCTGCCGGCCGACACGGATCATTGGGTCGTCGAATGGAGCGCCGGCAGCGGCTTTGCTCCCGAGTACTTCGCCGGTACCGGCAGCACGCTAGATCTGAGCTATGTCGAGCTCGGCAGGTCGGATGTGGTGTTCACCAACGACACGACGGTCATGCTCGATGCGACGGGTCTCGCGCCCTGGGCTAGCGGCGACCGGATCGAAGTCGTCAACTCGAATGCCGGCGCGGTCGAGTTCTACCCAACGTCGGTCGAGGCTGAGCCGGGGCTCCTCCCGGGCGCCACAATGACGGCTGGCACGGAGGTGGACTGGTCTGGCGGCGAGGTGGATGCGAGCGAGGATGGAGCCACGCTCGTCTACCAGCTCGCACTCACAACCGCGGGCACGTATGCGGCGATCGAGACGCTGGCGAGCGTCGGCGACTTCACGATGGTCGGCGCGGGCACGTTGTTGCTCGAGCCGAGTCTCACGGGTGTCACCGCCGATGAGACGTTGACCGCGACGTTCCAGCGCAGCGCGTTCGAAGCATTGCGCGCCGACCTCGGTCCAAACGTTCTTGCGACGACGGCTGCGACTTGGTCGCTGCTTGTCGACGCGTTGCCGCCTGCGGTGTTGCCAGGGGCGCTCGAGATGAGCACGCCGGACCTCGTGGTCGATTCGTCGCCCGCCGCGACCACCGACCTCGCGGTGGACTACAGCTATAGCAATCCGCTCGCGACCGGCGGCGTGCCGTGGAGTGAATACGTCATCGCTGAGTACTCCGTTCTCGTCGCGAATTCCGCCATTCAACTGGCGTCCTACGACGGGATCGCCGTGGCGTTGCCGATCGACATGGTTCGGACCGCGGGGATGATCGCACCTGTTCTCTCCGCCCCAACCGGGCTGCAGATCAACGGCGATGATGGCTACGCTTCGAACGAATCGGTCGGCGCGACGCCGACGTTGACCTGGCAACCGCCGTCGCTCGGCACGACCTCGGGCTACGAGATCTTCGTCACCGCGTACGATGCGACCGGAGTCAGGCTCGGTTACGTGCTCGTCGCGTATACGGGTGAAACCTCCTTCGAGATTCCCGACGGCCTGCTGGTGGCCGGCCAGCGCAACATCGCCCAAATCACCGCGATCTCGAGCCCCGGCTACAGCGTGACCACGCCGTTCATCGAACCACTCCCCGATGGCCGCGCGACCACCACGACCGGCGCGTTCACGCGCTGATCACGAAGCGGCGGCGAGCGCGGTCGGATCGCTGTGGATCGCGCGGAACGCGACGATGATCTCGTGCAACTGGCGCAGCTCGGCGCCGGCGGGGAGCGCATCGCCGGCGAGCAGCACATCGCCGAGCAGCAACACGCCGCCGGGCGCGAGCGCGTGGCGCAGCGCGGGCTCGAGCGCCCCGCCGTGCTCGGCGCGCAGGTTGCCGACGCACGTGATCAGGTCGAACGAGCCGAGGTCGGCGACGCGCGCATCGGCGCACACGACGCGCGCCGCGAACGGGTGGCGCTCGAGCTGTTGCCGCAGCTCGAACGTCCGGCAGACCTCGGGATCGCGATCGACCGAGACCAGCGTCGCGCCAGGCCCCAGCTCGTAGCCGAGCCAGTCGTCCCACAACCCGACGCCGATCCCGACGTTGCACGCGCGCAACGGCCGGCGCTTGGGCAGCCGCGGCCCGATCCACGCGCGCAGCTGGTAGTCGAGCCACGCCGCTTCGGTCGACACGTTCCACGGCTCGGCGCCGCGCGCGATGTAGTGGGCCAGCAGTTCGGTCACGTGGCTTCAACCGGCGGCGGCGTGCCGATCTTCCGCCGGCGAACCGGGAGGTTCGGGTAGGCTGCGCCCATGTCGGTGCAAGGCAAGACGGTCGTGATCACCGGCGCCAGCTCGGGGATCGGGCTCGAGACCGCCCGGGCGCTCGCCCAGCAAGGCGCGCGGCTCGCGCTGATCGTGCGCGACCGGGGCCGCGGCGAGGCGGCGGTCGCGAGCATCAAGGCCGACGCCCCGGCGGCAGAGCTCGAGCTCGTGATGGCGGACCTCGAGTCGCTCGATCAGATCCGCGCCGCGGGTGCCGAGCTCCGCTCGCGCTATCCCCGGGTCGACGTGCTGGTCAACAACGCCGGCTTGATCGTCGGCTCCCATGGCACGACGCCCGATGGGTTCGAGCGCACGTTCGGGGTCAACCACCTCGCGCCGTTCCTGTTGACGTACGAGCTGCGCGACGCGCTCGCGGCGGCCGCTCCGGCGCGGATCGTGACCGTGTCGTCGATGGGCCACAACTTCGCGCCGGCGTTCGCGTGGGACGAGCTGCCCACGATGTGGCGCGGCCAGGTCCGCAACTACGGCGCGGCGAAGCTGTGCAACATCTGGTTCGCTCGCGAAGCGGCGCATCGCCTGCGCGCGCGGCGGATCACGTCGAACTCGCTGCATCCCGGCACGGTGCGCACGAACTTCGGCCAGAGCGGTGGCTGGCTGTTCCGCAAGGGCTCGCGCGTGGTCGGCCCGCTGCTCAAGTCGCCGCGACAGGGTGCGCAGACGTCGATCTACGTCGCGAGCTCGCCCGAGATCGAAGGCGTGACCGGCGAGTTCTTCCGCAACTCGAAGGTGACGCGGCCGTCGAAGCGCGCGCGCGACGACGCGAGCGCCCGCGAGCTGTGGACGCTGAGCGAGCGACTGTGCGGCGTCACCTGGGACTGATGCGGCGCGCGGTCGTCCTCGCCCTGGTCCTCGGCTGTTCGTCGCGAAGCTCGCCTCCCGAGACCGGAGCCGCGCCGCCGGTCGCCCATCCGGCCACGCCGCCGAAGCCGGTCGAGCACAACATCGCGCGCGCGGACTACGTCGGCCCGAAGCCGTGCTCCGATTGCCACGCCGGCGAGTACGGCCGCTGGTCGCAAAGCTTGCACCGCGTGATGAACGCGAAGGCCGACGACGCCGGCGCGGTGATCGGTGACTTCGCGAATGCGACGCTGCGCTATGCAGGTGGCGAGGCGCGGTTCACGCGCGACGGAGCGCGCTACGTGATGACGCTCGCGCGAGGCGCGACGGCCACGACCTACGAGGTGACGCGCACGATCGGACGCCGCGGGCTCCAGGAGTACGTCGGCATCGAGCGCGGCGGCGATGGCACCGAGGTCCGGCTGCCGTTCGGGTGGTGGCCTCGGCGCGCGGGCTGGTATCCGCAGACGTACTTCAATCCGTGGCTCGGCCGCGAGCAAGCGGCCGAAGCGTTCGCACCGGTGCGCGAACCGTGGGCCGAGCGCTGCCCGTGGTGTCATTCGACGTACGCGTTCGAGCAGCGACTCGCGCGCTCGTCGGGGCCGGCGAACGTCGGCCACGGGCTCGAGCAGCTCTTCGATCCGGGGCCGGACGCGCCGTCGCTCGCGGGAGCCGCGCGTGGCACGCTGGAGGTCGCCGCCCAGGTGACGACCGGCATCAGCTGCGAGAGCTGCCATCTCGGCGCCGCCGGCCACCTGCGTGGCGCGTCGATGCAGTTCACACCGCGCGGCGCGCGCCGCAAGCCGGCTGCGGCCGATGCGCTCCCCGCGGAGGCGAGCGGGTTCGACGTCGAGCGCGGCGATCCGCGGGTCGTCAACCTGGTGTGCGCGCAGTGCCACTCCGGTCCGTCGCCACGGTTGCCCGACGGCACCGCGCTGCGCAACTCGAGCGAGGCGCTCGATCTCGACGCGTCGCCTTGCACGACGATCCGCTGCATCGACTGCCACGATCCGCACCGTGGCGAGGCCGGGCTCGCCGATACCGAGACCCGCGCGATCGCAGCGTGCGTGCGGTGTCACGCCACGCTCGCGGATCCGGCCGCCGCGCGCGGCCACGCCGGCGCCGGCCACGCGACCACCACGTGCCTCGACTGCCACATGCCGCGCGTCGTGCTCGGCATCGATCATGTCGTGCGCACCCATCGCATCTCGTCGCCGACCGATCCGAAGCTGCTCGCCGTGGCCGCGCCGAACGCGTGCAACCTGTGTCACCTCGATCGCCCGATCGGGTGGACGCTCGACGCGCTGCGCGCCGACTGGGAAGTCGCGCTCGCGCCGGCCGCGGCGTGGACGCACGCGTATGGCTCGCTCGATCGCGATGTCGGCGCGGTCTGGCTCGCGAGCACTGTCGCCGACGTGCGGTTGCTCGCGATCGCGGCCTACGCGCGTGCCGGCCGCGGTCACGAGATCACCGCTGCGCTGCGCCGCGGCCTCGACGACACCTCGCCGTTCGTCCGCGTCTGGACGCTGTTCGCGGTCGAGCAGATGCTCGGGCATCGAGTGGCCGACACCGATTACGATCCGCGTGCATCTTCCGAGGTGCGCACTCGCCAACTCGCGCGGCTGCGGCTCTAACGTGTGGCGCTCGCAGGTGCGCGAGCTGCGCGCTGCAACCCTCCTGTAACGTCTGTTCATGATCGAGCGGACAAGGTGAGCCTCCACCACCGCGGGAGGCTCGCTCGCGTGCGCGGCCACGACTTAGGAACCGGCACGACGGCTGCAAATTATCCGACCATGACGAAGTACACCGCGTTACTACCGATCGTCCTCTTGGGTATGGCTGCGACGGGTTGCACGAACGACGAGCCTACGGTGTCCGGCACGTGGACCCGGCAGAGCACGGTCGGCCCGACCGACGCGTTCGACTGCCGAGACACCGGCCTGCCCGAGGATCTCGTCAGCATCTCGGCGACCGACTCCTCCGGGTTCACCTACTCGACGCAGGCCGGCTGCAAAGACGGTGGGTTCGCGTTCCCGGTTCCAACCGGGACGACGGGGCTCGAGATCGTGCTCCAGGTTCTGCCCGACGGCGGCGCTCCTCCGCCGAACACCATCACGGTCGCCGGCCCGATCGATAGCGATGTCGATCTCGGTGCGGTCAAGCTCGCTCCTTCGATGTAGTCATCCTCGCGCGACGAGGTCGTTGACGAGGCCGGCCCCAGTCGCCGCATCGTCGACCGTGATCGAGAGGATCTCGCCGTCATCGAGCGTCAGCTCGACCGCTTCGCCGCGGCGGATGATGATCGCGGCCCGTCCGCCGATGCGCAGGCTGCCGCGGTAACCCCAGGACAGCGGCGAGAGCTCGATGGCGCGCGCCTCGCGAATACGCGCGAGCGGCACGCGCATCCGTGGAAAGCCCCACGGTCCAAACGCGATGCGGACGTCGTGCTCGTCGATCTGTACGCGGATCCGCGCGAACGCGGCGCAGGCGATCGCGATGACGCCAGGCGTCGCGGCGGTCCACTCAGGTCCGACCGCGAGCAGCGCCGCCGAGATGCCGGCGAGCGCGACCGCGAACAGGACCATCGAATCGTTGTGCGCGGTCGAGACCCACATCGCGCGCTCGCTCGCGCCGAGCCCGATCGACGGTCGCACGGCGTATGCGGTTGCAACGGCGGGCGCGAGCGTGCGAGCTCGGCGCGACACGTATGCCGCGAGCGCTGCACTGCCGGCGATGCCGGCGAACAGCACGACCAGCGGCATCGACCGGGCCGCATGCCAGTCCGCGGCGTCGAGGTTGAGCGCGATCGCCAGCGCGGAGATTCCGGCCGACCCGACACCGAGGAACGTCACCATCGCACAAGCCGGTCCGACGGACTTCTCCCGACCGGGGCGCGTCGCGACCCACGCTCCGATCGCGGCGAGCAACGCCATTCCTCCGCAGATCGCGAGCATCACGACGCGCGGTAACGCCCCGTCGGGCCCGCCGACAAACGACCAGTGCGATGCCATCGGCTCGGGAAGCTGATGCCACGCGAGGGCGAACGGCAAGAGCGCGCCGGCGATCCAGCCGGCCGGGAGCACGACACCGAGAACCCCACGCAGAGACTTGCTCATGACAGATCCTCCAGCAGCCTCTTGAGCTCGCGCAGTCCGAGGCTGTGACGGCGCCCCTCCGCGAGCAGCGCGCGCGCCAGCTCGACGACGCGTGCGCGCGGTGGCCCCGTATCCAGCACCGTGACCCCGCGTCCGGGCCGCATCTCGACGAGGCCCTCGTCGCGCAACGCGGCGCACGCGCGCAGCACCGTGTGCATGTTGACGCCGAGCGACGCGGCGAGCTCGCGCGCCGGCGTCAGCTGCGCACCCTTCGCGAGCTTGCCCTCGGCGATCGCGCGCCGCAGCTACGCCGCGATCTGCTCGTGCAACGGCTCGTCTCGGCCCGGGTCGATGCGGATCAGCACTTGTTCTAATCATAATAGAACGTCACGAACTGTCAACCCGGCGCCACGCACCGGATCTCGTCCCCAGAGGAGCTCGAGATCGATCTCTAACGACAGAGGGGACCTCGACTTCCAACTATCATGATATTTTGTAGTTGATGTTCCAGCGTGCATTGGTCCTGCCTGCGCCCGGCACCGAGTCGTTGTTTCTGTGGGGGCCGCGTCAGACGGGGAAGACGACGTTGCTACGAACGGCGTATCCGGACGCCATCTGGATCGACCTGCTCAAGGCGGACGAGTTCCGGCGCTACGTCGAGCGGCCCGAGTTGCTGCGGCAGGAGCTGACCGTGCGCCCAACAAACCAGGTCGTGATCGACGAGATCCAGAAAGTGCCGGTACTGCTCGACGAAGTGCATTGGCTGATCGAGAACACGCGGACCCGGTTCGCGATGTGCGGCTCGAGTGCGCGCAAGGTAAAGCGTGGGGCGGCGAACTTGCTCGGTGGCCGTGCCATCCGCTACGAGCTGTTCGGAGTCACCGCATCCGAGCTCGGTAGCGAGTTCGAGCTCGACCGGATCCTCAATCGCGGATACCTACCTCGCATCTACGTTGCCGAACGGGCCGGTCGGCTGCTCGGCTCGTACGTGGCCGATTACCTCAAGGAGGAGATCGCAGCCGAGGGATTGGTCCGGAACCTCGCCGTGTTCTCGCGGTTTCTCGACGTCGCGGCGTTGTCGGATGGAGACCTCGTCAACTTTTCGAACATCGCGCGCGACTGCGGGGTTTCCAACCATACCGTGAAAGCTCACTTCGAGATCCTCGAAGACACGCTGCTCGGCCGATGGCTCCCGGCGTACACCAAGCGGCCGAAGCGGCGCGTGATAGCCGCGTCGAAGTTCTTCTTCACGGACGTCGGAGTCGTTAACCATCTCTGCCGACGAGGCTCGATCGAACGTGGAGGCGAGCTCTATGGTAAGGCGTTCGAAAACTGGGTGTTTCACGAGCTGTCGGCGGCGAGCTCCTACGCGGAGACACCGGTGCAGCTCGCGTACTGGCGTCTCGCGAGCGGGATCGAGGTCGATTTTGTCGTGGATGCGATGCGGGTTGGGATCGAGGTCAAAGCAACCGCTCGGGTGACGTCCGACCACTTGAAGGGGCTGCGCGAGCTCGCGATCGATCAGCCGCGGATCGGTAGGCGCGTCGTCGTGTGCCTGGAGCCCAAGCGAAGACGCACCGACGACGGGATCGACGTCTTGCCTGTTCGTGAGTTCGTCGCTGAGCTCGCGAGCGGGGCGTTGCTTGGATCGCGCTGATGGAATCGAGCCGTCTGGAGGGGCCGGGGTTTGCGCGGCGCCCAATCTCCGCGGGCTTCTAAAGCACGAGCACGAGCACGAACGCACGGTGGGCGCCGGGCCCATTGCAAGCCGGCGAGATTGGGCCCGGCTAGGAAAACTGCGAGATCATGAACGACGATACGACCTCTTTGAGCTGATCCTGGCTGACGGTCGCGGCGAACGTGTAGTCCTTGCCGTCCATCAGCACGAGCTTGAAGTTGTCTCTCGCGCGCAGCGCCGCGAGGTAGTCGCCGACCTGGAGCTTGAGATGATCGAGGCCTGCGTCTTCCTTGCTGTACACGAGCACCACCGTCGAGTTGCGCTCGAGCAGCGTGCGGAACCGCTTCGCGAGCTTGGGCTCGTTGCGATCCTCTCCGCGCAACCGCGACACGATCTTGTTCTTGCTGTCGACCGCGACGGTCTTCACGCGGCCGGCGATCGCGCCGATGATCGAGTCGTAGCGCGCCTGGCCGCGTAGCGCCTTGAGCCAAGCGTCGCGATCGAGCGCGCGATTCAAGTAGTAGCGCCAGATCCGATAGTTCTTGCGCCGGTCCTGATCGAGCGCCTCGTCGTGTTCCCACGAGAACACCTGCGGCCGGAGCAACACGGTCGCGGTGACGCGCGGGTCGGCGAGGGCGGTGTGAAACGCGTGGTAGGCGCCGGAGCACATCCCGGCGAGCACGATCCGATTGACGCCGCACGTCGTCTGCATGAGATCGATCGCGGCGCGCGTGTTGTCGACCATGAACGGCGAGTACGAGTCGGGCGGCGACCCCGCGCGCGGCGGCGAGTCGGCGAACCCTTCGAGATCGAACCGCAGCGACACGATGCCGCGGGTCGCGAGCTCGCGCGCGAGCGGCACGTACATGCGGTGCGGGCCCATGTGCGGGTTCGCGCCGGTGTTCAAGTAGATGACGCCGGTGCGCGTGCCGGCAGCGCGCTCGATCGCTCGGGTCGGCTCGGTCACGACGCCGAACAGCTCGCTGTCGCCGCCGAACCGCACCGCGCGTTCGCGGACGAGCGGCGCGCCGGCGTCCATGCGCACCTGCGAGGCAGCATCGGCGACGGTCGGGGCGAGCGCGCGACCGTGCGGCGGCTCGGCGAGCGGATGGACGTCGGACAGATACTCGACGACGCGATCCCAGGCCGCGCTCGGGATCACCGACTCGAGCGGATCGACCATCATCGCTTGATAGCCGGGGACGTCGACCGCGGTGACCTCGGCGCCGCCCGCGGCGAGGTGCGCTAGGAACTTCTCGTCGCCGCGCGGCAGATCGTCGCGGCCGAGCACGAGGTAGCGCTTCGCGCCGATCGGCGTGTCGAGCAGCTTGACCGCCCCGAGCGCCGCGACGGTCTCGGCCGACAACATGAACCCGCCGGCCTCTTCGCCGCCCTGCACCTTGCCGGTCAGGATCGACTCGTTCGGGTTGATGAGCCGCATCGCCTTGAGCTCGCGGACGTAGGTCTTGCCGGCGATCGTCGGCGCCCATAGCACCATCGCGCTGAGGCCATCGAGCTTCGGCGCGGTCAGCGCCGCGACGAGCCCGCCGATCCGCACGCCGAACAGGCTGACCGCGTGCTCGCCGCTGCGCGCGCGGACTTCCTCGACCGCGTGGACGAGATCGGCGCACCAGGTGTGCAGCCGGTCCGGGTCGTGATCCGCGCCCGACGAGTTGCCGGTGCCGTCGTAGTGAAACCGCAGCACCGCGAAGCCGGCGAGCGCGAGACGTTCGGCGAGGTCCCCGTACGCGCGATACGTCGCCTCGAAGTCCCAGCCGTGCGGTGGGCACAGCACGATCGAGCCCGCGCGCTGCGCGGCGAGCGGCGCGTGATAGAACGCGAACAGCTCGCGCGTCGGGCCGAAGAAGATCGGGCTTGCTGCGGTCTGCGCGCGCAACGTCACTACAGCGTACGGGACTTACGCCAGCGGGCGCAACAGCCGGCGCACCGCGCGCCACACGACGAGCGGAATCTCGTGCGCGCCTTCGAATTCGAGCCAGGTGACGTCGGCGCCGCCCTCGATCGCGGCATCGCGCAAGCGCTCACCGGCGGAGAACGCGAGCTCGGCATCGGCATGGCCGTGCGCGACGAGCATCGGCACGCCGCGCAGCGCCGGTAGCCGCGGCTGCCATTGGGAGAACGCGATGCGCGACGACGACAGCAACGCGATCGCATCGGGCGGCCGCTCGGCGTGGAGCGCGTAGTCCATCGCGAGCATGCCGCCTTGCGAGAACCCGACGACCGCGACGCGCGCGGCGGGAGGCGCGACCGCGGCCCGCAGCTCGCCGAGCAGGGCTCGCGCCTCGGCACGACCGGTCGGATCGGTCTCGGCGAGCTCCATGGCTCCGCCTTGCAGCCGGCGGGCGCGCGCTTCGGAGTCGATCGGCCACCACGACCGCGCGCGGGTCACGCCGGGCAGCGGACCGTCGGGGAACACGAACCGCGCGGACACGCCGAGCGCCTGCGCGAACGGCGCGAGATCGTCGGCGCCCATCTCGCGGCCGTGCAGCACGAGCACGCACAGCGCCGCATCGGGCGGGCCGATGTCGATCGCGCGCAAGCCGGCGATCGTGATCTCGCGCCGGTCGAGCACTAGCTCAGCTCGATCTTCGCGCCGGTCTCCGCGTTGAGCGCGTCGACGTGGCCGCGCAACGCACCGGGCGCGACTCGCCGGAGCACGACGGTGCGCGCCTGACCGGGCGCGAGGTGGAAGTAGTCGTCGTGCGGCGCAAAGCCGGGCGCGTCGATCGCGACGGTCTGGGCGAACCGCTTCGTCGCGACCGTGAGCTCGGCGAGGTCGTCGTTCAGCAGCTTCGCGCGCGCGGACAGGCCGACCTCGACCTCGCGCGTCGCCGGCAGTCCGGCGGGGAACCAGTACGCGTGGGCGACGGGCATGCCGTCGGCCCGGGTCGACAGCGTGGCGTGGACGACGTGCGCGACCGGCGGTCCGAACCGGTACGCGAACGACAGATCGAGGAAGCCATCGAACAGCGACGCGGCCGGAACTTCGATCGTCTGACGCGGGGCCAGGTCGAGGTCCACGCCGCCGCGGCCGACCGCGATCTCGCCGGCGCGCCACAACGCGACGTCGAGCCGCATTGGCATGGGCGCGGCGGACTCGTCGCCGACGTGGAGCACGAGGCCGTTCGTGCCTTCGTCGCTGAACGCGACCCAGGTCGGCTGCAGCGCCCGCCGCACCGGATACCAACATGGCTTCGCCGCGCCGTGCGCATCGACGAGGCCCCAGCCGGCGCCCGGCCACAGATCGCGCAGGAACCACACGAGCGCGCCGCGGCACGTCGAGCGAGCGCGCCGCCACTCGCTGAACGTCTGCGCCATCACCTCGCCGGTCGCGGCGCGGCCGAGCGCGAGATAGCGCTCGTGATCGGCGACGCGGAGCGCCACCGGATCGACGCCGTACAGCCGTTGCATGTAGTGATCGCGGACGTCGTCGAAGTCCCAGCCCGCGCCGAGGTCGCGAGGCGAGCGCGCCTTCCATGCGGGGTGATGCACGCGCAGCGCGGCGCCACCGGGCAACCCACTCGCCGCCGGGATATTCGCGAACGCGAGGCACTCCGACGCGAACCGGACCTCCGCGCGGCGGGCATCTTCGAGCGGGCGGAGATACGCACCGACGCCGTAGTACGACGACGGCCCGGCGTTCGACGCGTGCGGGAACGCGCCGCCGTGCGCGCTCGACGGCACGTACGCGGTGCCCGGCATCCGGCGTTCGATCACCCGCGGGATGACCTCGTGGAACAGCGGCGGCGACCAGCGCGCGCGCTCGACCCCCCACATCGCCGCTTGCTGCTCGCCCTCGCTGTTGCCACACACGATCGCGAGCGCTGGCCGCGCCTGCAAGCGCGCGAGCTGCTGGTCGACCTCGATCTCGATGGCGCGCGTGAGCTCGGCGTCGTCGGGATAGTCCATGTTCGCGAACATCAGATCCTGCCACAGCAACACGCCATGCTCGTCGAGCGCGTCGTGCAGCGCGGCGTCCTCGTAGACCATCGTGCCGCCGATCCGCACCATGTTCATGCCGGCGTCCACGATCTGACGGACCGCCGCGTCATACGCGCTCGGGCTCGCGCCGAGCGAGACCGGATCGAGGGGCGTCCAGCACGCGCCGCGGCAGAACACGGGCACGCCGTTGACGCTGATCGCGAAGTCGTCGCCGAGCGCGCCGCGATCGAGCGTGATCGAGCGAAACCCGGTGTGGCCGAGATCGATCGTGAACGTCTCGCCCTTGCGCATCGCGACGATCGACACCGCATAGCGCGCGGGTGCGCCGTGGGTGTGCGGCCACCACAGCACCGGGTCCTCGATCCGGGCGCTGCCGACCCAGGCGCCGGCTTCGAGCGCGAGCGCCACCGTCACGCGCTGATCGCCGTGCGCGAGCAGCAGCGTCGCGCCGTCGGCATCGCCGAGCTGGGCGCCGACCCGAACGAACCCGACGCCGGCGACGAGCTGGACGTCGAGCGCGACCTCGCCGACCGCGAGCACGCGCCGCTCGAGCCACACCGGGCGCCATGGTCCGATCGCAGGGCACGGCGGCGACCACCCGGGCGTCCGGCCGAGCAGCGTGGTGCGAAACCAACGCAGCTGCTGCTGCTCGAGCATCGGCACCTTCCAGCGCGGGCGCGGTCGCTTCCGCGCGAGCTCGGCGGTGAGCGAGCGACAGCGAATCACGAGCTGACTGCCCGGCGTGCGCAGCTCGATCTCGCGCGCGGTGAACATGCCATCGCCGTGCGCGACCCATTCGCCGTCGATCCAGGCGTCCCACAACGTCGCGACGCCGTCGAAGCCGATCGTGATCGGTGCGGTCGGGGACGCGCTCGCGGCGTCGGCGGGCAGCGCGACGCGCCACCACCAATCGTCGCCATCGAACGCGTACGGATCGTCCCAGCTCGAGACCCCGCCGGCGCGCAACGCACTCGCTGCAGTGCCGGGTACGCTCGTCGGGGTCCACAGCTCGTCGAGCCGGCTCGGGTCGGCGTGCGAACCGGCGGCCGTGGCGGTGAGCTCCCAGCCCTGGTCGATCGCGACGCGGCGATTTCCGGTGACACCGCGGATTCGACCGCGCATCACCGACCCGCGGTCAGCTCGTCGATCGCGGTGCGAATCGCGGCGATGCTCTCGAACACGCTGCGCTTGAGCATGTGATCGGGGAACTCGACGTCGAACTCACCTTCGAGCGCGAGCATGACGTTGACGCTGGCGTGTGAGGTCATGCCCGCTTGATACAAGTCGGCTTCGTCCGCGAGCTCGGTCGCGTCCTTGGTCAGCCGGCCGTGATCTTTGAGGATGGTGCGGATCTTCGACGCGTTATCGCTCATAGGTTCTCGTGACTGCGTGTTGGGACGAGGGCGTCAGATTCGCGACGACGACCGCGATCGCATAGTCCCCGTCGCGGCTCAACGATAACGCAAAGTCGTGCGCGCCGATCGCTTCGGCCGCCGCGCGCGCGGCCCCGTACAGCGCGATGTCGCACGCGCCGTTGTCGCGGCGACGAACTTCGATCTCGCGCCAGCCGATGCCGTGGCTGCGCAGGATCTTCTTGGCCGCTTCCTTGGCCGCGAACCGAGTCGCGAGCCGGCTCGCGCTGGTCTGCGGCGCGGTCGCAGGCGAGCCGATCGCGTACTCGGCCTCGTGGTCGGTGAACACGCGGCGGACGAACCGCGCGCCGAACGCGTCGTAGGTCTTGACGATCCTGCTGATCTGCACGAGGTCGGTCCCGACTCGGAGCACTGCTCACAGCTTAACGCCGTGGCCGTGCAGCCGTCAGTTGCCGATGCATGAATACTCAGTCGGCGCGCTGCTCTAACGTCGCGATCGCGCGGTCCCACGCGTCGGCCCACTCGCCGAACAGCGCACCGCCGTCGAACGGCTTCTTGCCGTTGACCACGCGCGCGATCTTCAAGATGAACGACTTGGCGCCGGTCGAGATCGCATCGTACGCGGTGACCGCCGGCGCGAACTGGCCGCCGTCGCCGCTCGCGGTCAGCCAGCGCAGATAGAGCGCCATCAGCTCTGCCGCCGCGCCGAGCTGGCGCACGGTCGCGAACGCCCACGCGTGATAGTAGGGCAGGCCGCGCGTGATGATGTCAGGCAAATCGCGCGCGAACCGCTCGCCGAACCGGCGCACCGGGTTCGTCGTCGGCCGATGCGCGAGGTGGCGCGCGAGCAGCTTGCCCGACATCGCTTCGAGCTCGGCCGTGGGCCGCACGATGACGCGATCGATGCGCACGAGCTCGGCGAAGAACGGCATGAACGCCGGGTCGTGCGGCACGCCGATGCGAAACGTCTTGTCGAAGTCCTCGCCTTCGAGCGTGAAGTAGCCGGCGTTGTGGAAATAGCCGAGCCGCTTGGCCGGGACGTCGAGCTCGGACAGCACGATCGTCGACTTCGTATGTTGCGTGCGGTAATCGGTGCCCGACGTATCGGGCAGCCACCAGGCGTCAGCTTCGGTCGAGATCAGCTTGCCGGCGGCGAGATGTTCCTCGGCGTGCTCGAGCAACGGCCGCCAGCAGTTGAGCTCTTGGACGTCGAGGCCGTAGAGGTCGCGCAGCTCGTCGTGCGGCGGCTTGAAGAACGTCCATTGATCGCCCTCGAAGTCGAGCGCGACGACGAACGGCAACACCGCCATCGGCTCGCACCCGATCGCGTGGATGACCTCGATCCAGATGTCGACGTAGCAGTTCTTCTCGACCCACACGCGCGCGTCGGCGTGCAGCGAGTGCCGCTGATACGCGGTCGCGTCGAGCGGTAGGACTCTCACGGCCACAGGATGTTGCGCACGACGTTCGGCCACGCGCCGGGATCGAAGCCGTGGGTCTGAAACAGCGCCATACAGACGCGCTCGAGGCCGAAGCCGAGGCACGCGGTATTCGCGACCGCGCCGTCGGGCGTCTTGATCTCGAAGGCTTCACCGAAATGGCCCTCGTGGAAGTTGAACGAGCAGCACGCGGTCGGATGCTCTGTCGAGATCACCGGGACGAGCACCTCGAACTTCAGCTTCTGCTCGCGCTGGCTCGCCGCGAGCATCTTGCCGCCCTTGCCGAAGAACGGATCGCTCGCGACGTCCTTCTGCGCCGGTAGGCCAAGTGCCTCGAGCAGGCCGTGGCCGCGATGGAGCCACATGTCGCGCCACTCGACGACTTGATCGGGCGTGCCGCACCGCACGAACTCGCGAACGCGAAACGCCTGCATCCGCGTCGGCTCGGGCGACGGCTCGTGGCGATAGACCCAGTTGAGCATCGTGACGAGCTTGCCTTGCGCCGGCACGGTGCCGGTGAAGCTCGGATAGACCGGATAGCAAGCGGCGGGGTTGAGCGTCACGCCGGTGATGCCCATCTCGCTGCCCCACATCTCGCCAGCGTGGATCCGCTCGGACAGCTTGCGTGCATCGAGCTCTTTGCCGAAGAAGCTGTGTACCGTGCCCGCGAGGTGCGGGAACGAATCCATGTAGTCGGTCTTCTCGAGCACCTTGCGGTCGATCACGGGCGGGTACACGAAGTACTCGGCGCCGTCGTCCTTCGCGAGCCGTGTGACCGCGTTGTTGAATCCTTCGAGGACCGATTCGAACACGTGGTTGCGGCCGAACGCGCCCGGCACGCCGACCGGGACGATCAGCCCGGCCTTGACCAAGCCGTCGTGAAACTTCAGCGCATCGAATTCGGTGGCTGGCATGTCGCCTCCTCAGTCGTCCTTGAACACCAGCAGCATCGACGCGCTCTTGCCGGCGATGCGCTCGTTCGACACCATCAACGCGCCGCTCAGCACGTCGCGATAGTGCCGGCCGACGGTGAACTTCGAGTCGTTCTTGTAGGCCATGATCCCGATGATCTGCAGCGCCTCGTGGACGATCTTCGGCGCCATCTCCGAGATGTTCATCTTGAGCTGGTTCATCCGCAGCGCCCAGCCCATCGAGCCGAGCGCCTCACGCGCGCCTGGGCCGTCGCCGAGCTCGTCGAACTCGCGAGCGCACGACTCCCAGTTGTGGCGCATCGCCTGCAAATCGACGTGCGCTCGGGCGAGTCGCGTCGCGTTCGGCGGCACGGTGCCCGGCTTCTTGCGCGCCTCGCCGCGGACATACTGCGCCGCGCGGCCGAGCGCGTCGCCCGCGATGCCGGTCCACAACGAAGCCCACAAGATGTGCGAGTACGGCACCATCGTCTGCGCCGAGCTGTCGGCGAACGAGCCCGGGACGATCTGCTCGGTCCCGCCGTGGCCGGAGAACTTCGCGCCGGGGCTGCACGTGCCGCGCATGCCGAGCGTGTCCCAGGTCCCGGTCTGGTCGAGCGTATAGTCGCCGTGCTTGAACAGCACGAGCACCTGATCGCTCGCCGTCGCATCGGCCGCGCGCCGGCACGTCACGAGCTGTGCATCGGCGTGTTGGCCGTAGCTCACGGTCGTGGCGTCCTTGTCGAGCTTGATCTTGTCGCCCGTGACTTCGACCGCACACACGCTGGAGCGCGTGTCGCCGAACGTCCCGTTCTCCGACGTGATCGAGGCGATGACGTCTTGGCGTGCGACCAGATGCTCTCGCATGTACTTGTCGAAGAACGGCGCACCCAGGCCGTGACGCGCGATACACGCGACCTGGATGTGGTGCATCGCGAGGATCATCGCCGAAGAGCCACAACCGTGCGCGAGCGCATGGCACTGCAAGCCGAGCTCGAGCATCCCGGCGCCGTGCCCACCTAGCGATTTCGGTACGGCACCCGACAACAGCTTGCCGTGCTTCAGTGCGGCGAATGTCTCCAGTGGAAACCGACTCTTCTGGTCGACGTCCGCCGCATGCTTGGCGGCGACTTCTTCGGCGACGGCGGCCGTGCTCGTCACCAACTCACTAGATTTCACTGCGCTGCGCGTGGTCACGGTCCCGCGACTATATCTCGGTCGAGAGCCACTGTGGCGCTCTCGCGGCGGGATGCAGTTCACACTCGTTCATACGTTGGCAAAGCATTCGCACGGAGAAGGGTGCCATCCTGCCGTCGTCGACGATGAGCCTCCGAACAACACGCTATGCGCACGCGATCGCGGTGACCTTTACCCTTGCCGCCGCGACCCCATGGCTCGCGGCGTGCCAGCACGGCGATGGCGGATCGGCGGCGAACGGGAGCGGCGGAAAAGCCGGGGCGCAGGGCAGCTCCGGCGACCGCGTCGTTCCGGTCCAAGTCGCAACGGTCGAGCAGATGGATCTACCGATCTGGCTCGAGGGCATCGGAACGGTCGCCGCATTTCAGCAGGTCACGGTTCACACCCAGGTCGACGGCCTGCTCGAGAAGGTCCTGTTCGCCGAAGGCGAGCCGGTCAAGGCGGGCCAGGTGATCGCCGAGATCGACCCGCGTCCGTTCATCGTCCAGCTCCACGACGCGCAAGGCGCGCTCGCCCGCGACCGTGCGCAACGCGACTCGTTCAAGCGCGACTACGATCGCGACCTGGATCTACGCAAGCAGAACCTGATCGCGCAGGTCACGGTCGACGACCTCGCGGGCCAACTCGGCCAGGCCGAGGGTGCGATGAAGATCGATCAGTCGCAGATCGAGTTGGCGCAGCTCGATCTCGACTACGCCCAGGTCAAGTCGCCGCTCGACGGCATCGCCGGCGTCCGCCAGGTCGACGCGGGCAACGTCGTGCACGCGAGCGATGCCAACGGGCTCGTCGTGATCACGAAGGTCGATCCGGCGGCGGTGTTCTTCACCGTGCCGCAGGACAAGCTCACCGCGGTCGCGGCAGCGCTCGCCCGCGGCGGC
This sequence comes from uncultured delta proteobacterium, assembly GCA_963848295.1. Classification (GTDB taxonomy): domain Bacteria; phylum Myxococcota_A; class Polyangia; order Haliangiales; family Haliangiaceae; genus JABFXX01. Next base: position 1,431,269 of record CAWKDB010000002.1, on the reverse strand, counting down.
ATTCAGGTCCAGATCTTCAACCACGATGGCAGCGAGAAGCTCGCCGAAGGCGATCAGGCGATCCTCGATAACCAGATCAACACGACGACCGCGCAGCTCCGGATCAAGGCGATCGTCAAGAACGACAAGTCGGTGCTGTGGCCGAACGCGTTCGTCAAGGCGCGGCTCCTGCTCGAGACCCGCAAAGATGCACTGGTCGTTCCGGCGGTCGCGATCCAGGAAGGGCCGAACGGGCCGTTCGTCTACGTCGTCGAGAATGGCACCGCCCAGATGAAGCCGGTCACGATCGAGGCGACGCCGGGTGACCTGACGGTGATCACGAAGGGCGTTGCCAAGGGCGACCAGGTCGTGATCGAAGGCCAAGCCCAGCTCCGTCCGGGCGGCCGCGTCGTGGCGACCCAACCCGGGGCCTCGAGCGGCGGACCGCCGAGTGGCAGCGGCGGCGGCGGACCCGGTGGCGGCAGTGGTAGCGGAGCCGGCACCGGCCATCGCCGGACTCATGCCGGATCGGGAGGCGCGCCGGGGCCGACCGCCGCGGCCGGAACGCCTGCGCCGTGAGCGACGGCTCGCAGCCGACCGGTGGACCGCCGGGTCCGCTCGAGAAGCCGCTACCTCCGACCGGTTCGGCCAGCATCTCCGAGCCGTTCATCCGGCGGCCGGTCGCGACCACGCTGCTGATGGTCGGCCTCATGCTCGCGGGCATCACCGCCTACACCGGGCTGCCGGTGGCGGCGCTGCCGCAGGTCGACTACCCGACGATCATCGTGTCGACCGCGCTGCCCGGCGCGAACGCCGAGACGATGGCCTCGGCGGTGACCACGCCGCTCGAGCGCCAGTTCGGCCAGGTGCCGTCGCTCGCGTCGATGACCTCGATCTCGAGCTTCGGCAGCTCGCAGATCACGCTGCAGTTCACCCTCGATCGCGACATCGACGCCGCCGAGCAAGACGTCCAGGCCGCGATCAACGCCGCGTCGAACCTGTTGCCGCGCACGCTGCCGGCGCCGCCGACCTACAACAAGGCCAACCCCGCCGACACGCCGATCCTCACGCTCGCGGTGAGCTCCGACACGCTGCCGCTCGCGCAGGTCGACGACTACGCGGACTCGGTGCTCGCGCAGAAGATCGCGCAGGTCAAGGACGTCGGCCTCGTCACGATCGGCGGCGGACAGAAGCCCGCGGTCCGGGTGCGCGTCGATCCGGTCGCGCTCGCCGGCGCCGGGCTCACGCTCGAGGACATCCGCAACGCGATCGCCGCAGCGAACGTCAACCAACCCAAGGGCAACCTCGATGGCCCGCGGCAAGACTGGGCGCTCCAGACCAACGACCAGCTGACCAAGGCCGAGGACTTCCGGCCGCTGATCATCGCCGTTCGCAACAACTCCGTGATCCGGCTCGGCGAGGTCGCCGATGTCGTCAACGACGTCGAGAACGATCAGCTCGCGGGATGGGCCGCGGTCCGCGAGCCGGGGAAGAAGCCGCACAGCACGCGCGCGATCATCCTCAACGTCCAGCGCCAGCCCGGCGCGAACATCATCGACGTGGTCGACGGCATCAAGAAGCTGTTGCCGCAGCTCAAGGCGTCGATGCCGCAGGCGATCGACGTGACGATCCTGTCCGATCGCACCGAGACGGTGCGCGCGTCGGTTCACGACGTCCAGTTCACGATGATCCTGACGATCGTGCTCGTCGTCGGCGTGATCTATTTCTTCCTGGGCAGCGCACGCGCCACGATCATCCCCGGCGTCGCGGTGCCCCTGTCGCTGATCGGGACGTTCGGCGTGATGAAGCTCGCGAACTTCTCGCTCAACAACCTGTCGTTGATGGCGCTCACGATCTCGACCGGGTTCGTGGTCGACGACGCGATCGTGATGATCGAGAACGTGTCGCGCTACATCGAGGCCGGCAAGAAACCGTTCCAGGCCGCGCTGATCGGCGCGAAGCAGATCGGGTTCACGATCGTGTCGCTCACGGTGTCGCTGATCGCGGTGTTGATCCCGCTGTTGTTCATGAGCGGCCTGGTCGGCCGGCTGTTCCGCGAGTTCGCGGTCACGCTCGCGATCGCGATCGGGATGTCGGCGGTGCTGTCGCTGACGCTGACCGCGATGATGTGCGCGTGGATCTTGAAGCCTCACGCCGAACAGCATCCGAACGTGATCGTGCGCGCGTTCGAGCGCGGCTTCGCGGGGACCACCCGGTTCTACGATCGCACGCTGAAGTTCGTGCTGCGCCACAAGACGTCGACGTTGCTCGTCACGCTCGCGACGCTCGCGGGCACGGTGCTGCTCGCGGTGCGCGTCCCGAAGGGGTTCTTCCCGACCGAGGACACCGGGCTGATCAACGCGGTGACCGAGGCCGCGCCGGACGTGTCGTTCCCCGAGATGATGACGCTCCAGCAGCGGGTCGCGGACGTCCTGCTGTCCGATCCCGATGTCGCCTCGGTGTCGTCGGCGATCGGTGCCGACGGTACGAACCCGACCACGAACAGCGGGCGCTTGTCGATCGCGCTCAAGCCGCACGACGACCGCGACGCGAGCGTCACCGAGATCATCGACCGGCTCCAGCCCAGGCTCGCGCAGGTCGCGGGCATCACGACCTATCTGCAACCGGTGCAAGACCTCACGGTCGACGCCCGGATCAGCCGAACGCAGTATCAGTACACCGTCGAGGATCCGAGCCCGGACGAGCTCGACACCTGGGCGCCGCGTCTGCTCCACACGATGCGCGCGCTGCCCGAGCTGCGCGACGTCGCCTCGGACCAGCAGGACTCCGGGCTCGAGATCCACCTCGTGGTCGATCGCGATACCGCGTCGCGTCTCGGGATCAGCGCGCAGGTGCTCGACGACACGCTGTACGACGCGTTCGGCCAGCGCATCGTCTCGACCACGTTCACCCAGCTCAACCAGTATCGGATCATCCTCGAGGTCCGGCCGAAGGATCGCTCGTCGGCGGACGCGCTCCAGAAACTCTATGTCCGGTCCGCGAGCGGTACCGCGTTCCCGCTGTCTCAGATCGCCCGGTTCGAGACCCGGCGCACCGCGCTCGCGATCGACCACCAGGGCCAGTTCCCGTCGGTCACGCTGTCGTTCAACACGGCGCCGGGCGTCTCGCTCGGCGACGCGGTGTCGGCGATCGATACCGCGGTGGCCGCGCAGGCTCCGCCACCGGCGATGACGCGCGCAGTTCGTCGGCGCGGCGCAGGTGTTCCGCGACTCGCTCGCGAGCGAGCCGATCCTGATCCTCGCCGCGCTGATCACGGTCTACATCGTGCTCGGCGTGCTCTACGAGAGCTACATCCACCCGATCACGATCCTGTCGACGCTGCCGTCCGCCGGCGTCGGTGCGATCCTCGCGCTCAACCTGACCGGCAAGCCGTTCGACGTCATCTCGCTGATCGGCATCGTCCTGTTGATCGGCATCGTCAAGAAGAACGCGATCATGATGATCGACTTCGCGCTCGAGGCGGAGCGCGAGGAGCACAAGTCGCCGGAGCAGGCGATCTACCAGGCCTGCTTGCTCCGGTTCCGGCCGATCATGATGACCACGATGGCCGCGCTGCTCGGCGGGCTGCCGCTCGCGCTCGGCTCGGGCACGGGGGCGGAGCTGCGGCGCCCGCTCGGCATCACGATCGTCGGCGGCCTGATCGTGTCGCAGATCCTCACGCTGTATACGACGCCGGTGATCTACCTGTTCATGGATCGGTTCTCGCGCCGCAAGCGTCCGGCCGCACCGGCCGAGAGCCGCGGCGAACACGGAGCTCCGGCGTGAACCTGTCCGCGCCGTTCATCCGCCGGCCGATCGCGACGTCGTTGCTCGCCGCGGCGATCCTGCTCGTCGGGCGCGGCCGCGTTCACCGCAGCTCCCGGTCGTCGCCGCTGCCTCGCGTCGATCTGCCGACGATCAACGTCAGCGCGGCGCTGCCCGGCGCGAGCCCGACCACGATGGCGACCTCGGTCGCGATGCCGCTCGAGCGCCGGTTCGGACGGATCGCCGGCGTGACCGAGATCACCTCGACGAGCGCGCTCGGGACGACGAGCATCACCGTGCAGTTCGGGCTCGACCGCGATATCGAAGGCGCGGCGCGCGACATCCAGGCCGCGATCAACGCCGCGGGCGGCGATCTACCGCCGAACCTGCCCACCGTGCCGAGGTTCCGCAAGGTCAACCCGGCCGACTCGCCGATCCTGATCCTGTCGCTGCGATCGAAGTCGATCCCGTTGCCTCAGGTGTTCGAGGCCGCGAACACGATCCTCGCGCAGAAGATCCAGCAGGTCCCCGGAGTCGGTCAGGTCGGCGTCGGTGGCGGCGTGCAGCCCGCGGTGCGGATCCGGGTCGACCCGGCGTTCCTCGCCGGGATGGGGATCGGGCTCGAGGACATTCGCGCCTCGGTCGCCGCGGCCACCGCGAATCAACCGAAGGGCGGCGTCGGCGAATCCCGGTGGGAGTCGATCGGAGACGACGACCAGCTGACCGACGCCGAGCAGTGGAAGAAGGTCATCGTGCACTGGGCGCAGCCCGGCGATCAGCTCGCGCAGCCGACGCCGAGCACGACGACGATCGTGGTCGGCGCGGGGGCCGCACCGACGGCGGCCGCACCCGGCACGGGCTCGCCGAACGGCGGCCTCGCCGGGACCGGGATCGGCGCGAGCTCCGTGGTCACCGCCGGCGCGGGTTCCGGCGCGAGCGTCACGCCGGCGACGACGGGTCTCGCCGGCGGCGCGGTACGACTCGGCGATGTCGCGACCGTGACGAACGATGTCGAGAACCAACGCGTGTCGGCGTGGTTCGACGGCCAGCGCACCGTCGCGGTGATCGTCCGCCGCCAACCCGGCGCGAACATCCTCGAGGTCATCGATCGGATCAAGGACCTGATGCCCGAGCTCGCCAAGGTCGATCCCGCCGGGCATCGACATGGAGATCGCGATCGATCGCTCGACGACGATCCGCGCTTCGGTCCACGACGTCGAGCGCACGCTGGCGATCGCGATCGGCCTGGTGATCCTGGTCGTCCTCGTGTTCCTACGCTCGGGCCGTGCGACGTCGATCCCCAGCGTCGTCGTGCCGCTGTCGCTGGTCGGCACGTTCGGCGTGATGTACTTGGTCGGCTATAGCATCGACAACCTGTCGCTCATGGCGCTGACGATCGCGACCGGCTTCGTGGTCGACGACGCGATCGTCGTGACCGAGAACATCACGCGCCATATCGAGCGCGGCGTCGCCCCGATCACGGCCGCGCTCGACGGCGCCCGCGAGATCGGCTTCACGATCGTCAGCATCACGACCTCGCTGCTCGCGGTGTTCATCCCGATGCTGTTCATGGGCGGCCTGGTCGGCGAGTACTTCCGCGAGTTCGCGGTCACGCTCGCGGTCGCGGTCGTGATGTCGGCGATCATCTCGCTGACCCTCACGCCGATGATGTGCTCGCGGTTGTTGCGCCCGAGTCGACCGCACGAGGTGAGCTCGATCGGCCGCTTGCTCGATCGCGGCCTCTCCCGCTTGATCGACGGCTACGGCCGCGCGCTCAAGGCCGTACTGCGCCACAAGAACCTCGTGTTCGTCTTGACGCTCGGCACGTGCGGCGGCACCGCGTACACGTTCTACGACATCTTCGCGAACAACCAACCGGTCGCGCGCACGCTGTTCCCGCAGCAGGACACCGGGATGCTCGGCGGCCAGTCGTTCGGCCCCCAAGACATCTCGTACGCGGCGATGAAGGAGCGCCAGCAAGAGATCAATGCGATCGTCAAGGCGGATCGCGACGTCGACCACGTGATCTCGAGCATCGGCGGCTTCGGGTCGTCGACGATCAACACCGGCTCGCTGTTCATCTCGCTCAAGCCGCAAGCCCGGTCGCAAGTCGACCGCCGACCAGGTCATCGATCGCCTGCGTCCCGAAGCTCGCGAAGGTCCAGGGCATCCGCCTGATCCTCCAATCGGTCCAGGATCTCCGCATCGGTGGGCGCGGCTCGCGCGCGCTGTACCAGTTCGCGCTCGACGATGCAGAACCTCGACGAGCTCAACCACTGGGCGCCGCTCGTGACCAAGGCGCTGCGCAAGCTCCCCCAGCTCAAGGACGTCAACTCGGATCTGCAGACTCGACGGCCTCGAGCTCGACATCATGGTCGACCGCGATACCGCGTCGCGGTTCGGGATCACCGAAGCGGCGGTCGACAACGCGCTGTACGACGCGTTCGGCCAGCGTCAGGTCGCCGTGTTCTACACCCAGGTCAACCAGTATCGCGTCGTGCTCGAAGCGGCGCCGGACGAGGTCGGCACCGGACCGGAGGCGCTCGACCGGATCTACGTGACGTCCGCGACCCATGCGCCAGGTGCCGTTGTCGGCGATCGCGCACGTCGTGCGCTCGCACGTCGCGCTCTCGGTCGGGCATCAGAGCCAGTTTCCAGCGACTCGGTGATCTCGTTCAACCTCGCCGACGGCGTCGCGCTCGGCCAGGCGATCGCGGCGGTCGAGAGCGCGACCGCTCAAGATCGGCATGCCGGCGAGCATCTCACGGCACGTTCAGCGGCACCGCGCAGGCGTTCAAGGACTCGATCGCGACCGAGCCGGTCCTGCTGCTCATCGCGTTGCTCTGCGTCTACATCGTGCTCGGCATGCTCTACGAGAGCTACATCCATCCGATCACGATCTTGTCGACGTTGCCGTCGGCCGGCATCGGCGCGCTGCTCGCGCTGATCATCACGCACACCGACCTCAGCGTGATCGCGATGATCGGCGTGATCTTGTTGATCGGTATCGTCAAGAAGAACGCGATCCTGATGGTCGACTTCGCGCTCGAGCGCGAACGCGAAGGCGCCGCGCCCGAGCTCGCGATCTTCGAAGCCGCGAAGCTGCGGTTCCGGCCGATCTTGATGACGACGCTCGCCGCGCTGCTCGGCGCGCTGCCGCTCGCGCTCGGATCCGGAACGGGCGCGGAGCTGCGCCGGCCGCTCGGCATCGCGATCGTCGGCGGGCTCGCGATGTCGCAGCTGTTGACGCTGTTCACGACGCCGGTCACGTACCTGATGCTCCATCGGTTCACCCGCCGCAAACGCAACCCCGAGGAGCTGGGCGCCGCCGAACCGGTGTAGGGTCGCGGCCGGTGAGCGCCTCCGCCGAGATTCATTACCCCGATGGCCGCGTGGAGCTGGCCGATCCCGAAGCGCTCGCCGGCTCGCCGCTGTACAGCCACGACCTCGCGCCGGTCGCGGTCGCGCGCCGGACCTGGACGACGTGGGACTACAGCGCGCTGTGGATCTCGATGGCGCACTGCATTCCGACCTACAAGATGGCGTCGGACCTGATCGACAAGGGCATGGCGTGGTGGCAAGCGCTCGTGACGATCTTGCTCGGCAACCTGATCGTGCTCGTGCCGATCTTGCTCAACTCGCATCCCGGCACGAAGTACGGCATCCCGTTCCCGGTGTTCGCGCGCGCCGCGTACGGCACGAAGGGCTCGAACGTGCCCGCGTTGATGCGCGCGTTGATCGCGTGCGGCTGGTTTGGCATCAACACGTGGATCGGCGGCCAGGCGCTGCAGGCGTTCTTCACGTCGATCGACGCCGACTGGCTGCACTGGCTCGGCGACTTCGACGGCTACCCGACGACGCAGTGGATCGCGTTCGCGCTGTTCTGGGGGCTGAACATCCTGATCATCTTCCGCGGCATGGACGTGCTGCGCCGGGTCGAGCGGTTCGCCGCGCCGTTCGTGCTCGTGATGACCGCGCTGCTCGTCGCGTGGGCGATCCACGGCGCCGGCGGCCTCGGGCCGTTGCTCGAGCGCACGTCGTTCGTCGCGCCGAAGCCGCCGCCGGGCTCGAACGCGCCCCCCGATACGTTCGGCACCGTGTTCATCACGGCGCTGACCGCGACGATCGCGTTCTGGTCGACGCTGTCGCTCAACATGCCGGACTTCACCCGGTTCGGGCGGTCGCAGCGCGAGCAGATGATCGGCCAGGTCGTCGCGCTACCGACGACGATGACCGTGTTCGCCGCGATGGGCATCACGATCACGTCGGCCACGATCCTGATCCACGGCCACGCGATCTGCCGACCCGATCGAGCTCGGCGCGATGTTCGGCAGCCGGCTCGTCGTCGGCCTCGCGATGTTCACGATCGTGATCGCGACGCTCGCGGTCAACATCGCGGCGAACGTGGTGTCGCCCGCGAACGACTTCGCGAACGCGTTCCCGAAGCACATCAACTTCCGGCGCGGCGGCCTGATCACCGGGATCATCGGCGTCTGCATGTTCCCGTGGGAGATCCTGAAGGATGCGAACAGCTACATCATCGGCTGGCTCGTCGGTTACGCGGGAGCGCTCGGCTCGGTCGCCGGCGTGTTGATCGTCGACTACTGGATCCTGCGCAAGAAGACGCTCGATCTGAGGTCGCTGTACGTCGCCGATGGCGCGTATCGCTACAACGACGGCTGGAACTTCGCCGCGGTGTTCGCGACCTTAGCGGGCACCGCCGTCGCGTTGCTCGGCCGGTTCTGGGAACCGATGCGTCCGCTCTACAACTGGTCATGGTTCGTTGGTTTCGGCCTGTCGGCGGCGCTCTATTGGATGCTAATGAGGTCGCGCAGTTGCGAAGTTGTTCCGCGATCGCCTCCCCCGCGCTAGACTCGATTCGATGTCGATGGATCCTTCGAAGGTGCATGACGAGGCGCTGCGCCTACCCATCGAAGCACGAGCTCGGCTTGCGAACGACCTGCTTGGCAGCCTCGACGCCGCCGACGACGTGCTCGATGCAGCCGAGCACGAAGCGGTGTGGAGCGCCGAGCTTGCCGAACGGCTGCGCCAGGTCGATGCGGGCGAAGTGCAGACCGTGCCGTGGGCAGAAGCGCGGCAGAGAATCGTTCGCGAGGACTGAGGCGTGGCCCTCGAGCTTCATCCCGCCGCCGAGGCGGAAGCTCGGGCCGCATTCCTGCGATATCGCGCGATCGATGCTGCCGTCGCCGAGCGCTTCATCGGCGCGTTAGATCGCGCGATCGACCGCGTCGCAAGCGCACCGAACCGATTCCCGGTGTATCTGCTCGGAACCCGGAGGTTGTTGCTCCATCGTTTTCCATTCGCGGTCATCTACAGAACGCACCCGCAACGAACCATCGTCGTCGCGATCGCCCACCAAAGCCGGCGCCCGGGCTACTGGAGTAAGCGACGCTCCCCGATCTGAAATCGCTCTACGTCTCGGATGGCGCGTATCGCTACAACAACGGCTGGAACTTCGCGGCGGTGTTCGCGACGTTAGCTGGCACGGTCGTCGCGTTGCTCGGTCGCTTCTGGGAACCGATGCGTCCGCTCTACAACTGGTCATGGTTCGTTGGTTTCGGCCTCTCGGCCGCGCTCTATTGGATGCTAATGAGGTCGCGCAGTGGCCTCACACCGTCGTCCTGAGCTCGCGATCGGCGCCGTCATCGGCGACCTGAGAGTGCTCGCGTCGGCGCCGGGCGGCGGTCACCGCGCGGTCGACGGGCGAGGGCGGCACGTGATCCTCGAGCTCGGAGCCGATGCCACCGCGCTACGCGCGATCGAGGCGCATCCCGGCGTCGCCACGATCCTCGCGCGCGGCGTGCTCGATGGCCGACCGTGGAGTGCGACCGAGATCCCGAACGGCATGCCGCTCTACGACATCGTCGCGAAGCGTACGCTCGAGCCGAGCGAGCTCGCCGCGCTGGTCCGCGAGATCGCGACCGTGCTCGACTACGCCCACGCCCGCGGCGTGATCCACGGCGCGCTCGCGCTGCGCAGCATCACGCTGTCGACCGGCGAGCTGCCGTTCCCGGTGTGCATCGCCGACTGGGCCGCGCCCGCCGACACCGGCGTCTACGCCGCGCCCGAACGCGGCCGCGCGCACGATGGTCGGGTCGACGTCTACGCGCTCGGCGTGATCGCGTTCCGCGCGCTGCTCGGACGGTTCCCTTCCGCGAACGAGCTGCCGCCACCGAGCACGCCGAGATCGCTCGCCCGGCTGATCGCGAAGATGACCACGCCGCAAGCCGAGCTCCGGCCCACCGCCGGCGAAGTGCGCGCGCTCGCGAGCGAGCTACTCGTCGAGCCGCGCTTTGCATCGCTGCGCTGGACGCCCGCTCCGCCGATCACGTCGGACCAGGTCTCGAGCGCATCGGGCGAGATCGAGATCCAGAGCGACGACTTGGCGGCGGGCCGTTAGATCGGCGCGGCCAAGCTCACACCGGCCGAGAGATCTGAGCCTTACAATTTCCAGCAGGCCGGCCCCGGCTGCGTTAGATTCCGCATCATGAACATGCAGGCGTTGGGGTCGGGGTTAGCACTCTTGGTCGTTGGATGCGGAGGCTCGAGCAACCACAGCTCGCCCGATGCGAGCGTCGACGCGCCGCCGGATGCTCCGATGTTGCGCACGGTGTCGGGCACGCTCGACATCACGTTCGTCAACCCGGCCGGCGACATGACCTTGCCCATCGATCTGTCGGCGATACCGATCTCCGCGTTGGCTCTACCGTCGTTCACCGAATACAGCGGCGCCGGCAGTTCGGACGGAACGTTCTCGATCCCGAACCTCCCAGTCGGATCGTTCTATCTCGTCATCGGCACGCGCTACCTCGAGATGACCGGCGACACCGTGGACCTGAGCTACTCGCTCGTCGGGCGCCCGGACGACCGCCGCGCCACCGCGCCGACCGAGCTGACGTTCAACGTCACTGGCCTCGCGCCGTGGCAGTCGACCGACCAGCTCCAGATGTTCTCGCCCGGCAGCGCTACGACCGCGTACGCCATGGAGAGCAACGCGACCGCCGGGGCGCCGCAAGTCGCCGCGACGAGCCTGTCCGGCTTCGAGTACAACTTGCAGAACGCCGATGTCGCCAACTTGATCGCTGGCTCAGCCGGGGATCAACTGACGCTGAGTAAAGATCGGACACTTCGCGTGGTCCAGAATTTTGGGGTCACGTCCCAACGAACTAGATAAGACTCATCGTGACTGACCTCGTGGGAGTCCCGGCCAGCCGCTCTTGCACGCCTTGGGGCGGCGCTCCTGTGATGGTCATGCGGCCGTCGACGTTCGAGCGGATCCGGTGGCTAGACACCATCGCGATTCTCATTGGCTATCACGGCTATTGACCAGCATCCGAGCCCGGCTCGGACCCCTCTGTGCCAACGTGACTGAGACAGCGAGCCTGGTCGAAATTACCGTCGAGGGCGAGCAGGAATCCGGTCACGATGTTGAACATGGTCAAGAAGAACGGCGTTGCTCCTCCACGCGAGGGGACAGCGTCCGCGGTCCGGGAGGCCGCCCGCTCGGGCGTTCCGGAGAGCCCCACCACGCCGGCGCGTCCGAAGCGGCGAACGTTCGCGGCTGAGTACAAGCTCCGCATCGTTCGGGAGGCGGACGCGGCGGTGGCGTCGGGGGCGGAGGGCGCGGTCGGCGAGCTGCTGCGCCGCGAGGGGCTGTACTCGTCGCACCTCACGGTCTGGCGGCGTGAGCGCGACGCCGGCGAGCTCGCCGGGCTCGCGCCGAGGAAGCGCGGTCGCAAGGCGAGCAAGAACGCGCTTGCCGAAGAGGTCGCTCGGCTCGAGCGCGAGAACGCGAAGCTCCAGCACGAGCTGTACAAGGCCAACACGATCATCGACGTCCAAAAAAAAGTAGCAAGCTTGTTGGGGGAGACGCTGGCGGAGCCGACGGCGGAAGACTTCGCGCGCGGCCCGGAGACCTCCGCCCGGAGGCGCCGGTGATGCAGGGGCTCGTGTCTCTGATCCCGATCGTCGGCATCATCGCCGCGTGTCTTGCGCTCGGTGTGAACCGCGCGAGCTACTACCGCGCGCCAGAGTTCGGGCCGCATTTCGTGAACTGATCGAATGACGCGGGTTTACGAGAATTCGATTAGATCGATGGATTGTGGGAATTTCGGATCGCTGGCGGTTGTCTTGGCAACGATGGAAGCTCTCGACCTCGCCTTGCCTGAGCCGTCGCCAAAGCCCGCCCACGAAATCCGGCGTTTCTCGTCGGACGGGGTGGTGATCGTCCGGGACACGATCGCGAGCGTGTACATCGGCGGGACGCTGATCGGCGGGTTCGATCTGGACGACGATGACCGCGGCCCTCGCAACGTACTGGCAGTGACGCTCGCGAAAACCGATCAGTTCCACCTCGGGCGACTGGCAACAGCATTCGGGATCACGGACGAACATTTGCGGCGCCTGCGGCGGAAGGAAGAAGCCGCGGGGTTTGCTGCGGTGCTGGGACCGCGACGCGGAGGAGTTACGAAGGTAACGCGGGAGTTGCGAACTGTTTGGTACGCGATGTTCGACGCGGGGCGAATGCCGATCGACGCGCACCGCGAACAGCCGCGCAAACAGCGCCTCGTGTATTCGACGGTGTGGCGCGTTTGGGACGACTGGCGTCGTGAGCGCGCCGCCGGGAGCCCTGTCGAGGCGGCACGGCAGGCCGCGCCGACCGCGATCGCCGGGCAGCTCGCACTGCTGATCGCCGGACCGGATCGCGATGTCGACCTCGGCGACGATCCGGTCACGGCCGACGAATTCGACGACAAGGATCAGGTGCCGATGACGGCGCAGCCGGTCCGCGGCGGAAAGCTCGTGCAGCACGCCGGCTGCTGGATCTTGCTCGCGCTTGCCGGCGAGATGGGGCTGCACGAAGAGGCGCAGCGCGCGTTCGAGGGCCGGCATCCCGATGGGCTGCGGATCGCGCTCGACGCGGTGATCTGTGCGCTCGCGCTCAAGCAATTCGTCGTCGAGGGTGTGCGCCGACTCGCGACACCGACCGGCGCGACGCTGCTGCGCGCCGAGCGCGTGCCCACGGCCAGCGGGGTCCGCAAGATCCTCGGTCGATTGCTCGCACAGACCGACGCCGGCGCCGCGCTGGAGGCACGGATGGCCGAGCGGCTGATCGCAACCGCAGCGAGCGACGGCGCCCCGGCGATCTTCTACGTCGACAACCATCTACGGCCGTATACGGGCAAGCATGTCGTGCGAAAGGGCTGGCGGATGCAGGCCAAGCGCGTGCTGCCCGGGACGACCGACTACTACGTCCACGACGAGGACGGCCGGCCGATGTTTCGCGTGCCGGTGCCGTCGCACGATCACCTGACCGAGTGGCTGCTGCCCCTGGGCCAGCGCCTGCGCAAAGCGCTCGGCCCCGACGAGACGATCCTGCTCGCCTTCGATCGCGGTGGTGCGTTTGCCGCGCAACTCGCGGCGCTGCGCGAGGCCCACTTCGACTTCGTCACGTACGAGCGAAAGCCCTACGCCGAGCTGCCGGCGACGGCGTTTACAGCGGCGACGATCGCGGGCGAACAGGTCGGGCTGCACGAGAGCCGATTGCGAAATCTCGGCGAGGGTCGCGGGCGCCTTCGTCGCATCATGGTCTGCACCGAAGATGGTCGACAGGTGAGCTTGCTCGCCGCCTCGAAGCTGCCCGCGGAGCGGCTCGTCGAGATCCTGTGGCTCCGCTGGCGCCAGGAGAACGGCTTCAAGCACGGGGTCGAGCGCTGGGGCATCAACCAGCTCGACGGCCGGCGCGTCGAACCGTATCCACCCGGGACGATCATCCCGAACCCGGCACGTCGAAAGCTCGAGCGCGCGCTGCGGGTCTGGCGCACCGCCGAGGGCGACGCACGCCGCGAGCTGGCGCGGCTGGCCGCGGACGACAAGCGACGCGAGCGTGTCGAACGCGAGCTCGCAGAGTCGCTCGAATGGCAGCGGCAGCTCGAGGCGCTCCGCCCGCTGTTTCCGAAGCACGCCGCCGTCGAAGAGACCGAGCTCGCCGGCAAGCTCGTCCGCCACACGGGCAAGCTCAAGACTGTCATCGACGTCATCCGCGTCGTCTGCGCCAACGCCGAGTCCGAGCTGGCCGCGATCGCCGCACCGCACATGAGCCGGCCCCGAGAGGCGAAGAAGCTCGTCGCGAACCTGTTCGCCGCGCCGGCAAAGGTGGCAATCACCGAACACGCCATCATCGTCCGCCTCGCGCCCGCAGCCAATCGATCCGAGCTCGACGCGATTCATCATCTGCTCGGTCATCTTACCCAGCGCGGCCTGATCCTGCCGAGTGATCACAAGCGCCTTCCCCTACGCTTCGAAACCCAACTCCAATGAGATCAGCGTCCCGAAGTCTGGCGCGCAGAAGCCGAAGGCGCCGATGAAGCCACGCCCGCGCCCGGCTCGCGCACTTGGTGAGGACGAGCGCGCCCACGTGCTCGCGGTACTCGACAGCGATCCGTTCATGGACAAGGCGCCGGCGCAGGTCTACGCGAAGCTCCTCGAAGACGGCGAGTACCTGTGTTCGACGCGCACGATGTACCGCGTGCTCGACGACGCCAGTCAGGTCCGCGAGCGCCGCGCGCAGCGCCGGCACCCCGAGTACGTCAAGCCGCAGCTCGTCGCGACCGCGCCGAACCAGGTGTGGACCTGGGACACGACCAAGCTGCCCGGTCCGGTGAAGGGCACGTACTACACGCTGTACGTCATCCTCGACCTGTTCAGCCGCTACGTCGTCGGCTGGCAGATCGCCAAGAGCGAGTCGGCGAAGATCGCGCAGCGCCTCATCGCGGCGTGCTGCGAGCAGCAGCGGGTGGTGCGCGGTCAGCTGACGGTACACGCGGACCGCGGCTCGCCGATGATCGCGAAATCGACCGCGCAGCTCTACGTCGATCTCGGCATCGCGCAGAGCCACAGCAGGCCGCACGTCTCGAACGACAACCCGTACTCCGAGGCGGGCTTCAAGACCATCAAGTACCGACCGGAGATGCCCGAGCGCTTCGGTTCCATCGAGCACGCGCGTGCTGTGATGGCTCCGCTCCTCGGCTGGTACAACACGGCGCACTACCACACCGGCCTCGCGCTGCTCACGCCGGCCGATGTCCACCATGGTCGCGCGCCCGCCATCGTCGCCGCGCGGCAGCTCGTGCTCGACGCCGCGCACCTCCGTCACCCCGAGCGCTTCGTGAACGGCCGACCGATCCAGAAGTCGCCGCCACCCGCCGCGTGGATCAACCCGCCGCCAATGGATCAGATCGGGAGCGCGGATCGGATCACGGATCGGATCGCGATCACGGATCTGATCACATCCGCGGATCGGATCGAGGAGGTCGCTGCTCACTAAATACGTGCGAGCGCCGTCTCAAAGTCGTTGACACGCACCGGACCGGTCTGTCTACAACCCGTGCCACCGGCATTGTATCACCACAACCACACTCCTCGACGCTGGTTGATTGCAACTCCCGTACTTCCCGTCCCGGCTACAAGGGAACCCCGGCTCGGGCACCGATACAGCCTGCGTGCTCAAGCGGTCGTAGCCGTCTGAACACAACTCGTTCGCACGGCGATCTGCGAACGACCGCGCCAACTCAACATCGAACCGGCGTTCGTAGTTAACATCGATCACGTACTGTCGCTCGCCAATTCTAAGATCGGTCACTGCCGCCGGGTATGACGGCGCCGGTGTGCACCCCAGCGTCGAAATCACCATGAGGAAGGCCGTCCTCACCACGACGTGATGCTAGCCCGACGGGCAACCGCAGGGGATGAAGCGTTTATTAGAGATAGGCCGGCGCACGTCTCCGGCGATCTCTGGCCCGCCGCGATCACAGTCCCGCAAAAACGTAGCCTGCTCCTGCATGCGCGTCCGAGTTGTCTGCTTGGTCCCCGTTTATCCCGGTGGCGTCACTGGCCTCGTTGACGGCCCCGATGGCAAGTGTCGCGCCGTCCGAGGAAACTGCGATGGAGTCCCCGAAAAAATCCATCGCATCCGTGTTAAACGCCTTTACGTAATGATCTTGCGATAGCGTCGAACCTGAACCGGCGAATATGTACACCGCACCGGCTTGGGAGTCGGAGTCGTCGGTTTCGTTGCCGTCAATACCAGTGGCCTGGCTCGCCTCGCCGACGGCGCCTACGGCGATCGCGGTACCGTCGGATGAGAGTGCGACCGTCGTACCGAAGCCATCGCCAGCGTCGGTGTTGGAGGCCTTAAGGTAATGTTCTTGCTTCCACGTAGTCACCAGGCGGGAGAACAAGTACACGGCACCGGCGCCCTTAGCCGAGTTGTCGCCTTGGTCTCCATCAATGCCTCTAGCCGTACTTGCTTCGCCCGGTGCTCCAACCGCCAGGGTCGAGCCATCCGGCGAGAGCGAAACGCTGCTACCGAAGAAGTCGTTGCTATCCGTGTTAGAAGACTTCAAGTAGGCTTGCTGGAGCCACGTAGACGCAGATCGCGTGAATGTATAAACCGCGCCGCTAAATGGCGCCGTGTTGTCTGCCTGGTTGCCGTTCACGCCCATGGCCGCGCTGGCTTCGGAGCTGGCCGCGACCGCTAGCGTCGAACCATCCATCGAGAGTGCAACGCTCCCGCCAAAAAAATCACCGGCATCGGTGTTCGATGGCTTGACGTAAGCTTGCTGAGCCCATGTGGAGTTGTCGTACGTAAACACGTACGCAGCCCCGCTCATTGGCGCCGCGTTGTCGGCCTGGTCGCCGTTCACTCCAGTCGTCGCGCTAGCCTCGCCCGGAGCACCAACCACCAACGTCAAAGCGTCCGCCGAAATTGCGACGCTGGCGCCAAACAGATCATCGGATCCAGTATTTGACGACTTTATGTACGCCTGTTGAGTCCACGTCGTCGCCGATCGCGTGAACACATAGACAGCACCGCTAGACACGGCGGAGTTGTCCGACTGGTCGCCATCTACCCCGGTTGCGGAGCTCGCCTCGCCCTCTGCCCCCACAGCGATTGTGCCGCCATCGGACGATATGGATACGCTGTCCCCAAAATAGTCACTACTATCCGTATTGGACGCCTTGATGTACGCCTCTTGCATCCAGGTCGTCCCGACCCGACGAAACACGTACACCGCGCCACTCATAGGAGCCAGACTGCCGGCTTCATCCCCGTCGATGCCGACACTCGAGCTCGACTCGCCATAAGCGCCTATCACGAAAGTTGACCCATCAGCCGAGAGTGCAGCGGTTGCGCCGAACGCTTGGCCGGCAGCAGTATTGGAGGCCTTTAGGTAGGCTTGCTCGCTCGTGTAGCTACTGCTGTCTATCGAGCCATCACTAGGAGACGCGTCAAGGCTGTGGGCGTCGCGTCCGCCGCAGGCGGACGCACTCGCTACTCCAAATCCAACTACGATGATCGCTATGTTATGAACTCGCATGTGAATCATCGACCTGACCATGGTTGCGCGGGCCAACCGCTACCGCTTGTCCCGTACGAACCGCGTTGCTACCTATTTACAATCCCGGGAGGACGCTTGTACAGAGTTCCTGACTCGATCGGGACAAAGCCGCACTCAACTGCGCACGAGTTGTTCCCGCTGGGGTTCTCACAGCTCGACTCCTTGCACGAGTTTAGTTGGTCGACTTGCAAAGGAGGACAGAGCTCATGCAAGCACGACTCTAGTGGACCTACAGCGCAACCTTGCAGGCACACGGAACACTCGCTCGCGACGTACCCCAGTAGCGGCTCCGGGCCGCATCCGTTTATCCCGGGGCCGGTCCTATCGCCCGGAAATGTCGTTGTTAGAATTACTTGAGACGATCCTTGGCTGCTGTCCGGCCCCATGCTGGTCTCACCGAAGTCGCTACAGCCCGAGTCGTTGTCGGTGTCAAACGCTCCGTCACTCTCTCCCGCCGATTGCGCGCCATGCAACCAATCAGGAAGATTCCCTTGCCCGCCGATAACCGGCGGGCCGCCGTCCTGGTGGCCAAGCCCGTCCGCACTGTTTTGGGTAGGGCTAATGTCCAAACCGCAGGAGGCCCCAGGGCGGCCCTTCTTGTAGTTCGTGTACGTGCCTGTATTTTTCTGAAGGCCACTGCGATCGAATTCCCCGATGGGTGAACTATCGCAATAGACATAACTGCTCCACGTCTGAGGGACCAGTTGGTCGACTTGAAGGTATTGGCCTTGAAACGGATCGTAGCTTCTGTATCCGTTCAAGGACAGAGGTGGCCGATGAACTGTTGCGCCGTCATTCTCGAGAGCTGCTGTCTCGACGTCTTGATACTGACCGGCCAGGAGGATGGGCTGGTACAGGCTTGGGCCCAGAACGTTCGTATCAAAGCCCCAAGCGCTCGGGTTGATTGCCCAAACCCGAGTCGCGTCACCGCTTGAAGGCCAGTTCCAGAGTTGCATCGGTCGGCCGGTTTCGTCAGAAGCGACGTAGCGTTTGGAGGTCGTAGCCGAGGGCTGATCGGTTTCCCAATAGGCGATGAGCTTGTGGCCGAGCCAGACGAGCTGAAACACGGAGTAGGTTCCCGATGACGAGATGTCGGGAGTGTAGCGGATCTCGGTCAATCGGTCAGGCGCATCGTAGTAGAAGAACCATTGGGCCGTCTTGGTCGTGGTCTCGTCGTAGAACGACTTGAAGACGCGCCGATTTCTCGCGTCGAACGCGCTCGCGACATCGTAGTAGTGCCAGGCGCTCCCGGTGTAGTACTGGCCGCGGACGTTCACGAGGTTGTGGCGCGCGTCGTAGGTGTAGTCGCGGCGGTCGTTGGTCAGCGTCGTCGTGTTGTCGTCGTACGAACGGTTGCCGAACGCGTCGTAAGCCATTGCGGTGTGGCCGAACGCCGGCGTGCCGTCCGACTGGTTGATGTCGGTGATCTGGTGCGTCGAGCCATAGCCGGTACCTGAGCTGTTGAAGTTGTTCGTGAGGCCGCCGGTGCTGCCGGCGATCGGGCGCAAGAGCTGCTTCCAATCGCCGGCGCTCATAAATGGAGGCGACAGACTATGGTTGTTCTTGATCCCCGAGCCGGTCGTCGGACAGGAGCCGACGGAGGTCGTGGTCTCGCAGGTCACGCGGCTCTGCTCGTCGTAGAGGTAGTACGAGTTCGTGAGGCCGGTGACGGCCGGCGAGTAGACGCGAGAGGTGGTGCGATTCATGTTGTCGCGGGCGACGTCGACTTCCGCGTTCACCGTTCCGCTCGTGCCCACGCGAGCACCGTAGACGTTCGTGATCTGGTACGACTTGTTCCGAGCCACGGCGTTCTGCAGCGCCGTGCCGCCGATCTTTGCCTCCCAGTTGTAAGAAGCCCACGGTCCAAACGGGTTCCAGGCCACCGTGTCGATCACGGGGACCGTTGGCGTCCGGCTGATCCCGGTCACGAGATCGGAGTCGGATAGGTTTCCGCTGGTCCCGTAGGTCCAGTCGATCTCGGCGGTCGACGGGAGGATGACCTTGGTGAGGTGGCCGTCGGCGTCGTAGGTGTACTTGTGGTCGGCGGTCCGGCCGGTGTCGTCGGAGATGTATTCCTCGACGACGCGGCCGGCGTCGTCATAAGAATAGAACGTGAGCTGATCGAGTGATCCGTCAGTGCTGGAGTACGTCGACGAGCACATGAGGATGACGTCGACGTACGCGAGTCGGCCAGCAAGGTTGTTGCAGCCGCCGGTCATCGGGCACGTGACCCCAGAAGGTAGCGCGTCGTAGCTGCGCTGGATTTCAGGATGCGCCGTGCCGGTGGTGGCGCACGAGCCTTGGTAGTCGGCGCTGAGCTGTCGACCCAGGAAGTCGTACGTGAACGAGTGGGTCGCGGGCGTGGCTCCGCCCTCGTCTTCGACAATCGTCGTGAGCCGGCTGGCGGCGTCGTACACGCGAATGGTCGGATCGGCGAGATCGGGCGACGTGAGCTTCACGAGGCGCCCCAGGTCGTCGCGCGTGCTGCCCGTGACCTTGCTGTCGCCATCGGTGTACTGGGATTGTCCGCCCATCCAGGCATAGAGCAAGCTCCAGGTGTCCGAGGTCGAGGTCGTCTTGTACTTCTCGACCGAGGTCACGCGGCTGTCGCGGCCGGGTGTGCTGTCGTAGTGGAGGATGGTCTTGGACAGGCTGCTGTTGCCGTCGACCTCGGTGAGCTTACCGGCGGCGTCGTAGACCAAATTGGTGTACGTGGACGTCGCGTCCGGGTTGATGATCTCTTCGAGTTGGCGGCCCTCGTAGAAGCTGTACTTCTGCTGCGCCGTGGTCGTGCCGGCCGAGTTCTTGCTGTCGATCTCGGTGACGAGGCCGTCCGCGTAGTTGATCGTCTGCGAGTCGCCGGTGTTGCCCTTGCACTGGTCGCTTCGGTTGATCGTTTGCAGCTGGCCCGAGGAGTTGTACGCGTACATGACGCAACCGGTATCAGGACGCGTGAGCTGGATCAGGCGCAGCCAGCTATCGCGCCCCCAGCTGGTACTGATGTTGGTTCCTCCGCAGGTCGAGTTTCCGTCCATCGCTCGGTTTCGCGTGGCCAAGAAACCACGCGCGCTGTCGTAGGTGTCGCACGTGTAGTTGCCATCGGGAGCCTTGACGATCGTCGGGTGGCCCCAGAAGTCGTATGCGGTGATCTGCGGCTCGAGGTAGTTCGTCGCGTCCTTGTAGCTCTTGTAGTCCTCCAAGAAGTAGCTCGTGTGGGAGCCCGTCGAGAGCGGGTAGTAGTCGAACGTCGTCTTGATCCCCGAGACGGCGCCGTCGATCTCGCCGATCCGGCCGACCGAGTCGTGAGAGTACGTGATGATCTTCGAGTACGTGGTCTGGGCGCCCGCGCTGGTCAGCGTGTAGCCGTCTTGTTCGATCGTCTTGAGCTGCTGGCTCGTCGAGTCATACGTGTAGAGCGTGCGCTCGCATCCGGTGGTGTTCGTGGCCGAGCAGCTCGATGAGCTCGAGCTGATGTCGCTCGGTCGGCGCACTTCGGCCAGCCGGCCGGGGAAGGTCGAGTCGTAGAAGTAGTAGGCGGTTCGATTCGTTCCCCCGTTCGACGGATCGTTATCGGTATCACCGTAGCCCACCTGGGTCGGAAGGCCGTTCGAGTTGTACGAGGCGGACGTGAAGTTGCCGGCCGCGTCCTTGCGGCCGATGACGTTCACGAGGCCGCTCGCCGTTGACCATGAATACTGCGAGACGTCGGCGCACGCGCCGGTGCACGTGTTCACGCCGCCCGGCCCCAGCGGGGTGATGTTCGTGACCACCTCTTCACCGTTCGCGGTGCTTGTCGCCATGCAGCGCCCGGCGACGAAGCAGCGGCCGCTACCGGTGGTGCCGTTGGTGCCGCCGCAGATCGAGCCGGACGCGCTGCAGTCCGAGTCGGTCGTGCACGAGGTGCCGTTGCTGTCGAAGTAGAGAATCGTATCGCCCGTGCAGCCGGTCCGCGTCGCGGCGTAGTCGAAGCCGACGGTCCCTCGCGGGGTCGTGATCAGATCGACCTGGCCCGGCACGGTCGACGAGAACGAGAACTCCGCGACTTGCGTGCCCGCGCCATCGAGCACCTGAGATATGTAGCCCGCCGGGCTGTACTTGTATTGCTGGGCGAGTTGGCCGCCGATCGTGACGGAGGTGAGAATCCCGGGACCATTCTCGATGCGGCTGAATAGCGTGCTCAGCTGCGTGGAGGTCAGCGACGTCCCGTTCCAGGCAGCGGCGTACAGATATTGCGCCCCTGCGGGAAGCAGGCTTACGGCGCCTAGCGTGAGCGTGCCACTCGCGCTCGTTCCGGTGGCCCATGTCGGCGCGACGACGGTGCCATCGGCAGTCATACCGGTGAACGAGGTGTGTTTCGTCGAAACGATCCACGGACGAGGCGTGCTGGTGGTCCCGCCGACGCCTTCGGTGAGGGATGGCGACGAGTTCCAGTACTCTTCGCCGTCGATCTCGCGATAGACCGGGGAGAACACTGCCGTGCGTGCGCCGTTCCCGTCGCCCGTGGTGAGCACGTCGCGTCGAGTGGTGCCGCCGTTCGCAGTGACGCCGACTATCGCGAGCGCGGTACAGTCCGTAGTAGCGGGGTTGCAGATCGACGACGCGGAGTGGAACCCACCCGATGTCCCGTTGGTCGTGGTCACGGCCTTGCGCGACCAGCCCGATACCGTCTGGTTGTAGGCCACGGTTCCAAAGGCGGTAAGCGCTGTCGAGCCGATGAACGCGCTCAGGCTCCCGGAGGTCTGCTGACAGCCCCAGGCGTTGGTCGGGTTCGCGATGCCGGTGCCGGTCAGGAGCGTGGTCCATTCGGCCGAGCTCGCGGGCACGTACATTCCGCTCGTGGCGTCGCGCGTGACCCCGAGCGAGTAGTCGTAGGTCGTCGTGTGCTGCGTCACCCAGCCGCCTGCAACGGAATCGATCTGGAACTGGAGCGACGTCAACAAATTATTGGTGTACGTGAACAACAAGCGCCGCTGGCCCGAGGCGTCGGTCACCGTCGAGACGTTGCCGTTCGTCGTGCTGTCCCAGGTGATCAGCACCTTGTTCGGCGTCGGCTGCAGGTTGTCCCAGATCTCGATGATCTGGCCGACGGCGTTGTACTTGAGCGTCTCGCCCGTGAGGAGCTGGACGTAGTAGACGAGGTTGGTCGGATCGTACTTGAGCGACATCACGTGATCGCCGGCTTGCGGTGCGTAGCAAGTATCGCTTCCACACGCGCCAGTTTCCGTATAGAGTACGTCTCGACCTTGACTGGTATGCAGCACGATGTAGTTCTGCGGTCCGACGGTATAAGCGTCGAGCCAGGTCATGTATGTGTGACCCCAGCCCGGGCCTAGTGGCTGTTCGTTGACTGATCCGAAGGTCAATCCGGCCGGGGAATAACTCGGAGTTATGAATCTCCTGAATCCAATTCCGGGACCGAATGGCACGGCAGGTGCAATGTCTGGTGGAAGGTCGTAATGCAGTGTTCCGGTCGTCCAGCTCACCATTCCGGTATCGCCGCAGGATAGTGGTGATTCGCACACTCCTGTTGTCTGCGATGGATAGCAGCCCTCGTCTGCAAGTCCGTTGCCATCGTCGTCGATGTCGTTGCCGCATATCTCCGGGCCCGCCCACGCGCGGCTCGGCGCGACGATGGCCAGGGTGATCAGCGCATTGCGAACAATCGACATGATCAGCCTTCCTCGTGCGCGAGGCTCGCGACGACGAGCTTGAAGTTGGTGAGCGCTGCGTCGGGATCCGCGGCGGTGTAGAGAACGTGAATCACGCGATTGCCATCGAGCAGCGCCGCATGCACTCGGTGATAGCGAGTGGTCTGCCCGGGTGGCGTGAAGTCGACCTGGACCTCGACGCCCGATAGGCCGTGCTCGTTCGAGATCGGCTGCACCGACGGTGTTGCCACGCGCCCGAGCGCGCCTTGCGCCCGCGCGACGAGCGGACCGAGCGCGGCCGGGCCAGACTGTGCGAGTGCTTCGTCGATCGGGCTCGCCACGATCGAGATGGACTCCCGACGAGGATTGGACTCTGGAGTCCACACGACGGTCGCCGAGGTCCTCGTCGCGGACTTCACGGCGTGCCAGCTCGACGGCACCATGTAGTCGGTCTGCGCGATCGAATCCCGTTGCACGCTCTCCGAGTTGCAGGCGCTCGCGACGGCGAGTCCGGCGAGCACGAGCGCCTTCACGGCACACCCCGAGGGTCTCGAGGTTGTCGATGCCGAGCTGATGCTCGGCCGAGGTCGCGGCGGCGGTTTGCGCGCGCTCGGCGACCGCCGCGGCGAACGCAGCGTGCACCGGCACCATCGCGCTCGTATCGCGGCCCTTGTCGACGATCGCCCTCTCTTCCGTGGTGAGCTGGTCGTAGGACCAGGTCCCCGCCGGATCGCCGACATCGTACGGCGTGAACGGATCGTGGCGAACGCTCTCCGAGCCGGGCGCCGGATCGACGGCGGTTCCCGTGATCGGCTCGGACTCGGCGCTCGGCGGCAGCGAAGGAGGCGAGCTATCGCTACGCGACGTCCCGGTCGCCACCAACAGCCCGAACAAGCACACGCGAAATGCAGCAACTCGCCCCATTGGACGCTCCCCGTCGAAATTGTGGAATGCACGGCCCGCCGTCAACGAGCCCGCGCTCGTGGACGCATATCCAGACTTCAGCCTCGACCCTCGAGGTGAGTAACGCCTGAGATATCCCCTCAGATCAGCCCGAACACAGCGCGGAAAATTTCCTGCTGCCGAACGATGTGGTCGAACGATTTCATGAGCGGCGCGAGCTTCTCGTCTCCCATGTACGGAATGGCCTCGTAGAGGTGAATGCCTTGGTTGAGGAGCGACATGGTGCGCTTCTTCGAGGTGTTGGTTTTCATCAGCCGATCGAGTCCGCACGCCTCGCCGGCGGCGCCGAGCAACGTCAGCAACGCCTGTGCGACTGCCGCCAGAAGCAGCAAGCGGTCCCGGCGATCCGTGGTGCCGATGTGCGTCGCCGATAGCCCCATGCCGAAGCGAAAGTTCTTCTGGTCGCGAAACGTTTCTTCGATCGTGAACCGTCGGCCGTACAGCTTCACGATCTCTGCGGCCTTGAGCTCGCTCAGCGTCGTCGCTAGGCACCACGCCTCCTTCATCCTCTTGGCGTGCATGACGACAACCGCCGGCACTTCGGCGCGCGTGCGCGTGACTCGAGCCCCGCGCAGGATCAGGGCGCGACCGTTGTCTGGCACCCACGCGTTCGCCGTCTTCCGAGTTCCCGTTGCGTCCTCGACCTGAATCGCTCCTCGAAAGCGGATAACGAAATCCCAGCCGAGCGTCTGCAGGAACCGATACAGCTTCTGATCGCCGAAGCCGCGATCCGCCAGCACTGTGATCTTCACGTCGGGCGCGACGCAGTCGTGCAGCCGTTCGAGCAACCGATACTCGTGGTCATTCCGCTTGTTCTTGAGCGTGGTCTTGCTCACCGTCATCCAGATCAACGGGGTCGCCCGCCCATGGCTGGTGATCAGGTAGCCCGCCAGCGTCGCGTGGTCGTCGCCATCGAACTCTGTCCAGTCGAGCGCGACGACGATCTCCTTGCGCTCTGCGACGACAAACTGGGCCCACGGTCGGAACAACGTCCACACGTCGATGCCCGGGTTTCCGAGCAAACGATCGGTCTGCTTCACCCCGTGCTTCTTGTCGTTGTTGGTGACGCGCGCGTATCCACGACCGATCGCGTGGATCGACAGCACCGCTGCGTCGACGGTGCCCACGACACCGTTCGCCAACGACAGCACGCGCATCGCATGCAGATCATCACCGAAGATTTGGTGCACCGTCTTCGCGACTTCCAGCGGGTCTCGAACAAACTCTGTCATCGATCGACGGCTCATCATGCCGCTCGAACCGACGCGCGAGCTCCGAAATTCCGCCTCAGCTGGGAAAAATCCGGAGCGCTTTCGATCACCTACGCCGCCAAAGCGAGGGGATCCATCAGGAGTAACGCCTCTCGAGAAAAACCCTACGCAATTTCGATCGCGGTGATCAAGAGCAATTGATGCGAACAAAGTTCGTAGTTGACCGATTGCCGCGAGCCTCGCTAGCGTGATCGCGGGAGGGCGTCATGACCGGTGAACAAGCAATCGTGGTGCTGGTCGTGGACGATGACGCGGTGATGGCCGCGACGATCGCGAGGCGACTGCGTCACCTCGGGTGTGACACGCACACCGCGGGCGGTCGCGACGAGGCGCTCGCGCTGGCGAAGCAACTCAAGCCGCGACTCGCGGTCGTCGATCAAATGCTCGGCGCCGGCCCGACGGGGCTCGACGTGGTGCGCGGTCTGCGCAGAGTCTCGCCGGCGACGCTGCCGGTGATCTTCAGTGCCTTCGTGACCGCCGAGCTGCAGCTCGCGGCGTGGCAGGCCGGCGCGTTCAAGTGCCTCGGCAAAGACGCTCCTGTCGAGGAGCTTCGCGAGATCGCGCGCCACGCGCCGCTGCCCGTGATCCCCAAGACGCTCGACGAGATGGAGCGCGAGCTGTTCGACGACGCGCTCGAGCAGGAACCGACCGTCGCGCGCGCGGCCCAGCGTCTCGGTGTCTCACCGCGCGGGCTCGAGAAGAAGATCAAGAAGTGGACCGGTCAGCCACCGCGCCAGAGTCGGCGTCGGTAACAGCCGGCCCCGCGGGACGGCAGCGTCGGCGTCGGGCGTGCGCCGTCAGCCGCCGCGGCGGCCGGTGAAGATCGCGTCGAGCACGACGCGCGCGTAGGTGCCGCTCGCGACCGCGTCGAACAGGTTCACGAGGTTGGCCTCGGATTCTTTGCGGATCGCGTCGTAGCCGGTGATGCTCGGGATCAGGAAGTTCGTGATCGTTCCGTTCTCGGGTTGCGACATCAAGGTCGGCTCGAGCGCGTCGTATGGCGCGGGCAGCTGCGGCAGCCCGAGCGAGGTCATCTCGGGCGGCGTGATCACGTACCAAGAGCTGTTGTAGTAGGTCCCGCTGATCTCGGTCTCCCAGTGCGCGGCGACGAGCGTGGCGCTGCTCGGCTCCGGGCCGGCCAACGCCCACGCTGCCATCAGCGACTCGGGGCTCACCAGCGCCGCGCTGGTGGGGAAGAGCGGCAACACCGGTGGTGGGCTCAACGTCTCCGTCACGGTGGCGACCGCGACCCCGTCGAGGACTTCCTGTGCGGCGTACGCGTTGTTGTTGTTGCCAGGCTCGGTGAGCGCCACGACCCGGTCGGCGACCAGCCCCGTCGGCCACGGCGTCACGTTCGAGGTCCCGGAGCCGGCGGCGAGGTTGACGTCGTTGCCGGCGGAGAAGCTCGTATTCCCGTTCACGATCACGTCGCTCTCGGTGTACAGCTCGTTGAACGCGGGGTTGATGCTGCCGACCGAATACGCGAACGTCGCGCTCGCGGGCGGCAGCACGCCGAGCGGGTGCGTCGCGTTGAGCGAGAACGGCACGCTCGCGGTCAAGACTCCGAGCACCGTGCCGCCGCTGTTGTACGCGACGACCGTGATGCCCATCGGATCCTTGTGACAGTCCTTGGTCTCGGTGAACTGAAACGACAGACCGGCGGTGTTCGGAGAGGTCACGCATGGCGTGATGACCACGTAGAACGAGGCGCCGGCGAACGCGGTCCACGTCATCGTCATCATGCCGACCGCCGCGCCGGCCGGCGGAGTGAACACGTTGCCGAACGTGAGCGTGTCGTCCGGCTTCACGCCGACGAACGACGAGAAGTCGGTGCCCATGTCGGGCAGCATGTGCTGGTAGATCGCGGTGACCGAGCCGCCCGGGAACACCTTCACCGTGGCGTGACCGGTCGCGTCCGAGATCTGCTTGTCGAACAGCATGCCGTCCGGCGTCAGCGACACGACCGGGACCATGGGCTGCGCCGCGCCGACCGCGCCGAACCCGGGCACCGCGGTGTTCGTGACCACGTTCGCCGTGCCGGTGACGACCGCGTCCGGGCCGCCGTCGCGGCCGCTGGCGTCGGGGAGACCGTGGTTGGCGACCGCGCCGCAAGCGGTCAACGCGAAGGGGATGAGCTTGTAGAGGTTCGTCATGGCTAGTAACCCCAGATGAGGACGCGATCGAAGTCGCCGTTCAGCAGCGCGGTTGTCGGCTGCGCGGCCTCGGAGAACGACATCGCGCGCAGCGCGTCGTAGTTGGCGACGCTCGGGATCAGGAACCCCTCGAGGTCGAAGCCATTGTCCTGATCCTGGGGCTGGAACGTCAGCTCCTTGTACGGTGACGGTAGCTGCGGGAACACGAGCGCGAGCGCGTCCGGCGGGACGACCAGACTCCACGAGCTGGTGTACTGGTTTGCGCCGAAGGTGTGCGTCCAGTACGCCTCGACCACCTGGCCGGTCATCGTGCCCGTTCCGGTCGTGAACCAGTTCCCGATCCCGGCGGCGGGGCTCACGAACTCGGCGTCGGTCGCGATCTGCGGGATCGCGGGTGGGTTTGCGACCGTCCACGACGTGTTCTCGCTCGAGAATTGATCATAGAGCGTGATGCCGGAGAATTGACCAGCGCCGTAGAGATCGAGGTAGGCGAGCGTGCGGTCGCCTTGTCCGCGTGGCCACTGGTTGATCATTCCGGTGTACGCGCCGCCGGTCGGCTGACCGCCCGAGCCGTTGCTGTACACGTAGCGCCCCTGCTGGATGACATAGACGCCGTAGTCGACCTGCGTGTAGCTCGGGTCGAGCCCGGAGAAGCTCAAGGTCATGTTGGTGTTGACCGTGCCCAGCGACCCGAGCGGATAGGTCCCGCCGGCCGCGTAGGTGCGCTGCGCGAACAGGCTGCCGATGACCGTGCCCGACCCGCCGTACGCCAGGACCAGGAAGTCCATCTGATCTTGGTGACAGTACGCGTTCTCGTAGCCGGTCGTCGAGAAGGTCAGGGCGGTCCCGACCCCGACGCCGCCGCACGGAAAATAGATAACGTAGGACGTCGCCCCGGCGAACGCGCTCCAGCTCACCGTGTATCCGGTCATCGCCGCCGAAGCCGGGACGATGGCGTTGCCGCCGAAGTTCAGGGTGTCGTCGGGCTTCACGCCGACGAACGTCTGAAAGTCGTTGGCCTGATCGGGCGCGACGTGCGCGTACACCGCGGTCACCGAGCCACCGGCCTCGACCATGACCGACGCGTGACCGTTCGCATCGGTCGTGACCGAGCCGAGCACGGTCGTGCCGTCGGCGCCGATCGAGATCACCGGGACGTTCGCCTGTGCGGCGCCGGTGACCCCGCTGACCTCGGTCTTCGTCACGACGACGGCCATGCCTTGCGGCAGCGCGTCGGCTCCGCCCTTGGCGTCGGGACCCGCATCGATGGTTGCGGGGTTGACCGATCCGCACCCCCCTACGACCGCTGCAATAGTCAAAGCTCGCGCTAGTAACCTCACCATCGCCGAATCATATCAAAGCCGAGGATCGCGCGCGGGGTGCGGACAGATCGTTTCGCGGCTGTCCTACTCGGACCGAGGTGTCGTATCGTCCGCGCGCGGCATGGGGCCGCTCGAGGAGGGTGCCATGGCTCGTCAAGTAGTGTTCGTGATCACGTTGTTGGTGTGCGGCTTCGCGGCGCGCGGCGCTCGGGCAGGGAGCTGCGGATCCGATTCGGACTGCGCGGGCTACGGCAAGTGCAGCAACGGCGAGTGCGGCCACTGCGGCTCGGACTCAGACTGCAACCACAACGGCAACTGTTCGAGCGGCACGTGCGGCCACTGCGGCAGCGACAGCGACTGCAAGGTCGGCAGTTGCTCGAGCGGCAAGTGCGGCCACTGCGGCTCCGATTCGGATTGCCACGGCAACGGCAACTGCTCGGACGGCAAGTGCGGTCACTGCGGGTCGGACTCCGACTGCAAGATCGGCACGTGCTCGAATAGCAAGTGCGGTCACTGCGGCTCGGACTCCGACTGCAAGGGCGGCCGGTGCTCGAGCGGTCACTGCAGCAACGCGGCGGCGAGCGGCATCGGCTTTGGCTTCGATGACGACGACGATAGCGACAGCTGCCTCGACGGCCACGGCGCCGGGTTCGCGCTCGCGCTACGCAAGGCGCCGACGCTCGCGTGCAAGCTCGTCGGACCGATGCCGCATTTCGCGCGGCGCTGAGTCGCGCTAGCTGTTCTGCGGAAAGCCGAGGTTGACGCCGCGGTGCTTGGGCTCGGGCCAGCGCGACGTGATCGCCTTGGCCCGCGTGTAGAAGTGGACGCCGTCGCGGCCGTAGATGTGGTGGTCGCCGAACAGCGACGCCTTCCAGCCGCCGAACGAGTAGTAGGCCATCGGCACCGGGATCGGCACGTTGATGCCGACCATGCCGACCTGGACCTCGTGCTGGAACTTGCGCGCGGCGCCGCCGTCGTTCGTGAAGATCGCCACGCCGTTCGCGTACGGGTTGCGATTGACCAGCGCGATCGCGTCGTCGTAGCTCGCGGCGCGGGTCACCGATAGCACCGGGCCGAAGATCTCGTCCTTGTAGATCGTCATCTCGGGCTTGACGTGGTCGAACAGGCACGGGCCGAGAAAAAAGCCAGATGCGCGGCCGGCGACCGCGAGCGCGCGGCCGTCGGCGACCAGCGTCGCGCCCTCGGCGACACCCTTGTCGACGTAGCCGCGGACCTTGTCGAGGTGCGCCTTGGTGATCAGCGGGCCCATCTCCGAGCCGCGGTCGAGGCCGTCGCCGACCACGAGCTTGGCGATCCGCTGCTTGATCAGCGGGAGGAGCTGGTCGCCGGCGTTGCCGACCGCGACGAGCACCGAGATCGCCATGCAGCGCTCGCCGGCCGAGCCGTAGCCCGCGGACACCGCGGCGTCGGCGGCGAGCTCCATGTCGGCGTCGGGCAGCACGATCATGTGGTTCTTCGCGCCGCCGAGTGCTTGCACGCGCTTGCCGTGCTTGGTGCCGGTCTCGTAGATGTACTGCGCGATCGGCGTCGAGCCGACGAACGACACCGCCGCGATCTTCGGGTGCTCGAGCAGGCGATCGACCGCGACCTTGTCGCCGTGCACGACGTTGAACACGCCGGGCGGCAGGCCCGCCTCGGTGAACAGCTGCGCGCACAGGATCGCCGCCGAGGGATCGCGCTCGCTCGGCTTCAACACGAACGTATTGCCGCACGCGATCGCGATCGGGAACATCCACATCGGCACCATCGCCGGGAAGTTGAACGGCGTGATGCCGGCGACCACGCCGAGCGGCTGGCGGATCGAATAGGTGTCGACGTCGGTCGACACGTTCTCGGAGAACTCGCCCTTCTGGAGGTCGGCGATGCCGCACGCGAACTCGATGACCTCGAGGCCGCGCTGGACCTCGCCCATCGCGTCGGCGGTGACCTTGCCGTGCTCGAGCGTGAGCAGCTTCGCGAGCTCGTGCTTGTTGCGGTCGACGAGGTCGCGGAACGCGAACAACACCTTCGTGCGCTTCGCGATCGAGCTCGAGTTCCAGCTCGCCGCGGCGCGCGCGGCCGACTCGACCGCTTCGTCGACCACCGCCGGCGTCGCGAACGCGACCTTCGCGGCGACCTCGCCGGTCGCGGGATTGAACACGTCGCCGGAGCGCTCGGCCGCGCGCTCGTACAGCTTGCCGTCGATCCAATGCGTGATGGTCTTCGTCGCCATGGGGGCATGGCCTACCACGGCGGCGGCGCGGGCGGCGCGGTTTTAGTGGACCTGGGTCAGCGTCGCGGTCCAGGCCGTGCCGTCGCCGAGCTGGCCACTGTCGTTGAGGCCCCAGCAATACATCGTGTCGGTGTCGTCGATCGCGCATGCGTGCTGGTTGCCCGCGGTGACCGACTGCCAGTTGCTCGCCGTGCCGACCTGCCCCGGCGAGTTGCGATCGAGCGTCGTCCCGTCCCCGAGCTGACCGGTGTCGTTGGCGCCCCAGCACCACAGCGTGTGGTCGCTCGCGATGCCACACGTGAACACGTCGCCAGCCGAGAGTTGCGTCCACGACTTCGGTAGCGGCTGCGGCGAGTTGAACTCCGTGGCGTTGCCGAGCCCGAGGTCGCCCTCGACGTTCTCCCCCCAACAGTACGCCGTGCCCGCCGGGTCCCACGCGCACGCATGCTCGGCACCGGCAGTGATGCCGACCAACGCCCCATCGACCGGCATCGGGATCGGCGACGAGGCGTTCTGCGTGTCGCCTAGCTCGCCATCGACGCCATAGCCGAAGCAGAAGGTGGTGCCTTGGGCGATGACGCAGGTGAAGCCGGCGCCGGTCGCCACCGCGGTCGCGCCGCTGAACACCTCGGTCGGCGTGATGATCGAGGTATCGACCGAGTCATCGATGCCGATCTCGCCCGAGACGTTCCGGCCCCAGCAGTACACTGCTTGATCGCTCTCGATCGCGCAGGTCTGGTTGCCCGATGCGATCATGGTCGTCCCGCCATCGAGCGAATCCGGGACGGCGATCGCGGTGGGCACGTCGAGCTCGCCTGCACCTTTGGCGAGCTCGCCATACGAGTTCTGGCCCCAGCATCGCAGCGTGCCGTCGAGCGCCACGCCGCACCGATCCTCGCGGCCGGTGCTCGCGGTGAGCCAGCCCGGCCCGAGCGAGACCATCGACTTGCGGTTGATCAAGTTGCCGTCGCCGATCTGACCGTTCGTGCCTAAGCCCGTGCAGGCGAGGTTGCTGGACGTATCGACCGCGCAGGTGCCCTCGGTGCCGGCGCTCGCGTTCGTCCACGATCCCGGGACCGCGGTGGGCGTGCGATGGCTCGTCCCGCCGTCACCGAGCTCGCCAAACCCGTCGCTGCCCATGCACCACAACCCGTGCTGCGAATCGATCGCGCACGTATGCTGGGTGCCGGTCGCGACCGAGGTCCATGATCTCTCGCCGCCGCCGGTGACCTGGGTCGCGTCCGTCACCGTCGCTTGACCGCCGGTGAGGTCGAAGCCGAGCTCGGACGTCGAGTCATCACCGAAGCACCACAACGATCCATCGCCGCGCGTCGCACAGACGTGAGTCCTCCGGCTTGACACCGAGGTCCAGTCCGCCGGATCGGCGCCGTCGATCGTCACCGGCATCGGCCCGCCGCCGTTGAAGCCATTGCCCCAGCAGCGCAGTTGCTGGTTCGTCGTGATCGCGCACGTGATCTCGTAGCCGGCAGACACCGACGAGAACTTGTCGCCGGTCGTGACTAGCATCGGAGTCGCTACCTGCGAAAGATCCATGACGCCGAGGCTGCCGCTGCCCCAGCACCACATCGCGTTGTCTGCCGCGGCGATCGCGCAGGTGTGGTACAGGCCGGCGCCGACTGCCGTCCACGTCGCGGTCCCGACCTGCTCGGGCAGCGCCGCCGTGTTCATCGTGCCATCGCCGAGCTCGTAATCGCCGTTGTAGCCCCAGCACCACAACGTGTGATCGATCTTGATCCCGCAGGTGTGTTGCAGGCCGACCGAGACCTGTTGCCAGCTACCGGCGACCTCGGTCGGAGTCGTTTCGTTCGAGTTATTACCGAGGCCGAGGTTCGCGTAGGCCCCGTAGCCCCAACACCACAACGAGTTGTCCGCCTGGATGCCGCAGACGGATGCGTAGTCGGTATCGACGGAGAGCCAGCTCGCCGACCCCACGCGGGTCGGCTGGTCGACCGCGATATTCGTCGTCGTCCCGGTCTCGCCCTCGGAGCTCTCACCCCAGCACCACAGGCTCTGATCGAGCGCGATCGCACACGTGAGGTTGCGGCCGGCGGTCACCTGTAGCCACCCGCGAGGCAGCGGGCCGGCGTCGCCCCCGGCGTCGTTGTCCGGCGCCCCGACGACGTCGAACAGCTGTTGGCAGCTGCACAGCGCGCAAAGCACGACGAGCCATCCCGGGCGCACACGGCATCATCGCACGGGTTCGGGCGACGGTGGTTACCGACGAAGCTCCGCACTTGATGACCCTGTGAGCCCGTGTTATCCGAACTTCGTTCTGCAACCCCTGTTTTGGAGGGCGACGTGAGCGCCAGCACCGACCTATCGATCACCGTCAACGGCATGAAGTTCGAGAACCCGTTCGTGCTGGGCTCCGGCCCGCCGGGCACGAACGGCAAGGTCATCGCCCGCAGCTACGACCTGGGCTGGGGCGGCATGGTGTGCAAGACGTTCTCGCTCGACGCCAGCAAGGTCATCAACACCGCGCCGCGCTACGCGAAGCTGCGCGGCCGGACGAGCGAAGAGGTCATCGGCTTCCAGAACATCGAGCTGATCAGCGATCGCCCGTACGCGGACTGGCTCGACGATCTCAAGCAGCTCAAGAAGAACTATCCGAACAAGATCCTGATCGCGTCGATCATGGAGGAGTACAAGCAAGGACGCGTGGCAGCAGATCGTGCGCGAGGTCCAGGAGACCGGCGTCGACGGCTTCGAGCTCAACCTGTGCTGCCCGCACGGCTTGCCCGAGCGCAAGATGGGCATGGCGATGGGCGAGAACCCCGACATCGTCGAAGAGGTCTGCGGCTGGGTGAAGGCAGGTCGCGAGGCTGCCGGTGTGGGCGAAGATGACGCCGAACGTCGGCAACCCGACCGTGCCCGCGGCGGCCGCGCTGCGCGGTGGCGCCGACGGCATCGCGATGATCAACACGATCCTGTCGGTGTCGGGCATCGACCTCAAGACGCTGCGGCCGATGCCGACCGTCGAGGGCCACAGCGTGCCGGGCGGCTACTCCGGCCAGGCGGTGCGCCCGATCGCGCTGCGCCAGGTGATGGAGGTCGCGCGCGCGAACCCGGGCGTCGCGATCAGCGGCATCGGCGGCATCGAGACCGGCTTCGACGCGGCGCAGTTCTTCCTGCTCGGCGCGTCGACCGTGCAGGTCTGCACCGGCGCGATGCTGCGCGGCTACGAGATCATCAGCGAGCTCAAAGAGGAGCTCGCGAAGTTCATGACCGACCACAAGTTCGCGAACCTGCGCGACTTCATCGGCAAGAGCCTGCCGTTCTTCACGACGCACCACGACCTCGTCGATCGCCAGAAGGCCTCGCGCGAAGCCAAGGAAGCGGCGCGCTCGGTCAAGACCGCGAAGGATGTCGAGACCTGGAAGGGCGACATCGCGAAGGAAACCTGCACGCTGGTGACGAACTAGTCGCCTACGCCTACGCCTACGCCTACGCCTACGCCGAAGAGGAGAACCTGATGTCTCGCACGATTCTGTCCGGCCTCATCCAAGCCAGGAACCCGATCAACGACGAGTCGAAGTCGGTCGCCGAGGTCCAGGCGGCGATGCTCGAGAAGCACCTGCCGATGATCCACGACGCCGGCAAGAAGGGCGTCCAGATCCTGTGCCTGCAAGAGATCTTCAACGGGCCGTACTTCTGCCCGGGCCAAGACAAGCGCTGGTACGACGCGGCCGAAGCGGTCCCCGGCCCGACGGTCGAGAAGCTCGCGCCGCTCGCCGCGAAGTACAAGATGGTGATGGTCGTGCCGCTCTACGAGCGCGAGTCGGCCGGCGTCTACTACAACACCGCCGCGGTGATCGACGCCGACGGCAGCTACCTCGGCAAGTATCGCAAGACCCATATCCCGCAGACCAGTCGGGATTCTGGGAGAAGTACTTCTTCCGGCCCGGCAACCTCGGCTATCCGACGTTCAAGACCAAGTATGCGCAGATCGGCGTCTACATCTGCTACGACCGCCACTTCCCCGAGGGGGCGCGCGCGCTCGGGCTTGAACGGCGCGGAGATCGTCTACAACCCGTCGGCGACGGTCGCCGGGCTTTCGCAGTATCTGTGGAAGCTCGAGCAGCCGGCGCACGCGGTCGCGAACGGTTACTTCGTCGGCGCGATCAACCGGGTCGGCACCGAAGCGCCGTGGAACATCGGCAAGTTCTACGGCAACTCGTACTTCGTGATCCGCGCGGCGAGATCATCGCGTGCGCGAGCGAGGACAAAGACGAGCTCGTCACCGCGACACTCGACCTGGACATGATCGAAGAGGTGCGCCGGACGTGGCAGTTCTTCCGCGACCGCCGGCCCGATGCCTACGGCGATCTCGTCGAGGACCGCTAGTGTCGGCCGCGACGACGGCGGCGGCGACGAGCGATCGTTACGAGATCCGTCCGGGCTCGGCAAACCCGGGCGACTCGCGCTATGCGACCCACGCCGAGGTGCTAGCCGCGCTGAAGTCGACCGCGAAGCACTTGGGCCTCGTCGCGAAGTTGCCTGCCGGCAAGCACGGCGATCGCTGGCGCGCCTCGATCGAGGGCGTGACCGTCGCGGGTGACGTCAAGCGGTTCGACGATCACGCGCTCGAGACCTACTGCGTGGTCGGACCCGGGATCGATCTCGCGAAGGTGCTGGTGTTCGCCGAGCACATCGCCGCGATCGCCGGCAAGCAAGCCGTGATCGGCGAGACCGACGACGAGTTCTGGTTCGTCGATCAGCCGGTCACCAAGAAGACCAAGGCCAAGGCGATCGCGACCGCGAAGTCCGCGCCCAAGCCGCACCGGAGGATCGTGCGATGACCGCCGTGATCAAGGGCGGCACGGTCGTCACCGCCTCGGACACGTTCGAGGCGGATGTCTGGATCGACAACGGCCAGATCGCCGCGCTCGTCGCGCCGGGTACGAACCTCGGCACCGCGCAGAAGACGATCGACGCGACCGGCAAGTACGTCATCCCGGGCGGCATCGATTGTCATACGCACATGGAGATGCCGTTCGGCGGCACGACCGCGTCGGACGACTTCGAGACCGGCACGATCGCCGCGGCGCACGGCGGCACGACGACGATCGTCGACTTCGCGATCCAGTCGAAGGGCTCGTCGATGCGCGCCGGGCTCGACGCGTGGCACGCAGAAAGCCGAGAGTAAGGCCGCGATCGACTACGGCTTCCACATGATCATGACCGAGGCGACCCCGAGCACGCTCGAGGACATGGCCGCGATGGTGCGCGAGGGCGTGACGTCGTTCAAGATGTTCATGGCGTATCCGGGCGTGTTCCTCGTCGACGATCAGCAGATCTTCAAGGCGATGCTGCGCGCTGGCGAGCTCGGTGCGCTGATCACGATGCACGCCGAGATCGGGCTGCCGATCGACGTGCTGATCCAGCGCGCGCTCGCGGCCGGTCATACCGCGCCGATCAATCACGCGTTGACCCGGCCGGAGATCGCCGAGGCGACCGGCACCGAGCGCGCGATCGCGCTGGCCGAGATGGCGAAGGTGCCGGTCTACATGGTCCACCTGTCGGCGCAGCGCGCGCTCGAGCGCGTGATGGAGGCGCGCGACCGCGGCTTGCCGGCGTACGCCGAGACCTGCCCGCAGTACCTGTTCCTCGACGAGGATGCCCTCCGCGGCGATCCGGGCAACGAGTTCAAGGGCGCGGGCTTCGTCGCGACGCCGGCGCTGCGCAAGAAGCATCACCACGAGCACCTGTGGCGCGGCCTGCGCAACTACGACCTTAGCGTCGTCGCGACCGATCACTGCCCGTTCTGCATGAAGGATCAGAAGGAGCTCGGCAAGAACGACTTCTCGAAGATCCCGAACGGCATGCCGGGCGTCGAGACCCGCTTGCACCTGCTGTGGGAAGGCGTGACGCAGGGCAAGATCTCGATGAACCGGTTCGTCGAGATCACGTCGACCGCGCCGGCGAAGATCTTCGGCATGTACGGCAAGAAGGGCGTGATCGCCCCCGGCGCCGACGCCGACATCGTCGTGTGGGATCCGAAGCGTGAGAAGAAGCTCGGCGTCGACACGCTGCACATGCGGATCGACTACTCGCCGTTCGAAGGCCACGTCGTGCCGGGTAGCCCGTCGCACGTGCTATCGCGCGGCGAGCTGATCGTCGAGAACGATAAGTGGATCGGTCAGGCGCCGAAAGGCCGCGGCCGGTTCGTCAAGAGAGGAACGTTTTCGCTATGAAAGATCCGATCAAGCTCCAGACAGACAGCGCGTGGCTCGACGCGCATTGGATGCCGTTCACCGGCAACCGCGAGTTCAAGGCGCACCCGCGCATGTTCGTCGCCGCCGAGGGCGCGTACTACACCGACGGCGACGGCAAGAAGGTGTTCGACGGACTGTCCGGCTTGTGGTGCGCGGGCCTCGGCCACGCGCGGCGCGAGATCGTCGAGGCGGTGCAGAAGCAAGTCGCGACGCTCGACTACTCGCCCGCGTTTCAGTTCGGTCATCCCGGCTCGTTCGCGCTCGCGAACAAGATCAAGGAGCTCACGCCGGCCGGGCTCGACTACGTGTTCTTCTGCGGATCGGGCTCGGAGGCCGCCGACACGTCGCTCAAGATGGCGCGCGCGTACTGGCGAGCGAAAGGGCAGGGCGGCAAGACTCGCCTCATCGGTCGCGAGAAGGGCTATCACGGCGTCAACTTCGGCGGCATCTCGGTCGGTGGCATCGCGGGCAACCGCAAGACGTTCGGCCAGGCGGTCGACGCCGACCATCTGCCGCACACCCAGCTCGCGCTGCGCGATAAGTCGGCGGCGTTCACCCGCGGCATGCCGAAGGACACCGCGACCGGCATCGCGCTCGCGAATCAGCTCCAGGATCTGATCGCGTTGCACGACGCGTCGAACATCGCCGCGGTGATCGTCGAGCCGATGGCGGGCTCGGCCGGGGTGATTCCGCCGCCGGCGGGCTACCTCGCTCGGCTGCGCGAGCTCTGCACCGCGAACAATATCTTGCTGATCTTCGACGAGGTCATCACCGGGTTCGGCCGGATGGGCGCGTACACCGGCGCCGAGGCGTTCGGCGTCACGCCCGACATCTTGAACATCGCGAAGCAGGTCACGAACGGCGTCCAGCCCCTCGGCGCGGTCGTCGCGCACAAGCACGTCTACGACACGTTCATGGCGGCCGGTGGCGCCGACTACCTGCTCGAGTTCCCGCATGGCTACACCTACTCGGCGCATCCGATCGCGTGCGCGGCGGGCGTCGCGGCGCTGGACCTGCTCGTCAGCGACAACGCGATCGCCAAGGTCCGCGAGCTCGCGCCGTACTTCGAGACGCAGGTCCACGGCCTCAAGGGCCACAAGCACGTGATGGATATCCGCAACTACGGCCTCGCCGCCGGCCTGACGATCGAGCCGCTGCCGGGCGAGCCCGCGAAGCGGCCGTTCGACATCGCGATGAAGTGCCTCGCGAAGGGCATGTACGTCCGCTACGGCGGCGACACGATCCAGCTCGCGCCGCCGTTCATCTCGACCCGCGACGAGATCGATCGTCTGATCGGCGTGCTCGGCGACGCGCTCGCGGCGACCGCGTAGTCGTACGCGGTCCAGATCCGGCTGTCGGCCTTGAACGCGACCCTCTTCAACATCACACGGTTGTAACGCGAAGATGCGCTTCGTTCGCGGTGAGCGCGACCAGCTCGTCGAACTGATGGCGGTCTCAGATTTCTGAAGTGTGCGCCGCGGCGACTCCATGTATCCCGGGCGGTTACCAGCGGTCGGACTTAGGCGCACCCGTTGCAAAACGGCTCGGCACATGTCGTTGACCTCGCTTATTCGCGACTCGACCTTTGCCACCCTGCTCCTTGCCGGCTGCACCGATCACGGGAGCCAACCGCCTCCGCTGTGTGGCACGCCGACCGCGGAGGATCAGCTCGCGCAGACGCAGAACCAGATCTTGTCGCTGACGCTCGCCGGAGGCGAGGTCTACTGGATGGACATGGGCGGCATCGGTCGCGCTCCCACCGACGCGAGCTCGGCGGGCACCGAGATCGTCTCGCCGCCGACCACGCCGTTCGCGCTCGGCGGGTCGATCACGAGCGCCGGCGCGAACGTCTACTGGGCCGATGGCAACCTCCCGTCGGGCTCGGTCGATCGCGTCGCGATGTCGGGCGGCGGGGTCGTGCAGATCGCATCGACCGACGAGCCGATTGGCGTCGCGGTCGACGCCACCAACATCTACTGGAGCACGTTCGGTTCGAGCTCGAACCCGGTCGGCACGCTCGTCGAGCAGCCGATTGCCGGCGGCGCGGCGGTCACGCTCGCGACCGGGCTCGCGACGGTCGGGCCGATCGCGCTCGACGACGGCCACGTCTACTGGAGCGACATGTTCGGCGCGGTGTCGTCGGTGCCGATCGCGGGCGGCGCGGTGCGCACGCTCGTCCCGGCGCAGTACACGCTGCCGCCGAACACCGAGCTCGACGACGCGCCGGTCGGCATCGCGGTCGCCGATGGCACGGTGTACTGGACGTCGACGCCGCTGCAAGGCGCGACGCCGAACGTCATCAGCTCGGTCTCGGTCGACGGTGGCGCGGTCAGCGTGGTCGCGACGCCGGCGACGCAGCTCTCCGGGCTCGCGGTCGACGATCAGTTCGTCTACTGGAGCGAGATCGGGGTCGTCACGCCAGGCGATGGCCTCGAGGCGCCACCGGTCGCGAATCAAGGCTCGATCAGCCGGATCGCGCGCGACGGCAGCAGCGCGGCGCAGCTGCTCGCGACCGGCGCGACGTATCCGGTCGGTCCGGTCGTCGGGGACAACGCGATCTACTACGCGTCGGGCAGCTCGCTGAGCACGGTCTATCGCGTCGTCATGTAGCGCTACGACGCCGGTTTCGTGCGCTGCCAGGTCGCGAGGTGCTCGCGCGCACCGTTCTTCGCCGGATCCATCCAGTCGGCGTGGCGCGGCGTCTTCGCGGTGAGCTCGATGACGTAGCCGTTCGGATCGCGAAAATAGATCGAATGAATGCCGTCGTGATCCGCGATGCCGCGAGACTCGATGCCGGCCTGCTTGCCCTTCGCCAGCATCGGCTCGAGCACGTCGTGGGCGACCTCGACCGCGATGTGCAGGTCGTAGTCGTGTTGCGCCTTGAAGTCGAACGGCGCACCCGGCGATTCGAAGAACGCGAGGCACGAGCCGTCGTCCATCTGAAAGAACAGGTGCAAGACCTGGGTCTGCCGACCGGACTTCGTCTCTTTGATCTCGAACGCGTTGACGAGCGGTAGCCCGAGAAAGTCCTCGTAGAACCTTCGCGTCTGCTCGGCATCTCGGCAGCGATACGCGTTGTGATGCAAACCCTTGATCATGACGACCTCTCCACCGCGTCGAGTTACGGCGTGATCGCGGCGAACGGCTGATCCTTGACCGCGTTCGCGAAGCCCGCGAGCGTTTCGTTGATCTTGTTCCACTGCGCCAGCTTCTTGACGTTGCCAAGCCAGCGCTTGACGTTCGGCAGGTGCGAGAAGTCGCAGCGAATGACCTCGCCGACCGTGACGATGCACGCGCCGAAGTAGTCCGCGATCGTGATCTGATCGCCGGTCGTGAACGGCTTGTTGCCGATGAAGTAGCTGTCGAGCACCTTGAACCACTCCGCTGCGTTCTTGCGACCCCACTCGATCGTGCCCTTGTGGATCTCGTCGCTCGGACGCTTGTGGTGCGGGAACAGCTGCGGATACGCGAGGCCGTAGCCGAAGTCCCGATAGAACTGAGTGTTGAACCAGTCCATCATCTCGTCGACCTTCGCGCGCTTCTTGAGATCCTTCGGGTACTCGGGCAGGTCGTGCTTGGTCGCGAGGTACTTGAGGATCGCCGAGCTCTCGGTCAGCCTGAGGTCGCCGTCCTCGAGCATCGGCACCATGCGGTTCGGGTTGATCGTCGAGTACCACTCCGAGTAGTGCTCGCCGGTCATGATGTCGACCACCTTCTCTTCGACGTCGAGCTTGTGCTCGGCGACGAACAAGCGGACCGGCCGGCTAGCTGTAGAGGCAGGATGCATGTAGAGCTTCGTCATCGTCATCATCTCCCGTCGGGTTCATAAGGGACGGCGCGCTCCGCCGCTTCCCAGATCGTGGTCATCGTCGTGCGATGTTGTTCCTCGTGGATGTGCCCGATCAAGCCGGCACAGCGCGAAACCAACGCGAACCCGCGCATGATCTCGGCGGGGACGCCGCAGTCGGCGAGCGTGGCGGCGACCGCTCCGGTCGCGTTGATCGTGAGGTGGCGGTGCTTCGCCGCATCGAGCACGCGCGACAGCGTCTCGAGCGCCGCGATATGAACGCCGGCGATTCCGTGCTCGCGCGCGATCGCGAACAGCCGCGGCGTGCGGGGATCGTCGGGCTTGTGGATATCGTGGCCGAAGCCGGGCACCGGGTGTTTCGCGGCGGCATGCTCGGCGACGATCGCGGCAGCCTCGGCGGTGGCGTCGCTCGCGGCGGCGATGCGGGCGACGAGCCGCGCGCAACCTTCGACCGTGCCGACGAACCGGCTGCCGACGCCGAGCAAGCCCGCGGCGACCGCGCCTTGCATCGCATCGGGCGAGCTCGCGTAGACCAAGCGCGCGGCGATCGCGCTCGGCGTCAGGCCGTGCTCGACGAGCGTGACCAGGCACGCATCGATCACCGCGACCGCTCCGGCGGCCGGGACGCGGCCTAGCACCTGGAAGCAGATCATCTCGGTGAACGTGAGCGAGCCCATCAGCTCGAGCAGGCTCTTGCCCCGGATCGTGATGTCGGTCGACGTCGAGGTCGCGATGGCGGTAGTCGGCGGCACGGCGGTCATGATTCACCTCGGACGCGGCGCTCGAGCTCGTGCCGCAAGATCTTGCCGGACGCGCTGCGCGGCAGCTCGGCCTCGGCGATGAAGTGGATCGCCTTGGGCTGCTTGTAGCCGGCAAGCTCGGCGCGGCACAGCGCGAACAACGCGGTGTCGTCGAGCGATGGATCGCGGCGCGCGACGAAAGCGATCGGAACTTCGCCCCACCTCGCGTCGAGCGCGCGCACGACCGCGACATCGGCGACCCGGGGCTCGGTCAGGATCACGCGCTCGATCTCCGCCGGATAGATGCTCTCGCCGCCGGACTTGATCAGATATTTCACGCGATCGACGAAGTCGAGCGAGCCGTCGCCGTTGCGCACGAACACGTCGCCCAGGTGGAACCAGCCGCCGCGAAAATCGTCGGCGGATGCGCGCCAGTAGCCGGAGAACAAGGTCGGGCCGCGCATCGCGAGCTCTCCGGGTTGGCCGTCGGCGACGTCGCGGTCGTCGGGCCCGGAGTGGAGCGGGGCGGATTCACTCCGCCACGCGGGATCGACCAGCCGGACCTCGCAGAACGGGCTCTGTTGCTTCGACAGCTTCGCCGGCGCCGTGCCGATCGGGATCAAGCTCGACGAGCACGGCGGGCAGCCGGTCTCGGTCGCGCCGAACGTGTTCGCGTAGGGTGCGCGCAACGCAGTCGTGATCGCGGCGATCTCCGACGGCGGCACGAGGTCGGCCATCACGCCGCACACCTTGACCCCTCGCGGCGTCACGCGCCGGTGCGCGAGCTCGTCGGCGAACCGGCCGACCATGCCCGGCATGAGCAACAACCAACCGAGCGGCTCGGCCGCGACGATCTCGGCGAGCCGTGGCGGATCGAAGCCATCGACGACGAACACCGTCCCCCCCGACATCAGCGTCCCGAGCGAGTTGTCGACCGCACCCATGTGATAGAGCGGCGACCACGCCACGAACGTGTCGTCGGGCGCGACCGCGAACTCGGCGCGGGTCACGAGGTTGCGGATGATCTGCGCGCGATGGCTGAGCACCGCGCCTTTCGGTAGGCCGGTCGTACCGCTCGTGTAGAGGATGAGCAGCGGATCTTCGGGATCGAGGTCGGCCGCGACATGCAGGGGGCCGGCGGCGGCGAGCGCTCGCTCGTAGTCGGCGCCGAGCTCGAGCGTCGAGAGGTCGCCGACCCGGTCGCGATGGCGCGGCGAGACGATCGCGAGCGCGGGCTCGACCAGCGCGATGCAGTGGCGCAGCTCGGGAGCCGCGAGCCGCCAGTTCTGACAAGCGACGATCGCGCCGATCCGCGCCGCGGCGAGCATGACCTCGAGCACCTCCGCGCGATTCTCGGACAACAGCGCGATCCGCTCGCCACGCGTGACGCCGCGCGCGAGCAACGCGTTCGCGAGCCGCTGCGTGCGGTCGTCGAGCTCGCGATAGCTGCGCCGCGTCGCACCATCCACGATCGCGACGCGCGCGGGCGTAACCTGGGCGCGAGCGGCGAACAGGCGCGCGACCGTCGTGGTCGACGCGCTGCGGATCGCTGGATCGCCCCCCATCGCGGGCAAGCTACCACCCTGGACCCAGTTTCCGTCGGATCCCGCGATAATCTGTGGCTCCAGCGCGCCCTCCACGAAAACGTAATTGGCAGCGGCACGACCCGCCGCGCTACGACCGAGGAGTGCGGAGCGTGCTCACCGTCGTGACCTTGCTGGCCGTCGCCGCGGGCGCGCACGCCGATCCGCCCGACGAGGCCGGTCCGATCCCGGATCCAAGCCTGCGCTGGGAGCTCGGCGGTGGACCGTTCGCCGGTGCGGTCACGACGAACCTCGGCCACGGCGGCGAAGGGTTTCGGCTACACGGCGGCATCGAGCTCGATCGGTTCGCGCTGCTCGGCGAGCTAGAGTGGCTGCACCTCGATCGCGCGTGCGCCGGCCCGAGCTGCGGCGGCGACGAAGCGCCGGGCAGCGACTATCGCGCACTGCTCGAAGGCCGGGTCAGCGTCGCCCGCGGCAAGGTCGTGCACCACCCGCGCGGCGGTCGCGCTCGGCTCGAGCGCATGGACCTCTACCTCGTGCCGAACGTCGGTGTCGAGACCGTCGCGATCGGCGTCGAGCCGGCGCGGTCACGCCCGATTGTCGGGCTCGACCTGAGCTGGGCCATGACCAATCGCGCCGGCCACGCGTCGGCGGCACTGCGCGTCGGCTTCTCGCTCGCGCGCGCGTGGACCGACCCGGCGGTCGGGCGCACCACCGAGCCCGCGTCGCAGCCGACCGCGGTCGATGGCTCGTTTCTCGTCGGCTTCGACGTGTTCTTCGGCGACTAGCCGGGTGCGACTCGCGCGATACTGCTCCGTCCGGACCATAAAGATGTCGAAGGACGCGCTCGGAACATTCGCACGTGCGGCACTCTTGATCGTCGCCGTTGGTCGCAGCGCACGCGCGGCGCCAGACGTAGACCTCGTCAGCGCGCAGGTGACGGCGTCTTCGATGCTGCGCGACGACGACGGCCCACATTCCGCATGGTTCGCGCTCGATGGCGAGAGCGACACGTCGTGGTGCGAAGGCGCGCACGGCAACGGCACCGGCGAATCGCTGACGATCGAGCTCACGCCCGCGGTGCCGCTAACTCGCTTGGATTTTCGATTCGAATTCAACGCGACCGGTTCGAAAACGCCGGACCTCGACACCGTTCCTGACGAGCTCGTGGTCGCCACCGACAACGCGCAACGGGTGGTCGTTACGCCGAACGCACGCGGCGAAGCCTCCGCGGAGTTGCGCGGCGGCGCCGTAGGCAAGCTGACGCTCACGTTCTCGAAAGGGGCTCGCCATGGCGACCGCGCATGCATCACCGACGTGGCGCTGTTCGCACACGAGCGCGTCGGCGTCGTTGTCGGGGTCAACGCCGATGCGATGAACGCATTGCCCGCGGCGATCGACCACGCTCGGCAAGTGCTCGCCGACTGCAAGGGCAAGGAGCTGGTCGCGAGCTCGATGCTGCCGCTCGTCTCCGACCTGACCCGAGTTGGCCACCCGACGAAGACCCGACGCCTCGCGTCCGCCGCCGAGCTCGCCACCGCGTGCACGAACCACGAGCTGCCCGACCTCGATGCAAACGCGATCCACACCGTGGGCTCGTCGACACCGACCGAAGCCACGCTGCGCACGGACGAGGTCAGCCATACCGAGGCGCGGCACAACGCTGTCACGTTGCGCTTGGGGAGCGACGGATGGCGGATCTCCTCGGTCGCGGTCGAGACCAGGCCGATTCACCCGGCGCTTCGCA
This sequence comes from uncultured delta proteobacterium, assembly GCA_963848295.1. Taxonomy (GTDB): domain Bacteria; phylum Myxococcota_A; class Polyangia; order Haliangiales; family Haliangiaceae; genus JABFXX01. Next base: position 1,386,439 of record CAWKDB010000002.1, on the reverse strand, counting down.
AGTGAGTCACGCCGCGCGCTGGTCGTAGTCGGCGAGCTCGACGCGGCGCGTGCGCCACCAATAGTCGAAGGTCGCGCCCGGCCACAAGAACACCTCGCCGTTCGGCGTCTGGTACCAGCTCTGACAGCCGGTCGCCCACACCGTCGACTTCATCTTGCGCGCGAGCTCCGCTCGAAACGCCTGTTCGACGCTCGGCTTGACATCGATCGCGGCGAGCTTGTGCTCGCGCATCGCGGCGATCGCTGCGGTCGCATAGCGCGCCTGCGCCTCGATCATGAAGATCATCGAGTTGTGGCCGAGCCCGGTGTTCGGCCCCATCAGCAGAAACAGATTCGGAAATCCGGAGACCGTGATGCCGAGGTAGTTGCGCAGCGTCTCGCGCCACGCGTCGGACAGCTCGACGCCGCTCTTGCCGACGATCCGGATCGGCGACAAGTACTCGCTGACCTTGAACCCGGTGCCGCAGATGATCGCGTCGACCTCGTGCAGCTTGCCATCGGCGGTGCGGATGCCGCGCGGTTCGACCGCGGTGATCGCGTCGGTGACGAGCGCGACATTGTCGCGTTGCAACGCCGGATAATAATCGTTCGAGATCAGCACCCGCTTGCAGCCGAAGCGGTACGTCGGCGTCAACTTCGCGCGCAGCTCGGGGTCGGCGACCTGGTTCGCGAGGAAGCGACGCGGCAGGCGCTCGAGCAACTGGTTGACCTTGGGCGCGAACGCGAAGCCGATCACCGTGCTCTCCATCAGCCAGTACTGGCCGGTGCGGCGCAGCGCGTGAGTCGCCGGCACGTGCTCGAACATCCAACGCTCGCGCGAGGTCATCTCGCGATCGCGCTTCGGCATGATCCACGGCGGCGTGCGCTGGAACACCTCGAGCTTGGCGACCTGCTTCGCGATCTCGGGGACGAACTGGATCGCGCTCGCGCCGGTGCCGATCACCGCGACGCGTTTGCCGGCGAGCTCGTAGCCGTGGTTCCACTGCGCCGAATGAAACTGCGTGCCCTCGAACGACGCGAGCCCCGGGATCGCCGGCAGCTGGGGCACGTGCAGTGCGCCGTTGCCGAGCAGCAGCGAGCGCGCGACGAGCACGCCGTGCGAGGTCTCGACCCGCCACGTGCTGGTGGCGTCGTCGAGCTCGGCCGACAAGACGCGATGATCGAAGCGCAGGTGGTCGCGCAGGCCGTACTTGTCGGCGCAGTGCTCGAGGTACGCGAGGATCTCGGCTTGCCGGCTGTACGCGCGCGACCAGCTCGGGTTCGGCTCGAACGAGAACGAATACAGGTGCGAAGGGACGTCGCACGCCGCGCCGGGGTACGTGTTCTCGCGCCAGGTGCCGCCGACTCGCTTCGCCTTCTCGAGGATCACGAAGTCGCGGATCCCCGCCTTGCGCAACGAGACTCCAGCGGCGATGCCCGAGAACCCGGCGCCTACGACGATCGCGGACAGGACGTCGGCCATGCCCTTAACTTGGATCGCTATTGAAATGTAGTCAATAGCGAATCTGGGCGGGCCTCGACGTGCGGTGCGCTCACCACGGATCGCGCCGGACTGCCCTTGCGATTACTTCGCGGCGGGATGGGCCGGCGGAGCGGGCGCCGCCGGCGCGGTGGCTGCTGCCGGCGCCGCGGGAGCCGCGGCCGGAGTCGGCGTGGCCGGCGTCGGCGCAGCGGGCGTGGCTGGCGCTGGCGTCGCAGGGGCGGCCGGCGTCGCAGGCGTGGCCGGTGCTGCAGGCGGGGCGGGCGGAGCGCCCATGACCAGCTTGAACTCGACGCGGCGGTTCTTCGCGCGCGCGGCGTTCAGCTTGCCGCCGGTCAGACCCTTCGGATCGACGACCGGCATGGTGTCGCCGTAGCCCTTCGAGGTCAGCCGCGACTCGTCGATGCCCTTCTTGACGAAGTACGCCTTCACCGAGTCGGCGCGCGCTTGGGACAGCGCGACGTTGTCGGCGAACTTGGACTTCTTGCCGAGCGGTTGGTCGTCGGTGTGGCCCTGGATCTCGAGCTTGACGTCCTTGAACTCGGCGAGCACCGCGACCGCCTTGTCGAGGATCGCGTTCGATTGCGGCGCGAGGTCTGCCGAGCCGAGCTTGAACGTGATGCCTTGGATCGCGCCGGTGAACTGCTTCACCTTCTCCGGGATCTCGTCCGGGCAGCCATCCTCGTCCTGATAGCCGTTCTTGGTCTCCGGGTCGTTCGGGCACTTGTCGAGGCGATCGACGATGCCATCACCGTCGGTGTCCTTGTCGGGGCAGCCGTTGTTCTCGGCCGGGCCTGCCTCGTTCGGGCACTTGTCGTCCTTGTCCAGGATGCCGTCCTTGTCGTTATCCGGATCCGGGCAGCCGTCCTCGTCCTGGAAGCCGTCCTTGTCCTCGGGGTCGTTCGGGCACTTGTCCTTGTCACCGAGGATGCCGTCGTGGTCCGGATCCTCATCCTTCGGCGGCGGCGGCGGCGCGACGTGCTTCGGCGGGTGGGCGCGACCGAACACCTTGTTGAGGCTGAACACGACTTCGTAGTCGAGCGTCACGCTGCTGCTGCCCGAGCTCGGGACGACGATCGCGCGGAGATCGCCGCGGATCCCCCAGTCGCCTTGCGCGCGGTACATGGCGCCCGCGCCGATGTAACCCATCGCCTCGTGACCCTTGTGGATCAGGATGTCGTTGTCGGTCTTGACGATCTGCATGATGCCGCCGCCCGCGAGCACGAACGGGACGAACACGCTGGACGGGCCGTTCTGAAACCGGTAGACGAGCTGCCCCCGGTACAGGATGTTGTTCACATCAAACAGCAGCATGCGCGACTCGTTCGGGAGGTACGCGCCCTCCGCCTCGACGCCGAGGTGCTGGGTGAAGTACACGCCGAGCCGGAGCCCGAACAGCGCGCCGTTGCTCTCGCTGTACGCGGTCGGGCTCTTGCTGACGCCGAGCTCGTTCGTGTCGCTGAAGATGTGGGCGCCGGCGATGCCGCCGATCTCGACGTCCGCGTGGGCCACGGCGGGGACCGCGACCAAGGCGATAATAAGGGCGGCAATTCGCTGCATGGAGGCGGTTTTCGTCTTACACGTGCGTCCGTTGCAAGTGTTACGATCAGTTTGTTTAGGGCATAACCTGACCGTGGTCGGGTTATTGAGATGGAGCGCGTTCGCACTCACTGTCGCGGGGTGCAGCTTCACGACGCCAAGCGGTGGTACGGGCAACGCTGGGGCGCCCGATGCGGCTCGGACGCATGGCGATGGGCCGCGGCTCGACGCACCGGCCACCCCGGACGCGTTCGCCGGGACCTGCTTCGGCAGCGGCCCCCTGAGCGCGTGCTTCATCACGCTGCCGACCCAGGCGGTCGATCTCGGCTCGACCGCGGAGATCGACACGAGCACGTTTGCATGCGACACGACGGTCACGGGTAAGAAGCTCGACGGCGTCTGCGTGATCGCCGGGGCGACGGTCTCGCTCGAGCAAGGGGTCGCGGTCACCGGCGACAAGGCGTTGCTCGTCGTGGCGACCGAAACGATGACGCTCGACGACATGGTCGACGCGTCGAGCGTGGTCGGCGACAGCGGCCCGGGTGGCCCCGGAGACTGCGATGCGGGGACCGCGCCGGGATCGGCCGGCGGTGGCGCCGGCGGGAGCTTCGGCGGCAGCGGAGGCGACGGCGGCAACTCGACCGGTGGCGTGCACGGCGGAGCGCTGGTGCCGACGAGCCTCGTCGCGGGCTGCCCGGGGCAGGGCGGCAGTGGCAACCCGACCGGCGGGGGTCTCGGCGGCGGGGCGATCTACTTCATCGCCGGCCAGTCGATCACGGTCACCGGCCTGGGCGCGATCGACGCGTCGGGCAGCGGCGGCGCCGGCGGCAAGGCGACGAACGGCGGCGGCAGCGGCGGCGGCGCCGGCGGCATGATCGTGTTCGACGCACCGGCGGTCACGATCGATGGCGGCGTCTGGGCGATCGGCGGCGGCGGCGGCGAGGGAGCGGACACCTCGAGCGGTCACGCCGGCAACGAGTCGACCTCTCCGACCCACGTCGGCGGCGGTGGCTTCAACGACACCTTGCACGGCGGCGATGGCGGCGACGGCACCGCGACCACCGGCGTCACCGGCGACGACCGGTTCGAGTCGACCACGGCGGGCGGCGGCGGCGGCGGTGGCGGCGGCGGCGTGATCCAGGTCTACGGCACGATGACCGGCACCGGCCGGATCGCTCCGCCGCCGAGCTAAATTTAGCGGGTGCGCGGCGCTGCCAGCTCATGCCGGCGGCGTTTCGCGCCCGTCGCGCGACGAGTCGATCTATTCTCGCGGTGCTCGATGAGCCGCCACTTGATCATCGCCGTCGTCGCGCTCGCCGCGTGCGGCGACAACACGCAACCCGACAACGCGTTCTGCGATTCGTGGCATCAGTGGGGCAACGACCCGTCGCACAGCGGCCAGAGCTGCGTCGCCGGCCAGCCGCTCGGTCGCCAGCTCGCGTCGGTCGTGATCGATCCGTTCACCGCCGAAGAAGTCGCCGACTCGACCGGCGACCTGGTCATTCACTATCAAGCGCCGTTGATCGACGGCGACGCGGTGTTCATGTCGAGCAAGGGCGGGACGTACACGTCTTGCGAGCGGGTCAAAGACCCGATGACCGGCACGCTCACCGTGCCCGATTGCTTCGAGTCCGACGAGCTCTATCGGCTGAACAGCGAGACCTGGACCGAATCGCGCTACGAATGGCACGGCGATCAGCTGGTGCCGATGTGGACGTTCACCTCGGACTGGAAGCCAGAGCCGGGCCACTACTTCGAGCCGGTGTTCCAGCCCGCGCTCGTCGACAACTTCATCGCGATTCCGGGCGAGGGCGGCTCGGTGTGGGAGCTCGACGCGACCACCGGCGCGGTCGTGCGCTACATCGCGCCGTTTCAGACCAACCCCGATGTCTACGTCGCCGGCGCGCTCGCGGTGCACCAGGGCAGCGTGTACTACAACGCGATCCACCTCGATCATAACAACCCGGCGCGCGAGGCCGCCGACGCGTGGCTCGTCGCGATCGCGCCCGATGGCGATACCCGGATCGCGAGCTATGCCGACCTCGTGCCGGGCGCGCCGGCTGGCGACGCGACGTGCAGCTATCCGTACACCGCCCAGATGTACATGCAGGGTTATCCGCCGATCGACGCCGATGGCAACGTGCTGCCCGCGCCGACCGGCAATTGCGGACGGCAGATGCCCGGGCTCAACGCGGCGCCGGCGTTCGCGCCGAACGGCACGATGTTCGTCGCGACCCACGCGCAGTACGACGAGTACTACTCGTACCTCGTATCGATCGACTCCGACTCGCTGACGACGAACTGGGCGACATCGCTGCGCGGCTTGGTCGCCGACGGCTGTGACGTCACGACGCTGTGCACCGCAGGAGCCGGCAAGGGCATCGATCCGACGACGGGCCAGATGCCGGCGATGCTGGTCGACGACGATTCGTCGGCGTCGCCGGTCGCGCTGGCCGATGGCGGCGTGCTCTACGGGGCGTACAGCACGTACAACGCCGGGCGCGGCCACTTGCTGCACCTCGACGCGAAGGGCGGCCTGATCTCGACGTTCGACTTCGGCTGGGACTCGACGCCGGCGGTGTTGCCCGACGGCTCGATCATCGAGAAGGACAACCACTACGGGACGACCGAGCAGGGCCAGGACGAGGGGCCGTACTACGTCACGAAGCTGAACGCACAGCTCCAGCCGGTGTGGCGGTTCACGAGCACGGAGACCCAGAGCTGCACGCGCGCGCCGGACGGCACGATCACCTGCGTCGACGATCATCCCAACGGCTTCGAGTGGTGCATCAACGCACCGGCCGTCGACCGCGACGGCGTGAGCTACCTCAACAGCGAAGACGGCCACCTCTACGCGATCGACGGCGACGGCAACTTCATCGGCTGGTATTTTCTCGGCGAGGCGATCGGCGCCGCGTACACGCCGGTCGCCCTCGATCATCTCGGCCGCATCTACGCGATCAACGCCGGTCACCTGATCGTCGTCGGGCTCTAGCCTCTCAGTCGCTCCAGCTCGAGAACCGCGCGCGCACGCCGAGGATGTCCTCGGTGACGCTCGACCACACGAGCTCGGTGACGCGCTCGGGCCCGGATGGCTCGGTCGCGAGCTGATGAGCGCACCGCGCCAGGTCGCCGACGACGACGAAGCCGATCAAGTCGCCGGACAGCAACGTCGCGGCGAGCCAGTCGTTCGCGGCGCGCAAGGGTTGCACGCTCCGCTCGCGCAGGCGCGCGCCGATCGCGAGCACCTGATCGAGCTCGACCGGATGCAGCGCGGAGGCGAGCCAGCGCGCGGACGATCGCGTCGGATCGTCGGTGACGGACATCGCGAGCTCGACCATCTGTGCGAGCTCGCGCGCGCTGTGGCACAGCACGCGCGCGATCCGATCGCGGCGCAAGTTCGCGAGCACCCGGGCGAGCGAGAACGCCTGAGCGTGCGGATCGTCGAGCTCTTTGCCGAGGACGAGCACCGGCACGAGCGCGCCGTCGCGCGATCGCAGCTCGAGCGCCGCGGGCGTCGGGTTGCCGCGATCGACGTAGACCGGCGGGCGCGCGATCCCGAACGCGGTCAGGACGCGCTCGAGCGTCCGCGCGGTCGCCGCGGGCACCTCGTCCTCGCGCGCGGGCGCGCCGCGTTTCGGCTCGATCCGCGAGCGCTCTGCGGCGAACGCCGGGGCGACCAGCGCGAACAGCGCCGACAGCTGGAGCTCGCGCTCGAGCCGGGCGAGCGCCTTCCAATCGTCCGCGCCGAGCGTGCGCGCCGGCGTGGCGATCACGCGCTTCGGATCGGTTTGCTCGAACAGCTCGCCGAGCTTGGCTTCGACCGAGTCGCGCTTCGCCGCACCGAGCACCGCCAACGCTTCGTCGCACGCCTGCGCCTTCGCCTGCTGACCGCCGCGGCGATACAGCACGCGCAACGCCTCGTACGACGCGATCCTCCGCTTGTCGTCGCGCAGCACGCGCTGATGCAGCGCGATCGCCTTGCCATCGTGTTGCGGGCTCGCGATGCACAGATCGGCGAGACGCGCGCGGCGACCGGCGTTGTCGGGATCGAGGGACAGAGCGACCTCGAACGACGCGATCGCGTTGTCGGTCTCGCCGCTCGCGAGGCAGAGCTCGCCGAGCTTGTCCCACAGGCGCAAACGCTCGCCGTCGCGGCCCTCGTCGCCGCGGACGTGCTCCAGGCGGCGATAGTAGAAGCTCGCCACGGCGCCGCTGTTGTTCGCGAGCAAGGCTTCGAGATCATCGGCGGCGGCGAACGACAGCGGGTCGTCATCGATCGCTTGGTCGAGCAAGGCGACCGCGCGCTCGGCGTCGTCGAGCTCGTCGCGCGCGATCATCGCCGCGAGGTGGCGATAGCGCGCGCGAACTTTCGGGTCTTGTTCGGTGTCGATCAAGCGCTGGACGAGATCGATGCTGTAGCTCCAGTCGCCGTCGTCGGCGACCAGGCCGAGGAACTTCGTCAGCAGCAGGTGATCGCCCGGGCGGTGAGCGAGCGCCTCGCGGTACATCTCGCGCGCGGTCATCGGATCGCCGAGCTCGCTGTAGCGATCGCCGAGCGCGGCGTACCGCGTCGCCTTCTCCTCGACCGGTCCGAGGTTCGCGAGCGCGAGCTGGTCGGCGGCGCGGGTGAACGGGTCGCCGGTGTCGAGCTCGGTGCGCAACACGAGCGCGTCCTGGTGATCGGGAGCGAGCGCGAGCGCGATCGACACGTGTCTCGCCGCGGCCTCTTGATCGCCGGTCTCGCGCGCCGATCGCGCGATGCGATAGTGCAGCTCGGGCCGTGTCGCCGGCGGCAGCAAGTCCTCGTCCTCGAGCAAGCCTTCGAGCAGCGGGCGTGCCTTCGTGTAGGCGCGCGCTTCGAACAACAGATCGCCGAGCTCGCGGCGGGGCGCGGCGTCTTCGGGATCGAGCTCGACCGCTCGCGACAGCGCCGAGCGCGCACCGGTGTTGTCGCCGAGCTCGGCCGCGACCTTGCTGCGCTGGAGCAAGTAGCCGCGCAGCCGGCGCGGATCCTCGGTCGTCCGGCATAGCTCGTCGAGGATCGGCGCGAGCTCGACGAGCGAACCGGTATCCCAGCACAGCTCGACCAGCGCCACGCCGGCCTTGTGGTTCGTCGGATCGGCGACGCGCGCATCGCGATACAGCTGCTTCGCCCAGTCCGTGTCGCCGAGCGCGACGCAGAGATCCGCGGCGTCCGCGAGCCAGCGCCCGCGCTCCGCGACGAGTCCCGGGCGCTCGGCCGCATTCGTGAGCAGCGTGATCGCCTCCGAGAGCTGACCGCGGTCCTTGAGCAGGCTGACAAAGCCGTCGATCGCCGGCGCGTGGTCGGGATCGTCGGCACGGGCGCGCTCGTACAAGGCGTGCGCGCGGTCCCAATCGATCAGCTTCGCGAGATCGGCGGCTCGGACCAGGATCGCGGCGCGCACCACGGCGTCGATCGTCTGCGCCGCGAGTCGCTCGAGCGCGGTGACCGCTTCATCGTCGGGCACGCCGACCTGAGAGGCGAGGCGCGAGATCGCATCGAGCACCTCGGGCAGGTTCGGCTCGAGCCGATCGGCCTCGCGCAGCGCATCGAGCGCGGCCGAGTCGTCGGCGAGCTCGCGCTCGTAGACCACCGCGATCTCGCGGTAAAGATCGGCGCGCTCCTGGTCGTCCTCGACGTGGATCGCGCGGCGGCCGAGCAGGTCGATCAGCACCGACCACTCCGCGTTGCTGCGATAGAACAGCTCCAGCGCTTCGTTCGCGTGCGTATCGCCCGGCGCGACCAACAGCACGCGCTCGAGCGCGTCGGCCGCGAGGTAGCCGCGTCCGAGGTGCTGCCACGCGGTGGCGAGCTCGGTCAACCGCGCGACGCCGCCTTCATCTTGAACGTCGACGAGCGCGGCGATGGTCTCGAGCGGCAGGTCACTCCACCGTTGCGTGATTCGCGCGAGGCGCAACAACGGCTCGACATCCGCTTTCGTCGCGACCTCGGTGAACGCGGCGAGCCGAACGACGAGCGCGCGGTCTGCGTCGTCGCGCTCGGCGAGCGTGTCGGACAGCTCGCGTAAGATCTGCGCGCGTTCGTCGCTCTGCTCGGCCGCTTCGGCGCGCGCGAGGTGCAAGTCGACGACGCGATAGCCCTCGGTGTCGAGCGAGGCGCTCGCCGCCTTCGCGGTCGCGCGCTCGACCGCGGCGCGTAGCCGCTCCCGATCGAGCTCGGGAAACTCGTCGAGCAGGGCCCGCGTGATGATGTCGACCGAGCCGAACGGCGCGTGGCCCCGCACTCGCACATTGTCCCCCACTAACGCCGCGACTGCTATGGTCGCGGGCGACGAGGTGACCCGTGAGCACGCTTCCCGTTCCCGATCCGACTTGCACCGATCCGAACGCGACGCGCGCATCGGGCGCGATCGAGCTCGTGATCGAAGGTCGCCCGCGCGGCGTCGACTCGATCGTCGTCGCCCGGCTGTTGCCATCGCCTCGGCGCCGGACGATCGGGCCGTTCGCGTTCATCGACCACATGGGGCCGGTCGCGCTCGCCCCCGGCGTCGGGTTCGACGTTCGGCCGCATCCGCACATCGGCCTGTCGACCGTCACGTACTTCTTCGCCGGCGAGAATGTCCATCGCGATAGCCTCGGCAACGTTCGCCACAATCGCCCGGGCGATATCAATTTGATGACCGCGGGCCGCGGCGTCGTCCATTCCGAGCGCGCCGACCCCGAGTTTCGCGCCACCGGCGGCGAGATGCACGGGCTGCAGATCTGGCTCGCGCTGCCCGAGGCGAACGAAGGCGACGCGCCGAGCTTCGAGCACCACCCGCAGGCGACGTTGCCCGTGATCGCGCCGGCGCCCGGCGTCACCGGCCGCGTGTTGCTCGGCGCTGCGTTCGGCCAGCGCTCACCGATCGTCCATCCGAGTCGGCCGATGCTCGTCGACCTCGAGCTCGCCGCGGGCAGCCACGTGACGCTCCCCGTGGATGGGCCGGAACGCGGCCTCGTGGTCATCGCCGGTGATGTCATCGCCGGTGACCAGCCGCTCGCGACCAATGCGCTCGCGGTGCTGCGCGCCGATGCGGCGGTCGAGGTCATCGCGTCCGCGCCCGCGCGCGTGTTTCTATTCGGCGGCCCGGCGATCGGTCAACGGTTCATCGAGTGGAACTTCGTGTCGTCGAGCAAGGACAAGATCGCGGCGGCGAAGCGCGGTTGGCGCGCGCGCGAGTTCCCGGCGATCCCCGGCGACGATCAGGAGTTCATCCCATTGCCCGAGGACAGCCATTGATGGAGGCTCGGTCATGAGCGATGCGACCGTTCTCGCCAAGGCGCACTCCGACGCGCTCGGCCCGCGCTACGCGCAAACGATTCACACCGGCCACCACGAGCTCGTCGCTGACGAGCCCGCATCGGTCGGCGGCGCCGACGCCGGCTCGTCGCCCTACGGCCTGTTGCTCGCATCGCTGGCGGCGTGCACCGCGATCACGCTGCGGATGTACGCCGATCGCAAGGGCTGGGAGCTCGGCCCGCTCCACATCGATCTCTCGATCGCGCGGAGCGCCGACGGCGTCGAGCGGATCACCCGCACGATCACGCCCGCGCCCGCGGTGACTGCGGAACAGCGCGCGAAGCTCGCCGAGATCGCCGAGAAGACGCCGGTCACCAAGACGCTGAGGCGTTCGCTCGAGATCGCCACGACGTTCGTTCGGTAGGAAACGCAAGGGTGGAAGTGATTGCTCCGCGAATGAGGATGTGGCTCGTGATCAGCGTCGCGTCGCTTGTTGCCTGCGATGGCAACCAGACCCCATCGCCGCGCGCGGGTCCGGTGTCTTGCCGACAATCTGTCGGCGGCTGATCTTGGAGCCGAAGCACTGATGGTGGTCGGCGGCGCGTTTCAATGTTTCGCTGATCGCGCGGCATGTGGAGATCGCTGCTTCGACGTCGAGTCGCCGCGATGGTCCTGTTTCCAGGTCGCGGATATCAGTGCGACGCCGCGGCAGCCCGCCCACTGGAGCGTGTGCATGATGTGTCGTGCAACCGAGGCCGAGTGCAAGGAGCGGCGCGATTTCATCCGCAGCGGGGAGACCGACAAAGTGCGTCTGAACATGTCGCCCTGTGTCGCTCGCGCCGGCTTGTAGCGGCGCTCTCATGATTCGACTCATCGATGTTAGGCGGTGCCGAGCCTGTTGGTGGGCTGTTCGTTTGTGACCGACCGCGCTCGAAGTGTCCGGCGCGCCCGGTCGCTCACAATCCGGACAGCCCCTGACGCCACGATGGTTGGTTCCATGGATCGATTTGAATGATCGACGAATGGAAGACGACGCTCCGTCCCTTCTCCCCGAAAACCAAAAACATCTTGGTGGCAGAGCCTGTGGCGCGATGTGGACGGGTGCGCCGCCACCTCGGTCGGCTCGTGGTCATCGCGATCGATTCGCGGCGCAGCCGTCCAAGCGAGCGAGGTCAGCCGCGGACGATCGACGGCGAGGGCCGCAATCGGCGGCGCGAGCGGCTGTCCGCGCGAGCGGCATCGTCCACAGGCCGGCGCACGCAGCCGGTGTTGTTCAACATGTGCGGTCTAGATCAAGACGAACTCATTGTTGTATATGCCGAATCAATTGACGAGATCCTCGACGGGTGATATGCCGATCTCTGTCGTGGCATCTTCGCGCAGTCGGCAACATGAGATCCCGCGGCCCGACAAGAACGGGCAACGTCGAGGCGGCAAGCGACCGGGCGCAGGGCGCAAGCCGAAGGGGCCGCGCGCCGGTGTCACTCATGCGCGGCGTGTCGAGCTCGACCCGAGCAAGCCGCTGCACATCACGTTGCGTGTGGTCGCGGCGATCGCCGCACTGCGCACCGAGAAGGCCTATCGCGCGATCCGTAAGGCGCTACAAGTCTCGGCGTTCAATCAACTCGGGTTGCGGATCTGCCATTTCAGTGTGCAGCGCAACCATCTCCACTTGATCTGCGAGGCCGACAACAACACCGCGCTCGCACGTGGCATGCAGAGCTTCAAGATCTCGGCCGCCAAGCAGCTCAACCACGAGCTGCGCCGTCGCGGCACGGTATTCGCCGACCGTTACCACGTCGAGATCCTCGCCACCCCGACGCAAGCGAGCCACGCGATCAGCTACGTGCTCAACAACTGGCGCAAGCACGGCGAGCACCTCCACACCGCAGGGCTCTACGGCGGCCGCATCGATCCGTTCTCGAGCGGTGCCCAGTTCTACGGCTGGTCCACGGCGCGCTGGCGCACGAGCATCTATCCAAGAGGATACGAACGCGTCGCGATCGCCGCTCCGCTCACGTGGATGCTCGGCGTCGGTTACCTCCGCGGCAGCCCGATCAGCGTTTTCGCGGTGCCCTCCGGGCGAGCCACGTGAGCGCTATCAAAGAGTTGTGACGAATCATGACAGCGGCGCTACTTGCGCCACTGCTCGGTGACGACGGTCGCCTTGGCCTCGGCGTGATCGCGCCACAGCGTCACGACGACGGCCCGACCGATCGGGCTCGCGGCCACGGTCCACGGCAGCGAGGTGTGGTCGACGCTGCGATCGCCCCACTTCAAGATGATGTCGCCGGGCCGGATGCCGGCGCGAGCGCCCGGGGAGCCGGCGTACACTTCGGTGACGAGGGCTCCGGTCACCGCGGGGAGCGCATCCGCTTGTGCGAGCTCGGCCGTGACCGGGCGAACGACGCAGCCGAGATAGCTGCGCGCGACCTGGCCGTTGTCGCGCAGCGTATCGACCACTTCTCGCAGGCGATTGATCGGGATCACGAAGCCGAGCTCGCTCGGGTGATCGCTAGTCGCGATCGCGATGCCGACGACCTGGCCGGAGGTGTCGAGCACCGGCCCGCCGGAGTTGCCGCGATGGATGTGCGCATCGGTCTGGATGAACGTGCGAAACCCGAGCGCGCGGCCGGTCGACAGAGAGCCCGCGCCGTCGCGGCCGGTCGCCGACACCACGCCGACCGATGCGCTGACCTCGTCGCCGAACGGATCGCCGAGCGCGACGAGCCATTCGCCGACTTGCAGGTCGTCGGAGTTGCCGAGCGGCAGCGGCTTGAGCTTGGACGCGGCCATGTCGACCGACAGCAGCGCGATGTCGAGCTCGGTATCGCGGCCGACGAGCTTCGCGGCGACGTCGGTGCCGTCGGGGAGCACGGCGCGCAGATCGGTCGCGGCCGCGGCGATGTGGTCGTTCGTGACGACGAACACACCCTTCGCCTCGATCAAGAAGCCGGTGCCGAGCGAGACGTCGGCGGTTTGCTCCGGCGTGCCGGGGAACATCGCGGCCGGTCCGGACTTCACCGGTTGCGCCGCGTGGATCGCCACGACGCCATGGCGAGCACTCGCGACGAGATCCACGAACGAGCCGGGCGCGTTCGGATAGAGGACGCGGGTGGTCGCCGCGACGGCGGGCATGCCTGCGGCGGCGCCGCGCGCGTCGGGCGGAACTTCATGCTCGCGACAACCGGCGACCGCGAGCACCGCGGCGATCGCGGCCGAGCGGTTCACGCCGGCGCCTTGCCCTTGGGTTGCGCATCGACGTAGGCGACGCGCAGATCGTAGATCAGGCTCGCGAGCATCTTCGCTTCCGACTCTTCGAGGTTGCCCTTGGTCTTCTGCTCGAGCATCGCGAGCACGTCGATCAGATGACGCGCGGTCTCCGGCTCGAGCGGATGGGGCTTGCCGTCGGGGGCCGGCATCTTGCCGAGCGCGATCAATGCGGACGACGCGAGCGAGAGAACATGGGTCGAGAAATCGACCGGCAACGGGGAGACCGGCTGATCCGCCATGCGCCGAACATATCCCACCCCGGGTGCTGGCGCGCGCCGTGTTCCGAGCGATGTCACGGGCATACGTCGGGAATCCGTGACATCGTGGAGGGGTTCTATGGATACATTGCGCGACGCGTCCCCGCCGATTCCGGAGCTCGCCGATCCGACGATCCCCGCGCCGCTGACGTTCGGCGGCAAGGAGCAGCCGATCGAGATCGGGCCGTTGACCGAGGAGGTGCTCGGCCAGAGCGCGTTCCTCGACGACGTGCTCGCCGAGGTCGGCAAGGTCGTGGTCGGTCAACGCGAGCTGATCGAGCGCGTGCTGATCGGCCTGCTGACCGGTGGCCACTGCTTGATCGAAGGCGTGCCTGGCCTGGCCAAGACGCTGACCGTCAAGACGCTCGCGCAGACGCTGAACGCGTCGTTCCAGCGCATCCAGTTCACGCCCGACCTGCTGCCCGCCGACATCACCGGCACGATCATCTACAACATGCACACCGGGCAGTTCACGCAGAAGCGTGGGCCGCTGTTCGCGAACCTCGTGCTCGCCGACGAGGTCAACCGCGCGCCCGCGAAGGTGCAGTCGGCGCTGCTCGAGGCGATGCAGGAACGCCAGGTCACGATCGGCGACACGACCTCGAAGCTGCCCGATCCGTTCCTCGTGCTCGCGACGCAGAACCCGATCGAGCACGAAGGCACGTTCCCTCTGCCCGAGGCGCAGCTCGATCGGTTCATGCTGCTCGTCAAGGTCAACTATCCGGGCGCGGGTGACGAGCGCGCGATGCTCGATCGGATGACCGCGCTCGAAGTCCCCGAGCCGCGCGAGGTCGCGACGATCGAGCAGATCCGCGCCGCGCGCCGGCTCGTGAGCTCGGTCTACATCGAGGATCGCGTGCGCGACTACATCGTGCACGTCGTGCAGGCGACGCGGCGACCGCGCGACTACGGTCTCGGCGAGCTCGCACCGCTGATCGAGTACGGCGCGTCACCGCGCGCGACGTTGTGCCTCGCCTCCGCGGCGCGCGCGCACGCGTTCATTCGCCATCGCGCCTACGTCAACCCGGACGACATCAAGGCGATCGCGCTCGATGTGATGCGACATCGCGTCGTGGTCACGTACGAGGCCGAGGCCGAGGAGGTTCGCTCCGAAGACGTCGTGCGGCGGATCTTCGAGTACCTGCCGGTGCCGTAGTGGGTCTGACGACGGCCGACCTGTTCCAGAAGGCGAAGAAGATCGAGATCGCGTCGCGCCGGCTCGTCGACGAGCAGCTCGCCGGACAATACCACTCGGTGTTCAAAGGTCGAGGCCTCGTGTTCTCCGACGTCCGGCCGTACTACGCGGGCGACGACGTCCGCGCGATCGACTGGAACATCACCGCGCGGATGAATGCGCCGCACGTCAAACAGTTCGTCGAAGAGCGCGATCGCACGGTCAACCTCGTGATCGACATGAGCGCGTCGGGCTACTTCGGCTCCGCCGGCGCTACGAAGCGCGACCTCGCCGCCGAGCTCGCGGCCGTCGTCGCGTTCTCCGCGATCAAGAACAACGATCGCGTCGGGCTGTTCATCGTCACCGATCGGGTCGAGCGCTACGTGCCGCCGAAGAAAGGCCGCCGCCACGTGCTGCGCGTGATCGGCGAGATCCTCACGTTCCAGCCGCAGTCGCGCGGCACCGACCTCGCGGCTGGCCTCGACTTTCTCGGCAGGGTCGCCCGCCGGCGTTCGGTCGTGTTCTTGGTTTCGGACTTCATGACCGATGGCTGGGAGCAAGCGCTGCGCATCTCGGCGCGTCGTCACGACATCGTGCCGGTCGTCGTCGGGGATCCGCTCGAGCGCGGGCTGCCATCGGTCGGCGTCGTCGTGTTCGAGGATCTCGAGACCGGGCGGATCGTCGAGCTCGATACGAGCGGAGCTGCGGGCGACGAGCTGCGCCGCCGAGCGCGGGCGGCCGAGCAAACGCGAGATGCGGCGTTGCGGCGGGTCAACCTCGATGTCGTCGAGGTCACGACCGATCAGCCGTACGTCGACGCGCTCGTCGCGTTCTTCCGAGCGCGCGCGAAGAAGATCCACGGATGAGGGCGCTCGCGCTCGCAGGCGTGGTGCTCGCGTTCGCCGGAACAGCGGCGCGAGGAGATTCGGGCTCGGGCTCGGGCTCGGGCTCGGGCTCGGGTGCGCCGACGATCATCCAAGTGCCGCTCGATGCGTCGGCGCCCGAGATCAAGGCAGCGGCGAGCCCGAGCGCGCTCGCGCTCGGCGGCAAGCTGACCGTGTTTGTCACCGCGACGTTCGACCCGGGAGTCGTGGTCAACCTGCGCGAGCCGGTCGAGCTCGGCGGCGGGTTCGAGGTCATTCGCCACACCGCCTCCGATCACGCGAGCGCGGATGGCCGCACCGTGCGCGAGTGGCAGATCGAGGCGTACGCGTGGGATCTCGGCGACCTGATGATCCCGCCGATCGCGGTCACGTTCACCGCGGCGGGGCATGCCGGCCAGGTCGAGACCAATCCCGTGCCGATTCGCGTCACCGGCGTGCTCGGTCAAAACGACGAGACGCTGCGACCGAACGCGCCGCCGATCGCGCTGTTTCATTACTTCGACTGGCAGTGGTGGGCCTGGCGCGGAGGCATCGCGCTCCTCGCGATCGTCGTCGGTGTGCTCGTCGGCCGGCGGGTTCGCCGCCGCCGCATCGTCCAGCTCGTGACCTCGGTCGTGGTTCCGGTGCGGGGTGCGCGGATCGATCTGACGAGCGAGCGTGCGCTCGCCCAGTTGCTCGCGATCGAGCGGTCCGGCGTGCTCGACCGCGACGACGATCGCAAAGCCGGTTACACGGAGATGGCCGAGGTGGCGCGCGAATATCTCGGCAGTCGCTACGGCGTCGAGGTCGTCGATCTCACGACCGGCGAGCTGTTGAGCGCGCTCGCGGCAGCCGCACCAGCGGACGTTCGCGGGATGGTCGCGACCTGGCTCGAGCGCTGCGATGTCGTCAAGTACGGCGGATCGCGGGCGAGCAGCGACGACGCCCACCGCGTGCTCGCCGACGCGCGCGCGATGATCCTGTCGACCGCACCGGTCGCGGCAAAGGCGGCGGCGTGAGTCGCAAGCGCCGGCTCGCGCGGTTCGCGCGCTATGGCTGGCCGTGGCTGCTCGTCGCGATCGTCGGCGGGATCTGCGCACTCGGGCTGCATGCCTATCTCGATCACGAGCGGGGCGTCGAGCCGCTCGTGTGGCGGACCAAGCGCGCGCTGTGGTTATTGCCGGCGGCCGGCCTCGTCGGCGTGATCGGGTTTCACCTCCAGCGCATGCGCGGCGCCGCGATGGGGTTCTCGCGCGTCGAGCTCATCGAGTCGCGCGGGTTGACCGCATGGCTGACCGAGCTCCCCGGCGCACTCGCGGTCGTCGGGGTCGGCACGCTCGTCGTCGCGCTCGCCCAGCCGCAGACCGATCGCACCGTGACGCACGAGGTCGATTCGATCGATATCATGATCGTCGTCGACATGTCGCGCTCGATGGAAGAGACCGACATCCCGCTGACGCGGATCGATGCGGCGCAGCGCGTGATCCGCCGGTTCCTGCACCGCACGCACAACGATCGCATCGGGCTCGTGGTGTTCGGCCAGAAGGCGATGCTCGAGTGCCCGCTGACGAACGACGCGAAGATGCTCGAGCAGATCGTCTCGGATCTCACGCTCGGCGACGTGCCCGCACTCGGCACCGCGATCGGCGATGGACTCGCGCTCGCGCTCGCCCAGCTGCGGCGCTCCGATGCAAAGAGCAAGGTCGTGATCCTGCTGTCCGACGGCGATTCCAACTGGGTGACGCAAGTTCGAGCCCGACGAGGCGGCGCACGCGGCCGCACAGATGGGCGTGAAGGTCTACACGTTGCTCGTCGGACGCGAAGAGTCGGACATGTTCGGCACGATGTCGGTCAACCCCGCGACGCTGCGCTCGATCGCGCAGATCACCGGCGGCGAGTTCTTTCGCGCGACCGACTACGACTCGTTCGATCACGGCTTCCAAGCGGTGCGGAGCAAGCTCGATACGACGAAGCGCACGATCACCGAGCGCATCCCGGACAAGCAGATGTTTCAGGCGATCGCGATCGTCGGCGCCGCGCTGCTGTTCCTCGGCTTCGCGCTCGCGCACGGACCGTTGCGGAGGCTGCCATGACCCTCGCGACGCCGTGGGTGATCGCGATCGCGGTCGCCGCGCCGGTCGTCGTGATCGGCCTCGCGCTCCACGACGACCAACGCCGCCGCACCTTGCTGCGCCGACTCGGTGACCAAGCCGTGCTGGCGCGCGTGCTCGCGTCGGCGTCGCCGCGCCGGCGTGCGACCAAGGCGGGCTTCGTCGCGGCCGGGCTCGCGCTCGTCGCGATCGCGCTCGCTCGCCCGCAACGCGAAGGGTTCCAGGCGGTCGAGCTCCGCGGCCTCGATCTCGTCGTCGCGATCGACGTCTCGAAGTCGATGGTGACGCCCGATGTCGGCCAGACCACCGCGATGAGAGAGAAGAATGTGCCCGGCGACCGGCTCGGCCGCGCGCGCGAGCTCGCGATCGCGGTGATCGACGAGCTACCGGGCGACCGCATCGCGCCGATCGTGTTTGCAGGCGCCGCGTCGCACTTTCCGTTGACCGAGGATCACGACGTCGCGATCCGGTTTCTCGGCGACCTCGGCCCCGATGATCTTCCGCCCGGTACTCGACCTCGGCACGATGTTCCGGGTCGCGACCTGCTTGCTCCGCCCGGATCTCTACGCCGATCTCGGCTGCGAAAAAATGGCGCGCCGCGGTCATGGCGGCGATCCTCTGCCCGGGGATCACGACGAGCGTCAAGACGCGCCGAAGCACGACGACGACTTCGTGCAGAAGATCGAGCGCGGCAAAGCGATCCTGGTCGTCACCGACGGCGGCGAGTCGGATCCTGAAACCGACGCGGCGGTGGCCGCGATGCACGAGCTCGGCATCGCGGTGTTCATCGTCGGCGTCGGCTCCACCGCGGGCGGCCTCGTCCACGAGACCGATGGCGCGAATCATGCGACCGCCGCGCTCAAGCACGATCGCGACGGCGCGACGGTCACGACCAAGCGCGATGACAAGTCGATGCGCGATCTCGCGACGGTCGCAGGCGATCCACAGCGCTACTTCGTCGATGCCGAGCAGGGCGAGGTCGATCCGGACCCGATCGTCGCGGCGCTCAAGAACGTCAATCGCGGCCTCGCGGTTTCGTTAACGAAGCGGATGCACGACGTCTACCAGCCGTTCCTGTTCGCCGGCCTGATGTTGTTCGTCATCGGGGCCGCGATCGCGACCCGCCGCCGCGTGCGTTATCCGGAGGCGCGCTAGGTGCTGGCGTGTCATGCTCGAACGGTGAAGCGGCTCGCCGCGCTCTCGCTCGTCCTCGCGCTCGGCGGTTGGGATCCATTTCGCTCGGTCGATCCGGATGTCGCCGCGGGCAACAAAGCGATCGAAGAGCATCGCTGGGACGACGCGCTCGCCGCGTACGACCGCGCGGCGCAAGACGGCGGCGTCGACGGCGACGGGCTCGCCTACGATCGCGCCGCGGCCGAGCTCGGCAAGGCGAAGTCGGCGGCGGATCCGAACGAGCGCGCGAAGCTCACCGATCGAGCGTTCGATGATCTGGTCCAGGCCGAGAAGTCGAAGGATCCACATCTGCGCGGCGAGGCGGCGTTCAATCGCGGCAATACGCTGATGGATCGCGATAAGGTCGACGACGCGATCGAGGCGTACAAGCACGCGCTGCGCGACGACCCGGCGATCGACGGCGCGCCCGAGAACCTCGAGCTCGCGCTGCGCAAGCGGCATGAACACGAGAAGCAGCAGCAAGGGCAGGGCCAGGGCCAACCGCAACAAGGCCAAGGCCAGCAACAGCCCCAGCAGGGTCAAGGGCAAGGCCAAGGGCAGCCGCAACAGCCGCAACAAGGGCAGGGTCAGGGCCAAGGTCAGCAGCAGCAGGGCTCCGGCCAGCAGCAGAATCAGCAGAACCAACAAGGCTCCGGGCAGGCGCAGAACCAACAGAACCAGCAAGGGCAACAGGGCCAACAGGGGCAGCAAGATCCGAAGCAAGGTCCCGACGGTCAGAGCGCGCAAGGTTCACCGAACAACTCGAGGGGCAAGCCACATCGCCACGGCACGCAGGGCCAATCGCCGAAGACGCCGACCGATCGCAAGCTCGACGATCTCGAGGAGGGCTCCGATCCACTCCAGCGCGCCAACGCATCCCGCCATGCGACGACGCGCCACGATCCGGGTAGCCTGCACGACTGGTAACCAAGTACGCTGGCCGTATGGTCCGCGTGCTCGTCGTCGATCGCAGCGAAGCGACGCGCGACGCGGTCGCCGAGGTGCTCGTCGCGCACGCGACCGACATCGCGTGGGTCAGCCGCGACGGAGCCATGATGAAGCTCCGGGCGTCGGTCACCGCCGGCCAGCCGTTCGACGTGATCTTGCTCGATGCCGAACCGGCACCGACGCCGCAGATCGTCCGCGAGCTGTCGAGCGCGGCAGGTGGCGCGCGCGTCGTGCTCGTCGCGGCGGGCGAGACCGGGATCGCGCTCGCGGCGAAGTGCGGCGCGGCCGATGTCGTCGCGCGTCCGTTCGTCGCAGCCGAGCTCGTATTTCGCGTAGCGCGTACCATCCCGGGCGAAGGACGCGACAAACGCAGACCGCGCAAGAGCGACGTGTTGATCGGCGGCGGGGCGTGGATCAAAGAGCTCTACGAGCGGATCGCGATGGTCGCGACGACCGACGCCACCGTCGCGATCTTCGGCGAGAGCGGCACCGGCAAGGAGTTGGTGGCGCGCACCGTGCACACGTCGTCAGCTCGTCACGATGCGCCCTTCGTCGTCGTCAACTGCGCGGCGATCCCCGAGGCGCTCCTCGAAGACGAGCTGTTCGGTCACGTCCGCGGCGCCTTCACCGACGCGACCCGCGATCGCGAAGGCCTGCTCGGGGCAGCGCACACGGGCACGCTGTTCCTCGACGAGATCGGCGAGCTGCCGCTGCCGCTCCAAGCGAAGCTGCTGCGCGTGCTCCAGTCGCAGGAATTTCGCCGCATCGGCGATGACCACGACCGCCGAGTCGATGTCCGGATCATCACCGCGACGAACCGCGATCTCGAGCAGCTCGTCGCGACCGGAGGCTTTCGCAAGGATCTGTATTACCGGATCAACGTGTTCCCGCTCCACATGCCCGCCTTGCGCGAACGGCGCGACGACATCGCGCTGCTCGTCCATCACTTCGTGCAGAAGTATCGCGCGCGTCTCGGCAAGCCGATCGACGGGCTATCGCCGGGGGCGCTCGCCCGGCTATCCGCGTACGACTTCCCGGGCAATGTTCGCGAGCTCGAGAACAAGATCCACCAGGCGATGGTGATCGCGGCCGGCCCGATGATCGAAGTCGATGACGTCGCACTCCCGCCGGTGGGGCAACCCGGGGCACCGAGCGTCGATGTCGATCGGCCGTTCCGGGAGCTCAAACAAGAGGTGATCGACACGTTCGAGCGCGGCTATCTGACCGAGTTGCTCGCTGCTCACCGCGGCAATCTGGCTCAGGCCGCGCGTGCGGCGGGCATGGATCGCAAGAATCTGTGGTCGCTCGTCGAACGCCACGGACTCGATCGCGCTCAGTTCAAGAAGCCGTAGCGGTTCGCCACACTCTCGAAACATTTTGATACGCGAGCTTAATGTTGGCTGCACCTCACACGGCGTAGATCTGGTTCATGTCGTCGACGACCGAGCTGTTCACGATCGGGTTTCAGGATCGCGACCTCGACGAAGTGCTCGCTACGCTGTCGCACCACCGCGTCACTCGCGTGATCGATGTTCGCGATCTGCCGCAGTCGAGCCACAAGGGATTCTCGAAGCACCCGCTCGGCGGCGCGTTGCGATCGTCGGGGATCGACTACCTGCACATGCGCGAAGCTGGCAATCCGTTTCGCCATCTCGCGATCGGCTGCGCGATGGTGCTCAAGCACTACGGCGACCATCTCGGGCGCCGGCTCGAGATCATCGATCATGCGGCGCAAGCGGTGCGCGGCGAGCGAGCGGCGATGCTGTGCTTCGAACGCGAGTCGGCACGCTGTCATCGTTCGGTGCTCGCGGCGCGGGTCGCTGGTTGGCTCGGCGTTACCGCCGTGAATCTTTGACGCTGGCGATCGTCGACAACGCGGCGAGCAGGTCGTGATCCGCGGCGATCCGGCGCATCGCCGCCGGCGCGACGATGCCGCTGTCGGCGAGGCGAGCGAGCGAGCGCTCGAGCGGGATCATCCCGGCTTCGCGACCCGATTGGATCGCGGTCGGCAACGTATGGAGAT
Organism: uncultured delta proteobacterium; assembly: GCA_963848295.1. Taxonomy (GTDB): domain Bacteria; phylum Myxococcota_A; class Polyangia; order Haliangiales; family Haliangiaceae; genus JABFXX01. The sequence goes on along the minus strand of CAWKDB010000002.1, from coordinate 1,364,335 downwards.
CGCCCTTGCGGATGATGTTGGCGACGGCATGAGTGACGGGCACGAGCTCGATCGCGGCGACGCGTCCGCCGTCGCGGCGCGGCAGCAAGTACTGCGTGACGATCACGCGCAGCGCCGACGCGAGCTGTTGTCTGATCTGGCGCTGACCGGGCTCGGGGAACGCATCGATCACGCGATCGACGGCGCCGACCGCGCTCGGAGCGTGCAGCGTGGCGAGCACGAGGTGGCCGGTCTCGGCCGCGGTCAGGGCCGCGGCGATTGTCTCGCGGTCGCGAAGCTCGCCGAGCACGATCACGTCGGGCGCCTCGCGCAACGCCGCGCGCAGACCCGCCGCGAACGACGGCACGTGCATCCCGAGCTCGCGCTGGTGGATCAAGCAGCGCTGCGGCCGGAACCGATACTCGATCGGGTCCTCGATCGTGATGACGTGCGCCGAGCGGCGTTCGTCGAGTTGCGCGACGAGGCTGGCGAGCGTCGTCGATTTGCCCGAGCCGGTCGGGCCGCAGATCAGCACGAGCCCGTCGCGATGCTCGACGATCGGTCCGAGCTCGGCGGGTAACCCCAGCGCGGCGAGGCCGGGGACCTCGTCGCGGATCAACCGCGCCGCGACGGCGTAGCCGCCGAGGTGATCGAACGCGTTGACGCGGACGCGCACGCCGGCGAGCTCGAGCCCGACATCGGCGCCGGAACCCGCGTCCCCTGCGCCGAGCCCAGCGACACACGCGGCGAGCTCGGCGTCGTCGGAGTGGAGCTCGAGGAGCTCGAGGCGCCCTGCGACTCGCATCCGCGGCGCTTGGCCGGTCGAGACGATCACATCGGAGGCGTGGTGTTCGCGCGCGATCGCGACCGCGGGCCCGAGCAGGTGAGCGAGCCGAGCGATGACGTCGGCGCGCGCCGACGCATGCACCGTCTCGGCGGCAGCTGGCTCGGCTGCCGTCGCATGCTCGATCACCGCAGGCGTGGCGCGCGGTGGCGCGACCGGAGGTGGCGCGGGCTTCGGCGCCGACGGCTTCGCGCTCTTGCGCGCGACGAGCCGGAGTCCGGCCGCGACCTGCTCGATCGTGATGGCGTACGCGGCGCCATCGGGATCGACAAAGGGCACGACGAGCGGTCCTTCGAGCGCGCGTCCGGCGAGCAGCCCGCGGCCGAAGTCGGCGAGGATGTCGGCATCGAGCGCCGGCATCGCGAGCGCCTCGACCTGGCCGCGCCGGCGCAGGCTCGGGACCTTGCCGGCCTCGAGCACGATCGCGTCGGCATCGCGCAGCGACATCACCCGCAACAACGAAAGCACCGCAGACATGGGATCGAGGGTAGCAACGACCGTGCCCCGCGTTCCGACCGATCTGACAGGTTCGTAACCGCGGTCGCGGCGCCAACTTGGCAGCGGGGTGGAACGGACCGTGCCTGTCTGGCCCGCGGACCGCATGTGGTAACGTGGCGACCGCACATGCCGGTCGACGACCTGCGCTCGGGAACCTGGGTCACCTACGTCGGGGGGCGGGCGACCAGCGCGCGATTGCGCCGCTGTCGGGTCGAGGTCACGAGCGGCGCCGACGCCGGCTTGGTCCGCGACATCGAAGCCGCGGTGATCCGGATCGGGGCGAGACGGGGCAACGATGTCCAGCTCACCGATTCGAAGGTGTCCGGACTGCACTGCGAGATCCGGTTGGACGATCGCGGCTATCGCTTGCGCGATCTCGATTCGACGAACGGCACTTACGTCGCCGGCATCCGGATCAACGACGTCTACATCCAGCCGGGCGCGCAGATCGCGCTCGGTGGTACGCGGCTGAAGTTCGATCCACTCGGCGACTCGGTCGAGATCGAGCTGTCGGACAGCGACCGGTTCGGCTCGATGATCGGCCGGTCGGTGAAGATGCGCGAGATGTTCGCGCGGTTGGAGAAGCTCGCGCGCAGCGACACGACGGTGCTCGTCACCGGCGAGACCGGCGTCGGCAAAGAGCTCGTGGCCGAGGCGCTGCACGATCATTCGTTGCGCGACAAGGGCCCGTTCGAGGTGCTCGATTGCGGCTCGATCCCGCCGAACCTGATCGAGAGCGAGCTGTTCGGTCACGAGCGCGGAGCGTTCACCGGCGCCACGAGCTCGTACGCCGGCGCGTTCGAGCGCGCACACGGCGGCACGGTGTTCCTCGACGAGATCGGCGAGCTGCCGCTCGGGATGCAGCCGAAGTTGCTGCGCGTGCTCGAGCGCAAGGAAGTGCGCCGCGTCGGTGGCGCGAAGACGCTCGAGGTCGATGTCCGGATCGTCGCGGCGACGAATCGCGATCTCGGGGTCGAGGTCAATCGCGGTCGGTTCCGCGAAGATCTGTTCTATCGGCTCGCGGTCGCCCGCGTCCACGTGCCGCCGCTGCGCGAGCGCAAGGACGATCTACCGCTGCTGATCGAGCACATCCTGGCGACCACGCCGGGCGGCGAGTCCGCGTCGATCGCGCAAGAGACGATCGACTTGATGATGAAGCACGACTGGCCGGGCAACGTGCGCGAGCTGCGCAACGTGATCGAGCGTGCGGTCTTGCTCGCCGAGACGCCCGAGACCGAGGATGCGTTGCGTCGGGCGCCGTTGCCGGCGCCGCGGTCGGAGCCATCCATCACCGTGACGCCGTCCCAAACTGCCACGTCGGCGGACGCGACGATGACCGTGCCGGTCGACGTCACGATTCCGTTCAAGAACGCGAAACAGAATGTGATCAGCGAGTTCGAGCGGCGGTACATCTCGCGGTTGCTCGCGCAACACGACGGTAATATCTCGGCCGCGGCGCGCGCCGCCGGGATCGATCGCATGTCGATCCACAAGATGCTTCATCGGCTCGGCCTCGCGAATCCCGGCCGCGACTAGGCCCTGTTGGCGGGTCGGCGCGCGACTTCGCACGGCCGGGCGCGCGAGTCACGCGGGAGCACGCGGGAGCGCTCTCCGGCGCAATTCCAGCGCTTTGTCGCGTGGCATGGAAACCGCAACAGGTCGCCCAGTCATGCCGACGCCGATCCCCGAGCAACCATTTCGAACTGCCGCGAGTGCGCCGATCTGTGACGACGACGCGCGGGCCGACTGGACCATCGCGCTCGCCGGCGGCGAGGGCAGCCGCCTCGCGGACTACGTCGAGCGCCGGTTCGGTCGTCGGATCCCCAAGCAGTTCTGTCGCCTGCTCGGCACCCGGTCGATGCTCGAGCACACGCTCGATCGGATGAACCAACTCACCCCGGCGGCTCGGACGCTGACCGTGATCACGGACAAGCATCGCGAGCTCGCGACTGCGCAGCTCGCCGGTCGCAGTGATCACGTGTTCGCACAGCCCGCATCTCGTGACACGGGAATGGCGCTCTACGTCGCGCTCGCGATGATCAAGCGGTGGACGCCGAACGCGGTCGTCACGGTGACGCCGACCGACCATTACGTGGCGCCGGCCGAGCGCTACGTCGATCAGCTGCGCGCGGCGCGTGGCGTCGCGGCGACCTTGCGCGATCGTGTCGTCGTGATCGGCGCGGTACCGAGCGAGCCCGATCCCGAGCTCGGCTATCTCGAGCTCGGCGGTTCGCTCGTGGATGTGCCGTGCGTTCGCACCGTGACGGCGTTCGTCGAGAAGCCCAGCGTCGCCGACGCGAGCGCGCTGTGCGCCCACGGAGCGCTGTGGAACACGATGGTGACGTGCGGCACCGTCGATGCGCTGTGGCGCCTCGGCCGCGCCACCGAGCCGCAGCTGCTCGACATCCTCGATTCGCTCGTGCCGCTGATCGGCACGCCGGACGAAGACGACGCGCTCGACTACATCTATCGCGCATACCTCCCCGTCAGCTTCTCGCGCGACATGCTCGAGCGCGGGTCCGACCGGCTGGCGGCGTTCGAGCTCGACGGTATCGAGTGGAGCGATTGGGGCAAGGCCGAGCGGGTCGAGACCGTGCTCGCGCTGCGGCGGTCTAGGGCCGCGCTACAAGCCGCTCGATCTTCGTTCGCCGTTCGCTGAACCGGGCCCGCAGGTTCTCTCGCGTCGCCTCGACCAGCTTCGCCGGCGCGACCCGCGGATGGCCCGCGCCGTACGGCGGCGCCGGGTCGTACTCGAGATAGAGCTGGATCGCCTCCGCGAGGTCGCGACCGCCCAGCTCGCCCGCGACGCGCAATCCGAAGTCGATCCCGGCGGTCACGCCGCCGGCGGTGATCCGATCGCGATCGATCACGACGCGCTCGTGCACCGGCTCGGCGCCGAACAACGGCAACAGCTCCATGTACGCCCAGTGGGTCGCCGCCCGGTAGCCGCGCAACAGGCCGGCGGCGCCGAGCAACAGCGCGCCGGTGCACACCGACGTCACCCACGTCGCGCGCGCGCCGGCGGTGCGCAAGAACTCGAGGGTCGCAGCATCTTCCATCGCCGCGGTCTGTCCGGCCCCCCCGGGCGCGAAGATCAGATCGAGCTGCGGCGTGTCGCCGAACGTCGCGGTCGGCATGATCGCGAGCCCTGCATCGGACGCGCACGGGCCCGGCAGCTTCGCGATGAGGTGGACCTTCGTGTCCGGAATGCGCGACAGCACCTCGTAGGGGCCGGTGAGGTCGAGCTGGGTCAGCCCGGGGTACAGCAGCATGCCGAAGTGGTGCGTCATGGCGCCAAGGTAGCGGTGAACGCGGTTGGCATGAAAGCCAATGAGATGTTATTTTCTGCCAGTGTCTCGTCGCGTGGTGATCATCGCGTTCGCCGGCGCCCAGGGCCTCGACATCTTCGGACCGGCCGAGGTGTTCGCCGGGGCGAATCGCAGCGGCTCGGTCTACATCGGCTACGAGGTCGTGATCGCTGCCTCGAAAGCAGGTCCGCTCGCGACGACGTGCGGCATCCCGATCGTCGCGCAGGCGATCGCAACGATCCGGCCGCGCAAGACCGACACGATCATCGTGGCGGGGGGCAGCGAGGACGGGGTGCGCGCGGCGCTCGGCCAGCGTTCGCTCAGCGAGTTCGTCGCGAAGGCCGCGAAGATCGTGCGCCGCGTGGCATCGGTGTGCTCGGGCGCGTTCGTGCTCGCCGCCGCGGGACTGCTCGATGGCAAGCGCTGCGCGACGCACTGGTCGGCGTGCGCGCAGCTCGCGGCATTTCGGCCGGCTGCGGTCGTCGACCCGGAGGCGATCTACGTGCGCGACGGCGAGGTGTGGACGTCGGCGGGGGTGACCACCGGCATCGACATGGCGCTCGCGTTGGTCGAAGAAGACTGCGGGCGCGAGGTCGCCGACGCGATCGCGGCACGGCTCGTGTTGCACGCGCGGAGGCCAGGCTTTCAGTCGCAGTGGTCGGACGCGCTCGTCGCCCAGCGCGATCGCAGCGCGCCGTTCGGTCGCGCGGTCGCATGGCTGCGTACGCACTTGCGCCAACCGGTCGATGTCGAGGCGCTCGCGAAACAATGCGGCATGTCGGTGCGCACGCTGCACCGGCGCTGTACCGAGCATCTCCAGATGACCCCGCGCCAGCTGATCGAGAAGGTCCGAGTCGACGAGGCGCGCTCGCTGCTCGAGACCACGCGCCTGCCGGTCAAGGCGATCGCCGATCGCTGCGGCTTCGCCGATGCGGCACAGCTGTTCGTCGCATTCAAGCGCACGCTCGGGCTCGCGCCGAGCGAGTACCGGCTGGTCGCCGCGTGATACAACCCGGCGCACGACGAAGGCGGCGGCGCTGGTGGCGATGATCCTGGCAGCGTGTGCGAGCGAGACCGTTTCGACCGCGCCTCCCGCGGCCCCGCAGATGGGAACCGATGGTCATTGGATCGTCGCCCCCCCGGGCGCTCGGCGAGCCGCACTCGGGTGATCGCGAGGTCATACCGGATGAAGACGACAAGACGCGCATGTTGAACAGCTCGGTCTCGCGCGTCCGCACCGTCGTGAAGTTCTGCGTCGACGAGGACGGAGCCGTCGGGGCACCGACGACGATCGTCGCGAGCCCGTTGGCAAACTGGGACGAACGGGCGCGCCGCAAGGTCCAATCCTGGCGATTCGACCCCTACCTGATCGACGGCAAGCCCACGTTCGTGTGCTCGGCGATCCAATTCCTGTATGCGCAGCGCTGACGCGCCGGCTCGCGCCCGATCGAGTAGCCTTGCCGCGATGTCCAGCGTGCCGCCCGCGATCGCGAACGCGTACGACCCGGAGCGGTTTCGCGCCGACGGCCATCGCTTGATCGATGCGATCGCGGCGCAGCTCGCGAGCTGGCGCGCGCGCGAAGGGCAGGTCCTGCCGTGGTGCGAGCCCGAGGCTGCGCGCACCGCGTGGGCCGCGGAGTCGCTGACCGGCGGCGAGCTCGTCGCGGATTTGTCGCGCATCATGGCGGCCTCGACCGCGCTCGCGAACCCGCGCTGCATGGCGCATCAAGTGCCGCCGCCGCTGCCCGGCGCGGTGCTCGCCGAGATGGTGTCGGCGCTGCTCAACAACGGCATGGCGGTCTACGAGATGGGCCCGGCCGCGGTGCCGATCGAGCTCGCGGTGATCGAGTGGATGTGCCGCAAGCTCGGGATGGCGGCCGGCGCCGGCGGCGTCTTGACCTCGGGCGGCTCGCTCGGCAACCTGACCGCGCTGCTCGCGATGCGGCAAGCGTGCGCCGGCTTCGACGTCTGGAGCCAGGGCGCGCACGCCGGGCCACCGCTCGCGGTGATCTCCTCCGACGAGGCGCACTACTCGGTCGCGCGCACGCTGCGCGTGATGGGCTGGGGCGATGGCGGCGCGATCGGTGCGAAGGTCGACGCGCACCATCGGCTCACGCCGGCGACGGTCGAGCTGGCGTTGCGAGCGGCGCGCGATCGCGGCCAGCGCGTGATCGGCATCGTCGCGGCGGCGGGGTCGACCGCGACCGGCTCGTTCGATCCGCTCGACGAGCTCGCCGACCTCGCGGAGCGCGAGCAGCTGTGGCTCCACGTCGACGCGGCGCACGGCGGCGGCGTCTGTGTCTCGGCGAGTCAACGCCACAAGTTGCGCGGCATCGAGCGCGCCGATTCGATCGTCTGGGACGCGCACAAGCTGTTGATGATGCCGGCGCTCGTCACCGCCGTGCTGTTTCGCAAGACGAGCCACGCGTACGAAGCGTTCGCGCAGCAGGCGTCGTACTTGTTCGCGGCGTCACATCCGTCCGAGCGCTGGTGGGATCTCGGCACGCGCACGCTCGAGTGCACGAAGCGGATGATGGCGATCGAGATGTGGACCGCGCTGCGCTCGCACGGCGAAGCGTGGTTCGGCGAGGTCGTCGACCGCCAGCACGCGCTCGCGGTCGAGCTCGCGGCGAGGATCTTGGCGGCGCCTGACTTCGAGCTCGCGATCGCGCCGGCGTCGAACATCGTGTGCTACCGGCACCGGCCCGCCGGGGTCGCGGGCGCCGCGCTCGATGCTCACAATCGCGCGCTGCGCGAGCGCGTGGTCAGGGACGGAACGTTCTATATCGTCGGCGCGCAGCTGCTCGACGGCTATTACCTGCGCTCGACGTTGATGAACCCGTTGATCGAGACGACCGATCTCGACGGGCTGATCTCGCACCTACGTACGCTATGCCGCGAGTGACGATCGCCAGCAGCGGCGAGCCGCTCGTCGTCGAGTGCGCGGAAGGCACGACGCTGTTCGAGGCCGGCGCGAAGCTGTCGGCGGGCATCGAGACGTCGTGCGTCGGCAAGGGCACCTGCGGACTGTGCCGGGTCAAGATCCTCGCAGGCGCCGAGCACCTCACGCCGTACACCGAGGAGGAGCGCAAGCACCTCGGCAATGTCTATCACCTCACGAAGATCCGGCTGTCGTGCCGCACGCGCGTCTCGGGCGACGTCACGATCGAGGTCGTGCGCAAGCGACGCTAACGCTCGACGATCCGCACGTGGCGGATCGTGACGGGCTCGAGCGGTCGATCGTTCGATGCGCGCGGCACGCTCGCGATCGCGTGCACGACCTCGGGGTGATCGCATTGGCCGAAGATCGTCGAGGTATGGTCGAGGTGCGGAGCGGCGGCCTCGGTGATGAAGAACTGGCTGCCGCCGGTGTTCGGGCCGGCGTTCGCCATCGCGAGCACGCCGGGACGATCGAAGTGCAGATCGAGGCTGAGCTCGTCCGGGATCGTGTAGCCGGGGCCGCCGGTGCCGCAGCCGGCGGGATCGCCGCCCTGGATCATGAAACCGGGGATCACGCGGTGGAACGAGAGGCCGTCGTAGAACGGCCGGCCGGTCTGGTCGCCGGGCACGGTGATCATCCCGCGCGCGAGCAGGATGAAGTTCTGGACCGTGTTCGGCGCGTGCGCCGGATCGAGCGTGCAGTTGATCGTGCCCTCGCTGGTCTCGAACACGGCGACGAGCCCGGAGGCATGCGCCGTCGGCTCGGGGGCGGGCGCGGCCGGCGCCGAAACCGCCACGGACACCCGCGATGCGCGATCGCAGTGATGATGACGAGGTCGCACGGCGAACGCTGCGATCGCGGCCAAGCCGAAGATCGAAGCGGTGCGCCAGGGCCATCGAACGCGTTCCGCGAGCCGCTGCAGCATCGGTCTACGGTAGCAGGGGGATCCGGCCACGCCACGGGAACCCAGTTGACAAAGTGAACACCGTCCCCAGGTAAGCTGCCGAGATCAATCGGGGTGCGCGATCCGGAGAGTTGACAAGGTGAACACCGTCCCCAGGTCAGTCAAGCTTGACGGTCTGCGGCGACTCGGTGACGTCGACGGTGAAGGTCCGCGGCGAGCCTTTCTCGGGGACGATCTTCAGCTGCTGTCGGCCGAGGGGTAGTCTGAACTCCCTGGGGTTCATCTCGAACATGTTCTTGCCCAGTTTTTGGCCCTTGAAGAAGACGTCGCCGTAGGTGCCTTTGATGATGATCTTGACGATGCCGAAGCGCTGCATCGCCTTGAGCGTCTGCTTGATCGGCAGGGTCTTGCCCGCGACGAGGTCGACGGTCTGCTTGACGCTGTCGTAGCCCTGCTTCGAGATCACGAGCTCGGCGCGTTTCCTCGCGTTGGCCGGCTTGTCGAGCGGCGTGTCGCCGAGCTTCACGCCGTCGAGCGTGACTTGCGCACCCTCCGGATCGGTCTCGACGTGGATCATCGCGGGCGCGAGGCCGAGCCTCGGCTTCCAGTGCTCGCTCTGCCCGGGCACGATGTGGAAGTCGTCCTCCACGGCGATGTAGCCGGCGAGCTCGAGCCGGACATGCGGGGCGGTATTCGCGGCCACCGGCAGCGTCAACGGGGTCTTGCCGACGGTCTTGCCGTCGAGGACGATTGTCGCGCCGCTCGGGTCGGACTCGAGCTCGAGCGACTGCTGTGGCACCGGCACGACGCCGCCGTCTGACTTCGCAGCGACCGCCGCGCCGCCACCGCCGCGGGTCAACGCGAACAGCGCGATGCCACCGCCGACGAGCGAGAGCGCGACGAGCGCGATCGCCGCCGTTCGTCGCGGCGTGCCGGTCAGCGTCGCGGTCACGCTCTTCGTGATCGACGGCTCGGCGATCGCCTCGGGCTCGCTCTTCGGCACTTGTCCGGTCGGCGGACCGCCGACCTCGGTGTGGCGGTCTTTATCGAAGTGCGCGTCGAGCAGCTGGTGCAGGCCGGAGTCCGGCGACGACGCCGCTGGCATCGGCCCTTCCGAGGCTCGGCGCGCTCGTGGCGCCGCCACCGCGGTCGGATCGACCTCGAGCTCCTCGAGGCGCGACAGGCCGTCGAGATCGATCTTGCGAAACAGCCCGGTCGAGACCTCGCCGCGCTCGGCCGTCTCGGTGCTCGGCGGTTTGCCGTCGGTGACCGCGGTGCGGCGCGCGACCGACGACTTCTCTTGTTTCTCGCCGAGCTGCTTGCGGATCACGTCGTCGAGCTGCGCACCGCCCGAGCTGCGCTTCGCCGGCACGACGAGCGCGACCGCCTCGGCGACATCGAGCGACGTCGCCATGATGCTCGACTCGTATGACAGCTCGATCAGCGAGCGCAGCACGACCGCGGGCCGATTCGGCCGATCGATCGGCTTGCGCGCGAGCGGACCGGCGAGGATCTCGTCGAGCCGCGACGGCAGCCCCGAGCGCATCGACGCCGCGCGCGGGATCATCATGTTCTCGATGTTCTTGACGATGTCGGGCGCTTCGTCGCCGGGGAACAGCTTGGTCCCGGTGAACAGCTCGAACATCACCGACGCGGCGGAGAACAGATCGCTGCGCGTGTCGAGCGTGTCGCCGCGCGCTTGTTCGGGCGACATGTAGCGCCACTTGCCCATCACCTTGCGCACGCCGGGGGTCGCGCCTTTGTGCGGTTGCGCCGCGACCGCGATGCCGAAGTCGGCGATCTTCACCTCGCCGGCGCGCGACAACAAGATGTTCGACGGCGACACGTCGCGATGGACGACGCCGTGCGAGTGCGCGAAGTCGAGCGCGCGCATGATCTCGATCGCGATGTGAAACGCCGCGGGCAGCGGGATGAGGAGGTTCTCGTCCTTGTACTTGCGCAGCATCAGCGCGAGGTCGAGGCCGTCGACGAACTCCATCGCGATGAACAGCGACTCGCCGATCCGACCGAAATCCAGGACCTGGACGACGTTCGCGTGGGACAGCTTGACCGCGACCTTGGCCTCGGCGATGAACCGCGCCTCGAACTCCGGGTCGCGCGCGAGCTCGGGGAGGATCCGCTTGATCGCGATGGTCTTTTCGAACCCGTGCGACCCGTAGGCCTTGGCCAAAAACACCTCGGCCATGCCGCCGATCGCGATGCGATCGAGGATGTCGTAGCGTTCCAGGGATTTTTGGACGGAATCTTCCATGACGTGGCCTGCGCCACACCCCGTGGGCCCTCCCCGCCAAGGTGCCATATAGTAAGGGAATGCCGCGCCGCTTGCCGGGGCTTGGGGCGATCGTCTGCATCGCAGCGATCGCGGGGGTGGCGTACGCCGATCGGCGGCCCGTGGCGGTGATCGACCTGACCGGCGGCGGCGACGGCGCCGGCTTCGCGAGCTTCGTGACGAGGAAGCTCTCGAACCACCCCGATCTGACAATGGCGGGTAGCCCGACAGTGCAGGCTGCGCTCGTCGGGCCGCTCCTCGACGAGGATGGCCCTCATCTCGTCTCCGCCGCCAGCCAATTGGCGACCGCGACCCAGGCGATCGAGGACATCAAGTTCGCCGATGCAGACGCCGCCGGCAAGCTCGGCGAGGGCGAGCTCCTGCTCGTGACGCCGAGCGCCGCCGCGAAGCCCTACGCCGACCTCGCGTTCGCGCGCGGGCTCGCCGAGCTCGGCGCCGGTCAGGGTGCGGCGTCGGCCGAGCTCGCGCTGGCCGCTCGGCTCGACCCCGGCCGCCAGCCGGATCCGGGCCGCTACACGCCCGACGTGATCCGCGCGTACGTCAAGGCGAGCACCGCGGCGACCGTCAAGCAGTCGCTCGCGATCACCGGTAGCGGGCGAGCGTGGATCGACGGCGTCGCGGTCGGCGATGCACCGGGCACGTTCCAGGTCACGACCGGTCGCCACATCGTCCAGATCACCGGTGACGACCGCGAGACCCGCGGCGCGGTGGTCGACGTCGTGGCGGCCCAGGCCGCGAAAGTCGCGATCGACGACGCGCCCGCCGACGAGGTCCTCGCGATCAAACGCATGCGACTCCGGCTGGCGGTCGCCGCCGCGTCCGATGCCGCCGCGGAGGCCAGCGCGATCCAACACCTCGCCGCTCTGCTCGAGGTCGGCGACGTGGTGTTGATCACGGCCGCAGGCGACAAGCTCAGCTTTCAGACCTGGCGCGATCAGGCGCCAGGCCTATCGGGACCCCGCGTCGTGCGGGCGTCCGACCAGCCGGGCGATCTGCTCGAAGGGCTCGCACCCACGCGCAAGGTCGAGGAGGTCCCGCCGCCGCCGATCCAGATCCCGAAGAAGATCGTCGTCGAGCCACCGTGGTATCGCAAGACCTGGGTCCAGGGCTCGATCGCCGCCGGCATCATCGCGGTCGCGGTGTCGATCATCGTGATCTCGACCGAACAGAGATACGTCGTGACCCCGGGCAACGCCGATAGCTCGTCGAGCGGGATGGAGACCCGGCGATGAGAGCGGCGGTGCTCTACGCGGCGATCGCGCTCGCGGCGTGCAGCGATCCGCCGATGACGCTGAAGTTCGCGCTCACCCCCGGCGATTCGCAGGTGTGCTTCTCGAGCACCGGCGAGCCCGCGCAGACGTGCGCGGATGTCGCGATCCCGTGCGACGCGGTCGTCAGCATCCGGATCTTCGATCCCGACCAACCGACCGCGCCGTACGTCGCGGCGTGCAAGGCGCTCACCGGTCGTCGCGACCTGTGCTCGATCGCCGAGATCGATCTGCCGGAGCCGATGCAAAGAATTCCGCTCCAGACCCTCGAGGTCGAGATGGCGGTCTATCCCGCGTCCGAGATCGAGACCGACCCGAACACGAACTTGTTGATCTGCCCGTCGCGCAGCACGTTCGGCGCCGACGGCCTGCCGATCGAAGCGATCAACCCGTGCAGCGACCCCGATCCCGCGCAGTGCCTCGAGCCCGCGATCGGCGGCGTCGCGTTCTATCACCCGGGCGACACCGAGACCGTGGTCGACCTCGGCTGCACGAACCTCGCGCAGCTCGAGGCGTGCGGCACCGCGGACGTGGAGGTGACGTCGACGGTCTACGACTACGACAGCCGTTTGCCGGTCGTCGAATCGGTGGCGAATCTCTTGAACGTGTCGGTCGGCGAACCGCAGCCGACGCTGGTCGGCACCGCGACCGAGTTCACGCTCGACCCGGCGGATCAAGCCGTGCTCGATCACGGGTCGGATCCGACCGTGCCCACCTGGTCGAAGCAGGTCGGCATCATGTTTCAGCACACCGCGTGCATCGAGGTGCTCGAGGACGGCGCGCAGACCACCGGCGCGGTCAGCTGCCGAGCGGCGTCGCCGACCGATTCCTCGATCGATATTCTCGGCGAGCGGTTGGCGCGCGGCACGCTCGATCAGCTGCTGGTCGCGAGCGGGCTGTCCGAGTTTCCCGATGCCGGCATGGTCGTCGGCATCGTGCTCGACAATGTCGGCGGCCCGCTCGTGGGCTACCAGGTCGCGACAGACCCGCCCGCGCCGACGCCGCTCGAGTACCTCTCGGTCGACCGCACCGGCTTTACGAGCCTGCCGGGGACGACGAGCAACGGCATCTTCGTCTCGCAGGACGCGCCGTTCGGCACGACGTTCTCGGTGACCTCGATGGGCGGCGTGCCGCAGACCGCGACCGCGATCGGCGGCCTGATCGCGGGTAAGGTCACGATCGTCGTGCTGCAATTCCCGAGCTCGGTGGTCGGCGGATGATCGGCGCGAGCTGGTACCGCGTCGCGCTCGCGCGTCCCGAGGGTCCGGCGTTGCTCGTCGCGGCGTCGGGCGAGCACATGGGCACCGCGATCGCGGCGGCGCGCAGCCAGGTCCCGGGCAGCTGGCCGGTCGCGGCGGAGCACGCGAACGCCGACGAGATTCCGCTCGGTGAGTCGGTCGGCAAGCACCACGTCGTCATGCTCGGCGACGCGGCCCCGGTCGCGCCGTTCGCGTGGCCCACCGGCGTGCTGCCCGCGCTCGGTCGCAGCGCCGCGGTCGCCGATGCGCACACCGGCTGGCTCGTGCGTCCGGACTCGGAGCTGCTCGTGATCGAAGCGCAGCCCGATGCCGAGCACGTGACCGACGTGTTCCTCGGCCTCATCGAACGGCTGCCCACCGCCGACAACCTCGAGGTCCGCGTGATGAGCCACTTCGACGACGCCGCCGCGTCCGACGTCTGGTTGACCTCGCGGATCAACGCGAAGAAGGCGTTGCGGTTCCTCGACGATCACGACGAAGAGCTGATCGGCAACGGCCACCTCGAGCTCAGCATCTACGTGCGCGCGCACCGGGCGACGCTGCGCTTGACCGAGCATAAGACGGTGGCGTGGCTCGCCGAAGGCGGCGCGCTCGAGCACGAGGTCGGCACGTGGCTCGACGAGCTCGGCGTGCCGCACGTCGACACGCTCGTCACCGTGCGCGATGCGCCGCACTTTCACTATCGGCCGGCCAAGAGCCTCGACCGCAAGAAGCTCGGCGTCGAGCTGTTTCGCCAGCGCCTGCGCCGGGTCGCCGTCGTGCCCGCGTAGCGGCGACGGTGTCGCTATCGTCGACCCGCCGAGCGCGAGACCGAGGGCTCGCCGCGCCACCAGAACCGGAGCGGCTTCGCGGCCCACGCGCCGGCATAGTCGACACCGATGCGCGGGCCGCGGGCGATCGCACCGCGCGGCGGCGTGCGATAGCGAGCGACGAACAGCGCCCCGCGCGCCAGGTCTCGGCGATCGTGCCGGCGACCCAGCGCGAGCGCCTTCGTGACGTTGCCCGGGCCGCGGCCGATCGCGATGTCATCGCGCAGCCCGACGAGCGGCGCGATCGCGCGGATCAGCACGGCCTCGCCGCTGCCCTCGACGCCGGTGACGATGTTGAACATGTCGTGGATGCCGTAGATCAAGTAGACGTAGCTCACGCCGCCGAGGCCGAACAGCACGGCGTTGCGCGCGGTCACGCCGCTGCGGGCATGGCAGGCGGCGTCGTGCTCGCCGACGTACGCCTCGGTCTCGACGATCATGCCGGCGCGCTGGCGATGGACGAGCGCGCAGCCGATCAACGCGCGCGCGACGGTCGCGGCCGGTCGTGCGAAGAACGTCTGCGGCAACCGCTCCGCGGCGAGCTCGGCGATGGTCGGCGCGACTCGCGCCGCGGTTGGATCGGTCGTCGTCACGGTCCCGCGGATGGCCCGAGCAAGTGTACGCGATCGATGCCGGAGAGCACCTCGCCAACGCGGCCGTCGCCGGCGAGCGCGTCGAGCAAGCTCGCGGTCGCCTCGTGATACGCGTCGGCGCGCAGCACGCCTTGCAGCAGGCGGAACCGCAGGAACAGCAACGCGGTCTGCACGACATCGGCGAGGCAATAGCGCTGGATCGCGGCGAGCTGACCGGCGCGGTACAGGCCTTCGACCTGCGAGCCGTCGACGCCGACCTTGCCGGGCAAGCCGATCAAGCGCGCGACCGCGTCGAGGCTGCCCGATCGCGTCGCGCCGTGGTCGGCGAGCCAATCGCACAGATCGAGGTGGCCCTCCTCGCTGTAGCGAGAGCGAACGTTGCGCTCGCGGTAGTACCAACCGAGCGAGACGCCGTGACACAGCGCGCGCAACGCGATCACCGGCAAGTCGAAGCTGCGGCCGTTGTACGTCACGAGCACCGGCCGGGCGCGGCCGACGAACCGCGAGAAATCCTCGAGCAACATGCGCTCGCGCTCGTCGGCGGAGGCGTCGGGTCCGGCGGTGTCGGGGTCGCCGATCACGCCGAGCCGCTTGAGCCGATAGCCGTGATCGAGCCACAGACAGCCGATCACGACGATGCGGTGAGCCCACGTCGGTGGAAACGGCGCCTCGCCGTGGGGCAACTCGGGACGCGCCCAGCGCTCGACGTCGGGGATCGTCTCGATATCGAGGACGAGGTATTCGGCGCTCGGCGTCCGGGCCACGCGGGGACGCTATGCCGCTGGTGTGACATTGGCCATCACGGCCTCGTTCGTGCTTTGCGGACGCACGCCGCCGGGCAATACTGCGCTCGATGGCCTTGGCGCGCGGGTTCACGCTGATCGCACTCGGTGCGGTCTGCGCCGCGCCGGCGGTCGGCCAGGCCGACCCTGCGTGCAACACGACGTGCAACGTGGTCGGCGTCGACTTCAACCCGGCGACCAGCGATCTCCAGATCGTCGCCTGGGTCGAAGACCCCGCCGGCAACTACATCGACACGATCTACGTCACCCACAAGATCGGCTTGTACGGGATGGGCAATCGCCCCGGCCGGTTCGACTTCAACAGCGGCCCGGTCGTGAACGACATGTGGCCGTACGGCCGGCGGATCACGACGTTCCCGGTGTGGGCGCACCGCCACGGCATGACGTTCCCCGAGGTCGACTTCCAGGACGGCGACGAAAACGCGCTCAGCCACCCGTTGAATCAGAGCTCGACCGAGGTCGATCCGCCGTACTGCCAGCCGCTCCAGGACACCGACCCGCGTTGGGACGCGGGCACGTGCGCGACGCACGTCGGGACCGACAAGGGTGTGTTCTCGGCGACCGCGACCTCGCTCTATCCACCGCGCGCCGACGTCACGCAGCAGGCCGGCACCGACTCGGCGTCGGTCGCGATGTACAAGGCGCTGAACCCGTGGGACGCGATCTCGCAGGCGACGCCGCCCGCCGGCGCGCTCGCGACGATCGACTGGCCGATTCCGTCGACGCTCGCGGCCGGCGACTACGTGATGTGGGTCGAGGTGTCGCGCGGCTTCGACTTCAACGCGAGCTACAACGCGACGGTGTTCCCGCCGCCGATGGTGCCGTACGGGATGTACGGCGAGCCGTACCGCGGCCAGCCGTCGGTCGTCTATCGCGTGCCGTTCACGTTCGGCGCGTCCGAGACGGTGGCCGATGCCCTCGACTACTTCGGCTACAGCGATCCGACCGGCGGGGACGGCGCGGTCCGGCCGCCGGACGCGACGATCACGACCGACACCCCGGGCTCCGGCGCGTCGCGGATCGCGATCACCGCCGACGGCACCGCGATGTACCGCGTGCGCGTCGACGTCAAGCCGGAGCTCGACTGCACGCCGCCGGCGCAACCGGCGAGCCTGGTCGCGACGACGGTCGGGGCCGAGAGCGTGACCGTGCAATTCACCGCGCCAGGCGATGACGGCTTGGTCGGCATGGTGTCGGGTTACGATATCCACGTGCGCGCGAACGATCCGATGACCGCCGATAACTTCGACGACTCGATGCCGATCGCCGCGACGGTCGCGCCCGGTCCGTCCGGCTCGACCCAGAGCGTCGAGATCGATGGGCTGTTGCCGGAGACCAACTACTGGGTCGGCGTCCGCGCGTACGACGACTGCCACAACGAGAGCGAGCTCCAGATCGTCGAGCTGACGACGACCGCGCTCCAGCCCGGCCAGGTCGACGCCTGCTTCATCGCGACCGCCGCGTATGGCTCGCCGATGGCGAATCAGGTCGAGCTGCTCCGCCGCGTCCGCGACTCGGTGCTGAAGTCGAGCGTGCTCGGCGAGCTCGCGGTCGAGACCTACTACACGTTCAGCCCGCCGGTCGCCGGGTTCATCGGCCAGTCCGACCTGCTGCGCGCGACCGCTCGCGCGGCGATCTCTCCGCTCGTCCGGTTCGTACAAGGAGAGGTTCGCTGATGCCGCGTCGCATGCCGTCTCTGGCCGCTCTCGTCACCGCCGGCGCGTTCGCGCTGCCTCTCGCCGCCCACGCCGACAACTCGTGCACGACGGTCGGCGTCGATTTCGTGCCGTCGACCGATCAGCTGCAGATGGTGGCGTGGCTCGAGGACACGAGCGGCAACTACGTCGATACGATCTACATCACGCAGAAGACCGGCCACTACGGGCTCGGCAATCGACCGGGCCGGATGGACTTCAACAGCGGACCGGCCGGCCATGATCTGTGGCCGTACGGCCGGCGGATCACGGTGTTCCCGGTCTGGGCGCACCGCCACGGCATGACGTTCCCGCAGGTCAACTTCCAGGACGGCGCCGACAGCGACCTGTCGCACTCGTTCGCCCAGAGCTCGATCGAAGCCGATCCGCCGTATTGCCGGCCGATGCTCGACTCCGAGCCGCAGTGGGATACCGGCACGTGCGCCTCGGTCTACTCGTACACCGACAAGGGCGAGCTGTCGTCGACCCAGACCTCGCTGTATCCGCCGCGCGCGGATCTCCAGCCCGGTGGCGGCATGGACTCGCCATCGGTCAGCATGTACGCCTCGCTCGATCCGTTCGACGCGGTGTCGCAAGCGACGCCCCCGGGCGGCGCGACCGCGGCGATCTCGTGGACCAAGCCGTCGACGATCCCGGCCGGCGACTACGTCCTGTGGGTCGAGGTGTCGCGCGCGTTCGATTTCAACGGCATCTATAACTCGACGGTCTATCCGTCGCCGCAGGTCGCGTACGGCAACTACGGCGAGGCCTATCGCGGCCAGCCATCGATCGTCTATCGCATCCCGGTGACGATGGGCGCGACCGAGACGACCGCGAGCGCGACCGACTACTTCGGGTACGGCGATCCGACCGGCGCGGATGGCGTTGTCCGGCCACCGGACGACACGATCACGAGCGACACGCCGGGCTCGGGCGCGTCGCGGCTCCAGCTGCTGCCATCGGGCAACGGCCGGATCGCGGTCGACATCATCCCGCAGACCGACAACATCGCGCCGGCGATGCCGGGCAGCATGCAGAGCGTCGGCGTGACCAGCCAGAGCGCGACCGTGTCGTTCATCGCGCCAGGCGACGATGGCCTGATCGGCCAGGTCGCCGGCTACGACGTGCGCGTCCAAGTCGGCACGCCGATCACACCCGACAACTTCGCGAACGCGATGCCGATCGCTGCCGCGGTGACGCCCGCGCCGTCGGGCCAAGTCCAGACCGTCGAGATCGATGGCCTGCTGCCCGAGACCGACTACTACGTCGGCGTCCAAGCGTATGACGACTGCCACAACACGAGCCCGCTCGCGGTGCTCGAGGTCAAGACCGCCGACCGCCAAGCCGGCGAGGTCGACGCGTGCTTCATCGCGACCGCCGCCTACGGGTCGGTGATGGCGAACGATGTCGGCATGCTCCGGCACATGCGCGATTCGCTCCTCAAGTCGAGCGTGCTCGGCGAGCTCGCGATCGAGACCTACTACACCTTCGGTCCGGCGGTCGCCGGCGTCGTCGGCGAATCCGAGCTCCTGCGCGAGACTGCTCGCGACGCCCTGCGCCCGATCGTTCGCTGGGCGCGCGGCGCGTCGTATTAGTGCGTGGTCTCGAACGGCGCGGTCGCGTCGCCGTGGCCGAGCTGGTTGCGCAGCCACGTCTGATCGCTCGCGCTGACCTCGACGAACTCGATACCCAGGCCTTCGGGCTCGTCGCTGTCGTGGGACACGACCCGGCGGACGACGCCACGCAACGACAGCGGCGGGCCGCCATCGATCAGGATAGTCAGCAAGCACGGCGTGCCGATCGGATCGAGGATCTTCGAGCACACGAACACGCCGCTGATGCTGAGGTCGCGCGTCGTCGCCTCGATCTCGAGCTCGGAGCTGACGTAGACGAGGTGGAGCTCGACCGGCTCGCGCTCGTGGCGGCGCCGGCTCAAGGGATTCGCGCCCTGCAGCGTCGGCGTCATCGGCCGGAAGTCGCCCCACTCGTATTCGCAGGTCGCGCAGGCATCGTCGGTGGCGGACACCGCGGCGCCGCAACGCGGGCAGCGCTGGTGCCCCGCGACGGGCGATAGCGAGGTCGTCGCCGGTCGCCGCGGCGCGCTCTCGCGCTCGTCGGAGACGTCGCCGAGGCTGAGCGTGATCGGCTCGGGCACCGGCGCGACCTGGACGCGCAACACCATGATCCGTCCGCCGATCGCGATCTCGTCGCCGTCGTGGACCAGCGTCGACGCGGTGATCCGCTCGCCGTTGACCGCGGTGCCGTTCGCGCTGCCGAGGTCCTCGACGAACACGACGTCGGCCTTGCGGAGGAACCGGAGATGGCGGCGCGAGACCGCTCGATCGTTGAACCTCAGCGAGCAGCCGATGTCTCGACCGACGATCGTCTCGCCGAGCGGGAGCTCGACGTGATCGCCGCGGTATTCGAGGTAGACGACCGCCACGCCCGAGATTGTCGCATCGAAACGTCGGCCACTGCTATCGGTCAGCGCGCGCCGACAGCTCGCTACATCGCGCCCACGGCGGTCGTACCCGCGAGCGCTCCGATGACGGGCGTCACCGTCGCGCCGCAGGTCTGGCGCATCCCGACCGAACCGGTGACGGTCAGGGCGAAGCCCGCCGGATCGGTGCCGTTCGCGCACACCCCGGTCGCGGTGACCGAGCCGGTCGGCGTCGCGAGCGGGTCGATGCCGTAGTCGCAACCCCCGGCGCTGCCGGTGACATCGACGACCTGAACATCGGTGCCGAGTGCGAGGGCGCTCGGGCCGAGGTGATCGGGCCGCTCGACGCAGATCGTGAACAACCCGGTGCCGTCCGCGGTCGAGCCTTCGATCGTCAAGCTCACCACGCCCTGCGGCGCGGCGGGATCGGGACAGTCGTTGTTCGCGCTCGCCATCAGCGCTTCGTACGTGAACGCGAAGCCGGTGCCGGTCGCGGTGAGCCCGTCGGCCGGAGCCGAGCCGGGCCCGCAATCATCGGCCGGGGCATCGGCGTTGGGGTGCGGACTACTGCAGCCCGCCGCGACGCTAATAATCGAAAGGAAGAGTAAGCGCGACATTGGCCACCACCGCGTTGCCGAACCGATTGTGCTGAACGATGTACTCGAGGATACCCTCGAACCGCGCGCCGGCCCACAGGCCACCGAGGTTGAATTCTTGGCCGTAGACGCCGAGCTTCGCGGTGAGGGTGTCGCCGTCGAATGCCGACATCTTCGGATCGTCCGAGAAGCACGGCGTGCCGTCCTTGGTCAAACCGCCACACGTCGGATACTTGTTGTCGGCCGCGATCGCGCTCGGATAGCGCTCCTCGTAGAAGAACGCCGCGTTCTGCCGGTAATAGCGATAGCCGAACGTCGCGTCGGCGAACCGGCCGACCTCTTGCACGATCCGCAGCTCGGGGGTGTGCGCGTGGATGTGCCAGTCGTCGCGGTAGTAGCGGTACGCGGCGATGAACGTGGTCTGCGACGCCGGCAGATAGTAACGCGCCGACACCGCGAAGCTCTGGCGCGTGCGATCGTCGGGGTGGCGCTCGGGCACGAATGTCGTGCTCGTCAGCACGAGGCGGTACGCGTTTTGTTGGAAGCCGTCGATCTTCGCGATGTCGTAGCTCGCGCCGACGACCATGTTGCGGCTGACGATCTGGCTGAGCGAGGCGAAGCCGGAGGTCGTGTGGACGTTGCAGTGATCGCCGGCCGCGAGGCACGGGTAGGGCGGCACGTACGGCCCCTGCGCGCTCGTGCTCTCGACCTCGTCGCGGCTGTAGCCGCCGGTCACGCCGACGACGGTGTTCTTCTCGTTGAGATCGATCTCGGCGCCGAGCCCGCCGTAGAGCGACTGGTAGTCGGGCTCGGTCGAGTACTTGCCGTCGGCCTTGAGTCGCAGCGGCTCTAGCTCGCGCGTGTAGCCGGCGCCGGCTTCGTAGCGCTTCTCGGTGAACGGCGTCGCGTTCGCCGCACCCGAGCCGACCGACGCCGACGTGATCGCATCGACGAGGAAGTGCGCGACGACCAAGCCGTGGGCGCCGGCGTCGAACATGCCGTCGAGCATCGGCTGGATGACGCGGGTCGAGCGCTCCTTGTAATAGACCGTGCGTGCCTCGAGGTCGCCATCGGCGCGAGCCGGCGCGACGGCGGCCAGCACGAGCGCTGCGCCGACCCCGCAACGAGCCACGCGAACGAAGCGAGTCGGGCGGCGCCCGACCAGCGCGCTCAGTTGCAGCCGCATCCGCCACCCGGCTGCCCGGTTCCACCCTCGGCGCCTTCGCGTGCGCCGCGTTCGTGTGCCTTGAACCGGATCTCGCCGGGGGCGCGATCGTTGGTCATCGACCGCTTGGCGAGGTTCTCGCGCTGGTAGGGGTGGACGCGGACGCAGGCCGGGGTGAAAGCGGTAAGGGCCGCCAGAAGTAACGTCAACCGCACGGGGGCGCGACCATATCACGCACTCACGATTGACGAGCGCGCGCCGATGGGGTGTAAACCTCCCTGATGCGTATCTCCATCGCGCTCGCGTTGGTTGCGGTCATCGCTTGCGGCGGACCGACCGAAGGCTCGAAGACTCCAAGCGGGGCGGGCAGCGGCAGCGGCGGAGCGAAGTCGGCCACGCGCGGCGACGTGTCGTTCGAGATTCCACCGATTCGAGCTCAAGGGCATCATCCTCGAGCCCGAGGCCCTCGGCCGCCCGGGCGTGCCGCTGGTCAACTCGAGGGCGCGCGGCGTCACCGTGGCCAAGCAGCGGCTGGTACTCGCCCACACGAGGGATCAGGTCGAGAAGGAAGCGCAGGCCGGCGTGCTCGCGACGCTGCTCTATCAGCAGTCGAAGACCCAGACCGGCGATGACCAGCAGAAGTCGCTCGTCGAAGCGCGTCAGGTCCTGCGTGACGCCGCGCAGAGCGCCGGCGCCAAGGCCGACGTGGTCACGCTGCGGCTGCTCGGCAGCTACGAGCTGATGGTCACCGATCCGGAGACTCACAAGCCCGACTTCGCCGCGGCCGAGAAGGCGTGGGGCGAGCTCGTCGCGAAGGCGCCGAAAGATCCGAACATCGCGGTCAACCGCGCGTGGTGGGCGTTCTCGCTGCTCGAGCAGGACAAGACCGCCGAAGCGCTGGCCGCGGTCAACGCGCAGCCCGCGACCGCGACGACACCCGAGCTCGCCTACGTCACCGCATGGGCGAAGTTCCGTTCGAACGATGGCCCGGGCGCGTGGGATGCGATCGTGCTCGCCGAGCAAGGCTGGAAGAACATGGCCGGTCGCGAGATCCTCGATCGCGAGACGCTGATCATGTTCGCCGGCCGGACGCACGTGCCGATGGCGACCGCGATGCCGAAGCTCGAGGAGATGTTCGGCAACAGCCCGCAGCAGCAGTACGCGATCCTCGCGAAGCTCGGCCAGCAGTCGTACCAGTACGCCGGCCGCTGGGCCGACGCGGTCGCTGCGATCGATCGGGCGATCGCGGTGCTCGGCCCGAAGGTGCCGGCCGACGATCTCGTCTACCTGCGCTATCAGGAGGCCGACTACCTGGTGCGGCTCGACGATCCCGCCCTCGCCGCGAAGCACGCGAAAGAAGCGCTCGCGGCGATGCCGGCGTGCGGCACGAAGTGCAGCAGCAAGGATATCGAGAACGTCGTCGAGAACACGTTCATCATGGGCAAGCTGTTCCACATCCTGTACGCGACCGCGAACGACTATCGCTACTACGATCCAGCGCACGACCTGTACTCGGCGACGCTACCGCTGCTCGTCAGCAACAACGAGATGCGCGCCGAAGCCGGCAAGAACCTCACGATCCTCGAGGCGACGCTCAAGGGCATGAAGCATGACGTCGGTGCGCACGACAAAGCCGCGATCGGCGCGCTGCTCGGTCGCCACAGCCAGGAAGCGCTGGCGTGCTACGAGCAGTTCGCTTCGGGCAATCCGAAGCTCGGCGGCAACGTCGTGTTGAAGCTCGAATCGGACGAGACCGGCGTGATGCGAGGCGTGACCACCGAGCCCAAAGCGGGGATGGCGGACCTCGCGGCGGTCGCGGGTTGCATCGCCGACTTCGCGAAGACCTGGAAGCTGCCGAAGCATCCGCTCAAGGGTGTGACGAGGATCACGATGACGTACTCGCTCTCGGCGAAGAAGCTGGCACCGGCGCCGAACGCCGCCGCCAAGCCGCCGACCGGCGCCGCGGCTACGAAGTAGCCAGTACGGTCAGCTCGCTCGCGGCTTGTCGCGCGACCGCTTGTTGCGCGGACGCGCGAGCTTCTGGCCGGTGAGCCGCGCGGTGCGCTCGAGCTCGGCGAGCAGCCGCTCGGCGAGTGCGACGCGTGCGGGCTGGTCGGGATCGCCGTACAAGCCGGTCGGCGTCGCGCTGGTCGCGACGAACCGGGCGAGGGCGCGGTGGCAGCCGGCGGTATCGCCGAGCTCGTGCAGCGCGGTCGCGAGGTTCCAGTGATGCAACGGCCAATGGGGCTCGACGTCGAGCGCGCGCTCGAGCAACGGGACGGCCTCGGCGGCGCGGTGGTCGGCGAGCAGACACGCGGCGTGCGCGGCCGCGACATCGGGCGAGCTCGGGTCACAGCGCCGCAGCAGGTCGACTGCGCGAGCGCGTTCGCCGTCGGCAAGCAGCTCCGTCGCGCGACCGATCGCGGGGTGGACGCGATGCGCGCGGCCGACGTGCGCGTCGCCGAGCTCGAGCAGGTCGCGGCCGAGATAGTACGACGACGTCAGCTGGTCCGGCATCTCGCTCGATTGTCGCGCGGCCGCCGCCACGAGTCCGCGCGCGTGATCCACGTCGGTGCTCGCGACGCGGTAGCCATCGGCGCACAGGCTCGCGATCAGCGGCGCGCTGTCACCGTCGGTGCCGGCGTGATCGTCGTGGATGCAGTCCTCGATCCGACCGTGCGCGCCGATCAGCACGGCCCAGCGCCGCCAGCGCCGCTCGCCCGACACCTTGCGCGCGGCGATCACGACGAGCCGAGCGGCGGCGTCGACGAGGACCGCGACCTGCGCGGTGCGTCCGATCCGGCGTGGGGCGCGTACGCCGCTCGCACCGTCGACGGTTCCATCGAATGGTCTACTCGCGACCAGCTCGCCGAGCTGATCGCGGATCTCGATCGCGAGATCGAGTCGGCCGCGGAGCTCGGTCGCGAGCCGATCGGCCGCCGACGGATTCGCGGTCGCGAGCGCCTCGAGCATGCACACGATCTCGTTCGGGCCGAGTTGGCGGACGATCAGCTCGGCTGCCGCGGCGACGTCAGCCGCGCTATCGAGCTCGAGCGCGAGCGCGGCGGCGGAGCGGCGCTTGATCGCATCGGGATCGCGCAAGCGAGCAGCGGTGCGTTCGCCGAGCTCGGCGAGTAAGCACGCCGCCGCGAGCTTGGCGTCGTCGTCGCCGCTGCTCTGCACGATCGCTCGCAGCTCCGCGATCACCCGCGGACGCAGCGCGCTCGCACCACTCCCGGCGAGCTTGCAGAGCGCATCGCGCGCGGCTGCGCGTCGCCGCGGTTCACGTCCGCATAGCTCGCGTCCGAGCAAAGGCACCGCGGTGCCACCGAGCCTCTCGACGAGCCGATCGATCGGGACCGCGACTCGCGGCTGGGCCGCGAACCAGTTGGCTAACCTCCGCAGGTCACCAAACGACATCGATGACCATACCATAGATGTATGGTCACTACGGTGTCAATGAAATTTCAACGACTTATCCTGGATAAATTGATCAACAGGCAACAGGCGATTGGCGGATCCGGCGTTGCCCGTTGCCTGTTGCCTGTTCTTGGTTGATCAATTGCCCGATCTGCCCCACGCGTCCACTCCCGTCCGGCGCCGGCCGGCGCCGGCACGTTGTCGCCCTGCGATCCGGGGCGCGGGCATCACTTCCGCTGTCACGAGTGCGGCGTTCGTCTCTCGTTTTCGCGCATCGATCGCGCGAGATCACCACGCTCGCTGATCGTTTGGTAATTCGCGCAACGCCGCGATCGAACACGCGTGTGCCGTCGACGGTTTTCGCTTTACATCACGCAGCCCGGACGCAATCCTGCGCGTCAGCTTCGGAGCTCAACCATGGCGAAAACCGAATCGACTGCAGTCAATGAATTGATCGGCCTCGTGCGTGACCAGAAGCCGATGCCGAGAGATCCATCCGATGGCCTGTTCTCGGCTCCGCCCGGGCGCCCGAGCGCGCCGCGGATGTCCGCGCAGATGCCGGCGATGCGCGCTGGAGGCGAAGTGCCTCCGCTGCCTCGCACGCGTGCGCCGAGCGGGACTCAGACGAACCTGCCGCCGGTGCCCCAGGCCTCTCCGCCTCCGCTGCCCCACGTTCGGATGGCGACCGCGCCGGCGGCGCGAGGCGGGACGATTCCGCCGCTGCCGAACCACACGATGCGGATGCCGCCCCCGCCGCAACCGCAGCGCGCCGCCAATGGGACGCCGGCGCCGCAACGGATCTCGAAGCCATCGCTCCCGCCGCCGGTCAGCCGGACCGATGCTCCGGCGTCGATGCCGGTCGCCGCGCCCTTCGATTCGCGCCCGCAGACTCCGGCGGTCGAGCCGCCGCCGTTCGCTCAGCAGGTCGCGCAGCCGTCGCAGCCGATCTCGGTGACCCAGCCGCTACCCCATCCGCTGCCGCTGCCCCTGCAATCGATCGCGATGCCGGCGCAGCAACTGATGCCGCAGCCACCGCAGCAACATCAGATCGTGCCGATGCCACCGCCGCCGATGCCGCCGCAGCAGATGATGCCGCAGCCGCCGCCGTTTCTTCGCCCGTCGGCGCCGATCATCCCCGCCCAGCGTCCCCAGGTCGACGCGCCCGGCGACAGCATCTCGGCGGATGCGTGGTTCGAGCCTAGCCGCATGGTCGAAAAGGTCGACGAGACGTGGGGCGCCGGCACGTTGGCGGTCCATCGTCACCACGACAGCGCCAAGACGCTCAAGAAGCTGATCGCGCCCGCGGCGATCGTGGCGCTCGCAGGGATCTCGGTCGCCGGCTACTTCGCCTTCAGAGGGGATGGTGGCAACAAGCAGCCGGCCGCGACCGCCGCGGTCGCGAAGGTCGACGAGCCCGCTCCCGCTCCGACCCCAGCGGTCGTGCAGCCGGCGGTCGCCACGCAGCAGCCCGTGGCCGCACCGCCCGAGGCGGTCGCCGCGCAGCCGGCCGCGGTTCAGCCAAAGGCCGCGCCGCCGGTCGCCGCGCAGCCGGTCGCCGCGCAGCCAACGCCGGTCGCCGCACAGCCAACGCCGGCCGGCGAGCCTGGAACCAAGCTCGCCGACATTCGGCTCGACTCGAAGCCGCCCGGTGCCACGGTCATGCTCGTCGATAACGGCAAGACGTCGTTCCTCGGCACGACCCCGGTCGCCGCGGCGCTCGATTCGAGCCGCTCCTACGACGTGATCTTCACGCTCGAGGGCCATCCCACGCAGATGGCACACGTCGACCCGACGAAGGCGACCCGGATCGAAGTCGCTCTCGACAAGCACGAGGTGTCGACCACGCCGGCGCACGTCGCGGTCGCTCCGGCGCCCGCGCATCACACGGCTCGCGTCGCGATGGCTCCGGCTCCCGCGGTGCGTCACGAGGCTCGCGTCGCGTCGGCCCCGAAGGCCGAGCACAGAGCGGCTGCTACTCGCGTCGCCGCCGCCGGCAACGGCGTCTTGATGGTGTCCACCAAGCCGCCGTGCTCGATCGTCATCGACGGCAGGGACACCGGCCTTCAGACCCCGCAGCGCTCGATCCCCCTCGCCTCGGGTGCGCACCGGATCACGCTGATCAACGCCGCCGCCGGCATCAAGAAGACCGTCCGGGTCCAGGTCATCGCGGACCAGCCGACCAAGCTGATCCAGAACTTGATGAGGTAGCCGCTTACAGGGTGCAGTCGTTCGGCGCCGCCGGGGCGCAGAAGCCGCTCGCGCCGCACGTCACGGCGGTCGTGCCCTGCAGCGGGCACGTCGTGTCGTCGCCGACCGTGCATTGCTGGGTGCACGCCGAGAACGCCTCGTACGGCATGCACTCCATGTTCATGCAGTCGTGCTCGGTGATGCAGTGGTCGTAAATGACCCCGGTGCAGTGATGGTCGGCGTCCGCCGCGGGGGGAGTGCTGCCGTCACAGCCGGCGAGGGCGAACAGCCAGGGCGAGGCAACGAGCCAGATGAGGGTCCTCATGCTCGGGCTATCGTACACAACCTCTGATCGCCTTGCGCCGCCGAGCGCCCCGCGGGTACCGTCCGTGCAATGGCACACATCGACGTCTTCAAGAGTTGGGCCGAGACGATTCGCCAAGACGTCGACGCGCTCAAAGCGCTACTCGAATCGACCAAGGCGGACGCCCAAGCGCGCAAGCTGGCAGGCGGCTCGTTGTCGTATCTCGTGTCCAAGATGGATCTGATTCCCGATTGGAACGAAGGCATCGGCGTGATCGACGACGTCATGGTGCTGCGCGTCTGCTCGCAGCTCGCGCAGAACCTCGACCGTGGCGCATTGCCGACCGCAGCCGAGGTCGCGCTCGATCGCATGGCGAACGAAGCCGACAAGATCTCGGCGTTCCTCGGCGGACCGACCTACGACAAGCTGAAGGCGTACTGCGCCAAGCTCGAGGATGTCGCCGTGCGCGGTCGCACGCCGCAGCAGCCGCCGACGATCCGGCGCTGCGCAAGGCGCTGTATGGCGAGCTCGACGACGAGATCAAGAAGACCGTGCCGATCGTGATCAGCGATCCGGTCGATGCCGAGCTGCGACTCAAGGCCTACCTGACGCACAAGCTCAAGGGATGAAGCCGGCGCTCGCAGTCGCGATCGTGCTCGCGCTCGCCGCGCCGACTCGCGCCGACGATGGCGCCGACGCGTTCGCGGCCCTCGCCGCGACCGCACAGCGGATCACTCACCTCGATGGCGTCGTGTGGGCGCTGACCACGAGCTGCGACAAGGGCGACGACACGGCAAAGCGCCAGTGTCGGCGCGTTCGCGACGCGCGCGCCGCGGAGCTCGCCGGCAAGTTGCTCGTGATCGACGGCGATGCCGACGCGTTCTCGGTCGGCAAATACGATCGGGGCAAGAAGGCGGTCGCGGTCGCGTTGCGCGCGTGCATTCGCTGCGCGGGGATCGCGGTCGACGGCCGGACCTGGCTCGTCACGGGCTCGGGCGCGCCGCCTCGGGGCGATGGCCCGGTCATCGCCGCGCTCTACGACAACGCCCGCGGCTTCGCCGACGAGGCCGGCGCGAGGGCCTGGGCCGCAGCGGTCGCACGGGTCAAGGTCGAGCTGGTCGTCCGCATCCCCGCCCATCCCGTATGGCAAGCCGACGGCAAGCAAGGCGTGATGCTCGACATCGTCGGGTACCGCGTGTTCCAGCCGTGCGACGGCGCGATCGTGATCTCGAGCCCGCGGTCCGGGCCCGCGCCGGCCGACAAGGCCACGTGTAGCAAGCACGCCGAGCCGCCGCCGCCCGAAGAGCACGTGCCGGACGAGCTCTCGACCGACGCGATCCGCGAGGCGATGAAGCCCGGCGTCAGCGTCTCGCACATTTGCTTCGACCACTTTCACGTCGCGGGCACCGCGCGGCTGAAGTTGACGGTCAACGGCAACGGCGACGTCGTCGAGGTTCACCAGACCGGTGACTTCGCGGGAACACCGACCGGCGAGTGCCTCGAGAAAGCGGTGAGCTCGCTCAAGTTCCCGCGCACGGCGCAGACGCAGCAGACCGTGAACTATCCGATCGTGCTGCGGTAGTCCCTAGGGCCGGACCGCGGTCAGCGACGAGAAATAGTCGTTGAGCTCGAGCAGCACGTCGACGTCGACGCCGACGAACTGCACGCCCATGCCACCGCCTTCGCCGTGACTCGCCCACCGCACGATCGCGGGCAGCGCGAACACCTGCGACGACGTCGGCAGCGCGAGCTCGACGATCACCGGCGTGCCGACGGCTTGCGCTTGCGACGTCGCGATGTACGCGCCACCGACGCCGATGTTGCGCGTCTCGGCGGTGACCCACGCGGCTTCGCTGCCCATGCGGAACCGAACGGCGAGCACGCGGCCCGGGCGCAAGTTGCCGCGGAAGTAGTGCCGTCGCTCATGACGAGGCCGTTCGTTCACGCAGATCGAGCATAGCCGAATCGGGGTGACAGCGCTTTACCCGGGGAAGACCCGCGGGTAGGTTGCGCCGCGGTCGTGAAGGTCCACCTCATCGGCATCGGCGGCACCGGTATGGGTGCTGTAGCGGGCCTCCTCGTCGCCGCCGGTCACGAGGTGCGGGGCTCCGACGCCGCGATCTATCCGCCGATGAGCGAGCAACTCGCCGCGCTCGGCGTGCCGGTGATGATGCCCTACGGCGAGCACAACCTCGATTGGGCGCCAGAGCTCGTCGTCGTCGGCAATGTCCACGGCAAGGATCATGTCGAGGTGGTCGCGGCGCAGGCCCGCGGCATCCCGTTGACCTCGTTTCCAGCGGTGATCGGCGAAAAGCTGCTCGGCGACCGCACGTCGATCGTCGTCGCGGGCACGCACGGCAAGACGACCACGACGTCGCTGCTCGCGCATATCCTGCTCGAAGCCGGACGCGATCCGTCGCTGTTCGTCGGCGGCGTGCCGGTCGCGCTCGGCCAGGGCTATCGCCTCGGTCACGGTCGCGAGTTCGTGATCGAAGGCGACGAATATGACACGGCGTTCTTCGACAAGGGTCCGAAGTTCGCGCACTACAAACCGCACACCGCGATCTTGACGAGCATCGAGCTCGATCACGTCGACATCTTCCCGTCGTTCGATGCGGTGCGCGACGTGTTCAAGAAGCTGGTCGCGCAGATCCCGAGCGACGGCTTGCTCGTGGTGTTCGCCGACTCGGCCGACGCGGTCGCGCTCAGCGCGGCGTGCGCCGGCAAGGTCGAGCAGTACTGCGTGCTCGACGGCGCGGACGCCGATGCATCGCCACCGCCGGGCGTCACCTGGTGGGCGGAGAACCTCGTGGTCGGCAAGTCGGGGCGCGTCGGCTTCGACGTGTTCTACACGCCGGGGGTCGAGAGCGGGACCTCGCCCGGCGTCGCGCCGAAGTTCGAGCACTTCGAGTCGCTGCTCGTCGGCCGCCACAACGTTGGCAATTGCGTCGCGGCGATCGCGGTCGCCCATTCGTGCGGCGTATCGGCGCGCGACATCCAACGCGGGATGTCGAGCTTCGCCGGGGTGCGGCGGCGGCAAGAGCTGCGCGGCATCGCCGGCGGGGTCATCGTGCTCGACGATTACGCGCATCACCCGACCGCGGTGCGCGAGACGCTCAAGGCCCTGCGCCAGCGGTTCCCGAAGCGCCGGCTCGTCGCGATCTACGAACCGCGGTCCGCGACGAGTCGCCGCAAGACGTTCCAGGACGAGTTCGCGACCGCGTTCGCTCAGGCCGACGAGGTCGTCGTCGGCAAGATGTTCGATCCGGCGAAGATCGCGCCCGAAGATCGCTTCGACCCCGAGAAGCTCGCGCTCGATCTGCATCGCGCCGGCACGCAGGCCAGCTACGTCCCCGACACCGCCGCGATCGTCAAGCACCTCGCCGAGAGCGCCGCGCCGGGCGATGTCGTCGTCGTCCTGTCGTCCGGCAGCTTCGACGGCTTGCACGACAAGCTGCTCGACGCGATCGGCGATGCGATGCGACCCGCGCAGCGCGCTGACATGGCCGACGTTCGCCACGTACTCGCGGAAGCCGACCTGAGCGCCGAGTCCGCCGACGATGACGAGTTCCCCTCGTTCTTCGTGTTGCGCAACGAAAAAGGTGTGGTCGGCTGCGTCGCGCTCGAGGTCTACGGCGACGACGCGATCCTGCGCGCGCTCGCGGTCGATCCCGAATTTCGTGGCTCCGGTTACGGTTGGATGCTCGCCGACACCGTGGTCGGCCAAGCGAGGTGGCGCGGCGTGCGGCGGATCTACCTCATGACCGAAGCGGCGAGCGACTTCTTCGCGGTCAAGTTCGGGTTCCGCATCGTCGATCGGTCGACCGTCGGCAAGCAGGTCGCGGCCAGCGATACGTTCTCGGCGGAGAGCCTCGGGCTGGTCGCGATGCGGCTCGATATCTAGCTGTCAGCTCGGGCGTGATCCGGTCGGCATTCCCGGGGCGGCAATCTCCGATCTTCGCCGGCGAGGGACCACAAACGGTGCTACAGATCGAGCGGTGAAGCTCGTCGCGATCGCGTTCGCCGGGTTGGTGGCAGCCACCGCGTTGGCTGGCGCGCAGCCTGCGCCGGCCAGCGGTCCAGTCGACCCGTACGCGCCGGCGAAAGCAGCCCCGAAACCTGCACCGAAGGCTGCGCCGAAACCCGCGCCCGCGGCTGCGCCGAAGCAGGCGTCCAAGGATAAGGCCGCTCCGACC
Source organism: uncultured delta proteobacterium (assembly GCA_963848295.1). GTDB lineage: Bacteria > Myxococcota_A > Polyangia > Haliangiales > Haliangiaceae > JABFXX01. Next base: position 1,332,816 of record CAWKDB010000002.1, on the reverse strand, counting down.
GCGCCGATCGATCCCTACGCCGCTCCGGCGCCGGCCCCACCGCGCACGACCGATGCGTCGAGGGTGCCTGCGCGCGTCGGGATCACCGACCTGACCGCCGTCCAGGGCCTACTCGCCGTCCAGCACCTCGACGGCTGGCTGCTGTTCGATCGCGACGGTCAGAACCCGATCGCGGTCCGGCTCGTCGCGCCCGATGGTCATCCGACGCGCCCGTGGTTCTACATGATCCCGGCCAAAGGCGAGCCGATCGCCCTCGTCCACACCTCGGAGCAGAGCAGCTTCGAGCATCTTCCCGGCAAGAAGCTCACCTACAAGGGCTACCGCGATCTCGACAAGCAGCTGCGCATGTTGCTCAAGGGCGTCAAGACGATCGCAGCGGAGTACTCGCCGAAGGCGGCGGTCCCGAACGTCTCGCGGGTCGATGCCGGCACGCTCGAGGTGATCCGCGCCGCCGGCGTCAACGTGCGGTCGTCCGAGACGCTCGTGCAGTACACCAAGGCGATCTGGGGCGACGCCGGTCATACGCTGCACTACGTCGCGGTCCACCACATCGTCGAGTTGCGCAAGGAAGCGCTCGCGTTCGTGACCAAGAAGCTCCAGGCGAACGAGCCGGTCACCGAGTACGACGTGCAGCAGATGATCGTGCACGGCTTGCTGATGCGTGGACTGGTCGGGCCACCGCCGGTCGTCGCTGCGGGCGTAGACACCGCCGATCCGTATTACGTGCCGACCGCGGCGAAGACCGCGACGATCCACCGCGGCGATCTGCTCGTGCTATCGATCGCGGCGAAGGTCGACAAGCCGGAGGGCATCTTCGCGGCGCAGACGTGGTGCGCGGTCGCGGACTCGACGGTCGCGGACAGATTCGCGAAGGCGTTCGTGACCGTCGCGCTCGCGCGCGATCAAGCGCTCGTGCTCATCACCGATCGCAATCGCAAGCAACGGCCGGTCACCGGGGCCGAGGTCGATCAGGCAGCGCGTTCGTTCATCAAGAAAGCGGGCGACGGCGATCAGGTCATGCATCGCACCGGGCACTCGATCGACAGCGACCTGCAGGGTGGCGGCGCCGATCTCGACGACTTCGAGGTCAGAGACACCCGGATCCTGACCCCGGGTACCGGCTTCACCGTCGGGCCGGGCGTGTACTTCCCCGGCCAGTTCGGAGTGCGGACCGAGGTGTCGGTGTATCTGTCGCCGACCGGACCCGAAGTGACCACGCCGCCGCAGCAAGAAATCGAAGCGCTGCTGAAGTAGCTCGATGGACCGCGACGCCGTCGATCAAATCGCATCGCCATTCGCCGATGCCTGACGCTCGGGTGCGAGCCCCGCTCGTCACGGCGCTCATCCTCGCGGGCGGCAAGGCGACGCGGATGGGCGGTGCCCCGAAGCACGCGTTGCTCGTCGGCGGCCAGCGAATCCTCGATCGCCAGTGCGCGGTGCTCGAACCGCGCGTCTCGGAGATCCTCGTCTCGATCGGCGCGGCGAGCGCGGTGATCGCGGCGGCAATCGAGGGCGACTTCGCGAACCTGCGCGTGGTACGCGACGAAGTCGCCGATCAGGGCCCGCTCGCAGGCATCGCGAGTGGGCTCACCGCCGCGCGGACACCATGGGTGATCGTCGTCGCGTGCGATCTGCCGCGCGTGACCGGCGCGATCGTCGACCTCTTGCTCGAGCGCGCGGACGGCGATGGCTGCGCGTTCCGCATCGGAGGCCGGCCGGAGCCGCTGTTGTGCGTGCTCCACACGCGGGTCGCCGAGATAGCCCGCGCGCGCGTCGCGTCGGGCCAGCTCCGCGCGAGCGAGCTGCTCACCAACGCCGGCTTGCGGCTCGTTTGGCTCGATGAAGCGGCGGTGCGCGCGGTGGATCCGGAGCTGCGAGCGCTGCGTAACATCAACGCGGTCGCGGATCTGCGGGACGCGTAGCAGGGGGCGGCGCCTCGGTCCACCTATCCGCGCAATCCGACATTTACGTCCGGTGGCGCATCCGGTACATACCGTGCGTGATGCGTATCGGTCCGCTGTCCATCGAGACGCCCGTGCTGCTCGCGCCGATGGCCGCGGTGACCGACCTGCCATTTCGCACGGTCGCCGAGGAGCTCGGCGTCGGGTTCACGATCACCGAGTTCCTGTCGGCGCACGCCCTCGCGTCGGGCGATCCGAAGACGACCGGCAAGATGACCGCGTCGCTCGGCGGCCGCCAGTTCGGCGTGCAGATCTTCGGCCGCGAAGAGCACATGATGGAGCAGGCCGCGAAGCTCGCGGTGTCGATCGGCGCCTCGCTCGTCGACATCAACATGGGCTGCCCGGCCAAGCGCGTCGTCGCCGGCGAGTGTGGCTCGGCGTTGATGCGCGAACCGGCGATCGCGCAACAGCTCGTGCGCGCCGTCGTACGTTCGGTGCCCGCGAACGTGCCGGTCACGGTCAAGCACCGCGCCGGTTGGAACCAGGACAACCGCAACGCTCCGGAGTTCGCGTGCGCGATGGTCGAAGCCGGCGCGCAGATGATCACGGTGCACGGTCGAACCCGCACGCAGGGCTTCTCGGGTCACAGCGACTCCGACATCATCCGGAGGGTGCGCGACGCCGTGCCGCGCGAGGTCCCGGTCGTCGGCAACGGCGACGTCGTGGACGTCGAAGGCTTCGTGCGGATGCGCGAGCACACCGGCTGCGATGCGGTGATGATCGGACGCGGCGCGCTCGGCAACCCGTGGCTGTTCGGCCGACTGCGCGAGCTGTGCGCGGGACGTCCGGATCCCGGACCGCCTACGCTCGCCGAGCGACTCGCGGTGTATCGCCGCCACGTCGATCTGATCGAAGAGCTGCGGCCGGGCAAGCGCTCGCTGCACGAGGTTCGCAAGGCGTGCGCCTGGTACGCGCGCGGCCTGTACGGCTGCAATGCGCTTCGGCTCAAAGTGTGGGAGACGCCGGATCTCGCGAGTGCGCGCGCTCTCGTCGAGGACTACTTCGCGCAGCTGATCGAGCGCGAGACCCGGCTCGGGTTGGCGCCGGAGGGCGAGCGGGGCACGATGGACGCCGACTTCGCCGCTTCGACCGAGGCGGCGTAGTGCTCGCCGCGTCGCTGCGTGCGAACCACTTTCTCGTCGCCGAGAGCGCGGCGATGCGCGCGGTCGTCGCGCGAGTCGAGGCCTTCGCCGATGGAGGCGCTCCGGTGTTGATCGCCGGCGAGCACGGTACGGGCCGCGAGCTCGTCGCGCGCGTGCTCCATCAAAGCGGCCCGCGGGGCCGCGGCCGGTTCGTCGCGGTACGGCCGACGTTCGAAGGCGGCGACGTCGCGCAAGGTCCGGGCGACGATTGCGAGCGAGCCCGTCGCGCCTTGCACGCGGCCGCCGGTGGCACGTTGCTCGTCAAAGACGTCAGCGATCTGTCGGCGCCTTCGCAGCGCACGCTCGAGCGTGCGATCGGAGCCGATGCCACCGACCTGCAGGTCGTCGCGACCGCCGATGTCGATGTCCAGCGTGCAGTCGAGGCGAAGATCGTGTCGCGCGATTTCTACGAGCTGTTCGCGGCTCGTCGGATCGAAGTGCCACCGTTGCGCGATCGCATCGCGGACCTGCCGACGCTGTTCGAGCGCTGGGTCCGCCACTACGCCGCCGAGGTCGGGCGAGGCAAGCCGACCGTGTCGAGTCGCGCGCATGCCCGGCTCGGTGCCTATCCGTGGCCGGGCAACGTCGCCGAGCTCAAGTCGATCGCGCGCCGGCTCGTGGTTCGGGTCAGCCGCAGCCGGATCGAAGCGGGCGACGTCGACGAGATCTTGCCGGTCGTCGCCGAGCGCGTGCCGCTCGAGGATCTCGCGTTCGAGGACATGGTCAAGGCGAAGCTCGCCGGCCTGTTGGCGCGGATCGACGGCTATCCCGTCCACGACCTCTACGACAAGGTGCTCGCGCGCGTCGAGCGTCCGCTGTTCGATCTCGTGCTCGCTAACACCGGCGGCAACCAGGTCAAGGCCGCCGAGATCCTGGGGCTCAATCGCAACACGCTGCGCAAGAAGCTCGCGGAGCTCGGGCTCGGTGCCGCGAAGAAGCCGAGCAAGCGCGCCGGCCGCGAAGACCGCGCGCTCGACGGCGACTGACGCTCCGCACGCCGTGCGTCAGCGCTCAGGGCCCGGTGCTTGCAGCCTTCGGCTGCGGAGGCACCGATGTCGAAGAACCCGATTCGCGGCAAGACGCTCACGTTCGAATTCCAAGACGGCCGGATGGCCGGCAAGGCGATCACCCACGAGTTCCACGACGACGGCTCGGTGGACTTCTCGATGGCCAAGGGCAGCAAGCCCACCCACGTCGACAAGTACGAAGTCGCCAAGGTGAGCGACGACGCGTACGCGGTGTCGTATCTCGGATCGTCGGGCTACACGCTCAGCGTCGTGCTCAATTTCGCGAACCATCACCTCATCGCGTTCTCGTCGAACGAGAAGATGCTCCAGCTTCAGCACGGCACGTTCGCCGAGCAGTGAGGGTCGCTAAGGCTCGCTGGTGAATGTCGCGCGCTCGATCCGGTAGATCTCGGTCTCGATCGCCGGATCAGAGCTCAACACCGGCTCGGTGATCTCGAGCTCCTCGTCGCAGGCGCCGGCCGATGCGGGCAGCTGATCGAACGTCAGCAGCAGCTCGCCCTCGGTGACCTCGGCAAACGCGTCGATGCGCTGCGTGCCGTCGGCGCATGTCGCGTACAGGGCGGCGGTCGGCTCGGCGTTGACCTCAGCGAGCCGCTCGAACGTGACGTCGAGGGCACCGGCGGCGCGCGACAGCGTCGCCGGTAGCGCGTCGATCGCGAAGCCCGATGGCAGGTCGACGGTTGCGGTGGTCCCGTTGATCGTGAGGTCTAAGCGTCCATTCCACGGCGCGGGGATCGTGGCCTGGAACGGGGCATTTGCGAGCGCGCCGCTGGCACCAAGTACGACATCCGCGTCCGGATCTGCGGGGACCTCGAGCTTCTGGTTATTGTAAGTCAGCTCGACCGCGTCGTCGGGCTGCGGCGAGCCGCAACCGAGGAAGCCATCGGTCGGACAAGCGGTTATCGCCACTGAGTGACCATCGTAGTAGGCCGCCGCTAGGTGGCGCGACGAGTCGAGCCCGAGGTCGAGGTTGCCGATATCACAGGCAGGAATGGCGACGAGTAGAGCGACGATAAGACTGCGCATGGCGCGACGTAGAGCATGAGCCGTGCCGTGAAATTCGTAGATAGGGAAATCAGGCACGTCGTCGCGTGCCCGATATAGCCACTACGATTGCGCCGAGCGTCAACGATGCGGTCGCTGCAACACCGGCGTAACTTGGTTCGGCGTCGTAGAGCCGGCCGAGCGCGATGCTGCCAGCCCACCACGCGAGCCCGTAGACGACGTAGTAAATCCCGTAGGCGCGACCACGTTGCGCATGTGGCACGATCGCGGCGATCAGCGCCTTGCCGATCGATTCGGTCGACGCGCGCGCGATCGTCCACAGCGCGATGCCGACGATCGCGAGCGCGAGCGAGCCCGACGGTGCGAACGCGAGCGGGCCGTACGCCGCGCCCGCGATCACGAACAGGGCGACGACGCCGGCGCCGGTGCCGCCGCGCGCTCGGCCGCGGTCGAACGCGAGACCCGCGGCGAGCGAGACCAGGCCGTCGAGCGCCATCGCTCCGGCATAGACGATCGGCAGCCACTTCACGGAGAGCATGCCGGTCTTGCCGAAGTGGTACGCGAGCAGGGGCCAGTCGGCGAGGCCGATCGCGACGAGCGCGACACCGACCAGATACACGCGATAGCGAGGGGCGAGCCGGCCGGCCGCGTCCGCGCTGTCCGCGTCGCCTTCGATCGTGTGAGGATCGGGATACAGCCGACGCGCGCGCACGAGCACCGCGACGGTCGCGAGCCCGGGCAACGCGAGCAATCCGAACGCCCACGCGAAGCCCGACGCGTTCGCGCCGCGCCACGCGAGCACCGCGGCGACCGCGAGCGGGCCGAGCAGGGCGCCGGCCTGATCCATCGCCTCGTTGATCGCGAACGCGCGGCCCGGTCCGAGGTCTTTGCCCGCGAACGATGTGAGCGTCGACTTCGCGGGCGAGCGCACCGCCTTGCCGAGCCGTTCGAGCGCGACGAGCGCCGCCACCGCCGGCCAACTGCCGACGAGCGCGAGCGCGGGCACGGCGACGAGGTTGATCGCGTAACCCGCGATCGTCAGCCCCCAATACGCTTGCGTGCGATCGGCGATCGAGCCGGTCCAGTAGCGCAGCGCGAACCCGACGGCCTCGCCGGTGCCGCTGACCGCGCCGACCGCGGTCGCGCTCGCACCGAGCAGCTCGAGGTACGGGCCGAGCACCGAGCGCATGCCCTCGTGGCAGAGGTCGGCGAGCAAGCTGACCCAGCCGAGCAGGATCAGGAACTTGAAAGCGCGGCGGTGGCGGTCGGCGTCAGTCACGCAGCCTCGGATCGAGCCACAGATAGACGAGGTCGACGATCAAGTTTGCGACCGCGATCGCGACCGCCGCGAGCAAGACGACACCGAGCACGAGCGGAATGTCGAGATCGTGGATCGCTTGCAAGACCTCGCGGCCGATCCCGGGCCACGCGAACAGGTACTCGACGACGACCGCACCGCCGAGCAGCACGCCGAGGTCCAAGCCGACGAGCGTGACCAGCGGGCCGAGCGCGTTCCGCAACGCATGCTTGACGATCACGCGGCGCTCGGACAGCCCCTTCGCGCGCGCGGTCCGCACGTAGTCCTCTCGCAGCGTGTCGATCAGCTCGCTGCGCACGACCCGCGCGTAGTAGGCGACCCCGACCGCGGCGAGCGTGAGCGCCGGTAACACGAGATGATAGAGCCGATCCAACCCGGGCTCGCCGTAGCCGCTGATCGGGAACCAGCCGAACCGAAACGACAGCAGGTAGATCAGCACCATGCCGACGAAGAACGTCGGTGCGCTCTGGCCGACGAGTCCGGCGAGATTCGACGCATAGTCCGGCCAGCGATTCCGCCGCAACGCCGCGATCACCCCGAGCGGCACCCCGATCAACAGCTGCAACGCGATCGCGGCGAGCGCGAGCTGAGCCGTCGGCCAGATTCGCTCCGCGAGGATCGCGGTCACCGCACGCTTGCTGCGATAGCTCTCGCCGAGATCGCCGTGAACGACGTGATCGACGAAGCAGCCGTATTGCGCCGCGAGCCCGCGATCGAGGCAGTAGTGCGCGCGCGCGTCGACGATCGCGTCGTGCGTCGCGTGGGGCCCGAGCAAGGCCTTCATCGGATCTGCCGGGATCAGCGCGATCATCGCGAACGTCGCGGTGACGACGAACCACACGACGACCAGCGACCACCCGATCCGGCGCAGCACGAAGCTCATCGCGCGACTCGCTCGCCGTTCGGCCCGAGATCGAGCCAGGCCGTCGTGTAGTCGCGCAGCCACACCGGATGCGGTGCGTAGCCTTTGACGTAAGGCTGCACGACCTCGGTCATGAGTTGGTGGTAGCCCCAGATCCACGGCGCGTCGTCGTAGAGGATCCGCTCGACCCGGTGATACATCTCCGCTCGCGTCGCCCGGTCGGTCTCACCGCGCGCCTGGTCGAGCAACGCGTCGAGCTCGGGGTTCGAGTAGAACGAGTTATTGTTCGAATTCTCGTCCGCGATCATCCGCGAGTGAAACATCACGTCGAAGTAGTTCGTCGGATCTGGGTAATCACCGGCCCACGACCACAGCGAGAACGGCGGGCCGTCAGCCCTCCCCACCGCGGTGCCGAACGTCGCGAGCTCGAGTTGGGTGATCCTCACTCGGACCCCCACCGCGGCGAGATCGGCTTGCAGCGATTCTCCGATCGTCACCGCCTCGAAGTCGTCCTGGGTGACGTACTCGACCTCGAACCCGGAGCCATAGCCGGCCTCGGCGAGCAGCGCGCGCGCCTTCGCCGGATCATGCGGGTACGGCGCGAGCGTATCGTCGCGCCCGAACATCCCGGGCGCCAGCACTCCGTGCGCGGGCACCGCGGCGCCGTGTAACAGCTTGACGAGGTGATCCTTGTCGACCGCGTAGTTGAGAGCCTGGCGGACGCGGCGATCGTCGAACGGCTTCGTGCGGACGTTCATCCGCGCGCCGAACGCGTTCATGATCGCGCGCTCGAACACATAGGGCTGCCAAGCGGGTTGCTCGCGCAGCGAAACGAAATCGGGGGCGGCGAGCTTGTCGCACGTATCGATCTCGCCGCGCTGGAACATCAGGAACGCGGTGTCGCGGGGGACGTCCTCGAGCACGTCGATCGCGTCGAGATGGACCGAGCGGGCCGCCCACGACCGGGGGTTCTTGCGGAGTCGCAGCATCTGGCCGCGGTCCCACGACTCGAGCGCGAACGGACCCGAGGTGCTCGGGTGGTCGGCGCGTTGAGGCGTCGTGAACGGCATCGTCAGCACATACGGCAGCGCGGCGTCCTGGCGCACGAGCTCGATGCGCAACGTGCGGGCGTCCGGGGCGGTGAGACCGGCGGCATGGTCGGCGTGATGATCGCGCAGCTCCGACGCTCCAACCACGTCGCCGATCATCGGGCCGAACGGCGAATCGGGCGTAGCGATCGCGTGCTCGAAGCTATAGATGAAATCGGCCGCGACGATCGGCGAGCCGTCCGCATATTGCAGATCGGGCCGTAGCACGAACGTGTAGGTCTCGCCGTCGGGCGACAGCTCCCAGCGTTCGGCGAGCCGTGGCACGAGGCGCAGTCCCGCCGTCGGATCGTCGGGCGAGCTCGGCTCGTAGCCGATCAGCGTGTCGAACAGCGGGTGGACGCCGTAGAACGAATACTCGTCGTACGCGATCGTCGGATCGAGCGTGCGGACCTCGCCGTTGATCGCGAAGCGCAGCGTGCCGCCGTCGCGCGGCGTCGAGCTCCCGGCGGCGCGCCACCGCGGTCCGTGGTCGGGTGGCTCGCACGCGGCGAGCGCGAGCACGACGACGATCGCGCGATTCATCGCCGCTCCTTCGGATCGAGCGCGTCGCGCAGGCCGTCGCCGACGAGGTTGAACCCGACGACCGCGAGCATGATCGCGACACCGGGGGCGAGCACGAGCCAAGGGGCGCTGCGATAATAGACGCGGCCTTCGTAGAGCATGCGGCCCCACGACGGAGTCGGCGGCTGCGGGCCGAGCCCGAGGTACGACAGCACCGACTCGGCGATCAGGTTCTGCGCGAAGCCGAGCGCGGTGAGCGCGAAGACGAGGCTCGCGAGATTCGGCAGCAGATAGCGCGTCATGATCCGCGCCGGGCTCGCGCCGATCGCGCGGGCGGCGGTCACCATCTCGCTGCGCGCGAGCGTCATCGCCTTGCCGCGCACCACGCGCGCGATCGTGGTCCAGCCGACGACCCCGAGCGTCAGGTAGACGGGCGCGTTCGACGATCCGAGCTTGGACTCGTGCAACAGCGCGGCGAGCAAGATCGCGAGCAGCAAGAACGGGAACGACAGGCCGAGATCGACGAGCCGCATCAAGAGATCATCGGTGCGGCCTCCGGCGTAGCCCGCGACCAGGCCGACGAGCAAGCCCAGCGCGAGCGCGATCCCGGTCGCGGCGGTGGCGATCTCGAGCGACGTGCCCGCGCCCGCGACGATCCGCGACCAGACATCGCGCCCGAGGTGGTCGGTGCCGAGTGGCGCATCCAGCGAGGGCGGCAGCGGGGCTCCGAGCGAGGTCAGACCGTGATCGATGTCGAGCGCGATCGGGTCCCTGCGCTCGAGTAATGGCGCAAACACGGCGAGGGCGAGCAGCAGCGCGACCAGGACGGCACCGACGACGGCGCCGCGGTTGGCCAGGAACCGGCCGCGCGCGGAGGTCACTTGCCGACTGTAACGCGTCGTCGGCCACAACGCGGCGCGCCGGACACTCGTTGTGAGTCTCGACTAGCGCGTGCGCTGGTGTCGCACGAGCGCTCTGTCCCGCGTCTGTCTTGCGCGCCTACAGTGAATCCATTCATCGCCATCCGTAAGCTCGCTTTCCGACGACACTCCCGTCCGCATGCCCGCGTACCTTTCGTCACGCGGCATCACGACTGCACTCGCATCGTTACATGCCGGTCGACATCGCCATTCTCCTGCGTCGCGATCACCAAGACATCCAGGGCGGGCTCGCCGCGTTGCTCGACGCGCGCACCCTCCCGCAGATTCGAAATCTGCTCGACGGTGTGCGCCTCGGGCTGACCGCGCACGCCGAGGCCGAGGACATCGTGCTGGCGTTCGCCGTGACGCGGTGCGCGCACCCCGACGTCATCGACGCGATGGTCGGTCACGCGCGCGACCAGCACCTCGCGCAGGAGGGTGCGCTCGTCGATCTCGTCGAGGCGCTGCCCGCCAGTCCGACGTGGCGCCAGCGCGCGGCCCGGCTCGCGACGCTCGTCAAGGTCCACGCAGCTTACGAGGACGAGCACGTGCTGCCGACCCTACACGACCTCGCCGAGCCGGAGGTCTACGCGAGCCTCGCCGGTCGCTTCGCGACCGAGCGGCTGCGCCAGCTCGCGCTGCTCCAACCGTCGGCGCCGATCCACGCATCGCAGCTCGCGCGCGCCGGCTGAGCCCCGCAGCGGTTGACAGCACCGGCGGGGGTTAGTACGCAGGCACGTGGTTCGCCGCTGGCTGGTCTTGCTCTCCGTGGCCGCGTGCTGGCTGGCCTGCGACGAGCTCTCTCCGCAACGCAAGCCGTGGAAGCATCACGACAGCGGCAGCGGGCCGATCGTGATCGGCCAATACGGGTCGATGACCGGCTCGGAAGCGACGTTCGGCCAGTCGACGAACAAGGGCGTGGAGCTGGCGATCGAACAGCGCAACGCGAAGGGCGGTGTGCACGGCCGGCCGATCGAGGTGGTGACGCTGGACGATGCCGGCAAGTCGCAGGAGGCCGGTACCGCGGTCACCCGGCTCATCACCGAGCACGATGTCGTTGCGGTGATCGGCGAGGTGTCGTCGAGCCTGTCGAAGGCCGGCGGCGCGGTCGCCCAGCAGTATGGCGTGCCGATGATCTCGCCGTCGTCGACGAACGAGAGCGTGACGCAGATCGGCGACATGATCTCTCGGGTCTGCTTCATCGATCAATTCCAGGGCTTCGTCGTCGCGAAGTTCGCGCGCGATAACCTGCACGCGCAGAAGATCGGCGTCCTGTACGATCAGCAGCAGGCGTATTCGAAGGGCCTCGCCGAGAGCTTCGACGTCGCGTTCCGCCAGCTCGGCGGGACGATCACGACGATGCAGGCGTACACCGGCGGCGACGTCGACTTGTCCGCGCAGCTGCAATCGCTCAAGGATACGTCGCCCGAGGCGATCTTCCTGCCGGGCTACTACACCGACGCCGGCAACATCGCGCGTCAGGCACGCAAGCTCGGGATCGCCGTGCCGTTCCTCGGCGGCGATGGCTGGGACTCGGAGAAGCTGACCGAGATCGGCGGCGATGCGATCGAAGGTAGCTACTACGCGAATCACTACTCCTTCGAGGAGACGAGGCCGGCGGTCAAACAGTTCGTCGCCGCGTTCAAGGCGCGTTGGGGCGTCGTGCCGGACGGGCTCGCGGCGCTCGGCTACGACGCGGCCGGGGTGCTGTTCGACGCGATGGATCGCTCGCCCTCGCTCGACGGCGAGCCGCTCGCCGCCGCGATCGCCGCGACCAAGGGGTATCCCGGCGTCACCGGCAAGATCACGCTCGATGCCGATCGCAACCCGGTCAAGAGCGCGGTCATGCTCGTCATCCACTGCGGCAAGCCCCACTACGCCGCGACGATCACACCGCCGGGCGAGATCCCTCCCGAGGCGCCGCCGGTCGACTTGGAGCCGTGTCCGGTGAGCGCATCGGGTGCACCGCCGCCGCCGGCGGCTGCGGCCGCTCCGAAGGAGCACCGAACGGCGTCGCTGTTCACGAAGCTGCTGCAGACCCTCGTCGACAGCTTGTCGCTCGGCGCGCTGTACGCGCTGATCGCGCTCGGCTACACGCTGGTCTACGGCGTGTTGAAGTTCATCAACTTCGCGCACTCCGACGTGTTCACGTTCGGCGCGTGGCTGTCGTTCACCGTCGCGATGAAGCTCGGCTGGGGTGATGCGGCGCCGGCGTTCGCGTTCCCGGTCGTGCTGATCATCGCGATGGCCGCATGCGCCGCGCTCGGTGTGACGATCGAACGACTCGCGTACCGCCCACTGCGCAACGCGCCGCGGCTCAACGTGCTGATCACCGCGATCGGCGTGTCGCTGCTGCTCCAGAACACCGGCACGCTGCCGTGGGCGTTCGGCCCGAACCCGCAGCACATGCCGCCGCTGATCGCCGATAGCTCGCTCGCCACGATCGCGGGCGTCGAGCTCCGCGTCGTCGACATGGTCGTCCTCGTGCTCGCGCTCGTCCTGGTCGGCGCGCTGCAGTTCCTCGTCTACAGGACAAAGCTCGGGCGCGCGATGCGCGCGGTGTCGTTCGACGAGCGGGTGGCATCGCTGATGGGCATCAACGTCGATCGCGTCGTCACGATCACGTTCGCGGTCGGCTCGGCGCTCGCCGCCGCCGGCGGCTTGTTGTTCGCGGTGAAGTACGAGGCCCTGCAGATCACGGCTGGCTCGCAGTGGGTGTTGCTCGGTCTGACCGCGTTCGTCGCGGCCGTCGTCGGTGGCATCGGTGACGTGCGCGGCGCCGCGATCGGCGCGCTGTTGATCGCCGCGGTCCAGGAGTTCGGCGCGGCGTTCCTGTCGAGCCAGCTGCGCGATGTCTACGTGTTCACGATCTTGATCGTCGTGCTGTTGGTCAAGCCGAGCGGGCTGTTCGGCTCGACGGCGGTGGAGAAGGTATGAAGCGGCTCGGCGAACGCGTCGCGGCTCATCGCGCCAGCTTCGCGAGTGCGATCATGCGTTCGATCGCGCCGATCGCGGCGGGGCTCGTCCTCGCGTGGCTGCTCCAGCAGATCATCGCCCCGCTGATCGGGCCGTTTCCCGCGAAGCTGCTGCTCGACATCGGCATCGCGATCGTGCTCGCGGTGTCGCTCAACATCGTCAACGGCTTCTGCGGTCAGTTCTCGCTCGGCCACGCCGGCTTCATGATGATCGGTGGCTACGCGGCCGCGTGGCTGACCTATTACGGGTCGATCCAGCTGTGGGGTTCGGCAAAGATCCACGGCGAGCTATTCGGTGGCGGCGACTGGTTGTTCCTCGGCGGCTGCGTGCTCGGCGGCATGCTCGCCGCGGTGACCGGGCTCGTCGTTGGCCTGCCGTCGCTGCGGCTGCGCGGCGATTACCTCGCGATCGTCACGCTCGGCTTCGGCGAGATCGTGCGCGTGCTCGTGCAGCGCACCGACGAGGTGCTCTACGTCAAGCAGTTCCGGGCCAGCAGCATGGTCGACGCGCTCGGACATCTCGGCGGCAGCCTCGGGTTCGGTGGGGTGCCGACGTACACGCGCATCTTCATCGTCTACGTGTTCGTCGCGATCACCGTGATCGCGGCGTATCGGCTGAAGACGTCGTCGAAGGGCCGCCAGCTGCTCGCGGTGCGCGAGAACGAGATCGCGGCGAGCGCGATGGGCATCGACACCGCGCGGGTCAAGGTTATCTCGTTCGTGATGGCGGCGTTCTTTGCCGGCATCGGCGGCGCGCTGTTCGCGCACGAGCTCGGCACCACGTTGAACCCACGCGAGCTCGGCTTCCAGAAGTCGATCGACCTCGTGATCATCGTCGTGCTCGGCGGCATGGGCTCGATCACCGGCGTGATCTTCGCGGCGATAGGGCTCACGATCATGCCGGAGCTGTTCCGCAGCTTTTCTGACTACCGCATGCCGGTCTATGCGCTCGCGCTGATCGTCGTGATGATCGTGCGACCTCAGGGCCTGTTCGGGATCAAAGAGCTGTGGGACACCGGCCCGTGGCGCCGGGTCAGGACGAAGCTCGGGCTCGGTAAGGCGAAGCCGCCGAAACCGACGGCGTTGCCGGGAGACCCACCGTGAACGCGCTCGCCGCAAACGATCTGTCGCTCGCGTTCGGCGGGCTCAAGGCGGTGTGCGACTTCTCGCTCGAGCTGCCCCCGCAGAGCTTGCGCGGGTTGATCGGCCCGAACGGCGCGGGCAAGACGACGGTGTTCAACTTGCTGACGGGCGTCTACAAGCCGGACTCCGGCGACGTTCACCTCGGCGGCAGCCGGATCGACGGCAAGAAGCCGAGCGCGATCGCGCAGGCCGGGCTCGCGCGCACGTTCCAGAACATCCGGCTGTTCGACGCACTATCGGTGCTCGACAACGTCCGTACCGCCGCCGGCGTGCGGGCGAAGAGCGGGCTGTGGCGGAGCTTGTTGCGCACGCCGCTCTATCTCGCCGAGGAGGCCGCGATCGTCGAGCGTTCGCTCGAGCTGCTCGAGATCCTCGGCATCGCGCATCGCGCCGCCGAGCCGGCGAAGAGCTTGCCGTATGGCGATCAACGCCGACTCGAGATCGCGCGGGCTCTCGCGACCGAGCCGAAGGTGTTGCTGCTCGACGAGCCGGTCGCGGGGATGAACACGCAGGAAAAGCACGACATGCGCGCGCTGATCGAGTCCCTGCGCGAGACGTTCGACGTCGCGATCTTGCTGATCGAGCACGACATGGGGCTCGTCATGGAGATCTGCGAGCACATCACCGTGCTCGACCACGGCGTGACGATCGCCGCCGGCAAGCCCGAGGACATCCAGCGCGACCCGAAGGTGATCGAGGCCTATCTCGGCGTGCCCGAAGAGGCCGCATGACCGCGCTGCTCGAGGTCGAGGGCATCGACGTTCACTACGGCGGCATCCACGCGCTCAAGGGCGTGAGCTTCTCGGTCGCCGCCGGAGAGATCGTGACGCTGATCGGCGCGAACGGCGCCGGCAAGACGACGACCTTGCGCGCGATCTCGGGGCTGGTGAAGCCGACGAAGGGTACGGTCAAGCTCGCGGGCCAGGACATCACCGGCAAGCCGGCGCATGCGATCGTCGCGCTCGGCATCTCGCACGTGCCCGAGGGCCGCGGCATCTTCTCCAACCTCACGGTCGACGAGAATCTCCAGATCGGCGCGTTTCTGCGCACCGACGCGGCGGCGATCGCGAAGGATCGAACGCGCGCGTTCGAGTTGTTCCCGCGGCTCGCCGAGCGGCTCGGACAGAACGCCGGCACGTTGTCGGGCGGCGAGCAGCAGATGCTCGCGATCGCCCGCGCGTTGCTCGCGCGGCCGAAGTTGCTGTTGCTCGACGAGCCATCGCTCGGGCTCGCGCCGCAGATCGTCGCGAAGATCTTCGAGATCATCCGCACGACCGTGAGCGAGGGGACGACGATCCTGCTCGTCGAGCAGAATGCGCACATGGCGCTGCGCATCGCATCGACGGCCTACGTGCTCGAGGTCGGCGCGCTCGTGGCCTCCGGCAAGGCGTCCGAGCTCGCGGCGGACGACAAGATCCGCAAGGCGTACCTCGGCGGTCACTAATTAGAAGAGTGGACGCCAGAGGACCAAACGGGAGTCGGGTGCAGCGGCTGTCATTCCGTCGCGAAGGAGTGAGGGAGCGATCGCGCGCGGCGTGCGCTCACGACGCGAGCTGCGACCGCTAAACGCGAGCTTCGCGCGGCATGCGAGGTGCACTAACCCGGCCGCAGAAAGGAAGCCCTAATGCCCGATCCCAAGAAGCCATCCGAACAGGACAAGAACCAGAACCAGACTCAGAAGACCGGCCAGCAGCCGGAGCGTAAACCGGAAGAACATCGCGGCGGTCAGATGCCGCAATCACAGCCCCAACCGGGGCGTGATCGCAACGAGCCGCGACGCTCATAGCGCACCAGAGTGTGCCCGGGCCGTAACGGGCCGTCTTCGACGCCGAGCCCCCTGAACCGGGGCTCGGTCTTCGTCTGTGATACGCGCTAAGCTGTCGTTAGTGCAGTCCCACGACCTGTCCGCGCACGTCCATCACGAGGACGACGCAGCTCACAACAAGTCGGGGGAGCGGCGGACGAAGTGGGTCGTCGGCATCACCGCGCTGATGATGATCGGCGAGCTGATCGTCGGTTGGCGCACGGGCTCGATCGCGCTCAAGGCCGACGGCTGGCACATGGGAACGCACGTCGCGGCGCTCGGCTTCGCCCTCGTCGCGTATTGGTATGCGCGCACGCACGCGGCGAGCGACGTGTTCAGCTTCGGCACCGGGAAGGTCTACGCACTCGCCGGTTATACGAGCGGCGTGCTGCTGTCGTTGGTCGCGCTGTTCATGGCGATCGAGGGCGTCGAGAACCTGATCACGCGGCAAACCGTCGACTACAGCGACGCGCTGCCGGTCGCGGTGCTCGGGCTCGTCGTCAACATCGTATCGGCGCTGCTGCTCGGCCACGGGGGGCATCACTTCGGCGGCCACTCGCACGATCACGCAGAGCACGAGCACGAGCACGAGCACGAGCACGAGCACGAGGATCACGACGACAAGCCGAAAGCAGGCACGCTCGACTTCAACCTGCGCGCCGCATATATCCACATCATCGCCGATGCGATGACCTCGCTGCTCGCGATCGGTGCGCTGTCGCTCGGCAAGTACGCCGGGTTGTGGTTCCTCGATCCGATGATGGGCCTGATCGGCGGTGCGGTGATCACGTGGTGGGCGGTCAGCTTGTGCCGGCAAGCGAGCCGGCAGTTGCTCGACGTCGTGTCGTCCCCGGCGCACGAACAAACCGTCCGGAAGAAACTCGAGTCGATCGATGATGTGCGAGTCGCCGATCTCCATGTCTGGGAGCTCGGGCCGGGGCGGCGCAGCTGCATCGTCTCGCTCGTCACTTCGACGCCGCGCGAAGTCGACTACTATCGCGCCGCGGTGCTCGAGGCGCTCGGCGTCGTTCATCTGACGATCGAGGTCCATGCGTGTGGCTTGGCGCATGGCGACGCGAGCCTGCCGGCGCGGCGCTCGCATGTTGCCCACTCGCACGAGCACTGACCACGCGCGTGGGCACTCGGAGGCGCGCACATTCACGCGGTTACGCTGGCGCAGCGCTTGCTGTTCGCGACCGGGGTGAACCGCCCCGCCTTGCTCGCCGTATTTGCCGCTTGTACCGACTCCGCGCCGGCTCCGACCGCCGAGGCCGAGCAAGCCGCGACGGTGTGCGGCGTCGGTCCGACGGTCAAGGGCATCGACGTCTCGTACTTCCAAGACACGATCGATTGGTCCGCGGTCGCCGGCGCGGGCGTCGTGTATTCGTTTGTCCGGGTTTCGGACGGTACCGACTTCCTCGATCCACAGTTCGCTGCGAATTGGTCCGGCAGCCGGACAGTCGGGATCAAGCACGGCGCCTATCAGCTGTTCCGTCCGAGCCAGGATCCGATCGCGCAGGCCGACTTGTTGCTGACCAAGACCGGGCCGATGAAGCCGGACGATCTGCCGCCGGTGATCGACGTCGAGGTCACCGATGGCCTCGGACCGACCGCCGTCGCTGCTGCGGTGGAGAAGTGGGTCGCGCATGTCTCCGCCGCGATCGGCCGGCCGCCGATCATCTACACCGGGTTCTACTTCTGGCGCGATTCGGTCGGCGGCCCGGACCTGACGAGCTCGCCGCTGTGGCACGCGCAGTACACGACCGCGACGTGCCCGGATATCGCGGCGCCGTGGACCGATTGGGCGTTCTGGCAGTACACGTCGTCGGGCGCGATCGCCGGCATCGCGACCGCCGTCGACGTCGATCGCTGGAATGGCGACAAGGCATCGTTCGACGCGTTTCTTGGCCCGCCACAGAGCTGCGCCGTGCTGGCCCCCGGCGGCGGCGTGATCGACGACAGCGATCCGTGCTTCATCGCCGGCGGCCCAGCCGCGTACATGCGGCACGCGACCGATGCCGGCATCGGCGGCGAGCTGTACTGGACGCACACGACCGACGATGCGACCGAAGCGAACTACGGCGACTGGAACATCGACCTGACGAGCGCCGGCAGCTATCGCGTCGATGCGTACACCGCCGCGGCGTACGCGCAATCGAAGCAGGCGAAGTACGACATCGTCGCGAGCGGCGACACGTCGAGCGTCACGATCGATCAGACCGCGGTCGACGGCTGGCAGACGCTCGGCACGTTCGACTTTGCCGCCGGCGCAGCTCAGAGCGTGCATCTCGCCGACAACACGGGTGAGCCGAACAGCGAGAACATCCAGCTCGTGTTCGACGCGATCCGGCTCGTACCCGGCGGCGCCGGCGACACCGATAGCGAGGACCCCGAGCTGGGCGATGCCGGCACGACCCCAGGCGTTCATCATGGCTGCTCGACCTCCGGCGGCGGCAGCGGGCTCGCGCTGATCGGCTTGGTCGCAGCGCTCGCGAGACGCCGGAAGCGCTAACGCCGGACCCGAGAGACGAGACTCCGGCCTCGACAAATATGCCTTGACAGGAATATGCGATCTGCGGCATGTTCGATTCGTGCACGAGACTTTCTCTGCGCTCGGAGAGCTGAACCGCTATCGCATCGTCGAGCTGCTGCGCTTCGGCCCGCGTGCCGTGAATGAGATCGGCGCGCGCTTGAAGCTCAATCAGCCGCAGGTATCCAAACACCTGCGCGTGCTCAAGGATGCGGGGATCGTCGACGTGCAGCCCCACGCGCAGCAGCGCTTGTACAAGCTGCGCGCCGAGCAGCTACGCGCCGTGGCCGATTGGCTCGAGCGTTACCGGCAAGTCTGGCAGGCGCGCTTCGCCGAGCTCGACGCGGTGCTCGAAGAAATCAAGACGAAGGAGAACGTTCATGCTCGCAGGACACACAAACCGAAATGACATGCAGGTCGACCGCGTCTCCGATCTCGAGCTCGTCGTTACTCGGACGTTCGACGCGCCTGCGCGGATCGTTTACGAGGCGTGGACGACGCCGGAGTACATGAAGCGGTGGTGGGCGCCGAAGTCGTTCGGCGTGACCATGTACGAGTGCGATAACGACGCCCGCGTGGGTGGGAGGTACCGCTACGTCTTCGGCAAGGACGGTCAGCCGAGGATGGCGTTCTCGGGGGTCTTCAGCGAGGTCGTACCGAACGTTCGCCTCGTCGCCACGCAGCTTTACGAGCAGATGCCGCAGGCGGGCGAGGCGGTCGTCACGACGACGTTCGTCCAGCTCGGCGACAAGACGCAGCTCGAGCTTCGCCAGCGATTTCCGACGAAGGCGGCGCTCGACGGCGCGATCGCGAGCGGCATGACGGACGGCATGCGGCTGACGTTCGAACAACTCGACGAGCTCGTTCGGACGCTGCGGTAAGCGCCGGCGGGGCACGGGCGCGCGGAGTCGCGCTAGCGCCGAGGGCCGGGCTTGCCGACGGCAGTCGGCTGCGCGGCGGCGTTGAGCGTCGGCGCACCGACCATGAGATGGCCGGCATCGTTGCCGAGATCCTCGCCGCGGATGTTGTTCTTGCCCTGCGCCGCGACCGCGTGCGCGGTCTGGCTGACCTCGGCGACGAGCTCGCGCGCGTTGCCCGGCCACGGCCGGAGGAGGCATGCCTCGATCAGCGTCGAGTGAATCTGCAAGCCGGACTCGGCGCCGCGCACCGCGTCGAACACGAGCTGGGCCATCTCGTCGGGGCGCTCGCGCAGCGGTGGCAGAAACACCGAGCAGGTCCCGAGTCGGATCGCGAGCTCCGGCGCGATACCGAGGTGCTCGAGCGGCATGACCGCGGTCGTCACGAACCGCAGATTCGGTCGGCTATCGAGCAGCTTTGCGAGCGTC
The DNA here is from genome assembly GCA_963848295.1 of uncultured delta proteobacterium. Taxonomy (GTDB): domain Bacteria; phylum Myxococcota_A; class Polyangia; order Haliangiales; family Haliangiaceae; genus JABFXX01. The sequence goes on along the minus strand of CAWKDB010000002.1, from coordinate 1,313,172 downwards.
GCGATGTTCGCGGCGCCGAGCTTGCCGACTTGCTCGAGGATCAGCGTCTCGATCTGCGGTGCGGCGATGCGTTCGAGCGGGACCGCTTGGATCGTCGGATTGAACACCGCGTACGGTCGATTGCGGGTTGCCGCGTAGCCGCGCGCCATCCGGCCCTTGCCACTACCGGACTCGCCGACGATCAACGCATTCGCACCTTGGCTCGCGGCCTCTTCGATCCGCAGCCACAACGCGCGGGTGGTCGCTCCGATGATCGCGTCGTGGCGCGTCTCGATGATGCCGCCCTCGAATCTACGGATGTCATCGACCAGAACGCACACGGTGCGACCGGTGCGTACGACCGAGGGCGCGGTGACCGTGACCTCGCGATCGATGAGCGCGTGGCCGCCGGCATAGGTGCCGTTGCGGCTACCGAGATCGGTGACGACAAACCGGCGATCCTTCCACGCGACCCGCGCGTGTTGCCGACTGATTCGATCATCGCTGGTCGATTCGAGCAGCTCGCGGCCGATCACGACGCCGGTCGACGGCACGCGAAACGCCTGGATGGTCGGGGTCGACCCGCTCCACACGACGAGCACGCCGGGCACGTGGGCAGAAGCCCCGTCGAGCATCCCAGGAGTATACTGCGCCGCGGTGGTTCCGGTCGTCAGCTTCGACGCAGGCCAGACTCTGGTCGAGCTCGACCTTGACTTCCTCGCTCGCCGGCTGGTGTCGCGGGGGATCTCGGTCGACGCGGCGGCCCTGTCGGCGGCCGCTCCCGCGGCCTGGCAGCTCTACGAGACGCTGAGCGCCCGCGGCCACGGGCGGGTCTGGCACGGGCTGATGACCGCGTTGCTCGAAGGCGCTGGGGTACCCGCGGCGGCCGCGGTCGCCGACTGGCTGCAGGCCGAGCAACCGCGGGCGAATCTATTTCGCAAGCCGATCAGCGGCGTGATCGAGGTCGTGCGCGAGCTGTCCGCGCGCGGCATCGCGCTCGTCGTGGTGTCGAACTCCGAAGGTCGGCTCGCCGAGCTGCTCGCCGAGATCGGGCTCGCTTCGCTGTTCCCGGTGATCATCGATTCGGGCCGGCTCGGCATCGAGAAGCCGGACCGGCGGATCTTCGATCATGCGCTCGCGCAGCTCGGGCGCGCGCCTGACGATCCCGCACCGCGCGTCCACATCGGAGATTCGTACACCGCCGACATCGCGGGTGCGCTCGGCGCCGGCTGGAAGGCGGTGTGGTACGGCCGGCAAGCAACCGCGGTGGCCGATCCGCGGGTCGCGATCGCCGGCGACGGCGGCGAGCTACGCGCCGCGCTCGAGCGGTTCGGCGTCTAGGCGAGGTGCTCGTCGTGGGCCGCGAGCGTGGCCTCGTCGGGGAGTTGGCGAGCGGGCTCGGCGCTGTCGGCGAAGGCGCGGGTCGCGCGATCGACGTTTGCGCTGGGGCAGCGCGCCGCAGCCAGGTTGACGAACGCGCGCATCCGTCCCTCGCCGGGTTCGATCGAGTCGCCGGTCAGGCGCGTCCACGGCAGGATGCGAAGCGTCGCGCCGGCGGTCGAGACGACATCGACGAACGTCACGCTGTCGAACGGCGGGCCCGGCGGAGCCTCCGCGCGTGGATACCGACGACCTCGCTCCACCGCACGATCCGCGTCGCGCCCGCCTCGAGCGTCGCGTCGATGCCGATCGATGCGAGCGTCGCGGTTGCGGTCGCGTAGCGCAGCACGCCGCGCAGCGCGGCCGGCTCGACGGTCGGACTGGGGACATCGACGAGAGGCGCGGGGTTCGCGGTGGCCTCGAGCGGGCGACCGTCGAGGGGGATCGAATCGGGCACCTGGGAGCGCGCCGGCGTCGGCGCCACGACCGGTGCGGCGGCGGCAACGCGCGGATGGACGATGACCGGGGCTTCCGACGCTGGCTCGTCCGGCTTGATCGCGAAATACAACGCCACGACCGCGACGACATCGCCGACGAGCAGCGCGACCGCGCCCCACGACCGCGTCGCCGCGAACCCGGCCTCGGTGTGGTTGCCGGTCTCGGGACCGAACATGTAACCGGCGAGCGCCGCGGTCGCGAACGACGCGAACGCGAGCAGGTAGCCGAGCGTGTTGAGCTGGGGGTTCGGCGCGCCGCCGATCATGCGGACGCCGGCCTGGAACGCGACCACCCCGGCGAGGACCAAGCTGACCCAGAATGCGGCGCCCGCGAGGGTCGGGTACGCCCCCACCAGCTTGCTCATCGACACCGACACGCACACGCCTTGATGGCACAGGCCGACCGAGTGCAGGTCGATCTTGAACACGCTGTTCTCGACCATCGACTTGACGACGGCGTCTCCGCCGATCACGTTCGCGTTGACCCGCGCGTAGAACCAGTCGAGCGCGAGCGTCGACGCGAGGATCAACATCACGGACACGGCAGCCGTGACACCCACACGAGCTCGTCCCATCGAGCCTCAGCGTATCATCACGCTGCGAGCTGCGGCGCCGTGGCACGCCGGGTGGCCGCGAGCGCGCACGCCGCGATCGGCGTGATGACGATGATGAGCGCGGCAAATACCTGAAGTCCGATGCGGGCGACCCCGTAGTCAGCCGGCTTCGGCTTGGCAGGAATCGCATGCGCGAACACCGTGTGCACCACGACCGCGAGCACGATATCCACGACGATCACCGCCGCGACGATCGCGATCACTCGCCTCGGGCGCGCACGGGTTTCGGCCGCGGTGGTCGCGAGCGCCGTGCCGACCGAGCCGCCATCGCGCGCGGTCGCGCCGACCGTGGCGAACAGCGCGAGCAGGATCGCGCCCGGCACGACGAGGGCTACGAGGCCGAGGCCGATCGCCGCGATCGCGACGAGCCAGGGCCCGAAGGTCGCCGCGAGGCCGGCAAGCGCCACTCGCGGGGCGCGGCGCAGCGCGATCGGAGCTCCGTCGGCCAAGCTGCGCACGAGAGGGGCGGCGGCGCCCACCGCGAGGAGCTGACCCGCGAACGCGAGACCGGCCACGAGCCACACGAGCTGGAGCTGCGATCGGGCACCGGCGGCGTTCACGGCTCTGCCCTGGAGCAGCGCGCAACCGATCGCCGGCGCGCATGCGATCGCACAGACGACGAGCAACACCGGCGCATAACGCAGACACGCGCGCATCGCCAGCGAGTGTACGCTCACCGCGTCGCGGCGCGCGTCGCGAAGTCGTAGAACCTCGCGGCCGAGCCGGCGAGCGCACCCGCGGGGAGGGCCCAGCGAAACGTACGGCGGACCACGAGCTCGAGCGCCGGCACGATGCGGACGAGGCCGGCGGCGAGGTGAACGCGCGCGGACGAGCGCGAGACAAAGCCGACGCCGAGCCCGGCCTCGACGCCGCCGAGGATCGCCTCCGTGCTGCCGAGCTCGACGTCGAGGTGGCGCGCGGCGCGCCTGCGCAGCCCGGCGGCCGCGAGGGCGCGCTCGACGACGGCGCGCGTGCCCAATCCGTGCTCTCGCCACAGGATCGGGATGTCGTCGAGGTCGCGCGTGCGCCGGACCGCAAACGGCGCGCCACGGCCGACGACCGGCACGATCTCGTCGTCGAGAAACGGTTCGAGTCGCACGCCGGGCGCGCGCGCATGGCCCTCGACCAAGCCGAGCGGGGCTCGCGCCGCTCGCACCTCCGTGACGACATCCTCGGTGTTGCCGACCCAGATCGTCAGCGCCACGTCGCGATGCAAGGCGCGAAACTCGGCGAGCAGGCGCGGCAAGACGTGCGCGGCGATCGTGGTGCTCGCCGCGACCACGAGCGGCCCGGTCGGCTCGGCCAGAGGCGAGAATCCGGCGCGCCGCTTCGTCGAGCAGGTCGCGGACCGAGCGCGCGTAACCGGCGAGCGTGCGGCCGGCGTCGGTCGGCGTCACGCCATGCGACTGGCGGACGAACAGCGGCGCACCGAGCGAGTCTTCGAGCTTGCGAATCTGCGCGGTCACCGCCGGCTGCGACAAGTGCACGCCGCGTGCGGCGGCCGATACGCTGCCGGCATCGACGACGGCCAAGAACGTCGCGAGCAAGGCGGGGTCGAACGCGGCCATCAAGCCATCAGAATATCTGATAGACCATCAGCAAGTACGATTATCTAGCGTGATATCGATCGGGCAGGCTGGATTCGTGCCGAGCCCGAGCCCGAGCCCGAGCCCGAGCCCGAGCCCGAGGATCCGGATCGCCCGGGTCGCGATCCCGGTCGCGTTCGCGGCGGCGCTCGTGTTGCCGGTGACCCCGGCGATCGCTCTGCTCGTCGGTGTCGCGCTCGCCCTCGCCCTCGATAACCCGTGGCCCGACCGGACCCGCAAGCTAGCGCATCAGGCGCTCGCGACCTCGGTGATCGGCCTGGGCGCCGGGGCCAACCTCGCGGTCGTCGGTCGTGTCGGCCTGCACGGCATCGGCTATACCGCGTTCGGCATCGCGTGCGCGTTCGGGCTCGGCACCTTGCTCGGCCGGCGGTTGCGCGTCGCCGGCGACACCTCGCTGCTCGTGACTGTCGGCACCGCGATCTGCGGCGGGAGCGCGATCGCCGCGGTCGCCAGCGCGATTCGCGCGAAGCCACACGAGGTCTCGGTCGCGATCGCGACGGTGTTCTTGCTCAACGCGATCGCGCTGCTGACGTTCCCGGCGATCGGGACCGCGCTCCACCTCGCACCCGAGTCCTTCGGGCTGTGGTGTGCGCTCGCGATTCACGACACCAGCTCGGTCGTCGGCGCCGCGGCACAGTACGGTGGTCGCGCGCTCGAGGTCGCGACCAGCGCGAAGCTCGCGCGGGCGTTGTGGATCGTGCCCGTGACGTTCGCGATCGCGACGCTCCGCGCGCGGGCGGCTCGGCGCTCGGACCCGACCGCCACCACCGACGGGCCGGCGGCTCGCCCGAAGCGGCCCTGGTTCATCGCCGGCTTTGTCGCGGCCGCGGCGATCGTCACGTGGGTGCCGGCGCTGCGCGACGCCGGCCATCTCGTCGCGACCGGCGCGCAGCGCCTGCTCGCCGCGACGCTGTTGCTCATCGGTCTCGGTCTCGGCCGAGCGGCGTTGCGCACGGTCGGCGTGCGGCCTCTCGTGATGGCGGTGATCCTCTGGCTCGTGCTCGCCAGCGCGACGCTCGCTGGAGTCGTCACCGGCGTGATCGCGTAGCGCCATGCAGCTCGCGCTCCAACCCGGCGGTGCTCGAAGTGTCCGACGCGCCCGGTCGCTCGCATCCCAATAGCCCCCGACGCGACGATGGCTGTTCCACAGATCGATTTGAATGATCGACGAATGGAAGACCTCGATCGGCAGCGCGAGCGGTTGTCCGCACGAGTGCCATCGTCCACAGGCCGGGCCCGGTCTTGTGCGAGGTAGCGGTTTGGACCCGCGAATCAAGACTTACAGATACATCCGGGCTCGCAATGGACGACCTCCGACGCAATGCAGATCGTGCAGATGGTCGCGGCGTGACTACAGGCTCACTGTCCCGCGATCTGCGGGCGAGAAACCAGCGCGAGCGATTCGCCGAAGCGCGTCCGCAGGGTCGGGAGTTGCTCCAGGATACGATCGACAAGCAGCGGAACCATGGTGGACCGGGAGCGTCGTCATGGTCGGAGCGGATCGGTTCCATCGCACGAACGGCCTAATGTTCCGCTCGTGGTTGCCCAAGCACTGACGTCGCTTGGCGCCAATGTGCGACGGCTTCGGCTGAGACGTGGTCTTACTCAGGATCAGCTTGCCACCGCGACCCGTCCTAGCGCGTCCTAGCGCTTGTTCCAGCGCTCGAGCTGGCCGCGAATCCCACCGAGGTCGACGTCGATCGAGCGCGCGAGCACGAGACCGAGGCTGCGCGCGACCGGGGTCGTGGTGCGCGGCGCCGGCGTGATCCACACGAGTCGGCCGCCCGAGGCGAGCTGCGCGGCGAAGTGCGGCAGCGCGCGGCACAGCAGCGCACCGGCATCGCCGCGGATCCGACCGCCGAGCGGAGGGTTGCTCGCGATCGCAGCGAACGGCCCACCGGGCGGTCGAAACGTGAGCGCATCGCCGCGCACGATCTCACCTGCAACGCCGGCCGCGGCGAGGTTCGCGCGCGCCGCTGCGAGCGCGGTGTCATCGCGATCGCTGCCTACGACACCGCCGGCGCCGCGCCGCGCGCACTCGACGAGCTCGAGCCCGGAGCCGCAAAACGGATCCCACACGCGCTCGTGCGCGCGCGGCGCCGCGAGCCAGGCGATCGCGGCGGCGACGGTCGGATGCGAGGCTGCGGGGATCTCGGCGACTCGATACGCGAACCGCGGATCGTGCGCGCGCCGCGGAACGAGCTCGAGCGCGCTGTCCGAAACCCGGACATCCCAGGTCGTCGCGGTCGGGTCGTTGACGAGCTCGGGCGCCGCGGCGGTGACCTCGCGGGCGACCCGCCAGACGACCGAGCGTTCGCGCCCGCGCGGCAGGTCGAGGCGCCAACGAATCGGCCCGCGAGTGAGCGCGGCGAGCAGCGCGCGCGTCGCGGGATCACACAGCGCCGCGACGATCGATGCCGACAGATCGCCCGCGGGCCGGGGGAGCCGAATCCCGCCGGTCGCCCACAACCGCGACGCGAACAGCGTTTGCCACGGCGCGGCGAGTACGATCTCGACCGAGGCATCGCCGGCGCTACGCGCTTCGATCGCGAGCGCGCGCAATTCATCGACGAGCAAGCCGGCGAGCCCCGGCTTGCAATGCAGCCGCACCGCGACCGGGGTCGGCGGCGCGATGTCGACCGCGACCTCCGAGCTCTCGCCGCGCCGGCCATCGCGCTCCGCCATCAGCACCGCGCGATCGCGCAGCCGAGCGAGCTCGCGATCGTCTCCGACATCGAGCGCGCGCAGCCGACCGAGCGCGGTGGCGCCCCCAGCCTTGCCGAGCGCTTCGGCGAGCGTACGGCGCTCGTCGGGCGTGACATCGCTGGCGTCCCACCGCGCGGTGAGCGCGACGATGACGTCGTCGCCCGCGCCCGAGCCGAGCTTGCCGAGCGCCATCGCCGCAGCGCGCCGCACTCGCAGCTTGGCGCTCGCGAGCTCCGCGATCACGCGCGCGCGGGCCAGCACGTCGCCGCGCCGCGCGAGCCGGCCGAAACCGGCGACGATGCGGGCATGCGCGCCGTCGTCGGGTCCGGTCGCGAGGCGGGCCTCGAGCGCCTTGCGTCCGATCTCGCCGAGCCCGACGATCGCGTCTGTCGCACGCGTCGCGACCGCTTCGTCGCCCGCGACGATCAGCTCGACGAGCGCGGGCGCGTCGCGCTGAGCCGGCGTGAAGCTCGGTTTGGTCAGCTCGCGCGCGAGGTCGAAGTCTACGGCGCGGCTCAAGGTGCCCGGTAGGGTAGCGCGCAATCGGGCGCTACCGGACCTGGTGCATCGAATGCGGCGCGACGGCTCGGTGGCGATGTCGCAACCGGCTAACGGCGGTTCTTCTTGCGAGCGGCCTTCTCGGCCTTGCGCTTGTCGCGCGCCTTCTGCTTGTCGTTCGCGCGCTGCGCTCCGACGACGTTCTTCGTGCCCGGCGGCGTGAAACCCTTCGGCAGCCCCGGGATATTGCCGACCGGCACGCCCGGCATCGCCGGCATGTTCGGCATTCCGCCGGCGCCCTCGGCGAAGCCGGCTCCGCCGCCACCACCCGCGCCCATCAGCGCGTTGATGTCCATGTTCGCAAGCCGCTTCATCTGACCGAACTGCTTGAGCCCGGGGATCTTACCCATCAGGCCTGTCGACGCGCCGAGCTGCACCATCATCTGGCGCATCTGGGCGAACTTCTGGAGCAGCTCCTTGACCTCGTGATCCTTGCGACCGGAGCCGGCCGCGATGCGCTTGACGCGGCCGGGATGAAAGTCCGCACGGCGCCGCTTCGCTTGCTTGCCGGCGGTGGTCGCGAAGTCTTCCCAGCTCGTCGCGACAAACACCTGCGGGTTCGTCCGCTCTTCGCGCGTCATCGACGAGATCATCGCTTCGATCTTCGTCAGCTCGCGATCGTCGAGGTTGACCCCTTCGGGCATGCCGCCGCCGAAGAACGGCAGCTTCTCGAACAGATCCTTCAGCGATCCCATCTTCTGGATCATCTTGATCTGCTCGAGGAAGTCCTGCATGTCGAACTTGCCCTTGAGCATGCGCAGGGCGTCTTCTTCCGCCTTCTCCGCATCGACGACTTGCTCGAAGTCCTTGACCAGGCCGACGATGTCGCCCATCCCGAGGATGCGCGACGCGAGACCTTCGGGCCGGAACTCCTCGAGCTTGTCGAGCGACTCGCCCATGCCGAGGAACTTGATCGGCTTGCCGGTGACCTCTTTGACCGAGAGCGCCGCGCCGCCGCGGGCGTCGCCGTCGAGCTTCGTCATGATCACGCCGTCGAGGTTGAGGCGCTTGTTGAACGTGTCGGCGACGTGCACCGCGTCTTGGCCGGTCATCGAGTCGATGACCAAAAAGATGTTCGCAGGCGACGTCGCCTTGTCGATGTCCTCGAGCTCCTGCATCAGCGGCTCGTCGATCGCGAGCCGGCCGGCGGTGTCGTAGATCACGACGTCGCAGCCCTTCGCGGCGGCCGCGACGTTGCCCTCGCGGCAGATCGTGACCGGGTCCTTGCCTTCGACCGTGAACACCGGCATGTCGAGCTGGCGGCCGAGCGTCTTCAGCTGCTCGATCGCGGCCGGCCGGTAGATGTCGGCCGCGACCAACATCGGCTTCTTCTTGTGGGTCTTCTCGAGAAACCGAGCGAGCTTGCCGACGCTCGTCGTCTTACCCGAGCCCTGCAGGCCGACGACCATTATCCCGGTCGGGCCTTTCTTCGTCCACTTGAGCTCGGTGTCGACCGGGCCCATCATCTTGATCAGCTCGTCCTGGCAGATCGCGACGAACGCTTGCTCGGGCGTGATCGACTTGGCGCCGTACTCTTCGCTCTTGGCGCGCAGCTCGACGCGCTTGCCGCGCGCGGCGTCCTTGACGCGCTCGAGGAACTTCTTGACGACGCTGAATTCGACGTCGCCTTCGAGCAACGACAAGCGGACGTCGCGCAGCGCTTGGTCGATGACATCGTCGTCGAGCTCGGCGACGCCGGTCAGCCGCTGGCGAGCGGCGCGGAACCCCTTGGCGAGAGTCTCTAACACCCGCTCGCTATACCATTGCCCCGGCCGCTACGGAATCCACGTCGGCTCCCTCGAGCTACACCGCGCCGCGATCCGGCGGCGCTGAGTCGCGGGCACGGCCCGCTACTCGATGGCGTGGCGGGCGATCGCGCGAACCTCGGGATCTGGGTCGTGCGCGAGCCGCGCGAGCACGCCGATATCGCCGCTCGATCGGCGGCGGATCCACGCGGCGCGGGCGACCGCGGTGCGGATCGCGGGATCGCCATCGTATGACAGATGGTCGAGGATCGCGATGTCGCCGAACAGCGGGAACGCCCATTCGAGCGAGTAGGCGACGGCGAGCCGGCGCACGGGATCGTCGGCGAGCGCCCAGGTCGTGGCGAGGTGCGTGCCGGCGAGCGGGCGCATCTCGGACAACGCGAGCGCTAGCGATCGACCGATCGTCGCAGCCGCGTCGCGCGGATCCATGTGCTCGCGGTCGATCGACAGATCGCTCGCGAGGTCGCCATCGAGATCGTTGTCGACGTCACGCGCGGTAGGCTGCGCCAACGGCCCCGCGATCGTTGCCGCCGGCGACGCCGTGAGCGCGAGCGCGGTGAGCTTCGACAACAGGCTGCGGAGAGGGATTTTGCGCATGGGCCTCAGATCATCGGGCGGAGACATCCGTTGTCCGCTATCCCCGCCCTCAACCTGATCACGCAAACGACCGCGTCAAGGGCGAGTGGACCGACGGAGAACCGGAGGTACGTCGGTCGCTATTCCCGCGGGAGCGTCGCGACGGTGAATCGCTCTCGGCGAAAAATATCCGTCAGCACTGTTACACGACGACGATCGCGTGATCTCGGTGCGCAAACGCATGCACACAAGGGTTGCGTCGAGGCGTATGTTAGTTGTTCTCTCGAGACGACGATCGTGCAGGATGCATCGAGAATCGGCCGTTATGAGGTCATCAAACATCTCGCCTCGGGCGGGATGGGGCAGGTGTACCTCGGCCGGGCGACCGGTCTAGGCGGGTTCGAGCGCCACGTCGTGATCAAGACGCTCGACCTCGAGCTCGCCGACGACGATCCGTTCGTCACGATGTTCCTCGACGAGGCGCGGCTGGTCGGCGCGTTACACCACCAATACATCGCGCCGGTCTACGAGGTCGGCCGCGACGAGGCCGGGCGTTACTTCCTCGTGATGGAGTACGTCCACGGCGAGACTGCCCATGCGGTGTTCGAGCGAAGCGCCGAGCGCCAGGACAGCGTACCGCTCGGGTTCGCCCTCACCGTTGGCTCGGCCGTCGCGTCGGCGCTGCACTACGCGCACTCCGCGCGCGGCTCGACCGGGGCGCCGCTCGCGATCGTCCATCGCGATGTCACGTTGTCCAATCTCATGCTGGGCTATGACGGCGGCGTCAAGCTGATCGACTTCGGCATCGCGAAGGCGGCGAATCGCGCGACCACGACGCAGGTCGGCGCGCTCAAGGGCAAGGTCGCGTACCTCGCGCCGGAACAGATCCTCGGCCGCACCGTCGATCACCGCGCCGATATCTTCGCGCTCGGCGTCGTGCTCTACGAGCTGACGACGATGCGCCGAGCGTTCCGCGCCGGCTCGGACTTCATGACGATGGAGCGGATCACGACCGGGCGGATCACGCCGCCGTCGCAAGTCGTCCGCGATTACCCGCGCGGCCTCGAGCTGATCGTGATGAAGGCGCTCGCCACCGATCCCGCGGCGCGGTTCCAAGATGCGGCGACGCTCGGCCGCGAGCTCGACGCGTTCGGCCACCGCAACAGCCTCGTGCTCGGCCATCCCGCGATCGCCCAGGTCATGGAGCAGCTGTTCGAGCACCGCAGCGAGCCGTGGCTGTCGCCTGCGCCGCGTCAACCACGTGCAGATCTCGTGATCGAGATGGTGTCCGAGGCGGTGCCGGTCGAGACCGACGAAGCTGTGACCATGCCGGTCGATATCGACGCGATGGTGATCGACGAGGAGCCGGCCTACATCCGGGTCGACAGCATGCGGGGGCGGCGGGCAGATCCCACGCCGGTCCGTGCCGCGTCGCCAGTCGCCGGGGGTGGGCTCGCCGAGCTCGGTAGTGACGAGCGCGCGGCGCTGTCCGCGTTCTCGGCCGGGATGGCGGTGCCGCACGAGGTGCCGATGTCGCCGTCCGGCCGGTCGGCGGTCGGTACGCAACCGCCGATCGCGCTCGACGATGATGAAGTCATCGACGATGCGCTGATGCGCTACGGGACGCCGCGCGCTGGCACCGATCTCGCGGTTCCGATCGAGCCGAGCACTCGCGCCGAATCCGAGCTCGCGATCGAGATCCTCCGTGCGCCGAGCGAGGTATCGAACACGTCGCCGCAATCGTTCACCGCGATCGTGCCGCGGCCGGCACCACCGCGCCGCGGGCTGACGTGGCTGCTGATCTGTGGCGCGCTCGCGATCGCATCCGCGTTCTTGATCGGCGGGCTCGCCTATTCCGATCCCGACTCGTCGCCGGCTCCGGCTCCGGTCGCGGTGGCCAAGCCCGCCACGCACGCCGGGTCGGGCCTGGCGCTCCTGCCCGCGGTGCAGGCGCCGCCGGTGAAGGTCCCCGACGCCGCTCCGCCGGCGCCTCCGGTCGTGCCCGCGACGATCGCGGTTCACGTCACGACGACGCCGGGCGACGCGACCGTGCTCATCGACGGCAAGCGCCTCGGTCACACCCCCTTCGACGGGACCGTGCCGGCCGAGCCGGGTAAACACGTACTGAAGTTGCGTCGCCGCGGCTACCTGCCGCAGAAGCTCGATGTCGAGCTCACCGCGGATCTGTCGCGCGACGTTCCGCTCCACGCGCTCGGCTCGGGCGACATCTAACGATTCGCGACATCGGTGTCGCTGTTGTCGACGCGCGCGGGGCGCGATTTCCGTACATTACCAGGGTCACATCATGCGGCACGTCCGTTGCTGTGCTCGCTGCCATGCTTCGCGTCATCGCAGTCGTCGCCCTGGTCGGTTGCGGCAGCGGATCGCCGACCGGCATCTACCCGGATGGCCCCGCAGCGGGGTGCCCGACCACGCAGGACGGCATCGGTGGCGATACGATCGACAACTCGCCATGTACGCTCGCCGCCGGGCAAGAATGCTTCGTCGTCGACAACTTCTCCTCGTGCGAATCCGCTTGGTACACGTGCGGCGCCGATGGCCGGTTCCACTACGACCGTGGCCTCGCGGCACAGGACGGCGCGTCGTGCGCCGATGCGCCGATCACCTCGTGCGAGGCGGAGGGTAACGACTGCAGCGCCGAGCCAACCGGCCAAGACTGCCAGTGTGTTGCGGGGACCTGGCAGTGCACGTGCCGGTGTTACGATGGCGAGGATTGCCCGATCTGTCCGGCGGAATACCGGGACGGCTACGAGAACACCGGGTGCGGGCCGGTCGGAAACGTGTGCACGTGGCCGGGGCATAGCTGCACCTGCGTCGACAACGGCGCCGGCCTCGGCATGTTCTCGTGTCAGTAGTTGTCGCGAGCTCGTCAGTCCGACGAGCTCGCGGCGCGGCCGTCCTCGTACGGCTCGGCGTCGTAGTCCTCGCGATACAGCGATCCGAGGTGGCGGCCGCAGAAGATCTCGATCAGCTCGGGGTCGTACATCTTGCCGGCGGTCTTGCGCAGCACCGCCTCGCATTCCTCGAGCGGCAGCGCCTTCTTGTACGGGCGATCGGTCGCCATCGCGTCGAACGCGTCGGCGATCGCGACGATGCGCGCGACGACCGGGATGCCCTCGGCGATCATGCCGTCGGGATAGCCCGAGCCGTCCCAGCGCTCGTGGTGGCTGCGCACCGCGGGCATGATCGGGTGCAGCATCTCGATCTTCGTCGCGATGTCGTAGCCCTTCACCGGGTGCTCGCGCATGTGCGTCCACTCGGCCTCGTCGAGCGGGCCCGGCTTCAACAGCACCGCGTCGCGGATGCCGATCTTGCCGATGTCGTGCAAGAACGCGCCGAACTCGAGCGTCTCGAGGCCGTCTTCGGGGTAGCCCGCCTCGCGCGCGAGGATCAGCGAGTACGCGGCGACCCGGCCGCAGTGACCGCGGGTGTACGGATCCTTCGCTTCGATCGCCTCGGCGAGGCCGAACAGCGCCTGGCGGTTCGCGGCCTTGAGCTTCTCGTAGCTCTCCTCGAGCTCCTTGGTGCGCTCCTTGACGACAGTGTCGAGCAGCAGCTCGCGGCGCTGGAGCTTGCCTTGCTCGGCCGACAGCTTGCGGACCATCTCGCGCTGCTCGTCGACGAGGCCGAGCAGCTTGACGCCTTCGTTGACGACGGCGACCAGGCGGCTGCGCTCGCTCGCCCGCGCGACGAGCCGGATGATCGTGCCGGCGTGCGCGGGACGGTAGTCGAGCTCGACCGCCTCGTCCGGCGACGCGACCACCGCGATGCGCAGCGCATCGGGCGCGTGCAAGATGCTCGACTCGAGCAAGCCGACGCCGTCGAACGTGCCGGTCACGTGCTGCGCGACGATGACGTTCGCGGGCTGACCGCGGAGCTTGTTGAGCGCCTCGACCGTCGAGCGCGCGGTCTCGACCACGAGCCCGGTCGAGCCGATCAGCTCCGCGAGCTCGCCCAGCGCCTCGGGCTGGGGATGGGTCACGAGGGCGCGGAACCGACGGCTCACAGAACGTCACTATATCCGTGGACATGCCCGTCGCAACGGGTAGATTTTGCGCCTTGCAAGACCACGTCAGCGGCAACCTCTCCGGCCTCAAGGCGAGCGAGATCAAGGCACTGGAGCGGCTCTACCGCCGGCGCGTCGCGCCGACCGAAATCGTCTCGGCCGAGCTCGCGACACAGCTGGCGGCGCAAGCGGCCGAGCTGCATCGCCAGGTCGGCGTGTTGATCGATCGGCGCGGCGCGATCAGCCATGTCATGGTCGGCGACGCCTCGAAGCTGTTCTTGCCGGACCTCGGGCGGTTTCGCGGCGGCGCCGGGCGGTTTCGCGGCCTGCGCCTCGTCCACACCCACCTGCGCGGGGAGGCCCTGACGAGAGACGATCTCACCGATCTCGCGCTGCTCCGGCTCGATGCGGTCGCCGCGATCGGCGTCGATGCGGGCGGCCGGCCGGGCAAGCTGTACGTCGGTCACCTCGTGCCAGATGCGCCGGTCGATCGGCCGTGGCGCGAGCTGGCGCCGGAATCCGCGATCGCGTCGTCGCTCGACTTCGTCCAGCTGATCAGCCGGCTCGAAGGCGAGCTCGCGCGCCACCAACGCGTCGCACCGACCGATCGCGGCAAGGATCGCGCGCTGATCGTGCACGTCGCGCTCGGCAAGTCGGTGCGCACGTCGGAGGCGCGGATCGCGGAGCTGCGCGAGCTGTGTCGCACCGCCGGCGTCAAGGTGATGGACGCGATCGTCCAGCGCCGGCCCGAGCCCGATCCGAAGTTCCTCGTCGGGCGCGGCAAGCTCGACGACATCCTCGTGACCGCGATGCAGCTCGGGGCCGAGTGCGTGATCTTCGATCCCGATCTGACGCCCGGCCAAGCGCGAGCGATCAGCGAGGCGACTGACCTCAAGGTGCTCGACCGCACGATGCTGATCCTCGACATCTTCGCGCAGCACGCCGCGAGCAAGGACGGCAAGCTGCAGGTCGAGCTCGCGCAGCTGCGCTATGCGCTGCCGCGGTTGATCGAGAAGAACACGATGATGTCGCGCCTGACCGGCGGCATCGGCGGGCGAGGGCCGGGCGAGACCAAGCTCGAGGTCAATCGCCGGCGCGCGCGCGATCGCATCCACTTGCTCGAGAACCGGCTCGACCAGCTCGCCGCCGATCGCCGGCTGCGCCGCAAGGCGCGTAATCGCAGCGACGCCGCGGTCGTCTCGATCTGTCGGCTACACGAACGCGGGCAAGTCGACGCTCGTCAACTCGCTCACCGATAGCGCGACGATCGCGGCCGATCAGCTGTTCGCGACGCTCGAGCCGGTCAGCCGCCGGCTCAAGTTCCCGCACGAGCAGCCGCGCCGCGTCGACGCCAAGGGCTGGGACGCCGGCCCGGCGCGCGAGGTGATCGTGACCGACACCGTCGGCTTCATCCGCGATCTGCCCGAGGAGCTGGTCGCGGCGTTCCGCGCGACGCTCGAAGACATGGCCGACGCCGACGTGCTCGTGCAAGTCGTCGACGCCAGCGATCCCGATCGCGATCAGCAGATCCGCGCGGTCGAAGGCATCCTCGTCGACCTCGAGCTCGGCGACAAGCCGCGCATCCTCGTGTGGAACAAGGCGGATCGGCTCGACGCGATCGATGCCGAGCACCTCGAGCGCCACGGCGGCGGCTTCGTCGTCTCGGCGCTCGATCGCCAGACGTTCGGCCCGCTGCTGCTCGCGATCGAGCGCGGCCTGGCAGCGCGGGGCAAGGATGCGCCGGTCGCGCGGCCGTCGTCGCCGCAGCTGGGCTAGCTAGCTGCGCTTGCGCACGAACCCAGCCGCGATGCCGACGAGCACGATCGCGCCGCCGAGCACCGCGTGCACGGGAGGCTGCTCGCCGAACGCGACCCAGGTGATCAGCGACGCGCCGATCGGCTCGCCGAGCACCGCGAGCGTCACGAGGTGCGCCGGCGTCGTGCGCACCGCCGCGTTGAGCAAGCTGTGGCCGACGAACGACGCGACCACCGCCGCGCCCGCGCACGCGAGGTACGAATGCGTCGGTAGCGACCCCAGCGGAGCGCCGGTCGCGAGCGCCGTGACGACGAGCGCGATCGCCGCGATCGCGTTGACCGCGCCGAGATAGGGCATGAGCGGCACGCTCGAGCGCATGCTCCGTCCCACGACGAGGTACGCCGCGCCGGCGGCCGCGCCGAGCAAGGCCAGGCCATCGCCGGCGAGCGCATCGCCCCCCACGCTCCAATCGCCGCCGGCGAGCACCGCGCACCCGCCCGCCGCGATCGCCATGCCGAGCCACTCGCGTGGCACCACGCGATCGCCGAGCACCGCGCCGAACAGGGCCGCAAACACCGGGTTCGTACACACGAGCGCGACCGACGCCGCGGTCGAGGTCATGCCGAGCGACGCGATCCACGTGCCGAAATGGATCGCGAGCAGCGCGCCCGCGAGCACGACCAGCCCGCGATCACGCGGCGCGAGCGCGCGCAGCGTGCGGAGCTCGCGCCGGCCGGCACTCAGGAGCAAGACGGCGGCGAGCGCGGTGCGGAGCGCTGCGATCGCGGCGGCGGGCGCCGGCTTGGCCCAGCGCGCGAACGGAGCGCCGGTCGAGATCGCGGCGACCGCGATGAGGAGCTTCAGCATCCCGGCGGCGGGCTCAGTGCTGCCCGGACCGTCGCGCCTTGAACTCGTCGGTCGTATTGACGTGCGGGAACGGCTCGGTCGGGACCGCGACGCCGAGCGCCTTGCACAGCGGCGCCCAGCCATCGCCGGGCTTCCACTCGACCAGCCGATCGCGCGGCGCGGTGGCTCGCACATTCGCGTTCCACTTGTCGAACGCGGCCATCGCGACCGCCGGCTCGCGCGACGAGGTGAACCGCGAGCCGATCGCGGCCTCGACCATCGCGCCCATCGGCGTGCCCGGGTCGGCCTTGGTCGAGAAGATCGTCTCGCTCGCGCTCTTCCACCACGCTGCGGCGTCGCGCGTCGACAGCAAGATGATCGCGCCGGGGAACGCGGCGGCGAGCTCGGGCCAGAACGACGCCGACGGCCAATCGACGGTCGCGGCGAAGCCGTCGAACAGCGCCGGCCACGCGACGGGCTCGCCGCGTCCGGCGGCGGTCCATTGCGCGAAGTGCGCCGGGTGGCTGAAGACTTCGACCATGTGGTAGCAGGGCGCGCCGAGCAAGCGCTCGAGCGCGAGCTTGAGCGACATCGTTCCCGTCCGGCCCACGCCGGCTCCGATCACGCGCAACGTCACGACGTTGGATTGCCCTGGTCGTCGAGCACGGTGAGCGCGATCGCCATCGCCTTGCGGGCGCGCGCGACCATCGCTTCATCGGTCTTGATCTTCTGGTACGCGCGCAGCACTTGCTCCTGGTAGCTCGCGTTCTCTTGCTCGAGACCCTCGATCTCTTTGCGCAGGTCGGCGATGCGCTGGTCGCGCTCGGCGATCGCGGCCGCGTGGGTGCGGAGGTCGGCGTTGCGATCGGCGATCGTCTGCACCGCCGAGGACAGCTCGCCCTCGGCGCGCTTCAGGCCGTCGCGCGTCGTCGACAGGCCGCGGCGCAGCTCGTCGCGCTCGGACGTGATGTCGGAGACCGCCCGGCCGTGCTCGGCCGCGAGCGTCTTGATCGCCTGGGCGTGCTCGGCATCTCTCGCGCCGACGATGCGCGCGTGCTCGGCATCCTTCGCGGCGACCGCGCGCGCGTGCTCGGCTTCGAGCGCGGACCGCGCGCCGCCGTGCTCGGCGTCCTTCGCGGCGAGCTCGGCCTCGTGGGCCGCGGCGGCATCCTCGAGCGCCTGGCGGTGGGCCGCGAGCGCGGCGTCGTGCTCGCGCTGGTGGCGAGCCGCCGCTTCGTCGGCAGCGCGTTTCGTCGCGGCGAGCTGACCGCGCAGCTCGCTCGCTTCGCGCTCGGCCGCCTCCCGCGTCGCGGCGACCTCGGCTTCTCGCCGCGCTTCGGCGTCGGCGAGCGTGGCGATGTGACCGGCGGACGCGCGCTCCGCCTCGTCGGCGATCTGGTCGCGTTCGGCGTGCGCCGCCGCGAGATCTTGGCGATGCGCTTCGGTCGCGGTGGTCAGCTGCTGGTGATGGGTCTCGGTCAGGGTCGCGACTTCTTGGCGATGCCTGGTCGTCGCTGCGGTGAGCGCTTGCTGGTGCGCGTCGGTCGCCGCGGCGAGCTCGGCGCGATGGCTCTCGATCAGCTCGGCGGCGCGCTGCTCGTAGTCGCGCTTCGCGCTCGTCAGCTTGACGTCGTTCGCCGCTGCGGCGCGGTCGAGGTCACCGCGCAGATCGGCGATCGCCGCCGCGTGCGCCTGGTCGGCGGCGGTCCGGACGTCGCCGTGGATGCGCTCCTTGTCGGCGAGCTCGGCTTGGTATTTCGCCTCGAGCTCGTCGAGCGCGGCCATGTGGCTCGCACCGGCGGCGGTGACCTGTTCTTCGTGCTCGGCGTGCGCCTGGGCGAGCGCGGCCTTGAGGCGTTCGACCTCGCTGCCGAGATCGTTGCGCAGCTTGACGTTCTGCGTGGTCAGCTCGCGCTCGGTCTTCGACAGCGCGATGTCGTGCTCGGCTCTCGCGGCCTTCTTCGCGGTCGCCGCCGCTTCGATGAGCGCGTCGGCCTGCGCGACCGCGAGCTCGTCGCGCAACTGGGCGAGGGCGGCCTCCCGTGCGGTCTGCTGCTCACCGCGGATCGCGGCGAGATCGGCGGCGTGGCGGGCGATCAACTGCTCGCGTTCCACGCGCAAGGCGCGCTCGGCCTCGGACGCGCTCGCCGCGCGATTCGCGCGCTCGCCCGCGAGCTCGCGCTCGAGCTGGGCCCGCGCGGTCTCGGCGTCGCTCGCGGCGCGCGATCGCTCCTCGAGCTGTTGTTGCAGCGCCGCGAGCTGGGCGGCCGCGGCGCGTTGCGCGGCCTCGAGCGCCGAGTGCCTGCTCGTGCTCTCGCTCAGCCGTTGCTCGAGCTCGCCGTGCTTCGAGTCCGCACCGGCCTTCGCCCCCTGGAGGTGCGAGACTTGATCGCGCAGCTCCGCGATCGCGCCGTCGCGATCGGCGAGCGCTTCCTTCGCGACCCGCAGCTCCTTGTCCTTGGCGAGGATCGACTCGCGCAGGTTGAGGAACTCGCGCTCTCGGCCCGGTCCCTTCGGCCCGGACTCGGCGGCGCTGCGCGCGCGGTCGAGCTCGGCCTTGAGCTGAGCGACCTGGCGCTCGAGCTCGCCGATCTTGCGCAGCGCGCGCCGGTCATAGACCCCCGACTGTTCGCTCTCGGCGTCCTGGGCGACGGCTTCGAGCCCGAGATCGATCGCGGGGTGCGATCCCGAGCCATGCGAGCCAGGACGTTGCACGGGTTCGGCGGCTGCGAGCTCGGTCGCGGCGATCTCGGCGGGCGCGGCGATCGGCGGGACGGGCTGCGCCGACGTGATCACCGGCTCGCTCTGCGCGCGGATCGGGGGCGCCGGTGGGGTCGTCGGGGGGCGCGAGTGGATCTGCGCGGGCTCGGGCTCGTCGTCGACCTCGACCGGGAGATCGTCGTCGAGCGACATGATCTCGTCGTCGTCGATCGGGATCGCCGGCTGCGACTCGAGCCGGACGCCGCCGCTCCGGCCACTCGGGACGCGCGTCGCGATCGCGCTGCGCGACTCGAACTCCGCGACCGGATCGTCCTCGGGCTCGGGCTTGCCACCGTCGTGAACCGGCTCGGGGACTGGCCCGTCGGGCTCGTCCGATGCGGCCATCATGCTGTCGTGGACCGGCTCGGGCACCGGATCGGGAACCGCGCCGACCGGCTCGGGGATCGCGTCCGCTCCGCCGCCAAGGGCGCCATCGAGCTCGTCGCCGAGCAGCGCTGCAAACGCGGCGTCGGTCTCGGCTTCGACGACGGAGTCGACCTTGATGCCGTCCGCAGGACCGACGGTGTCGCCCTCGGATGCGAACTCGCCTGGTTCTTCGCCGACCGTCTCGTCGACGATCATCGCGCCGCCGAGATCGAGCGAGATGTCGTCCTCGATCGGGATCGACAGCTCGTCGTCGACCAGCGGATCGCCGAGCTCGATCAACCCATCGATCTTGCCGACCACGACTTCGAGCGCGGCGCCGCGTTTGTCGAGGTAGTCGTCGGCGTGGACCTTGAGCCCGCGATGCTTCGAGAAGCTGTCGGCCGACATCGACGAGGTGACGAGCATGACCGGGACCTTCGCGAGCGGGCCCTTGCGCGACTTCTGGAACACGCGGAACCCGGCCTTTTCAGGCTCTTCGACGCTGATGATGATCAGCGCCGGCGGGTCCGCCGACGCCAGCGCGATCGCCTGGTCCGGATCCGACTCGGCCGTGACTTCGACCCGGTAGCGCCCGAGCTGCTCGTGCAGCATGGCAGTAAAAGCGGGATCGGCGTCGATGAGCAGAACGCGGCGGTTCATTCCCCTGCGGCGATCATAGCCGCATCTCGCGCCGCGGGCCCACAACCCGCCGGCAAAACGCGCCTATAGATGCGTGCCTACAGGCGCGCCGACGCGGCCAGGCGCAACAGCTCGCCTTCGGACATCCCCGGCGCGCTGAACGTATAACCGACGTGGTTATCGTCGACGTACACCACGACCAGCTTGCCATCCAGCTCGCCCACGTGGAGGGTCCGACTACCAACCGTGACGTCGTCGCCGCCGAGATCATCGCGACTGACGCCGCGGACGATGAACACGGTCAACGCGAGCTGGTCGTCGGTCTCGTAGCGGACCATGGCGGCATCGTGACCCTCGAGCTCGGCGAGCCGGCTGCCGACGAGTCGGATACTCGGATCGGCGAACAGCGGCGCCTCGATCGACGGCGCGAAGTTCTGGCGCAACCACGTGCCGGTGCTCGCTCCCTGGACCTCGAGTGGCAGCGCACGAGCCTGGACGCGGACGGCATCGCGCGTGACCGCACCGACGTCCTCACTGGCTGGCTTGACCGCCGCGAACACGATCAGCGCGGCAGCGGCAGCGGCGATCGAGCCGGCCGGCAAGATCCACCGGGTGATCCGCTGGCGGCTCGCTTGCTCCTCGGCGCGATCCGCCGCGTCGAACGCCCGCGACAGCTTGAGGCGCAGCAGGTCCGGCGCCGGGGGAGCGGCGAGGGCGCGCGCGATCGATCTCGGCTTCGGCGCGTTCGCCGTCGAGATGCGCGCGACACGACCCACACTCCGTCAGGTGAGTCTCGAGCTCGTGGCGTTCTTCCCCGGCGAGCTCGTCGTCGAGGTAGGCCATCGAGAGCGTGTCGATGCTTTCGCAGACGGTCATCGCGAACCTTCCCTGCGCGCGGGCGGCGCGGTACTTCTCGAGATCGATTGTCTTGTTCGCTTGGCGCTCGGTATCCGGCTTGGCGTAGCCCTCCTGGACCGCGAAGTCGCGCAGCGCCGCAGCGAGCAGCTTGCGACCGCGGAACAGCCGGCTCATCACCGTGCCGACCGGGCACGTCATGATGTCGGCGATCTCCTTGTACGACAGGCCCTGCATGTCGCACAGGATGACCGCGGTGCGGAAGTCGTCGGGTAGGCCATCGAGAGCGCGCTGGACGTCGTCGGACACGCTGCTGCGCAGCAGTGCGCTCTCCGGCGATTGCTTGTCGTTCGCGTCGGCGTGGACGAGCACGCCATCGGTAGCGTCCTGCTCGGCGGTCGCGGCATCGAGCACCTCGCGGCTGCGCTTGCGCCGCTGATACTCGTTGATGAACGTGTTGGTCACGATCCGCAGCAGCCACGCCTTGCAGTTCGAATCGCGCTGGAACGAGTCCCAGAACCGATACGCGCGGAGCAGCGAGTCCTGGACCAGATCCTCGGCGTCGCGCGGGTTGCGGGTCAACCGGTACGCCGCGCCGTACAGCGCGTCGGTGTGGGCGAGTGCCTCGCGCTCGAATTCGACGCGTTTCTCGCGAACCGGCTGCATTCGTTCTTGTTTACCGGGCCCCAGACGCTAATTGTTCCCGAAATCAGCCGAATTGCAACTTGTTGGAATCACTCGAGTAGCGGCGACTACGCCTTGAACGGCGTGTGTGCCACGCCGAGGGCCTCGGCGACCGCGCGGTGCGGCACCGTGCCTTTGTACGTGTTGATGCCGCTGACGATGTACGGCGTATCGGCGACCGCCTTCTCGAGGCCGAGGTCGGCGAGCTTCGCGACGTAGCGAATCGTCGCGTTGGTCAGCGCGTAGGTCGAGGTTCGCGGCACCGCGCCCGGCATGTTCGCGACGCCGTAGTGGATGACGTCGTCGACGACGTAGGTCGGATTGTCATGGGTGGTCGGCCGTGCGGTCTCGATGCAGCCACCCTGATCGATCGAAACGTCGACGATCACCGAGCCGGCTTCCATCTCCTTGACCATCTTCGCGGTGACGAGGCGCGGCGCGCGCGCACCGGCGATCAGCACCGCGCCGATCACGAGGTCGCTCTCGAGCACGGCCTTCTCGATGCTCAGCGGATCGGAGTACTGGGTCGAGATCCGGCCGGCGTAGATGTCGTCGAGGTACGCGAGGATCTTCAAGTTGACGTCGAGCACGGTGACGTTCGCGCCGAGGCCGACCGCCATCTTGCAGGCGTTCGCGCCGACCACGCCGCCGCCGATGATCGTGACGCGACCGCGCTTGACTCCGGGCACGCCGCCGAGCAGCACGCCCTTGCCGCCGCGCTCGCGCTCGAGGTACGTCGCGCCCGGCTTGCACCGACATCCGACCGGCGACCGCGCTCATCGGCGTCAGCAGCGGCAGATCGCCGGGCTCCGGCTCGAGCGTCTCGTACGCGACGCCGTTGACGCCCGCGGCTGAGCAGCTCCTTGCCGAGCTCGTGCGCCGCCGCGAGGTGGAGGTACGTGAACAGCAGCAGATCCTTGCGCATCCGCGCGAACTCGGGCGCGATCGGCTCTTTGACTTTCACGACCATGTCCGCCTGACCCCAGACCTCGTCGGCGGTGTTGAGGATCTTCGCGCCCGCCTTGACGTACTGGTCGTCGGGGATCGCGGAGCCGACGCCCGCGTTCTTCTCGACGAACACGGTGTGGCCACGCTGCGTGAGGATGGCGACGCCGGCCGGGGTCATGCCGACGCGATATTCTTGAGTCTTGATCTCTTTGGGGACGCCGATGCGCATAGGTGCTGCGCAGCATCCGCCCGGATTCGGTGAATTTCAACGCGGCGCGCGTGCGTTCGCGTCGTGACGCAGTGCGCCGGCGATCACTCTGAGGCCGCGGCTTCTTCGTCCTTGCCGTGGCACTTCTTGTACTTCTTGCCGGATCCGCACGGACAAGGATCGTTGCGCCCCACCTTGGGACGGTCGCGCTTGACCGGCTCGGTCTTGGCGCCATCGCCTGCGGTGCGCGCCTTGCCGCCGCCCTTGCGCTTCGCGGCCGCGGTCGACTCCGCGGCGTCTTCGCTGTCGTCCGACTTGCCGGCGACGCCCTTCTCGGTGAGCTCGCGGTCTTTCTGCTCGATCGACGGCACCGCCGCCTCTTCGTTCTTGATCGCGACCTTGAACAGCTTGGTCACCGTGTTCTCGGAGATCCGATCCATCATCTCGGAGAACATGTCGAAGCCGGCCTTCTTGTATTCCTTCTTCGGATCCTTCTGGCCGTAGCCCTGCAGGCCGATGCCTTCGCGCAGCGCTTCCATCGTCTTCAGGTGATCGATCCACTGCTGGTCGATCTCTTCGAGGAAGAAGTGGCGGAGGAAGTACATCAGCCACGGGCGCGACAGCTCTTTCTCGCGCTCGGCGAGCTTCTTCTCGATCACCGGCCACACTTGCTCCGCCGCTTCGTCGGGCGTGCCGTGGTTGATCTCGAACTCGGTGTTGAACTGCGCCTCGAGGATGTCCTCGAGCTCGTCCCAGTCCCACTCGTCCTCCGCGATCTCGGACGACAACACCTGGTCGACCACCGCGACCATGCGCGCATGCGCGAGGTCGTACAGCCGCTCGCGCTGCTGGACGAGCGATGCCGCGACCTGAGCGGTCGCGAGTGCGACGAGCTGCTTCGGCTCGGACTTTTCGTAGACCTTCTCGACATCGAGCAGCGTGCCGAATTGACGCCACACCTCGCCGCGCATCACGCGCCAACCGGGGCGCTCGTCGGTGAGCGCGGCCCCGCTCTTGTCGGTCAGCTCGCCGCTCTTAAGCTTCGCGACGAAGTCGACCATGCTCTCGATCTTCGGTTCGACCTCGGGGGTCAGGGACTCGACCGTCCAGTCGCCGCTGACCGTGACCGGCTCGGGCACGATGCCCGCTTTCTCCTGCTCTTCGGTCGGCTCGGGATGATAGCGCCCCTCGAGGACCTGACGGCGCAGCGCATAGATCGTCTTGCGCTGCTGGTTCATCACGTCGTCGTATTCGAGGACGTTCTTGCGCTGGTCGAAGTTACGGCCTTCGACCTTCTTCTGGGCGTTCTCGATCGAGCGCGACACCATCGGCGATTCGATCGGCACGTCCTCTTCGAGGCCGAGCCGCTCCATCAGCCCGGTCATCTTGTCGAGGCCGAAGATCCGCAGCAGATCGTCCTGCAACGACAGATAGAACCGCGACGACCCGGGATCGCCTTGGCGACCCGCGCGACCGCGCAGCTGATTGTCGATCCGGCGCGACTCGTGGCGCTCGGTGCCGACGATCTTTAACCCGCCCGCGGCGAGCACCTCTTCTCGCTCGGCCTCGCACTCTTCCTTGAACTTCTTCGTAAGCTCGGCGAGTCGCGCCTCTTCGTCGAGCTTCGGCTCGTGCGCGCCGCGATAGGGCTCACCGTCGGAACCGGCGTCGCCTTGCGCGGGCTGCGCATCGGCGGGTTGCTCGGCGAGCTTCGCCTTCTCTTCCGCGAGCGCGTCCTTCGCCATCGCCTCGTAGTTGCCACCGAGCAAGATGTCGGTGCCGCGACCGGCCATGTTCGTCGCGATCGTGATCGCGCTCTTGCGACCGGCTTGCGCGACGATCGAGGCCTCGCGTTGGTGCTGCTTCGCGTTCAATACGTTGAACGGCAGCCCCTTCTCTTTGAGGATGTTCGCGACGACCTCGGACTTCTCGACCGAGACCGTACCGACGAGCACCGGCTGGCCGCGCTTGTAGCAATCCTCGATGTCCTGCGCGACCGCGCGGAACTTGCCGGCCTCGTTCTTGTAGACGAGGTCGGCGGCGTCCTTGCGGGCGATCGGCTTGTTCGTCGGGATGACCGCGACGTCGAGCTTGTAGATCTCCATGAACTCGGACGCCTCGGTGTCGGCGGTGCCGGTCATGCCCGACAGCTTGCGGTACATGCGGAAGTAGTTCTGGAACGTCACGGTCGCGACGGTCTGGTTCTCTTCCTCGACCTCGACGCCTTCTTTCGCTTCGATCGCCTGGTGCAAGCCATCCGACCAGCGCCGTCCCGGCATCTTGCGGCCGGTGTGCTCGTCGACGATGATCGACCTTGCCCTCTTCGACGAGGTAGTTGACGTTGCGCTTGTACAGCGTGTGCGCGCGCAGCGCCTGCTGGACGTGATGGACCAGCTGGATGTTGCTCGCCTCGTACAGGTTTTCGACGCCGAGCAGCTTCTCCATCTTCTCGACGCCGTCGTCGGTCAGCATCGCGGAGTGCGCCTTCTCGTCGACGGTGTAGTCGACCTCGCGCTTGAGCCGCGGGATCAGGCGGTCGATCTTGACGTAGAGATCTGCGCTCGCTTCGCCGGCGCCGGAGATGATCAACGGCGTGCGCGCTTCGTCGATCAGGATCGAGTCGACCTCGTCAACGATCGCGTAGTTGAGACCGCGCTGGACCATGCGATCCGGCGAGGTCTTCATGTTGTCGCGCAGGTAATCGAAGCCGAACTCGTTGTTCTGGCCGTAGGTGATGTCGCAGTTGTAGTTGGTCTGGCGCTCGTAGTCGTACAGGCCATGAACGACGACGCCGGTCGTCAGCCCGAGAAAGCCATGCAACCGGCCCATCCATTCGGCATCGCGCTTGGCGAGGTAATCGTTGACCGTGACGACGTGGACGCCCTTGCCGGTCGAGGGCGTTCAGGTAGCAGGGCAGGGTCGCGACGAGCGTCTTGCCCTCGCCGGTGCGCATCTCGGCGATCTTGCCGTTGTGCAGGACCATGCCGCCGACCAGCTGGACGTCGTAATGGCGCATCCCGAGCGTGCGCACCGAGGCCTCGCGGGCGACCGCAAACGCCTCGGGCAAGAGGTCGTCGAGCGTCGCGCCCTTGTCGAGCTTGCGCTTGAACTCGGGAGTCATGGCCTTGAGCTCGGCGTCGCTCTTGGCCTTCATCGCGTCTGCGAGGTCGTTGATCTCGGTGACGATCGGCTGGAGCTTCTTGAGCTCGCGCTGGTTCCTGCTCCCGAAGATGCTTTGGATAATACCCATGGCTGACCGGCAGGCTTCTTACCACTAAACGGTGGGAGCGGCTGGACAACTGCGCCACCTGACCGAGCGGTCAGGCGGGACGGAAACTCCTCAGGAACGACCACCAATCGCGGCGCAGATCGAAGCGCGTGAGGCACGTGGCGACCCGCTGGTTGGACTCATCGGTGACCTCGAGCGGTAGACGGCTGAACGTCGCGAACGGGCTGGTCCACCGGATGTCCTTCTGGCCGCGAACTTCGTAGCGGTGACCGTCGTCGCCGTAGAACCACAGCTCGTAGCGGATGATGCGCTGGCCGAGCGGCCGGATCGTGAGCACGCCTTCGGCGTCGGCCGATTCCGCGAGTGGCGGCGCGTGGATGACGCCGTGAACCGTCGCTCGACCGGTCGCGAGGTGCTCGCGGGTGGAGTCGGCATGGGCGGTGATGTCGAAGTGGAACGGACGGCGCGTCCCCGGGTCGTTCGCCCATTCGATCGTCCCGGCCATCGTCTCTGCGAACTGGAAGCCCATCGCTTGCAGCGTAGCGCGGGGGGCGAGCCGGCGACATCCCGAAACGACCGAAGGGGCCTCGTGGGCCCCTTCGCATCGCACCAGTCCTGCCCTCGGGGCTTTAGCGGTTGCTGTTCAGCGGGACCGTCTCGCCCTGCGAGTTGATCAGCACGCGCTGGGCATCGATCGACTTGGAGGCGCACGAGTTGAACTCGTAGCTCGCACAGGTGCAGTTCGTGTCACCGGCGTGGCAAGCCGAGCCATCCGGCTTGGTGCAATCGATGCCGGTGTCGACTTCCGAGCAGTCCTGGCGCGCTTCGCAGTCGGTCGCGTCGTTGATCGCGCTGCAGGTCGGCTCGGTCGCGCACGCCGCGATCGCTTCGCAGTTGCCGGTGTAGCAGCCGTCGCTGATCGTCGGGACTTGGCCGCTCGGGCAGGTCGGAGCCGCGGTGCTGCACGTGATGGTGCCGGCGCAGCTGCCGTTCGGGTCGGTGCCGTTCTCGCAGGTCATCCGGGTTTCGTCGCAGTAGGTGTAGCCTTGGCTAACCGCGTCCGCGTCGGTGGTGCACGCGCACGTCATCGTGCACGTCGAGGTGCTGGTATCGCAGACCTGGCCTTGCGAGCAGTCCGAGTCCTGGGTGCAACCCGGCTCGCACGACGAGCGGCTGGTATCGCAGAAGAAGCCCGGGCCGCAGTCCGAGTTGCCGGTGCAGAACCCGCCCTCGGTGCACGTGCCGTTGCTGCAATAGCAGCCGGCCGAGCAATCGGTGTTCGAGCTGCAGCCGTAACCGGTCCCGCCATCGGTACCGCTACCCGAGCCGCTTCCCTCCGGGCACGTCGGGCTGACCCACGTACAGTTGTCGCCTGTACACTGGTAGAAGCCGTCACTGCCGCAGTAGGTCCAGTTGTCGCTGCTATCGCTGTTGCCGAAGTACAAATCGCAACCAGCCAGCGCGCTGACCGCCGCGACGGCGACGAAGAGACTGAGGGTCTTGAGCAGCTTATTCATGGCGGGTCGTTCCTTGTGAGGGCCTGCGGTGAAGCCCTTTGGTAGCAGTCATCATGCCACCACGAAAAAGGGATCGAACTGGTTGAGAACGCATTAACGTTTTGACACTTCGCGGGTGTGCGATGGGAACCGGTGCCCAGACTCTGACAAAAATGCCCGAAAAACCAACGGCGGCCACCATCTGACTCGGCAGGGCTCGGCACGGTTTCCCCGGGTGGCGACAAGTGGGAGATCGCACGCTGCCCCGGGGTGTATCCAGAGGTTCACGGTGGGTGTGGCGCGGAGGACCGAAAAACTGCGGCAGACGGAGCACCTGACGATCAGAAAATAGCGAGCAGGGACCGAATATCGGAGGCCCTAGTCGCCGGCTCGTGAGTCCGGAGCGAGCGAGTGTGACGCACCCGTTGCGCTGGCGTGTCACGCCGAAATCCGATCGGATCAGGCCGGTTCATCGACCGCATGGATCGTTTCGCGGAGATCATGCTTCGCTCGAAACCCGAGCTCGGCGAATGCGCGGCGGCCGTCGACCATGCAGACGTAGCGAATGAAGTCGAGCTCGGCGACCGGGAAGCTCGATAGCCCGAGCTTGAACGCGGCGGACAGCACCGAGCGCGCGAGCGGATGCGGGATCGCGATCGGATCGCGGCGCAGCTCGCGCAACACGGCGGACATCGGCAGCTCGCCGGGCCCGACGATATTATAGATGCCGCGGTGTCCGGGTGCGAGCGCGAGCACGATCGCCTCGGCGACGTCGTCTACATGGATCAGTTGCACCATCGGATCGAAGCCCAGCAGGATCGGCGGGCGAGGGATGCGCAAGAAGTTGGACGGCGCGTTGTGGACCGGTCCGACGATGTGGACCGGCCTGAGGATGACCGTCTCGGTCTGCTGCGCGCGCCACAAGAACGTCGATACGAGGTGATCGATCTCGACGAGGTCGCGCATCTGCGGGAACCGCTGCGAAGCGAGCAGAGGCGCATCTTCGGTGAGGAACTGCGGGTTGTCCGGCCGCGGACCGTAGACGTTGGCCGATGACAGCAGCACGACCTTCGGCACGCGATACGCCTGGCAGTACTCGAGCAGCTTCGTCGTTCCGGCGATGTTCCACGAGTAGAGCTCGGCGGCGCGGGCGCGCGGGTCGTGCATCACTCCGAGGTGGATCAACGCGTCGACATCGCCGGCGCGGAAGATATCGCGCGCCTTCTTGCTGCGCAGATCGACCTGGTGATGCTCGATATCTTTGGGCCGGCCCGGCATCGCGCGGCGATCGAGGCCGACGATGTCCCAGCCGAGATCGTGGTGGAGCCGGCGCGCGACGATCCGACCGAGCCGGCCCGAGATGCCGGTGATCACGACCTTGCGCGCGCGGGGCTCACCAGAAGACATGCTCGCGCTCGCGCAGGCCGTTTTGGATCATCGCGTCGATCCGCTTCCGCACGGTCTTGACCTTGTCGACGAGCACGTCGTCGTCGTCGTCGGGGTCGCCCGTGAACATCATCGGTTCGCCGAAGTACAACCGGTACTTCACCGGCAGCGGGACCGCGGCGATGAACGGCGGGTAAGGCACGACCGGAAATGAGGGTGATCGGAACAGCTTCGCGAGAGGCTTGACGTTGATCGACGGCGCCTGCTCTTCAGCGCCGATCACCGCGATCGGCACGATCGGCGTGCCGGTCTCGAGCGCGAGCCGCATGAATCCGGTGCCGAACTCGGCGAGCTGGTAGCGCCTCGAGAACGGCTTCGAGATCCCGCGCGCACCTTCCGGAAACACGAGCACCGCCTCCTCGGCGGCGAGCAGGCGCCGGCAGTTCTCCGGTGTGCCGGTGATCTGGCCCCAGCGCGAGAACAGGTACGACGCGAACGGGACGCTCGGGACGAAGTACTCGACCATCGCGCGCGGCAACCGCGGCTGCGCCGGCTCGAGAAAGCACGCCGAGCCGATGACGAGCGCATCGAACGGGAGCTGGCCGGAATGGTTCGACACGAGCAGCACGCGCCCGGCGGCCGGCAAGTTGTCGATGCCGAACGCGGTCGCGCGAAAGTAATGGCGATAAAACCAGCGCGCGACGATCAGCGCATTCTTGATCGAGTCGCGCGACAAGCCGAACGGATCGAAGCCGAACTCGTTGCCGTGGACGACCAGCGCCTGGACCCGGGCGTCGAGGTCGTCGTCGCCGTCGCCGGGCGCGCCGCGCAGCTGGCGAATCCGATCGATGAGCCCCACCGGCGCAGCATCCCACGTCGATGTTACGATGTCGTCATGAACGACGCGTTCGTGGATCTCGAGTATCGCGGGCTGCCGCTCGGCAAGCGCGTCAAGCTCGCGCAGGTTCGGCCATCGACGGGGTATATCGAGCTCCCGACGCCGATGCCGGTCGGGACCGCGATCGCGATCACCGCGGATGACGGCGTCGTGCTCGAGGCGAAGGTCGAAGCGATCTTCGAGCAGGTCGGCGGCTCGGACCGCGTGCCCGGCATGCTGGTCAAGCCGGCGCTCGACAACGACGCGGCGAAGAAGTGGTGGAAGGCTCGAATCACGCTGCCCGAGCTCGAGCCGCCGGCCCCTCCGCAGATCAAGAAGCGCGAGCTGGTTCATCCCAAGCGCAAAGACGACGCGACCGTCACCGAGCTGATGGACGACGGCCGCAACACGAGCGTGATGGACGCGCCGACCACGGCGGACGAGGTGCCGGCCGCGATCCTCGCCGAGGCGGCGGCCGAGGCCGAGGCCGAGGTCGCGTTGCGCGGGCGGATCCACCGCGACACGACGCCCGCTGCGGCGATCCAGATGCGGACGACGATGCCGATGCCGGCGATCCTGCCCGCGGTGCAAGACGACGAAGGCAAGAAGACGATCGCGATGGACGCGGTCGATCTGCGCGCGCTCGGCCTCGAGCCGACGACCGGCCAGATTCCGGTCGTCGCCGGCGACGATGAAGGCAGCGAGCCCAACGATAGCGAGGGCGGGGACGATGACAAGAAACCCGAGCATAAAGGTGCAGGCGCGCGACGGCGTCGCAAGAAGCGCTGAGCGATGACCGCGATTCCACCGCGCGTCGAACGCGGTCAGACGATCGGGATCGTCGCGCCGGCCGGCCCGGTCAAGCCGGAGCGGTTGCGCCGGGGGCTCGAGCGCTTCGGCGATGCGTTCGAGCTGCGGATCGCACCGAGCGTGACCGCGCCGCATCCCGACGGCGTGCCGAGCTACCTCGCGGCGAGCGACGAGGTCCGGGCCGACGAGCTCACCCAGATGCTGCGCGATCCGGATATCCGCGCGATCGTGCTCGCGCGCGGCGGCTACGGGCTCACGCGGATCCTGCCGCTGCTCGATCCCGCGCTACTCGCACGCGACCCGAAGCCGATCGTCGGCTTCTCCGACGGCACCGCGCTGCTCGCGTGGGCCTACGCGGCGGGCGTGCGCGGCATCCACGGCCCGGTGATCGCGCAGCTGCCCGATCTCGATGCCGGCGAGACGTCGCGGCTGATCGGGATGCTCACCGATCCGACGCCCGCCGGGGTTCGGCCGTGGCGGCTCGCATCGCACGGTGTGGGCACGGTGCGCGGTCATTTGATCGCGGCAAATCTCACGATGACTGCGATGCTCGTCGGGACGCGATGGGCGTTGCCGCTCGCCGGCGCGATCGCGATCGTCGAAGATGTCGGCGAGCGTCCGTACGAGCTCGATCGCTACGTCACGCAGCTCGCCCAGACCGGCGCGCTCGCAGCCACGGCCGCGCTGATCGTCGGCGACCTCGCGCGCTGCGTCGATCCAAACCCGCCGACCGGCGTGCCCGATCCGGAAGGCGCGGCGCTCGCGACGATGGTGGAGCGGATCGCCGCCGCGGGGGTGCGCTCGGCGACCGGCGCTCCGGTCGGTCATGGCGATCGCAACGAGCCGATCGCGTTCGGTGCACGCGCCGTGCTCGATCTCGATGCGGGCGTGCTCGAGGTTCTCGATGGGGCCGTCGCCTAACGGCTAGTGCATCACCGGCTCTTCGTCGGGCCCGAGCTCGATCAAGCCGAAGCGCTCTTCGTAACGTTCGACGTTCTTCTGCAGCGCGTTGAGCAGCCGCTTCGTGTGGCGCGGCGATGAGATCACGCGCGCGCGGACCTTCGCGCGCCCGTTGGTCGGCTGAACGAAGCAAAAGTCCAGCACGAACTCGTTCTCGGCGTGATTGATGATGACGAGGTTCGCGTAGACGCCCTGGGCGATGTCCTCGTCGATCTGGAGCTGAAGCTTTGGCGACGGGCCGGGATCGTCTGACATGGCGGGCAGAGTACCTGATTCAGCCGAATCGGATTTACCCAGGTGGCAACCCGACTGGCCATGCTGATACCCACGGGTGACAGCCGCTGCTGCCATCGGTGCACACGTGGTGAGCCGCCAGACGTTCTTCGGTCCGTAAGGGTGCGTTTCTGCGTCGGCATGATCTCGACCGCAACTGGCCTGGCGCGTGCTTATGAAAACAAGCAACCGGGCGACGCTAACCCTCCTCTAAGGAATGGGAAGACGGCCGACTCGGTTTGACAATCAAAGGTTCACGACGCGCGACGCGATAGCCAAAGTTTCGACTCGGTGGATGACCCGTGGTTCCCTCCCCCTCATCCCATTGGTCTCCCCCACCACCTGAGGCAACAAGTAGCTACCGCGATCAGCGCCCAGGCCCTGCAGGTCCCCCCTTGCAGGGCCTTTATTTTTGCGCCGACGCGAACCGAGGCCGCACCTTATGCTCGTGGCGATGCGCGCGCTGGGTCTCGATGTCGGGCAAGCGACGATCGGTGTGGCGGTGACCGACGAGGCCAACATCGCCGCACATCCGCTCGTCGTCATCGAACGCAGCGGAACCGACAGTGACGTGTCGGCGATTTTGACACTCGTGACCGACTACACCATCACCGATGTGGTCGTCGGGATGCCGTACGAGCTGTCCGGTCGGGTAGGTCACCGCGCCCGGCGAGTTCGCGTCTTGGGCGATGCGCTCGGCCACGCGCTCGGCGGTCGGGCGGAATTGCACTACTGCGACGAGCGTTTCACTACCGCCCAGGCCGAACGCGTGCTCGTCGCGGCCGATGTGTCGCGCAAGAAGCGCAAGGCCGTGATCGATCGACAAGCCGCCGCGCTCATCCTTCAGGCGTGGCTCGACGCGCCCCGCCCGAGCAAGTAACGTCGCCCCGCCATGTCGCAACGGTCGTTCCGAGTCGCCTTAGCCGTCGTGATCGGCTCGGTCGTGCTCGTCGTCTCGATCGCGGGGTACTTCATTCACCGCGCGCTGCAATACCCCGATGCCGTCCACGATGGCCGCGGCGGCGGCGTCGAGATCGAGATCAAGAACGGGATGAGCGCGGTGCAGGTCGCGCAGCTGCTCGCCGACAAGGGCGTGATCGATCACCCGACCTGGTTCCACCTCTATGCGATGTGGAAGGGCGAGACGACGAACGTCAAGACCGGCAAGTACGTCATCAAGGACGACCTCACGCCCGCGGCGGTCTTGAAGATCCTGGTCTCCGGCGTCAAGGAAGAGACGACGCGGGTCACGCTGCCGGAGGGTAAGAACATGCTCGAGTTCTTCGACCTGCTCGAGGCCGCGCGGGTCGCAAGCGCGAAAGATCTCGAAGCGCTCGCGCGTGACCGCGATTTCTTGGCCACGCATGGCATCGCGGGCGACACCGTCGAGGGCTACTTGTTCCCCGACACCTATTCGTTTCGAGTCGGCGAGAAGCCGCGCGTCGTGCTCGATCGGCTGATCGCGCGCCAGCAGGAGGTGTGGAACGATCTCCTCGCCGCGCATCCGCGCGATGCCGCGAAGCTGAAGGAGAAATTGCACTGGAGCGATCGCGACATCCTCGTGATGGCGTCGATCGTCGAAAAGGAGGCCGTCGATCCGGCCGAGCGCCCGCGGATCGCGCAAGTGTTCATCAACCGGCTGACCTTCCCGGACTTCAAGTCGAAGCGGCTCGAGACCGATCCGACGATTCGCTACGGCTGCACCGTCCCGGTGCAGAAATCCGCGCCGTGTCAGGGTTGGGACAAGCGCGATCGCCTGCACCGCGCGCAGCTCGACGACAAAGACAACCCGTACAACACGTATCAACACGAAGGCCTGCCGCCCGGGCCGATCAGCAACCCCGGCAAGAGCTCGATCGAAGCGGTGCTAGCGCCCGACGGCTCGGACTTTCTCTACTTCGTCGCGAAGGACGCGCGCAATCACGCGTTCTCGAAGACGTTCGACGAGCACAAGCGCAACGTCGCGAAGTACACGCACTAGCCCCGGCAGAATCCGTTCGTGCACGTCTGCCCGGCGGTCGTGCAGTCGGTGTCGATCAGGCACTGCACGCATGCGTTCCGCGTCGTGTCGCACTTCGGCGTTTCCATCGGGCAGTCGCTGTCCATCGCGCACTGCACGCAGGTGTTCGTCGTCGTGTCGCAGACCGGGGCGAGCGCGGTCTTGCAGTCGGTCTTCACGAGGCATTCGACGCAGAACATCGTCGCGGTATCGCAGACCGCGGTCGGCGCGTGGCAGGTCGTGCTGTCGGCGCACGTCGGCTCGCACCGGTTCATCGCGTTGCAGCCCTCTCCGGTCATGCAGTTGCCGTTCGCGACGCACTGCACGCACGCGCCCTCGCTCGAGCAGTACGGCGTGTTGCCGCCGCACTGCGTGTCCATCGCGCACTGCACGCACTTGTGCGAGTCCGCGTTGCACGACCGACCGTTGCCGCAGTTGGTATCGCTGAGACACCCGACGCACTGGTCGATCATCGTGTCGCAGTAGGGCGTCGGCTGCGCACAGGTGAGATCCGAGGTGCACGCTGCGGCGCCCGTGTCGCTGCCGGCCCCGGTGTCCGTGGTCGCGCTCGAGCTCGATTTGCCGTTGCAGGCCACCATCGCGGCGAGCGCGATCACGAGGCTAATGGTTCGCATGGGCTCCCTTTCGCGTCGATTATCGCCGGCGCGATGCGCTCGCTCGATGATCACCCGCACACCAGGACGCCCCAGCGCTGTCGCGTTCGGCCCGACTACCTCGCTATGTACGCGGAGCCGGTCCACCGAAGTGCTCGGTGCGATCCGTTCGGGTCGAGCCTTTCCCGGTCTTGTCTTGCCCCAAACGTCGACTCGAATTGAAGCACCCGGCCTGTGCGATGCGCCAAGCTCGACGATGCCGCCACGGTCGCAGGCACGGTCTCGAGCAAATTCACCGGCGCTGGCTCCGCTGCGGCGACGCCCGAAACCATCATCGCAGCGACGAGAGCGCTCACCGGTCGCGAGGATAACTGCGCCCGAGCAACCGTGCTACGTTCGATCCATGACGCTGGTGGGACAGATCGCCGAGCTCCAGAACTACGCGACGTACAAGGAGCTTTCGTGGGAGGGCAGCTTCGAGGACTACCTCGGGCTCGTCCGGCGCAACCCCGAGGTCACGCGCAACGCGTACCAGCGGCTGTACGACATGGTGCTGTCGCACGGGGTCGAGGAGTACATCGACAACAAGAAGAAGCTCGTCCGCTACAAGTTCTTCCGCGACGACTCGCACGGCGGCAAGGACGCGGTGTTCGGGCTCGACGTCCCGCTCATGCGGCTGATGAACGTGCTGAAGAGCGCCGCGCAGGGCTACGGCACCGAGCGCCGCATCATCTTGTTGCACGGCCCGGTCGGCTCGGCGAAGTCGACGATCGCGCGCCAGCTCAAGAAGGGCATCGAGGAGTACTCGCGTCACGCCCGAAGGCGCGGCTCTACACGTACTTCTGGACGCTGCCCGGCGCGCTCGTCGGAGCTCGCGGGCGGCAGCGAAGTGTTTCCGTCGCCGATGCACGACGAGCCGCTGCGGCTGATCCCGCGCGAGTGGCGCGAAGACGTCATCAACAAGCTCAAGCTAGGCAGCGACGACCACAAGGTCAAGGTCGAGGGCGACGTCAACCCGGCGTGCCGGCTGATCTTCAAGGAGCTGATGCGCCACTACGGCGGCAACTTCGAGAAGGTGATGGGCCACGTCCGCGTGCGCCGGCTCGTGCTGTCAGCGAGCAGGATCGCGTCGGCATCGGCACGTTCCAGCCGAAGGACGAGAAGAACCAGGACTCGACCGAGCTGACCGGCGACATCAACTACCGCAAGATCGCGACGTTCGGATCGGACTCCGATCCGCGCGCGTTCAACTTCGACGGCGAGTTCAACATCGCGAACCGCGGCATCCTCGAGTTCGTCGAGATCCTGAAGCTCGACGTCGCGTTCCTCTACGACCTGCTCGGCGCGACGCAGGAGCGCAAGATCAAGCCGAAGAAGTTCGCGCAGACCGACATCGACGAGGTGATCATCGGCCACACCAACGAGGCCGAGTACAAGAAGCTCCTCAACAACGAGTTCATGGAGGCGCTGCGCGATCGCACGGTCAAGGTCGACATCCCGTACATCACGAAGGTGTCCGAGGAGGTGAAGATCTACACGAAGGACTTCACGTCGACGAAGGTCGGCAAGCACGTCGCGCCGCACACGCTGTACGTCGCCGCGCTGTGGGCGGTGCTGACGCGGCTCGAGGATCCGAAGAAGCACTCGCTGTCGCTGCTCCAGAAGGCGAAGCTGTACGACGGCAAGACGCTGCCCGGGCTTCACCCAGGACAACATCAAGGAGCTGCGCAAGGAGAGCCAGCCGCGAGGGCCTCGACGGCATCTCGCCGCGCTACATCCAGGACAAGATCGCGAACGCGCTGGTCAGCGACAAGGCCGACGGCGCGATCAACCCGTTCATGGTGCTCAACGAGCTCGAGAGCGGCCTGCGCACGCCACTCGCTGATCAACAGCGACGAGCAGCGCAAGCGCTACGGCGAGATGCTGTCGGTCGTGAAGCAGGAGTACGAGGACATCGTCAAGAACGAGGTCCAGCGCGCGATCAGCGCCGACGAGGACATGATCGCGAAGCTGTGCGCGAACTACATCGACAACATCAAGGCGTACACGCAGAAGGAGAAGGTCAAGAACCCGTACACCGGCCAGGACGAGGAGCCGGACGAGCGGCTGATGCGATCGATCGAGGAGAAGATCGATATCCCGGAGTAGCCGCAAGGACGACTTCCGCCGCGAGATCATGAACTACATCGGCGCGCTCGCGATCGAGGGCCGGACGTTCGACTACAAGACGAACGAGCGGCTGCACAAGGCGCTCGAGGGCAAGCTGTTCGAGGACCAGAAGGACTCGATCAAGCTGACGTCGCTGGTGTCGAGCGTGGTCGATCGCGACACGCAGGCGAAGATCGACGTCGTCAAGCAGCGGCTGATCAAGAACTTCGGCTACGACGAGGTGTCAGCGCGACCGACGTGCTCAACTTCGTCGCGTCGATCTTCGCGCGCGGAGACGTCAAGTCGTAATGACGATGTCCGACGGCATGGGCATAGGGCCGGTCCAGGTCGAGCTCAACCACACGCTGGCCGAGCTGCTCGCGCGGCTGTGCGTCGAGCTCGGCACCGATGACCCGGGCGACGTGATGTCGCGCGCGCTCGGCCTGCTCGAGATGGTGCAACGCACGAAGCGCCACGGCGGCCGGCTGTGCTTCGTCAACGAGCGCGGCGAGATCGCGGACGTGGCGGTATGACCGAGCGAAAGCGAGGTCGCTGATGTCTCAGAAGATCGATCTCGATCACGGCCGCTTCCGCCAGATCATCCGCGGCAAGATCAAACAGAACCTTCGCAAGTACATCTCGCAGGGCGAGATGTTCGGCAAGAAGGGCAAGGACACGGTCTCGATCCCGATTCCGTCGGTCGACATCCCGCACTTCAAGCACGGCGACAAGCAGCAGGGCGGCGTCGGGCAGGGCGATGGCGAGGTCGGCGATGCGATCGGCCAGGGCGAAGACGGCGATGGGCCGGGCAAGGGTCACGAAGCCGGCGACCGCCCGGGCGATCACCTGCTCGACATCGAGGTCTCGCTGCAGGAGCTCGCCGAGATCATGGGCGAGGAGCTCGAGCTGCCGCGGATCCAGCCGAAGGGCACCGAGAAGATCGTCGCGTACAAGGACAAGTACACCGGCATTCGCACGACCGGCCCGGAGTCGCTGCGCCACTTCCGCCGGACCTATCGCCAGGCGCTGCGCCGCCAGATCTCGATGGGCACGTACGACCCGAAGAACCCGGTCATCATCCCGATCCGCGACGACAAGCGCTATCGGTCGCTGGCGCAGCGAGCCGCTGCCGCAGTCGAACGCCGTCATCATCTACATGATGGACGTCTCGGGCTCGATGGGCGACGAGCAGAAAGAGATCGTCCGCATCGAGAGCTTCTGGATCGATACGTGGCTGCAGCTCGCAGTACCACGGCATCGAGAGCCGCTACATCATTCACGATGCGATGGCGAAAGAGGTCGATCGCGATCACGTTCTTCAAGACGCGCGAGATCGGGCGGCACGATGATCAGCTCGGCGTACAAGCTGTGCGCGAAGATGATCAGCGACGAGTACCCATCGGACTTGTGGAACATCTATCCGTTCCACTTCTCCGACGGCGACAACTGGTCGGTCGACGACACGCATACGTGCGTCGAGCTGCTCAAGAAAGAGGTCCTGCCGTTCGTGAACCTGTTCGCGTACGGCCAGGTCGAGTCGCCGTACGGCTCGGGCCAGTTCATCAAGGACCTGACCGAGCACTTCGACGAGGACGAGCGCGTCGTCACGAGCGAGATCAAAGGCAAAGAAGCGATCATGGACTCGATCAAAGAGTTCCTCGGGAAGGGTCAGTAGCATGCCCGCGCTCAAGCGCTTCCCCGCGTACCTGCGCGACATCCAGGAAGAGATCGAGGGCTATGCGCGCGACTTCGGCCTCGATTTCTTCCCGATCCTGTACGAGGTCCTCGACTACAAGACGATGAACGAGGTCGCCGCGTACGGCGGCTTCCCGACGCGCTACCCGCACTGGCGATTCGGCATGGACTACGAGCAGCTCGCGAAGAGCTACGAGTGGGGCCTGTCGAAGATCTACGAGATGGTGATCAACACCAACCCGGCCTACGCGTACCTGCTCGAGGGCAACTCGCTCGTCGATCAGAAGATCGTGATGGCGCACGTCTCCGCGCACGTCGACTTCTTCAAGAACAACTATTACTTCTCGAAGACCAACCGCAAGATGATCGACGGGATGGCGAACCACGCGTCGCGCGTGCGCCGTCACATGGCGCGCTGGGGCCAAGATGTCGTCGAGGACTTCATCGACACGTGCCTCTCGCTCGAGAACCTGATCGATCCGATGTCGGCGTACATCGTGCGGTCGCGTGATCCGAAGCCCGAGGCCGACGACGAGCTCGAGGAGCAGTCCGGTCGGATGCGCTCCAAGGGCTACATGGAGTCGTTCATCAACCCGCCGAGCTACCTCGAAGCGCAGAAGAAGAAGCGCGAAGAGGAGGCCAAGAAAGCGAAGCGCCGGTTCCCCGAGCAGCCGCAGCGCGACGTGCTGGCTGTTCCTGATCGCGCACGCGCCGCTCGAGCGCGTGGCAGCGCGATGTCTCGAGATCGTGCGCGACGAGGCGTACTACTTCGCGCCGCAGGCGATGACGAAGATCATGAACGAGGGCTGGGCCACGTACTGGCACTCGAAGATCCTCACCGAGAAGGCGCTGAACGTCGTCCGAGGTCATCGACTACGCCGATGCGTGCTCCGGCGTGCTCGCGACCGCGCCCGGCCGGCTCAACCCGTACAAGCTCGGCGTCGAGCTGCTGCGCAACATCGAAGATCGCTGGAACAAGGGCCAGTTCGGCAAGGAGTGGGACGAGTGCGAGTCGATGGAGCAGAAGCGCAACTGGGATCTGCGCACCGGTCTCGGCCGCAAGAAGGTGTTCGAGGTCCGCAAGCTCTACAACGACATCACGTTCCTCGACGAGTTCTTCACGCTCGAGTTCTGCATCGACCAGAAGTTCTACGCGTTCGGTTTTCAGGAGCGCACCGGCAACTGGGAGATCATGAGCCGCGAGTTCAAGAAGGTGAAAGACCAGCTGCTGAAGATGCTGACCAACCGCGGCCAGCCGGTGATCGTCGTCGAAGACGGCAACTTCGAGAATCGCAGCGAGTTGTTGCTCCGCCACGTTCACGAAGGGCACCGATCTCGACGCGAATCAAGCACGCGACACGCTGCGCAACGGCGCGAAGCTGTGGACGCGTCCGGTCAGCCTACTCACCAAGGTCGAGGGCAAGGGCAAGCTGCTGCGTTGCGAGGATGGCAACATCAGCGAACGGAGCGCGGACTATCAATGAGGTTGTGGGCGTGGGGGCAGAGCGATCCGGGTAAGAAGCGCGATCGCAACGAAGACAGCTACCTCGTCGATCCGACCACCGGTGTGCTCGCGGTCGCCGATGGGATGGGCGGTCATCAGGGCGGCGCGACGGCGAGCCGGATGGCCGTCGAGCTGCTCGGCAGCGAGCTCGCGGCGTCGCGCGGCGACTTCGATGCGGCGTTGCGCAGGACGCGCGACGCGGCGGCTCGCACGACCGAGCCGATGCTGTCGACCGGCGCGCCGCCGCGCGAGGACGTGCCGAGCGGGTTCGAGCCGACGATCCCGAGACAGCCGGGTGGCGTCGTCGTGTTCTCGCCCGCGCTCGAGGTCATGCGCGAAGCGGTGCGCCGCGCGTCGACCGCGATCCACGACGCGGCGTGGGCTCAGCCCGAGCTGCGCGGGATGGGCACGACGCTGACCGCGCTGCTCGTCCACGGCGGGCGCGCGAACCTCGTCCACGCCGGCGACTCGCGCTGCTACATGTTCCGCGATGGCCAGCTGACCCAGCTCACCGACGACCACTCGTGGATCGCCGAGCAGCTCAAGCTCGGCGCGATCACCGAGGAGGATGCGAAGTCGAGCAAGTTCCGCCACGTGATCACGCGGTCGATCGGCTTCGAGCGCGACACGGATGCCGACATCAAGAGCGTGCCGCTGTCGCCGGGCGACTGCTTCGTGTTGTGCTCGGACGGGATGTCGAACTACGTCGAGGCCGCGGAGCTCGAGCGCATCATCGCGATGACCTGGTATCGCCGGTTGCCCGAGACGTTGATCGAGCTCGCGAACGATCGCGGCGGTGATGACAACATCACGGTCGTCGTCGGACTGGTCGCGAACGCCCCGCCGCCCGAATAGGCCCGACATCTGCGAGGATGCGGCG
Organism: uncultured delta proteobacterium; assembly: GCA_963848295.1. Classification (GTDB taxonomy): domain Bacteria; phylum Myxococcota_A; class Polyangia; order Haliangiales; family Haliangiaceae; genus JABFXX01. The sequence goes on along the minus strand of CAWKDB010000002.1, from coordinate 1,272,530 downwards.
CATGAAGCCGTTGATCACGATCTTGGTCGTCGCGTTCGCAGCGGGCAGCGCGCATGCAAAGGTCCGCCACCAGCTCGTCGAGTACGAGCAAGGCGACGCCAAGCTCGAGGGTTACCTCGCGTGGGACGACGCCGCGAAAGGTAAGCGCCCGGGCATACTGGTCGTTCACGCCTGGATGGGACTCGACGACAACGCGCGCAGGCGCGCCGACATGCTCGCTGGCTTGGGCTACGTCGCGTTCGCCGCAGATATCTACGGCAAGGGCGTGCGCCCGACGACGAAACAAGAAGCGGGCGCGCTCGCCGGCAAGTACAAGAGCGATCGCAAGCTGCTGCGCGATCGCGTCGATGCGGCGTTCGACACGATGATCAAGAACCCGAAGGTCGATGCTACGAAGACCGCCGCGATCGGCTACTGCTTCGGCGGTACGACCGCGATCGAGCTCGGTCGCAGCGGCGCACCGGTCGACGGCATCGTGTCGTTTCACGGCGGCCTCGATTCGCCAGCGCCGGCCGACGGCAAGAACATCAAGGCGAAGCTGCTCGTGCTGCACGGTGCAGCCGATCCGCATGAATCGCCGGCTGACTTCGCCGCGTTTCAGAAGGAGCTGACCGACGCAAAGGTCGACTGGCAGCTCGTCTCGTACGGGGGCGCGGTGCATTGCTTCACCGACCCGTCCGCGGGTAGCGATCCCTCGACCGGCTGCGCCTACGATGCGAAGGCCGATGCGCGGTCGTGGGCCGCGATGAAGGCGTTCTTCGACGAGCTGTTCGCCGCGAAGAAGTAACGACGGTCGGCAAAGCCGGGACGATCGTGGAGCTCGTAGCTGATACGCTCGCCGGCGATGCCGGCCCGGCTCGTCACGCTCGCCCTCGCGCTCGCGCTCGCCGCGGTCTCGAGCTGCGATCGGGGGCACCACGAGCCAACGCCGGCTCCGCCGATCGCGCCCGCGCCCGCGCCGGCGGCCGGCAAGCCGTGCACGCTCGTCGCGAATCCGCCGGTCGTCGCGAACCATCGCCTCGTCGCGATCGGCGATCTCCACGGCGACCTCGATGCGGCTCGCGCGGCGTTGCGCGCGGCGGGCGCGATCGACGCGAGCGACCATTGGATCGGTGGCGACCTCGTCGTCGTGCAAACCGGCGACGTGCTCGATCGCGGCGACGGTGAGACCGGGATCCTCGAGCTGCTCGATCGCGTCGGTCGGCAAGCGACGGCCGCCGGCGGCGCGGTGGTCCCGTTGCTCGGCAATCACGAGCTGATGAACGCGGAGGGGGATTTTCGCTACGTCACCCCGGGCGGCGACCGCGACTTCGACGGCGATCGCGCGCACGAGCTCGCGCCCGGCGGGAAGTGGGCGAAGCGACTCGCCACCCACGACGTGATCGCGATCGTCGATGGCACGGTGTTCTCGCACGCCGGCGTGCTCGGCGACTGGGCCGGCGCGGTCGCGGCGACGAACCTCGCGGCGCGGTGCTGGCTCGACGGCCAGGGCCCACCGCCGGCGGTCGCGAACGCGCAGGATGGCCCGGTGTGGACGCGCGCGCTCGGCGGCGATCAGGTCGATTGCGATGCGTTACACGCGGCGCTGCACGCGCTCGGCGCGCAGCGCATGGTGGTCGGTCACACCGTGCAGCAACCGGAGCACATCACGTCACGGTGTGACGGCGCGCTGTGGCGGATCGATGTCGGAATGACGAAGATATTCGGCGGTCCGATCGAGGTACTCGAGCTCGCGGATCCGCCGCGGGTCATCTCCGGATCGCGCTAGGGCCTACTTCGGTAACGTCATCTGGAACGTCCAGACGACGACCGAGGCGACCGGATGGTCGTCGCTGTCGCGGGCCGGCTCGAACTCGATCTTGCGCGCGCGGTCGACCGCGAGCTCGTCGAGCCCGTGACCGAGATGGTTGAGCAGCGTCGCGGTCTTCACATGGCCCTGGTCGTCGACCACGAGCCGCACGCGCAGCGGGCCCTCGATCCCGAGCTGCTTGGCCTCCTGCGGATAATCCCTCCCCGCGTCGAAGTAGCCGTAGTCGCCCTTCGGCATCGCCCGCGTCTTGATCGTCGCGACCGACATCGGCGCCGCGTCACCTGCGCCTGCCCCTGCGCCGGCGCCCGTGCCCGTGCCGTTGCCACCCTGCGCGAGATGCCCCGACGCGGTCGAGCCCGACCGCACCGCGATCCCGGTCGCGGACGGCGCGATGCCCTCGAGCGCCACGACTTGACCGCCGCCGCTATCCGGCACGTGCTCGATCATCACGGGCTGGGCCGGCGCTTGCGTCTGAGCGACCTGGGCCTTTGCCCGGACCGGGTGCGGGACCGGCGGCGTCGGGACCACCGGCGTCGGAACCGGATCCGGGACCTTGGGAGGCTCGGGATCGGGCTTGTCGACCTTGGTTTCGACCGTCACGTCGATCATCGTGACCTTCGGCGGCGTCGGGTCCGGTGGACGGAACGGATGGGTCACGACGAGCGCGTCGGCGGCGACCGCGACGATCGTATGGATCGCGAGCGTTCCGGCGAACGCGAGCACGATCGGAGAGTCCCAGCGCACTGCGCCAAGCGTAGCAAGCCCGTGGCGCGAGGTCGCTACGGTTGGACGTTCTCGAGCGCGATCGCGGTCACGTCCGCGTCCAGGCACAGGTTGATCGCGTGGGCGACCCCGCCGTAGGCCGCCTTGCGATCGCCGGCGATGATCGCCTTGGGGGTCCCCTTCGAGCCCGAGGCGATCTTCCGGATCCTCGCGACCGCGGCGGCGTCGTCCGTGAACTTGTCGCCGTTGATGAACAGCTCGCCGTCCTTGGTCACCGAGAGCAGCAACCCGGCCGGCTCGACGCCCCCGTGCGATTCCTTAGGCTTGTCGACGTCGACGCCGCGCGCGACGAGCAGCTTCGCGGTGACGATGAACACGACGAGCAGCACGAGCACGACGTCGACGAACGGCGTGATGTTGATGTCGGTGATCGCCGAGGCGTCTTCGTCCTGATAGAGGCTACTTCCCGCCACCGGAAGCCTCCTTGGTCGGCGACGCGTAGACCAGGCCGAGCACGGTGTGTGCGCACTCGTCCGCGGTGCCGAGCACGACCTTGAGCCGGCGGTTGAAGTAGTTGAACGCGACGACGGCCGGAATCGCGACGAGCAGGCCGAACGCGGTCGCCGACAGCGCCTCGGCGATCAGATCGAGCGTGCGGTCCTGGGCGGCCGGCGTCTGGATGCGCAGGTTCTCGAACGCATTGATGACGCCGAGCACGGTGCCGAACAGGCCGACGAACGGCACGTTGTTACCGAGCGTGCCCAGCACGATCAGGTTGCGGTCGCCGGCGTTGCGCCAGCGCAGGCGCTCGGACTGCATCGCCTCGGCGACCGCATCGGCGCCGTGCTCGCGCGCCTCGAGCCCGCGCAACGCGACCTGCACCGACACCGCCGGATCGTCCTTGTACTTGGTCTCGAGCCGCTCGAGCTCGTCGCGCTCGAACGCACCGCGCAGCTCGCGGGTGAACGACGCGGTATCGGTCTCTCTCGCGCGAAACCACAGCCAGCGGTCGATCATGACGCCGATCGAAAGCACGGAGAGCGCGACGAGCAACCACAGCACCCAGCTGGCCCCGAGTTGCGCGAACGCGACGAACTGGCTCGACAGATCCATCGACGGGGACGTTAGCACCAATGTCGCGTTCGCAAGGACGCTGGGCCGTGACACACCCGCGACCGTGCGCCGGGTCGCTACTTCATGACCTCGCGCATCACCGCGGTCGCGTAGGCGCCGCCGGGCAGCGCGAACGAGATGGCGAGCGCGCCGTCGTCGTCGTCGACCGCGGCGACCGTCGGCGAGCCGACCTGGATCGAAGCGTCGCGCCGCGTGCCCTCGGCGATCGAGCGGACCTTAGCGAAGCTGTCGCGATCGAGCCCGGCGGCGGTGAGGATCGCATCTTCACGCGCGGCCGCGGGCGCACCCTCCGGCGGCCGGCGCATGCGATCGCCGAACATCGGCCCGGTGATCACGAGCTCGCCGGCGGCGAGGCGCGCGGTGTCGGTCGCCGGATCGTCGCACGTGAACTGACCGCCCGAGGCCTTGTGCAACAGGTCGCCGGCGATCGCCGTCGCATACAAGCCGTCTGCGATGCGCGCGACGAGCCACGCGTTGAACAGCTCGGACTGCAGCGCGGAGATCAGCAAGCGCGCGAGGCGGCGATCGCGCGGCGCTGGCTCCCCCATCACGATCGCCCGTCCGCGCGCCGCGTTGTCGCCGTCGCGACCGAAGCGCTGCTCGCCGTACCAGTTCGGCGCGCCCGGTGGCCGCGCGAGTCGGTCGAGGATCGCGCGCGCTCGATCCACCGCACCCGCCGCGACGCCTCGCACGCGCAGGCGTGAACCGATTACCGCGCACGTGCCCGGTGCGCAGCTTGTGCGGATGACGCACGACCTCGAGGATCTTGACGTGGTCGAGCGCGAGCGCCGTGACCGCGTCGGGGTGCACCGGCGGCGGCACGCTGAGCCATTGCCGAGTCACCGCATGGCGATCTTTCATGCCGGCGATGCCGATGTCGCGCTCGGCGACCCCGAGCGCCCGCGCGAGCGCCTTCGCCGCATCGGCGGTGTTGATCCCGCGCTTCTCGATCCGGACGAACACGTGATCGCCCGTGCCGGCCGCCGGATACGCTGGCTCCTCGTCGACCACGAAGTCCTCCGGCGTCGTGCGCAGTGCGCCGCGCGATGCCCACGAGGTCGGCGGTGAGGTACGGCAGGTCCATCGCGCTCGGTGTAGCATCAACGTATGGCTTTCCGCGCCCTCGCTGCGCTCGCGCTTGGCTGTGTCGTGGCGTGTGGCGGTATTCGCGGCGGCTCGACGCTGCCGGCCGGATCCCGTGGCGAGGGCAAGGCCAAAGAGCCGCCGGTCGACATCACGAAGGCCGAGCTGCCGTTCACGATCCTCGACGCGCGGACGGGCCATCAAGTCCCCGAAGCGGCGTTCTGGGACAAGCTCGCGACCGAGCGCGCGGTGTGCATCGGCGAGGAGCACACGAACCCGCACCATCATTGGGTGCAGCTCCAGGTCGTCACCGAGCTCGCGAAGCGGTGGAAGCACGCTCGCGCTCGGGATGGAGATGTTTCAGCGCCCGTTCCAGGGCGTGCTCGACGACTACGCCGACGGCCGGATCGATGCGGCCGCCCTGCGCTCGCGCACCGGGCTGGGACGATCGCTGGGGCTACGACTTCGGGTTCTACGGCCCGACGATCGACGTGGCGATCGCCGCGCACGCGACGCTGCTCGCGCTCAACGCCGCGCGAGGAGCTGACGAAGAAGATCGCGCACCACGGCCTCGAATCGCTGACGTCGAAAGAGAGCGCGCAGGTGCCGCAGCTCGATCTCGGCGATACCGCGCATCGCGCCTGGTTCGACACGTTGATGGAGGAGATGGGCGGCGACGCGCATGCCCACGGCGGCGACAAGACCACGACGATGCCTTCGGACGATCGGGTCTACACCGTGCAAGTCGTGTGGGACGAGACGATGGCCGACACCGCCGCGAAGTGGCTGCTCGCGAACCCCCAAGGTCACCTCGTGATCCTCGCGGGCACCGGCCACTGCCACGACTCGGCCATCATCCATCGCCTCCAGCGGCGCGGCATCGCGCAGGTCGTGTCGCTGCGCACCGTGATCGACGACGACGACGGTGGCGTCGCCGAGGCGCTCGCGACGCCGATCAACGATTACATCATCGTGCTGTCGGTGCCGAAGACCGCCAAGCCGTAACTAGCGCAGCGTCGCGCAGCCGCACGCCGGGCAGCGCCGGCTATCTCCGCCCGGAGCTTCGTTCTCGAGTGCGACGCGCGCGCCGACGGGGGTCAGCTCCCAGCGGTGCAACGGCGGACGACGCGACGCCAGCTCGAGCGGCGTGAAGTGACCGCCACAGTTCTTGCAACTGACGAGCACGCACTACCGTGACACGGATCGCGCGCCGGATCCGTCGAAATCACCGGGGAAGCGCCGAGCCAGGGCGTGGGCCGTGCTCGTCGTTGCACATCCGGATGTAGAGCCTCGCGCTCTTGTTATCCGGCTCGAGCGCGAGCACGGCGTTCCACTCGGCGATCGCCGCATCCTTCTTGCCGAGCGAAAACAGCGTGACGCCGAGGTGGATCCGCGCCGGCATGAAGTCGGGCCGAAGCTTCTTCGCGTGCTCGAACTCGGTGACCGCGGCGTGCGACATGCCCATATCGCGATAGACGTTGCCGAGCCGGACGCGGAGATCGGCGAAGTCAGGGCACAGGTCCAGCGCCTTGCTGTACTCGCGCACGGCTTCGTCGAACATCGCGAGCCCGGTGTACGCGGCGCCGAGGTCGGCGTGCATGTTCGCGAGCTTGCCGCGCGCGAACCGATCGAGCGCGTTCGGCTGGCCGACCGACGCCGACACCGCCCGCGCATAGACCTCACGGGCGCGCTCGTACTTGCCGCGATCGTTGTACGTGACCGACAGATTGAGCGCCGCTTCGGTGTAGCGCGGGTTCAGCTTGAGCGCGTTCTCGAACGCCTCCTCGGCGTCTTGGAACCGGCCCTGGCTGTGATAGACGACGCCGAGCATGTTGTAGAGGTCGGGGAACTTCGGTCGCGCTGACGCCGCTTCGGCGAGAAACGGCTCCGCGCGCTCGTATTCGCCGGCGTTGTAGTGCTCGCGCCCCAGCGCGATCAGCTGCTCGACGGGCTTACCCGCCCGATCCTCGGTCATCGCCACTAGCTTAACCGATCAGCCGTGGTCGGCGGTCACTTGCCGAGCGATGCCAGCGCGTTCTTCGCGTCCGCCGAGCGCGGGCTGTGCGGATATTTGGTCGCGAGCTCGGTCCACGTCAGCTTCGCGCGATCGCGCATGTCGACAGCGACGTACGCTTTGCCGAGCAGCCACAGCGCCTCTTCGTCGTAGCCGACCCCGCGGAACCGCTCGAGCAACCGGCGCAAGCGCAGCACCGTGCCCATCGGCTTGCCGCGGTCCCAGTAATAGCGCGCGACGTACCACTCGTGATCGGCGAGCCGCTTGCCGAGCGAGATGATGATCTTCTTGGCCTGATCGCGGTAAGGCGAATCGGGATAGCGGTCGAGGAAGCTCTTGAGCTCGCTGCCGGCGTCCTCGGTCGATGATTGGTCTTTCTCGTACGACGGCGGGAACAGCCAGAAGTCGCCGGGCAGCTGCTTGTAGTAGGCCTCGCCGATCCGGAACGACGTGTAGCCGTTCGCGACGAGCTCGTGGGTCGGGTGAAACTTGATGAACAGCCGGTAGCTGTCGATCGCCTCGAGGTATTGCTCGGCGCCGAACTCGGCATCCGCGAGCCGGAGCTCGGCGAGCACGGCGTACTTCGAGTACGGGAACCGACTCTTGATGAACGAGAAGTACTTCGCCGCGGCGATCCAGTCCTTCTGGTCGAGCTGCTTCTCGCCCTTGTCGTAGTTCTTCTGCGCCGACACCGAGTATTCGACGACCGCCACGCCGGTCTTGGCGCCACAGCCGGCCGCGACGGCGGCCAGGACGGCGGAGACGACGAGAACCCGAACCTTCGAAATCATTGAAGTTTCTCGCTCATACACCGATCGACGCTGCAGATCAACGTACGGCTTCGACCACCGACACGACGATCGCGTTGCTTGTATAAGGTGGCCATGCGCGCACTGCTCATCGCCCTCGCGATCGCCGGCTGTTCCGGCGGAGCCCATCAGATCGAGATCGGCCCACCGCCCGCGAAGGCGACGCGCGGCACGTTGGTCGGCCCGCTGTGCAACCCGACCGGCTGCAAGTGCCGCGAGCTGACCGCGCCCGACGACGGCGGCGCCGGCGTGCCGACCGATGGCAGCAAGCGGTTCGAGATCCGGATGACGTCGCCGAACGAATTGTGGGCGACCGTCGGCGACACCACGGTCTACAAGTCGCCGGAGCGCGCGGAAGAATGCTTCTACGTCGACTTGCCGGCCGGCGCGACGACGCCGGTCGAGCTGCGCGCGAGCAAGCCCGAAGGCGTGTCGGCGGCCTTCGCGATTCGCGAGCTCGGGACCGCGACGAAGAGTTGGTACGATTCGTTTCTGTTCTCGTGCGGCAGCCCGGGCGTGTGCTCGTTCGAGGAGCTCGACGACGCGAAGCCGAAGTACGCCGCGTACAAGCATGGCGTCGAAGACTTCTGCGGCACGGTGAAGGTCAAAGGCCTAACGTGGGATACCGGCCACGCGCCGGACCAGCTGCATCCGAGCGAGTTGCTCGTGCGCTTGGGCCTCGAGGTCTACAAGCGCGTGCCGAGTCAAATGCACGGCGACCCCGCGTGCGGACACGGTCCGCCGCCGCCCGCGCCCGGCCAGCCCGGGGGAAACGACCCGAATTGAGCTACGCGTATCCCGATAGCTACGACGTCATCGTCGTCGGCGCTGGCCACGCCGGGTGCGAGGCCGCGCTCGCGGCGGCTCGGCTCGGTGCGCGGACGCTCGCGCTGACCGGCAGCCTCGACATGGTCGCGCAGATGTCGTGCAACCCGGCGATCGGCGGCGTCGCGAAGGGCCATCTCGTCAAGGAGCTCGACGCGCTCGGCGGCGAGATGGCGAACGTGATCGACGAGACCGGCATCCAATTCCGCCGGCTCAACGCCAGCAAAGGCCCGGCGGTGCGGTCGACCCGCGCGCAGGCCGACAAGCGGCGGTATCGCGACGCGATGCGGGGCAAGCTCGAGCGCTGCGACCGGCTCGCGCTGCGCCAAGGCGAGGTCGCGCGACTCGAGGTCGATTCCAGCGGCGCCCGGCCGCGCGTCGTCGGCGTCACCACGACGATGGGCGTGACCTATCGCGCGCGCGCCGTGATCCTCACGACGGGCACGTTCTTGCGCGGCGCGATCTTCGTCGGCGAGGCGCGCGCGGCCGGTGGTCGCGCGGGTGAAGCACCGGCGGTGAGCTTGTCGGGCTCACTCGATCAGCTCGGGTTTCCGCTCGCGCGGTTGAAGACCGGCACGCCGTGCCGGCTCGATCGCCGCACGCTCGAGGTCGACGCGCTCGAGCTCCAGCCCGGCGACGATCCACCGCCGATGTTCGCCTGGCCGCCGGCGGGTCGACCGCGGTTGCCACAAGTGCCGTGCTGGATCACCTATACGAACGTCCGCACGCACGCGATCATCCGCGAAGGCTTGCCGCGCTCGCCGTTGTTCCGCGGCGACATCGCGGGCACCGGTCCGCGTTATTGCCCGAGCATCGAAGACAAGGTCGTCCGGTTCGCGGACAAGGACCGCCATCAGATCTACCTCGAGCCGGAGAGCGTCGAGACCGGGCAAGATGGCGCCGGCGAGGTGTATCCGAACGGGATCTCGACATCGCTGCCGTTCGACATCCAGCTCGCGTTCCTGCGCACGATCCCCGGGCTCGAGCGCGCCGAGATGACGCGCCCGGGCTACGCGGTCGAGTACGACTTCATCGATCCGCGCGAGGTGCTCGGCACGCTCGAGACCCGCCGGGTGGCCGGCCTCTATCACGCCGGGCAGATCAACGGCACGTCGGGCTACGAGGAGGCCGCGATCCAAGGCTTGCTCGCCGGGATCAACGCGGCGGTCGCGCTCGGCTTCGGGCGCGAAGGAACCAACAGCGAGCCGGTGATCCTCCGCCGCGATCAGGCCTACGCCGGCGTGCTCGTCGATGACCTCACGACGCTCGGCACGAAAGAGCCGTACCGGATGATGACGTCGCGCGCCGAGTTTCGCCTGCTGTTGCGCGAGGACAACGCGGTCGACCGCTTGCTGCCGATCGGGCGCGCGCTCGGCCTGGTCGGCGACGATCGCTGGCGCGCGTTCGAAGCGTGGCAGCGCGAGCTCGCCGCGGTTCACGATCGAGCCGAACGCGCGAGCGTGCTCGGCACCGACGCGGTCAACGCCCAGCTCGCCAAGCACGGCTCGTCGCCGATCAGCGGCCGCCGAGTCACGCTCGCCGAGCTGTTGCGCCGCCCGGAGCTCGACGTCTCCGCGGTCGAGCAGATCGCGAACGCCGGTGGCGTCGCGCCGTCGCTGCACGGAGCCGCCGCGCTCGAGCGCGTCGCGATCGAGCTGTGCTACGCGGGGTACCTGAAGCGGCAAGAGAGCGACGCCGCACGCTTGCAGCGCGCCGACAGCGTGCGCGTACCCGACGACATCGACTTCGCGGTGATCTCCGGCCTGTCGCGCGAGGTGGTCGAGAAGCTCGAGGCGATCCGCCCGCGCTCGGTCGGTCAGGCGTCGCGGATCAGCGGCGTCACGCCGGCGGCGATCGCGATCTTGCTGACGCACATCGCGATGTACGAACGCCGGCGCGCGGGTTAGCGGCCTAGTGCCCGACGGCCGCGAGCGCGTCTTTGCGATAGCCGCGGAACCAGCCCGCGTTGTCATCGATCCGCGCGATCGTGAGATTCGCCTGCTTCGCAAACGCGGGATGGTTCGACAGCTTGGCGAGGCGCCCGAGCATCGCGAGCGCACAGCCTTTGCGCAGCACGCGATCGTACGCGCGCGCGAGCTCGAGGGTCGCCTCGGGGTTGTACGGATCCTTGATCAGCGCATTGCTGTACTCGCGAATCGCGTCGGTCAACAGGCTCACCTTCGCGTGGTCATCGGTCGCCTTGTCGGCGCTGTTGATCGCGGCGTCGCCCGCGGCGGTCAGCTTGTTGGCGATCTCCGGTTGCGGCACGAGGCCGATCCTCTTCGCATCGACCTGGAAGTCGGACTGGCATTCTTCGACGTACTTGACGGCCGGCGCCGGAGGCTCGGTGACCACGTGATGAATCGGCTCGACCCGCCCGATGGGCGCCGGCTTCGCGCCGTACATCGCCTGGCATGCCGCACCAAACACGAGCCCGAAGATCGCGAGACGCGTCGTGGTCATCTGTCGATCGTAGCGTGCAAGGTTCGGCCGATCAACGACGCCGTACGATGGCCGATTACGGCGCGTAGTGATCGGGCCCGACGTACTTCGCACCGGCGGCGATGAGCGCCAGGGCCTGCGATCGATGCACGATACCCGCGACCGTCGTCCGGCCGTTCTCGATCACGTGCGCGACGCGGTCGCCGCGCCGCAGGGCTTCGACTCGCACCCGCTCTGCTTCAGCCGCGACGCGGGCCGTGCTGCCGACCCCGTGCGCGAAGTCGGTGTCGATCCGGACTTCGTAGTTCGGCGCGTGCGCGGTGAGGTTGTCGATCAGCTTCTGGAGCGCGTCGTCCTTCATCGGGGTACCTGGCCGATAGTGCACCACGGGGTGCGGTTTCGGTTGGTTTTACCCGTTCTATTGTTTTAGGGTGGCGGCCCTCATGAAGCCGAGTTGGTCAGCGTTCACGGTCGCGACGTTGTTGGCGGGGTCTGCGGTCGCCGGCGGGCTGTACATCCCGGGCGCCGGCGCGGTGTCGACGTCGCGCGCAGGTGCCTCGGTCGCAGCGACCGATGATGGCGAGGCGATCGCGATCAACCCGGCCGGGATCGCGAAGGCCAAGGGCACGACCGTCACGATCGGCATCGCGGCGCTCGACTACTTCATGTCGTTCACTCGCAACGGCACGTATGACCGGATCACCGAGCTCGACGCGATGGGCGAGCCCCAGCCGGGCTACGTCGGTCAGGCGTATCCGAAGGTGACGAACCAGGTCGATCCGCCGCTCGGCATCGGATCGTTCCAGCCCGTGCCGGTGATCGCGATCGTCTCGGATCTCGGCGGCGCGGTGACCGGCCTGCACGTCGCGGCCGGCGTCTACGCCCCGAACGCGTATCCGTTCCGCGACATGACGACGGTCAACGGCCAGAAGTTCGTGTTCAACAGCGGCTCGTCGGTGCCACCGCCGCCGACCCGCTACGACATCATGCAGCAGCAGGCGACGGTGATCCTGCCGAGCGTCGTCGTCGCGTACTCGCTGCCGAACATCCCTATCGATATCGGCGCGCGGTTCTCCGCCGGCCTCGCGTCACTCAAGTCGACGACCGTGCTGTGGGGCATCCCCGAGAACTACGACGAGTGGATCGAGAACGACGGCATGTTCACGGTCGACGCGAAGGACAACTTCGTGCCGCAGTTCGCGGCCGGAGCGACGTATCGGCCGACGCCCCAGCTCGAGTTCGGCGCGAACTATACGTCGGAGTTCGACATCAACGCGAAGGGCACCGCGGTCGCGGCGAACGGCCCTGCGGTCTCGGTCGGCGGTCAGCCCGTCACGATCACCCCGCCGACCGACCCCCTCGCGCGCTGCGCCCCGGGTGGCACGCCGGCGGCGCTCAAGGCGTGCGTCAGCCTCGCGCTGCCGATGAACGCCCAGGTCGGCGGTCGCTACAAGTTCCTCGGCCGCGATGGCAAGCTCCAGGGCGACATCGAGCTCGATCTCGATTGGGAGAACTGGGGCGCCGATAGCGTGTCGAACTACCGCGTCGTCGTCGACGGCGTGATCAACCAGGCGCTCAGCCTCAAGGACAGCGTCATCGAGCACGGCCTCCAAGACACCTACGGCGTGCGGCTCGGCGGCAGCTACATCATTCCCGCGGGCGGCCACGATCTGATCCTCCGCGGCGGCGTGGCCTACGACACCGCGGCGGCGAAGCCGGGGTGGGAGCGCGCGGACCTCGACGGCGCGGCGCGCACGACGCTGACCGCCGGCGTCGGCTACAAGATGAAGCGGATCGAGATCGACGCCGGGTTCGGCGGGGTGCTCGAGGGAACGCGGACCGACGACCGGACGTGCAACCCGACCGCAGCGCCAGGGGATGAAGGTTGTGGCGGCACGCCGGGCTATCCCGCGTCGCCGACCGGCACCGATCTGCCGCAGAACGAGCAGAAGGGGCCGAACCCGGTCAACCCGCTGATCGACTCCACGCACCAGGCCGAGAGCCCGGTCAACGAGGGCACGTACAAGAGCCACTACCTGATGTTCATGCTCGGCGCGTCGTTCTGGTTCTGAGTGCGCGCCCGTACCGAATCGGTCATAGTCAGGTCATGAGCAACGAGTTGGTCAAGAGTGGCAGCGGGGGCAGCGGGGTCGTGCCTGCAGTGGCCAGCGCCGTCATTCCCGGCGTCGGCCAGTTGATCAACGGCGAGACCGACAAGGCGATCGGCGTGTTCGTCGTCGCGGTCGCTACCGGCGCGGCGTTTCTCGGCGGCTTTCCGATCATCGGCGGTATCTGCGGCCTCGTCCATCTCGGCACGCACCTCTACGCGATCGGCGATGCGTATATCGAAGGCCGCCGCAGGCGGTAGCCGGCTCTGCTAGGCTCGCGGACGATGTCCGACGAGCAATTCAGTCAGTTCTCCGGCACGGCCACGTACATCGCGTCGCAGGATCTGCGAGCATGCGGTCAACGTCGCGGTCGCGCTCGCTCGGCCGCTGCTCGTCCGCGGCGAGCCCGGCACCGGCAAGACGCTGCTCGCGGAGAACCTCGCGGCCTCGCTCGGGTTGCCGTTGCTGCGCTGGCACGTCAAGTCGACGACGAAGGCCAAGGACGGCCTCTACCTCTACGACACGGTCGCGCGGCTCCACGACTCGCGGTTCGGTGGCGGCGACGTGAAGGACATCGCGCACTACATCAAGCTCGGCCCGCTCGGCGAGGCGCTCGCCGCCGACCATCGCGTCGTGCTGCTGATCGACGAGATCGACAAAGCCGATCTCGAGTTCCCCAACGATCTGCTGCTCGAGCTCGACGCGATGCGGTTCAAGATCGACGAGACCGGGCGCGAGATCGCCGCGCGCGAGCGGCCGATCGTGGTCATCACGTCGAACAACGAGAAGGAATTGCCCGACGCGTTCCTGCGGCGTTGCGTGTTCCACTACATCCAGTTCCCGGATCGCGCGCTGATGACCGAGATCGTGCGCGTCCATCATCCGGATCTCAGCGATCGCGTGCTCGATCAGACGCTCGAGCTGTTCTTCGGCTTGCGCGCGACGCCGAAGCTGCGCAAGAAGCCGTCGACCTCGGAGCTGATCGATTGGATCAGCGCGCTCAAGAAGTCCGGCGTCGATCTCGCGCGGATCGGCGGCGGCATTCCGTTCCTCGGCACGCTGCTCAAGACCGAAGCGGACGTCGAGCTGTTGCAGAAACGAGCGAAGGCGTAGCGCGTGCTGATCGACTTCCTGTTCGAGCTGCGCGCGAGGAAGATCCCGGTGTCGACCCACGAGTGGATGGCGCTGATGGAGGCGCTCGCGCTCGGGCTTGCACGACAGCTCGGTCGATGGGTTCTATCGACTGTGCCGCACGATCTGCGTCAAGGACATCGCGTTGTACGACGCGTACGACGAAGCGTTCCTCGCGTACTTCAAAGACATCCACATCTCCGCGATCGAGCTGACCGAACAATTGCGCGGCTGGCTCAACGATCCGCGCGCGCTCGACCAGCTCACGCCCGAGCAGCGCGCGGCGCTGCGCGAGCTCGACTTCGATAAGCTGCGCGAGCTGTTCGAGCAACGGCTCAAGGAACAGCAAGAGCGTCACGACGGCGGCAACCGCTGGATCGGCACCGGCGGGACGTCGCCGTTCGGCTCGAACGGCAAGCACCCGACCGGGATGCGGGTCGGCGCGGGCGGGGGCCGCAGCGCGATGGCGGTCGCGGATCAGCGGCTGTTTCGAGAGTATCGCCGCGACATCGTGCTCGACGTCCGCCAGATCGACGTCGCCTTGCGCGGCTTGCGCCGGCTCGGCCGCGAAGGCGCGATCGAGGAGCTCGACCTCGACGAAACCGTCGACAAGACATGCAAGAACGGCGGCGAGATCGACATCGTGTTCCGGCCGCCGCGGCGCAATCGCGTCAAGGTCGTGCTGCTGATGGACGTCGGCGGCTCGATGGATCCACATGCCGAGCTCGTCAGCCGGCTGTTCACCGCGGCGTCGCGCGCCGGCCGGTTCGCGAAGTTTCGCAGCTACTACTTTCACAACTGCGTCTACAACGCGGTGTACGAGGACGCGCAGCTGCGCAGGTCGGTGCCGGTCGCCGACTTGTTGTCGAACAGCTCGCGCGAGGAGAAGCTCGTGATCGTCGGCGACGCGTTGATGCATCCGGCCGAGCTGCTCGATCCGGGCGGCTCGATGTATCTGTACTCGCAAAATCGCGCGTCCGGCATCGAGTGGCTGCGTCGGCTCGCGGCGCACTTCCGCAGCGCGGCGTGGCTCAACCCGGAGCCGGATCGATTCTGGGCGAGTTCGACGATCGAGGTGATCGCGAGCGTGTTCCCGATGTGGCAGCTGACGCTCGACGGGCTCGCCGCGGCGGTGCGCTACCTCGTGCGCGGCGGCGAGCGCCCGCGAGTCGGCGACCCCGCGAAGTGGCTGAAGGCGATGTGAATAAAGTCCTCGGAGCGGCCGTTAGCGGTGGGATGTGGCGCGTCACCTGCTTGGTCGCGATCGCGGCAGCCACGGCCCGCGCCGATTCGCCGGCCTCGATCGGCGTCGCGCTCGACGGACCGTACCGCTCGTTCCCAGACTTCGTGTCTGATCTGCAACACGACGGCTCGTACGCGGGCGAGACGCTGACGGTCGGGCCGCGCAGTGACCATGCCGCGGTGCTGACGATCAGCGATGGCTCGCGCAAGAGCTCGTTCGTCGCGCTGCAGACCGAGCACGGCTGGCTGGTCGATCGCGTGCTGGGCGACCTCTACCACGGCGGAGACGATCCCGACTGGGTGCTGCACGATAATCTAAAGGACACGTACGTCGTCGTCGATCTCGTCGAGCACGGCTCGTGGATCGTGCTGCGCGCGATCCAAGCGGGCTTTCATCGAACCGGCGAGCGCGAGTGGTTTTACTGCACCGGCCTCGAGGTCGTGTGCCGGCGCGGTGTTGCCGATGCGACGTGCTCGCGGCCACTGCCGGTGGCCGGGCGCGCCGCGTGCCACCCTCGCACCGCGAGCTGGACGCCCGCGAGCTGGCGCGAGTTCGACTGGAACCGTCCGATCGAGCTGCACGACGACGGCACGATCACCGTATCGGCAGCGCAGCATCCGGCGATCGCACCCGCGCTCGCGGCACAGCTCCCCGATTCGCTCGTGACCGCGCCGGGGACCTATGCGGTGACCCGGTAGCGCTACTTCAGCTTGTTGAAGTCGGGCTCGGGCTCTGCCGCCGAGCCTGCCGTAGCGCCGCTCGGGGTCGTCACGGGGCCGCTGCCAGCGCCACCACCGTTGTTGTCTTTGTCTTTGTCTTTGTCTTTGTCTTTGTCTGGCGCGGCCCCGCTACCCTTGTCCGGCGTCGCGGCGCTGCCCTGGCCGTCGGGTGTCACCGCGGTCGCCGAACCCGAGCCCGAGCCCGCGCCGCTACCGGCGGTCGTCGGTGGATGCTGGACCACGACCACGGGCGCGACCACGAGCTTGGCATCGGCCGCCGCGGATGACTTGGTGTCGTCGTCGGTGAACGCGGCCGCCGCGAGCACCTGATCGACCGGCCTATAACCGGACTTGCGGAACTGGATCTTGACGTGGCCTCTGGCGGCCTGCGCCTTCGACAGCTCGACGTCCGACGGCGTCTGCTTGCCGGTCGGAACACCGTCGATGTAGATCGTCGCGCCCGACGGCGTGCTCGTCACGGTCACGACGTGCGGCTTCGCGACGAGCTTGGCGGTCGCCTTGTCGCCGGCCGTGACGTCGAGATCGAGCGCGACGTAGCCGGGCGCCTCGACGCGGAC
The DNA here is from genome assembly GCA_963848295.1 of uncultured delta proteobacterium. Taxonomy (GTDB): domain Bacteria; phylum Myxococcota_A; class Polyangia; order Haliangiales; family Haliangiaceae; genus JABFXX01. The sequence continues at coordinate 1,255,911 of CAWKDB010000002.1, read as the reverse complement.
CATGTACTGCTTGCCCTTCTCGAGCTTCGCCGTGAACGGCGACGCGCCGCTCTTGTTCGCGCCGCTGATCGTGATCTTGGCTTTGTCGACCGACGCGGTGATCGAGGTGTCGACCATCGGCGCCGTCGGCGGGTGGACCGCCGCATTCGAGCCAGTCATCGGATGTGCCGCGGAGCCGTTGCTGCCGGTATCGGCGACCGTGGTGTTCGAGCCGTTCGCGGTGTTCGAGCCGTTCGCGGTGTTCGAGTCGTTCGCGGTGTTCGAGCCGTTCGCGGTGTTCGAGCCGTTCGCGGTGTTCGAGCCGTTGTCCGGCGTCATCGCGTTCGAGCCGGTGGTGCTGCCATTCGCGATCGCGGAGCCGTTGTTGGCCGAGGTCGTCGCGCGGTTATTGTCGACCACGTTCTCGCGCAGGAAGAAATACCAGCCGGCGGCGAGCGCGCCCGCGACGACGACCAGGATACCGATGACGATCGGCGCGGAGCTCGGCTGCTTCGCCGGCGGCGGCGCGGGCTCGGGGATCGTGATCGGCGGCGCCTTGCTCTCGCGATTGCGTGCGAACGGCGGATCCTTCGCGACCGCGATCGGTCGACTGGTGTCGGCCTTCGCCGGTTCGATCCCGAGTCGAGTCTTCGCTTGATTGTCCGGCGGGGTCGATGCCGTCGGCGCCGAGCGGCCCACCGCTTCGGTGCGCGGCGACGGCGAGGTGTCGAGCATCCTCGGCGTCCGGCCGCTCGGTTCGGGCGCGGTCACGGCAGTCGGCGGATCGGCGAGCGTCGAGTCTGCGCGGCCCGACGTCGTGCGGCGTTGTGCGAGCTCGTCCGGCGGCATGATCGCGGTCTCGTTGCCCGGATCCATCGTGGCGGCGACGAGCTCGTCGAGTGCTCGCACCTTCGTGGCCTCTTCGAACGCCTCCTCGGGAAACTCGTCGGCGTCGGAGTGGAACGGCATCGGCCGCGGCAACGGTGTTTTCTCGGAGTCCGAGCGTTTGCGGGTCGGCCCGCTCTTGTGCTGGAGCGGATCGGTCGGGATCGGTGCGACCCGCGTCGGCGTGTCGGTGAACATCGGCGGCTTGGTCGCCTCGGCCTGGGACCGCTGCGGCGCTTGCTTCGCCTTCTCGGCGAGGATGCGCTCGAGCACCGGCTGGCTGCCGTCGGCGAGCCGATCGAAGCGCACGCCCATCCCCGGCGCGATCGCCGGCCGGCTCGGATCGTTCTCGCGCGTCCACACCACCGTGCCTTCGCCTGCGATCAACGGCGACGCATCCTTGAGCTGGAACTCGAACTTCATCTGCGTGCCGACCGCGAGCGGCTCTTTCGTGCGGATGAAGATGCCGCCTTGGCTAACATCGACCGCATAGCGTTCGATGAACTGCTCCAGCGTCTCGCTCTTGAACTTGATCTTGAGCGTGACCGGCGTGCGTTTCCCCTGACGGGTATTTGGATCGACCAAGGCGTTCTCCCAGCGGCGCCTTCACTGCTCCCTCAAGCAGCGCAAGACGCCGATTCGCCTCGATTCTAAGGCCCCGGCGCCCCTGATGCAACGCGCTACCCGCCAACCACTGGTAATGTGCCGCGCGATGATTCGCCCGATCAAGCGCGTGCTCGTCGCCAACCGAGGCGAGATCGCCGTCCGCGTCATGCGCACATGCAAGGAACGCGGCGTCGAAACCGTCGCCGTTTACAGCGACGCCGACCGGCTCGCGCCCCACGTCCAGCTCGCCGACGCCGCGATCGCGATCGGCCCGGCACCTGCCGCACAGAGCTACCTCGTGATCGACAAGATCATCGCTGCATGTAAGCAAGCGGGCGCCGACGCGGTTCACCCCGGCTACGGCTTTCTGTCTGAGAACGAGGACTTCGCCGAGGCGTGCACCGCCGCCGGGATCACGTTTATCGGCCCGTCGGCCGACGCGATGCGAAAGATGGGCAGCAAGACCGAAGCGCGCAAGACGGTGACCGCCGCAGGCACGCCGGTCGTACCGGGAGACAACGGCCCGGCCGGCGATGGCTTTCCGACCGCCGACCAGGCGGTGGTGGCGGCGAAGAAGATCGGCTTTCCGGTACTTATCAAAGCGGCCGCCGGCGGCGGCGGCAAAGGCATGCGGTTGGTCGCCGCCGAGGGCGAATTCACCGCTGCTTTCGACGGCGCGCGGCGTGAGGCGACCGCGGCGTTCGGCGATGGCACGGTCTACCTCGAGAAGGCGATCGAGCGACCGCGCCACATCGAGATCCAGATCTTTGGCGATCGCCACGGCCACCTCGTGCACCTCGGCGAGCGCGACTGCTCGATCCAACGCCGCCATCAAAAGGTCATCGAAGAATCGCCATCGCCGGTCGTGCCTGCCGAGCTGCGCGCGCGCATGGGCGCAGCGGCGATCGCGGCGGCGCGTGCGGTCGACTACGTCGGTGCCGGCACGTGCGAGTTCCTGCTTGGCGACGGCGGCGGATTCTATTTCTTGGAGATGAACACCCGGCTGCAGGTCGAGCATCCGGTGACCGAGCTGGTCTACGGCATCGACCTCGTCGCGTGGCAGCTCGAGGTCGCCGAGGGCCACCCGCTGCCGATGACGCAGGATCAGCTCGATGCGCGCCGCCGCGGCCACGCGATGGAGTGCCGGATCTACGCCGAGGATCCGGTGAAGTTCCTGCCATCGCCCGGCACGATCACGCACCTGCGCGTGCCCGACGGGCCGTACGTGCGCAACGACAGCGGCTGCTACGAGGGCGCGGAGATCTCGGTGTTCTACGATCCGATGATCTCGAAGCTCGTCGTGTGGGGCGATGATCGCGCGAAGGCCCTCGCCCGGATGCGGCGCGCGCTCGACGAGTATCAGGTGCGCGGCATCGCGACAAACTTGGCATTCCATCGCCGCTGTGTGCGCCACGCGTCGTTCGTCGAGGGCGACTACGACACCGGATTTATCGCGCGCCACGCCGCCGCGCTCAAGCCACGCGCCGATGCCGCCGAGCTCGACGCGATGGTGATCGCCGCGGCGCTCGCTGCGGGTACGTCGAGTCCCGCGGCGCGCGTGACGGTCGCGCCGGCCAGCAACGGCGCGGCCTCGACGGAGATCTCGGGCTGGCGCCGGCAACTAGGTTAGAGAAATTGATCAATTGATCAACAGGCAACAGGCAACAGGCAATGCCGGATCTCCCATTGCCCGTTGCCTGTTGCCTGTTCTTGGTTGATCAATTTCTCCGGCAAAACCACCGGGATCTTAGAACCGGTTGTGTTTGCCGTTCCCGATCGGGTAGAACCCCTCTGGCGCGCCGGCTTATCGCGCCATCAGGGGTTCCCCAATGGCGCAGCAGACCAAATTCGTGTTCGTGACCGGCGGCGTGGTGTCGTCGCTCGGCAAGGGCATGGTGTCGGCGACGATCGGCGCGTTGATGGAGAACCGCGGCCTCAAGGTCGCGAACATGAAGCTCGATCCGTACATCAACGTGGATCCGGGCACGATGAATCCGACGCAGCACGGCGAAGTGTTCGTCACCGACGACGGCGCGGAGACCGATCTCGATCTCGGTCACTACGAGCGGTTCGTGTCGTCGAAGATGTCGCGGCTCAACAACATCACGACCGGTCAGATCTATTCGTCGGTGATCGGCAAAGAGCGCCGCGGCGAGTATCTCGGCTCGACCGTGCAGGTCATCCCGCACATCACCGACGAGATCAAGCAGCGGATCTTGCGCTGCGCCGAGGGACTCGACGTGCTCGTCGTCGAGGTCGGCGGCACGGTCGGCGACATCGAGTCGCTGCCATTTCTCGAGGCGGTGCGCCAGCTGCGCGATCGAGCTCGGCGCGCAGAACTCGGTGAGCGTCCACCTCACGCTCGTGCCGCACATCCGCGCCGCGGGCGAGTTCAAGACCAAGCCGACCCAGCACTCGGTCCAGAAGCTGCGCGAGATCGGCATCCAGTGCGACGTGCTCGTCGTGCGCTGCGAGCAGAAGCTGCACGAGGACGCGCTCAAGAAGATGGCGATGTTCTGCTCGGTCCACAGCGACGCGGTGTTCCAGTCGATCGACGTCGACACCGTCTATCGGCTGCCGCTGATGCTGTCGGAGCAGGGGCTCGATCAGAAGCTCGCCGCGCTGCTCAACATCTGGTCGCGCGCGTCGCGGCTCGACGCGTGGGAACAGGTCGTCGCACGGATCACAGAGCCGAAGAAGAAGGTGACGGTCGGGTTCATCGGCAAGTACGTCCAGCTCATCGAGGCGTACAAGAGCCTGAACGAGGCGCTGCTCCACGGCGGCATCGCGAACGATTGTCGGGTCGAGATCAAGCACATCGATAGCGAGGAGCTCGAGAAGATCGGCACGGCCTCGCTCAGCGATTACGACGGCATCCTCGTCGCGCCGGGGTTCGGCGCGCGCGGCACCGAAGGCAAGATCGCGGCGGTGAAGTTCGCGCGCGAGGGCCGCGTTCCGTTACTTCGGTATCTGCTTCGGCATGCAGATGGCATGCATCGAGTTCGCGCGCAACGTGTGCGGGCTCGCCGGGGCGAACTCGAGCGAGGTCGATCCGAACACCGCGCATCCGGTCGTCGACTTGATGCCGGACCAGCGCGGCGTCACCGACAAGGGCGCGACGATGCGGCTCGGCGCATATCCCTGCGTGCTCAAGCCCGGAACGCGCGCGGCCGAGGCGTACGGCGCGACCGACATCTCCGAGCGCCATCGCCATCGCTGGGAAGTGAACAACAACTACCGCGACGCGCTCGAGCGCCACGGCATGGTGCTGTCCGGGCTGTCGCCCGACGGTCGGCTCGTCGAGATGCTCGAGCTGCCGCAGCATCCGTACTTCGTCGGCTGTCAGTTTCACCCCGAGTTCAAGTCGCGGCCGAGCGCACCGCACCCGTTGTTCTCGCGGTTCATCAAGGCCGCGCTCGAGTATCAGGCGAAGCGCAAGTAGCGGCTCAGCACCGCTCGCCCGCGGACCTACAGCAAGACGCGGGCCATTGGCCCTTTACACCTTGGGGCTTTGGTGTCAGGCTTCCTTTCAAGCGACGTACCAGCGATGTTTCATCGCCCATGTCGGTTCGATAAGGCCTGATTTTCCAAAGGAGTTTCCGATGGCGATGGAGATGCGCCAGGAACTGAAGCTGTCGCAGCAGCTGGTGATGACACCGCAGCTGCAACAGGCGATCCGCCTGCTTCAGCTGAGCCGAATGGAATTGGCCGATCTCGTGCATGACGAGATGCTCGACAACCCCATTCTCGACGACGAGATGGACCTCGAGAACGAGCGCAGCCGCGAGCGCGACGAGATGGGTGGCGAGGAGCAACAGCTCCACCAGCTCGAGGGAGCAGGGGCGACCGAAACCCCGATCGAGGGCTCGGTCGTCGATGGGGTCGCGCAGTCCGAGATCAAGGGCGACGCGGCGGCGGTGTCCGAGATCGACTGGGAGAACTATCTCGACAACTACAGCATGGGCCCTCCGATGCCCGCGTTCCGCGGGGACGGCGACGAGCTGCCGTCGCTCGAAGCGACGCTGACCAAGCCGCCGAGCTTGCACGATCACCTCGCATGGCAGCTGAAGATGACCGACCTGCCGCCCGAGCAGCTCGAGATCGGGATGACGATCATCGGCAACATCGACGCCGACGGCTACTTCAAGGATCCCCCGGTCGAGGAGATGGCCGCGGACATGGGCGTCGATCCAGTCCTGTGCGAGCAGGTGCTCGAAAAGATCCAGAGCTTCGATCCGACGGGCATCGGCGCGCGCTCGCTCGCCGAGTGCATGTTGATCCAATGCATCGCCGCAGGTCAGGACGACGACCTGTGCGTGAAGATGATCCGCAGCCACCTCGGCAACCTCGAGAAGAAGAACTATCAAGCGATCGCGCGCGACCTGAAGCAGCCGCTCGACGAGATCTACGAGGCCGCGAAGGTCATCATGGATTTCGATCCACGGCCGGGCCGGCAATACTCGACCGACGATCCGCACTACGTCACGCCCGACGTCTATATCCACAAGGTGGGCGACAAGTATTTCGTCGTGCCGAACGACGACGGCCTCCCGAAGCTGAAGATCAGCGGGTTCTACAAGAACGCGATGGCGGGCGGCGCGGCGAGCAAGGACTACGTCCAGGACAAGCTGAAGTCGGCGCAGTGGCTGATCCGGTCGATCCAGCAACGCCAGCGCACGATCATCAAGGTCGCCGAGTCGATCCTGAAGTTCCAGCGCGAGTTCTTCGACAAAGGTATTGCACACCTCAAGCCGCTGATCTTGCGCGACGTCGCTGAAGACATCGACATGCACGAGTCGACGGTGTCGCGCGTGACGACGAGCAAGTACGTCCACACGCCCCAGGGCATCTTCGAGCTGAAGTTCTTCTTCAACAGCGGTATCTCGCGCACCAACGGCGAGGACCTCGCGTCGCAGGCGGTGAAGTCGAAGATCAAGGAGCTGGTGACTGCCGAGGATCCGAAGCGGCCGCACAGCGATCAAAAGATCGTCGAGCTGCTCAAGAAGGGCGGCATCGACATCGCCCGCCGCACGGTCGCGAAGTATCGCGAGCAGCTCGGCATCCTGAGCTCGAGCAAGCGCAAGCAAGTCTTCTAAGCGACGTAGCCGAGATTTCGGTCTGCCCCGGTTCGCGCGGTCGCGCTAACGAACGCTTCATGCGCGGACTGGCGCGAGCTGCCGTCCGAACGGACATGATGAGGTCAGGCTCGCTCGCCGTGCTGTTCGTGCTCGCCGCCGCAGGGGGCGCGCACGCCGATGATCCGGTCGAGAGTCCGCGCTGGCGGCTCGAAGGCCTGCTCGGCATGCGGCTCGGCTCGTTCTTCGCCGATGGCAAAGACACCGGGATCGACGTGCCGGGCTATGCGATGGTCGGCGCGCGGCACGGCCGGTGGTTGCTCGCGGCCGAGTACGACCTGATGTCGGTGGTGTACCCGGTGCCGGCGCAGCCGGTGCTGGCCGCTCGCGGCGGCGTGCCGGAGACCGGCGATGGGCGCGGGCTGATGCACCGCCTGGGCGCGAATGCGCGCTGGATGTTCGGCCATGCCTACGACGCCCCCGACGGCCTGTTCGCCGATCTCTACATCGAGGCCGGCCCGGGCGTCGAGGCGTGGCAATGGGACGCCGGCGGCGTGTGGTGGCGGCCGGACTTGTCGCTTGGCTTCGGCACGGAGCTCATGCACTTCGGGGACAGCCACGGCGGCATGACCTTCGGGATGCGCTTCACGCTCGCGTCGCGCGACAACGTCGCGACCTCGTCGCAGTGCGGCGGCCCATGTACATACCCGACGCCACCGACCGGCATCGATCGCAGCGTGATGTTCGATATGGGCCTCGTGTTCGGCCGCTAGCAGAGAAGTCGAGTACACTCGCCACGCTGTCGAAACTACGGCGCGTAACGAGGGCACTTCGGGGCGGCGGCGGCGGTACAATCGAGTCGAACCACCAGGAGGACTCGATGCAATTCGCGGTGACGTTCCGCCATATGGAACCGACCGAGGCACTGAAGTCGTACGCAAAAGAGCGCATGGAGCGAGTGCGCAAGTACCTGCCAGATCCGATCGCGTGTCACGTCGTACTCTCCACGGAACGTCACCATCACCGCATCGACGTGAGCTTCCAGCTCCACAACGGCTTGGCGATCGCGGGCAGCGAGATCACCGAGAACATGTACAGCTCGATCGACCTTTGCATCGCGAAGATCGAGCGCCAGGTCCGCAAGTACAAGGGCAAGCTCGAGGGCATGCGCGCGCGCCCGCACCACGTCGTCGCGCTGCCGTGGTCACACTCGATCATCGACGAGGCGTTCGCCGAGATCGACGGCAAGCCCACGAACGGTCACTCGAGGGTCGCGAGCGAGGGCGCCGAGCCCGACTTCAAGGTCGTCAAGACCGAGAAGTTCCATGCGCAACCGATGTCGGTGTCGGACGCGATCGTCCAGCTCAACCTGCTGCACGAGCCGTTCCTCGTATTTCGCAGCGACACCGACGGACGCGTCGCGGTCGTCTATAAGCGCGAGGACGGCAACTACGGCTTGATCGAGACCCCTAGCGCGCCGTCCTAGACAGGAAACCTCCGGCGCGCCGTGGTAGGGTCATTCCGGGCCGATGAAGATCGTCGATCTGATCAAGCGCGACATGGTCGTTCCCGCGCTGTCGTCGACCGACAAGCGTGGGATTCTCGAAGAGCTGGCAGCGTTCATGGCGCAGCGTCAGCCGAAGATCGAGCGCGCGACGCTATCGCGCGTGCTCGTCGAGCGCGAGCAGCTGGCGTCCACCGCGATCGGCGAAGGCGTGGCGATTCCGCACGGCAAGCTCAGCTCGGTGAGCGAGATCGTCGCTTGCTTGGGCCGCGCGCCCGCCGGCGTCGACTTCGACTCGATGGACGGGCAGCCAACGTATCTGTTCTTCGTGCTGGTCGCGCCGGAGTCGTCGACCGGCGCGCATCTCAAGGCGCTCGCGCGGATCAGCCGCGTGTTCAAGGATCCCGAGTTCCGACGTCGGTTGCTCGCGGCAAGCGACGCCGACTCCATGTACACCGTCGTCGCGGACGAAGACGCCAAATACTGAGCATGATCACGGTCGGCGAGTTGCTCGAGCGGTCGGAGCTGGGCGTTACTGCCGTCGCCGGGCTGGCGGGACTCGGGCGCACGATCGCCGTGCCGCGGATCCAGAAGCCTGGGCTCGCGTTGACCGGCTGGCCGGAGCAACTGCACTCGGGTCGAGTGCTCGTGATGGGCGGGACGGAGATCGAGTATCTCGCGGCGACGGTTACCGCGCGCAGCGTCGGGATCGAGACGATGCTCGCAAGCGATCCGGCGTGCGTGGTCGTGTGTCGCAATCTCGCGCCGCCGGCCGAGCTCACGGCCGCGGCGGAAGCGCGCGGCGTGCCGGTGATGACGTCGACGCTGGTCACCGCCGACTTCATCGCGTCGGTCACCGCGTGGATGGCGGATCGCCTCGCGCCGTCGATCGAAGTGCACGGCGTGTTGCTCGACGTGCTCGGCATCGGCGTGCTCGTCGTCGGCAAGAGCGGCATCGGCAAGAGCGAGACCGCGCTCGATCTCGTCGTGCGTGGCCATCGGCTCGTCGCCGACGACGTCATCCTGATCCGCCGCCAACACAGCCAGCTGACCGGCCGCGGCGCCGGCATCCTCGGTCACCACATGGAGATCCGCGGCCTGGGGATCATCAACGTCAAGGATCTGTTCGGCATCGCGTCGGTGCGCGAAGCGAAGAAGATCGAGCTCGTCGTCGAGCTCGCCGAGTGGGACTCCGCCGAGGAATACGATCGGCTCGGCTTCGACGACCGGTACGAGCGGCTGGTGGATCTCCAGATCCCGAAGGTCCGCTTGCCGGTGCGGCCCGGGCGGAACATCGCGACGTTGATCGAGGTCGCGGCGCGCAACCAGCTGCTCAAGGTCCAGGGCACGCACTCGGCGCGCGCGTTTCGCGACCAGCTCGATCGCGCGATGGCCGGAGAATCCGGCGCGGACGCGGTGGAGTAGGCGATGCAGATCGTCATCGTCACGGGGTTGTCGGGGGCGGGCAAGAGCACGGCGCTACGCGCGCTCGAGGACATCGAGTACACGTGCGTCGACAACATCCCGCTGCCGCTGCTCGTCGGCATGGTCGATCACCTCGCGCACGAAGGCGATCGCGACAAGCTCGCCGTCGCGATCGATGCGCGCCAGCGCCGCAACTTGTCGGCGTGGAAGGACGCGCTCGCGAAGCTGCGCGGCGCCGGCCATCGCCTCGAGGTGATGTTCCTCGACGCGCAAGACGCGGCGTTGCTCCGCCGGTTCTCCGAGACCCGCCGCCGCCATCCGCTGTCCGGCGACGACCTGGTCGACGGCGTGCGGCGCGATCGCGAGCTGATGGCCGAGCTGCGCAAGGGCGCCGCGGTCATCGACACGTCGAACCTCAACATGCATCAGCTCAAGTCGATCATCCAGGACCGCTACGGCGGCACCGGGAAGCTCGCCGTGACGCTCGTGTCGTTCGGGTTCAAGCACGGCCTGCCGCTCGAGTTCAACCTGGTGTTCGACGTGCGGTTCCTGCCGAACCCCTACTTCGATCCGGCGTTGACGCATCTCGACGGTCGCGACGCCGACGTCGCGAAGTACGTGCTCGACGGCGACGGCACGGTGTTGGTCGAAAAGGTCGAGAGCCTGCTGAAGTTCGCGCTGCCGCAGTTTCAACATGAAGGGAAGCTGTACGTCACGGTGTGCGTCGGCTGTACCGGCGGACGCCATCGTTCGGTCGCGGTCGTCGAGGAGCTTCGCCGTCGCCTTGCCGGCGACTGGGATATCCTCGTGCGCCATCGCGACGTGGATCGGGGGGAGTGATGGCCGACGTCGCGGAGCAGACACTGCAGATCATCAACGAGCTCGGCTTGCACGCCCGGGCGGCGACCAAGCTCGTCCAAGCCGCGTCGAAGTTCCCGTGCGAGGTCGTGGTCTCGAAAGACGGTCACGAGGTCAACGGCAAGAGCATCATGGGCGTGCTCATGCTGGTCGCGAGCAAGGGCTCGACCGTGACGGTTCGCGCCAAGGGCGAGCGCGCCGCCGAAGCCGTCGCGGCGATCGTCGCGCTGATCCAAGACAAGTTCGGCGAGGGCCGATGAGTGAAGCACGCCCCGAGGTCCGGCGCTCGGGCTTGGGCGTGTCGGCGGGCATCGCATTCGGTCGCGCCTATCTGATCGGCCGGGACACGCTCAAGGCGCCGCGCCATCACATCGAAGCCGACGACGTCGATGCCGAGCTCGCGCGCATGCACAAGGCGATCGCGGCGAGCGACAAGCAACTCGACAAGATCAAGCAGAAGCTCGCTTCCGAGAACGAGAGCGACTACCACATCATCAGCGCGCACCAGATGATGCTGCACGACGAGCACCTCGTCGGCGCCGCGATCGAGTACGTCCGCGAAGAGAAGATCTGCGCGGAGTGGGGGCTGCGCCGTGCGGTCGATAATATCCGCGCCGTGTTCGACACGATCGACGATCCGTACCTGCGCGAGCGCAAGAGCGACGTCGAGTTCGTGTTCCAGCGCGTGCTGCGCAATCTCCTCGGCCGAGACACCGGTCCGCTCAACCCGCCGCCGGATGCGATCGTCGTCGCGTATGACCTGTCGCCGGCCGACACCGCCACGCTGCACCGCGCCGCGGTCGCGGGCCTGATCACCGACGCGGGCGGCAAGACGTCGCACACCGCGATCATCGCGCGCGCGCACGAGATTCCCGCGGTCGTCGCGCTCGAGAACATCACCGAGCTCGTCGAGACCGATGACCTCGTGCTGATCGACGGCGCGTCCGGCGTCGTGATCGTCAACCCGTCGGCGGCGACCGTCGCCGAGTTCCGCGACGAGCAGCGGCGACAAGTCGCCGCCGGGGCCCAGCTGTCGGCGATGCGCGATCTCCCGGCGCGCACGAGCGATGGCGCCGACGTCCAGCTCTACGCGAACATCGACGGCCCCGAGGAGCTCGAAGACGCGATCGAGTACGGCGCGATGGGCGTCGGCCTATTTCGCAGCGAGTACCTGTTCATGGCCGGCAGCGCGATGCCCGACGAGCAGCAGCACTACGAGACCGCGGTCGCAGTGCTCGACCGGCTCGAGGGCCGGCCCGCGACGATCCGGACGTTCGACCTCGGCGCCGACAAGCTCGCCGGCTTCATGCAGGACGCCGAGCTCGACGAAGCGAACCCGGCGCTCGGGCTGCGGTCGATCCGGCTGTGCCTTTCGCCGCTCGGTCGCGACCTGTTCCACGCGCAGCTGCGCGGCTTGTTGCGCGCGTCGGCGCATGGCCCGCTCAAGCTGATGTTCCCGATGATCTCGGGCGTCTCGGAGCTCCGTGCGGTCAAGGTGATCGTCGATCAGGTCAAGGCGGAGCTGCGCAGCGAAGGCATCGCGTTCGACGAGGCGGTCAAGCTCGGCATCATGATCGAGATGCCCTCGGCGGCGCTCGTCGCCGATCTGCTCGCGCGGGAGGCCGATTTCTTCTCGATCGGCACGAACGACCTGATCCAGTACACGATGGCGGTCGATCGCGTGAACGAGTACGTCTCGTACCTGTACGAGCCGTTGCACCCGGCACTGATCCGGTTGATCGGCGACGTCGTGAAGGCGGCCGGCGCTGCGAACATTCCGGTCACGGTGTGCGGCGAGATGGCGGGCGAGCCGATGCTCGCGCCGATCCTGATCGGGCTCGGAATTCGTGAGCTGTCGATGAGCGCGGTGTCGGTGCCGGAGGTCAAGGCGACGATTCGCGCGATCGATCTCGAGGGGGCGACGGCACTCGTCGCCCGGGTGCGCGATGTGGCGACCGCCGAGGAGATTCGCTCGGTGGTCGCCGCGTACATGTTCGCGCATCAAGCCAAGCGGGGGCAGGGGTGACACGCGCCGGCGTGGGAGTGGCGATCGGCCTCGCGATCGCCCTCGCCGCCTCTCGCGTCGCATCGGCCGGCGATCCGACGCGGGCCTACCGCACGGTCGAGACCGAGCACTTCGTCATCTACTACTGGGCGCCGAACGACGACATCGCGAGGCGGGTCGGCATCGTCGCCGAGCGCGCGCATCGCACGTTGTCGACCGCGATCGATCACCTGCCCGACACGAAGACGATCATCGTCATCAACGACGACACCGACGCGGCGAACGGTTTCGCGGGCGTATTACCGCGCAACGCGATCCAGCTGTACGCGACCGGGCCGACCGGCTTCACCGAGCTCGACGATCACGAGGATTGGTACTACGGCCTCGTCGCGCACGAGTACACGCACATCCTCCACCTCGACACGATGTCGGGGCTGCCCAAGATCTACAACGGCATCTTCGGCAAGACCTGGGCGCCGAACCAGATCATGCCGCGCTGGCTGATCGAAGGCATCGCGGTCTACGAGGAATCGAAGCGCTCGGCCGGCGGGCGCATTCGCGGCACGATGTTCGACGGCGTGATTCGCATCGCGCGGCACGCGAACAAGGATCTGCGGCTCGACGAAGTCTCCGGCGATCCGCGCCAGTACCCGCGTGGCAATGCGGCGTACGTGTATGGCTCGCACTTCCTCGGCTACGTGTTCGATCGGTTCGGCGACGACACGCTGCGCAAGATGGCGCACGTCTCGGGTTCGTACGCACCGCCGTTCGCGGTCAATCGCCAGATCGCCAAGGTCGTCGGAAAGCCGTTCACCGAGCTCTACGACGACTGGAAGCTGTTCCTGCGCGACAAGTACGGGATGCAGGAGATGGCGTCGGAGCGGCGCGGCCTGATCACCGGGCGGCCACTGACCCACACGGCCGAGACCAACGCAGTGCCGCGCTACTCCGCCGACGGTCGCGAGATCTACTGGCAGCAATACGACGGCTACTCGCTCGCTCAGGTCCGCGCGATGCCGATCGACGGCGATCAGAAAGGCTCGCGCGAGGTCATCCAGCTCGACGCGATGGGCAAATACGATCTCGAGCCCGATGGCTCGATCGTCTACGAACAAGGTCGCGTGTATCGCCGCGACTACTCGTTCCAGGATCTGTTTCGGTGGGACGCTCCGACGAATCAAACGGTCCGGCTCACGACCGGTATGCGCGCGCGCGATCCCGCGCTGTCGCCGGATGGCCGGCGCGTCGCGTTCTCGAAGAACGAGCGCGGCGAGAGCGTGATCGCGGTGATGGACGTCGAACCGGGCGCGCCGGCGTCGGTCGTGTGGCGCGGCCAGCGTTACGATCAGGCATATCAGCCGGCGTGGTCACCGGACGGTACGCGCATCGCATTCGCAGCGTGGCGCAACGGCGGGCTGCACGACATCTTGGTCGTCGAGGTCGCGTCGGGGCACGTCGAGGAGATCACGCACGATCGCGCGATCGAGATGTCGCCCGCATGGTCGCACGATGGCCACACGTTGTACTTCGACAGCGATCGCACCGGCATCGCGAACATCTACGCGTATGACTTTCGCGACCACTCGATGTGGCAAGTCACGAACGTGCTCGGCGGCGCGTTTCGCTGCGCGATCTCCGTCGACGACAAGCGACTCGCGTACGAAGCCGCCGTACCGAACGGTGGCTACGACCTCTATCAGGTGCCGATCGACCGAACGACGTGGTTGCCGGCGCGCGACTACGTCGATGCGAAGCCCACCGCGCTCGAGATCCGCGACGACGAATCGCCCGTGACGAAGCCTCGGCCGTATCGCGCGCTCGAGACCCTCGCGCCGCCGACCTGGAGTGGCTCGTACGACGTCGGCTCGAACACCGCATCGATCCAGACCTCGGGCGCAGATGCGGTCGGCCTCCACAACTATTCGCTCGCGGTCGGCATCGACACGCAGCGCGGCGACACCGACGTCGGCGCTTCCTACGGTTACACCGGCTGGCGACCGACGTTCCGCGTCTCGGGCGCGCGCACGCTCACCGAGCGTACCGGCTTGAAGATCGATGGCGTGAGCATGCCGTTTCACGAGGAAGATTGGTCCGGCACGATCTCGTTCGGCATCCCGTTCGAGCAACGGCCGAGCTCGAGCTGGTCGCTGTCGTTCGACTACGACCTCGACTGGTTCCGGTTCGTCGAGGGGCCGCCGATCATGCTCGATCCGAATCAGCGACTGCCGACCTCACCGCGCACGAACTACGTGCTCGGCGGCCTCGGCTCGCGCGCGGGATTCTCGAACGTCCGCGGCAACATCTTCGGCACCGGCCCGATCACCGGCTTCGATGTCAGCGCGTCGATTCGCCTCGATCATCCGGCGCTCGGCTCGGCGTATCGCGACATCACGCTGAGCTACGGCTTCGATGTCTATCAGCGACTGTGGGGCCGGACGCCGACGCTCGCGATCTCGGCGCTCGGTGCGCTGCGCGCCGGCGATCTCGACAACCCCGGCGGGTTCGGCTTGGGTGGCGTGCCCGCGCAAGACATCGCGATGGCGATCGTCAACTCGACGCGCGCGGCCGCGACCGGCTACCTGCACGGCTATCCGTCGCGCGCGATTGTCGGAAACCAATACGACATGGCGAACATCGAGTATCGCCAGGAGCTATTTCAGATCGAGCACGGGATCGCGACGCTGCCGGTCTACTTCCGCCGCGTCCAGCTCGCGCTGCAGACCGATCTCGCGACCGCGTACGACGACGAGGCCGATGCCGGCAAGAACTTTCGCGTCTCGGTCGGCGGCGCGCTCCGACTCGACGCGTTCTTTGGCTACTTCGTGCCCGGCACGTTCGAGCTGGGCTATGCCCACGGCCTGATGAAAGGCGGGATCGACGAGACCTGGCTGCTGCTGACGGGGAGCCTGTGACCGAGCCGCGGACGGTCGTGTCCGGAAGTGTCGCGGTCGAAGTCTCGCGCCAGCTCGCGGATCCGGTGCGCGCGTTGCGCGATCGTCTCGGGCTCGTCGTCGATCACCTCGAGCGTCACGTCGCGACGTCGACCGGCCCGACCCCGTACCCGTGGCGGTCGCTCCAGGCGCTGCGTCAGGATCTCGCCGCGGCGTACCTCGAGGCCACGCAGCTCGCGCGCCGGCTGGACGAGCTCGATCGCGCCCTGCACGACGATCCGGCGGGCTGGTTCGATCTCGCGACCGCGGTCGATCTCGGGTTGCGACTCGCGAGTCACCACCTGTCCGCAGGCATCGAGCTGTTGTTCGATCTCGGCAACGTGCGGCCGGCGCGGGGCGTGCCGGGCCAGCTCGCGCTGCTCGTCGCCGAGCTCGTCGCGGCGAGCGCCGCGTCGGCGCGTGCGCTGCAAGGCAGCTCGCTCAGCGTGCGAGTGTCGACCGAGGATCGCTACGGGGTCGTCCTGATCGCGGACAACGGCGGCGGCATCGCTCGAGTCGGCGAGCTCGGCGAGCTAGCGCGCGCGATCGTCACGCCCTGGGGCGGTAGCGCGGACGCGGCGTCGGCGGACGGGCAGGGCGGCTCGTTCGAGTTGCGCCTGATCATCGAGCCGTAGGCGGATCGACGAGGCCGGGGTCGACGGTCTTCGCCGTGCCGAGCGCGGCGCGCTGCGCGACCTCGTCGTCGATCGCCTCGACCGTGCGGTTGATCTCCTCGACCAAGCCGCGCTTGCGCCGGTAGTCGATCTTCGGTTCGTACTTCATGCCGGCGAGCACGTGGAACGACGACACGAGCTCGTCGTGCTCGCGGGTCTTGCGCTCGCGGATCGCATCGAGCTCGAACTGATCCTTGACGATGTACGGGGTGAGCAAGACGAGCAGATTCGACTTCGTCTTCTTCTTGCTCGTGTACGAGAACACGCGGCCGAGCACCGGGATGTCACCGAGCAACGGGATCTTCGTGACCACCTCGATCTCTTTCTCCTGCATCAGGCCGCCGATCACGATCGTCTGCTGGTCCTTGACGACCGTGCGCGTCTCGATCGTGCGCTGATCCCAGGTCGGGCCGAGCGTGCCATCGCTGCTCGCGAGATCCGACGAGTCGTGCTTGATCTCGAGCAGCACGGTGTCGTTCGTCGAGATATGCGGCGTGATCTCGAGCGACAGCAGGAGGTCCTTGCGATCGATGTTCGTCGTCGTGATCGCGGTATTGCCCGCCGACACCGGCACCGTGCCGCGGATGTACGGGATGTTCGTGCCGACCTGGAACTTCGCCTTCTGGTTGTCGACCGCGACGAAGCTCGGCATCGACAAGATGTTCGTGTTCGACGTGTTGTTGAGCGCCTGGAAGATCACCCCGTACGACGCGATGCTGGTCGCGCTCGTCCCGAGAAACGACGACGAGTTTCCGAGCTGCGAGCCGAGGATACCGCCGATCAATCCGGTCGCCGAGGTCAGCGTGCCGAGGTTCAGCGTCGACAGCTGCGACGATTGCAGCCCGCCGAGCAGCAGCGACTTGCCGTCGGGGGTGGGCAGCGCGCCGTGCATCGCGGTGCCGAGCTCGAGATCCTTCGTGATATCGACCTCGACGATCATCGCCTCGATGTAGACCTGGCGCCGCGGCTGATCGAGCTCGCGAATCACGTCGCGGATCGCCACGAAGTCGCGGCCGGTCGAGGACACGATCAGCTTGTTGCTGCTCGCGTCGGCGATGACCTTCGCCTGGCCCTCCAGCGCGAGGTTGCCGGTCTCGTTCGAGGCTCTCGCCGCGGTCATGCTCGTCGCGGTCGGTGTTCCGCCGGCGGCGGCCCCCGAGCTCGCCGTAGGGCCGCCGCGCGAGATCGCCTCGTTCAGCGTCTTCGCCACCTCCTCGGCGATCGCGCTGCCGAGCTGGTAGACGTGGATCGTGGCGCCACCGTCGATCTCGAGCGCGATGTCGAGGCGCTCGGCGAGCGCCTTGACCCGTTGGTACGCCGCTTCGCTGCCCGCGACGATCAGCGTATTCGTGCGCGTATCGACCATCAGCTTCGACGGCGTGAGCTGTGACGACTGCGCGTCGGTCGCCACCGGCGTCGGCCCACCGGGGCTCGACCTCGCGGTCGGCGCCGGTGCGGCGGTCGGCGACAACCCCATGATGCCGGTGACCTCGCTCGCGAGCTTGGTCGCATCCGCGTGGAGCACCGGGATCGTGTAGATGCCGTCGCTGCCTCCCGGTACGTCGATCAGCTTCGCGAGCGACAACATCGCGTCCACGTTGCTCGCGTAGTCGGTGATCACGAGCAACGAGCCGATCGCTTGGACCTCGCCGCCGTCGGACTTCAACGCCGCGAGGCCTTGGCGCAACAACTCCGGCGCGGCGAACCGCGGCCGCAGGACGTAGCGCACGATCTGATCGTCGTCGGGCGGCGCGTTGATGCCGTAGATCGGCAGCGCCTGGCCCTTGATCGTGGCCATCTCGACGATGCGAACGAGGTTGCCCTTCGGGACGACCGCGAGCCCCATCGTCGACAACGCGACGAGGAACGCGCGGTACGCCTCGGGCGCGGTCAGCTTGCCCGGGATGATCAAGTTCACCTTGCGCCCGCTCGCGACGATGCGCGGCTCGTACACGAAGTTCTTGCACGTGAAGCCCATCACCCAGGTCACGAGCTCCTTGAGCTCGATCTCCGGCTTGAACGTCAGCTCTTGCTTCGCGTCGTGGTCCTTGCACTTGTAGAGCGCCTCGTCCTCACCCGGCACGGTGTCGGCGCCCGCGACCCTCGTCGTTGCGACCACCATCACTCCAACCAGCGCGACCAGACGAGCTCGTGTCATTCCGCAGCTGCTTAACAAGCCGCGCGCCAACGCCCGCCCGCTCGCAACTCCGCGATGTTCAAGCGCCGGCAAACCTGGATCGTGCCAGCGAGGCACCGCGCCGCGATCGCCGCGCGCCAGCCGGACGTTCAGCGGTTGCCCGGCTCAGAACTTGATCGCGGCGGCGATCCCACCGGTGTGCGGCGCCGCGATCGGCGTGACCGCGAGCGTGTGCTCGCTCGGCCCAGTCTTGAACAGGATCGCGGCCGTGATCGCGCATGCCCCGGCGACCGCGAACGACGCCCATGCGAGGTCCTCGTAGCGATGACCTTCGTCGAGCAAATCCTGGTAGTGCTTCGCCGTCGTCGCGTTGTAGCTCGGCGGCAACCCTCCGAGCCCGACATAGAGGTCGCGGACATCCTGCTCGGACGAGCTCGTTGCATACGCGAGCACCGATCCGGTCGTGATGAACGTCAACGCGCCTCCGACCATCAGCCACGCCGCATTCTGCCCGTGCGCTTTCGGCGGAGCCGCCTTCTTGTCTTCACTGGCGAGAGGCGCAACCGGAGGAGGCGGCTGTTGCTGCGACGGCTGCGGCTGCGGCGACGGCTGCGGTTGCGGTTGCTGCGACGGCTGCGGTGACGGCTGCGGCTGCGGCGACGGCGACGGCTGCGGCTGCGACGGCGGCTGCGGCTGCGGCTGCGGTGACGGTTGCGGCTGCGGTGACGGCTCATCTCCGCCTCCCGCCTGCGCGCTCCTCGGATCCCCGCCGCACGCCGCGATCCTCGCCTTCGCGAGCTCGACGAACGCGGGCTTGGGATGCGCGTCGTGAACGTAGCGCCCGTAATAGATCAACGCGACGTCGCAGTCCCCGGCCTTCTCGTTCGCGACCCCGATCTTGTAGAACAACACCGGGTCGCGGGACAGCTGATACGCCTCGGTGTAGTCGCGGGCGGCGTCGGCGAACTTGCCGTCCGCCATCTCCTGGGTCGCGGCTTCGTACAGCTGCTTCGCACGCGCGAGCTTTGGCGCCGGCTGCGCCGCGGCGACCACCGCGAGCAAGCCGATCGTCGCCGCCGCGATCGCTGCGCGCATGGTCTTCACACTAACACCGAACCCCGAAATTCTGCGCTATACCGGCCGCTCGGAGCTGCGTATGGCGAAGATCGATATGGTCCGCAACCTCGGCGTCGTCGCCCACATCGACGCCGGCAAGACGACCGTGTCCGAGCGCTTCTTGTTTCATTCGGGCAAGATCCACAAGGTCGGCGAGGTCCACGACGGCGAGACCGAGATGGACTGGATGGAGCAGGAGCGCGAGCGCGGCATCACGATCACCGCGGCCGCGATCACGTTCGAGTGGAAGAAGTACGAGATCCATCTGATCGACACGCCCGGCCACGTCGACTTCACGATCGAGGTCGAGCGCTCGTTGCGCGTGCTCGACGGCGCGGTCGTCGTGTTCTGTGGCGTCGCCGGCGTCCAGCCGCAGTCCGAGACGGTCTGGCACCAGGCCGACAAGTTCAAGATTCCGCGCGTCGCGTTCATCAACAAGCTCGATCGCGTCGGCGCGTCGTTCCCCTCGGTCGTCGCCGACATCCGCGAGCGGCTGGGCGCGAACGCCGTCCCGGTCCAGCTGCCGATCGGCTCCGAGGACCAATTCACCGGCTGCATCGATCTGGTCGCGATGAAGGCGGTGATGTTCTCGGGCGACGTCACCGACACGCCGACGGTCGAGCCGATCCCCGCCGAGCTCGCGGCCGCCGCCGCCGACGCGCGCGACAAGATGATCCAAGCGATCGCCGATCTCGACGATGCGATCGCGATCAAGTATCTCGAAGGTCAAGACATCGCGCAGGCCGAGCTCGTCGCGGCGATCCGCAAGGCGACGATCGCGGTGAAGATCATCCCCGTGCTCGCCGGCACCGCGCTGCGCAACAAGGGCATCCATTCGCTGCTCGATGCGGTCGTCGATTACCTGCCGTCGCCCGCCGACGTGCCGCCGATCGAAGGCGTCGATCCTCGCACGCTGCGCGACGGCGGCGCCGGCGAGAAGGTCGTGCGGCTGCCGAAGAACAGCGAGCCGTTCTCCGCGCTCGCGTTCAAGATCGCGATGGACGAAGGCCGCAAGGTCGCCTTCCTGCGGATCTTCTCCGGCACGCTCGAGCCCGGCCACGAGATCCTCAATGTCCGCACGAACAAGAAAGAGAAGGTCGCGCGCCTGTTCCGCATCCACGCGGCGAAGCGCGAGCGGCTCGACAAGGCCGGCGCCGGCGAGATCGTCGCGGTTGCCGGCCTCAAGGACGCGACCACCGGCGACACGTTGTGCGATCCGAAGGCTCCGATCCTGCTCGAGCGGATCGACACCTACGAGCCGGTGATCTCGCAGGCGATCGAGGCCGACACCGCGGCGGCGAAGGAGCGCTTGGACTTCGCGCTCGGCAAGATGGTCGAAGAAGATCCGACGTTCCATGTCAAGGACGACCCCGATACCGGCCAGACCATCATCTCCGGCATGGGCGAGCTCCATCTCGAGATCATCGTCGATCGGATGAAGCGCGAGTACGGCGTCCAGGCGCGGGCCGGCAAGCCGCAGGTCGTGTATCGCGAGACCGTGCTCGCCGAGGGCGATGGCCACGCGGTGTTCGAGCGCGATCTCAAGGAACAGGCGATCTTCGGCGAGGCGAGCTGCCGCGTGCACAGTCGACCGCGGGGCTCGGGTATGGAGTTCAAGCGCACGTTGCCGGCGCTGCCGCCGCTGCCCGACGTCATCGTGCAAGCGGCGATGCAAGGCCTGCGCGATGCGGCGTCGAGTGGACCGGACGGCTATCCGCTCGAGGACGTCGAGGTCACGTTGACGTCGGTGCAGCTGCGCGACGGCGCGAACGGCGAGATCGGGGCACGCGCGGCGGCGGCCGAAGCGTTCCGTCGTGCGGTGGCGGCGGCGCGGCCGTCCCGTCTCGAACCGATCATGCTGATCGAGGTCACGGTCGATGACGAGTACCTGGGCGCGGTGATCGGCGATCTCAACCAGCGTCGCGGTCAGGTCCAGGACGTGGGCTCGCGCGGCGTCAAGCGCGTCGTGACCGCGCACGTCCCGCTGCGCAACATGTTCGGCTACTCGACCGACTTGCGCAGCGCCACCAAGGGCGGCGCGACGTTCTCGATGCAGTTTCACGCCTACGACGCGATGCATTCGGCGTGATCACGGCGCGTTGAGGCACGCGCTCAGGCTCTGGTCCGCCGCGGCGGTCGGAAGCATCACCGCGCATGCTGGAGGGCTGTCCATGCAGGTCTGGCCCATCCGGATCGCGGTCGTCGTGAACGAGACCGGCAGGACGAAGCCGCGAGCGGAGCCGCTCGGCGTGACGGCGAGCATGAGTGTCGTCGTCGTGGTCACGTCACCGGCCAACGCGGACCAGTCGCCGCTAAACGAGAACGCGAGCGTGCACGGGACCGATGACTGGGACACGCTGACCGTCGCGTCCATCGTGTTCGGCATGATCGCGTCCATCCCGTAAGGCGGGCCGCCCGCACCGATCTCGACGTCGATCGCCTGCATTCCCCCGCACAGCACGAGATCGGGAGATCCGGTCGCGGTGACGGTCGGCGCGCATGGCTGGCCGTCACGGGGATCGATCTCTACGTCGCAGGAGATCTCGCCGGCGGTCATCGACGGCTTCGCGATCATGTCCGCCAGCGAGCTGGCGATGGAGCTCGGATCGTCGCAATAGCCGGTCGGAACGCACCACTTCGTCAGGTTCTGCGCGGTGATGGTGTCCGGGCATCCCGTCGGCGTCGGCGTGCCGTCGTTGCACGCCTGCCCGACGACGAGGCAGTCGTCGTTCTCGGCCGGGTAGGGCGCGACGCACGTCGAATCGTCGCCGGCCTGACCCATCGAATCGTAGACGCGGTCGTTGCATTCGAGCGTTTGGCCGTCCGTGGACGCGTGGTAGCCGTCGCAGTCGAGGTCGACGTACGGTGTCACGGTCGTCGCGGTGTCGGTATCGACGACGAGCGCGACCTCGAGTTGCTTGTCGTCTGCATCGGGCCCGTTGTAGTACGCGCACTCGTTCGACGCTTCGCCGTCCGTCGGGTCGGTCGGCCCCCACTCGACGGCGTCGAGGCCCGACGCCGCACCGATCGCCTGTAGCTGCAGCATGTAGGTGGGGGCCGGATCGGCGGACAGGTCGATCGTGGCAGCGGCGGCGTAGGTCGCATGGTCCTCGAACGCGATCACCGCGCCCAGGGTCGCTTCAGAATCCGAGATATACGTCTCGTAGTCCGCAGGAAGGACGAGGTGCGGCTTGATCTGGTCGACGGCGTACGCTTGGACCTGATCGATCGCGAGCTGATCGGCTGCGATCTCGGACAGGTGACCCGGTCGCGCGTTGGTTCCGAGATAGAGCTCGATGTCGTCGCCGGGCGTGGCGGGGATGATCTTGATCTTGGCGACCACATCGGCCGGCGTCTGGACACACGCCGACAGCAGCGCGAGTAAGCACAGCAACCGCGGCGATCGCCTCATTGCTTCACGACCATGCGCCACACCTCATCACGATCCACGATACGCGCGTTCGTTCGATAGCGCCTTATCGAAGTGCGCGAACATGCGGCCGAAAAGTTGGTCGCATGATCTCCCACATCGACCATTGCTCGCATGGCTCAACGCATGCGCGCGGCAGCTCTGCCGCGCATCGCGCCGCTCGCAGACCCGGTCGCCGCACCGGTCGTCAAGTGGGTCGGCGGCAAGACCCGACTGCTCCCCGAGTTGCTCGCTCGGATCCCGGCCAAGCTCGGCCGGTATTACGAGCCGTTCGCCGGCGGCGCCGCGCTGTTCTTCCGCCTCGCGCCCGAGCGCGCCGTGCTCGCCGACAGCAACGCCGATCTGATCGGCCTGTACACCGCGCTGCGCAGCGATGTCACCGCCGTGATCCGTCGCCTCCAGCACCATCGCTCGGTGCATGACGAACGTCACTACTACGCGATGCGCGAGCGCTGGAACGATCGCGACGTGAGCTGGCCTGCGGCCGATCGCGCGGCCGCGTTCATCTACCTCAACAAGACGTGCTTCAACGGCCTGTGGCGCGTCAACCGATCGGGCGACTTCAACGTCCCGATCGGACGCTACACCGATCCGCCGATCTGCGTGCCTGCCGCCCTGCACGCCGCCGCCGCGGTGCTCGAGCGCACGGAGCTGCGCTGCGGCGACTACCAGACCGCGGTGGCCGATGCCGAGCGCGGCGACTTCTTGTACTTCGATCCGCCGTACGATCCGGTCACGCCGACCGCAAACTTCACGAGCTACACCGCGGGCGTGTTCGCTGCCGACGAGCAACGCGCGTTGGCCGACACCGCGCGCAAGCTGATCGCGCGCGGCTGCAAGGTGATGCTGTCGAACAGCGACACGCCGTTCATGCGATCGATCTACCGCGGGTTCAAGATCGAGCGCGTCAAGTGCGCTCGGGCGATCAACAGCGATGCGTCGCGCCGCGGCGACGTCGACGAGCTGGTGATCACGGGCTGACGGTTACGCGAGTGCGGTCGTCGACGCGTACTTCTGCGTCGACGGATCGTAGTCGAGCAACGTCCCGACGACACCGGCGCTCTTCGCGATCCTCACGATGTCTTCGCGGTTGCCCCGTACGACCATCCGGGGCTCGGCTCCGTCGAGCTCGCTCGTAGCGACGAACTCGCGTGCCTTCGCGACGTTCTTGAACACGAGGAGGTAGCGGCGGTCGTCTCCCGCGCGCGCCATCACCGGCACGCGACCGTCGTTGTCCTGGGTCGCGAGCTCGCCTTCGTTCTGGACCAGCAAAATCCACAGGCCGTCGAGCGGCGTCGTGGGAGCAGTCTGCAACATCAATCTGTTTGGCTCCTGCCGCGAGGTTGCGGCGGGCGGATAAATGCGCGGTTTCGCTCGATCTGTCAAGTAATACCGATCGCGCGCGGTGGCTTGACGGCATCGTTGCCGAACGGTCAACTGCGAGGGTGAGGCTCCACCTCCCGATGGTCGGCAACGCGAAGGAGATCCCGGTGCTCGATCGGGCGCCGGGCGACCGGGAGATCGTCCAGCTACCCACCAGCCTGGTGGACACCTTCGCGCGCCGCGTGCGCTACCTGCGGATGTCGGTGACCGACCGATGCAACTACCGCTGCGCCTACTGCATGCCCGAGGAGCTCGGCGACCAGCTCGCGTTCGAGCCGCGCAGCGCGCTGCTCACGTTCGAGGAGCTCGAGCGGATCGCGGCGGTGTTCGCGCGGCTCGGTGTCCGCAAGCTCCGGCTCACCGGCGGTGAGCCCACGGTGCGACGCGGCATCGTCGAGCTCGTCCGCCGGCTCGCCGGCGTGCCGGGCATCGAGCAGCTCGCGCTGACGACGAATGGCCACCTGCTCGCCGACCTCGCAGCGCCGCTCGCGGAGGCCGGGCTCGGCGCGGTCAACGTCTCGCTCGATACGCTCGATCCGGCGCGCTTCCACGCGATCACCGGGCGCGGCGAGGTCGCGGCGGTCATCCGCGGGATCGATGCCGCGTGTGCGGCCGGGCTACGAGTCGCGACGAACGCGGTCGCACTGTACGGGGTCAACGACGGCGAGCTCGCCGCGCTGTGCGCGTTCGCCTGGGATCGTTCCATCACGCCGCGGTTCATCGAGCACATGCCGATGTCCGGCGGCGCCCTCTATGATGGGTCCGCCGCGATCGCGGCTGCGAACATTCGCCAGGCGATCGAAGCCGCTCTGGGCCGGCTCGTAGCCGTGGTGCCCGAGTCCGCAGATCCGGGCCCGGCGCGCTACTGGGCGCTGGCGAGCGACCCGCGGCGCCGGTTCGGGATCATCTCCGCGATGACCGAGCACTTCTGCGCTGACTGCAACCGGCTGCGGCTGACCGCGACCGGCGAGCTCCATGCTTGCCTAGGGCATGATGACGCAGTCAGCCTGCGCGATGTCGTGCGCACGGGCGGCAGCGACGGCGATTTGGGTCGGGCCATCGCCGGGGCAGTGTTCGGAAAGCGCTCGGGTCACGAGCTCGCCGCACACCCCCCCTCGAAGCACATGATCGGCATCGGCGGCTGAGCCGCGCGGGCCGGAGGCCCCATGGACGGGCCGGGTCCCCGTGCTGAGGGCGCATCGGCTGTCGGGAATGCCACTTCGCGTGCTACGGTTGCGTGAGACACGGGACGCCGGCCCGCCGCAACCCGCGGAGGTACGCCTACATGCAGAGATCCACCCTCGCTAAAGTCCTCATCACCGCGGCCGTCGCCGTGGGCGGTGCGGGCTTCCTCGTGTTCCAAGGCCTGGCGAGCGCGCAGACCTATCGCGCGGTCAACGACCTCGTGAAGGATCCGCTGCAGAGCTACGAGGGCAAAGAGCTCAAGGTGCATGGCACGGTCGTACCGGGCTCGATCGTCGAGTCGGTCGTCAACCAAGAGACCCACCGGACGTTCGTGCTCGAGTTCAAGGGCAGCCGGATCCGAGTGTTCAACATTGGCCCCAAGCCCGACACGTTCAAGGACAAGGCGGATGTGATCGCGACCGGCCACTTGGTCCATGCGGCCACGATGCAGGCCGATGCCGACGCGCTGTGCAAGGACCTCGCGGATCAAGGCAAGCCGGCGACCGCGTGCCCGGTGCGGGCTGCCGCCGAGCAGGACTGGGTCGTCGATTCGAGCGAGCTGTCGGCGAAGTGCCCGTCGAAGTACGCCGACGGCGCATCGAACGATCTCAAGACCAAGTACGACCCTAACCAGCCAGCCGGCCAATGACCGCCGGCCAAGCTCCGTTCTCGCCGGTCGCGCTGGTCGGCACGATCGCGCTATTGGCCGCGTACGCCGTGGCCGGCTGGTGCGTCGCCGCGGGTATCGCCGGTAACGCGCGCAAGAATCGCCGGCTCGTCACGTCGTCGGTCTACGGGTTGTACGGCTTCGGCGCGCTGATCGGGCTCGCGTCGGCGCTGATGATCTACGCCTTCGTCACGCACGACTTCACGATCAAGTACGTCGCGCAGACCAGCGATACGTCGATGCCGACCGCGTACAAGGTCACCGCGTTCTGGGGCGGGCTGGACGGCTCGCTGCTGTTCTGGGTGCTCGTCCTGTCGCTGTTCTCGGTCGTCGCGATCGCGGTCAACCACAAGCGGCATCGCGACATGATCGGGTTCGTCGTCGCGACGATCATGGTCGTCCAGGTGTTCTTCCTGTCGCTGCTGATCTTCACGAAGAACCCGTTCAACACGTTCCTCACGATGCCGCCGGTCGACGGCAAGGGCCTCAATCCGCTCTTACAGAACTACTGGATGGTCATCCATCCGCCTTCGCTCTACACCGGCTTTGTCGCCGCCACGATCCCGTTCGCGTTCGGGATCGGCGCGCTCGCCTCGAACCGACTCGACGACATGTGGCTCGGCTCGGTTCGCGTGTGGATGCTGATCTGCTTCGGCTTCCTGTCGCTCGGCCTGATCCTCGGCGGCCGGTGGGCCTACGAAGAGCTCGGCTGGGGCGGCTACTGGGCGTGGGATCCGGTCGAGTGCGCCGGCCTCATCCCGTGGTTCACCGCGACCGCGTTCTTGCACTCCGCGATCATCCAAGAGCAGCGCGGGATGATGAAGATCTGGAACCTGTCGCTCGTCGTCCTGACGTTCTTCCTCACGATCTTCGGCACGTTCATGACCCGGTCGGGCGCGGTGCAGTCGGTGCACGCGTTCGGCGAGGACAACGTGCTCGCGCTCCAGTTCATCGTGTTCATGGCGGCGATCCTGATCGTCTCGATCGGCCTCATCGTCTATCGCTCGAACCAGCTCGCGACGCGGACCCAGTTCGATTCGTTCTACTCGCGCGAGTTCGCGTTCCTGTTGAACAACTGGATCTTGCTCGCGTGTGCGTTCTTCGTGTTGTTCGCGACGATGTTCCCGACGATGTCGGAGGCGCTCGTCGGCGATCGCAAGAGTGTCGGCATCCCGTTCTTCAACAAGTGGATGACCCCGTTCGGGCTCGTCTTGCTGTTCTTGGCCGGCGCGGCGCCATTGCTCGCTTGGCGCAAGACGACGGTCGAGCGCCTGAAGCATCAGTTCGTGTTCCCGTTCGCGATGATGGCGGTCACCGTGGTCGGCGCGGTCGTGCTGTTCCCGCAGACCAAGCACCTGAGCCCGATCTTCGCCGACGATTTCAAGCTGCCGATCTCGCTCATCAACTTCGGGCTGATCGGGTTCGTGCTGGGTTCGATCGGTCAAGAGTTCTTCCGCGGCATGATGGTGCGCAGCCGGCAGACCGGCTCCGATCCGGTGACCTCGATGATCGGGCTCGTGCTGTCCAAGCGTCGCAAGTACGGCGGCTACATCGTCCACCTCGGCGTCGCGGTGTTGTTCATGGGCTTCGCCGGCAAGGCGTACGACCACATGGTCGACCGCACGATCGCCAAACCGGGTGCGCGCGCGGCGCAAGGCGGAGGCCCGGCGACATTCGACTACGGCGGCTACGAGTTCGTGTACGAGCGCCTGATCCGGACCTCGGACGACAACAAGACCGCGATCACCGCCCAGGTCGGGATCTATCTCGACGGTGATCGCATCGACACGCTGTATCCGGCGAAGTGGAGCTTCAAGAAGGGCGAGCAGCAGACGACGACCGAGGTCGCGATCAGCACGCGCGGTTGGCCGCAGCAGCTCGACGAGCTCGGGGGCGGCGACATTTACTTGGTGCTGACCGGTTACGACACCGACTCCGGGCTCGCGAACTTCCGCATCTTCGTCAACCCGCTGATCTTGTGGGTGTGGATCGGGTTCTTGATCATGGCCGGCGGCACGCTGATCTGTCTGATCCCGCAACGGCTGGTCGACGCGATGCAGTGGAAGCCGCGCGCGAAGCTCGGCCGCGTCGCCGATACCAGCATCATCATCGGCGTGCTGCTCGCCGGCATGCTCGGTCTCTCGCACCAAGCGAACGCCGCGGGGGGCGGCGCCGAGCATGTCGAGGCCGGCATGGGCATGGGCCAGCAAGCGAAGGGCTACGCCGCCGAATATCGACCGAGCCGCGAGACGCTGTGGGCCGCGCTCCAGGCCGCAGGCTGGACGACCCAGACGATGCCGATGGCGCAGGTCGATGCGGTCGCCGAGACCGCGGCGCGCGCGATGAAGGATCTCAACTGCGTGTGCGGCGGATGCACGCGGCTGAGCGTGTTCGACTGCGACTGTGGAACCGCATCGCAACTGCGCAAGAAGATCATCGATCTGATGGCGGCGACCGACGACACGGGCAAGCCGGTGTTCGACCTGTCGACCGACGACGGGCGAGATCGCGCGTACGACGCGGTGATCGCGTCGTTCGTCGCAGATTACGGCGGCGAGCGCGTGCTCGTGAACCCGCGCAGCCGGGTGAGCTGGCTGTTTCCATCGATCGCGGCGGTCGGAGCGCTCGGGCTGTTGCTGGTCGCGGGTCGCCGCTGGATGGGCCGTGGCCATGCCACTCCGGCGGTGACCGCTGCGGCGTCCGCGGCCGCGAAGCCGACCACCGTCGCCGACGACGACGATTACGCCGACAAGCTCGACGACGAGCTGTCGCGCACCGAGTGACGATGACGATGGCGCCACCGTTCCGGCTGTTCGCGCAAGCGACCCAGTGGCTGCTTCGTCACATCCTGTTCCTCGTCGGGCTCGTCGCCGGCTGGTTGTTCATCTTGTGGGAAAACAAATTTCACTTCACGCCGCCCGTGATCGTGATCGCGCTCGGCTATCTCGCGGTCATGGCGACGGTCTACAACCTATGGCGCACGGGCGCCGCGGCTGCGGGCGCCGAGCAGGACGAAGGCGGCTGGGGCCGACCCGCCGGCGCGCGCAGCGAGCTCGAACGCGAGAAGAAGACGCTGCTCAAGGCGATCAAGGAAGCCGAGTTCGATCACGAGATGGGCAAGCTGTCGCAGCGCGACCTCGACGAGATGATCGCGCGCTATCGCGCCCAGGCGATCGAGGTGATCAAAGAGCTCGAGCGAATGGACGCCGGCCAGGCCGCGACCGTGCGCGAGCAGATCGATCGCGAGATCAAGGCGCGGCTCGCGCTCGACGACAAGCCGGCTGCGAAGGCCAAGGCCAAGGCCAAGCAGGCCAAGCCGTCGAAACAGGCCAAGCCGGCGGGCGCCAAGCCAGACGCGAAACCAGGGGCCAAGGCCGAGGACGTGGCCAAGACGGACGCGAAGCCCGAGCCCGATGCCAAGGCCGCCGAGCCCGCGGCCAAGCCGGAGCGCAAAGCCGGGACGAAGGCGCTCGGCGACGAGGATGCCGCCGAAGACGAGGTTGCGCCGTGAGCGCGGTCCGGATCTTGTTCGCCGCAGCGCTCGCGGTCGTCGCGACCAGCCTTCCGCGAGACGCGGTCGCCCAGCCCGCCGCGGCGATCGGCACGCCGTTGCCTTCGGGCGATCTGCCGCGCGGCACGGTGACGGTATTCGTCGTCGCCGGAGGGCCGCAGTCGCCGGTCGCCGATAGCGTCGTCACGCTGACCGTCAACGGCACACCCCGCGAGGCGCGCACCGACGCCGGAGGTCACGCGCTGTTCAAGGATCTACCGAGCGGCGCGACCGTGCAGGCGAAGATCACCGATGCCGGAAACAAGGACGTCACGTCGGACAGCTTCAACGTCCCGGATTCGGGCGGCGTCAAGCTGATGTTGACGACGCGGCCGTGGACCGGCGCAGGTGGTGGTCCACCGATCGCGGCGGGTGGCCGCGGTGGCATGCCCGAGCCGCGCAAGATCAGCGGTCAAGCGCGCGGCGAACAATCGAACAGCCCCGGTTCGATCGGAGTGACCGTCGTCTACGACGATCTCAAGGATCCGGCCGTCGGCGCGAAGGTGTTCCTCGTCGGCTACAAGTCCGACGACACGGTCTCGGTCGTCGCGCTCGACTCCGACGCGCACGGCCGGGTCGAGTTCACCGACCTCGATCCGACCGGTTCGACGTCGTACTTCGCGATGACGAAGCTACCGCGCAGCGGCGGGATCGATCGGTTGTTCTCGAACCCCGCGGTGCTCGACGCCCAGCTCGGCGTCGTGATGTTCCTGTCGAGCGACAAGCGCGACGCGGCCACTCCGCCGATCGATGACCTGACAAAGCTCGAGCATCAGGACGACAAGATGCCCGCCGGCAAGGTCGCGGTGACGCTCGAAGGTGTGCCCGAGACGACCGCGAAGGTCCACCTGTACGACGCGGCGACGCGCAAGGAGATCGCGACCGCGGCGGCGCTGCTGTCGCCACCCGATCCGCGCGATGTCGAAGCCGAAGCGCAGTTCCAGCCGCAGCAGGACTTCCCGGCAGGCGTCGTCGAGATCCAGCTGCATGGCGGTCCGGTCGGCAAGAACGAGCCGATCCCGAACATCGAAGTCCGGATCATGCCCGCCGACTCGACCGACGCGAAGGCTGGCGTCGTCGCCACGACCGCGGCCGACGGCTGGGTCCACATGGAAGTGCCAAAGGCGGCGAAGCAGAAAGCGCTGCTCACGATCAACGGCAAGCCGTTGATCTCGAATCCGTTCGACGTCTCGAAGACCGGTGGCCGGCTCGACGTCGCCGCCGAATGGCCGTCACGCGGCAAATACGAGACGTCGTTCGACGTCCCGAATCCACCTGCGGTGATGTACGCGGAGTCGGTCAATCGCGGCCAGCTCTATCGCTCGCTGCCGTTCCAGCCGGTCGACGCGCACGGTACCCACGTCTCGATCTACGTCTATCCGCGCTCGCTGTTCACGTTCCGGCTCGACGCGAACTTCGACGACGCGTTCCTCGGCGTGCGCGGCGAGTTCGAGGTCTCGAACACGTCGTGGGCGCCGTACTCGGGCGGCCCCGACGGCATCGTGATCCCGTTGCCGGCCGGGTTCAAAGGCGCCGCGGTCAACGAGAAGGATCAGGCCGAGGTCTCGGTCGACGCCGACAAGGGGTTCAAGATCGTGCGACCGATTCCGCCGGGCGGCCGGCCGTTCAACGGCGGCTTCTCGCTGCCCGTCCAGAACGGCGCGGTGTCGTGGGAGCTCGATCTGCCGCTCGGCTCGTACCAGAGCCAGCTCGCGGTGCTCGAGACGCCCGGGATGGAGCTGACGCTGCCCGACGGGGTCAAGTCCAAAGAGGTCAAGCAAGGCGACGTGACGTTCAAGGTGCTCGCGCCGATCACGATCCTTCCGAAGCGGTCGATGTCGATGACGATCCGCGGGTTGCCGTCGGCCGCGGCGTGGACGCGGTGGGTGCCGCGATTCGTCGGACTGCTCGCGGTGTCGGCGATGCTCGCCGGTCTGTGGTTCGCGATGAAACGGCGGCCCGGCGAGGGCGACGAGGATCCGGGGCGCGCCGCGACCAAGCGCAAGTTGCTCGACGAGCTGGTCGAGCTCGAGCGTACCGGCGGCGACATGGCTCGCCGTGCCGCGCTCAAGTCCCAGCTCGAGGATCTGTGGGACTGACCCCGGGCGAACGAACCGCACCGCCATCCGGCGGCCGGCAAGCCGCCGCCGTCGAGCACGTCGCGGTCGAGAAGGTCGCGAAGCGGTACGGCAGCGAGCGCGCGCTCGCCGGGGTGACGCTCGAGCTGCGCGCCGGCGCGATGTGCGCGTTGCTCGGTCACAACGGCGCGGGCAAGACGACGCTGCTCGGCATCCTGTCGACGTTGGTCCGGCCTAGCGGCGGCACGGTCAGCTATCGCGCCGGCGACCGCGAGCTCGGGGCCGAGGCGGTCCGCCGTCACATCGGGATGCTCGCGCACGCGTCGCTGTGTTACGGCGAGCTATCCGCGCACGAGAACCTCGAGCTGTTCGCCGGGCTGTACGGCGCCGCCGCGACGCGCGCCGACATCGATGCGCTGCTCGATCGCGTCGGCCTCGATGCGCGAGCCCGCGGCCGAGCGGCGCGCACCTACTCGCGCGGCATGCTGCAGCGGCTGTCGCTCGCTCGCGCGTTGCTCACGAAGCCGTCGCTCGTCCTGCTCGACGAGCCGTTCACCGGGCTCGACCGCGACGGCGCGCTCGGCCTCGGCGAGCAACTCGGCGAGCTCAAGGCGCAAGGCGCGATCGTCGTCGTGGTCACGCACGATCTCGAGGCGATCGCCGGCCGCACCGACCACGTCGCGATCCTGCGCCGCGGCCAGCTCGTGTTCGAGGAGCGCGGCGAGGGTTACAGCTACGAGCGGCTCAAGGAGATCTATCATCAGCGCGCGAACTAGGCGCCGCGCGAGCCCACCGACCGAGCACGGATCGGGTACGAGTACGAGGACGGGATGCAGGGCATGCTGAGTCAGATCGCGCGGATCGCCTGGAAGGATCTTCGAGTCGAGCTGCGCAGCCGCGAGATCGTCTACACGATGGCGTTCTTCGGCGGGCTGCTCGTCGTGATCAACACGTTCGCGTTTCCGCACGACGACCGCGCGATCCGCGGCTCGGTCGCCGGCATGTTGTGGGCCGCGCTCGCGTTCACCGGCACGATCGGCCTGGGCCGCGCGTTCGATCGCGAGCGCGAGAACGACACGATGCGCGCGCTGCTGCTGTCTCCGGTGCCGCGCCTCGCGGTGTTTCTCGGCAAGGCGATCTCGATCGCGGCGCTCGTGCTCGCGGTCGCGGTCGTGGTGGTCCCGCTGCTCGCGCTGTTCTTGAACGCGCCGCTGTTCGACTTTCCGCTCCAGCTCGTGCTCGCGGTGCTGCTCGGCGTGATCGGATTCGCGGTCGTCGGCTCGGTCTTTGCCGCGACCCTGCTCAAGGTCCGCTCGCGCGACGTCCTGTTACCGGTCATCCTGTACCCGCTGCTCGTCCCGCTGTTCGTGGCCGGCACGAAGGCGACCGCGGCGCTAGTGGCCAAGCGCCCGAACCTCGGCGCGGCCTGGTACTGGATCGAGTTCCTCGG
Source organism: uncultured delta proteobacterium (assembly GCA_963848295.1). Taxonomy (GTDB): domain Bacteria; phylum Myxococcota_A; class Polyangia; order Haliangiales; family Haliangiaceae; genus JABFXX01. The sequence continues at coordinate 1,222,974 of CAWKDB010000002.1, read as the reverse complement.
AATCTACGACCTCGCGTTCCTGGTACTGTCCTTGTGGGTCTTCGAGTCCCTGGTGATCGAATGAGCAATCGGCTGATTCCGGTGTTCGTCACGCTCGCCGCGATCGGCTTCGCGGTCGCGCTGTGGTTCATCTTCTTCGAGGCGCCGCTACAATACGCGTACACCGCGGACGGCCGGCTCGATCCGAACAGCCTGTTCTTCAACCACAAGATCTTCTACTTCCACGTCGCGCACGCGTTCATGTTGTTCATCGCGGTGTTCGTCGCGGGCATCTCGTCGGCGCTGTTCCTCAAGACGCGCAAGGCCAAGTGGGACGATATCGCGAGCTCGGCGACCGAGGTCGCGGTCGCGTTCGGGCTCGTGGTCCTCGTGACCGGCTCGATCTGGGCGAAAGCGGCGTGGGACGTGTGGTGGAACACCGAGCCGCGCCTGACGATGTCGCTGCTGTTGTGGCTGATCCTCGTCGGCTGCATGCTCGTGCGCAGGTTCGCCGGCCCGAGCGCCGATCGGATCGCCGCGGGCATGGCGATCTTCGGCATGGTCGGCGTGCCGTTCATCTACACGATGGTCGGCCAGGATTCACATCCACCGTCGGGCGCGAACGGCGTGGTCGCGACGCTCGGCACGTCGTACCTGCTCGCGTTCTGGCTCAGCGTCGCTGCGTTCTTGTTCTGGTTCATCGCGCTCGTGCTCGTCCGGCTCCAAGGCACGCGCGCCGAGCGCGAGGTCCGCGAGCTGCGCGAGCGCGGGCTCGACCTGGGAGTGCTGTCATGAAGCTCGCGATCACGGCCATCACAGTCGTCGCTCTCGCTGGGGTCCTCGGGCTCGCACGCGCCGCCTCGGCGCAACCCGCACCGCCGGAGCCGGCGAAGCCCGATGCGTGCTTCGCGGCGATGAAGGCGGATCCGACGTTCGCCGGGCAGATGGTGATCGAGATCGGGCATCACCTGTCCGCCGATGACGCCAAGAAGTGGTGCGGCGACCAGGCGAACGACGACGTCGTCAAGAAGGCGCACCTCGACGCCGACCATCACATCCAGAAAGACGAGCGCCACGTCGTGCTCGCGTACATCGCGATGTGGCTGATCGCCGCGGGGTTCGTGTTGTTCTTGTGGCGGCGCCAGCAAGCGCTCAAGCTCGAGATCGCGCAGCTGCGAAAGGATCTCGAGGCGGCTGCGAAGGAGAGCGCATGACGCCAGAGCACGTCATCTTCATCCCGGGCGTGTTGATGGTCGGGATGTTCCTCGGCTTCATCTTCGGCACGCGCGCGGCGCGCAACCACTTCGATCTCGCGCAGCGCCGCGAAGAAGAACGGCTCGCGGCGCAGACGGCTCGGGCCGCCCGCCGCGCGGCGAAGGGCTCTGCTCCAGCTCCTTCCGGTGACGACGCCGATGCCGATGCCGATAAGCCTGCTACCTAGGCCGCGCCGCCGGGCCACACCTCGAAGACTCGCAGTGGGCCCGGCGCCCAGCTCGCACGCTTGCTCTGGCGAGATCGCGACTCGCGAAGATCGAGATCGCGAACGCTTCGCGCGGCTGCCTTGCGAGGGTGCCTCGGACCCGCTCCGGCGACGGCGCTGGCCGTGGTGGTTCCGGCGTCTTCGCGGAGCGACGCCGCTGCGCGGCGATCGCGCTGCGCGCGAGTTGGCGTGTTGACCGCGTGGCCCAGCGTCTCTTCGCGCGCCTGCCGTCGCTCTCCGAGGCATCCCTCGCGGCGACGCCGCGCTCAGCGACGAGATCGCGAACGGGCGCGAGATCACGCTCTAGAGTTAATCGCGCGCGAGCGGACTCGGGCTGCGCGCGGCCTCGAGAACCTAGTTCTAGCTCCAGTCGGGTTGCCCCGGGTGTGACCCGACTGGGTCTAGTTCCTCGTGCGCTCGCCGATCCCGGCGGCGGGCATGGGATGTCGTCGACTGCGCCTACTGGAGGAGTACGCCGAACAGCGCGTCCAAGGGCACGTCCGAATCGTCCGCGGGATCGAGTACACGACCACCCTTGGATCGGAAATCGTGGAGCCGCATGCCCAGGAACCGAGCCGCGAGCAAGAGCGCCTGCAGCGTCGACGCGCCGACGATCGGACCAGGGGGCGTGTGGAATCCGTCGAGCGCGACCCCACAGTGCGCTTCACGCGCGTCGATCTGCACGGGAATCCCCACCGCGATCCGGCCGACGTTGCGCCGTCCGTCGGGATACAGGAAGACAACCTGCTGTTCGGCGATCCATGTCGGCGACATCTTCGCGACCATAGCAGCGCCATCGTCCCGCCATGAGGGGCTCCGCTCATACGTTGTTGGCGAGACTTGCAGAGCGGCATAGCTACGCGGTCACGCCCTCCGTATGTTTGGCGACCAGCGTTCGCGATCTCGTCGCTGAGCGCGGCGTCGCCGCGAGGGATGCCCCGGAGAGCAGGCACGCGCGCGATGAGACGCTCGGCCTCGCGTTCGCGATCTCGCTGCTGAGCGCGGCGTCGCCGCGAGGGATGCCCCGGGGAGCGAGGGCAGGCGCGCGATGAGACGCGCGGCCACGCGGTCGACACGCCAACTCGCGCGCAGCGCGATCGCCGCGCAGCGGCGTCGCCCCGCGGAGGCGCCGGAACCACCACGCTCAGCGCCGTGGCCCGAGCGGGTCCGGGGCGCCCTCGCAAGGCAGCCGCGCGAAGCGATCGCGATCTCGCCGAGCACGAGCACGAGCACGAGCACGAGCACGAGCACGAGCACGACCACGACCACGTGTACGGGCACGGATGCGTGAAGGGCGCCGGGCCAACTGCAAGCTGGCGAGATGGGGCCCGGCAGGGCGAGCTAGTCGAGGAGCTCTCGCAGGCGGCGAGCGAGCTCCGAGGCCGTTGCGATGCGCGCCGCGGGATCCTTCGCGAGCGCCGCTTGCACGACCTCATCGAGCGCAGGGTCGGCGAGCGCGGGCGGCGAGGCTTCGACCACGGCAGCCGCCGATAGCCACGACGGCCCGCGGTGGAACAGCCGCGTGCGGTTCGCGAGCTCCCACGCGACGACGCCGAGCGCGAACACGTCGGTCGCCGGCGTCCAGGCTTCGCCGCGCACCTGCTCGGGCGCCATGTACGCATGCGTGCCGCGGACCGCGCCGGCCTCACCCGCGCGACGCGCGACGCCGAGGTCGACGAGCACGAGCCGATCGCCGAGCACCAAGTTGCTCGGGTTGATATCGCCGTGAATCCAGCCATGCGCGTGCAGGTGCGCCGCGGCCTCGCACGCCTCGATCGCGAGCGGCACGACGCGTTCCGCCGCGATCGTTCCGGTCAGGCGGCGCAGATCCGGGCCGTCCACGAGCTCGAGCGCGACGTACGGCCGGCTCGCGACGTCGCCGGTCGCGATCGCGTGCACGACGTTGCGATGGCGCGGCAACGTCGTCGCCAGCTCTTGCTCGAGCCCGAACATCGCGCGCGCTTCGGCGTGACGCGCGAGGTGCGTGTGAAGACGCTTGAGCGCGGCGCTAGCATCGTCACGGTGCGCGCGCCACACTTCGCCGAGACCTCCGACCGCGATCAGCTCGTCGAGCCGCCAGTCGCCGAACAGGTCGGACATGTAGGTGCAACGCTAGCACGCGCGTCGCTAGACTTGATCCGATCGGCTCAAAGTCCTTACCATTGTGAACATGGGTGCTGATCGTCTCGGGCGGTACGTCATCCTGAAGCACCTCGCTTCGGGCGGAATGGCCGACGTGTTGATCGCGCGCGCCGATGGCATCGAAGGGTTCGAGCGGCACGTCGTCGTCAAGCGGATCCGCGCGGAGCACGCGAAGGACGAGCGGTTCATCGAGATGTTCCTGGACGAAGCGCGGCTCGCCGCGAACCTCCATCACCAGAACATCGTGCAGGTCCACGACATCGGCGAGGCAGACGGCGAGTACTTCTTCGCGATGGAGTACCTCCACGGCGAGGATCTGCGTAAGATCTTGTCCGCGGTCTCGAAGAGCAAGAGCCACATGCCGCTCGGTTACGTCGTCGCGATCGTGTCGGCCGCGGCCGCCGGTCTGCACTACGCCCACGAGCGCCGAGGTGGCGACAAGAAGCCGCTCAACATCGTCCACCGCGATGTCTCTCCGTCGAACATCCTGATCGGCTACGACGGATCGGTGAAGGTCGTCGACTTCGGCATCGCGAAGGCGGCGATGCGCACGGTCGAGACGAAGTCCGGCAGCCTCAAGGGCAAGGTCTCGTACATGTCGCCGGAGCAGTGCAAGGGCAGCCCGATCGACAAGCGCAGCGACGTCTACGCGCTCGGTGTCGTGCTCTACGAGCTGTCGACGACGACCCGGCTGTTCAAAGGCGAGAACGACTACCTGGTGATGGACGCGATCGTCAACGGCAAGATTCCGCTGCCGCGCGTGCGCCGGCCCGATCTACCGAACGAGCTGTCGACGATCATCATGCACGCGTTGTCGAGCGATCCGACGCGCCGGTTCCAGAGCGCGGACGAGTTGCGTCAGGCGCTCGACAAGTTCGCGATCAAGGCCGGCCTGACCGCGTCGACCGGCGCGCTCGCCGGCTACATGCACAAGCTGTTTGGCGAGCGGCCGGAGCCGTGGCTCGACACGACCGGGGCGACGGCGGTCGATGCGCGGCCGCTCGAGGCCACGTCGCAGGAGGTGGCGCGCAACAGCTGGACCGAGATCCCGCGCCAGGGCATGGAGACGCCGGCCTCCGACCAGACCGAAGAAGCGAAGACGATCACCGACGGCAAGCGCCGGCGCAGCGGCGCGATCATGGGCAGGGCGGTGGAACCGACCAATGACGGCGTGCCGCCACCGGTCGACACCCGCACGAGCATGAAGCTAGCGTGGCAGAGCCAGGGCCCGATGCCGGCGGCACCGCGCAAGAGCCCGGCGGCGAAGATCGCGCTGGTCGCGCTGCCCGTGATCGCGCTCGCGATCGTCGCGGTGTGGAAGCTCGCACCGGGGAGCACGACGTCGAACGCCAGCGCCCCGACCGCCGAGGTCGCTGCGAATCCACCCTCACCAGCGGCTGCACCCGCGCCTGCGCCTGCGCCCGCGCCTACGCCACCTCCCGTCATCGATCCGACGCCGACGCCGGCACCGACGCCGCCGCCCACGACCGATCCGGAACCGGCGCCGGCGCCCGCCCCTCCCGCGCACAAGGCCGAGCACCAGCCGGAGCACTTCGAGCGTCCCGCCGAGAGGACGGTCAACAAGACCCATGTCTTGCCGTCGCCACCCGCGCCAACGCCTCCGGCGCACCACCCGATGATCGCGGAGACGCCACCGACGCCCACGCCCGCGCCCGCGCCCGCGCCTGCACCGGCGCCGGTCCCGGTCGCCCCGGCCGAGCCGCAGATCTCATTGCTGTCGAGCGGCCTGATTGCACAGATCGCCGCGGATCACGCGAAGCAGCTCGCGCGGTGCGAAGGCGCCGACGACCTCCACGGCGACGTCAACGTCACCTTCGAGATCAACGCCGCCGGCAGGGTGACGCGCAGCGGGGTGTCGTCGACCGTGAAGGGCTCGAAGGTCGGCGGCTGCATCCAAGCGGCGCTGTCGACCTGGACGTTCCCGAAGCCGGCCTACGGCATCGGGCGCGGTACGTACTCCGTCAGCTTCCAGTAGCCCCGAGTTGGATTCGATCGATTGGCCGTCCGGCGAAGCAAGGATGGCCGAGTCCTTACAACGAGGGGCCCCCGGAACGGGGCCCGAGTTGGATTCGATCGATCGGCCGTCCGGCGAAGCAAGGATGGCCGAGTCCTTACAACGAGGGGCCCCCGGAACGGGGCCCCGGCGCTTCCGAGGCCACGCGACGCGGTGTAAACCGTGGCCATGGACCTCAGCCTCAGCGAAGAGCAGGAAGCCCTCAGCCAGACCGCTCGCGACTTCACGCGCAAGGAGGTCATCCCGCGCGCGGCGCACTTCGACGAGACTGGCGAGTTTCCGCGCGAGATCTTCAAGCGCGCCTGGGACACCGGCCTCATGAACGTCGAGGTCCCCGAGGCGTACGGCGGGCTCGGCGGCTCGTGCCTCGACAACTGCCTCGTCCAGGAAGAGGTCTCGTTCGGTTGCTCGGGCATCAACACGTCGATGGCGGCGAACTCGCTCGGGGCTACGCCGATCCTCATCGCGGGCACCGACGCTCAGAAGAAGGAGTATCTGTCGCGCCTCACGAAGGAGCTGACGTTCTGTGCCTACTGCTGCAGCGAGCCCGACGCCGGCTCCGACGTCGCCGGCATGCGCACGCGGGTCACGAAGCACGGCGACGACTACGTGCTGAACGGTCAGAAGCGCTGGATCACGAACGGCGGGGTCGCGAGCTTCTACTCGGTGTTCGCGACCTTCGATCCGGCGATGAAGCACAAGGGCATCGCGTGCTTCGTCGTCGATGCGAACACGCCAGGCGTCAAGGCCGGCCGCAAAGAAAACAAGATGGGCCAGCGCGCGTCGAACACCACCGACGTGATCTTCGAGGACGTCAAGGTCCCGAAGACCGCGCTGCTCGGGCCGGAAGACGCGGGCTTCAAGATCGCGATGAAGACGTTCGACAAGTCGCGCCCGTGGATCGCGGCGACCGCCGCAGGAGTGATTCGGAGGTCGCTGGAAGAAAGCCGAGCCTATTCGCTGGATCGCAAGACGTTCGGCGTGCCGATCGCGCAGCACCAGGCGATCCAGTTCATGCTCGCCGAGATGGCGATCGCGTACGAAGCGACGCGCCTGTTGACTCACAAGGCGGCCTGGATGGTCGACAAGGGGGACCTGTCGAGCATCGTGTCGAGCTATGCCAAGGCGTACGGCGCGGACGCGGCCATGCGCGCCTCGACCGACGCCGTGCAGATCTTCGGCGGCTACGGCTACACGAAGGAGTACCCGGTCGAGAAGTTGATGCGCGACGCGAAGCTATTACAAATCTATGAAGGCACGTCGCAGATCCAGCGCATCGTGATCGCGCGCAACGTCCTCGGCGGTAAGTAGGGACAAACCGCACGCCCGGTCGCGGCATCTCGCCCCAATTTGCGTTGCGAAGTATCTCCGTGCTGGAACAAACCGACGGAAGCCGGTAACAAACCACCGTGGCATCCATCCTCGTCGTCGACGACGATCCCGAGCTTTGCGAGCTGGTCCGGTTCGGGCTGGCGCCGCACGGCTTCGAAGTCAAATCCCAACCCACCGCACCCGAGGCGCTCACCGCGATCGGCAGCTTCGAGTTCGACTGCGTCGTCAGCGATCTCGGCCTACCCGGCATGCACGGGTTCGAGCTGATCGAACGCATCGTGGTCAATCGGCCAGAGTTGCCGGTGATCGTCGTGACCGGCAGCGGCGATTTTCAAACCGCGGTGACCGCGATGCGAGCCGGCGCCTACGATTTCGTGACCAAGCCGCTCGACCTCGGCGCGCTGATCCTCGCGGTGCGCCGAGCGGTCGAGCGCCGGTCGCTGCGAGCCGAGGTCGGCAAGCTGCGGCGCGCGTTGACCGACGCGAGGCGGTTCGAAGCGCTGATCGGCGCGAGCAGCGCGATGCAGCACGTGTACGACACGATCCAACAGGTCGGCGCGACCGATGCGACGGTGTTGATCACCGGGCAGTCCGGCACCGGCAAAGAGATGGTCGCGCGCGCACTGCACGGTCAGAGCAAGCGCGCGGCCGGGCCGTTCATCGCGGTCGATTGCGCGTCGATTCCCGAGGCGCTGATCGAGAGCGAGTTGTTCGGTCACGCGCGCGGTGCGTTCACCGATGCGAAGGCCGAGCGGGCAGGTCTGCTCGCGCAGGCGAACGGCGGCACGTTGTTCCTCGACGAGGTCGCCGAGCTGCCGCTCGCGGTCCAGCCGAAGCTGCTCCGCGTGCTGCAAGAGCGCAGGGTTCGGCCGATCGGCAGCGAGAGCGAGTCGCCGTTCGACGTCCGGCTCGTGTGCGCGACGAACCGAGATCTCGACGCGATGGTCGCCGAGGGCGCGTTCCGCGAGGATCTCTACTACCGGATCAACGTCGTCCAGCTCGCGTTGCCGCCGTTGTCCGCGCGCGCCGGCGATGTGTTGTTGCTCGCGCAGCACTTCGTCGATCACTTCTCCCGGATGTTCGCGCGCGAGATCCGCGGTATCACCCCCGAGGCGGCCGAGCGCATGCTGCGCTACAACTGGCCGGGCAACGTCCGCGAGCTGCGCAACGCGATCGAGCGCGCGGTCGCGATGTGCCACGGCCGGGACGTCGCGGTCGACGACCTTCCGGAGCGGATGCGGATGTACCGGCCCGGGCCGACGCGGCCGGGCACCGAGCCCGAGGTCGAGCAGACCCTCGACGAGGTCGAGCGCCGCCACATCCTGCGCGTGCTCGCCGCCCATAACGGCAACAAGCTCGCCGCGTCGCACTCGCTCGGTATCGATCGCAAGACCCTATATCGCAAGCTATTGCGCTACGGTGTCGATCGCGAACAGTGAGCTCCGCGCACCCCTCCGACGACCTTCAGCCTCACGCATCGGCATGGCCGGCGCTCGTCGCCCTCGCGGTCGTGATCGTGCTGCCGCTGGTCGAGCTCGCGTTTGATTTGATCTCCGGCCAGCAGACGACCACGCGGATCTCGGCGATGGTCGACAACTCGTTGCAGTCGGTCGCGATCGCCGATGATCTGCGCTACCAAGCCGCCCGGCTCGCGGCGGCGCGCGATGACGCCGGGCGAATCGCGTCGGTGACGGTCCAGATCGATGCAGATCTGCGCGCGTACGAGCCCCTCGCCACCGAGATCGGCGAGCGCGAAGAGCTGACCCGGCTGCGCGGTCTGTTCGCGGAGTTGCGTACGGCCGGAGCCACCGCAATCCGGGTCGATGCGATCGAGGACTCGGTCGATCACCTCGTCGAGATCAACCAACGCGCGGCTCAGGCGAGCGCCGAGGCGGTGCGTGGCGCCCACGAACGCGAGCTCGTGCTCGACGCCGCGATCGGCGCGGTCACACTCGCCGTCGCGCTCGGTGTCGCGGTCGTGATCCTGCGTAACCAACGCCGGCAACGCGCGCTCGCGACCGCGCACGTCGCCACGCTCGGTGCCCGCAACCGCGAGCTCGCCGCGTTCGCGGCGCGTACCTCGCACGATCTAAAAGGACCGCTCAGTCCCTTGCGGGGCTACGCCGATATCCTGACGACGCACGACCAGCCCGAGGTGCGTGAGGTCGCGACGCGGATCCGGCGCGCCGCCGATCGGATGACCGCGATCGTCGAAGACTTGCTCGAGCTATCGGTGCACGGCCGCCCGGCAGCCGGCGAGGTCGTCGTCGCGCCGATCGTGCTCGAGCTCGTCGACGAGCTGCGCGGTGAGCTCGCGGGCGCCGAGGTCGTCGTCGCGCTCGGCGACGTGACGACGGCGTGCTCCGCCGGCGTGCTCTCGCAGATCATGCGCAACTTGATGACGAACGCGGCGAAGTACCGCGCGCCGGAGCGCCGGCTCGTGCTCCGGGTCGAAGCGAAGCGAGACGGCCAGATGGCCGAGATCGCGGTGGTCGACAACGGCATCGGGATGTCCGCCGAGACCGTGGCCCACGCGTTCGAGCCGCTGTATCGAGCTCCGAGCGCGTCGGCGCCCGGCCACGGGCTCGGGCTGTCGATCGTGCGCCGTGCGGTCGAAGCGGTCGGCGGCAGCTGCCGGCTCGAATCGAAGTTCGGTGAAGGCTCGCGCGCGATCGTCCGCCTTCCGCTCGCGAGCTGACGCATGACCGCGGTCGACGATGTCCTGGGCAAGATCGCGGTGCGGATGACGAGCACGCTCGAGCTCGGCGCGGTGCTCGCCGCGATCACTCACGGCTTGGTGTCGGAGCTCGACGCCGCGCTCGCCCGGATCTGGTTGCTCCACAAGACCGCACCGCCCTTCGGCGCTGCTGACGGCACGGGGCAGGCCCGTGCCGTCGAAACCGACGCGCTCCACCTCGTCGCGAGCGCCGGACTCTCGGAGCGACTCGACGGCAGTCACGCGCGAGTCGCGGTCGGCGCCCAGAAGATCGGCCAGATCGTCGTCGACCGCGCGCCGCTCTGTCTCGACGACGTCGCGCACGAGCCGCGGATCGTCGACCAGGCGTGGGTCGCCGCTCATCGCATCGTCGCGTTCGCCGGCTATCCGTTGGAGTTCCGCGGCCACGTGCTAGGCGTGCTCGCGATGTTCTCGCGGCGGGCGCTCTCGTCCGACGAATTCGTCCGGCTCGGCGTGTTTGCCGCGCAGGCGTCGGTCGCGATCACGAACGCCCGCCTGTTCGAGCAGGTCTCGCGGCTGTCGCGCCGGCTCGAGGCCGAGAACGCTTATCTCAAGGAGGAGCTGGACGGGGCGCGGCCACGGAGCATCGTCGGGGCGAGCCCGTCGCTCGCTCGGGCGGTGCGCGAGCTCGAGCAGGTCGCGCCCACGAGCTCGACCGTGCTGCTCCTTGGCGAGACCGGCACGGGCAAGGAGCTGTTCGCGCGCGCGATCCACGACGCGAGTCCGCGCCGCGACCGCGCGCTCGTCACCGTCAACTGCGCGGCGATCGCGCCGTCGTTGTTCGAGAGCGAGCTGTTCGGCCACGAGAAGGGCGCGTTCACCGGTGCGTTGGCTCGCCGCCCCGGCCGGTTCGAGCTCGCGGATGGCGGGACGCTGTTCCTCGACGAGGTCGGCGAGCTCGCGCCCGATGCCCAGGCAAAGCTGTTACGCGTGGTTCAGGACCAGCGGTTCGAGCGCGTCGGCGGCACCGAGACGGTCGCGGTCGACGTCCGGTTGATCGCGGCGACCAACCGCGACCTCGCCGCCGATGTTCGCGACCAGCGCTTCCGCGCCGATCTGTTCTATCGCCTGTCCGTGTTTCCGATCCAGCTCCCGCCGCTGCGCGATCGCCGCGAGGATGTCCCGGCGCTCGTCGCGACGTTGCTCGCCGCGCTTGCCCGACGACTCGGCCACGCCGGCCCATCGGGCGATCGAACCGCGCTGCCGGTCGGCGGCGCTGATGGCCGGGCGCAGGTCCCGGCCATCGAGCCCGACGCCGTGCTGTACCTCCAGGCCTACGACTGGCCGGGCAACGTGCGAGAGCTCAACAACGTCATCGAGCGCGCGGCGATCATCGCGCGCGGCCGCGCGATCGGCATCGGCGATCTCCCGGAGCTGCGCGCCGCGCCGGGCGGCCACGACGAGCCGGCGGACACCGGCCAATCGCTCAAGACGCGCGTCGAGGCGTTCGAGCGCGCCCAGATCGCCGAGGCGATGGGCAAGGCCGGCGGCAACCAGTCCGAGGCCGCGCGCCTGCTCCACACGAGCCGCGCGACGCTCCAGTACAAGCTCAAGCTCTACCGGCTGTGACTGCCATGGTTTCGGCAGCTGCCAAGAACTCGGCGGTGCGAGGACCAATCGCGCCGCGCACTTGAAGCCGGCACGGCGCGTGCTTTTACCCCCGGGCATGGCGAACGACTTTGATCTTCGAGACTGGATCGCGAGCTCGAACCAGACCCGGCAGGGGCTCAAGCGCGGACTCGGCCCGCTCATCGCGCTGTCGATCATCGTGATGGTTGCGAACCGCAGCGCCGGGCTGATGATGCTGTTCGTCACCGGCGTGATCGCCGTCGCCGGCTTCTGGGTGCTCGCGAGTCACATCGCGGACTGGGAGCGCCAGCTCGCGCTCAACGAGCAGCGCGCGAAGCGCGGTGACGCGATCACCGCCACGCGCATGGCGACGCGGGCACCGGCACGATCCTGACCTCCGCGACGTAGACCTCGCGACCGCGCGTGGCGAGCTTCGCGATCGCGAGCCAGCGTCCGTCGGGCGAGAACGCACCGCGGATCGCGGCTCCCTGATCCTCGGACGCGCGCCGCGCGCGATCGATCACCGTGCCGCCGATCGCGAGCTCCGCGATCGTGCCCTCGGAGTCTTCGCGATACTGCAGCGAGCATCCGCCGCCGGGGGCTCCGTCGTGCGCCTCGGCGTCGCCGGCGAAGCCGTCGTCGTTGGACAGGATCGGTCCGCCGGGACCGCCGCGCCAGCACTCCGGCCGGCCGACGCCCGGCGACCGCGCTCCGGCATCGTGCGGGCAGACCCGCGCGAGCGGGTGGGCCGGATCGTCGAGCCGCCACCCGATCCACGGCCGCTCGTCGATCGGGTCGAGCGCGGCGGCCGGCTCGAGCGCGGGGGCCGGCTCGACCGTCGCGGGCGCCTCGACCGTCGCGGGGGCACGGGACGGTGCGGCACCGCATGCCGCGACCAACCCGAACGCGCTAAGCCGTCTCATCCGTGGAGTGTGCGGTACCGGCGTCGCCGCTGCCACCACCCCATTCGCTGACCTTGCCGCGCTTGCGATCGAACCACAGCCGCGCCGCGCCAGCCCAGTAGTAGGTCACCGGCAGCACGATCAGCGTGAGCAGCGCCGCCGAGATCGTGCCGCTGACGACCACCACCGCGATCGGCCGCTGCGTCTCGCTGCCGATCGCGTGCGACATCGCGGCCGGCAACAGGCCGAGCGACGCGAGCAACGCGGTCATCAAGATCGCGCGCAGCCGCTCGCGCGTGCCTTCGATCGTCGCGGTCCATAGATCGTCGCCGCGGTCGCGCCGCGCGCGGATCGCGGAGACGACGAGCACGCCGTTGAGCACGGCCTGGCCGAGCAGCGCGATGAACCCGACCGCCGCCGAGACCGAAAGCGTCATCGCCGCGGCGCCGAGGCCGACGAGACCGCCGAGCAGCGCGATCGGCAGGTTGAGGATGATCAGGGTCGCGTCCCACACCGAACCGAACGCACTGAACAACAGGAAGAACGTGAGCACGATCGACAGCGGCAACACGAGCGCGAGCCGCTTCATCGCGCGCTGCTGGTTCTCGAACTCGCCGCCCCACGTGATCTCGTAGCCGGTCGGGAACTTGACCTGCTTGCCCGACGCGCGCCTGCGCCTCGGCGATCGCCGAGCCGAGGTCGCGGTTGCGGATGTTCGTGCGCACGCCGATGTAGCGCTTGCCGTTATCGCGGGTGATCGCCGCCGGGCCGCGCGCCATCGCCACGGTCGCGAGCGCCGACACCGGCAACAGCGAGCCGTCCTTGAGCGGGACGCGCAGCTCGCGGATCGTCGAGAGATCCTCGCGCGCGGCGCGCGGAAAGCGCACCGTGACGTCGAACTTCTTCTCGCCCTCGCGCAGCTCGCGATGCGGCGTGACCCGACAGCGCGGTCTCGATGAAGTCCTGGAAGCTGCCGAGATCCTGGTCCCAGCGCGCGAGCGCCTTGCGATCCGGCGTCACCGCGATCACCGGTTGCTCTGCTGCCTTGACGATGCCGACATCGACGATGCCCGGCACCTCTTGCATCGACGTTGACGACTTGCTCGGCCAGCTCGCGCAGCTTCGTGACGTCTTCGCCGTAGATCTTGATCGCGATCTGGCCCTGCTGCCCGCTGATGTTCTCGTTGACGTTGTCGCGGATCGGCTGGCTGAAGTTGTATTCGATCCCGGGGATCGCCTTGAGGTTGTCGATCTGCAGCGCCTCGATGTCCTCGAGCGTATGGATGCCGGGTCGCCACTCCTTCATCGGCTTGAGCTTGATGAAGATCTCGAGGTTGTTGAACAGCTTCGCGTCGGTGCCGTCCTCGGGCCGACCGAGCTGCGACAAGACCTCGGTGACTTCGGGCAGCGGCTTGACCACTTGGGATCCATGCCCTCGAGCGGCTCGCCGCGCAGCAGCTTGACGATCTTCGGCGCGAGCAGGCGGCCTTCCGCGAGCGACGCGGTCGGCGGCAGCGTGAACGTGCAGTAGATCGAGCCTTCGTTGAGCTCGGGCAAGAACTCGCTGCCGAGCCGCGGCGCGAGCTCGTAGCCACCGACGAGCAGGCCGGTACACACGATCGCGACCGCGAGCGGGTTGCGCATCGCCGCGTTGAGCACCGGGTCGTGGATCCGCCGCGCGAGCCTCAACACCGGCGACGTGCGGATCTTGCCGTGGCGGCGCAGGGCGAAGAAGCACAGCACCGGCACGAGCGTAAAGCTGACCAGCATCGCGCCGACGAGCGCGCTGACCACGGTGTGCGCCATCGGCGCGAAGATCCGGCCCTCGACCCGCTGCAGCGCGAAGATCGGCAGGTACGCGGCGACGATGATCAGCAGCGAGAACAGCGTCGGTCGCGCGACCTGACGCGCGCACTTGTAGATCAGCTTGATGCGGTCTTCGGTGTTCAGCCTTTGGTATTCGGGCCCCGCGGCGTGCTCGAATACGTGCTCGACGAGGATCACCGCGCCATCGACGATGATCCCGAAGTCGACCGCGCCCATCGACAAGAGGTTTGCCGACATCCCTCGCGCGTGCAGGTAGATGAAGGCCGCCGCGAGCGAGAGCGGGATGACGATCGCGACGACGAGCGACGCGCGCACCGACAGCAAGAACAGGAACAGCACGCTCGTCACGAGGAGCGCACCCTCGCGCGAGGTTGTGGAACACGGTGTCGAGCGTCGTGTCGACGAGCTCGGTGCGATCGTAGAACGGCACGATCGTGACGCCCTTCGGCATCGAGTGCGCTTGGAGCTCGGCGACCTTCGCGCGCAGGCCCTCGAGCACCTTCGACGGGTTCTCGCCCTTGCGCATCAGCACGATGCCCTGGACCGTGTCGATGTTGGTCTGGCGTGACACGACGCCCTGGCGCGGGGCGTACCCGACGACGACGCTCGCGACATCCTTGATCTTGACCGGCACCTTGTTGTGGTAGCCGACCCGGACCTCGCCGATGTCGTCGAGGCCGTCGTGCTTGGGCTTGTCGGGATGGCACGCGAGCTCGACGTCGGTGAACAACGTGCCCTTCGACTGGATCACGAAGCCTTGCTCGCCACGTTCGACCAGGCCGCCGGACGCGTTGTCCGAGCCCTTCGACAGCGCCTGGAACACGTCGTCGAGCACCACCCCGAGCGCCGCCACCTTCGCCGGATCGGGCTCGACGTGGACCTCTTTGACCAGGCCGCCGTACGACGTCACGTCCGCGACGCCGGGCACGCGCAACAGGGCGGGCTCCATCACCCACTCTTCGATCGTGCGCAGCGTCATCGGATCGCAGTCCGGGCTCTCGAGCGTGTAGCGGTAGACCTCGCCGATCGGGGTCGCGAGCGGGCCGAGCGAGGCGTTCGCGTCGGGCGGCAGGTTCGCATCGCCGAGGCGCTCGAACATCTGCTGGCGTGCGTCGAGCACGTTGACGCCATCCTCGAACGTCATCGTGACGACCGACAGGCCGAACAGCGAGATCGAGCGCTGGTGGATCGTGCCGGGTACGCCGTTGAGCGCGCGCTCGAGCGGGATCGAGACCCGGCGCTCGACTTCCTCGGCGGGCTGGCCGGGGTAGATCGTGATGACCTGGACCGAGGTATCGGTCGGATCGGGGAACGCCTCGATCGTGAGGTCCTTGTAGGCCGAGTAGCCGAGGAACGCGATCGTGATCGCGCCGATGAACACGAGCATGCGTGTCCGCAGCGACGCGTTGATCAGAGCGTCGATCATGGCGAGTCCTCCGCGTTCTCGCGTTGCTCGGCCGGCAGCTGGTTGTCGAGCAGCACCGCGCCGCGCGCGACGACCTGATCGCCGGCGGCGAGCCCCGAGCGAATCGGCACGACCTTCGCGTTGCGCGGACCGGCGACGACGTTCTGGCGCTTCGGCGTGCCGTTCTTGACGACGTAGACATAGTCGGTCGCGCCGTCGTTGAGCAGCGCCTCGGCGGGCACCGACAGCGGGCCGCCTTGCTCTTCGTAGAACCGCACCTGCGCGAGCGCGTTCGGTCGCAGCGCGCCGGACGGATTCTGGAGCTTGACCCGGACCGGCACGGTGTGGCGATCCGGATCGACGATCGCGGCGACTTGATCGACGACGCCGTCGAGCGGTGCGGTCTGGCCCTCGAGGGTGACCCGCGCTTTGCTGCCGGCCTTGATGTCGTCGACCGCGTCCTCGAGAAGATCCGTCACGACCCAGACGTCGGACAGATCGGCGATCGCGAGGATGGCGCCGTTGTCCGGTGCGACCTGCTGGCCGACCGCGACGTTCTTGTCGACGATCACGCCATCGCGCGGCGCGTTGATCGTGAACACCGTGTCGCCACCGGCACCGACCTTGAGCGATGCGATCTTCTGACTCGCGGTGGACAGCGCGACCTGCGCCTCCTTGAGATCTTGCTCGGCCGACACCAGCTCTTTCTTCGGCATCGAACCGAGATCGACCAGTGCCTTCACGTTGTTGTAAGTGAGCTGCTTCGAGTCGAGCTCGACCTTCGCCTTGTCGCGCGCGGAATAGAGATCTGCGAGATCGCCGCTCGTGACCGTGACGAGCGCTTGCCCGGTCTTGACGCGTTGTCCGAGCTCGACCAGGACGCTCGTCACGCGGCCGCCGAGCGGAGCGCCGATGCGCGACGTTCGAGTCTCGTCGAACATGATCCGCGCCGGGATGTCCTCGGTCCAATGCGGCGCCGCTTGGCCGACGGTCGCGAGATCGTACTGAACCTTGTTGACCGGCGGCGGCGGCTCGGTCGAGGTCGCGTCGGCGCTGTGGCCGCAGGCGGCGCACACGGTCATCAACATTAGGGTGCGGTACAGCATTAGTTGTCTAGATCGATCTGGTTGTCGATGAGGATCCCGCCCTGGACCACGACCCGTTCGGCCGCGGTGATGCCCGAGGTCACGGGCACTCGGCCGGCGATCACCGACCCGACCTCGACGTCGCGGCGCTTGAGCACGCCGGTCGGTTGCTCGACGTAGACGAAGCTCTTCTCGCCATCGGACATCACGGCCGACGCCGGCAACATGCCGACCGTCCGCGTCGGATCGAACAGCCGGACTTGGACGTATGCATTCGGCCGTAGCGTGCCGTCGGGGTTATCGAGCTTGATCCGGACCGGCACGGCGTGGCGATCGGGATCGACGACCTCGGAGAGCTGATCGACGACCGCCTCGCGATCGCTGCTCGCGCCGTTGCCGATCACGACGCGAACGCGGGCGCCTGGTTTCGCGTCCTCGATGTGCGACCCGGTGATGTCGGCCACGACCCACACGGTCGATAGATCGGCGATCGCCATCAGCGAGCCGGAGTCCGGAGACACGGTCTGGCCCGCGTTGATCGTCTTCTCGACGACGACGCCATCGCGCGGGGCGGTGACCGTGAACGTCGCGCTGTCGCCGCTCGACCCGACCTTGAGCGAGGACATCTTCTGCTGCGCGACCCGCAGCGCGAGATCGGCCTCGGCGAGATCCTGTTTCGCCTGGATCAGATCTTTGGCGGGCACGACCTGGGCGGTGACCGCGTCTTGCGTGCGCGTCAGGTTCTTCTGCGCGGTCTCGCGCTCGACCTGGGCGAGCTTGACCGCCGACCGCAGCTCGGCGAGGCCAGGGCTCGACACGGTATACAGCGGCTGGCCGGCTTTGACCGGCGTGCCGCGTTCGGCATAGACCGCGCTCACCCGGCCGGCGAGCGGCGAGCCGAGCCGAGAGGTTCGCGATTCGTCGAACAGCACGCGCGCCGGCAACGGCTCGGTCCAGCGTGGCTCGGCTGGGTCGGGCAGCGCGGTCTTGATCACCGCCCACTGCATCGCGCCCTTATCGAGGGTGATCGTGTTCTCCTTCTTGTCGAAGTGCATGCCGGGCGCGGGCTGGTCTACCTGCGGCGCGGGGCGCTTGTAGAGCGTCGCGGCGAACATCGACAGTGCGGCGACGACGATCGATCCGAGCAGGATCGCGATCCGCGTCGCGCGCGTGCCGTTGCCGGTGCGGGCGGAGGGCAGGTCGGTCATCGCCTGGCCCCGATCGCGCGCGCCACTTCGTCGTCGAGGCCGAGTGCGAGCCGGAGCTGGCTGCGCACCGTGAACAGGTCGTTGCGAGTATCGAGCACTTCGAGCAGGAGGTCGCGATTCTGGTGCTCGGCCAGGAGCAGCTCGGCCGGGCCGGTCTCGCCGAGGTCGAACGACTTGTGCGCGTGATCGACGACGTCGGCCGATTTTGGCACCTCGATCTTCTCGAGCGTATCGAGGATCGAGCGCAGCGTCGCGAGCTGGACGAGCAGGCCCTCGACCTGGCCGCGCTCGTTGCGGATCAGCGCTTGCTCCGACGCCGCGATCGAACGGGCATTCGCGCGCGCCGCGGCGGCATCGTGGTTGCCGCGATCGAAGATCGGCAGCGGGATGCCGAGTGACAAGACCAACGTCTGCGGAGCGCTGCCGCTGTACTGGTAGTTGTCGTAGGTGTACTGCACTCCGATGGTCGGGTCGGGGATCTTGCGGTGGTCCGCGAGCTGGGCGTCGGAGCCGAGCGCGGACGCCTCGAGTTGTTGCGCGCGATGGACCGGGCGTTCCGCGATCGCACGCGCCGCGTCGCCGAGCGCGGCGGGAATCGGTGCCGCGGCATCGAGCGCGCCGACATCGAGTCCGGCGGCGGAGCACGGTGCGAACAACGTGGCGGAGCACGTCGACAGCGCGACCGCGACGTCGGTCTCCGCGCGGTGGACCTGGAGCTCGATCTCGTCGGTGTCGAGCTCGATCCGCTCGTAGTCGGCGCCGGACAGATAGCCCTTCTTCAGGCGATCTTGCTCGTGCCCTTGCAGCGCGCGGCCGTCCGCGAGATTCTGAGCGAGCAGCGCGTGCTTCGCCGCGAGGTAGGCGAGGTTGCCGAGCGTCGCCGTCGCGCCGTTGACGCGCGCGCCGAGCGTGCCGACCGCGCTCTCGCCCGCTTCGCGGGTTCGGAGATCGGCGGCGTTGCGCCGCGGCCCGCGCTTACCGAGCTCGATCAACTCGCTGACCCCGACCGCGACGTTCGTCGTCTGGTTCAGCGCCGACGGCCCGGTGATCGGGTTGCCGTTCATGTCGAATTGGTGGTTCGTGCCGAGCACGATACCGCCGACCCCGAGCTGCGCTTGCGGGTTCGGAATCACCGCCGATTGCTCGGCGAGCTCGGCCTGCGCCGTGACCTTCTCTCGCGCTGCGAACGTCGCCGGATCGTGATCGCGCAGCCAGGTCGCGAGCTGACCCGGATCGGATAGCAGCGCGCGCACCGGTGGCAGCGCATCATCGGCGAGCGCAGCCCACGGTCGAGCAACGATCCCCGCGCAGGTCACCGTCGACAGCGCGAGCAGCCAGCTCTTCGACGTCATCAGTCCGCCACTCCAAGCAGAGACCGTTCCAAAGATCGCACCGAGGTTCGTTCGTAATTGTCTAACGAGGCTCATAGTTTGCGCAATTCTGACCTTGGGGGTGGGAGCGGCGTTGTGCCTCACCGACCAGGAACGCCCGCCACGCCGACTGTGCCGGCCGCGGACGCATACCGGCCATAGTGCTGCGGCTATTGATTAACGTTTGCAGACCCGGATGAAGAAGACGTGAAGGTCAGGTTACCCTCGAACGATGCCGACCTGCCGGGAATGCAATGACGAGGTCGCCAAGCTGGTCACCGTCAAGGTCGCCGGCAAGGCGCAGAAGCTGTGCGCCGACTGCGCCGATCGCGCGCGCGAGGCCGGCGAGATCGCGGAAGCCGGCGAGAGCGAGATGCAGCGGATGATGGGCTTCAAGGGACGGCGATAAGTACTTCGATACGCTGTCAGACGGATCTGCGACGGTTCGGGCGTGTTGACTCAAGTCGAAACGCCCCACGCCAAGCCCGCGCCGCTTCCCGCCGCCGAAGGATCGGGCCCGACCTTGGGGCGAGGTGCACCGGACGTCCTCGGCAACATCTTCATCGGCATCGCCGGGATGATCGGCGCCGGCAAGTCGACGCTCGCGACCGCGCTCGGTCAGCACCTCGGTATCGACACGTATTACGAGCCGGTCGCCGACAACGAGTACCTCGCGGACTTCTATCGCGATACCCCACGCTACTCGTTCGCGATGCAGGTGTATCTGCTGAACCGCCGGTTCCAGCAACATCAAGAGATCATCTGGCGCGGTCGGTCGGCAGTGCAGGACCGCACGATCTACGAAGATTCGATCTTCGCGAAGATGCTCGCGCACACCGGGCTGATGGACGAGCGCGACTACCGGACGTACGTCCAGTTGTTTCGCAACATGAGCAACTTCATGTGCAAGCCGAGCGTGATCGTGTTCCTCGACGTGTCGCCCGAGGCGAGCGCCGAGCGGATCCGCAGCCGCAGCCGCGATATCGAATCGAAGATCGAGCTCGGTTACCTGCGCGCGCTGTACGACGGCTACCAGGACTTCGTGGCGAACATCTCGAAGGTGATCCCGGTGATCCGGATCGACTACGAGCGGTTCGCGACCGCGGAGGAGATGGCCGAGGTCATCAAACGCGAGTACCTCGATGCCAACTTCCTGCGCCAGGTGACCCGTTTCGACCCGGGCCGCTGAGCCTCTCGCCGCAACAGGCTGAAATCTCGCGATCGGTCGAGGCCAAAAATAACGGCCCCGTTACGATTTGGTCGCGGTACTTTCCCGGCCGATGCGAGCCATCTGTACGTCCCTCGCCCCGTTCTTGCTCGCGCTCGCAGCCTGCAGCGCGCCCGGGGGCAACAATCCCGACGGTGGTGGCGGCGGTGGCGGGGGCGGCCATGACGGCGGCCCGGGCAGTGATGTCATGATCATGCCGACCGAGAGCATCAAGATCACGGTCGAGCCCGCGAACGATCACGCCGACGAGATCATGAACGCGATCCAAGCGGCGACGATGTCGGTCTACATGACGATGTATCAGATCGACAACACCGACATCACCGCAGCGCTCGTCGCCGCGAAGGGGCGCGGCCTCGACGTCGAGGCGATCCTCGACAGCTCGTCGACGTGCAAGACGTGGAACACGCCGGCTTACAACGCGCTGCACTCGGGCGGGGTCAACGTCGTATGGTCGAACCCGACGTTCACGTACACCCACGAGAAGACGCTGATCATCGACGCGACATCGGCGTGGATCATGACGATGAACCTCAACGAGTCCCCGCCGGACTCGAACCGCGAGTACCTCGCGCTCGACACCGACGCCGCCGATGTCACCGAAGCGACGGCGGTGTTCAAAGCCGATCACGCGATGCAGACGATCACGCCGTCGGGCGATCTCGTCGTGGCCGACACGAACGCGCGCAGCAAGCTGGTCGCGTTGATCGACGAGGCGACGACGACGCTCGACGTCGAAGTCGAAGAGTTCAGCGACACGAATCAGAACGGGGTGGTCGACGCGGTGGCGAATGCGGCCAATCGCGGGGTCAAGGTCCGGGTCGTGATCGCAAATGATCTGCCGCTGTCGTCGTCCCAGACCCAGGCGATCAACCTGGTCAAGAACGCGGGCGGCAAGGTCGTGATGTCGGGGCCGGATTCGTCGGGTGGCACGATGTCGAGCCCGTACATCCATGCGAAGGCGATCGTGATCGATTGCGCCGGGACGAGCTGCAAATCAGGGTTCGTCGGCTCGGAGAACTTCTCGGCGGGCTCGCTCGGTTACAACCGCGAGCTCGGCGTGATCTTCTCCACCCAGACCGAGCTCGCGAAGGTCGAATCGGCGATCGCGACGGACTACGCCGCCGGCACCGCGCAGTAGCGGCGTGGTATCACCACGGGGATGAACGATCTAACCGCACTGCCATTCGGCAGTGCTGGAGGCCGGGCACAGGTCCCGGCCTTCGGGCGCGCCACCCTCGTGCTCGCGCTCGCGTGCGCCGCGGCCTGCGCCGCCGACCAAGGCGCGGGTCCGCAGGGCAAGAAGATCGAGCCTGCCTTCATTCGCGAGAATCTCTTGGCCGCGCCGCCGGAGGGGCTCGAGCACGTGGACGTCAAGCTCGGCGATGGCGTCGTCTACCTCGGTAGCGCCATCGACAAGCCGACGCTCATCCCCGGCCAGGCCGCGAAGATCACGCACTACTGGAAGGTCACCAAGCCGCCGGGCCCCGGATGGCGCGTGTTCACGCTGATCCGCGGCATGCCGAATACGGCGGACTTCATGAACCTCGATGCGACCGACATGGAGATCGGTCACGGCCCCGCGACCTGGCGAGCCGGGGAGATCATCTCCGATCCGCAAACCTTCATCCTTCGTCCCGACTGGCACTCGGCGACGGCGACGATCTACGTCGGCCTGATCCAGGTTGACGGCCACCAGCTCGGCGATCGGATGGCGGCGAGCGGACCTGGCGTCGTCGACCGCGCGATCACCCGCGAGCTCCCGGTCGATCTGTCGAAGGCGCCGCCACCGCTCGGCACCGTCTACGTCTCCCGTGCGAGAGGCCCGATCACGATCGATGGTGTCGCGAACGATCCGGGTTGGGCGGGTATTAGCCCGTCGCCCAACTTCGCCACGGGTGAAGGCAGCCCCGAGCCGGTCGGCAAGGCGAGCGCGCGCATGACGTGGGACGACAAGTATCTCTACCTGTCGGTCCAGGTCATCGACAACGACATCTACAGCCCGTACAAGAACCACGACGATCCGCTGTGGAAGTCCGACGTCATCGAGATCTTCATCGACGCCGACAGCAATCGCCGCGGCTACATCGAGCTCCAGGTCAACCCGAACAACGCGACGTTCGACAAGTGGTGGCCGCAGACGCGCGCCACGCCAGGCGACACGAGCTGGGAGTCAGGCATGATCACCGCCGTCAAGGTGCGGGGCACGGCCGATAAAGCGGGAGATACCGATCAGGGCTGGGACGCCGAGATCGCGATCCCGTGGGGAGCGGTCAAGGGGCGCGACGACAATATGAAAGTGCGCCTGCCCCCGGAGGTCGGCGACCGCTGGCGGATGAACGTCGTGCGCGGTGACACGCGCACCGGCGGCGGCGAAGCGAGCGTGTCGAGCTGGAACCGGATCACGTACAACGACTTTCATGCGCTCGATCGCATGCTGACGATCGTGTTCGCGGATCAGACCGGCTCGATCGTGCCGAAGCCCGAGCTCCCGGCGGACGAAGGCAGCGGGAGCAACGAGAGCGCCGGCGGCGGCAGCAGTGCGAGCGCGGGAAGCGGCAACGCGGGACGTGGCAGTGCGGGCTCGACGGCAGGGAGTGGCTCAGCGGCGACGGCGCCGAGGCTGATGACGCACTCGATGCGGCGGCTGCCGACCACGCCGTAGCGCGTGTTAACATCTACCGCGTGCGTGCGATCCTTCCGTCGCTTGTGCTCGCGTGCTCGGTCGCGTGCTCGGCGGGAGGCCCGACCCGCGTCGGAACGCAGCCGAGCTGGCGTCGTGGTGATCCGACCGCGCCGCCGACGACGAGCAGCGTGGCGCCCGTGACGTTTGCGCCGACGACCGAGCCGGCCGCACGCTACAACGAGCCGGTCCAGCCACCTCCGCATTCGGCGCTCGGCGACGCCGTGGTCAGCGCGGTGCGGGATGCCGCGGTCGCCGCGAATCTACCGGCGCCGACTCCCGATGCCCGATTGTTTCGCGCGTGTGCCGAGCTCGCCGAGGTCGTTCCCGAAGAGGGTGTCGTCGGCTATTCCGTCGTCGAGTTCGCGTTGCAGCGCAACGGCATCATCGAACCGTCACCACACTTGCTCGTGGTGTGGGGCAAGATCGACGATCCCGAGGTCGTGGTTCACGAGCTCGCACCCAAGCTCGGTGAGATCCTCGGCACGGGCGCGACCGCGCGAATCGGCGTCGGCGCCGCGAAGCGGTTGGCCGATGGGACTGGTGCGGTGGTGTTCGCATTGCAAGGCTCGGCGGTGACGACCGCTCCGATTCCTCGATCACTGCCGGCGGGGACGAGCGTGCCGCTCGAGGCGGTCGTCGAATCGCGCTATCGCGACCCCGAGGTGTTCGTCACGCACGACGACGGCACGACCGAACGCGTCGGGATCGAAGTCGGCAAGAACGGAGCGTTTCGCGCGCCGTTGCAATGCGCGAATCACGCAGGCCGCCAGCAGATCGAGATCACCGCGAGCGACGCGGCGGGCTCGACCGTGCTCGCGAACTTCCCGATCTGGTGCGGTGCCGAGCCACCGTTGACGCTCACGGTCGAACCGACGCGCGACGACATGATCGTCACCGATCCCAAACAGGCCGAGGAGCGGTTACTCGCGCTCGTCAATCGCGACCGCACCGCGGCCGGGTTACCGGCGTTGCTATGGGACGATCGAGTGGCGGCGGTCGCGCGGGGGCACTCCGAAGAAATGCGGCGGACCAAGATCGTCGCGCACATCTCGCCGACGACCGGCTCCGCCGCGGATCGCGTCCGCGTCGCCGGGATCAAGACTGCGGTCGTACTAGAGAACGTAGCGCGGTCGTACGGCATCGCCGAGGCGCATGAAGGCCTGATGAATAGCCCGGGCCACCGCGCCAACGTGATGTCGACCACCGCGACGCATATCGGGATCGGCGTCGTGCTCGGTGACGAGGTCTCTGGCCGGCGGGAGATGTTCCTGACTCAGGTATTCATCCGGATCACGCCCAAGGTCGACCCAGCGCAAGCCGCGGAGCTCGTGCGGACGCGGATCACGGCCGTGCGACCGACGGTGCGCAACAACACGTCGCTCCAAGCGATCGCGCAAACGCTCGTCGACGGGCTCGCGCAGGGTAAGTCGCGCGAGGCTCTGTGGCCGGCGGCGCGCCGGCAACTCGATACGCTCGGTGCGTCGTTCGGTCGCGTCGGTAGCGTGATCACCGCAGTCGGCGAGCTCGACGCGATCGACGGCAAGGCGCTGGTCGGCGACTACAAGCCCGACGAGATCGGCGTCGGCATCGCGCAGGGCGATCATCCGGAGATCGGCGAAAACGCGATCTGGATCGTCGTGCTGATGGGCGAGAAGCGGTAGCCGCCAGCTCAGGTCTTCTCGAGGGTCACGACCATCTCGATGGTCAGCTCTGGATCTACCTGCTGCTGTGAATCCGTGGCCGGGTCTGTCCCGATCGAGAAGTCCAGTCGCGAGAACGTATGTTCGCCTTTGACCCGGATGCGGTCGGCTTCTTGCTCGATCACGTCGAACGTCACCGGATAGGTCTTGGTCACCCCGCGAAGCTTGACGCTCGCGTCCGCCGTGAACGACTTGTCGGCGGTCTTCTTGACGTTCGCGACCTCGATCGTCACGGTCGCGAACTTGCCGACATCGAGGTAGACGGGTGACTCGAGATCCTTGTCGCGCTCACCGTTGCCGCTCCTGAGGCTGGAGAGATCGAGCTCGATCGTCGCGGTTCCACCCTCGATCTTCTTCGGGTCGAAGCTCGCGTGGACCACTCGGAACCTTTCAACCCGCACCCGCACGGGGTCCGACTGTTTCGGCGGGATATGCTTCGCCAGGACCACGATGTGATCGTCATCGGCCGAGCTCGTCGCCGCGTCGGAGCCGATGGTCGCCGACGCTGCGCTTGCCGAGCCGGACCGGGAGCGGTCCGCGCCGGAACCGACAGCGGCCGAGCCGGAACCTGTCGCCCAGCTCGCCAGGTCCGAGCTGCTGGCGGCTGCCGGCGACTTGTCGCTCGCGGGCTTCTTACATCCGACCGAACCAGCGAGAGCCATGGCGACGAGGAGGCGTGCGGTTGAGTTCATGGCTTCCTCATCGCGGTTACCACGCACGTAGTTTAATTACTACACCTGTAGTCCAATGGGCTCGAGGTCAGCGCGCGCCGAGCGCGGCGAGCACCGCGATGTCGACGGCGTCGGCGGCAGCGTAGAGCGTCTCGCCGTCACTGGGTGTGGTCACCGTCGGCGCTGCGGTGCCCACCGCGAGCGCGACCGCGGCAGCGAGCTCGCCGAAGGTCGGCCCGGAGCCGACGATCGCCGCGACCGCGGCGACGATCGCGGCGACATCGTCCGCGGGCGTGGACGGTGCGACCGGGCCGAGCCCGGCTGCGAGCACGGTCGGCACCGCACCTTCGTCGAGCACGATCGTGCTGGGCGAGATCGCGCCGTGGCTGCCGCCGAGCTCGTGGATCGCCGCGGCGGCGCGCGCTAGCCGCTTCAACACGCGCACCGCATCGGCGGGGGTGAGCGTCGGCGGGTTCTCGAGCGTCTGGCCGGTCGGGCTTTCGAACACCGCGGTGCGCGCGGTGCGATCGAGACTGAGGGCGCGCTGCACGAACGGGCTCTGCGCGCGGCCGAGCAGCCGAGCGCGCTCGAGTGCGGCGGTCGCGGCTTCGCTCGCGTCGAACTGCTCGATCACGACCGAGCGATCGAGCACCGAGTCGACCGCGCGCGACAGCTGCGAGATCGCGGTCGCGCCGAGCGGGGTCTCGAACTGGTAGCGCGGGCGCGCTTCACCCTCTTCGGCGAGCTGCGCGATCGAGTGTGGCCCGGTCGTGCGATTCGGTCGCGAACCGATCCGCGACCGACCGCTGAAGTCGAGCGCCTCGAGCTCGCGTCGCAGGTCGGCGAGCGTCTGCGTGCGTTCGCGAGGGTTCTTGATCAGCAGGCCCGCGAGGATCGGATCCCAACCGGCGGCAACCTCGCCTTCGGAGCCGATCGATGTGGGCGCCGGCGCCGGCTCGCCGAGGTGCTGGGCGACGAAGTCCGGGCCGAGGAACGGCAATCGGCCGGTCACCGCCTCGAACAGCGTGACGCCGAGCGCGTAGAGATCCGCGGCGATCGAGATCGGTGCGCCCGTGATCTGCTCGGGCGACATGTACGCGAGCGTGCCGATCAGGCCGCCGGTCTGGGTCTGGCCGAGATCGACGAGGTGCGCGACGCCGAAATCGCCGAGCTTCGCGGTGCCGCGCGCGTCGAAGAAGATGTTCGCGGGCTTGACGTCGCGGTGCACGACGCCGCGATGATGCGCCGCCTCCAAGCCCGCGACGAGATCGAGCGCCATCCGCCTGACCTGCGCCGCCGCGAGCTTCTCGCCACGATCGAGGCGCTGCGCGAGCGAGCCGCCGGGCAACAGCTCCATCACGAGAAAGCCGCGATCGACGGAGACGTCGTAGACCTCGACCAGCGACGGATGGCGGAGCGTGCTCGCGAGCCGGGCCTCGCGTACGAACCGCTCGTACGCCGGCCCGCCGCGTGCGCTCGCGGCGAAGAACATCTTGAGCGCGACCTGGCGGCCCGCGACCTCATCGGTCGCGATGAACACGCGGCCGGAGGCGCCGGCGCCGATCAAGCGTTCGAGCCGATAGCGCCCGGCGATGATCTCGCGATCGCGCGAGGTCTTGCGCTCGGCGGTCGCGTCTCGCCACGATCGCAGATACGTATCGAGGTCGGCGGGCACGGTCGGATCGGCGGCGCGGAGCTCCAGCAACGCATCGCGGGCGCCGTCGCGCAACCCCATCGCGGCGAGCGTCGGGACGAGTTGGCGCTGTGCGTCGATCCGCAGCGCAGCGTGCTTGCGAGCGTCTTGCAGTAGCCGCGTCGCCTCCGGATACGCACCCCGGCGCGCGAGGATCCGTCCGAGGGCGAGCTGGATCGGCGCGCGTTCGCTCGCCGCGGCGAGGTCGAGCGCCCGCTCGAGCAAGCGGCCGGCGTCGCGATCGCGGCCTTCGGTTTCGAGCAGCCGCGCGGCGTCGAGATCGGCGTGCGCGCGCGTATAGAGCTCGATCGCGAGGTCGGTGTCACCGAGCCGCTCGGCGACCGGTGCGGCCTCGGCCGGGCGGCGCAGCCGAACGAGCACGTCGAGCGCCGCCCGGGCCCCTTCGTCACTCGCGGTCAGCTCGGCGAGCAGCTCGGCGACCGCTGGTTCGTCATGCGCTTCGATGGCATAGCGCAGCGACCGCGGTCGATCGCCCGCTGCGCGCGCGGCTTCGAGAGCGGCGCGGAAGTCCCAGAGCTTCTCGTAGAGCAAAGCGGCGCGCGCGGGATCGCCCGAGGTCAGCGCGAGCTTGGCGGCGTCGGCATGGCGGCCTGCGGCGAGCAGGGACTCGACCGTCTCGCCAGTGCCGTCGTCGTTGATCGCCACGCGCGGCAATGGTACCTCAGCCGGGCTCATGCACCAGCGCAGCGCTCATCGCTCCTTGCTCGTCGTCGGGTCGGTCGCTCTCGACGACATCGACGGCCCGTTTGGCTTCCATAAAGATCTGCTCGGCGGATCGGCGTCGTTCATCGCCCGCGCGGCCGCGTACTTCACGCGCAACGTCGCGGTCGTCGCGGTGATCGGCGACGACTTCCCGCAGAAGCATATCGATGACCTCGCGAAGGTCGGCGTCGATGTGTCCGCGATCGAGCGCCGCCAAGGCGAGACGTTCCACTGGGTCGGCAAGTACGCGCCCGATCTCGCGACGCGCGAGACGATCGATACCAAGCTCGGCGTGTTCGCGGCGTTCCAACCGAAAGTCGCCGAGGCTCACCGCGACGCGCAGCTCGTGCTGCTCGGCAACATCGATCCCTCGCTCCAGCTCGACGTGCTGCGCCAGGTGCGCGCGCCCGCGCTCGTGGCGGCCGACACGATGAACCTGTGGATCAACATCAAGCGCGAAGAGCTCGTCGCGATGCTCGGCAAGATCAACACGATCATGCTGAACGACGAGGAGGCGCGCCTGCTCGCCGAGGAGCACAACCTGCGACGCGCCGCCGCGAAGATCCTCAAGATGGGGCCGACGTCGGTCATCATCAAGCGCGGTGATGCGGGTGCGCTGCTGGTTCACGGCGACGGTGTGTTCGCCGCGCCGGCGATGCCGCTCGGCGACGTCAAAGATCCAACCGGCGCGGGCGACAGCTTCGCGGGCGGCCTGATGGGCTACCTCGCGTACGCCGGCGATCTATCGCCCAAGACGATCCGCACCGCGATGATCATGGGCAGCGTGATGGGCAGCTTCGCGGTCGAGCAGTTCTCGGTCGACGGCATCCGCGGCCTGACCACCGAGAAGATCCAGCGCCGGTTCGACGAGCTGGCCGAGCTCGTCCACTTCGAGCACGTCCGGCTCTGAAATATTCGTTCACGGAGCTGACACAGTGTGGTCTTGTATCGCGCGGACCGTCACCTCATGTTGCACCGCCTGCTCGCCACCGGGTTTGCTGCCGCGCTCGCCGCTGCGGCCTGCCATCATGATCCCGAGCCTGCAAAACCGGCCGAGACCGCGCCGCTGCCGAGCTCGTCCGGGACACCGGTCGGGTTCCTGATCGACGGCAAGGATCAACTCCACCTCACCGAGGACCAAGTCGGCCAGCTGCGCAACATCGATCGCCAGCTGCAAGAGGATCTCAAGGCGATCGATGGCCGGCTCCACGCGGCGACGAAAGCGGCGCAGGCTGGGAGCGGCGATGCGCAACCGCAACCCTCGATGGGAGGACGGCACCGCGGCGGTGGCATGGGGGGCGGCATGGGGCGCGGCATGGGCGGCGGCGGCGGCGGTGGCGGCGGCGGACACCATCACGGCGGCTCGAGCTCGGGAGCCGCGGGCGGCGGGATCAACCAGCTCGGCGATCAACGCGCCGCGCTCGTGCACGACGCGCTGACCCGCTCGCTCGCGGCGCTCGATCCGGCGCAGCAGACCAGCGCGAAGCAGCTGCTCGCCGATCACGACATCGATCTCGACACCGACCATCCGGCGGCGCCGGCCACTGACTCGACGCCGGGCTACGGCGGCGTCGAGGGCGGCGAATAGAACTCCGCGATCAGCTTGTCGTCGAGCTCGTCCGCGAACCGACCCACGCTCGTCACGAGCGCGGCGAACTCCTTCGCGTCCATGCCCTCGAGCGCGCGTCCGGCGTGGAGCACGACCCAGCCGTCTTTTTGAATCGCGAACGCGGCGACGCCGCCCATGTAGGCGTTGTGCTCGAGCAGCTTGCGAAAGAATGCGAGCTCCTTGCCCTCGGGGAGCTTCTGGAACATCGGCGCGATCGCGACGATCGCCGAGCCGGATACGCCGACGAGCACGAACGCCGAGCCCCACTGCATGCGCACCATGTTGGCGTCGACCTGCGTCGCCTTGTCCCCGAGCCCGCTGTCGGCGAGCAACTGATCGAGCGGGCTCTTGGTCGCCATAGCGCGACCATAGCACTAAGGGGTGCCGGGTCACGCGATCGCTTCGAGCTTGGCCTCGACTCGACGCGGCGGCAGCGCGCGTGTGCGCGCGAGCTCGACCTGACCGCCAAGCACCGCGAAGCGGATCGCGAGGCGCGCGAGCGCGGTGCCTTCGCGGATCACGTACAGCGTGATCGCGCCTTCGGCGCCGAACATCGGATGGCCCTGCGCGAGGAACATCGAGCCGATCGTGATGACGACGAACCCGATCCAGCCGAAGCTCGCGTGGACGAGCGTGATCGGCCGCGTGACGACGAACGCGACCGTGCGCACGTACGTCGCGATCACGCCGGGTGCATGGCTGTCGTGGCGCAGCGTGAGCTCGAGCCGCGCGTAGTCGCCGATCGTCCACGCGAGGTGAAACAGGATCAGCGCCGGCAGCAGCGCGGCGACGAGCGGGACCACGACCTCGGCGACCGTCAATGCATGCTCGATGTGCGGCCAGGCCATGCCGAGTCCGGTCGACAGCGCGAACAACACGAGCAGCCAACCGGGCAGCTCGCACAGCGCGAGCCGTGCGTACGTCAGGTACGTCGCGGTGCCGCTCGCGCCGAAGCAGCGCGCGGTCGCGGCACGACCCTCCGGTTGCTGCGCGAGCACGCCGTAGATGCCCCCGACCAGGAACCAGGTCGCGAGTTGCCACAGCAAGACGAAGCCGAACACGATCCCCCCCGACGCGACGATCGCGGCGCGCGCCGCGCGGATGCACGTGATCAGCGCGACGAGGTCGCCGTCGACCGCATCGTCGAACAGCGGCGAGTGCGCGAACACCTGCGCGAGCACCGCGGCGACCGCGAGCATGCAAGCCGCCGACACGATCATCTGGACCACGAACACGGCGAGCAACGTGCCGGTGTAGCGCGATAGCGCACGCCATCCGGCGCGGACCATCGCGCCGAGTCCGACCCGCGGAGGCGCGGCGAGCGCCGCCATCACGGCCCCACCAGTTGCATGAGCCCTTGCGCCCAGGTCGAGACGCGGGACGCCGCGCGCAGCGACGCGCTGCCATCGCCTTCGAGCCTGACATCGAGCGGAAGCGGTGCAGCGAGCAGCAGCTTGTCGTCGGGGTCGAGCTTGACCTCGACGAGCTTGGCGCCGCGCTGCACCGGTGGCAACCGGGTCCACGCTCCGTCGTCGCCGCGGTCGTCCCAGCGCTCGCGTTGCGTGATCCCATCGGCGAATCGGAGCTCGACGTCGACCGGAACATGGACGACGCCGGTGTTCTGGATCGTGACCTCGCAGTCCCACGTCGCGGTGTCGGGCGCCTCCGCTTCGGTCACGGTCTTCTTCACGCCGTGCTTGTCCTCGAACACGCCGCGCGGCTTGTGACCACGGGTGCAGGTCGCGTCGCGCACCGACAGCGCCATGCCGCCGACCTGGTGAAACACCGGACCGAAGAACCACGTCAGGTCCATGCCGAGCTCGCGTTCGAGCGTGGCGTACAGGTCGCGCCCGGTCGGATGCTTGAACGCGAATTCTTGCGCGTACACCTTCATCGCCGCGGCGAACTTCGAGGCCCCGACCGTGAGCTCGAGCGTGCGCAGGGCGCGCTGAGTCTCGATGTACGCGGTCAGACCGTAGCTGCGTTCGTCGACAAATGCGTAGGCCGCGCTCGCGATCGGCGACGGCAACGACGCCGGGTCATCGGCGAGCGCGCGCTCGAGCGACGCGAGCTCGGCTTGCCAGCCGTACCAGTCGATCGCGGAGCCGCGCGGGCCGTAGAGCTCGGCCATCACGACGGCGTCGGCCCATTCGTTGACACCTTCGTCGAGCCACGGCTCTTCGGGCTCGTTCGAGGCGAGCATGCCTTGGAACCAGTTGTGACCGACCTCGTGGATCGTCGTGTACTCGGGCAGCCGGATGCCCGGGCGGGCGAGCACCGTGTCCCCTGAGGTCGTGACCAACGTCGGGTACTCCATGCCGCCCGCGCCCTCGGCGGCGTCGACCGGTGGATCGATGACGGTCAGCGCTGACCACGGATAGGGCACGTACAGCGCCGAGAACTTCTCGATCGCTCCGACCGCCGCGTCGAGGTGGCGTTCGGCGAACGCGCGCTGCTCGGGCCGGAACACGACGCGGACGTCGACCGTGCCGCCGCCTTCGAGCTTCGCGGTGCGCGACATGACGTCCATGTACGGATCGGCCATCCACGCGAAGTCGTGGACGTCCTCGGCGTGATACGTGAACGTGCGCAGCCCGCCCGCGATGTCGGCCGACGCGATGAGCACGCCGGTCGCCGCGACCACGTGAGTGGCCGGGACGGTCAGCGTGACATCGTACGTACCGAAGTCGGCGAAGAACTCGCTGTTGGCGTCGAACGGGCTGGCACTCCCACCGTTCGGCGCCCGGAGGTCCGACGCGCACGCCGATCTTCGGGAACCACTGGCCGACCATCGTGAAGTCGCCCTTGTAACCCGTGCGCGCGAACACCTCGGGCAGCTGCGCGGTGAACTTGAACGTGAGGATCGCGGTCTTGCCGGCGTCGAGCGGCGTCGGCAGCGTCAGCTCGGCGACGGTCTCGTCGGGGCCGCTCGGCTTGAGCGCGGAGATCAGCTCGTTGCCATCGTATCTGCGACCGAGTCGACGTTGATCCAGCCCCAGCCGCTGTCGCTCGCGTGAGCGCGCCCGACGACACCGCGTGACGTCCGCATGAACAACGTCGTCTCGTTCTTGAACGCGTTCAGGTAGAGATGAAACGGCAGCGTCGTGACCGCGCTGTCGCCGCTGTTGATCCAGGTCAGCGTCTCGGTCGCGGTGATGACATGGCGTGCCGCATCGAGCTTCGCGTCGATCTTGTAGCTCGCGATCCGCGAGGTCCGCGGCGTGGGATCGCCGCGCAGCGCGGGATAGGGATCCGGCTTCGGCGGGCGCGAACGAACGCGCGGCGGGCCGTGGTCGTGACCGCACGCGACCGCCGCCACGATCCCGACGAGTGCCAGTCGGCGCACGCCTCTCTATACAACTTTGATAGGCTGCACGCCCATGGAGAATGACGACGATCCGCGCGCCCGCGTAGCCGAGTTTCTCGCGCGGTTCGGCCGCGAACGAAACCTCACGCTGCCGGCGCTGTCCGCCGATGGCGTCGGTTCGATCCAGCGCGGCTCGGCGGTAGTGACGATCCACGTGCTCGCGGATCGCGGCGTCTTGTTGCTGCTCGCGCGCGTCGCGCAAGCGCCCGCGCTCGACGAAGCGAAGGCGAAGCGCTTGCTCGCGGCCTCGTTCGTCGAGACCGGCGACGCGGCGTTCGCGCTCCATCCGCAGACCGGCGACTTGTACCTGCGGATCCTGCGCGGGCTCGAAGGCCTCGACTACGAGGAGTTCGAGGACGTCGTGCACTCGATCGCGCAGACCGCCGACAAGTGGGACGACAAGCTCGCCGCCGAGCTCGCATGATCCTGCTGGCCGATGCCGACGCCACCGCGCGGGTCGGCACGGCGCTCGC
Source organism: uncultured delta proteobacterium (assembly GCA_963848295.1). Lineage (GTDB taxonomy): Bacteria > Myxococcota_A > Polyangia > Haliangiales > Haliangiaceae > JABFXX01. The sequence goes on along the minus strand of CAWKDB010000002.1, from coordinate 1,189,753 downwards.
GGCGCTCGTCTGCGGTGGTGACGCGATCGCGCTCGTGGGCGATCTCGGTGCCGGCAAGACCACGTTGGTCGCCGGCCTGGCCGCGCGCGCTCGGCGCTCCGGGCGCCCACAGCCCGACGTTCGCGCTCGTCCATGAATATCGCCCTGAGCTCGATCGATCGATCGGCCGTCCGGCGAAGCAAGGATGGCCGAATCCTTGGAGCGAAGGGCCGCCGGAACGGCGCCCGCTGATCGTCTGGCACGTCGACCTGTATCGGATCGAGCGCGCGGCGGAGCTCCAGGAACTGGGGCTCGACGAGCTGTTCGGCGATCCGCGCGGCGTCGTCATCGTCGAGTGGGCCGATCGCTGGGATGTCGTTCCAGCCGATCACCTGCGCATCGAGCTGGCTCACGACCCCGCTGGGCGTGCGCTCGGGCTCACCGGGACCGGTCCACGCGGCGCACAGCTGGCCCGTTTGCTGCTCGAACAAGTCGCCCGCTGGTGATATGCCATGGCCATGAAACTCTCCACGATGACGCTCTCGCTCGCGCTGATCGCAACTCCGGTGGCCGCGCTCGCCGATACCAGCAAGCCGGTCACGGTCAAGATCGCCGACGGCAAGGGCAAGAGCCTCGGGACGGCGACGCTCACCGAGGGCAAGGGCGGCGTGTCGATCGCGCTCGACCTCCACGGTCTGCCCCCGGGGGTTCACGCGATTCACGTACACCAGACCGCGAAGTGCGACGGCCCCGACTTCAAGTCGGCCGGTGGTCACTTCAACCCCGACAACAAGCACCACGGGCTGAACAACCCGGCGGGACCGCACGCCGGCGACATGCCGAACTTCACCGCCGACAAGAAGGGCGCCGCGAAGACCACGGTCATGGCGGCGAACCTCACCCTCGCCGACGGCCCGCACTCGGTGTTCACCGGCGGCGGCACCGCGCTCGTCATCCACGCGAAGGCCGACGACATGAAGAGCGACCCGTCGGGCAACGCCGGCAGCCGCATCGGGTGCGGCACGATCACGAAGTGATCTCGATGCGCGCCGTCGCTGGCTGTGTCGCGATCGCGATCGCTTGCGCCACCGCGCATGCCGATCCGATGACCCGCCGCGGCGGCGGCTTGAGCTTCGATCCCGCGACCACCTACAACGTGCCGCGTGGCGCGTCGCCGGCCGAAGGCCCCGCGAACGCACCGATCACGATCGTCGAGTGGAGCGATTACGCGTGCGGGTTCTGCAACTACGCCCAGCCGACGCTCGACAAGCTGCGCCGCTTGTACCCGGGGCAAGTCCGGATCGTGCATCGCGCGTTGCCGCTCGACGACGACAACGTCGTCGCGTTCGAAGGCGCGCTCGCAGCCGCCGCGCAAGGCCGGTTCCGGCCGATGCACGACCGGTTGTTCGCGGCGCAGGGCAAGGTCGATCGCGCGACGATCGAGCTGATCGCGCGCGAGCTCGGTCTGGACATGGTGCGGTTCCGCGCCGATCTCGACAGCGGCACGTATCGCGACGCGATCGCGGCCGACATCAACGATGCCCGTACGCTCGGCGTCAGTGGCACGCCGGCGTTCTTCATGAACGGCCGGCCGGTGCACGGCAGCCAGCCGCTGCGGGTGTTCGCCGCGATGGTCGAAGAAGAGCTCGTCCACGCCCGCGAACTGCGCGCGGCGCAGCCCGGCATCACCGACCTCTACGCCGCGATGGTCGCCGGCGGCAAACCCACGGCCGATGCGCCACCCGAGACGACGAACCAGGTGAGCGAGCTGGTGACCACGAAGCTGTATCGCGTCGGCGTCGGCCTTCCCGGCCACCAGATCGGCCCGGACGACGCGCCGGTCACGATCGTCGAGTGGAGTGACTTTCAGTGCCCGTACTGCCAGCACGAGGCGCCGGTGCTCGCGCAGGCGCGGCTCAAGTACGGCGACAAGATCCGGGTCATCTATCGTCACTTTCCGGTCATGGGTCATCGCAACGCCGAGCTCGCCGCTGAAGCCGGCGTCGCCGCCGCGATGCAGGGCAAGTTCTGGGAGTTCCACGATCAGGTGTTCCTCAACTTCGGTCACCTGACGCGCGCGGATCTCGAGACCTACGCGCGTACGATCGGCCTGGACCTCGACGCATTCAAGGCCGCGCTCGACGATCGGCGGTACCGCGACGTCGTGATGGCGGAGGCGGCGTCGGCCGAGGCGCTCGGGGTCACCGGCACGCCGACGTTGTTCATCAACGGCCAAGCGGTTCCCGGCGCGATCGATCCGGACCGGATGGCCAAGGCGATCGACACTCACCTCGCGTTGGTCGATCGCATGGTCGCGCAAGGCCTCGCGGTCGGCGACGTCTACGCGGTGTTGATGAGTGGTGCGCTCGGGATCGAGCGCGCGGATCCGGCGAGCGTCCCCGAGAGCAAGGCGACCTCGATCTCGTTGCGCGCCGACGATCGCGGGCACGCGGCGATCGCTGCCTGTCGCCGGCGCGATGCGCGGCGTGCACGGCAGCTCGCCGTCGGACTGACCGGCGACGTCAAGCAACGCACCACCGATGCGTGTGCGGGAGAAGGCGTCGACCTCTAACGACGTCGTAACGCGCGACCGTCGAGACGGATCTGAAACACTCGAGGTTGCCCTGCAATTCCTGACAGCGGATGAACCTGCGCGACGCGTGCGTAGCGGCGTGAATGTGCGCCGTCAGCTTGTCGCGACATCGCCACACCCTGGCGCTCAGTTTTCTGTCAGTAGGCGGTTCGCACCATTCGGCAGTCCCGAGGAGTTAGCTCGCGGACGGCGAGGGTGCGCACGAAACCGCGATGTGGCATTGCCAGTGCACTGCGTCGGTCCATGGGCGATGCGACGATCCCGCTCGGCACCGTGCACGGTCGCATCTTGCCGCTCGCCCGTCCGGATTGGCGTCGCTTCGGTGCGCGGTTCGGCAACTACGAGCTCGTCGCCCCCCTCGCGAGCGGCGGGATGGGTGGTGTCTATCTGGCAGCCGATGTCGAGACCGGCGACCGAGTGGCGCTCAAGGTGCTCGATCCGAGGTTCGCGGATCACGCCGAGGTCGTGCGCCGGCTGTTCGGCGAGCACGCGGTCTCGCAGCGCGCCCGTCACCCGGGCTTGGTCGACATCCGTGATGCAGCTCGCAACCTCGATGACATCCCGTATCTGGTGATGGAGTACCTCGAGGGCGAGACGCTCGCCGACATCGCGCTCGAGCTCGACCCACTCGCGCTGACCGCGGTCATCACGTGGGGTGGCCAAGCGGCGGCGGCGATCGCCGCGCTCCACGCGGCCGGCGTCGTTCACTGCGACGTCAAACCGGAGAACATGCTCGTGCTGCGATCGGGCGCGCTCAAGGTGCTCGACTTCGGCGTGTCGCGCTTCGTCGACGAGCCGCCGCCGGGTGATCACGGCATCGCCGGCACCCCCGCCTACATGGCACCGGAGCAGTGGCGCGGCGAGCCCGGAGTGGCGTGCGATGTCTATGCGCTCGGCTGCACGCTGTTCGAGCTGATCACCGGCGACGTTCCCTTTGCCGGCTCGCTGCCGGAGCTGATGATCTCGCACGCCGACGCGCGGCCGGCCCGCCCGTCTTGGCTGCGGTCCGGAGTGTCGGCGACGCTCGAGCGTTTGGTCCTGCGCATGCTCGCGAAGGAGCCAGCGCTGCGGCCGACGATGGCTGCGGTGCTCGACCGAGCTCGATCAGCTCGCCGCCGCCGACCTGCCGCTCCGCATGGCCGGCTGAGCCGCGAGCCCGGCCCTCCGGCATTGCCTGTTGCCTGTCGCCTGTTGATCAATTGATCAATTGATCAATTTCCGGAAGATCTCCATCTAAGATCAAATAGTTACAACAGACCAAACCTAGATATAAAGGTGCCTCGCGAGCCGCAGCTGGTATACTGAACATCAGACCAGTCAGGTAGCGTTTCTCGCATGCGCATCGCTTGCATCCACATCCCCCAGTTCGCACTCCAAAGCGCGACCCGCGTCGATCCTTCGCTGCGCGGGGCGCCGGTCGCGATCGTCGGCGGGAGCGAGCCGCGTTCTGCCGGCGGGCCTCGATCGATCGATCGGCTGTCCGTCGCGAAGACCCCCGGAGCACTCGATCGCGAACGGTCCGGAGCGTTGCACTCGCCCGTCGTCGTCGCGTGCTCGCGCGCGGCCTGGGGCCTCGGCGTGCGGCTCGGCATGACCGCTGCGGCGGCGCGCGCGATGGGCGGTGGCGTTCGGATCGTAGCCGCGGAAGCCGCGGTCGAGCGCGAGACCGTACGAGCGATCGCCGATTCGTTGTTGGCGGCCACACCCACGGTCGACGTCGGCGGCCGGCTCGGCGCCGGCGGCGCACACCTCGCGATGTACACCGAAGTGCCGGCGAAGCTCCGCGGTCACAGCTACGGCGAGCGGGTGATCGCGCTGCTCGACGAGCTCGGCGTCACCGGGCGCGTCGGCATCGCCGATGATCGATTCACCGCGTGGGTCGCGGCGGCGCATCTCGGCGGCGATGATGCCGGGGTGATCGCCGTGCCGCGCGGAGGCTCGGCGGCGTTCTTGTCGCCGCGCCCGCTCGCGCTGCTCGCGATCGCACCCGAGGTCCAGCACATGCTCGAGGCGCTCGGCGTTCGCACGCTCGGCGAGTTCGCCGCGCTGCCGGCGCCGTCGGTGGCGCGGCCGTTCGAAGCCGATTACCAAGGGCTCGCGCGCGGCGAGGGCGGAGCCGGGTTGCGCGCGTACGTCCCGGACGCGGCGATTCGAGAAGACGTCATCACGACCGCGGGCTTGCTCGAGGGAGCGGGGCTCGTCAGCGGCCCGGCCGCGGTCGCATTGGTCGCGCGTCGGATCGCGCTACGGCTCGCCGGTCGCGGACGGCTCGCCACCCGGCTCGAGATCGCGGTCGGCGAGCGCGAGCTGGTGATCGATCTGCCGGCGGCGAGCGACGCCGAAGTGATCGCTCGCGTGCTCGCACCGGTGCTGAACGAGCTGCCCCCTGGCGCGCAGCGGCTGCGCGTCGCGGTCGCGGGTGAGGTCGGCGCGGGCGATCAGCGCGAGCCGGCTCGCGCGCCGATCGATCCCGCACTTGTCCCGGCCATCGACCCGATCGCGATGGTGTTGTCGACGCCGGGCTCGGCGGTGCTCCATACCTGGGCGTTGCAGGCGCCCACCCGGCGCGAGCCTCACCGGGGAGCTCGGCGCGGCAAGCAGCGGCGGCGAGTCACGCCGGCAGCGCAGTCGCGGCTGTGGTAAGTCGTCGAGATGGCGACGAACCTCGAAGCGCAGCTGCGCGAGCAGCTCACGGCGGCGATGAAGGCCAAGGATTCGCGGACCGCGAACCTCGTCCGCATGATCAATACCAAGATCATGGAGCGGCGGACCGCGAAGGGCTTCACCGGCCAGGTCGATGATGCGCTGATCCTCGACGTCATCAGCGCGTACAAGAAGCAGATGGAGAAGGCGCGCGTCGAGTTCGTCGCCGCCGGCGATCGGGGCAAGGCGCAGGTCGTCGAGATCGACTTCGAGCTCGAGTGGTGCGCGAGGTTCTTGCCGGCGCAGATGACCGAGGCCGAGCTGCGCGAGGCAGTCGCCAAGGCGGTCGCCGAGCTGCCGCAAAAGGATCCGAAGATGGCCGGTCGCGTGATCGGCGCGATCAAGAAGCAGTACGGCGACAAGGCCGATGCGGCGTTGGCGAAGAAGATCGCCGAAGAGCTGCTCGCGCCGCCGGCGTAGCGCCGGGCGAAGCCGCACGTTTGCTTGACGCCACGAGTGTAGCGAGGTCTCACCGTCCCGTGATCGTCGCGTCGCAGAGTTGTCGCGGAGCCGTGGTGTGCTCCGGTGGTGGCGATTCGCGACTGGCTGCGCGGCCCGGCGTCGTTGCTAGCGCTGACCGCGTCGTACGTGGCGCGCCGGCCCGGGCTCGCGTTACCCGGGCTGCGAGTCGCGATCGAGGTGGGCCTTCGTGTTCGGCGCGCGCCGGTGCTGCGCTCGTGCCCAGAGCTGCTCGTCGCGGCGGACCAGCTCGTCGAAGTCTGCAGCTTGGTGTCCGATACCCACGTCGTGGCCCCGCGCGCCGCGCCGTGCGAGCTCGAGCTCGATCCGGGGCAATGGCCGTGGCGTGCGTTGCCGACCGGCGGCGAGATCGCGAGCGGCGTCCGCCGGGTCCTCGGTCACGTCGCGCGGCACTCGGCTCGGACCGTGATCTGGTGCGGCGACGAGGTCGACACCGGCGACGCCGCCGAATGGGCGACGCTGCGAGGGGTGATCGACGACGTCCCCGGGCTGTCACATCGAATGGTGCCCGGCAATCACGACATTTGCTTCAACCGTCCGTTCGACGAAGACTACGACCTCGTGCGCCGAGCTCGGCGCGAGCAAGCCTACCAACGCCACGCCGGCCCGCTCGGCGAGTTCCCGCTCGTCGATGCGATCGTCGGTGATGCTGGCCCGGCCACGATCATCTTGCTCGACTCGTGTCGGCATCGTTCGACCCACGTCCTGTCGAATGCGATCGGGCGATTCGGCGACCCCCAGCTCGATCGACTCGAGGAGGTGCTCGCGGGCTCGCGCGGTCCGGTGTTGTGCGTCACTCACCATCACGTGTGGCGCGACCGCGAGTTCGCGCAACCCGACGCCTGGTACAACACCGCGGTCGACTCCGATCGGTTCGCGGCGATCGTGATCGCGTATCGCCGGCGCGATCGCCGCAACCACGTGCTGGTCTGCCACGGTCATCGCCATTCGCTCACCGCCGGCACGTTCGGTGATCCCGATGCACCGGTCGCGGTCGTCGGCTTGCCGTCGAGCACGTTCGGTGACAAGTCGCATACCGGCCAGCTCGATGGCGTGTTGCGCTACGGCGTCGCCGGACTGCGCGCCGACGGCAGCTGGGGCGTCGCGTTGCACGATGTCGGTCCGCTGTGTACGACGCCGCGTGCGCGCGGTCGTCATCGGCCGGCGACGCCACCGAGCGCGTCCCTCCGCGCCTACGCGCTGCGGTCGACTCGGCCGTAGGATTAGCCGAGAAGGATGATGCCGACTGGCTCGACGGCGCGTTCACCGCAGGCGACTTGACTCGCGGTGAACACCGGCAACTCGGCGATGGGCTGATCCTGCTGGGCCGTGCGATGCTCCGGGCGTGGGACATCGCCTGCTCGCCTCGCTCGCCGAGATTCGCGACGCGCTCGACGCCGATCCGATGCTGGGCAAGATCACGACCGCGCATCTCGAGCTCCTGCTCGCCCGCGGCCCGGACGACGATCTCGCGAAGCTATTCGGCGATGCGCTGCAAGGGATGGCGCAGGGCGCGCGCTACGGCGGTATCAAAGTCGCGCATCGCGTGTACGCCGCGGCGAGCGTGCTGCACCGCTATCCCGCGCTGTCGATCGCCCGCGGTCAGCGCCGGACGATCGTCGGCGATCTGCACGTCGAGGGCGACGTCGCGAACGCCGGCATCCTCGTCGTCACCGGCAACGCCGAGATCGGCGGCAGCTACATCGGCCCGATGATGGCCTACTCGCTGCTCGCGGTCGGCGGCGTGGCGAAGGTGAACCACGTGACGACCTCGGGCGAGGTCATCGTCGGCGAGGCGCTCGAGGCGAGCGGCGTCGTGCACTTCGTCTACAACGACTATTCGGCGGTGCTGCCCGCGGTCCGCGCGCACGCGCTCGTCACCGAGGACAACTTCCCGGTGCTCGGCGCGGTCGATGTCGGGCTGCGCTACAAGGGACGCGTGACCGCCGACGACATGCTCGCGTTGTTCGGCAAGCGCGAACCTCTCGCCGAAGGCGAGGACGACGACGGCTCGCCGGTACGACGCACGATCGTCGGCGAGGCGGCGGTGCTTGCCGCGATCCAGCCGGTCGACGAGGTGGCACCGAGCTCGCCGAAGGCGAAGCGGAAGCCGAAGCCGAAGCCTGTGCGGAAGCCGAAGGCGAAGCGGAAGCCGAAGCCGAAGCCGAAGCCTGTGCGGAAGCCGAAGCCGAAGCGGAAGCCGAAGCCCCCGACGCCGACGCCGACGCCGACGCCGACGCCGACGCCGAAGCCGAAGCCGAACCCGAACCCGAAGCCGAAGCCGAACCCGAAGCCGAACCCGAAGCCTGTGCGGAAGCCGAAGCCGAAGCCTGTGCGGAAGCCGAAGCGCTAGTGGAAGTGCTCAAGACATTGGTGACACGTTTATCGGGATCCTGCAGTTTACGAGGCGAGCTCTCGCGCTGACATCCTGCTTACGCCTGGCACCGCCGGGCGCACCGGGCTGTCGTTTGCGTTGCGCGAAGGGTGCCGAAAAATCGGGTTGGCCGGCGCGGAGGCCGGCGCAAACGCTAGTGCGTGAGCCGCCAGAGGATGGCGCGGACGTGGTCGAGCGGCTCGTCGACCGCCGCGAAGTCCTCGGCGGAGATGATGCCGCGCGCCTGCGCGATGAGCAGCGCGGTGGTGAGCTCGCTCGCGCTGCCGGCGGCGCGGCGAAAGAAGTCGGGGCGATCGAGCCCGATGCGCATGCGGCCTTCGCTGAGGTTGAGCGCGACGCTCTCGCCGGCGCGGACGATCTCGTCGGCGAGTGACTTGCGCGTGCGGCGGACCTTGGCCTCGATCGGGGCGAGCTGGTGCAGGACGGCGAGGGCGAAGTCGAGGGCGTAGAACGACATGAAGATCCTCCGAGGTGAGTGGCCGATGGGTAGGAACGTCTCTCTCTCGCCCGTCGCGCCGCACTCGCGCGGGTCCCGTGACGAGCGCGGGCGCTGACCACCGCACTCGCCGGCCGATCAACTCCGCGGCGGTCGCTCTCACACGCCGGCGCACTCGGCGCTCGGCGCGGGACAAGCGCGAAGCGGCGCAGGGCGAGAGAGACGTTCCGCCCATCGGCGCGAGCGAAGGAGCGTCGAGTGTTCCAAGGCCGTCGCCGTCGCCGTCGCCGTCGCCGCAGCCGCAGCCGCAGCCGTCGCCGTCGCCGCAGCCGCCGCCGTCGCCGTCGCCGCAGCCGCAGCCGCAGCCGCAGCCGCAGCCGACGCCGCAGCCGCAGCCGTCGCCGCAGCCGCAGCCGTCGCCGCAGCCGCAGCCGATGCCGCAGCCGATGCCGATGCCGCAGCCGCAGCCGATGCCGCAGCCGATGCCGATGCCGATGCCGCCACCTTTCGCGCTCGCGGCGCACCGATTCGCCGGGGCCGTCGCCCTGCGCCGCTTCGCGCCAGCACCGCGCCGAGCGCCGAGACCACCGACGCGTGCGAACGACCGCCGCAGAGTTGGATCGACCGACGCGTGCGGAGATTTGTGCCTGCGCTCGTCACGGCGCCGGCGCGAGTGCGGCGCGACGGGCGAGACGGCCCCGGCGAATCGGGCGTCCGCTCATCCACGAAAGGCAACACCATGCTCGACGTCCTCGCTCAATCGCTCACCGTCCTCGAACAGCTCGCCCCGGTCGAGCCGAAGCTCCGATCGCGGCGCAAGTCGCTCGCCGACGAGATCGGCCGCGCCGCCGAGAGCATTGCGCTCAACATCGCCGAGGCGAGCGCGCGCGCCGGGCTCGATCGGCCCGACATGTTCCGCCGCGCCTTCGGCAGCGCGCGCGAGCTGTCGACCGCACTGCTCATCGCGAGGGCACGCGGCTACATCACCGCCGAGGACTTGGCCGCCATCGAGACGCCACTCGATCGCGTGCGCGCGATGCTGTTCAGGCTCACGCGGTGAGCGCGCGCGCCGGCGCTGATTCCGGCACCCTTTGCCGGATCGCCGAAGCGGGAGCCGAATCCGTACCGAATCCGAATCCGAATCCGAATCCGAATCCGAATCCGAATCCGAATCCGAATCCGAATCCGGTGCCGCAGCCGTCGCCGGTGCCGGGGCCGGTGCCGTCGCCGCAGCCGTTGCCGCAGCCGCAGCCGTTGCCGGTGCCGCAGCCGTCGCCGCAGCCGTTGCCGGTGCCGGTGCCGCAGCCGCAGCCGCAGCGAAGCGGTAGATCGCTAGATCGGAGTCACGTCGAGCGCGCGATCGCGGAGGCTGCCGAGCAAGATGACCACGACCAGCGCGATCATGACCCACCCCGGGCGGAGCACGCGATCGACGAGGAACGTGCGATAGCGCGTCCAGACCGAGGCGCGCCTGAAGACCACCGGACGCCACGGCTCGCGCGCGAACCGGGCGAGCTCCCACAGCGCGCCGATCATCTCCGACAGCGAGGCTTGGCCGGTGTCGCGAGCGAACAGCACTCCACGATGGCAACCGGTGAACACAAAACCGGCACACAGCACGGGCAGCACCGGGTCGCCGTCGAGCCGCCAGGTGTGGCCGGAGTCGCGCGCGAAGAACGGATCGCGCTCGCGTGTAGTCGGCGTGAAGATCGCGAGATCGAACGTCTCGTCGCCCTCGTCGGTCGTGCGTCGAATCACGAACGCGCGCAGCCCGCCGATGGTCGCGTCTAGCCAGCGCCGACCCGCGTAGTCGCGGATGTGACCGCCGAATACCCGCTGCAGCTCGTAAAGCCGCACGTCAGATCGCTTCGTCGGTCGGTTCGATCGGCGGGATCGTCGCCACGGTCTGGCTCGCCGACGGATCGGACTCGTCGATCAGCCGCGCACCTTCCATCAGCAGGTGCGTGGTCGACACGTTGACGCGATCGACGCCCTCCACGACGCAGGTCACGAACTCGAACTCGCCGGCGTTCCAGGTCAACAGGAAGTAGACGCACTCCGCATCGACCGGCTCGGTCGCATGATCGAGCCGCGCGTGCACCACCTTGCCCTCGCGCACCAAGATCTGGGCACTCGGCCCATCCACGACGCGCAGCTGGAGCAGGCCGGTCTTGCGCTCCATCTCGATCAACACGAGCAACGACGACAACCCGACTTGCGACAGGTCGCCGCGCAACCCCGATCCACTGAGCTGCTCGCGCGTCTCCTGGACCGTCTGCTGGGTGCGGCGCAGCGTCTTCGCCACGCGGAGATCGAGCTCCTCGAACCGAAACGGTTTCGTCACGTAATCATCTGCGCCGAGCCGGAACCCGCGGATCCGGTCGTCCTCGGAGGACAGCGCGGTCAAGAAGATCACGGGCAGCATCGCGAGCTCGGTGTGCGACCGCAGCTGGCGGACGAGCGACCAGCCATCGAGCTTGGGCATCATCACGTCCGTGATCAGCAGATCGGGCGGTCGCGCGAGCGCGCGTTCGAGCGCGTCCTCGCCATCGACTGCGGTCTCGACGCTGTAGCCGCGTTTCTCGAGCACGGTCGCGACCATGCGGAGAATCCAGGCGTCGTCGTCCGCGACTAACACGTGCGGAGCCATCGCTCATTCCAGCGTAGCGTGGTCGCGGCACCCCGCGCAAGCCGGCCTACTGCTGCGACGTCGCAGGCGGAGCGCCAGGGTGCCCCGGCGGGAGCTGTTCGCGAACCGTTGTCGTCGACCAGGCGCCATCGCGGCCGCGCGCGAGGATCCGGCCATCGCGCAGCGCGACGACGAGGCGCTTGCCATCGTCATCGGCCGCGATCCCGGCGATCGGCGAGGCGGGCGAGACCACAGTCGAGGTCTCGAGGCGCTTCTTGCCGGCGAACGTCCGGATCACGAGCTTACCACCGGCTTCGCTAGCGACGAGGAGCACGCCGGCATCGGTCGCGGTCACCGCTTCGAACGGACCGAGCGGCCCGGTCGTCGCGCCGGTCGTCAGGTCGATGGCGGCCCGCCCGACGATCGCCCAGCGATCGCTGACGAGTCGATCGACGTGGCGCGGCGAGCCCGCGATTGCCTGCCATTTGCCGGTGCGGCCTCGGCGGAACACGCCGCGCTCGGTCTCGATCGCGACGCCCGCGCTCGACGCGGCGAGCCGGATGACCGGAGTCGGCGCGTCGGGCAGCTTCACCGCCGGCTCGCGGTCGAGGGTGTACACCGCACGGCCGATCGCGCACGTAGCGCGCGACCCGGCGCCGAGCAACGGCTTTGCGTGATAGCCGATCGCGAGCAGGTGCCAGACCCCGCGCTGAAACCGAAACGCAGCGGTGTCCGTGCCGCCCGCGATGATCGTCGCACCGGCGCGCGCCGCGACGACGAGCGCCACCGACACGCCACCGGCGGTACGCCGCACCCAGCCGGTCGCGTCGGGTTCGTAGACCTCGCCGGCACGGCCGATCGCGATCGCATGAGCGGCATCGGGCGCTGCGACGATCGCGATCAACGTCGGGTCGGCGGCGGCGCGCAGCGAGCTCGCACACACCGCGATCGCTACGACGGCGGCGCGCACCTACTGGGAGCCAGAGCCGGCGGAGCCCGAGCCGGGAGCCGGCGTGTCGCTCGGTTTGCCGGCTGACTTCAGCTGCTCGATCGGCGTTTGGGTCTTCTTGGGACCGCCGCCGCGCATCTGCTTGTCGCACTTGTCGAGCTCTTCGACCGTGTTCGCGGCCATCACGCACGCGACCGTGTCCTTGCTCGAGCCGCCGCGGCAGCGCCGCACGCTCGCTTCGAGGTTGGCCCGGTCTTGGTCTTCGACGTGACGCAGCCGCTGCATGTTGAGCTCCGCCTTGCGGCAGTCGTCCGCGGTGGGCTTGTCGCACGCGGCGAGCATCAACAACGCGAACAGGACCCGTTTCATGACCACTCCTTGGGGAGAGACTGTAGCAGCTCGCGCGCGCGGTCGAGATCCTGAGCGGTGTCGATCTCGCGCCACTGGCCCGCGATCAGGATCGGATCGATGCGGACGCCGCCGTCGATCAGCTCCTGCCACAGGTCGGTCAGGTACGCGTTGCGGTAGCGAGCGGCGCGCTGGAACGGAGCCTCGGGCATCGCCGCGTACCGAGCAGCGAGCACGTCGAGCGATCGCGCCGCGATCGTGACCCCGGTGGCGCCGAGCCGGGCCAGGCCGATGAACTCGCCGACCGCCTCGCCAGCGGGCAGGGCACGCTTGCCGACCCGCGCGACCGCACCGTCCGGCCGCAGATCGGAGACCTCGCCCTCGTCGAGCGGGTGTTCGGTCCGGCCTTGGTAGATCGTGCGGAACTCGCGGTCGATGACGAGCCCGATCTCGGCAGACGAGCGCGCCGCCGCCGCGGCGACCGCCGGCGAAAACACGATATCGCTATAGGTCAGGTACGTCGGCTGATCGAGATACGCGCGCGCACACGCGAGCGACAGCAAGACGTTGTTGGTCGGCCACTCGAGGTTGTCGACGAACACCGCGCGAGGCACGAGCGACCGCACGAACTCCTCGAGCACGTCGCCGCGATAGCCGCGAATCACGACGAGCTCCTCGACCCCGACGCGCTCGAGCGCGCGCCACACCCAGCCCAGGATCGGCCGGCCCGCGACCTCGACCATGCACTTCGGAATGTCGTCGGTGTGCGCGCCGAGCCGCTTGCCTCGGCCGGCCGCGATCAGGATCGCGCGCTTGATCGGCGTGGCGGTCACCGGAAGCGCCCGAGCCGGAAGAAGATCGCGGCGAACGTCTTCGCGAAGTACAGCGCGTTCACACCGGCGTATGCCCAGAAGTAGATGTCGATGCGATCGCACGCGGCGACCAGCCACAAGTACTGCGGGTAATGCACCACGATGCGTGCGCACCACTCGACCGCCGACAGCACCGCGCCGATCGGCCCCTTGCGCCCGACGAGCTCGGCGGGCTGGCCATCCTCGGTCGGTGGCTTCGCGCCGTACTCCGGGCGACGCGTGAACGAGGTCAACGAGATCCCCGCGGCGAGACAGAACAACGCGCCGAGCCCGACGAGCAGCAGCCGGTCGTCGCCGGTCTCCCGCCACAGTCGGACGGTCACCGCCCCGTACAGCAGCATCGCCTTGAGCTCGTCCATCAAGAAGTCGAGCAGGTGGCCGAGCGGCGACGCGACCTTCTTGAGCCGCGCGAGCTGGCCGTCGGCGCAATCGAGCACGAACGAGAATTCGAACACGAGCGCGGCCGCGACCAGCCACCTCCAGCCCGGTAGGAACACGAACATCGCGCACGCGCCGGCCGCGATCACCGCCGAGGCGAACGTCACCTGGTTCGGCGTGATCGGTGTGCCCTTGACCGCGTAGACCACGAGCGCGGCGGGCGGCCGCGCCACCCATTCGGTGAACCAGTTGATGTCCTGCTTTTTTTTCGACGAGCGATAGATCGCAACCGTCTCGGAGAACATCGACATCGGCGAGGCACATTACCACTTGCTCTCTCCGTCGCGTGTGGCCACGCTGCGGTCATGCCTTCGCTAGCGATCGCCGCGACCTTGGTTGCGCTGGCGGCGACCCCTGCGTTTGCCGAGCCCGCGACGACGCCGCCGGGCAGCGACCCCGCGGTGATGCGGCTCGAGCATGCGCTGCCGACCGGATGGACGCTGATGGCGACCGATACCGAGCTCGTGATTCGCCACGACCGGCCGGTCTATGTCGCGCCCGAAGCGGCCGCGAAGGTCCCGGGCGGCCCGCTCGTCACGCTCGAGCTCCGCTACAAGCTCCAGCCGAGATGGTCGGCGAAGCAGCTCGCCGACGCGCGCGCGCAGAACGCGCACGCCGATGCCGCGGTCCGCGCCGTGCGAGCGCGCTACGGCACTCCGGGGTCGGGGCCACGGGCCGAGGCGTTCGCACGCGACCTCGCTGCCGCGCAGTCGCAGCACGTCCACGTGCCGCTGTGTGCGCTCGGCCAGTCGAGCCTGTTCGACGGCGCCGACACGTACGCGCTGCTGAAGCTTCCGCTCGATCCGCCGTCGGCCGGGCAGGAATGTCGGTCGATCGCGGCGCTCGTCAAAGCGCAGTGCGGCGCGTAGCCGCCGTCGGGCTCGGTCGTCCATCGCCCAGGACGAACGGCCGACGCTACCACACCGGATTTCGGTTGACCCCGACGGGAGCGGTCGCTACGGTGCGCCCCAATCAACGAACAGGCCTGGGGGTTTAGGATGCACGAGCACACGATCCCCGAGTCCCTCATCGAGCAGATCCGGACGGGCAAAGCAGCCCTCGTGGTCGGTGCGGGAATCGGAGTACCGAGTTGGAAGCAGATGCTGGAGCGCATGACCAAGGCGCTCGAGACCCGCGGTCGCGAAGGCGACGACGCGGCGACCAAGGACCTCGAAAAGCTGCTGCACAAGGGCAGCTTGGTCCGCGCGGTCGGCTTTCTGGCCCGCGCGCTCGGTGAAGACGCGTGCGACAAGATCGTGCAAGAGACCTGGGCCGCGCCCGCCGACGTGCCGGCGCTGCCGAAGGCGCTCGCGAAGCTACCGTTCCGCCACGTGTGGACGACGTTCCCCGGCGACATCCTCGAGCATTCGTTCGAGACCGGCTCGCCCGAAGGCTGGCCGGCCGCGAAGATCGTCACGTACCAGGAGCTCGGCGAGCTGTCGCCGCGGCGCCGCACGCTGGTCAAGATGCTCGGCAACTTCGACACCTACGTCGTGACTCCGCGCTCGGTGCGCCGCGCGTTGTCTCGCGCGGTCGATCTCCGCGAGTACGCGCGCAAGCTCTACGTCGAAGGCTCGCTCGTGTTCGTCGGGTTTCGTTACGGCGACCCCGATCTCGCGGCGCTGCTCGATCGCGTGTTCGGCATGTTCGAGCCGCCGCGCGGTACGCACTACTTCCTCGGCGCGAGCGTCGGGCCGGTCACGGTCGACGAGCTGATGGCCGAGCACAAGATCGAGGTCGTCAACCTCGCGGGCAAGGGCGGCGACGAGGTCGCCGAGCGCTCGGTGCTCGAGTGGCTCGAGGCGCTCGAGGCGACGTGCGTCAAGAACAGCGTGTCGCTCGCCCAGTCGCGGCCGGATCTCGACGACGCCGAGGGTTGGATCGCGCTGCTCGGCGAAGGCGGCGACGAAGCCGCGGAGGCGCGCGATGCCCTCGAGCTGATCGAGCGCAAGGCGCGCGATGCGCAGCAGTGGGACACCGTCGTCGAAGTGCTGGTCGGCAAGATCGAAAATGCCGACGAGGCGAGCGAGCGCGCGTTTCGTCTGCGCCAGCTCGCGGAGACCTACGAGACCGGCTTGGGCGATCTCCGCCGCGCGTTCGAGGCGGCGATGACCGCTTGTCAGATCGCGCCCGATGACGAAGCGGCGATCGCGCTCGTCGAGAAGCTCGCCGCCGCGACCGGCGGATGGAGCGAGCTCGTCAACGAGGCGTCGCAGATCGCGACCGACGCCGGCGACGCGCATCTCGCGTCGGCGTGGTGGGCGCGGCTCGGCGGCTGGTACCTCACGAAGCTCGACCGCGCCGACTACGCGCTGCCGAGTATCCGCCGCGCGATCGAGCTCGATGCGCACAACACCGCCGCGCACATCGTGCTCGCGGATCTCCAGCGCAAGGGCCAGAAGTGGTCGGAGCTCGCCGACACGCTGCGCGCTCACGCCGACGTCGAGACCAACGTCAAGACCAAGGTCGACGCGCTGCTCGGCCTGGGCGAGCTGTTCGAGAACCAGCTCGCGTCGTCGGCCAGGGCGATCGAAACCTACGAGCAAGCCGCCGAAATCGCGTGCGATGTCGAAGCAGGTGGCGACGCGATCCAGGACAACGCGCTCGCCGCGCTCGAACGGCTGTATCGCCGCGACGAGAAGTGGGCCGACCTCGCAAAGGTGCTCGACCGCCGCGCCGAGCTCGCACCCGATCCGAACCGCGCCGCGGCGATCCGCAAGGAGCTCGCGACGCTGCGCGCCGAGAAGCTGGGCGATCTCGAAGGTGCGATCGCGCGCTACGAGGCGTCGGTCGCCGAGAACGGTAGCGATGTCGAAGCGCTGCGTGCGCTCGTCGACCTCTACGACAAGACCGGTCGAACCGACGACTACCTCGACACGATGGAGCGGCTCGGTCACGTCGCGCCGGAGACCGAGAAGCTCGCGACGCTGCGCAAGCTCGCCGCCGAGCTCGAGGACCGCGATCCCGCGCGGTCCGCCAAGACGTACGGCAAGCTGCTCGACGCCGAGCCGTCGGCCGACGACGCCTATCGCGGCCTCGAGCGCGTGCTGTCGGCGGAGCGCAAGTGGAAAGATCTCGTCGACGCGTATCGTCGCCACATCACGGCGGCGCGCACGCCGGCGCAGCGGCTCGAGCTCCACCTCGATTCGGCGCAGATCTACGAGCGCGAGCTCGACGACCCGCAGCACGCGATCGACAGCTCGCTCGATGCGCTCGCGATCGAGGACGCGAACCGCACCGCGCTGACGATGCTGCCGCGGCTCTACACGCGGCTCGAGCAATACGACCGCGCGCTCGATGCGCTGGTCCGCCGCGCCGTACTGGATGGCGACAAGGCCGCGCCGATCTTCGCCGAAGCCGGCAAGCTCGCCGCCGACCACGTCAAGGATCTCGAGGTCGCGCAACGCCACTTCGAGAAGGCGCTCGCGCTCGATCCCGAGAACCTCGTCGCGTTGAAGGGCCTCGGCTCGGTCCACGCGACGCGCGGCAACTGGGGTACCGCGGTCGAGCTCATGTTGCGCGGCGATGCCGCGAGCGGTAGCCGCAACGAACGGCTCGCCCTGCTGTGGGAAGCGGCGCAGATCGTCGACGGCAAGCTCGAGGATCCTTCGCGCGCGCTCGAGCTCTATCAGCGCGTGTTGAAGCTCGATCCCGATCACGTCGAGGCGGGTCGCCGGGTCGCCGACCGGCTCGTCGCCGCGAAGCGCTGGGACGACGCGCTGCCCGTGCTCGAGATGCTCGTGCGTCAGGCCGAGGGCCAAGAGGGCCTCGATCGGCGCGAGCGATCGCGGATGCAAGCGCAGCTCGGCACCGCGTACGAGATCCTCCATCGCACCGAGAAGGCGGCGCGTCACTTCAAGCTCGCGGTCGAAGCCGACCCCGATAGCCTCGACGCCGCGATCGGGCTCGCGAACGTCTTGATGGCCGAAGCGAAGGCGGCGGAAGGCGCCGAAGCCCAAGCGGTGCAGTGGAAGGAAGTCGACCGGCGCTATCGCGAGGTGCTCGCGCGCCATCGCACGTCGCTGTCGGACGCGCACGTCGCCGAGATCTGGTTCCGGCTCGGCGCGGTGTCGCGTGCTCAGGGCGAGGACAAGAAGGCCGAGGCGAGCTATCGCCGCGCGCTCGAGCGCGATCCGTTGCACGAGCCGACGCTCGAGGCGATGGTCGAGCTCGGCGGCGCCCGTGGCGAGTGGCGGATCGTCGCCGACTCGAAGCGCGCGCAAGTCGACGCGCTCGCCAAGCGCGACAATACCGAGCCACAGCGCGCGAAGCTGTTCGAGGAGATCGGCGACGTCTGGCACGACAAGATCAAGGACGTCAGCTCCGCGATCAACGCGTACCAAGAGGGCCTCAAGCTCGCGCCCGGCTCGCGCCTGTTGATGCACAAGGTGCTCGAGGCGTACACCGAGCAACGCTCGTGGCGGCGCGCGATCGAGACGCTCGATCAGCTGTCTGCGCTCGAGACCTCGCCGGATCGGCGCGCGCGGTTTCACTACACCGCCGCGGTGATCGCTCGCGACGAGATCGCGGATGCCGACCTCGCGGTAGATCGGTTCAACGCCGCTCTCGACGATGCGCCGGCGACGCCGAAGGCGTTCGAGGCGGTCGAGGAGCTGCTCGTCAATCGCAAGGATTGGAAGAACCTGGCGCGCGCCTATCGCCGCCAGCTCAAGCGCAGCGGTGACGACGTGCCGTCCGAGGTGCTGCTCGGCCTGTGGACGAAGCTCGGCGACCTCTACCTCGACCACCTGGGCGACACCCAGGCGGCGACCGAGGCTTACCAGGTGGCGACCGAGATCGCGCCCGACGACATGGCGCGCCACGAGCAACTCGCCGACCTCTACCTCGAAGCGGGCGAGAGCAAGCGGACCGAGGCGGTCGCCGAGCTGCAGTTCTTGCTCGGCCACGCGCCCGATCGCGTCGAGCTCTACAAAGCGCTCGCGAGCCTGTATCGCGCCGATCACGAGCTCGACAAGGCGTGGTGCGTCGCGCAGGCACTGGTGTTCTTGGGCGCCGCGTCCGACGAGGAACGCGTGCTCTACGAGCGGTTCCGGCCGAGCGCATTCTCGCCGGCGCCGCGCCGGCTCACCGAGGAGCTGTGGCAGAAGTCGGTGATCCATCCCCGCGAGGACCGGCATGTCGGCGCGATCTTCAGCTCGACGCTCGGCGCGATCGCAGGTGGCACCGCACAGCCGATCACCGCGTTCGGGCTGACGCCGGATGGCCGTGCGGATCTCGATCAGGATCCGCGCGCGGTGTCGCGCATCGTCAAGTATGTCGGCTCGGTGCTCGCGATCGATCCGGCGCCGATGGTCTGGCTGCAAGAGACCGGCGACGGCCTGCGCGTCGCGAATACGGTCGGGCTCGGCGGCGACCGCGGCAAGCTCGTTCCGACGCTGCTCGTCGGCGCCCAGCTGCTCGCGAAGACCGACGAGCGAGAGCTCGCGTTCGAGGTCGGCAAGCGGATGGCATATCTGCGGCCGGAGCGGTTCGTGACGCTCGCGGTCGGCACGCTGCCGAAGCTCGAGTCGGCGTTTGCCGCCGCGGTGCTCGCGAGCGGCGCGCGGCTCACCGGCCACGACGGTCAACCGTTCGCGCCTGCGGGCGACGAAGCGCAGAAGATGGCGGAGGCGCTGCAGCGCCAGGTGCCGGGCCCGCTGCTCGAGCAAGTCGGCGAGCTGTCCATCCAGCTGTCGGGACGCGTCGGCAATGGCCTGATCGCCTCGTGGCGCGCGGCGACCGATCTGACCGCGAACCGCGTCGGCTTGATCGTGTCGAACGATCTCGAGGTCGCCGCGCGCGCGATCGCGACCGAAGGTGCGTCGTTGTCGAGCATGCCGGTCAAGGAGCGGCTGCGCGACCTGCTCGCGTACGCGGTCAGCGAGCCGTACTTCGCAGTGCGCCGCCACCTCGGCACACACGTGCGCGAAGAAGTCTCGGCGTAACCAAGAAGATCACGGCAGATGTCGCGCCTCGCCGGCTGTGCGCTCACCGTGCTCGCCGCTTGTGGCGCGCCGAAGCCGGCGGCACCGGCCGCGCCCCGCATGCCGAGGCTCGCGGCGCCGGCGCCGATCGATCTGCGCGTGCGTGGTGCCGCATATCTGACTCAGGTCGCGCTCGAGCTGCAGCCGGGCTGGGGCCAGTTTCTCGAAGACTGTCGGCTCCGGCTCCCGGCGAACGCGCCGCTCAACGCGATGACGCTCGCCACGACGGTCGACCTCGTCGTCGAGCCGAGCGGCAACGTCGCGGAGATCAACGTCGTCTCGTCCGGCAATCAAGACTTCGATCGCGCGGTGCGCGACGCGATCGCGGATGCCGCGCCGTTCGCCAAGCCGCCGAGCGAGTTGTGGTCCGACGACCAGCGCGTGCACTTGCGCTGGCTGTTCGCCCGCGACCGCCGGCAGGCCGGGCCCGCGACCGCCGAAGTGGTCGACGTGCGCTTACCGCTCGCCGGCGTGATCGACGAGATGCTCGCGCGGCACGAGCTCGCGCGCGCCGCCGCGCGCATCCAGGCCGCTCCTCCGACCGACGGGGCTCGCGCGGTCGCGACCGAGCACGTGATGATCGCGGCGTTGCGCGAGGCGCTCGGCGGCAACGAGACCGCGCGTCGCGCTGCGGTCGAAGCGATCGGCCTGGCCCACGTCCGCGAGCTCGCGCCCGACGTCCGTGCGGCGATCGGCGTGACCAGCGACGTCGAGCTCGAGCGCGCGGCGGTCGAAGCGGCCGGACGGCTCGGCGATCGCGAGGCGGCCGTGCCGCTCGCGGCTCAACTCGCCCTCGATCTTCACGCGAACGGCAACCTCGCGGTCGCCGATGTTCGCGCGTTGGTCGCGCTCGATCGCACCGCGCTCGCTCGCTCGACACTCGATGCTTCCGGCTCGCCACCGCCGGAGGTCGCGCTCGAGGCGCTCGCGGCGATTCCCGATGATGCGGCGCTCGCGACGCTCGCGCACTGGATCGACCGCGGCGATCCGCGGATGCGCGCAGCGGCGTGCGCGGGACTCGGCGCCGTGCGCACCGGGCCGGCCAAGGGCCGGGCGTGGGCCGCGCTCGACCGCGGCTTGCGCGATCCGGATGCCAGCGTGCGCGCGGCCTGTGCCGAGGCGGCGACGATGGCCAGCGGAGCACCGGCGAGGGCGATCGCGCGACTACACGCGCTCGGCGCAGATCGCGATCGCGAAGTGAGGGCAGCCGCGATCGCGGCGATCGGGGTGGTCGATCCGGCGCACCCGGCGAGGGCGGTGGACGATCCGGCGGCGAATGTGAGGGCCGCGTATGCAGCGGGGATCGGCAGATCGGGCACGAGCACGAGAGACCTGCTCGTCTTGGCCGACGATCGCGACGCCGATGTCCGCGCGGCGGCGTGGACCGCGATCGGGACGAGCGCCGATCGCGCCCTGGCGTTGCGCGCGGCGGCCGATCCATCGCCCAAGGTGCGCTGCGCGGTCGCGGCGGTCCTCGACGACGACGACGCGATCGCGCGGTTGGTCAGCGACGAGGCGCCGGACGTGCGCAGCGCCGCACTGCGGCGCTTTGCGGCCCGCCGGGGGCGGGCGGCGAGCGCGAATCCGCTGCTGGGCAAGCTCGCCGCGGCACCGGCGGTGAGCGCGGAGCGGGTGCGGCCAGCGCTCGCATGGTTGCTGGCGCGATGAATCCGCGCCACGATCAGCGCTGATGCGACCATGGGTCATGGCGATGTGCGCGCTGCTCTCGCTGGGCGCAGGCCAGGTCGTGCGCGTCGTCGACGAACCGCCGCGCGAGGTCTACGTCCCGGCCGGTTCGTTCGAGATGGGCATCGAGCCCGGCGACGAGGCGGACCTACTCGCCGAATGCCGGCTCGATCATGTCTCCCGCATCAATCCGGCCACGGTCGCGCAGATCGATTCGATGTGCGACCTCTACGTGCGCGAGCTCGAGGAGATGGGCGAGCGCGTGATCTATCTGTCGGCGTTCGCGATCGATCGCTACGAGGTCACGGTGGCGGACTACCGGCGCTGCGCGGCCGCTGGTCACTGTGCGCTCGAACCGTTGGTCGCCGGCGACCTGCGTTATCTGCGCGATGACTGGCCGCTCGTCAACGTCACCTGGTCGGAGGCGCAGCAGTTCTGCCAGTGGCGCGGTGGCCGCTTACCGACGGAGGCGGAGTGGGAGCACGCGGCACGCGGGGACGACAGGCGCGAGTGGCCGTGGGGCAACACTGCGCGCGACGCCGACTTCAACCACGGTCAACCACGCGCGCTGGCGATGCGCGAGATCGATCGCACGCCCGCGACGTTTCCGCTCGAGCTCATGGGCGACCCCGACGACAGTGATGGTGCGCTCGCGCTCGCGCCGCCCGGCAGCTTCGAGTGGGGCGATGGCCCGGCGTGGGCCGGCTACGGCTTGCGCGATCTCGCCGGCAACGTCGCGGAGTGGACCGCCGATGCGCTCGGCTCGACGCCCGAGACGCTCGGCTACAAAGGCTTGCCGGATCTCGATCCGGTGCGCGCCGGGATCGCGAGCGAGCCGCATGTCGTCCGCGGTGGCTCGTGGCGGCAACCCGCCTATCTCGGCCGGACGTACGCGCGCGATCCGTACAACCCGGTCTACGCAGGCGACCATCGCTTCTCGCATATCGGCCTGCGCTGCGCGCGCAGCTTGTAGCTATTGGACGGTCGAGTCGATCGGCGTCGCGTCGATCGGCTTCGCGTCGATCGGCGCGTCGATCGGGAGGCCGGCGTCGAGGCCGGTGCCGGTGCCGGTCGAACACTGCTGGGTACCTTCGTTGCACACGAGGTTGTCCGCACAGTCGGATTGAACCTGGCAGCGCTGCCCGAGGCCTTGTTTGCAACCGGCCGCACCCAGCGCGATCGTCGCGACAACCAAGAGAGCTTTACGAATCACGACGCGACCTCCTCGAGCGGGGAAACTTCGATCCATTCGACCGAGGCGACTTCGTACTCTCGCTTGCCCTTCGGGCTCTGTACGACGACCGTCTCTCCGACTTCTTTGCCGATCAACGCGCGAGCGACGGGTGCGCCGATCGAGATCCGACCGCGCTTGATGTCGGCTTCATGCTCGCCGACGATCACGTAGCGCGTGGACTCGTCGCTCTCGGTGTCGATGATCGTCACGGTCGCGCCGAATCTGACTCGCGTACCCGACAATTTGGTTGGATCAATTACTTCGGACATCGCCAATTTCGCTTCGAGCTCGCGGATCTTGGCCTCGATCAGGCCTTGTTCCTCTTTGGCGGCGCTGTAATCGGCGTTTTCGGACAGGTCGCCGTGCCCGCGGGCGATCTCGATCGCCCGGCTATTCGCGATCCGGTCGTGATTCTTGAGCCGATAGAGGTGCGCCTTCATCGTGGCGAACCCCGCGGGGGTCATGGGGAATTTCTCGCTCATAGCGCACGCGCCGCGAGCTTGCGGCAGAGCGATTCGTACCCTCAACCCACGCGGCGGGCAAGTCCCCGATGACGCCGATGAAGCCGCCTCTCTAGCACTGGTCGCACGAGGCGGCCTTCGACGAGTCGCACGGAGAGAGCGGGCTGCCGTCGGTCGTGCATCGAGTCGCGCCGTGCTTGGGGCAACTCGACAGCCCGCTGCAGGCGTTCTGCCCGGTGCACGTCACGTCGCACTTGCACGAGCTGGTACAGGTGATGTTGCCGCCGCAAGCTCCCGTGGTCCGGCAATCGACCTGGCACGGGCCGGTGCCGGGGCACGAGATGGCGCTGCACGCGCCGGCCGATGAGCACGTCACGTCGCAGCCGTCATCGCCGCAGGTCACCGAGCTACAGTTGTCGGTGCCGCCGCAGGTGATGTCGCAGAAGAACCCCGCCGGGCACTGCACCGAGCCGCCGCTCGTGATCGCGCACGCCGGCGTGGCCTGCGTGAAGTCGCAGCTCGCACAGACCGACGGGCACATCATCGAGCTCGAGCCGTCGGTGACACAGTAGCCGCCGATCGACAGATCGCATGTTCGGCCGTCGCTGCAGTCCGACGACGAGCCGCACTTCAAGCCGTCGGTGCGGTGATCGATGCTGCATCCACCGAGCAAGACGACGACGACCACTGCGATCGCATGCTTCATGGCGACCCCGCGAACGTGACGGAGATGCCCGCACCGTGGGCCAACGCGATCGGCGCGATGCTCGTGCGGTGGCGATGGTCGAGGTACAGCAGCACCGCGCCCGCGCCGGCGAGCACTGCACCGCCGACGACGAGGAAGTTGCCCGACGAGGCGTAGTTGTCAGCCTTCGCTTGCAATGACATCACGTTCTGAACGTCGGCCGCGGTGTCGAGCGGCGCCGAATTGATCTCACCTTGCGTGCTGCTCGCGCTGCCCCACAAGGCGACGCCGATGATCAGCGCGATGCCGCCGGTCGCGAGCGTCGTGATGCCGATCCCGCGGTTGAAGTCGCCGTGCTGGCCGGCATCGTCGCGCGGCTCGGCCGGTCGTGGCGCCGGTGCGATCGGCGGCGCGCTCGGCTCCGCGACCGCTGGACCGAACAACGTGGCGAGCTGCCCGTCGGTTTTACTGCCATCATCGCCGGGCGCGAGCGCGACCGAGAGCTGGCGCGTCGGCGCGTCCTTCGTCGCGCGCTGGACCGTGACCGTGGTCTCGCCGGCGTTGGTCGCGGCGGTGGCCCACACGAGCTGGTCGACGCCGACCGTGCTCAGGACCTGGCCGGCGCACTCGGGCGCAGAGGGGTCACAGCCGACCGCAGTCGCGGTCTCGTCGAACGTCGTATCACCGGTCGCGACGTCGCCGAGCTCCTGCGCGAGCTTCTTGAGCTGCGCGTCCAAGCGATGGCGCAACGCGGGGTCGGCGTCGCCGCCGGTCGGCAGCACGAGCACCTTGGTCGGGCTCGCCTCGACGGCCCCCGCCAGCACGACCACGACGACGATGACCGCGCGCGCGATCACAGCGCCGCCATCGTGCGCCGGATCGCGTCGGCGTCGCTCGCGTGCGGGGATAGCGCGAGGTACCTGCCGAACGCCGCCTTCGCCGGACCGCGGTCGCCGAGCTTCTGGTAGACCAGTCCGAGCCCGCGCCACGCGGGAGCGAATCCGCTGTTCGATTGCGTCGCGCGCTTGTATGCGGTCAGCGAGGTCCGGAGATCGCCCTTGATGTAGGCCTGCACGCCCTGCTTGAACAGCTCGTCCGCGTTGCCGGTCGTTGCTGGATCCGCGGCGGGCGTAGGCGCGCGGCGTATCGGCGCGACGTGCGCGGTTACAGGCGCGTGCGCCGAGTGATGGGTCGGCGGCAGCGTCTGCGGATCGATCATAGGCGTAGGCGTCGGCGTCGGCGTCGGCGTCGGCGTCGGCGTGACAGCGACCGGCGTCGGCTCCGGCCCCGGGTCATGCGCGATCGGAGTCCGCTCTACCGTCGGCTCGGTGGCGGGGGCGCTCGGCGTGGCAGCTCCACCGCGAGAGGTCGAGAGCTCGATCGCGACGAGCAGCGCGAGCACCACGGCGCAGCCGCCAGCGATCAGCGCGCGACGCTTCGGTTGAGGCAACGCGCGGAACTGCGACCGCAGTTGTGCGAACGCGCCCTCGCGGATGTTCGCGGTCTGATCGATCAAATCGCGCTGCCATCCGGCCGCGCTGCTGGCCGGGCGCCGGTCCCGGCCATCGATCTCCGGCGTCTCCTCCGCCGTGTGGTCGAGCGCCTCGAGCTCGAGCACCTCGAGCGGCGGCCCGCTGATCTCGGTCGATGTATCGGTGCCCTCCCAGCTCAACGGCGGTGGCTCGATCGTCGTCGGCTTACTCGAATCGGCGCGCTCCGGTGCCGCCACGGGAATCGGGATCGACGACGTCTTCGCGCGCGCGGGCGCCACGGGAATCGGGATCGACGACGTCTTCGCGCGCGCGGGCGCCGCCGGAATCGGGATCGACGGCGTCTTCGGGCGCGCGGGCCACACCGGCGGCGGCGGCGGCGAGAACTTGCGCAAGCCCGAGCTGTCATTCGGATCGGTGCCTTGCGGCAGCTTCGCCGGCGGGGTCAGCGGCGAGCCGCCGGGGAACAGCGGATCGCTGAACGCGGCGTCGAGCAACTCGGCGCTCGCGACGCCCTTGTGGGCGACCTCCTGGACGAGCTTCTTCCGAGCGTCGATGTGGTCTCTGAACGTGTCCTGCATGTACTTCGCGATCTTGTCGTTCTTCGCGCCGTAGCCGCGCTTGCGCAGCAGCTCTTCGATCTCGACCGCGAGCTCCTTCGCGGTCATCTGGCGCTTCCCCGGATCGCGATCGAGCGCGCGCATCACGATCGAGTCGTAGTCGGTCGGCACGTCGGGGTTGACCGTCGACGGCGGCGGCACGCGCGTCGTCAACACCGACTTGATCGTGTCGTTCTCGGTCGCCCCGCGAAACAGGCGCTTGAGCGTCAGCGACTCCCACATCACGCAGCCGAGCGAGAAGATGTCGCTGCGGCGATCGCCGGGTGCGCCGCGCAGCTTCTCCGGGGCCATGTAGCTGAACTTGCCCTGCACCTTGTCGTGGGTCTTCGCGGTCGCGGTCGCCTTCGCGACGCCGAAATCGACGAGCTTCACCTGGCCGTTGTAGAGCGCGACGATGTTGCCGAGCGAGACGTCGTGATGGACGAGCTCGAGCGGCTCGCCCGCCATCGTGCGCAGCTCGTGGGCCGCGTCGAGGCCCTCGGCCGCATCGGCGATCAGTCGCCCGGTCGACAACGGGTCGAGCCGTTTGCCGTCGCGTCCGGCGCGCAGCACCGCGAGCAGCGGCTCGCCCTCGAGGTACTCCATCGCGATGAAGTAACGGCCATCGGCCTCGCCGAGATCATAGATGTCGACGACGTTCGGGTGCTTGACGAGCGCCGCGAGCCGCGCCTCGTCGAGCAACATGTCGACAAATGATCTCTGAGTCGCGAGCGCGTCGTGGATGAGCTTGACGACGACGAGCTTTTCGAACCCATGTGGGCCGCGCTGGATCGCGAGCTGGACGTCGGCCATGCCGCCCTGGCCGATCGAGGTGATCAGCTCGTAGCGTCCGAGCCGGACCGGGCCGGTTGGATTCGGCGCACCAGGGTTACCTGGCACGCTCTGCGTCGGGCCCACCCCGCTAACAGACACGTAAATAGTGTATCCGAAGGTCGGTAGTCGGGGGGCTGGCGATAAGGTGTAGGTATGTCCCTTACCGTCGCAGTCGAGCCTCACGTGCTGCTCGAGGTCGGTGCCTTTGTGACGCGGCTCGCGCGACCGCTCGGCGAGCTCGCGGCGCCGCCGGCGATCACGTCGCTGTTCGAGCCCGGCGCCACTGCACCCTTGATCAGCTCCGACACCGTCCGCGCTGCCGTGCGAGATCTATTGCGCGCCGGCGGGTTCAAGCCAGCAGGGCGCAGCAAGCCAGCGTCGGAGTACCTTCACGCCGCGGCGGCCGAGGATCGGTTTCCGCGGATCAACGCCGCGGTCGATGCGTGCAACGCGGCATCGTTGCACTCCGGGCTGCCGATCAGCTTGATCGATCTCGACCTCAGCGCGGGCGAGCTGCGCATCGTCGTGGCACCAGCGGGGACGAGCTACGTGTTCAATCCATCCGGCCAAGTGATCGATGCGAGCGGCCTGCTGTGCTTGTGCGATCGGCAAGGCCCGAGCGGAACGCCGGTCAAGGACGCTCAGCGCACGAAGACCTCGGAGACCTCGCGCTCCGTGTTGTCGATCGTGTGGGGCACGCGAGGCTTGCCGGGCCGCACCGCGAAAGCGACCGCGTGGTATCGCGAGCTCGTCGCGACGATTCCGGGCGCGACGATCGAGCCGGTCGAGCTCGCTTAGCGGGTCGCCGAGATCGCGATCGGGTGCAAGACCGAGCCGGGCGGCGCCTCGATCACGAGCTCGTTCGTGCCGCGCCGGATCGTGTGCGCGGTCGCGTCGAGGATCACGCCCGGGCCGATGGCTTGTTCGACCAGCAGCTCGTCGTTCCATCGCACCCGCGCGCGTCCGCTGCCATCGAGCACGATCCGGAGCGCGACGCCACCTTCGCGGTTGAGCCCGACGAGGATGCGGACGCGGCCATCGGGCCCGACCGCGACCTCGCCTTTGTGGCGAACGGTGCCGTCGACGAACGGGCTCGGCGCCACGCCGATCGTATCGGTCTCTTGATCGGGATACGGGTTGAGGCCCGGGAACGTCTCGCCGAGAGCATGGACGCCGACGACTCGGTCGTAGCCGGCGAGGTCGGTGTCGTAGCGCCACGCGAACAGCGCGCGCGCCGGCAAGTTCGATAGCGCCGATGCCCACCCCGCGACGGACCCCGGGAGGCCACGCGCCTCGCTGCGAATGACCGCAGCGGCTTGCTCGCCGCCGAAGATCCGAGCGCTGGTGACCGTCGTGTGGGTCGCGAGGCGGAGGTTCGCGACCACGACGAGCCCGACGAGGGCGCCGAACAGCACGGCACCTGCACCGACCCATCGGGCTCGCAGGGGTGCGGAGCGCGCGATCGCCGGCGGCACGACGCGTGCGAGCCACGCCACGATCACCGCGGCCCCGACCGCGAAGCACACGTAGGTCGAGTCGAACCGCCGTCCGCCGAACGCGCCGCCGCCCCACCAGTCCCACACCGCGCCGTTCGAGATCGTCTGCAGCGCGAACCCGGCACCGAGGCCGACGACGAGGCGCGGCAGCTTGCGCGCCGCCGCGATCGCCGCGATGCCGAACACGAGGTACGCGGGCGACCACGGGAACAAGCCGTTGCGCGACGAGAACAGCACCTCGCTCGCGCACGGCGCATCCCAGCGCATGAACCCGGGACCTTGCGGCACGAGGAACCAGCTGCCGTACAGCGCGCGCCAGGCGAGCAATTGCGGCGCGAACACGGCGAGCGCGACCGCGGCGCCGGCGAGCCAGCGCAGCGCGAGGCGCGGATGCCAGCCGGTGCGCCAATCGTCGACCGCGGCCGCGGCGAGCAACACGCCCCACAGCGCGAGTTGCGGCCGCGCGAGCACGCCGGCGCCGAACAAGGCGCCGAGCCCGAGCCACGTGCGCAACGTGCGCGGCGTGCGACCGTCGTAGCTCGCGTCCCAGCGCTCGACGAGCCACGCCCCGAACAGCGTCGCGAACGGATGCGCGTAGCCGGGTTGGCGGGTGGCGTAATAGACGACCGGGCCGGCGAGCGCCGCGACGATCGGGCCGGCCACCGCCAGCGCGCCGCCGCCGAATCGCCGCCGGACCAGGCGATAGGCGAAGAACACCGCGGCGAGCGATGCGAGCACCGAGCTCCACGTGTAGAGCCGGATCTCCCATTCGGAGAAGCCGTCTTGGCGCGAGCCCGCCACGAACGCGAGCCCGTGGCCGAGCAGGAACAGCGGCGCAGTGAACACCGCGGGTCCGATGCCGAACACGTTGCCGTGGCGCCCGGTCGGCGTGTCGGCGAGGTGATACCAGTCGTGCGTCTCGCTGTATTCGTCGGTGAAGTCGAGGTCGCCGCCGAGCAGCGACGGCAAGTAGACGTAGTAGTACGCCGCGTCCGCGTGCAGCTCGGCGGTCGGCAGGTCGTGATCTTCGCGACCGTGCTGCCACTCCCAGGTACCGAGTGCGAGCAGGACCGCGAACACTGCGCCGACGACGACGTGCTCGCGACGCGCCAGCACCGGACTACGGCTCGGCGTAGCGCTGGAGCGGAGCGACTCGCAGCTCGCCGCGTTTCTCGACCGCGATCGCCTCGAGCGCAGCGCGAGCGGCGCGCATCGTCGTGTAGTACGCGATGCCGTTCATCAACGCGGCGCGGCGCAGCGATTGCGAGTCCTGGATCGCCTGCGCGCCCTCGGTCGTGTTGATCACGAAATCGATCTCGTGGTTGTCCATCGCATCGACGCAGTGCGGGCGGCCTTCGAGGACCTTGTTGATGCCGTCGCACGGCAGGCCCGCCGCGCGCAGCACGGCGGCGGTGCCGTGGGTCGCGATCAGCGAGAACCCGAGGTGGACGAGCCGGCGCGCGATCTCGGCGATCACCGGCTTGTCGAGCTCGCGCACGCTGAGGAACGCGACGCCGCCGGTGGGCAGCTTCATGCCGGCGGCGAGCTGGCTCTTCGCGAACGCGCGCGCGAAGTCGGAGTCGATGCCCATGACCTCGCCGGTCGAGCGCATCTCGGGGCCGAGGATCGTGTCGACGCCGTCGAACTTGACGAACGGAAACACGACCTCCTTGACCGAGACATGGCGCGGCTCGATCTCGCCGTGCGGAAAGGCAGCGAGCTCGGCCAGCGTCATCCCGGCCATGACCTTCGCGGCGATCTTCGCGAGCGGCTTGCCGATCGCCTTCGACACGAACGGGATCGTGCGCGACGCGCGCGGGTTGACCTCGAGCACGTAGATCTCGCCGCCGAGGATCGCGAACTGCACGTTCATCAGCCCTACGACGCCGAGCTCGATCGCGAGCATCCGCGCCTGGCGCTTCACTTCGTCGACGAGATCCGCGGGCAGCGAGTACGGCGGCAGCGCGCACGCCGAGTCACCGGAGTGGATGCCGGCTTCTTCGATGTGCTCCATCACGCCGCCGACGACGACCGCGCCGGCGCGATCGGCGACGACGTCGACATCGAGCTCGACCGCCTCGGACAGGAACTGATCGACGAGCAGCGGGAGGCCGACGCCGCTGCTCTCGTCGTTTCCCTTGCCGCCGATCACGCGAGAGAAATAATCATCGAGCCCGCGCGCATCGTAGACGCGCTCCATCGCGCGACCACCGAGCACGTAGCTCGGCCGCACCATCACCGGGAAGCCGATCTCGTGCGCGACCTGGCGCGCTTCGTCGAGCGAGCGCGCGATGCCCCAGGTCGGCGCGCGCAGCGCGAGCTTCTTCATCACCGCGCCGAACCGCTCGCGGTCCTCCGCGCGATCGATCGCATCGGCGCTCGTGCCGAGGATGGTGATGCCCGCCGCCGCGAGTGGCACCGCGAGCTTGAGCGGGGTCTGGCCGCCGAACTGCACGATCACGCCCCACGGCTTCTCGACGTGACAGATCTCGAGCACGTCCTCGAGCGTGAGCGGCTCGAAGTACAACCGGTCCGACGTGTCGTAGTCGGTCGACACCGTCTCGGGGTTGCAGTTGACCATGATCGACTCGACGCCGATCTCCGCGAGCGCCATCGCGGCGTGGACGCAACAGTAGTCGAACTCGATGCCCTGGCCGATCCGGTTCGGTCCGCCGCCGAGGATCAGCACCTTCTTGTTCGCGGTCGGCAGCGACTCGCACTCGGTCTCGTACGTCGAGTACAGATACGACGTGAAGCTCGCGAGCTCGGCGCCGCACGTGTCGACCCGCTTGTAGACCGGGCGCACCCCCGCGGCGGTTCGCGCCTGCCGCACCTGGCTCTCGGTCTTGCCGACGAGCGCGGCGATCCGGCGATCGCTCATCCCGCCGCGCTTGTGCTTGCGCAACGCCGTCGCATCCCCCATGCCGTTCGCTTTGACGTCGAGCTCGTCCATCGCGAGCGCGTGCACGTGATGGAGAAACCACGGATCGATCCGCGAGAGCTCGTTCGCGCGCTCGACCGTGAGCCCGAGCTGGAACCCGCGGCCGATCTGGAACAGGCGATCCGGCGACGGCACCGCGATCGCGCGCTCGATCGATTGCAGGTCATCGCCGAGCGACGCCATCGGGAGGTCGAAGCCGGCGCGCCCGGTCTCGAGCGAGCGGATCGCCTTGCCGAGCGCCTCGCGGAACGTGCGGCCGATCGCCATCGCCTCGCCGACCGACTTCATCTGCGGGCCGAGCACGGGAGACGCCGACGGGAACTTCTCGAACGCGAACCGCGGCCACTTGACGACGACGTAGTCGATCGTCGGTTCGAACGATGCCGGCGTGACCCGCGTGATGTCGTTCGTCAGCTCGTCGAGCGTGTAGCCGATCGCGAGCTTCGCCGCGATCTTCGCGATCGGGAACCCGGTCGCCTTCGACGCGAGCGCCGACGAGCGCGACACCCGCGGGTTCATCTCGATGACGAGCAACCTTCCCGTAGCGGGGTCAACGGCGAACTGCACGTTGCTGCCGCCGGTCGTGACGCCGATCTCGCGCATCACCGCGATCGAGGCGTCGCGCATGCGTTGATATTCTTTGTCGGTCAGCGTCATCGCCGGCGCGACGGTGATCGAGTCGCCGGTGTGCACGCCCATCGGATCGAGGTTCTCGATCGAGCAGACGATCACCGCGTTGTCTTTGCTGTCGCGTACGACCTCGAGCTCGAATTCCTTCCAGCCGAGCACGCTCTCCTCGACCAGGATCGAGTGGACCGGCGACTGGTCGAGGCCGAACTGGACCATCCGATCGAAGTCGGGCCGGTTGTACGCGATGCCGCCGCCCGAGCCTCCGAGCGTGAACGACGGCCGCAGGATCGCGGGAAAGCCGATCTCGTCGACGATCGCGCGCGCCTGTTCGACCGAGTGGACGAGCCGCGACTTCGGGCATTCGAGGCCGATCCGCACCATCGCCTGCTTGAACAGCTCGCGATCCTCGGCCATCTCGATCGACTTGACGTTCGCGCCGAGCAGCTCGACGCCGTGCTTCTCGAAGATCCCGGCCTTGCTCGCGGCCATCGCGAGGTTCAGGCCGGTCTGACCGCCGAGCGTCGGCAACACCGCGCTGACCCTCTCGCGCGCGAGGACGCGGTCGAGCACATCGACGGTGAGCGGCTCGACGTACGTCGCGTCGGCGAGCTCGGGATCGGTCATGATCGTCGCCGGGTTCGAGTTGATGAGGACGACCCGCAGCCCCTCTTCGCGCAGCGCTTTGCACGCCTGCGTCCCCGAGTAGTCGAACTCGCATGCCTGGCCGATCACGATCGGCCCCGATCCGATGATCAGAACCGACTCGAGATCCGTGCGACGTGGCATCGGGACGTTCGTTTACCACAACCAGCGCGGCGCGCGGTGCTGATCTCCGTCGGCGACGTGATAAGCCTCGTTCATGCGATTGGTCGCGTCGCTTGCCTCGCTCGCGATGGTTGCTGCGTGTGGTTCGGGAGGCTCGAGTGGAGCGAAGACGGGCTCGGGCTCGGGCTCGGGCTCGGGCTCGGGCTCCGGACGCGTGTTGTCGCAAGATGATTGGGTCAGGCTGTTCGTGCCGACGGTGATCGATGCGGCGTGCGGACCGAAAGACACATTCTTCCGCGCATGCTTCACGGTCGACGAGGCGGGTTGCCGCAGCGAGCTCCACCACGAGCTCGTGCAATGCGTCGACGAGCTGCGACCCTCGATGCCGGAGACGCTGGACAAGCCGGCGAGTGAAGCGTTCGGCGGCAAGGTCGGCGAGTGCGCCGGCACCGCCTACGAGCTCACGCTCAAGAAGCTCGGCAAGCGCTTGTCGAACCCGAAGTGCGACGATCCGAAGCAGTGGTAGCGCGCTACTTGGCTTTGATCACGCCGGCGTCGACCTTGAAGTCGTTCGCGAGCGGGCCGGTCAGCGCTCCGGCGACCGCCTTGGCTTTGTCGCCGAGCGGCGCCTTGGTCTTCGCGAGGACCTCGGTGATCGCCCGGCGAATCCGCCACGACTCTTCTTCTGGGCGCAGCAGCGCCGCGATCAGCGGCGGCGCGATCTTCGCCGGGTCCTTGGTCGCGAGCCCATCGATCGCCGTGAACCGGACGTTCTCGTCGAAGTCGACGATATAGGGCGTGATCCGGGAGATCACCTCGTCGTCGGTCGCGCCTTTCCACTCGGTGAACCACCTCAGCAGATCGATCCGGCGGTCCGGCATCCGGACGTAGCCCGGCTTCTCGGTCGCGAGGATCTCGTCGACGATCTCGATCGCCTTGTCATGGCCGGCGAGTCGTTCGACCACCTTGAGGGGGTGCGCGAGCTGGTCGGCCGTTTTCATGTAGCGGACCAGCGGCGGCAGCGCGACCGGGCCCTTGGACACCAGGACATCACCGACCCAGGTCTTCTCGTACTCGTCCTCGACGCCCTTCATCGACGTCACGCCGAACCGCTTGCACAGGCCGTAGATTGCCTCGTCGGACCCATCGTCGCTCAACGCTTGAAGCGCGCCCATGCGATCGGGCTGCTGGGCGAGCTTGTTGATCCCCTTCTCGATCGTCTTTTGTAGCGCGCGCTCTTTTGAAAACAGGCCGAACACCATGCGGAGGCTCCGAAAATCGAAACGGACCGTAGCACGCGATTCGTTACCCGGAGCCCGCCAGCGCGTACAATAGGGACCCGATGAGCCTCCGAGTCACCAAAGCTGGGGTAGCGGCGTTCGCCGTCGTCCTGGCCGCCGCCTTCTTGTCGCCCTCGAGCGCCCGCCCGAATCCTGCTCCCGCCAGGCCGCCGGTGAAGCTCGGGCCGGCAGGCGAGAAAGCGCAGGAGCTGCGCGAGGCCGCCGATCTGCTCGACAAGGCCAATACCGCGCTGCAGAACGGCAACAAGAACCTCGCGGAGCAGTTGTTCTCGACCGCCGAGCTGCTGGTCGGCCCCGATGCGGTCGCGCAGGTCGCGACGCTGTTCCGCGAAGGCGCGCCGCCGAGGATCACGACGCCGACCGAGAAGGTCGACACGGCAGCCGCGCCGCAGCCGAAGACGGTCGGCAGCTCGGAGGCCGAGGACGCCGAAGCGAAGGTGGCGCCACCGAGGGTCGAGGCGAGCCTGACCGGTGCGCTCGTGATCGACGGCAAGCCGCTGACCGGTGCGTTTGGCCTGGTCACGCTCGAGCCGGCACACGGCAGGTGGAAGCCGCGCACCGTCAAGCATCGCGTGATCGAGCAACGCGGTCGCGAGTTCCTGCCGCACGTGATGGCGATTCCGGTCGGTTCGACGATCGCGTTCCCGAACTTCGACAACGTGTTCCACAACGTGTTCTCGACGTCGCCGCTCGGCGCCTTCGATCTCGGCATCTACAAGGCCGGCGAGGCGCGCGAGTTCACGTTCCGCAAGGAAGGCATCATCCGGCTCGGCTGCAACCTGCACGCGAACATGTCGGCGTACATCGCGGTCGTGTCGGCGCCGGCGTACGTCGTCACCGACGACACCGGTCACTACGCGTTCCGGCACCTCGCGCCGGGCAAGTACAAGCTCAAGGCTTGGAGCGAGCGCAGCAAGGCGCCGATCGAGCAGACGATCACGCTCAGAGCCGGCGCGAACACGGTCGACGTCGGGGTGGCGGCCGATGCGCCCGCCGGGCCGACGCCGGACAAGTTCGGAGCCAAGCGTGGCTAAGCCTGCGCTGATCGCGGTCGGCCTCCTGCTCGTCGCCGCCGGCGCCGGGGCAGCGGTCTACGGCGTGACGCGCAAGCCGGTCGGTGGCAAGAGCGACGCGTGGAAGGCAGCGGTCGGCGGCGCCGCCGAGATGGTCGCGAGTGATCTGCGCGCCGCGCGCAGCGCGATTCACGAGCGCGCGACGACGTTAGCGTCGGTGCAACAAGTCGAGGGCGCGGTCGTGACCGACGAGGCGACCGCGAAGGACATGGTCGTGCGCGGCGAGCTCGCGTTTCACCCGATGGGTGGCGAGGTGATCACGCTCGGTCAGCTGTTGCCCGACGGCTCGCCCGACGTGTTGATCACGGAGCCCGACGGCGCGAAGCCGAGATCTCCACCAGAATCGCGCGGACCTCGTCGGCGGCAAGCTCGTGGTCAGCGAGACGGTCGACGTCGTGCCGAAGAGCGGCGCCAAGCGTGGGTATCTCGCGGTCGCGCGGCCGGTCGAGCTGAACGCCGAGGTCGCCAAGCTGACGTCCGCCGGCGTCACCGGCGCGCTCGACTATGGCGAGAGCAGCGTCCCGGTCGGCAAGCCGGGTCCGAACGCCGAGACCGACGTGTTCCCGATCGCCGGCCTCGAGATGAAGGTGATGTTACACGCGGTCGTGCCGCCGCTCAGCGGAGGTCGGATCATGGCGCTCGCCGTCGGTGGCGGCGCGGGTGCGCTCGTCGGCATGATCTGCTCGTCACCGGGCTCGTCACCGGCAAGCGCCGAGACCTCGGGCGCGACGCCACCCAGCTCAGCGTGCCTCCGCTGGCCGGCAGCTCGGTCGTCGGGCTCGCCGCCGGCACTCCACTCGCCGCGGATCAGAGCGGGCCGATCGTGATCCCGCCGCAGGGCTTGCCGGCCGGGGCGGTGATCGGTCGATGGGAGATCGTGCGCCGGCTCGGCTCGGGCGGCATGGCCGACGTCTACCTCGCGCACGCTCGCGGCGACGCTGGCTTCGAGAAGCTCGTCGCGCTCAAGGTCATGCACCCGTTCCTCGCGCGCAACCAGCGCGCGGTCGAGCACTTTCTCGACGAGGCGCGGCTCGCGGCCCGGGTCGTCCACCCGAACGTCGTCTCGATCCAGGATCTCGGCAAGATCGGCGACGACTACGTCATCGTGATGGACTACGTCGACGGCGTCGACCTCGAGCGCTTGCTCGCGGCCGGCCGCACGGCGCAGCGGTTGGTGCCGCTCGATGTCGGCTTGGGCATCCTGTGCCGGATCTGCGACGGGCTCGAAGCCGCGCACAAGGCGACGGGCTCCGACGGCGCACCGCTCAACATCATCCACCGCGACGTCAAGAGCGCGAACGTGTTGGTGTCGAAGCAGGGCGGGGTCAAGGTCGTCGATTTCGGGATCGCGAAGGCGGCGAAGCAGTCTCATCTCACGGTCGCGGGTGAGACCAAGGGCACGCCATCGATGATGGCGCCGGAGCAACGCGTCGGCGAGCAAGTCGACGTTCGCGCCGATGTCTATTCGGTCGCCGCGGTTGGCTACGAGATCGTCACCGGTCACGGCGTGAACCTCGACCTCGCCGCGCTCGCCCACCTCGGGGTCGAGAACTGGCCGCACCTGCCGCCGCCGACGTCGCTGCGCCAGGGCGTGCCGCCCGAGCTCGACAAGATCTTGCTCACCGCGATGGCGTTCGAACGCGATCGCCGGCCGAGCGACTGCATCGCGTTCGAGAACCAGATCGAGACGGTGATGAAAGCGAACGGCTACGCCGCCACCGACAAGGACATCGCGCGCTGGATCGCGAGCGAGCTCGCATACCTGACGAAGAGTCCCGCGTCGGACGAGCAGTCCACGCGGGCGTAGTCAGCGGCGGTCCGGGGTCAGCGCCGGGGCGTACGCATGCGCGTGGTGGACGATCGCGCTGTCGCCGCCGTCGCCGCCATCGCCGCCGTCGCCCGAATCGCCGCCGTCGTCGCCCGAATCGCCGCCGTCGTCGCCGGAATCCGAGCCGTCGTCGCCGGAATCCGAGCCGTCGTCGCTCCCGCCGTCGCAGGTGCTGTCGTCGCAGCTGCCATCGTCGCCGCCGTCATCGCCGTCGACCACGATGGAGTCGCCGTCGTCATCCGCAGCACACGTGTCCGTGCGCTGGAACGTGACCTTGACCTTCGCGCCCGTATCGTCGGTGCCGAGGATCTGGCAGGCGGTGATCGCGTCATCGCCGCCGAGGAAGAACAGGTGCTCGCACAGCGGGTCGCAGACTCCGCCGTCCTGGCAAGCTTGGATCTGCGACGCGTACTGTGCTGATCGCGCGTAGCCGTGTTTGACCACGGTCTCCGGGGGGCACGTACAGGCCGCCGCGGACAGGACGAGCACTCCGGCGAGCCACTTGAGCGACATGCTCGAGCTAAGAGCACGGCGTGTGCCGATCACAGTTCTTAAGATGGGGTTCGCGGTGCGCAACATGGCATGCGCAACTCGTCATTTCCACTACGGCCGATCGCTGGCAACGACCGCCGGGAATCAGACGCGGCGTGTCGCCGGGAATTCACACCGTGCGAAAGCGAGGATCGCACCGCATGTAGGACACCCCGTGGTCACCGTCCGGCCGTGTGTCCTGACCAGGCTTCGTAGTCCGAGATCCGCTTCGCCAACAACGACACGTCCTCGCCTGCACCGGCGCGCTCCTCGGCGGCGACCACGAGCAGCCCCATCGCGGCTTGCAACAGCCGACCGCCGGACAGCGGCAGATTCGCGCCGCGCAGCGCGTACTCGCGAACCTCGGACAGCCGGAACGCGATCGCGCCCACCTGAAGATAGTCGCCGCGCATATGCACGACGTCGTTGCCGACGAGCAGCGCATGCTCGATCTCGCGTCGCGCGCTCGCCTCGCCTTTGCCTTCGGCCTGCGCGCGCATCCGCCGCTTCGCGTCTTCGTAGACCTCGGGCCGCGTGATCGGGGCGTCGCGCGTGTACGGAGCGAGTCGATCCGCGATGCCCTTGGCCGCTTCCGGCCCATCGGCGACATGCAACGCGACTTCGAGATCGCCGAGCGCGAGCAACAGGTCGCGACTGCGCGCCCGCCGGCGCGCCTCGCTGAACCGCTCGTGCACGAGGTACGCGAAGCCAGCGGCGGTGAGCGGGCCGCCCGGCAACAGCGACAACGCGGCGGCGGCGAGCCCGGCGGTCGCGAGCCCCGAGGCGATCAGCGGTGCCGTCGTCGACCGGCCGATCAGCTCGACGCGATCGAGCAGCCGCGCATCGAGCCGAATGATCGGATTACCGGGCGGGGCGATGACGAGCCATGCCTCGTCGACCCCGATCCCGCTTCGCGGCAGCAGCCGCTTGCGATCGACCGTCTGCGCTTGCAACGCCTCCGCCACGTCAGCCGAGCTCCACGACGCCGAGCTCGGCGAGGTGCGCGAAAGCGATCAGCGCGTCCGACTCGCGTTGGCTGGTCGACTTGACGAGCGACAGCAGGTCCCAGCGGCCATCGACGCGACTCGCGAGCTCGAGCTCCTGGGTGGACAGCCCGAGGTCGGGCGTCGGTTCGCGCAACTTCTTCGGCACCCGATGCTTCGCGAGCAGCCGCTTCGCGACTTCGGCGACGCGGGCGCGCTCGATCTGGGAGAATGTCTTGCGCACTTCCGGATCGCTCGGATCTTGATGCAGCGCCTGGCTCGCCATCGCGAGCGCTCCCGCGCGATCGCCCGCGCGCAACCGGCCGCGTGCACCGGCGGCGAGCTCGACCGCGGAGTTCGTGCGCTCGCGCGTACGCCGATCGATCACGAGCTGTCCGGACTGCACGAGCTGCGCGAGCTTGTCGTACGCGTCGAACCGCTCACCGGAGAACGTCGCGGCGATGTCTGCCGCGGTGTGACGATCGCCCGCGAGCGCCCAGACCTTCGCGAGATCGACGATGTCGCCGTTGCTCGCCCGCGGCGGCAGCGCGCCGGGAGGTACGTAGAACGTCACGTCGTCCGCGCCGAGCACGCCCATGATCTCGGTCATGCGTTCGCTGCGCCGGCGCGCGACGGTCAGGCAGATGTCGATCGCGAGGTGCGCGCTGACCCCGGTCGACGCCGTCTGGCCGCGCGGCACGACATCGAATTGGCCATCGGTCCAGGTCACGACATCGGTCACGGTTTCACGGATCTTGGTTGCAAGGATCTCGACCAGATCGGCCTCGGTGATGAGTCCTGACATCAGCAGGACTTTTCCGAGCGGCACGCCGGTTTCGGCTCTAGCTTCCAGTCCGTCGGCGAGCGCTCGCTCGGCGACCAGCCCGCTGCGTACGAGGATCACGCCGAGCTGTTCGTCGCGGCGATTGCTGCTCGCCCACACGATCGTGCCTTCTTCAACGACGAGGCTGCGCTCGGTGCCGCGACGTTCGAACGAGATCGGCGCGGACAGCTTCCGCTTCGCCACCCATTCGAGCACGTCCTCGGCGGCCATCGTGCTGAGCGACCCGCGAAGAGACACGCTTTGAGCATAGCGGAAACCGGGCTACACTGCCGTCGATGGCTGATGCGCCTACTCGACCCGCGGTGGAAAGTCCGCGCGGTGTGTGGTTCGCGCCGCGATCGCTGACGATCGCCGCGCTGGTCGCCTCGATCGGCGTCGGTGCGGCCGCGCTGTTTCTGTGGATGGTCCCGATCGCCGCGCAACGCGAGACGCGCGCGGCGTGCGCCTCGCTCGGCCCCGAGATGCCGAACAGCGCGGTGTGCGGCGGCAAGCCCTGCAAGCTGCCCACCATCGCTCCCGACTTCACCGCGATCGACAACAACGGCAACCCGGTCAAGCTGTCGGACTTCCGCGGCAAGGTCGTGCTGCTCAATTTCTGGGCGTCGTGGTGCGGCGTGTGCACGACGGAGAAGCCGCATATCCGCGGCCTCACCAACGATCTCGGCGGCGACGACTTCAAGGTCATCGCGCTGGCATCGGACCACACGTGGAGCGAAGCGTTGATCGGCCTGATCGACTCGCTCGCGCCTACGGCTGCGGTCGCCGATGCCCGAGCGGTCACCGGCGATGATGACGCGGCGGTCGCGGCGTACGTCCGCGTGTTGCGGACTCATCCACAAGAGGAGCGCGTCGGTGAAGTGTTGAGCGTGATCTCGGCGGCGCACGGCGACAAGTTTGCACAACGCGTGTTCGATGCGACGAAGGCCGCCGGCGACGAGGTGTCGATCACCGACGCGCTGTGGGCTTACAAGCGCGCGCTGCCGGCCGGCAGCGTGCCGTTCAATGTCTACCTCGATCCCCCTGAGGGCGACGGCAACATCGGCAAGATCGCGGCGTCGTGGGGGATCAACAAGCTGCCCGAGTCGGCGCTGATCGATCGCGCCGGCCGGATCCGGATGTACATCACAAACAAGCGCGACTGGGATTCGCCCGTCGCCGAGACCTGCCTGCGCTCGGTGATCGACAACGACTGATGGCGCGCGTCCTGGTCATAGATGACGAGCAAGACGTCGTCCGGCTGATCGTCAAGGTGTTGTCCGGCCGCGGTCACGTCGTGCAGATCGCGCGCGATGGGGCGAGCGCGCTCGCTCGCGTCGGTCACGAGCCGCCCGAGGTCATCTTGCTCGACAGTGATCTGCCGAAAATCGACGGCGCCGAAGTCTGCCGCCGGCTCAAGACCGATCCGGCGACGAAGGCGATCCCGATCGTGATGATGACGTCGGCGTACATCGACATCTACGACGTCGGCGCGGAGGGTGGGCCCGATGCGTTCGTCGTCCGCCCGTTCGTCCGCGAGGTGCTCGCGAACGTGATCGAGCGAGCGCTGTTCGAGCGATAGCGCGGTGTCTCGCGTTCCGTTCACGATCCTGACCGGCTGGCTCGGCGCCGGCAAGACCACCGCGCTCAACGCGATGCTCGCGGCGGCGCACGGCCGCAAGATCGCGGTGCTGGTCAACGAGCTCGGCCGGATCTCGATCGACACGCAGTTGATCATCGGCCGCGGCAACGACGTCCTCGAGCTCGCCGGCGGCTGCGTGTGCTGTAGCGTCGATCTCAAGAACGATCTCTGGGACGGTATCGGCGACATCGTCGCGCGCTCGCAGCCAGACTGCGTCGTGCTCGAGACGACGGGGATCGCCGAGCCGGCCGCGATCCTCGACGGGCTCGTCAAGGTCCCCGCCGCGGTGCGCGATCGGATCGCACCTGCGGGGGTGGTCTGCGTGGTCGACGCCGAGAGCGGCGGCGAGGCGATCGCGCGGCGCCACGAGGCGCGCGAGCAAGTCGAGTTCGCCGATCGCGTGCTGCTCGCGAAGCTCGATATCGCGACCCCGGATGCGGTCCGCCGCTGTCACGCGCTGCTCGATGCGCACGCGCTACCGGCCGAACGCGCGAGCTTCCCGCGCGACGATGCCGGCGCCCTCGCGATGACGGCGTGGGTCACCGAGAAGCGCGCGCTCCGGCATCACGTCGCCGCGGCGGGATCGCATCACCACGGCAATCAGCTCGTCGCGGTGTCGTTCGTCGACGACGCGCCGCTGCTCGGCGATCGCGTGCTCGCGGTGCTCGAGGCGCTTGGCGACCGGCTCGTGCGGGCGAAGGGCTTCGTCCGGCTCGTCGGCGACCGCCGCGGCTTCGTCGAGCGTGCCGGGATTCGCACCGCGCTGAGCGACGCGGGCGCTTGGCACGGCGGGCGCAGCGAGCTCGTGCTGATCGGCGACGGGCTCGACGAACCGACCGTGCAGCGCGCGCTGTGGGCGTGCCGCGCCGGCGGCTGAGCGGTTTGCTACTCCCAGCTCGCGCCGCGGACGTGGGTCAGCGCGGCTTCGCCCGAGACCAGGCCCGCGTCGTCGGCGTCGTGGATCGCGAGCCCGACGAGCTCGCCGCCGGCAGGAGCCGCCCCGAAAGCGGCGTCGACCGCGATCCACGCGCGGCCGGTCCAGCTCACCGCCCAGCGATGCCGCACGAGGCGATCGCCGTCGAGCCGCAGCCCGGTGACGACGCGGGTCGGGATCGCATGGCTCGTCGCGAGCGCGGCGAACGCGAGCGCGTACGTCGTGCAATCGCCGGCGGTCGCGGCGGCATCGCGCGTGTCGGCCGGGCCCGCGCCGAGATCCGGCGCGATGCGATGGCGAATCTCGGCGACGAGCGCGGTGATCTCGCGCCCGCGATCGGGTCCGGGCGGCCCCGGCGGAAGGTCGCCTGGCCAGTGAACGCCGAGCTGGACGACGATGCCGTCCGCGGTCGGGCGCGCGAGTTGGCCGGGCACCGGCGGCAGCGCCAGGTCACCGTCGAGGTGCAGCGCACGGCCGTGGCGGACCCCGCCGGAGATCGGGACGGCGGTCGCCGCGATCAGATCGACGGCCGGGTAGGGTGCGGACGCTTGCGTCGCGCTCGCCCGGATCGCGATCACGCCCTCGCCGTCGACGACCCGCTCTGGCGTGCCGTCGCGGTCGAGATCGATCGTGGCGATCGCGAGCGATCCGCCTGCGAGCTCGAGCCTGGCGGCCATCCGGCCCGGTGCGACCGGATCGATCCGACCGGCACCCGCGACGAAGTCGCGCGCCGGCAGGAACACCGCGCCGGCGAACGCACCATCGCGCCGCACGATCAGCGGCAAGAGCTCGG
The DNA here is from genome assembly GCA_963848295.1 of uncultured delta proteobacterium. Taxonomy (GTDB): domain Bacteria; phylum Myxococcota_A; class Polyangia; order Haliangiales; family Haliangiaceae; genus JABFXX01. The sequence goes on along the minus strand of CAWKDB010000002.1, from coordinate 1,147,221 downwards.
CGGGCACGGCGTCATCGGGCAAACGAGCGCCGGTGCTGGTCTGCCAGTGGCCTTCGACGCGGATCGCCTCCTCGGCATGGACCTCGCGGCTGCGCTCGATCCACCGCACGCGCGACGGCACGAGGCCGAGGTCGGCATCGATGTCGATCGTGGTCGCGAGCTCGACCTCCGACTCGCCGCGCAAGAAATGCATGATCTCTTCGCGCTCGAACCGCAGGCCGCGGGCGCTCCACACCTCGGTTTCGGTCGCGGTGCCGACCCGCGCGCCGCCGAGCCAGATCGTGTAGTGCCGGGTCTGGTTCGCCGGGAGCGCCGGAGCATCGCGCGCCGCCACCGGTGCGGGCGCATGCGCGCATGCGATGGCGAACGGCAAACCGAGGACAACGCGGCGCACGAAAAACGATCGTAGCCAGTCGCGCGCCTGCGGCGCAAGCTTACCGTCGCCGCCGGCCGACGAGCCCGAGCACGAGCACGCCGAGCACGAGGCCGCTGGTCGCGTCGCCGGCGTCGCAGCAACCGCCGCTCTTCTTCGGGGTGCTGTCCACCGGCACCGCATCGACGATATAAGCGCCGCAGGTCGGGCCGGTCGACGCGAACTGCATCTGTAAGTTCGACCACTGCTGGAGGTCGCAGATATCATGTTCGGCGGTGCCGGCCGGGCAATCGAGCGGGCCGGCGAGCTGGACGAACCGCCAGACATCGGTCCACGCCGCGCCGTCGGGAGACTTCGTGACCGACGCGAAGTCCGGCGTCCAGTTCGCCCCGCAGCCGATCAACGAGCCATCGCTGTTCTGCTTGAGGCAGGCGAGCTGCGGCGGGTTGGCCATCGCGGCGAACGACGTGCCGCCGGTCGTCGACTGAAACGACCCGCTGTTCTCGGTTGCGGCGATGACCGTGTTCGCGTCGCGGATCACGACGTCGCTGATCGGCATCGGCGTCGACAGCACCGACGTGAACGTCGTGCCGCCGTCGGCCGAGCGATACAGCTGGTCGCCGCCCGGCGGATTCGCGCCCGGCGAGATCGCGTAGAGGATGTCGGGGTTGGTCGGATCGATCGCGGCGACGACCAGGTACGGCATCGCGCCGAACACGACGCCCGCCATCGCCGACTCGGTCCAGGTCGCGCCATCATCGTCGCTGCGGAAGAAGTGACCGGTCGGCGGCATCATCCCGCCGTCGGCGAGCGTGCCGGCGACCTGATAGCCCGCGACATAGACGCGCATCGGATTCGACGGCGCGACCTTGACGCTCTTCCACCAGATCGTCGCCGACAACATGCCGCGCGAGGTGAACGTGACGCCGTTGTCGTTCGACGAGAACACGTCGTTCGTCGCGCCGGTCGTCGATGTTCCGACCCAGATCTCGCCGGCTGGACCGATATCGAGCGCGTCGATCCACGCGTCGGCCGGCAAGCCGCCGGCAGCGGTGGTGAAGCTGCACCCGGCGTCGCGGCTGATCCGCAGGCCGCTATACGTCGTCGCGAAGATCGTGCCGTCGCCGCCGATCGCGTACTTCGGATCGAACGTCCCGGCGTAACCGATGTTGTTCTCGCACACCCAGCGCATCGTGCAGCCGTCGTCGTGGCTGATCAGCAGGCCGAACGTCGAGCGCACGTAGATCGAGTGCGCGTCGCCGGGCTGGAGGTAGACTCCGTTGGTGAGCGGCGGCCGGCCATTGCCGCGGGCTGCCGGCGCGACCGCGACCAACGCCGCTGCAACGCCTCCGGCGACAAACCAGCGCATGGCGCGACTATACGCAAATGGGCGGTCGCGGCTGGGTCACATTCGCGTTCACCAAACGAAACATGAGGCGGTTCGCAACAGTTTCGGGATCTTGTCCTCGACTTGCCGGCCGATCGCCTTGGACGCGTCGCGCTTGGCGTGATAACCCAAATGTGGCAGTCCGCCTCAGGTCCCGTGGATAGGTTCTATCTCCTAGCACCCGCGCTCACGTTGCTCGCGATGTTCGTCGCGGCGCTGATCGCCTACGCCGTGCTGTGCATCTCGGGCCGCGCGCCGAAGCTCGACGGGGTCAAGCATAACCAGTTGTTCGGGCCGTTCCTCGCCGGCTTCCTCGTGTGGTTGATCCGCCCGATCGAGCGCGTGCTCGTCGATCGCGTCTCGCCGAACACGATCACGCTGGTGTCGGTGTTGCTGTGCGCGGCCACGGGCGCGTTCCTCGCGATCGGGCAGCTCGCGATCGCGGTCTGGCTGTACGCGTTCGCCGGCATCCTCGATGTCCTCGACGGTCGGCTCGCCCGCCTGACTGGAAAGCAGACGGCCGCTGGCGCGTTACTCGACTCGGTCAGCGATCGCTGGGGCGAGCTGTTCGTGTTCATCGGCTACGCGTGGTTCCTGCACGACTCGCTGTGGCTCGTCGCGGTGATCGCGGCGTTCGGCGGATCGATGATGGTGAGCTACACGCGCGCGCGCAGCGAAGCGCTCGGCGTCGCGATGCAGGTCGGCGTGATGCAGCGAGCGGAGCGGATCGTGCTCGTCACCGGCGGCACGCTGTTCGCTGCTTGGTATGGCGCTGCGCCCGATGCGGCGAGCACGGTCGTGCCGATCGTCGGCGGGACGCTCGCGCTCTGCGCCCTGACCTCTGGCGTCACTGCGGTCAGCCGATTCGTCACTGCATATCGGCTGCTCGCACAACGCCGCACTCCGGCGATCGTGCCCGAGATCGCGGTCGCATCACCCGCACCGTCGCGGATTCCGTCGCGCGTCGCACCGCAGCCGGCGCGCCCGGCCGCTTAGCTCAGCGTCGCGATCACCGGCGCGTGGTCCGATGCATCTCGGCCTTTGCGCGCCTCGCGATCGATCTCGCAGGCCGTGCAGCGATCGGCGACCGGCTGGGTCGCGAACAGGTGGTCGATGCGGAGTCCTTGGTTCTTGAACAGCGAGACGCCGCGGTAGTCCCACCACGAGTACGCGCCGCCATCGGGATGATGCTTGCGAAACAGATCGACGAGCGGGAACGCGGTGAGCTCGGCGAGAGCGGCCCGCTCGCTCGGGCTGCAATGGATCTTGCCGGCCCAGGCTTCCGGCGACCAGACGTCGCGATCGTCGATCGTGATGTTGTAGTCGCCGCACACGACCAGCGGCGTGGTCGGGGTGGCGGTGCGATCGAGGTAGCGGCGCAAGCGACCGAGCCAGCGCAGCTTGTACGCGAACTTGTCAGACTCGAGATCCTGTCCGTTCGGGACGTAGACGCTGATCACGCGGATGCCATCGATCATCGCGGCGATCAAGCGAGCCTCGCTATCGGCCTCGCCCCCGTCGTCGAACCCGCGGCGGACATCGGTGAACGGAAGGCGCGAAGCGATCGCGACCCCGTTGTAGCTTCGCTGGCCGTAGAGCGCGACCTCGTAGCCCGCGCCGCGCAACGCGTCGACGGGAAAGCCGCTGTCCTCGACCTTGGTCTCCTGCAGGCAGATCACGTCCGGCGCGGTGCGCTCGAGCCACGCGATCAGGCGCGCTTGGCGAGCGCGCACCGAGTTGATGTTCCAGGTGACGAGCTTCACGACGGCGAACCTACATCGGACCACAGGGCCAGCGCTTGCAACCGCCGGGGCGATCCGATGTCGTTGGAATGTCAGCTCGGCCGCGTCGGTTAGATCGGCAACGCCTGTCGGACGTGAGGATTCACATGAAGGCTCAGAATGACCTGTCGCTGTGGAGCATCATCGAGCGCATGCAGCGCCGGTTAGAACGCAACGGATTGCGGCCGAGCGACGCCGATCGAGCGGTCGCGCGCGCGATTCGCTCGCTCGCTAGTTGCCGCTAATTGCGTGTGCAGCGAGCCGACAGCCCGGGGATCCACGTCTTGCCGTGGTCCGGGCTCTCGTCGATCGCGATCTTGATGCCCTTGGCCGGGTTCGACATATCGGTGTGACCTCGTTGGAGCACCGACGGGCCCGCGGGCTGCGTGACCTCCATCGCCCACTCGAACTTGTGGTCGGCGGTCGCCGGCGCGGTTCCGACGTAGTGATTGCCCATGCTGTCGACCGCGATCCGCCGCCAGGTCTTGGTCGCCGCGCTGTACGTGTTGAAGCCCTCGGCCGTCACGGTCATGCCGGTCTTCGGGTCGCCCGCGGTGAGCGTCATCGTCTCGTGAATCCAGGCGCCGCCGACCTCGAGCTTCGTCGTCATCGTGCCGGCGACCGGGAGCCTCTCGATCGTCCCGCTGCACTTCCAGCTGCCAGCGACGAGCTTGGCGAGATCGCCGACCTCGCGAGCCGGCCCGGGCATCGGGGCGGCGCCGGCAACGCCCGCGGTCAACGCGACGAACGCGAACGCGGCGCGCATGTCAGCTCGTCGGCAGCGTCGCCATCGTGGCGGCGGGATCGAGGTACTTCGCGAGCTTGCCGTGGATGTAGTCCTTGGCCTTGTTGCGCCACAGAAAGCCCGGATCCTCGCCTTTGAACTGCGCGTGACCGTTGCCGATCGTCAGCTCGCCATGAATCTTGACGACGAGGTACTTGCCCGAGAACTGCGCGCGCTGGGTATCGAGCCAGGTCACCTTGATGCCGTGGCGGCTGACCAGATACTTGCCGAGGACCTCGAGCCGCAAGCGAGCCTCTTCTTCGGAGAGCGCGTACGGAAAATCGATCTCCATTTACAGCCGGGGTTTACCACGGCCGCGAGGCCGATCGATCGGTCGGCTGTCCGGCGGAGCAAGGACGCCGGCCGAGCGGGCCTTACGGGGCTGGGGGCCGCTCGTCAGCGGGCGGCGGCGCCGGCGGCCGCACGGTCGAGATCGCGACGCTGCTCGGGGGTTAACTGCTGTTCGCACGTCGTAAAAGCGTCGTGATCAGGTGCGTTCGCGAGGCACGCGCGAACCGCCGGCGACCAGCCGCTCGCGCGGCAGATCTCGTCGAGCGAATCCCGCATCGCGGGTAGCTGCGCTTGGACCGCGCGCCGCGTCGCGTCGTCGACCTTGGAAGCGTCGAGGTCGTGCAGGGCGAGGGCGTAGAACCGGCCGGTGACGATCGGGCACGCCGCCTCGTCGGCGCGGTGACACCCGCCGAGGCAGAGCGCCAGGGCCAGCGCGGGAGCAAATCGTGTCGACACCGGGTCCGCATCTTTGCACACGCGCCGGCTTTGCGGGTAAATCCCCGCGATGTCACCGCGCTTGTCGTCACGGGTCGCGCTCGGGCTCGCGCTCGCGATCGCGGTGCTCGTGCTGCAAGCGCGAATCGTGATCGGCGGCAAGACGTGGGACGACGTGCGCTACCACACCGAGGTCGCGCCGCCGCGGCTCGCGGCGGCCGAGGCGGTGCAAGCCGGTGCGTGGCCCGCGTGGTGGGAAGGTTCGGCGCTCGGTGTGCCGCTGGTCGCCGAGCCCAGTCATGGAGCGGCCTATCCAGCGACGTGGCTCGCCGCGACGCCGTTCGCACTCGATCTCGTGCTCGTGCTGCACCTGGTGTGGGCCGCGCTCGGCGTCGCGGTGTGGGCGAGGCGGCTCGGCGCCCGCGAGCCCGGCGCGCTCGTCGGCGGCATCTTGCTGGTGACGACCGGCGTGCTCGCGAGCGCGACGCTGCGCGGCGCCTTGCCCGCGCTCGCTCACGTGCCATGGGTCGGTGCGCTCGCGCTCGGGCTCGCACGGGCCACGGATCGGCGACAGCGGGCGCGGGCGGCGGCGCTGCTCGGCATCGTGATCGGCGCGATCGGGCTCGCCGGCGAGCTCGGCGTGTTGGTCGACGCCCTCGTCCTCGCCGTGCTCGTCGCCGCCCCGGCGCGCAACTTCGACGGGCGGGGCTCGCTCGCAGCCGAAGCGCGGCGCGGTTCCGTCGCAGCGCGTGCCGCCACCTGGCGCGCGATCGCGGTCGCCATCGGCGGCGGACTAGCGATCGCGGCGGCGCAATGGCTGCCGGCGGTCCTCGCCATCGGCGGCGAGACCGGGGCGCGCGTGCACGCGATGCCGCTCGCGCGGATCGTCGAGCTCGTCGTCGCGGGTGGCGCGACGACCACCCGCGGCTGGGCGCCTTCGCTGTTCATCGGCGCGCCGTTGCTCGCGCTCGCCGCGATCGGTCGCGCGCCTCGGCGGATCGCGGTCGCGATGATCGCGGGAGTCGGGCTCGCGCTCGTCATCGGCCGGGGCTCGGCCGGCTGGCCGGCGTGGTGCGGCGCACCCGAGCTCCAGCTCGGCGTCGTCGCGGCGATCGCGGCACCGTACGCAGCGTCGGGGATCGACGCGTTGTTACGCGGTGACCGGCGCGCGCGGATCGCGATGCTGCTCGCCGCCGCGGTCACCGCGCTCGGCGTTGCGGCCCTCGCGATCTGGCGCGCGACCCACGCGGTCATCCCCGACGGCCTCGACCGCGCGTTGCTCGTCGGCGCACTCGGCGTCGCCGCGATGATCGGCGCGGCGGTCTGCGCGTGGCGAGCGCCCGGCAAGCTCGCGGTCGTCGTGCTCGCGCTCGTCGCGGCCCCGAGCGTCGGCGCCGTGCCGCAAGTCGCGCCGGTCGTCGATCGCGCCGAGGTCGCCGATCCGCCGGCGTGGGCTACGCTCGCGATCCGCGCGACCCACGTGCCGCGCCGTCTGTTTCGCCCGGCATCGCTGACCGATCGCGACGAGTCGCTCGACGAGGCCATGGCGACGTTATCCGGCGCTTCGGGCTCGCCGTGGGGGCTGACGTCGGTGCGCTACGACGATCCCGCGCGGCCGCCGATCTTCGATCGGATGTGGATCGAGTCGTCGCACGAGCCGGGCGTGTTTCTCGATCGCTATGGGATCGAGCTTGCGATCCTGCCGCGGGTGGTCGTCGAGAGTAAGTCGGGGTTCGCCGAGCTCGGCCGCCATGACTCGTGGTCGCTCGTGACGCTCCCGCGCGCGCCCGCCGCTTCGGTCATGATCGGCTATCGCTGGGCGAGCCACGACGCCGCGGCGCTCGCGTTGCTGTTTCCGATCGGGGGCGGCACGAGCGTGCCGCGCGGCTCGGTCGTGCTCGCCGGCCAGGGCGAGCCGCACGATGGCACTCGCGCACCGCTGCCGTGCGAGATCGACGCGTGGACCGCAGGCGACATCGAGCTTCAGTGCGAGTCGCAGCTCGACGGCTACGCGGTCGTGTCGTCGACCGCGACCGCCGGCTGGACGGTCGACATCGACGGCGCGCCGGCGCCGTGGATCGTCGCCGACGTGATCCGGCGCGCGGTCGCGATGCCCGCTGGAGATCATCACGTGCACTGGCACTACAAGGTGCCGGGGATGGCCGCGGGCGCGACGTTCGCGCTCGTCGGGCTCGCCGGGCTCGCGGTGTTCGCGGCGCTCGCGGGCTTTGGCGCGGCTCGGCCGCGACCGCGTGGTAGCGTCGCGACGTGACGACGGCAGCAGCGCTCGCGGCGGTGTCGCGCCGGATGCCGGAGCTGTGGCACCTCGTCGAGGCGTGGGTCGACATCAACTCGCATACCGGCAACCACGCGGGTTGCAACCGGATGGCCGACGAGCTGACTCGCGCGTTCGCGTTGCCCGGAGTCTCCGCGCAGCGGATTGCCGGCGCGGCGTCGGGCGATCACCTCGCCTTCACGACGACCGCATGGGGCTCGCGACCGGGCACCGCGCTCGTCGGTCACCACGACACGGTGTTCCCGCCCGGCACGTTCGAAGGCTTTCGCCGCGATGACCTCAACGTCTACGGCCCCGGCGTGCTCGACATGAAAGGCGGCTTGGCGATCGTGCGCACCGCGCTCGCCGCGCTCGCCGACGCCGGCGCGCTCGCCGCGTTGCCGATCGGCGTGATCTCGGTCGCCGACGAGGAGACCGGCTCGGTCGACGGCCGCCGCGTGATCGAGCAGCTCGCGCGCGACGCGAGCGCCGGGTTGGTGTTCGAGGCGGGCCGGATGACCGACGCGATCGTCACGCGCCGCAAGGGCACCGGCAAGCTCGTCGTGACCGCGCATGGCAAGCCCGCGCACGCCGGCAACGATCTGGCCCTCGGGATCAACGCGATCTGGGCGCTCGCTCGGTTCATCGACCGCGTGCAGGCGCTCGGCGCGCCCGATGGCACCGTCACGGTCAACGTCGGTCTGGTCGCGGGCGGCACCGCGGCGAACACGGTGCCCGCCGAGGCGCGCTGCGAGATCGATCTGCGGATCACCGAGCCCGCCCAAGCCGACCCGTTGCTCGCGGCGATCGAGCGATCCGCGCGGGAGGTCAGCGACGCGACCGGCGCGACGTTCTCGATCGCAGGCGGCCTGCGCCGGCAGCCGCTCGGGCCTCTGCCCGGCACCGCCGCGCTCGTCGAGCGCTACGCCGCCGCGGCGCGCGCCGAGGGCCTGCAAGCCGACGAGGCGCCGCTCGTCGGAGGCGGCTCCGATGCGAACACGCTCGCCGCGCTCGGCGTCCCCGCGATCGACGGCCTCGGCCCGCGCGGCCGGCTGTTTCACACGCCCGACGAGTTCGCGGTGATCGCGACGTTCGAGCCGCGCGTGCGTGCTCTCGTCCGCTACTTGCTGGCCTGACGCGGCGTCACGCCCTCGCGGCTGCGCGCGCTCTCGCAGCGTTGCGCCCTCGCGGCTGCGCGCGCTCTCGCAGCGTTGCGCCCTCGCGGCTACGCGCGCTGGAGCGGTGACCTTGGGTTCCCGCGCGCGGCGCGCGGTGGGCGGTGCGGGACCACGGGCGGTGCATCGCGTTTTGCTACGCCGACGCACGATGATCGGCTTGGAAGTTACGCGCTTGGACCCCAAGGTCCCGCTCCGGTCGCGCGCGCAGCCGCGATCGCGCGCACCTCGCGACAACCCCCCTCGAGAGCGATGGGGGGCAGACGAGATGCGGGCGATCGCGGGGCGCGGGCAACTTGGCCGGTCGGTCACGAGCGCCGGTACGCCAGAACCTCCGGTCGGTTCTGAACCCGGTCGCGTCTGAGGAATCTCCGGTCGGGGATGAACAATGGCAACTGCTGACGATGGCGACAGGCGTCGCGAGACTTCACTCAACGACGACGCGGTTGCGCCCGAGTGCCTTGGCCCGATAGAGAGCCGCGTCGACGCGATGGAGCAGGCGCTCGCGTGTTTCATCTGGGCGGCGCTCGGTCACGCCGGCGGATGCCGTGATCCGCTCCGCCGGAAGCACGTCCGCTTCAGCGATTCGGATGCGCGCGCGATCTGCAATCGCCCGGGCGGTCTCGACGTCGACTCCGGGCAACACGACCAGAAACTCCTCGCCGCCGATCCGTACGACATCGTCGTCACGGCGGAGCACCGAGATGATCGCGGCAGCTGCCGCGCGCAGCGTCTCATCCCCAGCTGCGTGGCCGAGCCGGTCGTTGATCGCCTTGAAGTGGTCGAGATCGATCATCGCGACCGAGAACTTCGCATCGCCCTGCGGGATCTCGGGTAGCACGTCGTCGAGTGCGTGCCGATTGAGCACGCACGTCAACGGGTCGGTCTTGGCGAGCCGGCGCAATCGCACGATCTGCAAGTGGGGCGAAACGATTCCAGCGACGAGCCGGAGCCGAGCCTCATCGGACGGCGAAAATCGTGCGTTCAGCGTCGAGGCGGCCGAGAGCACTCCGATACACCCGTCGGCATCGAGCACCGGCACGCCGACGAATGACCCGATCGGCGCCGCGAGGTTAGACCTCAGCGCGAATCGCGGATCCTCGTCGGCACATGCGAGGCGGAGCGGAATCCCATTCGCCGCGACCCAGCCGACCAGCCCTTCGCCGATGCGGAATTCGGTTCGTTGATCTTCGTGCATGGGCGGCCCTGAACGAGCCGCGATCAGCAATCGAGTACGGGTCTCGTCGAGGAGCCGCAGGTTCACCCGCTCGACGTCGATCAATTCACGGGCGCACTCGGTCACGTGATGGAGCGCCTGTGCGAAATCATCGAAGCCGTGGAGGTCGTCGACCAGGCGCGACAACGTCGGCGTCACGTCGTCGTCGAGGTCGAGGCGCGCCGGCATGGCGCATGGGTGCCGAGCCTTGCGATCGGCGACGGCGCATCCGTGAGATCGCCCGGGCGACCGAGTAGGAAGCCCTGGCCGCAGTGGACACCGGCGGCGGTCACCGCGCGAAGCTCGGCTTCGGTTTCGATCGACTCGGCGACCACACACCCACCGGTTCGCGTGCCGTAATCAGCGAGCGCACCGACCAACGCTGCGCGCTCCGGGTCGCGATCGATCCCGATGATCAGCTCGCGATCGAGCTTGATGTACTGCGGGCGCAGCCGGGTCAAGTCCGAAATCTTGTGTGAATGCGTGAACGGTGATCATCGCGAGTTGCTGGTTGGTCACGCGGCGGTGGCGTAGTTGTCGAAGTCGATGTCACCGCCAGATCTTGGGTCGGTACGCCGCGTCGTCTTGTAGTTCCTCGGCCGCCATCGTCGCTTTCTCCACGGCGTAGAAGCGGTATCTGGGAGGTATCCCTCCCCAGGCGTAGAAAACGCCGACGACGAACCGAGTGGTTTCATTGGCCGCGAGAGTGGTCCACATGATGCGGTCGGGATGGCGTTTGCTGAACGCTTGTCTCGCGGCCTTCTCCGGTTCGGTCGGCAGGCCCAACATTTTCTTGATCGCTCGCCACATTGCGGTATCTCGCCACGTATTCTACTTTGCGGGCCGCGATGCGTGAAGGAGATCATCACGAGTTGCTGGGTGGTCACGCTGCTGCGGCGTAGTTGTCGTCGAGCAGGGACATGTCGAGGTAGATGACTTCTGGGCCGCGGAGGAGCCGTGCGTGACCCGGCTGCTCGATCGGGAGACCGTGATCGCCAAAGTCGTCTATGCCATCACCAATCCGGTCAAAGATGGTCTCGTCGCGCGCGTCCACCACTGGCCGGGCGTGAACACGTACACAAATCTCGTGTCGGGGCGGGGCCTGCGGGCAACGCGACCCCGTCACTTTTTTCGTGGTCCGGGTGCGCTGCCCGACGAGATCGAGCTCCGCATGACGATTCCTGCCGAGCTCGGCCCGGCCGACGCGTTCATCGCCGAAGTATGCGCGGGCGTCGAGCGTGTCGAGCGCGAGGCTGCGGAGGAGCGGCGTAACACCGGTGCGTCGGTCTGCGGGCGCCGCCGAATCCTGGAGCAACGCTGGGACGAGGCGCCCTCTTCTGTCGTGCCTCGGCGCAACCTACGTCCGCGCTTCGCGGGCCGGACCGAGTCACGCACAGAGGCGCTCGGCAAGTACCACTCGTTTCTTGCCGCGTACCGCTTCGCGCTCGCGGTTTGGAGGACGCGAGTTGCCTCGCTGTTTCCATCCGGCACCTATTGGCTCGCGCGGTTCGCCGGCGTTGCTACGGAACCCACGGAACCCGTCCCGCTCGTCCCGCTCTGAGCGACTCCACCGCCATCGCTATTAACGCTCGACCGACCGTCGTGCGTCGCCGCTGCATGGTGAACCATCGCTGCGTCGGTCGCGCAGTGGGGCAGGGCGCGACCACCCGCGAGGGCCAGGTACGCGACTCGCGGGATTCGTCGCCGATTGTTGCCGGCTGGACGAAAGAACCTCCGGTCGGGTCCGGGCGGTCCGGCCGACGCGATTCGGCCCGGCGCGCGGGCCCTAAGATGCGTTCATCGTCGCACGGACGTTTGGAAGTACAGCTTCTCGGATGAACGCTACCCGCGACAAAAGAGCGATGGCGTTTGCGCGCGTTGGTTCGGCAGCAACCGGATAGACCTCAGAAATGCTCTTCCCGGATCCCAGAACTGAACGTGCCCAATCCTCCATTAGCGCCGCGTACAGAACCATGGCGTCGTACGCCCCTTCAGTTTCGTCGACCACGAAGTACGCCGATGGAAGATCGGCGCCAGACCGAACCGGAGGTCATTGTCCGGCCGGATCCGGCCAAACTCGGACAGCTCGGACAAACGCACTCCAAGGATCACGGGGTTGGGACGGAGCGGTTCTTGCGAACGTCATGCGCGTGACGCGACCTCGCCAAGTCCTTCGCAACCAGTTCCACTTGATCACTCGGCGTTGTGCGAACCGGTGGTTCTTGCTGCGGCCCGATGCCGCGACGAACAACGCATACGCCTACTGCCTCGCGGTCGCTGCGCAGCGCTGCGGGATGGAGGTGGTCCATACGGTCGCGGAGTCGAATCACCACCATACGACGATCTACGACCGCGACGGTCGCTATCCCGAGTTCCTCACGTACTTTCATAGCCTGGTCGCTCGTAGCCAGAACGCGCTGCGCGGGCGGTGGGAGAACTTCTGGGCCGCGGAGGAGCCGTGCGTGACCCGGCTGCTCGATCGGGAGACCGTGATCGCCAAAGTCGTCTATGCCATCACCAATCCGGTCAAAGATGGTCTCGTCGCGCGCGTCCACCACTGGCCGGGCGTGAACACGTACACAAATCTCGTGTCGGGGCGGGGCCTGCGGGCAACGCGACCCCGTCACTTTTTTCGTGGTCCGGGTGCGCTGCCCGACGAGATCGAGCTCCGCATGACGATTCCTGCCGAGCTCGGCCCGGCCGACGCGTTCATCGCCGAAGTATGCGCGGGCGTCGAGCGTGTCGAGCGCGAGGCTGCGGAGGAGCGGCGTAACACCGGTGCGTCGGTCTGCGGGCGCCGCCGAATCCTGGAGCAACGCTGGGACGAGGCGCCCTCTTCTGTCGTGCCTCGGCGCAACCTACGTCCGCGCTTCGCGGGCCGGACCGAGTCACGCACAGAGGCGCTCGGCAAGTACCACTCGTTTCTTGCCGCGTACCGCTTCGCGCTCGCGGTTTGGAGGACGCGAGTTGCCTCGCTGTTTCCATCCGGCACCTATTGGCTCGCGCGGTTCGCCGGCGTTGCTACGGAACCCGTCCCGCTCGTCCCGCTCTGAGCGACTCCACCGCCATCGCTATTAACGCTCGACCGACCGTCGTGCGTCGCCGCTGCATGGTGAACCATCGCTGCGTCGGTCGCGCAGTGGGGCAGGGCGCGACCACCCGCGAGGGCCAGGTACGCGACTCGCGGGATTCGTCGTCGATTGTTGCCGGCTGGACGAAAGGACCTCCGGTCGGGTCCGGCGGGTCCGGCGACGGTACAGGGTGATGCGATGGCTTGCGACGTTGCCACCAGCACGGTCGCGAACGCGAGGCTACGTATCGACATTGCGAGGTGCTCGATCCTAGCCTTTTTGCGTCTTCCTTGGCACCCTGGCTCCGCAACTGCGGACTGACTTTCCGATCCGCCGCTCGCCGTAGCGCGCAGCCGCACGCGTTCAAGATACGGTCGATGTAGACGATGCGTGTCTTCGCCTCGTTCGCATCGCGAAGCGCACTTGGCTTCGGGAGGCTGCGGAACACCTTCTCCAACTCTATGCGCCGGCGTAGTGACCCGATAAGGTTCGGTGCCAAATCTCGATGTTGAGGTCGTACTCGAACCGGCGGATCTCTCACCACGGGGAGTTGAAGCGCGTGGCATCGACAAGCGCATTGCGCACGTCGCATCCACGTCAGTTGCCGCCGCAGGTCATCCAGGAGTAGCGTACCGCGTGTCATTCGAGCTGACGGTCCGCGGGGGGCGCACGACCTCGATCGAGCAATGGCAGCTGTACCTGATGCTGCTCAACGTGAAGCTAGAGTTCGACCCACGCTTCGTGCTCGAGACCCACTACGGCATGGTGCCGGCGCGCCTGGAGATCGCGAACCGGAACCTGTTTCCGCTGGCGCGCGAGTTCATCACCGCGGGTCCCTTACGCGCGGACTTCGAGTTCACCGTCGAGGAGCTCGGGCCGTGTCCGCGGGCCGACGAGGCCGCGCTCGCCCGCCTGCGCCGTGGGATCGCGACGCTGGTCGAAATCAACTCGGCGCCGATGATCATCGACGAGGCTCGTGCCAAGGTCGCCTCGATCGAGCGCGGCGAGATCAGCACCGAGCAGCGCGCGTGGTTCCGGACGGCGGCGGGGCGCAGCGGTGCGTCACTCGTGGCTCAGATCATCGCGGCGGCGACCTACGCCATCGCGGCGAAGGCCACTCTCGAGGATCCGCAGCTCGGCGATGGCTTCGAGAACGGAGTGCCGCTGACATCGACGGGGACCGCGATCCGAACGATGCTCGCCCGCCAGCTCCGCGAGCACGTCTGGTATGAGGACGTAGGTATCGGCCAGCCGTTCACGACGTGGTAGGACGCCGGCTCGCAGTCACATGCGACGGTAGGCTACGCTCCGCTGGCACGCGTTCGCGTAGAGTGCGTCCGTGTTGACGGTCAACCTGGCAGTGTTTAGCGACGATCTCGATCCCGACCATATCCAGCTTCAACTAGATATGACCGCCGATACGAGCTGGCGGAAGGGAGAGCGGTTTCCGCCACCCGGAGAGCACCGAAAACGAAAGCGACACTGCTGGAAGCTCTGCAGCCAGGAACCGAATGACGCCGACGCGGGTCTGGAGCTGCCCGCGTTCATTGCCGGCCTGCTTGCTAGAGTCAAAGGACGGGAAAACCGATTTTTGGACCTGACTCGATCAGGCTGCAACGTCTGTCTCGAAGTGTGGTTCACGTCGTCCACGATCCCGGCTCTGCATTTCCCCGTAGAGCTATTAATCACGCTTGTAGCACTCGGCGCGAACGTGGACATCGACGTCGTGATGACAACGTAGAGCGTCGCGGCGAGAAGCGCTATGCGCAGATCCGACGCCACCGAACCCGATCGCGTGCCGTGATCGCGGCAGGCATCGCACTCGCGAGTCGATTCTAAGACACGGTGGGAACAGCCAACTGAATTACGTCCTGGCATCGATGCTCAGAACAAAGTCAGCGCTCGGGCACCAGAGTTCGGGCCGCATTTCGTGAACTGATCGAATGACGCGGGTTTACGAGAATTCGATTAGATCGATGGATTGTGGGAATTTCGGATCGCTGGCGGTTGTCTTGGCAACGATGGAAGCTCTCGACCTCGCCTTGCCTGAGCCGTCGCCAAAGCCCGCCCACGAAATCCGGCGTTTCTCGTCGGACGGGGTGGTGATCGTCCGGGACACGATCGCGAGCGTGTACATCGGCGGGACGCTGATCGGCGGGTTCGATCTGGACGACGATGACCGCGGCCCTCGCAACGTACTGGCAGTGACGCTCGCGAAAACCGATCAGTTCCACCTCGGGCGACTGGCAACAGCATTCGGGATCACGGACGAACATTTGCGGCGCCTGCGGCGGAAGGAAGAAGCCGCGGGGTTTGCTGCGGTGCTGGGACCGCGACGCGGAGGAGTTACGAAGGTAACGCGGGAGTTGCGAACTGTTTGGTACGCGATGTTCGACGCGGGGCGAATGCCGATCGACGCGCACCGCGAACAGCCGCGCAAACAGCGCCTCGTGTATTCGACGGTGTGGCGCGTTTGGGACGACTGGCGTCGTGAGCGCGCCGCCGGGAGCCCTGTCGAGGCGGCACGGCAGGCCGCGCCGACCGCGATCGCCGGGCAGCTCGCACTGCTGATCGCCGGACCGGATCGCGATGTCGACCTCGGCGACGATCCGGTCACGGCCGACGAATTCGACGACAAGGATCAGGTGCCGATGACGGCGCAGCCGGTCCGCGGCGGAAAGCTCGTGCAGCACGCCGGCTGCTGGATCTTGCTCGCGCTTGCCGGCGAGATGGGGCTGCACGAAGAGGCGCAGCGCGCGTTCGAGGGCCGGCATCCCGATGGGCTGCGGATCGCGCTCGACGCGGTGATCTGTGCGCTCGCGCTCAAGCAATTCGTCGTCGAGGGTGTGCGCCGACTCGCGACACCGACCGGCGCGACGCTGCTGCGCGCCGAGCGCGTGCCCACGGCCAGCGGGGTCCGCAAGATCCTCGGTCGATTGCTCGCACAGACCGACGCCGGCGCCGCGCTGGAGGCACGGATGGCCGAGCGGCTGATCGCAACCGCAGCGAGCGACGGCGCCCCGGCGATCTTCTACGTCGACAACCATCTACGGCCGTATACGGGCAAGCATGTCGTGCGAAAGGGCTGGCGGATGCAGGCCAAGCGCGTGCTGCCCGGGACGACCGACTACTACGTCCACGACGAGGACGGCCGGCCGATGTTTCGCGTGCCGGTGCCGTCGCACGATCACCTGACCGAGTGGCTGCTGCCCCTGGGCCAGCGCCTGCGCAAAGCGCTCGGCCCCGACGAGACGATCCTGCTCGCCTTCGATCGCGGTGGTGCGTTTGCCGCGCAACTCGCGGCGCTGCGCGAGGCCCACTTCGACTTCGTCACGTACGAGCGAAAGCCCTACGCCGAGCTGCCGGCGACGGCGTTTACAGCGGCGACGATCGCGGGCGAACAGGTCGGGCTGCACGAGAGCCGATTGCGAAATCTCGGCGAGGGTCGCGGGCGCCTTCGTCGCATCATGGTCTGCACCGAAGATGGTCGACAGGTGAGCTTGCTCGCCGCCTCGAAGCTGCCCGCGGAGCGGCTCGTCGAGATCCTGTGGCTCCGCTGGCGCCAGGAGAACGGCTTCAAGCACGGGGTCGAGCGCTGGGGCATCAACCAGCTCGACGGCCGGCGCGTCGAACCGTATCCACCCGGGACGATCATCCCGAACCCGGCACGTCGAAAGCTCGAGCGCGCGCTGCGGGTCTGGCGCACCGCCGAGGGCGACGCACGCCGCGAGCTGGCGCGGCTGGCCGCGGACGACAAGCGACGCGAGCGTGTCGAACGCGAGCTCGCAGAGTCGCTCGAATGGCAGCGGCAGCTCGAGGCGCTCCGCCCGCTGTTTCCGAAGCACGCCGCCGTCGAAGAGACCGAGCTCGCCGGCAAGCTCGTCCGCCACACGGGCAAGCTCAAGACTGTCATCGACGTCATCCGCGTCGTCTGCGCCAACGCCGAGTCCGAGCTGGCCGCGATCGCCGCACCGCACATGAGCCGGCCCCGAGAGGCGAAGAAGCTCGTCGCGAACCTGTTCGCCGCGCCGGCAAAGGTGGCAATCACCGAACACGCCATCATCGTCCGCCTCGCGCCCGCAGCCAATCGATCCGAGCTCGACGCGATTCATCATCTGCTCGGTCATCTTACCCAGCGCGGCCTGATCCTGCCGAGTGATCACAAGCGCCTTCCCCTACGCTTCGAAACCCAACTCCAATGAGATCAGCGTCCCGAAGTCTGGGGCACGCAGCAGTCACCAGCGCTACCAACCCGCCACACGACCTCATTGCATCTTTCTACAAGATTCGCGCAGCGTTTTTCAAGCGCGCTTTTCCGAAACCCGAGGTCCGGATCTCGAACACACCGTCGCTGTCCCGATCCAGGACAGCGATCGCGATCGCGTCAGCGCGCGCAAGGCGGAGCTGCACGGGGTCCAAGCGCGTAACTTCCAAGTCGATCATCATGCGCCGGCGTAGCAAAACGCGATGCACCGCCCGTTGTCCCGCACCGCCGATCGCGCGCCGCGCGCAGGACCCCGTGACAGCTTCGCCAGCGCGCGCGTTCGCGATCTCCGCCGCGTCACTCCCCGCCGCACACCTTGTCGAGCGTCTCGCGCGACGCCTTCGTCTTGCCCTTCGCGATGTCCCACACCGCCTCGACGATGCGCTCGTTGAACGGCGTCGCTATGCCCCGCGCCTTGCCTCGCGTCACGACCTCGCCATTGAGAAAATCGATCGCGGGCGTCCGGCCGCGCTCGATCGCCGCGATCATCGACGACCGCATCCGGCGGTAGCGCAGGCCGACCGCGAGGAGCAGCGCGTGCTTCGCGGTCAGGCTCGCCGAGCCACGCGACGCGCGATCCGCTTCCGACAGCGCGATCCACTCGAGGTCGAGCGTGCCCGCAACCTTCTCGAGCGCGATGCCTTCGGCCTTCGCGACGGTCACGGCCTCGGTCATCGCCTCCAGCGCGAGCCGGCGATAGCGCCGCACCCGGACGAGCGGACCGAGCCGTTCACCCGCGATCGTGCCGACCGCCGACACCGCGCAGTTGAGTGCCAGCTTGCTCCACCGCGCGCCGCGCAGGTTCTTCGTGATCGTCACCGGGCCGATCGCCTCGAGCAGCTCGGCGACCCGGCGCACCGGCTCGTCGATCTCGCCATCGAGCCGGCCGATCTGGAACCCGCCCGATGCCGTGCGCTCGTAGCGCCCGGGCTCCGGCATCGAGGCACCCCACGCGACGATCGCGCCGATCACCCGGCGCTCGCCCACGATCGAGGCGACGCGCTCTTCGCACAGCCCGTTCTGCAGCACGACGACCTCGGCATCGTCGGCGAGGTGGGTGAGGGCGGTCAGGGCGGCGTCCTCGACGTTCGGCGGCTGGGTCGCGAGCACGCACAGGTCGTAGCGGCCCTCGGGCGCGGGCGAGACCCAACCGCGCACCGTGCGTTGTTCGCCTTCGTCGACCAACCTGAAGCCCGATTTGTCGACGGCAGCGCGGATCTCGAGGTTGGTCGACACTGCGGTCACCGGGGCGCCGACCTCGGTCAGGGTCGCGGCGACGATGCCGCCGATGCCACCGGCGCCCATGACCAGGATGCGCGGCTGAGGGTTCATGTCCCGTGACATAACCCATGACGGAGCCGACGAAAACCCCGCGACTTTTGGGGAACTGGCCGGGGCGGGATAGAATTGGCCGCCAGACATGCAAATCACCTTTTGGGGCGTGCGGGGCAGCTACCCGGTGCCCGGCGCTGCCACCGTCCGCTACGGCGGCCAGACGTCGTGCGTCGAGGTGCGCACCGACGCGGGTGACTGCGTGATCGTCGACGCCGGCACCGGCTTGCGGGCGCTCGGCAACAAGCTCGCGCGCGAGGCGAACGGCGCGCCCGGCCAGTACCACGTGCTGCTGTCGCACGTCCACTGGGACCACATCCAAGGCCTGCCGTTCTTCTCGCCGGCCTATATCCCCGGCACCCAGATCTCGATCTACGCGCTGCTCACCGCCGCGAACGAGCTCGATCAGGTGATCGGCGGGATCACGCGCGCGGAGTTCTTCCCGCTGCCGCTCGCTTCGGTGCCCGCGCAATTCAAGTTTCATCAGGTCGAGCCCGGGGTCGCGTTCTCGATCGGTGGCGTCGAGGTCACGCCGATCGCGCTCAACCACCCCTTCGGCTCGGTCGGCTACCGCATCGACGGCGACGGCTCGGCCTGGGCCTACGTCTCGGACACCGCGCCGTTCGACAAGGTGTTGCACAAGCAGCACTTCTTGTCGGGGCTCGAGCCGCTGTCGCAAGTCGATCGCGACGCGTTGCAAGCGATGCACGACCGGTTGATCTCGAGGCTACGCGGCGTCGACACCGTGGTCTACGACACGCACTTCTTGCCCGAGGAGTACATGAGGTTCCCGCACTACGGCCACTCGACGCCCGATCATGCGATCGAGATCTGCGTCGCGGCCGGTGTGCGGCGGCTCGTGCTCTATCATCATGCGCCGTCGCACAGCGACGAGCAGATGGACGTGATCGCGGCGACGTACCTCGCGAAGGGTGCCGCGGTCGGCGTCGAAGTGCTGACCGCGTTCGAAGGCATGACGGTCGCGATCGGGCGGGCGAGTTGAAGCTCCGGTTCTGGGGCGTGCGGGGCTCGTTCGCGATGAGCGGGCGAGACTTCCTGCGCTACGGCGGCAACACGACGTCGATCGAGCTGGTCAGCGATGCGGGCCAACGCTTGTTGATCGATCTGGGCACCGGCGCGACCGAGCTCGCGAAGGAGCTGATGGCGGCCGAGTTCGGCAAGGGCGCCGGCGTGCTGCCGATCCTCCTGACCCACACCCACCTCGATCACATCCAGGGCCTGCCGTTCTTCACGCCGTTCTTCATCAAGGGCAACGAGATCCGGATCATGGGCGCGAATCCGGCGACGCTGCCGCTCGAGGCGACGCTGCAGAATCAGCTCGCGCCGCACTACAGCCCGCTCAACGGGCTCGAGAACCTCGCGGCCGGTGTCACGATCGAGACGTTCATCCCCGGCACGACGATCACGCTGCCCGGCTTCGAGGTCATGACCGCGGCGGTGCCGCACGGTAGCATCTGGACGACGGCATTTCGGATCGCGTGCGACGGCAAGATCGTCGCGCTGCTGACCGACGTCGAGTATCCGTCGCCCGACGATCCGCTGCCCGAAGCGCTCGCGATCGCGCAGGATGCTGACCTGCTCGTTCACGACGCGATGCACGCCGACGAGGACTACGAGCAGCGCCGCGGCTGGGGCCATTCGCCCGCGCACGCCGGCGTGGTCGTCGCCGAGCGAGCCGGTGCGAAACAGCTCGCGCTGTTCCATCACAGCCCGGACGCGACCGACGACATGATCGACGAGGTCGTCGCGCGGACCGCCGCGAGCACCGCCGTGCCAGTGTTCGCCGCCGGCGAGGGCGCCTACATCGACGTGTAGCTCATCGCGTCGCCGACGAGCGCAGCACGAGCGGGCAGGTCGCGGCGCCGGTCTTGAGGATAGCCGTCATGTCCCATGCGTTCCGGTCGCGTTCGTCCGCCGTCGCCCCGCTCGTCACGAGCGTGACTCGAGCTCCGATCGAGCTGGGCAAGACGAAGTCACCGCGAATGACGCCGTCGAGCACGACCGCGACATGCTGGCCGGCGAGCGCGGCCATCCGGCGGGCTCCGTCGGGCGTGAGCTCGATCTGGACCGCGGGGGAATCCGGCGTCGCGTAGATCATTTGGACGCGATCGATCGCGGCACCCGTCACGCCGGTAGTCGCGAGTACGCGCGTCGGGCCGTCGGGTCTGAGCACGTGAGCGACGTGATCGCCGAGTGACGAAGCGCTGGGGCGGTCGTCGGCAATTCGATCGATCGCGAGAGTTGGTGTCCGTCGTGCGATGTCGGCGAGCATGGGGATCTCGCTCTCGTCGACCGACGTCGGGAGCGACGCGATGACCGTGCCGTCGGCGACGAACACCGTGGCCGGGTCCTCCGACAAGCCTTCGAACCGATCGCGCAGCGTGGCCGCAGCGCGTTCGAGGGATCTCGCATCCGGCGTGCAACCGGTCGCCTTCGCGTCGAGCTCGAAGACCAGCTCGCGGCGCGGTGGGCCGTGACACGCGGCGACGCAGGCGAGCACGAGCACATTGCGCACGACCTCCGGACGGGGCGACCGCGGCGATCGTCGCACGCTACCCCGGAAACAGCGTGCGCTCGATCGTGGCGACGAGCGCAGCCTTGGCGCGATCGCGATCGACGGCAGCGGGGAGCAATTGCACCGCGACGCCGTACGCGGTCTGCATCGCCGACGAGTACAGGACGTACGCGAAGGCTTCGGGATCCGGCACCTTCGAGCGCGGCGTGATCGCGGTGATCAGCGTCGCGAGCTTGTCGACCGCGAGCTGGTCGTAGGCGCGCTTGACCTCGGCGACCGCGGGGTCGCGCAGCGAGACTTCCATCAGGCTGCGAGTCAGCGCGGGATGCGCGAGCACGTGATCGAACAGGATCCCGATCGCACCGGCGATCGTCTCGTGGCGCGCGAAGCCTACGAACAGCTCCGGGGTGAGCCGCTCGATCGTGTCGCGGTGGGCCTGGGTCATCGTGCGCCGCGCGATCTCGAGGTAGACGTCGCGCTTGTCGTCGAAGTAGCGATAGAACGTGCCCACCGACACGCCGGCGCGCTCCGCGATCTCCGGGGTGCCGACCTCGTCGTAGGGGCGTTCGCCGAACAGCACGGTCGCCGCGTCGATCAGCGCCTGGTAGCTACGTCGCGCTCGCTCCTGCGGGAAGTCCGGCATCGGCGCCACGCGCAGCACGGCCTCGGGAGTGCGATCGGCTGCTCGGCGCGCCATGTTTCAACAATGCCCTTGACCCGAGCGCGGGGCCAGGACAAACTGAAACAAGTTTCACTTTCCAAGGAGCCGCCATGGTCGCCACTGCCGACGCCGTCACCGCGCCCTCGATCGAGACGCTCGAAGCCATGCTCGACGTGACGTTTACGTGGGGCTACCAGGACACGCGCGAGCGGCTGCGCGACCTGTACGACAAGGCGACGCGCGCGCAGTGGATCTCCGACGAGGTCTTGCCGTGGAGCACCGACGTCGATCTGCAGCGCCCGCTCGGCGCCGAGCAGATGATGCCGCTGTACGGCTCGGACATCTACAACAAGATGACCGAGAAGGAGCGCAACGACACGAACATCGAGGTGTTTTCGTGGACGCTGTCGCAGTTCATGCACGGCGAGCAGGGCACGCTGCTCGCGGTCGCGCAGCTCGTCGATTCGGTCGGTGATCTCGATAGCAAGCTGTACGCCTCGACGCAGGTCGTCGACGAGGCGCGTCACGTCGACGTCTACAATCGCTACATCCACGAAAAGATCGGGTTCATGTATCCGATCAACAAGCACCTGCGCACGCTGTTCGACATGATCCTCAAGGACAGCCGGTGGGACATGAAGTTCCTCGGCGCACAGATCATGGTCGAGGGCCTCGCGCTCGCCGCGTTCGGCATGATCCGCAACCACACCGACGAGCCACTGCTCAAGCAGCTCACCGCCTATGTCATGGGCGACGAGGCGCGCCACGTCGCGTTCGGTATCTTGTCGCTGCGCGACTACTACAAGGACCAGCCGGAGTCGGTGCGCGCCGAGCGCGAAGACTTCGTGTTCGAGGCGGCGCGGTTGATGCGCGATCGCTTCCTGTTCCAAGAAGTCTGGGAGAAGCAGGGCCTGCCCGCGAAGCAGTGCATGGACATCGCGCTCAACAACCAGGGCCAGGTGATGTTCCGCCAGATGCTGTTCGCGAAGATCGTGCCCGCGATCAAGCGGATGGGCCTGCTCAGCGATCGCCAGCGCACGCGGTTCGCCGAGCTCGGGATCCTCCAGTTCGAGAACTGGGAAGATCCGCTCGCCGCGGTCGATCAGTCGCCGACCGGCACGGTGTCGGCCCGCCTCGCCTGAGCGGTGCTATGGTCGCGCTATGAAGCGCGCCCTGCTCGTCGTCTTCGGTCTATCGCTGTTCGCCGGCTGCTCGAAGAAGGCCGCGCCCGCCGGCGACAAAGCGGGTAGCGCGGTCGCGCAAGAAGTCGCGCGGGTCACGAGCGCCGACGGCACTACCCGGATCGCGATCGAGGCGAACAAGGACGGCTATACGCCGGCGCGGATCCCGGGCAAGCCGGGCGAGAAGCTCGTCCTGGTGTTCACGCGCACCGCGGCCTTGGATTGCATCTCGAAGTTGAAGACGCCGGACGGCAAGCTCGTCGATCTTCCGCTCGGCAAGCCGGTCGAGGTTCCGGTCACCGTGCCTGCGACCGGAGAAGTCGGGTTCGCGTGTGGGATGGATATGTTTCATGGGGTGGTGGTCGCCACGCCCAGTTCCTGAGAGTTGAGAAATTGATCAATTGATCAACAGGCGACGGGCAACAGGCAATGCCGGATCGATCGTGATCAAGGATAGAGCGGATCGGGATCCGGCGGCGAGTGGATGGCTGGCCAGAGCGATTGGACGAGCGAGAGCGGCCAGGCGTCGGTGACGGTCGGGCCGGGCGGGCCGCCGTAGACCTCGCGCGAGCCGGTGTGAGGGTGCGCTGCGCACCACGCGAAGACGGCGTCGCGGCGAGCGCGGTCGGAGATGACCTCGTCGAAGATCCGGGCGCCGGTCGCGATCCGTCGATCGAGATGACCGAAGCCGCCGACCTTGATCTCCGCCGCCGAGCACGGAAAGATCATCGGGCGCTCGCGGCCCGTGACTTCGATCAGCTCGAGGAGCCGGAGGCCGGGGAGCAGGTCGG
The DNA here is from genome assembly GCA_963848295.1 of uncultured delta proteobacterium. Taxonomy (GTDB): domain Bacteria; phylum Myxococcota_A; class Polyangia; order Haliangiales; family Haliangiaceae; genus JABFXX01. The sequence goes on along the minus strand of CAWKDB010000002.1, from coordinate 1,123,668 downwards.
GGTGATGCACCGCGCGGCGCTCGATCAGGTGCTGCTCGTTGTGAACGAGATCGAGGACAAGCGCGCGTTCGTCACTGCCGGCTGCCGCGAAGCGCCGCCACGCCTCGCACATGAACACTGGCGTGCGTGGTGGTGCCAAGGCGGCGGTGTCGCCGGCGAGAAACGCGCAGACGTGGTGCCAGGCATCGTAGAAGATCAGAAAGTTGCCGCGTTCGAGCAGCACGAACAGCGTGCGCATCGGCGGCGCGAGCACCGGATCGCCGGCCGGTGCGGCGAGCCGGCGCGCGAGATCGGACATCGAGTAGCCGGCATTGCGCGACACGACGTGTGCCATCAGCAACCACGGCAGCTCGGGCGGATGCGCGCGGGTGTAGGCGTAGAGCTCGAGGTAGCTCGCGGTCCGCGTGAGGTTGTCGCGGTTGCGCGCGTCGAGCTCGGCGGCGAACGCGCGAATCACCGAGACCGCATCGTGACCGCGAAGCACGCCGCTGATGCGACGCCGCCGGGCTTGTACGGTGCGTAGCGCCAGCTGCGCAGCCCGTCGGCCAACGCCTCGGCGGTGCGGCGCTCGAGCTTGGACACGACATCGACCGACGTGACATGGCCGCTGACATCGATGCACAGCTTCGCCGCGATCACGACCGGAATGTCCGACCCTGGCGAGGCGACGAGGTTCGGCACTTCGCCGGAGACCTTCGTCACCGCGGTCGGCGCGACGAGCCGCGGCGGCCCACTCGGCGCGACGGTCCGCACCGGCGCAGGCGCGGGCGCGGGCACGGGCACGGGAATGGGAATGGACATCGGCGCAGGAGGCGGCACCGGGGGCGAGACGCGCTCGGCGGGCTCGGGCGTCGGTGGCGTAGGCTTGGCAGGCGGAGGTTCGGGCTTCGGCTGAGCCGGCGGGATCGGTGCGATGTGAGCCGGGGCGCTGTGCTGTTCGCGCTCGAGCGCCTTGTCCGCGGTGAACGACGGATTGAACTCGTAGACCACCGCAGGCTCGGCGTTGACCGCTTGATGCCAGACCTCGACACCGTCCTTGCGCACCGCGAACGTGTGCGGACCCGGCTTGAGTGGGAGCTTGAGCGGCGTGTGCCGGGTCGCGAGCTCGCCGTCGATCACCGCCTCGAGACCTTCGGGCTCGGTCGACAACATCAGCGTCGCGTCGCCGCTCGTGATGCCGAGCGGCTCGAGCACGACGCGCAGGGTCTGCAGCTCGCGCGCCGAGAGCTCGATCGACGTCAGCCAGGACTTGCGATTATCGTGATGGATCTCGATCTGATGCAGGCCGGGCGACAGCTCGATCGCCGTCACCCCGGCCGCGAGCGCGGTGCCGTCGACCTTGATCTCGGCGTCCGCAGGCTCGGTCATGAACTTGAGCGTCGCGTTGCCGGCGACCGGCAGCTGCGCCACGGGGTCGGTCTTCGGCTCGAGCTTGTCGTGGGTCGCGTACACCGTGATCCCGGTCGCCGCCGCGCCGGCGATCGCCAGCGTGACGAGCACGTATGGCCAGCGCCGGTTCGACTGGCTGCGCGCCTCGACCATCGCCGCGCCGATCACGGTGACGCGCTTGGACCGCGCGTTCGCGAGCGCGAGCGACGGCTCCATCGCGGCCGAGCTGGCGCGCGGTTCATTCGACGGCGGGGGCATGTCACCCGCCGGCAGCGACGCCGAACGGCGGCGCGGGTCATTCGACGGCGGGGGCACGTCGCCCGCCGGCAGCGACGCCGAACGGCGGCGCGGGTCATTCGACGGCGGGGGCATGTCACCCGCCGGCAGCGGCGCCGAAGGGCGGCGCGGGTCACTCGACGCGGTCCTCGCGCGTGCCGGCGCGGTCCCCGGTTTCGTGCGCGGCACGCGCTGCGCGCTCGTGGTCGAACCCGCCGCGGGCGGTGGCGCGAGCGGATCGATCGGTAAGTGATCGGGCGGCGCCGCACCGCGCATCACCGTCTTGGCGAAGTCACTCGCATCGGCCGGTCCGAGCGCGATGATGAAGTGCTCGTCGGTGTCGACCCCCGGGTTCGGTAGCGGCGTCGGAATGTCATCGTCGTCGTCGTCGTATGGCGCCGGCTGGACCGCGAGGTGCTTGGACGAGACATCTGGAACTTCGTCGAGCAGGATCGGTCCGGCCTCGACCTCGCCGCCGCCCCATGCGATCTCGACCGCTTCGTCGTCGTCGCGATTGCGCGGTGGCCGAGGCGTGACGTGCTTGTTGACCGGCGTGCGCGCCGGTTCCCCGCTGCCCGCCGCGATCACGTTGCTGTTACTGCCGAGACCGCTGCCGCTCTGATCGTGCGTGCTCGCCGCCGCGAACCCGCCGCTCGGCGCTTCGACCGAGAATGCCCAAGCGAGCCATGACGCGAGGTCGCGATAGCCGGTCTGCAAGTTGTACTGCTTGCGTACCGCGTTGAGCTGCTCGCGCAGCTCGCCGGCGTTCGCGAATCGATCGTCGGGGTCACGCGCGAGCGCGCGCAGCGTGATCTGATCGAGCTCGTGCGGACACGACTGGTTGAACGTCGACGGCGGCATGATGTCGCCGCGCTGGACCTTGAGCAGGGTCTGGTACTCGTTCTTGCTCGCGAACAGCGGCCGCGCGGTGCACAGCTCGTGCAGGATCACGCCGCACGCCCACAGATCGGAGCGCGCATCGAGGTCGCGCCCGCCCGCGATCGCCTCGGGCGCCATGTACGCGAGCTTGCCCTTGACTCGCCCGGTCTGGGTTCGCAGCTGCGCCGACTGCGCCTTCGCGATGCCGAAGTCGATGACCTTGACCTGGCCGGTGCTCGTCACGATCACGTTCGACGGCGAGACGTCGCGATGCACGAGGCCGAGCGGTTGGCCATGCTCGTCGACCTTCGCGTGTGCATAATCGAGCGCATCGCACAGCTGCAGCATGATCGCGATCGCGATCTGGATCGGCGGCGGCCCGGTGACGCGGCGGGCATGGCGCAGCACCTGACGGACGTCGCGCCCGTCGATGTACTCCATCGAGATGAAGTACTCGGCCGCGACGCGGCCGAGCTCGTAGATCTGGACGATGTTGATGTGGTTGAGCAGCGAAGCGAGCTTCGCCTCGCGCACGAACGACTTGATGAAGCTCGCATCCTCCGCGAGGTGCGGCAGCAAGCGCTTGAGCGCGACGACCCGCTCGAAGCCTTCGAGCCCGCGTTCGAGCGCGCGGTGGACCGTCGCCATACCGCCGACGCCCAACCGCTCGTACACGAGGTAGGGTCCGAACTGCTCTTCGACGACAGCGTCCGCGCCCATGGACGAGCCCCGACGATCGCACGGGACCGGGCAGGGTGCTACCGGTTATGCGACTTCGTCGGGTGTCTTGACGTCGAGCGTGAGCGCGTGGATCGGCCCTTTCATCTCCTCGACGAGCGCGGCCATGACCAGGCGATGACGCTCGAGCAGCGATTTGCCCGAGAACGCAGCCGAAACGATCGAGGCTTTCCAGTGGTCGGCGGTGCCGGTGAGGTCGGAGAGCTCGACCACCGCATCCGGAATCGCGGTCCGGATTTTCGCGATGATGTCTTCGGCGGTCACGCCACGACACCGAGCTCGCGGCCGACCGCCGCGAACGCAACGATCGCGCGATCGACATCTTCGGTCGAGTGCGCGGCCGACAGCTGGACCCGGATGCGCGCCTGGCCCTTGGGCACGACGGGGAACGAAAACCCGATGACGTAGATCCCGTGGTCGAGCAGGCGTTGCGCCATGTCCGCGGCGAGCTTGGCGTCGCCGAGCATGACCGGGACGATCGGGTGGGTGCCCGGGCGGATCGCGAGCCCGGATTTCTCCATGCCGGCGCGGAACCGCTGGGTGTTGTCTTCGAGCTTGTCGCGCAGCGCGGTCGATTCGGTGATCAACGCGATCGCGGCGAGCGAACCGGCGACGATCGGCGGCGCGAGCGTGTTCGAGAACAGATACGGCCGCGACCGGTTGCGCAGCAAGTCGACGATCTCCTTCTTGCCCGACGTGAAGCCGCCCGACGCGCCGCCGAGCGCCTTGCCGAGCGTCGAGGTGAAGACGTCGACGCGAGCGAGGCAGCCGCGCAGCTCGGCCGAGCCGCGCCCGGTCTTGCCGACAAACCCGGTCGCGTGGCTGTCGTCGACCATGACGAGCGCGTGGTACTTGTCCGCGAGGTCGCAGATCGCATCGACGCGCGCGATGTCGCCGTCCATCGAGAACACGCCGTCGGTCGCGATCATCCGCAGGCGCTTGCCCGCGGTCGCCTTCAGCTTGGCCTCGAGATCGTTCAGGTCGTCGTGCTCGTAGCGATGGCGCTCGGCCTTGCATAGCCGCACGCCGTCGATGATCGACGCGTGGTTGAGCGCGTCGGAGATGATCGCGTCGTCGTCGCCGAGCAGCGTCTCGAATAGCCCGCCGTTCGCGTCGAAGCACGAGCCGTACAGGATCGTGTCGTCGGTGCCGAGGAACTTCGACACCGCGGCCTCGAGCTCCTTGTGGCGATCCTGGGTGCCGCAGATGAACCGCACGCTCGATAGGCCGTAGCCGCGATCGTCGAGCGCCGCGCGCGCCGCCGCGATCACGCGCGGATGCGACGACAGCCCGAGGTAGTTGTTCGCGCAGAAGTTGATGACCTCTTTGCCGTTGGTCGTGATGTGCGCGGCTTGCGGCGACGTGATCAGCCGCTCGTGCTTCCACAAACCGGCGGCCTCGATCTCGGCGAGCGCACCGGCGAACACCGACTTCGCATTCGTGTACATGCGCGCGCAGCTTTTCAGAGCCCGGCGTCGCGCGCAAGCTGCGAATCGCCGGCGCGACTAATCGAGGTCGAACGTGAACTGGGTCTTGAGCGTCGCGCCTTCTTTGATCGGCGGAAGCTCGGCGGCGTCGAGCACGCCGCGCACGCAGTCGTCGAGCGCGGGGCTGATCGGCTGGCCGGTGCCGTCGGCGATCGAGTCGGTCGTGATCAACGTGCCGACATCGGGGTCGCCGTCGAGCGTGATCTGTACGGCGGCGGCGTGATGGCTGCCGGCGTCGGCACCGTGGTCCCGGATGCACTTGCCGAGCATCCCGATCAGCGGCTTGAGCGCATCGCTCATCCCGACTGCGAACGAGTCGGCGTAGGCGGCGTAGTCCTGGTTCGGATCCGTCGGGGTGGCCGGCTGGGCCGGAGCCGTGGGCTTGCGCTCGGCGCGTGCGGCGCGGGCGGCGGCGATCTGCGCGGCGATCTCGGCGCGTTGCGCGGCGGTGACAGTGCGCAGCTCGTGGGTCGGCCCCGGCTTAGCGGCCACTGTGGTCGCGGTCGGCCTCGGGGGCGGCGTGGTGCTCGCTCCGCTGCCTTCGCCGGGCGCGAACGTCTTGTCGTGGTGATGGCGCGACACGACGTACACGAGCGCGATCACCATGACGACGACGAGCAGCGTGCGGACGAGCATGTTCATCAGTGAGACAAGATAGCGCCGAGCTCGAGCATGCGCTGGACCCGCGGCACGAGGTCGTCGGTCATTGCATCGAGGTTGTACCTCGGGCTCCAACCCCAGTCGCGACGCGCGGCGCTGTCGTCGATCGCTTTCGGCCAGCTGTCGAGGATCGCTTGGCGCACCGGATCCGGTTCGTAGGTGAACTTCGCGTCCGGTAGCACGCGGCGGGCCGACACCGCGATCTCGTCGGCGCGCGGCGAGAATGCGGCGATGTTGTAGATACAGCGCGTCAGCTTCTCGCGCTTCGCGAACGCGAGCTCGAGCAACGCGCGCACGCCGTCGGGCATGTACATCAGCGGGATCCGCGTGTCGGCGCGCGCGAATGCCTGGTACGCGCCCCTGCGCACGCCGTCGACGTACATGAACAGCGCGTAGTCCGACGAGCCACCGCCCGGCATCGCCGCGGAGATCAACCCCGGGAACCTGACGCCGCGGCAGTCGATGCCGTAGCGCTGGCGGTAATACGCGCACAACAGCTCGCCCGAGACTTTCGTGACGCCATACATCGTCGTCGGATGCAGCGCGACGTCGTCCGGCGTCGGATCGGGCAGCGGCCCCGACGGTGGCGGACCGAACACCGCGATGCTCGACGTGAACACGAGCCGGTTCGTCTTCGCGCGACGCGCGGCCTCGAGCACGTTCCACGTCCCGGTCTGGTTGACGTCGTAGGCGAGGCGCGGGTCCTGCTCGCCGCGCGCCGACAAGATCGCCGCGAGGTGAAACACGAGCTCGGGCCGGGTCTCGGTGAACGTATGCTGGACCGCGGCGGGATCGGTGACGTCGAGGCGCTGCCACTCGCCGCCGGCGTGCGCATGGCTGGGTGGTCGTGGCGCGAGATCCGTGGAGACCACATCGTGGCCTTGCGCGATGAGCGCGCCGATCAGGTCGTGTCCGATCTGGCCACCGGCTCCGGTGATGAGGACTTTCATGCGCCGCGAACTATACAGCGCGTGGGTTTCGCGGCGCGCCTACCTCGTGTACTTCGCGCGAGCGACCGGCGGGACGCGGACGCGGGGATCATCGAGCCACCACGGGTGGTCGGGGCTGCCGTGCGTGACCATCGCCGGCCTGGGGCCGATGTCATTGGTCGGGCAGCCGGCCTCGGGCGCGAATCCGACCTCGTGGTTGGCGACATCGAACACCGTGATGACGCCGTCGAGCAGCGTGCCGCCGATCAGCGACATCCCGCCGAGCTGGTCGGCGTTGGCGAACGCGAAGCAATAGGTGCCTCCACCTTCGTCGAACAGATACGACCGCGTCGCGGCGACCGGCACCGCGGTCGAGGCGCCGCCGCCTGTCGCCGGGAACGTGATGCCGAGCGCCGGCAACATCGCGTCGACCTGTGCGGAGCTGAGCTGCGAGCTCACGCAGCCACCGTCGCTCAGCGCTTGCGTGCCGAACACCGCCTGGTAGCCCGCGCTCGCGGTCAACTTCGAGAGGATCGCGTTCTCCGCCGCGGCCGGGATGAACGAGATGCTCGTGCCGGTATCGACGATGGTGTCGCCGAACGACGCCGAGGTCAGGCCGAGATCGGTCGCGCCGACCGCCATGCCCGCGATCCCGACCGTGTAGTACCCGGCGCCGGTCATCGGCGTGAACACCACCGGCTGGGCGACCGCGGCGTTGTCATAGCCGCCGAGCCACATCGTGCCGTCGTTCGCGCACTCCTCGAACGCGAACTGCGGCAGCATGCCCGCCGTGACCGCGGCGTCGATATAGGACGTCGTATGCGGCAACAGTAGATCGTCGGGGCCGAGGCCGACGATGCCGTCGTAGCCGCCGCGGAAGAATCCATTCGAGGTCGTGATCGCCACGAAGTCGAGCTTCACCGCGTAGCCGGCCCCGATCGCCGCGGTGTCGGCGTAGGCCTCGCCGCTCCACGACGTGCCATCGCCGAACGAGCTGCTCGCGGTCGCGTGCTGGTCGGTCGCGCCGCTGCCCGGCGTGTACGTCGAGCTGACCTCGCAGTTCGTGCAGGACGTCGCCGCGACGCCGGTCGACGACGAGCCGGTGTCGACGAGCATGTCGAACGACTGTGTCCCGAACTTCATCGGCGCGGTAAACACCAGCGCGCCGGTGGCGGTCAGCGGCACCGCGACGAGGCCGGCCGGATTTCCCGCGTCGGGGTGCGTGCCCGCGGCATCGACGTTGTGATGCGCATCGGCGCCGTTGCCATTGCCGCCGCCACCGCAGCCGATCGCGAACGAGATGACGAGCGAACCGAGCCGAGCTTGCCGTACCAGCATGGGGCCTCCCGCGCATTTTCAGCGCGCAGCCACGCTACGGAGGATTCCGAGCGACGTCACCAGCACTTGCGCGATCACCTGATGGCAGTGCGCCGCGGTCGAGCCGCGGTGCCGAGGCATCGCTTCGGCAGAGTCCGGCCCTCGAGCCCACGCGCCGCGTTATGAAACACCGTCAGTGCGTGTTGTCGTTCGCGAACACGCTGCACGAGTTCGAGAACGTCATCACGTTACTCACTTGCAGAGGATTGCCAGGTGCCTCCTCGTTCGGATCGCCGCCGCCCCATTGGTAGGTCGAGTCGGTGAACGCGAGGAACACGCACATCTCCTGGTTGCCGACACCCCATGAGACGGTCTGGCTGGTGTTGTTGAAGTAGTCGCACGTGAAGCGAATCCGCGAGTAGCCGGTCATCGGGAACACCGGATCGATCGTGCTCCCGAGCGAATCACCGATCTCCGCGGTCGTCTGAAACACCGGTGTTACGGTCGCGCCGTCCTCGCTGACCGCGGACACCGTCATGCCGGTACCGAGCGCGTGATAGTGGGCGAGCGCGTAATAGATGTTGAAGTCCGGCGCGCGGCCGAACAGCTGCTGGTGCAACGGACCGAGGTCGCAATCGACCGTGAACGACGACTGCATGTTCGGTGGCAGGCCGAGCGCTTCGTCCTCGAACGACATCGCGGCGAGGTGGGTCGTGACGTCGGCTTCCGCGATCGGCGTGATCGCGATGGTCGGCGAGACGGTCAGCGGCGAGTCGGTCGCATTGAGCAGGTGGATCTGCGCGACGAGCTTCGAGCCTTTCGGGATCTTGATCGCGCCGCCGTCGGGGAACTGCTGGACGTCGTGCGTCGCTTGCGTCGACTGCGCGAACAACACGCCGCCGTAGACGGCCGCGGCCTCGGTGTCGAACGAGCGGTCGGCGCAGGTGAACACGCCGTCATCGCCGGCGAAGATTCGCTCCGGTACGTAGAACCAGTTCGAGTGGTGCAGCCCCGGTCCGCTCTTGAACTCGACCTGGTTGACGTAGAGGTCGGTCGCGTTGTCGAGCGAGATCTGGACGCACTCGTCCGTGATCTCTTGATCGGCGTCGAGCTGAAACGGTCCGAACGCGAAGCTCTGGACCGCATTCGGATCGGCGTGCGTGCACGCGGCCAAGACCAGGACGAGCCCGAATCGCTTCATGGCGCGGTTATACATTGGTCCGGCCATCGGTCCAATCCTGGAGAACAGGATTCAAAACATGTGGTTGAAGTTCACGTAGAAGCCAGTGTCCTCCGCGGAGAACCCGTAGTCGATCGTGATGAGCGTCGCGAGGTTCCAGGCGATGCGCAGCGAGCCGCCGTACGACGCGCGCAGATCGCGCACCGTCAGATCGGACATCCGGCTATACGGACGGCCGACATCGAGGAACGGCACGACGATGAACGCGAACTTCTGCCGCCAGAAGCAGGCGTGCGCGAACGTCCAGCGCGCCTCGACATTATCGAGCGCCATGATCGGCCCGACGAAGCGATCCTGGCGAAACCCGCGCATCGTGCGCTGACCGCCGAGGCCGGTCCGCGGATCGTCGGTGAACGGGAACGTGTCCATGCTGAAGAACGGCGTGCCCGAGGTCTGGCCTTCGAACACGAAGCGGTCGGCGAGCACGAGGTCGATCGCATCGGGCGCCGGGCTCCAGAACCCGCGCGCCGCGATCATCGCGCGCACGTAGTCATACTCCGAGCCGAGCGCGACCGTGCCGGCGTCGACCGCCGCGTCGATGAATACGCCGCGCTTCGGATCGGGCTCGTAGTCGCGCGTGTCGTACGAGATACCGAATCGCAAGAAGTTGTCCCAGCCGCCGCTGCAGCCGACCAGCGTGCCGGCGTCGCAATCGGTCTTGAGTCGAGTCGGGGCTTCGGTCGCGGTCGTCGCCCCGCCGGTCGGGTCGGTGGCGTCGACCTGCTGGCCGGTGTAATCGCGAATCCGCGCGTACGAGAACCCGACGCCGCCGAGCACGCGCACGTGGTCGTGGAGCAACAGCCGCTCGACGCTCGCGATATAGATCGGCCGCAGCAGGTCGTACTGGTCGTACTTGCCATAGGTCTGGCCGTTCGTGACCTGTTGCTGCGCGGCGCTGTAATTCGCGAACGACTTGAACGTCGCCGGCGAGCCGGGAAACTGCAGAGGGTCGAGCGCGGCGTTACCCTGACCGAAATAATTCTGGTTGATGTTGCGCTCGTAGATCAGCTGGCTGCGGATACGGAACGGCGTGTCGAAGATCTTCGGCGCGTCGAAGTCGAGCCAGTGGAACTGCAGGCCGCGGGTCGACGTGAAGCCCTGCAGGAACACGCGATAGAGGTACGGCGTCGTCTTGAACCGCGAGTCGTCGCGATCGCCGTCGTAGTAGTAGTAGATGCGGGCGCCGTAGCCGACGCCGGTGTCGGGCGAGTAGTTGATCAATGGCAGCCCGGTCAGGTAGCTGCCGGTGTTCTTCTTCGCGAGCTCGTCGTCGGAGATCCCGTCGGCGTGCGCGACCGATGCCGCGAGCGCGCAAGCCACGAGTGCGATGCTGGCCATCCCGCGCATGGCGGCGAGCATAGCTCAGCGTCTCGATCGTCGTCGCGGATCACCTCGAGTAACAGGCCGGGAAACGCGGGACGCGCATGGTACGCTGGCCGCGTGATGTCCGCCGCCAAGCGACTAGCCGCGCTCGTCGAGCGTTGCGAAGCCGATCGCGCGAAGATCCCGAGCGAACGGGCCGTCGGTGATGCGCTCGCTCTCGAGGTCGGCGGCGAGCTCGAGCTGCGCTGGCGGGTCGCGGTGCTGCGCTCGGTGATGGCGAGTCCGCCCGACGGCGATGCCGTGCGCGAGCTGTACGGCGAGCTCGTCGATCGGTTCCGCGACGATGCGGCGCGGCTCAAGGTGTTGCGCGCGCTCGGCGACGAGATCAAGAAGCTCGAGCGCGAGGGCACGCTACCGAGCACGCTGGTCGCACGCAGCGAACGCCGCCGCGGCAAGACCGCGCCCCCGCGCTAGATCCCGACGCGCGCTCCGTCGCGGTTCGTGCTATCCAGTCGCCGCGATGAGCCTGGTCGTCCTCGACGACGTCACGTTGTTCTTCGGCGATCGGATGATCTTCGACGCCGCGTCGCTGCGGCTCGGCCACGGTGATCGCATCGGCCTGATCGGCCCGAACGGCTCGGGCAAGACGACGATGCTCAAGGTCATCGCCGGCGTACAGGAGATCGACGACGGCAAGGTGACGCGCGCGAACGGCGTCCGCGTCGGCTACCTGCCGCAAGACATCTCGGTCGCGGCCGGTCGAACGCTGATCGACATGATCCTGTCGAGCGTGCCGGGACGGGCCGAGCTCGACCGCCGGCTCGCCGAGATCGAGCAGCAGCTCGAAGTCGCGGGGGCGAGCGAGCTCGAAGGCGAGGCGATGATGGAGCTCGCCGAAGAGGTCGCCGACCTGCACGAGCGGATCGATCACTTCGAACGATTCTTCAGCGAGCACGAAGCGCTCGCGATCCTTGCCGGCCTCGGGTTCCAACCCGGAGACGAGCACCGCGACATCGGCGAGTTCTCCGGCGGCTGGAAGATGCGCGGCGTGCTCGCCGGCTTGCTGTTCCAGCGGCCCGACGTGCTGCTGCTCGACGAGCCGACGAACCACCTCGACATGCCCTCGGTCGCGTGGTTCAGCGAGTTCTTGAAGAAGTGGAACCGCTGCGTTCGTGTTGATCAGCCACGATCGCGAGTTCCTCAACGAGCAGATCGCGCGCGTCGTCTCGCTCGAGCTCGAGGGCGTGCGCAGCTACGTCGGCAACTACGACCGCTACGTCGCGGCGCGCGAAGAAGAGGAGACGATCCTCGCGGGCAAGGCGAAGAACCTCGCGCGCGAACGCGAGCGGCTCACGCGCTTCGTCGATCGGTTTCGCGCGCAGGCGAACAAAGCGCGCGCGGTCCAGTCGCGGATCAAGTCACTCGAGAAGATGGAGTCGGTCGAGACCTATCAGAAGCGCGGCACGATGCGGTTCTCGTTTCCCGCCGACCGCGCGCAGCGCCGCCGAGACCATCCGCGTCGATCGGCTCGCGAAGGCCTACGGCGACCACGTCGTGTTTCCCGGGGTCAGCCTCGCGGTCAAGCGCGGCGAGAAGATCGGTATCATCGGCGTCAACGGCGCGGGCAAGACCACGCTGTTGCGGATGCTCGCCGGCGAGCTGCCGCACGACAGCGGCACGATCAAGCTCGGCGCCGGCGTCGTGCCGGGCTACTACGCGCAGCACCACGCCGAATCGCTCGACATGTCGGCGACGGTCTACGAGTCGGTCCAGCGGTTCGCGCCCGAGGTCGCGCCGGCGCGCGTCCGCTCGATCCTCGGCGCGTTCATGTTCTCGGGCGACGACGTCGACAAGCAGTGCAAGGTGTTGTCCGGCGGTGAGCGCGCTCGCGTCGCGCTCGCCCGGTTGTGCGCGTCGCCCGGCAACTTGCTGCTGATGGACGAGCCGACGAACCACCTCGATCTCGCGTCGTCGGAGAGCCTCGCGCAATCGCTGACGACCTACGACGGTACGCTCGTGTTCGTCAGCCACAACCGCTCGCTGATCCGCACGCTCGCGACCCGGATCTGGAACGTCGAGGCCGGCGGCGTCGAGACCTATCCCGGCACTCTCGACGAGTACATGTACTCGCAGGCGCAGCGGCGCCTCGCCACCGAAGTACCCGCGTCCAAGGCTACGCCGAAGGGTGGCAAGCCCGCCGCGCGCCCGCCGACCGCGCCGGTCGCTCGCGATGAAGACAAGCACCGCAAGCGGCGCGAGGCCGAAGAACGCCAGAAGCGCAGCCTGAAGCTCGGGCCGCTCGAAAAGCTGGTGGCGCAGCTCGAGGAGCGCATCGGTGTGCTCGAGACCGAGCAGCGTCTGCGGTCGACCGAGCTCGCCGACCCCACGGTCTACGACGATGCGGCGCGCCGCAACAAGCTGCTGTCCGACTACCAGACCGGTGCCGACAAGCTCGAGGAGCTGACCGCTCGGTGGGAGAAGGCCGCGGCCGAGCTCGAGGTTGCACGCGCGGCGTTTGCGGCCACGTCGAGCTGACGCTGCCGATCGTCCATGTGGACGTGACACGTGCACGTGGACGTCTACGATCTGTATACTAGGGCCGACGTGACCACCGGGGAGTTGATCGACGGCAAGTACGAGCTGGTAGAGGTCTGCGGCGAAGGCGGCATGGCGACCGTCTACAAGGCGGTGTCGCGCGGTGCCGCCGGGTTCCAGCGCGCGGTCGCGATCAAGCACATCAAGCCGGAGTTCCGCGCGCTCAAGAACTACGTCGAGATGTTCATCGAGGAGGCGCGCGTCGGCAGCGAGCTCCAGCACCCGAACATCGTCCAGGTCCACGACTTCGTCAGCCAGAACGGCTCGTACTACCTCGTGATGGAGTGGGTCGAAGGGATCGACCTCGGTGCGCTGATCAAGAGCCACCACGACGCCGGCCACAAGGTCGAGTGGCCGATCGCGGTCGCGATCGGCATCGGCACGCTGCGCGGGCTCGGCGCCGCGCACGATCGGCGCGCTCCCGACGGGACGCCGGCGCCGGTCATCCATCGCGACGTGTCGCCGCACAACGTGCTGCTCGGCTCGAACGGCGTCGTCAAGCTGTCGGACTTCGGGCTGGCGCGCGCGCGCGATCGCGTCGCGAGCTTGACCGCACCCGGCACGGTCAAGGGCAAGCTGTCGTACCTCGCACCCGAGGTCACGTTCGGCAAGCCGAACACCGCGCAGTCCGATCTGTTCGGCGTCGGCAACATCCTGTGGGAGACGCTCGCGGGCGAGCGGTTGTTCGACGGCAAGAACGATATCGAGATCTTCAAGCGGATTCGCGCGTGCGCGGTGCCACCGATTCGCGATCGTCGACCCGACGTGCCTCAGGCGCTCGCCGTGGTGCTCGACAGCGCGCTCGCGGCCGATCCGGCCGAACGGTTCGCATCGGCGACCGAGTTCGCGTCGGCGCTCTCGCAGGTGATGAAGAGCGCGGTCGGGGTCGATCCGACGAGCGCGCTCGGCGCGAACGTGCGCGAGGCGCGAATGCGGAGCAACCCCGCGGCGCACGACGCCCAGCCGACTCATGATCACGACGTCATGCCGACCGGGAGCAATGCACCGACGCTGCCCCAGCTGGCGCGCAAGAAGCGCGAGTCGGTGGATGTCGAGTTCTCGACCGCCGACGTCAACGTCGATCCGATCGAGCTCACCAAGCCGAAGAAGTAGCGCGCCGCGCGTTACCGGATCGGCCCGGATGCGCGCTCGACGCTCTTGATCTGGAACACCATCCTGTCGTCGAGCCGCAGCGCGGACAGCGTGTTGCCCCACACGCAGCCGGTGTCGACGCCGGCGTGATGCGGCCCGAGCTGGAGCCCGGCCGCGGCCCAATGGCCAAACACGACCGTGTGCGTCGCCCACGCCGGATCGGGCAAGTTGAACCACGGGATCGCGCCGGCGGGTGCTTGCGCCGGTGGCCCGTCGAAGTCCGCGATCGGCCTGCCGTCGGCGCGGCACGCCCTCACGCGCACGAGGTAACCGAGGATCGCGCGCCAGCGGTCACCGCCGCCGAGCCGCGAATCCCACCGCGGCGCGGGGCCGTTCGATTGCGCGAGGAACGCGCGCCACGTCGGCGCGGCGAGCTCGGCTTCGATCTCGGCGGCGCGCGCACGGGCGTCGGCGATCGTCCATCGCGGATGCAAGCCCGCGTGCACGAGCGCGAACCGGTCGTCGTGAACGAGCAACGGCCGCGCGCGCAACCAATCGATCAGGCGATCGCGATCGGCCGCGGCGAGCACGTCGTCGAGCGTGTCGCGTGGCTTCTCCTTATCGGCGCCCGCGGCGCGCGCGAGCAAGTGGAGGTCGTGGTTGCCGAGCACCGTCGTGACCACCGGGCCCATGTCGCGCGCCCAGCGCAGCACGTCGAGCGAACGCGGGCCGCGATTGACGAGATCCCCGACCAGCCATAGCTCGTCGCGCTGCGGCGAGAATGCGATCAGCGACAGCAAGCGCTCGAGGCTCGCCATGCAACCTTGAATATCGCCGATCGCGTAGCGCGCCAAGCTAGACCTCCACTCGTGCGGTGATGAACCCGGCGCGGCAAGACCCGGCTCGCACCTCGATCGCGCCGTGGCCGCGCACGAGGTAGGTCAGCCACCCCGCGTTCGTCGACCCGCGCGTCCCGGGATAGGCCGGCAGGTTCGCGCCGCTGTACAACCCGCGGCCCCAGCCATCGAGGTGACCGATGCTCTGATACGCGCGCCCCGGATCGACGAGCTCGCAACCGTGCGCGATCGCGGTCGCATAGAGCGGCTCGTTGAAGTCGAGCGGCTTCGCGGACGGCAACCCGTACGTGCCGAGATAGCCGTCGTTCTCGATCCGCAGCTCGACGCGGGTCAGGCGGTCGGCGGTCGGGTGGCGATCGATCCGCGCGATCGAGAGGTGCGGCGCGAGTGCGGCGACGCGCAAGAACACCGGGGTTTGTCTCGCGCACAGCGACGCGAGCTCGTGCAGCGGCGGGTTCCACAAGCCGACGCGTGGATCGATGCCGCCGATCTCGACCTTACCGAGCTGCGGGTGGTCGAACGACCGCCAGGGTGGGAACACGCGACTGGCGTTCTCGTCGCGATCCCACCACGCGAGCTTGACGAGATCAGCCCGCGTGACGCGATCGTAATACTGCACGAACTTCGGCGGCCGCGGCATGCCGAGGCGCGCGAACAGATCCCACAGCTCGATCGCGTAGGCGATCGCGCCGCGCTGGCGATACGCGTACTCGCTGAGGTCGCCGCGCAACGGCTTGTCGGGTTCGTACAGGAATTCGTCGTGGCCGGACACCGTCGGATAGCCGGTGTGCTCGGTCATCCACGCTTCGACCTGGCGAAACACCGCGAGGTCTTCCTGGTTCATCTTGCCGTCGGGCGTGTCGCCGGGCGGTCGGATCAGCACGCCGCCGAACGTGTGATAGTTCGACCACGCGAAGATCTCGGGATGCGCCGAGGCGAACGCGACCACGCCGCGAGCCTCGGGCTCGCTCACCGCGAAGGCGCCCGCGCCGTCCTGCTCGTGCTGCGGTGCCCACGACCACGGAAAGTTGCGGTTGAGATCGACCGGGTTGTCGCTGAACGGATGGGTCGACGGGATGGTCTTGCCGTCGAAGTGCTCGATCACGCCCTCCGGGTACAGCTTGTAGAACGGCCCGGCATCTTCGATCGTGCGCTCGACGAGCAACCCGGGCATCTCCTTCGCCTCGACGAGCTCACCTGCGGGATCGACGACGCGCATCGCGAAGATCTGACCGTCGCCATCGAGGTCGCGCGCGAGCCAGCGCGGCTTGCCGCGAGCGACGCGTTCGTCGCGCGGCACCGAGCGCACGACGCGACCGGTGCGCAGCACGTGCTCCGCGCCATCGGGCGAGAGCCGCGGCGCGATGTAGAACAACACGTCGCGCAACCGCGCGAGCACGGCCGGCGCTAGCTCGATCGAGCCCGGATCGAGGTGGAGGCGCAACGCATCCTCGGCGATCGCGAGCGCGACACTCGAGCCGGCGAGCTCGACCGCGTGCATGTTGCCGTCGGCCCACACCGCCGGGCGAATGCGCTCGGGCTCCGGCCCGATCGTGACGAGCCACACGTCGCGGCCTTCGGGAGTGCGCGCGAGTGACGACATCCGACACAAGGTGGGATATGCGTCGGTCCACGCGCGCAACTGCGCGCTCAGGCGCTCGTAATCGAGGTAGGACGAGCGAAAGCCGAGCGAGAGATCGGCGAGCGCGGCGGGCATGGCGCTGACGTTACCTGAATGCCAACGCGCGTTCAGGCGTCATACTGAAGCCATGTTGTCCTTCGACTCGCTTCCTCAGGCTCGGATCGTGAGGACCGCAGGCCAGCTCGTGCCCGCGCCGCCTGCGCCACGGGTGCGCCGGCAGCGCCGCCCGCGCGTCCCGGTGCGCGAGCAACTGCGAACGGTCGCCGCCTACGCGGTCGGGCTGTGGCCGCTGACGAGCGTCGCATTGCTCGCGATCGGCCTGATGTGGATCGCAGCGGTGTCGGGCTCGCCGTGAGCTCGCCGAAATCGGGGTGTGGCAATATGCCCGCGTAGACGGTAGCGATCGAGCAGGATCGCTCGTTGCCCCGCAGCGCGCGCGTTTGATAGACCTCGGTGCCAATGAGCCAGCGCGATCGAGGTCTGATCGGCGTCATCGAGGCCACCTACGGTCCAGGGAATTCGGAGGCCGACTGGCTGCGCGCCATGTTGCGCGCCGCGGCGCCGATCGCCGATCAAGGATGCGGCGTGCTCGCGTGCGTCTATGAGGGCGCGGTCGGATCGCTGCGCGCGGGTACCTGCGTGGAGCAAGATCTCGTGGTCGCGCCTGAGGTGTTCTCCAGGTCGCTCGAAGCGATGGCACCGAGCCACGTCGACGAGACGTGGCGCGCGCAGAGCTTCGGGCTGTGCTCGGAGCTCGGGCCGCTCGAGAAGATGCCGGGCACGCGGCCGATGCTGGACGCCGGGATCCGAGACGTCCTCAACATCAACGCGTACGACCCGTCCGGCATCGGGGTGACGCTCGCGGTGCCGCTCCCCGCTGCACGCACTCGAGGTCCAAACGAAGCCGACAGGTGGACCCGCGTCGCGTCGCATATGGCGAGCGCGCTTCGTTTGAGGCGATATGGAACGATCGCGCCATCGCCCGATGCGGCAACCGCGGTGCTCGACACGACGGGCCGGTGCGAGCACGCAGCCGACGGCAAGACCGCCGACCGCTTGCGCCGCGCGCTGCGCGATGCCGTGTTGCGGATGGAAGCCGCGCGCGGACCGATGCGGGATCACGATCCCGACGGCGCCGTAGACTCATGGCGAACTCTGGTCGACGCCGAGCTCACGCTCCTCGACCACTTCGATCACGCCGGAAAGCGCTATGTCATCGCGGTCGAGAACCCGCCGCGGGCGGAGATCGCCGGGCTGTCGGCACTGTCCATGCGCGAGTCGCAGGTCGTCGCGGCCGCCGCCGCTGGCCGCACGAACAAGATCATCGCTTACGAGCTCGGTCTCGCGCACTCGACCGTGCGCGTGCTCCTCGCGCGCGCCGCGAAGCGCCTCAAGGCCGAGTCGCGGCAAGAGCTCGTCGCGATCTATCGAGCTCACCAGCGAGCGGGGCACGACCGGTCGTAGGCGGCCCTCTTGTTTACAGGCGCGGTGTAAGCGCCAATTATGTTGCTCGCGGCGCGGTCGCCAGGGTACGAGCAAGCTCATGGTCGTCAGGGCTCTCCTCTTGTGCGCTTTGATCTTCGGGGCGTCGTCGTGCGGATCGATCTCGAACCACCAGACCCAAGACACGTGCGAGATGGGCCACTCGACGATCGGTCAGTGCACGCTCGGCTGATCCGGCTGGTCAGTGATCGGAGAGCGCGTCGGCAACTAGCTCAGTTCGACGTGGAGATCGCCGGGAAGTAGATGCCGTAGATGTGCGCCGCCGGAACGTCGCAGCCGTACGTCCCCGTGGTCACGACGTCGCTGCACGACAAAGAGTAGCAGGTGAAGTCGAACTCGTACGTGCCCGCCGCCGGGACAGCAAATGGGTAGGACGTGGCGAACGCTTGGGTGAACGGGTCGCCGATCGGGCCCCAGCCCGTGACCTCACTGCCGACGTGCCATGCTACCGGCGCCGACCCCGTGACGGCGTTCGCGTTTCCCGGATTCGGCGCGAGCTTGCACGTGAAGTCGTCATCCTTTCCAGCGGTGGTGCCGCCGTTGACCGGATAGGTGTTGGGCCCCACGTGCTCCCAGTCGCGGAATTGTCCATCCAGCGAGACCTGAACGAGGCCCGCGCTCGGGGCGGTGATGGTGACGCTCGCGACGGTGTACGGCGCGCCCGCGTTATACTTCTCGAGCACGCCGGTCGCGTTGGTGTCATTCGGAGGGAAGAACTGGCCCGTGGTCGAGGTGATCGCCGTGGGCGTCCACGCCGAGCCGTCATACGCGAGCACCTGTCCGGCGATCGGCGAGAACGGTGAGGCGAGCGGAGTGCCGCCCAGCGACGTGCCTTGGCTCGTGATCTGATCCTGAAGCGCCGAGAAGTTGCCGTTGAGATCGGTCGACGCGAGGGTATCGCCGTCGCTCCACGTGTGCAGTCCCGCCGCCAAGACGACCCCGCCGCAGATCAGCAGGACCGCCACGGGCAGGCCGATGCGCAGCATCCGCCGCTTCACATGTTTCGGAATCTCTAGATCGACGATCACCAGCTTGAGCTTCATGGGCTTCCTTTTCTCGCGCGAATAAAACGCCGGAGCGCAGAGCCGAGCAACACCTTTAGGGCTTACACGGCGCGTGTAAGCGCTGACGCGGATCGCGGCACCGTCGCGGTGAGTCAGGGCCGGTCACGGTCGACCACAGCTATCGAACGCAACACGCGCCGAGCTCGCCTTGCCCGAGCGTGCACGGTGCACAGCCGGAATCGGCGACTCCGGAGTCTTGCGGGACCGCCGAGTTGTGCCCGCAAGCCGCGAACAACGAGATCGCCAGGATCACGACCGCGAACCATGCTCTGCGCATCGGCTCGACAGATATCCCGCGCGCCATCGCGAGCGCAACGCCGTTCGAGTTTACGCGGGGCGCTTACACTCAGTCGTCGAGCTTCATCGCGCGCAGCGTCTTCGGCAGATCGAGCAGGCTCTCGGTCGGCGAGCCGACGAGCATCGCCGGCGACATGTTGGTCAGGCCCCATGGCTCGATCGTGCCGGCGGTGACGGCGAACGCGCCGCCGTCGATCCGCCCGACCACGCCGAAGCCCGATTGCATCGGCACGCGCGCGGTCTCGATCACGACATCCGGCAGGTGGCTGACGTCGATCTCGACGAGCCCCTTCTCGCAGGTCAGCACGAGCCGGGACTGCAACACGCGGCGCTCGAGCAGCAAGATGTTGCCGAGCTCGGAGCGAAACACCTCCTGCCAGCCTTCGGTCGGCGTGCCATGCGCGCGCAGCGCGGAGAACGCGAGGTGGAACAGCCGGCCGTCGTCGATCTTGCGCGCGAGCACCCCGTTTGTCGTCACGACGCAATCGAGATAGCCGAGCGCGTGCAGATCGGTGACGGCCGAGCGGTGGTCGGGCGACCACCACGAGCCGGGGACATGCGGCGCGCACCCGAGGAACACGTTCTTCGCGGAGGCGCCTTTGAGCCACTCCGAGATCGCGCACGCGACCTCGGGCGCGGAGCCGGTGTCGGCGAGCCGGCGATCGCCATTCCACAGCACGCTATCGCCGGGCAGGCGATGGATCGCATCGAAGTGAAAGTACCGGCCCTGCCAGGGCGGCTCGAGCGTCAGCTTGTCACCGACGCGGATCTCGGCGACCGCGTCGACATCTTCGGGCATCGCGAGCGACGTCTCGCCGCGCGGATCGAGCGCGACGAACAGCAGGCCGCGCGGGGTCAGGCCCTGGCGCCGAAGCTGCTTGAGCCCGAGCACGACCGAGGCCGGATCGCGGTAGTGGAGCACGCGCGTCGCCAGCAAGCCACTGACCGTAGCATGGCTCGACGGCTACAGCTTGCCGAGGATCTTCGCCATCAGCGCGGTCTCGTCGGCTTCGGCCGGGCCGGTCTGGCCCGCGAGACTGATCGCGACCTTCGTGTCGCCCTTGAACGCGTAGAGCACGCTCGCGTTCTGTTCGTAGAATGCGGCCTCACCGCCGATCGCGACCTTCTTGACCGCGCCGGGCAGCGTCTCCATCGCGTCGTCGAACGAGTCGCGATCGGTGAGCTCGGTATGGACGCCTAGCTCGACCTTGGCGCGCTTCCATACGCAACGACTCAGCTTGTCGCCCGTGGGTTTCACAGATGGCTGGCGCTCGAAGCTCTCGTGGA
Organism: uncultured delta proteobacterium; assembly: GCA_963848295.1. GTDB lineage: Bacteria > Myxococcota_A > Polyangia > Haliangiales > Haliangiaceae > JABFXX01. The sequence goes on along the minus strand of CAWKDB010000002.1, from coordinate 1,103,093 downwards.
AGACCTGCGCGATGTCGTCGGAGGTCGCGACCGTGCACGCGTCCGGCACCGAGCGGATCACGCTGCCGGTCAGGATCGTGCTCGCGATCGTGAAGTAGATGATGATGCCGCTGACGTCGACCAGCGTCGCGACGAGCGGCGCCGAGGCGCTCGCGGGGTCGGCACCGACCTTGCGCAGCGCGAACGGCAGCATCGCGCCCATCAGCGTCCCCCACATGACGCAGCCGACCAGGCTGATCGCGACCGTGATCCCCATCAACACGAAGTGCTGACCGGCCGAGCCTTCGTACGCGCCGGCCGCGCCCCACACGATCACGCGAACGGCGGCGACGCTGCCGAGGATCGCGCCGAGCACGACGCCCATCTGGATCTCGCGGCGGAACACCCGCAACCAATCGGCGACGCGGACCTCGCCGAGCGCCATCGCCCGGATCACGAGCGTCGACGCCTGCGAGCCCGAGTTGCCGCCGCTCGAGATGATCAGCGGCAGGAACAGCGACAGCACGATCGCTTTATCGAGCTCGTGCTGGAAGAACCCGAGCGCGGTCGCGGTCAACATCTCGCCGATCAACAGGATCGTCAGCCAGCGCGCGCGCTTCTTGATCATCTCGCGCCGGCTCGACGCGAGGTACGGCATGTCCAGGGCTTCGAGGCCGCCGAACTTCTGGATGTCCTCGGTCGCCTCTTCTTGCACGACGTCGACGATGTCGTCGACCGTCACGATGCCCTTCATCTTGCCGTCTTTGTCGACGACCGGCACGACGTTGAGATCGTGCTCCGCGAAGATCCGCGACACCGTCTCCTGATCCATCTCGTCGGTGACCCGGACGACATCGGTCGTCATGATCTCGCCGACCGTCTTGGCCGGCTCGGCCGCGAACAGATCGCGAAACGACACCACGCCGAGCAGGTGCTGGTCGTTGTCCGTGACGTACGCGACGTAGATCGTCTCGAGCTTCGCGCGCGCTTGCCGGCGCAAGTAGCTGAGCGCCTCGTCCGCGGTCATGTGCGGGCGGAGCCGCGCGAACCGGGTCGACATCAGGCCGCCGGCCTCGTCCTCGGCGTACTGCATCAGGGCGACGACTTCTTTGCGGGTCGGCTCGTCGAGCAAGGCGAGCAGCATCTTGCGATGCTCTTCCGGCGTGCTCTGGATGACGTCGGCGACGTCGTCGGGCTCGAGCAGGCGCATCCACTGGCGGCGTTGCCCGGCGCGGAAGTGGACCAGCATCGCCGCCTGGTCGCTCGGGATCAGCGAGATGAAGAACTCCTCGGCGTCCTCGCGCGGCAAGACGCGCAAGCCGTCGCCGCGCTCGTCGAGATCGAGCAGGGGCCACGCATCGCGCAGCTCGTCGATGCCGAGCTCGTCGTCGGTCGCGGCCAGCGCGGCGGCCGCGTCGATCGCCGGGATCATCCCGCTCGGCCGCAGCTCGACGAGCTCGATGACGTCCGAGTCCTCGCCGCGGCTCTCGGCGACCGCCTTGATCTCGTCGATGACCTTGCTCGCCTCCTCGGGCGGCAGCACGGTCACCTCGCCGGTCACCTCGCTGATCGTGCTGACCTCGCGCGGCACGGGTGTGCTGTCTTCGGGCGAGGACATCGAGGTTCACCCTGCCGAAACGCGACTCAGGAGTAAAGGGCTGTGCCGCTTTACGACGGCGAGATCAGCGCATCGACGATCGCGGGCAAGGCGATCGCGGACGGCGACCGGACCTCGCCGCCGGTGCGCGCCGCGATGTCGCCGAACGGGTTCGGCTCGACGTTGATGTCGACGATGGTGGCACCACCCTTCGCCGCGAGCGAGACGATCTGCCACGGCAGGTTGGTCTGTGCGGACGTCCCCGCGATCACGAGCAGCGCGGCCTCGGCGGCGAGCCGGCGCGTGGTGTCGAGAAAGAACCGGCGCTCGTCGTAGGTCTCGTCGAACCACAACACGTGCGGGCGGCCCGGGCCGTGACAGCGCGGGCAGTGGAGCAGGGCGCGGCTCGCCTCGGTCACCGGCTCGCCCCGCGCGAGCGCCGGCACGGCTTCGGGGATCGGCCAAGGGTCGGGCCCGCACTCGGCGGCGCATCGCATGAGGTCGATGTCGCCGTGGATCGGGAACGTGCGCGCGTTCGGGCTGCCGGCGCGGCGATGCAGGCCATCGACGTTCTGGGTGACCAGGACGAACCGGTCACCGAGCGCGGCATCGAGCCGGACGAGCGCGCGGTGGCCGGGGTTCGGCTCGGCGCGCCGGCATGCGCCGCGCCGATAGAGGTACCAGGCCCAGACGTCCCACGGCATGTGCGAGAACGCGTCGAACGTCGCGAGCTCCTGCGGGTGGTACTCGCGCGCGCCGACCGTCCAGTAACCCTCTTTGCCGCGGAACGTCGGGATGCCGCTCTCGGCGCTGACGCCGGCTCCGGTCAACACGACGACACCGGCCGGACGGTCGACGGCGGGGGCTCGTCCCCGGTCGGCCGCGCCGCCGAATGGGGGCGCGGTTCGTCGATCGAGCGCGGCGCGGCAGGCGTCGATCACCGCATCGAGCTCGGCCATGGCGAAACATTATCGTTGGAGCTCGGTCCGCGCACGTCCGGGACTCGGGTCTCACACCGCCGGGTCGAATCGCCCCGCCGCCCACGCGACGTGGCCGAACGTGTGGCGCGCGTTGAGCTCGCACAGCGGGTGGAACCTGCGCTCGCCCCCTTCGCGATACGCGAACGCGTCGATCCCGAACGGCCCGGCGTAGCCCGCGCGATGGAGCGCCGCGCCCGCGGCGGCGACCGCAGCGGCGAGGCGGTCGAGCTCGCCCGCGGCGAGCGGGGGCGGGGACGAGATCGATGCCGGCGAAGCCGCCGCGTGGCGTGGTCTTCAGCTGGTGCGGCGGCTTCGCGACGACGGCGCCGGCGCGATCGATCGCCGCGCACACGCCGACATCGACGATGCGGTCGAGCCAGGGCTCGAACACCAGCGCGCCGAAGCTGGCGAGCAGGCGCTCGATCCGCGTCCGCCGGTCGGCGGTCGGCGCACCTTCGCCGAAACACCGGTCGCGGCCCGCCGCGGTCCACGGCGCCTTGCACACCCAGGCGGGCGATCCACCCGCGCTCCCATTCGGTGATGATGACCGGGCCCAGGTCTCGGCCATCGAGGCTTGCTCCGCGATGTGCGCATCGAGCTCGGCGAGCGAGGACACCACGCGCGCCCCCGGAAGCGCGAACCCCAGCCCGAGCGCGAACCGGCGATCGTTGACCGCCTTGGCCTCGGGATCCGCCCAGGCGAGGTCCCAGCGCGGCGGCGTGCCGTCGCCGGGCCGCCACAGCTCGACCGGTTCGCCCGCGGGCGCGAGCGCGGCGAGCTGATCGGCCAGGCCGCGGATCAGCTTGATCACGTCGGGCTTGAGCTGGACGCCCGCCCAGCGCGCTTCCTGATCGAGGTTCGCCCACAGGATCATCGCGGCTCGCCGCTCGGTCGCGTCGGCGAGACGCCGGCGAGCGCGGTGATGAAGGCCTCGTCGATGCCGGCGCGCCGGCGCGCGTCGCGATCGAGGCGAGCACCGCGAGCGCGCCTGGGTCCGAGCGGGAACTTGACGTGGTCGTTGTAGACCCGCCACGCGTCGAACGATCCGCTGTCGTCGCCGGCGAGCCGGCGCAGCCACACCCAACCGAAGTGGACGTGGCCGATCTCGTCGGCGTGGACCTGCGCGAGCGCGTCGGCGGTCGCGGTGTCGCCGGCCGCGCGCGCCGCGGCCGCATAGTCGCCGGCAAAGTCGAGGTTCGCCTGCTCGAACGTCAGGCCCATCGCGCACACGAACTCGAGTGGACCGCTCAGGTGGTCGAGCTTGTTCCAGAAGTGTCCGGTCACCGGACAATCGCCGAACCGCATCCCGTGCGCGGCGAGCCGGTCGAGATAGAGCTGGAGATGGCGCTGCTCGTCGCTCGCGATCGCGACGAGGCCCCTGCGAAACGCGACCGGCGTGGCGGGGAACGCCAGCACCGCCCACGCGAACAGCTCGATCGCCTGGAGCTCGTGGTTCGCGAGCGCGTGGAGGATGCGTGCGCGCTGCGCCGGATCGCGCATCCCCGCGACCGGCGGCACTCGGGACTTGCGGCCGGGCACGATCGCGAGCCCGGCCGGTCGCCCCGGCGCCGCGATCCGCTCGGCCGCACCGCCCGCGAAGTCGAGCTCGGCCGGCGCCGGCGCGAGCTTGTCGGCGAGCGTGTCGCCGGTGACCAGGAGCCGGGCGTACGCGGCGGCGGACGCGCGCGCAAGGGGGCTCATTTCTTGCGACGGCGCAGGAACAGCAGCGCGAAGCCCAAGCCGAGGAACGTCGTGTTGCCGCCCGATTGGCAGCCGCCGCCTTTGCTCGAGCCGTCGTCGTAGCCCGGCCAGCACACGCCGACGCCGTTGCCGGAATCGAGGCAGCCGAAACCGGAGGGGCACTCGCCCTGGCCGAGATCGCACGACGTCGCGCAGTACGAATTCGTGCCGTCGCTCGTGCACTGGCCGGAGTCGCAGTCCGGGCCGTTCATGCACGTCGCGCCGAGCCCGCCCGGCTGGCCCGGGCCGAGCAGGCAGCGACCGGCGATGCACACGTCGTTGCTGTTCGTGCAGTCCGACGCCGACTTGCACGGCGTGCCGATGATCGCGTTGACCTGCGCGCTGCCGGTGTCGCCGTAGTGATCGTACGCGGTGACCTTGACGACGTGTGCGCCGGGCCCGAGCGTCGCGGGCGAGTTGAAGATGTACGGTGAGCTCGTGACCGTGCTGGCCAGCGTGCCGTCGATGTAGAGCTCGGCCTTCGTCACACCGATCGTGTTCGTCGCGGTCGAGTCCACGACGAACCCGGCCTGGACCGCGGCGCCGTCGAGCGGCTTGGTGATCGCGACCGTCGGTCCGGCCATCGAGCTCGCGCCGAACAGGCTGGTCCACTTGCCGTTCTCGTTCTGCGTGGCCTGTCCGGTGCAGACGCACGGGTGAGCTTGCGGACCGGAGGTGCCCATCCCCGGAGCGGCGCCGGTGCACGTATAGCCGCCGACGCCGGGGCCTTGCGGGCTCTTGCTGTTGACGCAGTCGCTGCCGCACTGCGCGCTGCTGTTGAAGTAGCGCCGCGTGGTGAACGACGTGAAGTACGTCATCGGGTCCGACGGATCGTCCGCGTGGTCGAGCGTGAACGAGTGCGCGATCTCCTGCGCCGCGGTCGAGCACAGATCCTCGACGCGACCGCCCCACACCTTCGAGAAGTCGAACACGAGCGCGTTCGGGATATAGCCGCCGGAGGCCCCGCACGCGTACGGCGACACGCCGCCATACCCGCTCGACAGCCCGATGTCGGTCGGGTTGCCCGCGATCATGATCTCGAAGTGAGGCGCGCTGCCCGGATCGGTCGTCGTGATCTGGATGTTGTACGGATAGAACACGTCCTGCATGCACTGCACGACCGCGTTCCACGTCGCATCGCTGTCGTCGAATGGCGTGAGCACGGCCTCGCCCTGGAGCAGCTCCGACGTGTCGGTGCGCGAGTCCGTGGTGCCCGGGCGTAGCGTGCAGCCGTTCGGCTGGCAGTTATTGAGATAGATGATGTTGTTCGAGATCGTGGGCTCGACATTCGCGGGATCGATCGTGATCGGGAACATGTAGTCGATCGGGCGCGTGGCATAGGATGGCCGCGCATCCTCGTCGATCGTGTGGAGCGGCGTCGGCCCGCGTGGATCCGCGTGCGCGGTCGATGCCAGTGCGATCGCGAACCCGGCGAGCGCCAGCGTCTTCACGCGCGCCTCCGCCGGCCGAGCACGAGGAAGCCGAGGCCGAGCACGACCACGAGCGTGCCGTTGCCGCCGGTGTTGCAGCCGCCGCCGCCGGAGCCATGGCTCGCGCCGGGCCAGCACACCCCGCCGTTGCCGTCGGCCAGGCAGCCGGTGCCGGACGGACACTGGTCGTTGTTCGTGTCGCACGGGACGACGCAGTACGAATTCGTGCCGTCGCTCGTGCACGACCCCGACGCGCACATCCCGTTCGTCGTGCACGTCGTGCCGAGGCCGCCCGGCGCGTTCGGGCCGGCGATGCACGCATCCTCGTAGCAGATGTATCCGGTCTCGGTGCAGTCCGCGTCCTTGCTGCACTTCTCGCCGATGATGAGGTTCTCGGTGACGGTCGCGATCGCCTGCTTCGTCGTGCCGCACAGCACCGAGATCGTGTGGGTGCCGTCCTTGAGCGTCGACGGTGCGACGAAGTTGAACGGCGCGGCGGTCAGCGTCGCGGTCGCGACGCCATCGACCGACAGGTCGACCTCGAGGATGCCGTCGGGCGACGTGCAGGTGACGTCGATCGGAAACCCGGCCTGGACCGCCGACCCGTCGGCCGGCGACGTGATCTTCAGCGTCGGGGCCGCGGCGCCCTGCGGCCCGAACAGGGCGTTGATCGTGTCGACCTCGTTCTGGGTCGCCTGACCGGTGCTCTGGCAGATGTGGGTCGCGCTGCCGCCGCTGCCCGTGCACGTCGTGCCGTAGGCGTTGCACGAGCCCGTGCCGCTCGGGCATTGGTACAAGCAGTCGCTGCCGCAGCGCGTGCCGTTCTGGTAGCTGAGCGGCGTCACGTAGTTGTTGTAGGTCATCGGGTCGTTCGACTCGATGACGTGATCGAGCGTCCAGTCGTGCGCGACCTCCTGTGCGATCGTGCCGCAGATCAGCGTGACCTGGTTCTGCTCGGTCGTCGAGAACGCGAACACCAGGCCGTTCGGCAGGTACGGGACGAAGCACTGTCCCGGGCTCTGGCAGATCGCGTCGGCGACGCCTTCGATGCCGTTGCAGATCGAGCCCGGCAGGATGTCGCACGCCTTACCCGCCACCATGACCTCGAACCGCGAGGTGGTCGCACCCGGATCGGTATCGGTGACCGTGATGTTGAACGGCGCCATGACGCCCTTGACGCAGCTGACGATGCTCGACCACTGGGTGTCGGTCCCGGTGAACGCGCCGAGCTGACCCGAGGCGATGTCGGACGTGCTCGTGCGCGCGTCGGTGTCGCCGGTGTGGACGATGCAACCGCCCGCGCACTTGTTGAGGTAGACGGTGTGCGAGTTGGTCAACATCGGGACCGGCGCCATCGCCGCGAAGTTCGGATGCCCGAGCACCTCGTGGATCGGCGCGGCCGATCCGGCGCTCGCGCCGAGAGTCACGGCCAGAACTACAGCCACGCGAGTACGGTTCATCTCTGTCTAATATCGCGGCAATACCTGCGCGACCTAGAGGGAAAGCGCGATCTAGCGCTGACGTCGCGCGAGACGGTGGGTTCGCTAACTCAACTTACTGATAGTAGGGGGATCTACCGGCGCTTGCGGCGCGTGATCAACAGCGCAGCCAAGCCGAGCAAGAGCGTCACAGGGCCGGTCGAATCACCGCCGGTGTTGCACCCGCCGCCGCCGCCGCCGCCGTTACTGACGCCGGGCCAGCACACGCCGCCGGTGCCGTCCGCGAGGCAGCCGTAGCCCGAAGGGCATTGATCGTGGCTGAGGTCGCACGGCACGACGCAGTAGCTGTTCGTGCCGTCGCTCGCGCACGAATCCGAAGAGCACATCGAGTTGCTCGTGCAGGTCGTGCCGAGGCCGCCCTGCGCGTCGGGACCGGCGATGCACGCGCCCTCGTAGCAGATGTCGCCGGTCGTGGTGCAGTCCGCGTTCTTCGTGCACTTGTTCGCGACCGTGACCGAGACCGACGCCATCGCGGTCGCGTTCAGCGTCGTGGTGCAGGTCGCGGTCAGCGTGTGGGGACCGATCGGCAGCGTGGCCGGCGTCGAGAACGTGTACGGCGAGCTGGTCAAGGTCGCGCTCGTCGTGCCGTCGATCGCGAGCGCGACCGAGGTGACGCCGTCGCTGTTCGTGCACGTGACGTCGACCGGGAAGCCCTGACCGACCGACGCGCCGTTGCTCGGCGACGTGATCGCGACGACCGGCGGGTTCGTCGACGACGGTCCGAACAGGCCGGTGATGATGCTGATCTCGTCCTGGGTCGCGGCTCCGCTGCCGAGGCACGCGTGGGTCGCGGTCCCGCCGCTGCCGGTGCACTTCACGCCGAACGCGTCGCAGGTGCCGCCGCCGCTCGCACACGAGTAGAGGCAATCGCTGCCGCACTTCGCGCCGTTCGCGTAGGTCAGGTTCGCGGCGTAGCCGTTGTACGTCATCGGATCGGTGGTCTCGATCGTGTGATCGAGGGTCCACGCGTGCGCGATCTCCTGGGCCGCGACGCCGCACAGGTAGTTCGCGTCGTTGCCGATCGAGCTCGCGAAGTCGAACACCAGCGCGTCGGGGATGTACGACTCGAAGCAATCGCCCGGGCCTTGGCACGGATAATCGGCGATGCCGCCGACGTCCCCGCACTCGCTCTGCGGGAGGATGTCGCACGAGTTGCCGGCGATCATCACTTCGAAGAAGTCGCCGGCGGGCTTGGTCGTGACGACCTGGATGTTGAACGGCGCCATGATCCGGGTGACGCACGCGACGGTGTCGTTCCACACCGTGGTGCTGTACGGAAACGCGGCGAGCGTGCCCGAGCCGATGTCGGAGGTGCCGGTGCCCGAGTCGGTCTGGCCGCTGCGGACGACGCAACCGCCGGTGCACGGGTTGAGGAACAGCGTGTGCGAGTTGACCTGGGACGGCACCGGCTCCGACGGGTCGTGAGTCACGGTGTGCATCACATCGCGCAGCACCGGAGCCGCCGACGCGACACCCGCCCCAGCGATCGACACCACGAGAGCGAGATAACCGGTCCTCATAGCTGGCGTTGTAGCGTTTACGAGCGGGCGAACAGAAGCACCGATCGCTGTCTTCACATCGCGCGAACGAGACCGCCGGTCGGCATCGAGGTGCGATGGTCGCACCTCAACCCGAAGGACGGGCGATCTGAGCGAGATTCCTAGAACTTCGCGCAGGCCACGACGAACGCGACGTAGGCCGCCACGAGGATGCCGCCCTCGAAGCGAGAGATCTTGCGCGATCCGCGCAACATCAACACACCGAGCAGCGTGATGGCGACCAGGCCGACGAGATCGACGAAGTGGCTCTGCTCGCCGAGCCGGATCGGCCTGAGGTACGCGGTGATGCCGAGCACCAGGAAGACGTTCAAGAGGTTCGAGCCGATCACCGAGCCGATCGCCAGCGCGGCTTGCCCGCGGGTCGCCGCGATCACCGAGCTGATCAGCTCGGGCAGCGCGCAGCCGAGCGAGATCACGGTCAGGCCCAGCATCCGATCCGACATCCCGGCCTCGGCCGCGATCGACCGCCCCCCGCGAACGAACAGCTTGCTGCCGGTGACCAGCAGCACGAGGCCGGCGGTCGAGTAGAACGCCGCGAGCAGCCGCGACTTGTTCGGCCGCGCCTTGCCGCCGAGGCTCTCGCCGCTCTCGACCGCCTCGGCGCCGCGCCGGGAGTCGCCGGGATCGGCGTCGTCGTCGGGATCGAGCCGCGCCGACACCGTGAGCGTCACGATCGTGAACACCACCGCGCACGCGACGAGCAGCGCGCCTTCGAACCGAGACAGCACGCCGTTGCGAAACAAGATCGGCACCGCGATCGCCGAGCCGATCAGCACGGGGACCTCGCGCCGGATGATCCGGCCGTCGATCGTGGGCGGCGCGATCAGCGCGGTGATGCCGAGGATCAGCGAGATGTTCGCGGCGCACGAGCCGATCACGGTGCCGAGCGCGATCGGCTGGCTGTTCGCGAGCGCGGTCTGGGTCGCGACCGCGAGCTCGGGCGCCGACGTGCCATACGCGACGACGGTGAGCCCGACGACGAGCGGCTTGACCCCGAACGTGCGCGCGATCGCCGCCGAGCCGCGGATCAGCCACTCGGCGCCCCAGTAGAGCACCGCGATGCCGATCACGAGCTGCGTGATGTTGAGCGCGGAGTCCAACGCGGCGCGACTATCTCACGTCGTCGTCCGCGCCAGGAAGCGCGCGTCGCGGATCAACTCGTCGAGCGCGGGGATATCTTGATAGTCGTAGAACCCGCGAACGTGCAGCCCACCGTCGACGAGGAAGAACAGCCCGCGGTGCACGATGTTCGGCACGCCGCCCGGCTTGTCCGCGGCGCGCGGCATCCCGAACATGAACGTGTGCTCGGCGAGCGCGCGGATCGTCTCGAGTGGCCCGGTCAAGAATCGCCAGCGCTCGCCGTCGGCGTGAAACTTCGCGGCGTACGCGGCGAGCACCGGAGGCGAGTCGTACGTCGGATCCATCGTGAACGACACGAGCTTGATCCGATCGGCGGCGTCCTGGGTCTTCTCTTGAATCCGCTCCATCGTCGCCGTGGTCGTCGGGCAGATCGTATCGCAGCGCGTGAAGATGAAGCTGACGATGGTGACCCGCCCGCGCATCGCCTCCTGGGTGAACGTCTGGCCGCGCTCGTCGGTGAGCGAGAACGCCGGCACCTTGCCGAGGTCGTCGAGCTTCGGATCCGGCGGCCGGGTCACGAACGTCACGACGAGGAACACGAAGGCCGCCCCGACGATCCCGAGCATCCCGAGCAGCATCCGCTTGCCCGAGAACACGCGCCGGCGCGCGGGGGGCGTGATCGGCCGGATCGGCTCGGTGCTCACCGCTGCACCCTTGCAGATCTCGGCGCCGCTGTCATGCGGCAAGTCAGCGCGGGTCGGTACCCCGGCCATCGTCCGGGCTACAGCGCGGGCGGGCAGCCGTAAGTCACGTCGATGCCGGTGACCTGGAGGTCCTCGACTCGCGTGCAGTAGTCGCCGTACAGGGTCAGTATCTCGGACCCGTCGTCGTAGTCCCAGCCGTCCGAGTGCGCCGGGTCGTGCGGCACGAGCTCGTGGCCATCGAACACGACATACGTGAGGTTCAGGTCGAGCGGAGCGGGGTCGACCTTGTAGCTGCAGCTCGCGACCTTTTCCGCGATCGATTGCAGCGCCATATCGATCTCGTCGGCGGTGTCCGCGGAGTAGTACGGGGTCGAGCCGGTCAGCGCTTCGCCGCCGAGGTTCGCGAGCTTCGTGAGCTCGTTGACGTCGACCTCGCTGCCGAAGCCGACCACGAACGTCGGCACGCCGGCGGTCAACAGACTTGCGACCGCGGCTTCGGTGCCGGCGTCGCCACCGCCGACCTCGCACTTCGACTGCGAGCCATCGGTCACGAGCATGAGGTAGCTCTTGCGCGTCGTGTCGGCTAGGCCGGGGTCGGTAGCGGCCTGCTCGATCCCGGTGTCGATGTTCGTGACGCACGGGCCGGACGGGTAGAGCGCGTTGGCCGGGTCGAGCGCGTCGGTGAGCAGCGTCGTGATCGCGTCGCCGTTGCTCGCGCCGAGCGGGATCGGGATCGCGTCTTGCGAGCACGAGTCGCCGGTCGTATCGGGGAACAGCGTCATGCCCCACTGGACGAACGTGGTGTAGCTCGCGATCACGTGCGTGATCGCGGCGATCGCGGCCTGCCACTTCGTGGTCTGGGTCCCGTCGAGATCCTTCTTCATCGAGCACGACCGGTCCATCACGAACATCAAGTTCGGTGCGACGTACGTCAGGTCGAGGTGCGTGCTGCCGCAGCTCGCGTCGGGGCCGGCATCCGTGACCGCGGAGCCGCCTCCATCGGGATGGTCATCGAGGCCGTGGCGGCCGCAGCCGAGGAGGGTGATCGAGGCTAAGCAAAGTAGATGGCGCATGACGAACGCAGGAGCACAGAGCGTGCCCGTCGTTACCGTCGTTGCGCGTGTCGCATTCGCGATCGTTCGCGTTGATGTATGGGACCCGCGGACACCAGTGGGGACAGCCGACACCGGCGATTCCTCGTCGGAGAATTAGTTTTAACCTGTTCGATCCGGCGCGAGTCTTTCAGCGAAATTTGTTTGAGCCACTTCGCTCGGCTCGTGGCTCTCACCTAGTCAGCTTAGATTTCCGACCAGTCGTTATCGCGATCGACATGGCCCGGCGAGATCGAGTTGAGCCAGCGCCAGCTGTCGCGCCGCTTGACCATCTCGCGCTCCTCCGCATCGACCACCGCGGACAGATGAGCGACTCCGGTCTCGCCATCGATCACGGTATTCGGGATCGCGAGCTCGATCAGCTCGGCGAGGGCAGCCGGGTCATTGCGATGAAGGACTTGGAGCTCGATCGCCATGGGCCGGAGATAACACGATCGCTCTGACGCTCCGGGGATCCGCCCTGGCGAATCAAACCGTCCGTTGCCGGCTGCCGATGTACATCCGGCGCAGCTCGGGGTCGCGCAGCTTCGCGGCCTTGGTCTCGACCTCGGCGGCGGCGCGCGCGCCGGATGCCTTCGCGTCGGCTGGTCGGCCCGCGGCGGCGAGCACCTCGGCGCGCCAACGATAGACGTTCTCGGCGCCCTCGGGTCGAGCGCCCTCGAGCAGGCGGACCGCCTCGTCGCTCGCCGCGATCGCCTCGTCGTGGCGGCCGAGCTTCGACAGCGCGAGCGCCTGGAACATCAATCCGTAGATGATGCCGACCAGCATCGGCATCTTGCGCGCCCACTCGGTCGACGTCTTCGCGATCTCGAGCGCGCCCTCGGGTGGATCGCCGGCGACGAGGTGCGACAGCGCGATGTACTGCATCGCGCGCACTTCCTGGTAGCGGTCGCGGTTCTCGCTCGCCAGCTTCAAGCCGCGCTCGAACATGGCGCGCGCGCCGAGCGAATCACCGCGCTGCATCTTGGTCTGGCCCATCGACACCGCCGCGTCGCACGCGGCCGATAAGTCACCGGTCTGGTCGGCGAGCTTCATCGCCTTGCCGAGGTAGCTCTCGGCGCGCACCACGTCACCGAGATCGGAGTAGCACTGGCCGATGTTGCCGAGCTTCTGCGCGATCGCGCTGCGATCGCCGGTCGCCTGATCGATCTTGAGTGCGCTCTTGTAGTGCGCGAGCGCTTCTTCGTATTCGCCGAGCGCCGCAAACACGATGCCCATGTTGTTGAGCGCACGCGCTTCGTGGCGCGCCATCCCGATCGCGCGGTAGATGACGAGCGCCTCGGCGTAGCTCTCGATCGCGGCCTCGAGCCGGCCGATGTTCCACAGCGTCGTGCCGCGCTGGTTGAGGATCGTCGCGCGGGCGACCAGCACCGGCGTCGGCAGCCGGCCGGTCTCGGTCTGCGGTTTCGTCCTGTCCACGAGCTCGAGCGCTTGCTCGACCAGCCGCAGCGATTCATCGGCATTGCCGACGAGCCGCGCGATCGCGGCGCGCAGCCGCAGCGCCTCGGCTTCGAGCAGCGCGTCCTTGGCCTCGCGCGCATACTCGAGACCGGGCGCGACGGCGCGCAGCGCGGCCGGCGCCTTGCCGACGTCGATGTAGAACTGAGCGAGCGCGCAGTGCGCGGCGGCGAGCTTGCCGGCCTCGCCGAGCGCCTCGGCCTCCTTGCGCATCGCGTGGAGCTCGCGCAGCTGCTGCGGCCGACGGGCGAGCCGGCGCATGATCTCCTCGCGTAGCTTGTGGGCCGCGAACCGGCGCGCGTGCTCGGCCTCGGGCACGAGCTTGAGCGCGCGGGTCAGCTGGCGAAACGCATCGGCGTTGCCGCCGAGCTCGACCGCGTGGCCGGCGGCGCGCAGGTAGCGATCGGCCGCCGCGAGGTCGTCGCCTGCGAGCTCGAGGTGGCGAGCGATGAACGCGTCGTCTTGGCCGCTGCGATAGCCCGCCGCGCCCGCGATCCGCGCGGCGGCGGCGCGATGGAGCTGGACCCGGGTCTCGACCGAGATCAAGCCGTACGCGACGGTCATCGTCATGTCGTTCTTGAATCGGTACTCGCCGTCGATCGGCGAGAGCAGCCCGCGCCGGACCAGCTCGTCGAGCTCGAGCCGCACCGGCTGGCCGAGCAGCGCCGCGAGCGTCGTCGCCGAGACGTGGCGGCCGAGCACGGCCGCGTGGATCAGCGCGTCGCGCTCGGCGGTCGGCAACGCGTCGACCCGGCCGACGATCAGATCCTCGATCGTCGCTCGGCACCGAGATCGGCGCGTCGCGTTTGATCCAGCGCAGCAAGCCGGGAAACTCGCCCTCATCGCCGTCGGCCACGAGGATGCCGCGCTCGACCAGCGCATCGAGCAGCTCGTTGACGAAGAACGGGTTGCCACCGGCGCGCGCGACGACTTGCTCCGCGAGCTCGGCGATGTCGTGGCCCGGCACGAACCGCTCGGCGAGCATCTGGCGCCGCGCGTCGTCGGGCAGCTCGTCGAGCTGGACGATCTCGGTGCCCAGGTCCTTGAGCAGCTTCAGGATCCGCGGCTCGGGCCGGGTCGTCATCACGCCGAACAGCGGGCGCGGCGTGTCGACCTTGAGCAGCGCCGCGAACAGCTCCTGGCTGTCCTGATCGGTCCAATGGATGTCCTCGCCGACGAGGATCACCGGCTTGTCGCCTTCGAGCTGGCGCTCGACGCGGATCAGGGTCTGGAGCATCGCCTGGCGCCGGGTGTCCGCATCGACCTCCGCCGCCGGCGACGCCCCCTTCGCGCCGAGCAGCATGCCGAACAGCTGGAGCGCGGTCTTGCGCCTCGCGCGACTGCGACTCCGCGCCGTAGATCAGCGGAATGATCTCGAGCAGCCGGCGCTCGACCTCGTGGGGCTCGGCGTCCTCCGCGAGGCCCAGGACCTCGCGCGCGAGATCCGCGATCACGCCGTACGGAGTCATCGCGGTGCCGACCCGCGCATGGGTACGGATGACGACCGCTTCACTCGGCGCCACGCCGTCGAGGAACGTGCGCACGAGCGCGCGCTTACCGACGCCGGCGTCGCCGACGATCACGAGCTGGCGCTTGCGCCGCGACACCAAGACGTCGCGCCACGCATCGCGTAGCGCCTTGAGCTCGAGGTCGCGGCCGTGCAGCCGGACCAGGTCCCGGCTCTCGCGCAGCCGTTGCGCCCGCTCTTTCGGACCGCGCAGCCGGAACACCCGGGCGCGCTTGACGCCGGGATCGGTGTCCTCGTCGGCCGAGGTTCGCGATCCGGTCGGCGAGACCAGATCCTCGGGCAAGTCGATCGCCGGCAACGCCTCGAAGGTCCACTCGGCGCGCGCCGCGCGGTACACGCGACCGCCGACCAGGATCTCGGCACCGCGCGCTTGCCGCGCGAGCTTCTGCGCGAACGCGGCGGTCGACTCCTCGATCTCGAACACCGGGCCTTCGTCGCCGGGGCGCGGCTTGCCGCGCTGAGGCTTGGGCACGACCAGCGCGACGCCGCGCTGGACCGCGAGCGCGAGCCGGAGCTCGGGCTCGACATCGGAGCCGATCCCATCGAGCGCATCGACGAGCGCGAGCGCGAGCTGGATCGCGCGCCCGGCATCGTCCTCGCTCGCGATCGGCAAGCCCACGACGAGCCGGACGATCGTCTCGCCGCCGGTCGTGCCCATCGCCAGCTCTGCGACCGAGACGTCCTTGCCGTCGCCGGGCAGCTTGGGCACGTCGAGCAGCGCGTGGTGCTTGTAGGCGACACCTTGCGCGACCTTGTAGAACTCGTTGACCAGGCGCGCGGCGCCGGCGTGACCGAGCTTGTGCTCGAGTGCGCTCATCCCGCGCAGCACCCCTTGCAACACGTAGACGTACTTGCGCTCGCGGCTGTCGCGTACGCCCGGCGTGTTCGAGGGGATCGGGGTCGGCGTCGGCGGCCGCGGATAGTTGCCGCTCGGCAGCTCGCTCTTGCTGATCGGGCCGCTCGCGTTCGGGAACACGACCGGCGCCGACGCATCGTCGTGGACGGCCGACGGCACGCCGTCGCCCTCGGCCGGCGGTCTCGCGGTGACGACGCGCGCATCGGGCGGCGCGAGCTGTGCGAGCTGCTGGGCGAGCTGGCCGTTGTCGATCAGCGCGCCGGATTTCTGGCCCCACTCGAGCTGGAACTTGCCGAGCTCGTGCTGCAGGTCGCGCGCGGTCTGGAACCGATCGGCGCGATGAAACGCGAGCGCCTTGAGCATGATCCGCTCGAGCGAATCGGGCAGCTCGGGCGCGAAGTCGCGCGGGCGCGGAATCGCGCCGGACTTGACGAGCTCGAGCGCGTCCTTGCCCTTGGCGTGGAACAGCGGGCGCGCGCACACCAGCTCGTACAGCACGATGCCGGCCGCGAACACGTCGCTGCGGCAATCGACTGGCTCGCCGCGGGCTTGCTCCGGCGACATGTACGCGAACTTGCCCTTGATGACGCCGGCCTCTTCGTGGACATCGCGGGCGCGCGCGATACCGAAGTCCACGATCTTGACCCCGCCGTCCCACGACAGCAGCACGTTCTGCGGCGAGATATCGCGGTGCACGATGCCGAGTGCCTGGCCGAACTCGTCGGCCTTGCGGTGGGCGTAGTCGAGCCCCTTGGCCACCTGCTGCACGATGTACGTGCTGAGCCCGTACGGCACGCGGACCTTCGCCTTCGCGGCCTCTTGCAAGAGGCGGAGCAGGTCCATGCCCTCGACGTGCTCCATCGCGAGGAAGTAGGTGTCGCCGACCGCGCCGAAGTCGAACACCTGGATGATGTTCGGGTGGTTGAGCCCGAGCGCGATCTTCGCCTCGTCGACGAACATCGTGACGAACTGGCGACTGCGCGCATACGCGCTGTGGATCTTCTTGATGACGAGGGTCTTGTTGAGCCCCTGCGCGACCATCGTGCGCGCGAGGAACACCTCGGCCATGCCGCCGCTGCCGATCTTGCGGATCAGCGTGTATTTGCCGAACTGCTCCACCCCGTTGTCCGGGGCATTGTAGCCGAGACCCGATGCTCGGGCACCGCCCAGAGCTCAGAGCGGCGTGATGACCAGGTTCTTGAACCAGGTATCGGTCTCCCAGTTATTGAACGCGAAGTACTCGTGGCCGTTGCCCTCGAGCGGACGCGGGTCGTCGTAGACCAGGAACGGCGTCGTCATGTCGTCGATCCACCACGTGAGCTTCTTGCCGATGCGCTCGATCTTCCAGTGGTAGTGCTGGTTCGGCACGACCTTCGGCAGCGTGCGCTCGACGACGTCCTTGCCGTGCTCGTCGAGCCTCGCGATGATCGACTTCGCGTTGTACCAGCCCCCGAAGATCACCTCGTAGCCGACCGCGGTGTAGCGCCCGCCGTCGGGGTCGAACGACTTGCCGTCGCCGAACACCTCGACCTTGATGTCGCCGCGCTTCTCGGTCGACCAGCAGTCGAACTCGATGCGCACGTCGTGGGGCAGCTTCTTGCGCAGCCACAGCGGGTGGTTGTGGGCGCCGTGCGCGGACAGCGCGCCGTTGCTGACCGCGTAGCCGGGGCCGGTCGCGTTGTAGTTGTCGCCGGGCGAGTCGCGCGCGAACTCGTCGATCCAGCGCCCGGTGATCGGCGGCGGCTCCTTGACCCGGCAGCTGCTGCACGAGGCGAGGGCGGTAACGGCGATCACGGACCAGATAGCGGTGCCTCGGCGGGCGATGTCGCGCATACGGAAACGTAAGGTATTCGATCGCTTGCGGACTTGTCGATCCCTCTCGCTGCCCGGCGTCAGACCGACCCCGTACGGTAGCGAGGTGGAAGGCACTCTCTCGCTGTTCGATTGGCGCCCGGCGCCGCCGGCGCAGGAGCAGCCACGCCTGACGCTGGTCTCGGTTCCGGCCGTAGCCGCGCAGCGGATCATCGTGTTCGACTCCGAGACGACCGGTATCGACTTCGCGAAGGACCAGATCATCGAGCTCTGCGTCCAGTTCGGGCTCGACGACGAGGACCCGGCGACGCGGCGAACCTGGCGGATCAAGCCGGCGGTCCCGATCAACCCGGCGGCTCAGGCGGTGCACGGCATCTCCGTCGAAGAGCTCGAGGGCTGTCCGGCCTTTGGCGAGTACGCCGACGAGATCGCCCAGGTCTTCGCCGAGGCGGAGGTCATCGTCGGCTACAACCTGTCGTTCGACATCGACATGCTGCAGGCCGAGTACGCGCGGCTAGGCCGGCCACTGCTCGACCTGAGCGGCAAGCGGATCGTCGACCCGTTCCGGCTGTGGCAGCAGTGCGAGCCGCGCAGCCTGCAGCACGCGCATCGCCGGTTCGTCGGTGACGAATTCGCCGCAGCTCATAGCGCGACTGCTGACGTCGCGGCAACAGGACGCGTCCTCGCCGGCATGCTGCGCGCGTTCAAGCTCGACGATCGCGATTGGTCGCAGATCGCGACGGTCTGCGATCCCAAGCAAGAACTATGGGGAACCAGCTGGGTCGGACCATCGCGCCACCTGCGCTGGTCCGACGGAGTCGTCGTCCTAGGATTCGGCAAGTATGCCGGCGCTGCGGTCCACGAGCTCGCTGCCGGACCGGACCGCAGCTTCCTGCGCTGGGTCATCGAGCGCGACTTCCCCGCCCACGTTGCCGAGATCTGCCGGGCCGCGCTCGAGCGGCCCGGGGACGAGTTTCTGACCTGGACTCGGTCGCGGTTCGGCCAGCCGGCGCCGACGGCGCAGCCGCCATTTTTGAAGTAGGCGCTTGCTTTCGCGACGCGCGATCACCGAGGATGGCCGCCATGAAAAAGCTCGCATTGTTGGCAGGAATGTTCGTGGCGCTCTCGGGTTGCAGCAAGAGCAAGCTCGACGAGGCGATCTCGAAGAGCGAAGGCTTCAAGAAGGCCATGTGTGAGTGCAAGGACATGAAGTGCGCCGACAAGGTCAAGGAAGACGCGCGCGCCTACGAGAAATCGATGGAGGCCTCCTTCACCCCGGAAGAGGCGAAGAAGATGGCGGACGACAAGGGCAACGCGGAGAAGATCGAGAAGCTCGACGCGCTCGATAAAGACATGCGCGCGTGCCGCAACAAGCTCCGGGACGCGGAAAAGCCGGCCGATGGCGCTGCTCCCGCTCCCGCCGCTCCGGCCACGCCGTAAGCTCGGCGAGTCAGGCCGAGATGCCCTCGGCGGCTAGCGCCGCTACGACCGAGGGTCGTGCGGTCAGGCGCGCGTAATGGGCGACGAGCTCCGGCCACGGCGCGAGCGACTCTTTCACCGCGTGCTGCCACATGCGCAGCACGTACAGGGCGTAGCCATCGGCGATCGAGAACTGGTCGCCCATGAGCCACGGCTTGCCCTTCAGGCCGGCAGCGAGCACCCCGAGCCGCAACGCGTAGCGCTGCTTGCACTGCGCCTTGTACTCGTCGCCCGCGAGCGCGTTGAAGAACGGCGACAGCCCCTTGTGGAGCTCGGTCGCGATGAAGTTCAACCACTCCTGGAGGCGATAACGCGCCATCGTCCCGGCGACAGGCGCGAGCTTCGCGTCCGGGGCGCGATCGGCGATGTACTGCACCATCACCGCGCCCTCGGTCAGGATCTCGCCGTCGGGCAAGCGCAGCGTCGGCACGTAGCCCTTCGGGCTGATCGCGAGATAGTCGCTACCGTCGGCGAGCTTCTTCGCGCGGAGATCGACCTTCACGAGCTCGAACGGCAGCCCGGCCTCGCGCAGCGCGACGTTCGGGGAGATCGAGCATGCGCCCGGCGAGTAATAGAGCGTGTAGCTTCCAGCGGTCATCGCGGTGCCTCCGTCTTGGTGATATCGAAGAACTTGAATACGTCAGACGGCGCGACTTGTCGAGCGCCTGCGCTTCGGCTCGGCGATGCGCACCGGCAGCGCGGCGACGACGTGCGCGAGCAGCTCGTGATCGACCGAGAGCATGTTGTGCCGGCCTAGCGCGCGGAACTTCACGACACCCGCGGCCCGCAGGATCGCCAGATGATGCGACACCGTCGGCTGCGCCAGCGAAAACTTCGCCGCGACCTCGGTGCAGCACAGCTCGCCCGCCGCGGCGATCTCCTGGACCATGCGGAACCGATTCGCATCGGCGAGCGCCTTGAGCACGCGGACAAGCCGGCGGTCTGAACGCGCGGCCGGCATCCTACTCGATGCCGTACTTCTCGAGCTTGTAGTACAGCGCCGACGTCTTGATCCCGAGCAGGCGCGCGGTCTCGGTCTTGACCCGGTCGGCTTTCGCGTAGGCCTTGAGGATCAGCTGGCGCTCGAGATCGTCGAGGATCTCGGGCAGCGACATCTCGCGAGGTACTTCGAGCCGGTCGTCCTCACCCCCGCCTTGCAAGAAGGCGGGTAACGCGACCGGGGTGATCTCGTCGCCCTCGGCGAACACCAGCGCCTGCTCGATCGCGTTCTCGAGCTCGCGAACGTTCCCCGGCCAGTTGTAAGCGATGATCCGGCCCAGCGCCGCGTCGCTGATCGTGCGCACGCGCGGGTTCGCCTTCGCCGCGAGCTTCGCGACGAAGTGCTGTGCGAGCAGCGGGATGTCTTCGCGGCGCTCGCGCAGCGGCGGCAGCTTGACCGGCAGCACGACGAGCCGGAAGTACAGGTCCTGGCGAAACCGGCCCGCCGCGACCTCGGCGTCGAGATCCTTGTTCGTCGCCGACAACACGCGGACGTCGACCTTGATCGGCGCTTCGCCGCCGACGCGCTCGAACTCTTGCTCCTGCAACGCGCGCAGCAGCTTCACTTGCATCGCGGGCGGCACGTCGCCGACCTCGTCGAGGAATAGCGTCCCGCCGTCCGCGAGCTCGAACCGGCCGAGCTTCTGCTTGACCGCGCCGGTGAACGAGCCCTTCTCGTGACCGAACAGCTCGCTCTCGAGCAGCGTCTCGATCAACGCGCCGCAGTTGACCTTGACGAACGGTCCGCTCGCGCGCTTCGACAGCCGGTGGATCGCCCTCGCGACCAGCTCCTTGCCCGTGCCGCTCTCGCCCGCGATGAACACCGTGGTGTCGCTCGCGGCGACCTTCTCGACCGTCCGGCGAACGACCGCCATCTTCTCGCCGCCTCCGACGAGCTCGGCGAACTTGTCGTCGGTCTCGGCCCGGAGATAATCGGTCATCGCGTCGGCCTTGCGCCGGCCGCGCCGCGCCTCGCCGAGCTCGAGCGCGCGCTCGACCTTGAGCCGCACGACCTCGGGTTGGATCGGCTTGGTCAGGAAGTCGAACGCGCCGAGCTTCATCGCCTCGACCGCGGTCTCGACCGTGCCGAACCCGGTGATCAGCATGATCGGCACGTCGGGATCGAGCGCCGCGATCGCGCGCAGCACGTCGACGCCGGTCGTGCCATCCATCTTGAGGTCGGTGATCACGAAGTCCGCGCGCTGCGCCTTGAACGCGGCGATGCCGGCGGTCCCGCTCTTCGCCATCACCGGAGCATGGCCGAGCTTCTTGACCGTCGCGGCGAGGCCTTCGCGGATCGTCTCGTTGTCGTCGATGATCAGGATCGTCGCCATGGCGGTTCGACCCGGATGGTACACGTTCGCCATCCCGGCTACGTGATCGTCGGCAGGATCACGGTAAACGTGGTCTCGCCGTCCTTGCTGTCGACCTCGACGCGGCCGCCGTGATCGCGCGCGATGTCCCGGACGAACGCGAGGCCCAAGCCGGTACCTTGCTCGCGAGTCGTGAAGAACGGCTCGAACAGCTTGCCGCTGGTCTCCGGCCGGATCTCGGCTCCGCGGTTCCAGACGTCGAGGTGAAGCTCGCCGTCGCGTTTGGTCACCGACAGCCGCACGGCGCCCTTGCCGTGATGATCGGCCGCCGCCGCGGCCTGGACCGCGTTGCGCGCGAGGTTCAGCACGGCGCGGCGCAATTGGCCGCGATCGGCGAACGCGTGCTCTCGCGTCGGTGTCACCGCAACCTCGATCGGCTCGGCGAGATCGGCCGGTGCGGCGCTCGGCGCGAGCTGCGCGATCTCGTCGAGGAGCTCGCCGAGGTCGACGTCGGCGAGCTCGGGCTTGGGCCGGCGCGCGTAGTCGAGGAACTCGTTGACGACGCGCTCGAGGTAGCCGAGCTCGCGCTGGATGCGCAGCACGTGACCGCGCTTCTCGTCGCCTTCGGGTAGGTCGTCGCGCAACAGGCCCGCGAACAGCGTCATGCCGGCGAGCGGGTTGCGGACCTCGTGCGCGATGCCGGCGAGCATCTGCTGCATCTTCGCATCGCGCTCGGCGAGCTGGACGCGCATCCGATCCATCGCGCCCGCGAGCGTGCCGAGCTCGTCGCGCGAGCGCACCGCGATCGGTTCGTGCAGGTCGCCACCGCCGATCCGTTCGGCCGCCGCGGCGAGCCGGCGTACGTTGCGCGTGATCAACAGCGTCGCGAGCACGGCGGCGAGCACGCTGACGAGCGCGAGCCCGGCGCCCCACCGGACGAGCCTGCCCCGGAGATCGCTCAGCCGATCGAAGTACGATGCCGGCGCCTGCGCCGCGATCGCGAGCACCGGTTTGGCGTCGGTCGGTGACTCGGCGATCGGTGCGTAGCCGGTCTTGTACCAGGTGCCGCCGTTGTCCTGGAACGTCACCGACGAGACGACCGCGCCCTTGTCGAGCACACGCCGGATCTCTGCCCGATCGAGCTCGGCGTGGAAGTAGTGGGCTCCGAAGGTGAGACCTTTGGGATCGGTGTCGATGCGCGCGTCGAAGTTGCCGTCGAGCACGATCAACCGGGCATCGGTCTTGTGCGCGAGCGTCGTGAGCCGTGCGACGACGGCCTGATACAGCGGTTCGGACGCGTCGCGAGGCCCGATCGCCGCGAGGTAATGGCCGTCGCGGACCTGGGTCGATGCCGCGGATGCGATCGCCTCGAGCCGGCGGCCGAGCTCGTCGTCGAGGTCGCGGCGCGACACCTCGAACGCGACGATCGCGAACAGCGCGAACAGCGCGACGACCGGCACGACCAGCGCGGCCAGGAGCTTGACGAGGATCGGCGCGCGGAATCGCACGAGCGGTTAGGGCCGGACGACCGAGTGCACGGTCGCGGTCGGGACGGCGATGTGGACGTGCGCATCGCGATCGAAGCCGATCGAGATCGCGAACGGCGCCGGCGAGGGTTGGCGATGGAGCTGTGCGGCGAGCACGGTGCCGAGATCGACCAGCACGAGCAAGCTGTCGCGATGCTCGCGCGCCATCGTGACGAGCTGGACGAGCGCCGGCGGTAGCAAGGGTCCGCTCGCGGTGCCGTGCGCGATCGCGATGAACCGCTTCGCCGCGGCGAGGATGCTCGGCGGGCCGGAGCTCACGATCGCGAGCCCGCCGACCTGCGCGACCTCGACGTTCTGAACCCCGTCCGGCATGGTCAGCGCGAGCGCCGCCTTCATCTGCGGCGTGGTCTTCGACGTGTCGATCGTGCCGTCGAGCCCGTGCAGCGCGACGCCATCGACGGTCGCGGCAACCGCAGGCTTGTAGCGGATCGGAAAGCCGGCGAGGTGGAGGTCGAGCCCGCTGGCGAACAGCGCGATCGCGCGGCCGAGCGCGCCGTCGAGCGCCCGTGCATCCGCAGCGCCGAACACGAACGTGCTCGCGACGCCCGCGCCGAACGTCGTCGCGATCGCGAAGTCCCCGTTCGACGCCTTGAGCGCCGCGTCGAACGCGCTCAGCAAGGGTCCATTCGCGGCGACTCCGAACATCTGCGACGTCAACGCGAGCCAGCCATCGTGATACGGGCCGAGCGTCGCGCTGCCGGCGACCTCGAAGGCCCCGAGGTCGGGGAGCTTGGACAGCAGCGAGAAGTCGCTCGGGCGTTGCGCCGAGATGAACCGCGCGAACCGGCTGCCGGGGCGCGCCGCGAGCTTCGTATCGAGCGTCAGGTTCGCGGCATCGCCGTCGATCGTGATCTGCACCTCGTCGAGATCGGTCGCGACCGACAACATGCCGTCGACGTACGACGCGAACACGTCGCTCATCCCGGCGCCCGCGGTCGAGCCGAGCGTGCCGAGCATCGCCGCGCGGGCATCCGCGATGTCGTCCTTGAACCGGGCGAGCAGGCCGGGGACGTAGATCCTCGCGGTCAGCCCGGGCGGCGGCGCCTTCGCGATCATCGTCGACAACGCGTAGTCGGCGACCGCATCGAGCGCGGGCTTGACCCCGATCGCGGACCAACCGTGCTTGCGCTTGATCGAGACCCCGCCGGGCGCGATCGCGGGCTCGCCGGAGCGGCCGACGAGCACGAGGCCGCTCGCGTGGGCGTCGTCGACCATCAGCACGTAGATCGGCCCGGTCGGATCGATCGCACGGTCCGGCGCGCCTACGATGTTCTCGATCGCGTGCAGCATCGTGCCGTCGAGGTCGTCCGGAATCGCGCCGGCGGGGAGCGCGGCGGCGCCGAACGCGTGCAGCCCGTCGAACGCACGCGGAGCGTCGCGGGTGACGACCGCGAACAAGGCGGCGGGGCGCGCGGTCTTCGGCTTCGGCGTGCCGGCGGCGGCGGCCGAGCTGACTACGACTGCCATCACCACCGTCGCGAGCTTCATGCGGCGACCGTACACCATGAAGCCGAAAACGCGACGGCCGTCGCGAACGACGGCCGAGACCGACAAACGGTTGCCTGCTCTAGCGCTTGCTGAACTGGAACCGAGCGCGCGCGGCCTTCTGGCCGTACTTCTTGCGCTCTTTCTTGCGCGGGTCGCGCGTGACGTAGCCGGCGGCCTTGAGCTTCGGGCGAAGCTCGCCGTCGACCTTCATCAAGGCGCGCGTGATGCCGTGACGGATCGCGCCGGCCTGCGACGCGATGCCGCCGCCCTTGACGGTCGCGACGATGTCGTACGACCCGATCAACGCGACCTCTTCGAGCGCCTGGCGGATCACCATACGGGCGGTCGGGCGCGAGAAGTAATCCTCGTCGCTGCGGTCGTTGATCGTGAACTTGCCCTCGCCGGTCGTGAGCCAGACGCGAGCGATCGCCGTCTTGCGGCGGCCGGTGGAATACGTCTTCTGCGCGGTGGTCATCTTAGTTCCTGACCTCGAGCACGCGCGGCTGCTGCGCCGCATGGTCGTGCTTGTCGGTGCGATAGATCTTCAGCTTCTTGAGAATCCGACGGCCGAGCATGCCCTTCGGCAGCATCCCCCACACCGCCTCGCGGATCGCGTGCTCGGGCGTGGTCGCGAGGACTTCCTTCGCGACGCGCGTCCTGATCCCGCCCGGGTACAGCGTGTGACGCTGATAGAGCTTCTTGTCCGGCTTCGTCCCGGTCAGCTTCACGCCGCCCGCGTTGAGCACGATCACGAAGTCCCCCATGTCGACGTTCGGCGTGTACGACACCTTGTGCTTGCCGCGAAGGACCATCGCGATCTTCGAGGCGAGGCGGCCCAGCGTGTGTCCGGTGGCATCGACCACGTACCACTCGCGCTGGTGCTCGCCGGCTTCTTTGGTGAGCCAGAACGTCTTCTGTGTCGTGGAAGTCATCATGGGAACATCGCAATCCTGGAAGCGGAGGTCGATCGTCTACAAGAGCCGGAAACTTAAGTCAAGCAGCCTCGGGGCTACGCCGGACAGCCGAACGCACAGCTGGCTCCCCGGGCCGAGGGGTGCGGCGCGGTCCTTATACCCGATCTCCCGTCGATCTCCCGGAGCCCGATCTCCAGGAACCCAGGTCATATCGGCGAATCGCGAGACCTGCTCGATAGTTCAGTGTCATAGCGTCGTGCTACTCCATGCGGGTGTCGCGAGTCGGTTTCATCGTCAAGCCGGACAAGTCAGAGGCCGGCGTCTTGCTCCACGAGCTCGTCCCGTTGGTGATCGCCCACGGCCATAGCGCGGTCGTGACCACCGAAGACATCGCAGATTTTCGAGCGCCCGCGGGCGTCGAGGTCGTGCCCGAGGACCAGCTCGGCGAGCGCATCGATCTGGCCGTGGTGCTCGGCGGCGACGGCACGATCTTGCGCGCGGCGCGACTCGTCGCTCACCACGGCACGCCGGTGCTCGGCATCAACCTCGGCCAGCTCGGGTTTCTCGCGATGTTCGGCCCGGCCGATGCGAGTCGCGCGCTCGCCGCGGCGCTCGCCGGAGAGCTGCCGCGTGCCGAGCGGATGCGGCTGCGCGTCACGTTCAACCGCCCGGGCGCCGAGCCGGTCACGAAGCTCGCGCTCAACGACGCGGTCCTGCACCAAGGGGCGATGGCGCGACTCGTCGAGGTCGACGCGCATTGCGACGGTGCGTTCGTCGCGACCTATCGCGCCGACGGGTTGATCGTCGCGACGCCGACCGGATCGACCGCCTACAACATGGCCGCGGGCGGCCCGATCGTCGCGCCCGGCCAGGCGGCGATGACGCTCACGCCGATCTGCGCGCATGCGTTGACCAACCGACCGCTCGTGCTCGGCGCGACCGCGAAGCTGCGGCTCCAGCTCGCCGCCAACGAGCACGGCGTGATCCTCACGGTCGACGGCCAGTGGGCGCACGCGTTCTCGCCGGGCGACACGGTCGAGCTGACCGCCGACAAGACGCCGCTCGTGCTCTACGCCTCTTCGCAGAGCTTCTTCGATGTCATGCGCGACAAGCTGCACTGGGGCGTGCGCGGCGGGCGAGGGCGGTAATCGTGCTGCGCCACCTGCGAGCGACGAACTTCGCGATCCTGTCCGATGTCGAGCTCGAGCTCGGCCCGGGTATGAACGTGCTCACCGGCGAGACCGGCGCGGGCAAGTCGCTGATCGTGGAAGCGGTGAATCTGTTGCGTGGCGGGCGAGCATCGGCCGATATCCCGCGCGCGGGAGCCGACGAGGCGGTCGTCGAGGCGATCGTCGAGGTGCCGGCGGACCTGCGCGCGCGGGTGCGCTCGGTGCTCGACGATGCCGGGTTGGGCGAGCCGACGACCGGAGGAGACCTCACCGTGTTCATCCGGCGGATCATCCAGCGCGGTGGGCGCAGTCGCTGCTACGTCAACGGCGGGCTGACCACCGCGGCGCGGCTCGCCGAGCTCGGCGGGCTGCTCATCGATCTTTCGGGGCAGCACCAACACCAAGGGCTCGTCGATCCGGCTCGCCACCTCGAGATCCTCGACTCGTTCGCGGGCGACCGCGACGCGGTGGCGGCGATGACCGCGTCGTGGGACGAGCTGCGTCGCTGTGACGCTGCGGTGCGTGCGCTCGGCGGCGATGAACGCGAGCGCGAAGCGCGCGTCGATTACCTGCGATTTCAGCTCGACGAGCTCGATGCGGCTGCGCTGCAACCCGGTGAAGACTCGGCGCTCGAGCTCGAACGCGCGCGACTCGCGGCGGTCGATCAGCTGCAAGGCGCCGCGCGCACCGCCGAGCAGTTTCTGTACGGAGGCGACGACCGCGATGCGGCTCGTGATCGAGTGGCCGCGGCTGCGCGCGAGCTGGAACGCGCGGCGCGCACGGATCCGACGCTCGAGCCGGTGGTGCGCCAGCTCGGCGAGATCGAGACGCTGATCGCGGATGCCGCGCGCGAGCTCGGCAGCTATGCCGACCGGCTCGAAGGCGATCCGGAGCGGCTGGCCTGGCTCGACGAACGGATCGCGTTGGTGCGCCGGCTCGTCCGCAAGCACAGCGGCACGCTCGACGCGGTGATCGCGAAGGCAGCCGAGCTGCGCGCCGAGCTCGGCATGCTCACCGGCCGCGACGCGGCGCTCGCGACGCTCGTCGCCGAACGCGTGTGCGCCGAAGCGGCGGCGATCGCATCGGCTGCGACCCTGACGAAGGGCCGCACCAAGGCCGCGCGCACGCTCGAAAAGGACGTCGGTGCCGCGCTCGCCGAGCTCGGGATGGGCGCGGCGCGGCTCGCGGTCGCGATCGAGGCGCGGCCTCTCGGTCCGGCCGGCGCCGATCGACTCGAGGTGATGCTCGCGTCGAACAAAGGCGAGCACGCTCGGCCGCTCGCGAAGATCGCGTCGGGCGGCGAGCTGTCACGGATCATGCTCGCGCTCAAGCTCGCGCTGCGCAGCGCGGATGAAGTCGCGACCTACGTGTTCGACGAGGTCGACGCGGGGATCGGCGGCCAGACCGCGCAGGTGGTCGGCGCGCAGATCCGCGCGGTCGCGGATCACCGGCAAGTGCTGTGCGTCACCCACCTACCGCAGATCGCGGCGTACGCCGATCATCACTTCCACGTGTCGAAGACCGAGCTCGGCGGCCGGACCGAGACCCACGTGCGGCAGCTCACGGGCGCGGCGCGTAAAGACGAGCTCGCGCGCATGCTAGGTGGCAACGCGACGTCGAAGGCGAGAGCCCACGCGGCGGAGCTGCTCGCCGAAGCTGCGCGCAAGGCGCCGGCCGCGCGCGCTCATTGAAGCTCGTGCCGACTGTTGCGCTAGCCGCCACGCCAGCCGGCACGACTCTCACCGGTGTCTCACAACGTTGATCACACCGTCGCGCCCCGAACGACAGTACGATCGATGCGATGACCAAGCTTTCCTTATTCGCGCTCGCGATCGCGACCGCCTGCACGACGTCGCAGTCCAAGGACATCGCGACCGAAGGCATGTACTCGAGCAACACGATCAACGCCGATGGCTCTGGCGCCACGACGGTGACGACCGTGCTCCGCGTCGGCGGCGTGCTATCGAATGACTTCGTCGAGCTATCGCCGGGGGACGCGCTGACCGCATCCGCCGGCGCGCTCTCGGATGACATGACGCCGGGGACGTTCCTCGACGCCGCGGCCTACCAAGGGACGCTCGCGGTGACCACCGGCGGCACGGTCGTCACGATCGCGTACACGCGCGCCGCGCCCCAGATCAGCGCGCCGGACACCGTCGCGACGTTGCCCGAGGAGCTGGAGATCACATCGCAGACTAGCGGGACCGATAGCTACTCGCGCGCGTCTTCGCCGATCGCGATCACGTGGACCGGATCCGGCGAGACCGATCCGCTGAGCTACGAAGTGCTCGGCACCTGCATCGCGACCGAGAGCGGCCCGATCTCACCCGACAACGGCTCCTTCACGATTCCGGCCGGGACGATCCAGGCGCTCAGTGGGAGCACCACCCAGAGCTGCACGATCCAGATCCAGCTCGTGCGCAGCCGCCAGGGCATGCTCGACGACGCGTTCGGCAACGGCGATGTGACCGCTTCGCAGGTGCGAGAAGTGATGGCGCTGTCGACGCCGTAACCCGAGCGCCCCGAGGCAGGTTGCGCGGCCAACCCGGCGCGCGTTGCACTCCGCAACCACATGTTATGATTACCGCCGTGGGTGGTGAGAACGATCGCGTCGCGGCGCGCACCGTGTTCGGAACGCCCGCACCCGTTCGCACGCCGCCGCTCGCGGGTACCGCGACCGTGCCGTCGACGCCGCGCGAAGCTGAAATCGCGCTCGCGCCGGGGATGCGGATCCACCAATACGAGCTGATCCGCGAGCTCGGCCGCGGTGGGATGGGCGTGGTGTGGGCCGCGCGCGACGTCAAGCTCGGTCGCAGGGTCGCGATCAAGCTCGTCACCGAGGCGGCGCCCGCGCTCGCCGAGCGATTCTTGATCGAAGCGCAGGCGACCGCGCAGTGCACCCACGACAACATCGTGATCATCCACGCGGTCGACGATCACCGCGGCATTCCGTACATGGTGCTCGAGTTTCTCGAGGGCCAGACGCTGCGCGAGGTGATGTGGTCCGTGCCTCGGTTACCCGCGACGCGCGTGATCGAGCTGATGTTGCCGGTCGCGCGGGCGCTGTCGCGCGCGCACGAGCTCGGCATCGTCCACCGCGATCTCAAGCCCGAGAACGTGATCGTCACGAACGCGGGTCACGTCAAGGTGCTCGACTTCGGCATCGCGAAGGCGCTCAGCGACAAGGCGACGATCAACCGCGACACGCTCAACGAGCAAACGATGGTCGGCACGCTCGCGTACATGTCGCCCGAGCAGATGGGGTTCGACCAGGTCGACGATCGGTCCGACGTGTGGGCCGCGGGCATCATGATGTTCGAGATGGTCGCCGGTGTGCACCCGGTCGAATCCCCGTCGCCCGGCGCGCTGCTGACAAACGGCGCGGCCGAAGCCGAGATGCGATCGGTGCGGGAGGCAGCCCCCGATGTCCCCGATGGCTTGGCGCAGGTCATCGACCGCTGCTTGCGCAAGCGCAAGGCGGAGCGCCTGACCAGCGTCGAGCTGGTCCGCGCACTCGAGCTGCTCGTGCCGGGCCGTGCCGGCCGGTTGCTCGGCGACGGCGAGAGTCCGTATCCCGGGCTGACGTCGTTCCTCGAAAGTGACGCCGATCGGTTCTACGGCCGCAGCCGCGAGATCGCGCGCATGGTGGCGCGGGTCCGCGAGCAGCCGCTGACCGGCATCGTCGGGCCGTCCGGCGCCGGCAAGTCCTCGTTCGTGCGCGCGGGGTTGGGGCCCGCGCTCAAAGCGTCCGGCGATCGCTGGGACGTGATCACGTTGCGGCCGGGCCGGAACCCGCTCGTCGCGCTCGCGAACGCGCTGCACGGCACCACCCGCGGCGAACCCGAAGATCTCGCCGGCCGCTTGCTCACCGAGCCCGGCCTGCTCGGCGAGCGGCTGCGGGCGCGCGCGAACATCGCCGAGACCAACATCCTCGTGTTCGTCGATCAGCTCGAGGAGCTGTACACGTTAGTCGGCGACGGTGCGGTCCGGCGCGCGTTCACCGCGGCGTTGACCGGGATCGCCGACGATGCCGCGACGCCGTTGCGCGTGGTCGTGTCGATGCGCTCGGACTTTCTCGATCGCGTCAGTGAAGACCCGCAGTTTGCCGACGAGCTGTCCCGCGGGTTGGTGTTCTTGTCGACGCCGGATCGCGCCGGGTTGCGCGAAGCGATCGTGCAACCGATCGACGCGATCGGCTATCGGTTCGAAACCGAGGCGATGGTGAACGACATGCTCGACGCCCTCGGCGGCACGCCGGGCGCGCTGCCGTTGCTGCAGTTCGCGGCGAGCCAGCTGTGGGACGCGCGCGATCGCGGTCGCCGCTGCCTGACGTCCGCGAGCTACGCGGCGATCGGCGGTGTCAGCGGCGCGCTCGCGACCCACGCCGACGACGTCGTCGCGAGCATGAATCCCGCGGCGCAGAAGCTGACGCATCGGATCTTTCGCGCGCTCGTCACGCCCGAGCGGACCCGCGCGATCGTCGAGCTCGCCGATCTCCGAGAGCTCGCGCGCGACGGCGGCGAGCTCTCGCACGTGATCGATCAGCTCGTCGCGGCGCGCCTGCTCGTCGTCCAGACCCGCGCCGATAGCGGCGGGTCGGTCGAGATCGTCCACGAGTCGCTGATCGAACGCTGGCCGGCGTTGCGGCGGTGGCTCGACGAGGATCAAGAAGATGCCGCGTTCCACTCCCAGCTCGCGGCGGCGGCGCGGCAATGGGATGCGAAACGCCGGCCGGCGGGCCTGTTGTGGCGCGGTGGCGCACTCGACGAGGCGCGGCGCTGGCTCGACCATCGGCCGCGCGACCTGGCGGAGCGCGAGCGCGCGTTTCTCGACGGCGCTTTCGCGATCGCTCGCCGCGGTCGGCGCGCGCGGCTCGGCGCGGTCGTCGGCGGCTTCGTGGTGCTCGCCGCGATCGCCGCCGGTGCGATCGCGTCGCGGGCCTCGATCAAGTCGGCGAAGGACGAAGCGACGGCCGCGCGCGACGAAGCGACAATCGCGAAGGACCAGGCGATCGCGAGTGCAGCCCGCGAGAAAGACCTGGCGCGGACCGCGCAGAGCGCGCTCGCGGCGGCGGAAGACAAGGAGCGCGAACGACTCGCGGCCGAAGCCAAGACCGCCGCGGTCGAGAAAGACTCGGCGCAGAAAGACGTCGCCGCGAATGCGCAGATCGCGGAGAGTCGCGAGGAGCTGCAAGCGAAGAATGCCAAGCTCGTGCGGACGGCCCACGAAGCCGATGCCGCGAAGGCGCGCGCCGAGCAATCCGCCGCCGATGCCGAGAAGGCCAGGCTCCAGCTGCAACAGGCGCTCGCGCGCGAGCACGCGCGGGTCAAGCAACTCGAGGACGAGCGCGCGAAGCTCGCGACCCAGCTAAAGGAGTGAGCGTGCCCTCGAAGCTGATCACGCTGTTGGCATTCGTCGCGGCGACCGCCTGCGTTCGCTCCGCCGAGGTGACCTGCGACGACGGTCGGATCTGTCCACCCGGCAACACCTGCGACAACGTCAACCACTCGTGCGTGTCGCCGGATCAAACCGCGGCGTGCACCGGGCTCGGCGAAGGCGATGCGTGCGAATTCTCCGGCGTCCCCGGGTCGTGCCACGCCGGCGCGTGCGAGCCGTTGTTGTGCGGCGATGGCGTACGCACCGGCACCGAGGCCTGTGACGGCAACGACCTCGGCGGCGCCGATTGCACGACCGCCGGGTTCTACGCCCCCGATGGCCTCGCGTGCACGCCGTTCTGCACGTTCGATACGAGCCACTGCGTCGGGCGCTGCGGCGACGGCATGATCGACGGCCCCGAGCTGTGCGATGGCGCGCCGCCGGCGGGGACGTGCATCGACAACGGCTTCGACGCCGGACCACTCGGCTGCAGCGGCTCGTGCGGCGCTTCGTTCGCCGACTGCGGCCGGTTCGGCTGGCGACCGGAGGCGACGGGCCTGACCAGCGGCTATGCGCTCGCCGGTGGCGGCGCGACGGATCTCTGGGTGTTCGACAACCTCGGCGACGCGCGCCACTACGACGGTGTGAACTGGTCGGGGCAACAGATCACACCGGACGGCTTCAGCGACGCGTGGGAAGCCGCGGCCGACGACGTCTGGGCGGTGACCCCGGAGGCCGCCCTCCACTGGGACGGCACGGCGTGGACCGCGGCCTCGGGGTTACCGGCGGCGTCGTACAGTGCGGTGTGGGCGGCGAGCTCGACCGCGGTGTATATCGGAACGCGCACCGCCGGCGTGCAAGCGTGGAACGGCTCGACTTGGACCGGACTCGGCACCTGGACCGGTGGCGCGATCACCACGCTACGCGGCACGAGCGCGTCGGATTCTCTGGGCGTCGGACGCGACGACGTTGTGGCATTGGAATGGCTCGGCGTGGCAGAGCGTGTTGTCCGCCGAGATCTCGAGCATCTCCGCGGTGACCACCACCGACGTCTGGGTCGCCGGCTCGATCGGACCGAGCTTCTCGAGCCTCATCGCGAGCTGGAATGGCGCGACGTGGACCCAATGGACCGATCCGGAGACCGGGCTGTACACGGCGGTCACCGCATCGGCGCCGAACGATGCGTGGGTCACCGGCTCGGGCGGCGCCCTGCAACACTTCGACGGCCACGGCTGGAGCACGATGACCGAGGTCGGCCCGAACGGCGTCGCGCCGCCGGGCCTGCTCCTCGAGCTCGCGCCCGACGACGCGGTCGGCGTGTCCGCGGACGGCGCGCTCTACCGCTATCACGGCCAAGCGTATGCCGCGCTCGATACCGGCGTCGTGCTCCTGCCGGTCGCGTATTGGATGAGCGCGTCCGACGATCAATTCGTCGCCGACTCGGCCGGACACATCGAGCACTTCGACGGCACGAGCTGGACAGGTAGCGGGACGGTGGTCGGCGCGAACCTCCGTGCGTTATTCGGCGTCGGCACCGATGTGTGGGCGGGCGGTCAAGCCGGCGACGTCTACGCCTTCGATCGCGTCAGCGGGACCTGGTCGCTGTTGACCACCGCGGGCAACACGCTCGGCGCGCTGTGGGGCACCGGCCCGACCGACCTGTGGCTGTTCACCGGCAGCGGCGCGCAGCGGTTCGACGGTGCGAGCTTGCAATCCTATGCGGCGGTCACGAACGTGTCGTCGGTTTCGGGGACCGGGACCGACGATATCTGGGCGGTCAGCCACGGCACCCTCGTCCATTGGGCCGGTGCGAGCTGGGACGTCGACGCGACCTGTCCGTCGACCGCGCTGATCGCGGTGGTCGCGATCTCGCCGACCGACGTCGTGGCGGTCGATGCCTCGTTCGGCTACGCGTGGGACGGCGCGAACTGGACGACCAGCCAGCTGCCGTTCGTCAGCACCGTCAACGCGCTCGCCGCATCCTCCGGTCACGACGTGATCGCTGCGAGCCCGACCGAGCTGGCGCAATTCGATGGCTCGCGCTGGGCGCCGATTCACTTGCCGTCCGACGGCGCGTTGCCGACCAACGCCTCGGTCGCCGGCATCTCGGTCGTGCCGAGCATGCTCGGCATCGCGTTCGCGGCCGTCGCTCACACCATCCAGCTCCGTGGCCTCGTGCGCACCACGCCGTGGGTGTGCGAGCCCACCGAGACCGACTGCAGCGATGGCGTCGACAACGACTGCAACGGCAAGATCGACGACTGCCCGTAATTGGGGACGCTGTCGCTTTTGTCAACTTGGGCGGATCGCGTGGGCCCCACCTAGCTGGATTCGTTCGGAGAATTTGGGGACGCTGTCACTATTGTCAACTTGCGCCCCCGTCACCGCGGCGCCAGCGAGCTAGAAGTGACCGCGCAACCCGACGGTCGCGCCGCCGCGAACGGTCGAGACGTCGACTCGGTCGAGCACCTTCTCGGCATACGCGGCGTGGCCGCGGTTCATATAGAGCAGCACGCCGCCGGCCGCCGCGGCAGCAACGCCGACCGACGTCACCCCGAGCGCGACGTCGTTCTCGTGCGTCGCGCGCGTCTTCTGATCCGCGAGGTTCGTGGGGATCGGCCGGCTCGCGCTGCACCCGGTATCGGCGCACGCGAGCGCGAGGCCCTTGTCGTACGACGACATGTCTTGCGCCGCTTGGTACTCGAACAACCCGCCGATGCCGACGACCGCGATGCCGGCGCCGAACACGATCCACGGCTTCCACGTCGGCCAGCGATGCACGATCGCCGCGCTATCGATCGACTTGAGCGCGATGGCCACGGCTTCGTGCTGGCCGCCGATCGCGACCACGTTGCTGGTCTTGGTGAGATAGCCTTCTTTCGTCGCGACGAGCTGGTGCGGCCCGGGCGTGACGCGCCGGCTCTGCTTGCCGGGGCATGACACCAGCGGTTGGCCGTCGAGCGTGACCGCGACGCCCGCCTGATCGCAGCTGACATCGACGTCACTGACCTGGAGCGCGAGCAACTTCTCGTACGCGAGCGCCTCGGTGTAGACCTTGTCCTCGAGAGGCGCGGCGCCGTAGCGCAGCGCGAGCTTGAGGTTATCGGCGGCCTCGACCGTGCGATCGAGCTGGATCAAGCATCGGACGATGTTGAAGCGAATCGCTGGATGATCCCAGGCGCCGACCGCGGCGCGATACTTCTCGAGCGCCGCGGCGTAGTCGCGCTGCAGGAACAACGTGTTACCGGCCTCGAGCAGCGTGTGCGCGGTCGCCTTTTGTTCGGCGCTGACCCCGGTCGCCCACGGCGTGTCATCCGCGCGCGCGGGCCGCGCGAGCGTCGCGGCCACGGCTAGCGCGATCGAGAGTCGAACGCAGGGCCCCACACGATCATCATGCCATCAAGTCGCCACGGTTCGCCGCACCTGGCGCGTTAAGCGATCCCGAGCGCGAGTCGTACACGCGCCTACGTCAGCGCGATTCCGGAGCGGGCTAGATCGCTACAGCGTTCGGCCGATCCAGGAGTCATGACGCTCGAGCAAACGTTCTGGATCGGCGCACTCGCCGCGGCAGGCGACCGGCGACGGCAAGCCGCGCTCGACGGAGCACTCGAGGAGCTCGCCGAGGATCTCCTCCGGCGCTATCGACCGCGCGCGCGGGCCTAGCGCGGCGCTTCGATCGTCATATCGCAGCCGAGAAACTCGCCGACCTTGACGGTGTTCTTCGCCATCGCGACGCAGGCTCTCGCGAAGTCGCCGCGCTGAATGATCGCCGCGCGCGCCGCCGGCGGCGTGACGGCTAAGTTGTGCTGGAGGTTATCGATCGCCTCGCGCATCGCGTCGCGCGTCGGCGTCGGAGCGGTGGGGCAGGTCGCGAGCTTCGCGAGGGTCGCGAGATGAGCATCGCACTCCGGCATTCCGGTCGGCCGCAACGCGGATGGCTGAACGATCGGATCGGGATTGATCGCCTTCGTAGGCGATGGCACCACGATCGGCGACGCGCCGAACATGAACACGACGGCAAGCGCTCCTGCCGCAGCGGCGATCACGCCGGCGACCACGATCGGCCAGGCGCGCCGGCGTTTCGCGGCCGGCGCCTCGAGCGCAGCCGCGAGCGCGGCCATATCTGGAAACCGCGAAGCCGGTTCGATCCGCAGGCCACGGGCGAGCACGGTCGCGACCTTGCGAGTCCCGCGCGCGGCGAGGGCGGGCCGACTGCCGGCTGCGGGGCGCTTTCCGGTCAACGCCTCGGCGAGCGCGACGCACAGCGCGAACTGATCCGCGCGACCATCGACTTGCAAGCCCGCGCGTTGTTCGGGTGCCATGTACGCCGGCGTGCCGACGACATCGCCTTCGCGCGTCAGCCTCGGATCGAGGTCCGCGGCCTCGGCGAGGCGATCGCCGGCGACCGCACCGCGGCGAGCGAGCCCGAAGTCGCCGACTCGCACCCGGCCGTCGCGCGCGACGAGCACGTTGCTCGGCTTGACGTCGCGATGGACCAGGCCCATCGCGTGCGCGGCCGCGAGCCCGCGCGCGGCTTGCGCGTAGGCGCCGACGATCTCGAGCGCTTCGCGGCCGCGTTGCCAGCGGTCGAGCGGTTCGCCATCGACGAGCTCGGTCGCGAGAAACACGTCGCCCTCGTGCTCGCCGACGTCGTGGACCGCCACGACGTTCGGGTGTTGGAGCTGGGCCAGCGCTCGCGCCTCGCGCAACATGCGCGCCGGGCCGTTCTCGCCGACCTCCGGATGCATCAGCTTGATCGCGACGCGGCGCTGCAGCATCGGATCGAATGCGGCGTAGACCACTCCCATGCCGCCGACGCCGAGCTGATCTTCCAGCTCGTAGCGGCCGACCTTGCGCGGCTTGGCCCCACCGTCGACCGCCGCGAGCGTGCCGATCGTCGCGCGACAGCGCTCGCAGTGGTCGACGTGATCCGCGAGCGAGGTCATCGCCTCGGCGGGTAACGCGTGCTCGACGAGCGCGATCAGCGTGTCATCGGTCGGGCACGCCGTGTGTTGCACGGCGGCCGGCCAGGAGCCGGCATGCTTCGCTAGGCTCGGCGGCATCGGCTTGTCGCTTACCTCTGCCCCGCCAGCGGCGGGGCTACGCGCCGCACGTTCTTGCGGCTTGTCGCCAGGCGACGCCATCACTTCTCGACCGCCTCGCTGCGCAACACGCGCGACAACGACAGCTCGAGGTGGGTATCGAGCGCCGCGATCGCGCTCGCCAGATCGTCCGCGCCGACGCCGAGCTCGACCGCGACCGCCGCGCGCGTCCGCTCGATCAGTTGCTCGCGTGCGCTCGCGAGCGTGCGAGCCACGGTGGCGCGGTGCACGGCGTACGTCGTCGCGATCTGATCGAGCGTCAAGCGATCGACGTAGGCGTGGCGCAAGAACGTGCGTTGCCGAGGCGCGAGCGTCGCGACCGCATCCGCGAACGCTCGCTTGACGGCGCTGCCCATCTGCTCGCGCATCTTCGAGTTGCGCGGATCGCCCGGTGCGGCGAGCCCGAGCAGCTCACCTTCGTCGAGCTCTTCTTCGTAGCGCAAGCTGCGATCACTGCGCGCCGCGTCGACGAATGCGCGCGCGGCGGCGACCCGCAGCCAGTTCTGCAGGAACCCGAAGCCGGAGTACTCGCGAATCCGCGGCCGCGCGCCGACGAACAGCTTGATCCGCAACCGCTGGCGCAGCTCGGACGGCGGCAGGCGATGGAACCGCGCGACCAACCGGTTGATGTCCTCCGCGAACGCTTGCTCGAACGCGATGATCGCGGCTTGGTCTCCGCGGCCGGACCACCACGCGAGGTAGAGGTCGTCGAGGCGGAGCCGGGGCAACGCCGTCGTGAGATCCGGTTGGCCCGCGAGGCTCGCCGTGAGGTGATCGACAAACCCGGCGTCGGGCTCGGGAGCGTGCGGCCACCGGCTGTGGACGGTCGCGAGCGCGGTCGCGAGCTGGGCACCGAGCCCGGCCGCGGTAACTTGCTCCCGCGGTTTCGGCTCGAGTCGCGCCAAGACGTCGCGCATGATCGCGCCGGAATCCACCCAGGGATTCTGCCACGGAACCACACGCACGATCGGAGCGACGCGGTCGCGTACCACGACGCGCAGACCGTCGCGGCAGATGATGCAGACGGGCAGCCCCACTTCTGGTCCGGACGGGGGCGCTCACCGAGAGTCGCAAGATCTCGGAATCGCAAAACCACAGTGCGGTAGGATGCCGACCATGCGACTACTACTTGGAACTGTTGTGTTCGCGGCGCTCGTCGGAACCGCGGCGGCTCAGCCGGCCGGCCCCGACGTCATGCTGACCTGGGACGCCGGCGAGATGTCGAAGGACATGTCGGTCTGGCACACCGCCATCACGGTGACCGGCGACAAGGTTCACTACGAACAGACGTACTCGGGACGCAACGCCGGCCAGCCCGATACCAAACCGAAGCGTGGCGACACGACGGTCAAGGACGCCGCGAAGCTCACCGCCGCACTCGCAAAACTCGATGCGATGCCGAACACCAAGCCGGCGCCGAGCCGCAACAGTGCCGAACATCGCGAGACCGGGTGCGTGAAGCACGGCGCGAAGGCGCGGTGCGGTTCGCACATCGGCAAGGACGCGCCGAATGCCGACTTCAAAGCGGTCACCGACGTGCGCGATGCGATCGGTGATGCGAGCTTGACGCCGGGCTAGTCACCCGGCGCAAGGTGACAAAAGAGACAGCGTCCCCATGAAAGCGCCTCTGAAAGCCGCGGGTTAGCCGATCGGCCGCTGGGCGCAGGGTGACAAAAGAGACAGCGTCCCTAGCTGACGGGCTTCCGCGCAGGCTGCGTACGGGGCTTCGGCCTCTTGGTGCCGCTGCCACCATGGCCCGAGTAATCGGTCCAGCGATAGCTCGGCTCGCCCGGGGCGCGGAAGTCGACGTGGATGAAGCCGCTGCTCGGGTAGATGCCGATGCCCATGTTGCCGGAGTCGAGGGTCTCGGCGAAGTTGTACATGTCGCGGATCGACACGCCGACGATGTGGATGTCCATCGCAGACGCGTGGAAGTGGCGGCTGGAGTCGCGCTCGGCGAACCGGAACCCAGATACCAGGTCGATGCGCTTGTGATCGAAGTGGTCGGAGATTCGCGACAGCTGCTCGTAGAGCTCGGGGCGTACCGCGCGGACCTCGCCGGTCTTGACGCAGCGGAACATCTCGTCGAGCTTCGCGAGCGAGGCGTCGTCGAACGAGCCATCCGACTTATAGATGTTGACCTTGGTCTCTTCGCCTAGGTTCTCGGCCTTGAGCCAGATGTCCCCCGACGGCTTTTCGAGCGGAGCGGTGCGCAGCGTCGACGACGCGGCGTTGTGGCCCTGGAACACGGCGACGCGGTGGCACTTCTTGCCCTCGCACTGCTTCATCGTGCCCTTGTTGGTCGACTTGTGGGCCGCCGCAGTCGGCGCCGCGATCGCCGAGCCACCGGCGCATAGCGCAGCCACAACGAGGAGGGTCAAGCGCCGCACGGACAGCAAGGCTAGGCCGGGAGCGCGGCCGATCTCAACAATTCCAGCCCTGAAAAGCGACGTTCACGTGACAGCTGTTCAGGTGATCTCGCGAAAGGTTTGTACCCCAACTAACGCCTCCGGATTTTCGAATCGTGTACGAGTACGAGCACGTGCCACGTGACACGGACGCGTACACGATCTGATTACGGAGCGGCTGACGCTGGCTCAGACTTTCGCGGCCGCCGACGGAAGCGCCGGCAGATTTACGCCGGGCAACGGCACATGGAGTAGCTCGATGTTGATCTTGTTCGCGATCTCGAAGATGCGTTCGTCGCGATAGAACTCGCCGAAGCAGATCCGCGTGATGCCGGCGTTCGCGAGTTGCTTGAAGCAGTTCCAGCACGGGCTCGCGGTGACGTAGCAAGCCGAGCCGT
This sequence comes from uncultured delta proteobacterium, assembly GCA_963848295.1. GTDB lineage: Bacteria > Myxococcota_A > Polyangia > Haliangiales > Haliangiaceae > JABFXX01. The sequence goes on along the minus strand of CAWKDB010000002.1, from coordinate 1,063,566 downwards.
CGATCATCACGCCGTTGCGCGCCGCTTGGATGATCGCGTTCGCCTCGGCGTGGATCGTCGCGACGCAGTGGTTGTCCTCCATCATGTGGCCGACATCCGAGCAGTGCGGCATGCCGCGGATCGAGCCGTTATAGCCGGTCGACAAGATCGTGCGGTTCTTGACCAGCACCGAGCCGACGTACTTGCGCGGGCACGTCGATCGCGTCGCGACCACCTGCGCGATGCTCATGAAGTACTCGTCCCACGATGCACGCGTTCCTGCTTCCGCCATGGCGCCATAGTAGGCCCGCGCATGTGGCCCGCGAAGTCGCACGAACGGCTAGTGCGGGGAGGGATCCGCTTGTTCCCGGTGCTATGGTCCGCGCCCGATGTCGGGCCAAGGTTCTCAGTCCAAGTACAAGGACAGCGTCAACCTGCCGGAGACGCGCGTTCCCGATGCGCGGCGATCTCGCGAAGCGCGAGCCCGAGATCCTGGCCGAATGGGCAGCGACGAAGCTGTACGAGCGAATCCAAGCCGCGCGCGCCGACGCGCCGCTGTGGGTGCTGCACGATGGCCCGCCGTACTCGAACGGCCACATCCACTACGGCCACATCCTCAACAAGATCCTCAAGGACATCGTCGTCAAGTCGCGCACGATGGCCGGGTTTCCGCACGCCGTACGTGCCGGGCTGGGATACGCACGGCCTCCCGATCGAGCTCGCGGTCGAGCGCGAGCTCGGGCCCAAGCGCAAGGCGATGTCGGTCGCCGAGATCCGCCGGGCGTGCCGCGACTACGCGCTGAAGTTCGTCGCGATCCAGCGCACCGAGTTCGAGCGGCTCGGCGTGCTCGGCGCGTGGCGCGAGCCGTACCTCACGCTCGACAACTCGTACGAAGGTGCGATCGCGAGCGCGCTCGCGACGTTCACGCGCGGCGGCTGGCTGTATCGCGGCAAGAAGCCGGTGATCTGGTGCCCGCGCGATCAGACCGCGCTTGCCGAGGCGGAGATCGAATACAAGGACAAGTCGTCGCCGTCGGTGTACGTGCGGTTCCCGCTCGAGGCGGGGTGGCGGCGGCAAGCCCGCGTCGCTCGTGATCTGGACGACCACGCCGTGGACGCTGCCCGCGAACCTCGCGATCGTCGCGCATCCCGACTTCACGTACGTCGCGATCCCGCGTCGTCTCCCGGCAGCGGGCCCTCGCAGCTGCGGCAAGATGAAGTCGAGTATCTGATCGTCGCGAAGGAGCTCGCCGAATCGGTCGGCGAGGCGATCGGCGGCCTCGACCTCAGCAGCGCGATCGAGATTACGCCGACCGAGATGAAGAAGCTCGAAGGCGCGCGCTATCGCCATCCATTCGTGACCGAACCGCAGAACGCCGAGTGCTGGAAGCTGTGGTTCGCCGACTACGTCACCGCCGACACCGGCACGGGCCTCGTCCACACCGCGCCCGGTCACGGCGCCGACGACTATCGCACCGGCGTCGCGCACGGCTTGCCCGCGTATGCGCCGCTCGACGACGCGGGTCGCTACACCTCTGGCACGCCGCTGCGAGCTCGAAGGCAAGACCACCGACGAGGCGAACCCGATCATCACGGCGTGGCTCCACGAGCACGGCTACTTGCTCAACCCGCCGACCGATCAAGATCCGACACTCCTATGCGCACTGCTGGCGCTGCAAGAACCCGATCATCTATCGCGCGACACCGCAGTGGTTCATCGCGATGGATCACAAGGAGCTTCGCCAGAAAGCGCTTGCCGCGATCGACGCGACGACGTGGATCCCGGCGTGGGGCCACGATCGCATCTACGCGATGATCGAGCATCGGCCGGACTGGGTGCTGTCGCGCCAGCGGCTGTGGGGCACGCCGATCCCGGCGTTCTACTGCAAGGCGTGCGGCACCGAGCACGCGACGCCGACACGATGGATCACATCGCGGCGATCTTCACGCAGCACGGCGCCGATGCATGGTGGACGATGAGCGTCGCCGAGCTCGTCCCGCCCGGCACCGCATGCAAGCAACTGCAAGTCGACCGACAGCTCGAGAAGGAAAAAGATATCGTCGACGTGTGGTTCGAATCGGGCGTGTCGTGGCTCGCGATGGAGCGCCGCCGCGACGGCGCCGACTACAAGCACATCGACCTCTACCTCGAAGGCAGCGATCAGCACCGCGGCTGGTTTCACAGCTCGCTGCTCGCCGGCATCGGCCTGATGGGCCGTGCGCCGTACAAGCAAGTCATCACGCACGGGTTCGTGCTCGACGAGCACGGCAAGGAATACTCGCAAGAGCGCGATCGAAAAGGCGAAGGCCGAGGGCAAGAAGACGAGCTACATCGAGCCCGACAGCGTGATCGCGAAGTCGGGCGCGGAGATGTTCCGGCTGTGGGTCGGCTCGATCGAGTTCCGCAACGACATGCCGTACTCGCAGGCGCTGCTCGACGGGCTCGCCGATTGGTATCGCAAGCTGCGCAACACCGCGCGGTTCCTGCTCGGCAACCTCAACGACTTCGATCCCGATGTCCCCCATCGTGGCGTGCGCCCGCCGATCGACGCGGCGATGATCCAGGTGATCGACGACTTCGAGCATCGCTGTCGCGCGGCCTACGAGCGCTACGAGCTGCACAACGTGCATCGCGCGCTCGTCGAGTTCGTCACGATCGACGTGTCGGCGCGGTACTCGGACATCGCGAAGGACCGGCTGTATTCGAACGCGACCGCCTCCGACGAGCGGCGCAGCGCGCAGTGGGTGCTGTGGAGTGCGCGAGCGCGATCGCGAGCATCGTCGGCGCCGATCCTGTGCTTCACCGCCGAGGACATCTGGAAGTATCTGCCGCGGCCTCACGGCGAGCCCGGACAGCGTTCACCTCGCGACGTTCGGAGAGGACTCCGAGCCCGACGGACGCGCGCTCGAGACCTGGAAGTTCTTGATGGCCTGGCGCGAGCGCGTCAACGCGGCGCTCGAGCCGTTCCGCGCCGAGAAGCGCAAGTCCGTCGACGCGAAGGTCACGATCTCCGCGCCACCCGAGCAACTGCCCGAGCTGCGGAGCTACGCGACCGAGCTCGCGGAGATCTTCATCGTGTCCGAGGTCGACATCGTGGAGGGCAACGTCGGTGTCGTGGTCGAGGTCCATCCGGGCCCGCGTTGCGAGCGGTGCTGGCGAGCACTACGATCGGCTCGCGGCCGAGCCGAACGACGTGTGCGACCGTTGCGCCGCGGCGCTCGTGGCGAGAGAGTCCTGACGATGGCCGAGACCGAAGCCGCCGAGCCCGCCGTTGCCGACGACAAGCCGCCGGCGCAGCCGCGCGCCGATCACAAGTGGCGGGTGTTCGCGATCGCGGGCTTGCTATCCTTGGTCGCGGATCAAGTGACGAAGATCTGGGCGCGCGGCTCGCTGCCGGTGTCGCCGAAGGGCTGTGCGGTTCCCGCGGACTTCATCACCGGCCACTGTCACGGCGATAACGTCTCGGTGCTCGGCTCGTTCTGGGATTGGCGGCTGTCGATGAACCCGGGCTCGGCGTTCGGGCTGTTCGCGAACAACCAGGCGTTCGCGCGCGTGGCGCTGTCGCTCGTCGGGATCGGCGCGGTGGTCGGCATGGTCTACATGCTGTACAAGGCGCGTTGGGATCAACGCGTGCTGCACTGGGCGCTCGCGCTCGTCGCCGGCGGCGCGGTCGGAAACCTGATCGATCGCATCTACTACGGCGTCGTGACCGACTTCGTGCTCCTCCACTACGGCAAGCACGAGTGGCCGGTGTTCAACGTCGCCGACATCGTGCTCGTCGTCGGTGTCGGCTTGATGTTCATCGATATCCAGAAAGAGAATAAGCGCGACAAAGCGCGCAAGCAGCTCCGGCTCGAGAAGGCGAAGGCCGCCGGGCTCGTCAAGATGTAGCGGGAATATCGGGGCCGCCGCGCGCGGTCGTCGCCCCGTGAACAAGCAGCGGGCAGTGATCTTCGTCGCGATCGCGGTCGTCACGTTCGCGCTCGATCAGGGCAGCAAGGCGTGGGCGCAAGGCCTGCCGGTTCCTGCCGGCTGCACCGCAAGCGAGCTCGCCGCGCAGCACTGCGGCGGAACGCCGGTGTCGGTGGTCGGCGGATTGTGGGATTGGCAGCTCGAGTACAACACCGGCGTCGCGTTCTCGGGGTTTGCGCACACGACCTGGGGACGCATCGCGCTGCCGATCGTCGCGGTCGCCGCGCTGATCGCGATCGGGTTTGCGGCGTCGCGCAGTCGACCGGAGCAGCGGTTGCGGCGAGTCGCGTTTGCGATGATCGCCGGAGGCGCACTCGGTAACCTGCTCGACCGCCTGCGCAACGGCTGGGTCACCGACTTCGTACACTGGCACGCCGGGCGCCACGATTGGCCGGTCTTCAACGTCGCCGACGTCGCGCTGCTCGTCGGCATCGCCTTGTTGTTGCTCGAGAGTGCGCCACAGCACGTCCGGAATCTTCGCGACCGCAGGGCGCGGGCGGTATCATGACCGTATGAGCAATCTGGCCGTGGTCGCGCTCCTGCTCGCGATGGGGTGCAAGGCCGACCATCCCGGCTTTCCGATCATCGGTGGCGGTGGTGGCGGCGGCAACACCGGCGAGCCCCCAGATGCCTACGTGATCGATGCGCCCGACGGCGGATCTGGAACGCTGAACGGCCGAGTCTGCGTCGCGTCGGATGCGCGCCAGCTCGACGTCTGCGACCCGACCGGCGCCGGCGGCCTGACCGTGACGCTCGGCGCCGCGACCGCGACGACGGCGGACAACGGGGCGTTCTCGATCGCGACGCAACTCGGCACCGATCTCGTGTGGGTCATCACCGGCACGAACATGACCACCTCGCTGATGCCTTTCGGCGCGGTCAACCAGATCCCGATGCTGTCGGCGTCGACGTTCAGCGACCTCGCGCTCGGCTCGGGCGTGATCGTCGTCGCCGGCACCGGCGGCGTGATCGCGCAAGCCGTCCAGGGCGGCGCGCCGCTCGAGAACGTCGTGGCGACCGACACCGACGAGAACGTCGGCTACTACTACGATTCGGCGACGAGCTCGACCCAGTGGGTCGTGAACGGCGAGACCGGACCGTACGGCGAGATGTCTGGCTTCCGAACCTCGGGGTCGCGACGACGACGGTCAACCTCACCCCGATGGGTGGCACCGCGGTCGCGATTCCGAACGTGCCGGTCGCGCCGGACGCGCTCACGTTCATCACGCAAGGGTTCTGAGCGCGGCGCGCCAGCCGGCGGCTTTGAGCTCCGCTTCGGCGAGCTCGGCCGCCGGATCGGAATCCGCGACGATGCCCCCGCCGACGTGAACGCGGAGCTCGCGGCCGGCGATCACGCCGATCCGGATCGCGAGCGCGAGATCGAATGCGCCGGCTGCGCCGAAGTAGCCGAGCGCTCCGCAGTACGCGCCGCGACGAGCCGGCTCGAGCTCGTCGATCAGCTGCATCGCGCGGATCTTCGGTGCGCCGGTGATCGAGCCGCCGGGGAACATCGCGCGCAGTACGCCGGCATATCCGACGTCGGCTCGCGGGCGCGCGCTGACTCGCGACACGAGGTGATAGAGCGCCGGTAGCTCGACGACGTAACCGAGCCGATCGACCGCGACACTCCCGGTCTCGGCGATGCGCCCGAGGTCGTTGCGCTCGAGGTCGACGATCATCAGGTGCTCGGCCGCATCTTTCGGCGAGCTCGCGAGCGCCTCGGCGCCGCCTGCGCCGAGCTCGCGCGTGCCCTTGATCGGGCGGGTCTCGATCCGCTGGCCCGCGCGCGCGAGGAACCGTTCGGGCGACCCCGAGATCAGCGCGAGGCCATCGGTCTCGAGTAACGCGCCGTAGGGTGCTGGTGCGACGCGGGCGAGCGCCGCGTAGAGCGCGAGCGGATCGCCTTGTCGTTCGATCGGCGCGACGAGCCGGCGGGCGAGGTTGACCTGATAGACGTCGCCGGCGGCGAGGTAGTCGTGGATGCGCTGTACGCGCGCGATGTGATGCGCGCCGTCATCGTCGGCGACGAGCTCGCCGATCGCGGGGGGCGCGGCGGGCCGAGGGTCCCCCGCGGCTAGTAAACCGGCGAGTCGATCGCGTGCCACCGGATCGCGCCCGACGATCTCCGCGCCGTCGCCATGCGTGCTCCACCGCGCGACCGCGCCGTACGCGCCGAGCCACAGATCCGCACCCTCGTAGCCGCGCTTGCTGCCGCCTGGCAGCCTCTCGACGACGCGCGCGAGATCGTAGCCGACGTAGCCGATCACCGACGGTTCGGGCGGCCGACCGTCACCGTCGCCGAACGTCGCGCCGTGCTCGGCGAGAAACTCCTGCGCGGCTTCGAACGGGTCTGCGGTGAACCGCGCGCTGGGACGACCGTCGGCATCGAGTCGAACGAGCGACCGGCCGCGCGCGATCAACGTCGCGGACGGTTCGGCGGCGACGAACGACCATGCTCCGAGCTCGTCGTGGTTACTCGCCGAGTGCAGCAGCGCGCGTCCTCGCAGCCCCGCGAGCCGTGCGGCCGCCGCGATCGGCCCATCGCCCATCAGATCTCGTCGCGTGATTCGCCGAGGTCGTCGAACGCGAGCTCGTCGCTGAGCGCCTTCTCGACTTGCGACGGTTCCTCGCCGTTCGCGGTCGGCCTCGCAACCGCACTTGGAGGTGCCGCCGGCACTTCCGGAGCCAGGCCCGTCGGATCGCCGACCGGATCGACGAGCACGACGCCTTCGCCGGTGCATTCGATACACATCTCGCCCATCGGCCCGCCGCTCGGCGGTACGACCGCGCGCGGAATCACGCGACCGATCCAGCCTGCCATCCGCGTCGCCGCGACGAACACGACGCCATTCGCGGGGAGCTTGATCCGGACGAGCGGCTTCTCGCTGCGCAGCGCGACCGCACCGTCGCCGCGAAACTGGACGACCGGGAGCCGGCCGCGCAACCCCGGTACGTTGCCGCTCTCCCAGCGCAGCGTCGACTCGAACGCGAACACGAGATCCTCTCGCAGATAGAAGATGTCGTCGTCGAGCTCGACCGCCGTATACGCGCGCTTGTTCGGCACCGCGATGAGGTAACCGTGACCGCTGACCGAGTAGAGCGCCGCCCCGCCATAGTCGAACTTGATGTCGCTCTGATGACCGCGCGACCGGCGCAGCGCGGGCTCGAACGCGAGATCGCCTCCGGTGACGTGAACATCGTCGAGCCGGGTCATCACGCGCTCGGTGACCCGGATGACGAGCGACCCCGAATCGGTGAGCTCGAACGGGTGCGTGCCGTCGTTCGGACGAACGAGCTGCTCGGTCGCGAGCTGAGACAACGGCAGCGGCGCGAACCCGCCCGACGCCGTCCGAACCCCGGCGGCGCCGGCGGCCGACGGCGCCGCCATCTTGACGGCGAGCGACACCATCGTCTGACCGTCGACCGGCTGCGGAATCGCCGGCACCGGCACGCCCGGATCGCCGAGGCGCTCGGGCAAGACGAACTGCATCGAGTCGCTCATCCGCGCGCTCGGATCGGCCGATGGCATGACGACGCCGGGTGGCGCCGCCGAGGCGACCTGTTTCGCGAGCCCTGCGATCTCGCCGAGATCGTGCGCGGCGTGATCGTCTTGAGCTCGACTTGCCCGCGAGATCCATCGTCCAGGTCATCTGGAGGCTGGACCGCGGCCATCGGCGGCGGCGTGTTGCGCGGCATGCGCAGCGGGATGCCCGTGCCGGTCGGCGTCGGTGTCCGCGCGGGGAAAGGATGCGGCGTCGGGTCCGACGTGCGAGTGCGCGCGGCCGGCGGCGGGGGAGGCGTGGAGGTGCGCGCGACCGCGGGCGCGGTGGGCGTGGAGGTGCGCGCGACCGCGGGCGCGGTGGGCGTGGAGGTGCGCGCGACCGTGGGCGCAGCCGGCGTCGGGGTTCGTCCGGGCACCGGGCGGAGCTGCGATTGGATGCCGTTTCGCTCGGCGTCGGTCAGGTTGACCTCGATCTCGAACGCCAGATCGTGCTGGCCCGCGATCAAGAACGAGCGATACGCCTCGGCGTAGCGGCCGGCGCGCGCGTACGCGAGCCCGAGGTAGCTGATCGCGCGACCTTGGCTCGGGTCGAGAGCGCGGCTCGCCTCGAGCGCATGAATCGCGCGCTCGGAGTCGCCGAGCTTCAGATACACGAGGCCGAGGTTGAGCCGATGCGAGGCATCGGTCGGCGATCGTTCGACCAGGTCCTCGTAGATCGGGCGGGCCTGAGCGAAGTTGTTCCCGCGAAAGTACGTCAACCCGAGCAGCGCGAGGACGCGCGCGCTATCGCGATCGATCGCGAGCGCCGCGAGAAACGCACCCTGCGCGTCGTCGATCTTGCCGTGCTTGAGCAGATCGCTGCCGCGCGTCACCGCTTGCTCGAACACTTCTTGATCGCGCGCGGCGAGAGCCACGGATGCATTAGAACGCATGCGCCCCTCGGTGTCACGGCGCCGCCCCGGCGAAACGCTCGATCGCGAGCGCGCCGTCGTCGCCGACCGTCACCGTGATCGCGCCGGCGATGTCGGTGCGCTCGACCCGGGCCCCCGCCGAGCGCCAGCGCTCGACCACGGCCTGCGACGGGAAGTGGAACTGGTTCGCGACGCCGCACGAGATCACGGCGAGTGTAGGCTTGGTCGCGGCGACGAGGCCTGGCGACGACGACGTCGGGCTGCCATGGTGTGGCACTTTCACGACGTCGACATGGCCGAGGCCGGCGGCGACGAGCGCGGCCTCGCCTTCGGCTTCGAGGTCCCCGGCGAACAGGAGCGCGCGGCCGCGGTAGCGCACGACGACGACGAGCGAGTTGTCGTTGACCGAGCGCACCGGATCGACTGCCTCGATCGGCGAGATCGCCGGGTCGTCGCTCGCGGCGAACCGCGGTCCCCAGACTTCGAGCGTGACTCCGGCTTCGCTGCGCGCGACGCCGAGCGCCGGATGAGCGACGACGGTGCCGGCGGCCACGAGCTGCGCCGTGATCGCGGCGAACGTCGGCATCGCGCTGTCGCGGAGCTTCGGCGGTGGCGGTGCTCCTTCCGGATCGGCGGCGGTCCACAGCTCGCGAATTGGCACCTGGCCGGCGAGCGCGGCGAAGCCGAGGTAGTGATCGGGATGCGGGTGCGAGACGATCGCGAGATCGATCGCGCTGTGATCGTAGACGCCGAGCGCGCCCGCGATCACCTTGCCGGTCGCCGAGGCCGGCCCGAGCTCGCGCGCGCTCGTGTTGCCACCGGCGTCGACCAGCCAGGTCGCGCCATCGGGGAGCTCGACGAGCGCGGCGTCGCCTTGGCCGACGTCGAAGAACGTCACGCGCAACGCGCCTGCCGGCGGTGGTGTGCGCGCGTACGCCCACGCGATACACAGCGCGAGCCACAACGCCGCGTGGATCCAACCGCGGCGCAGGCCCCCGCCAGCGGGCGACGACGCCGCGCGCCGAACCGCGAGCGCGATCGACAGCGCGACGAGCACGACCAGCGCCGCCGTGGTCGCGACCGACACGGCTCCGACCGGGACCGCGGTCGCGAGCAGCGCCGCGCCGCGATCGACGAGCGCGACCAGCCAGACCGCGGCGTGAACGACCGCGCCGCCGAGCGCCGGGACGAGCTCGCCGAGGACGAGTCCGGCGAGCGCGAGCGGCAACGCGGCGAGCTCGACGAGCGGCGTCAGCACGAGGTTGCCGATCACGCCGCCCGCGGCGACCTGATGAAAGTGGTACGCGGTGATCGGCGCGGTCGCGAGCGCGAGCCACGCCGAGGTCATCGCGCCGCGGGCGAGCCACGCGCCGATCTTGCCGACCCGCGACGACGGCGCGAGCGCCCGTCGCTCGCCGGGTGCGAGCGCGAGCACGAGCGCGGCGACGAACGACAGCTGGAACGACGGGTCGAGCAGATCGGCCGGCCGCCACGCGAGCACCGCGATCGCCGCGACGCCGAGCGCATCGCCGAGCTTGACCGGGCGATCGAGCATCGCGCCGACGAGCATCACCGCGACGACCGCGAGGCAGCGCAGCGTCGCGAGCTGCGCACCGGTGACCATCGTGTACGCGATCGCGAGCAACAGCGCAGGCGGTGCCGCCCACACCGCCGGCCGGATCCTTCCGCCCCACGGCGACGCTGCCGCGATCCGGCGGAGCAGCGAGAACGCGAGACCTGCGACGACCGCGAGATGTAGGCCCGAGACCGAGAGCACGTGAAAGATGCCATCCGCGCGCCACCGCCGATCGAGGTCATCGGGGACATCGCCGCGATCGCCGAGCGCGATGCCGCGCAACGCCGCGCGGGCCACCGGATCACCGCCCGCAGCGTCGATCGCGCGCGACCAGCGCGCCTGCAAGGCCGCCGCGGCGCGCCACGCGTAGGCCGACGGCCCGGCATCGTCGCGGAGGCGATCGATCGTCGCCGCGGTCAGCTCCCAATCGGCGCCGCGGCTCGCGGCGAGCGCCGCGCGGTCCGGTGCGCCGGGATCGAGCAAGCCACGTGGCGTCCGGAGGCGACCGGTCACCACGAGGCGCTCGCCCGGCGCGATCACGCGGTCGGTCCAGATCCAGACCCGCGCGTCGCCGGTATCGAGCGCCGCGCCCCAACCGTTCGGCGTGCGCACGACCGGCGCGCCAACCGTACCCTCGACGCGATCGTCGATCCGGTCGTCGGCGATCGCGCCCGCCGGCGGGGGCGGCGGTCCCGGCGGAGCGAGCAACCATCGCACCGCGATGGCCGCGGCAAGGGCAAACGCGCAAGCGAGCGGCGGTGGCACACGGATCCGCATGGCGCTGGCTATCGGCCAGGGCGCGCTGCGGTTGTCACCCGGGCAGGGGGCGAACAATTCCGGCGACGTAGCTGCCACCGCGGCTTGCCGTCGCGCGCACCCCAGGCCTACGATCGCAAAGGATGCGGGTTCGAACGTCTGCGGTAGCTCTCGCGCTCGGGTGGGTCTCGGTCAGCGCTGCGGGACCCGTGCGGGCGGGCATGGTCAACGGCAAGCTCGATCTGCCGCCGCCGCCGGAGCGCCCGGTCCTGACGCGCGGTTTTCTCGAGCCGGTCGCGAACCCGCTCGCCGGCTTGCGGCCGTACAACGTGATGCCGCTGCTGGTCGTCGTGCTCGAAGGCGACGAGAAACCCGCGACGCCGCCGCGGATCACGTGGAACCTGGTCGGCGAATCGTTCGGTAGGCCCGTGATCGCCGCGCCGGCCGGTTCCGAGATCGTGATCGAAAACGGCTCGCACTCCGATCGCAGACTGCACGCGTTCGACCACGGCAAGGACACGAAGCTGCTCGACGGCGTGATCAATCCCGGTGGTCCGAAGACGTTTCGCGCGCCCGACGTCGGTAAGGTGCTCGAGATCGGCGACCCCGAGGCGCCGTTTCTCCACGGCACCGTCGTCGTCGTGAACACCGCGTTCATCGGTTATCCCGACGAAGCCGGCAAGTTCGAGATCCCGGACGTCCCCGAGGGCAGCTATCACGTCAAGATCTTCTACAAGGATCATTGGCTCGATGTGGATCAAACCGTGAACGTGGCCGCGAAGGGCAAGACGGACATCAACCCGAAGGTCCCGCCCGGCGCGTTCGCGCCTGCGCCGGCGAAGAAGTGAGGCGGCGGTGTTCCTGTCGAAGATCTGGATGTTCGTGGTCGCGCTCGCGGCCGGCATCGCGCTGACCATCGCGTTGATCATGCCGCGTCCGGCACAGCGCGCGCTCGTCCAAGGCGAGCACGATCGGCTGTCGATCGCGTGCAGCGTCATCGACATCCAGCTCGAAGCCGATGCGCACGTCCGCGTCGAGCTCGCCGGCGCGTTCAGCCGTGCACCCGACATCGTCAGCGCGCTCGAACAAGCCTCGAGTGCCGACAAGATCGACGACGCACGCGCGCTCGCGCTGCGCGGCAAGGCGGTCGAGATCCTCAAGGGCGTGAACGGCAATCGCAAGCCGGATTTCGCGATCCTCGTCGATCGCAGCGGCCGGATCGTCACTCGGGTCGGGCTCGACGAAGCCGACGCGCGCGACGTCGCATTGGGCCGACCGTTGGTCGACGACGCGCTCGCCGGCTACCTGCGCGACGACATCTGGGCACAGGGCGGGACGATGTACTTCGTGTCGGCATCGCCGGTGATCAAGCGCGATCCTCCCGTCGCATATGTCGGCGCGGTCGTGCTCGGCAACAAGGTCACGAACGACTTCGCAGCGAAGCTCGTCGACGGTCTCTCGGTCGACCTGCGCTTCTACCTGGGCGCCGACGATGTCGCTGGCTCGCGCACGCTCAACAATGACAACGCCGCGATGGCGGCGGCGGTGAAAGGCCTGACCGGCGGATCGCTGCGCAAGGATTGCGAGGCGAACCAACCGTTCGACGTGCGGGCCGGTAACGACGAGATGACCGCGGTCGTCGCACGCCTGCCCGGCGAGGCGAGAGCGCGGGAGGCGTACTTCGCGGTCCTCCTGACCCGGCCCAAAGCGCGCGGCTTCATGGGCACGCTGCACGCGGTGACGAGCGACGATCTGAAGCCGGCGAACTTTCCGTGGATCCTGGTCGCGGGCGGCTTCGTGCTTTGCCTCGCGGTCGGAATCGGGCTGATGTTCATCGAAGCCGACCGACCGCTGCGTCGATTGACCAACGATGCGCTCAAGCTCGCGAAGGGCGATCAGGAGCGACTCGGCGAAGATGCGCACGGCGGCAAGTTCGGTTCGATCGCGCGCTCGGTGAACATCCACATCGACAAGCTCGGGCGCGACGCGAAAGCGGCGCGCACGAACCTCGACCAACTGCTCGGCCCGGCGCCCGAAGGCAGCCTCGGCACGATCGATCTGCTCGCGACCGCGCTGCCCGCCGCACGACCGGGTGGCCCGGCGACCTCGAGCGCTGCGCCACCGCCGTCGGAATTTCGGTTCGGCGACGCACCGGCGCCGGCACCGCCGCCGCGCGCCCCTACGCCACCGCCGCGCGCTCCGACGCCCGCTCCCGTGCGCTCCGCCCCCATGCCGCCGCCGCTGCAGCCGCCGCAGAGCGCCGCGCCGCCGAGCGCTCCGCCGCCGCGTGCGCCGGTCCGGCTCGAGGACGACATCCTCGGTGGCATCGCGGCCGCGGCTCCGCCTGCGCCGACGCTGCTCGCGCCACCTGCGGACGCGAGCGGTCCGGTCGATCCGTACTTCAAGCAGGTGTTCGATCAGTTCGTGTCGGTCAAGAAGAGCTGCGCCGAACCGATCACGAACCTCACCTACGCAAAGTTCTCCGAGAAGCTGATCAAGAACCGCGACGACCTGATGACCCGCACCGGCTGCAAGGAAGTGCGGTTCACGGTCTACGTCAAGGACGGCAAGGCCGCGCTCAAAGCGACGCCGGTCAAGGACGACTGAGCACGACCAAGCGCGCCTCCGCGGCGATGATCCGCTCGCGCAGCCGCTGCGCGTCGGCGAGTGCCTGGGCCGAGGTCGGACGGCGCGCGGGATCGGGATCGCCGAGCTGCGCGAGGTGGTGCTGGATCTCGGCAGCGAGCTTCGGTGTCGCGGCGAAGACCTCGGGCGGCAGCGCGAAGTCTTGCGTGTGCCGCGTGCCGGTCATCACGACCTCGCGCGACCACGGCGTGTGGCCGACGATCATCTCGTAGAGCACGACCGCGGCTGCGAACACGTCGGACGCGGCCACGATCTCGCCTTTGCGTTGCTCCGGCGCCATGTAGGCGAGGGTGCCGACCGCTTCTGCGCGGCGTGCGAGCGACGCGACCGCGCCGTTGGCATCGGGCAGGTGAGCGACGCCGAAATCACCGAGCATGACCTCGACGCCGGAGGCGTCGGCATCGCGACGGAACATGAGATTGCCCGGCTTGACGTCGCAGTGGACGATGCCGCGGCGATGCGCGGCGGCGAGCGCGTTGAGGATCTGGCCATGGCGCTCGATCGCGCGGTGCAGCGACCGCGGGCCGCGTTCGCGCAAGACGTCGCGCAGCGTGCCGCCGGCGGCGAGCTCCATCACGATCCGGCGCGCCGGTTCGTCGAGATCGAGCACCGCGACCACGTTCGGGTGGCGCAACGAGGCCATCACGCGTGCCTCGTGGAAGAACCGCGCGAGCGCATCTTTCTGCTCGCTCCCCGCGAGGTGCGCGTGCAGCAGCTTGATCGCGACATCGCGTTCGAGCTCGGCGTCGCGAGCGAGGTAGACGACGCCGGTCGCACCGCGCCCGAGCTCGCGCACGAGTCGATAGCGCGCACCGGCTTGGACGCCGGCGACGTCACCCGCCGCGATCGTCTCGCCCGCGACCGGCGCGCCGCGGCCGGACAGCGTGCGAAGTCGATCGACGCGCGCGCGCACGTTCGGATAGTCCACGTCGCGACCGAGCACCGCTTCGTAGTGGCGTAACGCTTGCTCGTGATCGCCGCGCCGCCGCGCGCGTTCGGCGAGCAAGTAGTGGGCACGCAGCGCGTGCGCGTCGTCGCCGGTCAGCTTCTCGAGGTGCAGCGCGGCGGCGTCGAGCTCACCGCGTTGATCGTAGCGTTCGACCAGCGCCGCCCGCAACGGGGCCATCGCCTCCGCCGGGACTTCCGGTACGCCGAGCAGCTTCTCCATCCACTCGATCGCGAGTCGCTCGTGACCGGCGGTCCACAGCCCGTCGAGCCGGGCCAGCGTGTCGCGGTTTGCGATGTCGCCCCGGCGCTTACCGTCGCCGAGGTCGGTGACGAGCTGCGCGAGAAACACTTCATCTTCGCTCCCCAAGAGCTGCGGCTCGGTCTTCGGGGCGGAGGTCCCCGGCGGCTCGTCGGGCGAGCCGAATATGCGGGACCACCAGGACGCCATCGCGGCACAGTGTACTCGACCCGGCGCGCACGACGCGGTCGCAAGCTATAGTCGCGCGGATGGCGCACGACTGGAGCCGGGCGGCGAGTGGCATCGTCGTGTTCGGTTGGGCGATGGCGGCGCGTGCGGTCGTCGTGATCGTGGCGCTCGTCCAGATCCTGCGCGGCGAGCTGACCGACATCTCGCTCGCGTTCGGGCTCCCGGTGGCGCTCGGCGAGATCGCGACGACGATCATCGGCGCCGCCGGGATCTTGAAGTTCGGCGGCGCCGTGCCGCAGCCGACGCGCAAGCAGGCGTCGTTCGCGGCGCTGTGTTTCGCGAGCGTGATCGCGGCCGAGTGTTACCAGCTATGGGTAGGCCTGCGCGTGCGCGAGCTCGCCGTGCACGGACTGAGCGCAGGCACGCTGCCGCCCGAGCTCGCTGCCCACGTCGCGCGCGTACCCACGGTCGCGACCATCGCGATGGTCGCCGGGTTCGTCGGGTTGATCTTGGTGCTGCTCGCGATCGGCGCTGTCGCGGAGCAGCTGCACGCCGAGTCGCTGAGCAAGCGCGCTGGCGATCTCGTGCTCGCGCTGGTCGGGTTCGCGCTCGCCTATGCGATCATCCTGAATTGGCCCGCGCTCGGGTCGGGCTGGATCGCGGTCGCGTGCCTGTTCGGGCTCGCCGCGTTCGGACTCGGGACGGTCGCCGCGTACGTCTGGCTGAGCATGCGGGTCGTGCGACTGATGCGCGCGGCGTGACCCCGTCGCTTCGTGCGGGCGTGGTGCGGATCGACACGCTACGCTCGACGCCCATGCGTCGCGCCGCGTTGATCGTGCTCGCCACCGCGAGCTGTTATGGCGATAGCCCCGCGCCGGTCGCGGCCTCGAACCACCCGCCGGTCGCGCGCGATGCGAGCGCGGATGCAGCCCGCGCGCCGAGCCCGTGGGCGGTCGGCTGCAAGGCGGCGATCGATCGAGGGCGCGGGCTGCTCGCGCAGGTCGAGCCGCTGCTCGGCCGCACGCTCGTCGAGATCGAGGCGAGGGCCGACCACGATCGGATCACGGCATCGGCGTATCCACCGATCGTCAAGGTAGCGCCGCTGTTCGTGCACGTCGGCGACACGACCGACGCCGACCAGCCGTGGCAGACGCAGGCGATGTACGAGCTCGGTGGCGATCATCGCCTGGCACGCCGCGTCTCGAACCACATCGAGATCTCGATCGGGCTCGACGGTTGGGACCCCGCGGTCGCGGATCGGATCATCGCGGTGCTCGAGGGCTCGGTCGCTCCGTGCTTCGGCGTGGCCGCTGCGAACGGTTGCGCGACGCTGCCCGGCGGATTCTCGTTTCACGCGAGCGTCGGCCCGCACCGGCGCGACGACGACCTCGTCTTGGTCGCGCCCTACACGGTGCGTGCCGATCGCCGCGTCGCCGGCAAGCTGACTCACTGCGAGATCACGCTCAGCGCCTGCGGCGCGGACAACACCGTGACCGCGGATGACGTGATCGCCCGGCTCGCCGATCCCGACGTGACCGCAGCGCTCGCCACGCATCGCACGTTCGGCGATCCCGCCCGAGGTGCGTTCGTGCTGGCGCATGATAGCGACACACTCGTCGTCGGCGCGGCGTGCACCGCCCCGGGGTGCGTCCCGCCGCCGCCCGGCGTGACCGCGATGGTCGAGGTCTTGAACGACGTCTACAGCTGGCGGGTGACGCCGGCCGAATGCCCGGCGCTCTAGGCCGCTAGCCGATGTCGATCTCTTCGCCGTCGGCGACGATCCGATCGCCGCGCACGAGCTGGACGCGGATATCGCCGAGCGGCTCACCGTTGAACGACACCGCATGCGAGCTGCCGCGACCGAGCAGTGGCCGTCCGCGCTGAAAGATCACGTCGAGCGGTAACCCGACGGTCGCGAGCTCGACGCGCTGGCCCTCGTCGCATGCGACCAGCGCGGTCCCGCGATCGAGTCCACCGGCGACGCGCAGCACGAGCACGCCGGCGGCGAGCTCGAAGCCGATCGCGCATTCGTCGCCGAGTCCGAACGTGCCGGTGCCGGCGAGCGGCACGCGCCCGACGAGTGGCAGGCCACCGATCGTCGTGCCGTTGCGCGAATCGAGATCGTGGAGCGAGAACGACGTGCCGGCGCGGTCGATCTCGGCGTGCTGGCGCGACACGCCGCCCGTGCGCAACGACAGGTCGCACAGTGGATCGCGACCGAGCACGATCTTCGTCGCTGCACACACGACGACGACCGGTTGGTTGCGCCGGCGCAGCTCGACTTTGCCCGCGGTCAACAGCGACGTCTCGAGCTGATCGATCAATCGCCGATAATCGCCGGCCGCGCTCGCGGCTGCGATCGCGCGCGCGAGATCGTTGCGGGCGTCGTCGCGTCGCCCGATGCGCATGTGCGTCTCGTAGCTCGCGAACGCATCGGCTTCGTCGCGCGCTTTCGCGCCGAGCGCCTCTTCCTGGGCGAGCGCTTGCTCCATTCGGTCGAGAAATCCGCCGGCCGAGTAGGCCTGCGCAGCCGCTTGGTGATCGCCGATTGCCTCGAGCGCTTCGCCCGCGGCCTGGTGGTCTTCACCGACGCCGAGCAGCGCGGCCGCCTCGCGCACCTTGCCGCGATCGCGCTCGGTCGCGATCCCTTCCGCCTTCGCGTTGTCCCACAGCGCTCGGCCGAGCGCCTTCGACGCCTGGCGACGCAATTCCGGCTCGTCGCCGGCCCAGCGCAACGCGTCGCGCAGCGCGCCGAGCTCGGCTTGGCGGTTCGGCGCACGCGCCGCACGCGCGAGGTGCATGCGGACCGCACCTTCGGCCTCGCCGGCGAGGGCGTACCGCTCGGCCGCGAGATCGACGTTGCCCGCGGCCTCGGCGGAGACCGCAGCGCGGTAGTCGGCGGAGAACACGCGGCGCAGAAAGCTCACGTCACTTCCACGAGTCGACGTGCGTCGTCGCGTGTGTTTTTTCGCAGGCGGCTAGTGCGATCGCGATCGCGGTGACCTTGGCCATGGGCCGATGATGGCACGAACGCTCTGTCGCGTTCACTGGGGCAGTTGCTGGTTGAACTTCGCGGCGTAGTCCTTGCCCAGGCGCTCGAGGTCCGCGGTCGCGTGCTCGCGGGCGTAGGCCTTGCCGAGCGCGCGCCAGGCTTGGCCGAGGTCGGGGTCGACCGCGATCGCGCGCTTGAGCTGCTCGATCCCGGCCTTCGTCCCGCTCTCGTTCTCGAGATCGATCACGCCCGACAGATACAGCGCCCAGGAGTCGTCCGGGTCGCTCGCGATCGCGCGCCGGCACGCGTCTCGCGCCTCGGCGGCCTGACCTCGGCGGAGCTCGAGATCGCAGCGCGCGGCAGAGATCCCAGGCGCACCGGGCCACTTGCGATCCGCCGCGGCGAGCGATCGCGCGGCCTCGCCGTACTTGCTCGAATAGACCTGGTCGAGCGCGGCTTGGATCGTCGCGACGAACGCACCCTCGGCATCGGGCTTGACGATCTTTCCGTCGCGCGGCACGCCGAACCGCACGCGCGTCTGAGCGACGATCGGCGCGGCAGGATCGTGGTCGAGCTTGGCCTTGGCGATCGCGTCTTCGGTCCACGTCAGCGCCCCGACCGAGACGTAGTCGCCGATCACGCGGCGCCACGCGTCGGCCTGGCGGGTCTTGAGATTTGCGATCAGATCTTCGGCTTGCGCGAGCTGCGTTCGCGCGGCGATCATATTTTTCGCCTTCGCGTAGGCCTCGCCGAGCACCATGTGGGGCGTCGGATCGCCAGGCGCGACCTCGCTCGCGTGGGCGCAGGTCGCCAGCGTGACCTTGTCGGTGAGGCCCGGCTTCGCGATCAGCAACTCGCACTTGAGCTCGGTCATCGCGGCGTTGCCCGGATAAGCGCTCAACAAGTTATCGATCTCGAGCGTCGCCTCTTGGATGTCGCCCTTCTTCTGTAGCTCGCGCACGCGGTCGAACTGGGGATACGCGCCGGACGGGACATCGGCCGCGGTCTTGCCGGCCTTGGCCGAGTCGATCGCGTTGCGCAGCGCGGTGACGACTTGATCTTTGTCGGCGGGAACCCAGCCGCCCCAGTCTTGCTTCTCGATGTTCTCGAGCAGATCGTGCGCGAGCGTTTGCTGGTTGACGACCGCGAGCTTGAGCCCGATCCCGAGCTCCATCAGCTCGCGATTGCGCTGCGAGAACGTCGATTGCTTCGGCGAGTAGAGCAGGGCCTGGATCCACGACGGATCGGCCTCGCCGATCGCGCCGACCGTCGCCGCGAGCATGTGGAGCAGCACGACGGTTTGCTTGTGGCGCTTGTGCGCGCTGATCACTTCGGCTCGATCGGCGTCCTTGAGCTCGGGCAGACGAGCGGCGAGCGCCGTGGTCTCGGCTTGCTCCGGCCACGATCGGACGATGACGTACTTGTCGAGGACGTGCGCTTCACCGAGCTCGGCCATGTCCTTGCTCGAGACGTCGGGCGGCGTGACGTAGCCGATCACCCAGGTCGCGTCGTCGCCGGCATCGGCCTTGCGCAGCTCGCCGAGCGCGAGCTTCGGATCGCCCTGGCGATCCCAGTCGCCGATCTTGTCGACTTGCAGCCGCACGCCGACGAACGGGGTCAGCAGCTGACTCGCGTAGTCGATCTGGTCGGTGATGTCTTCGCGCCAGTGCGGTAGCGCGCGCACGCCGGCGTCGGCCCACACCCGGACGTGGGCGACGCGCGGATCGCCGGTCTTCGGCCGCTCGGCCTCGAGCGTGGCCGGCAACAGGTTCGACAGATCGGCGCGCTTGCCGGGGTCGGCGAGCTGCGGGCCGCCGCACGAGATCGCGAGCACGAGCAACGCGCGGCGCATGGCTGGAGTTTCCCGGTTGATCCTCCACCGCGCAAGTCGCACGATGGCGCGATGACAGGCGAGCCGCGGCTGCTACTCGACGAGCGGATCCGCGCGGACGGCCAGATCGCGCGTAGCTGGGCGCGGCGTGGGGCGGACCGACTCGCGCTCGAGGATGATGAAGGCGCGAGCGGCGAGCTCTCGGTCGCCGCGGTCGATCGCGTGATGACGCGTTACGGCCGGCCGCTCGAGGAGGGCATCGCGCCGGATGGCGATCGGCTCGAGCTCGATGGCGGGTTCGCGCTCGTCCACATGCGATTTCACGCGATCGTCGACGCGACCGGCCGCGACTATCTCGTGTGGCACCGGCCGGGCGGCGAGCCACTCGCGGTGCTCGCGACCCACGCGACCGCGGCCCTGCGCTATCTCACCTT
Source organism: uncultured delta proteobacterium (assembly GCA_963848295.1). Classification (GTDB taxonomy): domain Bacteria; phylum Myxococcota_A; class Polyangia; order Haliangiales; family Haliangiaceae; genus JABFXX01. Next base: position 1,043,591 of record CAWKDB010000002.1, on the reverse strand, counting down.
GCGCCTCGCGGGTGAGCGGGTCGCCCCCTAATCCGCCTCGGGCCTCAGATTCCTGAGGGGGGCAGGTTGTCCGGCTTCACGATCTAGAGGTTTCGGCGGGCTGAACCCGGTGACATCGAGGCCTTGTGCGTGGCACGGGGGCTGCTTAACTCTGAGGCGATGCGTTGGCTGGCAGCTGTGCTCGTGACGGTGGCATGTGCCGCCGCATGGGCCGATCCAGCCGTCGGCGGGGTCGACCGCGCCCAGGCCGGCGCGACCGCGGCGGAGCGCAAGGCGAGCGAAGCGGTGGCCAAGCAGGCCGACCTCGGCCGGCATTATGCCGACGAGCAGAACGCGATCGACGGTCTCAAGACCGAGCGGCCGTCGTGGAGCCGGGATCGCGAGCTGCGGTCCGCGCTCGCCGATGCGTCCGACACCGCGAACCAGCTGACGCGCGCGAGTCGGGATGTCGCGACCGCGCAAGCTGCACTCGCCGCCGCGCGCCACGAGCTGATCGTCGCGATCGATGCCGAGCTCGCGACCACGCCGCCGGCGCCGCGCGCGCAGCAGCTCGCCGCGCTGCGAGCGAGGGTCGTGCCGGCGCAGCAGGCGCCGCGCAAGATCGTGATCCCGAACTGCGACGCCGATCCGGCCGCCGATCCGGAAGAGCTCGACCAGTGCGCCAAGGCGCTGCGCGAGGACGAAGCGCAGTTGACCAAGCAAGCCGGCGAGCTCGATCGCCAAGCGCAAGACCTCGAGCAACGTGCCGAGCTCGACAAGAACCACAAGCGCGCGATCGACGTCGCCCGGCGTGAAGACGATGAGCCGCAACGCGCGACGCCTCGTTCTAGCGGGACCGAGACGTTCGGCGCCGCGAGCCCGACCACGAACCTGGCCGGCGGTGATCACACGCAGGCTCTGACCGATAACCGCACGTTCGAGACCGATATCTCGATCGTGCTCGCCGACGTCGTCGATCACGCGACGATCGACGGGCTGACCCGCGCGCAGCTCTCCGGCGATCCCGCACAGCGCGCCGCAGCGGCGGAGAAGATGCGCGATGCGGTCAGGGCGCGGCTCAAGCGCCTGACCGATCAGCGCAACGCGATCGAAGCGCGCGCGCGAGCGCTGCGCGGCCACCGGTGACTACTTGTTGTAGACGACGCCGAGCGAGACCAGCTCGCGGTGAAACGCGAGGTCCATCGTATCGCCGGCGATGTTGCGCCACGCCGCGGCGCGCACCTCGATCGACCACGCCGGTGTCAGCGCGCGCGCGAGTCGGAGCTGGATCGAGCTGCGGTTCTCGTCGTCGAGGCTGGTGAACGACGTGTGCTGGAGATCTTGCTGGAGGACGAGGCCGTCGAGGTAGTCGTCGATCTGCAAGATCGCGATCGCGGTGAAGTACAGCTTGTGGGGCAGCGAGGTCGTCGCCGACGCGGTCACGCGATGGCGTACGAGCGACTGGCCGTAGCTGTTCGAGTCGACGACCGAGACGTCGTAGCCGAGCGATAGCACCTGACGGCCGACGTAGGTCAGCTCGATACCCGCGCGCTGGTAGCGATCGGCGCGCGAGATCTCGGTCGCGACGACACAGTCCGGCGGCTGGCCGGGCGCGCACTTGCCGAGCGCCGCACTGCCGTACATCCGCGCCTCGAACGCGAGCAGCGTCGCGAGCTCGAGGCTGCGCGTCCGATCGTCCGAGTGATAGAGCGTGACATCGAGTCGCGCGTTCGCGGTCGGCCCGTCCCAGTCGTACTCCTCGTCCGGCTTGTACTCGAAATGGCGGCCCCCGACCGCGAGCGTCAGGCGGCGATCGTCGGTGTCGCGCAGTTGCAGCAGGAGATCGCCGCCGAGGTTGACGAACGTGCGCGCACCGACCGTATCCGCGATCGCTTGCGAATCGGCGGCGGTCAAGCCGAAGCCGAGCGACACCGGGCGATCGCCGACCGGGTGCAGCCAGCGCACGTCGCCTGCGAGCAGCGTGACATCCTCGATCTCGGCGGTACCAGTCGAGACGACACGCGTCAGGTCCGACAACGCGAGCGCGTAGTGGCCACCCGCGACGTCGCCCTTGTGATCGGCGCGCACGCCGAGACGGAGCACGCCCGACGCGATCGGCGCGGTATCGAGCCCGGGGCCGGTCTCGACGCGCTCGACGTTCGTGTCGTATTCAGCGCCGGCTTCGGCGCTGAGTCCCCACGGCGTCGCTCGCGCGGCCCCCGCGCTCGCCGCTAGGCCGATGGCCAGGGCGGTCAGGCAGGGGCGACGCATCGTCGCATCCTAGACCGCTGCAAACGTGGTAGGCGAGGGGCATGCGCTGGACCTTGTTACTCGTGTGCGTTGTCACGCTCGGCTGCAAGGGCGACCCGGTGAAGTGCGAGAAGGGGATTCGCAACTACTTCACGTTGCTGTTCTGGGACCAAGCCAACAAGGACATCGCCGCGGCGCCGCCGGACAAGCGCGATCTCGTCCGCAAGGAGGAGACGGCGAAGCTCGACAAGAAGATCGAAGATCGCATCGATGTCGTGGTCAGCAAGTGCACCGCCGCGAACAACGACAGCCAGATCGACTGCATGATCGCGGCGAAGACCGCGACTCAAGCGCGCGCATGCAGTGACGACGGCAGCAACTAGCGTTTCTTGAGAGGCTCGGGCGGGTGCACCAGCTTGCGCGCCGGGACGTGCACGTCGATCCGCACCGGGACGTGAACCTCGACCCGTACCGGAACCACGACCGAGGGGATCGCGACGGCCGGGGCTTCGAGCCCGACGCTCGGAGCCGCGCCGACCGGATCCGGGCCGCCGCTCGGACCAAACGTTCGCGGATCGTCCCAGCCGCCCTTGGTCCACTCCCATGCCTCGCCGCTCCAGGTCCAGTGGCCGTCGAGCCACGTCGCGCCTATGAACGGCGCGCTGCCACGTGGCTCGTCGATCGGATCGGGCATCGCGGGCCGCTCGCGCGCACCGAGCGCGACGAGATACGCGCGAACCTCACCTCGTGCGGCGAGCGCGGATGTCATCCGTCGTTGTTCCGCGTCGAGCCTCGCTTGCACGATCGCATCGCGCTCGATCCTGACCTCGGCGGCCGCGGCCTGCCGTTCTGCGATCAGCCGCGCGCGCATCCCCGCGACTGCCCCCCAGCCGACGAGCTCTCCTTCGATCCGTGCGCGGAGCTCGAACGCCACGGCGAGGCGCGCGTTCGCTTCGGCGGTGACGATCGCGGCCCGCCGGTTCGCTTCGGCGGTCGCGACGGCGGCGAGCCGTAGCCGGAGCTCGGGATCGGCGCCCGATGCGGTGAGCTGCGCGACGACATGGGCGCGGACATCGATCGCGGCGGCGCGGCGTAGCTCATCGGCGGCGCGGGCCTCGGCGGCGAGGTCGTGGATGCGAGTCACGTCGAACGTGCCTACGACGGGGTCATCGGCCGTGGCGGTCAGCGAGCAGTTGCCGGCGGTCGCCGCCGCCAGCCGGATCTTCTTGGTCAGCGTGCCGCCGCCCACGTCGCCCGGCGGCAACACGATGTCGTCGCTGACCGCGGCATCCGCGACCGCCGACCCGACCGCCGCACCCGGCGAGACCGTCGCGGTGGCCTGGCCGCCGGGCACGCTCACCCGCGCTTGCACCGGTGGCGCGACCGTTCCCACCAGCGCACCGGTGATCGCGGAGATCGTCGCCTTCTTCTGATCGCGGTCGTGGCGGAGCTCGGCGATCCGGCGCCCGCGATACGCGTCGAAGGTCTCGCCGAGCTGGCCATCCGCGGTCGCGTCGGCGCATGCGACCTTCCAGTCGACGATCTGGGCGCGCGGGACCGAGAAGTGGACGGCGATCTCGTAGTCGCCCGGAACGATCGCGACCGGCGGCGCCCCGATCGGCGCCGGACCGATGATCGCGACCCCGTGGCCGATCAGCTCGGTGCGATAGCGAGCTCCACATGCCGACATCGCGAGCAACGCACAACCTAGTCGAGCAACGCGCATCCGCCGGCAAGTTGCGAGCGTCGTGCCGCGACGAGATGGCAGGGCGCTTGCGTTGTAGCGTTGCCATGAGCTACCGCAATGATCGAGCTGCCCAGCAGTTGCACGCGTTTGTCTTCGGTCGCGACATCCTCGCAACCGCGATCCGTGAACGGCGCTTCACTGGAGCGCGCGCCACACTGTCGATTGCCGTTCGCGCCTGGATCGCGCTGACGATCGCGGCGTGTGGCGGTCATCACCACAACGGCGCGGTGTACGCGCAGGCGACCTCCGACGAGCAAGCGTGCTGCGAACATCTGTCTGGCGCGGGACGCGACTCGTGCTTGTCGGCGATCGTCCGAGTCAGTGACCCGGCGGTGCAAGGCGAGCCTGCGAACCAACGAACCTACGCATGCATGGCGGAGCACTTCACGTGCGACGCGACGACCGGTCATGCGACGCAGTCGAGCGCGCAGGCGCAACTCGACTGCATCGAAGACCTACATCAATAGGTGCTACGCTGAATCGAGTGAGCGACGCGTCCGATCGCCTCGAGCAACTCGCGCAGCGCGTGCGCTGGCTCGACCGCCATCGGCGAAAGCTCGCCGTGCTCGGCGCGGTGGTGCTGTCGCCGCTCGCGATCGCCTGGCTCGCGCGCGATCTCCACGGCGAGTGGCCGCGGCTCCAGCTGACGCTGACCGCCGGTGTGATCGCACCGGTCACGTGGTGGATCGCCGAGCTCACGTTCGCGTGGCGCGCCGCGAGCTGGGAGACCGAGCACGCGCAGCTCACGCGCGAGCGCGGGCTGCCCAGGGCCGAGCTGATCGTCCGCAGACCCGGGCGGTAGGCCAAGGCCGGAGCGCGTACGAGCACGGAGCACGTGACACGTGGCACGTGCACGTACTCGTTCTCCGGAAAGCAAAACGGCGGCCACGATGGCCGCCGCTTCCGCAGCGCACGAGCCGAGCTAGAAGCCCATGCCGCCCATGCCGCCGAGGCCGAGGCCCTCGCCGCCGCCACCACCGCCGCCGCCGCCCGGCGCCGGTGCGTCCTTCTTCGGACGCTCGGCGATCATCGCCTCGGTCGTCAGCAGCAACGACGCGACCGATGCCGCGTTGTGCAGCGCCGTGCGCACGACCTTGGTCGGGTCGATCACGCCGGCCTTGACGAGGTCGGTGTACTCGAGCGTCTGCGCGTTGAAGCCGAACGAGCCCTGGCCCTCCTTGATCTTGCTGACCACGATCGAGCCATCGACGCCGGCGTTGCTCGCGATCTGACGCAGCGGCTCCTCGATCGAGCGGCGGACGATCTGCACGCCGAAGTTCTGCTCGGTCGTCGGCTTGAGCGCATCGAGCGCCTTCTGCGCGCGGATCAGCGCGACGCCGCCGCCCGGGACCACGCCCTCTTCGACCGCCGCGCGCGTCGCGTGCAGCGCGTCCTCGACGCGGGCCTTCTTCTCCTTCATCTCGACTTCGGTGGCCGCGCCGACCTTGATCACGGCGACGCCGCCGACCAGCTTCGCGAGCCGCTCTTGCAGCTTCTCGCGATCGTAGTCGCTCGTCGTGTCGTCGATCTGCTTGCGGATCGTCTTGACCCGTCCGTCGATGTCCGCCTTCTTGCCGGCGCCGTCGATGATCGTCGTGTTGTCCTTGTCGACGGTGATCCGCTTCGCCGACCCGAGGTCCGCGAGCGTGATGTTCTCGAGCTTGATGCCGAGGTCCTCGGTGATCGCCTGGCCGCCGGTCAGCGTCGCGATGTCTCGCAGCATTTCCTTGCGGCGGTCGCCGAAGCCCGGCGCCTTGACCGCGCAGATCTGCAGCGTGCCGCGCAGCTTGTTGACGACGAGCGTGGCGAGCGCTTCGCCATCGATGTCTTCGGCGACGATGAGCAGCGGCTTGCCCGACTTCGCGACCTGCTCGAGGATCGGCAGCAGGTCCTTCATCGACGAGATCTTGCGTCTCGTGGATGAGGATGTACGCGTCGTTGAGCACGGTCTCCATCCGCTCGGTATCGGTGACGAAGTACGCCGACAGATAGCCGCGGTCGAACTGCATGCCCTCGACGACGTCGAGCTCGGAGGTCATCGTCTTGGCCTCTTCGACCGTGATGACGCCTTCCTTGCCGACCTTCTTCATCGCCTCGGCGATCATGTTGCCGATCTCGGTGTCGCCGTTCGCGCTGATCGTGCCGACCTGCGCGATGTCTTCCTTGCCCTTGGTCGGCGTCGAGAGCTTCTTGAGCTCCTCGATGATCGCGGCTGACCGCGAGTGTCGATGCCGCGCTTGAGCTCCATCGGGTTGTGACCGGCCGCGACGAGCTTCGAGCCCTCGCGATAGATCGACTGCGCGAGCACGGTCGCGGTGGTGGTGCCGTCGCCGGCGTTATCCGAGGTCTTCGACGCGACCTCCTTCACCATCTGCGCGCCCATGTTCTCGAACTTGTTCTCGAGCTCGATCTCCTTGGCGACGGTGACGCCGTCCTTGGTGACCGTGGGAGCGCCCCACGACTTCTCGATCACGACGTTGCGGCCGCGCGGGCCGAGCGTGACCTTGACCGCGTTCGCGAGCGTGTCGACGCCCGCCTGGACGCGGCTGCGCGCCTTCTCGTCAAAAATGATGTCCTTGGCTGCCATGGTCCTACTCCTTACGACTCGATGACGCCGAGGACTTCGTCCTCGCGGATGATGATGTGCTCCAGCCGTCGACCTTGATCTCGGTGCCGGCGTACTTGCCGAACAGGATGCGATCGCCCGCCTTGACGTCGAGCTTGACCAGCGTGCCGTCCTCGGTGCGCTTGCCGGCGCCGACCGCGATGACCTTGCCCTCGAGCGGACGCTCCTTGGCCGAGTCGGGGATGATGATGCCGCCGCGGGTCTTCTCGACTTCTTCGATGCGGCGAACAAGGATGCGGTCTTGTAGCGGGCGAACGTTCATGACGGGTCTCCTCGGGGAAAGCTGGATTTTGTTAGCACTCACCACAGACGACTGCTAACGAGCCTGGAGATAAGGCCCCGAGAGCCCCTTGGCAAGGGCGTAGGCTGCGGATTTCGTTGGTAACGACACGAGCGGGCGGGTCGCAGATCCGCCCACACCGCGGGCTGCCGAGAACGCCGTTCCGGAGCGTTCTCTAAGCATATGGAATCGCCGAGTTCTTGCGCGATCTCAGATGCGGCCGAAGATCAGAATCATGGACGTTACTCTCGCCAGCTCGGTCGACGAGTTCTTTCACGAGGTCGTGACCGATGCGTTATCGGTGGTCGACCTCGCGGCCTCGGAGCCCGCGAGTTGGTACCTGGTCGGCCTACTCGGCGACATGACGCGCGCGCGGCTCACCGACGAGCCGCTCGGCGTCAAGCTCGCGCAACCCGGCGCGGACCCTGGTGAACGGGTACGCACGCTCAAGCACGTCGGCGACACGTCCCTATATGTCGCGGGGTTCTTCGCGGAGTCGCTGTCGCGGTCGCTGGTCGATGTCGACTACTACGTCGGGCTCGGCCAGAGCGCATACGCGCAGCTCGCGCGGTCGATGAGCCGCGGCGCGCGGATCTCGGAGGTCTACGAAGAGCTCGCGGACAAGTTTCCGCAGTTCGTCGACGTGCTCGCCGAGGTACGCAAGCGCACCGATTTCGCGAGCGCCGACATCACGAAGTTGTACGAGATGTGGCTGCGGACGCGCGACGAGTGGATCGAGAAGAAGCTGCGCGCCGCCGGCGTGCTCGTCGATCCGGCCCACAAAGTGATCCAGTAGTGAAAACGCTCGCGCGCGTGCAACGCGGGCTCGAGGCGTTGTACCGGGTCTCGACCGGCGTCGACGTCGATGACTTCATGATCGACGAGCCGACTCGCGACGGCCTGCAGCCCGAACGCCGCCCACGCGAACAGTTGCTCGTGTGCGAGCACGATGGCGAGATGTCACTCGCGCTGTTCGTCGATCCGCGGGCGCTGGTCAACCTCGATCGCAGCGACGCCGGCCGGCTCGGTGACCACAACTTCGGAGACTTCTTGCTCGCGGTCGAGGGCGTCTCGCACTTCATCTACGCGATCCAATGCGCGCGTGCGGAGCGCCCGGTCAGCCAGCTCGAGCTCGAGCTCCAAGCCGAGGTCGACAAGTACGTCACGTGTCTGCTCGCGATCGGCCCCGACGCCTCGGTGCCGCTGCGCCACCGGCTGTTCGCCGCCGCGGACTACGACGAGGACCTCGACCACGACGAACGCGACCGTTACCGCGCCGCGAACGACAATGCGAGTCGCTATGCGGCGTGGCTCGAGGGCGAGTTCGTCGCGCGCAGCAAGATTCCCGAAATGCTCGGCGAGCTGCGCCGGTTCTATCGCAGCGGGCTCGCCGCGAAGCTCGGCCAGATCGCGCGCGCGGCCTAGGCGCCGAGCACGCGGTTGTCGATCAGCCGGGTCTTGCCGAGGAACGCCGCGATCGCGAGCACCGCGGGCTTCTCGATGCGGGCGAGCTCGGTGAGCTCGTCGGCGTCGCGCAGCTCGACGTAATCGATTCGCACGCGACTCTCGTGTTCGAGCGGCGCGCGCGCCGCGGCGACGACGACGCCTGCATCGCGTTCACCCGCGGCGAACGCTGCTTGCGCGGCGGCGAGCCCAGCGGACAGCGCGAGCGCGGCCCTGCGATCGTCGGCGGACAGGTACGCGTTGCGCGAGCTCATCGCGAGGCCATCGGGCTCGCGCACGATCGGGACCGACACGATCTCGATCCCGAAGTCGAGGTCGCGAGTCATCCGGCGCAGGATCGCGAGCTGCTGGTAATCCTTCTCGCCGAACACGGCGAGATGCGGCTGCGTGATGTGGAATAGCTTCGTCACGATCGTCGCGACACCGGCGAAGTGGCCGGGTCGGCGGGCACCGCATAGCGGCTGCTGGAGCTCGCGAACCTCGACAAACGTCTGCGCGCCAGCCGGATACATCGCCGCTGCATCGGGACAGAACGCGAGGTCGGCGCCGGCTTCGCGCGCCTTGCCGAGGTCGCCGGCTTCGTCGCGAGGATACTTCGCGAGATCTTCGTTCGGGCCGAACTGCGTCGGGTTGACGAAGATCGTGAGGATCACGACGTCGGCGCGAGCGCGCGCGGCCCGAACGAGCGCGAGGTGGCCGGCGTGCAACGCTCCCATCGTCGGCACGACCGCGATCCGGCGACCGTCGCGGCGCAGATCCTCGGCGCGGGCGCGCATCGCGGCGGGGGCGCGAAGGATCTCGAACGGCGGGCGCGCGAAGCTCACGTCGAGACCGTAGCAGAGGTCAGCGTCGGGCGCGGGCTAGCACTGCAGCGCTTGCAGGCACACCGGCAGGGTCATCGCGTTCGTGAAGTCTAGGTTGTCGGTGCAGCTCAGGTGGTCGATCGCATCGACACATTGCTTCGCCGACGGGCAGTTGGTCGGTATCGGCATGTCAGGTAGGTCGTGGACCATGTCGCAGCTCTGGCGAAGCACGCTGCCGCCGGGACAAGTGAGCAGGCGCGCGCACGCGTGCTTCAGCACGGTCATCCCGAAGTTGTTGTCACCGGGTGGTAACGCCGGTAGATGAGTGTTCGGCGAGCCATTCGGCGCGCCACCGAAATCGTCGGGGTCGATGAGTTGGGTGTCGCTCGGCGGCGGAGGTCGAGGCGGATCGATCTGCGGTGGAGTCGGGGGCGGACGCGGAATGACCTGCGGCTGCGAGGGAGACAGGTCGCCCGGTGCGAACGGGCTCGTATTCATGTGCTCCGGCGCGGGCGGTAGCATGCCGGTCTTGCCGGGATCGCCGTCGTGCTTCGGCCAGACCATCAGGATCACCGCGGCGGCGATCGCGATCACGGCGAGCACGATCACGACGACCGGCCAGTGGCGCAGCACGCCGCCCGACGACTGCGCCGGCATGGAGCGCCCGGTCGGGCGCGGCGGCAGCACCGGCTGCGATTCGCGATCGCCGACCGGCATCGGCATCGGCACCGGCACGGCGGCGCGCGCGGGGGGCGGGGCGGCATGCGGTGGTGACCCGTTCGCGAGCGCCGGCAGCGGCGCGTTTGCTTGCGGGCGGCTACCCCGATAGGTCGAGAGGTCCGCCTTGCAGTGCTTGCAGCGACCCGCGATCGGATGAAGCAAGCCGCCGCACAGCGGACATGGAACGCGTACGTCGCCTTGGCCAGAGGTGCGGGCGACTGCCATGCCGGCTAATGCTGCCAGGCCAGAGCATGGAACGCCATGCGGATCACGCTCCGCGATGAGGGTGCCGGCAGCGCAGCGGAACCCCCGGGCGGTTGACAAGTATTCCTCCGTCCCCACGTAACGGCGCGCGATCGTTGGGATCACGGCCGACGTCTCGGTTGACAAGAATTCCTCCGTCCCCGCGGTTAGTCGCGAGCCATCGCGCCCCTCATGATCGCGGTGAAGCCGCTCTGGCCTTCGGACAGCATGGTGTCGAGCTCGGTACCGACGCCGCGGATCTTCTTGCGCGCGGGGAAGGCAAGCGCCATCGCGATCGCGAACACGATCATGACGTTGAGGCGGAGCGCGACCATACCGATCCAGCCGCCGGCGCCGAAGCCGAGCACGCCGAGGCGGAGCAGCGTGCCGACCGGTTCGGCCACATCGGCGAACAGCCGGCGTTGCGCGAGTGGCGAGGGCGAGGACCGGACCAGCGCTCGGTCGCGCGGCGACGCGGAGCTGCGCCGCGGTCGACTCTTCGCGAGCAGGGCGAGGACATCGCGGGCGCGTTGCGGCCGGCGATCGGGATCGGGATCGGTCATCGCGACCAGGGTCGCTCGCAGACAGGGATCGAGGGACGGTAGATGGCGGTCGAGGTCCATCGTGAGGCCCTTGCGCGGCACGTCCTCGGGCTCGATCCCGCCGGCGAGCGCGACGATCGTGGCGCCGAGCGAGTAGATGTCGGTCGCCCCGGTGACCTTGCCGTGGAGCTGCTCCGGCGCCATGTAGCCGAACGTGCCGACCACGGTCGAGCCGCCGGCCTCCCGCGCGGCATCGAGCACGCCGCCGAAATCAACGAGCGTGATCGTACCGTCGGGCGCGCGGATGAGGTTCGAGGGCTTGATGTCGCGGTGGACGACGACCGGCGAGCGAGTCTGTAGGTAGTCGAGGATCTCGAGCGTGCGCACGAGCACGTCGCGCAACTCGGTCTCGGACAACCGGCGGCGCTTCGCCTGGTCGCGCAGGTTCTCGCCGGGTGCGCGCTGCATCACGAGGTTGAACGTGCCAGGCGGTGCCTCGACCGTCGCGTGATGGCGAGGGACGCCCGGATGGCGGAGCTGCGACAGCACCTTCGCCTCACGCTCGAACAGCTCGAACGACTTCCACGTGCCGCGCGGGGTCAGCCGCTTGACCACGACCTCGCGATCCTCGGCGCCTTTCGCTTTCTCGTCACGGGCGAGATAGATCTCGCCCTGCGAGCCCTTGCCGAGCCGGTCACCGAGTCGATAACGGTCGGCGATCAGAGGCCCATCGAACGCCACGGCGCACCGTAGCACTCCAGTTCCGGTTCCGGTTCCCGGTTTACTACTCACTATTCGCCCGGAAATAGTGGACGGTGAAGCGGAACCGGAATGGCGAAGCGGTGATGGCCGCGCAAGATAGTGCGACACCTCTGATCCCGCCGTTGACACCACCACTCATGCAAGGTGAAACGTGATCGGCGCGCTGTTCGCGCGGCTCTTCCGATCGGGCAGCTCGGCCGAGCTCCAGCGCGCACGCGCCGGCGATGCCGAGGCGATCGCGAGGCTGTACGACGCGCACGTCGCCGGGCTGTACACGTTCGTGTTCTATCGCGTCGGCCGTGATGCCGCGGTCGCCGAGGACGTCGTGCAAGAGACGTTCGCGAACGCGTTATCGCGCCCGGCCGACTATGACGCGAGTCGTGGCTCGCTCGGCAGCTGGCTCGCGGTGCTGTCGCGCAACGTGATTCGCGATCACCTGCGCGCCCACCATCGCGGTGACGAGCTCCGCGAGGCGTGGCAGCGGATCGACGCGACGCTCGCGCAGACGTTCGCGGCGATGGCGGAGCGGCCATTGCCGGGCGAAGTGCTCGAGCGCGCGGAGACCCGCGACCTCGTCCACATGGCGATCGCAAATCTTCCGGAGCAGTACCGCACCGCGCTGACGCGCAAGTACGTCGATGGCGAGACCCTCGAGACCCTCGCCGGCGAGCTCGGGATCTCGATCGACGCCACCAAGTCTTTACTCGCTCGCGCGCGTCGCGCGTTCCGCGACACGTTCGCCGCGCTGTCGAGCCACCTGTCGGAGGCCGTATGAAATCCGAAACCGATGTGCTCGAGCACAACGTCTCGAGCTTGCTTGAAGGCGGTGGGGAGCCGCCGCAGATGTCCGACGCCGCGCGCGTGCGGATTCGCGAAGCCTTGCTCTCGAACCACGCGGCCGCCGCGGCGGTGCCCGCCGTTCGCGCCAAGCTGCGCACGCCATTGCTCGCGCTCGGCATCGGGCTCGCCGCCGCCGCGGCGATCGCGTTCGTCGCGCTGCGGTTCGTCGCCCACCCGGGAACCGTCGCCGGCCTCAGCCAGCCGCAGACTGGCGCCGGCACGCTCGCCGATGGCACGACGTACGTCGCGCGCGCGGGCAGCACGCTCGCGGTCGTCGGTCCGCGTCACGTCCGGGTGACCGGCGCGGTGCTGCTCGATGTGGTGCCGGGCAAGGGCGACTTCGTCGTCGACACCGCACGCGGCCGGATCGAGGTGCTCGGCACCAAGTTCTTCGTCGACGCCGAAACCGATCAAACGATCGCGGCGGTGTTGCGCGGCGTCGTGAAGCTGATCGGCGACCGCGGCGAGCTCGTGTTGCACGCCGGCGATCAAGGCGTGGTCGCGGCTGGGCGCGCCCCGGTCCGCGGCCCGGCACCGCGGTTGTCCGAGCTCGTCAGCTGGTCGCGCGAGGTTCGGCGCGAGGCGCCGACCGCGATCGGACATCACGGCACGCTGTTCGCTCGCGATCCGGGGCTGCGTTCGCATCCGCCGTGGGGCGACGAGTACCCGCTGCCGATCATGAAGCTCGGGCTGGATATCGTCGTCGAGGACCAAGTCGCGCGCGTCGCGATCGATCAGACGTTCCGCAACGACTCCGATCAGGATCTCGAAGGCATCTATCGCTTCGCGATTCCACCGGACGCCGCGTTGCAACGGCTCGCGATGTACGTCGACGGCAAGCTGATGGAATCGGCGGTCGTGGAGCGGATGAGCGCGCGCCGGATCTACGAGGACCTCGTCTATCGCCGGGTCGATCCCGCGTTGCTCGAGTGGGCCGGCGCCGGTCGGCTCGCGCTGCGCGTCTATCCGTTGCCCGCGCACCAGGACAAGCGCCTCGCGCTCGCTTACACGCAGAGCCTGCCGAAGCTGTACGACGACTGGACGCTGACCGTGCCGTTGCCCGACGTCGACCGTCCGGTCGGCGAGCTCGACATCGCGATGCGGGTCAAAGGGTGCGCGCGCTGCGAGCTGTCGGCGACGAGCTATCCCATCGTGGTCACGCGCGACGGCGACGATGCGATCGTGCGCTATCACGGCACCGCCGAGAAGATCGGCGACGCGCTGGTCGTGCGGGTCCGCGACCCACGCAACGCGGTGACGTTCAGCATCGCGCGCGACGGCGACGATCGGTTCGCGCTCGTCCGCGCGCCGCTCGACTTCGATCGACTGGGCTCCGCCCGCGCCGCGTATCGCCCGCGCACCTGGGTCATCCTCGATGACGTCAGCGCGTCGCGCGACAAGCTCGCGCTCGAGGCGCAGACCGAAGTGGTCGATGCGCTGATGCGCGAGCTCGATGAAGACGATCGCGTCGCGGTGGTCGCGTTCGACGCCGCTGCGCGGGTCAAGCTCGGGCTCACCAAGGTTCGCGATGTCGACCGCGCTGCGCTTCGTCGAGCGCTCGCCACCGAAGGCGGGATCGGCGCGACCGATGTCGCAGGGGCGCTCGACACCGCGCTGCCGTTGCTCGCTGGCGTCGCACCCGAGGACGCGACGATCATCTACCTCGGTGACGGCGTGGTCACGGCCGGCGCGACCCAACTCGATGCGCTGCGCGACAAGCTCGTCGGCAACGCGCAGTTCGTCGGCATCGGGCTCGGCGATGGCGTCGATACCGGGCTGCTCGCGGGCCTCGCCGCGGCGACGGGTGGCTACGCCACGACGATCGACCTCGCCGATGATCTCGACTGGCGCGTGCTCGATCTCGTCGCGGCGCTGCATACGTCGCGGATCACGGGCTTGGTCGCGAGGCTCGTCGCGAGCGACGGCAGCGACGTGGCCTCGAGCGCGTTCGTTCGGTCGCCGCAACTCGCCGATGGCGAGCAACTCGAGCTCGTCGCGAAGCTGACCGGCAACGCGACCCCGACGGCGGTAGTCATCACGGGCACGCGCGATGGCAAGCCGTGGTCGCAGCGGATCGCGCTCGCCGCCCCGACGCCGAACGCGGGCTATCTGCCGCGGCTGTGGGCCCAGCGAAAGATCGACGCGCTGCTCGCCGCGAAGTACGAGCCGGTGGCCGCCGATGCCGTCGGCACCGCCGACATCCCCGACCCGCGCGAGGCTCGCGACGAGCAGTTGCGGCGCCAGATCGTCGCGCTCGGCAAGCGCTACTTCTTGCTGTCGCGCCACACGTCGCTGCTCGTGCTCGAGAACGACGCGATGTACGCGCAGTACGGCGTCAAGAAGGGCGACGGCGCGACCTGGGCTCCTTACGCGATGCCCGCGACGATCCCGGTGACCGCGGCGTGGACGAGCGCCGTGCGCCCTCTCGTCGATCTCGGCGACACCGAGGTCGTACGTCGGCCGCTCGTCGTGCCCTCGGCGCAGAGCTTCACACCCACTTGGTTTACGAGGGCGCCGGCGATTCGCGAGCTCGAGATCGACGGCAGGTTCGCGGGCGGTCTGACCATCACCACGTCGCCCGAGGAGGCGGAACAATCGCACGCGTCCGGTGATGCGTGGGGACCGAGGGTCGAGCCGATCGATGTCCTGGGGAGCGGTCGCTACCAGCTCCAGCTGGTCCACCGAGGCTACCTCGCGCACGACGAAGGCTCCGCGTTTCATATCCGCGCCGGCGATGACATCACCATCCCGGTCTACAACCTCAAGCAGCTGACGGAGCCGGTCAGGAGCGGGTTCGGCGACGTCAGCGCATTTGTTCCGGGCCTCAGCGGCGACGATATCGATACCGTGCGAGCGCAGCTGCGCGCGAATGGTGCCGGCCCGCATACGATCGATGCCGCGGCGCGCGAGTTGCTGCGACGGGCCCACGATGCGTTGCCGGCGGGCCTCTATCACTGGGGCGATCGCGACATCGCGGTCGACCCGGCGCATCACTTCGGCTGGCGGACGACGACGCCGTACCTGCTCGACGAGACCGCGGCCTTCGACGGGGCGCGCTGGACGCGGCGCTATGTCGAGCTCGGGCTCGACGTCACGCGCGACATCGGCGATGACGACATCGCGCTCGCGCTCGGATCGTTTCCGATCTGGATCGCCGAGCCCGCGCACTGGGCGAAGTGGTTCGACGTCGCCGCGCGGGGACCGCACGAGGTCGCGCTGGCCGCGACGATCGACGGCGTCGCTCGCGTCGAATACGTGCTGCGGTTCGACGACAGGGATCGCTTGATCGCGGTCACCGATGGCGACGCGCACACGGTCGTCGCGGTGACCTGGACCGACAGCGGCCCGAGCGCCGCACGCGTCCGTGGACAAGACCTCGCCGCGAGCTACGAGCTGAGTCCGATCCCGGATGCCGTCGCCTGGGCGAACCCCGGACCGCGGTCCGACGTCACGGTCGAGCTCCCCGAGCACGCGCCTCCGTACTGGGCCACGCGTCTCGCGGCGCTGCCGATCGGGACGCCGGCATGGCGGCAACTCCAGCGCGAGCTGCTCGCGAGCCTGGCGGCCGGCAACGACAGCGAGGCGATCGGCAAGGCGTTTCTCGATCTCGCGCATCACGGCGGGATCTCGCGCGGCGATGTCGCGCTCGCGAGCCAAAGCATCGCGAGCTCCGGGCAAGCCCTCGATCGCGAGCTCGTCTCGGCGCTCGCGCCGCTGGCGGACGATCCGGTCGCGCTGTTCGCGCTCGAGGGTCGCAACAGCTCGATCCCGAGCGCGCGCCCGGCCGCGGTGCTGCGCGACACCTTGATCGGGACCTTGTGGACGCTGCGATCGGCGGCGCACGCGGCGTCCGACGGCCATGCCTCGACCCATGCCGCGCTCGATGCGCTGCTGTCGATCGACGAGCGCGCCGTCGAGGCGCGTCGCGCGGTCGTCGAGTTGATGACGAGCTACGGGCGAGTGCCGCACGAGCAACGCGCGGCGGCGTGGGACGCGATCGCGGTAGGCGAGCTGCGCAACGTAGCTCGCGCGCGGGCGGCTCAGGAGTGGCAATGGGCCGGTCAGGACGAGCGCGCCAGCGAACGCATCGTCGATCTGATGTCGAACCCGGACCTCGACGCGATGCCGCCGATGCTCGAGCAGGTCGCGCAGGTGTATGCGACCGCGACCTCGAACGACGCCGGCTGGCAGTTGTTGTGGCACACGTGGAGCGACCGCGTGCTCGCCGGCCGGAGCTTTGCCCACGTCATGGCGATGGTGCCGATCGCCGCGCGCGATCGCGCCGAGCTGTTCGCGACGCTGCAGCGCGCGTCGGAGCTGGCCGGCGATGACGTCGACGATCAGCTCGCGATGATCGCGGCGGCGCGGCAATACGGCCTGACCGCCTGGGCCGACGGCGTGCTCGAGCCGCTCGTCCAGCGCGTCGGCACGCGCGAGCTTCACATGTTGGCAGGCGAGATCGCCGACTCGGAGTCGCGCTATGGCGATGCGCTCGCCCACTACGAGGCCGCGTTCGATGCGGCGGGGTCGCCGGTCACGCGCTCGGTGGTCGCCGCCGAGCTCCGCCACATGTTCGACGACTGCACGCAGCTCGCACTCCAGAGCCACGGCCGTGCGCACACCGAGGCGGTCGCGCGCGCGAAGCACTGGGCCGACCGCGGCCGCGAGCTCGACCTCGGCGATAGCTCGATCGATCGCGACCTCGGGGAGCTGTTGCTGCGCGACGGTGACCGCACGGAAGCGTGGCGCTACTTGTCCTCGGAGATCGATCGCGATCCGTACTCGAGCGCGGGCTATGTCGCGGTCGCGACCGTCTACGCAAAGCTCGGCCGGCTCGGCGAGGCGCAACCGTTCCGCCACCAGGCGGTGGTGGTCGACCAGAGCAATCCGGCGCTCCGGCTGCAAGAGGCCCAAGAGCTGCTCGCGCTCGGACGCAGCGCAGAAGGCAAGGCCGAGCTCCACGACATCGTCAGCCGGAAGTGGCACTCGACGTACGATGGCGTCGTGGCGAACGCCAAGGCGCTGCTGGCGCGTTGACGGCGTTAGTTGACAAAACCGACAGCGTCCCCGACCCGATCGCTGGTACACGTCGAGCGTGACGAGCGACGGCGACCTCGAGCTTTCGTTCTACGACAAGTTCCTGTGGAGCCGCGGCCTCGAACCGTACCCGGTCCAGGAGCAGTGCGATCACCGCGGTGTTCGCCGGCAAGAGCCTGCTCGTCACCGTGCCGACCGGCACCGGCAAGACGCTGATGGCGAAGGCCGCGCTGCACGCCGCGATGGGCCGCAACCAGCGCGCGATCTACACGACGCCGCTGCGCGCGTTGACCGAAGAGAAGTATCGCGAGCTGTGCGCCGACTTCGGCGAAGGCTATGTCGGGTTCGCGACCGGCGACTACAAGGTCAATCGCGAGGCGCCGATCCAGGTCGAGGTCGCCGAGATCCTGTGGAATCGGATCGTCGCCGACAAGAACGTGTCGCCCGCCGACATCGTCGTGATGGACGAGGGCCACTACTTCAACGACCCCGAGCGCGGCTACGTATGGGAGCAATCGATCATCGGGCTCGATCCGCGCACGCAGCTCGTGATCCTGTCGGCGACGGTCGGTCACCCCGAGAAGTTCTGCCAGTGGGTCGACGCTCACCCGCCGCGTCGACGATGGAGCTCGTCGATTCGCGCGAGCGCAAGGTGCCCCTCGTCCACGACTACCGCGAGGAGATGCTGATCGACACCGTGCGCGAGCTCGCCCACGGCGGCGACGTGCCCGCGATCGTGTTCGTGTTCGGCCGCGAGCAGTGCTTCGAGGTCGCGCGCCTGTTGAAGTCGTGCCGGCGGTTCACGACCGACGAGGAGAAGACGCGGATCGAGGCGCTGTGCGACGAGGCGTTGTTGCCGAGTGGCGCCGCGAAGGAGCTGCGGCCGCTGCTCGGCCACGGCATCGGCATCCATCACGCCGGCATCCTGCCGCGCTACAAGCAGCTCGTCGAACAGCTCGCGCTCGAGCGCTTGATCAAGTTCGTGGTGTCGACCGAGACGATCGCGGCGGGGATCAACCTGCCGGCGCGCACCGTCGTGTTTCCGTCGCTGCGCAAGTTCATCAAGCAGCAGGCGCGGATGATCACCGCGGCCGAGTATCACCAGATGGCGGGTCGCGCGGGCCGGCCGCAGTTCGACGACAAGGGCCTCGCGGTGACGCTCGCGCCCGAAGACGTGGTCGTCGAGCTGCGCAAGGAGCTCAAGGACGCCGCGAAGCGCCCGGGCTACGACGTGTCGAAGGTGACGAAGAGCGTCTACAACCGCGCGCGCAGCGATGCGCAACGCAAGGGCGATGTGACGTGGTCGCCCGACTCGCACGCCGAGCTCGTCCGCGGCGAGCCGGCCGAGCTGCGCAGCAAGACGAAGATCACCGCGGAGCAAGTGCTCGCGATCGGCTTGCCCGATCTCACCGAGGTGCCGCTGTCCGACCTCGACAAGCGGATCGCGGCGACCGAGGCGTCGCTGCCGCCGTCGATGCGGCTCGATATCGTGACGGTGATCGAGAACCTCCTGCTCGGGGATCGCGATCGCAAGGAGCTGACGAAGATCCTCGAGCAGCTCGTCGCGAACATGCGCGCGATCGGCGTGCTCGACGAGCACGGCAAGCAGATCTCCGGCCAGATGATCCGCGAGCTGCAGGGCATGGATGGCCTGCTGATCTTCTACGTGCTGTTCAACCATCAGCTCGAGTACATCGAGCTGCGCGAGCTCGTCGAATATCTGATCGATCACGACATCATCCAGCGCTTGCTCAGCCGCAAGGGCGAAGACGAGAAGCGCGAGTGGATGCGCACGCGGCTGCGCGAGGCGCGCATGGACAACCCGCACGTCACCTGGGACGACATCGAAGCCGAATGGGACAAGGCGCACCCGCGACCGCTGACGAAGATCGAGGTGATCCATCAAGAGTTCTCGAGCAAGGTCCCGCACCCCGAGCTCCACGGGGGCAAGAAGCCGAAGACGGTGTGGGCGCAGCTCGAGGACAGCGGCGTGGGGTTCTTGGAGTTCGTCGACAAGCACGGCCTCGAGCACGAAGAGGGCAACCTGTTCGGCTACCTGATCCGGGTCATGAACTTCGCGCAGAAGCTCGGCGCTGCGTCCGGGTTGTCCGAGCTCGACGACATGGCCGAGCGCGTCCGCAAGCTGCTCGCGCGCATCGACGTGAGGATGGCCGAGGGCGGGCGCGGCTGACCGGGCGCTACTCGTCGAGCAAGCGATAGCCGACGCCGGCCTCGGTCGTCAGCCAGCGCGGTCGGGCCGGATCCGCTTCGATCTTGCGGCGCAGCGCCGCCATGTGCACGCGGAGGTAGTGGGTGTGCTGCGTGCTGCGCGGGCCCCACACCGCCTGCAACAGCTGGCGATGGGTCAGCACCTTGCCGGCGTGGCGGGCGAGCAGCGCGAGCAGGCGAAACTCGATCGGCGTGAGGTGAATCGGCTTGGCGTCGACGAATACTTCGTAGCGCGCGTGATCGATCCGGATCGGGCCGATCTCGATCGTGGGGTCATCGGGCTTGTTTTGGCCGCGGACTCGACGCAGCGCGACGCGGATGCGCGCGAGGAGCTCGCTGGTGCCGAACGGCTTGGTCAGATAGTCGTCGGCGCCGGCGTCGAGCGCGGTGACCTTGTCGCCTTCGCGATCGCGCGCCGACAGCACGATCACCGGCGCGGTCGACCATTCGCGCACGGTGCGCAGCAGATCGAGCCCGTCGCCGTCGGGCAGGCCGAGGTCGAGCAGGATCGCCGCAGGCCGGGTCTCGGTCGCGACCTCGTGAGCGCGCGCGAGCGAGCCGGCCTCGGCGACGCGATAGCCGTGGCTGACCAGCGCCTGACACAGGAACCTGCGCATCGGCGCTTCGTCCTCGACGACCAGCACGCACTCGCCGAGCGCGGTCACGTCGCCTCCGCGACCGGCTCGTCGGGACCGGACAGATCGGGCGGCAGGCCGTCATCGGGAAAGTGCGCGCGAAACACCGCACCACCGCCGGCTTGCGGCGCCGCTTCGATCTGGCCGCCGTGGGCGATCGCGATGCCGCGACACACCGCGAGCCCGAGGCCGACCCCGGCGGCGGTCGCGCGCTCGCCGCGAAAGAACCGGTCGAAGAGCTGCGCCGGTGGGACCGACGGCAGGCCGGGCCCGCGGTCGTTGACCTCGAGCGTCGCCCCCGTCGCGTCTCGGCTCGCGCGCACGGCGATCGCGGTGCCCGGTGGCGTGTGCTTCGCGGCGTTCTCGAGCAGGTTGATCAGCAGCTGCTCGACGAGGATCGGGTCGACGTGCGCGAGCGCGGTCGGCGCGATGTCGACGGCGACCGGATGATCGGCGAGCGTCGCCTCGAGCCGATGCAGCGCGGTGCCCGCGAGCTCTTCGAGTGGAACCCACTCGCGCCGCGGAGCCGCTCCGCTCTCGACCTTCGTGATCGACAGTAGATTGGTCAGGATCCGGCTCAGCCGTTGCGCTTCTTCGACGATCGTGTCGATCGCCTCGCGGGCGAGTGCGTCGCCGAGCGCGTTGCCGTCGCGCAGCGCGGTTGCCATCCCGGTGATCACGGCGAGCGGCGTGCGCAGATCGTGCGACACCGTCGACAGCAGCGCGCTGCGCAGCTCCTCGGCCTTGACGCGCAACGCGGCGTCGCGCGCGGCCGCCGCGAGCTGGAGGCGGCCGATCGCGACACCAGCTTGATGGGCCACCGCGAGCACGAAGCGCTGAAGATCTGCCGATAGCGCCGGTTCGATCGTGATCGCGAGCGGCTTGTCGAGCGGCACATCGTCCGGAATCCGGACGGTCGGTTCGACCGCGAGCGCGCTGCGCAGGTGGCTCATCACGACCGCGACGACGTCCTCGACCTCGGTCGCCGCGGCCGCATCGCGCGTGAACTCGAGCAAAGCGGCGGTGCGCAGCTCGCGGTCGCGGCTCGCTTGTTGTGCGTCGCGCAGCCGCGCCACCAGCTCGCCGCTCGCCGCGCCGACGCCGAACATGACGGCGAACGTGATCAGTGACTGGGTATCGGACACCGCGAACGTGAACCGCGGCGGCACGAAGAAGAAATCGAACGCGCCGACCGACAGCACCGCGGCCGCCAAGCTCGCCCGACGGCCGCCGAATGCAGCGAGCAGGATCGCCGGCAGGTACAGCATCGCCTGGTCGGCTAGCGTGATCCGCGAGCCCGCGACCAAGCCACACATCGTCGCGACCGCGACCCCGAGCGCCGCGATCCCGTACGAGCGCACGAACCGGCGAGTGGCGGTCACACCGACCACCGTAGCGCGTTTCTGGGTGGTCACGGCCGAGCACTCGCCCTCGGGGCTAGCGCAGGGTCGCCCGCGGGATGCCGACCCGGCGGCCGCGCCGCAGGGCGATGATGCCGGCGACGATCATCGCGAGGCTCAAGGTGATCCCGGCGCCCGCCGCACCACCGTGCACGAGCCAGCCGATCACCGGCAAGCTGCCAGCAGCGGTCAGCGCGTAGCCGAGGGCTCGTTCCTCGGTAACGGCTTCGTGATCCTCGGTCGACACGCCTCATCAGTACCCGTTTTCCCGCATGTTTCCCGTCAAGCACGCCAGGTCCACGATCAAGATTCGATCAAGGGTGGTTCGCGGTGTGGAACATCCGCACCGGCATCACGATCATCGTCAAGCCGGCGAATTGCAGCCGGCGCTCGACCGCCGCGGCGGTCTCGTTATGGAGCAAGCGCTGGTACCAGCTCTCCTCCTGGAAGATCAGCTTGCCGGCGAAGAACACCGAGCGCGGGAAGCGCAGCGCGACCTCGCGGCACAGCCGATCGAGCTCGGTCACCGCCTCGGTCCCGATCGCCGAGTCGCGGTCCGCGGCCCACCCCAGGTGTGCGCGCGCAAACTCGACGTACTTGTCGAGATCACCGTCGAGCTTCGCGCCGAGCGCGTCGACCTCGTCCTTGCCCTTGAACACGCCGGCGTCGATCACCCCTGCTGCGATGAACACGACCTGCGAGAACTGGCCGGGAAACACCCGTGGAATCTGCAGCAGCGTGTGCAGGCCGAGGCCGCCGTAGCCACCCGCGAGCACGACCGCGGTCGGCTTATTCGGGTCGAGCTCTCGGTTCCGCGCGAGCTCGGGGGGCGGCGGCGTGCCGAGCTCGAGCTCCTTCGACAGCGCCACGACCGTCGCGCCGACCGCCCTGTAGTGACGGCGGATCATGAAGCACACGGCGACCAGCGTCGCGGTGATCACCGTCGTGATCCAACCGCCCTCGGTGAACTTCTCGACGATCGTGACGACCAGGATCATCGCGCACACCGCGGCGGCGAGCGAGTGCACGCCTATGGCCCGCTTCCACTTGCCTTCCTTCGCGTGCGCCGCGTGACGGATCATCGCGACGTTCGACAACGTGAACGTGATGAACACGTTGATGCTGTACATGACGACGAGCGCGTCGACCGATCCTCCGGTGTACGCGAGCACGATCGCGGCGGCCGCCGCCATCAGGTAGACGCCGTTGCGCATCGTCAGCTGCTCGGACAGCGCCGCCATCCGCGATGGCATCCACTGATCGAGCGCCATGTTCGCCATCACGCGCGGACCGTCGACGAAGCCGGCTTGCGCCGCGACGAACAGCAACGCGCCTTCGGACACGAGCGTGATCACGATGAAGATCGTCCCCGCAGTCGAGTCGCCGACGAACTTCTCGGCGAGCAGGCCGTTCATCGTCTTGCCCTTTTCGGGCGAGACGTGGAGCAGCAGGTACGCGAGCAGGATGCCGCTCGCGGTGATCGCGAGCGATGTCGCCATGAGCAGCATCGTGCGCTTCGCTGTGCGCACGCGCGGCTCGCGCATGATGCCGATACCATTCGAGACCGCCTCGATGCCCGTGAACGTGCCGCCGCCTAACGAGAACGCGCGCATGAACACGAGCGCGACGCCCAAAAAACCCACGGTGCTGAGATGGCTGCGCGCGCCCTCCGAGACCGACGTCGCGATCTCGCCAGCGTGGTCCAGGTTCGTGCCGATCGCCCCGAAGATCAAGATCGCGTGAGTGACGAGGAAGGCGAGAAAGATCGGCATCAGGATCGTGACCGACTCCTTGATGCCGCGCAGGTTCATCAGCGTCAGCACCGCGAGCAGTGCGAGCACGATCTCGATCTTGTAGGGCAGCAGGCTCGGTACGAACGTCAGGATCGCGTCGGCGCCGGACGCGAGCGAGATCGCGATCGTCAGAACGTAGTCGACGAGCAACGCCGAGCCCGATAGCGCGCCGACGTACGGCCCGAGGTGCTTGCTCGCGACGATGTAACCGCCGCCGCCATGCGGGAACTCTTCGATGATCCGGCGATAGCTCCACGAGATGATGAACACGGTCGCCGCGATCGCGCCGGCGAGGAACACCGCGAGGTATGCGTGGTCGGGACTGAAGTGGCAGTCCTTGGCGAGGATCGCGGCGTTTTCGTAGCATCCCTCCGGGTGCCACGAGCCGATCGCCTTGAACGCCTCCTCGGGGCCGTACGACGACGAGCTGAGGCCGTCCGCGCCGAGGCCGACCCACGCCAGGAACGCGACCAGGCTCATCTGGTGGAAGACGTGAGGATCGCGGAGGTCGCGTGCACGGCCGAGAAGCCGCTGTGCCCAGGCGCGCATGAGCTGCTGTCTCGAGCTGTATGCGTGTCGGCGTAAAGAAACCGTAAAGAGCCGAGGCGTCGGCGAGCCGAGCCGATCTGGCCACTTACGTCGCGCTCACAGCTCGATCTGCAGCCCGAGCTCGACCACGCGGTTCGGAGGTAGATGGAAAAACGATGTCGGCGGACGCGAGTTGCGCGACAAGAACGAGAACGTCATCTTGCGCCACTTGGCCATCCGGGACTTGCCGGTGGTCAGCAGGGTCTGGCGACCGAGGTAGTAGGTCGTATCGGCCTCGCTGACGATCAGGCCGGTCTTCGCGCAGCGCGCGAGCAGGCGCGGCACGTTCGGCTGCTGCATGAAGCCGACGCGCGCGATGACTCGATAGAACCCGTTGCCGAGCTCCTTGACCACGAGCGATGACGTGCCCACCACGAACGGCATGGTCTCGGTGACGATCGACAGCAGCACGACTTGCTGGTGCAGGACCTTGTTGTGCTTGACGTGGTGGAGCAGCACGTTCGGCATGCCGTCGGTGCCGGACGCCATGAACACCGCGGTGCCTTGCACGCGCGGCAGCGGCGTCATCGCGATATCGGCGAGGAACAGGTCGTCCGGCATCAACCCGGATTCCATGATCCTCGCCAGCTCGTGCCGGCCGCGCCACCACGTCGTCATGATCGCGAAGACCCCGACGCCGACCGCGAGCGGAAACCAGCCACCGGCGGCGATCTTGTCGAGGTTGGCCGTGAAGAACGCGAGATCGATCGTCACGAACGGGATGAACAGCGCGAGCGCCGCGCCCCACGAGTAACCCCAGTTGCGCCGGCACACGAGCATGTACAGGTACGACGTGATCGCCATCGTGCCGGTCACCGCGATGCCGTACGCGGCGGCGAGGCTCGCGCTGCTCTTGAACGACAGCACGAGCGCGACGCACGCGAGCATCAACAAGTAGTTGACCTCGGGGATGTAGATCTGGCCCTCCGCCTTGTGCGAGGTGTGGATCACGGTGACGCGCGGCACGTAGCCGAGCTGGACCGCCTGGTTGGTCAGCGAGAACGCGCCGGAGATCAGCGCTTGCGATGCGATCACCGCCGCGGCGGTCGCGAGCACGATCATCGGGACGAGGAACGGGCCACCGCTCACCAGCTCGTAGAACGGGTTGGACACCGCGGCGCCGCGCTCGAGGTACAGCGCGCCTTGACCGAAGTAGTTGAGCAATAGCCCGGGAAACACGACCACGAACCACGCGAGCCGGATCGGCTTGCGGCCGAAGTGGCCCATGTCGGCGTACAGCGCTTCGGCGCCGGTGACGCACAACACGACCGAGCCGAGCAACAAGAAGCCGACCATGCCGTGATCGACGAGGAATTCGACCGCGTAGTGCGGACTGACCGCCGCGAGCACGCCGGGGTTGCGGATGATGAACGGCACGCCGGCCGCGCCGATCGCGAGAAACCACGCGAGCATGATCCAGCCGAACACCGAGCCGATCCGCGCGGTGCCCCAGCGCTGGACCCAGAACAGGCCGACGAGGATCGCGACCGAGAACGGCACGATCAGCGTCGCGAACCGCGGGCTCTGCTCGCTCATGCCCTCGATCGCGCCGAGCACCGAGACCGCCGGCGTGATCACGCCATCGCCGTAGAGCAGGCCCGCGCCGAACAGCGCCAGCAAGATCGGGACGGCGAGCCGGGTCGCGCGCCTGCCGCCATCGGACGCCTTCGGTTCCTTGCGGGCGACGAGCGCGGCGAGGGCGAGGATCCCGCCTTCGCCCTTGTTGTCGGCGCGCATGATGAACACGAGGTACTTGATGACGACGACGAGCGTCAGCGCCCAGAACACGAGCGACAGCAGGCCCATCACGTTCGCGGGCTCGGGGCCGACCTGCGACGAATGGGTCATGCACTCGCGCATCGCGTAGAGCGGCGAGGTCCCGATGTCGCCGTAGACGACCCCGAGCGCGCCGAGCGACAGCCACGCGAGCTCCTTACCATCGTGCACCGCGGCGTGCGCGCCGGTGCCGTGCGTGTGGTTAGAGCCGGAGGCGTTCGTCGTCGAAGCGGCGGGGTCGGTCATTCGTTCGCAACGCGCCCCAAGACGGCATCCCTAGGTATCACGACGAGATCGCGTCGGCAAACGTCGCTGAACGCACGTCAGACGGAGCCCTTGCGCGCCATCGCCGCAACGCGTACAGAATGGCGGCTCGCCGTTATGGTCCGGTTCGCACTCGTCGCGCTCGCGTTCGGAATCGCCGCCGCGCCGTACGCCGCGCTCGCTGACGACGGACCTGGCTCTGGCTCGGCCGCGCCGCCCCCTACGATCGAGCAGCGACTCACCGATCTCGAGGCGCGCGTCCCGCCCGCGCCGCCGAGCGCGCCGCCCCACGAGCCGCCGCTCGACGAGAAGGAGCCGACGTTCGGCGAATTCGACTTCGGGTGGATGAACGGCAACAACCCGCAGCCCGCATCGCTGTTGAAGAACGGGCCGGTGACGTTCTCGCTCTACATCGACACGTACTACGAGTGGCAGTTCCACGAGCCGATCGATCACACGGTGTTTCCGACGACGACCGCGCCACGCCACAACGAGATCTCGCTCAACCTCGCGCACCTCGGCATCGACGTCACCGGGCTCGACGGTCCGATCGGCCGGCTCTACATCCAGTACGGCTCGACGGTCGAGACCATCGCGGGCCAGGACACGACGACGACGCGCGGATTCTACCTGACGAACCGGTTGCTGCAGAACGTCCAGCAGGCCGCGGTCGGCTGGCACTTTCACCGGCTGCACGGGATCAACGTCGAGGTCGGCATCTTCCCGTCGTACGTCGGGCTCGAGAGCTACTTGCCCGAGGAGAACTGGGCCTACAACCACGCGTTCATGTCGGACTTCACGCCGTACTACTTCTTCGGGCTTCGCGGCCAGCTGCTGCTCACCGAGCGGATGAAGCTCGAGCTGTGGCTGGTCAACGGCTGGCAGACGTTCGGCGAGTGGCACGAGACGCGCGCCGGCGGCTACCTGTGGAACTGGCGTCCGCGCGAGTGGCTGTCGCTCGTCAACTCGTTCTACGCGGGCCGCGAAGCCGAAGGCGATCCGGACTCGCTGCGGCTGTACACCGACAACAACCTTCAGGTCCGCTACTACAAGAACGCGAGCTCGTGCTACCTGCGATCGCTCGCGTTCTCGATCGTCGCGGACGCCGGGCACGAGCATCGCGGCAACGCGCCGTCAGGCTGGATGGGCGGGATATCGCTCGCCCATCACATCGAGTGGTCGGCGCGGTGGAAGACGGGCCTGCGGCTCGACTTCTACGCGGACCAGACGCAGGCGATCACGTCGAAGTTCCCGGTCGGCTCGCCCTACACGTGGCCCGACACCGGCAAGCTCGTGGTCGGCGGCGCGTCGGTCACGCTCGACTACTGGCCGAGCCCGTGGTTGCTCACCCGGCTCGAGTACTCGCACCGCGGCGCGAACCAACCGTTCTTCAGCGGCCATGGTGGGATCACTGGTCCGAACGGGCTGCCTCCCGTCGATGCGGCCGCGCAGGCGATGTTCACGCCCGATCTCGTGCGGAGCGACGATCGGATCGTGCTCAACGCGACCTTGCGGTTGTGACCGCGGCGCGTTGATCGCGTCGTATCCGAATCCTTTGGCGTGGCCACCAGTCGTCATGCAGGTTGCCCGACCCAGCGTGAGTGACCGTGCAAGATGCATTGCGAGTCGTCCCGTGTAGGCCAACGCCGTGACATGACGAGGCTCACGCTCGGCACAGGCGCTGCATCAGGACGCTCGCCATGCTCCGTCGTCTCGCCTATGCACTGCCTCTGTCGGCGGCGCTCGTCTCTGTCGCTATCGCCCAGCCCGCAAGTCCCGCAGATCCTGCGCCGGGTGAGCCCGCTCCCGCACCGGGTGCACCCGCGCCGGCGCCACCGCCGATCGATCCCGCACCGCCGACCGTCGCGACTCCGCCCGTCGCGGAGCCGGTCGCCGCGCCGACCGTTCCGGAGGAGCTCGATCCGTTCACGTTCGCCGACTTCACGTGGCAGTCGGGCAGCGCGCGCACGCACGATTCGCCGCTCGGCAACAAGTACTTCACCGGCGAGTTCCGGCTCGACGACGAGTTCATGTACAGCTTCAACCACCCCAAGGACGACACCATCGTCGGTGCTACCGAAGGCTGGCGCTCGGGCGAGAACCAGGTCACCCAGCTCGGTTTCGGCGGCGACTTTCACTGGGACAACGTCCAGGGCCGCTTCATGACCCAGTTCGGCGAGCTGTCGACCACGACGCCGCGCAACGACGCGAGCCCGGCGCGCGGCCAGTGGGACCTCTCAGACGCGTATCGCTACATCTCGGAAGCCTATGGCGGCTATCACTTCGGCGATCCGCACCGCGGCGATCAACATCCAGGCCGGCATCTTCCTCAGCTACATCGGCTTGTGGAGCTACTACAACTTCGACAACTGGACGTACCAGCCGTCGTACGTGTCATCGAACACGCCGTGGTTCTTCAACGGCGTCCGGGCCCAGTGGTTCCCGAGCGACAAGCTCAAGATCGAGCCGTGGCTGATCAACGGCTGGCAGTCGTACGCGAAGTTCAACTCGTGGCCCGGCGTCGGCGGTCAGATCCGCTACACGCCGAACGGCAACCTGATCCTGGTCTTCAATCAGTACACGCTCGGTACCGACGCGCTCGGCGTACCGGGTCGCCATCGCTATCCACACCGACGACTCGGTCCAGGTCAAGTGGTACGAGAACAAGGCCAACTTCATCTCGCGCGTCGCGACCACGCTGACGGTCGACGCGGGCTGCGAGCAGGGTGGCGGCGTCCAGTGTGCCGGCGGCAACTCGACGACACCCTCTCAGTTCTTCGTCGGGTTCATGGCGTACGTCCGCGCGTGGCACGGCGAGAAGTACGCGATGACGCTTCGGCGGCGGCATGATCGACAACCCGGGGCGCTACCTCGTACTGCTGCCGCCGATCAACGGCGCGACGGCGGCCTCGGGCACGCCTTACTTCACGGAGAATCCCGGCGATCCGTACACCGCGTGGGACACGCAGCTGACGTTCGACTACATGCCGGCGCAGTACATCACGTTCCGTGCGGAGTTCGTCTATCGCCACGCGAGCGTCCCGTACTTCGCGGGCCCGGGCGGCAGTCACGCCGCCGGGTGGCAACGCAGGCGCACCCGGGTCGCAGATCACGGATGCCGCCGGCAACGTCACGTGGAGTCCTGATCTCGTAAAGAACGAGCCACGGTTCACGCTGGCGCTCGAAGTCAAGATGTGACGCGATGACCGACCTGATCTTCATCGCCGTCACCGTCGCGTTCTTCGCGATCGCCGTGCTCTACGCGCGTTCGGTCGATCGGATCTAGCCATGGCCACCGAATACCTCATCGGCCTCATCGTCGCGGTGCTGGTCACCGCCTACCTGGTCTACGCGCTGCTCGCGCCGGAGCGATTCTGATGTCGTTCAACGGCTGGGCGCAGATCCTGGGGTTCTTTGCGGTGATCCTCGCGATCACCAAGCCGCTCGGCGCATACATGCATCGCGTGTACGAGGGCGACCGGCAGCCGTTGCCGCGCACGCTCGGGCGCGTCGAGCGCGGGCTATTGCGGCTGTGCGGGCTGCGCGAGCCCAAGGAACAGACCTGGTTGCAATATACGATCGCGATGCTGGTGTTCAGCGCGCTCGGGATCCTCGTCACGTACTTGATCGAGCGCGCCCAGGGCTCGCTGCCTTTCAATCCGCAAAAATTGGGCGGCGTGCCCGGACCACTCGCGTTCAACACGGCGTCGAGCTTCGCGACGAACACCAACTGGCAGGCGTACGTCCCCGAGGCGACGATGAGCTACCTGACGCAGATGGCCGGGCTCGCCTGGCACAACTTCACGTCGGCCGCGGTCGGGATCGGCGTCGCGCTCGTGATCGCACGTGGCTTGACCCGGCAGCCGGGCCCGGATGGCGCCAAGGGCGTCGGCAACTTCTACGTCGATCTGATCCGCGGCCTCGTCTACGTGCTGCTGCCGATCTGCATCGTCGTCGCGATCGTGCTGGTCGCGCAGGGCGTGATCCAGAACTTCGACCCCGTATCACACGGTGACCACGCTCGAGGGTGGCAAGCAGACGATCGCGATGGGACCGGTCGCGTCGCAAGAAGCGATCAAGATGTTCGGGACGAACGGCGGCGGGTTCTTCAACGCCAACAGCGCGCACCCGTTCGAGAACCCGACCGCGATCACGAACTTCATCGAGATGGTGCTGATCTTCGCGATCCCCGCCGGGCTCACGTACACGTACGGCCGGATGGCGCGCGACCAGCGCCAAGGTTGGGTGCTGTTCGCCGCGATGTCGGTGCTGTTCTTCGCTGGCGTCGCCACCGCGTACTCGGCCGAGTCGCACGGCAACGCCGCGATGCACGGCCTCGGCGTCGCTTCTGCGCCGGGCAACCTCGAGGGCAAGGAGACACGGTTCGGCGTCGCCGATTCCGCGCTGTTCGCGACGGTCACGACCGACGCGTCGTGCGGCGCGGTCAACTCGATGCACGACAGCTTCACGCCGCTCGGCGGCATGGTGCCGCTGGTGAACATCCAGCTCGGCGAGGTCGTGTTCGGCGGCGTCGGCGCGGGGTTGTACGGCGTGCTCGTGTTCGTACTCCTGACCGTGTTCATCGCCGGCCTGATGGTCGGGCGAACGCCGGAGTATCTCGGCAAGAAGATAGAAGGCCGCGAGATGAAGCTCGCGATGCTCTACGTCCTGGTGTTCCCGCTGATCATCCTGGGGTTCACGGCGTGGGCGTCGGTCGCCGGCTACGGCAACTCGCACGCTCAACAACAACGGCCCGCACGGCCTGTCCGAGATGCTGTACGCATTCTCCAGCGCCGCCGGCAACAACGGCTCGGCGTTCGCCGGGCTCGACGCGAACACACGACTGGTGGAACGTCGTGCTCGGTCTCGCGATGCTCGCCGGTCGGTTCTTCATGATCGTCCCGGTGCTCGCGATCGCCGGCGCGATGCTCAACAAGAAGACGGTCGCGCCGGGGCTCGGGACGTTCCCGACGAACTGGCTGGTTGTTCACCGCGCTGCTCGTCGCCGTGATCGTGATCGTAGGCGCGTTGACGTTCTTCCCGGCCTTGTCGCTCGGCCCCGTGGTCGAGCACTTCCAGGCGCTGCACGGCGAGGTGATGTGATGGCGAAACACGCCAAGACCCAACCGTCGATGTTCGACGCCGCGATCGTCCGAACGCGCGATCCGCGACAGCTTCGCGAAGCTCGCGCCGCGCTTGCTCGCGAAGAACCCCGTGATGTTCGTCGTCGCGGTCGGCTCGCTGTTGACGACCGGGCTCGTCGTGCGCGACGTGGTCGTCGGCGGCCGAGCACGACGCCGCTGTGGTTCTCGATCGCGATCACGCTGTGGCTGTGGTTCACCGTGCTGTTCGCGAACTTCGCGGAGGCGGTCGCCGAGGGCCGCGGCAAGGCGCAGGCCGACGCGCTGCGCAAGATGCGCCAAGAGACGGTCGCGCGGAAGCTCGTCGAGCCGGCAAGGAGCTGCCCGAGGTCATCGCCGGCGTCTCAGCTGCGCAAGGGCGACCGCGTCGTGGTCGAGGCCGGCGATCTCATCCCGGGCGATGGCGAGGTCGTCGAGGGCATCGCGTCGGTCGACGAGTCCGCGATCACCGGCGAGTCCGCACCGGTGATCCGCGAGTCCGGCGGCGATCGCTCGAGCGTCACCGGCGGCACCAAGGTGCTGTCCGATCGCATCATCGTCGAGATCGCGGCGAACCCCGGCGAGTCGTTTCTCGACAAGATGATCGCGCTGGTCGAAGGCGCGGCGCGGCAGAAGACGCCGAACGAGATCGCGCTGCACATTCTGCTGGTCGGGCTGACGATCGTGTTCATGTTCGCGTGCGTCACGCTCGTGCCGCTCGGCATCTACTCGGGCGTGCACCTATCCGCGACGGTGATCGTCGCGCTGCTGGTGTGCCTGATCCCGACGACGATCGGCGGGCTGTTCTCGGCGATCGGCATCGCCGGCATGGATCGGCTGCTGCGCAAGAACGTGATCGCGATGAGCGGGCGCGCGGTCGAGGCCGCCGGCGACGTCGACGTGCTGCTGCTCGACAAGACCGGCACGATCACGCACGGCAACCGGATGGCGTCGGAGCTGCTGCCGGCCGCGGGCGTGCGGATCGAGGACCTCGCCGAGGCCGCGATGCTATCGAGCCTCGCCGGACGAGACGCCGGAGGGCCGTTCGATCGTGACGCTCGTGAAGGACAGCACGGCATCGCCGCCGCGCGAGGCGAAGGGCGCGACCTTCATCAAGTTCTCCGCGCAGACCGCGGATGAGCGGCGCTCGATCTCGAAGACGGCCGCGCGATCCGCAAAGGCGCGGTCGACGCGGTCAAGGCGTATGTCGTCGCGCGGGGCGGGGCGCTGCCGGAGGACGTCGCGAGCTCGCCGACAAGATCGGCGACACCGGAGGCACGCCGCTCGCGGTCAGCGACGGCGAGCGCGTGCTCGGCGTGATCCACCTGAAGGACATCGTCAAGCAGGGCATCCGCGAACGGTTCGCTGCGGTTCCGCGCGATGGGCATCCGCACCGTGATGATCACCGGCGACAACCCGCGCACCGCGAAGGCGATCGCGGCCGAGGCCGGCGTCGACGACTTCCTCGCCGAGGCCACGCCCGAGAACAAGATGGCGATCATCAAGGCGGAGCAGGCGAAGGGCAAGCTCGTCGCGATGACGGGCGACGGCACGAACGACGCGCCCGCGCTCGCGCAGGCCGACGTCGGGGTCGCGATGAACACCGGCACGCAGGCCGCGAAGGAGGCCGGCAACATGGTCGACCTCGACTCCGATCCGACGAAGCTGCTCGAGGTCGTCGAGGTCGGCAAGCAGCTGCTGATGACCCGCGGCTCGCTGACGACGTTCTCGATCGCGAACGACGTCGCGAAGTACTTCGCGATCCTGCCCGCGATGTTCGCCGGCGTCTATCCGCAGATCGAGCCGCTCAACATCATGGGGCTGAGCTCGTCGCTGTCGGCGATCCTGTCGGCGGTGATCTTCAACGCGATCATCATCATCGCGCTGATCCCGCTCGCGCTGCGCGGCGTGAAGTACCGCCCGCTCGGCGCCGCCGCGATCCTCCGGCGCTCGCTGGTGATCTACGGAGCCGGCGGCGTGATCGCGCCGTTCGTCGGGATCAAGCTCATCGACCTCGCGCTCACCGCGATCGGAGCGGTGTAGTCATGCAGACCCTGATCGTCGCCCTCCGCGCGACGCTGGTCACGCTCGTCCTCACCGGCATCGTCTATCCGCTCGCGGTGACCGGGGTCGCCCAGCTCGCGTTCCCGCACCGCGCGAACGGCTCGATCGTCATCGACGACAAGGGTGTCGAGGTCGGCTCCGAGCTGATCGCCCAGGGCTTCGCGACCGCGCCGTATCTCCAGCCCCGGCCATCGGCGAACAGCTACGACGCGGCGAACTCGGGCGGCACGAACCTCGCGGTGACGTCGAAGAAGCTGCGCGAAGGCCAGCCCGACGATCCGGCGACCAAAGACGTGGATGAGTCGTTCACCGGCGTCGCCCAGCTCGCCGCGGCATATCGCGCGGACAACGCGCTGCCCGACGACGTGCCGGTCCCCGCCGACGCGGTGTCGCGGTCGGCGAGCGGCCTCGATCCCGACGTGTCGCCCGATAACGCGTGGTTGCAGTGCCCGCGGATCGCGAAGGCGCGCGGGGTCGCGGTCGAGCGAGTGCAGTCCATCGTCGTCGAGCACACCGAAGGCCGCGAGCTCGGGTTGCTCGGCGAGCCGCACGTCAACGTGCTCGAGGTCAATCTCGCGCTCGATCGCCAATTCGGACGTCCGATCGCGGCGGTCGCGGGAGCGCCGAAATCGCCGTGATCGCGCGGCGCCGCGCTCGGCCCTCGAGCCCCCCGGTCCGGCGGTGGGGAGCTGGCTAGTGGCGTTCCTCGATTCGCTACTCGGCCGTCAGCTCGCGACCCACGAGGACGAGCATCAGCACATCGGCCCCGCGGCGGGGATCCCGATCCTCGGGCTCGATGCCTTGTCGTCGGCGGCGTACGGCCCTGAAGCCGCGCTCACGCTGCTGATCCCACTCGGCACGATCGGGCTCGTGTATGCGCTGCCGATCGTCGCGATCATCTGCGCGATCCTGATCATCGTGTACTTCTCCTATCGCCAGAC
Organism: uncultured delta proteobacterium; assembly: GCA_963848295.1. GTDB lineage: Bacteria > Myxococcota_A > Polyangia > Haliangiales > Haliangiaceae > JABFXX01. The sequence continues at coordinate 1,009,488 of CAWKDB010000002.1, read as the reverse complement.
GATCGTGGCGTACCCGAACGGCGGCGGCTCGTACACCGTGGCGAGGGATAACCTGGGCCCGCACCTCGGGCTGCTCGCCGGCGCCGCCCTCGCCGTCGACTACATCCTCAACGTCGCCGTCGGGATCTGCGCGGGCGTCGGTGCGCTGGTCTCGGCGTTCCCGCAGCTGTTGCCGCACACGCTCGGGTTGTGCGTCGCAATCCTCGTGCTCATCACGCTCGTCAACCTGCGCGGGATCAAGGAGTCCGGCGCCGCGTTCATGCTGCCGACGTATGCGTTCGTCGGCGCGCTCGGCGTCGTGATCGTCATCGGCGTCGTCAAGGCGATCGCGTCCGGCGGTGCGCCGGAGCCGGTCGAGGTTCCGCCGGCGATGCCCGCCGCGGTCGAGGCGGCGAGCGCATGGGTGTTGCTCAAAGCGTTTGCCAGCGGCTGCACCGCGATGACCGGCGTCGAGGCGGTCTCGAATGCGGTGCCGATCTTTCGCAAGCCGGCGATCGCGCTCGCGCAACGAACGCTGACCGCGATCATCGTGATCCTGATCGCGCTGCTCGCAGGCGTCGCGTACCTGTGCCGCGCCTACAATATCGGCGCTACCGACCCCGGCGCCCACGGCTATCAGAGTGTGCTGTCGATGCTGATCGCCGCGGTTGTCGGGCGCGGCGTGTTCTACTACGCCGCGATGGCCGCGATCGTCGCGGTGCTCGCGCTGTCGGCGAACACGAGCTTCGCCGGCTTTCCCCGCCTGTGCCGGCTGCTCGCCGACGATCGCTACCTGCCGGGGTCGTTCGCCGAGCGCGGTCGTCGGCTCGTGTTCTCGACCGGTATCATCGTGCTCGCGGTCCTCGCCGGTGCGCTGATCGTCGCGTTCGGCGGAATCACCGACAAGTTGATCCCGCTGTTCGCGATCGGCGCGTTCCTCGCGTTCACGCTGTCGCAAGCCGGCATGGTGCTGCATTGGAAGACGCTCGGGGGCGCCGGTGCGCGCCGGTCGATGCTCGTCAACGCCGCGGGCGCGATCGCGACCGGGGCGACGCTCGTCGTCGTCAGCATCTCCAAGTTCGGCGAGGGTGCGTGGCTGACCGTCGTGGTCGTGCCGTTGCTCGTGCTGTTCTTTCTCCGGATCAATCGCCACTACCGCAAGGTCGGCATTCAAGTCGCGACGATCGAGCCGATGGAGATGCCGGATCGCGTCGATCCGGTTGTCGTGCTCGCCGCCGGTAGCTGGACGAAGATGACGCTCCAGGGCCTCAAGTTCGCGCTGCGCTTGTCCGATGACATCTATGTCGTGCAGGTCAAGACCGAGACCAGCACGACCGAAGACCTGTCGGATAACTGGGAGCTGTTGATCGCGAACCCGGCGCGCAGGAACCGGATCGCGCAGCCCAAGCTGATCGTGCTGACGTCGCAATATCGGGAGTTCTTGAGCCCGTTCGTCGGCTTCGTCAAAGGGCTCGAGATCAAACATCGCGATCGCGACATCGCCGTCGTGATCCCCGACCTGATCATGAGTCACTGGTACGAGGGCGCCCTGCATAACAATCGCGGCACATTTCTCCGGATGATGCTGCGCTCGCAATGCTCGGACCGCGTCGTGGTCATCACCACGCCGTTCCATCTACACGAGTAAAGCCCGCTAGGATGGCCACGTGACCGCGAGCCGGCGCCCTGAAGACTTCCTCGAGCTGGTGCAGCGCACGCGGCGCGGTGGGCTCAAGCTCTACATCGGTTTTGCGGCCGGTGTCGGCAAGACCTATCGCATGCTCGAGGAGGCGCACGCGCTACGGGCGCGCGGTAGCGACGTCGTCCTCGGCTTCATCGAGACCCACGGCCGCGCCGACACCGCCGCGTTGATCGAAGGCCTCGAGCTGATCCCGCGCCGCACGATCGAGTATCGCGGCGTGTCGATCGAGGAGATGGACCTCGAAGCGATCCTCGCGCGCAAGCCGGAGGTGTGCGTCGTCGACGAGATTCCGCACAGCAACGCGCCGGGGAGCAAGCACAAGAAGCGCTATCAAGACGTGCTCGAGATCCTCGCCGCCGGGATCAACGTGATCGGCGCGCTCAACATCCAGCACCTCGAGTCGCTCAAGGACGTGGTCGAGAAGACGACCGGCATTGCGATCCGCGAGACCGTGCCGGATCGCTTCCTCAAGGAGGCGGTACAGGTCGTCAACCTCGATCTCTCGGTCGAGGATCTGATCGAACGCCTGCGTGGCGGCAAGATCTACGCGGCCGACAAGGTGGCCTGGGCCGAGAGCCACTTCTTCAAGGACGGTAATCTGAGCACGCTGCGCGAGCTCGCGCTGCGCGAGGTCGCGGAGAGCCTCGAGAGGCAGAGCGAGACCAAGGCGCGCACGGGCGCGGTGGAGGCCAACGGCGCGCGCGCGGCCCGCGATGCGCGCGGTCGGGTCATGGTGTGCATGTCGTCGTACCCTCCGCACGCCGAGCTGCTGCTCCGCAAGGGCTCGCGGCTCGCTGGCCGGCTGTCCGGCGATTGGTTCGTGGTGTATGTCGAGACGCCGCGTGAGGCGCCGGACCGGATCGATGCCGAGGCGCAGCGCCATCTGCTCGCGAACATCGAGCTCGCGCGCGAGCTCGGCGCCGAGGTCGTCAGGCTACGGGCTCGCGATCCGGTTCACGCGCTGATCGACTTCGCGCGCTCGCACGGCGTCGGTCACCTCGTGATCGGCCGGTCGCATCAGCCGTGGTGGCGCCAACTCGCCGGCCGGTCGATGCCGCTGCGCTTGCTGCGCGAGGCCGATGATCTAGACGTGCACGTCGTCGCGCTTGATTCCGGGTCCCCCGGCGAAGAGGAGCGCGGATGAGGCTCCGCACGAAGCTCGTGCTCGCGCAGTTGCCGCTCGTGCTCGCGCTCGGCATCACGATCGTGATCGGCAGCGTAGTGATCCAGGCGCTCGGTCGTGGATCGCGGCACATCCTCGAGGACAACTATCGCTCGGTGCTTGCCGCGGAGCGCATGAAGGAGGCGGCGGAGCGGATCGACAGTGGTGTCGTGTTCGCGATCATCGGGCGAGCAGGCCGTGGCCTCGACCAGGTCGATGCGAACGTGCCCAAGTTCGAAGCCGAGCTCGCGGCCCAGGAAGCGAACATCACCGAGGCCGGCGAGCGCGGTGCGACCGCCGCGCTGCACCTCGCCTGGACGACCTATCGCAGCGATGTCGGAGCGGTCCGGGCGAGCCCCGAGGCGGTCGGGCTTGACGACCGCTACTTCACGAAACTGCTTCCGGATTTTCTCGCGGTCAAGAACGCGGCCGACGTAATCCTCGGGATGAATCAGGACGCGATGATCCGCAAGAGCGACCACGCGCGCGACCTCGCCGACGAGTCGAACATGCTGCTCGTCGCCGTGTCGATCGCCGGCCTCGCGCTCGGCGTGTTGCTGTCGTCGGTGATCACGACGCGCGTCCTCCGGCCGCTCAGCGTGCTTGGCCAGACCGCGCGCCGGCTCGGCGAGGGCGATGTCGCGGTTCGCGCGCGGGTCGAGCGCGGCGACGAGATCGGTGAGCTCGCCCACGAGCTCAACACGATGGCCGAACGCATCCACAAGTATCGCGAGAGCTCGCTCGGCGAGCTGCTCGAGGCCCAGCTCGCCGCGCAGGCCGCGATCGACAGCCTCCCCGATCCGGTGCTCGTGGTCGCGCTCGATGGCGAGCTGCGCCACGCGAACCACATCGCGGAGACCATCCTCAAGGTGCGCGCCGAGGCAGGGCGCGGCGCGCTCGCGTCGCTGGAACCGGCGGTGCGCAGCGCGGTCGAGCGGCTGCGCCAATACGTCGCCGCCGGGCACGGCGCGTACGTCCCGAAGGGACTGGACGAGGCGGTCGAGGTCGTCGGGGCCGACGGGACCCGCGTGTTGTTGCTGCCACGCGCGGCGCCGCTCTACGCCGAGGAGGGCGACGTGATCGGTGCGACGATCGTGCTCCAGGACGTGACTCGCCTGCGCCGGTTCGAGGAGCTGCGCAGCGATCTGGTCGCGACCGTCGCCCACGAGTTGCGCACGCCGCTGACATCGCTCCGGATGGCGGTGCACCTGCTCGCCGAGAAGGCCGTCGGCGAGCTCACCGAGAAACAGGCCGACCTGGTGTTCGCGGCACGCGAGGAGTGCGATCGACTACAGGCGATCGTCGACGAGTTGCTCGATCTGTCGCGGATCTCGGCTGACCGGATCGAGCTGCGCATCGCGCCCGAGGACCCGGAGGTGGTCGTGCGCGAGGCGCTCGATGCACAGCGCTCGACCGCAGCGCAGCGCCAGGTCGAGCTGCGCTCCGAGCTGATGCCAGGCCTGCCGGCGATCGCAGTCGACCGCGATCGCCTGCTGCTCGTGCTCGCGAACCTCGTCGGCAACGCCGTCCGCTACGGGCCAGCTGGTGGCGAGGTCGCGGTCCGCGCCCGCGTAGCGGACCACGCGCTGCGCTTCGAGGTCGTCGACCATGGCCCCGGGGTGCCGGCGGAGTACCGAGACGCGATCTTCGACAAGTACGTGCGCGTGCCGGGCGCCCCCGCCGGCGGCGCGGGCCTCGGGCTCTACATCGCGAGCGAGATCGTGCGCGCGCACGGCGGTGCGATCGGCGTCACCGGCGAGCCGGGAGCGGGTGCGACGTTCTGGTTCACCGTTCCGCTCGCGGACGCGGCTCACTCCGAGTCGTGACCGTACTTCTTGCGCTTGCGATAGAGCGTCGAGACATCGATGCCGAGGATCGCAGCAGCATCCTCCAGCGTCGACGCGCGCGCGACGACGCGCTCGATGTGCTCGCGCTCCAGCTGATCTAGCGTGAAGTCGGCACCGACCCTCGGAGGGGTGCTCGCCGAGGCCTCGATCCGATCGGGCAGCGCCTCGACACCGAGCGTGGCCGAAGGATAGAGGATCACCGCGCGCTCGAGAACGTTCCGCAGCTCGCGCACGTTGCCGGGCCACGCGTACGCGCGCAGCGCAGCGGCGGCCGCGGGCGAAAGCTCGGGCACGGGCCGCGCCGCGGCCTTCGCGAAGAACGCGAGAAATCGGCGCGCCATCTCGACGATATCTTCGGAGCGCTCGCGCAGCGCGGGCACCGCGATCTCGATGACGTTGAGGCGGAACAGCAGGTCTTCGCGGAATCGGCCGGCCGCGACATCGGCGTCGAGATCGCGATTGGTCGCCGCGATGACGCGAACGTCGACGTGCCGCGTCTTGGTCTCGCCGACCCGCTCGAAGTGCTTGTCCTGGAGAAACCGCAGCAGCTTCGCCTGCAAGGCAAGCGAGATGTCGCCGATCTCGTCGAGGAACAGCGTGCCGCCGTCGGCGGCCTCGACCCGGCCCGGTTGATCGCGAACGGCCCCGGTGAACGCACCGACTGCGTGGCCGAACAGCTCGCTCGCGAGCAGGTCCTCGGACAGCGTCGGACAACTCACGGTGACGAACGGTTGCGCGGCGCGCTTGCTGCGAGCATGGACCAAGCGCGCCAGCACGCTCTTGCCGGTGCCGCTCTCGCCGCGCAGCAACATCGGCGCGTCCGCGGCCGCCGCTCGGGTCGCCAGCTCGAGTGTCGCGCGCATCTTCGGCGACTCGGTCGCGACGTCGATCCCGGGCAACTCCTCGGCGATCTGCGCTTCGAGTCCCGCGATCTTGAGCTCCGCGGTCCGGCGCGCGAGGACCTGCGCGACGACGTGGCGAATCTGCGCCGGGGTGAACGGCTTCGCGAGGAACTCGGTCGCGCCGCGCTTGATCGTCTCGACCGCGGTGTCGATCGTCGCGTAGGCCGTGATCACGACGATGGCGAGCTCCGGGCGAGACGCGAGCAGCTTCGGGATCAGCGCCATGCCGTCTTGGGCACCGAGCCGGAGATCCACGAAGGCGAGCTCGAATGGCTCGCGCTCGGCGGCGGCGAGGGCGGCCTCGGGCGTGCCCACCGCGATGACTTTCGCGCCGATGCCTTCGAGGCACATCGTCAACGTCGTGCGGATATTGCGCTCGTCGTCGACTACGAGCACCCGGGGACCTGCGGTCACACGCGCATCATAGCGCGTCGTCGGTCAAGCGAACGGGTGCCAGCCGAGCACGAGCGGGGCGAGCGCGATCACCGCGTAGCGTGCGATCCGGCAGGTCAGGCAGATCGCGGTGAACGTGCCGAACCGCATGTGCATGAGCGGTCGCGCGACGAACGCGAGTACCCACAACGGCGGTAAGCCGATCGTCGCCGAGAGCGCCATCACGAGCTTCGGATACTTGTTCCAGCGATCGAGCGTCGGCTGGATCTTCGCGATCCGGCGCGCGACCTGTGGCCGCTCGAGCACGCCCGCGCCGCCGAGGTAGCACAGCGTCTTCGCGACCTGATGGCCAAACGCGGCGAGCGCGACCAGCGCGACCAGCTCGCCGGGGGTCGCGCCGCGCACCGCGGTCACGCCGGCGAGGAACAGCTCGATGCTGACGATCGGAAACATGCCGGCGACGAACGCGATCACGAGCGTGCCGCCGTACAACCCGAACGTCGCGATGAACGACGCGGTCACTGCCGCCAGCGCCGACTGAGCGCGACTTCGGCGCCGTATGCCGCGAGCAGCTTGCCGCGCATCGCCGGCGACCAGCCGAGGATCGCCGCGAGGCGATCGGCGACGCGATCGGCGACGCCCAACCCTTGATCGCGAGACACCAGGAGCAGCGGGACGCGCCGCGCGAGCACGTCGTCGACGGTGCGCGCGAGATCGCGAGTCGCGGCGAAGTCGACCTCCGCCCACACGTACGGGAGCTCGTGATCGATGCGCTCGCCAAGCGCGCGATCGGCCGCGATCATCGCGCCGAGCTCGGGTGCCCGCGCGCCGTAGACGCCGCACAGGTGGGTCGCGGTATCGAGATCGAGCGCGTGGTCGCGCATCAACTGGCGACCGATCGCGGCGACGCCTTCGAGATCCGCGGGCTCGACGTTGATCGCCCCGGGAAGCGGGCGATGCTTCGTCGTGGTCCGGTTGACGTCGACGGTCTCGCCGAGCTCGGTGAACAGCTTGAGCGTCGCGTTCACGGTCTGGCGCGCCATCCGGCGATAGGTCGTCAGCTTGCCGCCCGCGATCACGACGAGGCCGTCGTTCTTCGTGAACACCTCGTGCTCGCGCGACACGTCGGACTCCTCGACGGCCGGGACGTGTGCCCGGCCGGCAGCATCGCCGGATGGCGATGCGGTTCGATCGCGGTTCGGCGGTGCCGCGATCAGTGGTCGCAACCCGGCCCACGTCGCGATCACGTCGGTCGTCTCGAGCTTCGCGCCGGGGAAGTAGCCGTTGCTGCTGTCGCACAGGTACTTGACGTCGTCGGCGTCGGCCGCGACCTCGTCGGCCGTGCCCGTGAAGTCGGTGTCGGTCGTGCCGAGCACGGTGCGCTCGCGCCAGGGAATCGCGAACATCACGCGCCCGTCGACCGGCGAGATCAGCGTGATCGCGCGGGCGAGCGGGAGGCGGTCGCGCGGCACGACGATGTGAACGCCTTTGGTCCGGCGCAGCACGTTGCGCTCGAACGGCAGCTCGAACCGCTTGATCGCCTCGTCGGTCCACGCGCCGGCCGCGAGCACGACCGCGCGCGCGCCGACACTCGTCACCTCGCCGGTCAGCACGTCGCGCACGGTCACGCCGGTGAGCCGGCCGTCGGCGCGGCGATCGAGGCGCGTGACCTCGGTGTACGTGCGGCAGTGCGCGCCCAGCGAGATCGCGTCGAGCACGTTCTCGAGCACGAGCCGCGCGTCGTCGGTCGCGCAGTCGTAGTACTCGAGTGCACCGCGCAGACCCTCGGGCTCGAGCCGCGGCTCCAACGCGAGCGCCGCCTTCGTCCCGCGAAACGTGCGGTGTAGCTTCGGCGAGCGGAACAACGCGAGCGAATCGTAGATCCACAACCCGACGTTCATGATCTCGAGGCCGGGCTTGACCCCCTTGTAGATCGGGATCAGGAACGGCAACGGTCGGACGAGGTGCGGCGCGAGCGTGGTCTGGACGCGGCGCTCCGACACCGACTCGAACACGAGTCGGATCTCGCCGTGCTCGAGGTAGCGCAGCCCGCCATGAACGAGCTTGCTCGACTTCGACGAGGTACCGGAAGCGTAGTCGCCCTTCTCGAACAACGCGACGCTGAGCCCGCGTAGCGCCGCGTCGCGCGCGACGCCGGCGCCGACCGCGCCACCGCCGATGACGACGACGTCGTACGTCACCGCAGTACCTCGCTGCGCTCGGCCTGCGGCGCAAGCCCGCCCAGCACCTGCCGCCGCCGCTCGCTACGCTCGCTGACCCTCACCGCTTCGTTCCCGGAGCAGCGCGCACGACCGCGACCTTCGCGACGTGCTTGGCGGCGAGCGCATCGAGCGTGGCCGCGAGTTGCTCGTTCGTCGTCTTGTCGCTGACCGTCACGGTGACCCCGCCAGCAGCCGCCACCGCATCGCTCCCGCCATGGTCGGCATCGACGACCGGCGCGCCCTTGCCGACGCTCTTGACCAGCGTGACGGCGAGCGCGGCGGGGATCGCCCAGCCGATCGGCGAATCGGGTGCGATCACGGCGAGCGCGAACGAGGTGCCTGCCGGTGCGGCGGCGATCACGTCGGCGAGCCTCTGCGCGAGCGTCGCGGTCGGCGCGAGCAGCGTGACCCCGGAGCTCGGGTCGCCGAGCTTCGCGAGCGCGGCCCCGAGGTCCTTGGGCGCGGCCGCGACGCCCGGATAAGGCGGTGTGCCGAGATCGACGGTCACGCCGTCTTTGCCGAGGTGGGCGCGCGGGACCTTGCCGACGAGGATCTGATCGCCGAGCACGGTGACCGCGATCGCCGGCACCGACTCGAGCCCGCCCTGGGCCTTGGTGGTCGGCAGTTGCACGCCGATCGACGTGAACGTGATCGCGGGCAGCGTCAGCTCGATCGCGGGGAGCGCGGTCGCGCTCTCGCCGCCGTGCTCGGTGACCTTGCGCCCGATCCGATCGAGCGCGAGAAACGGCGCCGACATGTAGCGCGGGTCCGGCACCGCGCTGAGCTTTTCTCGGCAGCCTTCGCCGAGCAGTCGCCACGGCGCCCGACTCGGCGAGCCCCGCGCGGCATCGAGCGTGCCGAGGAAACGCTGCTTCGTGCTCGGATCGCAGAACGCATCGCACGCTTGCATCCGGTCCTGGATCGCTTGGCGCGTCGGTCCGCCGTTTTCGTGTAGCGTGTTCCACTCGAGCAGCGGCTTCCAGTCGCCGCACACCTGGCAGCCGGCGATCAGCGTCCCGATGCGCGCGTGGTCGGGCTCGCTCGCCGCCTGCTTGATCGCGGCGTCGCACGCGGCCCAATCGACGGTGATGACGACGACCGCGGCATCGCGTTGCACCGGCGTCGGCTCGTCGTGATGCTTCTTGCTGGAGCACGCGGCGATCAGCGCGAGCACGGCGAGTGTAGAGATCCTCATCCTCGGTCGACCTCGAGCCCGTACTTCTTGACGAGCCGATGAATGTAGTTGCGATCGATGCCTGCCTCGGACGCGGCGCGCGAGATGTTGCCGCGATGGCGTGCGAGCAACGCGACCAGGTAGTCGCGTTCGAAGCCTTCGACCAGCGCGGCTTTCGCTTCCTTGAACGGCAGCTCCAGCACGTCCGCCCCGGGCGATGGCGTCGGCCGCCGCGCCGCGGCGTCGATCCGTTCGGCCGATTCGCGCTCGAGGTCGGCGAGCGCCGCGTTGCCGAGCGACAGCGCACGCTCGACGACGTTGCGCAGCTCGCGGACGTTTCCCGGCCAGTCATGACGCGCGAGCTGATCGAGCAGCGGGGGCGACTGCGCGAAGCTGCCGCGGCCCATGCGCTCGGCGAAGTGCGCGGCGAGCGCCGGCAGATCGGCCTTGCGGTCGCGCAGCGGCGGCACCGTCGCCGCGACCACCGCGAGGCGGTAGTACAGATCCTCGCGGAATTCGCCGGCCTTGACCATCGCGCGCAGGTCGCGGTGCGTCGCGGCGATCATGCGGATGTCGACGTCGATCGGTTGGGTCTCGCCGACGCGACGCACTTGCCGGCGATCGAGCACGCGTAGCAATTGCGGTTGGAGATCGAGCGCGAGCTCGCCGATCTCGTCGAGGAACAGCGTCCCGCGATTCGCGGCCTCGATCAGGCCCTGCTTGTCGGTCGCCGCGCCGGTGAAGCTGCCGCGCGTATGGCCGAACAGCTCCGACGCGATCAGCTCGCGCGGGATCGAGCCGCAATCGACCACGACGAAGGGCCCGCGGCCGCGCTGGCTCAACCCATGGATCGCTTCGGCGAGCGCCTCTTTGCCGGTACCGGTCTCGCCTTGCAGCAGGATCGTCGCATCGGTCACCGACGCCTTGCCGAGCAGCGCGAACAGCTTGCGCATCCCCGCGGTCGTGCCGATCACGTCGCCGAACGTCGGTTCGGTCCAATCGCCGAGCTCGACGTTGGCATCGACCGGTTCGACATCGAGCTCGGTATGCTTGCCGAGCCGCAGCCGCGCCGCACCCGTGAGCACGACCTGGCCGACCTTCGCGGTGCCGTGCTTCGTACCGTTCGTGGTCTCGAGATCGCGGACCTCGATGCCATCGCGCCGCACGCGGATCTCGAGGTGATGGCGCGACACGGTCGAGTCGGTCAGCACGAGGTCGTTATCGGTGTGGGTGCCGACCATCGTCGTCCCGGCGTCGAGCACGTGGTGCTTGCCCGCGTCGGGCCCGGCGGTGACGCGAAGCCGGAAGCTGCGCTGGACGAGCTCTCCGCTCGTAGCGTCGGTCAGGAGCTGGGTATGGACCTCGCTCACCCGATCGGGTTGTACCGCACTTACTCGCTAGCCGGCTCATTTCGGATGGGAACGCGCGGCTGGGCTAGCGCTCGGGGTTCCCCTTACACACCGCTCCGGCGGCCTACGGATTGCGCGAGGGCGCGATCGCTTGGCGAGGCCCGGCCAGGTCAGTTCGCGACGACGGTCGCGTTGGCCGTGACTCGCACCGTGGTGGCATGCGAGCCGGACTCGTCGGTGACCGTCACGTTGTGCTGGCCGACCTCGAGCACGGCGCGGCGGACGCCGGAGCCTCCGCCGAACGACAGCGTCTTGCCCGGGCCCGCGACGACGACGCCGAACTCGAACCGCTCGGTGACGTCGGCCTTGCCGGTCACGACCATCCGGCTCGACCGTACGCCGGCCGCACCGCTGAACTCGACCAGGTGCTTGCCAGGGGTCACGATGCAGTGGGCCGGGGTCGCCATGCCGCTGCAGTACGGCGCGCCGCCCACCGTGACCTTGCCATCGACCGTGCTCTCGACGTCGAGCATCCAACCCTCGGCGAGCGTCGCGGTCTTCGTGACCTCAGCGCCCCGCGACGGGACGAGATCGATGAAGCCAGGAACGTGCTTCGCGAGGTTGAGCATGAAGTGCTGTTGCTTGCCGGCTTCGACGAGCACCTCGCACGGGGTCGTCACCGCGGCGAGCAGCTGGCCGTTCTGCGTGACCTGCGCGCCCTCCGGCTCGGACTCGAGACGAATACGCGCGAGGTCGTCGGTGATCGACAGTTGCGGCACGATCTTGACCTCTTTGCCCGGGCCCGGGACGTCGACGTGGGTCACCGCATCGTGGTAGCCGGCCTTCTTGAACACGATCGACACCGACGTGCCGGGAGCCAGCGTGGTCAGCGTCACCGGCGTCGTGCCGGCAGGCTTGCCGTCGATCTCGATCGACGCACCGGTCGGTTGAGAATCGACATAGACGGTCGCGGCGGTCGCCACGAGATCGAGCGTGAGCTGGTTCGCGCCGGCATGCGGCTCCACCACCGCCTGCTTCGGCTCGTAACCGGGCAGCTTCGCGACGACGGGATAGGCGCGCCCGGTCTCGAGATCGCCGACGACGAGCGTGCCGTCGGTCGTCGTGCCGGCGTTGTGACCCTCGATCTCGATCATCGCGCCCTTCGGCACGGTCGTGATCGTGACCTGCGCCTTCGCGGCGCCGAACAGTCGCGGCCACAGCAACACGCCGGTCAGCCCGATGGTCGCGACGATGGCGACGATCAGCACGGCGAGCAGCGCGCGTGGGGTCGAACCGCTCGAGACCGTCGTGCGGCGCTCGACCGGATGCGAGGTGCCTGCGGGCAAGCGCCGCGATGGGCCACTCGCGAGCCGACCGGCGGCGTCGATCTTCTCGGTGAAGAACCCGAACCGCTCGAGCTGGAGCTTCGGGACGTCGAGATCGAACACGGTGACCGCTTCGGTCGCGACGCCCGGCAACACGTCGAAGTACAGCGTCGAGGCCGAGTTGACCATCAGGTACAGGCCGAGGCCCGCGCCGCCGGCCTTCCGGTCGATCTGCTGATCGGCGTGCAAGCACTTATAGACGTACTTGAGGACCGTATCGCGCTCGAGCGTGCCGAACGAATCGCGCACCGAAACCGCGAAGCGCTTGCCGTCGCACGCGTACTGCACGACGATCTTTTGCTCGACGCGCAACGAGATCCGCGTCCGCGTCGGAATGTCGGCGAAGATCGGCTTGCCTTGCTCGTCGATCGGCGCGTCGTACAGCGCGTTCATCAGCATCTCGTCGACGCACTGCTCGATCGACTCGCGGTACTTTCGCCGCACACCCATCAGCTCGGCGAACTCGGAGATCTGCGAGATACACAGCGACTTCTCTTGGTAGTCGCCCACGAGCTGCGAGTGGATCTGCGTGCCCCACGGGATGATCTTGTCGAGGCCGAAGATGTCGCCGGCGAGCACGCGAGTCGCCATCGCGGCGAGCTCGTTGCTGTCGAGCTGGTCGACCGTCATCACGCCGATGATCCGCGGCGACGACTGCATGACGTCGATCGTGGTCGACAGATTCGGCGTCGGCAGGATCGCGATGACCCGGGCATCCCCGGTCAGCCGGGGGACCAGCTCGGTGTGGGCGTTCGCGAGCTCGCCGTCGAGGTGGATGACGACCAGCGCGGCCTGGAGCTCGCCCTTGCCGAGCTCGTCCAGGGACGCGTGCGCGTCGACCGCACCACCGGCAGCTTTGAGCGAAACCGCGAGCCTCTTGGCGGTCGCCTTGTCCGGCGATACGGCGATGATTCGCCGGGCGAGCATTGATGTAACCATCGTAACGCAAGCCGCTCAGCTTCGCGCGGACCGCCCTACGAATTTGTGTGGTACGGCCAATTCTGGCCGCCGACCCTAGAACTGCCTATTGAAGTCCTTAGCGGATGGGGCGCTCTAGAACAGGACTTCGCCCTGGATGCCGATGATGAAGCCGAGGTTCTCGATCGAGTGGTAGCGGTAGCCGACCATGTCGATCACGTCAGAGTGCAGCGGGTTGACCTCGGCGGTGCCCGCGTTGATGAGATCGTCCCCGTTGCGGTCGACGCCGGCGTCGGCAAACGTGATGATGTGGTCCGACTTCCACACGAGGTCGCCGAGCGCGGCGAACCTGACGTGCGGTCCGAGCTGCGCGCGTAGCGCGATTCGAGCGGCGGTCTCGATGTAGTTCTCGATGTTCGTGATGCCCGGGTGGCTCAGCGCCTGGACTCCCGCGGTCGTCGGGTCCGAGTCGAGCACGAGCGGATTGCCAGAGACGTTGGCGTCACCGGCGTAGGCGAACACCTCCCACATCTCGCTGTAGTCGCGACCCTCGAAGTGCGCGACGACGCGAGTCGACAGCTCGAGGCTGACCTTGTTGCGGTCGCCGTCATCGATCGCGTAGGCCTCGAGGCCAAACGACGCGCCGGCCTGCTGGCCTTTCTGGACGTTGTCGGCACCGAACCCCGGGTTCTGGAACAGCGATGCGCCGTTGACCCCGACCGGGACTTGCCAAAAGAACTGCGCCCACGGCTCGGCCCAGCCGAGCTTGCGATCGAACGAGGTCCAGAGCTTGAGCTCGTGGACGCCGGAGCCGACGCCGGTGGAGCTGCTCGGATCCATCCGATCGAAGCGCATGACCTTGCCGACCGCGAGCTTGAAGTCCGCGCCCATCTTCCACGTCGGCTTCGTGTCGTCGTCGGCCTGGCTCATCGGTGCCACGCCGAACCCGAACGAGACCTGATCGATGCCGTGGCGATCGGGGCCGCGGAACATCAGGTCGCCGGTCGTCGCGGTGCTCGGATCGCGCGCGTCGAAGCCGCCCGTGGTCAGGAGGCCCCCGGCGACGGTCGGCGAGGTGTCGCGGCCGACATCGGTGCCGAGGCGGAGCTCGCGGGTCTGGTTGATGACGATCGGCAGCTCCGCGGACAGCCACACGCCGGGCAAGATCCCGACGTCGACCTTCGGCGTGATCGTGTGCTTGTACTCGTGGAACGAGAGGTCGCGGTGCGTCGGCAGCGGCGCGACCGGATCGGTGCCGGCGTCGAGGTACTCGCGCGTGATCGTCGAGCTGTCTTGCTCGTACTGGTAGTCGATCGTCGCGAACACACCGCCCGCGGTCGGCACGCTGCCGGCGGGGTTCGCCCGCGCGCTCGCGATGGCGCCGAACGAGATCGAAGCGAAGGCGATGCGACGGAGCACCGCCGCCGAGCCTAACATGTTCGTCGTCAGGCCTCCGTACCGGAGGGCCTTCGGACTAAGGATTCGGCCATCCTTGCTGCGCCGGACGGCCGATCGAATCGATCCAACCGCGCTGCCATGCGGCAGCGCTGCTGGCCGGGCACAGGTCCCGGCCATCGATCGTCCTCAGGCCTCTCGATCTCGCAGCCCGAACTCCTTCATCTTCATCTGCAAGCTCTTGCGGCTGATCTTGAGCAGGCGCGCGGCCTGGGTCACGTTGCCGCTCGTCTCGTCGAGGGCCTTGACGATCAGCTCGCGCTCGACCCGCGCGGTCTCCGCGCGCACCGCGTCCTTGAGCGAGCCCGAGACCTCGCCCGCCACGTCGCCGTCGTCGTCGTCGTCGATCGGGGGCATCGGCTGCGAGTCGTTCGCGCGCGCCGGGTCGGGAACCGGCTGCGGCACCGCGGCGGGGGCAGTCGTCGACAGCTGGAGATCGGCGCGCTCGATGCGCTCGCCCTGCGCGAACAGGATCGTGCGCTCGAGGACGTTCTCGAGCTCGCGGATATTGCCGGGCCAGTTGTGGGCCTCGAGCGCCGCGAGCGCATCGTCGGCGATGCCCGAGATGCTCTTCTTCAGCCGCTCGTTGAACTTTCGAATGATGTGCTGGACGAGCAGCGGGATGTCGCCGGTGCGCTTGCGCAGCGGCGGGATCTGCAACGGCACGACGTTGAGCCGGTAGAACAAGTCGTCGCGGAAGTTGCCGCGCGCGACCTCTTGCTCGAGGTCGCGGTTGGTCGCGGTGATCAGCCGGACGTCGACCTTGAGCGTCTTGATCCCGCCGACGCGCTCGAACTCGCTCTCCTGGATCGCGCGCAGCAGCTTGACCTGCATCTCGACCGGGATCTCGCCGATCTCGTCGAGGAAGAGCGTGCCGCCGTCCGCGAGCTCGAACCGCCCGGGCTTGCTCGAGGTCGCGCCGGTGAACGCGCCCTTCTCGTAGCCGAACAGCTCCGACTCCATCAGCGTCTTCGGGATCGCGGCGCAGTTGATCTTGATGAACGGCTCGCTCTTGCGGCTCGACTGCTCGTGCAGCGCCTTCGCGACGAGCTCCTTGCCGGTGCCGCTCTCGCCCGTGATCAGCACGGTCGACGGCGTGTCCGCGACCTTATCGATGATCGCGAAGATCGAGTGCATCTCCGCCGACGAGCCGACCAGCCCGTACTTGCCCTTCGCTTCGATGTCGCCGACGTACAGCGTCTGGCGCGGCGCGGTCTTGTTCGCGGCGGCTTGGCCGATCGCCTTCTCGACGATCACGCGGATCGAGTCCTGCTCGAACGGCTTCTCGATGTAATCGAACGCGCCTGCTTTGATCGCCTCGACCGCTTGGCCGACCGAGCCGTACGCCGTGATCATGATGACCGGCAGGTGCGGGTGGTTCTTGTTCGCGGTGCGCAGCACCTCCATGCCGTCGACGCCCGGCATGCGCAGATCGGTGATCACGACGTCGACGTCGCTCAGCCGATCGATCGCCTCGAGCCCGCTCGCGGCTTGGACGACCTCGTGGCCGTCGCGCCGCAACAGCGCGGTGAGTACGCGCCGCAGGTTTTGCTCGTCGTCGGCGACTAAGATCTTCGCGCTTTGCATCTAGGCCGTGACGACTCTATACCGCACTCGGCTTGGCGACGGGCCCGGGCGGCGTCGCGGGCTCGCGCGGCGATCCAACCGCGTCGCCATTCGGCGCCGCTGCCGGCGCGGGGGAACCCCGCACCGTCGACTCGCCGGTGCGCATCCCGGGCGACTCCGGCTCGAACGTCTCGACCGCCTCGCCGTTCGTGCCGACCGCGGCGGGATCGCGGTCGGCGGCGAGCGCCGCGAGCGAGGTCAGCCGGCCGGTCTCGGTGATGTCCTCGACCTTGCTCGCCGGCACTTGCTCGGCGGCGGGCAAGAACACCGAGAACGTCGAGCCCTGGCCGATCGTCGAGCGCACCTCGATCGTGCCGGCGTGCTGGTTGACGATCCGGTGGCTGATCGCGAGCCCGAGGCCGGTGCCCTTTTGCTTCGTCGTGTAGAATGGGATGAACAGCTTCTTGAGCCGATCGCGCGGGATGCCGATGCCGGTGTCGCGAAACCGGATCTCGCAGAACTGGCCGTAGCCCAGGCGCGAGCGCCGGCGCCGCGTGGTCAGCACTTCGAGCGTGCCGCCATCGGGCATCGCCTGCAGCGCGTTCTGGCCGAGGTTCAAGAACACCTGGAGCAGCGACTCGGGATCGCCGGCGGCGGGCGGGAGCTGGTCATCGAGCCGCATCCGGACCTCGACGTTCTTGAGGGGCTCTTGTTGCAACAGCTGCAGCGTCTTGCGCACGACCGCGTTGAGGTCGACCTTGTCGGCGCCTTCGCGGCCCGGGCGTTCGGCGCGTGCGTAGTCGAGGAACCGGGTCACGACGTTGTTCAGCCGGTTCGCCTCCTCGACGATGATGTGCAAGAACTCTGCGGTCTCGGCGGCGGGCGGAGCAGCGGCGGTCGCGCCGTCCGCGGTGATCAGCAACTGCGCGGCACCCTTGATCGCCCCGAGCGGGTTGCGAATCTCGTGCGCGAGACCCGCCGCCATCTCGCCGAGCGCGGCGAGCCGATCGCGCTCCTTGACTCGCTCGTATGCTTGGCTCGATTCGATCACGCGCGCGGCGCCGATCGCGAGCTGGCGAAACGTGTCGAGGTCGTCCGCGTCGAACGCGCTCTGCATCCGATCGTCGCGCACGCAGAATAGGCCGAGCAACCACGGCCCGAGCTCGGTCTCGGCCGAGCCGAACAGCGGGAAGATCAACGCCGCGCGCAGCTCGTCGAACCGACCGAGCAACGCGACGAGCGGCGTGCGGCGCGGCTCGGTATCGGCGGCTTGGCCGAGCTCGTCGAGCTCGCGCTGGATCTGGTCGCGTTCGAGCAAGCCCTGGGCGCGCACGCGGTCGAGCAGCGCGCGCTCGCCGTTTGCATCGAGGCGCTCGGGCGGCGCCTCGCCGAGGAAGCCGGCGCGATCGAAGCCGGCGCCGTCGCCGTCGAGCAAGTACACGCCGGCATCGGTGACGCGCCGACTCTCCTCGAGCGCGGTCGTGATCCGCTGGACCATGTCCTGGACGTCGACGACGCCGGGCAGCTCGCGCCGCACCGCCTCGATCCGGCCGCGCAGCTCGGCGCGCTGGCGATTGAGCCAGCGGTTGATGCTGTTCTCGAGCCAGCTGCGGACGGGCTCGAACAGGATCAGGATCACGAACGCGGCGACGAGCGCGTTGAGCAAGTACAGGCCCTGTTGGCCGCCCGGGATCCAATACTGCAAGAACGCATAGACCGCCGATAGCAGCGCGACGAGCGTACCGAGCACCGCCATCTTGCCGACGAGCTCGTTGAGATCGAGCAGGCGGTTGCGAAACAGCGTCTGCGACAAGAAGTACAGGTAGAGGATGCCGAACACGTTGCCGATCGCCGGCCACGCGACCCCGAACCGCGGCAGCACGTCGGTCGCGGTCAACGTCGTCGCGATGAACCCGCCGAGCGCGAGGTAGCCGACGCGGGTGCGCTCGCTCTGCTTCGCGGTCGCCCGGTATTGCTTGTAGAGATCCCAGACGCAGCGGTACAGCCCGCCGAACACGTAGATGCCGAACGGCACCTCGAAGTAGATCGACTCGTGGATCCGCTGCTGCGTGATCGCCGAGTAGATCAGCGCCGCGTAGGCGAGCAGCGTCCACGCGAGGGTGACGCGCGGCCCGCGCTTCGGCCCGCCGATCGAAGGCTGGGCCAGGAAGATCCGGAAGAACCGGATCGCGGTCGGAGGGATCGTCGCGGCGGCCCACAGCGAGAGCCACCGCATGATCGGGCGGTCGGTCGCGGCGTCGATGAACGAGCACAGGTGCCACGCCGAGACGGTGAACGTGAACGCGGCGAACGCGGTGTACATCCGGTCCTTGCGCGAGCGCAGCAACACCGACGTGCCGATCGCGAGGATCAGCAGGGCAGCGAGGAGCGTGGAGACCGCTTGAACGTCCACGCCGTCAGTCTACGCCAGCCGGGGGCGTCGCGTGTCCGATCGTATTTGGTCAGGCGCGCGGCCGCGGGTGTTACGCCCTCATCATGGGGAATCGTCTGTTCGTCGTCGCGATATTCGCGGCGTGTGGCCCGTCGGCGCGCGATCACGTAGACGCGGGTGCCGGCATCGACGTGGCGGCGCAGCTCGATACCGGCAGCCAGGTCACGGTCGACGCGCCGGCCGCGAGCGGCCCGGTCCACGTCGTGATCACCGCCGATAACGCGTACAGCTTCGGCTACGGCGATATCAACGGCGTGACGAGCTTCACCCAGGGCACGCGCGCTCACACCGCCGGCGATATCTTCAACTGCCCGGTCGGCGTCGGGCCCGAGGCCTACGACATCCCGGCCGCCGCCGCGCCGACGGGGGCGTATCTCTACATCGCGTCGTGGGATGACCTCGAGGTCACGCAAGGCGTGATCGGCCAGTTCACGCGCGACTCGGGCACCGTGTTGACCGGCGACGCGAAGTTCGAGGTGTGCGCGACCGGCATCGACTATTCGACCGGCCCGAACGAAGACACCGGTCCCGATCAGGCGACGCTGAACGCGCAGATCGCGATCTGCGACGCCGCCACCGGCGACCCGACGACGACGTCGATGGGGTGGGTCAACAGCGCAGGCGCCACGACGCCGGGCGCGCTCGGCAAGCTCGCCGTCGGTGAGGACAACAGCGACCCGGGCGGCGACTTCCAGCTCGTGTGCCAGCAGACGACGACGAGCGATGGCGTGCGCAGCGATGCGAGGTGGATGTGGTACGACCCCGAGGTCGCGACGATCACGGATCCGTTCCGCGCGACCGGCGTGAACTCGTTCAAGGCGTTCCTGATCTTTCGGCTCGCGGCGGATCAGATCGTGATCGAGTGACTCGGATCGTGCACATGCCAGGTGGCACGTGCACGTCCACGACCACGATCCCGGATCTGGTAGCTTTCCGTCCGTGGCAGACCCAAGGCTCGCGCAGCTCCCTGCGGTCCACGCGCTCGCCGACGAGGCCGCCGCGCTCGCGCCGGCTCCGCGCTGGGCGTTGATCGAAGCGGCGCGGCGTACGATCGCGACCGCACGCGAGTCGATCCTCGCCGGCCGTGACGCGACGGTGGCCGCCGCCCACGTCGCCGCGTTCGCCGCCACGCTCGCCCGCCCGACGCCGCGCCGCGTGATCAACGCGACCGGCGTCGTGCTTCACACGAACCTCGGGCGCGCGCCGCTCGCCGACGCCGCCCGCGCTGCGATCGACGACGTCGGAGCTGGCTACGCGAACCTCGAGTACGATCTCGAGCGCGGCGAACGCGGTTCGCGCCACGATCACCTCCGCGAGGTGCTGTGCGCGCTGACCGGCGCCGAGGCGGCGATCGTCGTCAACAACAACGCGGCGGCGATGGTGCTAGGTCTCGCGGCGCTCGCGACCGACAAACAGGTCATCGTGTCGCGCGGCGAGCTGATCGAGATCGGCGGCTCGTTTCGGCTGCCCGAGATCCTCGCGTTGTCGCGCGGCACGCTCGTCGAGGTCGGCACCACGAACAAGACGCGGCTGTCGGACTACGCGCGCGCGATCGGCCCGGCCACGGGCCTGTTGCTCAAGGTCCACCGGTCGAACTTCGCGATCGTCGGCTTCACCGCCGAGGTCGGCTGCGCCGAGGTCGTCGAGCTCGGGCGGGCGCACGGCTTGCCGACGATGGTCGATCTCGGCTCGGGCATGCTGGTCGATCGCGACCTGCAACGCGCGTGGGGCTTGCCCGAGGAGCCGACCGTCGCCGAGACCGTCGCGTCGGGCGCCGACCTCGTCGCGTTCTCCGGCGACAAGCTGCTCGGCGGGCCGCAGGCCGGCTTGCTCGTCGGCAAGGCGACCGCGATCGCCGCCGCGCGCGAGCATCCGCTGATGCGTGCGCTGCGCCCCGATAAGCTCACGCTCGCCGGGTTATCCGCGACGCTCGCGCTCTATCGCGACGGTCGCGCCACCGACGTGCCGGTCGCGCGCATGCTCGCGCGCTCCGCCGCGGAGTTGCGCGCGGTCGCCGAGCGGCTCGCCGGGCTGATCGGCACGGTGCCCGGGCTCGCGGTCGCGGTCGAGCCTTACACGTCGACGGTCGGCGGCGGCGCGATGCCGACCGCGCAGCTCCCTTCGTTCGCGGTGACGCTCGCCGGCCTTTCGGCGGACGCCGTCGATCGCGAGCTGCGCGCGGCCCCGGTGCCGGTCATCGCCCGCGTCGCTCTCGGTCGGGTCTGGCTCGACGTGCGCACGCTCGGTGAGGGCGACATCGGCTACGTCGCGAGTGTCGTGTCCCGCACGGGCGTTACATGATAGACCGCTCGCGATGAGTCCTCGGGTGGTCGCAATCGGCGGCGGCAAGGGCGGGGTGGGCAAGAGCTTGGTCGCCGCGAACGTCGGGATCTTTCTCGCGACACTCGGCAAGCGGGTGATCCTCGTCGACGCCGCGCTCGGCGCGCCAAACCTGCACCTGTTCACCGGCATGCCGCGGCCGCCGCGCTCGTTGTTCGAGGCGATGACCACTCCGGGCGTCCCGCTCGCCGACCTGGCGATGACGACGCACGTCCCGAACGTGAAGCTGATCGCCGGGGTGTTCGATCCGCCGGCCTCTGCAAACGTCGCGCTCGACTCCGTGCGCGCGCTCGGCCAGCAGCTGCGCGAGCTACCCGCCGATTGGGTCATCGTCGACCTCGCACCGGGCACGGCGGAGTCGACGGTCGAGCTGTTCCTCGCCGCCGATATCGGGGTGCTCGTCGCGGTCCCCGATCCGACGTCGATCGAGCTGATGCATCGGTTCTTGCGCGCGGCGTTGATCGCGCACCTCGAGCGACGCGGTCTCGGCGAGCTCGTGCGAGCGGCCTCGGGCGATCCGAAGCGTCACGAAGCCGGTGCGCCGAGCGCGCTCGAGATCTACACCGCGGCCGTCGAAGCGAAGGCACCCGAGCTCGAGGCGTTGCGCGCCGCGATCCTCGAATTATCGCCGCAGCTCGTGATCAACTCGGCGCGCAGCAAGAGCGACATGGAGCTCGGTCGCGCGGTCGCATCGGCGGCGCGGCGCCGGCTCGGCACGCCGGTGCGTTACCTCGGCCACCTCGAGTACGACGAGGCGGTGTGGGCGTCGACGCGACGCCGGCGGCCGCTGCTGATCGAGCATCCGGAGACCCGGATCGCGAAGTGCTTCGAGCGCATCGCGCGCGGCTTGATCGCGATGCGCCCCGAGCTCGGGGCCGGCGACGTCCAGCCGTCCGATTCGCACTACGACCTGCTCGAGGTGCCGCCGATCGCGAGCTTCGAAGACATCCGGCGCGCGAACCGTCGCATCCGCGACGTCTACGGCGCCGAGTCGATCGCGGTGTCCGGGCTCTACGATCCGGCGAGCCTCGAAGCCGTGCATCGCCGGCTCGACATCGCGTACACGACGCTGATGGATGCGACGAAGCGCAAGGAGTACGACCACGAGCTGTTCCCCGACGGCGTGCCGTTGCCGGTCCGGTCGGCCGACACCGCGCCGATCCGGCCGGCGAAGCTCGACGACACCGTCGCCGCGGCGATCCGGCCGGTGATGCCCGACGTCGGTGCCGCGACCGACTATTCCGGCGCGTTGCTGCGCCAGATCCGCGAGGCGATCGGCGTCGAGCTGCGCGAGATCTCCGAGCGCTCGAAGATCGGCATGGCATATCTACAAGCGCTCGAGGGCGAGGTCTACGCGAAGCTGCCGGCACCGGCGTACGTGCGGGGATTTCTCGCCGAGTATGCGCGCGCGCTCGGACTCGACGCCGAGCGAGTCAAGCAGACCTATCTCGCGCGTTATCGCGCCGCGCGCGGGCCACAAGCGGATTCGGAAGAAGCCGCCGACAGCGACTCCGGTCCCGCCAAGTCTTGACCCCAAGGCCGCATCGGCCCCACGATCGAGTCATGGCGACCCTCATCGATAACCCGAAGCGCGCACGGCAGCTCGCGCGCGCGATCGCGTCGGACCTGACCCTGTATCACGAGCCGAAAATCCTCGAGGGCATCGGCAACGACAACCTGTTCGACGTGATGGCCGACGAGATCAACGAAGGTCGCGAGCTGTTCAAGAGCCGCGTCACCGAGGACATCTTCGGCCAGCACATCTACGAGCGCGCGATCGTCGACGTGCTCGTGAAGTCGAAGGGGCACGTCAAGTCGAAGATCTGGTGACGCCGGAGGATGCCGACCCCGACGATGAAGCCGACGAACAACGCTTCGCGCTAGAGGTCGCCGGCGACGAGATCGGGAGCCGGCTCGACGCGGTGATCGCGGCCTCGGTCGCCGGCTTGTCGCGCGCGCAGGTCCAGAAGCTGATCGAGGCTGGGCTCGTCACGGTCGGTGGCGTGGTCGCTACCAAGGCCGGTGCGCGGCTGCGCGCGGGCGATGCGATCGCGGTCCGCGTGCCGGCACCCGAGCCGCTCGAGGTCCTCGCCGAGGACATCCCGCTGACGATCCTGTTCGAAGACGCGGACGTGATCGCGATCGACAAGCCTGCCGGGCTCGTCGTCCACCCCGCGCCCGGTCACGCGTCGGGCACGCTCGTCAACGCACTGTTGTTTCACTGCCGCGATCTGTCCGGCATCGGAGGGGTGTTGCGGCCCGGCATCGTGCACCGGCTCGACAAAGACACGAGCGGCGTGATGATCGCGACGAAGTCCGATCGCGCCCACGCGGCGCT
Source organism: uncultured delta proteobacterium (assembly GCA_963848295.1). Taxonomy (GTDB): domain Bacteria; phylum Myxococcota_A; class Polyangia; order Haliangiales; family Haliangiaceae; genus JABFXX01. Next base: position 986,304 of record CAWKDB010000002.1, on the reverse strand, counting down.
GACCGCGGCGTTCGCGGCGAAGAGCCGGGGCGAGGGCACGCTCGCGCGCAGCTACCTCGCGATCGCGTCGCCGCCACCGCCGGGCGCGCGCGGCACGCTGCGCACGCTCTACGGGCGTCACCCGGTGAACCGCAAGGAGTTCTCGTCGAAGGTCGCGACCGGCAAGTCGGCGGTGACCCACTGGGAGGTCGTCGAGCCGCTGCACGCCGCGGCGCTCGTCCGCCTCGTGCTCGAGACCGGGCGAACCCATCAGATTCGCGTGCACGCCGCCGATCATGGCTGGCCGCTGATCGGCGATCCGGTCTATGGCCAGCGCTCGCGTGACGATCGCGTGGCCGCGGCTGATCGCGCGCTCGGTCGCCAAGCGCTGCACGCCGTGACGCTCGCGTTCGACCATCCGGTCACCGGTGCGCGGATCGAGCTCGAGGCCCCACTGCCGGCCGACTTCGCGAACGCGCTGGCTCAGCTGCGCTGAATTCTACGTCGCGTCGTCGGGCTCGAGCCCGTACTGGCGGAGCTTCTTCCACAGCGTCGTGCGGTTGATGCCGAGCAGCTGCGCCGCCTTGGTCTTCTGGCCTTCGCACAGCTCGAGCACCTTGTGGATGTGCGCGCGCTCGAGCTCGTCGAGCGTCGGCACGTCATCACCGAGGAACGTCTGGAAGCTCGCACCGGGTTGGACCGACCGCGGGCCGGCGACATCGGCGACCTCCAGGATGTCACCGGTCGCGAGGATCACCGCGCGTTCGATCGTGTTCTCGAGCTCGCGGACGTTGCCCGGCCACGGTTGCGCCGCGAGATGGACGAGCGCGGCGTCGGTCAGCACGAGTCGTCCGCGCTCGGCGCGCAGCGCGGCCTGCTCGGCGAAGTGGCGCGCGAGCAGCGGAATGTCGCCCGGGCGATTCCGCAGCGGCGGCACCTCGATCGTGATGACCGCGAGCCGATAGAACAGGTCCTCACGAAACGCGCCGAGCTTGATCTGGGTCTCCAGCGTGCGATTGGTCGCGGCGATCAGGCGAGCGTCGACGCGAATCGCGGTCGTGCCTCCGACCGGCTTGACCTCTCCGTCCTGCAGCGCGCGCAGCAGCTTGGGCTGGAGCTCGAGCGGCAGCTCACCGATCTCGTCGAGGAACAGCGTGCCGGCGTCGGCGGCGACGAACAGCCCGCGCTTCGACGTGTCGGCGCCGGTGAACGCCCCGCGGACGTGTCCGAACAGCTCGCTGTCGAGCAGCGTGCCGACGAGGGCGCCGCAGTTGACCGGCACGAACGCACCGCCCGCGCGGCGCCCGGCGAAGTGCAAGGCGCGCGCGACCAGCTCCTTGCCGGTGCCGCTCTCGCCAGTGATCAGCACGGTGGCATCCGACTGCGCCGCTTTGTCGATCAACGTGCGCATCTGGCGCATCGCGGGCGAGTCGCCGATCATCGAGCCGTAGGCGAGGCGGTGGGTGAGCTCGCCGTGCTTGCGCTGGAGCTCGTCTTCGGCGAGCGCGCGCCGGACGACGAGCCGGAGCTCGTCGGGCGAGAACGGCTTCCCGATGTAATCGCGCGCGCCGAGCTTCATCCCGCGGACCGCCGTGTCGATCGACGGATAGGCGGTGATCAGCAGCACCGCGGGTGGGGCGTCGCCGACGAGCAGCTTCGGGAGCAGCGACACGCCGTCTTGATCGGGCAGGTTGATGTCGCACAGGATCAGATCGAAGCGGCGGCGATTGGTCGCCGCGATCGCGCCTGCGGCCGAGTCGACGGCCTCGACCTCGTAGCCGGCTCGACCGAGCACGTCGGAGCACAGCGCGCGGATGCCGCGCTCGTCATCGACGACGAGGATCGAGCTCACGCTGGGGTGAGTAGCACGGAGCGCGAGGGTTGGGCGTTCGGAATCGATACGCGAAACTCGGCGCCCCGGCCGTTCGCACCATCGCCGACCTCGATCGAGCCACCGGCGGTCGCGATCAGGTGCTTGCACACCGCGAGGCCGAGGCCGGTCCCGGTGCCCGCGGCTTTCGTGGTGAAGAACGGGTCGAAGATCCGCGCGCGATCGGCGACGGCGATGCCGGGGCCGTCATCGCCGACCGTGATCACGGTCGAGATCGCACCCGGCGCTGGCTTCACCGTGATCGCGATCGCGGTCGCCCCGGCTTGGGCGGCGTTCTGGACCAGGTTGACCAAGACTTGTTGCAGCGCGTGCGCCTCGATCGCGATCGCCGCGCTGCTCGCGACCTCGGTCGTCAGCTCGGCGCGAGCTTTGCGCAGCTGCGGCCCGACCAGCAGCGCGACGTGGCGAATCACCGCCTCGGGCACCGACGAGCCGACCGCGCCGGTCGTCGAGATCTCCGGTTCGCTCGCCCGCGGCGCACGCGCGTACTCGAGGAGGCCGCCGATGATCTTCTTCATCCGCTCCGCTTCATCGGCGATCAGCGTGATCGCCTCGCGTTCGCGCGGCCGCTGTTCGTCTTCGAGCAACAACTTCGCGTAGCCGAGCACCGTGGTCAGCGGGTTGTTGATCTCGTGCGCGACCTGCGCCGACATCACGCCGACCGACGCGAGCCGGTCGCCGCGGGCGAGCGCGGTCTGGAGCTCGGCGCGCTCGGCGACGCGCTTGCCCATCTCGTCGAGACGCTGGGCGAGCACGCCGATCTCTCCCGGGCCGTCGATCGGGGCGGTGTCGCTCGTGTTGCCGGCGGCGATCGCATCGGCGCGGCGGGCGAGCGCGGCGAGCGGTCGAGTCAACCGGGTCGCGAACCACACGCCGGCGGCGAGCGCGAGCGCGAGCGCGATGCCGCCGATGATCGCGGTGTCGCGTGTGGTGCGGCGCGCGAGCGCGTAGGCTTCGGCCTCGGGCTGCTCGTGCAAGATCGCCCAGCGCACGCCCCGCAGCGACTGATAGCTCGACAGGTTGCGATACGCGCTCACCCAGCCGTTCGCCGACAGCGTGCCCTCGACCGACGATGCGAGCGCGCGATCGACGGCAGGATCGCGACCGACGAGCGATTGCTGCGCGATCGGCGTGTTGTCCGACGTCGCGACCGGGACGCCGGCGCCGTCGACGACGATGACCTTCGCGCCGGGCCCGAGCCGCGCCGCGACGATCGTATCGCGCACGAACGAGAGATCGAGCGAGGCGACGACGACGCCGATCAGCTCGCCGGTGCGGCCGCGCGCCTGAACCACGAGGTGCACGGTCGGGCCACCGGGCGCGAACACCGCGTCGCCGATGTAGCCGCCGAAGCTGTGCGAGCCGATGTCGACATCGGCCGGCACCGGATCGCCATACAGCAGCTTGCCGTCGGGATCGAGGATCGAGATCGAGTGGACGATCGGCACTTCGCGGCGCAACCGGCGCAACAACAGTGCGGTCTCGCGTGCGTCGTCGGGCGCGTCGGCCCAACCCGCGGCGGCGAGCTCGACCGTGCGCCGCGCGTCTTGCAACGTCGCGTCGAGCGCCGCGCCGAGCGCGCGAATGTGAGCGAGCGCGCCGCGCTGGACTTCGCTCTCGACGTCGCTGCGAGCGCGCGCGATCGCGAGCGCGCCGACGACGACGGTCGGCAGGAGCACCGCGAGCGCGAGCACGATCAACACCCGCCAGCGCAAGCTGGTCATCGCGATCCCGTCGGCGTCGCGAGCCGGAGCCAGCCGCGGCGCACGCCGTGCATCGCTTCGGCCGGCGTTGCGTCCCCCGCGACGACCGCGGCGAGCGCGGGGTTGAGATCGTCGAACAGCAGCGGGGTCACCGGCTCGCGCGGTAGCATCTCGGCGGAGCGCAGCGCTTCGTATTCGGCGTGGACGAGCGGCGGCGCGGCGTCGAGCGCGGCCTTGCGCGTCGGCACGGTCGCGAACGCATCGGCGAACACGCGCTCGACCTCGACCGACGTCAGCTCGGTCGCGAGCCGCCAGCCATCGCTCGGGTTCTGCGCGCACCTCGGCACGACGAGCAGCTGGCCGCCGCGCGGCGCGTGAGCGAGCGGCGTGATCGCGATGCGGTCGCGGTCGCGAAGCGCGCCGAGCTGCCACGGGCCGGTCACCCAGTACGCCACATCGTGCGCGGTCCAGCGCCGGAGCTCGTCCGGCGCCTCGCTACCCTGGGGTGGCGGGGGCCGGGCGACGTCGCCGAACACCGACGCGAAGCTCGCGAGCGCGCGGGTCGCGCCGTCGTCGTTGCGCGGTGACAGTACGAGCTCGTCACCTTCGGCGCGCAGCCACGGCAGAAACCAATAACCGTCGACGCGGACGCCGAGCGGATAGCGGCGTGCCGCGTATTGCGCCGCGTGCGCCGCCGCGATCAGGTCGCCGATCGACGAGCTCGCCGGCGCCGGCGCCGCCTCATCGCGAACGACCAGCAAGCCGTCGACGGTTTCGGGCAGCGCGTACCACGGCGCCGGGCCGACGAGCGCGGCGGCCTCGGGCAGCCAATCGCCGGTCTCGACGCCAGGGGGAACCGGCGCCAGCAGATTCGCCGCGGTGAGCCCGGGCAGCCACGTCGCGTCGATCCGGATCAAGTCCGGGCAATTCACGCGCGCGGTCAGGATCGCGCTGATGACCTGTTGGCCGCGCGCGAACGGCACGAGCGACGAATCGACCCGCAGGCCGCGCTCCGCCATCGTCGCGTTGAACAGCTCGGTCTCGTCGGCGCCGAACGTGTGCAGGAACTTGATCGCGGGAGCTCGCGACGCGCTCTGCCCGCACGACGCGAGCAGCGAGCTCAGCCATACAACCTGCGCGACGCGCACGTCGCAGACTCTACCCGTGTTATCCAAGCGGCGTGCGCAGCATGACCGGGTTCGGGCGTGGCGTAGCCGAGGTCGCGGGCGTGCGCGCCGCGGTCGACGCTCGCAGCGTCAATCACCGCTTCCTCGATCTCAAGCTGCGCGGCGTGGTCGGCCCGGCGGTCGAAGATGCGGTGTCGGCGCGCGTCCGCGGTGCGGTCGAGCGCGGCTCGGTCACGATCCAGATCCACGTCGCGCGACCGACGGGAACGGGATCGCGCATCGATCGCGCCGCCGCGGTCGCGGCACATGCCGATCTCGCGGCCCTGGCGAGTCAGCTGCGGATTCACGCGCCCGATCTCGCGCTCGTGCTCGCGCAGCCCGGAGTGATGGGCCCGGCCGACGCGGAGCCCGACGGCGCTGACCCGCAACCCGCGGTGCTCGCCGCGCTCGATGCCGCCCTCGGCGCGCTCGGCGCGATGCGGGACCAGGAAGGCGCCGCGCTCGCTCGCGACTTGACCGCGCGGTTCGCCGAGCTCGACCGCGCGCGCAACCAGCTCGCGACGATCGCGGCCGATGTGCCCGATCAGCTGCGGCGCCGGCTCGACGACCGGATCCGCAAGCTCGTCGGCGATGCCACCGTCGATCCGGTGCGCCTCGCCCAGGAGGCCGCGCTGCTCGCCGACCGGGCCGACGTCACCGAAGAGCTCGTCCGGCTCACCTCGCACCTCGCGCAGGCCACCGCGCTGGTCGCGGCGAGCGGCCCGGTCGGCCGCAAGCTGGACTTTCTGATCCAGGAGATCGGACGCGAGCTCAACACCGTCGGCAGCAAGTCGGCGGCGGCCGAGCTCACCGCGATCGTCGTCGACGCCAAGGCCGGGCTCGAGAAGATCCGAGAGCAAGTCCAGAACGTCGAGTGAAATATGCGAAGATGCTGCGGTGACCGCGGACCGCGGAGTGCTCGTGATCGTGTCGTCGCCGTCCGGCGCGGGTAAGACCACGCTCACCCGGCGGCTGCTCGAGGAGTTCGGTCCGCAGCTCGAGTTCTCGGTGTCGTACACGACCCGACCACAGCGCACGGGCGAGGTCGAGGGCCGCGACTATCACTTCGTGACGACCGCGACCTTCGAGGACATGGTCGAGCACGGCGAGTTCGCCGAGCACGCGTTCGTCCATCGCAACCGCTATGGCACCGCGCAAGCGCCGATCGAGGCCGCGCTGTCCGCCGGTCGAGACGTGATCTTCGACGTCGATTGGCAGGGCGGAGCGGCGTTATCGGCGCGCTGGCCGGCTGATTCGTTGAAGATCTTCATCCTGCCGCCCGATCTCGAGATCCTCGCCTCTCGCCTGCGACAGCGTGCGACCGATGCTCCAGAGGTGATCGAGCGCCGGTTGCGCACTGCGATCGAGGAGCTCGAGCACTACGGCGAGTACCAACACCTGATCGTCAACGATGATCTCGATCGAGCTTACGCGGTGTTGCGCGCGATCTACCTGACCCGGCGCTACGGCACCGCCGATCGCCCGGACGTGGCCTACCCGTTGGCGCAGCTCGGCGCGCTCGTCGCAGCGAACCGCGGATCGGGCAGCGAGCGCCTCGCGCGCAAGCTCATCACTCCGTAATTGACGACGTTGCTCGACCGAGCGAAAGTGGAGCTATGGGCGGCAGCGTCGCGTCGGCCGTGGTCGTGGCTGCGCTCGCCGCCGGCTGCGGGCGGACGTTCACCGCGGTGGCGATCCAGCCGAACCCGCTCGACACGCCGGCGGACACGCTGCGCCAATCCGAGAAGATCTCGATCGTGACCGGCGACATGGAGCTCGACATGCCGGACGCGCCGGTCACCAATGTGCGCGACCGCGAGTCGTCTCCGGTTCACAACCATCACTATCCGCTGTTCAACGAAGCCAGCTTCACGATGGTGTCGCGCGATCGGCTGCGGTTCCACGTCCAGCTCGATCACAAATGGGAAGAGTGGGCCGACCTGAACACGTGGGACGTCGAGCTCGTCGACGACAAGGGCCACGAGTGGAGGCCCGAGACGGTCGAGCACGCGCGAACCCATATCATCACGCAGATGTGGGGCCGCGAGCAGCAGACCGCGATCTGCGATTCGCACGGTCGCGACGCAGGCGGTGGCTGCATCAACACGATCGGCCATGACGAGTACTCGGGCTGGAGGCGGCCGATGACGCTCGGCACGCTGTCGGTCTATCGCGGCAACGCCGACTTCGTATTTTATCAGCGCGACATGATGAGCAAGAACGTCCGGTGGCTGAAGCTCATCATCAGGCGCAGCGGGCACGCGTTCGAGTTCCTGTGGAAGTTCGACGACACCCTCGCCTCGGAGTGACCCGGGTCGCGTGCTACATTGCCGGATGAGCCGGTGCTCGCCGGCTCGCTCTAGCTGTGCACCGATTCGACCAGATCCTCTCTGAAATCGCGGGTTACCACCCGACCGCAGACGTCGGGATGCTGCGCCGAGCCTACGAGTTCGCGTCGCACGCCCACGAAGGCCAGACCCGCAAGTCGGGCGATCCGTACGTCTCGCACCCGCTCGCGGTCGCGCAGATCATCGCCGAGCTCAAGCTCGACGTCGCGTCGGTGTGCGCGGGCTTGTTGCACGATTGCGTCGAGGATACGACCGCCACCGTCGACCAGCTCGGCGACTTGTTCGGCAAGGAGATCGCGTTCCTCGTCGATGGCGTCACGAAGCTCGGCAAGCTGCCCTATTCGACGCGCGAGGAGCAGCAAGCGGAGAACTTCCGCAAGATGCTGCTCGCGATGGCGCGCGACATCCGCGTCATCCTGGTCAAGCTGTGCGACCGGCTCGACAACATGCGTTCGCTCAATCACCTGCCGCCCGAGAAGCAGGAGCGCATCGCCGCCGAGACGATGCAGATCTACGCGCCGCTCGCCAATCGGCTAGGTATCCAGTGGATCAAGGTCGAGCTCGAGGACCTCGCGTTCAAGTACATCTATCCGGGCGAGTACGAGCAGCTCGCGGGCGAGATCGCGAAGACCCGCGCCGAGCGGCTGGACTACATCCACCACGTCGAGAAGCTGATCAAAGCCGAGATGGAGACAGGGGGCGTGCCGTGCGAGGTCATGGGCCGCGCGAAGCACCTGTGGTCGATCTACACGAAGATGAAGCGGACGCAGCGGCCGTTCGCCGAGATCCACGACTCGATCGGCTTTCGCGTGATCACCGACAGCCAGATGCACTGCTATCAGGCGCTCGGCGTCGCGCACTCGACGTGGACGCCGATCCCCGGCCGGTTCAAGGACTACATCGCGCTGCCCAAGCCGAACCTCTACCAGTCGCTGCACACCGCCGTGATCGGCCCGAAGGGCGAGCGCATCGAGGTCCAGATCCGCACGAACGACATGAACGTCGTCGCCGAGCACGGCATCGCGGCGCACTGGAAGTACAAGGACGGCTCCGCGACCCTGCTCTCGCTCGAGGACGACAAGAAGTTCGCGTGGCTGCGCCAGCTCATGGAGGCGCAGAAGGAGCTGCGCGACCCGACCGAGTTCCTCGAGTCGGTCAAGATCGACTTGTTCGGCGACGAGGTGTTCGTGTTCACGCCGCAAGGTGACGTCAAGCCCCTGCCCAAAGGGAGCTGCCCGATCGACTTCGCGTACGCGGTGCACTCGAACATCGGCGACCACTGCTCCGGCGCGCGGGTCAACGGGATGATCGTGCCGCTGCGCTACCAGCTGCGCAACGGCGACACGGTCGAGATCATCACGAGCCCGAACCAGAAGCCGAACAAGGACTGGTTGAAGCTGGTCAAGACCGCGCGCGCGCGCACGAAGATTCGCTACCTGCTGCGCGAGGAGCAACGCGACAAGGCGGTGTCGCTCGGCACCGACTTGCTCGAGAAGGCGCTGCGCAAGCACGACACCTCGCCGAACCGCGCCGAGAAGCAGCTGCTGCACGCCGCGAAGGAGCTCGGGTGCGCGAACGTCGACGAGCTGATCGTCCAGCTCGGCTACGGCAAGCTCACGGTCCAGCAGGTGCTCGAGAAGGCCGACCTCGCGAAGAAGGGCGACGAGCCCGCGGCGAAGCCGGAGAGCATGTTGAAGACGCTGCTCCGCAAGGTCACGCGCCGCACGACGTCGTCGGGCATCAAGGTCGCGGGCGAGCAGGACATCCTCGTGCGGTTCGCGAAGTGCTGCACGCCCGCTGCCCGGCGATCCGATCATCGGGTTCATCACGCGCGGCCGCGGCGTCACCGTGCATCGCCGCGATTGCGACAAGGGGCTCGACCTCGATCCCGATCGCCGGATCGAGGTCGAATGGGATGGCGCGAGCAAGGCGCAGCACGAGGTCGCGATCCAGGTCATGTGCGCCGACAAGCCCGGGCTGCTCGCGCACATCTCCCAGTCGTTCACCGATCAGGGCGTCAACATCACGCAAGCGCACTGCCGCGCGACCGAGGATGGCCGTGCGGTCAATACGTTCCACGCGCTGGTCAAAGATCTCGATCAGCTCAAGCAGGTGATCCGCTCGCTGTCGCGGATCAAAGGGGTGTTCGGGGTCGATCGAGTTTCGGCCGACGTTCCATGATCCACGCGACCGCCGACGCGATGCCGAGCAGCGCCGCGTAGCACGTGACCGCGATCGCGAACGACGTCGCCGCCTGCACGTACGGGCTCTTGTGCACGAACCTAGGGTCCTCGAGCCGGATCGCCATCGAGCGCGCGACCCACACCAGCGCGATCATCGCCGCCGACGCGACCACCGCGCCGAGGCACGCCGTGCGCGAGCCGCGCCAGATCGCGACACCGACTCCGAGCCCGCACATCGCGACCGCGAGCATCCCGATGAGCTGTGCCGTGCCGCCGTACGCGAACACCAGCGCGAACCCGCGGACGAAGTGACTCGAACGGTCGAGAGCCGACCCGCGCACGTACCAGCCGAAGGCGGTGAGCGCGAGGCCGCCGGCGGCACCCGCGAACACGAGGACGGCGGCGAGCCGACGCACGGTGCGTCAGGCGCGTGGAGCGGGCTTGCCCGGCGAACCGAGCGCCGCGAACAGCTCGACCGCCGACGCGGTCGACTTCTTCGCGAGCTTGTTCTTGCGGCGGCGTCCCGCCTTCTCGTGCTTGTTCTTACGCTTGACGCGAGTGGAGGAGGTGTTGGAAGCCATGGCGGTGCGAGGTTCTAGCGTCGGGAGGCGAGGATTGTCAATGTCGCCGGTAGCCTGGGGCCCAATGATCAATGGGCGTGCTAGGTTTGCCATCCCTCGGGGATGGCCCTACGATCGGCCCATTCCAGGGATGAGGCGATGAAGCTCTGCCCCAAGTGCAACAAGCAGTTTAGCGACGACGCGAACTTCTGCCCGGTCGACGCCGCTCGGCTCAAGCCGATCGAGACGTCGTCGGGGGGGGAGGACTCGCTGACCGCGCGGTTCGAGCTCGGCCCGCAGCTCGGGGGTCAGCGGACCGGAGCCGTCCATCGCGCGACTGACAAGACGACCGGCAAGGCGGTCGCGGTCAAGCTCGTATCGCCTGCGGTGGTCGGTCTGCCCGGGGTCGCGCAGCGGCTCGAGCGCGAGCTCAAGCAGCTCGAGCGCGTGTCGAGCTCGGGCGTCGCGAAGCTGATCGCGTCGGGCAAGCGCCCGGGCGACGTCACGTGGATCGCGATGGAGCTGCTCGATGGCGCGCAGACCCTCGACGCGGCGATCCGCGCGCGCGGCGGCATCCCGCTCGATCAAGCCGCGGATCTGATCTCGGTGATCGGCGAGGCGCTGATCGAGGCGGCGCAGGTCGGCGTCGTCCATCGCGACCTCGCGCCGAAGAACATCTTGTTCGCCGGCGTCGACGTCAAGCTCGTGAACTTCTCGCTGCCGGTGCCGACGAACGACAAGATCCCGGGTGTGCCGGAGTTCGTCGCACCCGAGCAGGTCGAGGGCCGCGCGGTCGATCAGCGCAGCAATCTGTATTCGCTCGGCGCGCTCTACTACTTCGTGCTGACCGGCCAGACGCTGTTCACCGGCTCGCCAGACGAGATCCACAAGCAGCACGCCGCCGGGTCGATCCGGCCGCCGGCGCAGCTCGCGAACATCCCGGCGGCGCTCGATGCCGTGATCATGCGCGCGCTCGATCGCAGCCCGACGAAGCGGTTCCTGACCGTGCGCCAGCTGGTCGACGAAGTCGCCCGTGTAGGAACCGGCGAAGTGGTCGAACTAAAGCAGACGATGGCGATGGGCAAGGTCGGCAAACCCAAGCCGGAGCTCGTGCAGACGCTGCTCGGCATGCGCGGACGCGGTGGCGTCGGCGCTCCGATCTCGACCGCGGCGACGGTGGGCCTCGGCGTTCCGTCGGTCGCTGCTGCGCCGCCGATGGCCGCGCCGATCGTCGCGCCGCCGGTCTTGCCGGCCTCGGCTCCGGCTCCCGCGATGCCGCTCGCGCAACAGGTTCAAGCCACGATGGTCGGCGTGCCGCTGGCGGCGTCCGCTGGGTCGGGATCGCCGTGGGCGGGGCCGGCCGGGCAGCCGGCAGCGCCGGTGGTCGCCGCGCCCGTCGTGGCGGCTCCGATCGTCGCACCGCCCGTCGTGGCACCGCCCGTCGTAGCAGCGCCGATCGTCGCGGCGCCGGTGCTCGCGTCGCCGCAGGTGTCGGCGGCGGCGAATGCGGCGAAGAAGAAAGCGGACGAGCCGACCAAGGGCAAGTTCCGCGAGACGATGTGGTTCAAGAAGGGCGACCTCGATGTCCAGGCCGCCGAGGCTGCGGCCGAGGAGCGCGCGCGGACCGGCAAGGACGGCGCGAACGACAAGGTCGACTCGCTCCCGGTCGAGGATCGCTATCGCGACGACGGCTCGATCTCGCGCGGCGACAAAGAGAAGTACAGCTTGCGCACCGGCGGGACGCAGATGATGAGCTCGATCCGCGAAGACCAAGCGGGGAGTGGCACCGGCGTATCGGAAGACGCGCTGATCGGCGAGATGAAGGCCGGCCGGCAGAAGATCCTCCTCGCGATCGGCGCCGGCATCGTCCTGTTGATCCTGCTGATCGTCCTGATCACGCGCTGAGCACGAGCGCACGAGTCGCATCGGTCGTCGCTCCGAGCTCGACGCCGTCGAGCAGCCGGACCTCGCCGCGCGCGACCATCGCCGCTGCCTCGACGATCAGATCGGGATGCGCGGCCCTCACGCCGATGACCGTGACCTCGCGGGCGAGCGCCGCGCCGAGGTCGAGTGTCATCGGTTCGCGAGCGAGCACGGTCAGCGTCGCGCGCGGGCCGCACAGCGTCGCGGCGATCGGTGCGCTCGCCGGCGTCGTCGCGATCACGCGCCACGGTCGAGCGCCGTTGCCTTGCGCGGCGATCCGCTCGCCGACCTCCGCCACCGAGTGCGCGACGTGAGCACCGCGTTCGCCGAGCCACGCGATCCACGAGGCAGGCCCCTCGGTCGCGAGCACGGTCGGCGCGATGCCCTTGCCGATCAGGATCTCGACGAGGAAGCGCGTCACCGCGCTCGCACCCACGACCACGACCGGATCGCGCGGCGCGAGGCCGGTGCGCGCGTAGAGCGTGTACGCGGTCGCGACCTCACCGGCGACCGCCGCGCCGTGGGGCACCGGCAGCTCGAGGCCGTCGCCGAGCGGCACGAGCCAGCGGCTCGACATCTCGATCGAGCGGCCGGCGACGACCTCCGGACGCGCTCGCGCCGACGGGCACACGGTCGCGCCGCCGCGCCGGCAGATATCACATTGCCCGCAGGCTTCGACCGCGGGCACGAGCACGAGCATTCGGTCACGACGTCCGATGGCGGCGCCGTCGAGCTGTGCGCCGAGGATCTCGACGGTGACCCGCTCGTGGTCGGTCACCAGTCGTCGTTGCGCTTGCGACTGCCGCCCGGAGCAGGGCTCGGATCGGTGACGGTGCCGAACGCATCGGACGGGCGAGCCGCCGGCGGCGCGTCCGGGGCGATCGTCTGATCGTCGGTGGTGTTGCCGAACGACATCGCGAAGTCGTCGCCTTCGTTCTCGTAGTGCGCCTCGGGCAGCAGCGCGTCGAGATCGAGGTCGTCGTGCGCCTCGAGCGGCGGCGGCGCGACCGGAGCGGCGCGCATCGGCGGCGGCGCGGGCGGATTCGTGCGAGGGATCCCGGCGGGTGGCGTCGAGCGCGGCGCGGCGGGTGCGCCGACGACTGCCAGGCCCTGGTTCGCCCGCCACGAGGACAATGCCGCGACGAGATCGTCGTACGGAATCATGCTGCGAGCGTAGCACGGCACTCGTGGTAGAAGCGCAGCGTGGGCGATCGGACCGCATCGCCGTTCGGCGGCGCTGACAATCCCGGGCAAGCCGGGGCCGTCGACGCGGTCGTGCTCCATCGCTCGCCGGTGCTCGCGCTCCCTGGGGTCGTCCACGGCTTTCCCGAGCGCACCGGCGGAGTGTCGACCGGGCCGCGCGCTTCGCTGAACCTCGGCGTGCGCTGGGGCGACGATCGCTCGGCGGTCGACGAGAACCGCCGCCGACTCGCAGCGGCCGCCGGCTACCCACCGGAGCAGCTCGTCGCGACGCGCCACGTCCATGGCACGGCGGTGTGGACGGTGGGCGGCACACTGCCCGATCCCGCGGAGTTCGACGGTCTGGTCTGCGATCACGCCGGGCCGGTGCTCGGCGCGTTCGCCGCCGACTGCATCCCGCTGCTGTTCGCCGACCCCGACGCGCGCGTGATAGGCGCGGCGCACGCGGGCTGGCGCGGCACGGTCGGTGGCGTCGCGGCGAACGTGGTCGCGCGCATGATCGAGCTCGGAGCGCGCGCCGACCGGATCCGGATCGCGCTCGGCCCGTCGATCGGCCCGTGCTGCTTCGAGGTCGGACCCGAAGTCGTCGAGCAGTTTCGCGCCGCGCTCGACGGCGTGCCGGGCCTGATCGTCGCGGGCCCGCACAAGGACCACGTCGATCTGCGGGTCGCGACTCGCGCGATCGTGGAGCGCGCCGGCATCGCCCCCGAGCATGTCGACGATCGGCCGCCGTGTACGAAGTGCGAGCCCGCGCGGTTCTTCAGCTACCGCCGCGACGGCAAGGACGGCGGCGTCCATATGGGGTTCATCGCGCTCCGCGAGCCGTAGCCGTTCGGCATGCGACTGCCAGCGGCGATGCTGCGTCATGATCACCATGGGCTTGCCATCGAAGACGTCGGCGATCGTCGTCCTCGCGCTGTGCGCCGCCGCGGCCCATGCGAAGCCGCTCGTACGCGCGAAGCCGTACGCACACGCGTCGCTTACCAGCGATGGCCCGTGGCTCGCGAACCCGACCGATCCGGACCCTACCGAGCGGTCGACGCTCGAGCTCGAGAACGACACCGGCAAGCGCATGCTCGTCACCACGTACGTCGGCAATGGATTCCTGCAGCTCTACCTCGATCGCGCGGGGCTCAGCACGGTCGCGATCGTCGATACCGAGCTCCATCCGGCCGGCGCGAAGTCACAGGCCGGCGCTCGGCTCGGCCAGGGCATGCGGATCGACGAAGCGACCGCGCAACGCGATGGCACGAGCCGCGTCACGATTCACTGGGAGTGGGACGACGCGAGGATCGACGTCACCGGCCTCGTGGCTACCGCGGCGCTCGGCACCCGCCACGAGCCGGGCGTGATCGACGGTAGCGCGCCGCATCCGCCGCGACCCAAGGCCGATATGGTGTTGCCCGCGAGCTTCCAGCTGCTCGACGGCGCCGCCGGTCAGGTGTTCGCGACGCGCAACGGCAAGCAGCCCGTGCCCGCCACCGCGATGACGACGTTCGGAGCGTACACGCTCGTCAGCGTCGACTTGCGTATCGACGGTTTCGTGCTCACCGGGTGGATCCGCTCGCAGCTCGTCAAGCCAGCGTCCCCCGTACATGATCGCGAGATCGTCGGCGGCCTGCTCGGTGGCTCTCGCGGCGATTCGCGAGACATTCCGGTGGACCTGTATGATGCGATCGGCGGTCGCGTCATCGGTCACCTGCAATCGGCCGCGGGCCACAAGCCGGTCGAGCACGACGGCACTTGGACGCGCTACGACCTCGTGACGCAGTTCGGCGTCGCGCCGGTGTGGGCGAACGAAGCCGTCGTCCAGTGGAGCGCCGTCGACAGTTACCGCGCACCCGCTGCGACCGGATCGTCGCCGCGCACGGCGACCCCATCGCGCGTCACGGTTGGCAAGGTCCGCGTGCAGGGTGACTACGAAGTCGCCGTCGCGCGGCGCTACGTCAAGCGGCAGGGCACCGATCTCGTCGGTTGCTACGACACGCTGCCGTTGTTCGAGCGCGTGGTCGCCTCGGTCGACGTGGAGGTGTCGCTCGACGCCAGTGGTGCCGCGTCGAACGTATCGACCAACGCGACGCCTGCGATGGCCGAGGTCGCGTCGTGTGTTCACCGCGTCCTGAGCGCGGTCGAGTTCCCCAAGCCCAAGGACGGCAAGCCGGTCCGGTTCACGATGACGCTCGCGTTCGCGCCGACCTAAATTAGCTAGTCGACCGTGACGCCGTAGAGCGGCAGGATCTCGCCGGTCAAGCCGACGACCATCGCCTCGCCCTTGTGCCAATCGACGAGCGCCTGCGCCTTGCGGAGCTCCGCTTGGCGGAGGTCTTCGAGTCGGTTGAGCACGTCGAAGTTCGTCGAGCGACCGAGGTTGAACCGATCGGTCTCGATCTTGATGTTCTGATTCGCGAGGTCGATCGCCTCCTGGCTCAGGCCGACGCGGCGCTTCGCGAGCTCGACCTGCGCGACCGCGCGGCTCATCGCCTGGGCGTATTGCGCACGGACATCGAACGCGTTGACGCGCAGCTTTTCGCGAGCGGTGCGCAGCTCGGTCGCGCGGTACTTGACGTCGCGCTGCTGGATCGAGCGCGAGAACGTCAACGACCCGGTGATCGCGACGCTCTTGAGCTCGGCGAGCTGCTTGAGCGCATTCGACGCGCTCGAGTCAATGCCTAGCGGGCCGACCGAGATCGCCGCGTCGAGCTGCGGTAGCAGGCCGTTCTCGGTGACCTCGACATCGATCGTCGCGCTCGCGTCTTGCTTCGCGAGCTGCGCGAGCTCGGGGCTCGCGGCGTACGCGCGCTCGAGCAGGTCGGCGAGCTTCCAGCCGTGATCCTGCGCGTCGAGCTCGGTCGGCACGCGAAACCCGAGCGCGCCGGCGCCGATCGGCATCCCGGTCGCTCGGCGCAGCGCGATCGATGCGTCGACGACCGCGAGCTGGCCGTTGAGCACGTCCTCCTGGCGCGTCGCGATGATCTGGAGCACCGCGGGGATCTCGCTCTGCGCGGTCCGGCCGCCCTTCGCCTCGATCTCGGTGACCCGCAGGCGTTCGCGCGCGAGATCCAGGCTCGCCTCGGTGATCGCGACTTGGCGCTCGGCGAGCACGAGGTCCCAGTACCCCGACACGATCGTCTCGAGCGCGTTGATCGCGACGAGCCGGCGGGCCAGCACGGTGACATCGCGCTGCAGCTTGGCCTTCTTCTCGGTCGCGTCGTAGAGCGCCTGGCCCCGGCCCTTGAGCAGAGGCTGGGTGAGCGACGCGGACAGCGTGTCTTGCCACGTCGTCGAGTCCATCGCCGCGCCGAGCACGTCGATCGTGTACTTGCTGTACTGCGTGCCGGCGTGGAGATCGAACGTGCCACCGGTCGGCAAGGCCCGCGACAGATCCGCGGTGACGCCGTAGATGTCTTCGTTGTTGATCGAGAACCCACTGAAGAACCCGGCGGTCTTCGTGCCGGTCGCCTGCGCGGAGACGTGCCAGTCGCGGCGCGCCCAGGTCTCGCCGATCTGAGCTTCGGCCACCGCGATGTCGAGCTTCGCGTTCTGCAACGCAGGCGCTTGCTGCACCGCGAACTGAAGCAACTCGGGCAGCGTGATCGGCTGCGGGGTGCCCGCCCACGCCATCAGGTCGTCGACCGTCGCGTTCGGGCTGGCGCTCGCATCGTCGAGCATCTGGGCGACGAGATCGGCGTGCGCGATGCCGGGCGCGGCGACGACCAAGCCAAGCGCGAGCGCACGAACCAGCCGCATTCGCGTCGCATGATGGCACGCAGCACAGCCGAGCGCACCGTGCGACCGATGCGACACGTGCGACGCGTTTGCGCGGTGGGTGCGTGGAATTCGCGCCGGACGCCGTGTTAGCGTCCACGGCTAGGAATGGCCACGGTACTCCGTACGTACTGCTTCCTCGACGCGTTGCAGCCCCAGCAGGCGACGTTCGTCGGCAAGACCGCGCGCGGGTTCTTGCCGGTGCCGTTTCAGGCGTCGCTGTGGGTCGAGATCGCGCCCGGCATCGCGATCAACCAGGTGACCGACGCGGCGCTCAAGGCGACGAAGGTCCAGCCCGCGGTCCAGGTCGTCGAGCGCGCGTACGGCCTGCTCGAGATCCACGACCACGACAAGGGCGAGGTGCTGTCCGCGGGCCAGACGATCCTCAACTACCTCGGGGTCGAAGAGTCAGCATCGGCTCAAGCCGCGCGTGTTGACGAACCAGATCATCCGCGGCGTCGAGGCCTACCAGACTCAGATCATCAACCGCAGCTCGGCCGGCATGATGGTGCTGCCCGGCCAGTCGCTGTTCATCTTCGAGTGCGAGCCCGCGGGTTACGCGGTGCTCGCCGCGAACGAGGCCGAGAAGGCCGCGAACGTCTCGCTCGTCAACGTCACCCCGTACGGCGCGTTCGGCCGGCTCTACATGGCAGGTCCGGAAGCGGAGATCGATGCGGCGGCGGAGGCGGCGACGGCGGCGCTCAACGCGGTCGTGGGCAAAGAGCCCGAGAAGTTCGTCGACAAATAGCAAGTAAGGGAAACGGAGCAAGACATGGCTGACGCTCTCGGAATGATCGAAGTCAAAGGCTTCGTCGGTATGGTCGAAGCCGCCGACGCGATGGTGAAGGCCGCGAAGGTCGAGCTCGTCGGCTACGAGAAGACCGGTGGCGGCTACGTCACCGCGATCGTGCGCGGCGATGTCGCGGCGGTCAAGGCGGCGACCGAAGCCGGCCAACGCGCGGCCGAGCGGCTCGGTGAGGTCGTCTCGGTCCACGTGATCCCGCGCCCGCACGCGAACGTCGACGGGTGCTGCCGCTCGGCCGTTCGGGCAACGGTCCCGGCAAGTAGCCACCGATGGTCCTCGGCAAGGTCATCGGCACGCTGGTCGCGAGCCGCAAGGAGCCGACGCTCGAAGGGCTTGAAGCTGCTCGTCGTCCGCGCGTGCGACGTCGACGGGAAGCTGACCGGCGCGATCGCGATCGCGGTCGATGCGGTCGGCGCGGGCATCGGCGAGGTCGTGCTCTACGCGTCCGGCAGCTCGGCGCGCCAGACGACCGTCACCAAGAACCGGCCGGTCGACGCCACGATCATGGCGATCGTCGATGAAGTCGCGGTCGACGGCGAGCGCCGCTACGTGAAGGACTAGCCGGTGGCTACGCTCGACGAGCGCAAGATCGAAGAGATCGTCGCGAAGGTGCTCGAGCGCCTCGGCGGTGGCGGCGTGACCTCGGCGCCTGCTCGCGGCCCCGCGCCCGAGCCGAGCAAGCCGAAGGCGAACATCCCGCGCGGCACGAACGGCGTCTACGCGGACCCGGACCAAGCCGCGACCGCGGCGCGCAAGGCGTTCGAGCAGAACGAGAAGACGCCGGTCGCGACCCGGCTCAAGATGGTCGAGGCGATGCGCAAGGCGGTGCTCGCGAACAACGACGCGCTCAGCCGTTACGCGGTCGAGGAGATCCGGGCTCGGCCGCTACGAGGACAAGCTCGCGAAGAATCGGCTGGTCGCGGAGAAGACGCCCGGCCCCGAGATCCTCCGCCCGCAGGCGTACACCGGTGACGACGGCTTGATGCTGACCGAGCGTGCGCCGTACGGCGTGATGCTCGCGATCACGCCGACGACGAACCCGACCGAGACGATCTTGTGCAACGCGATCGGGATGATCGCCGCGGGCAACGCGGTCGTGTTCAACGTCCATCCTTCGGCGGCGCAGGTCTGCAACTGGTGCGTCCATATCCTCAACGAGGCGATCCAGTCGGTCGGCGGTCCGCGCGACGTGCTGATCTCGGTCGAGACGGCCGACGGTCGAGAGCGCGCAAGCGCTGATGAAGCACCCGCTCGTGCGGATCGTCGTGGTGACCGGCGGCCCCGTCGTCGTCAAGCAGGCGATGAACTCGGGCAAGAAGGCGATCTGCGCCGGTCCGGGCAATCCGCCGGCGATCGTCGACGAGACCGCGAACCTCGGCAAAGCGGCCGATGCGATCGTGCGCGGAGCGTCGCTCGACAACAACATCGTCTGCATCGCCGAAAAAGAAGTGATCGCGGTCGACTCGGATCGCGAACAAGCTGATCGAGGAGCTCAAGCGCCAGCCGGTGCTGTGGCTCGACGCGCGCCAGACCAAGGAGCTCGAGAAGGTCGTGCTCGAGGGCGACCACGTCAACAAGGCGTGGATCGGCAAGGACGCCGCGCTGATCGCGAAACAGATCGGCATCTCAGGCCACGGCCACGACTTGCGGCTCCTGATGTGCGAGGTCGACGAGCAACACCCGTTCGTCCAGCACGAATTGCTGATGCCGGTGATCCCGCTGTCCCGCGTGCGCGACGTGACCGACGCGATCGCCGCGGCGCTGCGCGTCGAGCACGGGTTCCATCACACGGCGACGATGCACTCGACGAACATCGACAACATGACGGCGATGGCGCGGGTGTGCAATTGCTCGATCTTCGTCAAGAACGACGCGTCGTACGCGGGCCTCGGCCTGGGCGGCGAGGGCTACACGTCGTTCACGATCGCGAGCCCGACCGGCGAGGGCCTCACCACCGCGATTCACTTCACGCGCGAGCGGCGCTGCACCTTGAAAGAGGCGTTCAGGTTCGTGTGAGCGGACGAGAGCATCCCTTTACGGGGAGAGGTCCGGCGCTCGCGGTCCTGGAAATCTCGACGATCGCGCGCGGAGTCGTCGCGGCCGACGCCGGGCTCAAGCGCTCGCCGGCGATCTTGCTGCACTCGCGAGCGGTGTCCGGCGGCAAGCACCTCGTGATGTTCGAGGGCGGCGTCGCCGAGGTCGACGAGGCGTTCGCCGCGGCGCTGCGAGTCGCGGGAGATGCGCTCGTCGATCGCGTGTCGCTGTCGGCGGCGGATGATCAGGTGTGGCCACTGCTCGGCGCGCCGGTCGCGCCGCACGATTGGACCGGCGACCACGGTGCCGAGGCGGTCGCGATCATCGAGACCCGCACGGTATGCGCGGCGATCGCGGCTGCGGACGCGGCGTGCAAGGTCGCCGACGTCACCGTGCGCGATGCGCGGTTCGCGGTCGATCTCGCCGGCAAGGCGTACTTCACGCTGACCGGCACGCTCGACGCGATCGAAGCGGCGGCGCGAGCCGCCCGCGCCGCCGCCGACGATCGGCTCGTCGCGCTCGAGCTGATCGCGCAGCCGTCGCCCGATCTTCGCGGCAAGCTGTTTCGGTAGCCCCGAGGCCGATCGATCGATCGGCTGTCCGGCGAAGCAAGGACGGCCGAGTCCTAGGGCCGAGGGGCCACCGTTCACGGTGCCGCATGTCACGGGCCGATCTGGAGCCCCCGATGCCGCGGTGTCGTCACCGCGCACGCGCCGAGCGCGAGCACGGAGGTCCGGCGTAATCGCATGCCGGCACTGTGCGCGCCGGTGCGGTCGAGGTTACTTGCTGATCGTGACCTTGGTGATCGTCACCGGGTCGTTCGGCCGATCGTTGCCGTCGCGCGGCACCGACGCGATCTTCTTGACGAGCTCGGGCTCTTTGCACTGGCCGAAGATCGTGTAGCCGCCGTTCAGGTCGGCGGCGTGATCGGCATTCTCGGTGATGAAGAACTGGCTGCCGTCGGTGCCGTGGCCATCCGGCTTGGTCCCCGCGTTCGCCATCGCGAGCACGCCAGCCTTGATGCGCAGATCGGGCGAGATCTCGTTGTCGAAGTCGTAGCCGGGACCGCCGGTGCCGTTGCCGAGGGGATCGCCGCCCTGGATCATGAAGCCCGGGATCACGCGGTGGAACGGCAGCCCGTCGAAGTACGGCTTGCCGGTCTCGACGTTCCCGTCCTTCGGGTTCAGCCACGGCTTCTTGCCGGTCGCGAGCCCGACGAAGTTCGCGACCGTGATCGGCGCCTTGTCGCCGAACAGCTCGCAGTGGAACGTGCCCATGCTGGTCTCGATCGTCGCGGTCAGCGGACCCGAGCCGGTCAGATCCTTCGTGTAGGTCGCGAGATCGGCGGCGACCGGCGCACGGACCTCGGTGTCGCTCGGCTTGTCCGCGTTCGGATCGCGCGCGACCGGCTCGGCTGGCGGATCGCTCGGCTTCGCGTTCGGCGCCGGGTTGTTCATCGTCCGATCGTTCGGCGCCGTCGGCCCGTTCGGATCGGTGCCCTTGGTCTTCTTACAACCGACGACGAGCACGAAGCTCGCCGCAATCCATAGGTAGCTGCGCATGAGGTGCGCGGAACATGACGCAAGATGCCCACGGCTGCAACTGCCCGGGTCAGTGCCAGAACCCGATCGAGATGCCGAGGTTGTCGTAGCTCTCGGCGACATCGCCGGTCAGGGTCAGCCGGCCGCGGCGCAAGCCCCAGGCATGAAACTCGAAGGCGCGGACCTCGATGCCGAACGTCCCGTGGACGCGCCCGCCGACCCCCACGAAGCGCCCGGGCTCCCAGTAGCTACCGCCGCGCAGGCGCAGCCGGCCGGGCAGGATCTCGTACTCGACGCCGCCGCGCGGCGACCATGACGAGTTGCGGCCGGAGCGCTCGAGCTTCTGGAGCCCGAACGCATCGAGGCCATAGGCATTCGCCGACGGACCGACGACGACGACATCGAACACCGCGGTGAGGGCGCGCTCGTCCCGGAAGTCCGTGTACGTCGTCTGGTTCCACAACGAGGGTGACCAGCGGTACGCGACGCCGGCGGTCGCGCGCCACGCCGACACCACTTGATCCGGCAAGATGTAGCCCTTGCAGTCGAGCGGATCGCAGGCGCTCGTGGTGACGTCGCCGCCGGCGATCGGCGTCGCGAGCGCGGCACCGATCCGAAAGTTCTGCAGCCGCGGGATCCATTGGGCTCCGGTCTCGAGCCCGACGCCGTCGATCGAGAACAGCGCCGGACACGTGAATTGATCGCAGCCCTGACGCACGTCGAGCTCGGCGAGCTGCAAGCCGGCTCCCAGCGCGAGGTCCCACTTCGGGAACCACTTGGCCACCGCGGCCCGCAGCCGCAGGGTCTGACCGGTCGGCGGGATCGATCCGTTCGCGTCCAGCCCGAGCGGAACGCTCTGGATCGTGCCCGTGATCGCGCCGGCCCAGTCTCGGACGCGGAGCGCGAACCCGGCGGTCGCATACGACAGGCTCGTGCGCTGACCGGCCAGGCCGTCGTTGTCGTAGTCCGCGGACAAGCCGCCGTTGAGATAATCGAGATGATAGTCCCAGCTCCACGAGTCGCGGTCGGTCGTCGAGCGAACCGCAGCGGCCGACGGGTTGATCAGCGTGCCGGACGAGCCGGTCGCGTTCGCCGCCGCCGCGCCGCCCATCGCGATCGTCGTGATGTTGCCGAGCGCGGTGCCCTCGTAGAGATCGATCGCGTAGTCGCGGTTCGTGATGTTGTCGAGCGGCGGCGGCTGCGCCGAGGCCGGGGCACTCACGACCATGGCGAGCGCGATCAGCGGCCACGACCTCATCGCCACATCATAGAGCAGTTGCGGGCTATTCTTCCGCGGTGAGCCCCGAGTCGACGCAGAGTGGAGAGCGATCCGACGCGTCCTCGATGACGCTCGTCGCCCAGCTCGCCTCGGTGCCGTTCAAGCGCCGGTTCCTCATCCCCGCGCTCGTGCTCGGTGCGCTCGAGGTCGTCGCGGTCGGCTATCCGCTGTGGGTGTCGTTCGATCTCGGCGATCTCGGTGCCGACACGTTGGCGCGCACCGCACTCCCGGTCGCGATCGGCGCGGTCGCGGTCTGGCTCGCCGCGATCACCGCGTGGTTCCTCCCGCTGTGGCAGGTCGTCTCTGCGCGGCGCCGCGGGGCGAAGGTCAGCAAAGAGCTCGCGGCTCGCGCGTATCGCATCACGCTCAAGGGGCCGGTTCGGGCGTTGCTGCTGCGCACCGGCTTGTGGACGGCAGCGGGAGCGCTGATCGGCCTGTTCTTGTACGTCTACGAGGATTGGCCGATCGAGCGGGTCGTCGAGCTCGCGTCGCTCGCGTCGGTCTACGCGTACATCGTGTCGTGCGTGCGCGCGGTGTGGTGGGCGCAGATCCTCGCGGAGATTCGCGAGCGGCTGTTCTCGGTCGGTTCGCCGCTCAAGCGGTTCGACGAGTATCACTTTCGTCAGTTCTTGCTCGTCGCGATGATCGTCGCCGGCGGCGTGCTCGCGGCGCAGGCGGCGTTCGCGTATTACTTCGTGCCGATCACCGACGAGCAATACCTCCAGCTCGAGACCTACGTACCGCTCGCGACGGTCGCCGCGCTCGTCGTTTGGGCACTGTTGGCCCGCGTCATGACGCGCGATCTCCGCCGCTATCTCGAGGTCTCGCGCGGCGAGCAAGCGGGGAAGCGCGATGCCTTGCCCGCGGCCGTGATCTACAAGCGCGCGCAGGCGTTGCCGTATCGCCTCGCGATGCTGACGATCGCCGTGTGGGTCATGATCGCGGTCATCGGCGCGCTGATCGCACGACTGCGCCTCGGCTTCGACCTCGACGACGCGCTCGTCTTGTCGATCGCGATGCTGGTGCTCGCGATCGCCGGTGCGATCTACGAACAGCTGTGGCATCGCGAGGTGCTGCGCCCTCTGCTCGCGCACCTGACGACGCGCTACCGCGTCCCGGTGCGCAGCCTCGCGCCTGCGCTATCGCTGCGCAGCAAGCTGTTGCTGTCGTTCGGCGGCGTCGTCTTGCTCGCGTGCGGCATGGCGATGCTGTGGGGGTTCTTGCAGTACAAGAAGCTCGCGACCGAGTCGGCCGATCGCCAGTCGCAGCTCGGCCTGACGTGGTTGCGATCCGAGGTCCAGACCGAAATCGGCGCGGCGCCGACCCCACCGACGCCGGATACCGTGCGCGCATCGATCCGGCGGATCGGCGCGTCTGCGCCCGAGGCGAGCGCGGTCGAATACTACGTCGACGACAGCGGCGAGGTGTTCGCGGTCGGCGGCGGGCCCATGGGCGCGCCGAGGCTGCCGTGGTACGTGCGCGCTCGCATCCGTCGACCGACCGATAACATCATCCCGATTCACGCGGCCGAGCTGACCGGGCGTGCGGCGCGGCTCGATCTCGCGTGGCGAGGGCAGCGCTACGACATCGGCGCGGTCGCGGTGTTCTATCCGAGTTATCGCGGTCGCGGTCAGTCGATGGTGCGGCCGCTCAAAGAGCTCGTGCTGTTCTTCCTCGTGCTGTTCGCTGCGTGCGGTGGCATCGTCGCCTTCACGGTCGCTCAGTTCATGGCGCCGATCCGCCGGCTCGAACAACGCGCCGACGCGATGGCGCGCGGCGAGCTCGCCGATCCGGTGGCGGCGGCGGGCGAGGGCGACGAGATCGGCCGACTCACGCTCGCGCTCGAGGAGATGCGGCGTGCGCTGCGCGACAAGTTGCGATCGACCGAAGAAGTCAACCTCGACCTCGAGCGCGCGGTCCAGATGCGCACCGCCGACCTCGCGCGCAAGAACCGCGAGCTCGCCGAGACGCTCGACAAGTTGACGCGAGCGCAGGAGCAGTTGGTGCGATCTGAAAAGCTCGCATCGATCGGTCAGCTCGTCGCCGGGATCGCGCACGAGATCAACAACCCGGTCAACGCGATCGTCAACACGGTCGGTCCGCTCGAGGAAGCGGTCGGCAACATCGGCAAGGATCCCGACGCGGCGGACGAAGTGGTCGCGATGGTCAACGTCGTCAAGCGCGGCGCGCAACGCACGAAAGCGATCGTGTCGGCGTTGCACAACTACTCGCGCACCGATGACGAGAGCGTCGTCGACTTCGACATCAACCGCTCGCTCGACGATTCGCTCGAGCTGCTCCGCCACCTGCTCAAGCCGCACGTCACCGTCGTCAAACAGTTCGGCGATGTCGGGCGCGTGCGCGGCCACGCGGGTCAGGTCAACCAAGTATTCATGAACTTGATGACGAACGCGGCGCAAGCACTCGCCGGCCGCGAGCGAGCGACGATCACGATCACGACGTCGAGCACCCCCGAGCGCGTCGAGGTCAAGATCGCCGACAACGGCCCGGGCATCCCGACCGAGGTGCTGCCGCGGATCTGGGATCCATTCTTCACGACGAAGGACGTCGGTGAAGGCACCGGCCTCGGCCTGTCGATCGTGCACGAGCTGGTCGAGCGCCACGGCGGGGAGATCCGCGTCGACACGGTGCTCACCGAGGGCACGACGTTCACGGTCTCGCTGCCGCGCCAGATCGCGGTGACCGAATCGTCGCGGAAGCGGCCCGAAACGGGCGAGCACAGCCGGCGGCGGGTCTAGAGCAATTGATCAATTGATCAACAGGCAACAGGCAACAGGCAATGCCAGATCGCACGCCGGCGGGTTCCGGACGGCCTCGATCCGAGGCCGCGACGCAAACCCTCCGATCATTGCCCGTTGCCTGTTGCCTGTTCTTGGTTGATCAATTTCCGGTCCGCCTACCCGATCCTGGGTCTGCCAGAATGTCAGGGCCCTCGAGGCAGCCTGACAGGGTGGCACGAACGACCTCCGAAGTTGGCGAGACCTCCGAGTAATTCCAGACAGTTGCTAGGAATTCAGACTGGCACTCGGCTTGTTAATAGCCACACAAGCATGTGGAACCAGCCTGCCCATAGTCCGTTTCGGCGGTTCGCCGCAGCGCAGGTCGAAGGCGGGCCCACCGGGGCGTCTGACGACCGGGGCCGGGAGCCCGCGAGCGAGCCCAACGAGCTGCGCGCCGCGCCCGCCGATGCCGGCGTCGTCCTAGTCGTCGATGACGAGCCGGCGATCGTCGAGTCGCTGACCAAGATCTTTCGGCGCGAGAGCCTACACGTGTTGTCGGCGACCGATAGCACCACCGCACTCGACATCCTGCGCCGCCACCGCGTCGGCGTGTTGCTGACCGATCTCATGATGCCGCAGACGTCGGGGATGGATCTCTTGCGCGTCGCCAAGACGATCGCGCCGGAGACCGAGGTCGTCTTGATGACCGCATACGGCACGGTCGAGACCGCGGTCGACGCGATGAAAGAAGGCGCCTACGATTTCGTGACCAAGCCGCTCAAGCGCGCACACGTCGTCCGGATCGTACGCAACGCGCTCGAGAAGCAGTCCCTGCTCGTCGAGAACCGCAGCTTGCGGGCTCAGCTCGCCGAGAAGCGCCGGCGGCAGATCATCGGGACCTCGCTCGCCTGGCGGCGGACGATGGACATCGTGATGCAGGCGGCGCCGAGCGAGGCGACCGTGCTGCTGCTCGGCGAGAGCGGCACCGGCAAGGAGCTGCTCGCGCACGCGTTGCATGACAACTCGGCGCGCGCTAAAGGCCCGTTCATCGCGGTCAACTGCGCCGCGATCCCGGAGTCGATCCTCGAGGCCGAGCTGTTCGGTTACGAGAAGGGCGCGTTCACCGGCGCCTCGACCGCGCGCGACGGCCGGTTCGAAGCGGCGCACGGCGGCACGCTGTTCCTCGACGAGATCGGCGAGATCTCGCGCCACGTGCAGGTCAAGCTGCTGCGCGTGCTGCAAGAGGGCGAGATCGAGCGCCTCGGCGGCAGCGGCAAGACGCGGCGAATCGACGTGCGGATCGTCGCGGCGACCAATGTCAACCTCGCAGGCGAGGTCAAGGCCGGCCGGTTCCGCGAAGATCTGTATTACCGGCTCAACGTCATCCCGGTGCACGTGCCGCCGCTGCGCGATCGCCGCGACGACATCCCGCTGCTCGCGCAGCACTTCGTCCACGTCTACGGCGAGAAGAACGGCAAGGCGATCGCGGGTTGCGCGCCATCGGCACTCGAACGGCTCGTCGAGTACGGCTGGCCGGGCAACGTGCGCGAGCTCGAGAATGCGATCGAGCGCGCGGTCGTGATGACGCGCGCCGGCCACGGCGCGATCGAAGAGGACGTGCTGCCGCGCGAGATTCGCGACACCACCCCGGGTACGGCATCGGCGACGTCGTTGACGTTCCCGCTCGGCATGCCGCTCGCCGAGATCGAGATGCGGGTGATTCACGAGACGCTGCGCCACACGCGCGGCGACAAGCGACTGACCGCGAAGCTGCTCGGCATCGCCACCCGCACGATCTATCGCAGGCTGGAGCCTCGGGGGGGTGAGGGTGGCGACGGCGGCGAGGGCGACGACGATGATCGCGACGATCGTGAACCGACCGACCGAGGGTCGGAGGACTGATGCAAGACCTGATCAAACGCTACTTCTGGGTGCTCGGGGTGCCGGTCGTGATGACGTGCATGGTGTTCGCCGCGATGATGACCGGCCACATCGTCGAGGGGAAGTACCTCCGCGATGCCGATCACGCACCGAGGATCACGATCGTCGCGCCCACCGCCGCCGCGCCGGTCAAGGCCGTGCACGTCAAGGACGGCACACCGTTCGTCGAGCGCGACATGTTTTGCTCGGACTGCGCCCCGCCGGTCGACCTCGAGGCCAAGACCGACCCGTCGGAGATCCCGATCACGACCCTGCCGCTCGTGCTGCTGGCGACGAACGTCGGGGTCAGCGAGGACGACTCGTACGCCACCGTCATCAACACCGAAAACCAGAAGCAGGGCGCGTACGCGGTCGGCGATCCGATCCCCGGCGCGACCGGCGCGGTCAAGGAGATCCACTACAAGTCGATCGACTTCGAGAACAACAACCGGCTCGAGCGGCTCATGCTCGCCGGTGTCGCACCACCGGTGGTCGCGGAGGCCGAGAAGCCGGCCGTCACCGACAAGGACGACATCAAGACGGCGATCGACAACGGGATCAAAAAGATCGACGACAACAACTACGAGATCGACAAGGCGCTCGTCGACAAGATCCTCGGCAACCCGATGGTCGCGGTCAGAGGCGCGCGCGTCGTGCCGGCGCGAAAGGACGGCAAGCCCGACGGGTTCAAGCTCTACTCGATTCGCCCGGACTCGATCTACGGCAAGCTCGGCCTCATCAACGGCGACACGCTCGAGTCGATCAACGGCTTCGAGCTCACGTCGCTCGATAAGGGCCTCGAGGTCTACGCGAAGCTCAAAGACGCGACCTCGCTCGAAGTCGACTTGACCCGCAAGGGCAAGCCGCTCGTCATCAAGTACACGATTCACTGACTTAAGACACGCGCCCGGAGCCACATGCCTTCCATTTCGCCACTTCCACTTCACTTCGGACGCGTCGCGCTGGCGCTGACTCTCGCGTGCCAGCTCGTGCTGCCGACCCGCGCGTTCGCGCAGCCCGCATCCGCCGCGGCCGACAAGAGGGACGACAAAGCGGGCGACAAGAAGGACGTGCCCGGTGAAGACGCCGCGCTGTATAGCTGCAAGCACCGCACGGGCATGGTCACGGTTTCGTTCAAGCCCGAGACCGAGCTCAAGGATCTGATCCCGTGGGTGATGGGGTTCACGTGCAAGAACTTCATCCTCGATCCGCGCATCGTCGCGACCGGCAAGAAGGTCAGCGTGATGGCGCCGTTGCCGATGAGCGCTCCCGAAGCGTATCGGCTGTTCCTCGTCGCGCTGTCGACGATGGGGCTCACCGTCGTGCCGAAGGGTAACGTCCTGCGCATCGTCGAATCGGCCACGGCGAAGAGCGAGACGCTTCCGTTCGAGAGGCACGGCATTCCAGCCGACGAAGATCAGATGGTGCGCTACGTGTTGCGTCCGTCATATACGCAGATCGAGACGCTGCGCCAAGCGATGGACGCGATGCGCTCGCCGGCGGGCAGCGTGGTCGCCGCGGGCAGCATGCTGATCATCACCGACTACTCGAGCCAGGTCCGCGACATGCTGACGCTGGCCAAGACCATCGATGTGCCCGGCAATAACGAGGGCATCTACACGATCCCGGTGCAGTACGCGGACGCGACGCAGCTCGCGACGAAGATCAACGAGATCCTCGGGATCACCGCGGCTCCAGGCGCAGGTGCCCCGGTCGGCCGAGGGCGTATGCCGAACGCGCCCGCGAATCCAAGCGCGACGAGCGAGGAGCTCAACGCCGCGACGCCGTCGAAGATCCTGGTCGACGAGCGATCGAGCACGTTGATCGTCGTGTCGAGCCTCGCCGGTTACGAGCGGGTCAAGGCGCTCGTCGATCGCCTCGACATCTCGCTCGACACCCAGGGTGGCGCGGCGATCCACGTGTTCACGCTCGAGAACGCCCTCGCGAAGGATCTCGCGACCACGCTCAACAACGCCCTGCAGGGCCAGAACCAGAACCGCAATGGCACCGCGGGTCGCCCAGGACAGCCGGGTGCGGCCGGCCAACCGCCGCCTCCTTCGCAGCCCCCGGGCGGCGCGAACGCGAGCCTCGGCGATTCGCTCGAGGGTGTCGTCCGTGTCGTCAACGACGATCCGACGAACTCGATCATCGTGATCTCGAGCGGGCGCGACTTTCTCGCGGTCAAGGATGTGATCCGTCAGCTCGACCAGCCGCGCCGCCAGATCTTCATCGAGGCGACGATCTTCGAGGTCACGCTCAACAAAGAGCTCGACGTCGGCACCAGCTCGCACGGCGGCTTGCCGGTCGATAACGGCAGCGCGCTCGTCCTCGGCGGCGTGCAGACGCCATCGCTCAGCTCGCTCAACGTCGCATCGCTCGCGTCGCTCACCGGCTTGATCGGCGGCCTCGTCGGCTCGCCGCTGACGAACTCGCAGACGTTTCTCGGCACGAGCATCCCGTCGTACGGCGTGCTGTTCCAGGCGCTCGCGACGCAGGCCAACACGAACATCCTGTCGACGCCGAATGTCATCGCGATCGACAACGAGAAGGCCGAGTTCTCGGTCGGCAACAACATCCCGTATCAGGCCGGCCTGTCGTTCGGCGGTGTGGGCTTGCCCGCGTCGGGGGCCACCGGCGGCACGAGCGCTCCGGTCGGCTCGATCGGCCAGAACATCCAGCGCGAGAAGCTCGATCTGTCATTGAAGATCACGCCGCACATCTCGAGCAACGACTCGGTTCGTCTCGAGATCGAGCAAGAGACCAAAGACATCGGCGACAAGGATCCGGTGCTCGGCCCGACGTGGACCGAGCGCAACTTGAAGACCCAAGCAGTCGTGCATGACCAGCAGACCGTCGTGATCGGCGGCCTGATCCAAGAGCACGACGTGTTCAACGTGACGAAGGTGCCGTTGCTTGGCGACATCCCGCTGCTCGGGTATCTCTTCAAGTACACGACGAAGTCGAAGAAGAAGACGAACCTCCTGATCCTGCTCACGCCATACATCATCAAAGACCAGCTCGACCTCGAGCAGATCCGCGAGCGCAAGATGCGCGAATACCGGGAATTCACCGCATCATTCGCAAACCTCAACGAGGCGAAGTACGAGCCGAAGCTCGACTACCGCCGCAAGCGTGGCCTGGTCGAGGAGATCAATCGCGCCGTCGAGTCGGTCGAAGAGGACGAGGAGCAGCTGAAGGCGGTCGGCAAGCGCCAGCACGTGGCGCCGGGCCCGGTCGAATACTCGCCGACGACGATCGAAGCGCCCGAGGAGTCGGGCCACGGCGACGGTACGAGTGGACCGGCGCCGGTCAGACCGGGAGGTAGGTAGTGGCCTCACCGCTGTTCCCACCGTCGACCGCAGGGCTCGCGCTCGTTCACATGGACGCGCCGGGGCATCCGCCGCTGATCGGCGAGATCCTCGTCGCCCGTTGCGGCGTCAAACCCGACGTGATCGAGCGGGCGCTCGGCAAACAGCGCGAAGAGGGTGGGTTGCTCGGCGAGGTGCTGGTCCGGCTCAAGCTCATCGACGAAGATCAGCTCGCGCTCGCGCTCGCGTTGCAGTTCGACATGCCGTACCTGCGCGATCTGCCTCGCGCCGAGGACATCGCCGAGGAGCTGATCGACAAGATGCCGATCAACTTCGCGCGGCAACGGCTCGTGCTCGCGCTCGGTCGCAGCCCGACGAACGGACGCGTGATGATCGCGGTCGCGGATCCGCACGCGGTCGAAGTGATCGATGCGGTCGCGGTGCTGCTCGGCGAGCCGGTCGAACCGGTGGTCGCGGCGGGCGCGAAGATCGTCGATCACATCAACAAGGTGTACAGCCGGCTCCGCGGCGGCGCCGAGCTCGAGGAGAGCGCCAAGAAAGGCGACGAAGAGGACAGCGAGTATCACTCGGAAGAGCTCGTCGACATGCTCGACGCCAACGACGAGGCGCCGATCATTCGCTGGGTCAACTCGCTGATGTTCCAGGCCGCGAAGGACCGCGCGTCGGATATTCACATCGAGCCCGGCGAGAAGGACGTCGTCGTGCGCTACCGGGTGGACGGTGTGCTGCGCGAGATCAAGCGCGCGCCGAAGAAGTTCCAGGCGTCGATCATCGCGCGCGTCAAGATCATGGCCGGTCTCAACATCGCCGAGAAGCGGCTGCCGCAAGACGGCCGCATCCGCCGCAAGATGGCCGGCAAAGACGTCGATATGCGCGTCGCGACCGTGCCGAACGCCGCGGGCGAGAAGATCACGATTCGTTTGCTCGATCGCAGCTCGGTGCTCCTCGGCCTCGCCGACATCGGCTTCGCGAACGATCACCTCGAGATCATTCGCGGCATCATCCAGCGGCCGCACGGCATCTTGCTCGTCACCGGCCCGACCGGTTCCGGTAAGACGACGACGCTGTACGCGTGCTTGTCCGAGATCAACTCGCCGGACATCAACATCCTCACGGTCGAGGATCCGGTCGAGTATCAGCTCGAAGGCATCTCGCAGACCCAGGTCAACTCGAAGATCGATCTGACGTTCGCCTCCGGGTTGCGCTCGTTCTTGCGCCACGACCCCGACGTCATCATGGTCGGCGAAATTCGCGATCGCGAGACCGCGGAGGTCGCGATCACCGCGTCGCTCACCGGCCACCTGGTGTTCTCGACCGTTCACACCAACGACGCCGCCGGCGGCATCACGCGCCTCATCGATATGGGCATCGAGCCGTTCCTCGCGGCGTCGTCGCTCGTCGGTCTGCTCGCGCAACGGCTCGTGCGCCGGCCGTGCTACGAGTGCGCGCGCCCGGTCCGCCCGTCCGACGAGATCGCTGCGCGAGCTCGCCCTCGATCCGGCGACGTTCTTCGCCGGTGGCTACGATTTTCCGGCGGTCAAAGGCTCGCACCCGCCGCCGGTCGGCACGGTGTACGAGCCGGTCGGTTGCTCGGCGTGCGGCCAGCTCGGCTATCGCAGCCGGACCGGCATCTACGAGCTGCTGATGATCAACGATCAGATCCGCCGGCTGTGTCTCGCGAAGTCCGACGCCGGCACGATCCGCACCGCCGCGATGGAAGCCGGCATGGTGACGCTGCGCTCCGATGGTGCGCGCAAGGTCGTGCTCGGCATGACGACGCCCGAAGAGGTCATCCTGATGACCGCTGAAAGCGGCGACTAGTCGTGCCGATGTACGCGTACAAGGGCGTGGCCCAGACCGGCAAGTCGGTCAACGGTATGCGCGACGCCGAATCGCCGAAGCTGCTCCGCCAGCTGCTGCGCAAAGACGGCGTGCTCGTCACGAGCTTCGAGCTGACGAAGGGCGGCAAAGCGCCGACCGCGGCGAGAGGCGCCAAGACCAAGGGCGGCCTCGGCCGTGACGTCGACCTCGGCGGGTTGTTCGGCGGCGTCAAGAAGGTCGAGATCGCGGCGTTCACGCGCCAGATGTCGACGTTGTTGCGCTCGGGGATCCCGCTCGCAGAGGCGCTCGGCGCCCTCGTCGAACAGATCACGAACCCTCGGTTCAAGACGCCGGTGTCTGAGGTCCGAGCGATGGTCAACGAAGGTAGCTCGCTCGCTGATGCGCTCGCGCGCCATCCGAAGTTGTTCGACGAGCTGTTCGTGTCGATGGTTCGCGCCGGCGAGGTCGCCGGTAACCTCGACGAGGTCCTGACCCGGCTCGCCGACTTCCTCGAGGGCAGTCAGAAGCTCAAGTCGAAGGTCCAGGGCGCGATGATCTATCCGCTCGTCATGCTCGTCGTCGGCGCCGGCATCATGGGCGTGCTGATGGTCAAGGTCATCCCGAACATCACGTCGATGTTCACGCAGGAAGGCAAGACCTTGCCGGTCAACACGCGGATGTTGATCGCGACGTCGGCGTTCATCGGAAGCTATTGGTTGTGGATCCTGATCGTGGCCGGCCTCGGCGGGTTCGGGTTCGCGAGGTGGTCGCGTTCGAAAGAGGGCAGGCCGCCGTGGCACCGCTTCGTGTTGCGGCTGCCGGTCGTCGGCGAGCTCGTTCGCACGATCAACGTCAGCCGGTTCGCGCGCACGCTCGGCACGATGTTGAAGTCCGGCGTGCCGATGCTGCGCGCGCTCGACACCGCGAAGCAGATCGTCGGCAACGTGATGATCCAACGCGCGGTCGAAGATGCGAAGCGAGCGGTGACCGAAGGCGACTCGCTCGCGAGCACGCTCAAGAAGTCGGGCCAGTTCCCCGCGACGATGATCCACATGGTCGCGGTCGGCGAGCGCGCCGGTCAGCTCGAGCAGATGCTCGAGCGCGTCGCGACGACCTACGAGTCGGAAATCGATACCAAGCTGTCGCGGCTGACCGCGCTGCTCGAGCCGCTGATGCTCGTGTTCATGGGCGGCGCGGTCGCCTTCATCGTGTTCTCGATCCTCCAACCCATCATGGATCTCGGTTCGCTGACCGGCCCGAAGTAAGTCGTTACGAAGGAGACAACAATGCTGCGCATCCTCGAATCCCTCCGCTCTCGTCGCGCTCGCCAGGCCACTCGCCTTCGCCGAGGCATGACCCTGCTCGAGATCATGATCGTGCTCGCGATCTTGGCGCTCGTCATGGGCTTGCTCGTCGGTCCGAAGGTCATGGCGCTGTTCGCCGACTCGAAGGTCAAGATCGCGAACATGGCGGTCCACAAGTATGCCGACGAGGCGTTCGTCCAGTGGTCGATGCAGCACAGCGACAAGGGCTGCCCCGATCAGCTGCAGCGACCTCAACGAGTACATGAACAGCAAGGACATCAAGGACCCGTGGGGCCACCCGTACAAGATGATGTGCGGCCAGACCCTGCCGCCGGGTGCGCAGCACATCGCCATCATGTCGGATGGCGAGGACGGTAAAGAGGGCACCGACGACGACATCAAGTCCTGGGACGACTCGAACCAAAAGCGCTAGCCATGTCCCGTCGCGCGCACAGAGGGATGACGCTGCTCGAGATCATGATCGTCCTGGCGATCGTGGGTCTCTCGGCGTCCCTCGTGCGCACGGGCTTTCGCGCGCTGACCAAGGCCGACCTCGTCGAAGACTCGATGTCGCTCTCCGCGATGATGAAGCGTGCGAGCTCGCTCGCGGTCGAGCACGGCCAGATGCACCGCGTGCTCATGGATCTCGATAAGGGCGTGTACGTCGTCGAGGCGTGCCAAGGCTCCGCCGAGATCAAGCGCAACGAAGCGGTCCGACCCGACGCCGATGCGAAAGAGCGCGCGATCGCCCGCGGCAAGGATCGCTTGCTCGGCGTACCCGCCGACGCGTTCGGCGCCGGGGATCCCGACGAGGCCGCGAAGCGCATCATGGCGCTCGCCGGCGCGCACATCGCGGACCGGTTGTGCGGCCCGGTGCAAGACGCGGTCACCGGCACGACGTTCATGGCCGAGCACACCGGCGAGAGCGTCAAGAATCCGTGGCTGCGCACGCTGACCTCGAAGAAGGGGATCAAGTTCAAGGAGATCTGGGTCCAGCACCGCGACGACAGCGTCACGAAGGGCCAGGTCGCGGTGTACTTCTTCCCGGACGGTACGTCGGAGAAGGCCGTGATCGAGCTGACCGACGGCGGCGACATCTTCACCGTGCTCGACTACGGGTTGACCGGCCGGATCGAGCTGCGCGACACGCCGCTCAAAGACGTCAACGACCACATGATGCGCAACGCGATGGGCGAGAAGGACACCGTCAAGCGCGAGGATCAGCAGTGAGCCCCGAGCTGCATAGATCGATCGGCTGTCCGGCGAAGCAAGGACGGCCGAGTCCTTACAGCGAGGGGCCCCCGGAACGGGGCCGGAAACCGCAAGTCCGGGGGTTCACGCTGCTCGAAGTGATGCTCGGGCTCGCGCTGCTCGGCATCGCGCTCGTCGTGTTGATCCGCAGCGCCGCGGGCAGCATCCACACGTCGGAAGAGTCCCACATGATGGGCATCGCGACCGATCTCGCGCGCGGCAAGATGTACGACATCGAAGAGCTCCTGATGAAGGACGGGTTCACCGACACCGACCAGTCGCAGATGGATCTCAAGCCGTTCGAGCAAGAGGGCTGGCCGACGATCTACTACGCCTACAAGGTCCAGCAGGTCGAGATGCCGGACTTCGACACGCTGCAGAAGATGGGCTCGGCGGCCGGCTCGGGCTCGGGTCACGGCGGCAGCGCGTTCTCGACGACGACCTACGGCACCGGCAGCCTCGGCAGCGGCAGCGCGTTGTTTGGAAGCGACAGCCCGTTTGGCAGCGCGTTCGGCAGCAACTACGGCGCGCTCGGTAGCAACGCGTTTGGCTCGGCGCTCGGCTCGGGCGATGCGCTCACCCAGTTCCAGAACAGTGCGCTCGGCGGCGTGTTCGGCATGATGGGTGGCGGCGACGGCGGTGGCGGCGGCTCGGGCAACATCCTCGGCGCGCAGGGCGGCGCGCTGATCCAGGCTCAGTACCAGATGTTCCAGCAGATCCTGAAGGTCACCGTCCGCAAGGTGACGCTCGTCGTCGCGTGGAAGGTGCTCGGTAGCGATCGCAACATGAAGGTCGTCGCGTTCTTCACCGATCCGGCGGCGATGGACCAGGTGATCAACGGCCTCGGCGCGGTCGACATCGGCGATGGCTCGGGCTCGGGATCGAGCGGCTCGGGCGCTGCAACAAAGACGGCCACGCCGGTGAAGTCCGTCAGCACGGGGACCCATTGACGGTCCGCCGCCCGCACGCCGGCTTGACGTTGCTCGAGGTCATGATCTCGACCGCGATCATGGCGCTGATGATGACGCTCGCGTGGGGCACGATCACGAACACCGCGAACGCGCGCAAACGGTTCGAAGACTTCGAGGAGCGCAACCACGAAGTCCGCCAGGCGATGGGGCGGGTGGTCGCCGACTTTCAGGCCGCGTATCTGTCGCGGAACGAGGACATGACGCAGAGCCACCCGCGGACGATGATGATCGCGCGACCGGGCGACGTCGTGCCGGCGATCCGCTTCTCGACGCTCGGTCACCGCGTGCTGTGGGCCGACGCGAACGAGTCCGAGCAGACCGTCATCCAGTATCTGTCGCGAAACGATCCGGACCACCCCGGCGTCTCCGATTGGATCCGCCGCGAGCAACGCCGCGAGTCGAACCGGCCGCCCGAGGAGGAGCCGAGCGAGTACGACGTGCTCGTGCACGACGTCCGCGCGGTCAAGTTCGAGTTCTGGAACTGGCGCAACCTCGAGTGGCAGGACACGTGGGACACGACCCAGTCCGACGGCCAGCGCGGCGAGCTGCCGCTGCGCGTCCGGATCACCGTCACGATCAAGGGCGCCGACGACAAGGAGATCAAGTACACGACCCAGGCGCGCATCCTGATGCAGGAGGCGCTCAACTTCTCCCCGACCTGATCGCCATGACCGAACCAACCCCCTCCACTTCGCGCTCGCGCCCGCCGGTCCGCCGGCGGCGGCGCCGCGGCATGGCGATCGTGATGGTGATGGTCGTGATCGCGATCATCCTGGTGATCTCGAACGACTTCGGCTCGTCGACCGGCACCGACGTGATCGCCGCGGCCAACTATCGCGATCAGATGCGCGCGGACTTCCTGGCACGGTCGGCGCTCAACTTCGGCGAGCTCGTGATCCGGATCCAGCAGCGCCTCGACAACGTCAAAGCGATGCGCGGCCTGTTCCAGATCACCGACTACGCCGATCAGCTGATGCTGCCGTTCTGCGGTAGCCCCGAGGAGGTCGTCGCCGCGATCGGGCCGCTCGCGTTCTTGGGCAAGGGCTTCGGCGCTGACATCGGCACGTGCGGCACCGGCGCGATCATGACCGATGACGACAAGATCAACCTCAACTGCGCGAACACGGCGTCGTGGGCGACGATCAAGGCCGCGCTCGACGCGATGATGTTCTTCAACGCCTACGACCCGGTGTTCGACGACAACGACGCCGAAGGCTATCACCGCGATCGCGCGACGCAGTCCGCGGCGATCATCGACTTCATCGACTCCGACGGGATGCACCTGCGCGACCGCGGCACCACCGAGGACTACGGCTACGACACGCTCAAGGACCCCTACTACCCGAAGATCGCCCCGGCCCCGAACAATCAGTCGCCCGGCAACGGCTACTACCTCGATTCGGTCGGCGAGATCAAGCTCGCGCGAGGCGTCGACGATCGGTTCTGGCAGCTGTTCGGCAGCGCGTTCACCGTCTACGGCGGCTGCCGGGTCAACTTGTCGACCGCATCGAACGTGCAATTGATCGCGGCGATCTTGTTCCTCGCGGCGAAGAACCCGAACGACCCGGTGATCCTCGATCAGCGGCGACTATTCTTGCTCGCGGGCGAGGTCGCCAAGGCGAAGAACTTCGGCGAATCGTTCTTGAGTCTCGACGACTTCATCACGTTCGTGAAGGATCCGTCGGCGACGGTGAGCGCGCTCGCTTCGCAGTCGGGCACGATGGCGGGTAGCGCGGCGAGTGCGGCGGTCGCGCAGGGCCTTCCCGGCCTCGCGGGTGGCGACAAGGTCGGGCTCGAGCTCGACAAGGGCAAGCTCACGCAGATCGCGACGACCGGTCCGCGCCGGACCTATCGGATCCAGGCGTATGGCCAAGTCGATCGCAAGCAGCTCAAGAAGGACGGTTCGCCCGTGTATCCGCCGATCCGCAGCACGATCACCGGCGTGTGGGACACCAAAGTGGTGCCACAGAACGCCAGGAAGACCCCAGTGCCGAACGGCGCCTGGGTGTTCTTGAGGGAAGACTGATATGGCGTCACGATTGTTCGCGATCGATCTCGGTGCGTGGAGCGTGAAGCTCGCGATCGCCAGCCCTGGCCTGCGCGGCGCCACGCTGACCGAGGTCGTCGAGCGCCTCGTCCCACCGGGCGACGAACCGGCCGAGGTCCGCGCGCGGCGCGTCCTCGCGCAGCTGATCGACGAGAAGAGGTTGCGCGGCGATGGCGGCTACATCGGTGTCTACGGCGACCAGGTGTTCACCCAGATCCTGGAGTTCGGGTTCAAGAGCCTGCGTCGCGCCGAGCTCGACAAGGCGGTCGGCGGTGAGCTCGAGGGCGTCGTGCCCGTCGATCTCGAAGACATGGTCTATTGCTTCGAGCCGTTGCCGCCGGCGCCCGCTGCCGCGGTGCCGTCGCCGGACGCGCCGCCCGAGCTGCGGCATGGCCGAGTCGCCGCCCCGCTCGAAGGCATGCGCGTGCTCAGCTACGCGATGACGCGCGAGCGGGCGCAGCAGCTGATCGATGTCGGCAAGCAATGCGGCTTCGATATGCGCGGCGTGCTGCCGGTGGGCGGTGCTGCGGTCCGGCTCGTCGAGCGCACGCCGTCGCTCGCGCGCGCGCGGCAAGACGGCGCGGTGGCGGTCGTCGACATCGGCCACGATCGCACCGACGTGGTCGTGGTCGCGGCCGGCAAGGCGGTGTTCAGCCGCAGCATCGCGCGTGCCGGCAAGGACGTCACCGAGGCGATCGCACGGCACTGGAAGAAGTCATTCGAGGATGCCGAGCGCGCGAAGCACGCCGAAGGGTTCGTCGCGTCGCATGCCGAGCCCGCGACCTCGGATGCGTGGGCTCGGATTCACGAGGTCACGGTCGCGGAGCTGTCGCCCTTCGCGCGCGATCTGCGCCAGACGCTCGCGGCCTGTCGCGCTCGCACGGGATTTACCGCGCTCGCGGTGCTGCTCGTCGGCGGCGGTTCGCGGCTGCGCGGCATCGCGTCGTTCCTCGGTGAACAACTCGCGGTGCCGGCCTGGCGGCTGACCCCGGACGATATCGCCGCGCTCGCCGGCCCGAAGCTCGCGACCGCAAACGCCGTCGCGCCGATGCCGATCGATTCGGCGGCGATGACCGTCGGGATGGCGTACGACGCTGCCGGCGGTCGGCCGATGTTCGATCTGCGATCCGGTTCGCTCGCGGTGAGCGTAGACCTGACGTTCCTGCGCGCCAAGGCGGTGCCGCTCGGCGTCGCGGTGCTCGCGATCTCCGCTTTCGCGGCGGGGAGCGCGCGCGCGAATCTGTATCGCCTCGACAAGGCGGGCACGGTGCTCGCGAACCGGCTCGCGATCGAATCGGCGCTCGTGTTCAACAAAGCGAAGACGGCCGACGAGATCCTCGGCACGACCAAGACCAGCGGCGGTTCGGCGTCGCTGACCAACGGCTCGCCGATCCCGAAGCTCACCGCGTACGACGTGCTGCTCGAGCTGTCCGAGCATCTCCCCGGCCGGGACAAGGCCACGATCGATATCGAGAACATCGTGATCGAGCCCGACCAGGTAAAGTTCTCGGGCACGACGAAGACGTCGGACGAGATCGTGTTGATCTCGACCAAGCTCAAAGACGTCGAGTGTTTCAAGGCGATCACGCGCGGCGCGCAAGGCACCAAGGACGTCGTGCGCGCGAACGGCACGAAGGAATCGGTCAAGACGTTCGAGATCACCATCAAAGCAGACTGCATGTGAGGACCCATGGCGATCTCCGATAGCGCACGAAACTTCTGGGACCGGATCTCGCCACGCGAGCGCATGCTCGTGGTGATCGCGGCGATCGCGGTGCCTGTCACGCTCGCGCTGTGGCTCGCGTTTGCGATCAGCGACGGCCTCGACGCGCGCGAAGCGCACAACGACGACATTCGCGCGGCGCTCAAGATCGTCGACGACCTGCACGCTCGCGGTGCGGTGCCGCCACCGATCGACGACGTCGTGTTGCCGGCCGATCCGTTGCCGCTCGAGAGCTACCTCGACAAGGCGGCGACGAAAGCGGGTTTCCAGCTCAAGGGCACGACGCCTCGCCCGGACCAACCGCGCGGCGACACGGTGACGACCTCGGTCTCGCTCGCGCTCGATAGGATCACGCTCCCGCAGCTCAAAGACTTCCTTCAGGAAGTCGAAGCCCAGAAGATCGTCGCCGTGACCCGCCTCGAGATCCACAAGGACTACAACGACGACAAGCTAGGCGCCTCGCTCGAGGTCTCGACCTACTCGAAGCCGCTGGTGAAGAAAGCCGATGGCAGCGGTAGCGGTGGCAGCGCGACTGGCTCGGCCGACACGAAGGCATCACCATGAAGGCCGCCGACGTCGCCAGCTCCGTCGCACGATCGGTCTTCGCGTTCATCAAAGACCCGCGGCGGATGGCGCGACTAGGCGCCTACATCGTGCTGGCGCTCGTGACGTTCCTGTTCGCGCTCCAAGCGACCGCGCCGTACGACCGCGCGCTCAAGAAGGGCATCGAGGCGATGTCGTCGAGCTTCGACATCACGTACGAAGCGCCCGTCGAGCGCGGCTGGGTGCCCGGGCGGATCTATATCAACAACCTGCAGATCCGGACGCGACCGACCAAGCCCGGCGAAACGCCGCTGCTGTTCACGTTCAATCGCGTGAAGCTCGATGTCGGGTTGCTCGCCCTGATCAGCAAGAACGTCTCGATCAACATCGACGCCGAGATCGCGACCGGCGAGCTCAGCGGCAACGTAACGCTGCGCCACTTCATGCGCGACGGCGTCTCGATGAAGCTCGACGGCGAGGGCATCCCCGGAGGCAGCCTGCCGCTGCGCAGCGCGATCGGTTTGCCGATGTCGGGCAAGGTCGACGTGTCCGCGACGATCGATCTGCCGTTCGAGAACGGCCGCCCGGCGATCAACTGGAGAAAGCTCGACGCCGACATCGACGTGGGATGCCCGAGTGGCTGCACGATCGGCGACGGCAAGGCGAAGCTCAAGCCGATCATCAAGAACACGCGGACGCAGGCGATGGTCGGCGACGGCATCGATTTCGGCACGATCAAGATCGACTCGCTCGCCGCGAAGCTCGAGATCAAGGATGGCAAGCTCGACCTGTCGAAGTTCGAAGCGAAGTCGAACGACGGTGAGGTCCACGTCGATCTCGCGATGACGCTCGCGCAAGTGTTCGGTGAATCGACG
Organism: uncultured delta proteobacterium; assembly: GCA_963848295.1. Classification (GTDB taxonomy): domain Bacteria; phylum Myxococcota_A; class Polyangia; order Haliangiales; family Haliangiaceae; genus JABFXX01. The sequence goes on along the minus strand of CAWKDB010000002.1, from coordinate 945,402 downwards.
GTCAACGGCTGCTTGCGGTTCAAGGGCTCCGAGGCGCTCGGCAAGCGGGAGCCCAAGACGCTCGCGGCGCTGCAGGCGTCGGGCGCCGAGATTCGCTCCGACGGGTTGTTTCATATCAAGCTCGCCGGCACGTGGCGCGACATGAAGCGGCTCGACCAGCAGTGCAGCGCCGGCAGCGCCCCCACCGTCGCGCCCGTGTTGCATCACGCGCCGCCGCGCCTCGCTCCGGCGCCGATGCCACCGCCGCCGCCCCCGCCGGCCATGACCGGCGAAGAGCACCCGCCGATCGAGCGAGCGATCCAACCGACCGCGCCTCCACCGCCGCCGTCGCCGACTGCGGTGACCCCGATCAATCCGCCGCCGACCGCCGCAGCGCCACCCGCTGCGGAAGGATCTGCCGAGCCCGGATCGGCCGTGCCCGAGCCGGCGCAACCCGCCCAGTAGCCCACACCCGAATCCGATGCGGTGCGGGTCGCTCGCGAAGCGCGTACGATCGCGGGCCATGAAGCCGATCGACCGGCCACCCAACCCGTCGCCACCGCTAGCCGGTTCCGATCCGGCGCTAACCCCGACGGTAATCGGTCCATCAGCCGGTTACGAGGCCACGATCACCGCGGAGGCGTCCGATCCGGCCACAGCGCACCAGCGCACGCTCCCCGGCTACGTGCTCGCGGACGTGATCGGTCGCGGCGGAATGGGTGAGGTGGTGCTCGCACACGACGAGCGGATCGGGCGCGACGTCGCGGTCAAGCGGATGCGCGGCACCGCCCCGACCGCGGATGCCGTCTCGCGCTTCCTGCGCGAGGCTCGCATCCAGGCCCGCCTCGAGCACCCGGCGATCGTCCCGGTCCACGAGCTCGGTCGCGACGCGGACGGCCATCCGTTCTTCACGATGAAGCGGCTCGCCGGTGTCACCCTATCCGAGCTCCTCGCGGCCCAGCCGCCTCCGCCGCGACAGCGGCTGCTGCGCGCGTTCGCCGACGTCTGCAACGCCGTGGAGTTCGCGCATTCGCACGGCGTCGTTCACCGCGACCTCAAGCCCGCGAACATCATGCTCGGCGATTTCGGCGAGGTCTACGTGCTCGACTGGGGGCTCGCGAAGGTCGTGGGCGAGGCCGACATCGGTTCCGTCGCCGCCGATATCGAATCACTCGATGGCGCGACGCAAGTCGGAGCGGTGCTCGGCACGCCAGGCTACATGGCTCCCGAACAGGTACGTGGGATGTCCGGCGTTGGCCCGCCGGCCGACGTCTACGCGCTCGGTGCGATGTTGTTCGAGATCCTCGCCGGCGAACCGCTCCATCCTCGCGGCACCGCGGCGCTGATGTCGACGCTCGCCGGAGTCGATCCGCTTCCTGCGAAGCGCCAACCGGATCGCTCGATCCCCCCGGAGCTCGACCAGCTGTGCGCCTCGGCCCTCGCGCTCGATCTAGCGAAGCGTCCGAGCGCGAACGAGCTCGCGAATCGCGTCGAGCAGTATCTCGATGGCGACCGCGATCTCGACCGGCGACGCGAGCTGTCTGCGGACTGGCTCCTGAAGGCGCGCGCCGCGCTCGCCGAGGACGCGGTCGGTCGCCGGGTCGAGGCACTGCAGAACGCCGGGCGCGCGCTCGCGCTCGACCCCGACTCCGGCGACGCTGCGGCCTTCTTCGCGCACCTGATCCTCGAGCCCACGAAGCAGCTCCCCACCGAGCTCGAGCAAGCACTCGCGAGCTCGGAGGTCGCGGTGCAGCGCCGGCAGTCGCGGGTCGCGACGCTGTCGTTCGTTGCCATCGGCGCGTTCTTGGTGATGGCCTCCTGGAACGGTCTGCGCAACGTCGGAACGATGACCGTCGTGGCGACGCTGACCGCCGTGATGGCCGCGGCCGCGTTCGGATTGTCGCGACGACGCGCGCTGCCGAGCGAAATGATCGCGGTACTCGTCGGGAATGCGATGCTCGCCGCGCTCCTTTCGCGGTCGTTCGGCTCGCTCATCATCGCGCCGGCGGTGACCTGCGTGATGGCGGTGTCGCTCACGTCCTATCCACAACTCATCGATCGCGCGAAGCTGGTGCTCGCGATCCTCGTCGTCAGCTGGGTCGTGCCGGTGGCGCTGGAGAGCGCCGGTATTCTCGAGTCGACCTGGCGGGTCGGCGACGGCGAGGTCACCTCGGTGTCGACGATGATCACGATCGGCGGGACCTGGACCAAGGGGCTCCTGATCGGCGCGAACGTGCTCACGATCGCGGTCATCGGTCTGTTCGCGAATGTGCTCGCGCGATCGCGCCGCGACGCGCAGCGCCAGGTCGAGATCCAGGCTTGGCACTTGCGCCAGCTGTTGCCCGCCTCTACGGTCACGCCGTGATCCGGTCCGCGGTCATGGTCGGATGCTTGGTCGCATCGCGGACCGCGGCGGCCGACCTCGCGAACAACGAGGCGATCCACGCGCACATCGACGCGATGCTCGGGCACATCGACGCCGCCACGCTCGATCCCGATGCGCGGAAGGCGCTGCAGGCGGATCGAGCCACGCTGAGCCTCGGCGCATTGATCCCGATCTACGGGAGCTACGAGCTCGACCACAAGGTCTTCGGTGGAGTCCGCCCGTCGGCGGTCGTGTTCGATTGGATCCTCGGCGGTCTCGTGCCGGCAGGCTTGGGGATCACCGCGCTCGCGACCGACGGATCGCTGTCGTCGAGGACGCGCTCGATCCTCGGCTGGACCGCGATCGGCCTCTACGCCACGACCCGCCTCGGCGTCTTGATCGTCGGCAACCTCCACATCAGCGAATACAACCGTTACCTGAAGCTCGGGCTCGGCGTCGCGGAGTCGCCCCAAGGTCAGCTCGCGCCCGCGATCGTGGCGACCGCGAGCTGGTAGCGCTCGCGCCGGCTATGGGCCTAGGCCGATCCACTGTTCGCCGGCGTCGCCGAATTCCTTCTTCCAGATCGGGACGCGCTCTTTGAGCCGATCGATCAGCGCGCGACATGCGGCGAACGCCTCGGCGCGATGCGGCGCGCCGGCGGCGACGATCACCGCGATGTCACCGATCTCGAGGCTGCCGATGCGATGCTCGATCGCGACCTGACACTCCGGGATCTCGGCTTCGACCTCGGCGCATAGCTCGGTCATCACCAGCGTCGCCATCGCGGCGTAGGCCTCGTACTCGAGCCGCTCGATCGTCGCGCCGCGGTTGTGGCGACGCACCGTGCCGACGAACATCGCGATGCCGCCGATCTCCGGCCCTCGCACCGCGGCGATGCAGCGGTCGACCGACAGCGGCTCGGCGAGTAGCGCGACATGATGCGCGATCACGCCGCACCGCCCGCGACCGGCGGGATCACGGCGAGCTCGTCGCCCTCGGCGAGTAAGTGGCGATTCGGATCGGCGACGAACGCGCGGCCGACCGCGACACGGAATCGGCCCTGCAGCGCGGCGATCGCTGGATACCGCGCGGTCAGTACCGCGACCGCATCGCCGGCGCTCGCACCGGCGGGCAGCTCGAGCGACTCGTCGCTCTTGCCGATGCGCTCGCGCAACACCGCGAAGTACAGCACCTGGATCCGCATCAGCCGTTGTCGTAGCGTGGCGATGGCAATGGCGGCAAGCGAGTCTGCGAGTCACCTGCACGAGTTGTTCGTGCGGATCTACGCGGTCGCGCGGAAGATCCCGCGCGGACGGGTCGTGACCTACGGCGAGCTGGCCGAGCTCGCGGGCATCCCGCGCGGTGGCCGGATCGCCGGCGCATCGCTCAAGAACAGCCATCGTGCGCCCGGGGTGCCGTGGCAGCGCGTGATTGGCAAAGCCGGCACGCGACGCGGCCGGATCGCGATTCACGATCCAGTCGGCGCGGCGATCCAGCGCGAGCTACTCGAGCGCGAGGGCGTCGAGGTCGGCGACCGGGGGCTGATCGCGCTCGACGTGTATGGCTGGCGGCCGACGTTTACAGTCGGATCAGGCCGCGGCGGACGGCTTCGACCACCGCCTCGGTCCGGGTCGAAGAGCCGAGCTTCATCATCACGCCGTTGACGTGGAACTTCGCGGTGTGGTCGCTGATCCCGAGCCGATCCGCGATCAGCTTGTTCGACAGGCCTTCCGACAGCAGCTGCACGACCTGCTTCTCGCGCTCGGTCAGCTCGCCGCGACCTTTCGGCGTGTGCTCGCGCACCGGCGGGACAGGGAGCAGCGTGACGGCGAGCTCGGAGTCCATCACGGTCAACCCGCTGCGCACCGCAGCGAGCGCCGCGCGGATCCCCGGCCCGACTTGATCGCGCATCACGACCCCGCGCGCACCGGCCGCGAGGGCAGGACCGACATGAGCAGGATCGCGGACGACCGCGACCGCGGGGATTTCGAGCGTGCGGAGCTCGCCGAGTCGGGCGAGCGTCTTGTCGGCGTCGACCCCGGCGTCCCACAGCGCGACTTCTGCCGCGTCGCGGTCGACGACGTCGATCGAACCAACTTGGGCGAGCAAGCTCGACAGCCCGGCGCGAAGCAACGGATCATCGGTCAACAGAGCGACCTTGATCGGCTCGGCGATGGACAGCGAGACATTAGGGTTTCGGGTCATTGGGCTTACCTCAGTCGTGACAACATGGTCACGCTAGGTGGGCGGGTCAAGACCGAGCGGGCTGCCCACATGGGCAGGCCCTGGCCGATCTCGCTCGCTGCGGAATCCTCGCACCTGCTCGAAAAACTCCGTTCGTCCTCGCCGAACGGCGGATATCCCCGAGCTCGGGTCCGCAGCACGATGCGGGGATGGCTCAACCAGCTCCCGATCCGTTTCGCGCCCTCGATCAGGGCCTCGCCGCCGCCGTGGCGGCCGTGGCCCCATCGGTCATCCACGTCTCCCGCGGCCACCATCAAGGTGGTACCGGCTTCGCCTGGTCGCAAGACCTGGTCGTGACCTGCAACTTTCACACTCCGGACCGAACCCGCGTCGGCATCCCTGGTGCCGACGGGACGCTCGAGTCTCGCGAAGCGACCGTTATCGGACGCGATTCCGGCACCGATGTCGCCGTCTTGCGCGTGGAGGGCGGCGGGCTGACCCCGGCGGCGACCGTCGATGACGCCGGGCTCGCGGTCGGTAACTTCGCGCTCGCGATCGGCCGGCCAGGTCATGCCGCTCGCGCCTCGCTGCGCGCGATCGGCGTGCTCGGCCCCGAGCAGCGCACGCCGCATGGCGGCCGGCTCGAGCGCTACATCGAGAGCGATCGCCAGATCCCGCGTGGCTTCGCCGGCGGTCCCTTGATCGATTCCGGCGGCGCGGTGATCGGCATGAACACGCGCACGCTGCTGCGCGGCGCCGATCTCGCGATTCCGGTCGTGACGCTGCGCCGGGTCGTCGCCGAGCTCGTCGCCCACGGTGGCATTCGCCGCGGCTATCTCGGCGTAGGCGCATTCCCCGCGGAGCTCCCGGCGGCTTTCGCGCAAGCGCTCGGACGCAAGACCGGCGCGCTCATCGCGTCGCTGGATGATGACGGTCCCGCGGCAGCGGCCGGCCTGTTGGTCGGTGACCTCCTGATCGAGCTCGATGGCGCCGCGATCGAAGATCCGCATTCGCTGCGCGAGGCGCTCGGCGACCGCGCCGGCAAGACCGTGAAGCTCGTCGCGCTGCGCGCCGGTCAACGCACCGAGCTCGACGTGACGCTGGGGAGCAAGGCGTGACCGCCGCGGTGGCGATCGCGTCACCGCCGGACGAAGCCGAGCTACTCGATGCGTATTCGCGCGCGGTGATAGGCGTCGTCAAGATCGCCGGGCCCGCGGTCGTCAGCATCGAAGCGGGCGGGGCGCGCGGTCGACCACCGGCGGGCGCGGGCTCCGGGTTCGTTGTCACGCCGGACGGTTACGTCATGACCAACAGCCACGTCGTCGCGGGCGGGCGACAGCTGCGCGTTCGCACTCCGGCCGGCGAGGTCGCCGACGCGCAAGTCACCGGCGACGATCCGGCGACCGACCTTGCGGTCGTCAAGGTCGAGGCGAGCGCGCTGACCGGGGCGTACCTGGCGGTCGACGGCTCGCTCTCGCCCCAGGTCGGCCAGCTCGCGGTCGCGATCGGCAACCCGCTCGGGTTCGAATCGACGGTGTCGACCGGCGTGGTCTCGGCGCTCGGCCGCACGCTGCGCGGGCGAACGAACCGGCTGATCGACGGCGTCGTCCAGCACACCGCGCCGCTCAATCCAGGGAATTCGGGCGGACCCCTGCTCGACGCGTCCGGGCGCGTGCTCGGCGTCAACACCGCGATCATCGCGCGCTCGCAGGGCATCGGCTTCGCGGTCGCGGTCGAGACCGCGGCGTGGGTGCTCGGTCAGCTGTTGCAGCACGGCGTGGTCAGCCGCGCATATCTCGGTCTGGGCGCGTCGCGCCGGCCGCTCGATCGCCGGCTCGCATATCACCACGGGCTGGGAGCGGCGGCGGTCGAGGTCCAGAGCGTCGAGCCGAACAGTCCGGCGAAGTGGGCCGGGTTGCGCGACGGCGACCTGATCGTCCGGTTCGACGACGCCGCGATCACCAGCGTCGACGAGCTCCATCGCGCGTTGCGCACGTGCAAGCCCGGCGCGGCGATCCGGCTCGCGGTGATCCGCCGCGGGGTGCGAATCGATCTCGACGTGACGCCAGCCTGGGCCCGAGCATGAACCTGCGAGGCTGATCGTGTACGTTGCGCAGCCGTGACTACGCGACCTGCAGCTCCAACGCGCGTGCTCGACTCGCGCGGTCGCCTCATCATGGAGCGCCGCGGGGTTCGCCGGTCGTCGCTCGCGTACGACGCGTATCACTTCACGCGCACCGCATCGTGGTCGCGGATGCTCGTGCTGTTCGCGATGGTGTTCGTGCTCGCGAACCTGATCTTCGCGACCGTGCTGTACGTCGGTCACATGTCGGTGACCACCGCGAACGGGTTTCTCGACGACTTCTGGTTCAGCGTCCAGACGATGGGCACGATCGGCTATGGCGTGCTCGCGCCGGCCGATCCGCTGTCGAACACCGTCGTGATGTGCGAGAGCTTCTTCTCGATCATCCTGACCGCGCTCGTCACCGGTGTGATCTTCGCGCGATTCGCCACGCCGTCGGCGCGCGTGTTGTTCTCGAACAAGATGATCATCGGCGACCACGACGGCCAACGCGCGCTGCAGTTCCGGATGGCGAACGAGCGGACGACCGCGCTCGTCGAGGCCACCGCGCACCTCTACATGACGCGCGAAGAGACGCTCGCGAACGGCGAGCGGTTCCGCCGGGTCTACGACTTGCCGCTACGCCGCACCACGTCACCGGTATTCGCGCTGTCGTTCCTCGTCGTTCACCCGATCGACAAGGCGAGCCCGCTCTACGGGATCACCGCGGTCAGCCTCCGCGAGACCAACATCAACGTGATCGTCACGCTCACCGCGATCGACGATCAGCTCGCGCAGACCGTGCACTCGCGCTACGTGTGGAACTGGAACGAGATCGAGTTCGATCGCCGCTACGTCGACATGATCAAGATCGACGAAAAAGGCACGCGCTACCTCGACCTCGAGCCGATCAACGATACCGAGCCGATCGCCGACTCCGCGCCGGCGCCTACGACTTGACCGGCAGATCCGGGCGGAGCTGGATGAACAGCTCGTCGAGTTGCTTCTTCGACACGCTCGTCGGGCACTCGGTCATGAGGTCCGAGCCTTTCTGCGTCTTCGGGAACGCGATCACGTCGCGCAGCGACTCGGCGCCGCACATCAGCATCGACAACCGATCGACGCCGAAAGCGATCCCGCCGTGCGGCGGTGGCCCGTACTTGAACGCGTCGAGCAAGAACCCGAACTTCGCGCGGCGCTCTTCTTCCGAGATGCCGAGCGCCTTGAACGCGCGATCCTGCAGCTCGCTGCGGTGGATACGAATCGAGCCGCCGCCGACCTCGACGCCGTTGAGCACGAGGTCGTACGCGCGGGCGAGCACCTTGCCCGGGTCGCTCTCGAGTAGTGGCTCGTCCTCGACGCGCGGTGACGTGAACGGATGGTGCGCCGCCGCGATCTCGCCGTCGTCGATCTCGAACAGCGGCGGATCGACGAGCCACATGAACTGCCATTCGTGTTTGCGGATCAGCCCGAGCTTCTCGCCGACGTTGATCCGGATCGCGCCCATGCAGGTGTTCGCGGTCTTCGGCTTGTCGGCGACGAAGATCAACACGTCGCCGGTCTTCGCGCCCGCGATCGCGTTGACCCCGTCACGTGCGGTATCGCTGAAGCTCTTCGCGAACGGCGCTTGCCACGCGCCGCCTTCTTGCACGCGCGCGAACGCGACGCCCTTGACGCCGTAGCTCTTCGCGAACTCGGTCAGGCCGTCGAGCGCCGAGCGCGACAGCTTCTCGCCGTCGGGCACGCGCAGGCACTTGACGATGCCGCCGGCGGCGATCGCGCCCTCGAACACGCGGAACCCGCTCGTTCGACACGGCTCGCTGACATCGCACAGGATCAGATCGAGCCTGAGGTCCGGCTTGTCGACGCCGTACTTGTCCATCGCTTCGGCGTACGTCATCCGTCGCAGCGGCAGCTTGATGTCGATGTGGAGCACGTTCTTCCACAGCGCGGCGATCAGCCCCTCCATCATGGTCTGGAGGATCTGCTCGTTGACGAACGACATCTCGATATCGATCTGCGTGAACTCGGGCTGGCGATCGAGGCGCAGGTCCTCGTCGCGGAAGCACCGCACGATCTGGAAGTAGCGTTCGTAGCCCGCGACCATCAGGAGCTGCTTGAAGATCTGCGGTGACTCGGCGAGCGCGTAGAACTGGCCGGGGTTGAGCCGCGACGGCACGAGGAAGTTACGCGCGCCGCCCGGCGTGTACTTGACCATGAACGGCGTCTCGATCTCGAGGAAGCCGTTGCTTCCGAGGTAGTCGCGCGTCGTCCGCGTGATCTGCGAGCGCATGATGAGGTTGCGCTGCAGTTTCGGCCGGCGGAGATCGAGGTAGCGATACTTGAGGCGCAGCGCCTCGTGGGTATCGATGTTGTCTTCGATCGCGAACGGCGGCGTCTCGGCGCGCGAGAACACCTCGATCTCGTTGACCCAGACCTCGACCGCGCCGGTCGCCATCTTGTCGTTGTGATTGCCGCCGCGGGATCTGACCTCGCCGGCGATCCCGATGCACCACTCGGCGCGTAGCTCGCGCGCGATCCCGTGGGCCGCAGCCGCGAACTGCGGGTCGAAGACCAGCTGAGTAACGCCGTCGCGATCGCGGAGATCGACGAACACGCAGCCGCCGTGATCGCGGTAATTGCTCACCCAACCGGTGAGAACTGCCGGCTTACCGGCATCGCCAGAGCGCAGGGCGCCACAGCTGTGCGTGCGAGAGTGCGTAGCCAAGAACCCGCTCATGAGGTCCCGCACGATAGGCCCGTAGAAGGAGATTTCCCAGCAGTTGCGATCAGATCCGATCCCTCTGACGGTCAGGAATTTGATCCATCGCAAGCCCGCGCGATAGCATTTTCCTGTCGGCGGTGGCGGGGTTAGCGGTCTCAGCAGACGAGCCAGCGCGTTGGCTCGCGACGCCACAGGTTCGCCCAAATGCCCACGCTGTGCCCACCGTTCGCTATCTGCTTTAATAGAAGGAGTCTGTCCCTTTGAGTGAAGCGCTCCCCGAACGAGGGCCAGCCCAAGCCAGTGTCATGACCGCGACCTCCGCCCCGTGCGACCGCGGCGCCGTCCTCCTCAGTGACAGCGACGCCGACGACGTGTCGGCCGCCCTCGCGACCGGATTGATCGAGGCGCTGCGGCGGCGCCGCGCCGGGGCGATTCCGGACGAGATCGCGGATGCGCAAGAGAGCTTGGAGCGTCGGATCCGCGCCCATCTATCGCGCGGTCGCGTCGCCGTCACGCTGACCGACAATCGCTACACCATGATCTCGGTGCGCCGGCTGCCGAAGGAGCGGCGCTACGAGGTCCGCCTCCATCACATGTTCGCCGATGCCGATCCGGTGATCACGCGCGCGCTCGCTCACTACATCGCCGACAACGACGGCGAGGCGTCGCGCGTGCTCGGCGATTTCATCGACTCCAACTCCGGGCACGTTCGCGGCCGGGCGCGCCGCCAGCCGACGCAGGTGATCTTCACCGCGGGCGAGCATCACGATCTGCGCATGCTCTATGACGAGATCAACGCGCGCTACTTCGACAACAAGATCGAAGCGGCGATCACCTGGGGCCAGCGTACCGGCCGGGTGCGCCGCCGCAACTCGATCAAGATGGGCAGCTACTCGGTCGAGGACCGGCTGATCCGCATCCATCGATCGCTCGATCGCGCGTTCGTGCCGCGGTACTTCGTCGCATGGATCGTGTTCCACGAGATGCTCCACCAGGTCCACGATATCCGGGTCAAGAACGGGCGGCGGGAGTTCCACTCCAAGGCGTTCATGGCCGACGAGGCGCTTTACGAGCAGTTCGACCAGGCGAAGATGTGGGAGCGGCGGCACCTCGACGCGTTGCTGACGTATTGACGTGCGAAGAAATTGATCAATTGATCAACAGGCAACAGGCAACAGGCAATGGTGGAGCGCCGCGAGGCGGCGGAAGTTGTACGGAAGGTCTCGGAGCCTGACCGCCGGCCCGGCTGGCAGTAGCATCGCCGAGGCAGCGCGTCGGGCTCGGCTCGGGCTCGGCTCGGGCTCGGCTCGGGCTCGGCTTGGGCCTCGGCCCTCGGCCCTCGGCCCTCGGCCCTCGGCCCTCGGCCGCTCCGGACCACGCACAAACCTCTTCAGTTGCCTGTTGCCTGTCGCCTGTTGATCAATTGATCAATTTCTTCGGCTCACTTCCCCACCGCCCCGTCTCCCGTCGGTCCGCTCCGAAAATTTACGATCCGCGTCCAACCCAAGAGCGTATGCTCCGCCCCGAACGGAGGGCTACAAATGGGTGAGCCAGCCAGTTGGTCGGAGCGACGGCGCGCGCAGCGGATTCCGGTTCGGGGCGTCGCCGTGTTGCACGGTGACGACGGGGCGATACACGGCGCGATCGAGAACCTGTCGCGCAAGGGCGCGCTGGTCTCACTCGGTGCGCTGCCCGACGACGGGGCGCTCGACATCGAGCTCCGGTTCGGCCCCGGCACCGGCTGGGCGAGCGCTCGCACCGTGCGGATCGAGTCGACGAACCGCCGCTGGCGGGTCGCGATCGCGTTCGATCGGCTCGACCCCGGCATGGGCCCCGCGATCGACGCCGCGATCGCCGCGACGCTCGGCGCCGCGACTCGCCGGCCGATCCTCGTGCTCGACGATCAGCCAACCCGCCGCAGCGACCTCGTCGTCAAGCTTGCGGTGCGGGGCATGACGCCGATCGCGCCGCGCACACCATTGGACGCGCTCGACTTGTTATCGCGCGCCGAGCTCGCGATCGATGTCGCGCTGATCGCACCGAGCGTCGGCCGCGACGTGTCGAGCGCGCTCGTCGATTCGTTTCCGTGGCTGACGACCGCCGAGATTTCGAACGACCTCGATGCGACGGTCGAGCGCGGGGTCGCCGCGTGGTCGACGACCGAGCTCGCGAAGATCGCCGAAGCGTGACGCTCACTCGCCGGGCGGCTCCGTGCGCTTCGCGTCGTAGATTACCCCGGCCAGCAGGTGCTCGACCAACGCGGGCGCATCGCTGGGCTCGAGCTGCGCGTACCAGATCGCGTCCGGGTACACGACCGCGTTAGGACCGTCGAAGCACGGGCCGAGGCAAGCGCACGGCGTGACCAGCGCCGCCGCCCCGCGCGCGAGCAACTCCCGCTGCACCGCAGCGACCAGCTCGTCACCTCCGCGCGGCCCACATGTCGGCTTGCCGCTGCCCCGCGCGTTCGTGCAGACGAACAAATGTCTCACCCGGCGAAGCGTATGCGATTTCGGCTGATGCGGCTTGAGCCCGACGAGGAGAGAGGTCAAAGATCGCGGCGGCTGACTCGGGGATGACGCCACAGCATCACATCATCAAGGAGACGTCCGAGACGTTGTCTCGGCTGTTCCAAGACGAGTTCAAGCGCAACGGCTACAAGCGCGTCCACATCGTGGAGTCGGCGCCGAAGCCGGATGCGATCGAAGGCAAGCTGCCCGCGGTTTCGGTCTACCTGTATCAGCTGTCGATCGACCCCGAAGGCTACGACTCGACGCCGTCGGCCGAGCTCGTCGAGGTCCCGCAGGATGACGGCACGCTCAAGGAATATTTTCGCCGGCGCCGGCTATGGGTCCGGCTCGATTACTTGATCTCCTGCTGGGCGCAGACCCCGGAAGACGAGCAGCTGCTGATGGGGCTCATCATCCGCACGGTGATGGAGAACGCCGAGCTGCCGCACGACAAGCTCAAGGGCGCGTCGTTCGAAGACGACTTCAAGCTCAACGTGTTGATGTCAGCGCGACTCGACGAAGGCACGCTCGCACGGTTCTGGGGCAGCCTCAGCCAACCGGTGCGTCCTGCGGTCCAGGCGTGGACCGCGGTGCCGATCCTTCCGGAGAAGCTCGAGGAGTTCAAGCGGGTCCAATCGCGCCAACTCGAATACAAGTCCATCATCGATCCGCGGGTCTCTGAAACCGGCCCGAACGGCAACCCTTTTCTTGGCGCACGCCGACTCGATCTCGGCGGAGGCGGCAAGAAGTAATCACCGATAGTCGGGCGAAGACCACCGGCATCGGCACACCGCACAGGAGAGAACGACATGGCTACTAGTTACTTGTCCCCAGGCGTGTACGTCGAAGAAGTCGATCGCGGCAATAAACCCATCGAGGCCGTCGGTACCAACACCGTCGGTTTCCTCGGCGAGTCGGCCAAGGGCCCGCTCAACGAGTCCGTCTTGATCACGAACTGGTCGCAGTTCGTCAAGACGTTCGGTGACTTCAAGGACTGTAGCGAGCACCTCGCTCACGCGGTCTACGGCTTCTTCAACAACGGCGGCTCGCGCTGCTTCGTCGTCAACGTCGGCGCTCCCGACACGGCGAAGGAAGTCAAAGCGACCTCGGCTGGTGACAAGAAGGACGACAAGGCTCCGGTCCATGTCGGTGGCGGTCGCGAAGCGCTCTACATCGGCCGCGACGGCGGTCCCGGTGCGCGCAGCGGCTTGAAGTGCTTCGAGGAAGTCGACGAGATCGCGATCGTCGCGGCGCCGGGCCAAGTCTCGCCCGCGGTGCAGGACGCGCTGCTCTCGCACTGCGAGACGCGCAAGGATCGGTTCGCGATCCTCGACTCCCCGGAGACGATCACCGGCGGCGTCGACAAGCTGCCGAAGCCACGCGACTCGAAGTACGGCGCCTACTACTTCCCGTGGATCCAGGTCTACGATCCGGACAAGGGCAACATCTTCGTGCCGCCCTCGGGCCACGTCGCGGGCGTGTACTCGCGCACCGATAGCGAGCGCGGCGTTCACAAGGCGCCGGCGAACGAGATCATGCGCGGCGCGCTCGGCCTCAAGTACAACGTGAGCAAGGGCGAGCAGGATCTGTTGAACCCGAAGGGCATCAACGCGATCCGGTTCATGAACGGCGGCATCCGCATCTGGGGTGCGCGCACGCTGTCCAGCGATCCGTCGTGGCGTTACATCAACGTCCGCCGGCTGTTCATCATGGTCGAGTCGTCGATCGAGCGCGCGACCCAGTGGGTCGTGTTCGAGCCCAACGACCATCGCCTGTGGAAGCGCGTGCAGCGGACGATCTCGTCGTTCCTGACCCTGTTGTGGCGCAACGGCGCGCTGATGGGCGTCTCGCCCGAGCAGGCGTTCTACGTCAAGTGCGACGAGGAGACCAACCCGCCCGAGGTGATCGACGCCGGCCAGCTGGTCTGCGAGATCGGCCTCGCGCCGGTGAAGCCTGCGGAATTCGTCATCTTCCGGGTCGGCCAAATGGCGTCCGGCGGTGGCGTCGAAGAGTAGTGGTCTAGGAAGCAACCCACCGGGGTTGGCGTAGAAAGCGACGAATCAAGCGGGCGCCCATCCGCATACGGCGGGTGGGCGGACCCGACGGCCAAGGGAAGACCTGAAACGTCAGGGAGACTATCGGTGATTACAAGGTAGGCGGGGCGGAGCGAGGCTTCGCGAGGTGGGTGGCGTAGCGTTGTAGCCGCCGAGGTTCTCCGTGCCGGGCCGGCACCAAGTGACACGAGACAACGGGAGACAATAGACAATGGCTCTAGACAACAGCAACCGCAGCTATACCGGCGGACGCTTCATGCTCGAGGTCGACAGCGCGGGCGCCGCGTACAACGTCGGCTATCTCAAGAAGTTCAGCGGTCTCCACATGGAAGCCGACATCGCGACCCACGATCTGTCGACCGATAACTTCCAGCCGAAGCACGTATCCAACATCAAGTGGACCCCGGGCAAGGCCTCGGTCGGTATCGGCATGGGCCGCGGCATGTACGAGTGGATCAACGCCGCGTTCCAGAAGGGCTACATCACGAAGTCGGGCGCGTTCACGGCCGCGGACTTCGACTACAAGGCGCAGACCCGCCTCGAGTTCCAGCAAGCGCTGATCACGAGCGTCACGGTGCCGAAGCTCGACGGCTCGAGCAAAGACGCCGCGTACTTCGACATCGAGTTCCAGCCCGAGATCGTGCGGTGGCACAAGGCCAACGGCGAAGACATCCGCGGCAAGATCGGCCCGAAGCAGAAAGCGTGGCTGTGCTCGAACTTCAAGATCGAGCTGCTGCACCTGCCGTGTGACCGCGTGTCGTCGATCGACTCGTTCACCTGGAAGTGCGCGGTTGCGCCGGACCCGGTGGGCGGAACGCGCGAGTACACGTACCACCCGGCGAACGTCAAGGTGCCCGACCTCAAGCTGAGCATCTCGAAGGCCGACCACCAGAAGTGGGCGGAGGCCGCGAAGAAGTGGTTCATCGATGGCCACCACCTCGAGGGCGACGAGATTCACGGCCGCATCGTGTTCCTCGGTCCGAACATGACCGACGAGCTCGGCGAGATCACGCTGAAGAACGTCGGCTTCAAGAAGTTCGGCCACGACGACCACGAGGCGAACTCCGAGAAGATCGCGCGCTTCACGGTCGAGCTATACGTCCAGCAGATGGAGTTCCATCTCAACACCTACGACGCGTAAACCGCGTAGGTTTCGTATAGGATTCGGGCTGCTCTGGTGAGACCAGGGCGGCCCGTTTCGTTTTGAAAGGTCACAGGCTCAATGGCGTTCAAGACTCAGTATTCGTTTCGGTTGCCGCGCGGGTACGTGGACGAGGAAGGCAATGTGCACCGCGATGGTGTGATGCGGCTCGCGACCGCGCGGGACGAGATCCTGCCGCTGCAAGACTACCGGGTACAGAGCAATCGCGCGTACCTCGTGATCGTGCTGTTGTCGCGCGTGATCGTGAAGATCGGAGAGCAGTCGCGAATCTCGGTCGACATGATCGAGAATCTGTTTTCCACCGACCTCGCGTACTTGCAGGAGTTCTATCGCAAGATCAACGAAGAGGGTGGCGCGCCGAAGCACCATGTGACGTGTCCGAAATGCGGCACCGAGATGGATGTCGATATGGTTACCGGTGGTTTGATCACCGAGGAGGGAGGTAGTGGCCAGTCTGGCCCGGGGTGACCCTGGCGGCGGTTGCTACTTATCCGCGCGAACAGCTGTACCAAGAAGTCGCTTACATCGCTTACCACTTTCACTGGTCGATCGACGACATCCTCGATATGGAGCACGAAGAACGCCACGTGTGGTTACGCGAGATCGCGCGGGTCAACCGCGAGATCAACGAAGCGCGGAGGCGATAGCTGAAGCATGAGTATGCGACCGTCCGCAGATCCTCGAGCGCCTGGCATCTACCAGAGCTTCGATTCGGTAGCGCCGCCCCCGCTATCGATCGCTAACACGCGCGTCGCTGGCTTCGTCGGCGTCACGCAAAAGGGGCCGATGAACGAGCCGACTCGGCTCGGCAATTGGGATGAGTTCGTCGAGATCTTCGGCTACACGCCGGAGACCTACACGTCGGACTCGGTGTACGGCTTTTTCAGGAACGGCGGCACCGATTGCTGGGTCGTGCGCGTCGCGCATATGCCGGCGAAGGGCGAGCTCGCTGGGCTCGACCAGGCCGCGTGCGCCGAGCACGTGCAAGACGACGCATGGAACAAGCCGTCGGTGAAGATCCGCGCCCTCAACGAGGGCGTGTGGGGCAACTCGATCTGGTTCAAGCTGCATCCACTCGCCCGGCGCGCAGGCGCTCTTGACTCGCGATCTCGACATCGGCTCCGGCGAAGCGCACCTCAACCAGACGCGCGGCTTCGAGGTCGGCGCGCTCGTCAAGATCTACGATCGCGAGAACGCCGACTACGTCGTGATCAGCGAAGTCGGCGACAAGCTCATCAAGTGGAGCACGGCGACGCCGGTCAATCGGCGTCATCGCGCGGCCGCGCCGACCTATCTCGAGGTCATGACGTTCGAGATCCATGTCGCGATGAAAGATCGCCGCGAGGTGTTCAAGGGCCTGCAGATGCATCCGTCGTCGCGCAACTACGCGCCGACCCTCATCGCGCAACGCTCGCGCTTGATTCGCGTCGAGGATCTCAAGACGACCTCGCCGGTGCCGCACAACATGCCGGACGCGATCGTGATGACGCGCTTGAGCGGCGGTCGCGACGGCGATGTCGCGATCACGCCGGAGGACTTCATCGGCCACGACTTCGGTCCCGGCGAACGCTTGGGTTTGCTCGGCCTCGCGGCGAACGACGAGATCGGGATCTTGATCGCGCCCGACGCGATGCGGTTCTACGATCGCGAGCCGGGCCCGGCCGGCGAGCTCAAGGCACAACGCGTTCAGGACCAGATGATCTCGATCTGCGAGAATCAGAAAGACCGGTTCGCCATCCTCGACATCCCGCAGAGCAAGGACGTCGAGTGGGTCCGGCGCTGGCGGCGGCGCACCGACTCGTCGTTCTGCGCGTACTACTGGCCATGGTTGCGGGCGAACGGCTTCGACGACAAGATCCGATCGGTGCCGCCGTCGGGGTTTCTCGCCGGCTGCTATGCCCGGCAAGACCTCCAAGGCGTCCACCACGCTCCCGCGAACCTCCAGATCGAGGGCGCGCAGGACCTGGCGTTGCGGGTCACCGAAGACCACATCGGCATCCTCAATAGCGACTCGGTGAACACCTTTCGCCTACAGCGCGGCGTCCGGCCGTGGGGGGCGCGCACCGCGTCATCGGACCCACAGTGGCGCTACATCTCGGTTCGCCGTCTTTTCATCATGTTACGGCGGTCGTTAGAGGCTGGGTTCGCATGGATCACGTTCGAGCCAAACAACGACAGGACCTGGGACCTCGTAAGAAGCCGAACCGTCGCATTCCTGTCGGATCTCCATAACAAGGGGATGCTCTCGGGAGGGAATCCCGAGCAGGCGTTCTTCGTAAAATGCGATGCTGAGACCAACCCCCCCGACCAGGTGGATAGCGGCCTTTTGCTTTGCGATATCGGCGTCGCGCCCGTGGCGCCCGCCGAGTTCATCATGATCTCCCTTGTACAGACCATGGCCGGGCCCGACGCTGCGACCTAGAGCCTCCCAGGAGCACGACATGGCGACCACCCCCTCAGATCCCAACAACCCCGCGAACCGCAGAGATCCGCTACCCGTCTTTTGCTTCAAGGTTCAGCTCAACCTCAAGGGCGGCACAACGGGCGATGCGTTCTTCAAGAGCGTGAGCGGCCTGCGCTACGAGACCGAGACGATCGCGGTCAAAGAAGGCGGCGCGAACGACACGACGTTCCAACTGGTCGGCTCGACGAAGTGGTCGAACATCGTGCTCAAGCAAGGGTTCACCGGGTCGAGCGCGTTGCTGACCTGGCGTCAGAACTGGCTGAGTGGCGACCCTAGCCTGATGTACCGGATCCCCACGGGCACGATCGTCCAGCTCAACACCGCGATGAAGCCGGTCGGGGCGACCTGGACGTTCTACCAAGGCTGGCCGTGCAAGTGGGAGATCTCCGAGTTCGACGCTTCTAAGAGCGAGCTCTCGATCGAGACGCTCGAGATCGCTCACAACGGGATCAAGTTCGGCTGAGCCATGGCGCCCGGATCAAACGACGGCGAACCACGGGCACTAGCGTCGGCGCTTGCAGCGCCTGCGTTTGCGACCCGTGCCGGCGGAGCGGCGGTGCACGTCGCGAATCGCCACGCCGAGCGGTGGGCTCCGGAAGCCGGCGCGCAACGCGTGCGGCCGCTGCGCACGCTCGGCTTTGTCGATCGCCTCGTCACGCCGTGGCTCGAGTCGGCGCAACGCTCGCCGTCGCTGCGGATGTTCTCGAAGATGCAGACCAGCGGCGCCAACGAGCACGGTGGCAAGCCGGTGTCGTGGGTGTTCCCGCGGCCGTGGTACCAGGACGAGATCGATTGGATGGCGGCGGCGCGTCAAGCCGCCGGTGCGCAAGCGACGAGCGACGAAGCGCCGACGCTCCTGACCACGCGCGGAACGTATGTCTCGCCGGCGACCCGCGCGAGCAACGTGCCGATGGCGTTGCACGAGTACATCGCGCCATCGTTGTCGGTCGCGCCGCCCCACGCGTCGGGTGCTGCGTACTCGCCGCTCGTGCCGTTCGCGGCCGCGAATGCGGCCGAGGTGATGTCGCGCGCGATGGCGCCGCTCGCATCCCCGACGATGTCGGCCTCGGCGTCGCCGGGCTTGCGCTCGCTGCTAACGACCCTGCTGCAGCGCGCCGGTTCGCCCACCGAGGTGGCTCCGACGCGCACGTCGCTCGCCGCGCCCGAGCTCGTGACGCCGCCGAGCCCGCGGGCTCCCGACGACGCCTCGCCCGAAGGTTCGCCGGCTGAATCGAATCAGCGCGTGATCGAGGATCTCGCGGCTCAGCGCGTGCGGGTCGCCGACGTCCAGCGCGCCGCGATCTCGGCGGCTGCGGTCGCGCAGGCTAGCGCCGCGCAACAACGGATCGAAGCGGAGCTGCGGCAGCGCGCGAGTGACGCGCGCGACACCCGCGAATCGCAGCAGCGGCGCGAGACGACCCGGTTGCATGACCAGGCGCGCGATGCGGCCGCGCGCGATGCGGCCGCGCGCGATGTCCGCCGCAGCCCGGAGTCGCTGCGAGCACCGGCCTCTACACCCGCGGCGATCGCGCCGGCGGGGCAGGGCGAGCTCGCGCAGGCGATCGCCGCGCTGCCGCCGGGCCTCGCGAGCTACCTGTCGCAGCGCCCGGATCGCGCGGTGCAGGCGATCGGCGAGCTCGGCGATGCGTTGCGCGCGGCCGAGCTCGTCGCGATGACCGCCGCCACCGGCGGCACGATCGAATCCTCGCGCGGACCGCGTCTTGTCATGCCCGCCGGGCTCGGCGGCCTGGTGTCGATGATCGATCGTACGCCTCCGTCACGTGCCGGCGGCCAGCCGATCGGCGCGCCACGCCTGCCGCTGCCGTTCGCTGCATCAGCTCCACCGGCCACCGCGCTGGCGGCGACCGCTGCCTCGAAGCCGGCCGCGCTCGGCCACGTCGCGTGGGCCGATCGCTGGCTCGCGCGATTTGCCGGGGCTGCGCCGCGCACGCTCCGCACGCTCGCGGGCGGTTCGGTCGGTCCTGTTCTTCCCGCGACCGCGGCGCCGCTCGCGCTCGGGGCGCTCGCCGCTTCGGCTCCGGCGGCCGTGTTCGTCGCGCCGGACGCCGCGCCGACCGCCGCGCAGACCGTGCGGATCGCCGACGATGCCGAGACGCCGGACGACATGTTTGCTTCGATCGCGCAGGCCGCTGGCCGCACGCGGGTTCCACCGCGTCCCGCGGCCGCCAAGCCGTTCGCGCCGACCCAGACCCAGACACCGAGAATCGACGCACCCGCTGCGGATCGCGCCACGCACGCCGATGCGATCGCACGCACCGTCCCGAGCGCACCGGGCGCCGGTCTCTCGGCGCAACTCGCGTCGTCGCCGTTCGCGCCCGCACTCCGCCACGTCCTGCCGATCGGCTCGGCGCCGAGCTTCGACGTGCGCGCGCTGTTTGGCGGTGAGCTCTCGGCGAGTTATCTCACCGGATTCCTGGCGCCCGCGACCGAGGTTGCCGCTGCGGATGCGCCGAGCGCGCGGAGCTGGGAGGCGACGTATGTCTCTGGGGACGAGTCCGCTGCCCCGGCCGTCGACGTCGGCGATGCCGCCGGTCAGGCGCCGACGCTCCCCGTGCACGGCGAACAAATCGAGCATGCGCCGTTGCTCGCGCTGCACAGCGCGCTGCTCGCTTGGCAGGCCTCGCCGGCAGCTAGGGCTGCCGCACCGACGTCCGCGCCTGCTCCGACCGCCGCGCGCGCGATGCTCGACACGCTCACCCAGCCGATGATCGGCGATGGCTCGGACGCCGGCGGTTCATCGTGGGCCGCGCCGGGTATGGTGGCGGATCGCGCCGCGGGCTACGCCGTCGCGCACGAGCGCTCGACGTCGGACCTCGCCTTCGATTTCGTGATGCCCGAGCTCGTGCTCGCGGCCCGCGTCTACGGGCTCGGCCCGGCGGAAGCAGCGCAAGCGGCGCGGTTGTCGCTCGTCGGCCCCGGCCAGCTGTCCGCGATGGCGAGCACGGTCAATCGCACGTTCGTCGAGATGATGGCGCTCGACGCGCAGCGCCACGGCGATCGCGCGATCACCGCGTATCCCGTCGGCGACGCAGGCGAGCCGCGGCCGCCCGAGGCGCGGCCGCCCGAGGCGCAACCGCCCGACGCGCAGCCGCCCGACGCGCAGCCGGCGACGACGGCGTTTGGCGTCGCACGCCGGATGCCGCGCGGCGCATTCCTGTGGCCGGCTTCGACCGTCGGCGCGCTCGGAATGGCCGCCGCGGCTCCCGACGGGGCGCACTCGATGTCGGTCGCCGCGCTCGAGTTGCTCGCGGCGCAAGCGGTGGTCGAGCTCGGCACGTATCCGCGCACACTCGGCGCGCCTTCGGACCCGACGGCTGCGACCGCCGGCGCGACGGCTGCGACCGCCGGCGCGACGGCTGCGACCGCCGGCGCGACCGCTGCGACCGCCGGCGCGACCGCTGCGAACGCCGGCGCGACCGCTGCGAACGCCGGCGCGACCGCTGCGAACGCCGGCGCGACCGCTGCGAACGCCGGCGCGACCGTTGCGAAGTCCGGCGCGGCCTCGCCGTTCAGGACCGACCCACGCGTCGGTGGCGACCGCCGTCGCGAGCTGGCCGAAGCCGACGTGCTCGATGCCGCTGCGTCGCTGGTTCCGACCGGTCGGCGCGCGAAGTTCGAGGCCCTCTATCTCGCGCTCAGCCAATCGACGCTCGGGCGATCCAGTGCACCCGCTGCTCGCGCCGCGCGCGCGCTCGCGCTGGCGGGCCGCGGTGACGATGTGTTGTCACCCCGCGAACGCGCCGCGATCGCGTGGGATGTGCTGCCGGTCGTGATCGGCGTTGGCGACGAAACGCTGTCGACCGGCCAAGCCGCCGAGCACGATGCTCGCGTCGCCGCCGCCGACCGCACGACGACCGCGAGCCGCCAGCGCAGCTTCGAGCCCGCGTTCGTGCGCGGCGAAACGCTCGGCGCCGATGCACGGCCTGGCCTCAGCGTGCTGTCGGCACGCGCCGGTGAAGCGCTCGCGTCGTACGTCGCTCCGCCCGCCGCGCAGGGGGCGTCGTCTTCTTTGTCGTCGTCAACCTCATCGTCGTCGTCCTCGGCCGGCGCGATGTCGCGCGTGCCCACCGCCGCGAACGAGTTCGTTCGCACCGGCCGGCCTACCGGGCGTCATGGCGGCGGCGAGGTCGAAATCCCGCCGTGGTTCGAGGCGGCCGCACGCAAGATGCTCGAAGCTCGCAGCGCGCCGTCGGATGGCATCTCGCTCGCCGAGCTCACGCTCGTCAGCTCGGCTCCGGCGACGCAGATCGCAGCCTCGACGCGCTCGCCGTCGAGTGCAGCGCCGCCGCTTGCCGCGCCGTCGGGAACCCAGGCCTCGGATCAACAAGTCGACGTCGATCGCATCGCGAATGACGTCTATCGCGAAGTGCTCGCGCTCATGGACGTCGCGCGCGCACGTAACGGGGAGCCGCACATATGACTCAATCGACCACGCCGACCGCGCCATTTCAGCCTGCCACGGCAAAGCTCACGATCGGAAGTCTCGACACGGACCCGGATGGCGCGATGCCAAATGGGTTGCACGTCGAGGCGCACTACAACCCGAAAGAGCTGCAGGTCGACAAGAACATCCCGTGGAACAAGGTCAACCAGGCGAACCAGGCGAACAACAACGGCATCCACCTCGAGTTCACCGGCGCCGAAGGCCGCTCGATGAGCGTCGACATGCTGTTCGACGGCTACGAGACCGGCGGGATGGCGGGCAAGAAGACGGTGAGTCAAGCGATCGCGGACCTCGAGACGCTGGCCTCGGTCATCGACCCGACGTCGACCGACGAGAACAAGCGTCGGCCGCGTCTTTGCGTGGTGGTCTGGGGCTCGGGCATGCCGACGTTCCGCTGCGTGATCGAGTCGCTGTCGACGAAGTACACGATGATGACGACCGACGGCGTGCCGTTGCGCGCGACCTGCACGGTCAAGCTCAAGGAAGCCGATGTCGTGTCCGCTGCGAAGGCGGCGGGGGCGGCGAGTCCGGGCGGCGGCGCGCCAACGCCAGGCGGGGGGACAGCGCCGAGTGGCGGTTCGGCCCCAGGCGGCGCTCCAGCTCCCGGGGGCGGGGGCTAGCCAGTGGCGAACCTCGCAGCATCACCAAACGTCGATATCTACCTCAACGGCAAGCAGGTGCCGGACGATCACTTCCTGGGGTACACGGTCGATCGCGACATGTACCAACCGGACATGGCGCGGATCGTACTGTCGAACCAAGGCGACACCTACTCGGTCCAGAAGGTCGGCGACAAGGTCGAGATCAAGGTCGGCGCGAAGCCGGGTACGCTGGTCTACTCCGGCGACATCGTCGGGGTCGAGCCGGTCTACAAGGGCGGCGAGAAGTCGCGGATCACGATCCGCTGCATGAACAAGCTGCACCGCCTGCTGCGCAAGCGGAAGTCGCTGACGTTCACCGACAAGACCGACGAGGCGATCCTGAGCCAGGTCGTCGGCGATTCCGGGCTGACGCTCGACTGGAAGCACGAAAAGTCGATCACGTACAAGCACGTCTACCAGCACAACCTCAGCGACCTCGAGTTCCTGCGGATGCGCGCGGCTCGCATGGGCTGCCACGTGTGGTGCATCGGCGACACCGTCCACTGCAAGCAGCCGCAGTGGGAAGAGCTCAACATCACCCTCACCGTCGACCAATCGAGCCAAGGCGAACAGCTGCGCTCGTTCACGCCGCGGCTGTCATCGCACACGGTCGTCAAGAAGGTCACGGTCAAGGCGTGGAACCCCGAGACCAAGGAGCTGATCACCGGTGAGGCGTCACCCGATGGATCGAAGCTCGGCAAGCAAACCGCGACCGACGCGTCGAACTCGCTCGGCGACGAAGAGACGTTCCTCGTCGATCAGCCGGTGTGGAGCAAGGAAGAGGCCGATGCGCTCGCGAAGGCGCGCCTCGTCGACCTGTCGATGAACTACGTCACCGGCGAAGCCGAGGTGACCGGCACCCCCGCGTTCGATCTCGGCAAGGTCATCACGATCACGGCGAACTCGAACAACGCCGGCGGCGATCCGTTTAACGGCAAATACTACATCATGGGCCTCACCCATCGGCACAGCGCGAACAAGTCGAAGGACGGGGGCTATACGACGACCTTGCGGCTCGCGCGAGATGCGCAAGAGGCGGGCTAGTGCGCGCCGGCGGACCACGCCGCGAATCCCTCGACAACGTCCAGTACGGACTGCAGTTCGGGGTGGTCTGCCAGAATCAGGATCCGGACAACCTCGATCGCATCAAGGTTCGCTTCCCGTGGATCGACGGCGGCGACGTCGATCAGACGCACTGGGCCCAGCTGGTCACGCCGATGAGCGGCAAGAAGTTCGGCTGGTACACGCTGCCCGATATCGACGACGTCGTCGTCGTGATGTTCATCTCCGGCGACTACACCCAGCCGGTCGTGCTCGGCGGCGTGTGGAGCACGACGGACTTCTCGCCCGAGACCAACGAAGACGGCAAGAACAACTTCCGGGGTTATCGCAGCCGCAGCGGCCATCGCATGCTGCTCGAGGACTCGGGCAAGATCAAGGTCGTGTTCGCCGACAAGACCGGCAAGAACATGATCGGCATCGGCAACTTCGCGTCCGACGGTGCGGGGCCGAACGTGTGCGCGGTCTACAAGCCGCCCATGTCGGGTGATACCGGCGTCTCGATCTCCACGATGGAGGGCAAGATGCAAATCACCTGCAAGAACGGCGCGCTGAAAGTCACGGCCGAACAGAACATCAAGATCAATGCGAAGACGACGATCGACGTCAAAGCCGGCGGCGAGATCAAGATGGACGGCAGCTCGGCGCTGAAGCTCACGTCGGGCTCGCCGAGCAACTACGACGGATCGAAGATCAACATCGGGTGATCGCGTGAGCTTTATCCCCGTAGATCGCCCGGTGCCGACGGCGATGCGCGCCGCGAAGATGCGCGGCGTCTATCTCGCGGTCGTCGTCGATAACGTCGACGGCGACGGCAACCCCGGCTACCGCGTCAAGATCAAGATGCCGTGGCTCAATGCGGACGAGAGCACGTACTGGGCGCGGATCGCGGTACCGATGGCCGGTGGCGACCGCGGCACCTACTACTTGCCCGAGGTCGACGACCAGGTGCTCGTCGTGTTCGAGCACGGGTTGATCGACAAGCCGATCGTGATCGGATCGCTGTGGAATAACCAGCAAGAGCCGGTCGAGAACAACCAGAGCGGTAAGAACAACACGAAGCTGATCAAGTCGCGGGCCGGTCACCGCGTGATCTTCGACGATAAGGACGGCAGCGAGACCGTCACGATCGTCGACAGCACGAAGAAGAACAAGATCGTGCTCGATTCGGCGAACAAGCTGATCAAGATCGAGTGCGATGGCGACATCGAGGTCAAGGCGAAGCAGAACGTGATCATGCACTCGAACGCGCTCAAGCTCGGCACGAGCGAGACGCTGAGCGGTTCGGGTCAGCAGGTGCTGTCGCACGCGGCCTCGACGTTCGGGCTCAAAGCCTCGGGCGAGATCACGATCTCCGGATCGCAGATCCAGATCAACGTCTCGAACAGCCCGGCCTCGCAGGTTTCGGGCTCGGGGGCGGGCTCGCTCGCGGCGATCTCCGCCGAGACGGTCAAGGATCAGATCCAGGAACAGACGCGCGGCGGTGGTGGTGGCGGTGGTGGCTCGAGCTCATCGTCTACGAGTGGCGGCTCGTCGTCGTCCACGAGTGGCGGCTCGTCGTCGTCGTCCACGAGTGGCGGCTCGTCGTCGTCGTCCACGAGTGGCGGCTCGTCGTCGTCGTCCACGAGTGGCGGCTCGTCGTCGTCGTCCACGAGTGGCGGCTCGTCGTCGTCGTCCACGAGTGGCGGCTCGTCGTCGTCGTCCACGAGTGGCGGCTCGTCGTCGTCCTCGTCGTCGTCTACGAGTGGCTCGTCAGTCAGCGGCGGCACTTCGACCAGCGGCGGCTCATCGACCAGCGGCTCGTCAGTCAGCGGCGGCACTTCGACCGGCGGCGGCTCATCGACCAGCGGCTCGTCGGTCAGCGGCGGCCGGGGCACGACGACGGGCGGCGGCGACACGAGCAGCAAGTCGAGTGACGCGGGCACGAGCGGCAAGTCGGCGAGCGGCAGCGGGTCGTCGAGCGGCGACGGCTCGTCGGTCAGCGGCGGCGGCGACACGAGCAGCAAGTCGAGTGACGCGGGCACGAGCGGCAAGTCGACGAGCGGCAGCGGGTCGGCGAGCGGCAGCGGGTCGGCGAGCGGCGACGGCTCGTCGGTCAGCGGCGGCCGGGGCGCGACGACGGGCGGCGGCGACACGAGCAGCAAGTCGAGTGACGCGGGCACGAGCGGCAAGTCGGCGAGCGGCAGCGGGTCGGCGAGCGGCAGCGGGTCGTCGAGCGGCGACGGCTCGACGAGCGGCGATGGCTCGTCGGTCAGCGGCGGCCGGGGCACGACGACGGGCGGCGGCGACACGAGCAGCAAGTCGAGCGACGCGGGCACGAGCGGCAAGTCGGCGAGCGGCAGCGGGTCGGCGAGCGGCAGCAAGTCGACGAGCGGCGGCGGGTCGTCGAGCAGCGACGGCTCGTCGGTCAGCGGCGGCCGGGGCACGACGACGGGCGGCGGCGATACGGGCGGCGGCGATACGAGCAGCAAGTCGAGTGACGCGGGCACGAGCGGCAAGTCGGCGAGCGGCAGCGGATCGACCGGCACGTCTGACCAGAGCTCGGGTGGCGACAAGCAGACCGCGACTGGCTCGGCGAAAGCGAGCGGAGGCACGTCGAGCGGCGGTGGCCAGCGCGCCGACGGCGGAGCGCAATCGAAGCAATCGACCGCGGGCGCCTCGGCGGCCGACAGCGACAGCGCGAGTAGCTCGAGCGCAGGATCGAAGGCGTCGTCGCCGGCTGGTTCGACAGCAACTACGGGTGGCGCGGCGACCGGCGGCGCAGGCGGCGGCAGCGCGAGCGCGCCTACCGACCCGAGCGCGATCACACCGAGCGGCGGCGCCGCCGTTGGCGGTTCAGCGAGCGCTGATGTGCCGAGCGGCTCGGCTCCAAACGCTCCGTCGGCTCCGAGCGGCGGCGCAGGCGTCGGTGGTTCAGCGAGCGCGGGCGGCGGCGTCGACGCACCGTCGGCACCAGCCGCCCCAGCCGCGCCGAGCGCACCGTCGGATCCGAGTGGCGGCTACTCCGGCAGCGCGAGCGTGGGCGCATCGGGAGCGAGCTATTCGAGTGGCGCATCGATGCCCGATGTACCGTCGCAGCCATCCGCTCCATCGGCTCCAGGCATGCCGTCCGCCGGGGATTACCTGCCAGGCACGCCGATGACGCCTTCGACCTCGGCGCCGTCGGCTCCCGATCCGACCAGCGGTGCGGCGAGCTACGCGACCCCGCCGGCACAAGTGTCGACCGCAGAGTCGATCTACTCGAACCCTGGCGAAGCGGCGGGCAGCCAAGCGATCGACAGCAGCGGCTATTCCGAGCAGTTCGCGACCGCTGAAGAAGCGCGCAGCCGCGGCGAACAGGTCCACGGCGCGGTCGAGAACCCGCAGGGCGCCGCCGAAGGCGTCGGCACCGGGATCGCAAGCGACGAGGTCGCCGAACGCGATCCGGGGGTCGCTTCGACGGTGGGCGAGGCCCAGACCGTCCAGGGCGCCGTCGCGGATCCGGCGGCGGCGGGTCGCAGCGAAGCCCAGGAGATGGTCGAAGACCGGATCTCGGGCGCCGGCAGCGGTGCGGGCGACGTCAGCGTCGGCGGTAGCGTCGGCGCCGGCGCCACCGGCGGCGCCACACCGGCGGGCGGCGGTAGCGCGGGCGGCGTCGCGACGACGGCCACCCCTGGCACGAAGACACCGGCCGGTCCTGGGCCGCATGCGTCCGGCATCGGCAAGGGTCCCGCGAAGCGCTAAGAACCGGAAATACTCAACTCGGGTTCCGCTTCCGTATTTACCTTTTTTAGCGGCGGCACATACGGTGTGCCGACGCCGCATTTCGAACCCTCGATGCGTTGATCTCGGGGCGGGTGATCCCTAGGATCTACGCTGCGTTCGAAGGGGTCGAAATGAAAGGACTCTCGCGGTGGACGAGGAAGCCTTGATCGCGTGGCAAGACGTGCTCGATATGGTCGCGGCGGGACGGCCGAGCGACATCGCGTGCCCGTTTTGTCATCATCGTCCGCTGACGATCGAAGAGGTCGATAACGCGACGCGGATCTCGTGCAGCAAGTGCGGCAAATTCATCCAGGGCCGCTTTCAACCCTGATGGCGAACGATCGCGACTTCCTCGGCAAGGGCCTGCGGTTTCCGGTTTCGGTGAACCTCAACGGCGGCGTGTCGTCTTCTCAGCTCGAGGAGAACGTTCGGCAGTGCATCTTCATCATCCTGGGCACCGCGCCGGGCGAGCGAATCTATCGGCCCCAGTTCGGCTGCCGGATCCACGACCTGATGTTCGCGCCCAACAACGGCCTGACCGCGGCGCGCGCCGAGGTGTTTTGCGAGGAAGCGATCTACAAGTTCGAGCCGCGGGTCGAGAAGGTCAAGTGCGGGGCGCAGCCGAACCCGGACGAGCCGAACCGGCTCGATGTCCGCATCGAGTACGTGATCGCGGGTAAGAACGACAAGCGCAACCTCGTATTTCCGTTCTATCTGCGCAACGAAGAGGATGAGGCCAACGGCAGCGCCGGCGGCTAGTCACGAGCACCACCATGATTCCACCGCCCAAGCTCGACGACCGCAGCTTCAACGACATCGTCGAGGAAGCCATCTCGATGAT
This sequence comes from uncultured delta proteobacterium, assembly GCA_963848295.1. Lineage (GTDB taxonomy): Bacteria > Myxococcota_A > Polyangia > Haliangiales > Haliangiaceae > JABFXX01. The sequence goes on along the minus strand of CAWKDB010000002.1, from coordinate 917,150 downwards.
CCCGCGTTACGCGCCGGAGTGGACGAACCACAACCCGTCGGATCCGGGCATCACGTTGATCGAGCTCGCCGCGTGGATGACCGATCTGCTGATCTATCGCCTCAATCAAGTTCCGGACAAGAACTACGTCGCGTTCCTCAACTTGCTCGGCATCAAGCTGCGCGCGCCGCGGGCGGCGAAGGCGTTGTTGCGGTTCTCGCTCGTCGATGGAGCGACCAAACAACGCGTGCCGCGCGGCACCCAGGTCGCGACACCACAGGCCACCGAAGAGCACACCGTCACGTTCGAGACCGCGCGCGACGTCGTCGTCACGACCGCGAAGCCCGATCGCTGCTTCTCGTATTACGACGAGAGCTACGCCGAGAACAGCCGCTACATCGACCCGGCGGCGGGCTCGACCGGCGAGCCGTTCGAGGTGTTCGCCGGCGCGCAGCGGATCGAGCGCTTCGTGTACTTGTCCGATCCGCGGTTCGCGAACACCGGCGACCAATCGTTGCTGCGCATCTACCTCGGCACACCCGAGCGCGGCGGTCGCGACCTCGCGCGCTTGCTCGAGTGGGAGCACTGGGACGGCACGCGCTGGAAGGAGCTCGACCCCCGCGCAGATCGATGTCGATCGCGGCGAGGTCGCGTTCATGGGCCCGCTCCGGTTCGACCCGACCGAGGTCAACCACATCGAAGGCCTCTGGATGCGCGGCCGGCTCGCGGAAGTCCCGGAGTCACCGGAGGACACCGAGATCGATACGATCCGTGCGCGCGTCGAGGTCGTCGGAGAGGGTCTCCTGCCGACCCAGGCGTACGCGAACCTCGACAACAACGCATTCCTCGCGCTCGACCTATCGAAGAACCTGTACCCCTTCGGCAAGGATCCGAAAGTCGATTGCCTCCTGTACCTCGCGTGTGACGAGCTGCTGCAGACCGCCGATGCGTACGTCTCGATCGAGATGCTGCTCGCCGACGCGGCCGTGATCCCGCGACCGAACGCCTCGGAGCAGCTCGTGATCGCGTGGGAGTACTGGGACGGCAAGCGCTGGCGCCATCTCGGCCGTACCGCGCCGCGCGGCACGCTACCGGGCTCTGGCGACGAGTATGGCTTCCACGACGATACCAAGGCGATGTCGCAGTCCGGAACGGTGAGCTTCCGCCGCCCGAAGGACATGGAAGCGACGGAGATCAACGGCGTCGCGAAGAAGTGGGTACGCGTTCGCATCGAGAAGGGCGACTACGGCGAGCAGGGCACCTACACGCTCGAGAACGATAAGTGGGTGTTCAAGGATGAGCGCCAGCTACGGCCGCCCGGCGCTGCGTGGCATCACGTTCCGCTACCGCGAGGACTATCGCGATGTGCGCCACGTCCTGTCGTTCAACGACTTCCAGTACACCGACTGCACCGAGGTCGCGCGCACCGAGTACACGATCTTCCAGCCGTTCTCGGCGAAGCCCGACGAATCGCCGGCGTTGTACTTCGGGTTCGTCGCGCGGCCGGGGACTGAAGTCACCGGATTGTTCTTCCAACTCGAGGACGAGCTCGGTCTGGGCTCGCTGCCGAGCGACGAGGCCGAAGTCGCGACCGCCGAGCTCGATAAGTACGAGACGACGCGCCGGCTCGAGTGGGATAGCGGCCAGCGCGTCGTGTGGGAGTACTGGGACGGACGCGAGTGGGAACCGCTCGCCGTCGATGACGAGACCCAGGGCTTCACGGCCAGCGGCTTCACGATGTTCGTGGCGCCCGATGATTGGGTGGCGTCGCAGAAGTTCACAGAAGAGCGGTTCTGGCTGCGCGCGCGACTCGAGCAGGGTGGGTATGTCAAGCCGCCGCGCGTGCGGATGGTCGTGACGAACGCGATCGACGCGTTCAACCACGAGACCGTGCGAGGCGAGCTCCTCGGCTCGTCCGACGGCTCACCGCTGCAGCAAGTTCGGATCATGCGATCGCCGTTGCTCGACGACGAGATCATCGAGGTCCGCGAACGCAACATGCCGAGCGCCGACGAGCTCGCCGAGATCGGTGCCGATGCGGTGCGCAAGGCCGAGCCGGAGAACGCGCAGAACAACGAGGTCTGGGTTCGGTGGAAGCGCGTCGATAGCTTCTTCGCGTCCGGGCCACGCAGTCGTCACTACACGCTCGACTATGTCTCGGGAATCGCCACGTTCGGCGACGGCCGACGCGGGATGGTGCCGACCGAGGGCAAGAACTCGATCGTCGCGGCCGCGTATCGCGTCGGCGGCGGTGCGCTCGGTAACGTCAATGCGAACACGCTGACGTCGCTCGGGCGCGCGCTCGCATACGTCGAGTCGGTCACGAACCCGCTGCCTGCGAGCGGTGGCTCGGATCGCGAGACCGTCGAAGAAGCCAAGAATCGCGCGCCGTACACGATCAAGAGCCGCGATCGCGCGGTCACGACCGAGGACTACGAGATGCTCGCCCTACGGGCCTCGACCCAGCTCGCCCGCGCGAAGTGCGTACCGGATCGAACCAGCCGCGGTCACGTCACGCTCGCGGTCGTGCCGAAGGCGGAGCTGCGCGGCGAGGAGCTGATGCGGCGGTTGTCGCCGTCGAACGAGGTCTTGCGGTTCGTCAAGCATTACCTCGAGGATCGCAAGCTCGTCGGCACCGTGCTCAACATCGTCCGGCCGCGCTACAAAGATCTGTCGCTGCGCGTCGTGCTGATCCGCCGATCGATCGGGACCTCGGATCGGTTGCGCCGCGACATCGAGCTCAAGCTCCGCCGCTTCCTGCACGCGCTCGTCGGCGGCAAGGACGGACGCGGCTGGGAGTTCGGCCGGCCGGTGTTGAAGACCGAGCTCATTCACCTCACTGAAGAGGTGCCCGGCGTCGAAGGCGTCGACGCGCTCGAGATTCGCGACGAGCAGCGCAACGTCGGAATCGAGCATCTCCGGCTCGAAGACGACGAGCTTCCGTTCCTGGTCCACGTCCACGTCGCCGAGAAAGTTCGAGACGACATCAAGTAATGGTCACCGAGGCCCTCAATCGCCGAGTCGTCCGCGTTCCCGATGTCGTCGGGCGCGGCCTCGTCAAGGCGCAGATCCTCCTCGAGGATGCGGGCTTGAAGAAGATCGTCGTGCTCTATCGCGAGAGCTACGAGGATCGCGACACCGTGCTCGAGCAGAAGCCGGCGCGCGGCCAGATGGTCTACGAGGGCACCGAGGTCACGATCTGGATCGCGCGGCGCGGCTTGCTCGAGAACCTGCCGGCGATCTATCGCAGGAGCGATGCGGTCGGCCGCAACCTCGTCCGCGACGTCTGCTTCGTGTTCGAGCACATGTTCGACTCCGTCGAGATGAACATGATCGACGGCTGGCGGTTCTACGACCCGCACGTGTCGCCGACCGGGTTCCTCGACTGGCTCGCCGGCTGGACCGCGTTCACGCTCGATCTCGATTGGCCCGAGACCCAGCGCCGCGCCCTGGTCAAACGGGCAGTCGACCTCTACCGCATCCGCGGCACGAAGCGCGGCCTGTCGCTGTTTCTCAAGCTGTTCACCGGCCACGAGCCCGAGATCGCAAGAGAACACGTGGCCGTTCAAAGGGTTCCGGCTCGAGGGCGAGGATGCCGAAGAGGGCGCGCGGGTCGCGATCGACTCGGTGATCCTGCCGCCGGTCGATCTCGCACACTGCTTCGTCGTCAACATGCCGATCCGGTTCGACGCGGTGACGCCGGAGATGGTGATCCGGATCCACCAGATCATCCAGCTCGAAAAACCGGCGCACACCCACTATTACTTGAGGTTCGCGGAAGAGGCGGGCGAGGTCGAATTGCGCGAGTTCTTCGCGATCGGCCTGCGGTCCGGCATCGGGATCGGCGCAGAAGTCGTCGAGTCTACGGAAGACGAGTGATCCATGGCTGAAAACGTCCAAGGCTTCAAACGCATCAACTTCTTCAAGGGGTTTCTGACCACCGAGAAGGATTGGAACGACGCCGAGCGCTATCACATCGACAAGCGCCGGCTGCACAACAAGATGCTGCACTCGCCTGGCATCGTGTTCGGCTACGGCGGTGACCTGCGGGTCAACGCGCGCGCCCGCGGCGATCTGTCGGTCGAGGTTCAGCCGGGCTACGGCGTCGACGGCATGGGCAACGACCTGATGATCTTCGACGCGACGATCCGCAACATCTCGCTCGAAGAGTTCCGGTTGCCGCAGACGATCTACATCGTGCTGCGCTACTACGAGGAGCTCACCGACTTCATCGCGTACAAGGAGAACCTCGAGTACAAGGGCCATCGCCGCGTGCTCGAGTCGTGCAAGGTCGAGCTGTCGCAGACCGAGCCCGACATCATGCGCGAGGTCGAGCTCGCGCGGATCTACCTCGAGAAGGGCGTCAATCGCGTTCGCGATGCGCGCGATCCGGCGAACCCGCAGGCCAACGAGATCGACATGCGCTACGTCCAGCGCGGCGGCTTCGGCGGCTCGTCGCTCCCGGGGCACCTGAGACTGCGGCTCGAGCAGCTGTTGTGGCAGGTCCGCAAGGCGGCGATCGAGTACACGCGGCGTGGCGTGATCTCGGCGCACGATGTCGTGCAGGCCTGCAACACCGCGCTCATGCTCGTGCACTCCAACTTGCTCGATCTCCGCAACCTGTTCGAGATCTTCAAGTTGATCGTCGACACCGAAGGCGAGCTGTCACTCGACGTCGATGTCCACCATCCGACGATCGCGCAGAAGAAAGAGTTCTCCGAGTACCGCCGCCAGGTCGAGATCCTGCGCGGCCTGCTCGCCGAGAACAAGAACAACGCCGAGGCGTTCCAGAACCTGATCGCGTATCAGGCGAAGTGTGCCGAGATCGCGATGTCCGCGGTCGCGGGCGAGAAGGCGATGATCGCCGCGCCCGAGGAGAAGAAGGAGGCCAAGGTCGCCGACATCAAGGACTGGGAAGGCGTCAAGACGATGCCGGCTCCCAAGCCGCAGATGGACCTCGAAGGCATCACGTGGGTGCTGGTCGACGAGATCGAGATCCTCAACAAAGAGTCCGAGGACAAGCACATGTTCCAGATCAAGGAGGCCAAGGACTCCTACCGGTCGCGCCAGAAGCTCAAGTATCCGGACGGCACGACGGTCGAGGACACCGGTCGCGCCCACGTCGACGGCTACAGCGAGTTCAAGCTGCTCAACATCACACCGAATCGCCCGGTGGTCGTTTTGCGCCGGATGGACTACGTCTACGGCGACTACGAGCTCGAGCTAGGCGTGAACGGCAAGAAGGTCGGGATCGTGTCGTGCACCGGCACCGACCGCGTCCACCGCTGGCGCAACTGGCCGGCGATGATCACCGAGGACAACGTCAAAGAGAACTCGCTGCTCGTGCGCCAATCGTCGGTCACCGCAGGCCGCGACATCAACATGTTCCACATTTGGGTCTACCAGCCCAAATAAGCGGCTCGATGCTAGAATGACGGCTGCCGAGGCGAGGGCCTCGGCGCGACCATGTTCCTTCGCTACATCGATTTCATCTTCGTTCCGTTCCGGTCGCTCTACAACAAGTGGATCGGGGTGCAGTCCTTCAAGGGCAACATCCAGATGGACATCAACGAATCGAAGGCGATGGGACGGCGGGCCAAGCGCGTGGCCGGCGAGGCGAAGGACTACAACGCCAAGCTGAACGCTCAGGCCGGCGGCGCGGCGGGCGGACCACAGCAGGCGTACGGCGCGCAACCGCAACAACAAGGCTACGGGCAACCGCAACAACAAGGCTACGGGCAACCACCGCAGCAACCGTACGGACAACCGCAACAGTACGGACAGCCGCAGCAGCAATACGGAGCTCAACCGATGCAGCAGCCAGGACAAGGGATGCCGGGCCAACCGCCCATGCCGGGCATGCCAGGCGCACCGCAGGGGATGCCGGGCGCCCCGGGAATGCCTCCGGGAATGCCGGGGATGCCCCGGCAGAACCCGATGATCCGCACGAAGGGGTTCTGGATCTTCAAGAAGAAGTTCTGCACCCAGTGCGAGCAGCAACTCGATAAGACCTGGGACGCGTGCCCGTACTGCGCGCAGATGGCGCAGCAAGCCGCCGCCGCTCCGGGCAAGCTCCAGGCGTTGAAGACGCAGGCGTTCATGCTCGACGCCGCCGGTGGCGCGAGCAGCATGCAGTTGCTCGGCTGGATCGTGCCCCTGCAAGGCGCTCAGAAGGGCGAGCTGTTCACGCTCGCGCCGGTGACCTCGATCGGCACCGATCCGAAGTGCAACATCTGCTTGATCGACAAGTTCATGTCGAGCAAGCACGCCGAGATCAAGGCGGAGAACGGGATCTGGGTGCTACGCGACGCCGGCTCGACGAATGGTACGTACGTCAACAACCGCCGCATCGACAAGCACGAGCTGGTCGACAACGACTTCATCAAGTTCGGTGCGGCGATGCTGAAGTTCAAGAGCCTGTGATGATGAAGGCGCTCTCGCTGTGTGCTGCGGTCGTCGTCGCTTTCGGCCCGGTCCGACCCGTGTTTGCCGACGGCGGCGCGAACGACGGGCCCGAGGTCTATCTCCAGGTCAAGACCGATCCAAAGGACGTCGATCACAAGAACGCGCCGGAGATCGAAGCGACGATCATCCACGCGCCGAACACGACGATCGACAAGTTCGTGATCTACGAGCCGACCGCCAAGGTGCCGGTCCAGCTCAAGGCGACGAACCTGCGCAACTACGTCGAAGGCAACGAGACGGTCGCGGTCGCGATCGTGATGCTCGGCTGGGAGATGTGGATCGGCAATGATCAGGTCAAGGAAGACGATCCGGGCAAGCTCCAGCTGCTCGATCAATCGCGCGCGCCCGGCGTGCTCAACGACCTGGAGAAGGCGCTCGACGAGGTGAAGTTCGGCGAGAGTGGTCCGCCCGGCTCGGTCGGCGAGCTGTTGACCTACGCCGACAAGGTCAAGACCAACATCCCGATGGGCGCACTGTCCGCGGTCACGGGCGGTGCGCTCGGCACCCAGCAGGATTATTACGGCACGAAGGGCAAGGAGCTCGTGCAGGCCGTGCGGCAGGCGCTCTCCGACTTGCACGCGGCAAAGGCGGCCCGCAAGGCGCTGATCGTCGTCGGCGACGGTTGCGACACCAATCCGGTGGCCGCGAAGACCGCGCTCGCCGAGCTCAAGACCCAGGCCAAGCAAGACCACATCCAGGTGTTCGCGATCGTCTACAAGTCGGCGGCGTCGAGCCCCGACGACGTCGTCGTCATCGACAAGCTGGCGCCGCCCGCCGTCGTCAACGGCGCTCAGACGATCGTCGCCGCGATCAAAGGCATCCTGGCCCGACTCGCCGATCGCGTGTACGTCACGTTTCCGGGCTACGATCCGAAGCTCGGCCAGGGCCTGACCTGGGACGGTCAGGAGCATCAGCTCGTCATCAAGATCGACAAGGACGACACCGACGCGAGCCCGCTCGTGATGTCGCCGAAATGGTCGCCGCGGAAGCACGGTGGGTTCCCGTGGTGGCTGCTGATCGTCATTCCGATCGGCGGCATCGTGCTGATCGGAATCGGCATGAAGGTGTTCGGCAAGAAGGAGCAGCCGATGCCGATGCCGATGCAGATGGCGCCGGCACCGATGGAAGCACCGAAGCCCGCCGGGCCGATGAAGACCGTGATGATCGGTGCCGGTGGCGACCAGGATGGCTTCCCGATCGTCGGCTGGCTCGTGCCGCTCAACGGTCAGAACGCCTATCAGACGTATCGCCTGCGCCCGGGCCTGACGAAGATCGGCACGACCCAGCCGTCGGACATCGTGGTCAACGACGGGTTCATGAGCACCGAGCACTGCCAGATCACGTGCTCGCCCGCTGGCTTCACGCTGCTAGACAACGGCTCGACCAACGGCAGCTACGTCAACGACAAGAAGATCCAAAAACATGACCTCGTCGATAACGACGTGGTGACCCTCGGCAAGACGAACTTCAAGTTCAAGTCGATCAACTAGGTCAAGATCCGTGTCGACCGGCGCGCTAGTCGGGGTCATCGTCGGGGCAGCGCTGCTGATCCTGATCTTCCTCATCGTCGTTGCGAAGAAGAGCGCGCCGCCGCCTGGTCAGCGCATGTGCGGCGGCTGCCGCCGCGCGATGCTGCCGCAGTGGCAGAAGTGCATGTTCTGCAATTGGTCGCCAGGTGCGCGGCTCGAGTTCATCTTGGGCCCGATGGCGAACCAGACGCTCGTGCTCAACGACGAAGTCACGACGATCGGCTCGGTCGCAGGCAACACCGTGGTGCTCGCCGATCCGGCGGTGTCGCGCAAGCACGCCGGCATTCGCAAGGTCGACGGCAACTACGAGCTCGCCGATCTCGGCTCGACGAACGGCGTGTACGTCAACGGTCACAAGGTCCCGAAGAAGACGCTCGAGATCGGCGACATCATCCGCGTCGGCAACACCGAAGCGGTGTTCAAGCGCGATTAGCTGCGTGCTAGTGGGTCGGCTGTTCAGGTGAAACCAGCGTAGATCGCGGAATGTGGTAGGATTTTTCCCTCAATGGCGCGCCTGATCTTCCGGGACAGCCAGGGCCGTGAGGGGACGGTCGAGCTCCCCACGAACGACATCGTCTACGTCGGCCGCGGCCTCGAATGTGCGGTTCGGACCGATGACGGCATGGTGTCGCGCCGCCATGCGCAGTTCCGCCTCGAGAACGGCCGGTTCGTCGTCGAGGATCTCGGCAGCGCGAACGGCACGCACCTCAACAACGTCCGGGTCCAGAAGCAGGCCCTCGGCCACACCGACGTGATCCAGTGCGGCTCACTCGTCATGCGATTTGTCGACGAGGGCGGCGTCAACATCGTGCCGCAACAGGTTCCGCAGGGCGGGACGCCACCGGCGAAGAAGGGCGGGACGATGGTGCTCGATCGCGGCGGCGACGGCTCGCCCGCGCCGATGGGGCCTCAAGGCTTCCCGCCGCCGCAGCCGATCGGCGGTCCCAACGCGTTCGGACCACCGCCGGGCATGGCGCCGGCGCCGCAGCCCGCGCCGAACATGCCGTACGGCGGTCCCCCGGCGATGCCGAGCGCGGGGAATTCGCCGTCGCAGCCGGGGTTCAATCAGAGCGCGAGCTTGTTCGGCCAGAGTCGCGGCGGCTTCGGTGGCTCGGCCGCGGGAGCGCAGGGTTTCAACAGCCCGCCGGTGCAAGGCGCGCCGTATGGTGCGCCACCCGGGATGCCGGCGCCGGCCGCTAACATGCCCTACGGTGGTCCGCCGGCGATGCCGGGTGGCGGCGGCGGCGGCGCACCGCAGCCCGCGCCGAACATGCCGTATGGCGGTCCGCCGGCGATGCCCGGTGCGCCCGCGCCCGGCCCGCCGTCGATCTTCGGGCGCGGAGGTCCGGTCGCGACCAACGCGCCGGCGCAGCGCGTCGACGACGGCGAGAAGAAGGTCATGGTCGATCTCGGTCTCGAGGTCGACCCGCGCAAGCTCGAAGGCGAGATCAAGCAGCTCAAGGCCGACGTCGAGAAAGCGAACGCGGGCTACGAGCGTGAGGTCGCGGACGGCAAGCGAGTGCGCGCCGAGTCGGCAACGTTGCGCGACAGGATCGAGGAGCTGCGCGCGGCGGTGAGCGATCGCGAGGAGCAGGTCGCGGCCCACGATCGCGTCGCCGATCAGCTGCGCGACGAGCTGCAACAGACGCGCGACGAGCACAACAAGCTGCGCGGCGAAGTCGGCGAGATGGCCGAGAACATGGCGGCTCGCGAGCGCCAAGCGGCGCGCGCCCAAGAGGACGCTGCGAAGATCCGCGAGGACATGCAGGACCTCAACCGCCAGCTGATGGAGCTGTCGCGCACCAAGGACGAGGGCTGGAAGAAGCTCAACGAACAGCTCACCGAGATCGAGCACCTGCGCGAAGTGATCAACGAGCAGGAGCGGATGCTCGAAGAGCGCCGGGTCGGTCTGATCTCGCAAGAAGAAGTCATCAAGGAGCTGCGCGCCGACAAGGAGAAGACGCTCAAGCAGGTCGCACAGCTCAAGGCCGAGCGCGACGAAGCGGCGACGACCTCGTCGCGGATGAGCGCGCAGATCGTCGCGATCGAAGAAGAGAACAAGCGGCTCGGTCGGTTGCTCGTCGAGAGCCAGACCGACGGCTCGCGCGCCGGCAGCAGCCAGGGCGATCACATGATGCGGCTGACCTCGGACATGAAGGACGTCCGCGTCGAGCTCAAGAAGCTCGAAGCCGATCGCGAGCGCCTGTCCGAGCAATACGACCTCGCCGAGCGCGATCGCGGCCGACTCGAGGGCAAGCTCGCGCAGGTCGAGGTCGAGCTCCAAGAAGCGGTGCACGGCAAGCTCGCCGCCGAGAGCGCGCGCAACGTCGCGCAGGACGCGCTCGCCAAGGCCGAGGTCGCGCGCCATCGCTCCGCCGAAGAGGCGCTCGCCTCGGCGAAGGCTCGCGATGCTGCATCGACCGGCGGTGACGACGCTCGGCGCGAGCTCGACAAGCTCCGCCGCAAGGTCGCAGACCTCGAGAAGACACAGGGGGCACCCGCGCCCGCGGTCGCCGATCCGGCCGAAGCGCAACGCGAGCGCGAAGCGGCCGAGCGCAAGCTCGCAGATGCGGTCGCGCGCGCCGAGCAAGCCGAGCGCTCGCAGAAGACGCTCGAAGCCGCGGTCGATGCCGCGAAGACCGACGCGCAGAAGGCGCGCGCCGAAGCCGCACGTGCGCGCGCGAACGCCGACGCCCAGGCCGAAGCGGTGATCGACGCCGCCGGCTCGACGCTGTCGGTCACCGAGCTCGCGAAGCGCGCGAAAGATGTCTACGACGCGATCAACGACATCCTGTCGGAGATCCGCAACAACGTCGTGCTCGTCCAGGGCGAGCTACCAAACCTCAAGTCCGACGATCAAGAGACGATCCAAGCGGTCGGCGATGCGATCGAGTCGCTCGTCGATCACGCGGAGACCGCCAAGGGCGCGCTGCGCGGGCTGCGCGAGCTCGCGGAAACGAAATGATGTCATGACCATCGAACACAAGCGCAGCAGCAAGAGTGAGATCGAGGATCTGATCAAGGCGCGGTATTCGCTGATCTGGATCAGCTCGCCCGAGGAGCAGCGCGTCGAGGAATCGCTGCGCAAGCTGTGCGTCGAGCGCGAGATGCGGCTCGAGGTCTGGTCGATCACCGAGGGGTTCAAGACGATCGCGAACGGGCAGGGCACTCGCGACGTCAAGGATCCGATGAAGGCGCTCGATCACGTGCTGCGCAGCGAAGGGCGCGCCTTGTTCGTGCTGCGCGACTTCCATCCGTTCCTCAAGGAGCCGGCGGTCGTGCGCCGCCTGCGCGACGCGGCGACCGAGCTGCGCAAGACCAAGAAGAGCTTGCTCGTGCTGTCGCCGGTCACGAAGATTCCCCCAGAGCTCGAGAAGAGCATCTCGGCGGTGCTCGACTGGGAGCTGCCGAATCGCTCCGAGATCGAGCAGGCGGCGCGCAAGGTGTTGCCGAACCTCCCTGCCGCGACTCAACAAGTCATCGAGAGCGATCCGACGTTCATGGAGCACGTCGTCGAAGGCGCGCTCGGCCTGACGTTGGTCGAGGCGGAGAACGTGTTCGCCAAGAGCGCCGTGCGCACCCACACATTCGATCTGGAAACGATTCTGGAAGAAAAGAAGCAGATCATTCGCAAGAGCGGCCTGCTCGAGTACTACGAGCATCGCGAAGAGTTCTCCGACGTCGGCGGCATGGAGATCCTCAAGGACTGGCTGGTCAAGCGGCGCAGCGCGTTCGGCTCGCGCGCGAAGGACTTCGGCCTGCCGCTGCCGAAGGGCATCTTGCTGATCGGCGTGCCCGGCACCGGCAAGTCGTTGACCGCGAAGGCGGTCGGCGCGCTGTGGCAGATGCCGCTCCTGCGCCTCGATGTCGGCAAGATCTTCGGCGGCCTCGTCGGCTCCTCCGAGGAGAACATGCGCTCGGTGATCAAGACCGCCGAGGCGATCGCGCCGGCGATCCTGTGGATCGACGAATTGGAGAAAGGCTTCTCGGGGACGCAGTCGTCGGGCTCGACCGACGGCGGGACGACCTCGCGCGTGTTCGCGTCGTTCATCACCTGGTTGCAGGAAAAGACCACGCCGGTGTTCGTGATCGCGACCGCGAACAACGTCCACCAGCTACCGCCCGAGCTGCTGCGCAAGGGCCGGTTCGACGAGATCTTCTTCTGCGACCTGCCGGATCGCGAGGATCGCCGCCAGATCCTCGACATTCACCTGCGCAAGAAGAAGCGCGACCCCGGCCAGTTCGACATGGACAAGCTGATCGACGCGACGGTCGATTACTCCGGCGCCGAGCTTGAGCAAGCGGTGATCGCCGCGTTGTACGACGCGTTCGACACCGGCAACGACCTGACGACCGAGGCGCTCGCGAAGACATGTGGCGAGATCGTGCCGCTGGCGATCACGATGCGCGAGATGATCGAGCAGATGCGCGAGTGGGCTCGCACCCGGGCGCGCATGGCGTCGTCTCGCGGTGGAAAGTCGGCGAAGAAAGACGGCTGGATGGCGCGCTACGGCGCGCCGACCGCGAACCTCGGCGACAAGGGCCCCGAGCCTTCCGACGACGATCGCAAGATCGAGCTGTAGCCGATCTGCTCGACCGAGCGCCCGCGCTCGATCGACGCGCCCGCTTACGCGAGGTCAGCGCCCGTGGTCGTCGTGGTGATCGTCGTGGTGCACCACGCGCACGTCGACGCGCCGGTCGCGATCGCGATCATAGCGGCGGTGGTGCCAGAAGCATCCTGAAGCAAACGCGATGAAAACGATCAGGCCGGCGATTCGATACGAGCGCATGACACACACCTCTTGGGCGAGAGGTAATGCAGGTGTGGGGCCGTCGCGGGGCAGGCTCAGCGACAGCGGTAGCGGTAGCGGCAGCGGCAGCGGCAACGGCAGCGGCAGCGGCGACGGCAGCGGCGGCGGGCAGGAGTCAGCGGCGACGATGGCTCGCTCGCAGTCGGTTCGTGGGCGGCGTTCGTTCGCCCTCGCGCCGCTCGCGCGCCCGTCCCGCGCCGAGCGCTGAGGGCCGCCGACGTGTGCCGACGACCGCCGCGGAGTTGATCGACCGACGTCTGCAATGGGTCGCCGCCGAGCCGCAGGCAGCGCCGGCGAGCTCACCGCCGTTCTCCGCGTCGCCTAGGCGCGCCGCTACATCTCGGCCGCCGACTTCGCGCACGTCGACCACAGGCTCGACCAAGTCCGCGCGATGCTTTGGCGGCTCACGCACCGAGCGGCAGCTCAGTCACGCCGGCGGCTGCCCACGCCGGCGTCCCGGCTAGCCGACAACGACGATGTATGGTCTGGATCCTTGATCGCGCTTGCCGCGGACGAGCCGCGACCACTCGCACCACAGCGCCGAGCTCGCCGCTGGCGTGCAGTCGTCGCCGACGGCGAGAGCGAGGTGACTGAGCCCAGCTCCGAGCTCGCCGCGAAATCGCTCTGCGATCCGGCCGTCGCGGCTCAGCTCATCGAACATCATCGCGATCGCACGCGACCGCTCGGGCGCTGAGGCGACGACGGCGGCGGCAATCAGTTCGAGGTCGCGACGCGCGGTCGCTAACCGCATCGATACGTGAGCGGCGAACCGTTCGACGAGCGGCCGAGCCTCGGCGTCGGCGAGATAACGTGGTGGATCCGCGCGCGGTGCCGGCTCGGTCAGCTCGGCCAGCGTGTGCGCCGCGGTGGTGGATGCCGCGTCACCGAGCCACGTGCGAGCGGCGTGCATCACCGCAGCCGCGATCGCTCCGATCGCGAATCCGTACGCGCTCTCGCCGGCCGACATCGCCAGCGAGAGGCCGCGCCGCGCTCCCACGTTTGGCCGCGGCTCGACGTAGCGCGTAGCCACCGCCTCCAGCTCGCGGTGCAGGGCACCGAGGGTCGCGGCTACAAACGCATCGAATCCACGATCGAAACTGCCCCTGTGGAGAGACATCGGCATGTCGCCGCTATCGGCCACACCCCGCACCGGTTGCGTGTCGCTCAGCTCGTTTGAGCTCGCTCGCGACCTGTACCGACGCCCGGGGAGCCTCGCGCCGGAAACTGCGTATACTGAGACGACCGAATGTCGCATTTCACGAAGTGCGCTCTCAAGATGACGAACCTGGCGGCGCTCAAAAAGGCGCTCGCCGACATGCAGCTCAAGTTCACCGAGGCCGAGCAAGGCCAGACCGTGAGCGTGCGCGGCTACCGCGGCGACAAGCTGCAGGCCGCGATGTGCATCGACATGGGGCGCTACGACGTCGGCGTCGTCGACAACCAGGACGGCACCTACGACATCGTCGCCGACTGGTGGGGAGTCGAGACGACCAAGGGCGTGTCGGAGGCCGAGTTCAAGGACACGCTGTCGCAAAAATACCAGTATCACAACGTCAAACAGGCCTGCGAAGAGAAGGGCTACGCCGTCGAAGAAGAGGTCAACGAGGAGGACGGCTCGATCCGGCTCGTCGTCAGAAAGTGGGTGAGCGAATGAGGAAGCAAGACATCGAGATCGTCATCAACGCGAAGGGCGAGGTGACGTTCGAGATCAAGGGCGTCAAGGGCGGCAGCTGCCTCGGCGAGACCAAGTTCCTCGAGCAGGCGCTCGGCGGCGATGCGGCGGTCGTCGACCAGCAGAAGACGTCAGAATACTACGAACAATCAGAGGGTTACGTATCGACGTGGCAGGGCGGCGGGTCGGGGGAATCTGGCGACGGCACCTAGCGTAAGATCGTAGAACCAAGTGGCGGATTCCGATCAAGCGCAGCCGGGCGACACGCCTGAATCCGACCTCACCGACGAGCTCGCGAAGAAGTACGATCCCGAGCGTCTGCTGCGCATCATCTCGAAGCGCGCGGGCAAGGGCGAGTCGCTCGATCACACCGTGCGCTCGCGCTACGAGAAGCGGTTCGGCGTCGACCTCTCGCACGTCCGGATCTACACCGGCGAGTTCGCCGAAGAGTTCAACAAGCAGCGCAACGCGTACGCCGTCACGGTCGGTGGCACCGGCATGATCTTGATGGGCAACTCGCCCGACAAGTCGATGGCGTCCGCGTCCGGCCAAGCGCTGCTCGGTCACGAGCTCACCCACGTCGCACAGCAGGCGCGCGGTCTCCATCGCAAAGCCTCCGGCGCGGGCGCGATGCCGTTCGCCGAGGAGCACGAAGCGGAAGCCGAGGCGGTCGAAGCGGATGTTCTGGCCGAAGAGCAAGGCAGCGCGAGCTCCGATACCCGCGCAGCGGCGAATGCGGGCGCGGACCGGGTCGCGGCGGAGGAACAGCGCCGCGACATGATCGAGAAGCTCAAGGAGCGCGCGATGGCGATGCTCGGCGAGACGTTGCGCGATGGGTTCATGCGCAACGGCGTGTTGCGGCGCGCGTAACGCGCTACGATCGCTATCGTGAGTGACACCAGCGCAGACGCCGGCGTCGTGCAATCGCGCGTGCAGCTCGAACGGCTGGTCGCCGAGAACGAGCTCGCCGGCCGCACGGTCGCGGGCTTCGCGGCGCCGTCGGTCGGCTTGCGCTCTGTCGATCTCGACGGCGTGACGCTCGATCGCCTCGATCTGCGCGGCGCCGATGCCGACGACTCGCGCCTCGAGCGCGCCGAGCTCACGATGAGCGACTTGCGCACGTCGCAGTGGAAGGGCGCGTTGTGGAATCGCGTGCGCGCGAAGGATTGTGATCTGACGGAGCTGGATTTCTCGGGCGCACAGCTGCTGCGCTGCGAGCTCGGGCCGGTGCGCATGGCTCGGGTTCGATTCCATCGCGCGCGGATTCAAGACACGACGTTCAAAGACAGCGAGCTGTACTCGGCTGACTTCGCGGGCGCGGTGCTGATCAAGGTCGCGTTCGAGGGTTACGAGCAAGCGACCGTGTCGCTGTCGCGCACCGACTGGACCGGGGCGGCGCTGTTCGAAGTCGACTTCAAGCGCGCCAATATGTACGGCGCGGTCCTGCGCGGCGCTTCGTTCGTGAAGTGCGATCTGCGCGGCGTCAACCTGTGCACCGCCGACCTCACCGGCGTCCGGTTTGTCGGTTGTCAGACCAACGGCATCGACCTCGACGGCGCGACGCTATAGCGATACGCTTCGCCTATGCCCTCTCGGCCCGACCTTCGCGACCTCGCCAGCAACGTGCGGGATGCGTTTGCCGAGATGGGTCGCGAAGCGCTGCTCGAGATCCTGACGTTCGTGGTCAAGGAGTACGTCGTCGAGGGCCCCCCCCGATGCTCGTGCATCAGGCCGAGACGCTCGCGGATCTGCAGGGCCAGACGTTCGCGCAGGTGATCAGTGCGCTGCAGACCCGGTTCGATTTCCCCGAGCTCGCGATGTTCACGGTCGACGGCGACACGGTCAGCGTTCGGGTCGGCGGGGTGATGCAGCCGCTCGTCGCGGGGCGCCAGCCACTGCAAGCCGCAGAGATGCCGCGTCCGGCGGCCGGCGTACGCGTGGTCGAGACCACGTTGCAGCAACGGCCGCCCGCGCCGGCAGCTGCACCTCTTGCAGCGCCGCCACCGGTGCGCGGCTTGTCGATGCGCGGTGCACCGACCGCGACGCCCGGGGGCGCGGTGCCACCAGCTGCCGCTCCGGCCGCGCCCGTCGCGCCGGCGCCGGCGAATTCAGCAGCGCCGGCGGCGCCAAGCCCTGACAAACCGGAAGGCACCGGCGACGACGCCTCCGCGCGGTTCTCGCTGCTGGAGCTGGATTGAGCTCGGTCGCGCGGCGCTACTACGAGCGCGGCAAGCAAGCGCTCGACAATGGAGATCTCGACAGCGCGCAAGAATCGTTGCGCGCCGCACTCGAGCTCGCGCCGAGCTTCGGCAACGCGCGCGTCGCGTATGCCGTCGCACTTGCAAAGGCGGGCGACTGTCCCCGCGCACAGACGATCTTGCGCGCCGGCCTCGGTCGCGCGAGCTCGAGGATCTCGGCCGCGGCGATGCTCGCGACTCTCGGTGACGTGCTCGTCATGGGTGGCGATTTCTTCGGCGCTGAAGAGGCGTTTCTACAAGCCGGTCAGACCCCCGGGTTCGAAGCGCGCGTAGCGTCGGGGCTCGCGCGGGTCTACGCGCGACTCGGCCGGTTTTCGGACATGGCCGCGCAGCTGCGTCGCGCCGCGGGCTGACCGCCGGCTCGAGCCTCGTGTAGGTGCGTGTGCCACGCAGCGTGCCATGTGGACGAATCCTCAACCGAGTTGAGACTGTGACGCGCGCGTGTAACGCTATGGACGTGTACGAGCGGGGCGCCATCGTAGGGGGCAAGTACCGCATCGAGCGGGTGCTCGGCGAGGGCGGCATGGGCGTCGTGGTGGCCGCCACGCACCTGACGCTCGGCACTCCGGTCGCGCTCAAGTTCCTGCACGCCGCGGTGCTCAACGCGCCCGGTGTGGTCGAGCGATTTGCGCGCGAGGCGAGGGCCTCGGCCCAGCTGCGCAGCGAGAACGTGTGCCGAGTGTCCGATGTCGGCGTGTTCGACGATGGCACCCCGTACATCGTGATGGAGCTGCTCGACGGCGAAGATCTGGCGTCGGTGTTGCGCGCGAACGGACCGATGCCGCCGCAGCTCGTCGCCGATTACATGCTGCAGGCGTGCCTCGCGATCGCCGAGGCGCACCAGCTCGGCATCGTCCATCGCGATCTCAAACCAGGCAACCTGTTCCTCGCGCGCCGGCCCGACGGATCGGCGCTGATCAAGGTGCTCGATTTCGGCGTCGCGAAGGCCCCGGACCAGGGCGACTTCAGCCTGACCCAGACGTCCAACATCATCGGCTCGCCGGGCTACATGTCGCCCGAGCAGCTGCGCTCGAGCAAAGAAGTTGATGCGCGCAGCGACATCTGGTCGCTCGGCGTCGTGATCTACGAGCTGTTGTGCGGGCGCCAGCCGTTCAACGCCGACACGATCACCGAGCTGACGCTGCGCATCGTGATGGATCCGGTGCCGGCGCTGCCCCCGAGTGTGCCGCGCGGCATGGTCGAGGTCGTCGGCCGCTGTCTCGAGAAGGATCCGGCCCGCCGGTTCGGCAACGTCGCTCAGCTCGCCACCGCGCTCGCGCCGTTCGCCGGCCCCGCCGGTGCCGATATCGCGAGCGGTGTCGTCCGCGTGTTGCGCGGCTCCGCGCCGGTGGTGAGCGGCGGCTATGGCTCGCTGAAAGCAGGCACGGATCCGACGATGACCGCGCCCACTACGCCGACGACGATGCGGTCGGCGAGCGGCGTGTTGTCCGGCGTACGCGCGAACGAGACCACCGGGAGGTCGTGGAAGCTCGCGATGGTGATCGTCGTCGGGATCGCGGTCGGGGTCACGGGTGTGATCGCGGCGACGCGGGGCGGCGGCGGCGAGCCGGTCAACGCGAGCGGCGGGAATGCGACCCCGACCGTGGGATCGGACCCGACGCCGACGCCGACGCCGACGCCGACGCCGACGCCGACGCCGACGGTGACGCCGACGCCGACCCCGACCCCGACGCCGACGCCGACGCCGACGCCGACGCCGACGCCGACGCCGACGCCGACCGTGACGCCGACGCCAACGCCTGTGACGGGCTCGGGCTCGGGCTCGGGCTCGGTGGTTCCGGAGACTAGCAAACCGAAACCGGCGACCAAGCCGAGACAAAAGACGACGAAACCGAAGGATGATGACGTCGGTGAGAGTCGAACCTAGCGTCCTCCTGGTCTGCGTGCTCGCCGCCGCCACCGCTCACGCCGGGCCTAGCCCGGCTGATGTCGCGTTCAAGAAGGGTCGCGAGTTTCTCAAAGCTGGAAAGTTTGCCGAGGCGTGCGCCGCATTCGAAGACAGCCAGCGCCTCGATCCACAGCTCGGCACTCAGTTCAACATCGCGCATTGCGACGAGAAGATCGGCAAGATCGCGACGGCGTGGGCGATCTATCGCGACCTCGCCGATCACGACACCAACGGAGCGCGCCAGAGCAAGTCGGCCAAGCTCGCCGACGCGCTGTGGCTGCGCCTGCCGAAGCTCAAGATCGAGGTCGTCGATCCGCCGAAGGGGCTGGTCGTCACGCTCGACGGGGGCGACATCACCGCCGACCTCGGCAAGGAGCAACCGGTCGACAGCGGTTCTCACGCGATCGAAGCGAGCGGCACCGACGTCAAGCCGTGGCACAAGGACATCGAAGGCGTGGCCGGCAACACTACGCCGATCTCGATCCGACTCGAGCCGACCGGCGAGGCCGCGGCGCGGGCGGCACACGAGCAGCAGCAACCGCAGCACGGCGCGATCGGCGTCGCCCAGCCCACCCTCGTGCCGGCTCATAGCGCGCGCAAGAAGGTCGGCATCGCGGTCACGATCGTAGGTGGTGTCGCCGTCGCCACCGGCATGGTGTTCGGATCGCTCGCGAGCAGCAAGTGGACCGACGCGAAGGCGGTTTGCGGCGGCACGGTCTGTCCGGACCAGACGAAGGCCGATCAGGCGAGCTCGCTCGCGTCGACCGCGCGCGGCGACGGCAATCTCTCGACGATCTTCGTCGTCGGCGGGGCGGTTGCGGCGGTCGCCGGCGTCGTCCTGTGGGTCACCGCGCCGTCATGGGCCGAGCGCGGCGTCGCGATCGCTCCGCACGCGAGCGAGCACGAAGCCGGGCTGACATTGTCCGGTCAGTTCTGAACCGGCGGCGGGTCGATCGACGCGTCGCCGATGCTCGATGCCGGCGAGTGGATCCACGCGACGCCGTACGATCCGCCCGCGCCGCCGCCGCCGCCCATGGACCCGTTCATCGCGGAGACACCATCCCCGGGCGAGGTGAAGCCATCCTCGCCATCGCCGCCGTTGCCACCCGGCGTCGAGCCGTTGCCGTGGGTCGTGCCCTGCGCGGTGCCGCCGTTATCTCCATCGTTCGCGCCGCCGCCGCCGCCACCGCCGCCGCCATCCGCGGTCACCGTACCTTCGATGTCGACGACCAAGCTGTCGAAGCCGATGAGCCCACCCGACGCGCCGCCACCGCCGCCTTCGTTCGCCGCCGCGCCCCCGCCCGGGCCGCCGTTCGCCAGCACGATGCCGGACGCTTCGACCGTGACGCTCGTGCCGGCGATCATGTAGATCGCCCCGCCGGGAACGCCGCCGAGCGAGGTCGTCCCGAACGGATTGAACGCGCCACCCGGCGCACCAGGACAGCCCGCGCGGACCACGATGATCGACGAGATCGAGCTGGCGCCATTGCCGCCCTCCGCGTTCGCCGTCCCTCCGGCTCCGCCGGTGCCGCTGGCATCGCCGAACGCGCCGCCGCCACCGCCACCGCCGGTGCCGGTCGCGGCATACGATCCGCCCGAGACGTTGTTGCACACCGAGCCGGTCACTGGCGTCGTCGTCGGAGATCCGGAAGCGTCGAGCGTCCCTTGGACGTCGATCGTCGTGGCGGCGACGAGCACGAGCACGTTGCCGCCGGATACGTAGTGATGGCCGGTCGGCACGACGATCGAGTTCGCGGCGATCATGCACGCGAGCGGAGCGGCGGCGCCTTGGCCGATCTTGACGCAGCCCGGATCGTTGTCGGTGTCGATGTTCGCCTGGATCGTGAGCTGGCCGGTCGGCGCCGCCGGGCAGCCCATGAACAGTGCGCCGTCGTTCGGCGCGTTGAGACACCTGCCCATCCCCCCGTCGCTGCCGCTGCCGCTGCCGACCGTGATGTCGGTGATCCCGAGCAGCGAATTGCAGCCGCCGAGCGCGAGCGTAGCGAGCGCGATGGCCGTGATCCGCATCAGTAACCCTGCATCGGTTGAGGATACGAGTGCGCCGGGACCCACAGCGGATCGACGAACGTCTGGGCCAGCACGACCGTGATGTTATCGGTGCCGCCATTGTTGTTGGCGGCGCGGATCAGGTTTTCCGCTACCACTTCGAGCGAATCTCCCGAGGTCATGATCTCTCGGATCATCCAGTCGTCGACGAGGTCGTTGAGGCCGTCGCAGCACAACAGATAGACGTCGTTGTGCTCGGGCGGCATCGCGTTGTGCTCGATCTCGACCGTCGCATCGAGCCCGACCGCGCGAATGATCACGTTCGACGTCGCCGGGCCGAGCGTGCCCACCAGATCGGGCCGGTCTTGATACAGATTGCGCAGCGAGTGATCGCGCGTGAGCTGAGACAGCATGCCGTTGCGCAACAGATACGCGCGCGAGTCGCCGCAATGGCAGACGTGGACGACATTCTCTTCGAACCGCAAGCCGACCGCGGTCGTGCCCATCCCGTGGCACGCCGGATCGGTGAGCCCGCGCTGATAGACCGCGGCGTTCGCCGCCTTCATCGCGACGACGAGCGGATCCACACCCGGAGGTGGTTGCGGATCGCCGGTCTTGAGTGAATGGACGATGGTGCGGATCGCGATGTCCGAGGCGACCTGCCCCGACGCGTGCCCCCCCATGCCGTCGCAGACGACGTACACGCCGAGGAAGTCGTCGTAGTACATCGCGTCTTCGTTTTGTGTCCGCTGCGCGCCGACATCGGTGCGGCCGACCGCGCGCAACAGGAAGCGCTCGGCCGGGATGACGCGCGCATCGCTCATCGCGGCACCCCAGCGCTGTGGCTGCACCCCCGGCATGACGGATCTACGCGCGAATTCATGCCGAGCTTCCTCACGATTCGCTCACCCGGCGGTTCGCGAGCGGGGTCTGGAGCACGTCGGTCCACCGAAACATGTGCTGCGCGATCGCGGCGTTGAACAGCGCTCGCGCTTCGGCTGGGACGCGCACCGTCGTCATGCCCTCGTCGTAGCGGGTCGCGATCGCGAGCTTGACCTCGGCGCTCGCGTCGACGCGAAGCTCGGCGATCGGATCGATGATCTCGAACTCCTTCATGAACTCGAGCTCCGGTCGATGCAGATCGCGCAACAGGGCTTGCGGCGTGCGCTCGCCGAGGTCCTCGATCAGCTGGTCGGGAATCTCGACCTCTCGCGGCTCGAGCACCGACACCCCGCGCTCGGCGCGGACGAGGTCGATCAGCGGCGTATCCTCGCGCAGCGCGAGCTCGATGTTCGGTACGAACCGCATCGTCGGGAGCGCGAGCGAGCTCTCGCGCACGGCGAGCTCCTCGAGTAATCGCGGATCGACCGCGGCGAGAGCGGCGTCGCGGCGCACGATCGAGGCCGCCATCTCCGGATCGTGCGCGGCGGTCGGCGGCGCGGTCGGCGCGGCGTCGCCGAGTTGCTCGAACGAAGGCAGGCCGAACCAGCGCTGGAGATCCGCGACGTCGGACGCGGACAGCAGATCCTTGACCTTCGGATCCGGATCCTTCGGTGGTTGATCGTCGTCGGTCATGACAGCTGGAGCACGATGACGTAGGCGAGGACGCC
Source organism: uncultured delta proteobacterium (assembly GCA_963848295.1). GTDB lineage: Bacteria > Myxococcota_A > Polyangia > Haliangiales > Haliangiaceae > JABFXX01. The sequence continues at coordinate 894,910 of CAWKDB010000002.1, read as the reverse complement.
GACCGCGACGCCCATGAACAGGCAGACGAACCAGAACAGCCCCGACGCGCCCTGCGAGACTTGCCGCCCTGGACCCTGCATCGCCGGCCCGGTCCGCGCGACCGACACGATGCCGTCGGTCGGCTGCAGCAGCACGGTCTTGTTCGGACCGGAGCCGCCTTGCGGCGGATAGCCTTGCGGCGGATAACCCTGCGGCGGATAGCCTTGCGGCGGTGGCTGCGGATAACCGCCGGGGGGCATCACCGGATAACCGCCGGGTCCGGGCGGGGGTTGCATCATCGGCCCGCCGGCCCCCATCTGAGGCGGCTGCATGCCGGCGATCATCGTCTTCTGCATCGCGCCTTGCGGCGGGCCGCCCTGTAGCCCGGACGGCTGCATTCCCGGCTGCATCATCTGCGGGCCGGGCCCGCCCTGCGCGAACGGGCTCGCCATCGCCATCATCGTCTTGGCTTGCGGCGCCGACTGCACGTAGCCGCCTTGTGGCGGCGGTTGCTGCGGTTGCTGTTGTTGCGGACCTGGCGCGGGCTGACCCTGCATCTGCTGCGGGCTCGACGCGAACACGGTCCGCGGTACGCCGCCGGCGCCGACCGCGACGTTGCCGGAGTTGAGCTCTGCGAACACTTGCTGGCACTGCTGCATCATCTCGCCGGCCGACTGAAAGCGCCGGCCTGCGTCCTTCTCCATCGCGCGCCGCACGATGTTCTGGACCGAGTACGGCACCGAGTCCGGCATCGGTGGCACCTGACCGTGGAGGTGCATCTGGATCACCGTCATCGGGTTTTCGTCGTTGTACGGCACGTTGCCGGTCAGCATCTCGAACGCGAGCACGCCGAGCGCGTAGAGATCGCTGCGCGCGTCGAGCACCGCGCCGCGACCCTGCTCGGGCGACATGTACTGCGGCGTGCCGAACACGACGCCCGCTTGGGTCTTCATCCGATCGCCTTCGAGCAGCTTCGCGACCGAGAAGTCGAGCAGCTTCACGAAGTCCGGCGACCCGGCCATGTTGAGCAAGAACACGTTGTCCGGCTTGATGTCGCGGTGAATGATGCCGATCGAATGGGCTTCGGCGAGCGACGCGCAGCACTGGATCAGGATCTTCATCACGCGCTGCGGAGCGAGCGGGCCCGTCGACAACGCCTGGCGAAGGGAGATTCCGTCGAGGAACTCCATCGTCATGAACAGCTTGCCGTCCTGGGTCTGGCCGAAGTCGAACATCCGGATCGTGTTCGGATGCTGCAGTCGCGAGCACGCCTTGGCCTCGTTGTAGAACCGCTGGACCCAGTTCGGATCCTGCGCCATCTGCGGCATTCAGGAACTTGATCGCGAGGACGCGATCGATCGAGATCTGGCGCGCCTTGTAGACGACGCCCATCCCGCCTTCGCCGATGCGTTGCTGGATCTCGTAGCGGCCGTCGATCACCCGGCCGGTGAACGGATCTTGGTTCACGACCGCCTCACGGCTGTGACAGCCTCACGCGTCCGTTGGCATTGATCTGATCGACGGTGAGGTGAACCGAGCCGACGGTTTGCCTCTCGCCGACGCGGATGATCGAGACTTCGCCGCCGGGGAGCGGCGTGGTTCCGCTCGAGCCCTGCAACACGACGCCTTTCCAGTTCGGCTGGACGCCGAGCGCGGTGCCGGCACCGATCGTGATGATCACGTTGCTGCCCTGGACCGAGTCCGAGACGATGCGACCGATCACCGGCGGGACAGGTGCCAAGCAGTTCGGGTTGTCCATATCCGGTTGCTTGCGATCGCATGGCGGCCAGTCCTTCGGCTTGCACTTGCGGATCTCTTTGCGCGGCTGGCCCACCGGGCAGTCCATCGTGGCCCAGCACGCCGGGTTGTTCGCGTCTGGCGGTGTCGGGCAAACGTTCCTGCAGCCGGGCCAGCCCTTGATCGGCGGATCGGGACACTGCGACTTGCACGCCGGGTTCGCCTTATCGAACTTGTCCAGATCGCACGGCAACTCGACCTCGGGCAGGGCCGCGAGCCGCGGCGGATCCGGGATGTCGACCGTCGTCAGATCGACCGTCATCGGCCCGCTGACCTCCTTGAAGTCGACCGTGAGCTTGTACGTGCCGGCGTCTCCGCGTCCCACCGCATAGACGCGGATGAAGTACTTGCCGTGGGCGTCGTTCAAGGTGACGTCGCGTGCGCGAGCGTGGCTCCTCTTGCCGACCCTCTTCGACTCGGCGACCGGTGTGTTCCATTGGTCGAACACGTCGAACGCGAGCTGCAACCCCGGGCGCGGCGGTGTCCACTTGAGGTTGATCTCCAGATCGCCGCGCTTGTCGGCCGGCAGCTCCACCGACTTCCAGTCGACGCGATCGCCGCCCGGATAGGTGACGACGCCCTTGGCGATGCCTTCGCCTTGATCCATCTGGATCGCTCTTGCGCCCTTGATCTTGCCGTCCTCTCCGGAACGAGAGTCTTGAGCGACGTTATGGGCACACGACAGCGCGGCGATTAGCGCCAAGGCTGTGATCGGCGCCCCTGCCGATTTCCCGAGCATAACTGTGATGTTACCGCCCGGGCTTCAAGCGTTCAAGGTCCGGCTACGGCGAAAGCTCGACGACGCTCGCGCTTGCCATCTCGGCTTGCGAGGCCGAGACCACCGCGGTGCACGTCGTGCCGGTGCACGACGAGATCGTAAAGGGCTTGCCGATGCCGCGAACCACGCCCTTCATGCCGGGCGCACCACCTCTCGCGGTGCCGATGCCGAGCGTGATCTGCACTCCGGCGCCGGTGACTTGAATGCCGGTGATCCGGGCGAGCTTTTGCTGCGGCGGGGGTGGGGGCTCGACCTTCGGCGTCACCTTCACGTGGTGTCGGCCGGGATGGGTGACGACCACGACCTGCGGCCGGTAGTTCTTCGGGGTGTCGTCGGTGATCGGCACCATCGCGAGCGGCTCGGGGAACGGCACTTGCGCCGGAAAGTCACTCTTCGTGGCGGCCGCAGGGGTGGTCTTGTACGCGGCGTGCAGCACGTAGTCGGCGGTATCGAGCCGACCCTGCAGGTAGAGATGGATCAGATAGCGGCCGGGGACGAGATCGACGAGCGTCTTGGTCTTGTTGAGCTCGTGCGCGTCATTGCCTTCATCGAGATCAGAGCGCGAGATCACGCGCAACTCCGGATCGTAGACCTCGACCCCGAGATCGAAGTCATCGTTCGTGGCATCGCCGGGCGGAGTGATCTCGACGCGGAGGTCGAGCTGCGAGTTGCTCGAGAGATTGGCCGCGAACCACGCTGCGCGCCTCATATCGGGATACGACAGGTCGCCTTCGACTTTGGCTTCTTGCTTGTCGTCGAACTTGAGGTCTTTGGCCCTCTTCCACGGCTTGGCTTTGTCGCTCCGGTAGCCGTTATGCGTAGGGACTTGAGTCCCGCCACATGCGGCCAGCGCGACGGTGCAAAGAACCCATCTCATGGGGTGCAAGCCTAGCACGTGGGGCAAATCCGATCCCGTCGTCGCCTCGTTCAGTCCTAGTGCTTCACGAAGGATTCGCTCGCGACGAACGCGGCGACCGCGGTGATCTGCGCGTCGGTCAGCGCGCCGCCGAGCGCGGGCATCGCCTTGTTCGCCGAGCCGGTGCGGATCTGGTGCTCGACGAGCTCCGGCGTGACGCGCTTGCGAAACTCCGGCGCGGTGAGGTCGTGGACCCCGAGCTTCGCGATCATCACCTCGTTCGGCTTGCCGGTCGGGCCGTGACAAGTCGCGCAGATGTTCGCGAACACCTGCGGTCCATCGGTCGAGTTGCCGGCCGGGTTACAGCCCAGGGCAGCGACGCACAGCAAAGCGAGCGCGAGCCGGATCACTGCTCACCCATGCCACCGCCGGCCGGCCCTGACAAGTGGCTGATCGCCGCGGCGACCTCGCTCGCGACCTCGGGGTCGTCGTCGGCGTGGTCCGCGAGCTCCGCGCGCGCGCCGAGCCGGCCCAGGGCCCACGCGGCATGTCGTCGCACCAGCGGGGACGCGTGGCGCAAGAGGCCGGTCAGCGCCGGAATCGCGGCGCGGTCGCCGGTGTTGCCGAGTGCGACGGCGACGTTGCGCAACAGCACCGGGCGCGGCACGCGGCGCAGGGCGCTGCGCTTGACGAACCGACGCAGCTGGTTCGTGTTGGTCGCGGCGAGCGCGACGAGATCGGGCAGGGCGTGCTCGCGCGACCGCGGGCGCAGCGCGGCATCGGCGGGCTCGCCGGCGCCGGCGTTGAACGGGCAGACCTCCTGGCAGATATCGCAGCCGAAGATCCACGTGCCGATCGCGGCGCGCAGCTCGAGCGGGATGACGCCGTAGTGCTCGATCGTGAGGTACGAGATGCAACGCCGCGCGTCGAGCACGTAGGCGTCGACGAACGCGCGCGTCGGGCACGCATCGAGACACGCGCGACAGCTACCGCACCGCGGCTTCGCCGGTTCGAGCGGCGCGGTCGCGGGCAGCTCGACGTCGACGAGCAATTCGCCGAGCACGATGTAGCTGCCGAGCCCGGGCGCGATCACCATCGTGTTCTTCGCGACGAAGCCCAAGGCCCCGCGTTCGGCCCACGCGCGCTCGAGCACGGGCGCGGAGTCGACGCACGGCCGGCTCGCGACCGGACGGCCGAGCTCGCGTGCGATCCGATCGGCGAGCGCGACCAGGCGATCGCGCATCACGAGGTGATAGTCGTCGCCGCGGGCATAGCGCGCGATCTTGCCGCGCAGCGCGATCGGCGCGTCTGGCCCGATTGGATCGACGCGATCGTAGGCGAGCGCGACGACGATCAGGGCTTGCGCCGAGTCCAGCAGCGCGCGCAGGTCTCCGCGCGGACCGACGTGCGCGGGCTCGGCGAGATACGCCATGTCGCCGTGATGGCCAGCGGCGAGCCAGCTCGCGTACAGCTCGATCCGGCGCGGCGGCTCGATCGGGACGATCGCGGCGCGGTGAAAGCCGAGCTCGCGGGCGATCGCGATGACGTCCACCGTCAAATCCGGAACGCGCGTGAGCTTCGGATCGTGGACGTGCACGTGACACGTGACACGTGCACGTATACGATCGTCATCGCGAGCCTTCGCGGTCATCGTCCATTGGCTCGCCGGCGAAGTAGACGTCGTCGTACGCGACCGCGCAGTCGCGCTCGCTTCGGCTGCGGATACTCGATCTGCTCGCCGCGGTAGGTCCGGACCAGCACGCGCGACTCGTCGAGATCGTCGATATAGCTCGGCACGATCGGCACCTTGCCGCCGCCGCCCGGCGCGTCGAGCACGAGCATCGGCACGGCCATGCCGTTCATGTAGCCGCGCAGACCCTGGTACAGCTCCATCGCGGTCTCGACCGGCGTGCGCAGGTGATCGGTGCCGATCACCGTGTCGCCCTGGAACAAGTAGTACGGCTTGATCCGCGAGCGGAGCAGCGCTCGCATCAAGGCGCGCAGCGACCGCACCGACGAGTTCACCCCGCGCAACAGCACCGTCTGATTGCCGACCGGGATGCCGGCATCGACCAGGCGCTCGCAGCCGGCGCGCGCCTCCGGCGACAGCTCCTTGGCGTGATTGAAGTGGGTGTTGATGAACAGCGGGTGATGCTTGCGCAGCGCCGAGCACAGCTCGTCATCGATCCGCATCGGGCAGACCACCGGCAGCCGGGTGCCGATCCGGATCGTCTCGACGTGGCGGATCGCGCGTAGCCGGCCGAGCAGATAATCGAGCCGGCGCGTCGACAGCAACAGCGGATCGCCGCCGGACAGCAGCACGTCGCGGATCCGCGGCGTCCGCGCGATGTAGTCGAGCCCGGCTTCGAGCTCGGCGGTGGTCGGTGGGTCGTCACCGCCGACGAGCCGGCGGCGATTGCAATGGCGACAATAGATGCCGCAGCGATCGACGACGAGGAACAGCACGCGATCGGGATACTTGTGGACGACCGACGGCGCCGGGTTGTGGCTGTCCTCGCCGAGCGGATCGCGCAGCTCCTCGTCGCGGATCGCCGCCTCGGCGACGTTCGGGATCGCCTGCATCCGGATCGGGCAGCTCGGGTTCACCGGATCCATGAGGCTCGCGTAGTACGGCGTCGTGCCGGTGCGAAACAGCCGCGCCGAAGCGGCGAGCCCGGCGCGCTCCGCCGGCGCGAGGTCGATGACGCGCGCGAGGTCGTCCGCGGTCGTCAGCATATGACCGAGCTGCCAGCGCCAATCGCGCCACTGCACGTCCGGCACGTCTGCCCTGCGGACGGCGGTCGGAGCGAGCGGCAGCGAGGTCACCACCGCGGCTATGTAGCACCACCCGCGGCGCGGGCGCGAGTGACGACGCCGGCGAGCCCGTCGGTGGTCGGCAAGGCCGCGAGCTCGTCGTCGGTGACGAACCGAGCGGCGCGCACGTCGGAGCCGGCGGCGAGCGCGCCCGCGATCGCGCGGGCGGTGAACACGTGGATCGCGTAGCGCACGTCGCCGGCCGCGACCTCGCGTACTTCGAGCATCGCGCCGGGCTCGATCACGAGGCCGGTCTCCTCGCGCACCTCGCGCGCGATCGCAGCTGGCAAGGCCTCGCCGGGCTCGCACTTGCCGCCGGGCAGCGACCACGACCCGGCGCCGGGCGGTCGGCCGCGCTCGACGAGCAACACCCGCCCGGCCGCGTCGAAGATCGCGGCGCTGACCGCGCGGATCATGACCGCCGCTTCGGCTTGGCCTTCGAAGGCTTCGGCTTCGGTTTGGTCTTGGGGATCGATCTCGGTTTCGCGAGGCGCGCGCTCGCGTTCGGCGACGCGGGCGCGGCGAACGCGCTCGGACACAACGGCGCGAGCCCGCAGTGCTCGCAATCGGGCTCGCTCGGGAAGCACACGCGTCGGCCGTGCCAGATCAAGCGATGCGCGAACACCGACCAGTCGGCGCGTGGGATCACCGCCATCAGATCGCGCTCGATCTTGACCGGATCGGTCTCGGCGGTCAGCCCGAGGCGCGGCGCGACCCTCGCGACGTGCAGATCGACGACGATGCCTTCGTTGACGCCGAACGCGCTGCCGAGCACGACGTTCGCGGTCTTGCGTCCGACCCCGGGCAGCTCGACGAGCTGTGCCATCGTGCGCGGGATCTCGCCGCCGAACCTCTCGACCACCGCGCGCGCCATGCCGAGCAGGCTCTTGGCCTTCATCCGGTAGAATCCGCTCGAAAAGATCATGGGCTCGAGCTCGGCCGGCTCGGCGGCGGCGAGCGCGGCCGCGTCGGGGTATCTCGCGAACAGCGCCGGCGTGATCGTGTTGATCTGGCGGTCGCTCGACTGCGCGGCGAGGATCGTCGCGACCAGCAGCTCGTAGGCGTTGCGATGGTCGAGCTCGACGTGTGCGTCCGGCCACAATTCGGCGAGGCGCGCGCTGATCGAGGCAACCTTTTCGGGGGACGCGGAGACCACAGAGTTGCGCCGCGGAGGCTTCACCTTGCCGGCGTGACCACCCATCGCTGGCGACCCTACCATGTGCTATTCCCCCGGGCGCAAAGCGATGTCGGTGCGAACCGTTGCGATGATCTCGGCCCTGTGCACGCTCGCGTGTGCGACGGGCTGTACGAACAAGAAGGACGTCGAGCACGCGAAGCACTCGCTGTACGACACCGACTTCGCGATCGTCTATGCGGCCGCGCTCAAGGCGACGCGCGATCTCTACCCGAACCTCGACGAGAACCCGAGCAAGGGTCAGATCCAGACGAGCTGGCACCAAGTCGTCTACGCCGGCAACCAAGATGATCTCGCGAACCCGCAGGCGGTCGGTCAGCCCGGCATGAACGGCATGGGCCAGACGCCCGGCATGGGCTCGCCCGCCGGCGGTGGCGGCACGCCGACGACGCTCGTCACGAAGCGCTACTTCATCCGGTTCGACGTCAGCGTGCTCGGCGGTCGGCCGTGGCGCGTCAAGGTGATCGGCCACGCGTCGGAGTGGGAGCCGGGCGCCGCGCTGCCGAGCGAGCTGCACGGCATCGCGCGGCCGAGCTGGCTCGTGCCGCGCACCGAATCGCTCCAGGTCGCGATCTACAAGAAGATCAAGCAGTGGGCGATTCCGATGAAGGAAAACAAAGTTGAAGTCGAAGAGGTCGTGCACACCGACCCGGCGATGTTCAAAGCCGTGCCCGACGCCGCCGCCAAGCGACTCGCGATCGTCAAGGACACGCTGACCAAACGCGACTACGCGGCGTTGCGCCCGATGCTCGCCGACGACGTGCTGTGGAGCCTCGGCGATGGTCCGAGCGCCGATGCCGCGATGGCGATGTGGCAGGCCGATCCCTCGACGTTCGACGCGATGGATGCCGCGCTCACCACCGCGTGCGCGGGCGACGCCAAGCGGGTCGCGTGCCCGCCCGGCGACCCTGTGTCGGGCGCGTTCCAGCTCGTGCTCGAGCCGCGTGGCGCCGACTGGAAGATCACGTCGTTCGTCAAAGCCGAATAACGCGGTACACGTGGCGGCATGAAGCTGCCGCTGTCCGTCCTCGACCTGTCGCCGGTCGGCGCCGGCGTCACGCCTAGCCAGGCGATCCGCGATTCGGTCGCGCTCGCGCGAATCGCCGACGGTCTCGGCTACACGCGCTACTGGTTCGCCGAGCACCACAACATGGCGAGCATCGCGACGTCGGCGCCCGAGGTGCTGATCGCGCACTGCACCGCGGTGACGAAGCGGATCAAGCTCGGCGCCGGCGGCATCATGGTGCCGAATCACGCGCCGCTGCATGTGGTCGAGGTGTTTCGCACCCTCGAGGCGCTCGCACCCGGGCGCATCGACCTCGGGCTCGGGCGTGCACCGGGCACCGATCCGGTGACCGCGGCAGCGTTGCGGCGCAGTGATGACCCCGAGGTCAACCGCGTGCTCGCCGAGCTGTTCGCGTTCGAGCGCGGCGAGTTTCCGCCGTCGCATCCGTTCTCGAAGATCGAGCCGATGCCGTCGGATATGGCCGCGGGCTCGCTGTGGATGCTCGGCTCGACGCTCGCCGGTGCCTCGATCGCGGCGCAGCTCGGGGTGCCGTACGCGTTCGCCGGTCACTTCGCGATGCGCCACGCCTTCGACGCGATCGAGCACTACAAGCGGACCTACGAGCCGTCGCCGCAGCATCCGACGCCGTACGCGATGCTCGCGGTGACCTGCGTTTGCGCCGACAGCGACGAGCTCGCGCAACGGATCTCGGCGCCGATTCGCGTCGCGGTCGTCAAGAACCGCACCGGCCGGCGCGCGCCGATCGCATCGATCGACGAAGCGCTCGCGTACGAATTCTCTGCCGACGAGCAAGCGATCGCCGACGACTTCTTCATGGGCGCGGTGATCGGCGCGCCGGCGCAGGTCGCCAAGCAACTCGACGCGCTCGCGCACGAGATGCACGCCGACGAGCTGATGCTGTCGACCCTCGTGCCCGACCTCGCGTCGCGCGCGAGGTCGCTCGAGCTGGTCGCACGCGAGCTGCTCGATTAACGCGCTGCCACCGCGATCACGGCGTCATGACCTGGGTGATCTCGGCCGCCGAGAGAGCGCGGTTATAGACGTGGACGTCGTCGAGGACGCCGGCGAGCATCGTCACGCCGCCGCCGTATTCGGTCCCGAGCGTCAGGTCTTCGCCACCGCCGGTCTGTGCTGGAGCACAGTCGGTCTCGTCGCTCACCGCGACCGCCGCGCCGTCGACATAGAGCGTCAGCGTCTGCGCGGTCTCGTCGTAGACGCTCGCGAGGTGGGTCCACGTTCCCAGCGAGGGCGGCGACGGCGATTCCGCGTTCGCGATCCCGCACGCGCCAACGCCGTTGCCGTTGTACGCGATCATCCACCCCATCCCGGCATTCACGTGGCCATTGTCGACGAGCAGGTTGTAGTTGGCGAACCCGCCCGCGGTCGACTTCGCTACCAACGTATCGTAGTCGCCGGCAGCCGGAAGCGCCGTGAGGTTGACCCACGTCGCGACGGTCCACGATCCGGCGAGCTGAAGCACGGCCGCATCGGGGACATCGACGAACTGGCCGGACGCGTCACCGGCAAACCCGAGTGCGCCACCGATCTCACCGGCGCCCCAGGTCGGGCCGCCCATTAGGGTCCCGGTGTTGCCATTGCCCGACGAGTCGATCGCCGTGGAGCCCATCGCATCGTCGAGCTTCCACCACCCGACGAGGCCGGTCGTCGGCGCACCGCCGTCGCCGGTCGCCGGTGAGTCGGTGCGCGTCGCTGCGTCGCCGGGTGCCACCGGATCGAAGGCGAGACGCCCGCACGCCGCCAGCATCACAAAGAGCCAGCGCCACATGCTGCGAAGTTACCACGCGCGCTGCGGCCCCTCGGTGAAGTGGCGCTCAGGGTTTCTCGATCGCGATCAGGCAGTTGGAATCGGGGAGCTCGACCGGCAGATCTTGTCCGTCGGTGAGCGCGATCTTGCCGGCCAGGCCGGTGCGATAGCCGGGCTGCAAGTAACTGCGCTGGTCCGCGGGGATGTCGACGATGCGGGCCTGCCCTGGGCCGCCGACCCAGTCGACGAGCGCGGCGACATACGCGTCGTACGTCATGATCCCGTACAGCTCGCGCACTTCGTACGGGAAGCTCGCCGGGCCCCACGTGTACGTATAGAGGAACTCCATCGCATCGGCGGTCGATAGCTCGACGCGACCGTCGGGCAGCTCGCGAAACGCGATCTTGCGGCCGACGAACTGCGCGGCGTAGAGCTCGAACGTCGGCCGCGCGTCGGCCGCGACAAACGCGAGGCGGCGTGTGCCGGGCGGTGGCATGACTCCGTCGCGGATCACGATCCGGCCCCCGGGGCGGAGCACGCGCCAGGCCGCGCGAATCACGTCGCGCACCGATTCGAGCCGGAAGTGCGGCTCGGTGTACGAGAACACCTCGTGCAAGATCGAACAGAACACGACGCCGTCGATCGAGCCGCTGCCCACCAGGTCCTCGAGCTGCTCGGCGGCTCCGAGCACGACGCGCCAGCGCCGGCCATTCGCTTTCGCGCGCGCGCCGAGGGCGGCGATCACTTCGCGCGAGAGATCGACGCCGATGATCTCGGCGGTCGGGAATCGATCTTCGAGCAGGTCGAGCACGACGCCGCCACCGGGGCCGATCTCGACGATGCGGCCGGGCTTTACGAAGTCGAGCATGCGTTGCTTGTCGGTGCGCGCGGCGTTCATCGTCTCGAGGTAGCTCGCCTCGTTCGCGACGCGATCGAAGTCGTCCTTGCGCAGTCCGTAGAGGTCGCACAACGACTTGAGCATCTGGTGAAACGCCGCCTGCGAGCGCGTCTCGTAGATCGGGAGCAACGTGATCAGCGCGTCGGCTTCCGGGCTCGCGGTAAAATCGACCACGACGGCGTTCGCGGCGCCGTGGCCGGTCGTCGCCGACAGCGTCGCGGACATCGAGCCGAGCGGGCCGAGTCCGGCGCCGCCGGTGACGAGCTCGCGGATCGAGCGTCCGGCGAGCGCGGCCTCGACCAGCCGCAGCCGATAGCGGGTCGCCGGTGCGTCGCCGTGCAAGCGCGCGACGAGTGGCTGGAGCTGCGCGTGCCACGGCCGCGTGACGTCGACGCCGTGGTTGCGAGCCGCACCGACCGCGGCGGCGATCACCGCGAGCTGCGCGGCGGGTGACAGCGCGCTCGTCGCGGCCTCGCAGTACCACAGCTGACATGTCGCGAGCGCCGGCGCGAGCGCGGCGAGCTCGGGGTCGCCGATCGCGGCGACCGCGGCAGTGACCGCGGCGGCAGGCTCGCCGGCGCGTTGCCGCCCCGCGCGCAACGCCCGCAGGCGATCGGCGAGCTCGGCGCGATCGGGCGGCGGCGCCGCGAGCCCAGCTTCGGGCTCGACGTCGGTTCGCGCGACCGCGAGCGCGAGCCGGTCGCGGACGCGAGCGAGCTCGGCGAGCAGCGCATCGTCGACGAGCCCTTCGCGCACCGCCGCGGTGTCGCATGCATCGAGCACGTGCATCGCATCGAGCGCGCGCGCAGACGGCACGTGCGGTGCGAGCGTGCGCAGCGCCCCGACGAGCGGCGCGAGCATCGCGATCGGGCCTTCGCCGCGGACGTGCTGACCGGCGAGCCCGTGTGCGGCGATCCAAGCGATCGCGAGCTCGCCGAGCGGCCACGTGCTCGCTCGGTCGCGCACGATGCGTGCTGCGGCTTCGTTGTGGATGTCGAGCGCGATGCCCTGGGCGTGCCACGCGGCGCGGCGCGCCGGGTCGGCGGTCTTCGCGATGTCGAGGTGGAGGATCGCCGCGCGCAACGTCGGCAACAGCCCGGCGCCGCGGACGCGCTCGACCGTCGCGGCGAGGGTCGCGAACGCCGTCGCGCTCAGGCCCGGCTGCCAGCCCGCGAGCTCGCCAGTCTCGAGCGCGGCGAGCTTGGCGAGCAAGCGCGTCACGTGATCGAGCAACGGCTTGCCGTCGGGCGCGACGTCGTGCTCGACCTGCGGCGGGGCGGGGTACGACAGCGCCCCGACCTCCGGAAACGCCGCGGCGAACGCTTCGTCCGGCGACCGGACAGCCGCGAGCGCGACCGCCGTATCCGCGAGCACGTCCACCGCGCGAAGGTACACGGCTTTGGCTACGGCGCCGATACGAGTGCGGACACCGGCACGTACGCGCGCAGCCCGGGCCGGGCGATGCCGGGGATGCGGATCACCTCAGCCCACGCCGAGCCGGGCGTCTTCACCACGTCGAAGGTCGTATTGGTGCGCACGATCGCCCACGCGTCCTTCCCGGGCGTGGCGAAGATCGTCGTTCCGACCTTGATCTGCGTCGAGATCGCCGGCGTCGCGTCGAAGAACAACGAGTTGAACCGGCTGTCGAAGTGGTGACCGGCGCACTCGTAGCTGTAGCCGAGCCCGACATCGTTCGGAACCAGCGTCAGCTCGCGTTCGGGTACCCAACCCGTTACCGCGACGCCCTCGTTGTGCGCTGCGACCTCGCGCCAGCCGTCGCGATGGCTGATGCCGACGAGCGAGAAGCACGAGCCGATGCAGCTCGGCGAGCTGTAGACCACGCTCGATGCGCCGAGCTTCGGCTCGCGATAGAGCACGAGCCGGTTCTTACCGTTGACAGACTGCCACTGCGTCCCGTCACGCGTCGCGTCGGGCAGCTGCTCGGTCGAGCCCCACTCGAGCGACAACCGATCGCACGCGACGCGGAGGTTCGCCACCAGCTCGTTCGGAGACTTCGCTTCGCCTTGCATCACGTCGTCCGAGTAGATGACCGCATTGCCGATCATGTCCGCGCCGTCGGCGTGGTCTGCGACGAACCGCGACCACGCGCCCATCACGACGAGGCCGTCGCTCGAGGTCGTTCGAGTGACGAGCGAGAACCACACCGACGCCGTGGTGGCGCGGAACGCGATCGCGCCATCGATCGCGAGCGCGACCGGCGCCTTGGTCCCGAGCGTCGCGACGATCGGGACGTCCTGCACGAGGAGATCGAGCGTGGCGCCGGAGTCGAGGTGCACGATCACGTGATCGAGCGTGATGTGATCACCGCCGACGATGCACGCCGGCTTGGGTGCTGCGCCTGCGATGCCGGTCCACGCTACGAGCGCTCCGGTGCCGAGCCACTTCATCGCGGCGACCGTAGCGCATCGCGCCGCGGAGACGACGTAACAACCACGCTGCGCCGGGTGTGACGCTACTCGCTACACGCCGGCGCGCGCTCCGGCAGGCGCTTGCCCGGGTTGAGCAGGCCGCGCGGATCCCACATCGCCTTCCACTTGCGCTGCCACTCGATCAGCTGCGCGCTCTGCTCCATCGCGATGTAGTCGCGCTTGGTCAACCCGACGCCGTGCTCGCCCGACAACGTGCCGCCGAGCTCGACGGTGTGGGCGAACACGCGACGCGCGGCGCCCCACATCTTGTCGCGCACCGCGGGATCGGCCGGATCTTCGTTCGACAGGAGATTCACGTGGAGGTTGCCGTCGCCGGCATGGCCGAACACCGCGGTCGCGATGCCGGTCTCGGCCGAGACCCGTTCGACCCGCGCGAGCATCTCGACGATCCGGCCGCGCGGCACGCACACGTCCTCGTTGACCTTGATGCGATGGGCTTCCTTGAGCGAAGGCGAGATCAGCCGGCGCGCTTCCCACACCGCGCGACGTTCGGCGGCTTCGGTCGCGGCGAGCACGTCGATCGCGCCGAGCTCGTCGCAGCGCATGCCGATGCGCTCCATCTGGGCCGGCATCTCGTCGGGATCGCCGTCGACCTCGATCAACACGATCGCGCCGGAGCTCGCCGGAAACCGGTAGCGACTCTTCGCGCGGATGTGATCGATCGAGGCGCGATCGGCGAGCTCGAGCACGCGCGGGCGCAGGCCGTCGCGCAACAGCGCGGTGATCGCGGCGCCCGCCGCCGGCACGTCGGCAAACACGCCGAGCACGGTCGCGGCCGCGGCTGGTTTCGGCAGCAGCTTCAAGGTGAGCTCGGTGATCACCCCGAACGTGCCCTCGGTGCCGACGAAGCCGGCGACCAAGTCGTAGCTCGTCACGCCCTTCGCGGTGCGCCGGCCGCAGCGCAGCACCTCGCCGCCGACGAGCGCGACCTCGAGACCCAGAATGTATTCGCGCGTGACGCCGTACTTGAACGCGCGCGGCCCACCGGCGTTCGTCGAAGCATTGCCACCGATCGAGCAGTACTCGAGCGATGCCGGATCGGGCGGGTAGAACAAACCCTGCGCTTCGACCGCCTCTTGCAGCTGACCGGTGATGACGCCGGGCTCGGTGACGCACACCAGATCGCCGGGATCGATCTCTTTGATCCGGGTCATGCGCTCGGTCGACAGCACGACCCCGCCCTTGATCGGCAACGCCCCGCCGCACATCCCGCTGCCCGCGCCACGCGGCGTGATCGGGACATCGCGCTCGGCGCAGATCCGCAACACCGCGGAGACCTGTTCCGTCGACGCGCATAGCACCGCGCACTCCGGCGGATAGAACACCGGCAAAGGGCTCTCGTCCTTGCCGTAGTCCTCGAGCCGGTGGTCGGCGGGACCGATCACGGCGTCGGGGCCGAGCTCGCGCTCGAGCGCAGCGGCGATCGTGCTCACCGCGGAGTTATACGCCGACTAAACGCTGAACGACGAACCGCACCCGCATGTCGACTTGACGTTCGGGTTGTTGAACTTGAAGCCGGCGCCTTGCAGGCCCTCGACGTAGTCGACCTCTGTGCCGACCAGGTACATCAGGCTCATCTCGTCGACGACGCACTTGACGCCCGCGACCGAGAACTGGCGATCGACCTCGGCGGGCTCGTCGAAGTACAGGTCGTACGAGAACCCGGCGCAACCGCCGCCGACCACGCGCAAGCGCAGCGCCATCGACGGCTCGATCGCCTCGGCCTCGCGGATCTCGTTGACCTTGACCGCCGCACCGGGCGTGATCAGCAACATAGACTCCGGGCCGGGAGCCTCATCAGGAACTGATTGGAAAGACGCGAGCGCTTCAGACATCGAAACGACCTTACCCTCACGTGAGGGTTATGGCAACTGCGCGGGGACCGCAGATCCGGATCGTAAACGTGGACGTCCACGTGTCACGTGGCACGTGCACGTACTCGTACACGATCTCAGGCGATCGGACGGCGGAACGCGGGGTTACCAACGTTTGCGCTACAATCCGCGGTGCTCCTTGATCGCGGCCGGGCAATCCATCGGCAACTACGTCGTGCTGTCGAAGATCGGCACCGGCGGGATGGGTGCGGTCTATCTCGCGGAGCATCCGACGATCGGCAAGCGGGTCGCGCTCAAGGTGATCCACCGCGAGCTGGCCGGCAATCGCGAGGTCGTCCAGCGATTCTTTCAAGAGGCGAAGGCGGTCAACAAGATCGGTAGCGAGCACATCGTCGAGATCCACGACTTCGGCGTGACCCCGGACGGCGACCACTTCTACATCATGGAGTATCTCGAGGGAGAAACCCTCGCCGCGTTGCTGTCGAAGCAGCGCGTGCTCGACGTCATGCGCGCGCTCCACATCGGCGCTCAGGTCGCCGCTGCGCTCGGTGCCGCACACGCGTGCGGCATCATCCACCGCGATCTCAAACCGGACAACGTGATGTTGACGACGCGGCTCGGCGATCGCGACTTCGTGAAGCTGCTCGACTTCGGCTTGGCCAAGATGTTCCAGAGCGGCCAGAACGCGGTGAAGACCGCCGCCGGCGTGCTGCTCGGGACGCCGCAGTACATGTCGCCCGAGGCGTGCGAGAGCCGGCCGAACCTCGACAACCGCACCGATATCTATGCGCTCGGCGTCTTGCTGTTCCAGATGATGACCGGCGTGCTCCCGTTCGACGGCGAGACCATGGGCGAGGTCCTGGTCAAGCAAGTGACCCAGCTGCCACCCGCGCCGCGCGCGATCAACGCATCGATCGCGCCGAGCGTCGAGCAGATCTTGCTGCGCTGTCTCGCGAAGGCGCCGGACTCGCGATTCCCGACGATGACCCAGCTGCGCGACGCGCTGCTCGATCCCGAGAAGTATCTCGGCACGTCACCGCCGATCTCGCCGGCGCGCTCGATCGCTCCGGGACAAGCGCCGGTCGACGCGAAGACGATGATCGCGTTCGCCGCGCAGCAACAGGCCGCGCAGCCGGCTCAGCAACCGGCGGCGCAACGCACCGAGATCGGGACCGCCGGTGGCTACTTGCCGCTCGCCGCGCCACCGCCATCGGTCGGCCACGCATCCGGCTCGCAAGCGCGCACGATGATCGCGGACGTCGCGCTCGTGCCGCCGCGCCAGGCGCCCGGACCCGATCTCGCCGCGCCGACGCAGCCGAAGATGAACACGATGCGGATCGCGACGCCGCTCGGCTACTCGTCGCGGCCCCCGCGCCGGATGTGGCCGGTGGTGCTCGTCCTCGGCCTGATCCTCGGGCTCGGCGGTGGCGCGTTCGCGGTCGCGTGGTTCGGCCGCAAGGGGACCGCGGTCGCGAGCTCGATCGATGGTGCGGGCTCACCGCTCGGTAGCGCGAAGGTCGCGGCGGGCAGTGCGAGTGGATCGGCGACGCACCCAGCGATCGCGGCCGGCAGCGCGATGTCATCAGTCGGCGTCGGCGTCGGCAACGGTAGCGGCGTCGGCAGCGGCAGCGGCAGCGGCAGCGGTGTCGGCAACGGCCTCGGCAACGGCAACGGCAGCGGCGTCGGCAGCGGCAGCGGCAGCGGCAGCGGCAGCGGCAGCGGCAACGGTGTCGGCAGCGGCAGCGGCAGCGGCAAGGCGACCGCACCATCGGGTCCTCCTGCGGTCGTCGTCATCGACAGCACCCCGCAAGGTGCATCCGTGACCTATCCCGGCGCCGCGCCCGGACCGGCGGGCAAGACGCCGCTGCGGCTGACGCTGCCGGTGTCGTCGCACCCGATCGCGTTCGAGCTCGAGCTCGCCGGCTACCGGCACAAGACCAAGTCGGTGACGATCAGCGGCAACGCGGTGATCCTCGTCGATCTCGAGCGCATCCCGGTCATTCCCAGGACCCCGCAGGTCGCGCCCCAGACCGGGACCAAGACCAAGCCGCCCAAGGCCGATAATACGAACGGCCTGATGCGCCCCGAGGACATGTGAGCTTGCCCGAATCGCTCGGGCTCGGCATGCTGGCGAGATGTTGATCGCGCTCGTCGCCGGTGCCATCGCTGCGATCGCGACCGCGATCGTGGCGGCCCGCGCTGCCGCCGCGGAGGCGAAGCGGATCGCGACGCGCGCCGTTGCCGAAGCCCGATCCGCCGCCGCGGCTGCGGTCGCCGCCGCCGGTGTGGAGGCCTCGGCTCACCGCCGCGCGCTCGAGACCGCGGCACGCGCCGAAGCGCTCGACCAGATCGCGGCGACCGACGAGCAGCTCGCGCGCGCCGAGGCCGAGCTCCAGCGCCGCGAGGATCGCGTCCAGGCTGCGGTCGTCAAGCTCGCCGCCGCCGCCGATCAGCTCGAGCAGCGCGAGGCGCAGGTCGAGCTGGCCCAGCGCGAAGTCGACTCGCGCCGCGATCGCAGCGCCGGGCTCGAGCGCGAGATCGACAACCGTCGCCGCGACGGCCGCACCCAGCTCGAAGCCCGCGCCGGGGTCGTCGCCGCGGAGCTCGCGAAGCGGATGCGCGACGGCTGGCTCGACGATGCTCGCGCTAAAGCTGCCGCGAGCGTGCGCGTGCTCGAGCAGGCCACGTCGGATCCAGCCTACGACCGCGAGGCGAAGCGCGTGATGGAGATCGCCGCGGCGCGCTGCTCGATGCACTTCTTGACCGAGCGCAACGCGTCGAACCTGCGCGTCGGCGCCGACATGGTCGCGCTCCTGCTCGACAACAACAGCGCGATCCACGGCGCGCTCGAGAAGGTCGCCGGCATCCAGCTGCTCGTCAACGACGACAAAGACGCGATTCGCCTCGACGGGCTCGACGGCGTCGGCAAAGAGGTCGTGCGCCGCTCGCTCGCGAAGTTCGGCAAGAAGCCGGAGTCGGTCGCCGATGCCCGCGCGCATCCCGACGAGTGGGCCACCAAGCAGCGCGAGATCATCAACCAAGAGATCCGCGGCCTCGGCAAGAAGGCGTTCCAGTCGCTCGGCATCCAGAAAGCGCATCCCGAGATTGTCGAGCTCGTCGGCGCGCTGAACTTCCGTACGAGCTACACGCAGAACCAATGGCTGCACGCGGTCGAGGCGTCGTTCCTCGCCGGCATGATGGCGGCCGAGCTCGGGCTCGACGAGAAGCTCGCGAGGCGCGCGACGCTGATGCACGACATCGGCAAGGCGCTGACCCACAAGATCGAAGGCAGCCACGCGGTGATCGGCGCCGAGATCGCTCGTCGGCTCGGCGAGCCCGAAGTGATCGCGAACGCGATCGGCGCGCACCATGCCGACGAACCGTGCAACTCGGTCTATGCATACCTCGTCG
This sequence comes from uncultured delta proteobacterium, assembly GCA_963848295.1. GTDB lineage: Bacteria > Myxococcota_A > Polyangia > Haliangiales > Haliangiaceae > JABFXX01. The sequence continues at coordinate 876,104 of CAWKDB010000002.1, read as the reverse complement.
CCGCGTCCGACGCGATGAGCGGTGCACGGCCGGGCGCGCGCCGCGAACAGACCGAAGGGTTCTCGACCAAGATCGAGGATCTCGAGCGCATCGGCTTCGAGCGCCGCGGCGTCAGTCACGCCCATGCGGTGCAAGGCGGGCGCGAGCTCCGGGTCTACGTCCGCGAGCGCGAAGTCGACGATCTCGCGGTGGTCGAGATGTCGACCGAGATCGCAGCCCAGGTCTCCGACGAGCTGACGTTCCCGGGCCAGATCAAGGTCACGGTGATCCGGTCGTTCGAAGCGACCGCGACGGCGAACTAACTCCGCGTCGCGCCTACCAAGATACTAGAATCACTCGGTGGGTCTCTCGAGCACCAGCTCCCTCACGTAAAGGTGAGGTTGAGCGTTGACAGTCGAGTCTACGGGCTACATAGTCCGTTCACGAGCCAAACCCTCACGTTAACGTTAGGGTTTAGCGGACCATGCAGGAAGACCCGAAACACAAGTTGCTCCGCGTAGGTGACCTCGCAAAGGCCGTCGGCAAGACGGTGCGCGCGATGCACTTGTACGAAGAGCTCGGCTTGCTCGAACCGCAGGAGCGGTCCGAAGGCGGGTTCCGGCTGTACGGCAAGGACGCGATCGATCGCATCCAGTGGATCGTCAAGCTGCAAGCGATCGGCTTCACGCTCGCCGAGATCCAAGGCTTCGTCGCCGATTTTCGCAACGCGCAGTCGGCACCGGAAGCCGCGTCGCGGGTACGCGCGCTGTTCGCCGAAAAGCAGGCTCGGCTGCGCGAACAGATCGCTCAGCTCCATACGATCGAGACCGACGTCGCCGATGCGCTGAGGTACCTCGAGAGCTGCCACACGTGCTCGGCCGAGTACGCGCCCACCGAGTGTGGCGGGTGCGATCACCACGGTCATCATAAAGGCGAAGCCCCGCCGCTGTTCGCGGGGATCACGAAGCGTTCCGACGCTGACCGCGCGGCGAAAGCCTATGACGTGCCGGTCGGCGTGCTCTACCGCGAAGGAAACAACTGATGGCGACTGCGATCAAGACGAAGTCCGAAGAAGTCCCGGTGCCCGCTGGTGTCCAGCTGCCGATCTTCATGGATAACCACTCGACCACCGCGGTCGATCTCCGCGTCGTGCAGGCGATGCTGCCGTACTTCACGCAGCACTTCGGCAACGCGGCGAGCCGCAACCACTCGTTCGGTTGGGCCGCAGAAGCGGCGGTCGACCACGCGCGCACGCAAGTCGCCGCGTTGATCGGCGGCGACGGCAAGGAGATCGTCTGGACCTCGGGCGCGACCGAGGCGAACAACCTCGCGATCAAGGGCGCGGCGAGCTTCTTGAAGAAGCAGGGCAACCATATCATCACGGTCGCGACCGAGCACAAGAGCGTGCTCGACACCGGCAAGCGCCTGCAGCGCGAGGGCTACGAGGTCACGTACCTCACGCCGCACAAAGATGGCCTCGTGACGCCGGAGATGATCACCGAGGCGATGACGCCGAAGACGATCGTCGTGTCGATCATGCTCGCGAACAACGAGATCGGCGTCGTCCAAGACGTCGATGCGATCGGCGCCGCGATCAAAGCGAAGAACCCCAAGACCCTGTTCCACATCGACGCGGTCCAGGGCGCCGGCAAGGTGCCGTTCGATGTCGAGCGCTGCAAGGCCGACCTCGTGTCGCTATCGGCGCACAAGATCTACGGACCCAAGGGCGTCGGCGCGCTATGGGTGCGGCGCAAACCGCGCGTCCGCATCGATCCGATGATCGACGGAGGCGGTCACGAGCGCGGCATGCGTTCGGGCACGCTCCCGGTGCCGCTGATCGTCGGCTTCGGCAAGGCGTGCGAGCTGTGCAAAGAAGAGATGGCGGACGAGGCGATCCGGCTGTCGGGCCTGCGCGATCGGCTGCTGCGCAACATCCAGTCCCGGTTGACCGAGACCTACGTCAACGGCTCGATGGAGCCCGGCCGCCGGCTGCCGGGCAACCTCAACATCTCGTTCGCGTTCGTCGAAGGCGAGTCGCTGTTGATGGCGCTCAAGGACGTCGCGGTGTCGAGCGGCTCGGCGTGCACGTCGGCCTCGCTCGAGCCGAGCTACGTGCTGCGCGCGATCGGCGTCGGCGAAGAGCTCGCGCACACGTCGATTCGCTTTGGCATCGGCCGGTTCAACACCGAGGCCGAGATCGATTACGTGACCGACCTCGTGGTGCGCTCGGTCGAGCGGCTGCGCACGCTATCTCCGCTGTGGGAGATGCACCAAGATGGCATCGACATCAGCACGATCCAGTGGACCCCGCACTGAGCCGGTAGAAACGAGAACACCATGGCGTACTCAGAAAAAGTCATCGAGCACTACGAGAACCCGCGCAACGTCGGCACCTTCGCCAAGGACGAGGCCGACGACGTCGGCACGGGCCTCGTCGGCGCGCCCGCATGCGGCGACGTGATGCGGCTGCAGATCAAGGTCATCGACGGCAGGATCGCCGACGCGAAGTTCAAGACGTTCGGTTGCGGCTCCGCGATCGCGTCGAGCTCGCTCGCGACCGAGATGATCAAGGGCATGACGCTCGACCAAGCCGCGCTGATCAAGAACACCCAGATCGTCGAGGAGCTCAACCTCCCGCCGGTCAAGATCCACTGCTCGGTCCTCGCCGAAGACGCGATCAAGGCGGCGATCGAGGACTACAAGAAGAAGCACGCATGAGCACGGTGGCGGCACATAGCGACCAGCAGCAGCAACCGGCGGCGCCGGCGCCTGCGCCTGCCGCGAACAAGCGCGAGATCGTCGTGACGCAGAACGCGGCGGACGAGATCGCTCGTCAGCGCACGAAGCGCGGCACGCCGAACGCGCGGATTCGAGTCGGCGTGCGCGGCGGTGGCTGCACCGGGTTCACGTACGTGTTCGAGTGGGCCGACGAGATCAAGCCGACCGACAAGCAGTTCGACGGACCGGACGGTTCGGGCGTCGGCATCGTCGTCGATCCGAAGAGCCTCGTGTACCTCGGCGGCATGACGCTCGACTTCGTGCGCGGCATGATGGGCCACGGCTTCAAATTCAATAATCCCAACGCGAAGGGCGCGTGCGGCTGTGGAGAGAGCGTCCAATTCTGACGCTTTCAGTCTGCTCGGTTTGCCCGCGCAGTACGACCTCGATCCGGCCGTGATCGAGCGCGCGTTCTTCGAGCGCAGCAAAGAGCTGCACGTCGACAAGTTCGCGACCGCTGCCGCTGCCGAACGCGTCGCGGCGCTGTCGAAGTCGCGCGCGCTCAACGACGCGTACCAGACGCTTAAGAAGCCGATGGCGCGCGCCGAATATCTCCTGGCTCGCAACGGCGTCGCGATCGGCGATAACGAGCGGCTCGAGCCCGAGTTCCTGATGCGCGTGCTCGAGCTGCGCGAAGAGCTCGCCGAGGCCAAGGTCGCCGGCGATCGGCCGACGCTCGAACGTTTGCACGTCGCGATGACCGCGCAGCGGGATGCCCGGCTCGCCGAGCTCGTGCCGCTGTTCGCGACCGGCTCGCTCGCCGACGTCAAGCGCGTCGTCGTCACGCTGCGCTACATCATGCGCTACCTCGAGGAGTGCGACGCCGCACTCGACGAGGACTAGGTGCTGCGATGTTGATGCAGATCGCCGAGCCCGGCCAGGCCCTCGCGAAGGAGGCGTGCAAGCCGCGCGTGGTCGGCATCGATCTCGGGACGACGAACAGCCTGGTCGCGCAGGTCGAAGACGGCAGCCCGCGCGTGATCGGTGATGACCCGCTCGTGCCGTCGGTCGTCTACTACGGGGCTTCCGGCGTCGCGGTCGGCCGCGCGGCGCAAGCGCACGCGCTCGACGAGCCACGCGATACGCTCGCCTCGGTCAAGCGACTGATCGGGCGGGGGCTCGGCGACCTCGCGGCGGTTCGCGCGCTGTTGCCGTACGAGCTCGAAGGCGACGATCGCGCGGTCCGCATCGTCACCGGTGGCCGTGCGGTCTCGCCGGTCGAGGTCTCGGCCGAGATCCTGCGCGAGCTCAAGGCGCGCGGCGAGGCGGCGGTCGGCGGCCCGATCGAGGGCGCGGTCATCACGGTGCCGGCCTACTTCGACGACGCGCAGCGCCAGGCGACCCGCGACGCCGGCCGGCTCGCCGGCCTCGAGGTGATGCGCCTGATGGCCGAGCCCACCGCCGCGGCGGTCGCGTACGGGCTCGACCGAGGCAGCCAGGGCGTGTACGCGGTGTTCGATCTCGGCGGCGGCACGTTCGATGTCTCGATCCTCAAGCTGGTCGACGGCGTGTTCGAGGTGCGTGCGACCGGCGGCGACTCCGCGCTCGGCGGCGACGACCTCGATCGCGCGATCGCGAGCGCGATGGTCGGCGAGCTCGGCGACCGGGATCGCAAGCAGATCGCCGCGGCGGTCGGCGAAGCGCGTCGGGTCAAGGAGGCGCTGACCGCGACCGAGCGCGCGACGTTCGCGCTCGGCACCGTGCGGCGCGAGCTCACCCGGGACGACCTGCGCACGCTCGCCCAGCCGTTGCTCGATCGCTGCGCGAAGGCGTGTCGTCGCGCGCTCAAGGACGCCGACCTGACCCGCGACCAGCTCGACGGCGTGATCCTCGTCGGTGGCTCGACTCGCTCGCCGGTGGTTCGCGAGTTCGTCGCCGAGCTGTTCGGCAAGCAGCCGCTGTGCGACCTCGATCCGGATCAGGTCGTCGCCCTCGGCGCCGCGGTTCAAGCCGACATGCTCGCCGGCGGCGTGCACGACGTGACGCTGCTCGACGTCATCCCGCTGTCGCTCGGGCTCGAGATGATGGGCGGCGTCGTCGAGAAGCTGATCCATCGCAACACGACGATCCCGTGCGGCGCGACCGAGACGTTCACGACCTACGCCGACAATCAGACCGGCTTCGACATCCACGTGGTGCAAGGCGAGCGCGAGACCGCCGATGCGTGCCGTTCGCTCGCGCGGTTCGTGCTGCGCGGCGTGCCGCCGATGATCGCCGGGATGGGCCGCGTCGAGATCACGTTCCTCGTCGATGCCGACGGCCTGCTCAAGGTCACCGCGAAGGAGCTGACCACCGGCGCCGAGTCGACGATCGAGGTCAAGCCGAGCTACGGCCTGTCGGATGAAGAGGTCGAGCGCATGCTGCTCGAGTCGTTCGATCACGCCGAGACCGACCTCGCGTTGCGCAACCTCGCGGTCGAGCGCGTCGAGGCCCAGCGGATCCTGGCGGCCACGCGCGCCGCGTTCGCGACCGATGCGGCGCTGCTCGCCGACGACGTGCGCGCCGCCGGCACCGCCGCGATGACCGCGCTCGAGACCGCCGCGGCGGGCGACGATCACCTCGCGATTCGCAGCGCGATCGAGGCGCTCGACCTCGCGACCAAGCCGTTCGCCCAGCTGCGGATGAATCGCGCGGTCGACGCGCAGTTCCGCGGCAAGACGCTCGACGAAGTCGAGGGACAGCTGCGCTGATGCCGAAGATCACGTTCAAGAATCCGCACGGTCCCAAGTCCCTCGGGCCGGTCACCGTCGAGTGCAAGCAAGGCGACTCGATCCTCGACGCCGCCGAGCACCACGGCGTGCGCGTCGGTCATGCGTGCGGTGGCAACCTCGCGTGCTCGACGTGCCACGTCTGGGTCGACCGGGGCCTCGACACGCTGCCCGAAGTCACCGACAAAGAGAACGACATCATGGACAAGGCGTTCGATGTCCGTCCCGAGTCGCGGCTCGCGTGCCAAGCGCGTTGCGGCGCCGAAGACCTCGTCGTCGAGATCACCGAAGAATCGCTGCGCGCGTGGCTCGACGAGAACCCCGACGCTCGCAAAGCCGGCTAATACGCCACGACGTGAAACGACGGCGAGGGGTCGCGGCACGTGTCGGAGCTGCGATATTCGATCTCGACGACGACCAGCGGGATCTCGGAGGCGTGAAACACGCCGGCGAGCGACGCCGGGTAGTCGCAGATCCGACCGCGGTCGGTGGTCTCGGGGATGAGCCACGACTGCGCGCTGCGCACGTCGAACGGTCGCTGCTGCGGACGGTGAAACAGGCGGATGCGGTTGCCGCGAAACTCGACGTCGAGGCCGTCGCCCGAGGCGATCGCGTCGTCGGAGCCTCCGAGCTCGAGCGCGTGGAGCGTCACCAAGTCGTGCACGCCGTGCAGCTTCGCGAGCTCGCGATTCGCGGCGGCGATGCGCTCGTCGAGCTTGGCGGTCGGCTTGCCGCCGACGACGAACGTCTCGTACTCGTTCGGCGTCATCACGGGGATCGTCTGGATCAGCTTGTCGGCGCGGTCGCGAACCTCGATGTGGAGGTTCGGCCAGCCGCGCCCGCCGTCGAGGTCGGACATCGGAATCACCGCGATCTCACCGTGGCTGGCGGCCGCAGGCAGCCCCGGCGCGGCGAGCTTGTCGCCTGCCCATTTGACGGTCGGCGCCGGCGTCGTGCGCGGCACCACGTCGACGTGCGAGACGGGCACGGTCACCGGCGGCGGCGCCGAGCCGCACGCAGCGAGCGCGACGATCAGCGCTGCGCGCATCGTTATTCGACGAGCTTCAAGTGGCTCGTCCGCTTCGCTCGCGGCGACGCTTCTTCGACGACGGCAGCTCGCTCGCGGTCGGCGGCGCCGAGGGGCGCCGTCGTGCCGTCGCCGGCCGGCGATGGGGCACCCGACGTCGGGGTCGCGGTTACGGCCGCAGCGGCTTCGCTGCCGCCGGTGAGCACGTCCTCGGGCACGTCCTCCGGCCACACCGTGCCGCGTTGCTCGCCCTCGACCATCGCTGCGTAGACCGCGGCCCACGGCAGCGTGCAGCGGAACGGCGCGCCGGCGAACACGAGGGTCGCGCTGATCCCGAGCTCGTCGACCTCGAGATCGTACAGTTTGGGAGTCAGGTTATAGCCGAATCGCAACACCAGGCTCGGGTCGGCGCGGAACCGCGGCGGCACCTGGACATCGGCGCGGCGGGCGTCGACATGGACGAGCACGGCGCCGCGTTCGAGCAGGGCTTCGAGCGTCTTGCGCTTGTCGGGCGCGCTCGCGTCATCTTCGTCTTGCAGCGCATCGATCGACGCGACGTCTTCGGGCGGCTTGCCGACGAGGTGGACGAACTCGTCGGCCGGCATCAACCCGGCGTCGACCGCGTCGCGCAGGATGCCCTCGGGGCGATCTCCGGCCGCCGCGGTCACCCGCTCGACCGTGCGCTCGCAGCGCGCCGCATGGCGCAACACCGCGCCGTGGGCGGCCAGCGCGCTGTGGTTGCCGCTGCGCCAGCTCGCGAGGGCGCGCTCGACATCGACGAGCGAGGTCGACACCCGGTGCTCGATCAGCGCGGTCACGACTGCTTGCAGTCGGGCCAAGGTCTTGGGGTCGCGCTCGAGCATGCTCGGGGCTTAGTACGATCGCGAGGCGAGGTAAAGCCGAATAGTCACATGGTTCGTCGCGCGGCCAGATAGTGCTTGACCGCGCACGCGTCATCGTCGCAGGCGCGCGTCAGTCCCGCGCCGGCAGGTGCAACTTCACGCCGCACGCGGCAGGAACGCCGGGGCAGGGCGGCGCTAGCTTCTCGAGCTCGATCGCGACCGCCGCGCGCGGGTAGAGCTCTTGGATCTGCGCCGCGATCGCACCGGCGAGCGCCTCGAGCAGCTTGTAGGTCGACTTCGTGCCGAGCGCGATCACGATCTCGCTGACCTTCCAGTAGTCGACGGTGTCGGCGATCCGATCCGAGGCTGCGGCGGCCCCGAGCGGCAGCTCGAGCCGAAGGTCGACGCGAAACCGCCGAGTGCCGCGGCGCTCGGCCGCGGAGTAGCCGTGGTTGCCTTCGAACTCGAGGCCGCGCACGAACACGCAGTCGGTCATTCGCGCAGGCTACAGCGAGTGACAGTCGGTGAGCGAGCAACCGAAGCGAATCTCCGCCGCCTGGACCGCCGCGGCGTGAACGTTCGGATCGCTGTCGGCGATCAGGTGCTCGAGCACCGAGACCGCGCCGACCAGCGGCAGATCGGTCATCGCGAGCTCGCGCGCGATCGCCTCGCGGTGCCAGCTCAGGTCCGATAAAGCCCATTCACACGCGATCCACGTCGCGTCCCAGGGCGACAAGGTCGACAGCCATCCCTTCGTCATGGCCCGGATACGAGCAAATCGGAGGCCAGCAAGCCCTCACGCGATCCTGCAAGCTTGCGCGTTCGCCGGCCGCCGCCCTGCAAGGCGATGCGACAGCGCCGCCGCGGGTCCTTACACTTCGGCTTCGTCGGACTCCGCGTCTTTTTGGCGTTGTAACTTCTTCTTGATCATCTGCCGCTTGAGCGGCCCGACGAAGTCCACCAGCAGCTTGCCGGTCAGGTGATCGAGCTCGTGCAGGATGCAGCGTGCGAGCAGCGCCTCGCCGCCCATCTCGAACATCTTGCCGTCGAGCCCGGCCGCGCGCACCACGACCTGCATCGGCCGCTTGACCTTGATGTAGATCTCCGGGAACGACAGGCAGCCCTCTTCGCTGTCCTGCTGCTCGTCGGACGTCCACAGGATCTCCGGGTTGATGAACGCGACCGGCGGATCCGCCTCGCCGCGACCGGCGAGCTTGGGCTCGACGATGAACATCCGCCGCGGATCGCCGAGCTGGAGCGCCGCGATGCCCAGCCCGTTCTCGGCGTACATCGAGTCACACATGTCGCGGTACAGCTCGCGCAGCGACGCGTCGAAGTCTTTGACCGCGACGGAGGTCTCGCGCAACCGAGGATCGGGCCAAACGACGACCGGACGTACCGCCATGACCCTCCCAACATAGGTGCCGGGCCGCCGATTGACAAGCCTCGTCGACGGCGCCATACACGCGCAGTCCCATGGTTACGAGGTACTCCGAGGCCAGGCTGCCGACCCCCCACGGCGAGTTTCGCTGCCTGGTCTACCGCACGGGCAACCCGGGCGGCGCCGGGGCGACCGCGATCGGCATCGCGCACGAAGAGCACGTCGCGCTGGTGCTGGGCGATCCGCGCGGGGCTGCGGTGCTCTCGCGCGTCCATTCGTCGTGCTTCACCGGGGAGGTGCTCGGCAGCCTGCGCTGCGACTGCCGCGCCCAGCTCGATCTCGCGCTGCAGCGGATCGGCCGCGAAGGTCGAGGCGTGGTCGTCTACATGGTCCAAGAGGGGCGCGGCATCGGGCTCGGCGACAAGATCCGCGCGTACGACCTGCAGGACCGTGGCGCCGATACGGTCGATGCGAACCTCCAGCTCGGCTACGACGCCGATCTGCGATCCTACGAGATCGCCGCCGCGATCCTGCGCGACGTCGGCACCACCTCGGTGCGGCTGATGACGAACAACCCGGACAAGCGGACCGGGCTCGAGCGCGCCGGCATGACAGTCGCTGCGGTCGTGCCGCACTGGGTCGGCGCCACGGCGGAGAACGCGGAATACCTCGAGGCCAAGCGCCAGAAGCTAGGACACCTGAAATGATCACCGAACCGCAGATCCGCGACGCGCTCGCCAAGGTCATCGATCCCGTGCTCGAGCACGACCTCGTGAGCTATCGGATCTATCGCACCGCCGAGATCTCGGGTGACGACGCGCTCGTCCGGCTCGACATCCCGGGCCACGCGTATCCGCTGCCGCAGCGCAAAGAGCTCGCGACTCGGGTCGAGACCGCGGTCAAGGCGCTCGGCGCGAAGCGGGTCACCGTGATCCCCGAGGTCGTCACCGTGTTCGTACCGGCGCCGAGTGACAAGGCGACGCTGAAAGGCCCGAAGAACGTGATCGCGGTCGCCGCGGGCAAGGGCGGCGTCGGCAAGTCGACGGTCGCGGTCAACCTCGCGCTCGCGCTCGCGCGCCACGGTGCGAAGGTCGGCCTGCTCGACGCCGACGTGTTCGGCCCGTCGATCCCGACGATGCTCGGCACACCCGAAGTGCCGGCACAGGCCTCGCCCGACAAGCGGATCGTGCCGGCGATCCATCACGGCCTGCGCGTGATCTCGGTCGGGTTCTTCGTCGAGAAAGACGAAGCGGTGGTGTGGCGCGGCCCGATGGTGCATCGCTTGCTCCAGCAGTTTCTCGGCGACGTCGACTGGGGCGAGCTCGACTACCTCGTGTGCGATCTACCGCCCGGCACAGGCGATGTTCAGCTCTCGCTGTCGCAGCTGATCCCGATCGCGGGCGCGGTGATGGTGACGACGCCGCAAGAGATCTCGATCATCGACGTCGTCAAGGGCATCGCGATGTTCGAGAAGGTCGAGATTCCGATCCTCGGGATCGTCGAGAACATGAGCTACTACAAGTGTCCGGCGTGCGGACACACCGACGAGATCTTCAGCCACGGCGGGGGCAAGCGGCTCGCGCAGGAGATCGGGACGTCGTTCTTCGGCGAGATTCCGCTCGACACGCGGATCCGGTTCGGCGGCGATGCCGGGGTGCCGGTGATCCTCGCGAGCCCGGACTCGGAGAACGCGCAGCGGTTCATGGACCTCGCGACCAAGGCGTCGATGAAGATCGCGGCGAATGTGCTGAGTAAGCCGAAGCGCTCGCCGCGGCTGCCGATCATCAAGTAGTTGATCGTCGCGCGGTCGCGATGACAACTACGTGACGCAACCCGGCGATCGCGCGCCTGTCTCGCTCGCATGCGCGTCATCGCTCTCGTGATCGGTCTCGTCACAGCATGCAGCTCAGCTCGCGACCCCGAGCCCGTGCGCTGCGCGCCACCGCCACCGCCGCCGCCAGCGCCGGCGCCACGCGCAGTCGCGATCCCGCTCGTCGCGCCACTGTGGGAGCTCGTCAACGATTCGACGCTCGAGCCGGAGGGGATCGCGACCCGCTATTGCTGCACCGCCGCGGGGGGCGCGAGGCACCGGCTCGTCGAGATCGATCGACCCGGGCTGTGGACGATCACGGTGCATCACCGACCGACCGAGTGCACCGATGGGATGGTCGTGCTCGTCGGCCGTCCGGACGATCCGGTCCCGCAGACATCCCGAGCGCAGTTCGCGAACCAGCACGCGACCGTTGCGATCGATGTTGCTCGCGTCGAGCCGCTCGTACTTTCGATCTACGTCGACGGCGGCCTCTCGTGCTGCGGCGACGTCGTGCTCGATCGCGTCGAGATCGTGCGGCGCGGCGATCCCTGAGTCGGGATGTCGGAGCGACCGAGTCGCCCGGTCAATTGACGACGTCGGAGCACGGCGCGAGCTCGCACAGCATGTGGCTGACGTGCGCGAGCGTGCGCTCGAGCCGGACGACCGGGTTGCACGCCTCGAGCAGCTCCTGGCGCGCGTCGACGTCCATGACGAGCGCCGCGGCGATCGCATCGGCGCACGCACCCGGCGTCTGGAACGCGCGTACGAGGTCGCGGAGCTGAGGCCCGCCCTGATCGATCACCTCGGCGAGCCGATCGCAGAGCGCGATCAGCCGCTTCTGATTCTCGAAGGCCTCTTGCTCGTCCTTGCACGAGTCGGCCAGCACGCGCGCCTCGACCATGCGATACGACCGCTCGACCGACAGCTCGCGCGCGATCTCGGCGCGGGCGACACCGCGCAGCAGCAGCGCGAACCGGCCATCGGGGAGCTCCTCCGAGCAGATGATCCGACCGACGCCGCACGTGTCGTAGACCGGCGGCCGGCCGTAGTAGCTGGTCTCGTAGCCGGGCCGCAGCCTCGCGACCGCCATGAGGTGGTGACCGGCGAGGCAGTCGCGCGTCAGCTCGCGGTAGCGAGGCTCGAACACGTGGAGCGGCATCATCCCGCCGGGGAGCAGCACGCAATTCGGCAGCGGGAAGATCGGCAGGGCCGAGAGCGCGTCGGGATCGGGGGGAGCAAGCAGGTCTGGCATGATGTGCTTGCTGCCTCCAGCTTAACCGAAGACGTCGATGCAAGTGCCGGTGAGGGCGACCGGCGCGTCGATCGCCAAGAACACCACCGTACGGGCGATATCATCGGGCGTCATGTCCGGCCTCGCGCCGGGCATGCCCTCGCGGAGCATCTGAGTATCGACGCTTCCCGGGCAGATCGCATTCACCGAGACCTTAGCAGCGCGCAGCTCCTCGGCAAGCGCGCGGGTGAGGCCGATGACCCCGTGCTTCGCCGCACAATATGCGGCGAGGAGTGCAGTGCCTTGCCGTCCCGCGATCGAGGCGATGTTGATGACACGCCCCGCGTTGTGCTGCAGATCCGGCAGGAACGCGCGCGTCACCGCGAACGTGCCGTCGAGGTTGACCGCCATGATCTTGCGCCACTCGGCGTCGGTGATCGCCTCGGTCGACTTGCGCAGGACCGCTCCGGCGTTGTTCACGACCGTGCGCACCGGCGGCATCGTCGCGCGCACGAGATCGGCGGCGCGCTCGACCGCTTGAGGATCGGTGATGTCGACCATGATCGATCGCGCCTTGCCGCGCGCGGCGTGGATCTCGCCGGCGACCATGCGCAGCGCCGCTTGATCGCGCGCCCACAACGCGACGTCGGCCCCGTGCTCGGCGAGCCGCATCGCGATCGCGCGCCCGATGCCGCGGCTCGCGCCGGTGACGATCGCGGTCGACCCCGACAGCTCGGTCACTTGTCCGCCTTCGCGCCGGCCGGCTCGTCGCCGCCGAGTTGGTGCGTGCCGCGATTCGCGGCGAGGTCGAGCGGATCGACGATCGAGTTGTACGGCGCGGGCGCCACGCGCGCCTGACACTTGAACGACGCCTTGTTCTGATCGTCTTTGACGTCGAACGTCCAGACCGGGTCGTGCTTGTCGCCCGAGCCGTTCGTGCAGTTCTTGAGGTTCGGCCACCCGGTGGCATCGATCTCGTCCCACAGCCCGTCGAACTGCTGCGGGGTCAGGCCGCGCGCGTCGTCGAGCCGAGTGCCGGCCTTGTCGCTGCGCCAGCGCTTGATCCGCGGGCCGACCTCGGCGCAGTCGATCTGCACGCCGATCTCGTCGCCGCTCAAGCCGCCGGTCGCGACGTAGCTCGCGAGTCGATCGCGACACGCGAACGGGGTCGCCGGGGCGGAGTCCACGGGCTTGTGCCCGCCGCACGCGACGAGCAGCGCGAGCGCGAGCCTACGCATCGTAATCGGCGGCGAGCGATTCGCGCAGCGCTTCGCTGCACGCCACGCGGTGGCGATAGTTCGGGTGATCGATCTCGATGACGAGCGGCGTCCCCGGCGTGCGCAGCGCCACCTTGACCGCGGGCGCGAGCTCGAACCGCAGGTATTGCACCGCCGAGATCCGCTCGTCGGTCGAGCGTCCGGGCTCGAACACGGCGCGCAGGACGTGAGGGCCGATCGCGAGCACGACGTGCTCGTCGAGGCCGACCAGCTCGCCCATCGCCACGCGCGCGTCGACATCCGACGGCAACGGCAGGAACAGCGTCGCCGCGAGCGAGGTCTCGGTCGGCATCAGCTGGTTGCTCTGATCGATCTCCGGTTGAATCTGATCATCGCGGGTCAGGTTCTCGAGCCGGCACGCCTCTTCGATCTGGAGCGTCAGCGTGTGCCGGTTGTCGAATACGATCTCGACGCGGTCGCCGACGCTCACCCGCCGCGCCTTCTTCAGCTCGATGACGCGGTCGCGATAGTCATCGCGCATCACCGCGTAGAGGGCGGGGCCTTTGATGTCCCGCCTCGTGATCGGTCGGACGAGGCTCATGCCCCGGGTGTACCCTACTTGAGGGCGTCGAGGCCCTTCTGGAACCGGCCGGCGTGCGAGCGCTCGGCGCGGGCGAGGGTCTCGAACCACTCGGCGATCTCGGTGAAGCCCTCTTCGCGAGCGGTCTTCGCGAACCCCGGGTACATCTGCGTGTACTCGTAGGTCTCGCCCGCGACCGACGCCTTGAGGTTCTTCGTCGTATCGCCGATCGGCTCGCCGGTCGCCGGATCGCCGACGCGCTTCAAGTAGTCGAGGTGGCCGTGAGCGTGGCCGGTCTCGCCTTCAGCGGTGTCGCGGAACAAGCCCGCGATGTCGGTGTGGCCTTCGACGTCGGCGACCTTCGCGAAGTAGAGGTAGCGACGGTTCGCCTGCGACTCGCCGGCGAAGGCTTCTTTGAGGTTCGTGTGGGTCTTCGTGCCCTTGAGCTCGGCCATCGTGGACTCCTTTTTCGAGGACGGTGGTACCACTGGACCGTTCGGCGAGCAACGCGGCGAGCGTGCGGACACACGCGGCGACCGCTTCGGCGTCGGATACGGCTTCGGCGTCGGCCGGTACGGACATGGTTTGAATCCGGCAAAGGTGCGGAATCAACGCCGACGCCCGCGCTCACCGCGTGAGCCGGAACAGCATCGCGCGCACGCGATCGAGTGGCGCCTCGATCGCGGCGAAGTCGTCGGCGGTGATGTAGCCGCGCGCCTTCGCGATGAGCAGCGCCGCGGACAGCTCGCGCGCGCTGCCGAACGCGCGGCGGAACATGTCGGGCCGATCGAGCCGGGCGCGCGCGCTCGCCTCGGCGATGTTGAGCGCGACGCTCTCCGCGGCGCGGCCGATCTCGTCGGCGAGCGACTTGCGGCGCGAGCGAAGTTTCGGTTCGACCGGGGCGAGCTGTTCGAGGACGGTGAGCGATTGAGCGAGGACATCGAGCATGGTGTTGCCTTTCGTGGATGAGCGGCGCACCGATCGCCGGGGCCGTCTCGCCCGTCGCGCCGCACTCGCGCCGGCGCCGTGACGAGCGCGAGCACAGATCTCCGCACGCGTCGGTCGACCCAACTCTGCGGCGGCCCCTCGCAGGCGTCGGTGGTCTCGGCGCTCGGCGCGGTGCTGGCGCGAAGCGGCGCAGGGCGACGGCCCGGCGATCGGAAGCCGCGAGGGGCGAAAGGTGGCGTCGGCATCGGCGTCGGCATCGGCGTCGGCATCGGCGGCGGCAGCGGCGTCGGCAGCGGCATCGGCATCGGCATCGGCGTCGGCAGCGGCATCGGCGTCGGCATCGGCGTCGGCAGCGGGAGCGGCATCGGCGTCGGCAGCGGCATCGGCGTCGGTAGCGGCATCGGCGTCGGCATCGGCATCGGCGGCGGCACCGGCGTCGGCATCGGCATCGGCGGCGGCACCGGCGTCGGCGGCAACGGCGACGGCGACGGCGACGGCGTCGGCGACGGCGACGGCGACGGCGACGGCGACGGCAATGGCAACGGCAACGGCAACGGCGACGGCAACGGCGACGGCCACGGCAACGGCAACGGCAACAGCAACAGCGACGGCGACCGGCCTTCGAGCACTCGATGCTCCTTCGCTCGCGCCGGTGGGCGGAACGTCTCTCTCGCCCTGCGCCGCTTCGCGCTTGTCCCGCGCCGAGCGCCGAGTGCGCCGACGTGTGCGATCGACCGCCGCGGAGTTGAATCGACCGGCGCGTGCGGGACGTAGTGCCCGCGCTCGTCACGGGACCCGCGCGAGTGCGGCGCGACGGGCGAGAGAGAGACGTTCCTACCCATCGGCCACTCACTTCGGAGGATCACCATGTCGTTCTACGCCCTCGACTTCGCCCTCGCCGTCCTGCAGCAGCTCGCCCCTGTCGAGGCCAAGGTGCGCCGCACGCGCAAGTCACTCGCCGACGAGATCGCCCGCGCCGGCGAGAGCGTCGCGCTCAACCTCAGCGAAGGCCGCATGCGCGTCGGGCTCGATCGCCCCGACTTTTATCGCCGCGCCGCCGGCAGCGCGAGCGAGCTCACGACCGCCCTCCTGATCGCGCGCGCCCGCGGCGTCATCACCGCCGAGGACTTCGCGGCGGTCGACGAGCCGCTCGACCACGTCCGCGCGATCCTCTGGCGCCTCACGCACTGAGCCGATCGCCCGCGGTCGATCACGTCGGCCGCGATTCCCGACTCGGGGTCGGCAGCGGCCACCTGTTCGGACTCGGCGACGGCAACGGCGACGGCAACGGCGACGGCAGCGGCGACGGACTCGGCAGCGGCAGCGGCAACGGCGACGGCAGCGGCGACGGCAACGGCGACGGCAGCGGCGACGGACTCGGCAGCGGCAGCGGCGACGGCAGCGGCGACGGCAGCGGCGACGGCAACGGCGACGGACTCGGCGACGGCAGCGGCGACGGACTCGGCAGCGGCGACGGCAACGGCGACAGCGGCGGCAGCGGCAACGGCAGCGGCTCCGGCGACGGCAGCGGCAGCGGCAGCGGCAGCTGGCGATCTGCTACGCCGCCGCCGAGATGCGCTCGAGCACGTCGGTCTTCTCGCCCGGCGTGCCGCGGTGCAAGCACACCGGGATGCCGACGAAGCGCAGGCCGACCCGATAGTCGGTGACGTCGTCCTTCATCCACACGCCATCTGCGGCGAACCGATAGCTGCGATCGGCGAGCTCGATCACGATCTCGACCCGCTCGCCATGCGCGATGAACGGCGCCGCCTGCGCGACCAAGCCGCCGGGCCCGAGCTCGCACACTTCGATCCGATCGTTGATCCGGTCGCCGCGAATCAGCGCCGGCAACGCCACGCGCTCGCGGCGGAACCGCCGGCCGGTCTTCATCCGTCGATCGTCGGAGCTCGGCGCGAACGTCGCTTCGATCATCGTGACGAGCTCGATCTCGTCCCAGTCGAGGCCCAGGCCCAGGTCGCACTTCCCGAGCAGGGCGCGATACCGGTAGACGACTTCGACGGTCACGGCTTGCCCGAGACCGGCAGCACCGCCGGAGGGCGGTGCGGTTTCGTCGACCAACATGCTCCCGACAAGGAGCAAGGTCGGTGCCACGGGTAGGTAGCGGTTAACCCATGAACCCGGCGCCACGACGCGCCGCGCGACAGCCCCACTTGCCGGGTGAGGTGTCTCCAGCACGGGGATAACGACAGCCACACACATGCTCGCGAGATCCCTGGCGACGCGGTAAGGAAACCCGTGGACTTGTTCGCCCAGAGCGCCAAGAAGCGCCAGGTCGGCCAGCCGCTCGCCGAGCGGATGCGGCCACGAGACCTCAGCGAGCTCGTCGGCCAGGGCCACCTGGTCGGCGCAGGGCGCATCCTGGCGAACCTGGCGCCAGAGCGCACCATTCCGTCGCTCATCTTGTGGGGCCCGCCAGGCAGCGGCAAGACCACGCTCGCGCGCCTGATCGGCGACGCGATCCGCGCCGAGGTCGCCGCGCTGTCCGCGGTCGACGCCGGCGTCAAAGAGGTGCGCGAGGCGATCGCGAAGGCCGGGGAACGGCGCGATCAGTTCGGCGCCCGCACGATCTTGTTCGTCGACGAGATCCATCGGTTCTCGAAGACCCAGCAAGACGCGCTGCTGCCGCACGTCGAGGCCGGCACGGTCGTGCTGGTCGGCGCGACGACCGAGAACCCGAGCTTCGGCATCGTCGCGGCGCTCTTGTCGCGGTGCCGGGTCGTGCGGCTCCAGCCGCTCGGCGACGACGAGCTCGCCGGCTTGGTCACGCGCGCGATCGCGGATCGCGAGCGCGGCCTGGGGGCGATGGAGGTGACGATCGCGAGCGACGTCATCATTCAGGTCGTCGCCGCCGCCGCCGGTGACGCCCGCCGCGTGTACTCGGTGCTCGAGGTCGCGGCCGAGCTCGCGCGGCGCGAAGGCGGCGACGGCGTGATCACCGCGGACCACGTCGCCGAAGCGGCGCAAGGCAAGACGCTGCTCTACGACAAGGCCGGTGACGAGCACTACGGCGTGATCTCGGCGTTCATCAAGAGCATGCGCGGCTGCGATCCAGACGCGGCGGTGTACTGGATGACCCGGATGATCGAGGCCGGCGAAGATCCGCGGTTCGTGCTGCGCCGGATGGTGATCTTCGCGTCCGAAGATGTCGGCAACGCCGATCCGCAGGCGCTGGTCGTCGCGACGTCGGCGCTCGCCGCGGTCGAGCTCGTCGGCTTGCCCGAGGGCGTGCTGCCGCTGACCCAAGCGGTCGTGTATCTCGCGCTCGCGCCGAAATCGAATCGCGCGCTGACGACATACGCGGCGGCGCGCAAGCTCGTGCGCGAACGCGGTGCGTTGCCGGTGCCGGCGCGGCTGCGACCGGAGAGCGGCGCGGGCAAGGCGCTGGGTCACGGCCAGGGCTACAAGTATCCGCACGACTTCGCCGGAGCGTACGTGCCCGCCGAGTACTTGCCGGACGAGCTCGTCGGCGAAGTGATCTACGAGCCGAGCGACTCGGGGTTCGAGCGCGAGCTCGGCCTGCGCCGCGCGGAGCTGGCGCGGCGCAAACGCGAGATCTAGGCCAGGCGGACCCAGCGAGCCTTCGCGGTCTCGATCTTGGTCGCGAACGTGGGCGGGAAGTGGCGCTGGACGTACGCGAACGCCTGGTTGATCAACTCTTTGTCGATGTCCGGCGGCACTTCCATGTTCTGGTCGTGCGGGTCCGGCTTGATGCCGAGGCGAACGACCTCGGTCAGGCGAAGCACGTGCAAGCGATTGACGAACAGCGCATGCGCGATGCCGACGAAGAGCTCTTCCACGGCGGGGTCGATGGCGGCCATTTCAGCAACCGTAGGTACCACACGGTGCGGGCGCGGGGAAGCGCGCCGAGCCGGTCAGCGATGCTTCGTAACCCCGATCAAGCCGGTCAGCCCGGCGTTGGGAACGATCGTGTAACCCCGCAGGTCCGCGCCGGTAATCGCGACGTTGTCCTCGTGCCAGAGCGGCACGATCGGGACGTCGCTGGCCACGATCCGCTGGACCTCGCCGTAGATCACCTTGCGCTTGGCCTGGTCGAGCTCGCGCCGGCCGGCGATGGTCAGCGCGTCGACCCGGGCGTTGCGGTAGCGCCAGCGGTTGTAGCCGTCGGGGTTCGCCTTGCTCGGGATCCATGTCGAGTTGAAGTACGTGTAGTAGAAGTCCGGCTCGGTGATGTCGGCGGTCTGCATCGTCGCGATCTGATAGTTGCCGCGCTTGAGGTCCGCGAAGAACGTCGCGAACTCGAACGGGCGAACCTCGACGTCGATGCCGACCTTCGCGAGCTGCGCCGCGATGACGTGCGCGACCGCGACCCGGAAGTCATCGGACGACGTCTTGTAGACGAGGTGAAAGCGCACGCCGTCGGGCCCGCGCGGATGGCCCGCGGCATCGAGCAGCTCGCCCGCGCGCACCGGATCGAAGTCGTAGCGCGCGACGTCGGGCTCGAACGCCCAGTGGGTCGGCGGCAACAGGCCGATCGCGGGGATCGCGCGACCGAGGAACCGCGCGGCGATGATCGACTTGCGATCGATCGCGAGCGCGATCGCGCGGCGGACGCGGACGTCCGCGAGCAGCGGATCGTCGTTGTTGAGCAGCATGTAGGTCAGGATCACGCTGCGGCCGGTCTCGATGCGGAGGTTCGGATCGGCGGCGACATCGTCGACGAGGTCCGGTCGCACGCCGTTCTGCACGAGGTCGACCGAGCCGCCGACGAGCATCAGGATCCGCGCGTTCGCGTCGCGCACGAACTTGATCTCGACATGGGGCAGCTTCGGCGGGCCGCCGAGGTAGTACGGATTCGCGTCGAGGAACGCCGCTTGCGACGTCAGCTCGCGCAGCACGTACGGCCCGGCGCACACGACGTCGGGCGCGCTCTCGCCGGGCGGCACCCCGTGATAGGACAGGATGCCGAAGTCGAGGTCGGTGAAGATCGTCGCGAGCGGGGTCTTCAAGTGGAACCGCACGCTGCGCGGGCCGGTGACGTCGATCGACTCGAGCCGCTCGGTCCACGCCTTGTGAAACTCGCTCTGCGACTCGGGATCGATCAGCTCGCGGAACGTGCGCGCGACGTCGTCGGCGGTGACCGGCGAGCCGTCGGAGAACTTCGCGGTGGCCTCGAGCGTGACGTCCCAGGTGACGTCGTCGACGCGATCGACGCTCGCGGCGAGCTCGAGCCGCGGCACCATGTCGGGCGAGTCGAGCGCGGTCAGGCCAGCGCACACCAGGCGCGCCAGCTTCTCGTCGATCTTGTTGATGTCGTGGCGCGGGTCGGGCGTCGTCATCGGGGTCTCGATCGCGACGACGATCGTGTCGTCCGGGGTCCGGCGACGGCCGGAGCAGGCGGCGGCGATCACCAGCGCGAGCGTGATAGCGTGAAGGCGTGTGGACATCTCGCGGGGTGATCGCGGCGCTCGGCGCGCTCGCGTTGCTGAGTATGCCGCATGCGAGCGCCGACCCCACGGCGGGATCGGCGGCCGGCAGCGACGACGAGGACGAGGTCGGCGCGGGCAGCGCCAGCCCGCTCGTCGCCCCGAGTGACCCGGCGGCGCGCACGACCTGGCTCGACAGCAAGCTCGCCACCGCGATCAGCGGGCGACCCTCGCTCGGCAACGCCAAGATCGGCGTCGCGGTGTGGGACCTGACCGCGGGCAAGGAGCTGTTCGCCCACGACGGCGACGTGGGCTTGAACCTCGCGTCGAACGCGAAGTTGCTGACCACGACCGCGGCGCTCGCGAAGCTCGGCGGCGGGTTTCGCTGGCGCACCGCGGTCTACGCCGACGATCTCGACGATGCGACCGGCAAGGTCGCCGGCGATCTCTACATCCGCGGCCGCGGCGATCCGACGCTGTCGCAAGCCGATCTGCGCGCGCTCGCCGCGGACGTCGCGGCGCGCGGCGTGCGCTCGGTCGCCGGCGGGCTCGTCGTCGACACGAGCTACTTCGACGGCGTCGTCGAGCCGCCGCACTTCACGGACCAACCGAACGAGCGCGCCGGCTATCGCGCACCGGTCGCCTCGCTGTCGGTCGCGCACGGCGCGGTGACCGTCGTCGTCACCCCGGAGCCTGGCGGCGCCGCGAAGGTGACGCTCGAGCCCGACGCGGGCGACTACATCAAGATCACGAAGGCCGACGTCAAGACGATCGCGACCGGGCGGACGAAGATCAAGGTCGACGCGAAGCCCAGAGCGACCCGCCTCGAGATCGAGGTCACCGGTCAGATTTGCCCCGCCGACGGCAGCTACGACACGCGCAAGCGCGTCGACGATCCGGCGCGGTTCGCCGCCGAGGTGCTGCGCCATGCGCTCGCCGAGCGCGGCGTCAAGATCGCCAGGCGCCAGGTCGCGGTCCGCGCCGTGCCACCGGCGGCGAAGCTGATCGCGGCGCACGACAGCGCACCGCTCGCGCTCGCGGTCCGCGAGATGAACAAGCAGAGCGACAACAACGTCGCCGAGACCGTGCTGAAGACCCTCGGCGCCGAGACTCGCACCGCGCCCGGCGCCGGCACGTGGGCCGACGGTGTCGCCGCCGTCCACGCCTACCTCGCGACGATCGGCCTGCCCGACGGCGCCTACCGGGCCGAGAACGGCTCCGGCTTGTACGGCGCGAGCGAGGTCTCGGCGCGTCAGCTCGTCCAGGTGCTCGAGGCCGCGAACGCCGACTTCCGGATCGGCCCGGACTTGCTCGCGTCGCTGCCGGTCGGCGGCGTCGACGGCACGCTCGCGAAGCGCTGGGCGGGACACGACGCGAAGGGCAGGGTGCGCGCGAAGACCGGCACGCTCGCGAAGGTGACCTCACTCGCCGGCTACATCGCGGTCTCGGCGAGCCACGTCATCGCGTTCGCGATCATCGTCAACGACATCCCCGCCGGCCAGCGCCCGGCGTCGCGCGCGCTCGCCGACGACCTCGTCGATGCGCTCGTCGCCTACCTCGAAGCCGACCGGAAGCGCTAGGTCAGCGACGCGGAATGGTTTGTAGGTACGCGCGAGCGCTCCGGTATGCGTCCTCGCCCGGACGGTTACGCTTGCAGAACGGTCAACTATTTATCACTGCGCCGAATCACCCTACCATGCGAGGGTTCTGGCGGCGTGACTAGCGAAGGCGGTTCTGGCGGTGAGCCACTCAGCTGGCTTATCGTAGTATCCAACACGTAGGGTCTGGCAGCGTAGTCCTGTGTGAATGAATTGACATAGTACCCACTTGTTGGGTTCAAAACCCAAGATTCGTCGTAGCCGGACGCCTTCTAAACAGGATCGCACAGGCTGAGATCCTCGCCTATTGACGAAGGATCCCGAGAGGATCATCGTGCGGCGATCGTGGCTCGATCTCAACCAGGCAAGGCAATTCGTCGCTCGCGTCGCCGTGGCACGCAGCTCAAACAGCTCGACGATTTTATCGTCGAAGCGCAACTCAAGAACGACCTCGGCGAATGGCGTCGGGGCCGTGCTGTTCGTGCATACATCGATGGACGAAAAGTCACGCACATCGCGGTCGACTTCGGCATCACACGCGGCTCCGTCAATCGCTGGCTCCAGTGGTACGACGTCGATCACGTTGAGGGGCTTCGGACTTCGATTGCCGAAGGCCCTGCGCCGAAGCTCACCGACGAGCAACGCGAGGCTCTGGGGATCATCATTGAACTGGGCCCGATGCAGGCAGGCTATCAGTCCGGTGTCTGGACCGGTCCGATGATCGGCGACCTGATCGAGGAGCGGTTCGGCGTTCGCTATCACAATCATCACGTGCCGAGGCTCCTGCACCAACTCAAGTTCTCGGTCCAGCGGCCGCGTAAACGGCTGGCCCGAGCCGATCTTGCGCGGCAGGCCACGTGGCTGCGAGAGACCTTGCCGAAGATTAAAAAAAAGCGCGCCAGTGCCGCGGCGTCGTTGCCTTCGGCGACGAGGCCAGCTTCTGGCTCGACGGGACGCTCCACCAAACGTGGTCCCGAGTTGGCTGCCAGCCCCGCGTAGACACGTTCGGCATGCGCAAGACGGCGCACGTCTTCGGCGTCGTTACGCTCGAGCAACGACCACGGTTCCACTACAAGTTTGCGCCCGTCTTCAACGGACTCACGTTCTTCGACTTCCTCAAGCAGGTCGTTGCTCGAACCCGGCGCAAGATCTTCCTGATCATCGACAACGGTCCCTGCCACAATCTCAAGGAAGACGGAAAGCTGTGGCTAAAGGAGAACCGCCATCGCATCGAGCTGTTCCGACTGCCGCCCTATTCGCCCGAGTTCAATGCGATTGAAGGTGTCTGGAAAGTGACCAAGAAACGAACCACCCACAATCGCTTTTACAAGACCGTCGAAGAGCGCGACACGGCCCTCTGCGCAACCTTCGCGATGTTTCAGGAGGACCCGAAGCTGATCGCGAATCACGTGGCCAGGTTCCTGTGATCCACAAGCCGTGCGATTCTGTTTAGTTCACCTCCACCAGGCGGTTCATCGGATCGTAGTAGAAGAACCACTGCGCGGTCGTCGTCGTGGTCTCGTCGTAGAACGACTTGAAGACGCGCCGGTTGGTCGCGTCGAAGGCGCTGGCGACGTCGTAGTAGTGCCAGGCGCTACCCGTGTAGTACTGGCCGCGGACGTTGACGACGTTGTGGCGCGCATCGTACGTGTAGTCGCGGCGATCGTTGGTGAGCGTCGTGGTGTTGTCGTCGTATTCGCGCTCGCCGCGAACGTCGTACGCCATCGCGGTGTGACCGAGGGCGGGCGTGCCATCGGATTGATTGACGTCGGTGACCTGGTGCGTGCTGCCGTAGCCGGTGCCGGACGAGTTGAAGTCGTTCGTGAGGCCGCCGGTGCTGCCGGGCACCGGGCGCAGCAGCAGCTTCCAGTCGCCCGCGCTCATGAACGGGGGCGAGAGGCTGTGGTTGTTCTTGAGGCCCGAGCCGCTGGTGGGGCAGGTCGACACCGAGGTTGTAGTTTCGCACGTCACCCGGCTCTGCTCGTCGTAAAGAAAGAACGAGTTGGTAAGCCCGGTGAGCGCCGGCGAATACGTGCGTGAGGTCACGCGCCGCAGGGCGTCGCGCGGCGTGACGACGTCGGTGCCGGGGGTGCCTGCAGCGATCGCCCCTTTGACCTCCGTGATGTCGTAGTTCTTGTCACGCACGATCGTATTGGTGAGGGCGGTGCCGCTGATCGTGGCGAGCCAGGCAAACGACTGCAAGGGTCCGAACGCGTTCCACGCGATGCTTTGCACGATCGGGGTCGAGGTGGTTCCGCGGTAGATCGAGGTGACGAGGTCATCATCGGACGGGCTTCCGCTCGAGCCGTAGGTGTAGCCGATCACCGCGGCCGACGGCGTGGTCACCTCGTGGAGATGGTTGTTGGTGTAGCTGAACTTGTTGTCGGCGACGCGGCCGGTGTCGTCGGTGATGTACTCCTCGATCACCCGCCCGGCGTCGTCGTACGCGTAGAACGTGAACTGATCGAGCGACCCATCGGTCGCCGAGTATGCCGCGATCGGCTGTCCCAGATCAGGACAGTCGAGTGTGGAGCGAGGACGCGATCTCGTCGCTGAGCGCGGCGTCGCCGCGAGGGATGCCCCGGAGAGCAAGGGCAGGCGCGCGATGAGACGCTCGGCCTCGAGGTCGACACTCCAACTCGCGCGCAGCGCGATCGCCGCGCAGCGGCGTCGCTCCGCGGAGGCGCCGGGAACCGCCACGGTCAGCGCCGTCGCCCGCGCGGGTCCGGGGCGCCCTCGCAGGCAGCCGCGCGAAGCGCCTCGCGTTCACGCCGAGCGTGCTTATGCTCGCCCGCTCGGCGACTCGGTCAGCCGCTGCAAGAGGTGCAGCGTGCGCGGCGGCAGCGTCTCGCCGCGCCACGCGAGCGCGCGCGCGAGCACGATCGCCTTGTCGGCGGTGGTCAGCCGCGGGCGCTCGGCGAACAGCTTGCCGCCGACGCGCTCGATCTTGTCGAGCATGCGCATCCCGCCGTGCCACATCAGCGCGAGCTCGACCGCGAGATCGGCGCCGACGACATCGACGAGCGGGCGAGCGCGCTCGAACAGCGCGCGGGTGCGCGCGACCTCGTAGCGGACGAGATTGCCGACCGCCGACGACACGCGGCGCGCCGAGATGTCGGCTTCGGTGACGCCGAAGTGGCGCAGATCCTCGGCCGGCAGGTAGACGCGACCGCGCGCCCAATCGGCCGGGACGTCCTGGACGAGGCGGGCGACGGCGAGCGCGCTCGACAGATCATCGGCGTACGCGTGGAGCTCCGGCGCGCGATAGCCGCCGATGTAGAGCAGCATGCGGCCGACCGGCTCGGCGGCTTGACGGGTGTAGCTGCGGAGCTCGTCGAACGT
The DNA here is from genome assembly GCA_963848295.1 of uncultured delta proteobacterium. Taxonomy (GTDB): domain Bacteria; phylum Myxococcota_A; class Polyangia; order Haliangiales; family Haliangiaceae; genus JABFXX01. The sequence continues at coordinate 851,255 of CAWKDB010000002.1, read as the reverse complement.
CGCGTAGCGGCGGCGCTCGAGGTCTGTCCGGAACCCGGACAGCAGGTCGGTGAACTCGGTGATCGGCAGCGCGAACTTGTCGACCGTGTCGGCGAGCGCGACGAACACCGGGTGCTCGGCGTTGCCGCGATACGCCGCGTGCAGCTGTTCTTCCCAGCGATCGAGCTCGCGCGCGCGCCGGCCCTCGAACGTGTGCTCGTCCGCGATATCATCCGCGACGCGCGCGAACGCGAACAGCGCGAAGATGTGCTGGCGCAGCGCGGAGCGCGCGAACATCGACGCTACCGGATAGTTGTGATGACGCGACCGGCACAGCGCTTCGCAGTAGCGGTAGCAGGCGCCGAGCTCGAGCGTCGGCGGCAGCGGGACGGCGAGGGCGGGCGAGCGGACGACTCCGAGGCGGTTGATCATGGCGGTCCTCTTACTTTTGCTGCAGGCGCGCGAGGACTTCGCGCGCACGATCAGGTTTTACGTCTCCGGACGCCGAAAGCTCGGCCGCGACGCGGTCGATCAGCTCGCCGGTCGCGCCGGCCGCGCGGGCGAGCCCCCGCGCGTGTAACGCCATGTGGCCGCGCTGAATTCCCTCCGTGGCGAGCGCGCGCAGCGCGGCGAGGTTCGTCGCGAGCCCGGCCGCCCCAGCGAGCGAGGCCAGGCGATCGGCGTGGCCGGCGTGCTCGTCGGTCGCGATCCCGGCGAGCTCGAGCGCGAACCGCGCGCCGGGATGGACGTGGAGCGCGCCGCCGACCGTCCCGGCGGCGAGCGGCATCACGAGCTCGCCGACGAGGCCGGCGTCTTGCTCGCGCCAGGTGGCGAGCGGCCGGTACGTGCCGGTGCGGGCGGCGAACGCGTGCGCGCCGGCCTCGACCGCGCGCCAGTCCTGGCCGGTCGCGACCAGCACGGCGTCGACGCCGTTCATGATGCCCTTGTTGTGGGTCGCGGCGCGGTACGGATCGGCTTCGGCGAACCGCGACGCCGCGGCCACCGCCTTGCGCACGTCGGGGCCGTGGCCGTCGCCGGCGAGCTCGGCGTCGCCGATCCGGCAGCGCACGGTGACGGTCCGGCCGTCGGTGAGGTTCGACAGGATGCGCAGGCCCGGCCGACCGCCGCACGCCCCCGCGACCCGCTCGGCGATCGCCTCGCACAGCGTGTTGATGAGGTTCGCGCCCATCGCGTCGCGGCAATCGACGTGCAGGTGCGCGACGATGACTCCGCCGTCGGGGCCGGGCGGGCGCGCGACGATCCGCGCATCGAGCGAGAGCGGGCCACCGCCTCGGGTGACGAGCCGCGGCACGAGCCGGCGCGCATCGTCGATCAGCGCGGCCGCGGCGGCGCGCAGCCGCGCGAGCCCGGCGTCGACGTCGTCGATGTCCACGACCTGGATCTGGCCGATCATCACCGGCGCCGAGACCTCGGTGGAGAAGCCTTCCGGCAGCGTCATGCGCGCGGCGTTCGAAGCGGCGGCGACGACCGACGGCTCCTCGATCACCATCGGCACGAGCGCGGGCACGCCGTCGACGTGGAAGTTGACCGCGACCGCGAACGGCAACGCGTACGTGCCGATCACGTTCTCGATCATGCCGTCGGCAGCCTCGGTCGACAGCGCGCCGGGGTCGAGCGCGACGAGCGCGGCCTCGGGCACGCCCACGGCCTCGACGACCACGCGCCGGCGCTCGGCAAGCGACAGGCGGTACAGACCGGGCAGGCGTGACGGCACGACGCTTGGGGTTCTACTGTGCGACGGGACGCAAGTCCACGCCGACGGGGTCGACCGCGAGGGACAGCGGCTTGCACCCGCATTCGATGATCAGGCGCAGTGCGGCGGTTGCGTCCGCTTTCGCTGGAATTACGCCGATCGCGACATCGCCGCCGCCCGCGCCGGTGGTCTTCGCGGTGCCGCCGAATCGGGCGAGCACCGCGCGCGCCGCCGTGACGCACTCCGGCACCAACGCGACTCCGGTCACGGTCGCGAGGCGATCGAGCGCGCGGCCGGCGAGGGACAGGGCCGCGATCAGGGCGGTGCCGGAGCTCTCCTGCGCGGCGACGACCGCACATGCGGCGACCGAGGCATCGCCGATCGCGCGGATCGCGGCATCGACGTCGACCGGCTTCGCGGCGCGTGCGGCGGCGACTTGCGCGACGAGCGTCGCGGTGTCGGCGGCCCGCCCGGTGAAGAACGGCAGCAGCGTGACGTCGTTCGGCCAGCGCCGATGCAGCACGTCGGCGCCCGCGTCGGGGCCGAGCCCACCGCCCGGCGTCGCGAGCCGGCGGCGCTTGAACTCGATCACGCCGCCGTAGACCGCCGCGGCGATATCGGCACCCGATCCGGCGCTGCCGCGCGCGCTCTGCGCCGATGCATGCGCGGCGAGCGCGATCGCGAGCACTTCGTCGCGATCGAAGTTGGCACCGGTGCTCGCGAGCGCGAGCGCGGTGGCGGCGACGGTGACCGCGGCGCTCGAGCCGAGCCCGAGCTTCGTGCCGCCCTCGTAGCACGCGCGACTGTCGACCGCGATCTCGAGGGCGGCGCGCGCGGCCGGATCGGCGTCGCCCCGGCGGCGAGCGAGCTCGGCGGCGACCGCGACCAGAAACGGCGACGACCCGCTCGGTCCGAGCCGGCGCGTCGCGGTGACTCGGCGATCGACCGCGATCACGAGCGCCGGTGCGTGGGCCAGTACGGCGTACTCGCCGGCGATGATCAGCTTGCCCGGCGCCGACGCGCTCCATGCGGTCATCGCACGACCTCCGCGCCGCGACCGGCGCCGCTCGTCAGGACCTCGGTGACGCCGGCGATGCTCGCGACGGCGGTCGCGACGTGGGCCGCGTCGGCCGCGGTGGTCAACACCTTGACGTGCGGGCCGGCATCGATCGTCGCCCAGGCGGCGTGACCCGCGGCGCGCAGCTCGCGCACGATCGCGAGCAACGCGACCGTCGCGGGCTGCCAGTAGATGATCGCGGGCCGTGCCGCGAACGCCGAGGCGTGCATCGCGAGCGCGTTGGCCTCGGCGACCTCGCCGAGTCGCGCGAGATCACCGGCGGCGAGCGCCGCTTCGGCCGCGGCGAGGTCGCGCGTCACGAGCGCGAGCCAGGCATCGTAGAGCGGCGAGGTCGCGGCGACGTGGGCCATCGCGTCGCGCGAGCCGTGGCTCTTCGCGGCTCCGCCGCCGACGATCGCGATCACCATGCGGACGTCGGCCGCGAGCGGCGACTCGATCGGCTCGGCGTACGCATCGTCGTCGGTCGCGCCGGCGTGCATGCGCACGAACCCGCCGGCGATCGAGCGTGCGGCCGAGCCCGAGCCCATCCGCGCAAGCTGCGACAACGCGCGCGGCGACATCGCCACATCGTACGCCTCGGTCGCCGCCACCGCGAGGGCGGCGAAGCCCGACGCCGACGACGCGAGCCCCGAGGCGGTCGGAAACCGATTGACGCTATCGACCCGCGCGCGCGGCGCCGATGTTGCGCGCACGAGGTCGAGGAACGCGCTGACCTTCGCGCGCTCGCGGTCGCCGGCGGGGGCTCCGTCGAGCGTGACCGCGTCGGCGGCGAGCGCTCTGTCGAGCTCGAGCCGAGTCTCGGTGACGAGCGCGTCGAGCGTCAGCGACAGCGATCCGGTCGCGGGCAGGTTGAGCGCACCCTCGCCGGCGCGCTTGCCCCAATACTTGACGAGCGCGATGTTCGCGCACGCGCGTGCGAGCGTCATCAGCGGCTCCCGACCACCGACGCGAAGCCGGTGACCGCGGCGACCTTCCAGGCCGCGAGCACGTCGGCCTCTCGCTCGCGCGGCGCGATCGCGATCACCGAGCCGCCGCCGCCCGAGCCGGTGAGCTTCGCGCCGTACGCGCCGGCTTCGCGCGCCGCGGTACACAGGCCGTCGAGCAGCGGCGTCGAGACGCCGAGGTCGGCGAGCACCTCGTGCGCGCGGTTCATCGTCGCGCCGAGCTCGGCGAGCTCTCCCCCGAGCAGGAACGACGTGCCGGAGTCGGTCAGCTTCGCGAGCTCGCGCAGCCGCGGGTCGCCGGCTTTGCCGCCGGTCGACAGCGCGACGCGCTCGACCATCTGCGACGTCGATTTCGGGGCACCGCTCGGCCCGACGAGCACGCGCAGCGACAGCTTCGGCAGCGCGCGCAAGCCGCCGGCCTTGCGGAACACGCCGATGCCACCCGCGCTCGCGATCGCGACATCGACCCCGCTCGCCCGGCCGTGGAGCACCTCTTCGCTCGCCGCCGCCGCGTGCGCGACGGCGGTCGGATCGGGCGCGCGCTTCGCCCAGGCGAGCAGCTCGCGCGCGGTCGCCACCGCGAACGCCGCCGAAGCACCGAGCCCCGCCCCCGGCGGAATCTGCGCCTCGCCGACGAGGGTCAGCGGTGGCCGGCCGATGCCGAGCGAATCGGCGATCGCGGCGAGCCCGCGCGCGAACGGGTGGTCGGAGTCGCCGCGCGCGGTCAGCGTCGGTTCGTCACCGCCCGCGGCCGGTGGGGCGATGACCTTGATGTTCCACTCCGGCACATCACAGCGCAGCGTTCCGCCGGCCGGCGTCGGCACCGCGGACAACCGCACGCCGCGATCGAGCGCCGCGGTCAGTGCGGGGTAGCCATAGACGACCGCGTGCTCGCCGAGCAGGATCACCTTGCCCCAGCCGATCGCGGTCATCGCCGCGCCTCGCTGATCTCGAGGTCGGACAGAAACGCTCTGAGGTTCGCACCGAGATGGCGCGGCGCGCGGGCGAGCTCGGCCGGCGTACGGCATCCGGTCAGCAAGCACACCGAGCGAATCGCGGCGATCGCGCGCGTCAACAGCTCGCTCACCGCCGGCTCGCCTCCATCGCGCTGAGCGCGCAACACCGGCGCGGCCATCCCGCCGGCCCGCGCTCCGAGCGCGAGCGCGCGTGCGACGTCGTAGCCCGAGCGCAGACCGCCCGACGCGATCGTGACGAGCCCGGCGCTCGCGCACGCGGCGACCGCGACCGCGGTGGGCACACCCCAATCCCAGAGCTCGCCACCGAGCGCGGCCGCGGCGCTGTTCGCTTCGGCGCGCACCGCTTCGACCGCGACCCAGCTCGTACCGCCGGCGCCCGCGACATCGACGGTGTGGACGCCGACGCCGATCAACTGGCGCGCGGCATGCGGCGACAGGCCACAGCCGGTCTCCTTGACGACGACCGGCAACGGCGAGGCCGCGACCAGCTTCGCGATGCCCGCGACGAGGCCGCGAAAATCGCGATCGCCGCGATCCTGGATCAGCTCCTGCCCCACGTTGAGGTGAACCGCGATCGCGTCGGCGCCGATCCGCTTCGCGAGCTCGACGACGCGCGTCGGTCCCCACGCCGTGGCTTGCACCGCACCGACGTTGCCGAGCAAGACGACCGACGGCGCGACATCGCGAATGTGGAACGTCGCGGCGAGCTCCGGATGCTCGGCCATCGCGCGCTGCGATCCGACGCCGAGCGCGACACCCGCCGCTTGGGCCGCCCGCGCGAGGTCGCGATTGATCGCCGCCGCCTCGGGCGTGCCACCGGTCATCCCGCTGATCACGAGCGGGGCGGCGAGCTTGCGGCCGACGAGCTCGGTCTCGAGGTCGATGTCGTCGAGGGCGAGCTCGGGCAGCGCCTGGTGCACGAGGTGAACTTCTTCGAGCAGCGTCGACCGTACGAACGCGGCGCGCCCCGACGCGGCGACCTCGAGATGGTCGGCCTTGCGCCGCGAGATCGCGGAGTCGTTCGGATCCGACACGCGGCTGTTTTATCACCGATAGATCGCGTACAGCACGCAGATCGCGGCGGCTACCGCGGCACCGAGCGCCCACGGATCCCGGATGATCGCGTCGGTCGGGGGCTCGTCCTTGGGACGCCACAGCGCGAGCGACAGGAACCGCGCGATGCCGAGCGCCACGAACGGCGACGAGTACACCAGCCGATCGGTGTGGAAGAACCTGACGGTGCGCGCATCGATCGTGTAGGCGACATAGGCGGCGACCGTCGCGAGCGAGATCACGTACATCGCGGTGCGCACGACCGGCAGGCGATAACCGGCGAGCGAGGCCCGGGTCGACGTCCCCGTGCCGGCGCGCTCGGCCCAGGCGAGCTCGTGCGCACGCTTGCCGAGGCCGAGGAACACCGCGAGCAGCGCGGTGCAGGCGAGCAGCCACTCCGACGCCGGCACGTCGATCGCGAACGCGCCGCCGAGGACGCGCAGGATGTAGCCGGCCGCGACGAGCGCGATGTCGACGAACGCGACGTGCTTGAGCCGCACGCTGTACGCGATGTTCTGCGCGAGGTAGATCGCCGCGCACACGGCGAGTCGCCAATCGAGCCAGATGCACGCGCCGAGCGCCGAGATCGCGAGCACGATCGCGGTGGCGAGCGCCGCGCGCTCGGACAGCGCACCCGCGGCGATCGGCCGCTTGCACTTGAGAGGATGTGCGCGATCCGCGGCGACGTCGCGCACGTCGTTGAACGCATAGACCGCTCCGGACAACGCGCAGAACGCCGCGAACGCGATCGCGGTCCGCCACGCATACGTCGCGTCGGTGAGGTGTCGCGAGAACACGAGCGCCGCCGCGACGAACAGGTTCTTCACCCACTGCTGCGGGCGAAGCGTGCGAAGGATAGCGATCAAGGGGGATTATCGCGCGCGTACTTGCTGACGACATTGAAGATGCACTTCTCGGTCGTGGTATCGCCGGGATCGATCTTGCAACCGGAGACGTCGTAGAACAGCCCGCGGCAGGCGTCTTGCGCGTCCTTGTCGGCCTCCTTGCCGCAGTCGGCGAACTTCTTGACGCTCGGCGCCCCGCTCGAGTCCTTGACCGGGTTCTTGTCGTCGTCGATCAGCGCGATCTCGGGCTGCAGCACGAGTTGCATGTTGCGCTTCGCATAGCTCGCGATCTTGCGATGCAAGCATACGTCCGGCTTCGGATCGGTCTTGCACTGCGCGGCGTAGAAGAACACGTTCGCGCACGCGTCCTTCTTGTCGGATTGGAGCGTGTCGCAGTCGGTCTTCTTCACGACCAGCGGCTTGCCGGCGTTGTCCTTGAGCGGTGTGCCATCGAAGGCCACGAGCGCGACCTCCGGCACGGCAGCGGTGTCGGCGAGCCCGCGCACCTCGGCGGCCGGGACCACCGTGAGCTGCGGGATATAGGTGATCGTCAGAAGCGCGACGATCATCGTGATCAGGAACGGGATCGTCGCCCACATCACCTCGGTGATCGGTCGCTGGAACTTCACGCTCGTGATGAACAGGTTGAGCCCGACCGGCGGGTGGAGATAACCGACCTCGAGGTTGAGCAGGAAGATCACGCCGAGGTGGTACGGGTCGATGCCGTACGCCTGTGCGGTGCGCGCGATCAGCGGCAGCACGATCACGATCGCCGAGAAGATGTCCATCACCGTGCCGACGATCAGCAGGATCACGTTCAGCGCGAGCAAGAACACCAGGCGCGAGCCGACGTGCGCTTGCGTCCACGCGACGAGCTTCTGCGGCACGCCCTGGGTCACGAGGTAGTTCGTGAACGCGGTCGCGCAGAACATGATGATGAAGATCGCGCCGACCATCGCCATCGCCTCGCGCGAGGTCGTCCACAGCATCTTCGGCTTGAGCATCCGGTAGATCCCGATCTCGAGCACGACGACGTAGATCACGGTCATCGCCGCCATCTCGGCCGGCAGGATGCCGCTCTTCATGCCGAGCAACACCCCGAACGGGATGAACAGCTCGGGCAGCGCCTTGACGAAGCTGTGACCGAGCTCGCCGAGGTCGAACTTCTGCGTCGGGAGCTTCTTGATGATCGCGACGGCCATCGCGACCGCCGACAGCATGCCGATCAGCACGAGCCCGGGCACGATCCCGGCGAACAGGAACCGCTGGGTGTCCCAGTCCTTGTCGAGCTGCTGCAGGCCGTAGACCGCGCCGTAGATGAACAGCGGTAGCGCGGGCGGGAACAGCAGGCCGACCGAGCCGGTGCCCGCGATCAGGCCCATCGAGAACCGCTCGGGGTAGCCGTGCTTGACCAGCGCCGGCATGAGTACGCCGCCGAGCGCGATGATCGTCACGCCCGACGCACCGGTGAACACGGTGAACAGCGCGCACGTCATGATCGTCACGATCGCGAGCCCGCCGGGCAGCCAGCCGAGCGCGGCGTTCGCGAACCGCACCAGGCGATCGGCGGTCTTGGCCTCGGCGAGCAGGTACCCGGCGTAGATGAACATCGGGATCGTCGCGAGGGTCTCGCCCTGGTTGCCCAGGCCCATCGAGATCAGATCGCTGACGCCACCGTTGAACCCGACGTCGAACCCGCGCCCCGACACCGCCGAGCCCAGGCCGAGCGCGCCGAGCATGATCGCGAACAGCGGCGCGCCGCTGATGAAGCACAGGATGAGCAGGATGATCAGGATCGTGGTCATCAGTGCCCCGACCTCATCCGCTCGGGCGGAAGCTTGTGGCGCGCGATGTAGTCGACATCGATCGCGAGCTGAATCGCGCTGTGCGCGACGATGAGCAGCGCGCCGAGCATCACGACGATATCGACCGTCGGTAGAGCGGTCAGCATGCCGAGCCACGACGCGTCGGCCGGCATGTCATCGGTGCCGTGCTGGTTGAGCGCGGCTCTCGCGAGCAGGCCGGCGAGCGCGATCGTGAACGCGAGCAGGCCGACGCGCAGGAATAACCGCGCGCGCGGCGCGAGCCGGCGCGACACCAGATCCATCGACAGGTGACGCTGCTGGGCGCTCGCCATCGCCGCGCCGAACATCGCGATCGCGACGGTGCACGCGCGGACCAGGTTGTTGTGCCACATCTCGAAGCCACGTCCGGTGATCAGCGATTGAATCGCCGACCCACCCTCGGTGAGGACGATCGTCGCGAGCAACGCGGCGAGCACCGCTTGCTCGAACAAGCCGAGCGCGCTGTTGAGCTTGCGCAGCCGGGTCGCGAACGGCCCATCGTCGGGATAGAGGTCAGGGGCGTCGAGGCTTACCTGGCTCGCCCTCGCCGCTGGTTCGTCCGGTGGCTCTTGCACTGGCCGATGGTAGACCGACTTGAAGGCTAATTGTGCTTCGCGCGGTACTCGTCGCGATACTTGAGCACCATGTCGAGCTCTTCCTGCGAGTACACCTTGCCGACCAGTTCCTTCCAGGCTTGTTGCGAGGCCTTCGTGAACTCGTCGACCATCGCGACCGGCGTCTGCACGACGGTCACGCCCTTGCGCGTCATCGTGTCCTTCGAGTCCTCGTTCGCCTTGCGGATCGTCCTGCGCAGCCTGCGGCTCGACGACGCGCCGATCGCTTCGACGGTCTTGGCGTCCTCGGGTGACAGCTTCTGATACGACTTGAGCGAGATCACGGTCGCGCCGATCGCGAAGCTCATCGGCATCGACGTCATGTATTTGATCTTCGTGTACCACTGCAGCGCGACCGCCGCGACGGGCGAGCCGTAGCACGCGTTGATGCGGCCGGTGGTGAGGCCGGCGTCGACCTCGGGCACGCCGAGCGGTACGCCGTTGAGGTTCAGCTTCTTGAACATCGCCGTGACGAGGCGGTCGTCGCCCCACAGCCACAGCTTCTGGCCCTTCAAGTCGTTGATCGACTCGATCTTGTTCTTCGACATGAAGTAGACCCAGCCGACCTCGCCGCGATCGTTGAGCCGGAAGCCTTTCTTTTCGAACTTCTTCTGGAAGTAGGGCCACATCTTGTCGGCGACATAGTCGAGCTCGTCGACGCTCTTGAACATCATCGGCAGCTCGAGCACGCGGATCGACTCGTCGATCATCGCGAGACCGACCGCGGTGACCGCGGCGCCGTCGAGCTGGCCGAGGTTGATCTTCTTGACGAAGTCACGCTCGTCGCCCTGCTGGCCGCCCGGGTAATACCTGAACGTGACGCGCCCGTTGGTCTTGTCTTTGATCTCGGCGGCCGCCTTATCGAGGACGTCCATCCACGGGCTGTTCTCGGGCGCGAGGCTCGCGATGCGAAGCTCGATCCCATCCGCGTGCGCCGGACGAACCGACGCGAGTGCCAGGGCCGCGGTGAGCGTGACTAGGGTAGGCTTGATCATCAGAAGAGCTCCTTCTCGTGCGAGAGGTACCGGCGTGCCCGACGGTGGGCGACTTCATTCGCGAGACGTTGCTCCGGCCAGATCGAGCCGGGAGTCTCGAGCACCTTGACGAGCTGTTCGTGGAACAGCTTGCGGTCGTTGGTCTGCAGCCCGACCTTGTACCCCCACAGCGTGCGGGCGAGCAGCATCTTGTCGCCGGTGAGCTTGAGCGCGGTCTGGAACTCTTCGGTCGCGCGCTTCGGATCGCCGCCGAACTGCTGGCTCGCGGCCGAAAAGATCATGCCGAGCGCGAGGTGCGGCAGCGCCGCTAGCTGGGCGTCGCTCGGCGGATCCTTCGCGTCGAGCGCCACGACCCGATTCAGCATCAGCTGTACGGTCGGTAAGTAGGCGAGGATCTCCGGCCGGCTCAAGTTGTGGTTGACGATCGAGCCGAGCGCGAGCGCGGCCCACATCATCGGCGTTCGGTCGTCCTCGCCGGTGTCGCTGATCAGCTTCGCTACGACGTCCGACGTGCCGAACAGCTCTTTCTGCCAGCGCGAGCCCAGTGACTTGAGCGCGTAGTTGAGGCAGCGCGTGTAGATCTGCGTCGCGCGCGCGTTGTGGTAGTCGACCTGGTCAAGGTCCTTCGCGAACTTCGCGGCCTCCCAGTCGTCGTCGACGAACGCCGTGCCGTACTGGCAATAGCCCTCGGTGAGGATGTGGATGAGGTTGTCGTTATCCGGGGAGACGACCCAGAATCCTTCGACCGTCTTGAGCGCGCCCGGGATCGCGTCGTGCGCGAGCTGGTAATCGGACTCCATCTGGAGCGACGGCTGAGCGCGCAACAGCACCTTCGCGGTCGTGTTGACCGTGATCTTGCCGATGTCGCATCCGGTCGTGACCAAGGCGAGCGCGAGCGTTGCGGAGAAGACGGCGAGGCGATGCTGCATGTCGGGCGGCTCCCTTGAGACGTAGTGCGTACGTAGCGATTCATCGCGACGACATCCGCGATGGGGGGACGCTAAGTCAGCGAAAGCCGAGAGTCAATCGACCCCATGGACCGTTAGCACGCGGTCATCGCGCAGATACCGCGTGCTAGCGTAAGCCGTGCGCGCTCTCGTGGGGCTCGGTCTGATCGCGGCGTTGGGCTGCGACGCTGCCCGCGCGAATTGGCGGACGCAGCGGGACCCGGGCACGCTGATCGTCGCGAAGGCCGCCGATGTCATCGCGCTCGATCCCGCGCGCGTCACCGACAGCGAGTCGATCGAGGTCGGCGAGTTGCTGTTCGAAGGGCTCGTCGGATGGAAGCCCGGGACCACCGAGATCGAGCCACGGCTCGCGACGAGCTGGCAGATCTCGAGCGACGGCAAGACGTGGACGTTCCAGCTGCGGGCGAACGTGATGTTCCACGACCACACGCCGCTCACCGCCGATGCCGTCGTGTTCTCGTTCGAGCGGCTGCTCGATCCGAAGCATCCGCAGTACCTCGGCAGCGCCGGCGCCTACTGGCGTTCGCTATTGAAGGACATCGTCCAGGTCGCCGCGGCCGGCCCGACGACGGTCGAGATCCATGTCAATCGGCCCTATGCGCCGCTGCTCGGCGAGCTCGCGCTGTTTCCGATCGTGTCGCCGGCTGCGGTCGCGACGTGGGGTGATGACTTCGCGCTCCATCCGGTCGGCACCGGCGCGTTCGAGCTCGAGGCGTGGAATCGGGGCGAGAGTGTCGTGGTCCATCGGTTCGACGGCTATTGGGGCCCGCGGCCGTGGCTCGAGCGCGTCGTGTTCCAGGTCGTCGTCGATGCACGCCAGCGGCTGATCGATCTCGAGTCGGGCTCGGTCGATCTCGCGACCGCGATCTTGCCGGACGAGCAACCGTTCGTCGAGCTCCACCCCGATCTCGTGTTGCACCACACCGCGGGCAACGACGTCACGTACCTCGCGCTCAATACGCGGCATCCGCCGTTCGACGACGTGCGCGTGCGCCGAGCGGCGAACTTCGCGATCAACAAAGAACCGATCGTCAAGCTCGCGTACCAGGGCCGCGCGATCGCGGCGGACGGGCCGCTGCCGCCGACCGACTGGGCCTACCACGAGTCGGCCGCGCGCTACACCTACGATCCGATCGCGGCGCGCCGGTTGCTCGCGCAAGCGGCCGCCGATCACGCGTTCGATCCGAAGGCGACGTACAAGCTCTACGCGCCGTCGACGCCGCGTTTGTATCTGCCGCAGCCGGAGCGCGTCGCGCGGTTCATCCAGGCTGGACTCGAGCAAGCGGGGATCCATACCGAGCTCGTGCTCCAGCCCTACGCGCGACACCGCGCGTCGTGCGAAGCCGGCGAGGACGACCTGTGCGTGTTCGGATGGATCGCGGACACCGGCGATCCCGACAACTTTCTCTACGTGTTGTTCGATTCCGACAACGCGGTCGCTGGCTCGGCGCAGAACGTCGCGTTCTATCGCGATCCGCTCGTCGATCGCATGCTGCTCGATGCGCAAGCCGCCGCCGATCAGCCGACGCGCAAGGGGTTGTACGCCGCGGTCCAGGATCAGCTCGCGACCGACGCGCCGTGGGTGCCGATCGCGCACAGCGAGCTCGTCGTCGCCGGCCGTGCCGAGCTGACCGATGTCGTGTTGTCGCCAACCGGGCATCCGGTCTACTCGTTGATCCGGCGGGTGGAGGCGCGGTGAGCGAGGCGCAGGCCCGTCGCTCCGAGCTCGGGCGCCGCCTGTTGCCGGCTGCGGTTACGCACGAAGCTGATCTTGGCGATCGGGTTCGCCGCGCTCGTGCCGGTCGGGATCGTCGCGTCGATCGCGACCGGCGTGATCTTGTCGAGCCTCGAGACTCGGCTGCGCGACGACGCCGATCGCCAGCTCACGGTCGGGCTCAACTTGATCCTGCGCGCGGTCGAACGCATCGGCGACGAGACCGTCCAGCTATCGGAGAGCAGCGATCTCGTCGCGGCGCTCGGCGGCGGCGAGCCCGCGCTCGACGCCTGGTTCGCCCACGCGTCGGTCCACGCGCCATCGGCGCGGCTGCAGATGCTCGACGCGAACGGCCAGCCGTTGTTCGATCGCGTGATCGGCGGCAACGACGCGCGGTTCGAGGGCCTCGCTGCCCCACCCGGCGATCCCGAGGTCGCGTCGGCGCAGAACTGGGGGCGCGACGTGAAGTTCGTCGCGGTCGGCGATCGCGTCGTCGTCCGCGCGGTATCGCCGATCGTCGACAGCCAGCTCGCGCTGCGCGGCATCGCGGTGTTGTCGACTCCACTCGACGGCGAGTTCGCCGACGGCATCAAAGGCGCGCTGTCCGCGGATGTCCTGATCGGCGGTGTCAGCGGCCAGCTCGCGGTGACGTTTCGCTCGAACCTCGGCCGGCGCGCCGATGCGCTGGTGCTCCCGCAAGCGGACGTCGCGACGGTGCTGCGCGGGCAGCGCGTGATCCACCCGATCTCGACCGTGACCGGACGCTACGCGCTCGCGGCGACCGCGTTGCTCGATCACCGCAGCACCCCGGTCGGCATCGTCGCGGTCGCGGTCGATCGCAGCTCGCTCGATGCGACGAAGGCGCTCGCGGTCCGCTCGCTCGCGATCGGCGGCGCCGCGGCGATCGCGTTCGCGCTCGGCCTGGCGTTGATCTGGTCGCGGCGACTCGGCGCGCCGATCGCCCGGCTGCACCGCGGTGCGACGGCGGTGTCGCGCGGCGATCTCGATCATCGGATCGACATTCCCGGCGGTGACGAGCTCACTGACCTCGCGACCGCGTTCAATCAGATGACGTCGACGCTGAAGGATAACCAGGCGCGGCTCGCGGCTCGCATGCGCGAGATCGTGGCGTTGCACGACGCGGGTCGCGCGGTGTCGTCGGTCATCGATCTCGATCAGGTGTCGCGCAAGATCGTCGATGCGGTCGCACGCACGTTCGATGTTCGGGTCGTCGCGTTGTGGCTCGTCGAGCTCGGCCAGTTGCGTGCGTCGGCGGCTCGCGCTCGGCGCGCCGACGTCTCGACCGCGCTCGCCGCCGATGAAGCGCTCGCGGTGGCCGATGCGTTGCGCCCGATCGCCCAGCACGTGCTAGACCGGCGCGAGCCGCTGCGACTCCAGCATGCGGCGGATGATCCGGTGTACGGCGCGGCCGCGATCGCCGCGGGTGCGCTCGGCCCGCTCGTCGCGCTGCCGCTCGATCGCAAGGCGCGCGTCGTCGGCGTGCTCGCGGTCGCGCGCGGCGAGGATGCGCGCGAGTTCTCCGAGGCCGAGCTGAACTTGCTCACGACCTTCGCGGATCAAGCCGGGGCTGCGGTCGAGAACGCGGCGCTCTACCAGGAGGTGCGCGGGGCGAGCGAAGAGCTCGAGAAGAAGGTTCGGCTGCGCACCTCCGAGCTCACCGCGATCAACTCCGAGCTCGGCAGGGCGCTCGCCGACCTGCGCGAGACCCAGGCGCAGCTCGTGCTGTCAGAGCGCATGGCCGGCTTGGGGCTGCTCGTCGCCGGCGTCGCGCACGAGGTCAACTCGCCGACCGCGGCGATCCGCGGGTCGATCGACGGCCTCGCCGCGTCCCTCGCGCGCGTCGCTCGCCACGGCGGCGACCTCGCCGACGCGGCCGACGACCCGGCGCAGGCGCGCGTGATCGCGGACTACATCGCGTCGGCTTCGCCGGTGCTCGCCGAGCACCCGCTGCCGTCCGGCCTCGATGCGCGCAAAGCGGCGCGCGAGCTGGCCGGCGTGCTCGCTCCGCTCGCCGAGCCGATGGCGATCGCTTCGGAGCTCGCGGATCTCGGAGCGACGGTCGCCGATGCCAACGCCCTGCTCGCGGCCCTCGGGCCAGAGCGTGCACTCGCGCCGAAGGTCGTCGCCGCGCTCACCGATCACGTCTACCTGCAGCGCACGACCTCGACCGTGCGTCACGCGATCGGCCAGATCCAGCGCATCGTAGGTGCGCTCAAGGCGTACTCGCACCTCGACCAGGAGCCGACCCGGATCGAGGCAGATCTGCACGACGGGCTCGAGACCACGCTCGCGCTGCTGCATCACGCGCTGCGTGATATCGTCGTCGAGCGCCGCTACGGTGCGCTGCCGCACGTGCCGGTGTTTGTCGACGAGCTCAACCAGGTGTGGACGAATCTGATCCAGAACGCGCAGCAGGCGCTCGCGGGGAAGGGCTCGATCGCGATCGAGACGACGCTCGAGGGTGATGCCGCGGTCGTGCGCGTGATCGATGACGGACCGGGCGTGCCCGCGGATGCGCTGCCCCGGATCTTCGAGCCGTTCTTCACGACCAAGCCGAAAGGCGAAGGCACCGGCCTCGGCTTGGGCATCGCGCGCCAGATCGTCGCGAAGCACGGCGGCGAGCTGCGCTGCGAATCGCGCCCGGGCCGGACGTGCTTCGAGGTTCGCTTGCCGGTGAGCGCGCGCTAGTGGCCGTCGCACGCAAAGAGGTCGTGGTCTGCGTCGACGACGAGGAGGGCGTGCTGCGCGTGCTGCGCGCCCAGCTCGGAGCGCGGTTCGGTCACGAGTGCCAGATCTTGACCGCGCGATCGGGCGACGAGGCGGTCGCGCTGTTCGACGAGCTCGCGCGCGACGACGAGCAGATCGCGATCGTGATCGCCGATCAGATCATGCCCGGCATGAAGGGCGTCGAGCTGCTCGAGATCGTCGATCGCAGGCTGCCCTCGACCACGAAGATCCTGTTGACCGGGCAGGCCGGCCTCGATGCGGTGATCGATGCGATCAACCGCGCGCACTTGAACCAGTACATCGCGAAGCCGTGGGACGAGACCGCGCTGCTGCTCGCGGTCGAGAGCCTGCTCCGCCAGTACCGGCTCGCGAACGAGAATCGCCAGCTGATCGCGTCGCTGTCGTCGAAGAATCAGGCGTTGCTCGAGATGAACCGCGAGCTCGAAGCGAAGATCCACGAGCGCACGCACGAGCTCGCCGAGGCGAACACCCGGCTCGCGCAGCTCGCGGTCACCGACGGCCTGACCGGCTTGTACAACCACCGCCACTTCCACGAGCGGATCGCGCTCGAGGTCGAGCGCAGTCAGCGCAGCGGGCTGCCGCTGTCGTTGCTCATGCTCGATGTCGATTTCTTCAAGCAGTTCAACGACAGCTACGGCCACCCCGCCGGCGACGAGGTGCTGCGCCAGCTGTCGCGCGTGCTCGGCGACACGCGCCGGGCGAATGACGTCGTCGCGCGCTATGGCGGCGAGGAGTTCGCGGTCATCCTCGTCGACACCGCCAAGTTCACCGCCGCGAAGGTCGCCGAGCGCGTCCGCGAGCGCGTCGCGGCACATGACTTCTCGGACCCCGGCGCGCCGGCCTCCGCGCGCGCTCGCACGAACAAGCTGTCCGTCTCGATCGGCGTCGCGACCTTCCCCGAAGATGGCGCCGATGCCGAAACGCTGGTCCGCGCCGCCGACGCCGCGCTCTACGCCGCGAAGCGCGCCGGTCGTAACCGCGTCGCGCTAGCCACCGAAGTCATCGCCGCGACCCCGGCGTAGGTGACGCTGTCTCTTTTGTCACCTTGCGCCGCGGCGCGTGCGGCGCAAATCGCTGATCCCCAAGGCGATGCGCGGGGGACGCTGTCTCTTTTGTCACCTTGCGGCCGTGTTACGTTCCGCTCCCGTGGAGGACATCGCGGTCATCGGCGCCGGCAGCTACGGGACGTGCCTCGCGATCTGCTTCGCGCGCGTCGGCCACCGCGTCACGTTCTACTGCCGCAAGCCCGAGGTCGCCGCAGCGATGCAGGCCGCGCGCGAGACGTCGTATCTGCCCGGTCACCGGCTGCCCGACAACGTCTCGGTCACCGCGGATCTCGAGCACGCGGTGCGCGGCCGGCGGTTCATCGTCGGCGTGACGCCGTCGCATGGCATCCGCGATGTGCTCGGCATCGCCGCGGCATGGATCGAGCGCGACGCGATCGTGATCAACGCGAGCAAAGGGCTCGAGGAGGGCAGTCACGCGACGATCGATCGCGTCTATGCCGAGATCTTTCCGCCGTGGATCGCGGAACGCGCGACGTTCCTGTCGGGGCCGACGTTCGCCGGCGAGATCGCCGCGGGCATGCCGGCGGCGATCGTGCTCGCCGGTCGCGATCCCACGACGACCTCGGATGCGCAAGACGCGCTGCGCTCGCTGCACTTCCGGATCTACACGACCCACGACGTGACCGGCGTGCTCGTCGGCGGCGCGCTCAAGAACGTGATCGCGATCGGCGCCGGGATCTCCGACGGCCTCGGCTTCGGCTCGAACACGCGAGTCGCGCTGATCACGCGCGGGCTGGCCGAGATCACGCGGATGGGGGTCGCGCTCGGCGCCGATCCGCTGACGTTCGCCGGTCTATCCGGGATGGGCGACCTCGTGCTCACGTGCTCGGGCGATGCGTCGCGCAACCGCCGCGTCGGGCTCGCGCTCGGCGCCGGCAAGCCGATGGCGCAGATCCTCGCGGAGGCGACGCAGGTCGCCGAGGGCGTGAAGACCGCGAGGGTCGCGCACGAGCTCGGCCGCAAGCTCGCCGTCGAAGTGCCGATCATCGACGCGATGTACCGCATCATCCACGAGGGCATGCCGGTGCGTGACGCGCTGACGATGCTGCTGTCTCGCCGCGTGGGTGCGGAACGCGAGTGATGGCGAAGCTCGGCTACGTCCTCGACGACATCTTCGTCGAGCACATCGCGCCCTCTGGCCATCCCGAACGGCCGGCGCGCGCCGAAGCCGTCCGCGATGCGCTCGGCGCCGCGGGCATCGCCAAGCGCGGTATTCACATCGCCCCGCGCGCCGCGACCGACGAAGAGCTCGCGCGGGTTCACACCGCGCGCTACCTCGACGACCTCGCGCGCGTCGTGCCGGGCAAGACCGGCTGGCTCGATGCCGACACCTACTTCTCGCCGGGCACGTGGAACACGGCGCGCGCGGCGGCGGGCTCGGTCGCCGAGCTCGCGACGTCGGTGCTCTCGGGCGCGCTCGACGAAGGCATCGCGGTCGTGCGCCCGCCTGGCCACCATGCGACCCGCGATCGCGCGATGGGTTTTTGCCTGCTCAACAACGTCGCGGTGGCCGCCGCGGCGGCGCGCGCGGCCGGCGCCGGCAAGGTCGCGATCGTCGATTGGGACGTCCACCACGGCAACGGTACGCAGGACATCTTCTGGGACGATCCGGACGTGCTCTACGCCTCGGTGCATCAGTTCCCGTACTACCCCGGCACGGGCGCCGCGACCGAGCTCGGCGGCGCACGCGCGAGGGGTGCGACGGTCAACGTCGGCTTGCCCGCGGGCTCGACCGACGCCGATTATGCGGCGGTGTTCGATCACGTGCTGGTGCCCGCGCTCGTCAAGTTCGCGCCCGATCTGATCCTGGTGTCGGCCGGGTTCGACGCGTTCGAGCACGATCCGCTCGCCGGGATGCGTGTCACGCGGGCGGGGTTCGCGCAGATGGCGAAGCGGTTGCGCGCGGCCGCGGCCGGGCTGTGCGCCGGTCGGATCGTCGCGGTGCTCGAAGGCGGCTACGATCTCGAAGGCCTCGCCGGCGGGATGACCGAGGTGCTCGCCGCGTTCACGGCACCGGCCGCGATGCCGGTCGCCGCCGCGTTGCCGCAGCTCGACACGCTCGCGCGCGCCGCGATCGATGGCACGCTCGCCGCTCACGCCGCCGCTGGTCTGGCGATTCCGGCCGCGGAGTCGGCCGCATGAGGCACAAGACCGCCGACCTCGAGCCGACGCCGTTCGGCGGGCGCTACACGCTGTTACGCCGGCTCGCCGTCGGCGGCATGGCCGAGATCTATCTCGCGCGCCAAGACCCGAGCTGGAGCGGGGCGGGCACTGGCCGCCCCGCGGGATCGCCGGCCGGGTTCGAGAAGCAGGTCGTGATCAAGCGGCTGCGCGCCGAGCTCGCCGACGATCCGCGGGTCGTCGAGATGTTCCTCGACGAAGCGAAGATCGGCGCCCAGCTCAACCATCCGAACATCGTCCACGTCTACGACGTCGATCGAGCACGACGGCATCCCCTACATCGCGATGGAGTACATCATCGGCGAAGAGCTCAACGAGCTGTGCCGGCGCGGCATCGCGCAAGGCCGGTTCTTGCCGCTCGAGCACGCGGTCGAGCTCATCCGCCAAGCCGCGGCCGGCTTGGGCTACTTCCACGCGAAGCGCGGCGCCGAGGGCTCGGAGCTCGCCGACGAGCCGCTCGAGATCGTCCACCTCGACATCTCGCCGTCGAACCTGCTCGTCACCCAGGACGGCTTTCTCAAGGTCATCGACTTCGGCATCGCGCGCGCGCGAGGGCAACAGCACCGTGGCCACGTGCTGCCCGGCAAGCTCAGCTACATGTCGCCCGAGCAAGCGGCGCGCGGCGAGGTCGATCATCGCAGCGACGTGTTCTCGCTCGGCATCGTGCTCTACGAGATCACCGTCGGCAAGCGGCTGTATCCGCGGGCGAGCTCAAGAGGTCGTCCGCCGGCTGATCGACGGCAAGATCGCGCCGCCGACGTTCGTGCGCCGCAACTTTCCGCCCGCGCTCGAGTCGATCGTGATGCGCGCGCTCGAGAAACATCCCGACGACCGCTACGAGACCGCCTACGATCTCGCCGACGACCTCGAGACGTTCCTGCGCGACGAGCGGCTCCACTCCGGGCCGGTTCGCATCGCGCGCTACCTCGATGCGCTCGCGCATGCGACCGGGGGCGTCCGCCGTCCCGAGCTGATCTCCGAAGCGGAGGCGAGACACGCGGGTGACGAGCTCGACTTCGACAGCCAAGCGTTCGACAGCTACAAGCCAGCCGAAGGCGCGCCGGGTCCGGACGCAAGCGGCCCAGTGGGAAGACGCCGACCAGCCAGAAGCGGATGTCGCCGCCGCGCTCGGCATGGAGCTCGCCGAGTTGCGCTCGCTGCGCACGCCGGTGCCGGTGCGACCGGCCGGGATGGCGCGGATCACCGGCGCGGGCCCCGCGATCGATCCATCCGCGCGCGCCGTGGAGCCGAGCGAGCCCGCGGATCTCAGCGACGATGTCGAGCCGATCGAGACCAATCCGGTCAAGCGGCTGCGCACCGAGGAGCTCGAAGGCGATCCCGCGATCGCGGACGCCGCGCCGCTCAAGTTCGTCAGCTACGCCGACTTCAAGCTGCCGACCGACGCCGAGGTCGAGGCGTACGACGCGAGCCACGCGGCCAAGCCCGAGGGTGACGCCAAGCCACTCGCCGAGGCCAAGGCGGTCGGCAAGCCCGCGAGCCCGCGCAAGCCCGCGCAGTTCCGCACGGGGGTGCTCGAGCGCTCACGAAACTCCCGCGGGTTGGTGGTGATCGCGATCATCCTAGCAGTGGCAGCTTTCTTGGTGGCGTATATCCTCGGGCGGTGAACGCGAGGGTCCTCGTGGCGGTCGGTGCGGTCGGCGTGCTCGTCGCGTGCGACA
Source organism: uncultured delta proteobacterium (assembly GCA_963848295.1). Lineage (GTDB taxonomy): Bacteria > Myxococcota_A > Polyangia > Haliangiales > Haliangiaceae > JABFXX01. The sequence continues at coordinate 830,834 of CAWKDB010000002.1, read as the reverse complement.
GCTCGAACGGCAGCGCCGGGATGCGACCGGACGTGCGGCAACACCGCGTGATCGAGCCGCCGCCGCAGAACGTCCGGCCGCTGCCGCCGCACGCGATCCGCAGCGATGGCGTCGGGCCGTATCGGCTCGGCGAGCCCCTCAACAAGCTCGCGGACCAGCTGCCGTCGGGCCCGCGGATCAAGCTGTACGACATCCAAGGCGTCGTCACCCGCCAGATCCTGCGCGCCGAAGACGACAACATCCTGATCGGCGGTGAGCTGCACGGCCACGTCAGCTTCGTGGCGGTCGTCGGCAGCGAGGTCGCGCGCACCGAGACCGGGATCCATGTCGGCTCGACCCGCGACGAGCTCGAGCACGTCCTCGGTCCGTTCGTGACCGATCCGACCCGAGCGCGGGATCCGCGGCTTGTCGTAGCGGCCGGGTTGCACAACGGCCGGTTCGTGCTCGATGGCGATCGGATCGCCGCGATCGTGGTCGCCGAGGCGCCACCCGTCGCGACCGCCGCGCCCGACGCGTGTGTACGGCCGACCGCGACCGACGATCCGAAGAAGCTCGGTGCTTGCTTGACGACGGGCGAGCTGGTCTCGATCGATGGCGACGAGCTCGCAGTTCGCGGCACGGACGATCGCGCGATCGCTGTACAACGCGTCCCCGGGCTCGTGTGGGCCGCGCCGCTCCGCTCCGATGGCGACGGGCGTGACGAGCTCGTCGCGATCGCGCGGACCGAGGATCACGAGCAGCGCTCCTGGACGCTGACCGCATTTCGTCTCGACGGCGGCAAGCTGGTCCGTTCGCTCGAGACCACGCCGCTCTACCAGCTCACGGCTGCAAACGCTCGGTGGATCGGCGCCGAGTTGCGCGACGTCGACCTCGACCTCGAGCTGACCAGCCGGCCCGACGCGATCGAGGTCGGAGGTCTCCTCACCACCCGCGCGGGCGACAAACTGCGCGACGTGGTCGTGATTTCACCGAGGTCTGTGGCCTGGCATCGCGCTAAGTCCGCGCCAGGCGAGGCGGTAGACGCTGGAGTTCCACAATCCTCGGATGCAGCGGCGGCGGCGGCTCCCGCGTCGAAGTAGCGATCGCAACGAGGTCTACCCCTTTGCGAGGACTGCTCTTTTTGGGCACAATCATGGTCCGTGTCGGATCGTGCCCGATGTCTCCGCGCAGTGTCTGAGGGGGAGCCGTAAGGCCACGCCGTGAAGTTCCTGTGTGACCGATGCAAGACCCGATATTCGATCGGGGACGATCGCGTTCGCGGCAAGATCCTCAAGATCCGCTGTAAGAACTGCGCGAACGTCATCACGGTCCGCGAAGGCATGGAAGTCGCCGCCGAAGCCGGCGCTGGCGACGCGGCGAGTCGTCGCAATCGCCCGACCACCGCCGCACCGCTCGCGCAACAGACACTGCCCGCGGCACGCAACGGCAAGCCGGCGTCGGCGGTGAAGCCGCCGGCCGCGCTCGAAGAGGAGTGGTACGTCTCGGTCGACGGCGATCAGTCCGGACCGTTCACGCTCGCCGAAGCGCAGCGTTGGGTTGCGGGTAAAGCGTGGGATGCGGATCTGCATTGCTGGAGCGAGGGCTTCGACGACTGGCTGCCGGTCGACAAGGTCAGCCACTTCCGCGGCCTGCGTAAGAAGCCGTTGCCGGCGCAGAAGCCGCCGCCGCTGCCGCGCGTGGGCAGTCGGATGAGCGTCGCGGCCCAACCGCAGGTCGAGGAAGAACCGAAGGCCTTGTTCGCGGCGACCATGGCGCAGCTCGAGAAGGGCGTCGCGAGCGAGCCGATCTCGACGATGCCCGCGCCGAGCTCGATCAAGATGGCGCCGGCGGGTACCGGCGCGGTCGCGCGTCAGCCGCTGCCATCGGTGACCGCGGTCGCACCGCGTACGAATGGCTCGGCCGCGCTCAAAGCGATCAACGTGCCCTCGGTCGGCAAGCTCGACAGCAAGCCGGTCGACAAGCTGAACGACTCCAAAGCGGTAGCGAAGATCGCCGCGAAGCCAGAGCCCGCGATCTTGAAGCCGATGCCCGCGGGCTCCGCGCCGGCCGCCGTGAAACCGGCTCGCGGAGCGACCCAGCCCGGACTGAGCCCGGGCGCGCAAGCCCTCGCCGCGGCGTTCGATGCGAGTGATTCGAGCGAGACCGCGCTCGAAGGTCTGACCCAAGTCGAAGCGCCCGCGTTCAACGACGAGATCTCGACCGCGGCCGATCCGGTCGCGAACAAGCGGATGTTCGATCGGTTCGACTCGGTCGAGCCGAAGACGACCGCGCGTCCGGTGGCGGAAGGCTGGGCGCCGCCGCAACCGCCGGTGCACACGCCCTCGCAGGAGACCGTGGCCGTTGCGGATGCCGGTCCCGAAGAAGACAACCTCGAGATCGGCGAGGTGTCGCGCGTTGTCAACCTCGCCGACTTGATGAAGCCAGCGCGCAGTAAGACCGGGCGCGCGCCGGGGCTGCGCACGACCGGCTCGGTGCAGCGGATGTCGCCGGGAGAGCTCGGGCTGTCGCCGCTCGCCGCGACCGGTCCGCTCGGCGCCGCCGGGCTCGCCGCCGATGGCGCCATCGAGACCGCGCTGCCGCCGCCGCCGGTCGTCGCGAATCGCCGCGCGATGCTCATGCTCGTGATCGTCGCGGCGATCGTGCTCGGTGCGGCAACCGCGGTCGTCGTCGTCATGATGCAAGGCAGCGACGACGAGGACCAGGTCAACTACGGTCGCGGCACGTATGTCGACACCGATCGGCCGGACGACCCGCACCGCAATCCGCTCGATCCGGTGGGGCCGGGCAGCGCGGTGGCGCCGAAGCCGCATCCGACGTTCCGTCCGTTCACGCCGAACACCCCGCATCCGCCGACCGGCTCGGACGACGCTGCCGATTCGCACGGTTCGCTGCGCGGCGACGAGATCGAAGACATCGCGCGGCTGCATCAAGCGACAACGAACCGCTGCTACATGCGCGCGCAACGCGGCGCCGAAGCGCTGACGATCGGCGAGGTCAAGCGGATCACCGTGTCGCTCACGATCGACCGCGATGGCGCGGTCACCGCCGTCACCCTGTCCGATCACGGCAGCGACTCGCTCGGCAAGTGCCTGATCGGGGCGATCCGCGGCTGGAAGCTACGCCCATCGCCGGGCGGGAACTTCCAGATCACGCTGGCGTTTACCGATACCTAGGCGCGCAGCTCGGTCGCGACCTCCGCCAGCGTCGCCGTCGCAGCCGCGATCTCGTCGGCGGTCGTGTCGTGGCCGAACGACAAGCGCACCATGCCGACGTCGGGCGGCAGGCCGAGCGTGACGAGCACGGCCGACGGCTTGCCCGCACCGTCCGAGCACGACGAGCCGGTCGACACGTAGACGCCGCGACTCGCGAGCACGCTGCGCATCGCCGACGCCGGCACGCCCGGGATGCCGAGCGCGAGGATGTGCGGTGCGCGCCGCTGATCCGGCACGAGCTGACGCACCGCGACGCCGCGCGTCTCGAGACCGGCGACGACGTGTGCCGCATGCTCGAGCCAACGCGCGCGCGACACCGGCAGCGCGGCGATCGCGCGTTCCGCCGCGAGCCCGAGGCCGGCGGCACCGGGCGCATCCTGCGTGCCACCGCGCAAGCCGTGTTGCTGACCACCTCCGACCCACAGCGGCTCGATCTTGGCGCCGGTGCGCAGCCACAACGCACCGACCCCCTTCGGGCCGTGGAGCTTGTGGCCCGCGATCGCGATCGAATCGATAGCGAGCGCGCTCGCCGACAGCGCGATCTTGCCGAACGCCTGCGCCGCGTCGACGTGAATGTGGGCGTGTGGAGCGCGCGCCCGGATCGCGGTGACGAGCTCGGCGAGCGGCTGGACCAGCCCGATCTCGTTCTGCACCGCGATCAGCGACACGACGCCGGCGCCCTCCGCGGCGCGGGCGAACGTCGCGGCATCGAGCACGCCGGTGGCCGCCGGTGCGACGCGGACGACCTCGCGGCCCTCGGCGGCCAGCCGATCGGCGAGCGTGCCCACCGCCGCATGTTCGAACGTCGACACGACGATCTTGCCGGCGTGCGTGCGCGCGGCACCGAGCACCGCGAGCGCGTTCGCCTCGGTGCAGCCCGAGGTCCAGACGATGTCGCCGTCGCCGAGCGCCGCGACCAGCCGTTGCCGCGCGGCCTCGAGATACCCGCGCGCCGCGACCCCCTGCGGATGCAGCGCCGTCGGGTTGCCCCACGCGGTGCGCATCACTTCGGTCATCAGCGCGAGGACCGGGTCGGCGATCCGGGTCGACGCGGCATTGTCGAGGTAGATTGGCGCGGAGGGCATGCTCGGCGTTTATATCCACTATCCGTGGTGCCGCAAGCTTTGCCCGTACTGTGACTTCGCGGTCGAGGTCGGTACTCCCGAGCACGAGCGCTACGCCGACGCGATCGTCGCCGAGCTCGTTCGCCGCGCGCCGGCGTTCGAGCCGCCGTTGATCTCGATCTATTTCGGCGGTGGCACGCCGTCGTTGTGGCAGCCCGACTGCCTCGCGCGCGTGATCGCCGCGGTGCGCGACCGGTTCGGCGGCGAGCCGCAGGAGGTCACGATCGAGGCGAACCCGATCGATTGCGCCGAGGCCGCGCTCGCCGCCTGGCACGCCGCCGGGATCACGCGAATCTCGATCGGCGTGCAGTCGCTCCACGCCGACGAGCTCGTCGTGCTCGGTCGCGATCACCGGTTCGGCGACGGGACTGCCGCGCGTCGAGCGCGCTCGCGCCGCCGGCTTCGCGGTCTCGGCCGATTTCATCCTCGGGACGCCGCTGACCTCGCGCCGCGCCGAGCCGCCGGGCGTCGCAGGGGCTCGCCGACCACCTCTCGATCTACGAGCTGACGATCGAGGATCGCACCGCGTTCGGCGCGCGGGTCCGATCCGGGCGGATGGCGCCGCTGCCCGATGACGAGCTCGCCGAGCTCTACGCCGCGACCCACGACCGGCTCACTGCCGCGGGCTACGCCCACTACGAGGTCAGCTCGTACGCGAAGCCGGGCGGCGCGCGCCGTGCACAACTCGCTGTACTGGCGCGGCGACGCCGTACCTCGGGCTCGGCGCGTCGGCGGCCTCGCTCGCGGTCGCCGCGGATGGCACCGGCCGGCGCGCGCACGAACCCCCGGCGGGTCGTCGACTACCTCGCGCGGCGGACCGCGCGAGGACGTGGCGCTGTCCGGCGACGAGCTCGCCCAGGAACGGGCGTGGCTCGGCATGCGCACCAGCGACGGGGTGGCCGCGGCGGACCTCCCGGCCGGGATCGCCGACGAGCTGGTCGCCACCGGCCTCGCCACCCGGCAAGGCGCGCGGATCTCCCCGACTCTGCGCGGCTTTCTAATGAACGATCGGATCGCCGCTCGGATCGTGCAAGCTTGGTAAGCTGGTCGGGATCCAGTCATGTCGTCGTCTGACCTCACGCGCCGCGCCCAGAAGATCTTGCACGCGGTCGTCACCGAGTACCTCCACGGTGGCGATGCGGTGGGCTCGCGCACGGTCACGCGCCGTCACGATCTCGGCTTGTCGCCCGCGACCGTGCGCAACGTCATGGCCGATCTCGAGGAGCTCGGCCTGCTCGAGCAACGCCACAGCTCGGCCGGCCGCGTGCCGACGCAGTCCGGCCTGCGGTTCTTCATCGACAGCTTGCTGCAGCGTCCGCGGCCTGACCGCCGCGCGAAAAAGACGAGATCCGCGGCCGGGTCACCGCGACCAACCCGGACGAGGTCATGCAGCGCGCGTCACGCCTGTTGTCCGACCTGACCCAGCACGCCGCGATCATCGTCGCTCCCGATCCGGCGCAGTTGCGGCTCGAGCGCATCGAGTTCGTGCCGTTGCGCGACGGCAAGCTGATCGCGGTGCTCGTGACGAGCGAAGGCCGGATCGAGAACCGGCTCGTCATCGACGACGTCGATCCGCGCCGGCTCGAGCGCATCCACAACTACCTGAACGGGCTGTTGTCCGGGATGACGCTCGACGAAGTCCGCGACCGCGTGATCCGCGAGCTCGGCGAGGACAAGAATCGCTACGACGAAGCGGTCGCCGCCGCGCTGCGCTTGGGCCATGCGGTGTTCGTGACCCAGCCCGAACGCTCGGCCGACGTCGTCGTGACCGGGCAGGCGAACTTGCTCGACGACAAGGAGCTCGCGCAGGATCGCGCGAAGGAGCTGCTGCGCACGCTCGAGGACAAGGAATCGCTGCTCCGCCTGCTCGATCGCACGCGGCTCGCCGACGGGCTACAGGTGTTCCTCGGCGCCGAGACCGAAGCCGCGGCGTTGTCGGGCAGCTCGGTCGTCGCGATGTCGTACGGCCCCGAGGACCAGCCGATCGGTGCGCTTGCGGTGATCGGCCCGATGCGGATGAACTACGGCAAGGTGATGTCGGTCGTGGACGTCACCGCCGACACGGTCTCCCAGCTTCTCGCGGAGCTTGGCGGCACGTAGTATCGTTGGCGACCGATGAGCGCAGATCCGACCCGAGACGAAGAATCACCAGGCGAGCCGAGCGCGGATGCCAGTGGCGTGATTCCGGTCGAAGTCGAGCCGCCCGACGCGAATGGCGCTGCTCCAGAGTCGCCGGACCCGATCGCCCTGCTCGAGACGAAGATCGCGCAGCTCGAGAAAGAGAAGAAAGACAACTACGACCGCTACCTGCGCGCGGCCGCCGACCTCGAGAACACGCGCAAGCGGACCAAGCGCGAGATCGAGGACGCGAAGACCGACGCGAAGAACCGCGTGCTCAAAGAGATGCTGCCGGTCGTCGACAACCTCGAGCGCGCGATCGAGCACGCCGGGGGCGGCGGCGAGCTCGATCCGGTGTTGAAGCCGATCGTCGAGGGCGTCCAGCTCGTGCTGCGCCAGTTCGTGACCGCGTTCGAGCGGCTCGACATCACGCCGGTCGAGGCGGCGAACCAACCGTTCGATCCGAACCTGCACGAGGCGATCTCGCAGGTCGAGAGCGAGGTCGCGCCCGGCACGGTCATCCAGGTGCTGCAGCGCGGCTACAAGATCGGTGATCGGCTGCTGCGTCCGGCGCTCGTCGTCGTCGCGAAGGCGAAGGCCGCCGCGGAATGAGTCGGGTCCTCGGGATCGACCTCGGCACGACCAACTCGTGCGTCGCCGTGATCGACGGAGACTCGCCCTCGGTGATCGCGAACGCCGAGGGCGCCCGGACGACGCCGTCGGTGATCGGCTTCGCGCAGACCGGCGAGCGCCTCGTCGGCCAAGCGGCGCGGCGCCAGGCGATGACGAACGCCGAGAACACGATCTACGCGGTCAAGCGGCTGATGGGCCGCAAGTTCGACGACGCGGAGGTCCAGCGGCATCTATTGACCTGCCCGTACGAGGTGATCGCCGCGCCGAACGGCGATGCGCACGTCCGGGTTCGCGGCCGCGATTACTCGCCGCCCGAGATCTCCGCGATCGTGCTGCAGAAGATGCGGCAAACCGCCGAGGATTGGCTCGGCGAAGAGGCGACCGAAGCGGTGGTCACCGTGCCGGCGTACTTCGACGATGCCCAGCGGCAGGCGACGAAGGACGCGGGGCGGATCGCCGGCCTGAACGTGCTGCGCATCGTCAACGAGCCGACCGCGGCAGCGCTCGCGTATGGCGTCGAGGCGCGCGGTGCGGCGCGGGTCGCGGTCTACGACTTGGGCGGCGGCACGTTCGATATCTCGATCCTCGAGCTCGACAACGGCGTGTTTCGCGTCCGGTCGACCGCGGGTGACACGTTCCTCGGCGGCGAGGACTTCGACAACGCGCTCGTCGAGCACATGCTCGCGGAGTTCGCGACGCGCAACGACGGCACCGACCTGCGTGGCGATCGGATGGCGCTCCAGCGGCTGAAGGAAGCGGCGGAGCGCGCGAAGATCGAGCTGTCGAGCGCGCCGGTCACCGAGATCAACCTGCCGTTCCTGTCGGCCGGACCCGACGGGCCACGCCACCTGATCCTGTCGCTCGACCGGGCCGAGCTCGAGAAGCTCGTCGAGCCGCTCGTCCAGGCGACGCTCGAACCGTGCAAGCGCGCGCTCGCCGACGCCGAGCTGGTGTCGAGCGACATCGACGTCGTGATCCTCGTCGGGGGCCAGACCCGGATGCCGCGCGTTCACACGCTCGTCGCCGAGCTGTTCGGCAAAGAGGCGAACCGCAGCGTCAACCCCGACGAGGTGGTCGCGGTCGGTGCCGCGATCCAGGCCGGCGTGCTCACCGGCGAGGTGCAGGAAGTGCTGCTGCTCGACGTCACGCCGCTGTCGCTCGGGATCGAGACGATGGGCGGCGTGTTCACCCGGTTGATCCCGCGCAACACCGCGCTGCCGGCGCGCGCGACCGAGGTGTTCTCGACGACGATCGACAACCAGCCGTTCGTCAACGTCCACGTGCTCCAGGGCGAGCGCGAGCTGTCGGCCGATAACAAGTCCCTCGCGCACTTCGAGCTGACCGGCATTCCGCCGGCGCCGCGCGGCGTGCCGAAGATCGAGGTCGCGTTCGACATCGACGCCGATGGCGTGCTCAGCGTCTCGGCGCACGATCACGGCACCGGGCGGGTCCAGAGCGTCACCGTGCAGCCGACGACCGGCCTGACCGAGGACGACATCGAACGGCTCGTCATCGAGTCGGTCGACATGCAGGAGGCCGATCAGATCCGGCGTGCGCTCGTCGAGGCGCGCAACAAAGCGGAAGGTCTGTTCTACTCGTCGGATAAAGCGATGGCCGAGTTCAGCGGACTGCTTCCGGTCGAGGAGCGCGAGTATCTCGTCGCCGAGCTCGCCGATTGTCGCGCGGTGATCGAAGGCGATGACCTCGCGCTCGTGCAGGACGCGCTCGCTCGACTCGAGGTCGCGGCCCAGCGCATCGGTGAAGCGATCTATGCCGCCGCCGACTCCGGTGACGCCGGAGGTGCCTGATGGCGAAGCGCAAACGCGATTATTACGTCGTGCTCGGGCTCGACAAGAGTTGCACCGAGGCGGACATCAAGCGCGCGTTCCGCGAGCTCGCGCGCAAGCATCACCCCGACGTCAACCCCGACGACGCGGGCGAGCGGTTCCGCGAGATCAACGAAGCGTACGCGGTGCTGTCCGACGCGGACGCGCGCGCTCGCTACGATCGCTGGGGCCAGGCCGACGAGGGCGGCGGGATCGGCGCGGTCGTCGATGCCGCGCAGGACATGATCAACGACGTGTTGCGGCGTCGCAAGGTCAACCAACGCGGGTCGGACATCCGCTACACGCTCGAAGTGTCGTTCGACGAGGCGGCGTTCGGCACGAGCAAGTCGATCCATATCCCCGACAACGCGGGCCGAGCGGGGGCGATGCGCGAGTTCACGGTCGTGATCCCGCCGGGTACGACCCAGGGCGCGATCAAGATGATCAAGGGTGAGGGCGAGCGCGGGCGCGGCGGCGCGGCGAATGGCGATCTCCACGTCGCGGTGCGAGTCGCCGAGCACGCCAGGTTCCGCCGCGAGGGCAACGACGTGCGCAGCGAGCACTCGATCACGTTCTCGCAAGCGGCGCTCGGCGCCGTGCTCGACGTCGCGACGCTCGACGGCGACGTCAAGATGCGCATTCCCGAGGGCACCCAACCCGGCCGGGTGTTCCGGCTGCGCGGTCGAGGCATCCCGCAAGCCGCCGGCAAGCACGCGCCGCGCGGTGATCATCTCGTCCACGTCCAGATCGAAGTCCCGACGGAGCTGACCGCGAAGCAGCGCGAGCTGATCGAGGAGCTCGCGCGCGCCAGTGGCGAGACCCGGCCCGAGCTGCCGAAGAAGCGCCTGATCGATCGCGTGCGCTCGCTGCTCGACGAATGAGGCGGGCCTGGCTCGTCGCGCTCGCGGCGTGCAGCGCCCCGGCACAGGCGACGTGGATCGAGCGCGAGGTCCCGCAACGGCACGTCGCGCCGGCGATTCCGGGTGACCTCGCGACGGTCGTCGATGCGACCGGCATCGACACGCTGCCCGAAGTGGTGGCGGTCGCGGCGTTGCAGCGCTCCGGTGATCGCGCTCCGGCCGCACGGCTCGCGCTGCGGCTCGCTCGGCTCGCGCACCACCGCGGTGACGAAGCAGAAGCGCGCGCGTGGCTCGCCGGCGCGGCGACTGCGGCCGATCGCGGCGATGTGGCAGCTCCGATCGCGGCGCTGACCGCAGAGCTCGCGGCGCCGCCGGTCGATCCCGCCGTGATCGCGGTGCTGCTGCCGTTGACCGGACGCTATGCCGCGATCGGCGGCGAGCTGCGCGCCGCGATCGAGCTCGCGCCCGCGGAAGGAACGCGGTGGCTGTTCCTCGACACCCGCGGCGAGCCCGACGGCGCCTACGCCGCGGTCGACGTCGCGATCGGCAAGGGCGCGGTCGCGATCCTCGGCGCCGCGGGGACCCGCGAAGCGATCGCGGCAGCGCGCGCCGCGGTCGCGCACCAGCTCCCGATCGCGCTGCTCGCGCCTGCCGACGGCGCCGATCCGCCGAGCGGCGTGTTCCGGCTCGTCGATTCGCCAGCCGACGAGGCCCGCGCGGTCGCGAAGCTCGCCGCGGACGACGGCTTCCCGACGGTTGGCGTGCTCGCTCCACGCGACGATACCGGCGAAGAAGCCGCCGGCGCGTTCGTCGCCGAAGCGACGCGGCTCGGCCTCGCCGTCACCGCACGAGGCGCCTACGATCCGACCGGCGGCGACCTCGAGCCGGACGTCAAACAGTTCCTCGGGCTCGTCCCGGCGTCGAATCCCCGGCTCGCCGAGCACCTGCGCGAAGATCCGAAGCACGGCTGGCAGACGTTCTCGCCCGATGTCGCGTTCTCGCTGCTCTACATTCCGGACCGCTACGATCGCGCGGCCCTGGTCGCCGCGTTCTTGCCGTACCTCGGGGTCGAGCTGCGCTCCGGCGAGACCACCGACCCGGCGCGGCTCGCCCGCAAGCACGGCGGTCGCGTACCTCAGATCGTCCAGCTCGTCGGCGGCGCGGGCTGGCATCACCCGAGCCTGCCGATCCGCGGAGGTCAGGCGGTCCAGGGTGCGCTGATCGTCGACAGCTTTGCCGGCGAGCTCGGCGGAGACGAGGCGTCGAGCTTCTCGGCCGCGTTTACGCAGCGGATGTCGCGCGCGCCGACCGCCGCCGCCGCCGAAGCCTATGATGCCGCGACCCTGGTCGCTCAGGTCCGGCACGACGTCGCCGGCGCTGCGGATCCGCGCGGTGCATTTCGCACCGGCTTGGCGCACGCGCGACTCGACGACGGCGCGTGTGGCCCCGCGACGATCGCCCCCGATGGCGAGATCCGGCGCGAGCCGAGCGTGCTCGAGGTTCAGGGCGACGAGCTGATCATGGCACCCTGAGGTGCTCGGTTCCGCTTCAGCTTCCCTATTCCCTATTTCTGGGAGCGAGCACGTGCACGTGGCACGTGCTCGTACACGTACACGAATCGTCCGCTAGACTCTCCAAGTGGCAGAGCCCGAGCCCGTGGTCCCCGGATTCGACACCCGCGGCCTCGCGATCCACATCGGGTTGTTCGCCGCGTGCTGCGTGACGACGACGTGGTTCGGCGGCCCCGCCTTCGGGGCGACGCTGATGACGATCCTCGTGTGTCACGAGTTCGGCCACTACTTCGTCGGCCGCCGGCGCGGGGTCGACGTCTCGCTGCCGTACTTCATCCCGCTGCCGCCGCAGATCTCGCTCGGCACGCTCGGCGCGGTGATCCGGATGCGCAAGCCGATCGACGATCGCAACGCGCTGTTCGACGTCGGTGCCGCGGGCCCGATCGCCGGGCTCGTCGTCGCGATCCCGGCGCTCGTGATCGGGTTGTACCTGTCCGACGTCGGACCGTCGCCGATCGACGGCGATGTCGAGGGCAACTCGATCCTCTACGCGCTGCTCAAGTACGCGGTGTTCGGCCAGTGGCTGCCCGGCCACGGTGTCGACGTCCAGCTTCACCCGATGGCGCTCGCGGCCTGGGTCGGGCTGCTCGTCACGATGATCAACTTGATGCCGATCGGTCAGCTCGATGGCGGCCACGTCGCGCGCGCGGTGCTCGGCCAGGCGCACGAGAAGTGGTCCGGGCGGTTCCACGCGCTGCTGCCGGTGGTCGCGCTCGTCGTCGGCGGTGTGATGTTCGCGATGGCGCTCGCCGCCGACTACAGCGTGCCCGAGGCGCTCGGCTACGCGAAGTACGGCCTGATTCCGTGGACGCTGTGGGCCGTGCTGATCGCGGTGATGCGCCGCAACGCCGGCGAATATCATCCGCCGGTCGGCGACGCGCCACTCGACCCGGTGCGCCGCCGCCGCGCGATCGCGGTGCTCGTGATCTTCATCCTGATCGCGATGCCGGTCCCGATGCGGCCGGTGCTATAAATCCCCGGTGACCGAGTCGGTCCATGACGCGCCACCGTCGGTAGCTGCCGCGTGGACGCGCGTGGTCGAGGGCTGGCAAGACGACGCGCTGCACGACGCGCTGTTCGCCGATATCGCCCGCACTGGCAGTTACGCGTGGGCGGCGCGCGTCTATAGCGAGCGCAAGGGCGATCCGATCGCTGACCGGCAACTCGCGAAGATCGTACGCGCCGCCGAGGCCACGATGCGCGCGACCGCGACCCAGCTGCCCGAGAAGACCAGCCCGCGCTATCAGCTCGCGGTGCTGGTCGTGCTCGCGCTAGCCGCGGTGATCGGCCTGCTGTACATGCTCGCGCAACGCCAGACTGCCGCGGCGACGCCGGCCCCCACAACCGAGCCGCGCTGAGCTACCCTTTCGTGTGGCCCTAGTCGACTTCGCCGAGCGCCAGCTGACGCTCAAGCTCGTCTATTACGGGCCGCCGCTGTCGGGCAAGACCAGCAACCTGCGCGCGTTGCACACGATGGTCGATCGCCTCAACCGCGGCCGGCTGATGACGCTGGACACGCGCGACGATCGCACGTTGTTCTTCGATCTGTTCCCGATCTTCTTTCGGACGTCGAACTTCTCGTTCCGGATCAAGGTCTACACCGTGCCCGGCCAGCCGGCGCACGAGCACACCCGCAAGCTCGTGCTCGCCGGCAGCGACGGCGTCGTGTTCGTCGCCGACTCGAGCCCGAGCCAGGTCGAGGCGAACAGCATGGCGTGGGCGAACCTCGTCGCGAACCTGCACGCGAACCAGCTCGACGCGATTCCGGTCGTCGTCCAGTACAACAAGCGCGACTTACCCGATCGCGTGCCGTTGGCCGCGGTCGATCGGTTCGGCGACCCGGCCCGCGCGGTCGTGGAAGCCACCGCGACGAACGGGACCGGCGTGCTGCCCACCTTCTTCGAGCTCGTCGCAAACGCGTGGGATCACCTCGATCGCGACCTGCGACTCGTCGAAAAGCTCGGGGTGGACAGTGCGGCGTTCCGCCGAGCCCTGGCCGAGCACGTCGGGGCGGCGGGGTGATAGAATAACGGGGTGACCACGGGCCCGCTCGATGCGCCAGTCGAGCTCGCTCGCCTGGTGCCGCCGGGTGAGCTCGACGAGCTGATCGCCGCGATCCAGCGAGCGCTCGGCGGCGAGCTCGCGATCTACGTCGCGGGCCGCCGGGTCGCGGGCAGCGCGCAGGCCGGTCCCCCGCGCCGTCACCTCGATCACGATGGCGAGCCGCTCGCCCAGCTCGCCGCGACCGGACCCGCCGCGGACGCCGCGCTCGATCTGCTCGCCGACTCGCTCGGCCTGATCGTCCACCACGCGAATGCGCGTGCGCTCGCGGCGGCGACCCACGAGTCCGCGATGCGCGCGACCTTCGGCGAGCTGACCGAGCACAACATGCGGCTGCAGCGCGCGGTCGCTCGGATGGAAGAGCTCGATCGGCTGAAGTCGAACTTCCTCGCGACGATGTCGCACGAGCTGCGCACGCCGCTGACCTCGGTGATCGGCTACGCCGAGATGATGTCGGAGGGTATCGCCGGCCCGGTCACGATCGAGCAGCGCGAGTACCTGACGACGATCCTGTCGAAGGCCGAGCAGCTGCTCCAGCTGATCACCGCCGTGCTCGACGTCGGGTCGCTCGAGTCGGGCGAGCTCGCACTCGAGCGCAGCGCGTTGTCGCTGGCCGAGATCGTCGCGAGCGAGATCGCGACGTTCACGCCGCAGGCCGGCAAGCGCGGCATCGCGATCCAACTCGACGCGAACGGCGACACGTTCGTCGTCGGAGACCGCAAGAAGATCCGGCAGGTCGTGTCGAGCCTGCTGTCGAACGCGGTGAAGTTCACGCCCGATCGCGGGCGCGTCGGGGTCGCCGTGCGGCGCGGCCCGCTCGCACCGGGCGAGGTCGCCGAGATCACGACCGAGCGCGCGATCCAGCTCGTGGTCAGCGACTCCGGCATCGGCATCTCGCGCGATCAAGTCGCGAAGATCTTCGAGCCGTTCTTCCAGGTCGACTCGTCGTCGACGCGTGCCTTTGGCGGCACCGGGTTGGGGCTCACGCTCGCGAAGGCGTACGTCGAAGCGCACGGTGGGCGGATCTGGGTCGACACGACGCCGGGCCAGGGCTCGGTGTTCACCGCGACGTTCCCGATGCCGCACGAGGCCGGCTAGCGCATGGAGCTCGCCGTCGCGATTCCGATCGCGCTCGCCTGCGTCGTGGTGTCGGGGTTTTGCTCGGGTACCGAGGTCGCGCTGTTCTCGCTTCGTCGGGTCGATCGCGAACACCTCGCGCGCAGCGCGCGCGGGGTCGATCGCCGGATCACGGCGATGCTCGGCAGCCCGCGCCGGTTGACCACGACCGTGCTGATCGGCAACGAGGCGCTCAACGGAGTCGTCGCGGTCGTCGCGTTCGCCGCGGCGCGCGAGCTGTGGCCAACGGAGTCGGCGTGGGCGCTCGCCGGCGTCGTGCTCGCGGGCGCGCTCGCGCTCGTCGTGCTCGTCACCGAGGTCACGATGAAGACGCTCGCCGCGAAGGCGCCGCTCGGCTGGGCACGGGCATGTGCGTATCCGCTCGCCGCGTTCGGGATCGTCGTCGCGCCGGTGCGGATCGTGATCCAGACGATCGCGGCGGTGCTACTGCGTCCGCTCGGCGATGCGGTTCGCCCTCGGCCGACGCGCGATCTGTCCGAGGAGGAGTTTCGCAAGCTGGTCGATGCCGGCTCGGCGCAGGGTC
This sequence comes from uncultured delta proteobacterium, assembly GCA_963848295.1. GTDB lineage: Bacteria > Myxococcota_A > Polyangia > Haliangiales > Haliangiaceae > JABFXX01. The sequence goes on along the minus strand of CAWKDB010000002.1, from coordinate 815,769 downwards.
AGGTGGACGCACGCGAACGGCGGCTGATCCACCGCGTGTTCGAGTTCTCCGACAAGAACGTCGGCCAGGTGATGACGCCCCGCGATCGGATCTTCGCGCTGTCGTACGACCTGCCGATGCAACGTCTGGTCAAAGAGATCGCGACGCGCGGGTTCTCGCGGGTGCCGATCTATCAAAAGTCGCTCGACAACATTCGCGGCACGGTCAACGCGAAGGATCTCGTGCGTCGGCGTCGGCAAGCCGCTCGTCGAGCTGTTGCACGAGCCGCTGTTCGTGCCGAGGACGACACCGATCAAGCGGCTGTTCCTCACGTTCAAACAGAAGAAAGTGCACATGGCGATCGTCGTGTCAGCGAGTACGGCAAGGTGCTCGGCCTCGTCACGATGGATGACTTGCTCGCCCAGATCTTCGGCGTGTTGCGCGACGAGCGCACCGACCTGCAGGCGTCGATGCCGAACCTGCGCATCCGGGCGCGGACGCCTGCGCCGGGCGTGCCGATCTCGCAAGCCGACCTGCGCAGTGGGCCGGTGCAGCCGATCCACCCGACCGACGAGGTCACCCCGCCTGCCGCCGATGTCGAGGAGCTCGTCCGCTCTGGAGACAAGAATTGACCTCGACGCTCGTCGTCGTGCTGATCGGTTGCGCGATGGCGCAAGCGTTCTTCGTCGCGGCCGAGGTCGCGTTGTCGGCGTGCGATCGCAAGGCGCTGCGTGCGCGGGCTGCCGCCGGTGGTGTCGCCGCGGGGCGTGCCGAAACGATGTTAGCCCAACCGCAGATCTCGCTCGCCACGACGCTGATCGGGGCGAACCTCACGACGCTGATCGCAACGCTCGTGTTCGCGGTCGAGCTCGCGCGCCGCGGCGAGTCGCCGCTGTGGGCGCCCCTCGTCGTCGTGCCGCCGCTCGTGGTGATCGGCAACCTCGTGCCGAAAGCGGTCGTCGGTGCCCATGCCGATCGGATGATCGACCTGATCGCGGCGCCGCTGCGGCTCGCATCGTTCGTATTGCGCCCGCTGGTCGCGGTCGTCGGTGGCTATGCATCGGCGCTGACCCGCGTCACCCGCACGGATCGCGGCAAGGCGTTCGTGACGCGCGAGGAGCTCGCGCTGCTGATCGAGAGCGAGCCGCACGGCGACAAGCCGGAGATCAGCGCGGACGAGCGCGAGATGATCGCGAACGTCTTCGAGCTGTCCGAGTACCGGGTCGGCGACCTGATGGTGCCGCTGTCGGAGGTCACCGCGTTGCCCGAGGATGCGCCGGTGAGCGAGGCGGCGCACGAGGTCGCCGACAAGCAACACTCGCGCATGCCGATCTATCGCTCGCGGATCGACGACATCGTCGGCGTCGTTCATGTCTTCGACATCCTGCAGGCGGCGAGCGCTGCGAAGCCCGCGCTCGAGGAGACGCTCGCCATGCTCGCGCACCCGCCGCTGTACGTGCCCGAGACGATGAAGGCGTCGGATCTGCTCGTCCAGCTCCAGACCGAGCAGCAACACCTCGCGATCGTCGTCGACGAGTACGGCGGTGCCGTCGGGATCGTGACGATCGAGGACATGCTCGAGATCATCGTCGGCGAGATCGATGACGAGTACGACCACGAGCCCTCGCCGATCAAAGCCGAGAAACCCGGCGTCTGGTTGATCGCGGCGCGCACGACGGTGTCGCGGCTCAACTCCGAGCTCGAGCTCGGGCTGCCCGAGAGCGACGACTACGAGACGATCGCGGGGCTGTTGATCGAGCGGTTCCGGCGCATTCCGGATCGCGGCGAGAGCCTGACGCTCGGCGTGGTCTCGATCGAGGTCGTCGCGGCGAATGACCGCGCGATCGAAGCGGTGCGGATCACGCGGCGCAAGAAGGCTTAGCAACGCATGCCGACCGAGGAGCGGGCGTGCTAGGAGTAGCTCGTGGATCGCACGCGGTTGCTGCGCCTGCTCGACGACGTCCGGACCGGCGTGCTCGCGCCTGCCGACGCGGCGAAGCAACTCGGTGAGCTACCGGATGCCGCGGCGATTCGCGACGCGGTGATCGATCACCACCGCGAGCTGCGCACCGGCGTGCCCGAGCTCGTGTTCGGCGCGGGCAAGACCGCCGAGCAGATCGCCGCGGCGATGCGCGAGCTGGCGAAGAGTGGAGGTGCGATCGCGACCCGGGTCGATCCGGGCAAGGCGCTGCGGCTGGGCGAGCTCGTGCCCGAGCTTCGCTATCACGAGGTCGCCCGGATCGCCACGCTCGGCCCAGCCCCGGCTCGTCCGGCCGCCGGACAGATCGCGATCGTGTGCGCCGGGACGAGCGACGTTTCGGTCGCGGAAGAGGCGGCCCTGGTCTGCGAGTTCCTCGGCGCGCCCGTGGCACGGATCTACGACGTCGGGGTCGCCGGGCTGCATCGGCTGCTCGTCCGGTTGCCGGACATCGCGAGCGCCGAGGTCGTCATCGCGATCGCCGGAATGGAGGCGGCGTTGCCGTCGGTGCTCGGCGGGCTCGTCGATCGGCCGATGATCGCGGTGCCGACGAGCGTCGGCTATGGCGTTTCGATCGACGGCTTGGTGGCGCTCGGCTCGCTGCTGTCGTCATGCGCGCCGGGGATCACCGTCGTCAACATCGACAATGGCGTCGGTGCCGCCGTGGCCGCCGTGAAGATCGCGCGGCTGGCGGTGCGGCGATGACCGCGTTGCGCGGCGCGCATCTCCACATCGACTGCGCGAGCGGCGCCGCAGGCGACATGCTGCTCGCGGCGTTCGTCGATCTCGGCGTGCCGGTCGCGGTGATCGGCGACGCGCTCGACGCGATCGGAGCCGGGCGACGGCGGCTGGCGCTGACCCGCGTGATCAAGCACGGGATCTCGGCGATGGACGCGAAGGTGGCGACGGATGAGCCGCTGGGGTTCGAGCACGAGCACGAGCACGACCACGACCACGACCACGACCACGACCACGACCACGACCACGACCACGACCACGACCACGCGCACGTTCATTACGACGATATCCGGCGACGGATCGAAGGCTCGACGCTCGATCGCGCGACCAAGACGCTCGCGCTCGACATCTTCGCGCGGATCGCGCGGGCGGAGGCCAAGCTCCACGGCAAGACGATCGCCGACGTCGCTTTTCACGAGGTCGGCGCGATCGACTCGATCGTCGACATCGTCGGCAACGCGGCGGCGCTGGCGTGGCTCGCGCCGGCGAGCGTGAGCTGCGAAGCGATCGCGATGGGGCACGGCACGCTGAGCTGCGCGCACGGCGTGCTGCCGGTGCCCGCGCCGGCCGCGCTCGAAGTCCTGCGCGAGGCGGGTGGCGTGATGGACGATGGCGGCGTCGCGCGCGAGCTGTGCACGCCGACCGGCGCCGCGATCCTCGCGTCCGCGGTCACCTCGTGGCAGCCAGCGCCGAGCGGGACGCCGCTCGCGATCGGCTGGGGCGCGGGCGATGTAGACCTGCCGGACCGCGCGAACGTCGTGCGCGTGACCGCGGTCGCGCCGGTGCGCGGCAGCGACGGCGACACCGTCTGGCAGATCGAAGCGAACGTCGACGACATGAGCTCCGAGCTGTGCGCACCCGCGCTCGACGCGGTGCTCGCCGCCGGCGCGCTCGACGCGTGGTGGCTGCCGATCGCGATGAAGAAGGGCAGGCCGGCGCTGCTGTTCTCGGCGCTCGCGACGACCGCGACCCGCGCTCCGGTGATCGCCGCGATCCTGCGCGAGACCACGACGATCGGCGTACGCTATTCGCGTCGCGAGCGCACGGTGCTCGCCCGCAGCATCGTCGAGGTGACCACCCGGTTCGGCGCGATTCCGGTCAAGGTCGCACGCGATGGGGCCGAGATCCGCAACGTCGCGCCGGAGTACGAAGCCTGCGCGGCGGCTGCGAAGGCCCACGGCGTGCCGGTCAAGGTCGTGTTCGCGGCGGCGCTCGCGGCGTACGAGGCCGCGCGCTAGCACAAAGCCCGCTATAATTCCGCGACGTGGACGCGCCCCCAATCGTCGTGCTCGGTGGCAACGCAGACGAGCGCGACGCGCTGGTCGAGCAGCTGATGTCGAGCGCCTTGCCGGCGCGCGCGGCGACCCACCTGTCCTCGACCGATGGGCTCCCCGGGCTGCTCGTCGTGATCGGAGCCGACGCCGCCCAGCTGATCAGCGAAGCGCGCGACCTGCCGGCGCTCGCCGAGACCCCGATCCTCGCGCTCGTCGCGGCGATCCCGTCGTCGGTCGCGACCGCGGCACTCGCGGCCGGAGCGACCGATGTCGTGCAGCTGCCGACCGCGTCGGGGGTGATCGCGAACCGGTGTCGCAACCTCGTCAAGCTCGCGCGGCGCGATGGTGCCGGTGCGCAGGCGCTCGCGAAGATCAACGATGTCCTCACCGCGAACGGCGATGATGCCGAGGCGCTCGTCTCGGTGCTGACGATCACCGCCGGGCTGCTCGGCTTCGATCGCGCCTCGCTCGTCGCGCACAGCGAAGGCTCGGATCACGCGTTCGTCGTCGCCGCGAGCGATGCCGAGCCGCTGTCGCGGTTCACGCTGTCGATCGCGCAGTATCCCGAGATCAGCGAGGCGATGCGCAGCGGTGCGCCGGTGCTGATCGACGACGCGCTCACCCACACCCTCACCGCGTCGGTCGCCGACCTGCTGTCGTCGCGGCGAGTCCGCGGCATCGTCGTGTTCCCGGTCCAGTGGCGCGGTCGCTCGCTCGGCGCGATCCTGCTGCGCAAGCTGTTGCCCGGCGTCGGCCATGTCGGCCCGCGCGGCGTCGAGCTCGGTAAGTTGATCGCGAGTATCACCGCGGCGCACCTGCGGCACGGCGCGGTGCTCGAGAGCTTGCGCGAGCAGACCCATCGGGTGTCTCGCGCGCGCTACGAGGCGGAGCGCCGGCTACGCGGCATCGACTCGCTCAAGGAGCACTTCGAGGCCGGCGCCGACGGTGTCGTCGTGCTCGACGACGCCGGGCGGATCCTGTTCGTCAACCGCGCGGCCGAACGCATCACCGGGTTCGCGCGCGACGGCCTGCTCGGCAGCGAGCTCGTCGACCTCGTGCCGAGCTCGCAGCGCGAGCAGATCATCGAGGCGATCTCGCGCGTGCTCGCCGGGGTCAACGTCGATGGCTTCGATCTCGAGCTGTCGACGACGTCCGGCGCGCCGGTCTGGGTGTCGGCTTCGACGTCGACCGTGCTCGCCGGCACCGGTGCAGTGATCCTAGCGTTTCGCGACGTCACCGCCGAGCGCGCGCTCGAACGAGAGCTGCGCTCGACGAAGGAATTTCTCGAGCGCCTGATCGACTCCACGGTCGACGCGATCATCGCCGCCGACATGCGCGGCCTGATCATCCTGTTCAACCAAGGCGCCGAGCGGCTGTTCGGGGCAGCCGCTCGCGACGTGATCGGCAAGAAGCCGGTGTGGGAGCTTTACGAAGCGAGCGGCGGTCGCCAGATCATGCGCATGCTGCGCTCGACGTCGTACGGTGGCGTCGGCCGGCTCGAGCAGATCCGCCGCGAGGTCAAGATCGCGACCGGCGACCTCGTGCCGGTCAGCATGACCGCCTCGATCATCTACGAGGGCGAGCGCGAGGTCGCGACCGTCGGCATCCTGACCGACTTGCGCGAGCGGATTCGCATGGAGCAACGCTTGCTCGATGCGCAGCAAAAGCTCCAGCTGTCGGAGAAGCAGGCGCTCGTCGCCGAGCTCGCGGGCGCTGCGGCGCACGAGCTCAACCAACCGCTGACCGCGGTGATGGCGTACGGTCAACTGATCGTGCGCCAGAGCGCGGCCGACGCGGCTCACATGCGCGCGGTCCGGGTGATCTTGTCCGAAGCCGAGCGGATGGCCAGCATCGTCAAGAAGATCGGCAAGATCACGAAATACGAAACGACCGATTACGTCGGTAGCGCGAAGATGCTCGATCTCGATCGCGCGACCTCCGAGCAAGAGCCGCTGGCCAAGCCCGAGACCGCCGGCGACGATTCGGCGACCGGCGAGTTTTCCGCGGTGTCGCCACCGCCCGCCGGCGACGTCACGAACACGCCGAGCCACACCGACCTCAGCGAGCTCGCGTCGCGGCAAGGGCTCAAGTGAGCCTCGAGTCCGCCCCCGACGCGCTGCAACTCACCGCGCTGCGCGAGCTTGCCCTCGAGCTGCCGTTCGCGGCGACCGAGGTCGCGCTGATCGAGCGCGTGCTCGGCGTGCTGTCGCAGCTGTTGCCCGGCCGCGCCCTTGCCGTGCGAGCGGTCGAGATCCGGAGTCGCGAGCCGGCCCGTGGGTACGTCCGCGGCGCGCCGCTGCGCGATGGCATCGAGGCCGACAGCATCGCGCTGACGGCTGAGGCGCTGGCGCGCGCGAAGCTCAAGAGCGCGGTCGCGGCGAGCGCTCGGATCTCGGTGCGCGAGCGCTGGGACTCGCCGTTCACCGGCATCGCGACCGGCTTTGCGATCCCGCTCGCGGCGAGCGGCGAGCTCTACGGTGTGCTCGACATCGGCTACCCGCCGGGCGACGACGGCGCCGCCGAGGGAGGGCGCGGGTGGATCGACGAGCCGGTCGTCCGTCCGATCGCGAGCCAGGTCGCCGCACAGCTCCGCGCGATCCGGCTCTCCGAGGATGCGATCGGCCTGCGCGATTATCAGGCACGCCTGCTCGACAGCGCGAACGCCTTGATCCTCGGCATCGATCGCGGCTGGCGGATCACGGTGTGCAATCGCGCGCTGCTCGAGATCACGGGCTTCGACCGCGACGATCTGCTCGGCCGCGACGTCCGTGACTTCATCTCGCGCGATCAGCGCGGCCCGCTGATGTCGGCGTTCGCGGCGGCGTTGTCGGGCCAGCACCATGCGGCGGTCACCGTCATGTTGCCGACACGCAGCGCCGGTCAAGTGCGCAGCGTGTGGAGCATCGCGCCGGTCGGCCGCGCCGGCGCACCGGGTGGAGCGATCGAAGCCGTCGTCGCGATCGGCCAGGACCAATCGAAGATCGACTTGTTGCAGCAACAGGTCGTACGCCAGGAGCGGCTGGCCACCCTCGGCGAGCTCGCGGCAGGTGTCGTTCACGAGCTCAACAACCCGCTGACTTCGATCACGGTCTACGCCGAGTACCTCGTGCGCCGGCTCGAGGCGCAGGGCCAAGACGCTTCCGACGTCGAGAAGCTGCGGCGGATCGGTGCGGGCGCGCAGCGAATCTTGCGGTTCTCGCGCGACCTCGTACAGTACGCCAGGCCGAGCGGCAGAGAGCTCGAGCCCGTCGATCTGACGAGCGTCGTTCGCCAATGCGTCTCGATCTGCGAGCACGTCGCCGAGCACGGCGGCGCCGGCCTCGAGGTCGATCTGTCGCCGGATCTGCCCGTGATCCATGCCGCGCGCGGCCAGCTCGAGCAAGTGCTGATCAACCTGATCACGAACGCGGTGCACGCGGTCGATCAAGGTGGCCGGGTCATCGTCCGCGCCGCACCGGACAGCGCGACCACGGTCAAGATCGAGGTCGCCGACTCCGGCCCGGGCGTTCCGGACGGCGATCGAGAGCGGATCTTCGAGCCGTTTTTCACGACCAAGCCCGACGGCAAGGGCACCGGTCTGGGGCTGCCGATCGTGCGCAACATCGTCGATCAGCACCACGGTCACATCGCGGTGACCCGGTCCGAGCTCGGCGGAGCGTTGTTTTCGGTGACGCTGCCGATCTCCGATGTCGTCGTAGGCTAGTAACCCCGCGAGATCTCGGCTGTCCGGTTACCGGACAGAAAGGTTGCGCCATCGATCGCCGGACCCTAGTGTGAGCTCACGCCATGAAGTCCGCCGTCATGCTCGAGCTCCTCGAGGCCGCCGCCGAACAGCTCGCGATCAAAGTCAGCTACGAACCGCTCCAGGTCGGGATCCAGAACGCCGCGATGCGCGGCGGGCTGTGCAAGGTCAAGGCGCCGAACGGCATGCAGTGGCGCGTGATCATCGACAAGCGCGCGACCGATGACGAGCGCGTCCAGACCCTGGCGACCGCGCTCGCCGGCTTCGATACGAGCGAGCTCGAGTTGCCCGAGAAGGCGCGCGAGCTACTGCGGATGTACGCGCGCCCGGCCGGCCGCGCCGCCTAGCTGCGACGGGTGCTATACCGTCGTGGTGCGTGCCGCAACCAGGACGGCCGACTCGATTTGCGGGGCCGCCGGTCTGTGCGCTCTGCTCGCGCTCGCGAGCTGCAACGACAATACGACCCGGCACATCGGGCTCGACCAGGTCGTCGTCGCACCGAACGCGCAGCTGCGCACCGACACCGTCGGCGACGAGGGCCAGCCGCCCGCGTCGTTCGTGATCGTCGACGCGAAGAGCGTCGCGGCCGAAGGAGCCTACGTCTCGCTCGACGGCGATCTGCTCGATGCGCACGGCGCGATCCTCGGCCACCTACGCGCACAGTCGATCTGGACGCCGCCCGGTGAGACCCGCACGTTCGCGCTCGTCGACGACCAACGGAAAGCGCGCGCCGGCGCGGCGAGCGCGAAGATCCACGTGCGCGGCGTCCTCGTGCCGGAGTCGCCGCCGTCGATGCATGTCGAAGCGATCCACGTCCGCGATGACTTCGGCAAGGCCGTCGTAACCGCGACGCTGGTCAACGACGTCGATCGCCCGGGCACGATCCAGTTGCTCGCCGCATTTCGCGACCCGACCGGCCGGCCGATGACCCGGCCGTTCTCGATGATCCGGATCGGCCCCAAGATCAGCCTGCCGGTGCAATTCGTCGGCCCGCAGGGCTCGACGACCGGCACGATCTTCATCGGCGATATGGTCTACTAAACAGGATCGCACAGGCTGAGATCCTCGCCTATTGACGAAGGATCCCGAGAGGATCATCGTGCGGCGATCGTGGCTCGATCTCAACCAGGCAAGGCAATTCGTCGCTCGCGTCGCCGTGGCACGCAGCTCAAACAGCTCGACGATTTTATCGTCGAAGCGCAACTCAAGAACGACCTCGGCGAATGGCGTCGGGGCCGTGCTGTTCGTGCATACATCGATGGACGAAAAGTCACGCACATCGCGGTCGACTTCGGCATCACACGCGGCTCCGTCAATCGCTGGCTCCAGTGGTACGACGTCGATCACGTTGAGGGGCTTCGGACTTCGATTGCCGAAGGCCCTGCGCCGAAGCTCACCGACGAGCAACGCGAGGCTCTGGGGATCATCATTGAACTGGGCCCGATGCAGGCAGGCTATCAGTCCGGTGTCTGGACCGGTCCGATGATCGGCGACCTGATCGAGGAGCGGTTCGGCGTTCGCTATCACAATCATCACGTGCCGAGGCTCCTGCACCAACTCAAGTTCTCGGTCCAGCGGCCGCGTAAACGGCTGGCCCGAGCCGATCTTGCGCGGCAGGCCACGTGGCTGCGAGAGACCTTGCCGAAGATTAAAAAAAAGCGCGCCAGTGCCGCGGCGTCGTTGCCTTCGGCGACGAGGCCAGCTTCTGGCTCGACGGGACGCTCCACCAAACGTGGTCCCGAGTTGGCTGCCAGCCCCGCGTAGACACGTTCGGCATGCGCAAGACGGCGCACGTCTTCGGCGTCGTTACGCTCGAGCAACGACCACGGTTCCACTACAAGTTTGCGCCCGTCTTCAACGGACTCACGTTCTTCGACTTCCTCAAGCAGGTCGTTGCTCGAACCCGGCGCAAGATCTTCCTGATCATCGACAACGGTCCCTGCCACAATCTCAAGGAAGACGGAAAGCTGTGGCTAAAGGAGAACCGCCATCGCATCGAGCTGTTCCGACTGCCGCCCTATTCGCCCGAGTTCAATGCGATTGAAGGTGTCTGGAAAGTGACCAAGAAACGAACCACCCACAATCGCTTTTACAAGACCGTCGAAGAGCGCGACACGGCCCTCTGCGCAACCTTCGCGATGTTTCAGGAGGACCCGAAGCTGATCGCGAATCACGTGGCCAGGTTCCTGTGATCCACAAGCCGTGCGATTCTGTTTAGAGCCGGCTCGCGAGCGCCGCGAGGTGCGGATCGTTGGCGACCAAGTCGGTGATCAGCTCGCGCAGCTCAGCGCGTTCGGCCGCGCCGAGCTCCGGGGTCGCGGTCGCTTCGACCAGGCGATCGATCGCCTCGTGCGGGGTCAACTTGCCCGCGGCGAGATCGGCCGCCAGCGCGTCGATCGAGCCGGGCGTCGCCGCGGTCTCGCGACTGCCGGCCACGTCCGCGACATCGCCGACGCCACCGTCACCGTCTGGGCCTTGTGGGCCGCCGGGGCCCTTGGGTCCACCGATGCCACCGGGTCCGCCGATCGACGTCATGAGCTGCTCGCAGGATACATGGTTGTGCCTCGCGTTGCCGGTGCTATCGGCCAGCGCGCCGCGCGGTTTCCTGGGAAGCTTCAGCCATGAAATCCCTAGCGATCGCGGCGGTGCTCGCAGCGTGCGGGCCGGCCGTGCCCCACGGGGCAACGACCGGCGGCTCGGAGCCCGGCGACATCACGACGCAGCTGCCGGTGACGCGGTGGTTCCCGATCCAGCCAACCTACGGATTCGTCGCCCCGACGCTGCGCGACGCCCAGGCCGCGGTCACGCACCTCGCCGATCTCGTCGGCCCGGTGATCGGTGGCACCGCGGCGATGGTGTCGGCAGGGATGCGCGCCGAGTTCGGCGTCGACCCTCTCGATCCGAACCAGCTCGCAGGGCTCGGCTTCGACCTCGACGGCAATGTCGCGGTGTTCTCCGACGAGCTCGCCCCGACGTTCGCGGTTCATCTGTCCGCGCCCGAGCGGTTGCACGCGTTCATCGCGAAGGCGATCGGCGCGGGCATGGTCGCGAGCACCGCGAAGGTGGGGGACCTCGTCGTGTCCACGTACGCGATGTCGTTCGGTACCTCGATCAGCTGGGTGATCGACCACGATTGGCTGCTCGTCCACGTCGGCGCAGGTCCGGCGACCGGAGCCTGGTTCGCCGCGCTCCACGATCCACACTCGCGCGACTGGCAGCGCCGCGATCGGCTGATCGGCGGCGACACGTTCTACGCGGGCAGCGACGCGACCGCGACGGTCGGCGGCTTTGTCGACGTGCCGCGCCTGCTCGAGATCGTCACGAAGGAGTGGCCGGGCGCGGCGGCTTGCACCAAGCAGCTCGCGACCTTCGCTCATGTCGAGGTCGGCTCGGGCATGCGCAACGGCGCCGTCGGGTTCAGCGTGTCCGCCGCGCTCGATCCCTCGGTCGCCGCCGCGGCGGTTGCCCACAGCGTGCTCTCCCCACCGCCGGGATGGCAGAGCATCGCGGCGGAGGCCCCGATCGCGCTGGAATGGAACCTCGATCTCGAGGCGGGACTCGCCTGGCTCGCGCCGTGCGCCAGCGCGCTCGACATCGAGCTCTCGGATCTGCGCCGGTTCCAGGTCCGCACGCTGCGCGCGGCGCTCGAGACGTTCAGCGACGGCAAGCCCACCGGCGTGCTGTCCGCCGATCTGGCCGGGCAGAAGGCGATCGCCGACATGCTCGCCGAAGAGCTCGATCGCATTCCGTCGTTCTTGCGGTCGCGCTTGGACCACGCGAAGCGGTTCGGTACGTACTCCGGCCACGAGCTGTCGATCCCGACCGAGCCGACCGTCGACTACGTGTTGACCGACACGCTCGCGATCTTCGCGATCGGCGATGGCCTGATCGACCGCGTCGTCGCGACGTCGCCTCAGGTGAGCCGGCCGGTCGCGGCCAGCATCGTGATCCAGCCGCGCAAGCTGTCGCCCGCCGCCTGGCAGGACATGTTCGCGGCGATGGATGTCCAGCTTCCGCAGCCCGTGCTCGCGCTGTTACAGCACTGGCAGCGGGTGAGCGTGACGGCAACGCTTGGAAACGATGGATTGAAGCTGCAAGCCGAGGCAGCGCCGTAAATCGTGCTAGGTTTCGCGCGTGCCCGCCGGCCCGGTCGTTCGGTTGCGCGACATTACGAAGAGCTACGGCGTTGGCGCTGCGAGGACCGAAGTGCTTCGCGGTGTCAGCTTCGACATCGATGCCGGCGAGTTTGTCGCGTTGGTCGGCCAGTCCGGCTCGGGCAAATCGACGCTGCTCAACGTGATCGGCGGCCTCGATAACCCCGATGCGGGTGAGGTCGAGGTGCTCGGCGTCGACACCCGCAAGGCGGGCGATGCCAAGCGCGCCGAGCTACGCAACAAGTCGATCGGCTTCGTGTTCCAGGCGTTCAACCTGCTCGATCACAAGAACGTGCTCGATAACGTGATCTTGCCGGCGTCGTTCTCGTCGTCGCACAAGGATGCCGTCGGCCGCGGCCGCGAGGCGCTGCGCCGGGTCAACTTGGCAGACTTCGCGCACCGGCACCCGGGCGAGCTGTCGGGCGGCCAGAAGCAGCGAGTCGCGATCGCGCGCGCGCTGTTCAGCGGGCCGAAGCTGCTGCTGTGCGACGAGCCGACCGGCAGCCTCGACAGCGAGACCGGCAAAGAGGTCATCGACTTCTTCCGCGAGCTCAACGCGAAGGAAGGGCTGACGCTGTTGATCGTCACCCACGAGCGCCGGGTGTCGAGCGTAGCGAAGCGCGTGATCGCGATGCGCGATGGCCTGCTGGTCGAGACCACCGACGAGGCGCTCGCCGCCGCGCACGCCGGACCCGCCGGATAACGCAGGACAACGCCCATGATGCCCCTGACGAATCTCGTGCGGATGGTCGCTGGCAACACGATGCGCAGCCGGCGCCACTTCGCGCTGTCGGTGTTCGGCATCGTGATCGGCATCGCGACGTTCGTGCTGTTCCTGGCCTCGACCGAACAGGTCGCCGCGGTGCTCGAGAAGATCTTCCCGGTCGAAGAGGTCGAGGTCATCCCGCCGAAGGTCACGCTCGTCCAGAACGACACGAAGCGCCTCGACGACACCACCGTCGCTCAGATCAAGGCTCGCTCCGAGGTCTCGCGCGTGTTGCCACGGATGAGCCTCGCGTTCCCCGCGTTCGGCTCGGGCTCGTTCAACGGCAGCCAGCTGTCGCTCGAGGTCGGCGGCGCAGCCGACGGCATCGATCCGGCCTACGTCGTCGACGATCCATCGCTCGATCCCGAGCAGCACAAGTACATGGCGGATCTGTTCCGCGACTGGGAAGCGCCGGGCGTCCCGAAGGGCGGCGCGTGTGTGCCCCCGCCGCCCGACGGTGCGAGCCCGTGCCCGCATCCCGATCGCTACTACTGCGACCGCAGTGACCACACGTGCCACCACCGGGTGCCGGTCGTGATCTCGCCGACGATGCTCGAGCTCTACAACACGGAGTACGCGAAGAGCCACGGCACGCCGATGATCGGCGAGGACTTCGCGAAGTTCATGATCAAGCAGGGCGGCCTGTCGGCGATGAGGTTCTCGCTGCTCCTCGGCCAGTCGGTGTTCGGCCAGACGGTCGCGTCCGGTCGCCACCGCGAAGTGGAGGGCGTCGTCATCGGGATCAGCGCGAAGGCCAAGCGGATCGGCATGACCGTCCCGCTCGGCTACATCGAGCGCTGGAACACCGAGTTCGTCAATGCCGACGCGGGCACGGCGTACTCGTCGATCGTGGTCACGCTCAACGACCAACGCAAGATCCCGGCGTTCGCGCAGTGGCTCCAGGACAAAGAAGATCTCCGGCTCGACGATTCGCTCGGTCAGAAGTTCGCGACCGTGATCTTCATCATCCGGCTCGTGCTCGTGATCATTTCGCTGGTCATCATCGTGATCTCTGCGATCAACATCGCGCACAACTTCTTCATGCAGATCACCGAGCGCCGGCGCGAATTGGGCCTACTCCGTGCGGTCGGTGCGTCCCAGACCGACGTCCGCGCGCTGGTGATCTGCGAGGCGGCCCTGATAGGGATCATCGGCGGCATCCTGGGCTGCATGCTCGGGTTCTTGATGTCGCTCGGCCTCGACTATCTGTCGAACCACTACGCGTCGGGATTCCCGTACAAGCCGTCGACCTGGTTCCACTTTCGCTGGTGGATCATCGGCGGCGGGCTGTTATGCGCGGCGGGATTTGCGGTGATCGGCGGCTACCTACCGGCGCGCAAAGCGGCTCGGATGGAGCCGGCCCAGGCGTTGACCCAGAACTAGCAGAACGAGCGCCGGCGCGGCGAGCGCCCCAAGTTGACAATAGAGACAGCGTCACCAATTTCTTCTAACCAAAGCGAGCAGATAGCTGGGGTGCGTTCGCCGGTAAGGTGACAAAAGAGACAGCGTCACCATTCCCCGTGACGATCTGTACGGCATTCACGTCTTGGCGATTTTCCTGGAATTCCGCGCACCCAGGAGGTACGAACCGGTGTGGCCCAAGGAACCGATTTCGGTTAGGGTCCCACCCTTCATCTACCTGTGGCGCGCGCAACGTGAAGAAGCCGACTCCTTTCGGCAAATACTATCTACTCGAGCGCATCAACGTCGGCGGGATGGCCGAGGTGTTTCGCGCGAAGGCCTTCGGCGTTGAAGGTTTCGAGCGGCTCGTCGCGGTCAAACGCATTCTGCCGAACATCGCGGAGGACAAAGAGTTCATCCGCATGTTCATCGAAGAAGCGAAGCTCGCGGTTCAGCTGAACCACGCGAACATCGCGCAGATCTTCGATCTCGGCGTGGTCGATGGCGCGTACTACATCGCGCTCGAGCACGTCCACGGTCGCGACTTGCGCGGCATGTTCGATCGTTGCCGGTTGATCGGCGAGCCGATGCCGGTCTCGCAGGCGTGCTTCACGGTGATGAAGGTGTGCGAAGGCCTCGACTACGCGCACAACAAGCGCGACCAGAGCGGCCGCGAGCTCCACCTCGTGCATCGCGACGTGTCGCCCCAGAACATCCTCGTCTCGTTCGAAGGCGAGGTGAAGCTGATCGACTTCGGCATCGCGAAGGCGGCGGGCAAGGGATCGAAGACCCAGGCGGGAATTCTCAAAGGCAAGTTCGGCTACATGTCGCCGGAGCAGGTCCGCGGCATCCCGATCGATCGCCGCAGCGACGTGTTCTCGTGCGGCATCGTGTTGTACGAGCTACTCACCGGCGAGCGCTTGTTCGTCGGCGAGAGCGATTTCTCGACGCTCGAGAAGGTGCGCAACGTCGAGATCCTGCCGCCGTCGACCTATAACCGGCGCATCCCCGACGAGCTCGAGCGCATCGTCTTGAAGGCGCTCGCGAAGGACGTCGAGGATCGCTATCAAAACGCGATCGATCTGCACGACGAGCTGCAGGCGTTCGTCTACACCGCCGGCGAGTTCTACTCGCGCAAGGATCTCGCCGGCTGGATGAAGAAGACGTTCGGCAAGGAGATCGAAGAGGAGACCGCGAAGCTCGAGAGCTACCGCCAGCTCAAGGCGCCGACCGAGCCGCCTCCGGGGGCACCCGCGATCGGCCGCACGCCAACCGCCGGTAGTGCTCCGATTTCGCGTCCGCCATCGAGCCAGCCGCCGCCGCCGCGCAAGTCGACCCAAGCGCTGCCCGCGGTCAAGTCGACGACGATGCCGCCGCCGCCGCCATCGGCGAGCATGCGGATGTCCGCGCAGCAGCCAGCGGTGCAAGCCGCTGCGCCCGCACGCGCCGAGAGCGGGCTGTCGTGGGACGACGACGAGCTCGAGACCCAGATCTACGACGATCCGGCCGATGATCCCAAGCGCCGTCCGGGTGGCCCGGGCGCCGGGATATCCAAGCCGCTGCCGTTGTCGGCCCCGAGCTCGGGACCGCCGCCGATGGGCGCCGCGTCCTCGGGCCCGATCGACAACGGGCCGGACTTGTCGTCGCTGGTGTCGACCGCGCGCGGCTGGGACAACTCGCGACTGCCGCCGCCCCACAACGGCGCGAACGGCCTCGCCGGTCCGAACGGCGCCGCGAACGCACCGACGATGATCGAGCCGCCGCGGATCTCTGCCGCCGGTTCGCAGAAGGGCCCCGTCCCCGCGCACTACGAAGATCCGGCGGCCGCGCTGGTCGCATCGCTCGCGCAACCCCGCGAGAGCTCGGCGCCGGTTCGCCTCGTGTCGCAGCCACCCGCGCCGATGATGTATCCGTCGGCGTTCGAGGAGCAGCCGATGTTCGGCAGCTCCGCCGCGCATCGTCGCCAGCAGAAAAAGCGCACGATGACGATCGCGATCATCGCGGCTGCGTTGGTCGTGCTGACCGTGGTGATCGTGATCGCCGTGACCAGCGGCGGCAATAAGCCGACGACGATGACGGCGGCCACGGCTGGGACGGCTCCAGCTCAACCGCCGGGCTCGGCGGCCCCAGCCGAACCACCGCGGGTCGCCGGCGACGACAAGACCGGCTTCGACCTCTACGTCACGCCGAGCACGGTCAAGGGCTGGAAGCTCGACGGCGTCGAGCAACAGATCAACGTCCCGGCGCGGATCCGCGACATCGCGCCCGGCGTGCACACGATCGCGATCGATGCCCCGATCGGGTTCATGAGCGCGAACAAGACCGTCAGCGTCGAGCTCAGCCAGGCGTCGAAGGTCGAGATCACGCTCGACGCGATCTCGGTGACCGGTCACTTTGATTCCAATCCGCAGGGCGCCACCGTGTCGCTGATCGTCGACGGCAAGCGCCAGCTCCTCGGGCCAAGCCCGCAGCAGGCGACGCTCGACCCGCGCAAGACCTATGCGGTGCTGTTCGAGAAGCCCGGCGCGGTGTCGATCAATCGCCCGATCTCGTTCAGCGGAGCCCCCGACGAGAAGATCACGGTCGATCTCGAAGCCGCTGGTGCACCGCCGACCGCAGGGACGCCCCCGATCGCAGCGACCGGACCGGTCACCCAGCCGACGCACGCGAACCCGCCGCACACCAACTCCGCCGGGACGCCCCCGCAGCACCCGACCGTCGCGACGAATCCGCTGCGCACGAACCAGCCGGAGCACAAGGCCGTGACCGAGACGCCGCCGAAGACCGATGGCGGCGTCGCGACCAACGAGCACAACGAGCACCCCGCCGACACCGTCCCGAAAATGGGCGTCCTGCGCCTCAACTCGAAGCCGCCGTGCAACATCCACGTCGACGGCAAAGACACCGGCCTGCAGACGCCGCAGAGGGCGTACGCGATCCCCGTCGGCGTCCACAAGATCACGCTCATTAACAACGAGTTCGGGATCAAAGAGACCTACAGCGTCGACATCCACGCCGACCCGCCGGCGATCTTGATCAAAGACTACTCGGACCGCCTTCCGAAATAGGGACGCTGTCTCTTTTGTCACCTTGCGCGCGTGAGCCCCGCGCCAACCGCAGGTATCTGTTCAAGGAAATTGGTGACGGTGTCTCTATTGTCACCTTGTAGCGTGCGCGAGCTCAGTCGACCGGCGGCAGCTTCTCGATCTCGTCCGTCCGGGTGAGGTCTCGGCCTCCGGTCGCGAGATCGCCGAGGTCAAACCCGGGCCGCGGGTGAGGGCCGAGCAGGATGTACATCGTCGCGGGCAGGGTGGGGCGGTCGGCGCGCCACGCCTGTTCGAACTTGCGGCGCTGCTCGTAGATCTCGCCCGCGATCTCGGCGGCGTCGGCGTGGTCGAGCGCGGCGAGCTTGTCGATCAGCCGGGCTCGCGTCGTCGGATCGTTCGTGACGAGCAGCATCTCCTTGAGGCCGGCGGCGGCGCGCTCGTGTTGGCCGAGCCGGGTGCGCATCGTCGCAACCCACGTCGCCGCCTCCTGCGGTGCGCCGGGCTTGCGTAGCGCCGATTCGGCGAGCAGTGTGCCCTTCTCGTCCCACTCGCGGCGCTTCGCCGGATCGTCGGTCTGGAGATCCTGCGTATAGATCTCGCTCGCGAGATCCGGCAGCTTCCAGTCGTCGGGAAACGCCTTCATCCCGGTGCGGAGCACGCCGATCGCACGCAGGTAGATCGCGTTGCCGACCCCGGTCGTGGCGAGCTCCATGGCTCGCGCGCCATAGTCATAGACGCGATGGAACTGCGGATCGAGCGCGACGATCGCCTCGACCAGTGACGCGATGCCATCCGCGGTGTTGTGGTCGCCGCCGAAGTAACCGCGCAACCGGACGAACAGCACGTCGGCCGCGAGCTCGCGATAGCCGAGCGAGACAAACGGGGCCGCGCCGGGGGACGGCGCGTAGACATCGTCGGCGCCGCCTCCCACCGACTCGGCTTGCGCCGCGGTGCGCGCGAATCGCGCGGTGCCGAACCCGGCGACCGCGATGAAGGCGACGACGAGGCGCTTCACGCGCCGGAGAATAGCGCACTTCGCAGAACAAGCAGACCGACCCGGAGCGCCGCCGGCGCGCGGGCTAGTACCAATGCCGCTCAGATAAGTGCGTTGACCTTGACCTCGACATGATCGACATGAACATGAACATCAACGCCACCTTGGACATTGACGTCGACCCGATCAGTTCATCTTGGTGAGCATCGCCACGATGCTTCAAGTAGATCGATGCCGCGCGCGTAGGTCGTCTCGCCGACCAACTTCATGACTCGCATCGTGTCCAAAGCCGCTGCGGCCTCCATCGCGGAGCCGCGCGCGTGCGTGTAGAAGCGAGCCTGATCGACGTTCGTGCGACGACCCGCACCCTCGGCGATGTTACGAGGTTGCGACTGGACGGCGCGGACCAGCTGATCGGCAAGCGCGGCATGACCCTTCGGAAGCTCGCCGATGATCTCCAGTGCCAGCGCGAGGAACTCGATCGAGCGTTGATCGACGCGAAGCTTCTGGAAGCTGAGCATGACCGGGCTATCGGCCACACAACTCTGGAGTTGCGGTGTCAACGACAACGTCTAAGGTGCCGTTCAAGTTCAGGTTCACCGTTCAGGTCAAGGTCAACGTTATCTGAGCGGCATGTGCGCCAGGCAAAGCCTGGGAGAGGAGAACGGATGGATAACTGAAACCTCTCGATCGAACCTTGCAGCGTTTCAACCGCTGCCCGGGAAAGGTGGCCACCACCCGGAACCGAGTGTTGCGTGGTCGTCGGGAAACCGGCGCTACGAAGCGTACACAGGGAGTGCAACTGCTGCGTGATCGAGCCTCGAGAGCACAATCGCTGGGAGCGTCCGCCGTATGCTGATGCGGACGCAGCACCGACGCGCGTCGTCTGGCCTGAGCGCGAAGGTCCTGCCGGGGTCAAAGAGCGGAGCGGGTTGCACACGTGAGGTTCGCCAGGAACCTGGGAGATCCACCGTCTCCGTCGAAGATTCGGGGAGGGCCGCCGATGATCGGGTCCAGGTCCATGCGCGCCGTGCTCGTGCGCAGGGAAGCGAACAAGAGCACGACGACGGTAACCGACGCGTGAAGGCAACGAAGCGCGGCGGAACGGACGACTGGAAGTCGGAGCTCGTCGTAGTACCGAGGAAGCCGGGGAACCAACTCAACGGGACCCGGTGGAGGGAAGGACGGGCCGGAACACGGAACTGTTGGAGGGCAAGATGACCGGAACTTCGAGTCCCAAGGACATCCCCACGAGAATGCAACAGATAGCAGAGCTGGCGAGGCGATCTACGAGCAGGAATTCTTGGACTGCTCGTACGGCTTCCGACCCGCGCGCTCGGCCCATGATGCTCTGCAGGCGCTTTGGGACGGCTTGATGAAGATGCAGGGTGGGTGGGTGCTGGAGATCGACATCGAAGCTTTCTTCGACACGTTGGTCCACGAGCACTTGCGGAGCTTCCTCGACCGCCGAGTACGAGACGGAGTACTGCGTCGCACGATCAACAAGTGGCTCAAGGCCGGCGTCCTCGAAGCAACCGAGCTGCGATACGCCGATGCTGGAACACCACAAGGCGGGGTCATCTCGCCGCTCCTGGCGAACGTCTATTTACACGAGGTGCTCGACACGTGGTTCGAGGCGGACGTGAAGCCTAGGCTGCAAGGCCACGCGTTTCTCGTCCGGTACGCGGACGACGCTGTCCTCGTATTCTCGTCGGAAAGTGACGCTCGCAAGGTGATGGACGTACTGCCGAAACGATTCGGCAAATACGGACTGAAGCTCCATCCAACGAAGACGCGGCTGGTGAGGTTTGTCCGGCCGCAGAAGAGCGATACCCCGAAGGACGTGGACACCGAGAGCTTTGATCTGCTCGGCTTCACGCACTTCTGGGGAAAGTCGCTCAAGAAAACGTGGGTGGTGAAGCGGCAGACGGCTCGCAGTCGATTTGGTCGCGCACTTCGACGGGTCAGCCAGTGGTGCAGGCTTCACCTGCACGACAAGATCGCCAGACAGCACAAACACCTCTCGCAGATGCTGGCACTACGGCTATTTCGGTATCACCGGAAACGCCAACGCGCTCTCGAGTTTCTTTTACGAGGTGACCCGTGTCTGGCAGAAATGGCTGCACCGTCGGACAGGACGCGGTGCGATGCCGTGGCCACGATTCATGCGCGTGCTGAAGCGGTATCCGCTTCTGCCGCCCAAGGTCGTCCACAGCATCTACCGGACGTAGCGAACCCGTGGACGAAGAGCCGGATGCCGGAAATCGGCACGTCCGGATCTGTGGGAGCCCCGGGTCACACCCGGGGCAACCCGACGGGGTTAGGGCGCGGGCTTCGCGGGCTTGGCGCCGGTCGCGATGATGTGAGCCACCATCCCGGGCTGGAGCTTGTCGGGGACCGGCGCGGTGAGCTCGGCTTCGGCGAGGATCATCTGCGCGACCGAGTCGAGCTCGGGCGAGACGTTGGTCACGACGCCGTGCGCGACGCCCGGGCGCCCCTCGATCTGGACATCGACGAGGTCGTTCGGCGACACCTTGCCGACTTGATCGGTCGGGATCGCGAACCGCACGAACAGTTGGCCCGACGAGATCACGCGGATCACCGGCTTGCCCTCTTCGACTCGCGCGCCGTCTTCGACGTAGCGCAGCGCCACTTGACCCGCGATCGGTGCGGTCAGCGTCATCTTCGCGAGCTTGTCTGTGAGCGTCGCGATGTTGTCCTTCTGCTGATCGGCGTCCGCGATCGCCTTCGACACCGAGAAGGCGGCCTCGTTGCTCCTCGCCGCGGCGTCCGCGACGTCGGCGCGCGATGCCACGCCTTCTCTCAGGCCCGCCTTGTCGCGGCGATATGCCTGGGCAGCGGCGCTGCTCGCCGACGAGGCGCGCGAGATCTCGGCCTGGCGCGCCCGGAGCTCCGCTCTCGCCGCGGTGAGCTGCTGTTGCAGCGGCTGCTCGTCGAGGTGCGCGAGGCGCGTGCCCTTCTCGACGTGATCGCCGAGGTTGACGAAGAACTGGTCGACCTTCGTCGTGAACGGCGCGGTCACCTCGGCGACGTCGCGCGGCGTCAGCACGCCGATGAACCCGATGGTCTTCGGGACGTCGGAGGCGGTGGTGTGCGGCAGGGCGAGCGGGTCGGGAGCCGGCTTGTCCTCGCCGACGGGCTGGTCGCCGGCACAGCCGACGAGCAGAGCGAGCGAGCAAACCGCGCGGCGCAGCATCAAGCGTCCACTCCTTCGCCCATCGAGAGCTGGGCAGCCACAAGCGTACGATAGAGGCCAGCGCGCGCCAGCAATTCCTCGTGGGTGCCGGATTCGATGACCTCGCCCTGATCCATCACGAGGATGATGTCGGCGTTGATGATCGTGCTGAGCCGGTGCGCGAGGATGATGCGCGTGCACGCGATCTTGTTGAGGTTGTCGATGACGCGGCGCTCGGTCTCGGAGTCGAGCGCGCTGGTGGCCTCGTCGAGGATCATCACGTTCGGGCGATGGACCAGGGCGCGCGCGATCGCGATGCGCTGGCGCTGGCCACCCGACAGAGACGACCCGCCGTCGGCGATGACCGTCTCGTAACCCATCGGCATGCGATCGATGTCCTCGTGGATGCACGCCTGGCGAGCGGCCGCGACGACGCGATCGAGTGGAGTCGACGGATCGGTGAGCGCGATGTTCGTGCGCATCGAGCCCTGGAACAGGTACGGTGCCTGGAACACGACGCCGAGCTGGCGGCGCAGACTCTTGAGCTCGAGCCGGCCGGCGTCGTGACCGTCGAAGAAGATCCGGCCCTCGGTCGGGCGATACATGCCTGCGATCAGGCTCGCGAGCGTCGACTTGCCGCAGCCGGACCGGCCGACGATCGCGATCTTGCTGCCGGCCTTGATGTCGATCGAGACGTTGCGCACGACGAACGGCGCGCGCTCGCTGTAGCGGAACGAGATGTTCTGCAGCGTGATCCGGCCGGTGATCTTCGGTGCGCTCACCGCCTTGTCGCCGCTCTGCTCGGGCTCCTGGCGGAGCACGTCGTCGATCCGGTCCATGTAGCCGCCGAGGAGCTGCAGCTTGAGCGCGCTCTGGATCAGCGACGACAGCGGCGTCAGCAAGCCGAGCGCGATCGAGTTGACCGCGAGCATCGCGCCGAGCGACAGCGACCCGCGCAGCACCGAGACCGTGCCGACGACGAGCACGACGAGCGGCGCCGCCTCTTGCAACATGTGCATGACCGAGTCGACGACCGCGTTGAGCCGACCGCGATCGAGCGCGACGTTGAGCTCGTCGACGTAGAGATTCGACCACCGCTCGACCGCGCGGCCCTCGGCAGCGGACGCCTTGAGCGTCGACATGCCGGCGAAGAGCTCGACGAGATACGACTGGGTGCGCGCCTGGGCATCGAGCGAGCTCGCCTGCAAGTTGCGGAACCGGCGTCGCGTGGCGATGAACACCAGCATCTCGAGCAGCGCGAGCCCGCCGACGACCGCCGCCATCAACGGCGCGAGGTAGATCACGAGCGCGAAGTAGCCGAGCACGAGCACGCCGTCGATCATCGTCGACAGGATGTCGGAGGTGAGCAGCTCGCGAATCGTCGCGTTGTTGTTGACCCGCATCATCAGATCGCCGGCGCTGCGCCGCTGGAAGAAATCGAACGGCAGCCGCGACATGAAGTCGACGAACCCGAGCGTGAGCCGCGTGTCGAAGTTCGTGCGCAGCTGGAGCAACAAGTGCGCGCGGATCAGGTTCGATAACAGCTGGAACACCAACATGCCGCCGAGCCCGACCGACACGACGATCAACAAGCCGTTGTCGCCTCGAGGAATCACCCGATCGACGACGAGCGCGACCAACATCGGCACGGCGAGCGCGAACAACCGCAACAACAGCGACGTCACGATCACGCGCAGCGCGAGCTTGCGCTGGCCGAACAGCTGATCGACGTACCAGCGCCACCGACCCGCGCCCGCTTCGCGCCGCTCGAACGCGCCGCTGCGCTCGAACACGAGCGCGACGCCGGTGAACGACTCTTGGAGCTGCTTGGCCGTGACGGTGCGCTGCCCGCGGCCGGGATCGACGACCAACGCGCCGTGCCGAGTGACGCGGTCGAACACCACGAAGTGATTGAAGTCCCAGTGCAGGATCGAGCCGGGCGGCAGGAACTTGAGACCCTCGACGTCGAGCGAGAGGCCGCGCCCGACCAACCCGTAGTGCTGGCCGCCGCGGAGCAGCGCGCCGCCGTCGGTGCCTTCGCGCCCGCTGCCGATCGCCTCGCGGACCTCGTCGAGCATGACGTGGCGGCCGAGGTAGCGCAGCACCATCGCGAGACACGCCGGTCCGCAGTCGGCGTCCTCGGTCTGCTGCACGAACGGGATCCGGCCGCGCCGTCGATCCTGGGATAACCGCGCGAGCGACGGGAACAGATCCTCCTCGCCCGAGACCGGTGCGGCTGCAGCCGGCGGGGCCTCGTCGGCGGCGCTCACTTGAACACGCCGATCGCGGTCTGGAGCACGGTCTTCGACTGCAACCGGACCTCGGACGAGCCGACCATGCCGTCGTGGAATTCGTAGGTCCGGCCGTCGGACACGAACGTCTTGGGCAGCTTCGCCTCGACGACGACCACCGTGCCCTGGATCGGCACGCTGTCGCCGAGCCGGTCGGCGAGGTAGCGCGACTTGGCCTCGGACGCGCCCATGACCTCGCTACCGATGCCGATCACCTTGGTCTCGACCTCGGCGCCGCGATAGCCGGGCAGGGTCATCCGCAACAGCTGGCCGGCGCGCAGGCGCGGGCGATCGGTGCCGGGCAGGAACGCGAGCACCGAGAGGCCTTCGGTCACGCCCTTCTGGGCGACGCGCGCCACGACTTTGCCGGCGTCGACCTTCTGACCAACGGAGACCAGCACGTCGCGGACGATGCCATCGTGCGGCGCGCGGATGACGCGAGCATCGAGGCTGGCCTTCGCGCTGTCGCGTTCGGCCCTCGTCGCCGACAGCGACGCTTTCATGGCCGGATCCGACGGCGACTGGAGATAGGCGACGAGCTTGCGCTTGAACTCGGCGTCGAGGCCGCGCATCTTGCTCGCCTGCTCGGTGTCGTGCAGGCGGATCATCACCTGACCCTCGGTGACCGGCTGGCCGGCCGCGACTTCGACCGATGTCACGCTGCCGCCGTCGTAGGCGACCAGGTCGGTCAAGCCGGTGACCCGGACAACCGAAGGGCCTTCGGCGTACTCGTGGATCCGCGCGACCGCGGAGTACCCGAGGAGTGCGCCCATCGACGCGAGGACGAGCCAGAACGCGCCGTGGATCCAGCCGGGATGGATGCGCACGACGTCGCCGCGCGCCCCGCGGCGGATCATGTGGTCGATCGCCTCCTGGCGGAACATCGACGCGGCGCCTTCGTCGACCTCGGCTTCCTCGGCGGCCGTCGCCGACTCGGACGCGAGCTGGTGGATGTACGGGCTCCACGACGTCGCGAGCTCGCCGAACGCGCGGACGTCGGCCGGCGAGAACGGAGCGCTGGTGGCGGCACGCATCGCGATCAGCACGGCCTGGACGCGGTGGTCGCGATCGACGACGGGCTGCACGACGAGACGCTCGTCGCCGATACCCGACGGATCGTCGACGTTCGCTTGGTACGCGGGATCGGCGCTGGCTCGCTCTAGCACGATCGGAGTGCCGGCGCGTGCCGCGAACCCGGCGAGGCCGATCGACGCCGGCGTGTCACTGTCCTCGTCGAGCTCGGACCACAGCGAGCCACGGTCGTCGTCGTAGTACAGGCAGCGCGCGCGATCGGCGTGGACGACATCGATCACCGCCTCGATCACCGCCTCGGCCGCCGGCTTGACCGAGCGCTGCAGGCCGAGCTTGCGCATGTGCTCGACCAGGCGGCGCGTGCGATCTGGATCCTCGTCTTCGTCGGGGCGCGACGTCGGCTCGAGCTGCGCGGTTCGGGCGAGCGCCTGATTGAACAGCTCGCGAACGCGTTCCGGTTGCAGCGTCGGGACCAGCCTGAAGAAGATCGGGATCTGTTGTTCGTCGACCGCCGGTGCGGACTGTGGCGTGTCGGACAGCAAGAACACCACCGGCCACGGGCGATGAACGCCGAGCAACCGGTGGCGCGCTGCGTAGGCGAGCAAGGCCTCGCCGGTGACATCGGCGAGCGCGGTGCCGACGACAAGCACCTTCGGCGGGTCCCCGGTCAGGCGAGCGAGGGCGTCGCGCGCGTTCGAGACCTCTTCGACCTGGAACATCACGCCGGCCGCGTTGCGGACCCAGTCACACCGATCCTCGTCCGCGTCGGCCACGAGGATGCGATCCGCGCCGACGAATGCGAACGCGCGGACCTGGGTGGCTCCTTCGGAGTCGAACTCCCCCAACTCCTCCAAATGGTACCAGACCGCTGCAACAGTTGGCCGCCTCTGCCAGATCGGAGACAATTGCGGCGATGCGCGCGATCGTCCTCCGACACCGCCGGCCGACGCTGGCGAGCGTCATCGGATCCGCCCTCCTGGTCGTCGCCCCGGCCGCGGCCGAACCGAAGGCCAAGGGCGATCCGACGTTCGACCAGCTCGCCGAGGAGCTGGCGTTGCCGGACCTGTTCGCCGTCGCGGCGAAGGCCTCGCCGGTGCTCGAATCCGCCGCGTTCTCCCTCGCCCAGGCGCGGGCCCGGTTCACCGCGGCGCGGGGCGCCTATGATCTGACGCTGTTCGCGACCGGGGACTACTCGAAGCTGAACGGCGCGATCGTCCAGCTCGGGTTGCCGAGCCTCGAGCAGACCGCAACGAGCGAGACCGCGGCGCTGGGGCTGCGCAAGCTGATCCCGACGAACGGCACGCTCGAGCTGTACGGCACCGCGACCGCGTACTACGACCGCTCGCCCGGCGTCGACAACACGTTCGAGGCCAGCGTCCGAGCGCGACTGACTCAGCCGCTGCTCAAGGGCTTCGGCCTCGCCGGCTATGACCGGGCCTACGATTCGGCGCACCTGCATGCGAGCGCGGCGGTGATCCGGCGCGCCGCCGCGGCGCGGATGTACGCGCTGTCGGTCGCACGGGGTTACTGGGAGCTCGCCCTCGCGTGGGATGTCCTCGCGATCCGGCGCGACGGCGTCGAGCTCGCGAAGCACCAGGTCTCGATCGCCGAGGGCGGGATTCGCACCGGCAAGTTCAGCGAGAGCGAGCTGTTGCCGGCGAAGCAAGCGATGGCCTCGCGCCAGCAAGACGTCATGGCGGCGGAGCTCGACGTCATCAACCAGTCGGTCGCGCTGCGCTTGCTCGTCGGGATGGACGTCACCGCGACCAAGCTCGCGCTCAAGCCGCCCGCGCTGCCGAGCCCCGACGGCGTCGAGCTCGATCCAGCGACGTTCGTGGCGCGCGCGCTCGCGACGAGCGACGATCTCAAAGCGGCGATCGACGAGGACAAGTCCGCGCAGGCCGAGCTCGCCGGCGCGAAGCGCGATCTGCTGCCCCGCGCCGACCTCCGGCTCGAAGGTGGTCCGCTCGGCACCGATGTCACCGGCTACGACCCGACCGGCATGTTCATCAATCACACGGCGACGTTCGGCAACGCGGTGAACGGGATCACCGGCGGCTACGAGGTCGACGCGAATCTCACGTTCGAGCTGCCGATCGGCAACCACGCCGCCGGCGGCGTGTACGACGCGAGCCGCGCCGCCGCATACGACAGCGCGTTTCAAGTCGGCAAGACCCGCCGCGAGGTCGCCGCCGAGGCCGCGCGCGCGGTCTACGAGGTCCAGAACCACGCCGAGTCGGCGAAGCTCGGAGCGTCCGCGGTCGAGATCGCGCGGGCGAACGTCGACGCCGAGCAAAAGAAATTCGAGCTCGGCAAGTCGTCGAGCCAGGAGATCATTCGCCGTCAAGACGACCTCGGCAACGTCCGCCTGCGCGAAGCGGTCGAGCGCGCGCGCTACCAAGAATCGCGCGCCGAGCTCGACGCATTGACCGGCGAGATCCTCGAGAAGTCCGGGCTGAGGATGCTCGAACGATGAGCGCGATCGCGCTCGAAGAGTTGGTCCGGCCGCTGACGGTCGAACAGTTTGCCGCGGACCACTGGCTCGCCGAGCAGCCATTCCTCTCGGAGCCGAACCCCGAGCTCGTCGCGAGATTGCGCGAGCTCGAGGCACTGGCGAGTCCCGAGTCGCTGATCGCCGGCGGGCTCGCGCGATGGGTGCGGCGAAGCACCTTGACGACGGCCTCGCGGCCGAGCGTGGTTTGTTCGGCGCGATAGACCTCGCCGAACCCGCCTTGGCCGATGACCTCGCGCACCACGAAGTCGCCGAACGTTCGGCCGACGATCGAGCCCGGTGCAGCGAGCGTAGACATCGCAGTCTCTACTATAGTCGTAACGGATGGGCTCTCCGCGCGAACGGCAGCTGCGTGCAGGCGACAGCATCATGCTGCGCACACCCCTATTGCCGGCGACCGCGTTCGTCGACTGGGCCGCGGCGCCGGATCGCCGGCAATTTCTCGCCGATCTGCTCGAGCTGCCGGAGGTCCGCGAGGCGGTGTATGTCGCGTCGCCGAGCCTCTACGACGCGATGACTGGCTGGAGAGCGGCCCCGGAGTCGGCGGCGGGCCAACGCGCCGAACAGTCCCTCGTGAAGTACGTCGCGCGGATGATGATGCGCGCGACCCCGTTCGGCTTGTTCTCCGGTGTGTCGTGCGTGCAGCTCGGGCGTACGACCTCGCTCGGGCTCGCGCCGCGCGGCGAGTACCGGCGGCGGACCCGCCTCGACAACGACTACCTGTTCGTGCTCGCGCGCGAGCTGAGCGCGACGCCCGAAGCGCGTGAACGGCTGACCTATCGCCGCAATACGTCGCTGTATCGCGTCGCCGGGCGTTGGCACTACGCGGCGGCGCAGCTCCAGGGCAAGGATCGCACGTATCGGTTGGTGTCGCTCGAGCCGACCGAGTATCTCGACGCGACGCTCGCCCGCGCCGCCGATGGCGCGAAGCGCGAGGCGCTGGCGCTGCCGCTCGTCGCCGAGGACATCACGCTCGCCGACGCGCGTGCGTTCATCGACGAGCTGGTCGATTCACAGGTGCTCGTGCCCGAGCTCGGGGTCTCGGTCACCGGGCCCGAGCCGATCGACGGGATGATCGCGCAGCTCGCGGCGGCCGGGCTCGACAAGGCGCACGAGATCCTCGTCGACGTGCGCGCGCAGATCGCCGCGATCGACGCGGCGGGCCTCGGCCAACAGCCCGCGGTCTACGAGCGCGTCGCCGCCGCACTCGCGCCGCTGCCCGCGCCGGTCGATCGCGCGCGGTTGTTTCAAGTCGATATGGTCAAACCGACCGGCGCGACGATCTCGACGAAGGTCGCGGCCGAGCTCGCACGGACGATCGACCAGCTCGCGCGGCTCGAGCAGCCGATAAGTAACAGCTTCGACGAGCTCAAGCGCGCGTTTGCGAGCCGCTACGAAGGCCGGACCATGCCGCTCGCCGAGGTGCTCGATGAGGAGTCAGGGCTCGGCTTCGATGCGGCGCGCGGTCCCGGCAGCGAAGGCTCGCCGCTGCTCGCCGGCATCTACTTCCCCGGCGGGCCCGGCGAGACCCGCGCGCAGTGGGGCAAGGTCGAGCGCCACATGCTGGGGTTGCTGGCGGCGGCGATCCGGACCGGCGCGGCCGAGATCGAGCTGACTGAAGCGGATCTCGTCGCGATGCAGGACGATCGCTCGACCGCGACGCCCGATGCGCTCGCGGTGTTTGCGCGGATCGCAGGGACCGAGGATCAGCTCGCGCGCGGCGAGCCGGAGCTGTTGATCGAAGGCGCAGACGGCCCACCGGGGAGCAAGCTGCTCGGCCGGTTCTGTCACGCGTCGCCCGAGATCGAAGCGGCGGTGCGCGCGCATCACGCGATCGAAGAAGCGGCGCGGCCCGACGCCGTGTTCGCCGAGATCGTGCACCTCGACGATGGCCGCATCGGCAACGTGCTGTGTCGGCCGGTGTTGCGCGGCCACGAGATTATCTATCTCGGCGTATCCGGCGCGCCGCGTGAAGCTCAGATCGAGCTCGACGATCTCACGGTCGCACTCGACGGCGATCGCATCGTGCTCGCGTCTCGGCGGCTCGGTCGCGAGGTGATTCCGCGGCTGACGACCGCGCACAACTATTCGCGCGGGCTCGGCGTCTATCGCTTCCTGTGTACGCTGCAGAGCCAGCACGAGCGCCACACCGGGTTCTCGTGGGGGGT
The DNA here is from genome assembly GCA_963848295.1 of uncultured delta proteobacterium. Lineage (GTDB taxonomy): Bacteria > Myxococcota_A > Polyangia > Haliangiales > Haliangiaceae > JABFXX01. The sequence goes on along the minus strand of CAWKDB010000002.1, from coordinate 786,497 downwards.
GCTCGCCGCGTCGCCGCGGTTGCCGCGCGTCCGGATCGGTCGCACGATCGTCGGGCGCGCCCAGTGGCAGCTCGCGGCGGCGGACCTCGCGCCGATCACCGCGGCGGTCAAGGCGGCGCGCAAGGATCGCGCGAAGGCGCCGGACGTCGCGCTCGCGGTCGCGGCCTTGCGCACGGCGCGCGAGCTGCCGCGGTTCGTCACGCTGGTCTCGGGCGACAACGAGCTGCCGATCGATTTCGACAATCCGATGTTGGTCGCAGCGTTTGCGGACGAGCTCGCGGGCGAGACCAGCGCGCGGTTGTCCGAGCAGTTCCCTCCGCTCGATCGGCTCGCCGCGCACGGACCGGAGGGGCGATTCACCGACGAGATCGTCATGATGTTCACGCGCGATCGCGCGACCGAGCCGAAGCCGAAGCCCGCGCCGACCCCGGTGCCGACCGCCGTGCGCGACCTCGGGCCCGGCTCGAACTGGCTCTACGCGAAGATCTACTGCGGCGAAGCGGCGTCGGATCGCGTGTTGCGCGAAGGGGTCGCTCCGGTCGTGCGCGGTGGGGTCGAGCGCGGCGAGCTCGCGAGCTGGTTCTTCGTTCGCTACCAAGACCCCGAGCCGCATGTCCGCGTCCGGTTTCGTGGCGATCCGCAGGTGCTGCTCGGCAAGGTCGTGCCCGCGCTCGACGTGGCCCTCGCTCCGTTGCGCGCCGACGGCACCGTGTACAAGGTCGTGGTCGATACGTACGTGCGCGAGCTCGAGCGCTACGGCGGCGATCGCGGGATCGAGCTCGTGGAGGAGCTGTTCTGGCGCGACAGCGAAGCGGTGTTGGCGATCGTCGAGCTCCTCGAAGGCGACGAGGGCGCCGCCGCACGCTGGCAGCTCGCGGTGCGCGGCGCCGAGTCGTTGCTGGTCGCGCTCGGTCTCGATCGCGCACAGCGCGCGAAGGTGTGGAACGACGCGCGCGAGATGCTCGGCCGCGAGCACCGAGCGACGACCGCGTTGTGGGGCCAGATCGGCGATCGGTTCGCGAAGGACCGCGCGTTGCTCGAGCATCTGTTCGAGCCGGATGCCGAGCGCGATGCGGGTCACGATCTCGAGCCCGGGTTCACGATCCTCGGCGTGCGCGACGCGCAACTCGCCGAGCTCGCGACCGAGCTGCGCCGGCGCGACGCCGCGGGTGAGCTATCGCCGCCGCTGCTCGACATCGCATGGAGCCTCGTCCACATGCACGCGAATCGCTTGCTGCACGCGTCGCATCGCGCGCAGGAGCTCGTGATCTACGACTTCTTGCGCCGGCTGCACGCGGCGAAGGCGGCTCGCAAGCAGTAGCGCGCGAGGTGAGCTCGCGCGCCCAAGTTGACAAAAGCGACACCGTCCCCAGGAAATCTAAACGAACCCGGCTAGATAGACGACATGCGTCGACCCGCAAGTGGACAATAGAGACAGCGTCACCTTTCGCTTTCCCAGATGGTCGAGGTGGTCGAGTCGGCTCGGCTGAAGAAGATGTGGTGGCCGTCCGGCGAGACCCACGGGTCATCGTCGTCGTCGCTGGTGTCGAGCTCATCGATCCGCTCGGGGGGCCCGAAGTCGTCGTCGAGGGTCGCTCGGCGCGCGACGTAGAGGTCCTGGTTGCCGTTCGGACTGTCGGCGAAGTAGAGCTCGAGGCCGTCCGCGGTCGGAAACGGCGCGTCGTCGTTGCCGTCGCTGATCGCGAGTCGGATCGGGGTGGGCCAGTCTGCGGTCCGGCTCGTTCGATCGGAGAGCCAGAGGTCGGTCGGATCGTTGCTGCCGCTCGCGCCGCGATCGGAGGACTGCACGACCTCGAGGAGATCGTCGCGCGGGGCGCAGGCGTTGTCGTCGGCGGTCGACGACAGCTCCGGGACGACGACCGGCACCGACCACGCGTCGAGCTTGGTCGCGCGCGTCGAGACCCAGATGTCGTAGCCGCCCATCCCGCCGTCGCGTTCGCTCGATTGGAACATGACGAGGCCATCGCCCGACATCTCCGGCGTGGTCTCGTCCGCGGACGATGACAGCTGGTCGTCGAGCATCGGCGCCGCCCACGGGGCGGTCACCGTCGCGCGCGTCGTGACGTAGATGTCCGCGTCGCGATTGATGTACATGATGAGCAGATCGTCGGTCAGCGTCGGATCGTCGTCGTCGCCGGTGTCGGCAAGCATGACTTGAGTCGGCGGACCCCACGTTCCGGTCGTGACGGTCGCGATACAGATCGGGTTCGTCGCGCCGAGCTCGCACACCTGACCTTCGGGGCAGTCGCCGATCGCGCCGCACTGTGCGCCAAACGGCGGGTTCGCCGAGTAACACGCGCCGAACGCGAGCAACGCGAGCTGCCACGATCGCACGACTCCAGCGTAACACGACCGGTTAGCGCGGCGGCGTGGCGAAACCCCGCGCGGGAAACGGATCCGCGGAGTCACGCTGCTCGATATCGTCACCTCGGTCGTTACCGCGTGCCGGATACCGTTCGATCGCCGGCGCGACCGCTCCGCGTTCCGTAAAGAAGGCCATACCGATCACGCCTACATCGCGATCGCCGGTCGTCTGCGCAGCGTACGAATCCGCGACGCGGCCGAAGCGAAACGCCGCGACCTCGCGCTCGGACGTGCGAAATCCGTCGATCACGAGCGTATCGCGCGGATCGATGATGTAGCCGCGGCGGCTCGGATCGGCGGGCTGGCCGTCCATCACGTCGAGACCGTCGACCGACGCCACGACCTCGAACCGAGCTGGCGTCGTGTTGTGCACGACGATCGAGTAACGCTCGTCTTGTTGGCCGACGATCAGCGTGCGGTCGCCGGCGGCGATGCCGGGGAGCGGGCGACCGTGGTCATCGACGATCGTCACGACCAGCGCGCCGTCGCCAGTGGACCCTTGGTAGGGACTCGGTGGCCCGAGATAGGCAGCGTGCGCGGCGACGCCAGCCGCATCGTTGTAGTGCAGCGCGAGCTCCGCGAACGGCGAAGCCGACGCGCGCTCGAACGGTGTGAACGACACCGGAGCGGCGACTTGCTCGCCCCACGACGTACCGAGCCCCGGGCGCTCGGCGCCGGTCGCGATCTTGGCGGCACTCATCTCGCCGCACGCGACGAGCGACAACACACTGCAAGCGGCGAGTGAGAGCGAGCGCATCATGGCGATCCAACGCGCGCGCGGGTCGCGGCTTACACGATCACCACGGCCACAAGTTCCAGGTGTAGTAGCTGCCGGCGAGCACGATCGCGGTGATCGCCCACAACCCGAGTAGTTGGAGCACGAGGTCTGGCAACCGGCGGCGGATCGCCGCGCACAAACCGGCCCCGAGCAACGCGCCACACGCTGCGCCGCCGACGCCCCACGCGACCATGCCGATGTAGGCCATCGCGATCGCGCCCGACGGCGGCGACATCGTCAGCTTGCCGGTGACCGGCAGATAGGCGAGGCGCGGCCAGCGTCCCCAGTCGTGGATCGCGTAAGCGAACGCGCCCGCGATCAGCGCGCAGGTCGCGATCACGTACGCGCGTTGCCAGCGCGGCATCGCGGCGTCGGTCATGGCTGGCGCGCTCCGGTGTGGCATCGCGTGCAGCTCGTACCGGTGAGCTTGAACGAAGTCTTGCCATCGTGACAGGGCGCGCAGCTCGCTTTGTCCGGGGCGGCCAGCTCGACGACGTTCGCGCCGAGCGAGGTGTGGCAGCTCGCGCACGGCGCCGGATGGGCGGCGTGATCGAACGCGCGGCGCACCGACCACGGATCGGCCGCGCGCTTCGCCGTGCGCGCCGCGATCAGCCCGAGCTCGTGGCAGCCGGTGCAGTCGCCGAGCGTCGGCGCGGGGCCGGTCGCGACGGCGTGACAGCCGGCGCCGGTGCACGCGGCGTGGCCGCGCGGCGGTCGGAGCTGCGCGGTCGCGGTCGACAACGAGTGGCAACTCGCGCACGGGCTCGCGTGCGCGCGATGATCGATCTTGCTGCCGAACTCACTCGACGGCGGCGGGCCGCGATCGGCGAGCAGAGGGCGCCACGGCTCGGTGGTGTTGTGGCAGGCGCCGCACGTCACCGGTCGGCGAGCGCCGAAATCGTCGGCATGACACTGCACGCACGCGGCGTGGTCCGGCGGGGTCGGCTCGCCCTTGGCGGACAGCGCGTGGCACTTCGCGCACGCCACTCCAGCGAGCGCCGCTTCGTGCGACGCATGCGAGAACCGGGTCTCGGGGCGGACGACCTCGAACCGATTCGGCGGCTGCGCGTGACACTTCGTGCATGCGCCGGTCGTCGCGAACGCGGTCTTGCCGTCGTGGCAGCCCGCGCAGTCCTTCACGGTCGGGCGCGGCAACGAGCTGTCGTTGGTCGCCGCGATCGCGGCGTGACAGGTCAGGCACTCTCCACCGCCCGGGCGCGCGGCATGACGCGCGTGCGAGAAGATCGCGGTGACCGTGTCGATCGGGTTCGCGAGCTCGGGCGGCTGCGGCGCACCCGCACCCGGCGTGTGGCAGGTCGCGCAACTCGTCATCGGCGGGCCCCTCGTCACGGGACCCTTCGCCGCGCCGCCGCCGTCGTGGCACCCCCCGCACCGCGCGTGCACGCCGCCCTTGCGCGCCGCGTGATCGCCCGGGGTGTGGCACTGCGTGCACGGGATCGCGGCGTGGCGCTGGTGGCCGATCGCGAGCGCGAAGTCGGGATCGCTCGTGTAAGGCGGGTACGGCACCGCGAGCCTGCCGGTGAACGGTGCGGCGAGCGCGGTCTCGGCGTGGCAGCTCGCGCACAGCTTCGTGCGCTCGGCGTCGAGTTGCAGCTTCGCGCCACGCGCCGGCGGTCGTGGCGCCGGGCCGTGACACGCGCCGAAACATGCGGCATGTCCGGGCGGCACGGGCCGACTGCCGCGCGAGGCATGGCACTTCGTGCACGCGATCGAATCGGCGCCGCTCACGACGACATCCCGATCGTGCAGGTTGTGATCGAAGCCGAGCGCCACCGCGTGGGGCTCGGCGTGCGCGACCCCCGCGACCAGCGCGAGCCCGATGATCGCGACCAGCGCGCGCACGCTAGTAGACGCCTTCCATCATCAGCCTCAGGCTCTTGTAACCGGTGATGTCCGGCGCGAAGTCGAGCCGGCTCGATACGTCGTACGACGCGAATAGCCGCAGGCGCTCGCCGATCCACGCGTCGACCGTGAACCGGCCGCCGCCGTGGATCTCGCTCGTCGGTAGCCCGGTGTCACCGGCCGTGTCGCACATCCCGGGGATGCAGTAGTCGAGCGCGTATCGCGTGCGCCGGCCGTAGACCTCGACCACGGCCGAGAACTTGCGCGCACCGAGCGACATCTTCACCGACGTTCCGATCTCGGTGAACCCGCGCTCGCCCATCGCGTCGGCGGCGGGCAACGGCTGCGTCGTGCCCGGGACGTCGGGGATCTCCGCCGAGATCAAGTCGTGGCGCACGGTCTGGCGCGACAACGCGCTCGCCCCGACCGCGATCGTTCGTCGCAGCCGGACCTCGAGCGCACCGCCGATCTCGGCGTAGCTCGACGAGTAACTGCTCTTCGGATCGGTCGAGCTCGTCAGATCGATCCCGGCCGCGGTGCGCAGCAGCAAGTCGACGTTCTCCGCGATCAGGGTACCGGCGCGCAGCGAGGCCACTCCTCTCGGCAACACCGGCCCGAGATCGAGATAGCGCCGTGGCGCCGTCGGGTCGTCGAGGTTCTCGGGCTTGATCACGGCCGGATCCCACAGCCAATCGTCGCTCTGGCGCAGCGTCACGTCGAGCACGACGTTCGTCACCTGCTTGTAGCGCGTGCGGATCTGGAGGTGCTCGTTCGCCCACGAGCCCTCCTCGGCGCGGACCTGGCCGAGGATCCCGAAGTTCTCGCGCGGGCGCCAATCGATGTCGAGCTGGCTGTGGCGCGACGAGCCTTCGCCCTGCGATGACGCGAACGACAAGTACTCGCCGCCGACCGTGATCGGGATCGGCGACGCGAGCCCTCGCAGATCGAAGCGCAGCGTCGCGCCGCCGATCGCCGCGCGATCTTCTTGCGGGAGCTCGAGCGTGTAGTCGGGCACGCGGCTGCCGGCGTAGGCGTTCGCGGTGACGAGCTTGCCGTCCCATTCGGTGATCGCGCCGTACATGTGCATGACCCACGGCCCGTAGACGTAGAGCTCGCCGGCGCGCAAGCGGAGCGGTGCGAACCGGTGATCGGGCAGGAAGTCCTTGAGCTCGAGCCACGCGGCGCGACCTTGCACGCCGGACTTCTCGAACCAGTTCGCGATCGGCGGCGCGATCGGCACCGAGCCATCCTTCGCGTACGGATTGCTCGGATCGTTGACCGACAGCTGATCGGTCAGCATGAATCGGCCAGACAGATACGACGACACGCTCGACACGCCGACGCCGCGAGTCGACAGATAGCCCTCGCCGAACCCGTACGAGCGAATCGTGGCGTAGTCCATCCCTGCCTTCGGCGTCGTGCCGCCGAGCGTCGGCTGGCCGGTCAGCGTCGTGCCGTCGACCTGGTAACCGAGGTTGACCCGGACCGAGACCTTGTCGCGGACGTCGCGGACCAGCGCCGCGTCGCCCGGATCGTCGTCGTCGACGCCGGCGGTGCGCGGTTTCGGCGGCTGCGGAATCGGCGACGGTCGCGGCGCCCTCGACCTCGTGACTTGCGCGGCGCGCGGTCGCATCGCGAGGTGGGGCGGCTGGCGCTCGAGCTCGAGCCGGACCTTCGGTCTCGAGGTCGTTGTTGGGGGCGGATCGGCGGCGACGACCCGCGCGAGGACCGCGAGCGCGAGCACGACGGCCCTGGTCATCGCCGCATCCGCGCCGTCGACGAGTGGCACGTCACGCAGTCGCGCTGCTCGTCGTGGCAGGTCAAGCACGACCGGACGTTGACCCGCGCGAGGGGGCCGTGATCGGCGACGAACGTCCCGGCGTAGCCGTGCGACCGCGGTCGCTGCGAGTGACACGCCGTGCAGAACTCGACGACGTGGCAGCGAGCGCAGCGTTGGCTGTCGGTCGCCGCCTCCTCGCCGTGCTCGAGCTCGCGCCACGTGATCCGGTGATCGGCGGGTCGCATCGTCTGATGGCACTCGTCGCACATGTCGCGCGGATTGCCCGACATCTGGGTGTGGCACGCCGCGCAGCGGGCGCCGTCGCGCTCGGCCGCGTCTTCATGATCGCGGCGGAAGGCGAGCGTGTGATCGAGTGGCCGTTCGGTCGCGGGCAAGTGGCTGCGCGGCGCGATCTTCGTCAGCGTCGATCGGCGTTCGCTGTGGCACGCCTCGCAGATCCGCATCCGCATCGTCTCGGGTGTGCGATCGCTGTCGTCGTGGCAGCCGACACAGCTCTGGACCCGCGGCGCGACGAGATCGGCGAACCCGGTCGCTTGCGCGCTCTGCGGATGGCACTGCTCGCAGCGGATCGGCTGACCCCGGCGATCGGCGCGGTGACGATCGTGCGCGAAGCTCAGGTCGCCGCGAATCAGCCGCGCGCGGACGCGCTCGTGCTCGCCTGGTTCATGGCAGCCCGCACAGTCGTCCATCCGCGGCGCGTGGGCGAGGCCCGCCTCGGGCGCGTGACAGCGCGCGCAGGTCGCATGGTTCGGCCGTGCGAGCGAGTCACCTTTGACGTGGCAGTCGGCGCACGTGACGTGAAAGCCGACCGCGCTCTCGATCGCTTTGCCGTCCATGTGGAGCTTGTGCGAGAACTTCGAGGGCTCGGCTTGCCACGCGTCGTCGGTCGGGTACGGCCGCAGCGGCGCATCGAGCGGCAGGGTCGTGACCCGGGTATGGCAGACCGCGCACACCGCCCCGGGTCGCGCGAGGAACGCGTCCCGGTGGCACTTGCCGTCATCGCATGGCTGGTGGTCGTGGCCCGGCCGGTCGTCGTTGACGTGGCAGCGCACGCACGCGATCTGCGCGTGCTGCTCGTGCGACAGCCGCGTCGGGTCGGTCGGCGGCTCCGGCGCCTCGGCCACATGCGGCGGTGCGCAGCTCGCGACCGCGAGGATCGCGAGCAGTCCGACGACGAAGGCGCGTGCGGCTCCCACGCGGCGCGAAGCTAACACGCGGCTCGTGGACCTGTCCGTGCACGTGCCACGTGTCACGTGCACGAGCTCGTACACGATCTCTGTTAGAGCGCTAGCCGAGTAAGCTCGGCGCGTGCAGATCCGCGATGCGATCGTCGCCGACTACGATGCATACGTTCGGCTGTTCGCCGAGCTCGGCGTCGCGGATCCGGTAGCGTCGCGCGAGCGCTTCGCGGCGGAGATCCTGCCGCGCACGCTGGTCGCGGTGCGGCCGGGCGGCGCGGTGGTCGGCTACGCGGTGTACGAGCTACTCGCCGACGTCGGGTACACGCGCAACGTCGTGTCCGACCCGACGCTGCGGCGGACCGGCATCGGGAAGGCCCTCATGGCCGCGCTCCGCGCGCGGTTCGTGGCCAAAGGCGCGACGATGTGGTGCCTGAACGTCAAGCCGGACAACGCGGCTGCGATCGGGCTGTACGAGCGCTGCGGAATGTCCGCGGCGTATCGAGCGACGACGCTGCGCATCGCGAGCGACGTCGCGCTGGTCGCACCGGCGCCCGATCTCGCGCTCGCAGCGGCCACCGCGGCCGACGACGAGCACACGGAACGCTTGCTCCACCTGTTGCGCGGCCAGCTCGCGAGCGCACGGGCGCGGCCGAGCCGCCGAGTGTTGCACCTGCGCCGCGGCGCCGAGATCGTCGGCGTCGGCGTGTTCGTCGCCTCGATTCCCGGTGCGTTTCCGTTTCGCGTCACCGCGCCCGAGCTCGGGGCGCCGTTGGTCGGGCTGCTGCGCGCGCTCGCGCCGGACCGGCCATTCATCCAGGTCGTTGTCGAGGACGACGAGCCGCTGCGCGCCGCGTTGCTCGCCGCAGGCGCGCACGTCTATCTCGAGATCGTGCATATGCGCGGCCCGCTCGATGGTAGCCGAGAGTGACGCGCGCTCGTGGATATGGACGTCTCATGACCGCGCTCGAAGTGTCCGCCGCCCCCGGTCGCTCACAATCCGAACAGCCCCTGACGCCACGATGGTTGGGGTGCGCCGCTACCTCGGTCGCCTCGTGGTCATCGCGATCGATCGCGGCGCAGCCGTCCAAGTGAGCGAGGTCAGCCGCGGACGGTCGATGGCGAGGGCCTCGATCGGCGGCATGAGCGGCTGTCCGCGCGAGCGGCATCGTCCACAGGCTCCGGGTGTGCGCAACACGTCCAGTCTAGACCACAAGACGAATTCCACCATATCTGCTTAATCAATTGACGAGATCCTTGACGGTGGATAGGCGATTGGCTGTTGTGTCATCTTAGCGCAATCGGCAACTTGAGCTCCCGCGGCCCGACAAGAACCGGCAACGTCGAGGCGGCAAGCGACCGGGCGCCTCGTACACGATCTGATCTCTATCGCGCCGCCTCGTAGTCCGCGAACGTCACGTGCGGCTGATCGACGGTCAGGTCTCTCCGCGTGACCACGAGCCGGTCCTTGCCGCTCGGCCGCCACCAACCCACTGCAAAGCCCGGCAAGCCCTCCGGGGTATACGTCACGACGACGCGCTCGCCGTCGACCGCCGCGATCGCGGCTCGCAACGCCCGTAGCTGGGCGTGGATCACGAACATGCCGGTCGGGGCGAGCATCGTCGCCGCACGCGCGAACGCCTGGGTCACGAAGTCGTGCTCGGCGCTCAGCCAACGCGGGCGATACGGATGGCCGTCCGGGATCGGCGCGTTGCACGACACCAGGTCGCACGCGCCATGCCACGCCATCGGGAACGCCTCGGAGATGTCGGCGTCGTAGACGACCAGCTGATCGGCGCGACCCGACAGCGCGGCGCCGAGTCGGGCGTACCGGGTCGCGCGCGGAATGCCGTCGGTGCCGGCGATCGCTTCGGCGAGCTCGGGGCGGGCGAGCGGCGCGAACCCCGATCCGGTCGCGAGGTCGAGCCAGCGCGCGCGCCGGCCAGGAGGCAGCGCGCCGGCGAGGTGGTAGCTCGAATCATCGGGCCAGCACACGCGGTCGCTCGCGTCCGGCGCGTCGAGCCGATCGCACGCCATCAGGGCGTCGCCGAGCGGAGCCAACGTCAGCGTCGCGGACGCGAGATCTCCGTCGAGCTCGAGCAAGCCGCGCCGGACCAGCTCGTCGAACGCCTCGCCCAGGTGGCGGAGCAGCGCGCGCGGCACGGCGGTGCCCGCGACGAGCAGCGCGAGCGGAGCGGCGGCGGGGACGAGCGGCCTGGCCTCGAGCGCCGGTAACCGCGCTGCGAGCGCGCTGAGCCGATTCGTGCCGGCCCACGCCGCCAACGCTCGCGGGTTGATGTGGAGCCGCAACGCGGCGCCGAGCTCGGCGTCGTCGAGCGTCACGGCGCGGCCAAATACGCCCGCGCGAGGTCGTATTCGTTTTCGAGCACCGCGCGTTCGGCGATCGCGGCGCGCAGCAGCTCCTTCGCGCCGGCCGGGCTCGCGGCGGTCGGATCCCAGCCCAGCACCGCCGAGTAGAACGCGAGCTCGCCGCGCCGCGGCCCCGTCGAGGCGGCGGTGCGGAGCTCCGCGATCGCGCGCCGCCCGGTCGCGGCCTCGGCGAGTTGCTCGTGCCACAGGTCGCCGCTCCGGCTCGCGAGGTACGCACGCGCGCCGGTGTCGGGCGTCGCGCCGCGTCGGTGAGCATCGCCGGCGAGCCAGAGTGCCATCGCGGTCTTGTCGACCTCGGTCAGCCCCGGCGAGCTGATCGCCCGGTGAAACGCCTCGGCTGCCTCCGCCGGCTGACCGATCTCGATCAGAAACGCGACCGCGTCGTCGGCGATCGAGGCATCGTCGGGATCGTCCTCGACCGCCTTCCCGATCAGCTCGACGGCGCGGCTCGCCTGGCCGAGGAACCACAGCGCGCGCCCGCCGTCGAGCTCGCGCTCCGCCGCGATCATCCGCGGCAGGTCCTTCGCGTCGCCGAGCGCGGCCCAGTTGCGCAGCGTGTCGAGGTAGTAGGCCACCGCCTCGCGGTGACGGCCGGCGGTGCGCGCGACATCGCCGGCGAGTCCCCCGAGCTTCGCGCGGTGATAGCGATCGCCGGTGCTCTGGTCACCGAGGCTCGCGAGCGCAGCGGTCGTCAGCTGCTGCGCCGCCTCGAGCTGGCCGAGCTTGAAGTACACGGTCGCGAGCGTCTCGTACGCCTCGATCGGGGGTGCGCGATCGATCGCGGCGGTGAGCGCGCGCTCGCCATCGCGGATCCGGCCCTGGCCGACGAGACCCTTGCCGAGCGCAGCTTCGCCGAGCGCCGCGACCTCGATCCATAGCTCGCGCGGACCGCGCTTCGATCGCGCATCGGTATAACGCACGACCGCGCGCCACGCCGCGATCGCTTCGGCCGGCCGGCCGGCGGCGGCGAGCCGATCGATGCGCTCGCCGTAGACCCGCCCGAGCCGCAGCGCCATCGCCGGATCGATGTCCTCGGTGCGAGCGAGCGCGTCCTCGAACAGCGCGATCGCCTGATCGACGCGGCCCAACCCGGCGGACGCCTCGGCGGCGGCGAGCGCGAGGCTCGGATCGCGGGGAAACTTCGCGAGCCCGGCGGTCGCGCACTTGAACGCCGCGGCCGCATCGCCGGCGTGGACGTCATCGCCCCGAGGATCGCCGCGCAGCGCCCGGGTCAGCGCGAGGTACGCGTCCGGCGTCGGTCGCTCGGCGACCGCGGTCGCGAGCTTGGCGAGCGCGGGATCGACGCCGTAGACCCCGTGCAGCCCGCGCAGGTGCGCCGCGATCTCGTCGATTCGACCGGCTCTGGCGAGCGCGATCGCGATGCGCTGCGCGGTCATCGGCAAGTCGCGGTGGATGCGAACCATCGCCGGCGCCGGCGTCGAGGTCGCGAACAGCTGGTCGGCGCTGCGCTGGCGCTCTTCGAGCATCGCGACGTAGCGATCGACGATCCACGGCAGCGGCATCGCGAGCGCGGTGGGCGCGAGCTCGGCGATCGCCATCGCGTGGCCGGCGCCCGCGCCGTATTCGACCACCACGCCGACGTCGGCAAACGCGAGCATGTCGTCGAGCTCCGCGAGGTGCTCGCCGCGCCGGGCGGGCTCGAGCTCGGCGAGGACGGCGACCGCGGTGATCGTCGGTCCGATCCGGCCCTCGCGCGCGAAGTGGCCGCGCACCGCCTCGATCGTGGCGAGCTGCGGTCGGAGGCCGGTCGCGATCGCGGCCGGGTCGTCGCGCCACAGCCCGACGAGCTCGAGCTCGAGCCGCTCGGCGACCGCATCATCGCTCGACGCGACCGCGGCTTGCACCTCGCGAGCGAGCCGGTGCGCGAGCTCCGCGCGCAACGCGTCCCTCGCCGGGCCCGCCGGCACGACCCACAGCCGATCGATCGCCTCGTCGCGGTCGTGGTCGTCGGCGAGCTGACGCGGGACGTCGGGCCAGCTCGGCGGTAGGTGGCCGCAACCCGCGGCGATCGCGGCAGCGGCGGCCAAGACGGCAGACCTCACCGGAACAACGTAGCAGGTCTTGTCGTTACGATCGTGTATGGTGCCCGACGTGACTCCGACAGGAATCGTGGTTCAAAAATACGGCGGCTCGTCGGTCGCCGACGTCGACAAGATCCGCCTCGTCGCCAAGCGCATCGCGCGGACCAAAGCCGCCGGCAAGAAGGTCGTCGTCGCGGTCTCGGCGATGGGTAAGACCACGAACGCGTTGATCGAAAAAGCCAAGGCGATCAGCGCTTCGCCGTCCCGCCGCGAGCTCGACATGCTGCTGTCCTGCGGCGAGCGCGAAGCGATGTCGCTCCTGACGATGGCGCTGCTCGAAGAGGGCCTCGAGGCGATCTCGTTCACCGGTTCGCAAGCCGGCATCCTCACGAACGATCGCCACTCCGGCGCGCGGATCATCGAGATCCGTCCGTTTCGCATCGAAGACGAGCTCGATCGCGGCAAGGTCGTGATCGTCGCCGGCTTCCAAGGCGTGTCGTACAAGCGCGAGATCACGACGCTCGGTCGCGGCGGCACCGATACCACCGCGGTCGCGCTCGCCGGCGCGTTGCGCGCCGACTACTGCGAGATCTGTAGCGACGTCGACGGGGTCTACACCGCCGACCCGCGGATCGTGTCGACCGCCGAGCTGCTGAGCTCGATCAGCCACGACGAGATGCTCGAGCTCGCCGCGCAGGGCGCGAAGGTGTTGCACGACGCGTGCGTCGAGTTCGCCCGCCAGTCCGGCATCGCGCTGTACGCGCGCGCGACGAACAAGGACGGCGGCGGGACGCGCATCGACTTCTCTCCGGACCGCGAGCGCCAGGTCGCGGCGGTCACCGGCCAGAACGCGCTGATCCGGATGCGCGTGTCGGGCGGCGCGAACGTCGAGCACACGCTGCAGATCCTCGAGGCAGCGTCGATCCCGCTCACCCACCTCGACCTCGAAGGCAAGGAGCTGCGCGCGTGGTTCACGATCGCGGATGTCCCCGATTGGGGCGAGGTCCAGAAGCGGCTCGTCAACGTGCTCGGCGAGGGGCTCGAGCTCGGCGAAGAGGGCGCGGTCACGATCGTCGGCCACGGCATCGGCTCGAACCCCGGCATCATCAATCGGGCGCGGACCACCGCGGTCGCCGCCGGGGTGCCGCTCAACGCGGTCAGCGTGTCGCCGCTGCGCGTGACGCTGTGGTGCGACCGGCCCCACGTCGACAACCTCGTGCGCGCGCTTCACAAGACGTTCATCGAGTAATACCCCGCGACCTGAGCGAAGCTGTAGGGATGGCACTCGCGCGGTACCTGCCGCACCTCGGTCGGCTCGGGCGCGCGACGCGCTGGCGGCGGACCAAGGGCCGCCCCCGGGTGTGGGCCCACCGCGGCGATTCGCTCCACGCGGTCGAGAACACGTTCGCCGCGTTCGAGAAGGCGAGGGCGGTCGGCGCGGACGGCATCGAGCTCGATGTCCGGTTCGATCGCGACGGCACGGTCGTCGTGTTCCACGATCACAACCTGCTGCGGTTGGCCGGGCGACCGGGGCGGATCGAGGATTTGTCGACCGCCGAGCGGCTCGCGCTGCGGGTCGGCGGCGAGCCGGTGCCGACGCTCGCCGAGGTGCTGCACACGTTCGGTGATCTCGAGGTCGACGTCGAGATCAAGGCGATCAAGCCGGCCCGCATGGGCGAGCTCGCGCGCGCGACCGCGAAGGTGATCGAAGCGAGTGGCCGAGCCGACCAAGTGCTGGTGTCGTCGTTCGATCCGTTCGCGCTGCTGTCGTTGCATCGCGCGCTGCCGACGGTCGCGCTCGCGTATCTGTTTCACGAGGAGCAGCCGCTCCCGCTGCGCGAGGGCTGGGTCGGCCGGTGGATGGGCGCGAGTCTGTTCCACCCGGAGCACACCCTGTGCACCGAGCACACGATGCGGAAGTGGCACGCCGCCGGACTCGCGGTGAACGCCTGGACGGTCGACGATGCGCCCGAGCTCGAGCGGCTCGCCCGACTTGGCGTCGACGGCGTATTCGTCAACGACCCGGCGCACGCGATCGCGGTGTTCGACGGAACCGCGCCGCGATCCGGAGCGGACGGACCGTCGACGCGATGAGCCGAGGCTACTTCTGCTCGACGACGACGCGCGCCGTGTCGATCGGAAACTTGTCGTCCCAGCCGCGCACGCCGAACCATCCGCCGGTGATCTGGTCGACGACGACCATCTTCCATCGCGATGAGGTCAGCGCGTCGTACTCGACATCGGTGAACTTGTCGAGCTGATCGTTGTCGCGCGTGAACACGATCACCGGCTTGCCCACCTTGAGCGTCGACGGCTTCGCGACCTCGGTGCGGAAGCCTTTGCCCTCGACCTCTTCGCCGAGATAGTTGTACCACTTGCCTTCGAACTGAAACGACGGGGTCGCGCGATAGAACTTGCCGGGCGCGTAGTCCTCGGCGGTGAACCAACCGTCCCGCTGGCAGTGATTGGCGGCGGCGTCGCACAGCTTGCCGCGACCCTCGTAGATCGGTCCGCCGGGCCCGTGGATCGCGCCGTTCGGATCGCGATGCGCGCCGGCGGTGCTCTGCGCGCTGCCCGAGCCGCTGCCGCCGCCGTCTCCATCATCGGAGCCGGAGCCCGAGCCAGAGCCCGAGCCGTCGGGCACCTCGATCGGCGTCTCGTCATCCTCGTGGTGGACGTGCTTGTGCTTCGGCTTGACCACCGCGGCGGCATCTTTCGGCGCCTCTTGTGGCTTCTTCTTGCAGCCGGCCGCCACGACTAGCGCACCGAGCAACCAAACGCGAACCATGCCGCATTGTGAATGACGAAGCGCCGCCGGTCGAGCGGAGGTGACGACAACTACCGCGCGACGAGCTTCGGTTCGATGTCGAAGGCGAGGTGAAGCGTGGCGTTGCCGCGGGCCAGCTCGGCGTCGAGCCGGTTCGCGGTGCGCAGCGAATCCCACACGGCCTGGAGCTGATCGGGCCGGGACAGCGGCTGGCCGTTGACCGCGAGCAACACATCGCCCGGCGCGACGTCGAGCGCGGTGAGCGGCCCGGTCGTGTCGAGGAGTTGGACGAGCTGCCAGCCGACGAAGCGATCGCCGTCCATCTGCGGCGTGACCTCGAGCTGGCGCAGAAACACGCCGGGCCCGCTGTCGAGCACGGCGACGAGCCTGGCGCGATCGATGGTGCCGGTGCGGACGTGGCCGACCGCGGGCGGTGGCGCCGGACGCGACGCGGTTGGCGCGACGGCCGGGCTCGACTCGAGGTCGCGATCGAATGCCGGCGACTGGGGATCGGCTTTCAGCCCACACGCGACGAGAGCGAGCGAGAACAGGACGGCGGCGCGCATCCCCAAGGCTTACGGCCCGCGCGTGGCTCGCGCAACTTTGCGTCCGGAATGTCCGGGCGGTGGCCGGGAGCTGGCCGGAGTCCGGACGACGCCGGACACTCGCGCGCGAGCGCTTTCACGATCGTCGTCGGAGAACCGGCGGAGCGCGCGCCGGCACGGGCGCTGCAACGGCGGGGTCCGAACCCTTTGGCCCTCTTGGATGGAGAACTCCGATGTCATCTCGCTTGTTCGTTAGTCTCGCCGTCGCCACCGTGGTCGGCGGTTGCAGCAATGCCACCGCGTCGATCGCACCCGACGCACCGTCGACGATTCCGCGCAGCGCGGCAGGAAACTACACGGTGATCAGCCAGCTCGATCTCGAGGCGGTGCCTGGAGGCGCCGGCACCGTGGTCGACGCGATCGTCGCCGCGACCGACGGCCCGGACGATCCGAGCCGGTTCGTGCTCGACTACATGATCGCCGCGTTGCCCGACGGTGCGATCAAGACCGTCGCGACCGAGGCGGTGCCGCTCGTCGCGGCCTACCTCAATACGAAGCTGCCGCCGACGCTCGTCACCGGCTTTCATCAGCTCGCCGACGGGCTTGCGCAGATCTCGCGCCAGCTCGCGACGCTGGAGTCGCTGTGGATCGATCCGTCCGGAACCGCGCAGCGCACGATCACCGCGATCCGTTTTGCGGTCTCGGGCGCCCCGGTCGACGTCACGCTCGCCGATCACGAGCTCGGCGTGCTCGGCGCCGCGACCCGCGTCGTGCTCGATGGCGAAGGCAACGTCGCGTTCGCCGAGCACGCGATCGCCGTGCCGTATGGCCACATCCTCCGGCTCGGTCTCGATCTCGCGGTCGCACCGACCGCAGCTCCGAACGCGACGAGCCTGGCCGATGCGCTCGCGACGCTCGTCGACTGCGAGATGGTCGGCCAGGTGGTTTCGTCGACGCTCTCGGTCGGTTCGCCCGGACTCTACGAGGACGCGTGTCGCGCGGGGATGGTCGCTGCCGCGGCCGAGCTCGACGGCAAGCTCGAAGCGATCGATGCGACGCCGTTCCTGATCGTGACGTCGGGCCGAGCGATCGGCCGCGACACCGACGGCGATGGCGCGATGGACCAGATCGACTCCGGCGAATGGCTCGGCACCGCGACCTACGCCGACGCGCCCGCGCCGCTCGCGAGCGCGACGTTCTCTGGCTCGCGCGTCGAATGAGACTCTGACCGGGCCCACTGCACGAATGCGAGGCGGGGCCCGCGGCGAAGCTAGAGCGTCGCGACGATCTTGACGATCGCGGCGAACACGGCGTCCTCGCTCGCTTCGCCGTCGACGATCTCGATGCGTTCGCCGAGCGCGGTGAGCTCGGCGATCGTCGCGCGATAGCCGGCATCGACGTCTTGCTGCATCGCGAGGTGTTCGAACAGCTCGTCGATCCGGCCGGCGGCGGCCCGGCGACGAGCGGCGATCTCGGGCCGGACCTTGAGAAAGATCGTCACGTCGGGGCGGCGGGCGCGCGCGTTGAGCTGCGCGATCCAGTCGCGGTCGGCGCCTGTGCCTTGGTAGGCGAGCGAGGAGTGGTACCAGCGATCCGAGACGACGGTCGCGCCCGTGGCGATCTGAGGCTCGACTTCACGCTGCATGTGATCGAGGCGATCGGCGGCGAACATCAGGCCGAACGTATTCTGCGAGATGGCCTGGCCGGTGATCGCGTGGCCGCCGACGAGCATTTCCCGGATCAGCTTGCCGATCGGACCGTCGCTCGGTTCGCGCGTGAGGTGGGGACGCTGGCCGCGCGCTTCGAGATGAGCGACGAGTCGCTTCGCTTGCGTCGTCGTTCCTGCGCCGTCGAGGCCTTCCAAGACGATCAGTCGCCCGGTCACGCCCGGCGTCTTACCATGCCGGCAGCGAACAACACGAGCGCGAGCACCGCGGCTCCGCCCGCGACATAGAGCATCCAGGCGGGGCGGGGGCCGGCCTCCTCACGTGCGGCGGTCTTCGCCGGCGCGTAGTCGGGCTTGAGCTCGATCGCTCGCCGGAAGTCGGGGCCACCATCGAGCCCCTTCGCCTCGAGCGCCTTGCCTTGGTTGTAGCTCGCGGCCGCGAGCGCATCCTTGGCGCTCGCACCGGTCGAGTCGAGACCATAGGCCTTCGAGTACGCCCCGGCGGCGCCGTCCCACTGCTGCTTGGCTTCGAGTTGCTTGGCCCACGCGAAGTAGACCTTCGCCATCGCCGCGCGGTCGCTCGCATCGCCGCGCTCCGGGCTCGCGGCGAGCATGCTATCGAGCATCGCGGTCGCGCCGGCGAGGTCGCCCTTGTCGGCGACCGCTTTCGCGGCGGTCCATTGCGCGGCGTCGCGCTTGACCCGGGCATCGTCGTAGAACTTGAACAGCTGGTTCGTCAGGTCTTGGAGGTCGACCGGGACGGTCTTGACCTTGTGAGAGTCGCTGTCATCGATGCTCGGATCTGCGAGCGGGTAGTCCTCGTGCAGCAGCTCGTTCGCCGCCTTGCGGAGCTCGTTATCGGCGAGCTCGCGGTAGGTCAGCCACAGCGGCTTCTCTTTCTTGGTGAGCTTGCCACCGGGGAGCAGGAGCTTCTTGCGCGGCGCCGGGCGCGGCGGCGGACCGGTGATGTATGCCTCCCAGGCCTCGCGCGCCTTGGCTCGCACCCGCGGCGAGTCGGCATCGACCCTCGACCACACCGCGTGCACGGCTTCGCGATGTTTCGTCGCGCGGAACACCTCGAGGATCGCGATCTCGAGCGCTTCGTCGCCGGTCGCCGACGACAGTGCCTTGCCCGGCTCCTGGCGATCGAGGCGCTCGAGCTGGAACGTCGCGTAGCGCTTGCGGTCCCCGCTGCCTTGCGACTCCCGGGTCAGCGCCGGGATCGAGTACGGCATCATCCTGCGCAGGTAGCGCCCGCACTCGTCGCGGTAGATCGCCGTGTCCGGTGACATCGCGACATCGAACAACACCTGCGCGGCGGCAATGTCTTTCGTGCCGGCGAGCGCGCGGATCGCGGCGTCGTCGGCGATGACCTCGCCGAGCCCGGGTATCGCGGGATCGAGCTTGACGAGGCTCGCCATCCAATCGAGATCATCGTCTGCTTGCTCTTCGGCGGCGCTGCGCCGCTGCGGCACGACGAAGTGGCCGGCCTTGTCGGGCACCGCCGCTTTGATCGCGTCGAGCACCTTGTGGCGATCGGCGATCGTAGTGACATGCGGGCGCAGGACAAACGCACCGAGATCATCGATCACGTGCGGGGCTAGCTTCGCCAGGTCGTCGAGCGCGGTCTTGCGCGCGGCGGCGCCCCCGGTCGCGATCTTGTCGAGCACGGCCAGCAGCGCCGGATCGATCGGCTTGGCCGGCTGGGCCGGCGCAACCGTCGCCGGCGCCGGCGTGGATGCGGGCGGCGCGTGCGGTGCGGCGAACGCGCTGCCCGCGAGCGCCGCGGCGACGGAGAGGATCAGCGCTGCGCGCATGGCTGGTGTGGACTTAGCGAATCGGGAAACGACGTGCAAGCCGCAGAACAGAACGCTGCGCGGCGGTCGCGAATTTCAATGTGCGCGCTCGGGCGCGATCGCGACACCGCGATCGAGGAACTCGAGGAATCTAAGGCCGATCGCGCGAGATGATGCGGCGTCGCCCGAGCCGGTGAAGTTCAAGTAGTGGTGGTGCTTGACCTCGGCGCGCGCGACGATCTCGTCGCACGGCTCGTCTTCGCCCCGGGCGTACTGGAAGTGGACGGTCACGATCGTCCCGAGCGGCGGCGCGTAGCTCATCTCGACGAGGATCCCGCCGGCGGAGATGTTGCGGCCGACCGCGAACGAATCACCGTACATCTCGCTGCCGATCACGACGAGGAACGCCTTATCGAAGCGGGTATGGACCCGCTTATCGGCACCCGCCGCGGCGATCGGCGGCGCGATCGCGACCGGGACCAGGTGTCCGGCGGAGAACGACAGATCCTCGAGGACGCTCGACAGGTCGGGGAGTCTTCGCTTCACGAAAATAATGATCATGGAGTAGGGCGATGAAGTCCAAAATCTTACCTTGTCCTACATGGCCAAACGTTCTGGCTCTCGCCGAGACGATCGTGCAGGCTCACCGGGGTGCGGCTCGTTCTCGTCCTCGTCGGCAGCTTCGGGCTATCGATCGCGGGCCCGGCGTTCGGCGCGCCCGCCAGCGATCCAGCGTTCGTCGGCATCACGATGGGCGATCTGCAGAACGGCCAGTGTCGCGTCGGGGAGATCGAGACCGGCAGCGCCGCGGAAGCCGCGCACCTCCTCGCGGGCGACGTGATCGTCTCGTTCGACGGCCAGCCGATCACCGCGACGTCGTCGCGCGGCGCGTGCGAAGCGCTGACCGCCGCGATCACCTCGCACAATGTTGGCGATGTCGTGCGCATGCAGGTCGTCCGCGACACCGAGGTCGCGACCCTCTCGATCACGCTGTCGACCCGGTCCGAGCTGCTCAAGCATCGGTTGCTCGACAAGCCGATCGGCCCGGTCGAGGTCGTCGATGGCGATTACCCCGAGCGCACGACCCCTCTGGACACCGCGAAGATCTCGATCGTCGGTTGGTACTACCCCGACAAGTGCATCGCCTGCGGGCCGGCGTTCGAGCACGTCGCAGACCGCGCGAACAAAGCGCTGCACCACGAAGTCCCGGTGATCGCGGCGGCGCGCGCCACGCCCGAGCAGATCGACAACATGCGCATCGGTGCCGACCCGAGTCGCGACGGCATCGCCAAGAAGCTCGTCACCGCCCTTGGCGTCGATCATGGAGCGCCGCCCGGTGTGCGTTCGGTCGCGGTCGTGCCCGCCCCCGATGGCCACTCCCTCGATCGCCTGACGTTCGCGGACGATCGGATCTACTTCACCGTCATCGATTCGTACGGCATCGTGCGCTTCGTCGCGCCGGCCTCGCCCGAGGCAGATGATGTCGACGCGGTGCTCGACGAGATCATCGCGGCAGCCGAACACTGCGAACGCGCAGGCGTCGGCCACCGCTGAGTCATGTTGCGCGAGCTCGACGGCAAGCTGCCGACGATCGGCTCCGGCGTATTTCTCGCCGAGACCTGCGCGGTGATCGGCGACGTCGTCGTCGGCGACGAGTCGTCGATCTGGTACTCGACGGTCGTCCGCGGTGACGTCATGCCCATCCGGATCGGCGCGCGGACCTCGCTGCAAGACGGGACGATCATCCACGTCACGTCGGGCTTCTCTGGCACGACGATCGGTAGCGACTGCACGATCGGTCACGCCGCGGTGATCCACGCGTGCACGGTCGAAGATGAGTGCTTGATCGGCATGGGCGCGATCGTGCTCGACGGCGCGCGCGTCGGTCGCGGCAGCTTCGTGGGTGCAGGTGCGCTCGTGACGCCGGGAACCGACATCCCGCCCGGCAGCTTCGTCCTCGGTGCGCCCGCGCGGGTCCGCCGCCCCGTGAGCGACAAGGAGCGGGAGCAGATCGCCTACGGCGCCGCGCACTATGTCGAGCTAGCGCGGCGCTACCTTGCAAGCGCGCCCCGAGTATCGCTACCGTAGTGATGCGGTCGGCGGCTCGGGCGTCTGACTTCAGAGAACGATGCAATCGGGACGAACGAGCGCAGTGGCGAGGCGGCGAGGCGGCGATGTCGCTCGCTGGCTCGCGGCCGTGCTCGCCGCGCTCGCGATCGCGTTGCATGCCCCGCCGGCGCACGCTGACAGCGTCACGACGCTGATCGATCAGCTCAAGAACGCCGACTCCGACAAGGTCCGGTTGTCCGCCGCGATCAACCTCGCGAGGCTCGGCGATCCGCGCGCGATCCTCACGATGGTCACCGCGATCGGCAACGATTCGAGTGCGAGCGTGCGCAGCGCATGCGCGGTCGGCCTGAGCAAGCTCGTCACCGGGGCGACCGACTCCTCGCGCAAGCGGCTCGCGATCGCCGCGCTCACAAAAGCGGCGTCGAGCGACGATAGCGACTCGGTCCAGGGCCAAGCGAGAAAGGCGCTCGCCGCGATCGGGGTCGCGGTCGCGCCGTCCAGCCCGAGCAACCCGACGTCGTCTGGCGGTAGCGGCGGCATCTACGTCAACATCGGCCCGATGTCGAGCAAGGCCGGGACCAACGACGCGAAGTTTCAGGCGCTGATGGTGAAGACCGCGCACCAAACGATGTCCAAGGTCGCGTCCAGCATGATGACGACGTGGCCCGGGTCACCACCGAGCAAGGCAGCTCTCACCGCCAAGCGCGTCGCCGGCTTCTTCGTCGATGGCACGCTTAACGAAGTGAAGATCAAGGAATCTGGGTCTTCGTCGACGATCTCCTGTAAAGTCAACATGTTGATCGCGAGCTTCCCCGACAAGGCGATGTTTGGGTTCCTCAACGGCGGCGCCTCGGTGCAAGCGAGCGCGAGTCCGCGCGACGAAGCGATGGCCACCGAGGACTGCATCTCCGCGGTGGTCGAAGACTTGATCACGAAGAAGATTGTCCCGACGATCCAGTCGAAGGCATCTCCGTAATGTCCGGCCCCTCGAACAAAGGCTACAAGCGCAGCTGGAAGAACCTCTTGCTCAACAAGAGGTATCAGCTGCGCTTCACGCTGTTCATGGTCGGCCTGTCGGCCTTGCTGATGGCCGGCTTGGGTTTCTGGGTGATGCGCGAGGCGAACGTCGCGACCGCGGTCGGCCGATCGCGGGTCGTCGGCGAGCCATGCGTCAAGATTCCCGATCTCGACGCCACGGTGGAAGAGGCGTTGCCGGAGCATCCGAATCCGGCGCCGCCGCCGCCCGCGCCGCCGGTCGAGAAGCCGCTCGACGTGCCTCCGCCCGATAGCGATGCCAAGGAGCCGAAGGCCGACAAAGCGGCGGGCAAGCATGACGTCACGGGGCCGCACCACGTGACGGTGCAGATCGACGACGAGACGATGACGCTCGTGCCGCCGGCGCCGGTCGTTCAGACCGTGCCGAAAGGCTGGGGCGACGCGGTCGTGGCACACTGGTCGTGCGAGATGCGCCAGGCCGGCGCGCTCGATGATCTCGAGCGCGGACACACGCGGATCTTGCTGGTGCTCGTCGTGACCAGCATCGGTCTGTTGCTGGGGCTCGCGGTGTACGGCATCAACTCGACCCACAAAGTCGCCGGCCCGTTGTTCAAGGTCACGCTCTATCTCGGCAAGATGCGCGAGGGCCGGTTCGACAAGGTCTACAACCTGCGCAAGGGCGATCAGCTCGTCGATTTCTACAATCACTTCAAGACGGCGCACGCCGGCGTCGTCAAGCTCGAGCGCGAAGATCTCGAGCAACTGCGCGCGGTGATCGCGGCTGCGGAAGCCGCGGGGGTCGAGCACGACGTGGTGGGCGAGCTGCGTGCGCTGGTCGCGCGCAAGGAGAAGTCCCTTGAGTGACGTCCCGTCGGCAACGGTGGTGCAAGACGGCAAGCTCGGCGGTGACGTGCCCAAGAACGGCGCGCCGCAACGTCCGAAGTACAAGCGCAAGCTATCGAACTATCTGCTCGATAAGAAGCTGCAGCTGCGCTACGTCCTCATGGTCACGATCCTGTCCGGCGTGATCGCGGGCTCGCTCGGCTACCTGATCTACCAGCAGCGCCACATCGCATCGGCGTCGATCGAGCAAGACATCGCGGGGCTGACGAAGGACGACAAGGACGACGACTTCCAGAGGCAAGTCGCGGGCCTCCAGCGGCAAGTCGCAGCCGAGCTCGAGGCGACCGATCGCGTCCTGGTCTACAAGATGGCCGGCTTCGGTATCGGCCTGGTCCTGATCCTGTCCGCGTATCTCGTGATCATGACGCACAAGGTGGCGGGCCCGCTCTACAAGGTCTCGATGTACTTCGATCGGATGGCGGACGGGCGACTCGGCGTCGTGACTCCGTTGCGCAAGGGCGACATGCTGCAGGACTTCTACACCGCGTTTCGAGAGAGTCACGACGCGATGCGGGCGCGGCTGACCGCCGATCACGAAGTCATGACCGCCGCGGTCGACAAGTTGCGCGAGGCGAGCGCGAAGGGCAGTCGCGCGGATCTCGAGGCGGCGGTCGCGAAGCTCGAAGCGCATAACGGCGCGCGTAAGAAGCAACTGTCGTGATCGGGCGCGCCGTCGTCGCGCTCGCGCTCGCGAGTGCGCTGGCACCGGCGATCGCCCGTGCCGAGCCGTTGCAGCCGCACTCGATCTACGCGTTCAAGGCGCACCCGCCGGTGCGCGGGGCGAGCGCGGCCATCGATGCGACGACGCCGTACTTCTACGTGTCGTATGGCGAGGAGCAGTCGACGGCGGGCGCGGGCGGCATGCTGATGCAGGCCGATCCGGCGGTCGCCGCGGTCGACTTTCACTCGCTCGGCGAGATCGCGGTCGAATCCGCCGACAACCAGCAGATCGTCGAGATCGGCTGGGATGTCGACTCCGGGGTGAACGGCGACCTCGAGCCGCACCTGTTCGCGTTCCACTGGATCAACGGCGTCGGCACTTGCTACGACGGCTGCGACTTCGTCCAGGTCTCCACGACGCGGACGCCCGGGATGCGCGTCGCGCCGGGCGAGGTCGACGAGTACGCGATCGCGTACGCGAATGGCAACTGGAACCTCTCTTACCAGGGCGAGCTGATCGGCTACTTCCCCGGCACCGAGTGGGGTGGCACGTTCACCACCGCGGGGCTCGTGCAGTGGTTCGGCGAGGTCTCGGCCGGCAGCACGACGCCGTGCACGCAGATGGGGAACGGCACGTTCGGCAGCGCGGCCGGCGCGGCGACGATGACCGGGCTCTACGAGATCGGCGCGACCGGCACGCACACGCCGGCGCAGATCGAGCAGATCGTCGTGACGTCGCCGACCGCATACCTCGACGGTGCGGTCACCGCGACCGGCTTCGCGTTCGGCGGCCCCGGGTTCCCCGCGTCGGCGTCGTGTTGCCAGCCGAAGAGCTGCGTCGAGCTCGGCGTCGAGTGCGGCGCGCTCGTGGCCGACGGCTGCGGCATCGATGCGCTGTGCGGCGACTGCCCGGGCGGCGCGGTGTGCTCGGCGACGAACCAGTGCCCGGCGGTCGTCGGCGCCGATACGACGCTGCCGGTCGACGGAGACGATCTCTCGGTCCGCGACCCGGGCTCGAGCGGGGGCTGCTGCCAAGCTTCGGATGGCTCGCCAGCGGGCGCGATCGTGCTCGCGCTTGGCGTGATGCTGGCAGCGCGCCGGCGGCGTCGAAGTCAATGAGCTCGGTGTTACTCGAGCTCGGCGAGCGTTACTGGACGCTCGGCCTGCCCTCCGCGGCCAAGAGCGCGTTGTTTCGGGCGCTCGCGGCGAGTGACGATGCGGCGCCCGCGTTGCGGCTGTGCGATATCGCGCTCGCTCAGGGCGACGTCGCGCTGGCTCGACGGACCGCGGCCGATGCCGCGAAGCGCGCGCCGGGACCGGCGACGAAGATCTTGCTCGGCCGGGCGCAGCTCGCAGCGGGCGAGCTCGCGGCGGCGCGGATGTCGCTGACCGCGGCGCTCGACGCACCGAAGCTGCTGGCGTGGGATCGCGCGCGTGCGCACCTGCTGCTCGCACGCGCCGCGGATGCTCAGGGCGATCGCGCCGGCGCCGCGGCACAGTCGGCGGTGGCGTTCGATGCCGCGATCGCGGCCGCGGGGCCCGCCGGCGAGCTCCCCGACTTCGGCTTGATCGAGGAGATCGCGGCCGCCGTCGTCGCGCACGGTCGCAGCGATGACGCGATGACGAGCGCGAGCGCGAGTCCCGGGACGCCGTGCACGGCGGCGTTGCTCGCCGCGCGCCAAGCCGCGGGAGATCCCGGTGTCACCGACGTGATGATCGATGACGAGCTCGCCGCGCTCGCGCAGGCGCGTCCGTCGCCCGCGATCCAGCTGCGCCGGCTCGAGCGCCGCGCCCGCAAGCCCGCCGAACGCGCCGCCCTCGTCGCCGAGCTCGAGACGCTCGTCATGGATGCCGCGGGCAATCCGCTGCCGACCGTGGATCGCGCGCGCTTGCAGTTCCTGCGCGCGGGCTTGCTCGAAGACGATCCGGCGACCCGCGAGCGCGCCGAGGAGGCGTATCGCAAAGGCCTCGCCTTCCAGCCCGGCCACACCGCGGCGGCGTGTCGGCTCGCGCTGCTCGTGCTCGAACGCGGCGACCAGGCGGGCGCGCTGGCCGAGATCGAGCGTGCGCTGCGCATCGACGCGAATCACGGGCTCGCGTGGCGCAACGCGGCGCGCATGCTCGACGCGCAGTCGCCGAGCCTCGGCGTCGTCGTCGGCCGTCTGCTCGATGCGGCGAACCCAGGCGCCGGCAGCGCGGCGGGCGGGGTCGCGCCGCGGCTCGTCACCGCGACCGCCGAGGTCGCGCGCCACGACGTGCTCGCCGGCGTCTATGCCCACGGCCACCGCGTCAAGAATCTGCTCGGCATCATCGGCTCGCGCGCGCGCTCGGTGCGCAAGCTCGCGCAGGGCGACGTCCACGACCGCCTCAAGGACCTCGAGGCCGATGTCACCGCGCTCTACGAGGAATGGGCGCAGTACCTGCGATCGTTGCAGGCGCCGACGCCGACGGTCGAGCTCGTGCCGCTATCGTCGCTGCTGCACGAAGTCGTGATCGCGGCGCAGGCCCGGACGCAGCAAGTCTCGATCACGCTCGAGCAAGCGACCGGGATGCCCGACGTCCGCGGCGATCGGATGCTGCTGCGCGAAGCGCTGCTCAACGTCGTGTCGAACGCGGCGGAGGCCTGTGCATCGTCCAATGGCGACGTCCACGTCAAGGTCCGGTCGCTCGCCGGGCCGGCGAGTGCCGCGCCGCTGATCGAGATCGTCGTCGCCGATACCGGCCCGGGCATCCCGCGAGCTCACCTCGCGCGGTTGTTCGTCCCCGGGTTCACGACGAAGGAGACCGGCTCGGGCGTGGGCTTGGCGATCGCCGAGCGCGTCGTCGCCGCCCATCACGGCCGGATCACGATCGACTCCGAAGAAGGCCGCGGTACGACGATCACGATCACGCTGCCGACGGACAAGCACGCGCTCGCCGCGCTGCCGCTGTGGACGAGCGCGGAGCGGTCGTAGGATCGTCCGAGCGGTCCGGGCGTTGCATGATCATGCGCGCCCTCGTCATCGCCACGATCGTTCTCGCCTCGTCGTCCGCCCACGCCGAGCTGTGGGGCAGCTCGATGGGCGAGCTGATGAAGCACGCGAAACGGATCGAGGTGGTCGCGGTCGACACGGTAACCGCCGGCGCGATCGAGGGCCACGTCAGCGACGCGATCCGCAGCCCGTTCAAGCTCGGCGACGCCGTGCACTGGGAGCTCAGCCGGGTCGTCGTGCCCGCGGTCGGCGATCGATCCTCGAGCTCGATCTCGGCGCGGGCAGCGCGACCGTGGACCAAGGTGCGGCCGGCGCGGTGCTGACGCTCTCGCGACGCGCGACGACCGTGGTCGAGGTGTCGTGGATCACCGACGAGCACGACAACTACAAGAAGACGTCGCTCGGCACGATGATCCTCGGGTACGTGCCGGCGCGGTAACTATCGCTTGCAGACTTCGAGCGGGATGTGCTTCGCGACGCGATGAAACGCCGGATCGATGATCGCGATGCCGGCCGAGAACTCGAGCAGCGTGCCCGACGGGGTCCGCGTCAGCTCGGAGACTTCGCCGCCGGTCTTTGCGCTCACCGGGGTCGAGAACAAGTCCTTCTCGTCGTAGTGAGGCGTGGTCGCGACCGCGCCTTTGACCTCTCCGGTCGTGACGTCGAACATCACGAACCCGTTGCCGCCGGTGCCGGGCACCGCCCACGTCGAGTCCGCGAACCGGATCGGTTGGCCCCAATCGACATCGACCTGGTCCAGCTTACCGATCGCCTTGCCGTCCTTGTCGAACAGATAGCCACTCGTGCTGCCGCCGTTGCACTGCGAACCGGCGACGTAGATCGTGTCGTCGAGGAACCGGTAGCCGTTCGTGCACGGCGCGACGTTGAGCTTCTTGATCAACTTGCCGGTCGCGGTATCGAGCAACAGGATCGGCTTGGTCCCGGGCGCCTGGCCGATCGCGCGCGTCGCGTCGGCCGAAAGCTGCAGCTCGTACTTCGGCGGCGGCTCGTCGGTCGGGACCGGCAGCGGCGGCAGCGCGAGCGAACGGCAGTCCTTGCCGCGGCAGATCCGTACACCGGTCGCGTCCTCGCGATCTTCGAAGGGCGGCGGCACCGGCGGCGTCACGGCAGGTTTGGCCGCGTCCGCATGTGCGCCGGTCGCCAGGTCGACGGTGAAGCAGCGCTCGACTTCGGCGTGGCCCTTGCCGACGAGTCGCCGGTGCAGGCATGCGGTCGCCGCGTTGTCGGTTGCGGTGAACAACGACAAGCCGCCAAACAAATCGGGCGGGATGCACATCGTGCTCGCTGGCTTGGTTGGCGCCGGTGCAGCGCTGCCGGTGCTCGCATCGCGCGCGGGTGGCGCCGGCGCGTCCGGACGCGAATGGCAAGCAACAGAGGTGACGACAGCGACCGCTGACAATGCGCGATTGAGCATCGCTGACGAGCTTCGCACGAGGCGCTAGTCGGCGCAGGTGATCGGCGTGTTTGCGATGATCACGTCGTCGATCCACAGCTCGATCGCCGGCTGATCGACGACCACGCTCGGACCTGCGAACCCGATCCCGAAGGCCATCTCGCTGATCGCCGGATCGCCATCGGTCACGACGCCGCCCCGGTTCAGCGCCTGCACGTCGCCGCCGAGCGTCATCGAGCCGCTGGTATCGGTCGCGCGCGTGACCGACCACACCAAGCACAGCCAGCTCCCGGTCGGCGGCGGTGCCGAGGTGTCGGCCTCGCGGTCGGAGAACTGCGAGTAGATCGCGAGGTCGCCCGGATCGACAAACAGGCCATCTTCGTTCGGGTTGCCGGTGTTTTGCTGCTCCGCACTGATGATCTCCATGTTGTCGAGCGGCAGCGAGCCGAGCAACACGTACGCGCGGACGTAGAACGTCGGGTCACCGAGCGGCAGCGTCGTGGTCTCGGACAGGTTCGTATAGAAATCGTTGCCCGCGGTCGTGCCCGGCATCGCGAAGTGGGCCGACGCGAGCCCGCGATGGTGGACCGAGGTATCGATCGTGGCCCCGGGCAAGACCGTCCACACCGGGGCAAAGTCGGCGGTCTCGAAGCCGTCGCACAGCTCGTAGCTCGACAGGCAGGCCGGCCCGGGGGCGTCGCCGCCGCCGTCGCCGCTATCGCCGCCACCGTCTCCCACGCCGAAGTCGACCCGGCCGCAAGCAGCGAGCGCGACAACGGCCACGGCCAACCCGCGCATGCCGCGATGGTACCGCGGGCGGTTGTCAGACCGCGAATCTTCGCGGACACTGCATAGCGATGATCGGCACGATCGTCTGTGTCGACGATCAGGCGGAGGTCCGGCGCCTGCTCGGCGAGTCGTTCCGCGCGCGAGGCACGAGCGTGGTCAGCTTCGACGACGGCGAGGATGCGATCACGTGGCTCGCCAGCAACGAAGCCGACCTCGTGATCCTCGATCTCGACCTCGGGCCGGGCCGGCGCACCGGCATCGAGATCTGCCGGGCGATCCGAGGGCGGCGGCCGGACCTGCCGATCATCATCCTCACCGGGCACGGCTCGATCGATGACGCGGTCGCGGCGGTCAAGGCCGGCGCGGTCGACTTCATCACGAAGGATCCGTACCTGGAGGACAAGCTCGAGATCTCGGTCGACAAGGTCGAGCGCATCTTGCAACACGCCCTCGATCGCAAGCGGCTCGAGGATGAGAACCGCGAGCTGCGCGCGACCAACGAGCGGCTGCGCAAGGCGACCGGCCGGCGCTGGCAGATCGTCGGCGAGTCCCAGGCGATGCAAACGGTGATGACGAAGATCGAGAAGGTCGCGCCCGTGCCGCGGCCGGTGCTCGTGCTCGGTCCGCGCGGCACGGGCAAGGAGCTGGTCGCGCGCGCGATCCACATGCTGTCGCCGCGGGCGAGCGAGCCCTACATCACGATCAACTGCGCGGCGGTGCCCGAGAGCTTGCTCGAGAGCGAGCTGTTCGGGCATGAGGAGGGCGCGTTCACCGGCGCGACCAAGCAGAAGGAAGGCAAGTTCGAGCTCGCCGACGGCGGCACGCTGTTCCTCGACGAGATCGGCAACATGTCGATGGAGTTCCAGGCCAAGATCCTGCGCGTGCTCGAGTACCAGCGGTTCGAGCGCGTCGCCGGCAGCGAGTCGATCCAGGTCAACGTCCGCGTCATCGCCGCGACGAACGCGGACCTCAAGGAGGCGATGACCGCCGGCAAGTTCCGGCCCGATCTCTATGATCGCCTCGCGTTCGAGGAGATCCACTTGCCATCGCTCGCGCAACGCATGGAGGACGTCCCGATCCTCGCCGTGTACTTCCTGGCGAGGTTTCGCCAGGAGGTCGCCGGCATCACGGTCAAAGAAGTCTCCGCCGAGGCACTCGATCGGCTCGCGCAGTACGACTACCCGGGCAACGTGCGCGAGCTGAAGAACGTCGTCGAGCGCGCGGTCTATATGGCCCAAGGCGAGGTCCTGACCAGCACCGACGTCGCGGGCGCCTTGCCGCCCGAAGCTAACGCCGGCACCGCTGCGCCCGGGCTGCCGTTCGCAGACGATCCGCGCAGCCCGCTCGACGAGCGCGTCAATGCGTTCGAGGCGTGGCTGTGTCGCGATGCGCTCGAGAAGACGCGGTTCAAGCAAAAGGAAGCGGCGCAGCTGCTCGGCCTGACCTACGACCAGTTCCGCCAGCGCTATCGCAAGTACGGCCTGGGCAAAGACTAGGACTCGCATTCGTCCCCGGGACGGCAACTGAGCTAGGCTTTCGGTATGGGGTTCTTCTCCCGGATCAAGACCGGTGTGTCGAGCAAGGCCAACGCCGCGATCGACAAGGCGATCGACCCGGCGAAAGAGGTCGACATGGCGATCCTCGAGCTCGAGGAGGGGCGCAAGAAGGCGCTCGCCGAGCTCGTCAGCTACAAGACGACCGCGAAGCAGCTCGACGCCGACGTCGCGAAGTTCAAAGCGAAGGCCGCCGAGTGGGAGAAGCGCGCGATGACCGCGGTCAAGGCCGGCGACGACGAGGCCGCGAAGATCGCGCTGCGCGAGAAGAAGGCCGCCGAGGTCGAGGCGGCGAAGATCGAGCGCGACAAGCACGAGGCGGCGAGCTACGCGATCCAGCTCAACAAGAGCCGCAAAGAGTTCGAGACCAAGCTGCAGATCCTGAAGATGCGCAAGGGCACGCTCGCGACCCAGATCGCGGCGGCGCGCTCGGCCGGGGGCGACGCGTTCGGCAACGACTCGTCGGTGTGGGACAAGTTCGCGCGCGCGGAAGAGCGCATCGACGCCGAGGCGATCGAGACCGAGGTCGACGCCGCGATGCGCGGTGAAACCGCGGGCGAGGCCGAGCTCGACGCCAAGCTGCTCGCCGCGACCCGGAACAACCCCGGACTGCTCGCGGCGCCGGGTGGCCCCGACGACGCACTCGCGAAGCTCAAGACGAAGATGACCGAGGACAAGGCGGCGAAGCAGAAGGCACTCGAGGCTGCGAAACCCGCCGAAGGCGGTGCGGAGTCGATCGACAAGTCGGGCGAACGCCCGACGCGTAGCGCCGCCGAAGGCGGTGCGGAGTCGATCAACAAGGGCAAGCCGTGATCCTGACCAACGTCGTCGCGGCGGTCGGGCAGCCACTCGCCGCCGATCCTGATGAAGCGATGTCGTTGCGCCTGCGCGACCTCGCGCTCGTCGACCTCGATGCGTTCGTCGATCGACCCGCGCTGATCGGCGCCTACGCCGACGATGTCGCCGACGCACTGCGCGAGGCGCGCGGCCGGATCACGCACCTGCGCGGCGTGCTCGGCGGCCCCGATCCGCTCAACGTGCTCGAGCTCGCCCCACGGCAGCGCGCCTCGGATACCGCGGTCGCCGGCGCAGCCCGAATCCGCGGTCGCCTCGTCGAACAGGCGGAGGCGGCGCGCTCGCTCGCTCGGATCGCCGAGCTGGTCGCGGCGCTCGTGCCGAAGCTGTTCGAGGCCGATCGCCGACGATGACCCAAACCTCGATGGCTAGCTGTTGTCGAATGGGTACGTCCCATATAGTGCCTCGTCATGGCTGACGAGGACCCCGACCTCGACCGGGCCCGCGAAGGTGACCGCGCCGCGTTCGGGCGTCTCGTCCAGAAGTATCAACGCCGCGTGTACGCAGCCGCCCTCCATATTCTCGGCAACCACAGCGATGCCGACGACGCCACCCAAGAGGCGTTCGTCCGCGCCTTTCGCGGGCTCGCCGGGTTCGATGGCCGGGCCGAATTCTCGACGTGGCTGTACCGCATCGCGATCAACACCGCCCTCAACGCGCTGCGCGCCGACAAGCGGAGCAGCGGGCTCAACCTCAGGAGCGGCGCCGAGGCCGCTCACGTCGGGGGGCGGCCCGAGGCGCTCGGCCAAGCCGGGCCCGATCCAGCCAAGTCCGTGCAGCAAACCGCCGAGATCCGCCGTGTTCTCGACGCGATCGCCGAACTATCCCCGTCGCTACGGGTCACGATCGTGCTAGCCACCATCGAGGACATGCCGCACAAGCAGATCGCCGAAATCCTCGAGATCCCCGAGGGAACCGTGGCCTGGCGGGTCAACGAGGCCCGCCGCTTGCTGCGCGAGCGGCTCGGGGTCGCCCCTCCGGCGGCGACGGCCCGCAAATAGATTCTGCCATGTCAGACGACCTAGACGACCTGCTGCGCCGAGCGCTGAAAACCCTGGACGGTGAGGCGCCGTCAGGGTATTTCGATGCCCTTCCGCAAAGGACGCTTTCGCGTCTGGAGACCAGCATGGAGACCACCGCATCGTCGGGTAAGGGCACGGTTAAAGAGTCGAGCGGCGCGATCGCGTCCGCGGCGCCACTGCGCGATGACGACTCCGGGTTGCACGATCTGCGCAGCCTCGCCCAGTCGACGAAGGTGCGGATGTCATCCCGCCGGATCACGGCCCAGCCGGCGAACAAGACCGACGAAGATATCCTGGCATCGACGTCGGCCGGTTGGAAAGCGGTCGCGCTTCCCGAGCCCGCGCAGATGGTGTCGTTGCCGGCGCTCGATCAACTGCCGTCGAAGCGCGAGGTGCTCGCGAAAGAGCGCGGCGTCATTGCGCCCGCGCCGGTCGCGGCGCCGAAGCCGAGCGCCCAAGGTACGCGTCCGGTCGTCAAGGCGCGCCGCGGCAACCGCGCCATGATCGCCGTGGTCGGCAGCGGGCTCGCGGTCGCCGCGGGTGCGGTGATCTTCTTCGCGACGCGCCAGCCCGCAACGCAGGACGTCGCGACCTCGACCACGACCATCGTGAACGAGGCCGCGCCAACGCCCATGGCTCCTCCCGCCGCCGCCGGCAGTGCCGCGGCTCCGCGCGTCGAACCGATCGCGCCCGAGCAACCGGCCAGCGGCGCAGCGGCAGGCTCGGGTTCCGCCGCTGCAGGCGCGGACGCCACGCCGGTGGCGGAGACCGAGGTCGCGACTATCACGCCACCACCGCGCACCGCGCACGCGTCGCCCGGTCGCGCGCACGCGAAGGCCACGGTCGGCAAGGTCGCACCGAAGGGCGACAAGACCTCGGCAGCGCCGACTGGCGGCGCAGCGGTCGCGGCTCCGGCGACGCCACCCGCCGATGCCGATGCGAAGAAGCCGAAGGACGAGATCGAAGAGCTGTTGACGCAGGCCGCGAACCGGCCGAAGCAGGTCGAGGCGACCAAGCCGGCCAACAAGATGCTGTCGGGCGACGACTTCAAGGGCGGGATGGCGGGCGTCGCCGCGAAGGCGCAGGCTTGCTACAAGGGCACGCAAGGCACGGTCAGCGTGAAGCTCACGATCTCGCCGTCGGGGAAGGTCGCGCGCGCGGCGGTCACCGGCGCGTTCGCGGGCAAGCCCGAAGGCAACTGCGTGCAGAACGCGGTCAAGGGCGCGTCGTTCCCGCCGTGGGACGGCGGACCGCAGTCGTTCAACTACTCCTACCTGCTGACCGAGTAGCGAGGCGCATCGCCGAGCGCACTTGTCTCGGGGATCTTCTCCGGGTAGTGTCGCCGACCGTTCGCCATGACGAAGGTTTTCAGCGGTCGGTACTTCGAGGACTTCTCGATCGGGCAGTACCTCGTCCACGCGGTGCCGCGCACGCTGCACGGCGGCGATCTGTCGACCTACTTCTCGCTCACCGGTGATCGCCATCCGCTCGCGGCGTCGACCGAGCTCGCGCGCTCGCTCGGATTCGTGCGCGAGGTGATGCCGGATCTGTTCGTGTTCCACATCGTGTTCGGCCGCTCGGTGCCGGACATCTCGCACCACGCGACCGCGAACCTCGGCTACGCCGACGTGCGGTTCCTGCGGCCGGTCTATCCCGGCGACACGCTCGTCGCCGAGAGCGAAATTATCGGGCTGCGCGAAGTCTCGAGCGGCGAAGCCGGTGTGGTCTACGTGCGCACGCGCGGGACCAACCAGAAGGGTCAGGAGGTCCTGTCCTTCGTGCGCTGGGTCATGGTGCCGAAGCGTGACAAGACCGCCGCGGTCGGCATCGACCAGACCCCGACGCTCCCGCCGGTCGTGACCGTCGATCGACTGCCGGTGCCGGAGGCGATGAACCTGCAGCGGTTGCCCGACCTCGCGTGGGCGTTTCCGCCGGGTGGATGGTGGGACGACTTCGACGAGGGCGACCGGCTCGATCATCCCGACGCGATGACGATCGAAGAAGCCGATCACGTCCAGGCGACGCGGCTGTACCACAACACCGCGCAAGTCCATTTCGACGCGATCGCTGCGGCGAGCTCGCGCAACGGCAAGCGCATCGTCTACGGCGGCCACGTCATCAGCGTCGCGAGTGCGCTCGCGCAGAACGGTCTCGGCGCGCTGCTCCGGCTCGCGGCATGGAACAGTGGCGCTCACGTCGCGCCGACCTTCGCGGGCGACACCCTGCGCGCATTCAGCGAAGTCGTATCGAAGGCCGAGCTACCGACCCGCGCCGACGTCGGCGCGCTGCGCCTGCGGCTGTCGGCCGTTCGGAACGTTCCAGCCGCCGAGCTAGCGTCGATCCAGCCGCTGCACACCGGAGCGAAAGAGCCGCGCATCGTCCTAGAACTCGACTTCTGGGCCGTCTTCCCGCGAAGGTGACGCTGTCGCTTTTGTCAACTTACGCTTTTTCGCGATGAGCGCAAGGCCGCGATATCCGACGAGAAGCAATGGTGACGCTGTCGCTTTTGTCAACTTGCGCCAAAGCGAGGGCGTTCGCGGAACGCGATGAAACCGGCGAGCGCAGCGATCACGGCGAGCGCGATCGCGAGGGCCGCGACGAGCCCGCGCTTCGAGGAGGCGGCGACGGTGAACGGCCCGATCGATGCGAGCTCTGGCCGAGTCGCGCCGAGCTCGATCGCGATCGACGGCGCGGGGACCTCGGGCACCGCAGCGTGGACCAGCCGCAATGCCGAATCGCGTACCGCGGCGCGATCGGCTTGGTCGTCGACGATGACGACCGCGGCGGCGCCCGCCGGCGACGGCGGCTCGTTCGCGAGCGGATCGCGCACCGCTCGATGCAACGTGACCTCGGCCCGGACGGCGCCCGGCAATGCCGCGAGCTGGCTCGAGAGGGCTGCCGCATCGTCGCGATCGAGCGCGCGTTGGTGCTCGGCCGGGCCATCGACCGTCGGCGCGCATGCCGACAGCGCCATCGCAACGAGCACCCCGCGCATACCTGACGCTACCGGAGCAAGTTGACAAAAGCGACAGCGTCCCCACGAATCATGAACGATCACCAAGCACTCGCATGGACGCGGTCGCGAGCAAGTTGACAAAAGCGACAGCGTCCCCCGGATCGTCTAGGGTCGGCGGAATGAACGCGGTGGATCGCTTCGTCGCGCGGTTGCCGGCCGCGGCGGTCCGTCGGCTCGCCGCGGTGCGCGTGCTGCGGTTCGATTCGTTCGAGCCGGCGACCCGGCGGCGACTCGATGTCGACGAAGCGACGGCTCTCGTCGGCGCTCGCTGGGGCGGCGATCTATGCGGCCTGCTCAACGCGATGACCCTTGGCGAGCTCGCCGCGGTCGGGCACGCACTCGGCGTGCCGCGCGGCCGATCACCCGAGCTCCGGCTCGCGCTGTGGCACAAGGGCGCCGCGCTCGAAGCCGGCGGTGCTGAAATCGCCGCGGCCGTGCAGCCGCGGCCGATCGTGCTCGGCGGTCATCTCGTCGTCCAAGGCCCGGCTCGCGGCGCCCATCCGCCGGCCGAAGCGTGGCCGCGGCCCGTGCCCGCCGCGCGATCACCACGGCCGCCGACCGACGAGCCGGAGACACTCGACGAGCTGCTCGCCGCGGCCGATCGCGCGCTCGGCGTTCGACTCGGCCCGCGTGGCAGCGACAAGGGCGCGTGGGGCAGTCGCGCGGCGCGGTTGCTCGGCGTGCGCGAGCGCGGCCGCGGCGAGCCCGATTGGCGCGGCGATGTCGAGCTCAAGACGGTCGCGGTCGCGCGCGAGCCGAGCGGTCACTGGCGGATCGTCGAGGATCCCGCGATCGCGATGGTCGGCGAAGGAGCCGCGCTCGCGAAGTTGCAACGCACGTTGTGGCTCGCCCGCACGACGACCGGCGACGACGCGACGCTCGTCGCCTGGTACCTGCTCGACTGGGACGATGCGGTGGCGCGCTGGACTCGCCGTTACTTGCACGTTCGGCCGAAGGGCCCGGCCGGCACCGACCAGCGCGGCTACTACTTGCACAAGAGGTTCTTTGCCGACGCGGGCCTGCTCGCGGCGCTCAACGGCCCGCCGTGATCTGCGACGAGCTTCGCATCATCGGCTCGACGCAGACTAACGTCGTGATGGCTGCCGAGTTCGTCCGCGTCGCGCAGCGCGCGCTTCATCGCCGCCCCCCCGAGCCGCGCAAAGAAGGGCTCGGTCAGCTCGTCTATCCATTCGATCGCGAGCTCGCATGGGCCGCGGTCACGTACCTGCGCACGCCGACCCGAGTCGTGTGGGACGTCTATCGCACGCGCGCGCGCCGGCTCGAGCCGCTGTACGACGAGCTGTACGCCGATATTGCCGGCGACACGCGCGCGCTGTGGCGCGATGGCGATGGCATCTCGGTCGAGGCGCGCCACGTCGAGCAGTTCGAGGCCGGCGAGCGCCAGGTCGTCGGCACGGTCAAGAACGCGATGATCGACGCGGCCGCGCGCAAGGGCATTCGGCTCAAGGTCGATCCGCATCGCCCGGCGTCGCGCTGGGTCGCCCGGTTCGACGGCCGAGGCACGCCCTCGGGCGGCAGCGGCGCCGAAGGGCGGCGCGGTTCGATCGACGGCCGAGGCACGCCCTCGGGCGGCAGCGGCGCCGAAGGGCGGCGCGGTTCGATCGACGGCCGAGGCACGCCCTCGGGCGGCAGCGGCGGCGACGCCCACAACGAGCTCGTGATCTCGCTTGACCTCGGCGGCGGCTCGCTGTCGCAACGCGGCTGGCGCGGCGAGGCCGGCCCGGCGCCGTTGCGCGAGCATCTCGCGGCGGTGTTGCTCATGCTCGCGCGCTTCGACCCGCGCAAGGACGCGCTCGTCGATCCGATGTGCGGTGCCGGCACGATCGCGATCGAGGCGGTGCTCGCTGCGAAAGCGCCGCCTCGGCCATGGCCACCGCCGCACGCGCTCGGTTACGCGAGCGCAGCCAAACCCGCGCCGCTCTATCCCGATGCTGCACCGCTCGTCGTTGGCTGCGATCTCGATCTCGATGCGCTCGCCGCGGCACGTGACAACTCGCGCTCGGCCGGCGTCGCCGATGCGGTGACGTGGCAACGCGGTGACGTCGCGCAGCTCACGCCGAAGATGATCGACCAGATCGCGGCGGAGCGCGGACGCGCGGCGCCGACCACCGGCCTCATCCTGTCGAACCCGCCGTACGGCGAGCGCCTCGACGACACGGAGGTCGAGCCGATCTACGAGGCGTTGGCCGTCACGTGCCGGCGATTTGTCGGCTGGCGCGCAGGATTTCTCGTGGGCAATCCGCTGCTCGAGGCCGCATTCGCGCGCGTGCTCGGCCGGCCGCGAATCAAGAAGCCGCTGGCCAATGCAAACCTGCGAGCCTACTTCTACCTGTTCGACCTGTAGCTTTGTGATCGTCGTGTATACTTACAGGGGATGGGCCGAACTGTAGCGATCGCGATCGCAGTTCTGTGCGCGTTGGTGATCATCCCCAGCGCCGCGCAGGCCAAGCCACCGCGAGTGGCATTCCTCGAGCTCGACGGAGATGACAACGGTGCCATTCACGAGCTCATCGTCCACGCGCTCGGTTCCGAGCTGACGTTCATCAGCGCGAAGGAAGTCCATCGCGCGGTCGACAAGATCGGCGCGGATGGCGAGCTCTCGCTCCGGGATCTAAAGAAGCTGTCGTCCGATCTCGAGGCCGATGCCGTGATCCAGGGCCGCGTCGTGTCGCCGAAAGGCGAGGACCACGTCCTCCACATCAAGCTGTTCGCGCACGGCAAGAAGCTCAAGGGTTTCAAGATCGAGTTCGCGAGCGCGAGGAACGCGAAGCTCAAGGTCGCGATCCACGACAAGATCGTCGAGAAGCTCGGGGTCTCGTCATCCGACGCCGACGACGACTCGGCGAAGAAGGACGACAAGGACGCGAAGGCGGACAAGAAGAAGGGCAAGAAGTCGGCGGACGACGACAATGCCGACGACGACGGGTCGAAGAAGGTCGCGAAGGCGGACAAGAAGAAGGGCAGGAAGTCGGCGGACGACGACAACGGCGACGACGACGCCTCGAAAAAGAAGAAGGGCAAGAAGTCCGCGGATGATGACAGCGGCGATGACGACAGCGACGCGAAGGCCGACAAGAAGAAAAAGAAGCGGCTGACCGACGACGACGACGCGAAGGCCGACAAGGGCGACGGAGACGACAAGAAGAAGGGCGGCGACGACGATTCGGGCGACGACGACCACTCGAAGAAGAAGAGCGACGACGACGCCAAGGCGCACCACAAGAAGGTCGCGGAGGGCGACGACGACTCCGGCGGCGGCGATGTCTCCGCACACGTCGATGTCGGCGATGGCGCGGCGGTCGCGCACCCCGCGAACCGCGATGCCGCGCGGCTCGACGTCGGCCTGTCGATGCTCGCTCGTCACTTGACCTACAACGCGAGCCCGACCGCGGTCGACATGCCCGAGCCGTACAAGAACTCTCCGAACGCCGGCGCGATGGTGACCGGCGAGGTGTTCCCGCTCGCGTTCAGCAACCGCAAGGGCGCGGCCGCGGGCATCGGCATCGCCGGGGAGTTCGACGACACCGTCGGCTTGAAGCTCCGACCGTCCGCCGGCTCGACCTCGCTGCTGCCGGTCACGCAGCACGACTACGCGATCGCGCTCGTGTACCGCTACGTGCTCGGTCCGAAGGTGACGAGCCCATCCATCCAGCTCGGCCTCGGCTACGGCAGCCGCGAGTTCGCTTCGGACCGGTCGAAGCTGATGACCGGCGAGACGCTGAACCTCCCGGACGTCAACTACAAGTACTTCTACCCGGCGCTCGACGCTCGCATCCCGTTCGCGCGCCCGATCGCGCTCGTCGTCGGCGTCAAGACGTGGCTCGCGCGCTCCGCCGGCCCGATCCAGGACCCCGACCAATACGGTCAGACGACTGTGACCGCGATCGACGGCTACCTCGGCTTGGACATCACGTTCATGAAGCGGTTCGCGGTCCGGCTCGCCGGCCAGTACACGCAGGTCGGGATGGCGTTCAAGGGGACCGGCGCGTTGTCGAACGGTGGGACCGGCGACCCGACGATGAAAGACGTCGGCGGCGCGACCGACAAGTACTACGGGGGGTATCTGTCGCTCGGCGTGATCTACTAGGAGGGTCAAGCGCGAAGCGCTTGGGGATCCTCCTTGTGCCGCGTAGCGGCCTAGCGTCAACGTCGGGCGGCTCGCATGGTAGGGTCCGCGCGTGCAACCCGACGTGCTCGCCCCATCGGATACGTTCGCCCGGCGCCACATCGCACCGACGGACTCCGAGGTCAAAGACATGCTCACCACGCTCGGCTACGCGTCACTCGACGCGCTCGCCGATGCCACCGTGCCCGCCGCGATCCGGCTGGCGAAACCGCTGCAGCTCGGCGAACGGTTGCCGCTCGGCGAGCGCGAGCTGATCGAAGAGCTCGAGAACCTCGCCGCCGACAACCAGGTGCTGCGGTCGTTCATCGGCCAGGGCTACTACGACACGATCACCCCCGCGGTGATCTTGCGCAACGTGCTCGAGAACCCCGGCTGGTACACGCAATACACGCCGTATCAGGCCGAGATCTCGCAGGGCCGGCTCGAGGCGCTGATCAACTTCCAGACGATGATCGAGGATCTGACCGCGCTGCCGATGGCGAACGCGTCGCTGCTCGACGAGGCGACCGCGGCCGCCGAGGCGATGCACATGTGCTTCGCCGAGGATCACAACCGCACCGCGTTCTGGGTCCAAGCCGAGACCCATCCGCAGACGATCGCGGTGATGCGCACGCGCGCCGAGCCGCTCGGCATCGAGCTGCGCGTCGGATCGATCGAGCAGATCACCGCGGGGCTCGCGCCCGAGGTCGCGGGCGTGTTGCTGTCGTACCCGACGACCGACGGTACGGTGCACGACTACCGCGCGTTGATCGAGAAGATCCACGCCGCCGGCGCCGCGGCGTGCGTCGCGACCGATCTGCTCGCGCTCACCGTGCTCGTGCCGCCCGGCGAGCTAGGCGCCGACATCGCGATCGGCTCGACCCAACGGTTCGGCGTGCCGCTCGGGTTCGGCGGTCCGCACGCGGCGTTCTTGTCCGCGAAGGACGACTTCCGCCGGCAGATGCCGGGCCGGATCATCGGCGTGTCGCGCGACGCCAAGGGCAAGCCCGCGCTTCGGCTCGCGCTGCAGACCCGCGAGCAACACATCCGCCGCGAGAAGGCGACGTCGAACATCTGCACCGCGCAGGTGTTGCTCGCGATCATGGCGTCGATGTACGCGGTCTATCACGGCCCCGAGGGCCTCGTGCAGATCGCGCAGCGCGCCCGCGGCTACACCTCGGTCGTCGCCGCCGGGCTCGCGAAGCTCGGCTTCAAGGTCCGCGCTGGCCTCTACTTCGACACGTTACGCGTCGATCTGGATGCGCATCGCCAGGCCGAGGTGCTCGCGCGCGCGGTCGATCGCGGCATCAACCTGCGCCGCTACGACGACGGTGTCGGCGTCTCGTGCGACGAGACCACCGGGCACGCCGACGTCCACGACCTGCTCGAGGCGTTCGCCGGCGCCGATCTGCCGTTCGAGCTCGCGGATCTGATCCGCTCGACCGATGTGCCGGCGCTGCCCGCCGCGCTCGCACGCACGACGCCGTTCCTGACCCATCCGACGTTCCATCGCTATCACGCCGAGCACGAGATGCTGCGCTATCTCAACCGGCTGCAGGCGAAGGACCTGTCGCTGACGACCTCGATGATCCCGCTCGGCTCGTGCACGATGAAGCTCAACGCCACGACCGAGATGATCCCGGTGACGTGGCCCGCGCTCGGCCGGATCCATCCGTTCGCGCCGGCGGCGCAATGGGGCGGCTACCGCGCGCTGTTCGATCAGCTCGAGGCGTGGCTCGCCGAGATCACCGGCTTTGCGGCGGTCTCGCTGCAACCGAACTCGGGCGCGCAAGGCGAATACGCCGGCCTGCTCGCGATCCGCGCGTACCACGTCGCGCGCAAGGAGCCGCATCGCACGGTGTGCCTGATCCCGCAGAGCGCGCACGGCACGAACCCGGCGTCGGCGGTGATGGCCGGCATGCAGGTCGTCGTCGTCGCGTCGGCGGCCGACGGCACGATCGACCTGAACGACCTGCGCGCGAAAGCCGAAGCGAACAGCGACAAGCTGGGCGCGTTGATGGTGACGTACCCGTCGACCCACGGCGTGTTCGAAGACGGCATCCGCGAGGTCTGCGCGATCGTCCACACCCACGGCGGCCAGGTCTACATGGACGGCGCGAACATGAACGCGCAGGTCGGGCTCACCCGCCCGGGCGAGATCGGCGCGGATGTCTGTCATTTGAACCTCCACAAGACGTTCTGCATTCCCCACGGCGGCGGCGGTCCCGGCATGGGCCCGATCGCGGTCGCCAAGCACCTCGCGCCGTACCTGCCGGGCCATCCGCTCGCCGCGGCGAGCACCCAGCCGGTCGGTCCGGTGTCGGCGGCGCCGTGGGGCTCGGCGTCGATCCTGCCGATCTCGTTCGCGTACATCGCGATGATGGGCGAGGGCGGGCTCAAGCGCGCGACCCAGGTCGCGATCCTCGGCGCGAACTACATCGCGCATCGCCTCGGCGCGCACTATCCGGTGCTGTACACCGGGCAGAACGGGCGAGTCGCGCACGAGCTGATCCTCGACTGCCGCGGCTTCAAGAAGGCGACCGGGATCGAGGTCGAGGACATCGCGAAGCGGCTGATGGACTACGGGTTCCACGCGCCGACGATGTCGTTCCCGGTGCCGGGCACGCTGATGGTGGAGCCGACCGAGAGCGAGAGCAAGGCCGAGCTCGACCGGTTCTGCGAGGCGATGATCGCGATCCGCCACGAGATCGCCGCGATCGAGCACGGCCAGATCGATCGCGCGAACAACCCGCTGAAGAACGCGCCGCACACCGCCGCGGAGATCTCGGCGACCGAATGGAACCACCCGTACACCCGCGAGCAGGCGGCGTTTCCGTCGACCGCGCCGTGGCTGCGCGTCCACAAGTACTGGCCGCCGGTCGCGCGCGTCGACAACGCCTACGGCGATCGCAACCTCGTGTGCGCGTGCCCGCCGATCGAGGCGTACAGCTAGATGGACGGCATCGCCGGCATCGTGTTCTGGATCGGCGTGTTCGGCGCGTGGCCGGCCGTGTCGTACATCAGGTATCGCCAGCGCATCGGCGAGAAGAAGCTCGAGCTCGAGGCGAAGACCGGCGGCGCTGGCTCGCAGAAGCTGCTCGACGAGAACAAGCTCCTGCGCGAGCGCGTCGAGAACCTCGAGTCGATCGTGTGCTCGGTCGACTTCGAGCTCAACCAGAAGCTCGCGAAGCTGGTCGACGAGCAGCGCTCGATCGTCGTGACCCCGGTCGTCTCGGCTACCGCGCCGACCCAGACGCCTCCCTCCGGCGACGGCAAGCCGGCCCCCGAGCCGGCGAACCCGCTCGATCGCACCGCGACCGCGGTCGGCCATCGCCCGACCTCGACCTCGACGACGCTCGAGCCCGGCCAGGTGCTCGCGAACCGCTATCGCATCCAGCGCCTGCTTGGCAAAGGCGGGATGGGCGCGGTGTATCTCGCCGACGATGAAGTGCTCGGCGAGCTGGTCGCGCTCAAGGTCATCTCGAGCGCGTTCGCCGCCGACGAGCAAGCGATGGCCGCGCGGTTCCGCAAGGAAGCGTCGTCGGCGCGCAAGATCAGCTCGCCGAACGTGATCCGCATCCACGACCTCGGCGAAGCGCGGCCGGGCCTGCTGTATCTCTCGATGGAGTACTTCGCCGGACGCACGCTCACCGAG
The DNA here is from genome assembly GCA_963848295.1 of uncultured delta proteobacterium. Classification (GTDB taxonomy): domain Bacteria; phylum Myxococcota_A; class Polyangia; order Haliangiales; family Haliangiaceae; genus JABFXX01. The sequence goes on along the minus strand of CAWKDB010000002.1, from coordinate 743,254 downwards.
GTGATCGCGCAGCGTGGGCTCGTGCCGGTGCGCGACGTCACCGACGTGCTCGGCCAGGTCTGCGTCGGCCTCGAAGCCGCGCACGCGGCCGGCGTCATCCATCGCGATCTCAAGCCGGGCAACGTGCTCGTCGGCGAGCGCGGCGCGGTCAAGATCATCGACTTCGGCCTGGCGACGACCGCCGCGGGCGACGGCCTGACCGCGACCGGCGCGATCCTCGGCACGCCGAACTACATGGCGCCCGAGCAAGTGCGCGGCAAGCCGGTCGACGTGCGCACCGACGTCTACTCGCTCGGCGCGCTCGCGTATCACGTCGTGACCGGTCGACCGCCGTTCTCCGGCGACAACGCGATCGCGATCGGGTTCGCGCATATCTCCGAGACGCCGGTTCCGCCCCACGATCTGCGCAAGGACTGTCCGCCCGCGCTCGACACCGCGATCATTGCGGCGCTGCAGAAGAGCCCGAACGATCGGCCGGCCAGCGCGAAGGCCTTCGCGGACGCCGCGGCGCTCGGCTAGCATGTTCGATCAGTTTCGCGGCCGCAAGCCGACCTCGCTGATCCCGCTGATCGTCCTCGGCGCGTGTGTCGCCGCGTCGGTCGTCGTGTTCGTGATCGCCGGTGTGATGAACGATCGGCCGAGCGGGGCCGAGCACGACGAGCCCGGGCCGGTCCCCGAGTATCCGCACTCCGACTACGCGCCGGCGGTCGTGGACGACTGGCACCGGGTCGAGCTGCCCGGGATGTCGCTCGAGGTGCCCGTCGATCTCACGATCACTGGCGACGACCGTGAAGGCTCGGCGCTCTCACTGGACTGGGGCGCGACCTGGCAACCGGGCGAGCTCCCCGACGTGGACAGCGCGCTCGTGATCGCGACGCAGATGGCGAACGCGCTCGGCGGCTCGGTCGTCGGTCACAAGACCGCGACGCTCGCCGGTGCGCCCGCGCTCGAGTTCACGATCCGTGGGAACGCACAGTTCACGACCGTCACGTTCGGCACGTGCGGCGGTCGCGTCGTGCAGTTGCTCTCGACCGCGGGCTACCCCTCGTTCGAGCGTGCGCGCGACAGCCTGCGCTGCACCGCGAAGACCGCCGCGCCGGCGTATGGCGTCGTGGTCGATCAGCGCGCGAGCTGGCACCGCGCGAACAAGACCGGCGCCGTCCTCGTCGCGAACGATGCCGACGTCGTGATCTCGCTGAGCGCGACGATGCTCGACGCCGAGCCCTCGCTCGTGACCACCGCGGCGGCGATGCACGATGGCATCGCCCTCGCGGAGACCGGCCGCTGCCTCGGCGCGAACGAGCCGCTCCCCGACTGGTTGCGCCCGCGCTGACGATCTCGCATGCGAAGAACCATCGTCTCCTGGAACATCCTCGCCGACGCGTACGTCCGGCGATCGTATTACCCGAAGAGTCCCGACGCTGCCCTGGACCCCGCGACGAGACGTGCGCTCGTCGTGCAGCGCGTCGCGAGCCTTCGAGGCGACGTGCTTTGCCTTCAGGAGGTCGAGCGTTCGGCGTTCGACGACATCGAGAGAGCGCTGGCGCGGAGCTTCGTCGGACACTGGGCGCAGAAAGCCGGCGGGAAGCCCGACGGATGTGCGACGTTCGTGGCTCGCGACGAGGCCGTCGAGGACGTCCGGGTCGTTCGATACAGCGACGGTAGCGACCATGTCGCGCTCGTCGTTCGTCTCCGTGGCCTGACCATCGCGAACACGCACCTCAAGTGGGACCCGCCTGCCACGCCAGCTCCCGCGCGTCATGGACTTCGCCAGGCCGGCGAGTTGCTCGCCGCGGCTCGCGAGCGCCCCGGTGGATCCGGTGCGGTGATCTGCGGCGACCTGAACGTCACGGCGGATGACGAGGTGATCGCGCGGTTCGCCGCTGCGGGGTTTCGCGATCCGCACGCCGCGAGCGACGCCCCGACCTGCGTCACGAACGGCCGCGCGCGTCGAATCGATTTCGTCCTGACGAGCTCCGAGCTCGAGACCCAGGCGCTCGCGGGCGGTCGGCTCACCGACGACACGATCTTGCCCGACCGGACGGAGCCTTCCGATCACGTCCCGGTCTCCGTCGTCGTCGCGTCGCCGGCCGAGCGGGTCGGCTGACTACTCGATCACGACGTTGTTGATCGGGCGGACGCTCGCGCCCGCGGGATACGCGTAGCTCACCGCTTGCGAGCTGAACCCGGTGCTCGCCGCCGAGCCCCAGCCCCAGACGGTGAGCCCGAACGGCTGCGCGCTCGACGCGACGTGGAGCCCGTTGTTGCAACCGTTGACCGACGCGAAGTTGCCGGTGACGAGATCGAGCCGGGTGTATTCGATCGTGTCGGCGGCGTCGATCGCGGTCCAGCCGGTGACCACGCCGGCGCAGTCGACCGTGACATCGGCGAACGAGCCGTTCTTCTGCATCCGCGTGAGCACGAGGTTGGTCTCCGGATAGGTCGGATCGGTGAAGAACGTGTACGCCGGCAGGTACTGCTCGGGCGGGACGATGTCGACGAACTCGGGATCGCCGCGACAGTCGCCGATCGCGCCGTAGGTCTCGCAGCCGCTCATGTGCGCGGACATGTAGAACGGGTGATCGGCGTCCTGGCTCTGCACCGTGAACGGGCCGGGCGCGTCGAACCGGACGAGCTGGCCGGCGCTCAGCGTGGTCGGTGCGCCGGTGGGCATCGTGGGCTCGTAGGTCAGCGTCGTGCCGTCGACGCCGCCGACGATCCGCCACGGCACAGTCTCCTCGACGCCGGCGAACCGATTGCGATAGCGCACCGCCGCGTAGTGGTTGCCCATCGCCTTGACCGGCGGGATCTCCTGATGCGCGCCGTCGCACGCCGCGATGCTGACGTCGATGCTGAGGCAGCTCGCGCCGCCCCACACGCCGACCGGTTGGTCCGACGTGATCGGGCTCCCGGTGAGCTCGGCGTCTTGCGTGAACTGGACGAACTGGCCGGCGTTGAGCGCGTAGACCGTGCCCACGCCTTGCGCCGCGCCGGCGACGCCGGTGCCCGCGGTGATCGCCGCGGTCGGCCGGATCGTGACGTGGGTGTTGTCGGCGAGCGCGACCAGCTCGGTGAACGGCTGGCCGCTCGTGATCGTGGACTTCGTGAACGCATCGACCGCGACGTAGTTGACGTCCCACGCCGACGTCGGCAGCAGCAGCGTCGCGCTGGTCAACGCCGAGCTGCCGCCACCGTAGGGATAGATGTCGTACGCGACGGTCGGCTCCGAGGTCGTGATGTGGAACGCCTCGCCGAGCGCGGTGCCGTGGACCGCGCCGTCGGCGGTCGACACTGCCGGCGTCACGCCGGCCGGGCACGCGATGCCGCTGTTGCGTGCGAGGAACAAGATCGCGACCTGGTTAGGCTGGAGCATGCCGTTCGTGAGCGGCGCGTAGGTCAGCGCCTGGCCCTGACCGCTCGGGATCCGCGCGAACCCGTCGATCGGCAGCTGCGTGCCGCCGTATTCGACCGTGATCGTGACCGGCGATGTCCAGGTGTTCGCGATATACGCCGCGAAGCACTGCCCGGGGATGATCGTGTCGGGCTCGACCGAGTAGTAGTCGCAGCCGATCGAGCTCTTGTTGTCCGCCGCGGACTGGCACGCGTCGACGCACGCGCCCATCGAGCAGCCCTGGTCCTGACCGCAGGTCTGGACGACGTTGCCGCCGCAGTCGAGCACGTCGTGCAGATCGGCCGAGCACGACGGGCCGCAGGCGTCGCCGCCGCCGCCACCTCCACCGCCGCCATCGCCGTGGCCGCGCGCGGTCGGGCCACAAGCCGCGAGCGCGACCGTGACGAGGGTGATCCGCGGTAGGTCGAACATCGTCAGTTGACGTCCCACGCAGGGGTTGGCAGCAGCGTCGCGCTGGTCAGTGCCGAGCTGCCGGCGCCGTCGGGACAGGTGTCGTACGCGACGGTCGGCTCCGCGGTGGCGATGCGGGACCCGTCGCCGTGTTCGTCACCGGCGCCTTCGTCGGACCTTCGCGCGCGATGACGATCGTGCTGAGGTCGAGACCGCCAGCGTACCAGTAGCTCGTGTACTGGCCGTAGCCATAGACCGTGATGCCGAACGGCATGTCGCCGGTGATGTTGTGCGAGCCATCGCCGTTCGGGCCGGCGGTGAGCGGGTTGACGCGGCCGAGCGAGTAGCCGGTCGTGCCGATCGCGTTGAACGTGACCGGCATGCCGTCGAGCATGACGTTCGCGCCGGTCGGCGCCGTGACATCGACGTAGTTGCTGTCGTAGCTGACCGGCGCATGGAACAGATAGCTCGTGCGGAACTGCTCGACCGGGACCGCGAGGGCCATCGCCGGATCGCCGGTGCCGGCCTCGTCGGCGTCTTGGCCCTCCATGTACTGCGCGACCATCACCTTCTCGTTCGCAGTGATCATGAAGCTGGCCGAGTTGTTGTCGATCTCGATGAAGCCACCGGCGTTCGCGATCGTGGTCGGCGCGCCGGCCTGGGCCGGGCTGTAGGTCAGCGTCGTGCCGGGTTGCGTCGCGATCACGCGGATCACTTCGACCTTGCCGGACGGTTCGGTCGTGACGGCCGGCGCGTTGACGATGTACGTCGAGCTGAGCGCGTCGACGCCGAACATCGACTCTTCCATGTGATCGCACGCGGCGACCGGCGGGTTATCGGGTACGTCCGCGCAGTAATGGCCGCTGATCACCTGGACCGGGGCGCTGGACATGATCTGCGAGCCCGTGAAGTCGTAGTCGGTCACGTCTTCCTCGGCCGGGTCGCCGTTGCTCGTCAGCTCGACGACGTCACCCTGATTGAGCGTGATCGTCTGCGGCGTGCCGATCGCGAAAGCCTGGATGCCGGGTGCGGCGTCGGTCGTCGCACGAGAGTTGATCGTGACCGACGTGCCATCCTGCATCGCGGTGATCGCCATCTCGCTCGGGTTCACGCCGGCGAGCCCGCCGAGCGCGGCCGCGTAGTAATTGTTGCGCCACACGTTGGTCGGGAGCATCAGCGACGCGTCGTTGCTGAACGAGAAGTCCACGCCACCATCGATGCTGTACTCTAGCGAGTTGAACTGATAGACGGTGACCGGGTTGTTCGAGCGCAGGTGGTACGCGCCCTTCGCGACGATGCCGGGCTCGGGCGGCGCGATGTCATCGCAGCCACCGGTCTCCGGCGTGTCGGCGTCGTTGCACATCTTCAGCGCCTGCTGCCACGGCAGCTTCTGGACGAGCAAGCTGTTCGCGGGGACGGTCACCATCATCGGCGTCGTGAGCGCGCCTCCGTCGATCGTGATCATCGCGACGTCGCCCGAGGTGTTCGAGATCGCGACCGCGAAGTCGAAGTTGTCGCCGACGATGTTGCCGGTGACCGTCGGGTAGTAATCGCAACCGATGTAGCTCTGGCCGAGGGCTGCAGGCGAGCACGCGCCCGTGCATACGCCCATCGTCTGGTCGCAGCTCTCGCCTTCGACCGGATCACACGTGACCATGTCGTAGCCGGAGCCGTCGGCGTTGCACGCGGTGGAGATATTGCCGTTGCACGTGCCGGTGCCTGGCACGCACAGGACGCACCCGAGCATGTCGCTGCACGCGTTCGGGCACGTCTGCGAGTCCTGGAATGTCCCGTCCTGGCAGGTCTCCAGCTCGTTACCGACGCATTGCATGGCGCTGCCACTGCATGGTCCGTGGTCGTTGCGGCCAGACGGACCGCAACCAACGACACTAATGATCGCAACGACGACAGCTAGTCTCATGGCGCACCCCTCGAGCGACCCTAGCCGATCGGACCTTCGGCTACAACGACGGCGATCACGCAGATAACTGATGGTCCAGCCAATCGAATACGCGCTCGTGAACGAGTGAGCGAGCGCCGCTCTCGCAGTGGCCGCCCGTACCCTCGGCCGCGGTGAATCGGATGTAGTCCTTGTCACACGTCAACTCCCAATCGGGACGAAACGGCTCGCCGCGCTCGATCAACAGCGAGCCCTGGCCCGGCCCGTCGAACATCACGCAGTGATACCCGCGCGCGGTCGCGGCCGCCGCGTTCCAGAAGTAGGACTCTTCCGCGGTGGAATCGTAGCCGCCGACCGAGATCACGAGCGGACGTCGCCCGTCGATCGATCCGCGCCGCCATTCGGCGTCGCTGCCGGCCGGGGGCAGGTCCGGCCCGCCGCTGCCGCTCGCGAAGTAACCGGGGAGGGTGGTGCCCTCGAATGCGATCTCGATCGGCTGGGCGACGCCAGCGCGCACGAACGCCTCCTCCGTACGTGCAATGGCCGAGCGTGCGCAAGAACTGGCCGTCGTAGAGCTCGTCGCGGAACGCGATCATCGCGGCGCTCCGAGCTGCGCGCGGATCGTCGCGAGCACGCGCGCGGCACGACGGAGCTCGGCCGGCGCCGGGAGCTCGAGCCCGGCGATGCCGGCGACCTCGCGCGCCCGCATGTCCGCGAGGATCTTGCCACCCGCGGGCGACAACGCGATCAGCGCCGATCGCTCGTGCGCCGGGTTCGGCTCGTCGTGGACCCAGCCGCGGGCGGCGAGCCGATCGATCGTCTTCTGCATCGCCTGGCGGCTGATCGCGCGGGCGCGCGCCATCGCGGGCACGGTCTGCGGCCCCAGTTGCAAGAGATCGAACATCGCGCCGCGCTCGATCGCGGTGCATTCGATGTCGGCGTGGATCTGCGCCGACGCCGCACGGAGCGCGAACCACAGCGCGCGCAGCTCCTCGATCAGCTCGTCGAACGCGTTCTGCTCGGCGGTTGGCTTCATGACAACCAAGATGTCATTGTGACATCATGGTTGTCAAGTCAGCTTACGCGTGGGCTGCGGGGCGCGCCTTGCCGGGCTTCGCGGCCGGCTTGGCCTTCGGCGTGGCGGGCTTGCCGTTCGGCTTGACGCTCAGCGCAGCGGGCTTGCCGTTCGGGGCGGCGTGCTTGCCGTTCGTGATCGCGACCGGCTTGCCGATCTTCGCGGCCGCGGCGGCGGGAGCGGCGGCGGGCTTGGCCTTGGCAACCGTCGGCGCCTTCGCAGCGACAGCCGGAGCCTTCGCGGCGACAGCGGGAGCCTTCGCGGCGACAGGCGTCTTCGCGGCAGCCGGCGCCTTCGCGGCGAGCTTGGCCGCGGCCTTCGCCGCTTTCGTCTCGTCGGCGAGTTGCTTTACTTGCGACTCGACGTACGTCGCGAAGTCCGCGCGCAGCAGATCGACGGCACCCGCGATCGGCGACTCGTGAACGCCGAGGTGCTTGCCACGATGATGGACATCGCACAGCACCGACAGGTTGTCCTCGTGGTGGTCGATCCAGTCGGCGACTTGCTTCTGGGTGAACGGCGAGTGGTACTCGTTGCGCGCGCCGTGACGATGGCGCAGGTTCGGCAGGATCGCGTGGTTGAACCGATCGGCGTCGACCGCGTGCGCGAGCGCCCAACCGATCACGCTGTGATGGGTCTCCATCGCCTTGGCGCCGTAGCGATTGTGCTTCGCATCGCCGAGTGTCGAGTGCCGGACGCCGCACACGTTGCACGGCAGATCGAGCGCGATCGTAAGGTGCTCGTGCGCGCGGGTGTACTCCGGCGTTACCTTGCGCGCGTCGTGCGCGGGATAGAACGCGAGCTCCTTCTGAGCCTTCGCACTCTGCTGGAGCTTCGTCGCGAGCGTATGGACCTTGAGCTGGTCACGTAGCCGCTTGAGCATCGCCGCATCTTGGTGGTCTCTCATCACGTCATCCCTCCGGTTGGGGGCACCGTACACGATGTTAGATGTCCGAGAACGAGAACTGCGCTTGTACTAGCTGCCACGCGCCGCCGGTGTTCTCGTAGACGAACAACATTCGATACGGCACCGGCTTGTCCTTCGGATGTTTCGCGGAGGTCGCGTCGACGTTCGCGGCGACCCAAGCGACGGTCTTGCTCGACGTCACGCCGGCCTGGATGCCGTCGTGCACCTTGAACGCGAGCGCCCACGCGATCAGCTTGGCGCGCACTCGCGGGCCGCCGACGTAGCGCTCGCCGAGATCGCTGCCGTACAACACGACGTCCTTGCGCGCGGACACCGTCGCGGCGAGCGCCTTGGCGTCGCCGATGGTCGCCTCGAGCTGCTTCACGACCTCCTCGGCGCCGTCGACCTTGCGCGCGAGCCCCATGAGCTTGACGCCGTGAGCGACGGCCTTCGCTTGCTCGGCGCCGCCGTAGACCCTGCTCGCCAACCACGTCACCGGTTGCCACCCGCCGGCCTTGTCGTAGAGCGCGGTCGCATGCATCGGGTCCGGCTTGGCATGCATGCAGCTATCCATGCCGCACGGCGATGAGGCCCACAGATCCGCGGCGACCCATGCCGCGCTGCCGTCGGCCGCGTAGGCGACGGTGTTGCCCGACTTCGCGCGCAGGTTGACCGAGGCGATGTCGACTGCATCGCCGCCGGTTTTGAGGTCGTCGACCGTCTCCGGCGCCTCGTGCGGAAAGTGGACGCCGAACGCGAACCGCGGGGCGTTCATGTGTGGCGACGCGACGCCGCTGATCGCATCGGCGGTGGCCTGCAACAGGCCATCGGCGGTCGCGCGGTCGTAGGCGTCGTGCCCGTCGTCGGCGAGCGCGGTCGTAGAAGCGAAGCTGAGCGCGAGGATCCAAGCTAAGCGCATCGCGCGAGGTTACCGTGGCGCGAACCGATAGTGGGCGACCAGCCACTCGCTGCCGCCGCGATAGCCGAACAGCTCGGCGCACGCGAGAAAGAACACGCGCCAGCGCTGGAATCCGGCGCGGCCGACCACGGCCTCGAGCTCGCCGCGCGCCGCCATCAGGTTGCGATACCAGGCCTCCGCCGTCCGCGCGTAGTGCGTGCCGTCGATCCGCCACTCGTCGGTGATCGCGAGCTCGCGCTGGAACTCGCGGAACAAGTCGACGCTCGGCATCAGGCCGCCGGTGAAGAACTCGCGCGCCATCCAATCGGACGCGCCGGCGTCCTCGAACGGATAGGCGAAGCGGCGATGCGCGAACACGTGGACGAACAACGCGCCATCCGGACGCAGCCAGCGCGCGAGCTTGGCGAACAGCGCGTCGTAGTTGCGCACGTGCTCGAACATCTCGATCGACACCACGCGATCGAAGCTCGCGGCGGGCAGCTCGAGCCCGCGGATGTCGGCGGTGAGCACCGTGAGGTTACCGAGCCCCCGCGCCGCGGCGCGCGCGGTGATGAATTCGCGCTGGCTGTTCGAGCTCGAGACCGCGGTGAGCTGGCTCGCGGGATAGCGCGCGGCCGCCCACAGCGCGACCGAGCCCCAGCCACAGCCGAGATCGAGCACGCGCTGGCCGTCGGCGAGCCCGGCGCGCTCGGCGTAGAGCTCGAGCATCGCGGCCTCGGCGGCATCGAGCGTCTCGACGCCCGCGGGCCAGTAGCATCCCGAGTACTTGACGTGCGAGCCGAGCACGCGCTCGAAGAACGCCGCGGGCACTTCGTAGTGCTGCTCGTTCGCGGCTGCGGTCTCGATCGCGAGCTCGCTGCGCCGCAGCTCGGCGACGAGCGCACGCGGATCGCGGCGGCGCTCTTGGAACAACCGCAGGGCGCACACCCCGCGGATCGCGGCGCGCATCACCGGCTCGGGCACGAGCCCGGAATCGACGATGCGCTCGACCAACACCAGCGCCGCGCGCTACGACGGATCGCTCGATGGCACCGGCTTGCCTCCGGCCGGCTGCACCGGATGGCGATGCGTGTCACCTGACGCCACGGGCTTGCTCGCGGCCGCCGCCGACGGGCGGTGCGGATCACTCGACGCCAGGGGCTTGCCTCCCGCGGGCAGCGCCGCCGACGGGCGGTGCGGGTCAGGCGACGGCGTGGCCTTGTCGTCGGTCGGCGGAGCATCGGTCGGCGGCAGCGCTCCGGAGTCGGTCTCGTGCACGGCCTCGTCCCACGCGATCTCGGGGCCCTTCGTCACGCGCACTTCGGTCCGCTTCTGTTCACGGCGCATCGCCTTTTGGCGAGCCTTGTCCTTCAGGTCAGTCTCGCGCTGGCGCTTGGCAAATGTGGCTTTTCGATTCGTCATGGTCGGATAGCTACTCCTTAGGTGGGCTCGGCCGGCGGCGGAGCTTGCGCCCTGGTGGCTGAGCCGTGTGGAAGTGCGGGCCATGGACGGTGCAGCCCGGGAAGCTGTCCGAGATTTCCTTGGCTTCGCGCAGCGCGATCGCGCCGTTGGAGTCGTTCTCGTGGAGGACCGGGTCGCCGATATCGCCGGGCATGAACGAGATGGTCGAGCGCTGGGTGCTCTCGTTGACTGAAACGAACACCCGTTCGGGCCGTCCACGTAAACGCTTTGCTAATGCTGGGTTGGTCAAAATTCGCTCCTACGGCACTGCAAAACGACGCCACCAGCCGCCATGGGGGCGATCTCAACGACCGTCTGGTGACGCTCGCAGTCGCCCTCGCAAGAACGAGGCATGGCTATACCATTGCAGGGCGCAGTCGCAAAGCGCCCAACCGCCTACACCCGACCCGATGCGATCGCCCCGAAACCGCGCCGCGGCGACCCCGCGCGACTCCGAAGAGCCCTGAGATTTCGCGTCGCTGCTATACTGTTCGAGATGTCGGTTGGCGCCGTCCTCGACGGGCGGTTCGAGCTCCTCGCCGAGGCGAGCGTGGGCGGCATGGGATGGGTATATCGCGGCCGCGATCGCGAGACCGGGCGCACCGTCGCGATCAAGGTCTTGCGCATCGAGAGGCCGTCCGATCTCGCCCGGTTCGCGCGCGAGTCGAACCTGTTGGCCACGGTCCGTCACCAGAACGTGGTCGGCTACGTCGCGCACGGCGCCGATGCGGGCGTCCATTACCTCGCCGAGGACTGGATCGACGGCAGCACGCTGTCCGCGTATCAGCGCAGCAAAGGCATCGATCTGCGCGAAGCGGTCACGATCGCGATCGAGGTCGCCGCGGCGCTGGCCGCGGCGCACGAGCTCGGCGTGATCCATCGCGACATCAAGCCCTCGAACATCTTGCTCGAAGGCGGCCGGCCCGACGCGGTCAAGGTCGTCGACTTCGGCATCGCGCGGCTCGCGACCGAGGCCGGCCTCCTGACTCGCACGGGCGTGATGATCGGTACGCCGCCGTACATGTCGCCCGAGCAGACCCGCGGCAAGACCGACATCGACTCGGCGAGCGACGTGTGGTCGCTCGGCTGCGTGCTGTACCAGATGATGACCGGGCGGGTCGCGTTCGGCGGCAAGACCGCAGCGAGCGTGCGCGCGCGGGTGTTGCTCGCCGAGCCGACCGCGCTCGTCACCGCGTGCCCGGAGGCGCCGCCCGAATTGATCGCGCTGGTCGACGCCATGCTCGACAAAGCCTCGACGTTACGCCCGGCCGACGGCAACGCCGCGCTCGCGCGGCTGCGCGCGCTGCCGCCGATGCCGGACAGCCCGCGCCGCGGCAGTAGCGCGAGCGAGGCGACGACCTCGGTGATGCCCGGCCGAGAACGCACGCCGCGCAGCTCGCCGGAGATCGAGCTACCGAACGCGTTCGTGTTCCTCGCGCCGTTCGAGCCGCCCGAGGACGATCGTCAGCACGGCGCGCAGGTCGAGCAGCTCGCGTCGCGCCACGATCTGTCGGCGCACGTGTTCGAGGATGGGTCCGCGTTGCTCCAAGCCAAGGGTGCGGGCAAGTCCGGTGCACTCGCAGCCGCTCGCGCCGCGATCGCGGCGAGCGAGCACTTCGACGGCGGCGTCGCCCTGTTCGCGCGGGGCGTCAACGACACGATCGAAGAGTCGTTCGATCGCGGTGCGGTCATGCTCGAGCGCGCGACGTTGACCGGTGCGATCGGATCGCTCGACGACGACGCCGCCCTTGCCGAAATCCGCGTCGACCACGTCATCGCCGAGCTGATCGCGGCCGAGCTCCCCGTCGGTCAGACGCCCGAAGGCCCGGTGCTGCGCGTCCAGGGTCGGCGTGGCTGACCGCATCGATCGCGAGCTCGAGCGCTTCATCGCGGCGTGGATCGATTGGGTCAGCTCGGTGTCACTCGCCGACGTGCGCGCATCGCAACCCGCGCCCTGGGCGGGGCTCGGCCACGGCGCCGCCGGCACCGCGTATGCGTTGTGGCGCGTCGGCACCGCCGCGAAGCACGGCGAAGCGCTGGTCCAGGCGCGCCGGTGGTGGTCGATCGCGATGGCCGCGGCGCGGGCACCGCGCGGGCTGCGAGCCGGCGACCTCGCGCGGATGTCGGTCGCGACGTCGGTCGTGGTCGGCCCCCCCGGGATCCACGCGGTCGGTGCGCTCGTCGGTCAGGCGCTCGGTCGCGCGCGCGACCGCGATCGCGCGCTCGCGAAGTTCATCTCGGCGACGACCAAGCCGCGGCGGCCGATGTCCGAGCTGTGGTTCGGCGACGCCGGCGTGCTCGCGACCGCGCTCGGTCTTCGCCGGCACATCGACGATGCGCGCCTCGATGCGTTGATCGAGACGGTCCGCGGCCGCGTCGTTGCGGCGCCGGCGCTGCCCGGACCGGCGTTGGCGCACGGCCGGGCCGGCGTCCAGCGCACGCTGATCTCGTCGGCGCGCGCGACCGAGTCGGCCGCGATCGTCCCGGACCTCGAACCGCCGAATGTCGAGCTCGTTCGTTCGCGTGCGCCGGCCGGCCTCGGGCTCTCGCTGTGCAACGGGTTGGCGGGGTTCGTCTTGCTCTGGGTCTCCGCGTTCGAAGCGACCGGCGATGCGAGGTGGCTCGACGCCGCGCAGACCGCCGCGCCCGCGCTCGAGAGTGACCTGGCTGCGGACTACAACGGCGGTAACGTGTGCTGCGGCCTCGGCGGCCGGGCCTATGCCCTGCTCGCGATCGCTCGCATCGATCCGTCGGGCGAGTGGCGACCGCGTGCGCGGGCACTCGCGCTGCGCTCCCTCGGCGACGAGACGCTCGGCCACGGCCTCTACGGTGGGCTGTCCGGCCTGGTCTGCTTGGTCAGCGATCTCACGCGCAAGTCGATCGCCGAACCGCTGCCGCCGCTCGCGTAGCGAGCGGTCGTCCCGAGCTAGCTGGCCTTCCCGGGGCAGGGGTCGTTCGCGCCCTGGAGGGCGGTGCGCGTGCAGCTAATGCAGCTCGCAGCGCAGCCGACGTTTCCGATCCTGCCGCCGACCGCGGCCTGGAGCTCGGGGCGCGTGAGCCCTCGGACGACCGATCGCATCAGACGAAGTTTCTTTTCTGATGGTTTCTTCATCGCGCCTCCAGTTCCAGAATAACACTCACCGGTACGTAGCCGTGAGGAAAAAACTCAGTAATCCAGACGGTTTGCGTGTGTTGAAATGTATGTGCGGCACCGCGAACAGCTCACTGATCTAGCGCCCAAGCCCTCGAAACCGGGCGAGCTCATCGGGTGCTGGTGTCGGGAACCTCGGGATCCACGCCCGGGTCCCGCTGCCCGCCAGCACGACCCGATCGGGACGGACCGCGATCTCGGAGACGTTCTGCATGACCTCGAGCGGGTGCAGCGTCGCCATGTCCCACACCCGAGCGGCGCCATCCCGACCGCTGGTCACGAGCAGGTGGTCCGCGATGAACCCGCCGGCGATCACGCTCTCGGTATGACCGTCGAGCTCGCCGACCCGCTCGAACGTGTCGGTCTTCCACACGACCGGGGTGAGGCCGCCGAGCGCGACGAACAGTGAGCCATCGGGGCTGATCGCGAGCCCGGACAGCGGCCCGCTGGCTTCGAGCTTCTGAACGAGCTCGCCGGTGCGGTCGTCCCAGATCCAGACGTATTGGTCGATGCCGGCGCCGAGGATGCGATGGTGTCGGCGATCGAAGCTGACGCTCGCCAGGCCCGGCTTGTTCGCTGCGAGCACGCGGCGGCGCGCCGGATCGGTCACGTGGATCGTCAGCGTCGCGGTCTCGGCGAACGCGATGGCATAGACCTCGCCGTCGGGGTCGAGCCCGACCTCGGTGATCGGGCCGGGCTCGACGTAGCTGGCCGCGACCGTTCCGCGCGCGACGTCCCACAGCCGCACGGTGCGGTCGGCCGAGCCGGTGATCAATCGGCCGTCGCGCGCGAACGCGATCGCGGTCACCGGCTGGTCGTGCACGAACGACGCGACCAGCGCGCACGTCGTCGCGTCCCAGACGTGCGCCACCGGATCGCCGTCCGCTCGGGTCGCGAGCTGCGTGGCATCGCGATTCCACGCGAACGCGCTGGCCGCGACCGAGCCTTTGCACTGGAGCGCGCCGGCCTTCACGATCGCCGGCATCCGCGCCTCGGCGAGGATCGCGAGTCGGCTGCCGTCGGGGCTGAACGCGAGATGGCTGATCCCGCTCGGCTCGACGAGGGCGTCGGGGAGCAGCTCGAACCCGCGCGCGCGATCGAGGTCCCAGACGATCGCGTGGTGGTCCCACGAACCGGTGACGAGGTGGCTACCGTCCGGAGAGAACGCGACGCTCGAGACCGGCTCGTGGTGCCCCGACAGCTCGCTCGCGAGCGCGCCGGTGTCGGCGCGGTAGATCCGGACCGAGCCGTCGGCGTTCGCGGTCGCCAGCAGATCGCTCTGCGGCGAGAACCGCGCGGCCCAGTAGGCGGAGCGCGCATCGGACATGACCAGCCCGAGATCGCCGTTTGGATCCCACACCCGCGTGTCATCGCCCGCCGCGGTCGCGATCTCGGTGGCGTCGGGCGAGATCGAGACGTCCGACACCGCCTTGCTGTGAGCCCGCGGATGGGTGACGAGCTTGCCATCGGCGCGCACGAGATCGAATTCGCCGACCTGCGTGCCGACCGCGATCAGCTTGCAGTCGGCGCTCACCGCGCCTGCCCCTGCCGCGAACCCGCCGGTGTAGGTCGCGATCGGTGGCCCGCCGGTCGCGTTCCACAATGCGATCTCGCCCTTGAACGTCCACGACGCGATGCGCGAGCCGCCGGCGCAGAATCGACCATCGGCGCCGCCGCCCTTGACGACCGTGACGATCGGCCCGCCGTCGATCGGCACGACGTCGACCGTGTCACCGCCGGTCGCGAGCAGCGTCTTGCCGTCGGCGGAGAACTCGAGCGCGAGGACGATCCCGCTGCGCTCCAGCCGCGCGACCTCGCGGTGGTGCTCGATATCCCAGATGTGGATCGCCGGGTCGCGGCCACCGACCGCGAGGCGCTTGCCGTCGGGCGAGAAGGCGAGGCCGAGCGCTGGCCCCGCGAGCGTGATCACGTCGATCGTCGCGCCGGTGCTCGCGTTCCACAGCCGCGCGGTGCCGTCGGCGCTCGAGCTCGCGATCGTCTTGCCGTCCGGGCTGTAGGCCACGACGCGCAGCTTCTGGGTGTGTCCTTCGAGCGTGAGCACGCGGCCGCGGGTCGTGCGCAGCGCGTCCTCGATCAGCAGGCGGTTCGCCTCGCCGGTCTGACCGCGATCGTAAGCGTCGATCAGGAACGGCAGTGCGCCGAGCTTGTCGGCGGCGAGCATCATCAGGCGGCCTTGATCGAACGTCGACGCGCGCAACAGCCGTTGCTCGGCGCGGTTCGCGCGGACGAGGAACACCACGAACACGGCGGCGACCCCGATCGCGGCCGCGAGCAAGCCGCGACGGATCCGCCGGCCGCGCAGCTCGGTCGCGATCGACGCGGCGCCGAACGCGGCTTCGGCCGGAGTGAGGTTGTCGGGATGACGCTTGCGCCATAGCTGGTACTCGGCAAGCGCATCGCCTCGCCACAGTGCGCCGCGCGGTCGGCCGCGATCGACCCATTGCTTGGCCGCGACGCGCAGTTGCTCGTGAAACCGCGAGCCTTCGCTGTCCTCGCGGCGCCACTCGGCGAGCCGCGGCCACGCCGCGAGCAGCGCTTCGTGCACGATCTCGATCACGGCGATGCCCTCGTCGTTCTCGCTCGAGCTCACCAGGCGCGCGCCGAGCAGGCGCTCCACCGCTTGCGTCGCGTCGTTGCCGCCGCCGAGCAACTGGACGAGCTCGTCGCGCCCGAGCACGGCGCGCGTGCCCTCGAACGTGACGAGGTGACGGAACGCCTTGCGCACGAGCGCGCGCTCGGCCGCCGGCATCGCGTCGACGGTCTCGTCGGCGTGACGAGCGAGCGCGCCGCCGACGCCGCCGATCGCGTCGTACGCTTTCTTCGGCAGCTGATGGAAGTGGCGATCGCGCAGCTCCCACAGCCGCGCGGCGGTGAACGAGATCAGCGCGACCGCGGCGGGCGTGCCGGCGACGGCTTCGACCATGCGCGCCGCCAGTTTCGGATCCTCGAGCTCGTAGCCGGCGCGGCGCGCGGGCTCGACGATGATCCGCTCGAGCGCGGCGGGATTGAGCGGCCCGAGCAACTGCAAGCCACCGGCGAGCGCGCGATCGAAGCCGGGTAGCTGCTCCGCGCGGATCAGGAAGTCGTCGCGCAAGCGTGATCACGACGCGCACCGGATCGTCGCGCGTTCGGGTCGCCGCGAGCAGGATGCGCGCGAACAGCTCGCGATCCTCGGCGGCCGCGCCCTGGGTCAGCGTCTCTTCGAACTGATCGATCACGATCAGCAGGCCCGCGTGGTCGGCAGCGATCGCGCGGATGCGTTCGCGGATCGCGTCGTTGCCGAGCGCGGCGACCTCGCGCAGGTCGTCGATCTCGAGCGCACCGGCGAGCTGATCGATCGGCGCGCGCTGCGGCCGCGTCGTGACGATCTTCCAACCGGCGAGCGAGGGCACGAGCCCGGCTTGGACGAACGAGCTCTTGCCGACCCCCGACGGGCCGACGATCGCGACGAACGCCTCGAGCTTGAGGCGATTCGCGAGCGCTTCGACTTCGCGTTCGCGGCCGACGTACCACTGCGCGTCGCGCTCGGTGTACGCGGCGAGCCCGCGATAGGGAGCATCGGCCGCGGCGGTCGCGCGCGCCGGCTCGTCGCCGCCGAATACTTGATCGCGAAACCAGTCCCACAGCTCGTCGTCGCCGCGCTCGAAGCCGTGCGGGCTCGATACCAAGCGTGCACCCTGCCGGCCGGGACCCGCGAGCACGAACAGCTCGGGCGGGTGACCGGGAACCGCGACGTGGACCTGCGCGAGTGGCCACAACGCGACGAGCGGGCTGCCGTTCGCGTCGACGATCACCGGCCGGCCGTCGGGCAGGGGGCGGCCGAGCGCGACGTCCTTGCGCGATCCACCGCGCGCGCCCGACCACGCTTCGCCGCGACCGTCGCGCGGCACGACGAGCTGATAATCGAACATCACCGCGAGCGCGCGCAGCATCGCCGCGACCGGCGGCAACTCGCGAGCGACCGCCTGGGCCGCGGCGTCGAGCGACGCGTCGGGCAAGCCCTCGGTCAACGAGCCTTCGAGCACCGGCGCGAACGGATCGCCGCCGTGCAGGGCCGTGACGAGCTCGGGCAGAGGGTGGGTGTCGGGCAGCTTCGCGAATGGCTGGGTGAGCTCGCGAGCGAGCGCGACCCAACCGCCCGCCGCGAGCCCTTGCCGGCGCAGCTCGCGCAGCAACGTCCGCGCGCGCTCGGAGTCACTGCCGGCGTTGCCGACGCGCGTTCGACACGCGAGCGCGACGACGCCGATCCACCGCGCGGTCGTGCGGACGATCGCGCGCAACGCCTCGCGCGCTTGATGCGCGTTCTTGGCGGCGTCGTAGCCCGCGACCGCGTCGGCGAGCGGCTGCGGCGCGACGGTCAGGTAGCGAACGCGCAGCTCCTCGTCGAGCTGGGGCAGGTCGCTGCCGCCGTCGTTCGTGCCGGCCGCGTCGCGAAACGCCTGCGCGAGCTCGAGCACGTTGCCGTAGCGGTCGGCGTGCTTGCGTGCGAGCGCGCGTTGCAATACCGCCTCGAGCTCGCCGGGGAAGCCGTCGCCGAGCGGCTTGAACTTGCCCTTGCCGTGAGCGCGCGCGATCTCGGCGAGCGTGCGCCCGCTGAACGCGAGCCGGCCGGTGAGCGCCTCGTACGCGAGCGCGCCGAGCGCGTATTGATCCGCGGCGGGCCCCGCGCCATGAGGATCGATCCACACCTCGGGCGCCATGTACGCTGGCGATCCGAGCACCGCGCCGGCTTGGGTCGTCGTCGCCGAAGGTGTGGTCGTGCCGGCCGGCGTCGTCGTGCCAGGCGACGCGGCGTCGCCGAGCGTCGCGGCCTGGGTCGCCATCGGCCCGGTGATGTCCGCGTCGGACGCGTTCGCCGAGGCGCTGGGCGGATCGCTGTCGACCGCACGCGCGATGCCGAAATCGAGCAGCTTCGGCATCAACCGGCCGGCGCGCGAGATCACCATGACGTTGTCCGGCTTCAGATCGCGATGGACGATGCCTTGCTCGTGCGCGGTGTGAACGACCTCGCAGATCCGCTCGAGCAAAGGCACGAACCGGTCGAGCGTCATCGGTCCTTGCGCCTTCAACACCGCCCGCAGCGACGCACCGCGCACCCGCTCCATCGCGATCCACAAGACGCCGTCGGGCTCGGCGCCGAACGCGTAGATGTGCGCGGCGTACGGATGGTCGAGGCGCGACGCGAGTTGGGCCTCGCGCAGGAACCGCTCGACCCGCAGCTCCTGGCCTTCAGGTCGAAGGATCTTGACGATCGCCTCGCGGCGCAACGCAGATTGCTCGGCGAGATAGACATCGCCGTAGCCGCCGCGACCGATCACCTCGCGCAGCACGAACCCGCCGAGCTCGCGGCCGGTGAACGGTCCCGGCGCGTCGGCGGCCGGCGCGGTCGCTACGCCGGTGGGCATGCCGGTCGGCACGCCGAGCCCCGAAGGCGTGTCGGTCGCCACGGGATCACGATACCGCGTCGTGCGCGGGGCGGTCGTCGAGCGCGCGGCTTGTTCGCGGTTCGCGATCGTGCGACCGGCCACGGGTCGCTCGCACGCTTTCGTGATCCCGATCTGGCGCGCAACGCGCGCGCGTTGGCGCGAGAGTGGACAACTCGGCGTGACCATCGTTCATGAGTCGCACTCTGTCTTGTCTTTGTTGCTTCTCGGCTGGCAAGCGGTCGGGAACGCGAGCCTATAGTCCGGCGCATGATGAGGCGAGCTGTCTGCGTGTTGCCGTTCGTCGTCGCGTCGTGTGCGACGACTCCCTCGGATACCGACGAGATCGCGCAAGCGGTCAACGGCGGCAAGGCGCTGCTTTCGCTGACTCATTCGAACGCCGCGTTGTTACAGACCAGTGATACCGCGTGGTCGCTCGCGAAGACCGGCCTGCTCGATCAAACGCATTCGACCGTGACCTGGACGATCACCGCGACCCAGGGCGCGACGAGCGGCGCCACGCTGATCGCCGATGGCGACATCGGCGTCGAGAACGACGGCAACGGCGCGGCGACGATCGGCAACATCGTCGTCAATCTTCAGACCAAGGCCCACGGCGACTGGGTGACCCAGGCGTCGGACATCGCCGACGCGACCCACGGCGACGCCGCGACGCACGCGAACGTGGCCGCGAACGCGAGCACCGAGCACCACACGTCGTTCAGCGAGAGCTCGGCGTCGGGCGCGCTCGCGTTCATGAATGCCCGCACCGACACGGTGTTCTCGCTCGTGCCGGAGGTCAGCGTGCCGGCGCACACGAAGATCCGGCTGCTGTTCTCGGCGCGGTTCGACAACACCGTGCTGCACCTCGCGCCCGGCACGAAGGCGCACGTCGAGGCGATCGTCACGTTCGGCAACGCGGCGGGCGGCCAAGCGCAGACCGATGACAACGTCGACATCAACGGCAACGGCGTGATCGATCCCGACGAAGCGAAGGTGCGCAGCGTCAACACCGAGATCGACAAGCAGGTCCCCGCGGTCAGCGCCGCGAATACGACCGTGACGCTCGGCGATGCCGCCTCGAGCATCACGACGACCGGCACGGTCACGCTCGGCACCCCGACGATCACGCTCGGCGCGACGACCGGCAAGGTGGTCGTCAGCTACGCGCCGGGCGCGAGCGGCGGTACGGTCACGAACTGTGCGACCGCGACCGGCGTCGGCGTGACCGATGACGTCGGCGACAACACGCTCATCCTCGTCGCGCCGGTCGAGCTCCAGGCGTGCAACACGCAAACGATCGGCGCGGTGTGCACGCCGGGCGCGCCGGGCTGTGGTTGGAGCGATGGCGATGTCGTCACGTACAACCAATCCGATTGGGGCGATCCGACAAACGATGCCGGCAAGTTGATGAACGATGATTTCGACTCGGTGTACGCGTCTGCCGGCGGTGTGTTCGAGATCGGTGAGCCGTTGTTCATCGTGTTCACCGGCGAAGTGGACCTCGCCGAGTATTTGCCAGCGTCCGGGGCACCCGGAGTGCTCGATAGTGACCTGGTGAATCCAAGCTCGAGCTCGTCGGGCCTTTACGGCGGTGAGGTTGCAGCGCTCAAGCTCAATATCGATTTCACCGATGCGAAGCTCGTGGCGGGGACGTCGGGCCTCGCGTTTGGCGATCTGACGCTCTGCGGACTCGCGCAAACGGCGATCAACGGGATGAGCGTGCGCTCGTTCGCGGCGGTCGCGAATGCGGTGCTCGGCGGTGACCCGACGGCGGTCATCGGAGTCGCGGACGCCGAGACACTCGCTTCGAGTATCAACGATGCGTTCGACGCGGGATCTGTCGACACCTTCGGCCAGGCACACATCGTCGCCGGCAGCTGCCTTTGAGCGATCACTCCGACGTGTAGTGGAGGATCAAGCCGCGCTCGCCGGCGGCCCATACGTTCGTAGCGTCAGTCCCCTTGATCGCGCGCAATGGGCCGGCCGCGGGGTTGGTCAATTCCATCCATGGCGTTGGTCCCTGCATGATCAGACCCGCGTCGCCGGCGAGAAACGCCTGGTTCGCCGTCGGTACCCACACCGCGAGCGCGTCGCTCGGCACTAGCGGCGCCGTGTCGACCTGCCAGGTCGTCTGCAGGGTAAGAACCGTGGGCCCGCGAGTCTGATCGCCCACCGCAAATGTCACGGTAGCGGAACTTCCATCGATCGCGTTGAGGTTGGACGTCGTCGGCGACATCGCGAGCGTCCAGCCGGTGCTTTGTTGATAATGCAGGATGGTCCCCGACGCGCCGACTGCCCAGACGTCGTCGGCACTCGAACCCCAGACCGCGTTGAGGACGTTGCTCGTGCCCGCGTTCATCGCCGTCCACGAGTTACCGTCATAGTGTTCGATTAATGCACCAACACTTCCGAGACCGACGGCCCACTCGTCGGTCTCGGCGCTGCCCCAAAGGCCGGCAAAGAGCACCGGCACCGTACCCGCCGGCTGCATGTCTACGCTCCAGACTCCCTCGGATAGGCGATAGATCGCGGGCGGGTCATTCGCAAGCACGACAAGGCCGCCGGTCTCGCTACCCCAGATCGCGACGAGAGAGGCGGTTGGAGCCGGGAAGCTGGACGTAGTCCATTTCTGCCCATCGTAGTGCAGGAACGTACCGGCATCGCCGACCGCATACGCATCCATCACAGAGCCGACCCACAACGCTCTAAGCGTCTGCTGCGTCGGCGACGTCATCTCTTTCCAAGTGCCGCCCGTCGGGCATCCGGCGAGGTCATTCGTGCACGCGGTGCACGTGTGGCTTACGCACACCGCATGATCGGCAGGAGGTAGATCGCAGGCCATGAAGTCGTCGAGCATCGCGCACTGATCCGCGGCGGGCGGCATCCCGCAGTACGTCGGCGGATCCGCGCACGCGAGCGTCTCCGCACAGGTCCACTGGTTGCCGGGCGTCCCGCATACACGACTGTTGAACTCCAAGTCGCAGGCGGAGATCAGCGCCAGGGCGAGAGCGAGCCAGCGCATGCCATCCATTATGCCACCGCGTGATAAAATCCTGTGCTGTCGATGATCGGTACGGTCCTGATCGATCGCTGGCGCATCATCTCGGAGCTGGGCCGCGGCGGGATGGGCGAGGTCTGGCTCGCCGAGAACGTGCCGCTCGAGCGACTCGAGGCGCTGAAGATCCTGAGCTCGACGGTCGCGCGCGATCCGCAGTTCGTGTCGCGGTTTCGCCGCGAGGCTAGAGCGGTCAACCGGCTGCGCCACCCGCACATCGTCGGGCTGTTCGACTCGGGGCAATTCCCGGACGGTAGGTTCTACATCGCGATGGAGCACGCCGAAGGCCAGAACGTGCAGCAGTTGCTGCGCACGGCCCGGTTCAGCGTGCCGCGCGCGATCCGCGTGCTCGATCAGCTCGCGCAGGCCGTGCATCATGCGCACTCGCGCGGGGTCGTCCATCGCGACCTCAAGCCGAGCAACCTGATCGTCGCGCCCGACGACACGCTCAAGGTGCTCGACTTCGGGATGGCGAAGATCGTCGCGCCCGACCACGCCGACAGCGTCGCGCTCAGCACGAGCAACGTGATCTGGGGCACCGCGAAGTACATGTCGCCCGAGCGTGCGACCGGCACCGGCAACGATCCGCGAACCGACCTCTACGCGATCGGTTGCATCGCGTACGAGCTGGTCACCGGCCGCGCGCCGTTTCTCGGCACCGCGCAGGAGATCTTGCACGCGCACCTCACACAGGAGCCGGCACCGCCGAGCAGCCGCGGGCCGACCGGTGAGTTGCCGGCCGAGCTCGATGCGATCATTCTCCGCTTGCTCGCGAAGCGGCCCGATGACCGCTATGCGTCCGCAGCGGATCTTTATGCTGCCTTGCGCCGCCTCGCGCCGGCCTGATTGTCGCGAGCCCGCCGCGGCGATGTTACGCTCGGCGTCGTGATCGGTCAGGTCGTCGACGGGCACGAGATCGTCCGCTCGCTCGGGGTCGGCGGCATGGGCGAGGTCTATCTCGCCAAGTCGAGCTCGGGCGAGCTGCGCGCGTTCAAGATCGTGCGCGCCGATCGCGACGCCAGCCAACAAGCGGCCGCGCGGCTCCGTCGAGAGGTCGAGACGCTCGGTCGGCTGCGCCACCCGAACATCGTGCAGATCCTCGATGCCGGCAGGCTCGATACCGGCGCGCTGTACCTCGGCATGGAGTACGTCGCCGGGCCAAATCTACAAGGCGCGATCGGGTGGGAGGGAGCGTTCGCCGTGCGCGACGCGCTCGACATCCTGATCCAGATCGCGTCGGCGCTCGCGTACGCGCATGGCATCGGCATCGTTCATCGCGATCTCAAGCCGTCGAACGTGTTGCTGTGCGGTGGCGATCCTCGCCAGACCAAGATCATCGACTTCGGGCTCGCGAAGTTCGCCGCCGAACAAGGCCTGACTCGGCTCACCGACGATCAAGAGCTGGTCGGCTCGCCCCTGTATTGGGCGCCGGAGCAGAGCTCGGATGCCGACGTCGGCCCGGCCGCCGATATCTACGCGCTCGGCGGCATCGCGTACTTCGCGCTCAGCGGCAAGCCGCTGTTCCGGCCGCGCCCGACGGTCGCGATGGTCTACGCGCACCTGCACGAGACGCCGGAGCGCCTCGAGAAACGCGTTCCCGATGTCGCGGCGGTGCCCGGGCTCGATGCGTTGATCGCCGCGTGCGTCGCGAAGGCTGCCGGCGATCGGCCGACCGCGGCGCGGCTCGTCGGCGAGCTCGAACGGTTGCGCGGTCGAGCGCCGAGCTCGCCCGATCCGCGGCGGCGCAACGCGCACCTGTTCACGACGACGGGGATGAGCAACGTCGGCCAAGCGCTGACCAACCAGATCCGCGCGACGCTGCTCGACCTCGCCGACGCGCTCGACCATCCGATCAACGACATCGACCGGCTGCAAGAAGAGCTGTCGACGATCGAGCTCGAGCTCGCGGTCGTCAGCTCCGAGGCCGAGAGCTCGGGCCACGCCGCCGCGGTCGACAGGCGCGACGCGATGGCCGCGACGGTCGCCGGCTTACAAGACGCGCTCGCCGACGCGTTCCGCGGGTTGTTCGATGCGATCGATGTGGAGCGACCGCGCGCCGACACCGACGTGCGCGGGCTGTTCGGCGAGCTCGACACACTCGTCGAGCAGTATCGGACGTTATGACCGAGTCGAGCGACGGCAAGCGCCGATCGGCTCGTCACGAGCGCACGGAGATCGACGCCCGCGGTCCCGAGCCGGAGCCTAGCGCCGCGCCGGCGATCGTGCCGGGCATGCGGATCGAGCAGTACGAGGTGATTCGCGAGATCGGGCGCGGCGGTATGGGCCAGGTGTTCCTCGCGCGCGACACGCGCCTCGGCCGCCGGGTCGCGATGAAGTTCCTCGCGTCGCGCGGCAAGCAGTTCACCGAGCGGTTCCTCGTCGAAGCGCGCGCGACCGCGAGGTGCGCGCACGAGCACATCGTCGTCATTCACGACGTCGACGAGCTCGCCGGTCTGCCGTACATGGTGTTCGAATACGTCGAGGGCGTGTCGCTCGGCGCGCTGATGGCGGACAGGCGCATGCCGGTCGGGCGCGCGATCGAGCTGATCGTGCCGGTCGTCAAGGCGCTCGCGTGTGCGCACGCCGCGAACATCGTGCACCGCGATCTCAAGCCGGAGAACGTGATCGTCACGAAGTCGGGCACGGTCAAGGTGCTCGACTTCGGCATCGCGAAGCTGTTCGCGACGCCCGAGCCGGCGGCGCCGCGTCCGCGCTCGGCCTCGCCCGGCGCGCCGCTGACCGAGACCCGCGCCGGCGCGATCGTCGGGACGCTGCCGTACATGTCGCCCGAGCAGCTCGGCACCGACGACGTCGATCACCGCAGCGACTTGTGGGCGGTCGGTATCATGCTGTTCGAGATGCTCGCCGGTCAGCATCCACTCGAGCCGGTGACGCAGGGCAAGTTGTTCGGCGCCGCCGCCGCGCTCGACACGCCGTTGCGATCGCTCGCCGACGAGGTCGCCGATCTGCCGGATCGACTCGTCCGCGTGGTCGCGCGCTGCCTCGCGAAGCGCAAGACCGAGCGCTACGCGACCGCCGAGGAGCTGCTCGCCGATCTCGAGCCGCTGTTGCCGAGCCGAGCGGGGCGCAGCCTCGTCGCGGATGACAGCCCGTATCCCGGCCTCACGTCGTTTCAGGAGGCCGACGCGAACCGGTTCTTCGGCCGGTCGGCCGATATCGCCGCGGTCGTCGCGAAGCTGCGCGATCAGCCGTTGCTCGGCGTGGTCGGGCCGTCCGGCGTCGGCAAGTCCTCGCTCGTGCGCGCCGGTGTCGCGTCGGCGCTCAAGAGCTCCGGCGAATCGTGGGAGGTCATCATCGTGCGGCCGGGGCGGCAGCCACTCGCGTCGCTCGCCGGCGTGCTCGAGGCGCTGCGCGATAGCCGCGACAGCGACCCGATCGTGACCGAGGATCCGGTGCAACGGCTGCGCGCCGAGCCCGGCACGTTCGGCGCCCGCTTGCGCGCGCGGGCCCGTCGCCGGCGCACCCAGATCTTGCTGTTCGTCGATCAGCACGAAGAGCTGTACACCCTCGTGCCGGAGGCCGCCGAGCGCCGCGCGTTCACCGCGTGCCTCGCGGGCGCCGCCGACGATCCGTCTGGGCCGTTGCGCGCGATCGTCGCGATGCGCTCGGACTTTCTCGATCGCGCGGCCGAGGATCGCCGGTTCGTCGAAGACCTGTCGCGCGGTCTCGTGTTCCTGCAGCCGCCGAGCCGTACCGGCCTCGAGCAGGCGCTGGTCCAGCCGCTCGACCTGCTCGGCTACACGTTCGAGCCCGGCGTCGTCGCGGCGATGCTCGAGACGTTGAGCGCGACGCCGGGTCCGCTGCCGCTGTTGCAGTTCACCGCCGCGCGGCTGTGGGACCAGCGCGATCGCACGAGGCGCGTGCTCACCGCCGCCAGCTACGACGCGATGGGCGGCGTCGGCGGCGCGCTCGCGACTCACGCCGAGGAAGTGCTCGCCGGGCTGTCGGCGCACGATCAGCACCTCGTGAGCGCGATGTGCCAGCGGCTCGTCACGCCGGAGCGCACGCGCGCGATCGTCGACGCGACCGAGCTGAGCGAGATCTCGCCCGACATCGATCGGATCATCAGCCTGCTCGTCGCGGCGCGGCTGCTCGTGGTCCACGCGCAGCGCGAAGGCGGTAGCGCGGCGGTCGAGCTCGTCCACGAATCGCTGATCAAGACCTGGCCGGCGCTGAGGCGGTGGCTCGACGAGACCCAGGAAGACGCGGCGTTCGTCGCGCAGCTCCGCACCGCGGCGAAGCAATGGGATCAGAAGGGCAGGGTCCAGGGCCTGCTGTGGCGCAACGAAGCGATGGAAGAAGCGCGGCTGTGGTGGTCGCGCGCTCCGCGCCAGCTCGCGCCGCGCGAACAGGACTTTCTCGACGCCGTGCTCGCGCTCGGCACGCGCTCGGCTCGGTTGCGCCGCCGGCTCGTGATCGGCGCGTTCACGGTGCTCGGTGCGGTGCTAGCGGCGGGCGGGGTCGCGCTCGTGCAGATCCGCGATGCCGAGCAGGTCGCACGCGACAACGAGACTGGAGCGAAAGCCGCGAAGGTGACGGCCGAGGCGGCCACCGCGACCGCCGAGGCGGCTACCGCGCACGCCGAGCTCGTGAACCACCAGCTGCAGGTCCAGGCGCAACAGCTCCTCGTCGAGAAGCAGACCGCCGACGCGAAGACGGCGGAGGCCCAAGCCTCCGAAGCGCGCGAGGCGAACGCGTTGCGCGAGATCCAGGACCAGAAGTCCACGATTCATAACGCCGGCGTCGCGCTATCGCGCGAGACCCGCGCGAAGCAACAAGAAGAAGCGGCGAACAAGAAGCTCAAGCACCAGGGCCAGATCACCACCGACCTGAAATAGCGAGTCCGACCTGCTCGCGGCCGGCGATCGGCGTCACCGCGACGAGCCGCGGCTGGTCCAGCACCACGAGCGCGACCCCGGCGATCGCGAGCGCACCGCCGACCGCGAACGCGCCGCGCGCGATCCACAGATCGCGGGTCGCGAGTGAATGCTCCTGCGTTTCGTTCGCGGGATATGGCATCAGGCACGGCTCGCAGTTGTCGAGCCACGCCTGATACCTCGACGCGTAGTGCTGCGATGCGCGGAGCGGAAGCCCGCCGGCCGCAGCGATCGCGACGCCGCCCACCACCAGCGACCACGGCTTCCACTTCGCCCACCTGCGGTGCAACGCGCGCTGGCCGGGAACAGGCTGCAGCGCGATCGCGACGTGCTGATCGTCGCCGCCGTTGAGGTGAACCGGGCGGGTCTCGGTCTGATAGCGCGGTTTCATGACGACGATCTGGTGATCGCCGACGCGCAATCGGCGCTTGGCCGAGCCCGGCCCGGTGAACATCGGCTCGCCGTCGAGCGTCACTCGAGCGCCGAGATCGGCGCAGCTGACCTCGAGCTCGCCGACCTGCGCCGCCAGCATCTTGCGATACGTCTCGCCTTGCTTGAACAGATCGGAGCCGAGCGGGGCGGCGCCGAACCGCAGCGCCGAGACGATGTTGTCGAACGCCTCGACCGGTCGATCGAGGTTGATGAGGCAGACCGCGGCGTTGTAGTGAATCGCCGGGTGGTCCCACAGCGCGATCGCCGCTTCGTACTTCGGCAGCGCGTCCTTGTATTGCGACTGCTCGAAGAACGCGTTGCCTTCGCGATACAGCGCGAGCGCCTGCTTCTGGTTTGCCGCGGAGACCCCCGCGGCCCACGGCTTGTCGTCGGCGTGCGCGCTGGCGACGAGCGCGAGCACGACCGCGACAGCACCGAGCACGCGGGCGACCATCTTGGCGATCTAATCACGTCCGCGCGGTCGCCGCGACTAGGCGCGAGTGCTCGTCGAGGCCGTCGGTCTCCGGTAACGTAGCCGCGGTGGGTGGCGCATGTTTTCGACGCTTCGCGGTGAGCCGTCGCGGCGTCGACGTGACCGCCGTCGTGGTCGGCTACGCCGCGCTGTTGGTCGTGCTGTACTGGCCGGTCGTCGCCGGTCACAAGCTGTTCGGCTGGGACTGCACGCGCGAGTTCTGGCCCGATCTCGAGCTCCAGATCCGGTCGATTCGCGACGGGCACCTGCCGTTGTGGAACCCGTACGCATTGGGCGGCTATCCCGCGTGGGCCGATCCGCAGGCCGGGCTCTATCACCCGGTGAACTGGTTGTGTTGGCTCGGGGCGTTCGTCGTCGGGACCGGGCCGTGGTTGATCCAGGCCAAGGCGTTGCTGTCGCTGCTCGTCGGCGTGTGCGGCATGCATGCCTGGACCTGGTCGCGCACGCGCTCGGGCGTCGCGAGCGTCGTCGCCGCGCTGACGTTTCTGCTCGGCAGCCCGCTCTTGGCTCACAAGGACGGGTCGCTGCTGTGGCCCGCGTTGTATTGGCCGTGGGTGCTGTTGGCGATCGATCGGTATCGCGAGCTACCGAGCCCACGCCGTGGCGCGATGATCGTCGGTTCGCTCTGGCTATCCGGTACCGCCGGGCACCCGCAGAGCTTCTTCTTCGGGCTGCTCGTGTTTGCCGGATACGCGCTGTACGTGACCTGGCCACCGCGGCGGTGGAGCGCCGTGCCATGGCGAAGCGGTCTCGCTCTTGGTGTACTCGCGGCGCTGCTCCTGGCATCGACGTGGATCCCGGCATGGTCCGCGATCGCGAGCTCGGTGCGCGACGATCGCGGGCTCGACTACGTCCTGCAAGGGCCGTTGCAGGTCAGCGGGCTGCGCGGGCTCGTCGTCCCGAACCTCGACACGAACTGGCTGCAGGCCCTGTACGTCGGGCCGCTCGCGCTGGTCGGCGCGCTGTGGCTGCTCGCGACCGGCGGTCGGCGGCGTCGTAGCTGGACGTTGCTGTGGCTCGCGATCGCGGTGCTCTCGATCGTGTTCGCGCTCGGCAGCTCGGGGCGATTGCTGCCGTGGTTCGCGGAGCACGTCCCGGGCTTCGGGCTGTTCCGGATCGCCTATCGCTTCGATCTGATCTTTGCGCTCGCTGCGGCCGTCCTGGCCGGTGAAGCGGTGTCCGCACTTGCCGTCGACGACGCCACCACCCGACGCCGCGGGATCTGGCTCGCTTGCGGCGGTCTGTGGTGCGTCGTCGCCACCGCGATCGGCGGGCTCGGCGACCTCCGGGTCGTGCTGTCCGGCGCGACGGTCGTCATCGCGGGCGCGTTCATGTGGATCCCCGCGCTCCCGCCGCGCGCGCGGGGTGCGGCGCGGTGGATCGCTTCGGTCGCGCTCCCCGCGATCGTGCTCGTCGACCTGTGGCACGCGGGTGCCTCGACGCTCGCGATCCTCGAGGGGCCGTACGATGTGGCTGCTGATCTCGCGAAGGCCGAAGTGCTGACCGGCACGCGCCAGGAGTGGCGCTACTTCGACGCCGCGCAGCGGTTGGGCGCCGGGCGAAAGGTCCCGTACTTCGTCGCGGATCTCGCGGGTCGTCGCGAGGAGTCGGGGTTCTCCAATCCGATCGAGTCGCAGCGTCACGCCGAGATCGAGCGCGCGACGTCCGGCGTGTTCTTGCTGGCGAACCTCAACGTCCGCTACCTGATCGGACCCGACGCTCCCCGCGCGCGTGCGGTGACGCCCGTGATCGCGCGGCTCGATGACGTCGTGCCGGTGGCGCGCTGGTACTCGCGCATCGACACGATGGCGCGGGCGCAGGTGCTCCACGCGCTCTCGACCACCGCGCCATCCCGCCGGATCGCCGCGTACGCGGAGCCCGACGATGTCGACGGGCTGAGCCTCCCGCAAGGCAACGCGGCGCCGGTCGCGGCGCGGGTCGTCGAGTACGAACCCGATCGCATCGTCGTCGACACTCGGGCACCGGCCGCCGGGGTGCTCGTGCTCGCCGAGGCCTACGCCGACGGCTGGACCGCCGAGGTCGACGGACGCGCCGAGCGGGTGTTCCGCGCCGACTACGATCTGCGCGGCGTGCTCGTCCCCGCCGGGGAAGCGCGCATCGTCTTCACCTACGCGCCCCGCGGCTCGGTCGCGTTGCCGCTGTTGTTCGCGCTCGGGCTCGTCGCGCTGCTCGGCCTCGTGTTCGCGCCGGGACGCGGCCGCCTCGCCTGGCTCGATCGGACGACGTAGGCTGCGCTTCAGCCCGCCGCGATGTGTGCGGTTGGGAGGCCCTGGCCGCCTTGACCGGTCATCGGCAACGAGGTCGGGGCGGTCATCGTACCGATCGGGTTCGCGATCAGCGGCTTGATCGCGAACGGCGTCGGCGCGTCGTCCGGATCCGGCTCGACCGTGATCACCGCCTTGAACCCGGAGGTGAGCACCATGGCCGGGTTGATGAAGTCCTGGCCGGGGAACGGCGGTGGCGCGTCGGTGCCGGCGGTCGGGCCCGCTCCGTCGGCGTCCGCTCCGCTAACCGAGGTGAACTTGCCGGTCGACACCGGCCCGGTCGAGCTCGCCACCCAGCCCTCGTACATCCAACCGGTCGGCAGCGTGGGCAAGGTCAGGCCGGGTGTCGGCGATCCGCCGTCGGTCTGCGGCGGCACCAGCCACCAGATGCCCTGATCGTTGTCGGCGGTATTGGTGGCGGTCGATGGCGTGGCCAGCACGTACGTGCCCGCGGCCGCGCTGAAGTCCGTGCCGAGCGCCGCGCTGTACGCGACCGTGAGATCTGCGGCGCCGTCCGTGACGTCGCCGCCGACGATGTGCGTCTGCGATGGCGCTGGGTCGTCGTTGACCGCGGGCTCGATCGTGATCACCGAGGCGGTCGCGGCGTCGACGATCGAGGTCGCCACCATCGCCGAGGCTGGGGTCGGCGTGCCCGAAGCATCCACCGTGAACCGCCCGGTCGATTGCGGACCGTCGGTCGTGATGAACCAACCTTCGTAGACGTAGCCGGAGCCGAGCATGGGCAGCGTCGAGGCCGAGACCGTGACGGGCATCTGCGAGGAGCCGCTGTCGGTGCAGGCGGGGAGCAAGATCGAGGACGCGAGTGCGAATTTGATGAGTCGAAGCATGAAGTACCTCCTATGGACGGGTTGCTTAGCGAGGCCGACGCGTTCCGACTAGACACAAAATCTATATATGGGTATCCAAAAAGTGGATATGAGGCGGCGCCGCCTCGCTCGGCGAACCGCATTCGTCGTGGTGCCGACGGCATTGCTCGACGGTGTTGCGATCGCGACCGGGCGGCGTCGGCCGCGCCTGCGACACGTGATCGAGGCGATCTCCCTCGCCGTTATCACCGCCTTACAACAGCTTCGCGGCCTCGAACTGCTCGAGCACGCGCTGGATCCACAGCACCGCCGGATCGCCGAGTCGATGCCTCAGGTAAGACACCGCGATCGGGTGCTTGCCGAACCGCCACGGGGTGCCGGCACCGTCGACCTCGACGAGCTCGCGGCCCGAGATCGAACGCTGGGCGACTCGCGACGGCAGGATGCCAAGCCCGAGCCCGGCCGCGGTGAGCGCCGCGACCACCTCGAAGCTCGCGCACGTGAACTTGCGGCGGCGGGCGTGGCGGGACGATCGGACGTGGCTCGCCACGGTCTTGCCCTTCGCATCGGCGGCGTCCTCGAACACGAGCAGCGGAGTGCGGGGCGAGACCGTCAACGACGGCTCGCGGTAGAGCCGGTACTCGTCGCCAAACAGCACGGTCGAGCGCACGCTGCGATGCACCGGTGGGTTGACGCTCAGGATCAGATCGACGCGGCTGCGCAACAGCGCGTCGAACAGCTCCGCGCTCGGCGCGGTGAACAGCGAGATCTCGAGATGGTTCTGGACGTCGGCGGCGTAGCGCAGGAACCCGGGCAGGAAGTAGACCGCGATGCTCTCGTAGGTCCCGAACGAGACCTGCTGGCGGATCTTCTTGTCCGGACTCGCCTCCGCGCGAAACTGCGCGAGCCCCGAGCGCACGTGATCCGCGAACTCGAACAGCCGCTGGCCGGTCGCGGTGAGCTTGATGCCGGAGGAGTCGCGCACGAACAGCCGCGCGCCGGCTGCGTCCTCGAGCAGCCGGAGGGTGCGAGACACCGCCGGCTGACTCCGGCCGAGCGCCCTGGCCGCGCCGCGGATCGAGCGCGCCCGCACGGTCTCCAGGAACGCGGGCAGCTTGTCGAGGTGATCTTCGAGGCGGTCCATGCGTTGCCGTATCACCTATCGTCAAGGCGCGCATCCGGGGGGATGGATGCGATGACCCTCCGGGTCGATCGCGACCACGCGCGAGCATTTCGGATCTCCGGGGTGATCGAGCTCGTCGAGCAGAGCCCGCCCCGTCGTGGCGAAGCCATCCTGCTTGGTGTACAGCCGGCGGAACGCACGCAGGTGATCTCGTGCCCGCGGATCGCGCTGGATGAACTCGGTGATGCCCGCATGATAGTTAGCCATGAAGTTTTCGGGCCAGAACTCGAGGACTAGTCGCATGATCGCGGCGATCGCGGGGTCGTCGTTGCGGCGATCCGCCAGCGTGTGAGCGCGCTCGAACGTCGGCCAGACCGCATACCTCGGATCGTCGGTCTTTCCGATCGTCGCGCGCGCGAGGTCGAGGTCGCCCGCGATCGCGGCACACGCGGCGGCGAATGCCAGACCATCTCATCACTCGCGACGATAGACCGGGCAGAACGGACGCGGGTTGGAGCGCGTCCACCAGCCGTGCGCGTCCGGGTCGGCGAACGTGTAGTCGTAAAGCGTCGTACGAATGTAGCGCGGAGGGTCGGCGCCGAACGGGTCGCGCGCGAGGAGGGCGCGGACGTCGGGCTCCGCCTCGAACAGCTTGGCCACGAACGACTGGAACCAGCCGGAGGCCTCGCAGCCCTCGAGCGCCGCGAACCACATCTGCCAGTCGAGCCGCGGCATGAACGGCCCCGTGAACCGCGGCCGTCGATCGAGATCGCCGGGCTTGTACTTGAACTCGTACGCCTGCCACGTCGTGCCGTCGCGGCTGCCTTCGATGATGATCTCCGGGCGGCTCGTGGTCATGTCCTGAAACAAGCCGTAGCTGTTGTTCGACAGGAACGGCGAGGTCACGTCGGACACCGATCGGCCGAGCTCGCTCTTGCGGTCGACGCGGAAGAGCATCTGCTGCGCGCTCAGCACGAGGATCATCGAAGCTGCGACCCACGACGCGCGGCGCTGCCACCGAGGCCGAACCCGCGCCGGCGGCACCGTCGGGTCGGGGATTCGAGCGCGCAGCCGCCGCGGCACGAAACGGCGGAGCAGCGTGTCGTCCAGGCACATCACGGCGATCGAAAACGCGAGCAGGTTGAAGAACCCGTAGTTCCCGGTGAGCCCGATCATCAGCATCAGGAACATCGCGGAGAATCCGAACGCGAGGCGCGCGCGCCGCGGGCCGAACACGAGCCACGGCATCGCGAGCTCGATCGCGAACGTGACGAGCAGCGCGATCGCGTGAACCCAGTGCGGGGCGAAGTGTGCGTAGTACGCGGTCCAGGTGGGAAGCGGCTGGGTGAAGAAGTGGACGTCGAGCGCCGACAGCGACGTCCACGTGTCGCCGTGGGCCATCAGCTTGACCGCACCGGACAGGAACATGAGCTTGAACAGCAGCAAGCGGACCAGCCAGACGCCGGCGAGCGACGGCTCGCGGTCACCACGCAACGCGGGCCGGAGCCGCCACGGCGCGACGAACATCGACACGAACAAGGCCTCGAGCAGCAAGGTGTCCCACTGGAACTGGAAGAAGGTGCCGCTGATGTTGACGAGCGACAGGTACAGCAGCCACAGCGCCGCGACCATCCATCCCGCCGCGACGTCGAACAACAACAACACGGATGCGACGATGCCTGCGATCGCGTAGGCGTGAAGCGCGCCGTCGGACGCCGACATCCAGCCGAGCGTCGGCACCTCGGCGAACCGGCGCAGCGCTCCCCAATCGTGCCCGTCGGCGTAGGAGCGCAACGAGCTCATGAAGTCAGCCGCCGGCGAGATCCCGTGCGACGAGAACAACCCATCCATCTGGACGTAGAGCGACACGAACGCGCACAGCGCGGCGAGCGCGAGCAGTCGGAGATAGACCCACCGGGTGAGCCGGAATTGCCGAGGCAGCAGGTCGGGGCCGATGAACCAGCGGGTCACGCGCGACATCAACGAGCGATGGCTCGCCACGAATCGATAGCCGAGCTCGCTCGCCGCGGCGAATCCGGGGAGCTTGACGTAGCACCAGCGGCCCAGTCCGCCGCCAGGACCAAGCGCGAAAGCGGACCAGATCGCGTCGGCGCCGATGTGCACGCGTCCATCGGTGTCGATCAGGTGAACGGCCTGGTGGAAGCGCTCGCGCGGCACGTCGGGGAATCGATCGGCCGCGTCCTGATACGGCGCGGTCTCGATGCGATCCCCGACGCGGTAGACGATTCG
The DNA here is from genome assembly GCA_963848295.1 of uncultured delta proteobacterium. Taxonomy (GTDB): domain Bacteria; phylum Myxococcota_A; class Polyangia; order Haliangiales; family Haliangiaceae; genus JABFXX01. Next base: position 709,250 of record CAWKDB010000002.1, on the reverse strand, counting down.
ATCGACCGCGCGCCGGCAAAACCCACACGCGCCGTCCCACACCAGCACCGGGCGAGCGGCCGGCGGATGCGCGGTGCGCAGGGGAAGGTCGTCGACGCTCATGATCACCTAGTCGATCGGATACGCGATCGTAGTCAGCAGCGCGTTCTCTGCCTGCCGCGAATCTAACCGAGTGTGTTGAACCACGATCGGAACGTCGGACTCGATCACGCTCGAATAGTCGGTTGCGAGTGGGATCGGCTGTGGCTCCTCGAGATCGTTGAATCGCACGTGCAGGGTCCGTCGCGCCCCGACCGTGATCTCGTACGGTCCGATCGGCTCTCGGTCGCTGAAGTACAACGTGATCCGAACGTGTGCGTCTTCGTCCGAGGCATTGAGCAGGCACGCCGCCTCGTGACTCGTGAATAGATGAGGTTCGCCGTTGCTCCAGCCGGGGATGTAGCCCTCGGCGATCGCCCAGCGCTTGCGTCCGATCGCACCGGTCATAGCAGCCTGGCGAGCTCGACAGCTCCGAACGCGACCGCCGCGCCCGCGATCGCGAACGCCGCCGCAACGGAGCCGCGCACCCCGACGCCGCCGAGCGTCGTTGCGATCCGGGCGACGGCATCATGCGAGCGGGCGCGCTTGCCGAATTGCCCATGTGCGCCGTGATCGCCAGGAACCGGTGCGAAGAGATTGGCCGGCGGGTGGCGATTCGGTTGATCGGTGAGCTGACCATCATAGCCGCGGTGCGCGAGATAATGGTCCGCATAGCCCGGCGCGAGCTCGTTGCCGATGATCGCCTTGATCGCGGGCCAACCGAGGTAGATCTCGCGGCGCGGATGGAGTGACACGTGATGCAAAGCCTCCGCGATGATCTCCGGCTGAAAGATCGGAGGCACCGGTTGTGGGGTCTTCGCCATCTTGTTGACGCACCAGCCGAACTGCGGCGTATTGACCGCCGGTAGCTGCACCATACAGATCTCGATCGCGACCTTGTCGTGTAGCAACTCACTGCGAATCGAATCGGTGAAGCCGTGGATCGCGTGTTTGGCGCCGCAGTAAGCCGACTGCAACGGGATCGATCGATACGCGAGCGCCGAGCCGACCTGGATGATCGTGCCGCGATTGCGCGGTCGCATGTGAGCGAGCGCCGCCCGCGTTCCCCACACGAAGCCGTGATAGCAGACGTCGGTGATGCGCTGATACTCCTCGGGCGTCACTTGCTGGAACGGCCCGACTGCCGTGGTCATCGCATTGTTGACCCACACGTCGATCGGCCCGAGCTCTTGCTCGACGCGCGCCGCGGCGACATCGACCTGTTCGCAATGCGCGACGTCGGTCGCGATCGCGATCGCCTTGCCGCCGAGGCGTTCGACGTCTGCGACGGTCGCGGCGAGACCATCTGCCCCGCGTGCGAGGATCGCGATCGATGCTCCTTCGATCGCAAAGCGTTGTGCGGTGGCGCGCCCGACGCCCGCTGTTCCACCCGTGATCACGATGACTCGACTCATGGCTATGCTCTTTCTGCGTCGTTCGCGGTGTGATGCAGTCATCGTCCGCTGAATGCACGGAGCAAGCCGCTACCGCGCAGGACTCCCGGCGCCGGAATACGTCCTGCGCTGAGCGTTAACGCGCTGCGAGCGCTCGGCGCGCATCACGAGCTCGTCATGCGCGTGTTGGCGATAGGTCCCGAGGGCACGATCGATGCAATCGCGTTGCGCCGCATGACCCAAACGGTGAGTGACCACATTATTCAGCGGTTCTACAGCTGGGGCATCCGGACCATCTACGGCTATCCGGGCGATGGCATCAACGGCTTGATCGGTGCGCTCGATCGCGCTGACGGTCGCGTTCGATTTATTCAGACGCGTCACGAAGAGATCGCGGCGTTCATGGCGTGCGGCCACGCGAAGTTCACCGGCGAGGTCGGCGTCTGCATGGCGACCTCGGGTCCGGGGGCGATCCATCTCTTGAATGGGCTCTACGACGCGAAGCTGGATCATCAGCCGGTCGTCGCGATCGTCGGCCAAGCGGCGCGCACCGCGATGGGGGCCGACTATCAGCAAGAGGTCGACCTCAACACGCTGTTCAAGGATGTGGCCCACCACTACGTGCACACGTGCACGCATCCGGCGTCGGTGCGTCACATGATCGATCGCGCCGTACGCATCGCGTACGCGGAGCGCACGGTGACCTGCGTGATCGTCCCGAACGACGTGCAGGAGCTCGATGGCGTGGATGCCCCGCCGCGCGAGCACAACACCACGCTATCCGGGATTGGCTATCACCGCGGCATCGTGATTCCCGCCGAGTACGATCTTCAGGCGGCGGCAGCGATCCTGAACAGCGGAAAGAGGGTCGCGATGCTCGTCGGTGCGGGTGCGTTGCAGGCCTCGGCCGAGGTGCTCGAAGTGGCCGACGCACTCGGCGCCGGTATCGCGAAAGCGCTGCTCGGCAAGGCCGTCGTTCCCGACGACCTCCCATTCGTGACCGGATCGATCGGCCTGCTCGGGACTGAACCGAGCGACAAGTTGATGGCCAAGTGCGACACGTTGCTGATGGTCGGCTCGAGCTTTCCGTACGTCGAGTACCTGCCGAAAGAGGGCGAGGCGCGTGGCGTTCAGATCGATCTGGCGCCGCGCAACCTCTCGCTTCGGTATCCGATGGACGTCAGCCTACACGGTGATTCCGCCCAGACGTTGCGCGCGCTCTTGCCGCTGCTGGAGCGCAAACCGGACCGCGGCTGGCGAAATGACATCGCCGGTTGGAACGAGAGCTGGTGGGCGCTGATGAAGGAGCGCGCGATGTTGTCGGCCAAGCCGATCAACCCGCAGCGCGTGTTCTGGGACCTGTCTCCGCGCTTACCCGACAATGCGATCCTCGCAGCTGACTCGGGGACGTGCGCGACGTGGTGGGCCTGCGATCTCAGGATCCGCAAGGGCATGATGGCGTCGCTGTCCGGGAACCTCGCGACCATGGGACCGGCGATGCCATACGCGGCGGCCGCGAAGTTCGCGTATCCGGATCGCCCGGTGATCGCGGCGATCGGCGATGGTGCGATGCAGATGATCGGCAACAGCGTGCTGGTCACGCTCGCCGCGCACTACAAGGAGTGGCAGGACCCGCGGCTCGTCGTCGTGGTCCTCAACAACGGCGACCTCAATATGGTGACGTGGGAGCAGCGCGTGATGGTCGGCAATCCCAAGTACGACGACGCGCAGAAGCTGCCGAAGTTTCCGTACGCCCGCTATGCCGAGCTGCTCGGGCTGACCGGGATCGAGGTGAGCACGCCCGAGGCGATCGGGCCGGCTCTCGATCGCGCGTTTGCAGCCGATCGTCCGGTCGTCGTGGAGTGCCACACCGATCCGGAAGTGCCGCCATTGCCGCCGCACATCGATTTCAAACAAGCACGGAACTTCGCGTCGGCGGTGCTCCACGGCGATCCGCATCGCTGGCGCATGGTCGAGCAGTCGGCCAAGCAGATCTGGGCGAAGTTGGCGGCGAAGTAGATGTTGCGCCCGGCCGCACCGATCGAGCGCGCCGACGTTCGCGTCTGCAAGCTGCCCACCGAGCATGGCCCCGAATCTGACGGCACGGCGGTGTGGGACGCGACGACGATGGTGATCGTCGAGTTGCATGCAGCTGGTGCGACCGGACTCGGGTACTCGTACATCGATGCGGCGGCCGCGACGGTCGTTCGCGACCTGCTCGCGCCAGCGATCCATGGGGTCGACGGATTCGCGATCCCGACCGCGACGGCAGGGATGCTGCGCGTGGCCCGCAACCAGGGCCGTCCGGGGCTCGTCGCGTGTGCGATCAGCGCCGTCGATGTCGCCCTGTGGGATCTCAAAGCGCGACTGCTGGAGGTCCCTCTCGCGAGTCTGTTGGGTTGCGCGCGGACGACCGTGCCGGTCTACGCGAGCGGCGGCTTTACCTCGTCCACGTTGGATCAGCTGTCGGAAGAGCTCGCGAGCTACGCGGCGGCGGGACACCGTCGCGTCAAGATCAAGGTCGGCCGCGAGCCGAAGCTGGACGTCGATCGGGTGAGGGTCGCTCGAGCTGCGATCGGTGCCGACATCGAGCTGATGGTCGACGCCAACGGCGCCTATACCCGCAAGCAAGCGCTCGCGTTCGCGGAACAGTTCGCGGTGCACGGCGTCGTCTACTTCGAGGAACCGGTGCCGGCGGATGATCTCGAAGGGCTTCGCCTGCTGCGCGATCGCGCTCCTGCTGGCATGGCGATCGCGGCCGGCGAGTACGGCTACGACGGTTGGTACTTCCGCCGGATGCTCGATGTTGGTGCCGTCGACATCCTGCAGGCGGACTCGACGCGTGCGCTCGGCATCTCGGGGTTCGTACAGGCCAACGCGATGTGTGCCGCACATTCGCTACCTCTGTCGTCGCACTGCGCACCGGCAATTCACGTTCACGCCGGCGCGGCCGCATCGCAGCTCGTGCACCTCGAGTACTTCCGCGATCACGCGCGCATGGAAGCGATCGTGTTCGACGGGGTCGAGCCGGTCGTCGATGGAGCGATCGCGTTCTCGCCGCGTCACGTGGGCCTCGGCTTGAGGCTCCGCGCCCGAGAGGTGGACCGGCTTGCCGCGTGAACCCGCACCGCAGATCGTCCGGATCCGTCGGGATCGTTCGGATCATGCCGACAGTCCGCTCGCTCGCGCGTTGAAGACGCACGTGGATGCGGAGCTCGGCTTCGATCCCGGCACGCGAGCGCTCTACGCGACCGATTCGTCGAACTATCGCCAGGTCCCGATCGGTGTAGTCGTCCCGCGCACGATCGACGCGTTGATCGCAGCGGTCGCGCTGTGCCGCGAGCACGGCGCGCCGATCTTGCCGCGGGGTGGCGGCACGAGCCTTGCCGGCCAGAGCTGTAACGAGGCGATCGTGCTCGACTGCTCGCGCCATTTGACCGACGTGACGATCGATCGGGCTGGTGGGTTCGCGCACGTCGGGCCGGGCACGGTGATGAAGTCGCTGCGCGACGCGGCGACTGCGGTAGGGCTCGACTTCGGGCCGGATCCCTCGACGAAGGATCGCTGCACGCTCGGCGGCATGCTGGGCAACAACTCGTGCGGTGTTCACTCGGTGTTCTCCGAGTTCTATGGGCCTGGGCCGCGAACCTCGGATCATGTCGTCGAGCTCGATATCCTGACCTATCGCGGCGACCGGATGCGCGTGGGATCGACCGATGCGGTCGCGCTCGGTCAGATTCGCGCGCGCGGCGGCGCACCGGCATCGATCTATGCGCGTCTGCTCGCGCTTCGCGAGCGCTATCAGCCGCTGATCAAGACCAGGTTTCCCGTCATGCCTCGCCTGGTGTCCGGCTATAACTTGCCGGACCTGCTCGACGATCGCGGCTTTCACGTCGGGCGGGCGCTCGTCGGCAGCGAGGCGACCTGCGTGATCCTGCTCGGCGCGAAGCTCGAGCTCGTGCGCGCGAAACCGGCACGCGTGCTCGCGATCCTCGGCTATCCGGACATCTATCGCGCTGCGGCAGCGGCGAACCTGGCGCGCGAACGTCGACCGGTCGGCTGCGAGGCGATGGACGACGTATTGACCCGGCGGATCAAGAGCCAGCACCGCGATCACGCTCATGCGCTCTCGCTGCTCCCCGCCGGCAAGGCGTGGCTGATGGTCGAGCACGGCGCCGACACGGTCGCGGAGGCACGGGCCGCAGCCGAACTGACGGCGAAGCTCCTCGAGCCTCAGGGCGTCAACATCCTCGTCGACGTCGCGAGCCAGCACAAGCTCGCTGACATGCGCGAGCAAGCACTCGGCGTCGACGCGTTCGAGCCGGGCAAGCCCGATAACTACGAGGGTTGGGAAGACTCGGCCGTGCCGCCCGCACACCTCGAGGCGTACCTGCGTGAGCTGCACGCGCTCTACGACCAGTACGGCTTGGAAGGCTCGCTGTACGGCCACTTCGGCCAGGGCTGCGTGCACAGCCGGATCGACTTCGGGCTCGACAAGCCCGAGGGACTCGAGCGCTATCGCAAGTTCACCGCCGATGCCGCGCGCCTCGTCGTGTCGCATGGCGGCTCACTCTCCGGCGAGCACGGCGACGGGCAGTCACGCGCCGACCTGCACGAGATCATGTTCGGCGCCGAGCTCGTCCAAGCGTTCCAAGAGTTCAAGACGATCTGGGATCCAGATCGCGCGATGAACCCGGGCAAGCTGGTGTGGCCGAACCCGCGCACGTCGCATCTCCGGCTCGTTGATTATCAGCCGCACCCGGGGCCGATCGACATGTCACACGGTGACGACGGTCACGACTTCGGACATGCCGGCGTGCGCTGTGTCGGCACCGGCAAGTGCCGCAAGCGAGACGAAGCGACGATGTGTCCGAGCTACATGGTGACGCTCGACGAGCGGCACTCGACGCGCGGCCGGGCACACATGTTGTTCGAGATGATGCGCGGCGACGTGATCACGGACGGCTGGCGCAGCGAAGACGTGCGCGAGTCACTCGACCTCTGCCTCGCGTGTAAGGCCTGCAAGAAGGAGTGCCCGACCCATGTCGATATGGCGTCGTACAAGGCCGAGTTCATGGCACACCATTACGAAGGTCGACTCCGCCCGAGGGAGGCCTACGTGTTCGGGTGGCTGCATCGCTGGTTGATGATCGGCCGGCCGCTCGCCCCGCTCGTGAACTTCTTCACGCACGCACCCGGGTTCCGAGTACTCGCGAAGTCGATCGCGGGCGTCGCGAACGAGCGCGATATCCCGCGGATCGCACGCCGGACTTTTCGCCGCAGCTTTCGCCGACCGGCCGCTACACCCGGCTCGAAGCGCGTCATCCTGTGGCCCGACACGTTCAACGACGCCTTCTATCCGCAGGTGCTGCACGACGCCGTGCGCGTGTTGTCGCAGGCAGGTTTCGCGGTCGACATTCCGGCGCGCCGCGTCTGCTGCGGCCGGCCACTCTACGAGTACGGTTGGCTCGACGACGCGCGCAAGCTGTGGCACCGGACGCTCGAGGTGCTCGCCGAGGACATCGATGCGGGTGTGCCCGTCGTGGCGCTCGAACCGAGTTGCACGAGCGCATTCCGCGACGAGCTGCCGTCGCTTTTCCCGGAACATCCGCGCGCAACGCGGCTCGGCAAGCAGACGTTCTCGCTCGGCGAGCTCTTGGCATCGGTCGGCTATCGACCGGCACAGGTGCCGTCACAGAACGTGATCTATCACCGGCATTGTCATCAGTCCGCCGTGCTCGAGCCGGACCACGAGATCGCGCTGCTGCGCGCGGCAGGTCACGCCGTCGACGTGCTCGATAGCGGTTGTTGCGGGATGGCCGGTGCGTTCGGGTTCCAGCGTGCGAAGTACCCGATATCGGTCGCACTCGCCGAGCGCGTGTTGCTGCCGGCCGTGCGCGAAGCGCCGACCGCGACAGTCGTCGCCGACGGCTTCAGTTGCCGCGAACAGTTGCGCCAGCTCGGCAACGTGCACGCGCGCCACCTAGCCGAGCTGCTCGCGGACGATCCGGTGCATCTCGTGACTCGCGTCGTCTGTGATCCTTCCGCGACCGCGAGTCCGATCGATCCGGCGGAGCCCGCATGACCGACGACACGCACGATCGAGAGATGCTCGACACACTCCAGCTCGACACCTACGACTACTTCGTGCGGAATGCCGACCCTCACACCGGCCTCGTCGCCGACAAGAATCAGCCCGGCAGCTTCGCGAGTATCGCGACGACGGGGCTCGGGCTCTCGATCCTGTGCGTCGCGGTAGAGCACCACTGGATGTCGAGGTCCGTCGCGATCGAGCGCGCACTCGCGACCCTGCGCGTGTTTCACGCGAGTGCCCAAGGCACCTCGGCCGATTCGACCGGCTATCACGGCTTCTACTACCACTTCCTCGACATGAAGACCGGAAGGCGCGCGGCCGAGAGCGAGCTGTCGACGATCGACACCGCGGTGCTCGTCGCCGGCATGCTGACCGTCGCGGCGTACTTCAGCGGCGACGACGCGCGAGAGCACGAGCTGAGGCGGCTCGTCGACCTGCTATATCGCCGCATCGATTGGGTGTGGGCGTGCAACGGCGCGGACACGCTAAGTCACGGCTGGTCACCCGAGGCCGGGTTCTTGCCGGCGCGTTGGGACCGCGGCTACTGCGAGGCGCTCGTGCTCTACGCGCTCGCGCTCGGCTCGCCGACGTTTCCGATCGATCCGGCCGGGTACCGGCAATGGACGGCGACGTTCGAGATCAAGACGGCATACGACCAGCGCTACTTCTACGCAGGGCCGCTGTTCATCCACCAGCTCTCACACTTGTGGATCGACTTCCGCGGCATTCGCGACGACCGCAACCGCGAGCTCGATTGCGATTACTTCGAGAACAGCCGGCGCGCGACCATCGTGCAACAGCGGTACGCGATCGCAAATCCACATCGCTACACCCACTATTCGCGCAATCTCTGGGGCCTGACCGCGAGCAACGGCCCGGGCCCGACGAAGCGCTTGGTCGACGGTGTGATGCGCGAGTTCTACGGCTATGTCGCACGCGGAGCTCCCGAAGGCCCCGACGATGGCACGATCGCGCCATGGGCCGTCGTCGCGTCGCTGCCGTTCGCGCCGCAGATCGTGTGCGCGACACTCCATCACGCGATCGAACGCCTCGCGCTCAAGGACCGCAATGGCGCTGGCTTCGACGCGAGCTTCAACCCGATCTTCCCCGACGAAGGTGGCCATCCGCACGGCTGGGTCTCGCAGTGGCGCCTCGGGCTAAACGAAGGCCCGATCGTCTTGATGATCGAGAACCACGCGAACGAGCTGATGTGGAAGCTGGTCCGGACGGTTCCAGCCATCCGCGAAGGACTGCGCCGCGCTGGATTTCGCGGCGGCTGGCTCGAGATCGCGAGCATCTGACATGAAGCAGGAGTCGGCCGGCGGTGGGTGCACGAGCGTCTGCGCGATCACATGATCCAGGCGGGCCTGAGCGAACTCCGAGGCAGAATCGGGGCGCATGCGGGCGGCCGGGAGGCCACGCAAGGCTTCCATGCTCGCGCGCGGGGATGGCCACTAGCCCTTCACTTTCCGGCGTCCTCGAGCATTTCGCTCGGCTCATCCGCTACGATCGCTACGATGAATGACTTCATGATCCTCCGGCGCGCCGATCCGGATCCACTCGAAGGCCACCGGACGGCAAACCTCAAAGGTTCGGGTGCCGAAGCCGGCCGGCCGGTCCGCGTGCCGCTCGAGACCAAGAAGCCGCTCCCTCCGGCCGACCTTTATGACGGAACCCACGTGCGGATGTCGGCGCGCGCGCTCATCTCGGCGCTGCCCGGCGTCGTCGCCATCGCGAGTCGTCCGCTGTACGAGCGACTCGAGCATCTCGCGCCCGGAACGATGACGACGATCGCCGCGGACCACGAAGCCGTCGTCGAAGCGCTTCGCGCCGGCGATGGTAGCGAGGACTGATCGCTGGCCCACCAACACGCCGTGACATGCGTCCCGAGCGTACAGGAGCACGTTAGGATATTGTCGTTGCACGCGCTCAGGAGCTTCTGCACCTCGCCGGCGGACTGAAGCCAGAGGAACGGACGCTCGGCGACGTACGCGGCCGAAGCGACGCTCATGACCACCCTAGTGTGCCAAGCCGGCGGGCGCTTGCCACGAGGGAACCGGCGGCGAGCGCTGGTGTCGCACTGCCGTGATCGCGATCGAAGCTCGCCGCGGGATCGCGGTCATCGCCGCCCTGATCGGCGTGTGGCTAGCGGTTCGGACGACCGGCGCGCCACCGTCGGCGCCCGAGCTCGTCGGTGCTCCCCTAGCTAGATGAAGGACGGCCCACTGGGTCGGTGCGTCGCTTCAGCGGCGTGGTTCGGATGGCGCGTAACAGATCGCCCGGTCGGCAGACAAGGCGTCATGCTCGGAGCTCTCAAGGTCGCGTACGATCGCTCTCTCTCGGTCACGCACAAGGTGGAATGGCTCGGCCCGCTGTTCGTTCGGGTGGCCCTCGGGATCGTGTTCGTGGCCTCGGGCTGGGGCAAGCTTCATAGCCTTGACGACGTCACGCAATACTTCGGCTCGCTCGGCATCCCGGCTCCGCACGCGCAGGCCGTGTTCGTCTCGACCGTCGAGCTGCTCGGCGGGCTCGCGGTGCTCGTCGGGTTGGGGACGCGGATCGCCGCGCTCTTCCTGATCGGGGTGATGGCGGTCGCGATCTTGACCGCGAAGCTCCCCGAGGTTCACGGCATCGCGGAGCTCGCGGGGACCGTCGAGATCGCGTATCTGGCCGCGTTCACGTGGCTCGCGTTGGCGGGGGCGGGTGCTGCGTCCGTCGATCACTGGCTGGCGCGTCGCCGGCACCTCGTGGTTGGTGACCACGCATGAACGCCTCGATCCGATTGGTCTCGCGGGCCGAGGTTTCGTTACGCGCGATCTTCCGAGGGGATCCCGACTGGACGGCGCAGGTGCACCCGCCTAGGGTGAAGCCCTCGATAGCTATGGCGAACTCTGAGGATAGGCAGCTCCTCGCGCGACTTCGCGCGGGCGATGCGGATGCCTTCGACGCGCTCGTGGCGAAGTACCATGGTCGGCTCAGGCGACTCGCGCGCATGTTCGTGTCGACGGACGCGTCTGCCGAGGAGGTCGTGCAAGACACCTGGGTCGCGGTGCTCGACGGCCTCGCCTCGTTCGAGGAGCGCTCCGCACTCGGAACCTGGATCTCGGGGATCCTGGTGAACCGCGCCAAGACCAAGGGCGTGCGCGAGGCACGGATGACACCGTTCTCGGCGATCGGCGACGGCGACGAGAACGCCGACGAGCTCGCCGTCGTCGATGCGGCGCGGTTCAACGCCAACGGCAAGTGGAGCGCTCCGCCGATCCGGTGGGAGGATGAGTCTCCGGAGAAGCTCGTCGGCAACCAGCAGGCGATGACGCTGCTCGAGGTCGAGCTTCGCGAGCTGCCCGAAAGACAGCGCGTGATCATCGTCCTTCGCGATACGCTCGGCTGGACCGCAGAAGAAGTCTGTAACGCGCTCGAGATCAACGAGACCAACCAGCGGGTGCTCCTGCACCGTGCGCGGACCCGGCTCCGGGCCCGGCTGGAGGCGCACTTCGCGAAGACCGAATGCTGAGCTGCCAAGAGATCACCGAGATCATCACCGACTATCTCGAGGGTCGGCTGAGCCTGCGGGACCGCATGCGGTTCCAGATGCACGTCGGCATGTGCAAGCACTGCCGCGCGTACCTGCGGCAGATGAGGGCCACGATCGGCAGCCTCGGCCGGTTGCCCGACGAGCCGATTCCCGCCGATGTGCGCGACGAGATGCGCAAGCGATTCGCGGCGTGGAACGAGGTGCGGCTCGCCGGTGCGAAGAAAAAGCCAGAGCCGACGTAACGTCGGGCGACGTCGCGAGACAGACATCGCAGAAGCGGTCGAACAAACCTCGACTGCCAAGGAGAATGCGATGAAGAACCCTGTCCGCACCGGAACGATGATCGCGATTGCCGCCGCCAGCTTGTTCGCGTCGGCATGCAGCAAGAAGGAAGACACGAGCAGCAAGCCGGCCCCGGCCGCGATGCAGCCCGCGGAGAAGACCGCCGCGATGGTCCACTGCGACGGCATCAACGACTGCAAGGGTCACGGTAGTTGCAAGAGCGCCCAGAACGCGTGCGCCGGCCAGAACGGCTGCAAGGGCAAGAGCTTCGTCAAGACCGCGACCGAGGACGAGTGCAAGACCAAGGGCGGGACCGTCGTCGCGCAGAAGATGTAGCCATGTGGCCGCGTCTCGGCTTCGGCCTCGGGCTCCGGCCGCGGCACTATCAGGACGCACTCGCGGGCTCGGCAGGCGCGGCCGGTGTCGACTGGTGGGAGGTGATCAGCGAGAACTTCATGGTCGCGGGCGGCAACCCGCGGCGCGTGTTGCGCGCGATGCGCGAGCGCGCGCCGATCGTGCTCCACGGCGTGTCGCTGTCGATCGGATCGGTCCATCCGCTCGACGAGGCGTACCTCGCTCGGCTCGCGGCGCTCGTCGCCGAGGTCGAGGCGGCGATCGTATCGGATCATCTGTGCTGGTCCGGCGTCGGCGGGCACGCGGCGCACGACCTGTGGCCGCTGCCGTATACAGCTGAGGCGCTCGCGCACGTGGTCGACCGCGTTGGCCGCGTGCAGGATCGCCTCGGTCGGCGGATCCTCCTCGAGAATCCGTCGAGCTACGTCACGTTCGCGGCGAGCGAGCTCGGCGAAGCCGAGTTTCTCGCCGAGGTCGCGCGCCGCGCGGACTGCGGGATCTTGCTCGACGTCAACAACGTCTATGTCAGCTCGCAGAACCACGGCTGGGACGCACACGCCTATCTCTCGGCGATCCCGGTCGAGCGCGTCGGCCAGATACACCTCGCCGGGCACAGCGATCACGGCAGTCACTTGCTCGATACCCATGACGAGCCGGTCTGCGCGGCCGTGTGGGACCTGTACGCCGCGGCGGTCGCGCGGTTCGGCGCGGTCTCGACGATGATCGAACGCGACGACCACATCCCACCGCTCGGCGAGCTGGTCGGCGAGCTCGATCACGCGCGGAGCATCGCGCTCGGCCTGCCTCGGTTCGCGGCGAAGGTGCCCGCATATGGGTGACCTCGCGGCGCTCCAGCGGACGTTCTACGCGCGCGTGATCACGGGTGGCGACACCGACGCGATCATCGCGTCCGGCGACCTCTGGATCTATGCCCGGATGTACGCGAGCCGGTTGCACGACACGCTCGCGGCCGACTACCCCAAGGTCCGCGCCATGCTCGGCGACGACGCGTTCGCGGACTTGGTCGCGCGGTACCTCGAGCTCCACCCACCGCGCTCGTACACGCTGCGCGACGCGGGGCTCGACCTGCCCGCGTTCCTGGCGCGCACGGCGACGCCGTGGCTGGCCGAGCTCGCCGAGCTGGAGCGCGCGCGCATCGAGGTCTTCGACGGGCCGGAGGCACGGCCGTTGGCCCAGGACGAGGTCGCGGCGCTCGATCTCGCGTTGCCCGACCTCGAGCTGCGCCTGGTCCCCGCGAGTGTCCTCGTCTCGCTCGCGTGGACCGTCGACGATACGTGGAGCGCGATCGAAGACGGCGCGACCGGCCTGGTGCCGGCGCGAGCCGCGCGGACCGTGCTGGTCTGGCGTCGCGGCGTCGCGGTGTTTCATCGCACGCTCGAACGCGACGAGGCCGAGCTCGCACCTCACCTCGTGACCGGGATCCGGTTCGCCGAGGTCTGCGAGCGGCTCGCGACGAGCCACGGCGACGATGCTCCTGTCCGCGCCATCGAGCTCCTGCTGCGGTGGCTGCGTGCGGAGATCCTCGTCGCCTCCGATGGCCTGTAACGCTGTGCCGTCTCGGAAGACTGGAAGGGGAGACTCAGTCCACGAACCGACCGAACCCCGAGGAGAATCCGATGGCGAAGATGTGCCCGATCGACGGCTGCAAGGCGAAACAGGGTCCGTGTATCCACGACAAGCTCATGATCCTGATGGGGGTCATGTTCGTCGGGTTCGCCGCGATGCATTGGGGCCTGCACGTGATCTGAGGCCTACCGATGTTCCCACCCAGCGAGCCGACGGCGAGCTTTCCGTATCGCATCGTGACCAAGGTCGGCGAGGGCGGGATGGGCGCGGTGTATCGCGCCGAGGATCTCGACCTCCGACGCGAGGTCGCCATCAAGCCCGAGCACGTCGCCAGTCTGCGCGGGCCGGCCGTCCAGCTCGCCGTCGACCGGTTCCTGCAGGAGGCGCGCGCCGCCGCGGCGCTGTCTCATCCGGGCGTCGCCACACTCGCGAATCCTTCCGGTCAGCGACGGCTCTGAAGGACAGGAGGTCGCACATGGCGATCAAGAATCTGACAGCCGAGACGTTCGAGGCCACGATCGAGCAGGGCATTGTCGTGGTCGATCTGTGGGCGAGCTGGTGCGGCCCGTGCCGGGCGTTCGCACCCACGTTCGAAGCCGCGGCGGCGCGGAATCCCTCCATCGTGTTCGCGAAGGTGGACACCGAGACCGAGCAACAGCTCGCGGGTGAGCTCGGGGTCCAAGCGATCCCGACGTTGATGGTGTTTCGCGATGGAGTCCTCGTATTCTCGAGGCCTGGTGCGCTCCCTGGTTCCACGATCGATTCGCTGGTCACGCAGGTCGAAGCGCTCGACATGGACGCGATTCGCCGCGAGGTCGCCGAGACGGTCGCCCACCGTGACAGCGAGATGTCGCGTGATTGAGCATGCGGAGGCAGCCGGGCCATGAGCCTCTGGGCCGACCACGTCTTGCCCCACCTCGTCGAGAAGGCGTGCCGTAGCGCGGCGATCCTCGACGAGCGCAAGCGTTGGGTACCGCGCGCACACGGCGACGTGCTCGAGCTCGGGGTCGGGTCCGGCCTCAACCTCGCGTTCTACGACGCCGCGACGGTCGCGAAGGTGACGGGCCTCGATCCATCGGCGCCACTCCTCGCCCGTGCCGCGAGTCGCGCTTCGGCGGCGCCGGTGCAGGTCGAGCTGATCCGCGGCTACGCCGAGAACCTCCCGTTCCCAGATCGGGCGTTCGACTCGGCGGTGATCACGTACTCGCTGTGTAGCCTCGATGACCCGGCGCGCGCTCTCGCCGAGCTTCGCCGCGTGCTGCGCCCCGGCGGCGAGCTCGTGCTTGTCGAGCACGGGCTCGCGCGCGATGCCGCGACTCGGCGCTGGCAACGCTGGCTCACGCCGGTGTGGCGGCGCGTCGGTGGTGGCTGTCACCTCGATCGTGACATTGCCGGGATCCTGCGCGACGCGGGCTATCGCTCCGACGACCTGCATGCCGACTACACCGACGGTGCGCGCTGGTTGAGCTACACGTTCGCGGGCACCGCGCGTCCCGCCTGACCTCGCACCGCTATCCCGGCGCCATCATCGCGAGCGGCAGCGACACCGCCGCCACCGCGATCCACAAGATCACGCCGAGGAGCAGTGGCCGAGCACCAACGCTCGACATCGCGCTGCGCGACAGCGAGAGCCCGATCAGGAACAACGCGAGCACGAGCGCGCGCTGCCCGATCACCACGATCGGATGCGAGACCGCGGCGAGTGCCGGGATCCACGTGAACAGCGCGGCGACCACGACGAATGCGAGGATGAACCACGGCCACCTCACGTCGCGGAGGCTCGCGCCGGAGCCGCGCTGGCGGCCGATCGCGATCGCGAGCGTGAGCGGGACGATCCAGAGAGCGCGCGCGAGCTTGGTCGTCGTGGCGATGCCGAGCGCGACCGGGCCGTACGCCATCCCGGCGCCGACGACCGAGCTCGTGTCGTGGATCGCGAGCGCTGCCCAGCGGCCGAACACGGGCTGCGAGAGTCCGAAGGCGTGCCCCAGCACCGGGAACAGCACGAGCCCGACGGCGTTCAGGATGAACACGACGGCGAGCGCGACCGAGATCTCGTGCTCCTTGGGCTTGATCACGCTCGACACCGCGGCGATGGCGCTGCCACCGCAGACCGCGGTGCCGACCGAGACGAGCAACGGCGTATCGCCGCCGACCCGGAGCCAGCGGCCGAGTGCGAAGCCCAGTGCCAGCGCGGCGCTGAGGCTGATCGCCGTGATGAGCGCGCCGCTCGAGCCGATCCGCCAGACCACCTCGAGGTTCATGCCCGCGCCGAGCGCGACGACGCCGAGTTGCAAGGTGCGGCCGGTGAGCTTTCTGACCGCGGCCGGAGGTGCCTTGCCCGACGCCACGGCGACCACCAGCCCCGCGCCGAGCGCGAGCCAGCTCGGCGCGCCGAATACGACCAGCGCGGTGCCGATGATCGCGACGAAGATCCAGAACCCGGTGTTGCGGGTCATGTCGAGCCATCGTCGAGTGTGGCGGCGCCGGGGTTGACGGGCAGTCGCAGGAACCGCCGGCCGTGCGGGTCCGGAGCCGGCAGGCGACCGGCATCGACGTTGACCTGGATGCTCGGCAAGAGGAGCTTCGGCGCCCCGAGTGTGCGATCGCGCGCCGTCCGGAAGGCCACGAACTCTGGCGCCGTGGTCGACGCGGTCAGCTGGATGTTGTGCTGCCGCTCGCGCTCGATCGTGGTCTCGTACGCGAGCGCGCGCCCGCCGGGCTGGTAGTCGTGCCCGACGAACACCCGGGTCTCGCCGGGCAGCGCGTACAACCGGTCGTGGACCGAGTGGTAGAGCACGTCGGCGTCACCGCGCGGGAAGTCGCACCGGCCGGTCCCGGAGTCCTCGACGAACAGCGCGTCGCCGGTGAACACCGCGTCGCCGATCGCGTACGAGACGCAAGCGGGCGTGTGGCCGGGCGTCGCGATCACGTCGATCGCGAGTGACCCGGCGTGCAGCGTCTCGCCGTCGCGGAGCAGGCGATCGAACTGCGAGCCATCGAGCGCGAACCCCGCCGGGAGATCGAAGATCGGCTGGAACGTCGCCTGGACCTCCGTGATGCGCTCGCCGATCGCGACCCTGGCGCCGAGCAGTCGCTTGAGGTGTTGCGAGCCGGACAGATGATCGGCATGCGGATGCGTCTCGAGGACGTAGTGGAGCGTCAGGCCGTGCTCCGCGATCGCGCGCGCGACTCGGTCGGTCGAGGCCGTCGACGTCTTGCCGCTCGCCGCATCGAAGTCCATCACCGGGTCGATCACGACGGCATCCCGGGTCGTCGGATCGAACACCAGGTAGGTGAGGGTAGATGTCACGAGGTCGTAGAAGTGCTCGACCTGCGGGGGACGCGTGGACATATCGGTCGAGAGCCGCGCGACAAGAAAAGGATTCGCCTCGATGAGCGCGAACCGTTTCCGCGCACGGTGGCTCTCACCCGACGCTTGGACCCGGCATGATGCTGGCACGCACCACCCGAGCTCGAGGCTTGATGACGAACTTCTGGGATGAACGATACGGCTCCGACGAGTACGCGTACGGCGTCGAGCCCAACGACTTTCTGCGCGCCGAGGCGTACCGGATTCCGCCCGGGCCGGTGCTGTGCCTGGCCGAGGGCGAGGGGCGCAATGCGGTGTTCCTCGCCGGCCTCGGTCATCAGGTCACCGCGATCGACCTGTCGATCGAAGGCCTGCGCAAGGCCGAGCGATTGGCGCGAGCTCACGACGTCACGATCGAGGTCATCCAGGCCGATCTCGCGACGTTCGATCTCGGGATCGACCGCTGGAGCGGCATCGTCGAGATCTTCGCGCACGTGCCGCTGGCGGTGCGCCACCGAATCCACGCCCAGATCCCGCATGCGTTGCGCGCCGCCGGTTGCCTCGTCCTCGAGACCTATCGGCCGGAGCAGCTCGCACTCGGCACCGGCGGCCCGAAGGAGCTGAGCCTGCTCAGCACGCTCGCCGAGCTGCGCGAGCAGCTGAGCCCGCTCGAGCTCGTCGTGGCGCGTGACGCGAACCGCGAGATCCACGAGGGACGCTTCCACGACGGCCCGAGCGCCACGGTGCAGCTCGTGGGCGTTCGTCGCGGGTGACATGGCGAGGCCCTGCCGGCGCCGAACGATTCAGCGGTCGAGGCTTGCTGACGCCGGGATCGCGGCCATGATCGCATCGCGGACCGCCGTTCGCACCGCGGCGGGCACGACATCTCCGGGCAGCCGCCGACACAGCGAGACCGTCCGTTTGAGCGCGTCGCACGCGCCGGCGCACCGCGCACAGGTCGCGAGGTGCTTCTCGATCTGCACGCACGTCGCCTGATCGATCTCGGCGCCGACATACGCCGCGAGCTCCTGCGCCAGCTCGGGACACGGTTCTGGGTTGTCGTTCGTCCCGAGGATGCCCGCGAGCTCGCTACGCAGCGCCATGCGAGCCCGGTGCAACCGGCTCTTGAGCGCCCCGACCTCGATGCCGACGACCCGGGCGGCTTCCTCGGCGCTGAGGCCCTCGACGTCGCGGAGGATCAGCACCTCGCGCTGCTCGGGCGGGAGGACTGCGATCGCGCGCGACAGGGCCTCGCCGATCTCGCGGGCATGCGCGCGCGCGTCGGGCTGGGGCGCCGGATCGACGAGCTGGGGTGCGCCGGCGTCGTCGAGCGAGCGGGTCGGGTGCTCGCCGCGGCGCTCCTTGATGCAGAAGCTCCGCGCGATCTGATACAGCCACGTCGACAGCGCGGCATCGCCGCGAAAGCCCGGGAGATACCGGAAGACCGCGAGTAGCGTCTCCTGGAGCACCTCGCGCGCGGCCTCCTCGTTGCCGCACATGCGTAGGCCGAATCGATAGATGTTCGGCTCGTAGCGAGCGAGCAGCTCCTCGACCGCGGCACGGTCTCCGCCGCGGGCGGCCGTCACGAGATCTGCGTCGGAGCGTTCCATCTGCGTCGCAGTCTACCCGCCGCGGTCGTTTGTGCGAACCCTCGGTGCCGTGGATGGCTCCTACGAGAGAAGGAGCATCCACATGTGTCGTGTCGTGCAATGCAACAAGTGCCACAAGCCAACCTGGGCCGGGTGCGGGGCCCACGTCGAGCAGGTCCTCGGCCACGTGCCCAAGGAATCGCGCTGTACCTGTCGAGACGCCTCGACCACCGCCGGATCCCAGACAGCGAGCCCCGGGCTCGGAGGAGCACTTCGACGGATCTTCGGCAAGTGATTGCGGGACCCTTGGGGGCGTGGTCCGCTCTCACCGACATGACGCCAGGAATTCGCAAAGAGCTCGCGATCAGCTACGACGAGGCACTCGTTCGCGTGCCCGAGGCCCTCAAGACGGAAGGCTTCGGCGTGCTGACCGAGATCGATGTCGCGGCGACGCTCAAGCAGAAGCTCGACGTCGATTTCCGGCGCTACAAGATCCTCGGCGCGTGCAACCCGGCGCTCGCCCACAAGGCGCTCGGCATCATGCTCGAGGTCGGCGTGATGCTCCCGTGCAACGTCATCGTGTACGAGCGCGACGGCGGCGGGGCGACCGTCGTGGCGATCGATCCAGCGCAGACCATGGCGTCGCAGGACCCGCGACTCGGCGCGATCGCGGCCGAGGTTCGGGAGCGGCTCGGTCGCGTGCTCGACCGGATTTGAGGTCGCGCGCACTCTTGTTGCGGACTCGAAGAGGAGCACAGTCACCCCATGGACGCGGTCACGTGGAGTCGGTTTCAGTTCGGCTTCACCGTCACCTACCACTACCTGTTCCCGCAGCTGACGATGGGTCTCGCGTTCCTCATCCTCGTCAGCAAGATCCTCGCGATCAGACGTAACGACCCGCGATGGGATGACGTGGCCCGGTTCTGGGCTCGCATCTTCGCGATCAACTTTGCGGTCGGTGTCGTGACCGGGATCCCGCTCGAGTTCCAGTTCGGCACGAACTGGGCACGATTCTCGAGCTACTCGGGCGGCGTGATCGGAATGACGCTCGCGATGGAGGGCATGTTCGCATTCATCGCCGAGTCCGCGTTCCTCGGCGTCTTCTTGTACGGCGAGAAGAAGCTCGGCCCGCGCGCCCACCTCATCGCGGCGATCATGCTGTTCGTCGGATCGTGGGCGT
Source organism: uncultured delta proteobacterium (assembly GCA_963848295.1). Taxonomy (GTDB): domain Bacteria; phylum Myxococcota_A; class Polyangia; order Haliangiales; family Haliangiaceae; genus JABFXX01. Next base: position 689,847 of record CAWKDB010000002.1, on the reverse strand, counting down.
CCGGATACTTCATCATCACCACCAACGCCTTCATGCAACACCCGGAGGGTTTTGCCGTCGGCGCTGACGGCAACCTGCACCTCGTCGATGTCACCGCGTTCATGTTCAATCGCTGGGCACTCTGGGAGTACGCCCACAACATGTGCGCGGCCGTCATCACCGGCTCGTTCGTGGTCGCCGCCGTCGGCGCGTACTGGTCGCTCGTGGGCAAACACGCGGAGTCGGCGAAGCGCTGTCTCAAGCTCGGCGTGATCGCCGGCCTCGTGGCGTCGCTCGTCCAGCTGTTCCCGACCGGCGACCGCAGCGGGAAGCTCGTCGCGGAGTACCAGCCCGCGGCGCTGGCGGCGATGGAGGGAAAGTTCGAGACCGGATCGGAGGCCGAGCTGGCGATCATCGGCCAGCCGAACGTCGCCGAGGGCCGGCTCGAGAATCCGATCGTCGTCCCCCGCGCGCTCAGCTTCCTCGCGTACGGGTCGTTCGGCGCGGAGGTCAAAGGTCTGAACGACATCCCGAAGGATCAGTGGCCCGATAACGTCGAGCTCCTGTACTTCGCCTATCACATCATGGTCGGGCTCGGGACGTTGCTCATCCTCGTCATGGGCATCGCGGCGATCGGGCTGTGGCGCAAGACGCTGTACCGCTCGCGGCCGCTACGCTGGATCCTGATGCTCGCGGTTCCATTCCCGTACATCGCGACGGCGTTCGGCTGGATGACCGCCGAGCTCGGCCGGCAGCCGTGGGCGGTCTACGGGCTGCAACGCACGGCACAAGCGTCGTCGCCGCGCGTCGGGGCAGGTGACGTCGCGTTCTCGACGCTCGGGTTCCTCGGGCTCTACCTCGTGATCGGCCTGTTGTTCGTCTATCTCGTCGGCCGCCAGATCGCGCGCGGCCCGACCCCCGGTCAGCCGGAGAGCTGAGGAGCGATATGGCGACCACCTGGTTCGTGCTGCTCGGATTCATGTTGATCGTGTATGTCGTGCTCGACGGCTTCGACCTCGGAGCCGGTGCCCTTCACCTGTTCGTCGCGCGCTCCGACGACGACCGCCGGACGGTGCTGGCGGCGATCGGCCCGGTGTGGAATGGCAACGAGGTCTGGCTACTCGCGGCCGGCGGGTTGCTCGTGTTCGCGTTCCCGCGCGTGTACGCGGTCGCGTTCAGCGGCTTCTACCTGCCGCTCATGCTGGTCCTGTGGCTGCTCATCTTGCGCGGCATCTCGATCGAGCTCCGCTCGCACCAGGCGAACCCGCTGTGGCGGCAGTTCTTCGACGCGGTCTTCGCGTTGTCGTCGGCGGTGCTCGCACTCGTGCTCGGCGTCGCGCTTGGCAACGTCCTGCGCGGCGTCCCGATCGATGCCAGCGGCTACTTCGCGGCTCCGCTGTTCACGAACTTCGGCCTCGGTGGCGAGCTCGGTGCGATCGACTGGTACACGCTGTCGGTCGGCTTGTTCGCGCTCGCGTTGCTCGCGGCCCACGGCGCTATGTTCCTGCAGTGGAAGACCGCGGGCGATGTCAACGCCCGGTCGGCGCGCGTCGCCCGGTGGGCGTGGATCGTCGCGCTCGTCCTCGCGATCCTCGTCACGGTCGAGACGGCATTCGTGAACCCGACGCTACTGGCGAACCTTGCCGATCGCCCCCTGCTGTGGCTCCTGCCTCTTGCTGCCGTCGCCGCGTGGATCGGCGTGTTCGTTGCGCTCGCGCGTGAACGCGAGCTTGCTGGCTTCCTGGCCTCGTCGCTCGTGATCGCGGCGCTCCTCGGCATGACGGCGGGCGCGCTCTATCCGGTGATCTTGCGGTCGTCCATCGACCCGTCGTTCAGCCTCGACGTGCCTAATACCGCGAACGACCGCGCCGGGCTCGCGATCGGACTCGTGTGGTGGATTCCCGCGATCCTGCTCGCGCTCGGCTACTTCACGTACCTGTTCCGCTCGTTTCGCGCCAAGGTCGCTCTCGAGGCGGATGACGGCCACTGACCCGCACTCGCGCCGGTCACGCCCGAGCTCGAGCACGACCGTGCAAGAACATCGTCGAGTAACCCCTCGAGATCGGCGCCCAAAGGTCGAACCACCTGCGAGCATGTAACGACTCGCGGCTGGCAACCGCGGCCGGCCTCGATGAACACTCGGGGTCGTGAAACGCATCGACGTGATCGCGAGCGCGTGCGCGGCGCTGTGGCTTGCCGCGGGGTGCGGCCACAGCGATCGCGCGAACGGAGATGCCCACCTCCCCCGGGACACGCCGGGCGACGGTGTGGGGCCCGGCGGCGGCTATCGCCTCCCCGACGACGACGCGGGATGCCCGACCAATTGCCGGCAGATCCCGTGGAAGGCCGGATCGGATCTGTGGAACGGCGGCACGCTGCCGGTCTACATGCCGCAGGTCGCGTGCAGCGCGGCGGTCGGCAACGGTACGACCGACAACACGACCGCGCTCAACAACTGCATCGCCGCCGCCGGCACGGGCAGCGCGGTCTATCTGCCGGTCGGCAACTTCTATATCGACGGCACGGTGCGGCTGAAGACCGGCGTCGTGCTGCGCGGCGCGGGCCCGGGCACGCTGATCCTCGAAGGGCCGAACGGCTGGCTCACCACGCAAGACTTCTCGCATTCGAACAACATCGAGCCGGCCACCGACTACGACCAGATCCCCGCGACGTACGTGCTGGCGGGCTCGCCCCACAAGGGCGACACCACGCTCACGATCGGCTCGGGCACCGTGAGCGTGGGCACGTGGATCAAGGTGTTCGGCAACGACGATCCGTCGCTGGTCAGCGATCCCGACGGCAGCTGCGACTACTGCGGCGACGATACCGGCGCGTACTTGATGCAGCAGATCGTCCAGGTCACGGCGATCTCGAGCGGCTCGGGTGGACCCGGCTCCGTGATCGTGACCAGTCAGCCGCTCTACTACACACCGTACACCGCCGCGGTGACGCTGACCGATCCCGCGGGCACCGAGCCCGCGGGTGCGAAGTACGACATCATCGACTTCCCGACGAAGCAGGCCGGCTACGAAGACTTTCACGTGGTCGCGACCGGTGATATCGGCGCCGGTCAGATCATCACGATGCAGGGCTGCTTGTACTGCTGGGTCAAAGGTGTCGAGACCCAGTACACGGGCTCCGACAGCGGGTCGGCGCACATCCAGCTCGCCTACTCGTACGGCAACGAGGTCCGCGACTGCTACGTGCACGAGCAGCGCTCGGGCGCGAGCGGCGCGGGCTACGGCATCTACGTGTTCTTCACGAACGGTAACCACAAGATCGAGAACAACATCATGCGCCACAACCGCCACGGCCTCATCTGGGAGGGCGGCGGCGGCGGCGACGTGGTGCTCTACAACTACGTCGACGACGAGTACACCGACGACCTGACCTACCTCGGTTCGGCTCGGCCAAACCACGGCGCGCATCCCTACATGACGCTGTTCGAGGGCAACATCTTCTCGCACATCGCCGAGGACGACTTTCACGGGAGTGCCTCTCACTTCGTGTTCTTCCGCAACAGCATGTGGGGCGACGAATCGAACGACGACGGTGGCTGCTCGTACGCGACGCCGGCGCCGACCTGCGGCACCGTGCCGAGCTTCGACGCCGCGACGATGTCGGGCTTCGATGCGATCGACGTCTACACGCTCAACACATACATGAGCTTCGTCGCGAACGTGCTCGGTCGGACCGGGATGCACGCCGACTGGTCTGCGGCGACGGTGCGCGGCTTCAACGAGTACGGCACCACCGACAACCCGATTGCCTACAGCTACGCCGCGGCCGTCGGCTCGGTGCCGAGCCCGGACACCACATCGATCAACCACGGTAACTACGACTTCGCGACCCACGGCGTGGCCTACTGGGACGGCGGCGACGAGCACGACTTCGCGCCGTCCTGGTACTACGCGACACAGCCGGGGTATCTGCACGGCAAACCGTGGCCACTGATCGGCCCCGACGTCACCGCCGGCGATCTGGACGGCACCTCGGGCCTGGTCGGCACCAACGCGGCGTATGACTGCTACTGGACCGGCGGCCCGCACGCGAACCAGCCGTTCGATCCATCGACCTGCTATCCGTGACGAGCAGAGTGGCGATGGAGATCGAGCGAGGCGGCACGGACGATCGAGCCCTTGACCGACGTACGCGACGTTCGCGCTACTGGCAGCCGATGTGCTGCGGCGCGATGACGACATCGTCCGTCGAGAGGTGGTAACCGGGCATGTTCGCGCGGGCGACTCCGACCTCGACGTGATCGTAGACCGGCGCCGCATCAGCGGCGAGCACGTCCACGATCTTGGCGTCACCGACGAAGACTTGGATCTGCGCCGAGCCGGTCGACGGAAAGGTGTAGTCGAGCTCGACGCAAGTCCACACGCCGAGCGCGGGGACCGGCAGGCTGCTCGGGTGATCGACGAGGCCGCCGCTGGGACTGTCTTCGCCAGCGTTCCACAGGCTGTTGTTATCGCCGCCGACGATCGCGTAGTGCGTCGGCGACGAGCTGTAGATGATGATCACCGACTCGTAGTCGACGAGCGGCGCCGACAGCTCGATCCATTCGCGCACGGCCAGCATCCCGGTGCTCTGCGGCAAGGTGACGAGCGCCGCCGTCGCCAACGCGCCGTCGCTCGGTTCGACCGGGACGGTCGCGTCGAGCCCATAGACGCCCGAGTGCGCGGTCGATTGATCGACGATAGCCTCCGCGCCCGGCGAGACATCGCTCCCGGTCCACTTGGCCAGCCCGCCCGATTCGAAGTCGTCACACAGCGTCGCGAATGGCGGGCATGCGCTGGCGAGCGTGTCGGCGGCCGTCGCGTCACTCGGACCGCCCCCCAACGGATCGAAGCTGATCCGCCCGCAGCCGACCGAGAGCACGACGATCGCGAGCAGCGGTCTACATCGAATCTCGCGTCGCACGGACCCCGCGAAGCGTAGCGCATCCCGACCGACGCTGTCCCCGCGCGCGCAGCTTCTGTGCGCCGATTGCCGCCGACGCTGCGAGCACTTCGCAGGCGGAAGTCGAAACCGACACCATGCGAAGGCTACCGAGCGTGATGCGGTAGAAGTCGATCCCCGCCGCGCCGCTGCGATGGCGCGCGCGGGCCGTTGCCGCGGGCGGCCTTGACATGCAGCGCCCCAGGTCGCGCCGAACGGAGGCATCGACGACGAGGGAGACCGCTGGCGACGCTTGCGTGAGGGTCGCGTAGTAGCGGTGAAAGCCGGCGTACGGCTGCGACTACGAGCGCCGGACGCACCTCGCCTCGCGCCATCGGGCGATCGAGCAGCATCCGCGGGATCTGCGGCCGATTCGGAGAGACCGTCTTGCGTAGATCATGCGGTCGGGGCAATAGGGCTCCGTAGTCGCGCGTTGATAGGGCCATGCGCTGGGCCGTCTTGGTGGTCGTGCTTGCACTCACAGGTCGGGGCGTGGCGCGTGGCGACGGTGAATCGTTCGGCTCGCTTGCCGCGTTGTGTGCGTCGCGGGGCTCCGGTAGGTGCCTGGTGCTCGAGCGCGCGCATGACTATGCCGCGGTCGTCGTCGAGACCAAGTACACATACACCTACGCGATCGCGGTCAACGATGACGGGTGGCGATGGGTCGACGACGCGAGCCTCGCGATCGATCTCGACCTGGGCAGCGCGTTTCTCTCCAGCAACTGCTGCGAGGGCACGAACGGCAGGCCCCACTATGCGTTCGCGGTCCACGATCGCATTGCGATCCTGAAAGTGGATGTGCCTCTCCGTCAGTTCACTAAACCAGGCTTCCTGGAAGCGGGCACGACCGAAGATCGGACCGGCTTGTGGGGAGCCTGGTTCCATCACACGGACGGCGTCGCGTGCAGGCGAACCGACCCGGGCGTACGCTGCAAGCAACTGCGCTTCGCGAACTGCAGCGCGCCGTCGGCGGTCTCGGTCGAGGGTCTCGCAGTCACGACCGACTGCCGGCCCTGTCCAACCCGCGGCGCGTGCACCGTTCGTGAAGATCTGCAGTGAGCTTTCCGTTATCGTGCTCGATGGTCGATCCGCGGCGGGAACGACGCGCTGTTTCCGGTGCCGCCTCCCGTGGCAGGGTTTGCCGCACAGCTACGCGCGAACGCTCCGCGATATCAAGGAGCGCATCGGCAAAGCCCGGCTCTCGACGGTGATCGCAGCGAACTCCGCCGCAATCTTGCTGTATTGGGAGATCGGAAACGTCGTTGCCGCACGGATGGAAGCCGAGCCATGGGGAGCCAAGGTCATCGACCGCCTCGCCGCCGACATCCGCACCGCATCCCCCGACATGTCCGGGTTCTCGTCGAGGAACCTGCGCTACATGCGGTCGTTCGCGACGACATGGACGAGCCGGCCAATCTTGCAGCAGCTTGCTGCCAAATTGCCGTGGGGCGACCACATGGTGCTACTCGATGCCCTCGACGACCAGGCCACCCGGTGTTGGTACGGGGCACGAGCGATCGAGCACGGCTGGCCGCCCTCCAGCGGGGCTGCACGCGAGCTCGGTGTGCCCACGGCGGCGGTAGTCGGCGAAACTTCTTCTCGTAGGCGGTGGTGTCATGACGGGCGCCGTGGTCTATCGCGGTGTGCGCACGACCTCGAGCCGATTCGCCGCAACCCGACCGGATAGGGCAGCGAACAAAGAAGGCTCCCGGCGACGCGCTGGGCGCGATGGGGCTGCTCTGAGTCAGCGCGCGCGCCGGTAGTGCATGGCGACCGCGCCGCTGCGGAGCGGCTTCGCCGAGACAAGCTCGAGCCGTCGCGTGCTGGGCAGCCCGCTCTGGTACAGGGTCGGGCCGTGGCCGGCGATCCTGGGGTGGACGAGGAACTCGTACTCGTCGATCAGATCCAGCCGGTCCAGCTCGGTCGCGAGCTTGCCGCTACCCAGGAGCACGCCGGCCGGGGTCGCGTTCTTGAGCTTCTGCACGCCCGTGCGCAGGTCGCCGGCGATGTGGTGGCTGTTGGTCCAGGGGAAGTCGTTTCGCGTCGACGACACCACGTACTTCGGCTTGGCCTCCAGCTTGACCGCCCACTCGCGCATCGCCGGCGGCGCCTCCGCGTCGCCGCGGGCGATCGCCGGCCAGGAGCTCTCCATCATCTCGTAGGTGACGCGGCCCCACAGCATCGCCCCGCCCTCGTCCATGAGGTGGGTGAAGAAGGCGTGGGTCTCGTCGTCGGCGATTCCCTCCCGGTGGTCGACGCAGCCATCCAGGGTGACGTTGATGCTGAAGATCAAGAGTCCCATGGTGTCCTCCGTTCGAGATACGCGACCAGACGCTTTGCCGTCTGGCTCCAACCGATCGCCGCGAGGTTCCGATGGCGCACGATCGGTGCCGAACCGGCGAGCTCCGGTTCGGCGACCCGCTGCGCCACGGTCATGCGGGTCCCGCGCGCGGTGGCAACTAGCTCCACCGTCATCACGATGTGCGCCCCGACGGGCCACTCGGGCATCATCGCGTTGACCATCGGGCGATCGTTCGAATCGACGAACGTGAACGTGAACGACAGGCGCGTCGGCGCCACGACCTCGTCGAACACGCCGCGGATCGAGACGAGCGGTCCCTCCGGCCAGCGATGCTGGAATCGGATCACGCCACCGGGGCGCGCATCGAGCTCGCAGAGCGGCACCTCGACGTTGTCGGGCGCGAACCAGCGCGCGAAGTGCTCGGCCTTGGTCCACGCCTCGAAGACCAGCTCGGGCGGCGCCGCGTACTCGCGGTCGTCGATCAGATCAGCGCTTACGGCGACGCGCACGGCGCCCTCCGGTGGGTTGCTGCAGTTGTTTCAGATAAGCACCCAGCCGATCGAAGCTGGCGTCCCAAAGCTCGCGGTACGCGTCGGTCCACGCGGCGATCTCCTTGAGCGGCGCGGGATCGAGCTCGCGCGGGCGCGACTGCGCTTCTCGACGGCGCCGGACCAGGCCCACACGCTCGAGGACGCGCAGGTGCTTGCACACCGCCGGACCGCTCATGTCGAACGGTCGCGACAGCTCCTTCACGTTCGCGGGTCCCGCAGCCAGCCGTTTCAAGATCGCGCGGCGGGTCGGATCGGCGAGCGCGGCGAACGTCTGGCTCAACGCGTCGGCTTGCATCTCACCAGATGGTTACCTAACCGAATGGTTAGACGCAAGGCCAACGGCGAACAAGAGCACGACCGTAGACCTGGAAGGATTTCGTTCCGTCCGTGACAACGTGCATCCTTGATCATGGCACCGGAGCCAATGACAGGGGTCTGATAGACCGGTGTAGAACGCAAAATTGTCCGAAAACCAGACGCCGCGCTACCGGCGCTTCGACGGCCACGGGACGAACTTCGACACGCGCTTCTGGTACTCGCGATACGCATCACCGCGCGAGCGCAATGACTGCGCCTCCGTCGGTGGAATGCCGGTGACGCCCCAGATGCTCGCGAGGATGATCAGCTGCGGCACGAGCGCGACGAGCCCCCACGGCGCGAACGCGATTCCATACACGGCATAGCCCAGCCACACGCACCACTCGAAGAGGTAGTTGCCGAAATACCTGTAATAACTCGTGATTCTTGGAGATCTTGTGACACGTAGGTCCACTGAACACGTGAGCAGTCGCCGAGGCTGGCAAGATCACTGAAAAAGGCCGGGTGTACAACCGGTGTAGAACGGATTTGCCTGCCACGAGGTGTCACGCGTCAGGCAATGGTCTGTCTGCCAGGCTTGACAGGCTGATGACAGACAGACTTTTAGTCTGTTTTTGACATGGTCGTGCATTTCTCCGCGCTTTCCGGATGGTCTAAAGATCAGAGGGTTAGGGTATGGTTTTGGGGTGCCGAAGCGCGAGAAAGCCAAGCGTTTAGACGCAAAACAGGGCGACGACGGGCCGTCTTTGGCAGCATTGACCCGCGATGACGTTGCCAAGCGCCTAGACGTCAGCATCTCGACCGTGCGCCGCTTCGAAGGCACGCGTCTGCACCCGACGATCGACGCGAACAGCGTGCGCCGCTTCAAGGCGTCCGATGTCGAGCGGCTTGCGAAGGAGCTGGTAGCGGAGCACCGGTCGCCGCGGAACGCGCAGCAAGCCGTGGTGAACGCCGCGCAGCTCTCGAAGGGCGAGCTCGCGGCGCTCGTGTTCGAGCGTCTCGAGCAGCGCCACTCGCTTGCCGAGATCGTGATCGCGCTGCGCGTACCGCCGGAAGACGTCCGCGACCTCTACCACACGTGGCTGGTCGGCCTGTGGTCGGGCGAGCTGCAGCGTCCCGAGCCCGCGCTACCGCCGCTCCACGACCCTCGGGATGTCGTCCGGCGCGTCACGCCCGTACAACTGTCCCAGCTGCTCATGTCGTTGCCGGAGAAGCAGTCGACGCGTCTCAGCGTCGCGCGCATGCAGGGCGACTTCATGATCCCCGACGAGAACAACGCGAACGGCTTCGTCGAGTATCGCAACCTCACCGAGCTGGGCGGCTTCAATGTGTCGGGTTCGGTCGCGCTCGCCGACCTCGTGGCGCGCGTCGGGGCAGGCGAGTACCGTGTGACCGCGTACGGCTTCGACCCTCGCGGCCTGCGCTGGGAAGTGCTCGTGCGCTTGGGCGAGGAGGCGAGCTAGATGGCGACAACTCGAAAGAGGACAAGCAAGTCGACGCGCACCCTGGCTCGACGTCCAATCGCGCACGCGCCGCTTGCGCAATTGCCGGAGGCGTCGTGACCCGCAAGAAGACCAGTCTCGTGAGAGTCGCGCCGGGCTACGATGCGATGCTCGCGGACGTCGTCGCGTTGATCGATGCCGGCCGGCGCGCGGTCGTTCGTACGTCGAATGCCGTCATCACGATGACCTACTGGGCGGTCGGGCGACGCATCGTCGAGGAGGAGCAGCATGGCAAGGCGCGCGCCGACTACGGCGACGTGCTGGTCGCTCGCCTCGCCGTGGACCTCGCGTCCCGGTTTGGCCGCGGATTCGGTCAGCGGAACGTGTTCAACATGCGCGCCTTCTACCTCGCGCATCGAGACGAGACTTTGCAGACAGCGTCTGCAGAATCGCGGTCCGAGCCGGCACTCCAGAAATTGCAGACGGTGTCTGCAAAATTCGCCGGCCTGAACGAGCTGGCCCACGTTGCGGGACACTTCCCGCTGCCCTGGTCGTGTTACGTGCGTCTGCTCTCGGTTCGAAACCCCGAGGCGCAGCGGTTCTACGAAGCCGAGGCGCTACGCGGCGGCTGGACCGTCCGCCAGCTCGACCGGCAGATCGGCAGCCAGTTCTACGAGCGCACCGCGCTCTCGAAGAACAAGGCAGCGATGCTGCGCAAGGGCCAGGAGCAGATGCCCGATGACGTGATAACTGCCGAGGAGGAGATCAAGGATCCGTTCTTCTTCGAGTTCTTGAACCTCAAGGACGAGTACTCCGAGAACGACCTCGAGTCCGCGCTGATCGCCAAGCTGGAGTCATTCCTCCTCGAGCTCGGCGGCGACTTCACGTTCGTGGGGCGCCAGCGACGGCTGCGTGTCGGCGACGCGTGGTACCGGATCGATCTGCTGTTCTTCCACCGGCGCCTTCGCTGCCTCGTCATCATCGACCTGAAGCTCGACAAGCTCACGCACGCGGACGCCGGCCAGATGCACCTCTACCTGAACTACGCGCGGGAGCACTGGATGGTCGAGGGCGAGAACCCACCGGTCGGGCTGATCCTGTGCGCCGAGAGGGACAGCGCTGTCGCGCACTACACGCTCGAGAACCTGCCGAACAAAGTGCTGGCCGCGGAGTACCGCACCGTGTTGCCGAAGGAGCCAGTCCTGGTCGCGGAGATCGAGAAGACGATCCACGCCATCGAGACGCGCCGTGCTGCGAAGCCCAAGGCGGCCGGCACGAAGGTCGGCCATCGGAAGAAGTGATCGACCAGCTCGAGGCAACCCGTCGTGAACGATCACGTTGTTCGTTCGATGCAACAGCGCTTGTATTTCTTGCCCGACCCGCACGGGCAAGGCTCGTTGCGCCCGACGCGTGCCGTGGTCGCGCGGGCATGCGCGGCGTGGGCCGTCGCGAGGCGATCCTTCGCGAAGCTTTGATAGGCCGCGTAGACCAGCTTGCCGAGATCTCGGAGGGCGACCTTGCGTGCTTCCTGCTGATCCGGAACCTCGGCGAGGAATCCAGCCGGGACCAGGTCATGGCGCTCGGCGAGAAACGCGAGCGGCGCGGCGAACGTCCACCGCGCGGTGTGTCCGACCCATGCCGGGTCGAGTGTCGCAGCGGCCACATAGCCGGAGGCGAACGCGATGCAAGCAGCCTCGTCGTCCGCCTCGGGAATCATGACTTCCCGACCTTTGGAGAGCATGCCGAGGACCGCGTTGTACAGGCGAAGCACGAGCCCGATCGTGGTCTGATCTGGTGGCGCGTCCCCAAACGCGAGCGGCAGCCACTGCGGGGTTGGGATCATGCCGGGCGCGACGCCAACGGCGTGGATCACGCCGAGAGCGTGGTGGACGTCGAGCCCCCGCTCCTCGAGCAGGTCGAGCTCGTCATCGGTGAGTGGCGTGTCGACGTTGATTGTCACGGAAGCAGGTTGCCGCGCCACGTCGCCGATCGCAACGCCGGGCACATTGTCCCCGGCCCCCGGAGAAAGAATCGGCAATTGTGCAACGGTCGTTGCCCGATTGCCGGGCTCGGTCCGTCTATGAATTCCCGGTGTCGGTGCTCGCGATCAGCTGCGGACTCCATCACCAATCTTGCAGCAGCTGCTGCAAATTCGCTCGGCGATCGTTTACGAATCCCAACGCGAGACCACGACAGGCAGCTCGACGACTGCCGAGGCGCCACCCCGAGCGACGGCAAGAAACGATGCCTAAACCTACGCCGAACATTGCTGACGAGATCAAGCGCTACCTCCGTACCGGGGACAGCGATATGGATGCCCGAGCGTGGCCGGGCGACTTCATGGAGCGCGGACGGCTTCAGGACGCAGATCTTCGCGGCGCGCTCGTCGATGCGGTTCGTCGTCTCGCGAAGGGACACTCCCACGAGCCGGTGCCCGCGAACGTCGGCATCGAGCTCACGCGCGCCAAGGTCGAGCCGATGGTGCGCGGGCTCTTCGCGCGCGCCGAGCAGGACATCGTGCTCGCGACGTTCGAGAAGTCCGTCGTCTACGTCACGAGCGAAACGATCGAGTCGATCCTTCTGAATCACATGTGGGATCACTCCAGGTGGGACATCGCGAACATGTATCTGCTCAGTGTTGGCGCGAAGTTGCTGGGCAAGAAGGCCGCGCGCATCGTCGGGATGAGTGAGGAGACCACCTGCTACGTCTCTCCGGACTACTTCGCCGAAGGCGATCCGTTCGCCGACTTCATCGTCCACGAGGCCGCGCACATCTTCCACAACTGCAAGCGACGGACGATCAGACTCCGCGAGACGCGCACCAAGGAGTGGCTGCTCGACATCGAGTTCCGGAAGCGCGAGACCTTCGCCTACTCGTGCGAGGCGTACGCGCGCATCGTCACGCGCGCGAGGAACCCGGCCGAGCGCCGAGCACTGGCGGCCGAGTACGGCTCGAAGCGCCGGATCTCGGCAGAGCGCGTGGATTCGGCCGAGGTGGCGAGCATCGTCGCGGAGGCGGCGAGCGCGCGGAACGGCTGGAAGGTGATCCTGGCGCGGTGCGCGCCGACCACGAAGCCGCACTCGGCGCTGCAGCTCGCCCGTGAGATGATCGCCACACCGGACCTCGCTTCGCGCAGGTAGTCGACGAGCAGCTCGGAGAGATCGTCGGCGTTCGCGAAGATGGTTCCTGCGGGGCAGGCTGCAAGCTCGGCTGGGCATCCATCCAACTCCGTGGGCTGGCCTGGAACCAGCATCGGCTGGAGCGAATGAGCGAGAACCGTCGCGAGCTGGAGACCGGCATCCACATCGAGCTCTACAAGGGCGGGACGTACGGCGACTACTTGCACCTCGACGAGCTGCTGGCCGCGCAGCGACCGCTAACCACGGTGCACGACGAGATGCTGTTCATCATCCAGCACCACACCAGCGAGCTGTGGATCAAGCTCCTCCTCCACGAGCTCGACTGCGCGGCGACCCTGGTGCGCACCGACCGGCTCGCGGAGTCGTTCAAGATCTTCGCGCGCGTCGCGCACATCCAGCGGATGCTGTTCGAGCAGTGGGCGGTCCTCGAGACGATGACGCCCAGCGAGTACGCGCAGTTTCGCGACGCGCTCGGCAAGGCGAGCGGCTTCCAGAGCTACCAGTACCGCGCGCTCGAGTTCGTCCTCGGGAACAAGGACGCGAACGCGCTCAAGCCGCACCGGCACGACCCGCGCATTCACGCCGAGCTCATGGCCCGGCTCGCGTCGCCCTCGCTGTACGACGAGTTCCTGAGCTGGCTCGCTCGCCATGGCCACGCGGTCCCGGCCGACCGCCTCGCGAGGGACTTCACCCAGCCCTACGAGTCGAGCGCCGGCGTGCTCGAAGTGGTTCGCACGATCTACGCCGACCCGGCGCGCAACTACGACGCCTACGACATGTGCGAGAAGCTCGTCGACGTCGAGGAGCGCTTCCAGCTCTGGCGCTTCCGCCACATGACCACCGTCAAGCGCATCATCGGGTTCGCGCCCGGCACCGGCGGAAGCTCGGGGGTTGGCTTTCTGAAGAAGGCGCTCGACCTCACGTTCTTTCCCGAGCTGTGGGAGGTCCGGACCCTGATCGCGTCGCCGGGGAAGCCTTGAGCATGTTGCGCGTGATCGACGGGTTTCATCAGGACGAGGTCGGTGACTGGGTGGCCGAGCTGCGGTGTGGCCACGGCCAGCACGTTCGCCACCGCCCTCCGTTCTGGGTTCGCGAGTGGGTGCTGACGCCCGAGGGTCGCGCCGAGAAAGTCGGCGTCGAGCTGCCGTGCGTCCTCTGCGATCGCTTCGAGCTGCCCGCGCGCCACGTGCCCTACAAGCGCACGCGCGATTTCGATCAGCTCTCGATCCCGGACGGGCTGAGAAAGGATCATTCGACGAAGCCCGGTGTCTGGGGCGTGATCCACGTGCTCGCCGGTCGGTTGCGCTACATCGTCGAACCGCCGTTGGCCTGCGAGCGACTCCTCGAGCCCGGCGTGCCGGGGATCGTCGTACCCGAGGTCCTGCATCGCGTCGTACCGGAGGGCGAGGTGCGGTTCTTCGTCGAGTTCCATCGCGCGAGTACCGAGCCGGCCTGAAGCGTCACGTTGCGAGCGGCCAGCAAGCGGCGACAGGACCCATCAGCGGGGATGGTGCGCGGCCATCGCGGCGCGGAAGGAATCCTCGAGCTCGTTGTCTCGAGCCGAACGACGCAGGGTCGTGATCGCGCACAGCGCGGCGACGACCGAGCTCACCAGGAACGAGACTCCGATGGCGCGCAAGTGTGTCGCGCGTGGCGCCCAGATGAGCACCAGCACCGCGGCGATCGCCAGCGGAATCGCGAACGACGCCAAGGGGAATGCCGTGATCCATGCGGCGAGGGTTCCGCAGAGGAGGACCACCGCAAGTCCGGACCCGGCATTGGCCAGCGAGCTCGCCCGTCGGTGATGCGCGATCACGTGGTGCACGACGATCACCGTCGCCGCGTAGGCCAGCGACCATGCGGACCAGATCACCAGCGCATCGCGGAGGTTCATTCCCCCGGCCACCGCCACCGGCGCCGCTGCCCCGGCGAGCGCGATAGCCGCGACGCACTCGCCAACCACCGTCTGGACGGTCCCGCGGCACGACGCGATCATCACGAAGCCGATCACTGGCGCGAGCCCCACGGACAGCCAGAAGGTGGGCCTGGGCGCGAGCGCGAGGCCCGTCCCGCCTGCGATCACCGCTATCGTGCCCAGCAGCGCGAACCGCGACCGCGCTCGCGCACCGGCCACCTTCTGCAATCGCGGTCCGCGTCCGCCGAGCGTGACCCTGAGCGGCTCGCTCGCCAGGAATGCGAATGCCGCACCGAGCGCGAGCATGACTCCCGGCCGGGTTGCCCCCGTCGCGAGCAACGACGTGACGAGCGGAACGAGCAACTGGATGTAGGCACCATGCTCTCGAGGCCACAGCGACCGGGCGCGAGGCGGACGTGCGGACATCACCATCCCGTCAACGCAAGGCGCGTGCCTGGCGCGGTCAGCGCCCGATCGGCATGCCCAGGCGCTGCGCCATATGGTGGAGGTTGCTGCGATCCATCCCGAGCCTGCGCGCGGCCTCCGCCCAGTTGCCGCCGGTCTCCGCCAGCGTTTGCGCGACCGCGTCACGCTTGAGCTCCTCGATCGCGTCGCGCAACGTGACTTGCCCGCGCGCGACCTTCCGCGGGAGAGCATCGCGGGGATCGACGGCGCTCGCGGGCGCGGCCGTGGGGTCGAGCTCGATCGCGTCGATCTTGATCGGCTGGCCGGGGGGCGTGCGCATCTGCGCGCGCAGGGCCGCGCGCGCGATCACGTGATCGAGCTCGCGGACGTTCCCCAACCACGCGCCGGCCTCGAGAACGGCAGTCGCGGCAGCGGTGAGCACCACCTTGGGGATCCCGAGCTGTGCGCGGTAACGATCGAGGAAGAAGCCCGCGAGGATCGCGATGTCGCCGCGGCGCTCGCGCAGCGGCGGGATCCGAAGCGGAAACACGTCGAGCCGGTGGTAGAGGTCGGCCCGGAACCGGCCGGCCGCGACCTCCTTTGCGAGATCTCGGTTCGTTGCAGTCACGATCCGCACGTTCACCCGGATCGGCTTGTCGGCGCCGACGCGTTGCACCTCGCCCTCCTGCAGCACGCGCAGGAGCTTGGCCTGGGCTCCGAGCGGGAGCTCACCGATCTCGTCGAGGAACAAGGTGCCGCCGTCGGCGAGCTCGAACTTCCCAGCGCGGTTGGCGACCGCTCCGGTGAACGCGCCCCGGACGTGGCCGAACAGCTCGCTCTCGATCACTCCTTCGGGCAGCGCCGCGCAGTTGATCTGGATCAGCGGCGCCTCGCGACGTCGGGACCCATCGTGGATCGCGCGCGCCGCGAGCTCCTTGCCGACGCCGGTCTCGCCGAGGATCAGAACCGGGAACTCGGTGGTCGCGACGGCCTCGATCTCCTTCCGCACCAGCTCCATCGCCGGGCTGACGCCGAGCATCTGCGCTCCATCCGAGGTGCCACGCCCGCGCGTGAGCTCCTTGACGACGAGCCCGCGCTGCTCGGCGAGCGCCTCGATGGTCTCGATCAGGCGCGCCGTGTGGAGCGCCGCACCGGCAAGCGCACCGAGGGCGACGAGGAACTCCTCGCCGAGCCCGTCGAACGCATCGATCGCCAGCGCGTCTGCCGTCAACACGCCGATCACCTGGCCGGCCGCGACGAGTGGACACCCGAGACAGTCGTGCACCTCGTGGAGCGCATGGGTGCCCCCTCGACGAGGCCATCGAACGGATCCGGCAGCGTCGAGTCCGCCGGGAATCGCACGGGCTTCGCGCTCCGCAAGATCGCCTGCAACCGAGGATGGTGCGCGGGCGCGAAGCGCATCCCGAGGACCTGCGCCGACAGGCCTTGCACGGCGAGTGGGCAGAGCTCGCCATCTCGCAGCACGAGCAGCGCGGTCGCATCGCACGGGATCACGGACCGGACGACCGCGAGGAGACGCTGATAGCGATCGGACGCGCCAAGGCTCTCGGTCAGATCGATCGCGAGCTGTTGGAGGGCCGACCAGGGGTTCATAGGTGATTCGTACAACGTGTTGTGCGGACCACAACGAGGCGTGTTGTCGCGCTCACTCGTCCCCCCTGATCACGAGGGGTTAGCAGTGGAGTCGGTCATGCAAAAGACGTCGTCATGCAGCCGATGACAACCCCCCTCGGAGAGCTTGCAGCCGCGAATCCGTCGGCGACTCGCGTCTTCCTGCGACACCGCCTCGACTTCTGTTGCGGTGGCCGCCGCACGCTGGCGGAGGCATGCGAGCGCGCCGGCCTGAATCCGGCGGAGATCGCGGCCGAGCTCGAGCAGGAGGCCACGCGAGGCGACTCAGCCACGCGTTGGGAGAGCCGGTCGCAGACCGAGCTCGCCGATCACATCGAGGGTCACTACCACGCCGGCCTCCGCCGCGACCTGCCTCCGCTGATCGAAGCGGCACGCAAGGTGGAGCGAGTCCACGCGACCAAGCCGGGCGTTCCATCGGGACTCGCGGACGTGCTGACCGAGTTCTTCGCCGAGATGCAGAGCCACATGGGCAAGGAGGAGAAGATCCTGTTCCCGATGATCCGCCGCGGTGAGCGCGGGGAGGCGGTCTATATGCCGGTCCGGGTGATGGAAGGCGAGCACGACTCGCATCGCGAACAGCTCGTGAAGATCCGCGAACTCACGGATGACCTGCGGCTGCCGGCGCACGCGTGCGCGACCTGGACGGCGCTCTACCACGGCCTCGAGACCGTCGAGTCCGAGCTGATGCAGCACATCCATCTCGAGAACAACATCCTGTTCTCGCGCGCTACCCGCGGGACCGTATGAGCGCCGTGGTCGCGCCGCCGACGTTGCTCGACGATGCGGTCGCGAACCATCACGACTACGTGTGGGCGCGCCTGCCGTTCGTCGTGCCGATGGCGATCGCGGCTGCACGCCGTCGTGGCGATCACACCACCCGCGAGCTCGCGCGCTCGATCGTCGAGCTTCAACCCCTTCTGCTCGGCCACCTCGACCGCGAGGAGGCGCTCCTCGCGCATCGGGCCGCGGCCTCGGTCACGACGCGCATCCGCGATGGGATGCACGCGGACCATCTCGCGGTCATCGCGCTGATCGATCACATTCGGTCCGTCGCGGGCACCGAGTACCAGGCCCGCGCCGGCGCGGACCCGACCGAGCGCGCGCTGTATCTCGAGCTCGCGCGCCTCGACGATCATGTCCAGGCGCAGATCGTTCTCGAAGAACACCTCATGGCATGGCGTCAAGGCGCGCTGGGAGGTGCCGCGTGAAGTCCCAGCCCGAGGCAGCCCACGCCGGTGGCGTGATTGACCTCGTCGCGGTGGCGCGCGAGCTACGCGCGGACGCCATCGCGTCAGCGGTCAAACACGCCGCGCGCACGATCCTCCGCGAGCCCGACCTCCGGGTCGTGGTGATCGCGATGGAGGCCGGCGCCACGCTCGCCGAGCACCACGCCAGCGATACGGCGACGGTGCAGGTCCTCCACGGGGAGCTGCGGGTCCGGTTGAACGATCGCGTGGTCGAGCTCGGTGCCGGGCATCTCCTGCCACTCGAGCGCGGCCCGGCCCACGACGTCGAGGCCATCGCCGAGAGCGCGTTCGTTCTCGTGCTCGCGCGGGGCGCGGCTTGACCTCATCAAGCTACGGAACTGACGACGCTTCGTACCGCGCCGCGGGTGGTGCCGATGGGATCGACCGCCTCGTCCATCGGTTCTACGAGCACATGGAGACGCTCCCCGCGGCGCGAGCGCTTCGCGCGATGCACGCCACCGATCTGACGGAGGTCCGCGACAAGCTCGCGGTCTTCCTCGTGGCCTGGCTCGGTGGCCCCAACGAATATCGGGCGCGATTCGGAGCCATCTCGATCCCCGGCTTCCACGCACGCTTTGCGATCGACGAGGCCGAGCGTGACGCGTGGCTCTTGTGCATGGCGCGTGCGGTCGACGAGCAGCCGTGGGCCGAAGCGTTCAAGCTCTACTTCATGCAGGCGATCGCCGTGCCGGCGGAGCGGGTGCGCGCCGCTTCGGTGAGGCGCCGCGCGGACTCATGATCGCAGCACGCGCTGCGGCACAGCTTGCTCGCCACCGCGAACGACATCATCGCGGCCCGCCCAGCTCGGTGGTGTACTGAAGGACACGCAACGACCGATAAGGCCGATCTTCCGCGTCGAGACCGGTACGCAGCGCGTCGAGCGTGAGTCGAAGCTCGACCGTGACGTCCGAAGCGAGCGCAAGCTGCGGAAGCGGCTTGCGCCAAGAGACACTCGCCACGGGAATCGCGCGAAACAGGCCTGCTTCGCGAAGCATCGGGTGCAGAACCAGCTCCTCAAACCGGCGTTGCGCCTCGAATCGAAGGCGTAGACGTACGACCTCGCGCAGCACAGCGTCGGGTTCGATCTGCCCGGCGTCCAGCTCGTCGGCGAGCACATCGCAACGATCCGTTAGCTCGCGCAGCTCGGCGTGTTGGGCGAGGACATCCTCGAGAGCTTGTTGTGGGTTCACGCTAGATGGACTTGCAGCCGACGCGCCAGATGCCGCCGGACGTCTCTGGAGGAACCGCGAATCGGCTGCGCTGCCGTCGCTCCGCGGCGAAACTTCTGCGCGTTGCCTGGGGGGCACGCCTGTTGGTTCGGGCGCGAACCTTGCTGAGCTGATCGTCATGACGAAGACGATGGCAGCCGACAGCCAGCTGAACCTGCGCATCTTCCGGATGGGCGGGGCACACACCGACCGGTTTCTCTCCTGCGCCAAACCCGATCCCGACCTCGCATCCGTTCGGACGATCGCCGACCTGATTCCCGTCACGGAGATCATGACTCGCAACGTCACGTGCGCGAGCCGCGATCTGTCTGCGGCGCTGATCGCGGAGCTCATGGTACGGGAGCACATCGGCTGCGTTCCCGTCGTGGAGGAGCCGGGGCGTCCGATCGGCATGATCACGAAGCTCGATCTCGTCGAACAGCTACTCGAGAACGATCTGGAGCAGGCGGAGAGCCCGACCTCCAACGATCTCAGAACAAAGACTGCCAACGAGCTGATGATGCCTCTCGCCATCACGCTCGGGCAGCGCGCCACCGTCGCCCATGCGGCCGCGCTGATGGCGAGCGAGGACGTGCATCACACTCCGATCGTCGACGATGATGGTCGGCTCATCGGGATCGTGTCCACGATGGATATCGTCCGCTGGCTCGCGAAGAACGACGGCTTCGGCGCGTCGTGAGACGACGTTCATCATTGGTGTGCTGCACGACGAGGATCAGCAGCATCGGGATCCACCACGTCGCGGTCGCCCACCACATCCACGTGAAGCCGCGCACGAACGGCAGGATCTGCTCGAGCGCCGGCGAGTGCGGCGGGGCGAGGTCGGATGGGCTCATCGTGAAGAACGTGTAGCGGTAGAAGATCAGCAGCGCCCGATACGCGCGGACGGTCTCCGGAGACACCTCACTCGGGACGCCCGAGGGCACGCCGCTGCGCTCGCTCATGACCGGACTATGCTGGACGCGGCCGTGAACAGCGGCTCGGGAGGCGCGTGCGGCGTTCGGTCTCGATCGTGCACTAGGCTCGTCGATGGCGAAACCAGAGTCTCCAGAATTCGGGACGACCTTCGACTTCGCGACGATCGTTCGGGAGATGCGAAGCGAGGATGCCTATCTCCGTGAAGGCCATACGGGGCGAACGCTGGTGCGAGAGCACGACATGCGCGTGGTGCTGATCGCCATGAAGGCCGGCGCCCACATCGCGCAGCACATCGCGAACGAGACAGTGTCGATCCAGACCCTCGCGGGGCACGTGCGCTTGCAGTTGCCGCGGCTCGCGCGACAGCGCGAGGATCGGATCGTCGATCTGCCCATGGGGCGACTTCTCGTGCTCGACCGAGGGATCGAACACGACGTCGAAGCGGTCGAGGACAGCGCGTTCCTGCTCACGTTCGGCTGGAAAGACAAGGCTTCGCCGCCCTGACGAGCAGGCGCGCTGCGATCCGCATCGGGTAATAGAGACTCATCTTGTGCCGTGACCGCGCCGGCTCGGCTTCGAACGCGCGCGCTGCACCTTCTGCGTACGTGGACGCAACTTGTGCAGGGCCTTTGCTTTGTGAACCGCGAGATGGTCGGTCTTCTCGCTCTCGATCAGGTACTGCGGCTCTGCGGCGGATGCTCGGACCGTGTAGCTCTTGAACTTCGTCGGCGAGCTGATCTTCTTGCGAATGACTCCGGTAGCGCGGCCGGCTTCCGAGCTCCAGCTCACTCGATCTCCAACCTTGAACGTCGTCATCGAGTGGATTCGGTGCACCACGCGTACCGTGAGCTCGTCGTCGGCGTCGGCGACAATCGCCTGGCTCTGGTGATGCACGAACTCCGACTAGCGTCCCCAAGGAGCGAACCATGGCGAGCATCAATCTGCCTTACTCTGGAGCCGAGCAAGCGGCGGCTAGCGCACGAAGCAACGTCAAGCTGACCCGTCACGCGCACGAGGCCTACGACATTCTTCACCTGGGGTTCGTCGTCGCCCCTTGGTCGCCGGCATCGACAAGTTCTTCCACGTGCTGACGAACTGGGACAAATACCTCGCACCCAACGTCGTCGCCGCACTTCCGATCAGCGGCCACGCATTCATGGGTGTCGTCGGAGTCGTCGGGATCATCGCTCGATCATCGTCCTCGTACGGCCACGCGTGGGCGCCTACGTCGTTGCAGCGTGGCTCGTTGGAATCATGGTGAATCTCATCATGGTCAGGGGCTACCTCGACGTCGCGCTCCGCGATTTCGGCCTGTTCCTCGGTGCGCTCGCCCTCGCACGACTCAGCCTCGAGCACGACAAGCAAGCGAGGCTCGACGAACGGCAAATCCCGTCTGACGTGAAGCAACGCCCGCTGGTTTGAACGGCGTTGCGTTCGCCTGCGATCGTGCGATGACGCTCGCTGTGGCAGGAATGTGCGCGTGCCCTTCGGACCGGTGGCGATCGGCGGTTCGTGAAACCCTACAACGACGAGACCCGTGAGAAACGTGAATCCTTCGCGACGAGCCACACCCCATCGCCAACGTCCGCGATCGTTGCCACCGAGCTCGAGCGCGTACGATATCGCGGTGGTCGCGCCCTATCGGCTCGACCTGACGGTGAGCGCGCTCCGAAGGCTCCCGACGAATATCGTGGACGTGCTCACCGCAGAAGGTCAGTACATCCGCGCGCTCGGCGGGGCGGGTGCACCGGTGATCGCGCACGTGACCCAGGACCGAGCCGACGCACTACGGGTGAGTTCGACGGCCGCGAGAACCGCGCTGACGGTCGCCTCCGAGAGCTTGCCGTCTTGCGCCGGATTCTGGGAGTCGATCGCGAGCTCTCGCACTTCTACCGCGCGCTCCGCGGTGTCCGATGGTTACGACCGCTGGCCCGGCGCATGCTCGGCGTCAAGCCGCCACGCTATCCGACGCTGTGGGAGGCCTGCGTCAACGCGATCGTGTTTCAGCAGGTAAGTCTCAGCGCGGCCAGCTCGATCTCGCGACATCTCGTCGAGGCGCTCGGAGTGCCGATCGAGTGTGGCGCGTTGAAACTCCATATGTTCCCGACGGCCGAGAGCCTACAAGGCGCGAACGATGTCGTGTCGAGCGCAACCGGTTTGAGCGCGAACAAGCTGGCGGCGCTCCGCCGAGTGGCCGAGGCCTTGCTGACCGGCACGCTCGATGAAGCGATGCTGGAAGCGCTGCCGAGCCCGGACGCCGTGGCGTTGCTCTGCCGGATCAAAGGAATCGGTCCGTGGACCGCCACCGTGATCCTGCTACGTGGACTCGGTCGGCTCGATGTCTTTCCGATGAACGATTCCAGCGTTGTTCGTAATCTCGAGCTCGTCGGTGGGGTGGATGTCGACCACGTGCTCGATGCACTCGGCCCGCAGCGTGGAATGCTCTACTATCATCTGCTACTCGCCCGACTCGTCGAGCGCGGCTACCTGGGCCCGGTCGCTCTGGCACATGCGCTGCAACCTGATCGAGCATGATCGAAGCGAAGCGCGACGACCGGCCTGCCGCAATGATCTGGAGACGCGTGCAATTCGCCGCTGGGAGAACGAGGGCGGCGCGCTAGGTTCCTCGTCGTCGACGGTCGACTCCCGGCGAGAGATGGTGCTCCCAAGGTGGGCGCCGGTTCACGAGTCGACCATGGTGACGGTACGGAGCTTCGAACATGAACAAGACCAGCAAGCTTCGCGCGCTCGGCCAGAGTGTGTGGCTCGACAACATCACCCGCGATCTTCTCGATAACGGCACGATGTGCCGCTACATCGCGGAGTACTCGGTCACCGGCCTGACCTCGAATCCAACGATCTTCGACGAGGCGATAGGCAAGACAACCGCGTACGACGCCGGCATCCGTGACAAGGCCAAGGCCGGTCGATCGGGCGAGGCGTTGTTCATCGAGCTCGCACTCGAGGATCTCCGCCGGGCGGCGGATCTATTCCGGCCGGTCTTCGATGCCACTGAGGGTGTCGATGGCTGGATCTCCATGGAGATCTCACCGCGGTTGCCGGCCGATACCGCAGGCTCGGTCGCGGCCGCGCACAGATCCATCGACAGGCCGACCGGAGCAACCTGTTCGTCAAGATTCCCGGGACACCCGAGGGCGTTCCTGCGATCGAGGAATCGATCTTTGCCGGCGTACCGATCAACGTCACGCTCCTGTTCTCGCGGGAACACTACGTCGCGGCCGCCGAGGCTTATCTGCGCGCGATCGAGCGTCGGATCGCCGCGGGACGCGATCCGCGGGTGAGCTCGGTGGCGTCGCTGTTCGTCAGCCGGTGGGACAAGGCCGTGAGCGACAAGGTGCCGCCCAAGCTCCGCAATCAGCTCGGCATCGCGATCGCGAAGCGTACGTACCGCGCGTATCGCGAGCTGCTCGGATCGCCGCGGTGGACCAAGCTCGCGGCGGCGGGCGCTCGTCCACAACGCTTGCTGTGGGCGAGCACCGGGACGAAAAATCCGCACGCCTCCGATACGCTCTATGTCGAAGCACTCGCGGCTCCAGACACGATCAACACGATCCCCGAGAAGACGCTCGCAGCGTTTGCCGACCACGGCAACGTCTCGGGTGTACTGGCCGCCGACGGCGGCGACGCGGAAGCGGTCCTCGCGCGATTCGCCAAGGAGGGCATCGATATCGATGCGGTCGCGAAGCAGCTCCAGATCGATGGCGCGAAGTCGTTCGTGAAGTCGTGGAACGAGTTGCTCCAGCGGATCGCGGACAAGAGCGCGGCCTTGAAATCGAGCCGATGACCACGATGATCCACTCGATGTGATGGAAAGCAGGGAACCATGGCAGTCACCGCAAGTTGGCCGATGTTTCACTCCACGTTGATCGGCCGAGAGGAAGTCGCCGAGCGACGATGGCCTTTCAGTTCGAAGCCATCCGGCTGGACCTTCAAGGCTGGTCAGTTCATCGATATCAGCCTCCTGTCGCCCCCGGAAACCGACGCCGAGGGTGACAAGCGAGGGTTCTCGATTCGAGCGCTCCTGAAGAGGCGACGCTGATGATCACGACCCGCATGCGTGACACTGCTTTCAAACGCGTGCTGAAGACCTTGGCGCTCGGCACCACAGTGACGATCGAGGTCCGTTCGCCCACTTGGCGCTCACAACAATTCGCGCGGGCCGCGGTGATCCTTTCGGGAGGCATCGGGATCACGCCGTTTCGAAGCATCCTCGTCCACGCCGCACGGCAAAAGCTCCCGCATCACATCTTCGTGTTCTATTCGAATCGGCGACCGGAAGATGCGGCGTTCCTCGACGAGCTCGTCGCGCTGCAGCAGACGAATTCGAACTACAAGTTGGTCGCGACGATGACCGACATGGCCAGCTCGCATCGGCCGTGGACGGGAGAGACCGGGCTGATCGATTAGCAGCTCCTCTCTCGTCACCTCAAGGACGCCGCATCGCCGATCTATTACATCGCCGGGCCGCCCGGGATGGTGAAGGGGCTGCACGCGATGCTTAACGCGACCGGAGTCGATGATGACGACATCCGGACGCAGGAGTTTACGGGCTACTGAACGAGCTGATCGGCGGACGACACACCCGTAGCTCTCGTCTCGCGTGCTCGGCCTCTGGCATCGTCCTGTCGCGTCACGGGCGCACGCGCCCGTCCGGACCGATGCGCGCGATCGGCGGCGAAGTCGCGTGCATGGAGCACGGGCCGCTCGGGAGGCGACATCGACAACACGTATGCGACGAGCGCCCAGCGATCCGCCTCGCTGACGGCCACACCGCGCTGCCGCACCGGGATCGCCGATGGATACAGCTTATCCGCTATCCGTGCTCGTGCGGCGGCTGCTCTGCCTCGATCTCTGCGAGCGCGATCGTCGCGTGCGCGAAGCACCGCCGGCGCGCATCTCCGCGGCCACCCGGATCGCATCCATCAGCTCCTGCGGCGTCGCGCCGGCACGTAGCGCGGCTTTCGTATGGCCGCGAATGCAGTACGGGCACTGCGTGACGTGCGCGACCGCCACCGCGATAAAATGTCTTGGTCTTCGCGGACAGCGCACCTTCTGCGAAGACCTGCTTCGAAAACGCGCGGAACGCAGCGTCGGTGTCAGGCGCCGAGGCTTCGCTTCGCATGCGGGACAGGTCTTGGGTCGGAGCTGGATAGATGCCGTCGGTCATCTGGAACCTCCTGCTCGCATATGGGCGAGCAACACGATGCCAAGCACAGCCGTGGGCGAAGGTGTTCGAGATCTATTTCGTGCAGGCAATCGCCGTCTCGGCGGAGCGGGGGCGCGTCGCTTCGGTGATGCGCCGCGCCGGGGGGGGATGGCACGACTCGCGGTGTCCGTCCCGGCGGGCGCGGGGTACGAGACGCCGCCCGCCTTGCTCACGACCGCGAACGGCGTCATCACGGCCGGCGCGGCTCGTTGCGCGCGTGCTGATGTGGAAGACCGGGACTCCCCGCGCGAGCACATGATACCCGCGGACGATCCGGCGGTGGCAGCGCCACCGGAGCGCCTGCGGCACACATCATCGCGCACGTCTCGTTCGCCGCCATCGCGGAGAGCTGCGCTTCGAGAGCCCTCCTGTGAAACGGCTCGGTCTCGGCGTAGTCGGCGTAGTTGTGAAATGGCTGCCGCTCCCAGCCAGCGGCGTTGACGCCCGTTCTCGATGCTCTTGCTCTTGCCTCGGCGACCACCGAGCGCGGCGAGATCGACGTGGCTGATCTTCGCTGCGTGGAGCGTGTCGGGCAGGACGTCAAGGTTGAACTGCGGGTTGGTCCGAGAGCGTGGAATGCTGCGGATATCGACCAGCCTCGTCGCAGCGTACGCGTTAGGAGGACCTTGACGAGCTCGCCGGCGGTGCGCGTCCAGTGGCCGACGGTGTACAGGGGGTTCGTGCCTCGCTTGGCGCGACACCTATGCGATGCACGCGACGGGCCGAGCTCGCATTCGAGGGCGGGAGGAGCAGCAGTACCCGCTCCGGAGGCCATCGC
This sequence comes from uncultured delta proteobacterium, assembly GCA_963848295.1. GTDB lineage: Bacteria > Myxococcota_A > Polyangia > Haliangiales > Haliangiaceae > JABFXX01. The sequence continues at coordinate 663,801 of CAWKDB010000002.1, read as the reverse complement.
ACTTGCGCCACCGAACCAATCGCCCCGCGGGATATAAGGCTCGGATGGCCAAGCCCGCCCGGTCCCCGCTCGCCGTCTCGCCCACCTGGATTCAGGTGGCGCTTCTCACGTTCGTAGTCGGGTTCGCCATCCTCGGCTACCTCGCTTACCGCGTGTACGCCGAGCATCCGCCTGTTGCCCGAAAGACCGTCGCCATGGATGGCAGCATTCTTTTCACGGGAGACGATGTCTTTGCGGGGCAGCTGATCTTCGGGAAATACGGCCTCATGGAGTACGGGACGATCTTCGGCCACGGTGCCTACCTCGGTCCCGATTTCACCGCCGACTACATCGAGCGCGCGCGCGAGGCGATGGGCCACTTCTACGCGTCGAACGCCGCCACGAATCCCGCGCGGCGCGTCCTCGAGGACTTCAAGACCAATCGCTGGGATGCGACTCGGGACGTCCTCGTCTTCACGCCCGCGCAGGCTGCCGCCTTCCGCGAGCTCCGAGACTACTATCGCCAATGGTTTGGCCCGGCCGAGAGCCAGCGCGGGCTGCGGCGCCCGACCATCTCGCCGGAAGAGATCCCGGCGCTCGTCGCGTATTTTTCCTGGTCCGCGTGGGTCGCGACGGCGAACCGCCCCAACAAACCGTACTCCTATACGAACAACTGGCCACCCGCGCCGGAGATCGGGAACACCCTCACCGCCGACGCGATCCTCTGGTCGACCCTTTCGCTCATCGCGCTGCTCGGCGGAATCGGCGCGACGCTCTTTGCCTTCGGGCGCTTCCGTGATCTCGGCTGGCCGGACGAGGCCCCGGACGGCGCACGGACGATCATCTTCCGCCAGCCTGGCGAGGTCGGGCTCACCTCCGGGCAGCGCTCGACGGTCTGGTATTTCCTGGTCGTCATCAGCTTGTTCCTACTTCAAGCGCTCTGCGGCGGGGCCAACGCTCACTACCACGCAGATCCGACGACCTTCTTCGGGCTCGATGTCGCGTCTTGGTTTCCGTACAACCTGACGCGGACCTGGCATCTCCAGCTCGCGCTGTTCTTCGTCGCGACCGCGTACCTGGCGATCGGGATCTTCATCGCGCCGATGATCGCCGGGAAGGAGCCGCGCCACCAGGACACGCTCGCGCTCTTGCTGTTCGGCGCGCTGATCGTCGTCGTGGGGGGCTCGCTGGCCGGCGAGACGCTGAGCTATCGAGGCATCATTAGGTCGCCCTCCACGGCGTGGTGGGTGGGGGCGCAAGGCTGGGAGTATCTCGATCTGGGCCGGCTTTGGCAGATTGCCCTCACCGCCGGGCTCGTGCTGTGGCTCGTCATCATCTTCAGAGGCCTTCGCTCCAAGCTGAGCGCAGAACATCTCGGGAGCCTCCCGTCGCTGTTCCTCTATGCGGCACTCTCCATCCCTCTCTTCTACGGAGTGGGAATGCTTTTCGGGCCGAAGTCGCACTTCGCGGTGATCGACTTCTGGCGCTTCTGGGTCGTTCATCTCTGGGTCGAGGACTTCCTCGAGATCTTCACCACGGTGACGGTCGCCTACATGTTCGTGCTGATCGGAATGGTTCCCGAGCGGTCGGCGACGCGGCTTATCTATCTCGAGATCATCCTCTATTCGATCGGCGGCGTGGTCGGGACGATGCACCACCTCTATTTCAGCGGGACGCCGGCGATGCACATGGCGCTCGGAGCGTTCTTCTCGGCGATGGAGGTGGTTCCGCTCGTGCTCCTGACCTTCGAAGCGTGGCGGTTCATGCGCCTGGGGGAGGAGCCCCGGCCAGCGAACGATGGACACACGCGACGAGCGGTTTCCGCACAAGTGGGCCGTCATGTTCCTGACCGCCGTGGGCTTTTGGAACTTCGTGGGCGCCGGCGTCTTCGGGTTCCTCATCAACCTGCCGATCGTCAGCTACTGGGAGATCGGCACTCAGTTCACCGCGAACCACGGCCACGCGGCGATGATGGGCGTCTACGGCATGCTCGCCATCGGCTTCTTCATGTTCGTGGCCGCCTACTTCGTCCCGCGCGATGCGCGGACCGAACGGGCGATGAAGTGGTCATTCTGGTCGCTCAATGGTGGTCTCGCCTGGATGGTCTGCGTCAACCTCTTCCCGATCGGCGCGCTCCAGCTTCACGACGCGCTCGTCACGGATACTGGCATGCCCGCAGCCCGGAGTTCTTTGCTCGCGGCGACGTACGCTCCTCGAGTGGCTGCGGTTACCCGGAGACGTCGTCTTCATCATCGGCGGGGTCGTGCCGCTCCTTTACCTCGCGCTGCGCATGGTCGCGAACCGGAATCGACCGGGAAAGATCCCGGCGCGCGAACCGGTCGAGCGGCTGACGAACGCCGGTTGAAACACGCCAAGCGCGCCGTCACGATCGAACTGCTAGAAACGCCGGGCTATTCCTCATCGACTTGCTGCAAGACGAGGCCGGCCGAGGAGGTGCCACGCCATGCCGGCCGCGACGATGCACCACGCGGCCAGCGCGACGAAGATGAACACGCGGGGAATCGCCATGAGCGAGGGCACCGTCGATGGCCTGCGCCAGCCGCCACGTGCAGGCGGTGTACATGCCGAGCGGGAAGACGGCGCCCCAGTAGAGCGGGTCGTAGCGCAGGGGGAACCGCGCGACGCCGTGGCGCCAGACCCCGAGGATCACCAGCATTGGAATCCACCACGTCGCCGTGGCCCAGAAGAGCAACGTGAAGCCCTTAGGAACGGCACCAGTTGCGCCAGCAGCGGCGACTGGGGGGCGTCGAGGATGAGGAAGCTTCCCGCCAGGGTCGAGATCGCCACCGCGCCCATGTTGATCCAGTACGGCGGCGCCAGGTCCGATGGTTCGAGCACGAAGAACGTGTAGCGATAGAAGATGAGCGAGATGATCCAGATGTAGAGCATCCCCGCGCCCAGCCACATGCTAGGCAGAAGAACAGCACCGCCTGCGCGTGCGCGCCGAAGCCGGCCGCGAGTTGCGCGCCGAGAATGACGATCGACTGCGGCGCGACCACCGCCACGAGCCAGCCGCCGTTGATCCCTCCCGCCAGCGTCGGCTTGACCCGCTTGACGGTCAAGACCGTGAACACCGTATAGGTCAACGTCGCCCAGAACACGATCGCCAGGATCCAGAGCGATGTCGCGATCGATCGCGCGCCGGTGAGGAGCAGGGTCTGGCTCGCTTCCGAGCACGCTCGTGGCGGCGACCAGCGTGAAGAAACCGACCGCGCGCCCGTGGTCGGCGAGATCGGCCGCGACCCGCCGCGGATACCGGACCACGCGCAGGCGGTCAACACGGCCAAGGACGATGGCGAAGAGGACGTTGGCCGGCAGGAGCGCGACCGCGATCGCGCGGAAGCCGACGAGCAGCGAGGCGATGGACACGATGCCGGTGGCCATCACCATCGCGAAGTAGGCGGGATGGAGGCCGGCGAGGGCCGAGCCGTCGCGGGCGCGGCCCCGGGCGTCGCATCGTCACCGCCGGCGGCCCTCGAGCCGCAGCACGTAGCGAAGCAGGCCGGCGTTGAGCAGCAGGCAGCCGAGGCTCGCGAGCGCCGCCGGCCAGATCACGCTCGTGTCGCCGCCGAGATACGCGTTCATCGTGGCCGTGAGCAGCCAGAGCTGCAGCACGAGGATGATCAGCACGAACGCCACCATGCCCGAGACGATGGTCGTGCGCTGCGCGCGGCTGAGCGAGGGGCGGTCGGCATGTCACACCGCGCTTCGGGCGACGCCGGTGGCGTAGATGGCGCCTCCGCGGACGTCGAGCGCGATCCGCGGCAGCGGACGCCGCGGCGGTCCGGCGAGCGGCCGTCCGGACTGCAAGTCGAAGACGCCGTGATGACAGGGGCAGCGGAGGCCTGGCCGAGCTCCCCGCGGGATCACCGCGCAGGACAGGTGGGTGCAGCGCTGATTGTAGGCGACGAACCGGTCCTCGGCCAGCCGGACGAGCACGCACGGATCGTCCGCCGACGGGTAGTGGAAGACGAGCGCCCCGCCGATCGCGAGGTCGGCGACCGCCGCAATCCGGCGCGCGTCCGCGGGCGCCGGCGGCGCCAGCCACTCGCGCGCGCCAATCCAGAATTGGCCGGACGGAAAGCGAGGCTCGTCAGCACGAGGAACTTCATCAACTCGCGGCGCTCGACGTAGTGGTCCCGCGCCCAGTCGATGGGGAAGTCCCGGCGCCACGCGGGCTGCTCGTGCATGGGCCGGCCGTCCGGGGCGACCGTGATGGTCTCGTGCACGTCGAGGTCGGTGCGGCTCACGCTCATTCCTCCACCTTCACGTCCGCGTACGGGTCCGGCCCGTCGTCGGTCGCCCGACGGCGCCACGACCTTGAACGAGATCGCCCGCGGCCGCGCCTGTTCGCTCATCGCGGCCGTCACGTCCACCACGGGCGCGCGGCTGGCGACGTTCCGGGCGTCATCATCACGCACCCGGTCGTGATCGTCTGCGCGCCGAACTGGAACTCGTTCACCGGCGCGGAGGCGGGCCGCAGCTGTTCGATCTCCTCGCGCGTGCCGAAGAACAGCGCCTGGCTCGGGCAGACCGTCGCGCACATCGGCTTCTTGCCGACGCGGAGCGGTCGTAGCACATGTCGCACTTCATCATGAGCTGCTGCGTCGACGTAGACCTCCGGCACGCCGAACGGGCAGGCCAGCACGCAGTTGCCGCAGGCGATGCAGCGCGGCTTGCGCGCCGACTGCACGACGCCGTCCTCGGTCCGCTTGATCGCGTCGGCCGGGCACACCTCGGCGCACGTCGGCTGGTCGCAGTGCATGCACACGACCGGCACGGTCTGCACCGCTCTCCGCGCGGTCGACGTACTCCAGGTGGATCATCGACTGGCCCCGGTGCGTGTCGCATTCGCTGCACGCCTGCACGCACGCCTGGCAGCCGATGCACCGGCTCGGGTCGATGAAGAACTCGCAGGTCTGGCACGGGCATCGGCATGCGCTCACTGCTGCGGCTCCAGGTTCGCCTGCGTACGCCGGCGGCCCGTCGGCCTTGCGCAGCCGGCAGCCGCAGACCTTGTACTGCGGGATCTTGCTGATCGGATCCTGGGCGGCGACGGTCAGCCGGTTGGCGCTCTTCGGTCCCGGCCCAGTGGTACGGAATGAAGATCGTGTCCGGCCGGATCGTCGTGACCACCGAGCGCCTGGAGCGTGATCGCGCCGCGGCGCGTCTCGGCCGTGGCCCAGTCGCCGTCGGCGATGCCGAGCTTGCCGCCAGGCGCGGATGCAGCTCGATGCGCGGCTCGGGATACTGGTGGACCAGCGGGCCGATGCGCCGCGTCTGGGTGCCCGAGAGGAACTGGCTCACCACGCGGCCGGTCGTCAGCAACAGCGGATACTCGCCGCCGGCATCGTCGACCGGCAGCGCGGTAGTCGGCGACGTTGAACCGCGCCTTGCCGTCCGGGAAGTAGAACGGCCCGGCGCCCTTGGCGACCGGGTTGTAGCTGCCCGGCTCGAACAGCCGCGGCGTGCCCGGGTGATCGATCGGCTCGCCGGTTCGCGGATCCTCGCTGTAGCACGGCCAGAAGACGCCCATCTGCCGTTCGATCTTCTCGTAGGTGATGCCGGAGTAGTCGGCGATGCCGCCCTTGCTGGCGATCGCGCAGCTCCTCGAAGATCTCGCGCGGACTCGTCGAACGTGAAGCCATGCGGCCGGCCGAGCGCGCGCGGCCAGGTCCTGGATGATCCGCCAGTCCTCGCGGGCCTCGCCGGGGCAGTCGACGGCCTTGTTGATCTTGATGACCCGGCCCTCGACCTGCGTCACCGTGCCCTCGTCCTCTTCCTGGAGGCTGCCCGGCAGCACGATGTCGGCGTGGCGCGCCGTGTCGTTCAGGAAGAAGTCGATCGCCGACGAAGAACTCCAGCTTGTCCAGGCATCGCGTGATGAACTGTGCTGTCGGGCAGCGAAACCTTCGGGTTGAAGCAGATCGCGATCAGCGCCCTTGATCTCGCCCGCGTCGATCTTGCGGAACATCTCGTAGGCGTCGACGCCCGGCCGCGGCAGCTCGCTGCTCGTCGATGCCCCAGACCGCCGGCGATGTACGCGCGGTGCTCGGGATTCGCGATGTCGCGCATGCCCGGGAGCTGGTCGCACTTCTGGCCGTGCTCGCGCCCGCCCTGGCCGTTGGCCTGGCCGATGATCGTGCCGTAGCCGCAGTTCGGCCGGCCGATCCGGCCGGAGGCCAGCACGAGATTGATCGCGCCGAGCACGTTCTGCGACGCCGTTGGAGTGATGCTCGATGCCGCGCGCGTGCAGGAGGAAGCTCGTCTTGGCGCGTGCCCCACCACTCGGCGGCCTGCGCGGATCGCCCGCTCGGGCACGCCGGTGACCTCCGCGGTGCGCGCGAGCGGCCATTCGCGGCAGTACGCGGCCACCGCGTCGAAGCCCGTCGTGTGCGCGTCGATGAAGGCGTGATCGATCCAGTCGCTGCTCGATCATCAGGCTCGAGCACGCCGGCGAAGAGCGCGGCGTCGCGCCCGGGCCTGACCGGCAGGAACAGGTCGCAGGTGCGCGCGATGGGCGTGATGCGCGGATCCTGGACGATGACCTTCGCGCCCATGCTCGCGCGCCTGCCAGATGTAGTTGGTCGTGATCGGCGAGCACTCGGCGACGTTCGAGCCGGCGACCCAGATGACGTCCGTGCCGACGATGTCGGACCAGGGGTTCGCCGCCGGTCGATGCCGAACGCCTTCTTGTTCGCCGCCGCCGGCGCTCACCATGCACAGCCGGCCGTTGTAGTCGATGTAGGGCGTCTTCAGGCAGACGCGCGCGAACTTGCCGAGCAGGTAGGTCTTCTCGGTCGTGAGGCTGGCGCCGCCGAGCACGCCGACGCGCCGGGCCGTGCGCCGCCTGGATGCGCCGATCTCGTCGGCCGACGCGCCGATCGCCTCGTCGTACGGCATCGACGCGAAATCCGCCGGGCGCCGACGGATCGCGCCGGAGCGCGGTCAGCAGCCGTCCGGGTGCGCGCCCTGCAGATAGCGCTTGACGCCCTTGGGACAGAGCATGCCGTGGTTGAAGGGAAACTCCTCCCACGGCTCGAAGCCGATCACCTCGTTGCCGCGAACCTTGAGCTGGATGCCGCACTGCTGGCCGCAGAAGCAGCAGTGCGTCTTCACGAGCCGCTCGGGCTCGACGCGGTGGCAGCCGCGCGTGCCTGCGCGACAGGTGCGGTCCGAACGCGTGCATGATCGCCAGCTCGTCGACAGGAAGCGTGGCCATTCAATCATTCTCTCTCGGAGCGAGCTCGCTGCGCTCAGGCCACGCAGCGCGCTGCGCCATTTGGCGCCGATTCGCTCGCCGCTGCCCAGCGCGCCACCTGCCTTGGCGAGGCCGAACAGCGCGCGCCGGCAGGCGGGACAGATCTCCTGGTAGTGCCCGGCGCCGCCTCGGCCGAGCTCGTAGCGGAACCCGAGCTCGCGCTCCACGGCGATCGAGGTCGCGCGACCATCAGCGCGGACGCAAACGGCCGGCCGCACCGCCTGCAGCGCGCCTGCTGCTGCGCGCGCCCCGTCCTTGTAGAAGCGCGACGCCGAGCTGGGCCGGGCGCTGAAAGACGTGAAAGAACTTTCCGAACGGCAGCCAGAGCAGCGTCATGATGACGGTGATCGCGTGCAGGATGGCCAGGAAGTCGTAGGCGTAGCCCTTCATCCACGTGTAGCTGGCGGTCAGCATCAGCCCCGTCACGCTGATCGCAAACAGCAGCAACGAGCGGCAGGATGTCCTCGCCGAACTGCTGCACGGCGGCGGCGCCGTGATCGCGCATGCGGCGCCGGAACGCCAACATCACGCCACCGATCACGAGGAACGACGACCAGACCAGGCCGTGAAAAACGATGAACGCCGACACCGAGTCGACACGGAAGTCGCCGGCCGCGCAGCCGAAGAGGAACGTGCGGTACATGTCGAACGTGCCGGGCGCGGTCTCGAAGTGAATCCAGCCCCACACGAGGGGAAAGGTGATGGCGGCGGCCAGGAGGCAGCCCCACATGATCAGCCAGTGCGCCAGCGCCGCGCGAGCCGCTCGCGCCGGAATATGAAACGGTTCGCGGCGACCTGCACGACCAGCGCGGCGGCCGAGCGCCGCCAGGTTGCGCCGAGGAGCCGAGGGCGCAGAAACGCCTGCCAGCCGCGCCGCCAGTACATCCGCGTCGGCGGCCTCTGGAGCCACATCGCGTAACGGTAGGTGATCCCGAACGTCGCGAAAAGCGTCGCGAACGTGTAGCCGACCAGCGCGGCGTCGAAGTGGGCCAACTTGCGCGATCCCACGACGATCGACACCCCCAAGAGCGGTGGTAAAGACGGTTGCCCAGACCTCGCGCCGGCTACGTAGGACCGTGCGCCTAGGCTACGACGCCTGTCCGTCGGCCTCGTTGGCACCGATCGCTACCAGAATTGGTGGGCGCCCGTGGACGGCGGCCCATCCGCTCACGCGGGCGCTCCAGTCGGACGGCGAGGGCCAGCTCGTGGACAGCCACAGGTGCACGAGCGCGATGTCGACGCACGGTGTCGGTAGTGCGCCGCGCCCGTGCATCGAATCGCTGGTGTCGGCAGATCGGTGAAGGTGATGCTGGGTCGAATAGCCCTTTGCGAATCGAGCCTTCAACGAGGCAAAGGGACGCGTTCCGTCGCGCACGTACGCGAGCATCCCGCCGCTGGGCATCCAAGCTGCGTACGCGCCGCTCGTGAAGCGCTCGACACCCTGCGTGCAGTACAGGCCGATCGATGCCGCTCCGTCCACGATCTTGCACTCGACGAAGTATCCCCAGTCGCCGCGGTTGCGGACGCCTACGGGGAGCGGCGGACGGAACACGAGGTCGGCATCAGCTCGATCCGAGCGTCAGCCGCCTCGACCTTGGAACCGCGGTTCACGGTCTCGAAGGAATGAAGCCCGGGCGCAGCACGACGATGAGTGGGCGTGTGCTCGTTCAGAACGCGATGCATCTTCGCGGTGACCTGCTCCTCGCTTCCGGTCTTCGCGATCGTAGGCCAGCGCTGTCCGACCTCTCTCCAGGCCCACCGGAGGGCACGTTCGACGGCGCGCTTGCGCACCTCGGAGATGTCCGGTTCCGAGAGGATCTGCTGCGCTCGAACCGAGAGCCGACGGCGCCGACCGTTAGCCATCGACCTTCTCTGAGACGAGCGCCGAGGCGAGCAGGCGCGCACGTGTCTTCGTCCAGTACCGGTCTTGATCGAGCAGACCAATGACGAAGGCTCGCTCGCCGGTCTGGATCTTGATCAACGAGGCCGCTCCATCGTCGGCGATCGCGACGATGTGCCTTGCATCGACCGCCGAGATCCCAATCGCGGTCTTGTCGCCAGTTGCCAGGACCACATTGATGAATCTCCAGGGCCCATCACCCGCGATCCTCGCCGAGGACACGGTGACCTGCGCGTCGAGCAGGTCAAAGAGCTCGGTCTCGCAGGTCTCCATGAAGAGCTTACGGTCGCTATCGTTCGTGCCACGCGTCGCGTTGCTCTTCGACGCTGCCGTTGGCAGCGAAACGGAAAGGGTGTCGATGATCGCGTCGCGCTGGACGTCGCTCAGCTCGAACACGTCGGCGACGAACGTGTCGATGTCGGCAAGCAACTCCACCGAGATGCCTCCCCGTAGTCGTTGGGACAGTGATGATGACCGTGTGCGTAGAGTGCGAGCGAGTCGCGACCACGGCACGACCGGTACGGCGTCGATCGTTTCCTTGTGCACTACCTCTCGCTCGACGCCGAACTGGCCATCGAGGAACAGGGCGATGTGCGTGAATAGAGATGATTGGACAACGAGTTGAAGGTACTCGGCGAGTTGTTCTCCGTTCTCAACCCCCGCGAACGACGCGCCGCTGAACCGCTCGTCGTAGGCAACATCCTGGAGGGCGACGATCGCCCGCGGTGCCATCGGATCGGCTCGCATCGATTCATGAATGAGGAGAGGCGCTTCATAGGCGTGTCGCTCTCTCGGGAATAACAGCGTCTTGCGGGAGAATCGTGGCAAGGAATCGACAGCGACAAAGAAGCCTGGAGCGCTTCCCTTCAAGTCAGGGAGTCCCGCCAAGTGTTTCGCCGAGAGCTGGCGACCGGCCTTGCCTCCAACCTGATAGCCGTTTCTCAGCTTGGTTCCCAAGGTCTCGAAGTATTCCGACAGCGAGACACCGCGCTGATGCACGTCGGCGAGGATCGACTCGTCGATCGAGCTTCCTCGAAACAGTGCCTTCAGCGACCACGGTCGCTTGATGATGTCGGCGATGGCGACGTCGCGTGCATCGTTCCAGTCGATGCGAATGTGATCCTGGAGTCGATCCGGTGTGCGTTCGAGATCCGGGCTGATGAACTGGAGCGAGGCGGCCGGCGGTGGCGGTTCGTTGACGGCGAACAGCAAGCAGAACGGATGGCGCACGTTCGGCCAGACGTTCGAGTCTCGGAGTGCAGTTCCGTTGAGCAGGCCCGTGACATGGACCGACTGCAGTAGATCGCGTCGCGCCGATGTCGCGCGCGGGCTCTGTCCGAACAACCAACGAGCGTGCGTGACGAGCGCGATCGAGCCACCCGGTGCCGCCCACGCGATCGCACGGTAGACAAAGGGAAGGTCGGGATTGGTATCAGGGAAGTCGAATGTTGCGGCTCGCTCTTCGCCGAGTCGTTCGCGCAGCACGTCCTGACTCGCGGCAACCCATGCGCGTTTCTCTGGAGCGGTTGCTTTCGCAGTCCAGGGTGGGTTCCCGACGACAAGATCGAACTTCGCGCGAAATCGATCGTCCACGGGACCGAGGCTTCCGTGATCGTCCTCGCGCAAGAACAGCACGCGGTCCCGCAACTCCTCGAATCGCAGCAGGCTTAAGGGTCGCGGTCGGGTCTCGGGATCGAGCTCGATTGCCGTCAGGTAGAGCGCCAGCTCGGACAAGCGGAGTGCATCGTCGTTGATGTCGAAGCCAACGAGTTGCTTGTTGAGGATGCGCCGCACCACGGCGCGCGACGGCTGCTTTCCGCTCCGGTGCCATTCGCGCGCGACCAGCGCACGAAACGCGGTGACGAGGAAGACGCCCGCTCCGCATGCGGGATCGAGAACGCGTGGCTGGGCGACGTCATCGATCGCAGCGAGCGCCTCGTCGACAACGAAGTCGGCGATGTGGCGTGGCGTGTAGAACACGCTCTGAGCCTTTGCTTGCTCCGTGTACTCCTCGTGCGCGTACGCCTCGTAGACCTCGCTGAGCAAGCCGACCGGGACGTGGGCAAAGTTCACTTCGCGCCATTCCGTCGGGAGCTTCAGCTGAAGCTGGCCATCGGCCGTCGCGGCGTGCGCAATGTTGCCGACCACACTCTCGTAGACCTCGGCTTTGACCCGCCCGGGCGTTCCCGAGCTGGTGAACCCGAGCAGCCCGCCGTTGAACGTCGTGTCGAGCCAATCGAACGTCGCGAGCGCATTCGTCTTGTTGTCGAGGCAACCCTCCCAGCTCTTCGCGCGCGGCGCGACGTCGGCTGGATCCAAGCCTGCGAGAAGATCGCGGTCGACGAGGAACCGCCAGAACAACGCGCGGCCCACCAGCGAGAGCGCGTCTCGGGCATTCATGCCGCTCGCACGTGCGCCCGTGATCGAACGGCGGAGGAGCGCGAGCAAGGCCACGCGCACGCTCGACACGTCGCGCGGACACCGAGCGTGTAGGAGCGCCGGGAACAAGAAGGGGCCCTGCGGTAGTCCCGAGAAGGGAAGCGGCGCGTCGCCGCCGAGCGATGCGCGGAACACGTCGAGACGACCTGCGCGGAGCACGGCGACCCAATCGGCGTCACCGCGAAACGCGATGCGCCGCACCCACCTAGTCACGTTCTCGCTCTCGCCGCGAGCATCGAAGACATAGGCTCGCGGTTGGCCCTGAACTTCGAACACGACTGGCGGCCGTCCGTCGGTCGTGGCGCGCGCGAGGTCGAGGTAGGGCAGCGACCTCGGACCATGCTCGCGCGCGAGATCGATCAGCTGGGTGCGCGTTGCACCGAAGCCTTCGAGATCGCTGACGATCTGGTCCGACATCCCCGGAGATAGTTACACGAGCGCTGTGACACTGGCACGGAAGTTACCTGTGTTGCCGACGGCGATCAGCACGCAGCTGCGATGGAACGATCTCGGGGGACAGACGGCAGCTAGGCTCGGAGCTTCAAGACGACGCCGGACTTCTCGGGCATCGCGAACGAGACGCGGCTGTAGTCCTCGGCGAACGCGTCCGGGTGGAGGTGCGCGTAGACCTGCTGCGTGATCGCGACGCTGGAGTGGCCGAGGATCTTCGAGAGCTTGAAGATGTCGCCGCCGGACGCGAGGAACAGGCCGGCGAAGGTGTGGCGGAGGTCGTGGAGGCGGAACTTCTTCGAGAGGCCGGCGCGCTCGACGGCGGCCTTGAACGGGTAGAAGACGCTCGTCTTGTTGCGGGGAAGCTGGTCGCCGAGCTTGTCGCGCCTCGCGCCGGGCCAGAGCAGGGTGTTCGTGCCCTTCGCGAGCTTCATCTCGCGCAGCACGGTCAGCACGGAGTCGAAGATCGGGACGTGGCGCAGGCGGCCGGACTTGGGCGCGCCACGGCGGCCGCGGTGCACGTGGATCACGCGGTGCTGCAGGTCGATGTCGGTCCAGTGCAGGTGCAGCGCTTCGTCCAGGCGCATGCCGGTGCCGACCAGCACCGCCACCAGGTTGCGGATGTTGTCGTTGCACTCGCCGAGCAGCTTCTGCACCTCGCCGGCGGACTGGAGCCAGAGGAACGGGTGCTGGGTGACCGGGAGCTGCTTGATGAACTTGGTCGGGTTGTCGCTGCACCAGCCTTGCTCGATGAAGTAGTTGAACGCCGCGGAGAGCGTCGCGAAGACGCCGTTGACGGTCTTGGGCGCCAACGGCACCTCGCGCTCGCGCAGGTCGCTGCGCAGCTCGAGGAGCTTCGACTTCGTGATCTTCACGACCGGCGTGCTGTCGAACTCGGGCCGCACGTACAGGCGCATGCGATCGGCGTACTCGTCGTGCGAGCGCTGGTCCTTGATCGCGCGCAGCCACGCGTCCAGCGCGTCGCCGAGCGTGCGGGTGTGGTCCACGGCTGGCGGTAGGTCGCCCTCCCGGATCCCGCGCTGCGTGACGCGGTGCTGCTGGTCCGCGTGCTCGGCGTCGCGCTTCGATGGGAACGACCCGACGTAGACGCGGACGCTCTTATCGCGCACCCGCGAGCGGCCGTAGACCTGGAAGGATTTCGTTCCGTCCGTGCCGACGTGCACCTTGATCATGGCAGCCGAGCGTACAACAGGGTGCTGACATACCGGTGTAGAACCGGTGTAGAACGTAAAATTCGTCCGAAATCCGGACGTCAGGATCACGACGCTTCGGAGGCCACGGAACGAACTTGCTCACGCGCGCTTGGTACGCGCGATACGCATCGCCGCGCGACGCGAGCGACTGTTTCTCCGTCGGTGGAATGCCCGTGACGAACAAGATCGAGCACAGCAGCAACGCCTGCGGAACGATCGCGATCAGCCCGTACGGCGCGAAAGCCAGACCGTGTATCGCGTACCCTAACCAGACGCACCACTCGAAGAAGTAGTTCGGGTGGCGCGACCAGCTCCACAACCCGACGTCGCAGACCTGGCCCCGGTGCGCGGGATCGCGGCGCCAGCGATGGAGCTGCGCATCGGCGATGGTCTCGCCGAGCACGCCGATCGCCGATAGCGCGACGCCGGCAGCTTGCAGCGCACACCACCGCGGTGCCGCGACGAACGGCACGACCAGCGCGCTGGACAGCAACGCGGTCAGCGCGGCCTGCGCTTGAAAGAACACGAAGAAGCGCGAGCCGGCGCGATCGCCCCAGCGCGCGCGCAACTCAACGTAGCGGCCTTCTTCTGGCGGCGAGGCGGCGCCGCGCGCGATCAGATAGCCACCGAGCCGCACGCTCCACACGGCGACGATCGCGGCGAGTGGGAGCCACGCAGTGATCGGTGAGGTCGCTCGTGCCGCATAGATCCCGATGGCCACGGTGAACGTCAGCGCCCAGCCGACGTCGACGATGCCGGCGTTGCGCGTGCGTCGCTGGACGAGCCACAGCATCGCCTGGATCAGCGCGCAAGCGAGCCACGCCTCGCCGACGCGTTCGACGATCGGCCCGATCATTTCGTTTCGGTCCGCGGCATCACGACGACGAACGACCGGTCGCCGCGCTTCCATACGTGGAACGCGTTGTCCGCGTGGCTCGCGAGCCCGTACCACGGCTCCTTCTGCGACATCGGGTCGCCGTCGGCGAATTCGGGGACGATCAGATCGATCTCGACGAAGTGGCCGTGGGTCGCAGCATCGACCTTCGCGGCGTAGCTCCATTCGGCGACGCTATCGTCGGGGAATCGGTCGTTGTGCAGCGCACCGCCGTACACCGCGATCCACGGCCGGTGGTGCGGCTCGGCGTCGCGCGCGGTGAGCGCCTCGGTCGCGACGCGGCCGAGCTCGCTCGTCGTGAGCGTGAGCAAGACGTCGGGTTGGATGTCTTTGCCTGCGGGCGCGATCCGCGCGTAGTCAGCGCAGCTGACGTTCATCGCGCGCGGCTGAACTCGCGCCTTGCGAGCGGCGTCGGCGAGCGCGCCGATCTCGTTCGTCGTCTCGGCCGGGCGCTTCATCGTGGTCGTGACCTTCGCGCTCGTCTGCGCCGCGGTCTTGCCGCAGTGGGGGTCGAGCAACCAGGTCTCGATCACGAGATCGCTGAGCTTCGGGGCCAGCGCGGGCAGGGCGTCGCGCGTGAACCGGGCGAGGGCCGACGTGACGTGCGGGCGATCTGTGCGCGCGTGGAGCTCGCCGAACCCGATGACGCGCGCGTCGTCGGGAATGATCGCGGCGAGTGCGCTCGCGAGGTCCGCGTAGGTGTTGTGAGGCAACGCGACCCGCGCGGTGCCGCCATCGCGCGCTGGATGCGGCGGGGCATCGCGGGGTGCGGCGCGGCTCGCGTCCTCGTGACACGCCGCGAGCGCGAGCGCCGCGAGCGCGAGCTGTCGCATGCGCCACACGATACGCGATTTCGGGCGGCGAGATGTGCGCCAGCGGGGGCGCGCGGTATGGTGCGCGCATGGGGCCCACCGCGAACGAGCTGAGGACGATTCCGTTGTTCCACGGATTCTCCGACGACGAATTGCGCGAGATCGGTCGCCTGTTCGCGCCGGTCGCGATCGACGGTAAGGCGGCACTGTTCGATGTCGGCGATCCGGCGACCTCGCTGTATCTGTTGACCAGCGGCGAGGTCGTGCTCGATCGCCCGGGCGATGACGTGTTCCGCATGCGTCCGCCGGCGCTGATCGGAGAGCTCGGCGCGCTGACCAACCTCGCGCGCTCGACGCGGGCGACCCCGGTGGCGGGCTCGGCGGTGTGGGCGTTGCCCGCCAAGCAGATCCAGGAGTTTCTCGCGAATCGCCAAGAGCTCGGCGTGCGCTTCCTCGTCAACCTGCTCGGGTTCGTCGCGGACAAGGTCCATCGCGATCAGCGGCGGATGGCCGACATGCGCCAGAACTTGATGACGACGCAAAAAGACCTCAAGCGACTGCGCGAGCTCGTGCTGGAGAGTGCCGAGACGCCGATCTCGGCGCCGGTGCACGACACCCTCGACAAGCTGATCACGCACAACCGGCGAGTGAACTACCGCGTCGAGCCGCCGCCGGCGCTCGCCGCGCACGTCCGGCTCGACTCCGGCAACGTGCCGATCGCCGACATCTCGCGCACCCACGTGTCGATCGTCGCGCCGGCGGGCTCGCCGGGCAACGGCAGCTGGATCTCGGGTGTCGCTCACCTCGCGGGCAGCGAGATTCCGATCTCGGGTCGCGTCGTCCGCACCGCGGGCCAGCGCATGACGCTCGAGCTCGATCTCATGATCGACGAGTATGTCGCGGTGCTCGAGGGCTACCTGACCCGCGCGCAGCTGCTCGACATCCTCTGCTAGGCCGAAAGTGACGAAGCCGAGGGGTTACCTCGGCCACGTGCGGTGGAGACATCTCGGTCGAATCGAGCGAGACCTTGCCTCCGAGCTCGTTATCGCCGACGGCTTTGTCGGGCGTGTCGCGCCTGCTTGTCTCGCAGGTGAACTCTCAGCGGACCGGGACCTTGCCGCGATGCGCGCGCATGAAGTCCTTGATCGCCTTCTCGTACTGCGGCAGCTGCGGCCGCAAGTCGAGGCCCTTGATCCGGTCGGGGTTCTTGTTCGCCCACGCGGTGATCGGATCGAGGTGCTCGGGCTCCAAGCGCGCGCTACTGCTGTACACGCACGCCGGCCCCATCTGCCACGAATCGGGGTCGACGTCGGGTAGCTCGATCGGCGGCGCCCAATCGCCCTTCGCGAGCCGATCCATGTCGATGCAGTCGCTCAGATCGTTCTGCGCGGCGGTCCGGCTGTTGAGCGGCGGCAGGTCGAAGGTCTCTTCGAGGTGGTGCAGCGCCGAGGTGTGCTCGAGCTCGACCGAGCTGACGTAGCCCTGCTTGACGTACGGGCCGATGACCATCGCCGGAACGCGGAAGCCGCGCTGCATGAACGCCGGCATGTCGTCGGTCGTCATCCCGGGCGAGACGTGATCGAAGAAGCCGCCGTGCTCGTCGTAGGTGATGACGAGCAGCGTGTTCTTCCACTGCGGAGAGCTGGCGAGCGCGGTGTACACGGTCGAGATCAGCGCCTGGCCGTTGATCGGATGGATCGGCGGATGATCGTCGTTCTGATAGAACGCCGGATCGATGTACGTGATGGTCGGCAGGTTGCCGGCCATCGCGTCGGTCATGAAATGGGTGAAGTTCTTGACGTTGGTCGAGACGTCGATCTGGTACTGCCCCGGGCTGTCGAGCGCCGACACGACCGGAATCGACCCGTAGTAGTAGGCCCAGTCGATGTCCGCGTCGTGCAGGCTGTTGAAGATCGTCGGGAACGTGACCGTGCCAGTCGAGCCCGGCAGCTCGTTGTCCATCAACCCGCCGGACGTGCCGCACATCCAGTAGAACCGATTCGGCCAGGTCGGACCGAGCACCGACGCGAACCAGCGATCGCACGTCGTGTAGGCGTCGGCGAGCGCCCAGCTGATCGGCAACAGGTCGCGCGTGTAGTACTGCATCGGCTCGTGCGAGCCGAGACCGTAGGCGGCTTCCTGCTGCTTGACGAACCCGTCGTTCGCGCCGTTGTTCCATTGCAGGCGCGAGCCGTCCCAGCTGTGGTCGGGATCCTTGACGCATTCGTCGGGCCCCATCGCGGGGACGTACGGCGCGACCGGCACGCCGTTGGTGTCCGGGTTCATCATCGCGGCAGTGAGCCCGTCGCCGGGCAGCCCTTCGACCAGCGAGCGCCCGCCGAAGTAATGATCGTAGGTCCGGTTCTCGAGCATCATGAACACGTAGTTCGTGATGCCGCTCTTGCCGTTGCCGCCGCAGCCGGGCAGCAGCCGGGATAGCCCCGCCGCGCCGGCCAGGCCGCCGAGCGTCTTGATCGCGTCTCGCCTGGTCACCATAGACGTCCCTTATACCTGCGATACGTCGCAGATTCAGCAACGGATCAGCGCGTCACGCAGTCGTCACAGAACGCTAGCGACCCAGCCCACACCGACCCAGAACCCGATCAGCGCGCCGAGGCCAGATGCCACAGCCACGATCAGGATGCGCGTCACGGGGTTACGACGCATGCCCCGAAAGCTGTCGGCGTCGTCGGCCAAGCGCTCGCAGTCGGCGACCGACGGCTTGCGCCGCCAGGCCTCGACGATCCCGACCACGATGCCGGTCCGCACCAACGGATAGATCCGCGCGATCGGCGACACGAACGTGGCGGCGATCACCGACAACACGGTTCCACCGGCGATCAGCGTGAACGCGCCGGCGCCGATCATCGTCGGGACGATCCACGCGATCATCGCGCGCGCGAACGTCGCCGGATCGCTGCGCAACGCGAAGAAGATCAAGAGACTCAGGATCGCGACCGGCACGATCCACTTCGCGAGGCGCCACCACAGCGCGGGCGGCGGCACGATCTCGAGCGGCGCGCGATCGATCTTCGTGCCGAGCTTCGGCACCATGCCCGGCACGTGCGCCGCGCCGACCACCACGACGACCTTGCGCTTGCCGACGCCGGCCTCGGTCGTCTTGCTCGCGAGGTACGCGTCGCGCTCGTCGATCAGCGGGCCTTTGACCTGCGGCAGCGCCTTCGATAGCTCGGTCAGCATCTCGTTGAGCGCCTGGGTCTCTTTGAGATCCTCGACCGTATCGGCGGTGATCTCGCCGCCCGGATCGGTCGACTCGCCACCGCCGAACAACGACGCGACGAGCATCAGCCGCTTCCACAGCCCGACGTTGCGCCACGTTCGCTTGAGCGTGATGTTGATATCGCGATCGACGAGCGCGAGCGGGATGTTGCGCTCCTTCGCGGCATCGACCGCGGCGATCAGCTCGGCGCCGGGCTTGACCCCGAGCGTGGCGCCGATCCGCCGTTGATACGACGCGAGCGCGAGGTGCACGAGCAGGTACAGCGTGCGGCCTTCGCGTACGACCTTGAACACGTCGAGGTTGCGGAACGCGCCGTCGGTGGTGAGCGCCGCGAGGCGCGCCGGGCATAACTCGACGCACACGACCTCGGGCTCGACGGCCGCGATCACCTCGCGGACCTCGTCGACCGATCGGCTCGACACGTGCGCCGTACCTACGACGTAGTACGTCGTCTCGCCGACCGTGACCTGCGTGACCGAGCTCGGGAGCTCCACGCCCCAGCGATACCACGGCCGATACCGCGTGGGCGATCATGTGCTAAAGGCCAGCGGATGACCGACCAGCAGCGGATCGAGATCGAAGCGGCCGCCTTTCGCCGGCTGGTCAGCCACTTCCGCGAGCGCACCGATGTCCAGAACCTCGACGTCATGAACCTCGCGGGGTTCTGCCGCAACTGCCTGGCCAAGTGGTACCGCGCCGAGGCCGGCGAGCGCGGCGTCGAGCTGACCGACCCCGAGGCGCGCGAGGCGATCTACGGCATGCCGTACGACGCGTGGAAGGCGACGTACCAGAAGTAGCTGTCAATAAATCGCCAGGCCGAACATCGCGTCTTGCATCATCGCGCCGTGCGCGTCGCTGACGCCGAAGCGCAGCGTCAGCGCGAGCCGGGTCGCGACGTCGAGTTGGATCGCGGCGCCGCCGTGGAGCTCGCCGCCGCCGTCGTTGCCGTTCGGCTCGACTCGATACGCGAGGCCGCCGCCGCCGTACGCGCCGAAGTGGACCGGGCCCGCGGCGACGGGAAACGCCTGGGCCTCGAGCGTGTAGCGCGACTCGTATGACGTATTTTCTTTCGCGTCGTCGCGCCAACCGAGGAACACCGAGCTGACGATGCCGAAGCGCTGCTCCGGAAAGTAGCCGAGCTGGATCGTGTTGGCGGGGCCGGTGCCAATGCTGCCATCCCGCGCGACGTACGTGCCGATGCCGCTGTACACGCCGTACGTCCAGCCGGTGCGCCACAGCCGCGCGCGTTCGAGCCGTTGCCATGGGCCTTCGTCCGGACGCACGACCGCGTAGTCGGACAGCGCCGCGGTCTGCGGATCGAGCCATGCGAGCGGCATCTCGGCGTAGGCGCCGTCTTGCCCGATCAGGTGGAGTGGGTGCATCGGGTGGAGCTTCACGTAGCCGTCGAACCGATCGCCTTCGACTGCCGCGGCGACGACGAGGATCGACACCGCGACGACGACCGCGCCGATCACGTACGCGCGTCCGTCGCCGCCACCACCACCGCCCAGGCCGCCGCCACCTCCGCCGTGACCACCACCGCCGCCGTGCGCGCCGCCGCTGACGTGACCACCGCCGAAACCGCCGCCGCCGTTGCCGCCGAAGCCGCCGGAGCGACGCCGCTCGCCGTCGACGTAGACCGGCGGCACGAGCACGATCGGGGTCTCCTCGTATACCTTCGGCGCGGTCGGAACGTCGGTCGCGAAGTACTCCTGCGAGACGAAGACGTGATCGGCGCGCTGGGCTGGGGGCGTCGCGGCGAGCCGCATGAGCTCCGATCGCGGGATCCGGTAGCTGTTGTCGGCGCAGCCTGTCGCAGCCAGGTACGCGAGCAGGGCGGCACGGATGCGCATGACCCCACTATTGCAGAATCGCTGCGGGTCCAACATTACGATTGCCACGTGGCGGTACATTGCCAGGTGTGGAGCCGGTCGACCTCGCGGCCATTGCCGACGACTTCGATCGCGAGGTCGTCGCGACGCCGGGTATCGATCGGTTCTGCTCGCAGACGGCGTGGGTGCTCGCCGCCGCGTCCGCGTTGATGCCGCCGCGCGCTTCGTTCTCGTTCCAAGGCGAGCACGGCTACTTCGCGGCGATGCGCGGCGTTCACCCCGCCGGCTTTCCGTACATCGAGCCGATCGAGCTCGCGTGGGGGCTCGCCGCGCCGCTGATCGGCCGCGATCCAGTGGCGGTCGTCGCCGAGGTCGTGCCGCTGCTTGCCGGCCGGCGCGACTGGCAGCTCGCGATCATCTCGGGCCACGCCGCGTCGAGTGCGCAACGTCGGGCGCTCGATGCGGCGTTGCCGGCGCGGTGGGAGCGCCGCCGCGGCCAGCCGACGATCCGCCACGTCGCGAGCCTCGACGGCGGCATCGACGGGTTCTTGGCGCGGCGATCGCGCGACCTGCGCAAGTCGCTCCGCAGATCGCTGCGCGTCGCCGACACCGAAGGCGTGACGTTCGAGTCGGTGCGCGCGACCGAGGCCGAGGCGCACGCGCTGTACGAACGGATCCAGGCGGTCGAGGCGACGAGCTGGAAGGCCGGCGAGGGCGTCGGGATCTCGGCCGGGCCGATGCGCGGATTCTACAGCTTGATGATGCCGCGGCTGTGCGCGCTCGGTCAGCAGCGGACGATCTTCGCGCGCAAGGGTGATCGCGACGTCGGCTACATCCTCGGGGCGGTGCTCGCGGGCGAGTACCGCGGACTGCAATTCTCTTACGACGACTCGGTCGCGCAGCTCGGGATCGGTGGGTTGCTGCAGTACCGGCAAGTGCTCGAGCTGTGCGCCGAGGCGGTCGGCCGGTACGACCTCGGCACCGAGATGGACTACAAACGGCGATGGGCCGAGCAGATCCTCGAGACCGACATGCTCGTCATCGTTCGGTAGTACGATAACCAAGATGCGCGCGCTCGCATGGGTCGCGATGCTCGGGATGTTCAGCACCGGTCGGGTGTTCGGGCAACCCGCCGGTGGCGGCAACGCCGAGGCGAAGAAGCTGTTCGACGACGGCCGCGCGTTGGTGAAGGCCGGCAAGCTCGATGAGGCGTGCCCGCTGTTCGCGAAGAGCTACGAGCTCGAGCGCGCGCTCGGGACCGAGCTCAACCTCGCCGATTGCCGGGAGCGCCTGGGTCATCTCGCCGACGCCTGGCGGCTGTTCGACGATGCGGCGATCCATGCCGAGCAGGCGGGCGACATCAAGCGCGAGGGGGTGTCGCGCGATCGAGCGAACGCCCTGCTATCTAAGATCGGCACGCTCGTCGTCGAGGTGGCGGATCCGGGCGCGCCCGGGCTCGTGGTGGCGATCGGCGGTGCGCCGGTGGTCGCGGCGGCGGAGCTCGAGCGCAAGGTCGATCCGGGGAGCGTCGCGGTGAGCGCGCGTGTCCCCGATCGGCCCGGCTTCCAGACCACGGCCCAGGTCGAGGCGAGCAAGACCGTCGTCGTCAAGATCCCGTCGTTCACGCCGAATCCCCCGCAGACGCCACCGCCGCGCACGAACCCGCCGCCGCAGCCGACTCGGCGCGCCCGCGGCCGGGTGATCCTCGGGGCCGCGGCGGCGGGCGTCGGTCTCGCGACGATCGCGACGAGCGTGATCGTCGGCATCTCGGCGCACGACCTCGATCGCGCGCAGTTCGACAACGGCAACTGCACGAGCACGCCGGCGTACAGCACGGTGTGCAATCCCGCGGGCGTCCACGAGGTCGATCGCGCCGGGAAAGACGCGAACCTCGCCACCGGCATCGGCATCGCCGGGCTCGTCCTCGCCGCCGGTGGCGCGGTGCTCTATCTGACCGCGCCGCGCGAGATCATCGTCGCGCCGACCGCGACCACGACGTCGGCCGGCGTCGTGCTGGTCGGCTCGTTCTAGAACGGCGTCAGGCCCGGCGACGCCGTCACGCTCTGTAGGCTGGTATCGCTCGACAGGATGAAGCCGCAACCGCCGCCGCCGCCGCTCGCGCCGAAGCCGCTCGGGACGCTGCCCGCCGCACCGGCGGTCGGCTGCGCGGCGCGGCCACACCCGCTGCCGCCGGTCGGCGAGCCGTTGAAGCTACCGCCCGCACCGCCCGCGGTCGGCGCTGCGGTCGAGGGATCGCTGCCGTTGCCTCGGCCGCCACCACCGCCGCCGCCGTTGGTCATCAGCGTACCGATCGCGTCGATCGTCGGTGCGTAGAGCGCGATCATCCCGCCGGCGCCACCGCCGCCACCGCCGGTGAAGTTGGTGCCGCCGTTGCCGCCGCCGCCCGAAGCGTTGATCAGGCCGCTCGCGCCGATCGTGATCGACGTCCCCGCCGCGAGGTAGACCGCACCGCCGCCGAGCCCGGCTTTCGGGTTGAGGGTGTAGTCCGGCTGGTCGCCGCCCACGCCGCCGTTCGCACCGCCGCGCAGCGGGGTGTGCTCGACCGAGGCCGCGCACGGCACGCCGGTCCCACCCGGATCGCCGCCGCCTACCGCGCCCGCACCTGCGAGCGTGCCGCCCGCACCGCCGCCGCCCGGCGACTGGGCGATCGTGGTGTCGTAGCCGTTGATCGCGGTCGAGCACGGCGGCGAGCTCGCACCGGGACCGCCGATGCTCGCGCCTTGGCTCGAAGCGTCGAGCGTCGCCGACACGTTGATCGTCGTCGCCGCGAGCAGCACCAGAGGCCGCGTGCCTTTCACGCGGACGTTCGAGGCGATCGTGATGTCGTTGTAGGCGAGCAAGCAGACGTCCGGCTGCCCGGCGGCCGTCCAGCTCGCGGGTAGCGACGGCGCGCACGTGACCGCCTTGCCGGCGTCGATCGACATCAGGCTCAACGAACCGGTCGGCGGCGCGTCGAAGCACATCAAGAACGTCGACGGTCCGTAGCAGAAGCTCGCATCGGCCGGCGGTCCGACCGGGGCATCGGCCACGTCGACCGCGGCATCGCTGGCCAGGCGAGGCGGATCGATCCCGAAAACCTGCCGGCAACCCGGCGTAAATGCGGCGGCGACTGCGATCCACGACGCGTACCGCATCTGCGTCAAGGGTACAGCGGTGGCGGCGCTGGTAGGGCAAGAATCCGTTCCATCGCGCCGTCCGTATATACTTCGCGCACGTGCCGAGAGCTGCCGACGAAGTTGCGTCCGCGGCCAGCAACTACGAGGTGCTGGCCCGGCTCGCTACCGGCGGCATGGCCGAGATCTATCTCGCGCGCGGCAACAGCGTGGCCGGAGTCGAGCGCTACGTCGTGCTCAAGCGCATCCTGCGCGAGAAGGCGAGCGACACGAGCTTCGTCCAGATGTTCCTCGACGAGGCTCGGCTCGCCGCTCAGCTCCAGCACCCGAACGTCGCGCAGGTCTACGACATCGGTCGGCTCGGCGACTCCTATTTCTTCACGATGGAGTACGTCCACGGCGAGACGCTGCGCGGGATCCTGCGGCAGGCCACGGCGATCGCGAAACCGATCCCACTCGGCTGCGTGCTCGCGATCGCCTCGGGCGTCGCGGCCGGGTTGCATCACGCGCACACGCGCCACGGCATCGACGGCAAGCCGCTCGGCATCGTCCATCGCGACGTCTCGCCTTCGAACATCATGGCGAGCTTCGAGGGCACGGTGAAGCTCGTCGATTTCGGCGTCGCGAAAGCAACGCATCGCAGCGCGGAGACCCGATCCGGCGCGGTCAAAGGCAAGATCAGCTATCTGTCGCCGGAGCAGTGCCGCGGCAACGACGTCGATCGCCGCAGCGACTTGTTCTCGCTCGGCATCGTGCTGTGGGAAACGATCTCGGGTACGCGGTTGTATCGGCGGACGAGCGACTTCGACGCGATGCACGCGATCGTCAGCGACGATGCCCCGCGGCTGACGAACTTCCGGCCGGACGTGCCGCCGGAGCTCGACGACCTCGTCCACAAGCTGCTCGCGAAGATGCCGGCGGCGCGCTATCAGACCGGCGACGAGCTGCACGAAGACATCGATCGCATCGCGGTGCGCGCGGGCGTGTCGATGTCGGTCAGCGGGATGTCGAAGTTTCTGCGCGAGCTTTTCGGGCAACGGCCCGAGCCGTGGGTCGAGCTCCAGCGCCCGGGGCCGTACACGGTCGGTCACACGCTGACCGCGATGGCGGTCGAGTTGCCGGCGGCAGTCGGGCTCGATCCGGTCGAGCGAGCGCTCGCACATGTCATCGACCTCGCGGCCGGCGGCCTGGTCGAGCGGACCGCGTCGCCATCCGGCAGCGCGGCAGGTGCGCAGGCTCCTACCGTCGGGGGTCGTCCGGGCTCGGGGATGCCCAGCACCGTCGCGAACGGGGCGGCGTTCCCGACCGTGAAGATCGATAGCACCGTGTACGGACTCGGCATGACGGGCCAGCTCACGGTTCCCATCGAACAGATCGCGAGTGCGGCGGGCGTCGTCGAGGGCCGGGGCTTGGCCCCGGCCGGCAGCGGAGCCGAAGGGCGGCGCGGTTCGATCGATAGTCCGAGGTACGCGCCGGTGACCTCCGGCGGCCCGGCGGTGACGCAACCGTTGCTGTCCGCGATCGGCGCGGCGGTCTATCCGTCCGCGGCCGGCCTCGTGGATTCGCAGCGCCACCCGATCTCGGCGTCTCCGCCGTTCAACGCCGCGTACACCGGTTCGACGCTCGGGATTCGCAACCGCCGGCGCGCGTTCACCATCATCATGGTCGCGTTCGCCACGGTCGGCGTCGGCATCGGTGCGTTTGTCGCGCTGCGCGGCGGCGGCCGAAAAGCTCGCGCCCCCGTCGACAGCGCGATCGTCGCGATCGCGCCGGCGCCTGCGCCGCGACCGCCGCCCGACGCTGCGGTCGTCGCTCGCGTCGAGCTAAATTTAGATGCCGCGGTCACCGAGCCGGTCGGCAGCGCCGCTGGTGATCCGTCGGTCGCGCATGCGGGCTCGGCGAAGCCCGTCGATGTGGTGCACCCGCGTCCGCACCCGACGCCACGTCCGAGTCCGCCGGCGGCGGACCCGTCAGCCGATCTGGCGAGCGCGATGCAGAACAATCGGTTCGCCGATGCGATCGCGCTGTGTCGCGCCGACGCGAACCTGGTCGCGACCCAAGCGGGAACGTGCGTGCTCGCCGCGTGTCGCACCCACGACTCCGGGCGCGCCCACAAGTGGCTCGCGTTGGTGCGCCGGCACCGCAACGCCGTGATCACCGCGTGCCGCGCGGCCGGGACCACGCTCGACTCGCGTCCGGCGACCACGGGCTCGGACGCGTGCGCCGATCCGTTCGCGTGCCAGGAGTAGGAGCTTACGCTGCGGATTTCGGGGCGCGGCGGGCGGCGATCACCGAGGCGAGCACGCCGACCGCGAGGATGCTGGCGATCGCGATCAACGAGACCGTGTGCGAGATCGGATAGAACTTGTGCGCGATCATCTTCGCGCCGATGCCGACGAGCAGCACCGCGAGCGCGATCTTCAGATACTTGAACTTCGACATCGCGCCGGCGAGCACGAAGTAGAGCGAGCGCAGGCCCATGATCGCGAACACGTTCGACGTCACCATGATGAACGTGTCCTGGCTGACCGACAGCACGGCCGGGATCGAGTCGAGCGCGAACACGATATCGGTCAGCTCGATCACGACGAGACACACCGCGATCGTGGTCAGCGCGCGGCGGCCGTCGAGCTTGACCGTGAACTTGCCGCCGTGGTCGCCGTCGACGATCGGCACGAACCTGCGCAGGATCCGCAGCACGACGCTCTTGTCGCGCTCCTCGTCGTCGCCGTCGCCCTCATCGCGGAACAGCTTGAGCCCCTGATAAGCGAGGTAGCCGCCGAAGATGTAGAAGATCCAATCGAACCGCGCCGCGAGATAAGCGCCGCCGCCGAGCATCGCGAGCCGGAATCCGATCGCCCCGAGGATTCCCCAGAACAGCACGCGGTGCTGGTACTTGAGCGGGACCTTGAACGTGGTGAACAACAGCGACATCACGAAGATGTTGTCGACGCTGAGCGCCTGTTCGAGCAGGTAGGCCGAGACGTACGTGATCGACGCGTCGGCGCCGTCGGCGTGATCGAGCGGGCCCCCGTGGAGGCGCGCGCCGAGCCAGTTGTTCTCGTACATCGGGTAGACGACGGCGACGAACGACAGCCCGAGCACGACCCAGCCGACGGTCGCCAGCGCGGCGCTGCGCAGCGTGGGCTCTTTCGCGGTGCGGTTCAGCACGCCGAGGTCGAAGACCAACAGCAGCGCGACCAGCGCGAAGAACCCGAGCCAAAACCAGATCATCGAGCTGTCGCTCAACGATGCCGGCTAGATGCGTCCGGCGCAAGCCCGGGCGGGCGTTACGACAACGTCGAGAGCAGCTGCTTGGCGGACTCGGCGGGCTTGGCGAGCCCGAGCCGCGTGAACGTCGCGAGCGCTTGGCGCAGCATGTCCTTCGCGTCGTCGAGCTTGCCCGATTCGGCTGCGAACCGGCCGTAGGAGAACAGCGCGCGGCCGAGCGCGGCGTCGTTGCCGATCGCACGCAGCAGGTCGACCGCGCAGCGATACGCGACCGCGGCATCGTTCGCCGCGCCGTCGTCGGTCGTGTCGTAGATGCTGGTCGACAGCACGTCGCCGAGTGCGAGCTGCGCTTGCGCTTCCTTCTCGCGCAGGCCCGCCTTGCGCGCGACCGCGAGCGCGCGTTCGGCGAGCTCGCGAGCCGCGGTCGGCTTGGCCAGGGCCCGCTCGAGCGCGGCGAGGTGGCGGCACACTTCGGTCTCGAGCCCGCGATCCTCGATGTCCTCGATGATCTCGAGCGCGTTGTCGAGCCGGCTGCGCGCCTCTTCGAGCTTGCCCTCGACCAGCGCGAGCTCGCCGAGGTTGCTCAACACGAGTGCGCTCAACGGCAGCGCGCCGATCGCCTCGACATCGGGCAGGGCCGCGAGCCAGCCGGCGCGCGCCTGCGCGAGATCGCCGAGGTCGAACGCGAGCGCGGCGAGGTTGTTCTGCGACACGATCTGGCCCCAGCGGTCGCCGGTCTGCTTGCGCAGGTCGAGCGCCTCTTTGTGACAGTTGTACGCGGCTTCGAACTGCCCGCGATCGTGCTGCACGTCGCCCAGGCGCGATAGCGACGTCGCGATCGCGCGCTTGTCGCCGCCCTTACCGCGACGCACGAGCGCCTCGGTGATCTTCGCGTGCGCCTCGTCGAGCCGACCGAGCATGTGCAGCGACTTGCCGATGTCGTCGAGCGAGCCCGCGACGCCGCGGCCGTCACCCGCGCCGCGGAACAGCTCGAGCCCACGCTCGAGATACTCGAGCGCGAGCTTCAAGTCGCCGCTTGACGCCGCCAGACGCGGCCCATCTTGTTGAACGCGACCGCGGCCTTGGTCTTGCTCGCCGCGACCCACGACAACCGCAGCATCCGTTCGAACGCGCCGAGCGCCGCTTCGAAGTCGCCGATCAGCTCGTAGATCGAGCCGAGGTCGTGCCAGATGTGCAGCCGCGCGGCAAGATCGCTATCGCCGACGCACGCGAGCGCGCGGTCGTAGAGGCGAATCGCGCGCTCGTTCGCGTACTGCTCTTTCGCCGCTTCGGCGGCGCGCTGATAACGGCTCGCCGCTTCGCGGGCATCACCCGCGAGCGCGAGGTGACGCGCGATCTCCTCTTGCGCCGACGGCGCCTTGCCTTCGGGGTGGAGCTCGAGCCAGCGCGCGACGACCGCGTGATAGTTGCGCCGCCGCACCTCGTCGAGCCCTTTGTAGATCAGCTGCCACAGCCCGGGATACGAGAACTGGAGCTCGCGCTCGCCGGCGATCGTCGACTGCGTGACCTCGACGAGCATGCCGCGCTCGATCAGCTTGCCGATCGCCGCGACGACCGCGATCCGGCCGTGGTCGCCGGACGACGCGATCTGCGCGAGCGTCGGGCCATCGGGATCGTCGGTGCGCTGGCCGGAGCGGTCGAGCGACAGGATCGCGTCGAGCCACGACGTCTCGCCGATCACCGCCGCCATCTCGACGACGCGGCGCTCGGTCGGCTCCATGACGCGCAGCCGCTCGGCGACGAGATCGGCGTACGTCTTGGGCAGCGCGAGCCCGGCGAGCTTGGACTCTTCGATCCGCCACATCACGCCTTCTCGGACGATCACGTCGCTCTCGAGCAGCAGGCGAACGAGCTCGTGGATCGAGCGCGGCGAGTCGAGCAGCGCGCGGACGTGGGCGACGACCCGCGCCGGCACCTGCGGCAGTTGCTTGCACAGCTCGCGCAGCAGCTCTTCCGATTCGTTCGGCGTCAGCGCCGGCAGCTCGATCCTCGTCGGGGCGACCTCGCCGTCGCCGAACGCGGCGTGGCGCTCGAACAGGCCGGGCGATGCGGTCGCGATCAAGGCGACCGGTTGCTCGCGCAGGCCAGCGGCGAGGTACTGCAGCAGGTTGATCGTCTCGCTGCCGCACTGATCGAGGTTCTCGATCACGAACATCACCGGCGCTCGCTCGGCGATCGCGAGCACGTAGCGGCGGACCGCCATGAACACGCGCGCTTCGAGCCGCTGCGGCGACTCGAGCAGCGGCGCCACGACCGGACTGTCGTCGAACGGCGCGCGCATGATGTGCGCGAGCAGGTGCGCGACCTCGGGGACCTTCGAGGCGGTCACGACCTCGGCGACCGCGGCTTGGATCTTGTCGCGCGTCGTCGCGGCGTCCTCGCCGAGCGGGATCCCCATGTGGGTGGCGAGCGCGCGCGCGATCGGGCCGTACGACAAGCCGTCGTCGCTCGCGCCGCTGATCACCGCCAGGTTCGGGCGCGCGGTGCGCATCCGCGCGACCAGCTCGGCCACGATCCGGCTCTTGCCGAGGCCGCTGTCGCCGATGATGACGGCGAACGCGATCTCGCGGTGCTCGAACGCGTGCGAGGCGAGCGTCGCGAGCTTGGTCAGGGAGGCGACCCGCCCCGTGAAGGCCGGCTTCAAGACGTACGCGGCGCTCGTGACGATGGTACCGTCGCCTTCGAACTCGCTCGACTCGAACAAAGGGGTCTGCTCGGTCGAAACGTCCGGAGTGGGCGATTGGCTGTCCCAGGTTAGCGGCGGCATGATCAGCCAATCCGCGTCCAGTTTGGACATAACAGTCGATTGTTCCATGAGATTTCCACGCTTCTCCCGAGTGCCAACCCTGGTAAGTGCGCGGACCCTAGTGTGGTTCGATGTAGTTGTCAACTCACATCGAAGTTTCCTCAGCTCCCGGTGATCTGCAAGCCGGACTACAGCGGTTGCAGCCGCGCCTGCGACCATCCGATTGCTCGCCGCGTCCGCTACATGACATGCGAGCGCTCGTCATCGTTGCCCTGACCGCGAGCTCGGTGGCGAGCGCCGCGCCGGTTCGCCATCCCACCGTGATCGAGATGCCAGCGGTGGTTCACCCCGGCATGACGATCGCCGAGCTCGTCGCGGTCCACCCCGGGCTCACGCCGCAAGCGGTCGTCGCCGATCCGGACGATCCCACGATCCGGCGATGGGATCGCCGCGAGGTCGTTCACGCGATCGACGGCGTGTGGAGCTTCGAGTTCGACAACGGCCGGCTCGCCGGCTACGTGTTCCAGCCCGATGCCTCGATCGAGGATGCGGACCATCGCGAAGTGTGGACCGCCGACCATTCGTGTCAGATGGGGTTCGGTCGCGACCAGTTCGCGGCGTGCGTCAAGGCCGCCGATGGCCTGATCGCCGAGCTGTCTCGCCGTTACGGCAAGCCGGCGATCACCCGCGGCGTGACGCGTCGCGATGACCCGCGCGCCGATCGCTTCGTCGTCGCCGAGCCGAGCTGTGCGCGCGCGGTCAACGTCGTGACCGCGACGTGGGGCACCGCGAACGCGCGGTTTCGCGTGATGTTCTGGCAGACCGAGTCGATGGACGCGTCCGAGTACGTCTGGGCGTTCGTCGAGATCGGACCGCACGAGCAGTTCGCCGACGCGAGGGTCAAGCCAGTTTGCTAGCGGCAGCCCTTCGCGAGCGGGTTATCGAGGCAAGGCACCTGGTCAGCGCCCGGCGTCGGTGGCTCGAGCTTCGGTCTCGCTTCGCACCGCTTCGGGAGCTTCGCCCTGTAGTCCGCGGTTCGCGCCTTCACCGCATCGGGCACGTCGCGCGGCAGCTTGCCGTCGCGCAAGAAGTAGTGCAGCGACACCGGCACGATCGGCTCCTTGCCCTCGGCGAGCGCCTGGCAGTTCGCGGCTTCGAGGTCGTCGAGCACGCCATCGATCACCTTCGCGGTGATCGGCTTGACGTCGTGCATCAGCACCACCCCGCCGTGTTGCTTCCAGATCATCATGCCGACCTTCTTGCGCAGCTTGTCGGGGTCGTGCGCGCGCCAGTCGAGCGTGTCGATCGACCAGATCACCTCGGTGACGCCGAGCTTCTTGAGCCGCACGCGCCCGGCGCCAGACAGCGCACCGTACGGCGGGCGAAACAGCCCGATCGGATGATTGACCGTGGTCGCGAGCGTGCGGATCGAGCCGTTGATCTCCTTGTCGAGTTGCTCGCCGACCGCGTCGCGCAGGTTCGGATGCGTCACCGAGTGACTGCCGACCGTGAACCCCGACGCGAGCTCGCGCGCGAGCACCTCGCGCGACGCCTGGCCGTGCTTGCCGACGATCCGCTGGGTGACGATGAAGAACGTTGCGGGCACGTCGTACTTGACGAGCGCGTCGATCACCGCCGGCGATGTCGCGGGGTTCGGGCCGTCGTCGAACGTGAACGCGACGACGCCGGGCATCTCGTCGCCGTTGATCCGCGGCGCCTTGCCGAAGATCGGGTCGTCGGTGAGCGTCATCAGGTTCTTCGGATCGAGCGCCGGATTCACCGCCTCGCCGAGCGGCGTCAGCACCGGTGGTGGCGGGGGCTCGGCCGGCTTGTCGGCTGCTTTGTCGGCGGGCTTGTCGGCGGACGGTGCCGGCTGCGCGAGCACCGCGCCAGCCGCGACCGCGACTCCGCACGAGATCAGCGCCAACCGCACGACTCCAAGCGTAGCACCTCGGCGTCGCGCGCTACGACGCGATACGCTCCGTCCGTGCGCGTGATCTCGACGTCGAGCTTGCCGATCGATCTGCCGGCGCAGGTCGGCGCGGCGTTCGCGGGAGCGCGCGTGGAAGTCCCGACCGAGTGGACCGGCGTTCCGGCCGAGCTCGGCGACGCGGACGCGCTCGTCTGCTTGCTGCTCGATCGGATCGACGGCGACGTGATCCGGCGCGCGCCGAAGCTGCGCGTGATCGCGAACTGCGCGGTCGGCTACGACAACATCGATGTCAACGCCGCGACCGCCGCCGGTATTGCGGTGACGAACACGCCGGACGTGCTGACCGAGGCGACCGCGGAATTCGCGATCGCGCTGATGTTCGCCGCGGCGCGCCGGCTGCCGGAGGCGGCGCAGCTCGTGCGCTCGGGCCAATGGCCGGGCTGGCGGCTCGATCAGCTGCTCGGCCAGCCGATCGCGGGCCGGACCCTCGGCATCGTCGGCCTCGGCCGGATCGGGCGAGCGGTCGCTCGCCGCGCGGTCGGGCTCGGCATGCGCGTGATCGCCGCCGGCCACGACGGGATCACGCTCGACGAGCTGTTCGCGACCGCCGACGTGGTCAGCTTGCACTGCCCGTTGACCGCCGAGACCCGCCACCTCGTGAACCCGGCGCGGCTCGCGCAGATGAAGCCGACCGCGATCCTGGTCAACACCGCGCGCGGCGGCTGCGTCGACGAGTCGGCGGTGGCCGAGGCGATCGGGCGCGGCCAGATCTTCGGCGCGGCGCTCGACGTGTTCGAGGCCGAGCCGAAACTCGACGCTCGGTTGCGAGCGGATCCCCGGGTGGTCTTGGCGCCGCACCTGGGATCGGCTACCACCGAGGCTAGAACGGCGATGGCTCAGTTGTGCGCGGATGCGGTGATCGCGGTGCTGTCCGGGCGCCGGCCGGGCAACCTCGTCAATCGCGAGGTGACGCTCCGTGGCTGAGCTCCACGTCCTCGTCGTGACCTCGAGCGGCGCGTCGCCCGCGGCGATCGTGCCGGTGCTCGCGGCGATCGAAGCGGCGGGGATGCGGGTGCGCGCGATCGATCTCGGCGCGGCAGGCGGCGGGGGCGGTGGCATGGCCGATCGCGTGCGGCGCGCGCTGCTCGGGGAAGGCGCTGAGCGGCGGTTGCGCAAGGAGCTCGAGCTGTCGCCGCCCGATGCGTCGGTCGCGTTCGATCCGCACGCCGCGCTCGCGTTGACGGTCGCGCGCGATCAAGTTCCGCTGATCGCCGGCACCGCGCCGGTGATCGCGATCGTCGGCGATCTCGAGCCCGCCGCGGCGTGGGCGCAGACCGATGCGGATCGGTTCGTC
This sequence comes from uncultured delta proteobacterium, assembly GCA_963848295.1. GTDB lineage: Bacteria > Myxococcota_A > Polyangia > Haliangiales > Haliangiaceae > JABFXX01. The sequence goes on along the minus strand of CAWKDB010000002.1, from coordinate 631,338 downwards.
GCGGTCGACGAGCTGGCGGCGGTCGCGCTCGCGGACCTCGGCGTCGAGGCGGATCGGATCCTCGTCGTCGGCGCGATCGGCGAGCGCGCGTTCGCCGAAGCCGGCGCGCAGGATCGCGCGGCATTGCGCTCGCGGTTCAAGGTCAGCGGCAAGGTCGCGCTGGTCGAGGTCGCCGGCCTCGGCGCGGAGCAGACCGGCCAGCTCGCGCTCCAGCTGTCGCTGCTCGACGGCGGCGATGCGACGACGTTCCTGTTCGATGCCGCGGGCGATGCCGAATCCGCGGCGGTGCTGCGCCGGCAGGTCCCGACGCTCGGCCTCAAGGCCAAGCTGTTCGGCGCGACCGCGGATGCCGCGCTGTTATGGCGCGCCGCCGACGTGATCGTCGCGCGACCCAAGCCGGAGACGATCGCGCGCGTCATGCTGGTCGGCGGCAGGCTCGTCGCGATCATCGACGATCAAGTCGCGGGCGGCGCGAAGGCCGCGACTGCGCTCGAAGCCCGGCGCCGCGCGATCGCGGCGAAGGGCCTGCTCATGCTGTCGAGCGCGCTCGACACCGCGTTCACCGGCAGTCCCCCGCCCCCGACCGACGACGGCGCCGATCACATCGCCGACATCATCGCGGCGGTCGCCGGCGACAAGCGCGCCGTGATCGACGAGCGCCGAGCTGCCGCGCACGCGGCGACTCGCGACCGCGTCCGCGCGGCGAGTGCAGCGGCGCAAGCGGCGGCCGCGTCGACCGCACCGCCGGGCGAGCTCGAAGATCTCGGCGGCGATGGCGGCGGCGCGGCCGACCTGTCCGGGCTGCCCGATCGCGAAGAGCTCGAGCGGTTGCGGCGCGAGGTCGCGCAGCGCGTCGGCGAGATGACGAAGTCGATGATGGCGGCGCGCGATGCGGCCGGCGACCTCGCCGACAAGGCCAAGGGCGCGACCGCGCGCGGCCAGGCCGACGAAGCGGCCCAGCTCGACCGCCGGGCCGACGCCGAGCGCGCGCGGATGCACTCGCTGCTGTCCGAGCTCGCGACGCTCGAGTCCGAGCTCAAGGACCTCGAGCGCGCGATCGCCCAGGTCGGGACCGCGCCGCCGCGAGCCGAGGCGGCGGCGACGGAGCCGAAGCGGGCCAAGGCTGCGCCGGTCGCATCGATCGATGACCAGCTCGAGCAGATGAAGCGCAGCTCGGGCGGCGGCGCCGCCGCGGCACCGAAGCAAGCCGCTCCGAAACCATCGAGCGGCCGGACGAAGTCCTCCGCGCCGGCCGATGTCGATGACGAGCTCGCGGCGCTCAAGAAGAAGATGTCGCAGGCCAAGAAGAAGCCCTGACGATCGGCGATGTTTCACCTTGACGTTAATTAACTTAACGGTTAACTAGTGGGCATGACGTTCACATCCAAACCGCCGCCGAAGGGCTGGCCCCGCATGTCCGCCAGCATCGCCTACGAAAAGGCCGCGCCGGCGATCGACTTCCTGTGCAAGGCGTTCGGGTTCGAGATCCAGCTCAAGGTCGACGGCGAGGGCGGGCGGATCGAGCACTCCGAGCTCGTGTTCGGCGGCGGACTCGTGACGCTCGGCGATGTCGCGAAGGGCCGCGAGTGGCGGCAGAGCCCGAAGATGCTCGGCGGCGCGAACACCCAGACGTTGTGTTTTTACGTCGACGACGTCGACGCGCATTGCGAGCACGCGCGCAAAGGCGGCGCGACGATCGCGCAGGAGCCGAAGACGACCGACTACGGCGAAGGCTATTGGGTCGATCGCAGCTACGAGGCGATCGATCCCGAAGGCCACCACTGGTGGTTCATGCAACGCCTCGATCGAACCGCATCGCCATCCGGCGATGCTGCCGCCCGGGCGCAGGTCCCGGGCGTCGAGTGACGCTCGACCAGACATTCACCGCGCTCGCCGATCCGACGCGTCGCGGCGTCGTCGATCTGCTGCGCAAGGCGCCGATGCGCGCCGGCGATCTCGCCGAGGCGCTGGCCGCGAGCCCGCCCGCGATGAGCCGACACTTGCGCGTGCTGCGCTCGGCCGGGCTGGTCCAAGCCGGTAACGACGGCGACGCGCGCGAGCGGATCTATCGCCTGCGCCAACAGCCGTTCACGCAGCTGCATGACTGGCTCGAGCACGTCGAGGCGTTCTGGACGGTGCAGCTCGCCGCGTTCAAGACGCACGTCGAACGAAGACGATGACGATCGCCGGCGACCAGGTGTCGGTGACGGTTCGAGTCGAGGTCGCGCCCGAGGTCGCGTTCGAAGTGTTCACCGCCGAGATCGATCTGTGGTGGCGGCGCGGCATCGCGTTTCGCGCATCGGGCAAAGCGCAAGGTGTGCTCGTGCTCGAGCCCGAGCTCGGCGGCCGGTTGTTCGAGGAGTACGCCGGCCCGCATGGACCTGCGGTCCACGAGGCGGGCAGGGTGACCGCGTGGCAACCGCCGTCGCGGTTCGCGTTCGAGTGGCGCGGCAGCAACTTCGCGCCCGGCGAGTCGACGCACGTCGAAGTGTCGTTCACGCCCACCGCCAGCGGCGCGACGCAGGTCGTGCTCGTGCATCGCGGGTTCGCGGCACTGCGGCCCGATCACCCGGTCCGGCACGGCAAGCCGGTCGCCGTGTTCATTCGGGGGATCGGGATGTGGTGGGGCGACTTGCTGTCGGCGTTTCGCGAGCGGGCGACGCCAGAGTAAGCTCGCGGGATGGCAACCGAGCGCTTGCGCGAGGTGGCGGCGAGCCTCGCCGAAGCGACCGCGCATCCCGACGAGCACGGCCGCGTGCGCCTCCCGGTCGTCCAGCCGCGCGACGCCGCGGGCCTGATCGCGATGACCCACGCCGAGCTCGACGCCGCGATCGAGCGGCGCGAAGCGGCCGCCGTGAGCGAGCACCTGCCGATCGCGTGCTCGCGCGGCTGCAGCTCGTGCTGCGTGTCGCCGCTGATCGTCACCGAAGGCGAGGCGGTCGCGGTCGCGGAATGGCTACGCGATCCGGCGAACGCCGCGGTGCGCTCGCGCTACGAAGCCGCTTATCCGGCGTGGCGACAAACGCTCGGTCCGCTCGTCGCGAGCGCCGGTGCGGCGAAGACCGAGGCGGCGCAGCGCGCGTGGGCGATCGAAGCGAAGCAGCGCCGCGCGATGTGCGCGTTCAACCACGAAGGCGCGTGCACGATCTACCCGGTGCGGCCCGGGCTATGCCGCAAGGCGCACGCGCTGTTCACGAACGCGCACTGCGGCGCCGACGGCGGCGACGTCAAGTACTACCAGCACGCCGAAACCGAGGACACGTACGAGCGGCAGGAGTCGTTGCGCGGCGTCCTGCATCATGCGCTCCGCCCCGGCAAGCCGATCGAGATGTTGTGCGCGGCGGTGCATCGCCTGCTCGCCCCGAGCATCGGGCGCAACGATCCGTGCACGTGCGGCTCGGGCAAGAAGTACAAGAGGTGCTGCGGCACCTAGCGCGGCGCGCGGCCGTAGCGATCTTCGAGGCGGATGACGTCGTCGAGCTCGGGCGTCGACACCTCGACGATCTCGGTGTCCTCGATCGCGGTCATCCGGTGCCGTGTCCCCGGTGGGATATGAAACGGCTCGCGCGGACCGAGCTCGTGGACGTGCGGCGGCTGGCCATCGACGAAGTGCTCGAACCGCAACTTGCCGGTGAGCACCATGATCGTCTCGTCCTTCTCGCGATGAAACTGCAGCGACAGCGCCTCGCCGGCGCGGACATGCAGGATCTTTCCGACGTAGCGGTCGGTCTGCGCCCAGATCAGCTCGTGGCCCCAGGGCTTGGCGATCACCTCCGGCCCGCCATCGGCGGCGCTACGCGTCGGGCGTTCGCCCGACTTGTCGCGCTCCGTCACTTCTTCGGTGCGGGCGCTGGCTTCTTAGCCGGCGTCGCCGGTGCGGCACTGCCCGAACCCGCGCCGGCCTCGTTGATATTCGAGGTCGCGGTCGGGTCCATCGAGGTCGGCATCTCGACCTTCGGATGCGCCCCGGGAATCTCTTCGCGCCGGTCGACTTTGCCGTCGAAGTCGTCATCGTAGAGGATCGCGATCAGCACACCGTCTTTGTACTGCTCCCACATATCGGCCTTGCCATCGTGGTTGCGATCGCGGGCCGAGGCCACGAGCTGACCGGTGCTGTCGTAGGTGTCTTTGATGTCGAAGTTGCCGTCGAACCCGCTCGTCGCGCTCGACCTCCGCGACCTGACCGGTCTTCGGGTCGAACACCTTCGAGTCGTCCCATTTGCCGTCGAAGTCGAAGTCGTCCTTTTCGTAGATCGGGTTGCCCTTGCGGTTGTACGCGACGACGTAGTCCTTGCGGCCGTCGTGATCGAAGTCGATCTGCTTGCAGGTCATGAACTCGACCTTGGTGCCGCCCTCGTCCTCGGTCTTGTAGAGGATCCACTCGTCCGGCTTGTTGTCGTGGTTGAGGTCGAACGTCACGACGTTCTTGCCGGTCGTGTCGCACAGCGTCGGATCGACCGCCGGGATGCTGGTCTCGAGCGAGGCGTTCTTCGGCGCCGCCTTCGAGCCACCACAGGCTGCCAACCCCGCTGTCAACACGACGAATTTCGAGAGCTTCGCTAGCACCCAGGCAGCGTAGACGGCTCGCTCCGGTCGTGCAAGCTGTTGACCCCCCGCATATGGTCACGTAGGGTCACGGCTGCCGTGGCGCGCAAGAAGATCTCGACGACGGTGTACATCACGCCGGAGCAGGACGCGCAGCTCAAGGCATTGCATGAACGGACGAAAGTCCCGGTCGCCGAGTACATCCGCCAAGGCATCGATCTCGTGCTCGAGAAGTACCGCGATCAGCTCCCGGGGCAGGTGGACCTGCGGCTCGGGTCACGCTAACAACCTGGCGACCCGCCGCGATGTCCTTTCCTGCAGACCGGATCCGTAACTTCTCGATCATCGCGCATATCGATCACGGCAAGACCACGCTCGCCGATCGCATCCTCGAGGAGTGCGGCGCGGTGACCGCGCGCGAAGCGCAGGCCCAGATGCTCGACTCGATGGATCTCGAGCGCGAGCGCGGCATCACGATCAAGGCGCAGTCGGTCCAGCTCCACTACAAAGCGAACGACGGCCAGACGTATCAGTTCCACCTGATCGATACGCCGGGCCACGTCGACTTCCATTACGAGGTGTCGCGCTCGCTCGCCGCGTGCGAAGGCGCGTTGCTCGTCGTCGATGCGGCGCAGGGAGTCGAGGCGCAGACGCTCGCGAACGTCTACGTCGCGCTCGACAACAACCTCGACATCGTGCCGGTGCTCAACAAGATCGATCTGCCGGTCGCTCGGCCCGATTGGGTCAAGCAACAGATCGAGGACACGATCGGCCTCGACGCCTCGGACGCGTTGCTCGTGTCGGCGAAGACCGGCGCCGGCGTGCGCGACATGCTCGAGGCGGTCGTCGAGCGAATTCCACCGCCGGTCGCCGACCGCGAGGCGCCGCTGTCCGCGCTGATCTTCGACAGCTGGTACGACACGTTCCGCGGCGTCGTCGTGCTCGTGCGCGTGATGACCGGCACGATCAAGAAGGGCACGAAGCTCAAGTTCTGGAACACCAACGTCGTCTACGACTGCACGATGATCGCGGTCCGCCGTCCAGCGGTGTTCGAGATCGAGACGCTCGAGGCCGGCCAGGTCGGCATCCTGGCGGCGTCGATCAAAGACATCGCGCACGCGCGGGTCGGCGACACCGTGACCGACGCCGATCGGCCGTGCGCCGCGCCGCTCCCCGGGTTCAAGACGGTCAAGCCGATGGTGTTCGCGGGGTTGTTCCCGGTCGACGCCGCCGACTACCAAGATCTGAAGGATGCGCTCGGCAAGCTCGTGCTCAACGACGCGTCGGTCACGTACGAGCCCGAGACGTCGTCGGCGCTCGGCTTCGGGTTTCGCACCGGCTTCCTCGGCCTGCTCCACATGGAGATCATCCAGGAGCGGCTCGAGCGCGAGTTCAACCTCAACCTCATCACGACCGCGCCGAGCGTGCGCTACCGCGTGAAGTATCAGAACGGCGAGGTCATCGAGCTCGACAATCCGGCGAAGGTCCCCGACCAGGGCAAGTACGACGCGATCGAAGAGCCGATCATCAACGCGACCGTGCATCTACCTCAGGATTACGTCGGTCCGATCATGCAGCTGTGTCAGGAGCGCCGCGGCGTGCAGCAAGGACTGCATTACGATCCTGGCGGTCGCGTCCGCGTGGTGTATGAGATCCCCCTGGCAGAGGTCGTGTTCGGGTTCTACGATCGGCTCAAGACGATGTCTCGCGGCTACGCCTCCTTGGATTACGAACCGGCCGGGTATCGCGAGGCCGATCTGATCCGGCTCGACGTGCTGATCAACGGCGAGCGCGTCGATGCGCTGTCGATCGTCACGCACCGCGACAACTCGTATCACCGCGGGGTCGAGCTGTGCACGAAGATGAAGGAGGTCGTCCCGCGCCAGATGTTCGACGTCGCGATCCAAGCCGCGATCGGCAGCCGCGTGATCGCTCGCACGACGGTGAAGGCCGCCCGCAAGGACGTCACCGCGAAGTGCTACGGCGGCGACATCACGCGCAAGAAGAAGCTGCTCGAGAAGCAAAAAGAGGGCAAGAAGCGGATGAAGGCGGTCGGCTCGGTCGAGCTGCCGCAAGAGGCGTTCTTGACGATCCTGAAGGTGGACTAGGTGAACTCCGCGAGCCTCGATCGGCGCGTGCGCAAGGAAGCCAAGCTGCTCGTTCGCGAAGCGCGGACCGCGCTGAGCGTGAAGAAGGGCCTGCGCGGCAAGGCCGGCGATCTCGAGGGCGCTACCGCCGATGTCGAGAAGGCGCTCGGGGCGAACGACCTCGCGCGGGTGCGCAACGGCTTGCCGGCGCTCGACGCGCTGGTCGACGAGCTGGTCAAGCGCCCGCCGAAGTCGACGACGCGCGATTACATCGAATCGATCGGGATGGCGGTGTTGATCGCGCTCGGCCTGCGCGCGTTCGTGATCGAAGCGTTCAAGATCCCGTCGAGCTCGATGTATCCGACGCTCGAGATCGGCGATCACATCTTCGTCAACAAGTTCATCTACGGCATGCGCGTGCCGTACACGAATACGAAGTTCTTCGAGTGGCGCGGCCCCGAACGCGGCGAAGTGATCGTGTTCATCTACCCGTGTAACCCCGAGCGCGACTACATCAAGCGCGTGATCGCGACCGAAGGCCAGAGCGTCGAGGTCCGCTGCAACGTCGTCTACGTCGACGGGGTTGCGATTCAGAACAAAGAGACCGAGGACTCGAGCACCTGCGAGTTCGACGATCTGCCCGAGGGCGCGACCGAATGGGTGCCGACCCGCTGTTCGCGCTACCGAGAGACGGTCGGCGATCACGCGTACTCGACGTTCCAAGATCCGTCGCGACCCGCGCGCGATCGCGAGATCCTCGCGGGCACGTACACGAACAGCGCGCCGCACGACTTCCCGCCGCTCGGCGGCGGCCCGTACATGCCGAACTGCGCGCAAGCAGCGAACGATGCGATTCCCGGGATCGAAAAGACCCAGACCCTGGGGACCATGGTCGAGACCAAGAAACCGACCGAAGCGACCGCGTGCCAGCCCCAGCTCCACTACGTGGTGCCGCCGGGCCACGTGTTCGTGATGGGCGACAACCGGTTCAACTCGAACGACTCGCGCGTGTGGGGCTCGGTGCCGGTCGACAACATCAAGGGCAAGGCGATGTTCTTGTGGCTGTCGTACGGCAAGCACTGGTACGCGATCCGGTGGCATCGGATCGGGGACTTTGTCGACTGAGATCGTGTGGGTTGCTCGGGGAAATTGATCAATGGATCAACAGGCGACAGGCAACAGGCAATGCAGGTGCGCCGCTGCGCGGCGGGCGTTTTACGGAAGTTCAGATCAGAGCGCGCAAGCGGGACAACTCCAGCGTGCAAATCTGCCGGCATTGCCTGTTGCCTGCTGCCTGTTGATCAATTGATCAATTGATCAATTCTCTTACTGCTTCTTCGCCGGCTTATCGAGCTGGACGAAGCACGTCTTCAACGCGTCTCCGACCGCAACTTCGGCGGCGGAGTCCCACGCATAATCGCGGTCCTTGTCGCGGATCTTCATCCCGACCTCTTGCTTGACCGTCGCCTGACCGTCGCCGGTGAAGCCCATCGTCCGGCCGGGAATCGTCTCGCCGAGCATGTGGATCGCGACGTGGACGTCGAGCCGCTGCGTGTTCGGCTTGTCGGTGATCGGCTCGACCGTCTCGGACGCTTCGGTGATCTCGACCGTGACGAGGTAGGACCCGGACAGGCCCTTGTGCGCGAGGAACCTGCGGTACGCGTCGGCGTTCTTGGCATCGGGCGCCCCGTCGAGCGCGGCGACGAGCTGCGGATTCGACTCGAACGCCTTCGTGATCTGGGCCTGGACCCGAGGCTGCGCGATCTTGGCGATGTCGGGTTTGACCTCGGGCTTCGGGGTCAGCGCGGCGAGCTCGAAGTGGTACTTCTTCGACTTGGGAGCGGCGAGGGCAGTCGCGGACAGCACGCATAGCCCGAGCGCGCATAACGCGAGGCGCTTCATGGTGCGCATCATGCCTCAATCGACGCTGCGTGGTAGTTTTGATTCAGATGACACGGCCGCGCTGGCACGACCTTGCGATCGGGTTCGCGATTGCCGCGCTCCTGGTTGTCGGGGTGTGGGCGATGTGGTGGGACGATGTGCGGGACGCGCTGCACCTCGGTCCGGGCAGCGGATCTGGCGGATCGCCGACGGACCCAGTCACCGCACCTTCTGGTCAGACATAGCCCCGCGAACTTGACCGTGATTGCCGGAGCTTAGTACGGTTCCTAGGGGGGAACCGTCAAGCGGCCCTCAGGAGCGCATGTTCACCATACTCATTCAGGAAAAAGGCGGCGAGCAGCGCCGCATGGTGTTCAACAAGCCTGAGGTCACCATCGGCCGCGTGCAAGGCAACGATATCGTGCTGCCGAAGGGCAACGTGTCGAAGCGCCACGCGCGCATCGTGCTCAAAGACGGCAAGTTCATCATCGTCGATCTCAAGAGCACGAACGGCACGTACGTCAACGGTCGCAAGATCACGAGTCCGCTCGTGGTCAAAGACTCCGACAAGATCTACATCGGTGACTTCATCGTCGGCGTCGACGAGGCGGGAGCCGAGGGCGACGGACCATCGGAGACGACGACTTCGCCTCCCGGACCGAACAATGCGCCGCAGCATCTCGACGGGCGTCCTCCGCGTCCGACCGAAGCGGCACCGATGCCGATGCCGATGCCGATGGGCAATCCGATGGGCAACGATCGGCTTCACGCCGATGCACCGCCGCCGATGGCGCCACCGCCGCCGGCGTTCAATCCGGGCCCGGGGCCCGGGCAAGGGCAGACGCTGCGCCCCGGGCCGCCGCGTCCCGCGCCGGTGCCGAATCCTCCGCCGATCGCGGCTCCATCGCAGGGTCGCCCACTCGGTGGCCGGCCTGGTGGCACGATGCCGCCGCCGCTCGTGCCGCCGATCCCGGCGCCGATCGCACCGCCGCCCCAGCCGACGATGGCCGAGCCGCAGTTCGCTGCGCAGCCGGCGCCGTTCTCGGCGCCGCAACCCGCGCCATTTTCGGCGCCGTTGCCGCCGGCTCCCACGCCGGCGCCGGCACCGCCGCCGCCGCAGATGGCTCCAGCGCCGCAGCCGGCACCCGCGCCGGTGGTGCCTTTACCGACCGGACCGGGCCAGCAACCTGCTCGCGGTCGGCTCGTCGGGGCCGGCGCGCGCAAGGTCGTCGGTCGGTCGTTGCCGACGAAGAGCAAGCGCGGCGTGCAGCTCGAGCCGCTCGACCCGAAGATCGTCAAGATGCTCGATCTGCAGTCGACGATTCTCGAGCGACTGCGCACGAAGCTCGACCTCGACAAGGTGCCGGCCGATCGCCTGCATGAAGAAGATCTCTGGCAACGCGCCGAGCGCGCGACGATCGACCTCGTCGAGACCCTCGAAGGCTCGGGCGAGCTCCCGAAGTACATCGATCAGGACACGCTGATCAAAGAGACCCTCAACGAGGCGCTCGCCCTCGGACCGCTCGAGGATCTGTTCGCCGACGAAAAGGTCGACGAGATCATCATCGATCGCCGGGACCGCGTCGTCGTTGGCAAGGACGGCCAGCTGCGCGGATCGGGCAAGGCGTTCTCGAGTGACGAGACGTTCGAGCGCGTCGTCAAGCGGCTCGTCGCCGAGGCCGGCGCGGTGCTCGACGACACGCGTCCGATCGTGGATCTGCGGATGCGCGACGGCACGCGGCTGACCGCGGCGCTCGCACCGGTCGCAACTCGCGGCGCCTGCCTCGTGCTGAAGAAGCCGCCGACGCAGATGCCGACGCTCGCCGATCTCGTCGCGCAGCACGCGCTGTCGAGCGGCATGGCCGACTTCATGGCGACCTGCGTCGCCGCGCGCCGCAACGTGCTCGTGTGTGGCGGCCCGGGCTCGGGCAAGACCCCGCTGATCGCGGCGCTCGCGGCGGCATCGCCCGCGGGCGAGCGCGTGGTCTCGGTCGAAGAGATCTCCGAGCTCGCGATCGCACGCGACGAATGGGTGCAGCTCGAAGCGCGGCCGGCGACGCCGCGTTCGCCCGCGATCGAGATGGCTCACTTGATCGACACCGCGCTGCGGCTGCTCCCGGATCGCATCGTGATCGGCGATGTCCGCGGCGCCGAGGCGATGACCGTGGTGACCGCGTTGACCTCGGCGGTCGACGGCGCGGTCGTCGGCGTCGTCGGCGAGGGCGCGAGCTCGGCGCTCAACCGGCTCGTGAACTTGGTCCGGATCACGCAACCCGCGACCGGCGACGTCGCGGCCACGCGCGAGCTCGTCGCGTCGGCGTTCGAGATCATCGTGCACGTGGCGCGGCACTCCGACGGCACGATCAAGGTGCACTCGGTCGAAGAGGTGGTCGGCACGACCGACGTCGGGTTCGAGACCCAGGTCGTGTTCCAGCTCAAGGACGGCGGATTCGCCGCGACCGGCACGGTGCCTCGGTTCTACGGCGATCTCGCAGCGCGCGGGATTCCTGCTGACCAAGCCGTGTTTCGTTAGCGCGCCGAGCTTCTCGAGCCGCGTCTTCACGAGCTCGAGTCGAGCTGGTGCGCGAGCTCGAGCACCTCGAGATCGCGCGGCCACACCGCGCGGAGCAGCGCGATCAGGCCCTCGGCGGAGGCGCGATCGCCGGCGGCCAGCGATTCGCGTGCACCGCCGAGCTGCGCTTGCTTGAGGCTCGGCGCGAGCAACGAGACCTTCGTCGCGGCCTCGGCGCGCACGAGCTCGTCGCGTCCGCGCACCGCCAGCCGAGCGAGCTGGGCCCAGAAGTAGCCGGCCTGCGGGTGGCCGAGGCCCTCGGCGGCATCGGCGGCCATCCGCGCTTCGTCGATCGCGGCGGACATCTCGCCGATCTTCTCGGAGATCCGCGCGAGATCGAGCCACGCCCACGCCATCGCAGGATCGTCGGCGACGACCTGCTCGAGCATGTCGCGCGCGTTCTCGGCGGCACCCTGCTCGACGAGCACGTGAGCGAGTCGCCAGCGCGGCCCGGGCGCCCCCTGGTCGCGCTTGAGCTGGGCGCGCAGCCGCTTCTCGCGCATCGCGAGCAACAACTCGCCGTCTTCGTCGAACACGTCCTCGGCGAACTCGCCGTCGTGATCGAACATCATCGCCTGCGAGTCGACCGCTCCGACCAGCCAGCGATCGAGCCGCGTCGCCTCGCACACCGCATCGTCGATCGAGTCATCGGTGCGCCACACGCGGCCGCGCACGTCGAGCGCGATCGCCTCGCCCTCGTAGGTCGCGAACCTCCACCGGCCGTCCTCGTAGACCACGTCCGCGGCCGCGGCGATCTCGATGCTGTCGCCGTAGATCCGCGCGCCGTCGCAGCGCGCATAGAGCTCGATCAGCGTCTCGGGCAACCCGGCCGGCAGCTCGGGGTTCGGCGGCGCGATGTCGTGCAACCCGGGCGGCGCCGCGTCGAGCGAGGCGAACAAGCGATCGATCGGATCGCCGAAGTCTCGATCTCGGCGCTTGGCCATCGCGGTCAGCGCACCAGCGGCATGGAACCGATCGCGACGAGCGCCTCGCCGTTCGGATCGGTGCCGCGAAACACCGCGACGACGCGATTCCCGGTCGACGGCAGCGGCAGGCGAGCGAGCGGCGTGCCGGCCGGCGGCGCCACCGTCGTGGTGACCGGGATCGCCGCACCGAGCGGCGAGCGCACCCCGCGTTCGTCCTCGAGGTAGAGCTGGATCGAGCCCGGGCCGAGGTCTCTGCCGGTGACGGTCAGCGCACCGCCGTTGTTCGCGACCGTGAGCTCGCCACGCAGCAAGAAGTCGAGCAGCCCGGCCTCGTAGCTCACGACCTCGGGCAGGATCGCGGTGACCTGCTTCGAGCATGCACTCGTCGTCGAGCGAGAACGTGACCCGGCTGTGCGCGACCTTGTAGCGCGCGAGGCAGACGCCGGCAGCGTTGAGGAGCTTCGCGCCGTCGTCGCGGCTCGCCGCCATCAAGTTGAGGCGCCTGGGCAACGCCGGTAGCGGGCGCGCGAGCCGTGGTACCTCGTCGCCGCCGACGCGCGCATCGCTCGGCAGGGTGTGCGGCGAGAAGTAGCTGCGCGAGATCACGTCGGCCAGACCCGAGCCGTCCTTCGCCGTGTAGTAGTCGCGCAGGTGCATGCGCGTGACCGGGCGCGTCGGCGCCGGAATCCCGAGCCGGCCGTAGGCGAGCGCCGCGATGCGCTCGAACCGCGAGCCGAGATCCTGAGGACCGCCGCCGAGCGGATCGAGATGTGCCGCTTCGTCGCTGCGCACGCGCGAGGGCGAGCCGAGATCGCCGAGCACGTGCATCATCGCGCCGGCGGCGAGCAAGGCGGCGGCGAGATGGCGCGAACGTTCACCGGGAAGTGGCGCGGAGGCCGCCTTGGCGTAGTGATCGAGGAACGCGCCGAGGCCCATCGGGTTGCTGTTCGACACGACCCAATCGGGTGCGGGTACGCCATGCGCCGGCAACGGCGCGCGAAACGCCGCGACGATCGACGCGATGAAGCCCCGGTCGGGGCGCTCCCAGCCTTGACCGGTCGCGGGATCGAAGAAGTGATTCGCGCCATAGGCCGTACGGACGTCGGCGAGCGCGGCACCGGCGGCGATCCACGACAGCGCGGTCTGACGGCCGCGCGCATCTGGCACGATGCCCTGAGACGGCGACAACAAGTGCAGATCGTCGACGAGCGCGTGCGCGTCGGCGGGCGGAATCGTCAGCTGCTCGAACAACCCGCCGCCAAAGCCGAGTGCGACGATCCGGCGATGCAGCTTCGAACCGAGCGCGGCTTGCTCGGCGAGGCCTGCTTGGGTCGTCTCGGCCTCCCACGCGGACGCACGCTGCGGCAGCGCGCACACCAACGCGAACAAGACGATGGCTCCGTTCCGGGCTGTGGTCCGGAGGCGTCTCACGGCTTCGAGCTCCCGGGCGCCGGCATCATCTGCTTGAGCCGCGCGTACACCGTGTTCGCGAGCGACGTCGCGTCGTCGGCGGTGACGCACTGGCTCGTGCCGCACGTCAAGAGCACGACCACGCCGTGCGGGACATCGACGAAGCCGATGCCGCGAATATCGGTCTCGCTCGCCAGGAACGATCGGCTGGCGATGTCGTCCTTCTCGGCGACGCCGGGCAGCGATCCGAGCAAGCCGTCGTATTGCTCCTGCGCCTTGACCGGATCGAGCCGCCACACCCGGAGCGCGACGTCCCAGGTCTCGGGCCGCGCGAGGGCTTTGAAGTGCTGCGACGAGTACGTCGCCGTGTCGGGCTCGTCGGACAAGGGGCCGGTCTCGAACACGCCGTCGTACTTCGTGCGCTTCTTGATGTCCGCTTCGGTCAACAGCTGCGCCGCGACGATGAACGGTCCTTCGCCACGACCGGGGCGGACGTCGTCGATGCTCGCGCGCTTGCCCTCGAGCTCCGCGCTCGCGTCGGACAGCTCCCAGCTGGTCAGCGCGGCGACCGCCGTGCCGCCGCCGACAAACCGCAGGTGACGCGCGTGCGACAGCTCGTTGCGCCAGCGCTCGAGCAGGACTTGGTTATCGGTCTGGGCGAAGTCCATCCGCGGCCCGAGGTCGGTGAACCGGCGATCGCTACGATAGGCCACGAACCCGCGCTTGTAGATGAGGATGGTGAAGTCGGCGATCCGGGCGCCGGCGGGCAGGGCCGCGATCACCGGCACCTTGTAGTTGCCGCCGGCGTCGGTGGACCCGACGAATTCGCGCGCACCGGCCGGCTCGACCAGCGCGCTGCCGCGCTCGAGCGCCCAGGCGGCATAGACCAGCGCGCCGGCGATCGGCGCGTGCGTCGTGCCGTCGACGACCCGGCCGGTAAACGGACCGCGCAGCGAGCCCGGCTCGGCGGCGTCGGGCCGGACGCGGAACGGGGCGGTGCGAATCGCGGTGTCGACGCACCCCGAGCCTGCCGCCAGCGCGATCGCGATCAACAGCGTCGAGAACATGCGCGCCACGGGCCGGAGCCGTCTTAGCAAGTCGCTCCGGGCGTTGCAAACCCGGGCACCAAGAACCGGCCCAGCGCCATTCCCGATCGTCGGCCTTGCTGCGAGACTCACGGACAGAGGGGTTTGATGCGCTGTTCTGTCTGTGGCCACGAAAGCCCACCTGGGTCGTCGTTCTGCCTCAACTGCGGCAGTGCTCTGGCGCAGACTCCCGTCGCAGCCTCGGGGTTGCCCGTGATCTGCTCGGTGTGTCGCGGCGAGAACCCGCTCGGCATGAAGTTCTGCCGATCGTGTGGCACGAGCCTGGGCCAGACGACGCCCGGATCACCTGCCATGGCCGGCGGCGCTCCGATGATGGGCGCGCCGCTGGGCAGCTCGCCGATGATCCAGGGCGGTGCGCCGTTGATGCCACCACCACCGATGTCGGCGCCCGCGATCGGACCGCCGCCGGTCGTCGTCGCAACGCCGCGGCCGTCGAGCAACGCGATGATCACGTGCCCGCGCTGCGGCACGTCGACGCCGGTCGGGTTCGCGTATTGCCAGCAGTGCGGCCTGCACATGCAGGGGATCGCTCCGACCGATCCGGGTGGCACCGCCGCGCGACCGCGCACGCCATCGGCATCGCCGCCGCCGGCGCAGCTCGTCGCGGTTTCCGGCGGCATCGATCCTCATGCCGGCACGCTCGCGCAGCCGGATCAGCCGCGCGCCGCCGCGGCCGTGCGCACGTCGGGGCCGGCGATCGCGCCCGGTCCGGCCGTCGGACAGTGGGGCAGCGCCGTGCTCGTCAACCGCGACGGCAGTGACGGCCAACGCTTCGCGCTCGTCTCCGACGACACCGTGCTCGGCCGCAACGGCGCCGACATCGCGTTCGACGACGATCGGTTCCTCGCGCGCCAGCACGCGCGGATCGAGCGAGCCGACGGCGTCGTGCGCGTGCATCCGCTCGACACGTTGAACGGCGTGTTCCGCAAGGCCGATGTCCCGGTCGAGCTCGTCGATGGCGCGACGTTCCTCGTCGGCCGCGAGGTGTTGCGGTTCGAGCGGGTCTCCGCCGAGGAGCGCACCGTGCATCCGCTGATCCGCCATGGCGTCGCGCTGTTCGGATCGCCCCCGCGCGAGCCGTGGGGCCGCGTGCTGCAGATCATCCCGTCCGGCGGTCACCGCGACGTCCGGCACCTGTTCGGCGAGGAGATCGTCCTCGGCCGCGAAGACGGCGACATCGTCTATCGCGACGACGCATTCATGTCGCGCCGCCACGCCGCGCTCAACTGGAACGGCAAGACCTGTCAGCTGACCGACCTCGGGAGCTCGAACGGCACGTTCGTTCGCGTTCAAGTGCCAACCGCGCTCAAGCACGGCGATCACATCCGGCTCGGCGATCAGTTGTTGCGGATCGAGCTGCGGTGACGCTGCGGGTCGCGGTCGCGGGAGCCACCGATGTCGGTGAGGTCCGCGAGCACAACGAGGATCATCTCCTGGTCGGTGACCTCGATGGCGATCGCGTCGTCGAGATGCTCGGGTCGTGGCACTCCGAAGCCGTGCGCGGCCCGCTGCTCGTCGTGTGCGACGGCATGGGGGGCGTCGTGGGCGGCGAGGTCGCGTCCGAGCTCGCGGCAAAGTCGGTGTGGCGCGAGATGCGCGCGACCCCCGCGACGCGCGACGCCGAGGTGTTCGCGCGCTTGCTGCGCCGCGCTGCACGAGTCGCGAACCACGACGTCCACGCGGTCGGCAGGCGCGAGCCCGGCCTGCGCGGCATGGGGACGACGTTGTCCGCGGCCGGCGTCGTCGGCACCAAGCTGATCATCGCCACGATCGGCGACTCCCGGGCGTACGTGTTGCGGTCCGGCGTGCTGGTGCAGGTCACGCGCGATCAGTCGCTCGCCCAGGCCCTCGTCGCCGCGGGGCACAGCCCGCTCGAGGCCGCGGGGGCCGGCAACGCGATCTTGCAGGCGCTCGGGGTCGGCGAGGACGTCGATCCGTCGCTGTCGATCCTCGAGCTCCGCGCGCGGCGACCGGATCTTGCTGTGCAGCGACGGCTTGCACGGCCTGGTCGGCGATCCGGCGATCAACCTGCTGATGTCCGAGCCGCACACGGTCGCCGAGGCGGTCATGCTGCTCGTCACCGCGGCGCGCGCGGCCGGTGGCAACGACAACATCACCGCGGTCGTCGCCGAGGTCAGTGGCGATCGGCTGCGCCCACCCGACGGCGATGACGATCTTCCGACGTTCAAAGAGTTCGACCCGCAAAAAGAGGGCGATCCGGCGATGACCGAGACCTCGCACGTCGCGAGCCGGCTCGCCGCGCGGATCGGACTGACGACGACGACGATCCCGCCGTCGATCCCGGTCACCGGCCAGCACGCGATCCTGCGATCCCGCATCGGCATTCGCGTGCCCGCGACCGCGCTGCCGATCGCTGATTTCGATGGTCCGGCTCACAAGCTCGTGGCCAGCCGAATCACCTGGTGGTGGTACGTCGTGGCCGGCGTGGTGGCGTGTGGGATCGCTTGGGTGGTCGGCGGGAGGTAACATCATGGCGTGCGGGTCGTCATCGACCACGTTGCGGGAAGCCGGCGCGGACAACGTCAGGAGTTCGGCGAGGGGGAGCGCGTCCGATTTGGCCGCCATCCGGACTGCGAAGTGTCGTTCGATCCCCACCGCGACATCGACGCGAGCTCGCGTCACGCCGAGCTGCGAGCGCTCGAGTCGGGCTGGGTGCTCGTCGATCTCGGCAGCTCCAACGGCACGTACGTCGAGGGCACACGGATCACCGAATCGGCAGTCGCGCACAACGTGCCGGTCAAGGTCGAGTTCGGACCCGGCGGGCCACGAGTCCGGCTGTTTGTCGGCGATGACGACGCGATCGCCGGGCTGCCGCCACCGCCGATCGAGCGCGCGCGCCCGGTCTGGGTAGTCCCAGCGGTATCGGGCGCCATCGCGATCCTGTTGCTCGTGATCCTGCTCGCGAAGTGCTGACCGGATGCCGCTTAAAACCTCGAAACATAGGTGCGAATCACCGATGGTTCTGCGAGAATTTGGCTTGGGATGAACTGCCCGTCGTGCAACTCGTCGCTCGAGCCCAACGCTCGATTTTGCGGCGTGTGCGGGTACCGGATCCAGGCCGCGAAGCCGGCCGGCACGGGTGTGCCCGCTCGTGCCGCGACTCCCGCGGGCGGAACGCCACAACCGCGGCCCCCGCTCGGCTCTGGACCGGTCGCCCAACCCGCGGGCGCGCGTGCGCCGTCAGCCGCGCCTCGGCCGAGCCCGCTGCTCAAGGCCAAGCCGAAGGGCGACGAGATCTATCTCAACCAGGTGCTCAACAACCGCTTCAAGATCGAATCGAAGATCGGCGAGGGCGGGTTCGGCGCGGTGTACCGGGGCGTCCAGCTCCAGACCGGCCGCAAGGTCGCGATCAAGTTGTTGCATCCCGAGATGACGAAGGACGAGAACCTCGTCGCACGGTTCCGGCGCGAGGGCATGGTGTTGTGCAACCTGCGCGACGCGCACACGATCACGACGTACGACTTCGACACGACCGCCGACGGCACGCTCTACATCGCGATGGAGCTGCTCGAGGGCAAGAGCCTGCACGAGATCTTCCACCAGCAGGCGCCGCTCGAGTGGAAGCGGGTGTTCAAGATCCTGATCGAGATGTGCAGCTCGCTCGCCGAGGCGCACGCGCAGGGCATCGTTCACCGCGATCTCAAGCCCGAGAACATCTACCTCGAGACGCGACCGGGGAATCCCGAGTTCGTGAAGATCCTCGACTTCGGCATCGCGAAGGTGATGCGCGGCGATTCGATCGATCCGCAATCGCCCCAGCTGACCGCGACCGGCCAGACCCTCGGCACGCTCGAGTACATGTCGCCCGAACAGCTCATGGGCAAGCCACTCGACGGCCGCAGCGACGTCTACGCGCTCGGCGTTGTCGCGTACGAGATGACGACCGCGCAGCTGCCGTTCCCCGAGGCGAAGGGCCCGGCTGGCCTGATCACCGCGCAGCTCAAACAAACGCCGAAGCCGCCATCGCAAGCGAACCCGAAGGTCGCGCTACCTGGGAGCGCGGATCGCGTGATCCTGAAGGCGCTCGAGAAGGACAAGAACAACCGCTACGCCGATGTCACGGCGATGGCTGGCGCGCTGCAAGACGTGCTCGACGCCGCGCGCGATTCGACGAACCCGCACCAGCAGGCGCTCGCGAACGCGAATAGCTCGCAGCGGATCAGCCCCGACATGCTCGAGACTCGCCGCGGCGATCCAGGCAGCCTGCCGCCGCCGCCGGCGCTGCCCTTACCCGCGCCGATGCTGACCCCGCATCCTCCGCCGCAGATGCGCCTCGCTCCTCAACCGGCGTCGATGCAGGCGGGACCGAGCGGACAGCTCGGGCCAGTGATGCAGTCGGCCGGTGGCCCCGGTAGCGGCGGGATGGTGCCGATGGGCGGGTACGGCATGCCGGGTCCTGGGCTCGGCCCAGCATCGACGCCGCAAGGGATGGCCTACCCGACGTATCCGCAAGCGCCGCGCCAGCCGTCGAGCTCGTCGAGGTGGATCTGGTGGGTAGTGGGGCTGCTCGCGCTCGGCGCCGCAACCGGCGCGGTGCTCGCGGTCGTGTTGCGGTAGCCCGACTCTGCCGAAGCCGTCGCCGAAGCCGCAAGCCGTCGCGGTCGCCGAAGCCGAAGCCGCAGCCGAAGCCGAAGCCGAAGCCGTAGCCGCAGCCGAAGCCGTAGCCGAAGCCGTGGCCGAAGCCGTAGCCGTGGCCGAAGCCGTCGCCGCCGCCGCCGAAGCCGAAGCCGTGGCCGAAGCCGAGGCCGAAGCCGTGGCCGTAGCCGTGGCCGAAGCCGTCGCCGCCGCCGCCGAAGCCGTAGCCGTGGCCGAAGCCGTCGCCGCCGCCGAAGCCGAAGCCGCAACCGCTTCGGAAGTGCTCAAGACATCGCTGACCCATACGTCGCGATCCTGTAGACAGCGCGGCCTTCTGGTGCTGACACCCCGCTTACGCCGTGCACCGCTCTTCGGGCTGTCGTTTGCTTCGCGCGACAGGTGCCAAGTCAGTGTGGCCGGCGCGAACGCTAGTGGGTGAGGCGCCAGAGGATCGCGCGGACGTGATCGAGCGGCTCGTCGACCGCGGCGAAGTCCTCGGCGGAGATGATGCCGCGCGCCTGGGCGATGAGCAGCGCCGTCGTGAGCTCGCTCGCGCTGCCGGCGGCGCGGCGATAGAAGTCGGGGCGATCGAGCCCGACACGCATGCGGCCCTCGCTGAGGTTGAGCGCGACGCTCTCGCCGGCGCGGACGATCTCGTCGGCGAGTGACTTGCGCGCGCGGCGGACCTTGGCCTCGATCGGGGCGAGCTGGTGCAGGACGGCGAGGGCGAAGTCGAGGGCGTAGAACGACATGAAGATCCTCCGAAGTGAGTGGCCGATGGGTAGGAACGTCTCTCTCTCGCCCGTCGCGCCGCACTCGCGCGGGTCCCGTGACGAGCGCGGGCGCTGACCACCGCAATCGCCGGCCGATCAACTCCGCGGCGATCGATCGCAGGCGCCGGCGCACTCGGCGCTCGGCGCGGGACAAGCGCGAAGCGGCGCAGGGCGAGAGAGACGTTCCGCCCATCGGCGAGAGCGAAGGAGGATCGAGGGTCTAAAGCCGACGCCGAAGCCGAAGCCGGTGCGGAAGCCGGAGCCGAAGCCGAAGCCGCAGCCGCAGCCGGTGCGGAAGCCGGAGCCGCAGCCGAAGCCGCAGCCGCAGCCGGTGCGGAAGCCGGAGCCGCAGCCGAAGCCGCAGCCGCAGCCGGTGCGGAAGCCGGAGCCGCAGCCGACGCCGAAGCCGGTGCGGAAGCCGGAGCCGCAGCCGAAGCCGCAGCCGAAGCCGGTGCGGAAGCCGGAGCCGCAGCCGAAGCCGCAGCCGCAGCCGGTGCGGAAGCCGGAGCCGCAGCCGACGCCGCAGCCGAAGCCGGTGCGGAAGCCGGAGCCGCAGCCGACGCCGCAGCCGGAGCCGCAGCCGTCGCCGAGGCCGATGCCGAGGCCGAGGCCGAGGCCGACGCCGCCACCTTTCGCGCCTCGCGGCTTCCGATCGCCGGGGCCGTCGCCCTGCGCCGCTTCGCGCCAGCGCCGCGCCGAGCGCCGGGACTACCGACGCATGCGAAGCACCGCCGCAGAGTTGGATCGACGGGGTGTGCGGTGTTGGGTGCCCGCGCTCGTCACGGCGCCGGCGCGAGTGCGGCGCGACGGGCGAGACGGCCCCGGCGAATCGGGCGTCCGCTCATCCACGAAAGGCCACGCCATGCTCGACGTCCTCGCCCAGTCGCTCACCGTCCTCGAACAGCTCGCCCCGGTCGAGCCGAAACTGCGCTCGCGCCGGAAGTCGCTCGCCGACGAGATCGGCCGCGCCGCCGAGAGCGTGGCTCTCAACATCGCCGAGGCGAGCGCGCGCGCGGGGCTCGACCGGCCCGACATGTTCCGCCGCGCCTTCGGCAGCGCGCGCGAGCTGTCCGCGGCGCTGCTCATCGCGAAGGCGCGCGGCTACATCTCCGCCGACGACTTCGCCGCGATCGAGGCGCCGCTCGATCGCGTGCGCGCGATGCTGTTCCGGCTCACGCGGTGAGCGCGCCCGCCGACGATGATTCCGGCACCCTTTACCGGACTCAAACGCGCCGGAGCCGACGCCGTTGCCGTTACCGTGGCCGACGCGAAAGCGCTGACATGCGCGCCGGATCAGAAATGCACGCCGACCGCGAGGCGGACCGCGCGGTACTCGCCGCCGCGGAAGTCGGTTGGCGCGACGGCGTACAGACACTCGTTACAGCCGGTCGGCTCATCCGGCGACGACACCGAGCGCGTGCCGAGCCGCGCGTCGAGCCCGACGATGAACCCGCCATCGGCCCGATATTCGAGCCCGACGCCGGCCGCGACGTCGAACCCGCTCTGGTCGCCGTTGGTCCAGTCGACGCCGACCCCGGCGAGCGCGATCGGAATCAAGTGCCCGTGCCGTCTCAAGTCGACGATCGCGACGCCGTTCAACGTGCCCATCGCCGCACCGTCGACGTTGTCGTATTTGTAGAGCTCGACCTGAGTCGACAAGAGCCCGGCCACGCGCATCCGACCCCACAGGCCCCACGTCGTGTTCGGGTCGGTGTTGTCGGAGTCATCAGCGCTCTGCGCGCGGCCGATGCTGGCGCCGGCGGAGAAAGGGCTCGCGGTGGCGACCGCCGAGACGGCGGACACCGCAGCGACCGTCGAAGCGAGGAGTCTTGTCCCGATCATGGAGTCGCACTCAGCACGACTCGTGCCGGCGTAAGCCGCGGGGATCGGGTCGCGCGCTCTCAGAAATCCGTGAGCGCTAGACGTGCGAACGACCGCTGACTAGAAGTGAAGCCCGACCGCGAGCCGGACCGCGCGGTATTCACCGTTGGCCAGCGCGAGGTCGGGCGGCGCCTGGAACGCGCAGAAGTTGCATATCGGGGTAGCGTATTCCGGTTGGCTGACCGCGCGCGTGCCGATCCGCGCATCGATCCCGACGACGACGCCGCCCGGGCTGCGGTACTCGAACCCGACGCCGGCCGCGACGTCCGCGCCATTGCCCGCCGCGCTCGTGTTCTCTCCGTAATCGACGCCGACGCCGGCGAGCACGAACGGGACCCACTGGCCGTGCATCAGGTCGAGGATCGCGATCGCGTTGACCGTGCCCATCGCGACCGCGTTGTCGTTGTCTAGCTTGTGCCACTCGAGCTGGGTCGACAGGGCGCGCCAGACATGGAGCCGGGCCCACAGCTGCCAATCGTCGTTCGGGGCCGAGCTCGAGTCACTCGCGCTTTGCGTCCACCCGCCCGCGACACCCACGGTGAACGGGCTCGCGCCGGCGGTGGTTGCGAGGGACGCGACGACGGCGAGGGCGAGGGTGCGCACGGCCTGGTGCACAGCACGAGCCGTGCCGGCGCAACCGCGCGGAAACCCGAGCGCGCCTCTCAGAAATCCGTGACTCAGCCGAGGTGAGCCGCGATCTTCTCGGCGGCGCGCGTCGCGAGCGCCATGATCGTGACCTGCGGGTTGACACCGAGCGCGGACGGCACCGCCGAGCCATCGACGACATACAGCCCGCGGGTATCGTGCACTTGGTGGTCGCCATCGACGACCGAGCTCCCCGGATCGCGCCCCATCCGCGCGGTGCCGAGCGGGTGATACGCCGAGAGGTCCAGATCCCAGGCGTTGACCTTCGAGCGGCGCAGCGCCGCGAGGTCGGCGGGGGAGCTCATGACGTCGAAGCCGGCGATCGGGAAGTGGACGCGACGCGCGCCGGCCGCAAAGAAGATCTGGGCGAGCACGTCGAGCGCGCGCTTGATGTGGGCGATGTCCGCATCGCCCAGCCAGTAGCGGATCACCGGCTGGCCCATCAGCTCGGTGACCTGACCGCGGGACGTGTCCGAGACCATGAAGCCGAAGCTCGCGACGTGATCGAAGCTCTCGGCGAGTCGCACGAGCTCGGGGCCGATCAGCTGGGTCATGCTCATCGACAGCTCGAGCGGCACCATCGCGCCTTCGAACAGGATGCCCTCGTCGTGCAGGTCTTCGATCGCGTAGCCCTGCGGGATGCCGTTCCACGGCAGGATCTGTTCGTCGAACTCGGCGAGCGCGCCGGCCGCCGGATGGATCGAGAGGTTCTTGCCGAGCTGGCCGCTCGCGTTGCCCAGGTGCTGTGCGCCGAGCACGAGCGGCGTCAGCAACGTGCCGCAGGCGATCACCACCGAGCGCGCGCGGACCGTCAGGGTCGCGCCCTCCGGCGTGTGCGCGACGATGCCGCGCGCCTGGCCACCCTCGACGATCACGCGCGTCATCTTCGCGCCGGTGAACAGCTCCGCGCCGGCGCGCAACGCGAGCGGGATGTACGACACGTTCGTCGACCGCTTCGCGTCGGTCGGGCAGCCGAAGCAGCACACGCCTTGGCCGTCGCACGCGGGCGCGTTGCGGCGCAGCGGCCCGTGCTTCGTGAATCCCAGCTCGCGACAACCGCGCGCGATCACGCGGCCGTTGCCGCCGAGCAGCTCGCGCTTCGCCGGTTCGACGCCGAGCACGGCTTCGACGCGATCGAAGTACGGCGCCATCGCGGCGGCGCCGAGCTCGTCGAGCCCGAGCTCGGTGCGCCAATGTTCGAGAACGCGCTCGGGTGTGCGGTAACAGGTGCCGGAGTTCACCGTCGTCGTGCCGCCCACGCTCTGGCCGATCGGGATCGGAATCGCGACGTTGCCGATGGAGAACGTCGAACCGCCGCGGCGATACAGCCGTTGCTGCATGTCGAACGAGCGACCGGTGAAGTGCGAGCGGTCGAAGTAGTGACCCTCCTCGACGAACACCACGGCGAGGCCCGCCTCGGCGAGCTCGCGCCCGACCACCGCGCCACCCGCGCCGGTCCCGATCACGACGACATCGCACTCGACCGCGAGGTCGCCGCCGAGCTGATCACCGCGATGGACGCGCTCGCGCATGTAGGCAGGCTTCGCCTCGGCCTTGATGCTCGTGTCGTAGACGCAACCGAGCTGGCGATAAAGGTCCGGGCTGTCGAAGTGCGAGATCTTGAGCGGGCTGACCACCGCGCGCAGCGCCAGTCGACGCACCGCGTCGCCGGTGCGCCAGCTCTCCAAGATCCGCAGCCGTTTATCCGCCGACGCCCGCGCGAATGATCGCGAGCCATGGAGCCACGCCGCGGCGTCGAGCCCGGCGAGCAAGCCGCCGAGCCCGTGCGCGAGCATGCTCGGCAGGTGATCGAGGAAGCGCTCGACCTTGTCGACTGTCGCTTCGCCGGCCGCCGGCAAGATCCGTCCGGCGGGAAGCGCGGCCTCAGCCACGGCCACGAGGGTCTCGTGCTGGCGCGCGCTTAGTCGGCTCATATCGACAGCTTGCCCGAAAGGTCCGACCAATTCAAGGGCGGAAATTGATCAATTGATCAACAGGCGACAGGCAACAGGCAATGCCGGAGGTTTGCCCGGGGCTCGCACGACCGATCGCCGATCGCGGCAGTCGGCGGTCGGGCCCGCCCGAGCTGGAGAAACGGCGTTACGATTTGCGGGTGCGTATAGCCTCGTTGCTGTGTGCGGTAGCAGCTTGCGGTGGCGGCGCGGCGGTCGCGGTCGATGCGCCGATCACCGGCCCGGGTCGCTGCTCGATCTTCGAGGGCACGACCTATCAGTCGGTCAACGCGATGACCTGCGGACCCAGCGACACGCCGCCGTGCCGGTGGACGCTGCGGTTCAGCGCCGCCGACGCGACCGATACCGCCTTCGAGTCGCTCATCATGGACGTGGACGCGACCGGCACGCTCCAGTGCTCCGGCGTCGTGATCGTCGGGACGACCCCGGCGCTCGCCAACGGCGCGAGCTACGACGTCGAGAGCGACGTCATCACCTGGGACGGCACGCCCTACTCGCAGTAGCGGTCTCCGTTCGGAGGAGATGAGCCGCTGCGCTCCGAACGCGCGCGCAAACGCCTGCTGTTGCCTGTTGCCTGTTGCCCGTCGCCTGTTGATCAATTGATCAATTTCCCCGAACGCCCAAACCTCACCTCGCAAACGATCCTTCGAGCAGCCCGTAGGTCGCCTGCAGCTGCGCCCCGACAAATAGGTTCCCGCCATCTTCCACCAGGGATCCCGCGAGCCGAATTCCCGACGCCGGATTCAGAAAATACGTGAATCCGATCTGCCCGCCGATGCTCAGCCCCTTGTCGACGCCCATGATGTCGTCGCTCGACGTCGCGAGCGTCGCGGTGAGGTCGATCGCGCCGATCGGATCGCCGTGCTCGGCATACGTGAAGCGCTGGAGCTCGCCGGTCGCACCGAGCGCCCACGGCGAGGGCGCGCCCATCGGGGCGAGCAGGCGATAGCGCCCGTAGGCGTTGCCGGACAGCTGCAACTTGTCGTCGTCGATGCTCGTGGCGTAGCCGGCCGAGAGCAGCAGCTGCGAGTATTGGCCGCTCTCGATCATCGGGTCGGCCGGGCGCTGCAAGTAGCCTTCGCCGAACACGAGGTTCGCATCGAACCCGCTCGGCCGCGCGTACAGCCACGAGTCGCGCAAGACGTTGAGGATCTCGTAGGTCAGGCCGGCGTCGGGCTCGCTCAACAAGATCCCGGCTTCGCGCAGGATCGCGACGGTCGCGATCAGCGTGCGATACGTGGTCCGCTCCGAGCGCAGCGCCCACCAGGTCAGCTGCAGCTTCTTCGCGGTCGCGGCGTCGATCGGTCGGCCGAGCGCGCGATTCGCGTCGAGCGCGCGGGCGAGCCGGCGCACGCGGATCGCCGAGCCGACATCGAGCTGGCGACCATAGCCACCGCCGACCGCGATCTCGCCATCGGCCGAGAACCGCGTGTCCTTGAAGTCGTTGCCCGGATTGTTGCCGTCGATATACGCGGTGTAGTCCATCTGCACCGCGACCGCGGCGCGCGCGATGCCGTAGGCGTCGCCGAGGTAGTAGCGACCCTCGCCGTCGCCGCTGACATCGAGTTGCGCACCGCGCGACTGCGCGCGACCCTCGGGGTTGATGAACCCGGTCACGAGCTCGCCGCCGGCATCGTAGCCCCACGCGAGCTTCGTGCGCTCGACGCGACGCTGCAAGCTCGCCGCGATGTCGGCGTTGAAGTCGAGCTCCTTGCGGACCGTGTCGTATTGCAGCCCGGCGGTCCCGCCCGCGATCTGGAGCCGGTCGTACGACGCGAGCGTGTCGTCGGGCAGCTCCGGCAGCGGCGGCAGATCGGTCGGTCCATGGCTGCGGGTCAGATCCGAGCCGGTCGATCCCGTGTCGAGCGGCGTGGTCCCGGTGTCGAGCGGCTTTCCGGTGTCGAGCCCGGTCGTGCCGGTGTCGCCGCTACCTCCGGTCGTGCCGCCGCCGGTCGCGCCGGGCGGCAGCTCCGCCGCGCCGAGCTTGGCCAGCGCTTTGCGGGCGAGGTCGCGCTGATCCTTGTCGCGCGAGCTGTCGGCCGCGATCCGTTGCAGGGTCGGGACCGCGTCCTGGTCGCCGAGCGTGCCGAGCCCCTCGATCGCGATCTCGCCGATGATGTCGAACGTCTCGGATTCGGCGAGCTTGGTGAGCACCGGCGTCGCGCGCTTGTCTTTGGTCTCGGCGAGCTTGCGCGCGGCGTCGCGGCGCTTCTCCTTCCACGTCGACCGATCCATGTCTGCCGGCTGATCGGTGATGAGCTTGATCAGGCCCGGAACATCGGCGGGCTGAGCGTGGGCACGACCGGCACCGATCAGCACCGCGAGCGCGACGCCGACCACGACGACCGCGCGCACTAGTTCTGCCCCGCGATCAAGAAGCAATGGATCTGGCCGGCGTTCGGTTGATCCGGTGAGCCGTCGACCTTGAGCGCGTCGCACGTCGAGGCGGCGATGCAATCGATCGCGAGCTCCTCCGCCGCGTCGTCGAGGCCTTCGATCCGATCGATGCATCGGCCGTAATCGAATGCATTGTTGTCCCCGGTCGATTGTGCCGGAATCGCGCCGCAATCGACGAGCCGCCAACAGGCCGCCTCGGGCGTGTGATCGGCGTCGGGACAATCGGTGAGCGCGCCGCCCTCGGCGCACTCCGAGCGCGCCCCCGTTCCACCACACGCGCCCGCGACCAGGCACAACAACAGCCAGCGAGTCATCGAGCGCGAAATCATACACGGTCCTTCTTGCGAACCAGCCGGTCGAGCGGCACGTCGGGCAGGGTCTGCGCGACGACCTCGGCGACGTCGTAGCACCGCGATCTTGTCGTCGACGTTGCGCTGCTTCATGCCGTCGGTCAGCATGATGTTGCAGAACGGGCAGGCGACCGCGACTGCTTCGACGCTCGGTCGCGATGATCTCGTCCGCGCGGTTGAAGTTGACGCGCTGGTGCTCGTCCTCCTCCATGAACATCCGGCCGCCGCCGGCGCCGCAGCAGAAGCCATGGCGCTTGTTGCGCGTCAGCTCGATCACCTCGGTGACGCCCGCGGCCTCGATCACGTTGCGAGGCGCGTCGAACTCGCGGTTCCACCGCCCGAGGTAGCAGCTATCGTGATAGGTGACCAGGCCGAGCGCGGACTGAGCGCCGCTCGCGAGCTTGCCGGTCTTGTACAGGTGATCGATGAGCTGGGTGTGGTGGATGACCTCGAAGTCGCCGCCGAACTGCGGATAGTCGTGGCGCAGCGTGTGGAGGCAGTGCGGGCAGCTCGTGACGACCTTCTTCGCGTTCGCCGCCTTCAACGTCTCGACGTTCTGCTCGGCGAGCATCTGGAACAGCATCTCGTTGCCGGTGCGCCGCGCCGGATCGCCGGTGCACGCCTCTTGTGACCGAGCACCGCGTAGTCGATGCCCGCGCGTCTGCAGCATCTTCACCATCGCGCGCGTCTGCTTCTTGATCCGGCTGTCGAACGCGCCGGCGCAGCCGACCCACAAGATGTACTCGGGGTCGGGGTTGTCCTCGATCGTCGGGACGTCGAGGTCCTTGGCCCACTCCATCCGCTCGTCGTTCGCGATGCCCCACGGGTTCGACTGCCGCTCGATGTTGCGATACGTGCGCTGCAGCTCGCCCGGCGTCTTCTCTTGCTCGAGCACGAGGTTCTGGCGCATCTGCAAGATCTTCAACGGGTGCTCGATGAACACCGGGCACACCTCCTGGCACGCGCCGCACGTCGTGCACGCCCACAGCGTGTCCTCGGCGACGCGGCCGCCGGTCATCTTCGGCATCGTCTCGAGCTCGGTCTTGGCGGCGGTCGAGCGCTCGCGCGCGAACGCGAGGTCCGGGATCGGGGTGCGCCGGGTCATCGCCGTGCTCGGCGACGTAGCTCTCGCGATCCGCGACGCCGGCCTCGAGCTGCTTGATCTCGTCGCGGAGCTCGACCCGATCGAGCATCTCGTAGCGGATGTCGTGGACGAGCTGCATCGGCGACAGGTTCTTGCCGGTCGCGTACGCCGGGCAATAGTTCGTGCAGCGCGCGCACTCGGTGCACGCGTAGGTGTCGAGCAGGCTCTTCCACGAGAACTGCTCGAACGTGCCGACGCCCCATTGCTTCTCGTCCTCGAGGTCGATCTTCGGCAGGTCCATCCGGCGCTCGCTGCGGTTGCGCGCGAAGATGTTCGGCAGCGCGCCGAGCAGGTGGATGTGCTTCGAGTAGGGCAGGTAGTTGAGGAACGTCAGCACGATCAGGATGTGGAGCCAGTAGCCGATCGCCTGGCCACGCGCCGCGTGCTCCGCCGACAGCGGCGACAGCCAGTGGCCGATCGCGTTCGCGATCGGCATGTACGGCGAGCCGGCTCCGCCGGCCGCGAGCTCGCCCGCGATCGCGTAGCCGTGAAAGATAAGATGGGACGCCATCAGCGCGGCGATCGCCCCGAGGATCAGCCCGGCGTCGAGGCTCATCGGGATCAGCGCGGGCTTGACGATCAGGCGGCGCGCGAACGACCACCCGATGACGAGCAGGACCAGGAAGTTCGACACGTCGATCACGGTGTAGATCGGCCGGTAGATGCCCGACGGCAACAGGGCGAGCGATAGCCCCGGGATGAGCCCGGCGACGATCAGGTCGGCCGTGCCGAGCGTGATGACGAGGAAGCCCCAGAAGATAACGAGGTGGTGCTTGCTCGTGCGATGCGACGGGCCTTCCTCGGCGACCTTCTTCTGGCCGAAGAAGTAGATGCCGACGTCGACGAGCCTGCCGGCGAGGTCATCGAGCCGCGGCCGAGGATCGGGCACGCCCTCGGCGACCGCGCGACCGAACACCCAGACGGTGCGGGCGAAGAACGCGCCCGAGGCGACCAGCAACAGCGCAAACACGGCGATGCTCACCGTGCCGAAATACCACGGAATCTACTGTCCGGGCGCGGCGTTAGCCACAGATGCTGGATCGCGGATAACGGGTCGCGATGCGGATCTGATCATTGTACCGTGCCGCTCGAACCGTCACAGTGAGAGTGAGCGCGCGTGGCTGAAGTCTCCAACATCTTGGTCGTGTCTGATCTGCACTTCGGCGAGGAGCTCTTGCCCGGAGCATCGTCGGAGCGCCGGCGCGCGGTCGAGCTCGGCGACGCCGCGTTTCGCGAGTTCTTGCGGTACCACGCGGCGCGGCGCAGTGACGGTCGCCCGTGGCGGCTGGTGATCGCAGGCGACTTGTTCGACTTCATGTCGGTCGTGGTCGCCTCGACCAAAGAGCTGCCGGCGCGGTCCGCCGACGAGCGTCGGCTCGGCCTCGGGCGCGGCGTGAAGGCGGGCGTCGTGCGGGTCCGGGAGATCTGCGAGCACCACGTGCCGTTGCTCGCCGACCTCGTGCGGTTCGCGGCGGCGGGGCACACGATCGAGGTCATCGTCGGCAACCACGACGTCGAGCTGCTCGAGCCCGAGGTCATCGCCGAATTCGAGCGCCAGCTGCGGAGCGCGACGCCGTCGGACGTCACCCGCAGCGGCCGGGCCGCCGCCGATCGGGCGCTCGCGCGGATCCGCGTCGTGCCGTGGTTCATCTACGTGCCGGGTGTCGCCTGGATCGAGCACGGCCACGTCTACGACGAGGGCTGCTCGTTCGAGTTCAACCTCGCGCCGACCGATCCCAAAGACGGCCGCCTGGTCTACAACGCCGACTACGCGGCGATCCGTTACCTCGGCAGGGCGGTCCCCGATCTCGATCCGCACGGCATCGAGGAGTGGGGCTTCAGCGGCTACCTGCGTTACGCGTGGGAGCTCGGGCATTCGCTCGTTCGACCCGGTTGTGGGTCGCGTACGCGCGGTTCGCGTGGTCGCTCGTCGGGGCGCGCGCGTTGCATCAGTCGCTGCGCCGCCGCGATCGCCGACGCCGGGTCCATCGCGAGCGCATCGTCCAGGTCGCCGAGGCCGGCGGCGTGCCGCTCGATACCGCGCGTGCGATCGATCGGCTCGCGCGCTCGCCGCTCACGATCAGCTGGCGCCGGCTCGGCCGCATGCTGATGCTCGACAAGTTCGGCCTGATCACCGGCGGTGCGGTCGTGATCCTCGCGCTGCTGATCCTCGCGCCGCTGTTGTGGCTGCTGCTCGGGACCGCCGCGGTCGTCGCGGGCGCGGTCGCGACCCAGCGCTGGCTCGGCAAGCACATGGTGACCTCGCAGCTGCCGATGCGATCGATTCCCGAGCGGATCGGCAAGCTCGTCGACGCCCCACTCGTCGTGTTCGGTCATACCCACGACCCGCGCTGGCAACCGATCCGCGGCGGCGGCCTCTACGTCAACGCCGGCACATGGCTGCCGGCGACCCGGCCTGGACTGCGTCGCAGCTTCACGCACGTCAAGATCCAGCCGCGGGTCGGTGGCCCGCCGCAGGTCGAGCTCCGGCAATGGCGCGACGGCACGAGCCTACCGTTCGATGCGAACGAAGATCTTGGGGCGGGCGTGAGCATGTCGGGGCGGATCGCGGCGGGCTGAGCGAGTAACAGCTCCGAGACATCGTGCGACTGCCGCCGCCGATTCGCGTTAGTCGTGCGATGAACCGCTCCATGGATGCTCGACCGAACCGAACCTGGCGCAGCTCGGTGATACGCGCGGCGCTGATGATCGTGGTCGGCTGTGGCACCGACGGCTCGCAGAGTAGCGCCACGTTATCGGTCAAGAGCGCGACGTCGCCGGACCAGATCGCAGGGCAGGCTCCGCCCACGGGGTCGACGTTCGAGCAGATCTCGCTCACGCTCCACAACGACTCGAGCGCGACGCCGCTATCGACCTTGCCGACGCTGTTCACGCTCGAGACCGATCATGCCTTGGTCCTCGACGTCGCCGCGCAGCAGACCGAGCTCGCGACGCCGTGCATCGGAAATGCATCGGTCGCCGCCGGCGGCAGCCTGTCGTGCGACGTCGTGTTCGAGCTTCCCTCCGGCCAGACCGGGACGATGCTGGAGTACGACGACCTGATGGGCCATAGCGCGTCCAAGGCAGTCCCCGCCGCGACGGCGACCAACGCGTGCATCGTCGTGGAGAGCTACTCCAACTTGTACAGCAGCGCTTGCACGGCGTGTCAAGACTCGATGTGCGGGCCGCAGGGGTGTGCGGGATCGAGCTGCTCTGCGCAGTGCGCCAATATGTCGCCCACCGCCGCCTGTGCGTGCTTCGAGACCTGCGACCCCGCGGACGATTGCTGGAGCGAGATCAAGAGCACCGACGAGTGTATGGAGAGCCACTGCGCCGACGCGTGCAAGTAACGCTGTCGTAGGGGCGTGATACGGCTCCGCGGTGGCTCGCAGCCCTGCCGACACGCCGCTCATGCGGCAGTACCTCGACGTCAAGGAGCGTCACGAGGATGCGCTCGTGCTGTTCCGGCTCGGCGACTTCTACGAGCTGTTCTTCGAGGACGCCGTGCTCGCGAGCCGGTTGCTCGATCTCACGCTGACGACGCGCGACAAGGGCAAGGACGACGCGGTGCCGATGTGCGGCGTGCCGTACCACGCGGCGCGCGGCTACATCGCGAAGCTGACCGAGCTCGGCCACAAGGTCGTGATCTGCGAGCAGGTCGAAGACGCGCGGCTCGCGAAGGGCCTCGTGCGGCGCGAGGTCGTGCGGATCGTGACGCCGGGCATCGTGCTCGACGACGACGTGCTCGATCCGAAGACGCCGCGGTTCGTCGCCGCGCTCGTGCCGACGAAGCAGCGCTGCGGCCTCGCGTACCTCGACGCGACGACCGGCGAGCTGTTCGCGACCGAGCTGCCGCTCGCCGCGATCGCCGACGAGCTCGTCCGGGTCGCGCCGCGCGAGGTGCTCGGCGCGGCGAAGGAGCTCGACGGTGTGCTCGCGGCGGTGCGCGCGCGCTATCGCGTCGCGTGGAATCCCGCGGTCGTGCCGAGCGACGCCGGCGCGGTGACCGAGCTGCGCACGATCGCGGTGCCGACCGACGCCGAGCCGCTCGCGGTCCGCGCCGCGGCGACGGTCGTCGCCTACGCCCGGGCGACTCAGCCCACCGGCGCGCTGCCGATCGCTCGGCTGGTCGCGTATCGACCCGGCGACTCGGTCGTGCTCGACGAAGCCGCGATCGCGAACCTCGAGCTCGTCGAGACGCTGATCGGCCGGCAACGCACCGGCTCGCTGCTCGACGTCATCGATCAGACGGTGACCGCGCCGGGCGCGCGCTTGCTCCGGCGTTGGCTGCTGTACCCGCTCGTCGACGTCGCGCAGATCCGCCGGCGCCACGATGCCGTCGGCTATCTCGTCGCGCGTCCGGCGCTGACCGAGCAGCTGCGGCGCGCGCTGTCGCGGATCGCGGATCTCGAGCGGCTCGCCGGCAAGGCCACGCTCGGCGTCGCGACCCCGCGCGACCTCGGCCGGCTGCGCGACGCGCTCCATCTGTTGCCCGAGCTCGTCGCGCTCGTGCGTTCGGAAGCGCGCGGGGCCCTCGCCGAGCTGCCGGGGTTGCTCGAGCTCGCCGCCGCGAGCGACTCGCGGCTCGCGGTGATCTGCGAACGGCTGACCCGCGCGCTCGCCGACGCGCCGCCGTTTCAGCTCAAGGACGGCGGAACGATCCGCGCCGGCTACGACGCCACCGTCGACGAATGCCGCCGCCTCGCCGACGGCGGCAAAGACGAGATCCTCGCGATCGAGGCCCGCGAGCAAACCGCGAGCGGCATCGCGAGCCTCAAGGTTCGCTACAACCGGGTGTTCGGCTACTACCTCGAGGTCACGAAGAGCCACCTCGGCAAGGTGCCGGCGCACTTCGTCCGGAAGCAGACGATCGCGAACGGCGAGCGCTATGTCACCGCCGAGCTCGCCGAGCTCGAGCGCAAGGTGTTGACCGCCGAAGAACGGCTCGCCGAACGCGAGCTCGAGCTGTTCAGGGCCGAGGTCGCCGCGGTCGCCACGCTCGCCGCTCCGATCGCGGCCGCGGGTGCCGCGCTCGCGGTGTGCGACGCCGCCGCTTCGCTCGCCGAGGTCGCCGCGCGCCGAGGCTACTGCCGGCCGCTCGTCGACGATGCGGGCATCCTCGACATCGTCGACGGTCGTCATCCCGTGATCGAGGCGGTGCTCGCCGCGGGCAGCTACGTCCCGAACGACTGCCGGCTCGATCCGGATCGCGAGCAGCTCGTCCTGGTGACCGGCCCGAACATGGCGGGCAAGTCGACCTACATGCGCGCGGTCGCCCAGATCGCGCTGCTCGCGCAGATCGGCAGCTTCGTGCCGGCGGCGTCGGCGACCGTCGGCGTCTGTGATCGCGTGTTCACTCGCGTCGGGGCCGCCGACAACCTGTCGCGCGGCGACTCGACGTTCATGGTCGAGATGCGCGAGACCGCGGCAATCCTCGCGCAAGCGACCCGGCGCTCGCTGGTCGTGCTCGACGAGGTGGGCCGCGGCACGTCGACGTTCGACGGCGTCGCGATCGCGTGGGCGGTCGCCGAGCATCTCCACGACGCGATCGGCGCGCGCACGTTGTTCGCGACCCACTATCACGAGCTGGTCGCGCTCGCCGACAGTCGGCCGCGGGTCCGCAACGTTCACGTCGCGGTGCGCGAGGACGAGCGCAAGCGCGAGATCGTGTTCTTGCGCCGCGTCGTACCGGGCGGCGCGAATCGCAGCTACGGCATCGACGTCGCGCGCCTGGCGGGCTTGCCGGGCGGGGTGATCGCGCGCGCCCGCGACATCATGGGCAAGCTCGAGGGCGGCGCGCAGCTCGGCTCGACCGCGCAGCTCGCGCTGATCCCGGCGGCTCCGTTGGCGCCCGCGCTCGCGAGGCTCGTGGCCGTCGATCCGAACCGCTTGACGCCGATCGAGGCGCTCAACCTACTGGTAGAGCTCAAGTCGTTGGTTTGACTACAGCGGCTTGGGGCTCCCGGCCCCCGAAGGGTCCGAATAGGGGGCTCTGACCCCGAGCGATCCCACAATCAACCGGCTGAAATCACGAGATTTAAGCTTGGCCTGGAGCTTGTACTAGTGCCCTTCACTCGTTTTCGAGGAGGAGCACTGTGAAGAACCAATTGAAGAGCATCGCGATCGGCGCCGCGCTGTTCACCAGCGCCCAGATGGGCTGTGGTGGCGACGACAATACGGGACCGCTCGGCAATGTCGACTCCCTGATCATCCTGCAGCGCCCAAAGCGCAACGACATGGGTGACATCTTCCAGTACACCTCGTACATCGCCGGCGCGAGGATCGTGGAGCTTTCGCCGCCGACGGCCGATGGCACGCTGACGACCATCTGCTGCGATCAGGCGGGCCCGGAGTACGCCAACATCGACATCAACAGCTACGACCTGTCCTTCGACGCGAAGGAGATCGTGTTCGCTGGCAAGCTGTCGGATAGCGGCACGTACGGCCTCTACCGCGTCAACATCGCCGACGGCACGGTCACCGCGCTCGCGACCGACCCGCAACGTGATTACGTCTCGCCGATCTACCTCCCCGGCGATCAGATCATGTTCACCAGCAACGCCGTGGTCGAGCCAGGCGCGAACCAGTTCGAAGACGAATACGAGCGCGGCACGACCACGCAGCTCGGCACGATCGGTATCGACGGCACGAACGAAAACCTCGGACCGCGCAACCTGTCGCACCGCACCGGCATCAGCCTTGCGTCCGATGGTCGCGTGATCATGACCCAGTGGGACCACCTCGGCCCGATGAACGCCGGCCACCTCATGTTCGTCGATTCGGACATGACGGACCTGCGTGAAGCCTTCGGCAAAGAAGGCACCGCGGCGTCGAACTCGACCCTCAAGGCGCGCGAGATTTCGCCCGGCCGGTTCGTCGCGATCGGCACGGCTCGTAACCGCACGATCAACGCCGGTGCGCTGCTCGATGTCCGCCTCGGCTTCCCGTCGACGGACTCCGACGGAAACGTCAGCGCGGCCGACCGCATGTCGGAAGCGAACGCGAGCTACGTCAACTGGACCCCGGACGTCCCGCTCGACAACTCGCCGTCGGCGGACACCATCGGCCGCTACTACGACGCGTTCCCGTTGAACGCGAAAGAGAACGCCGACCTGCTCGTGTCGTGGGCCGATGGCCCGGTCGAGTCGGGTACGCTCGCGGCCGCTGGCCTGTCGGCGAACTTCGGCATCTACCTCTACAACACGGAGACCCAGACTCGCAGCCCGATCCTCGACGATCCCAACATGTGGGACATCTTCGCTCGCCCGCTCGCCCCGCGTAACGCGCCGGCGCTGGCGAGCTCGACCAGCGACAACACGCTCAACGGTCAAACGTTGATCGGCTCGATGAACGTCTACGACTCGACGCTCCACACGTTCAACCCGGGCGAGATCTTCGGCGTCCGCGCGATGGAAGGCTTCTCGTCGGAAGAGGGCTTCCCCGAGATGTTCGGCACGACGATGTTCGAAGGCCATGCGAACCTCGGCGTCAACCCGGTCCAACCGGACGGCAGCTGGCTCGCCTCGGTGCCGGCCAACATCCCGGTTCACCTCCAGACGGTCGACAAGTTCGGCATGTCGCTGTTCAACGAGCCCGTGTGGTTCTCGGGCCGCGCGAACGAATCGCGCGTGTGTGGCGGTTGCCACGAAGACCGCGCCGCGACCACCGTCATCAACCCGGGCATCACGCAAGCCGGCGCCGTTGGCCCGACCGCTGACATGGGCACCATCGCTCGCGCCGACCGCATGATGGCGGCCGCTGACTTCGCCAACCCCGACATCATCGACCCCGCGGGCGACGCGGCGACGACGCTGGCCTCGACGGCCAAGCTCGTCGGCATGGGCTGGGATGACGTCGTCCAACCGGTGTTCGACGCCAAGTGCGTCAGCTGCCACAACGCGACGACCGGCACCGACATCGGCGCCTACCAGATCATCAACCCGGCGACGGGCGCGGTCGTCCTCAACTGGCACTTCGACCTGTCGAACACGCCGATGACCGTCAACTACGGCGCCGACGACACCGAAGCGAACATGGAGACCTTCTCGAACTCGTACTTCACGATGGCCGGCCCGGACATGGAAGCCATCGAGAAGAACAACCTGATGATCGTCGGTGACTTCAAGATCTACATGCTGCCCACCGACGCGGCGCACTCCCCGGTCATCCAGAAGGTCAACCCGACCCA
Organism: uncultured delta proteobacterium; assembly: GCA_963848295.1. Lineage (GTDB taxonomy): Bacteria > Myxococcota_A > Polyangia > Haliangiales > Haliangiaceae > JABFXX01. The sequence goes on along the minus strand of CAWKDB010000002.1, from coordinate 594,864 downwards.
GCTGTTCCCGAACCCCGATTCGACGGTCCGCGCGTTCGACGTCGCGGCCAACCCGCCGCACTCGATGAACGGTGCGAACTACGCCGAGCTCACTCCGACGGAGTTCTACAAGTTGATCCTCGCTGCTGACATGGGCGTGAACTTCTACGCTCGCGAGAACAACCCGAAGAACGCGCAGTAACCGCGGGAACCAAGGAGAACAACCATGAAGAACATCGGTAAAAAACTCGCCGCGGTTGCCCTCGCTATCGCTGCTTCGTCTGCCCCGGCCGTCGCTGGTAAGGGTGGTAGTGCGGCAGCGATTCAGAGCGCGATTGCATCGAACTCGACGGACGCCATCATCGCTGAGGTAGAGCGCGCCGAAGGGCTGGTCTGCGGCGATTGCGTGCAGTCCGTCGGCAGCCTGCTCACCGACTCGCGCTACGAGATCCGCGAAGTCGCGGCCTGGTGGTTCGGCAAACGCATTGGTTTGCGCAACCAGATGATCGTGACGATGAAGGCGAACCTCGCGGGCAGTGACTCGACGTCGGTCCGCAACGCGGCCGACTTCCTCGGCACGCTGCGCCAGTACGATACGCTGCCGGCGATGCAGACGGCGTTCGGCAAGGTGAACAGCGACGCGAAGCTCGCGATCGTCCGCGCGATCAAACGCCTCGGCACGGTGAAGGGCAACGGGGTCTTGCAGGCCGGGATGGCCGACGCCGATCCTGCGGTCCGCGCGGCGGCGGTCGCTGCGTGGCGCGAAATATCGAACCAGCTCTCCGCGCAACCGGTCGAGCCGCTGTTGGCCGACTCGGACGCGGGGGTGCGCGCTCAAGCGGCGGCTGTGGTCGGGGCGCTTCGCGACGGCGCGGCGGTCGGGGCGCTCGATGCGATGGTCGTCAACGATGCCAACTCGCAAGTTCGCCACAACGCGGCGTGGGCGCTCGGCAAGATCGGCGCAGAGAGCTCGCGTGAGGCGCTGACCGCGGCATCGAAGGACCCGTCGGGCTTCGTCAGCGGTGTGGCCAAAGCCGCGCTCGCCTCGTTGCACTGAGCTCCGGGACCTAGAGTCGTGATCCGGGCCGCGCTTGCAAAGCGCGGCTCGTCGCATTTTAGGAGTAGGATCAAGCTATGAAGCTACGTTGGGTAAGCTTCCTCGTCACCCTTGGTGTCGCTGGGAGCATCGCAGTCGGCGGCTGCGGTTCGTGCGATTCGGCGCCAGGCACGACGTACTTCGACCGCGTCGTCGAGCCCGTGCTCAAGCAGCACTGCGCCGGCAACGTCTCGGGCTGTCATGCCGTGGATCCGACGGAGGGCCCGGCCCAGATCTTGGTCGGCAACCTCGACGTCACGTCGTTTGCCTCGATCTCGAAGCGGCGCGACGTGCTGACCCGGTTCGGCGCGTATCCGTATCCGCTCCTGCTGATCAAGGCGGTCGCGCCACTGACCCTCGATCCGAACCCGGCCGACGCTTCCACGAAGCTGCAGATGCAGTACGGCGACGGCTTCATCCCGATCGACGTGTTCCACGGCGGCGGGGCGATCTTCGCGGTCGACTCCGACGGCTTCAACACGTTGCAGACATGGCTGGAGAACGGTGCGACCGAGGACGGGCTCAAGCCGGCGACCCCGGCGCAGACCGGCAACGGCGCGTGCTCGACGCTGATCCCACCGAACCCCGACGGCTCGGCGTTCGACCCGACGGCGGCGCAAGCCGATCCGAACTTCGGCGCGTTCAAGTCGGGCGTCCAGCCGATCCTGACCGACTTCGGCAATCACGGCTGCGCCTCGAGCAACTGCCACGGCGCCCAGCAATCGGACTTCTACATCACGTGCGGCAACGACGACACTCAGATCGCGTTCAACTTCACCCAGGCGGCGAAGTTCGTCGCACCGACGGTGTCCGACTCGTCGCTGTTGCGCGTGCCGCTCGCGGTTGCCGCGGGCGGTCGCGGCCACACCGGTGGCGATCAGTTCGCGTCGACGACCGACGGCGACTACGTGACGCTGCTGAACTGGGCGACCTCGGTGGCGGGTTCGCAACCGGTGTTCGGCGTGGGCGATCCGGGCCGGACCTTCTTCGCGACCTACGTCCAGCCGGTGTTGCTGCAGCGCGGCTGCGAGTTCCAGGCGTGTCACAGCCCACAGGCGTTCAACGACTTCAAGCTGCGCAGCGGTACCCAAGGGTTCTTCTCGAACGTCTCGCTCGAGAAGAACTACGAGCTGCTGAGGAACGACTTCATGGCGCTCGAGTACCCCGACGTCCGTCGCGGTCGCGCGGTCGCCAAGACGATCTTGTTCGACGACGCGCGGATCAGCGACAACGATCCGACTCAGGTCGGTGGCATCGCTCACCGCGCGGGCTCGGTGCTCGAGACGCCGAACTGCCCGGCGTGCAGTGCGCCGCTGCAAAGGCCCGTCGCGGATCCGGCGACGTGCCCGGCGTTCGATCCGGCGGCCCCGACGCCCGCGACCGACACGCCGGCGTTCTGCCTGTTGCAAGACTGGCTCGACGTCGAGCGCGCCGCGCTGGGCCCGGCGGTGTCCGCGATGGATCCGACCGATACGTCGGTCTCGATCGTCTACGTCAGCCGGCCGGGTGGCTCGAAGCTCGGCCGCCTGGAGTACGACCAAGACGAAGGCGGCTCCGATCTCCTCGCGCAACCGGTCAGCTTCGCCGACAAGTTCGGCCAGGGCATGGTGAAGGTCGGCGCGCCGGTGTCGCTGCTCGCGAACTGCGCCGGGCTCGTCGCCGGCACGGCCGATGTGCATGCGCCCGACGTCAAGAACGATGGCGACACCGTCGTGTTCGCGGCACGCAAGGGCCCGAATCAGCCGCTCAGCGTGTACACCGTCGTGATCTCCACCGGCGTGTGCACGCAATTCACGCCGGACGAGCCGGCGGTCGGTGGCCTGAACGTGGACAACTTCGATCCGGCGTGGTCGCCCGACGGCCTGTCGGTCGTCTACGCTTCGACTCGCGGCAAGGCCGGCGTCGGCCCGTCGCTGACGCGCGCGCGACTCGCGGCAGGCGGTCCGCAGTCTGACATCTGGCGCCAAGACCTCGGCAGTCCGATGCCGCCGCCGGTGCAGATGACGTTCTTGTCGAACTCGGAGATCTCGCCGCACTTCATGCGCGAAGGCCGGATGACGATGACGACCGAGAAGGTGAGCCCCGGCTTCTACCAGCTCTCGGGCCGGCGCATGAACTGGGACATGACGGACTACCACCCGCTGCTCGCGCAGCGCTCGAGCTCGCCGTACGCGGATCTCACCGACCTGACCAAGACGCTGCCGTCGATCGGCTACAGCGCGGCGACCGATATCCGCGAGGGCAATGACGGCTCGTTCACGATCATCCTGTCCGATGCCGATGGCGCGCTCGGCGCGCTCGCGACGTTCAATCGCAGCGTCGGCCCGTTCTCGCTCGGCCGCGACGACACAGGCTATCTACCTTCGGTGAAGTTCCTCGGCGATCCGGCCGCGACCGGCCGCGCCGGCGTCACCACCGGTTATCGCGCGCCGTTCTATCTCCCGAGCGGCGAGATCATGGTGTCGTACACGACCGATGGGGGCGCCAGCTGGGACATCGTCGCGGTCAACCCGCGGCGCGACCCCGCGACCGATCCGAACTACTACCGGGTGCTCATCAACGGCGGCGTCGACGCGGTGCTCGCGTACAAGTACCCGGCGCGCGAGATGTACAACAACCGCCGCCAGCTCGTGTTCGGCAACGGCACGGTCGACCCGATGGACAACGCACATGCGACGCTCCACATGCCGGACGCGCCGATGCTGTTCACCATGCTCACCGGGAATCTGCGCCTCGGCCGCCCGGTCGATCAGTTCCGCAAGGCGACGCAGCTCGCGGTGTACTCCGAAGGGATGTGCCCGCCCGGCACCTCGTGCACCGCGAACACGATGGGCATCTACCAGATGCGGACGCTGCTCGGCACCGCGCCGCTCGCGAGCGACGGTTCGGTGCTCGTCAAGCTACCGGCGGAGACCGGCGTCGTGCTGGAGCTGCAAGACAGCAGTGGCAACCCGGTCGTCACGATGGGCGAGGAGCATCAGCTCGGACCTGGCGAGCACATGTCGATGGGCGTGCAGCAGACGAATGCGCAAGGCGATCGCCTCTTCGACTCGGTGTGCGCCGGTTGCCACGGCTCGGTCAGCGGCAGCGAGCTCGACGTCAACGTGACGCCAGATGCGCTGACCACGGCGAGCGAGTCCGCCTCGATGTCCAACAGCCCGCAGTCGATCGGCAACTAGGAGCCGGTCGGCGTTTACTTCCTCGGGGCCGGGCCGCCCTGGGCCTTGATCACGGCGTCGACCGCGCCCGAGTCCGATTTGACGTTCGGATGATCCTTATCGTCGGGATCGACGATCGCCTTGATCACCGGGCTGATCTGCTCTTTCGGCGGTGCCTTCGTCACGCGCAGCGCTTCGACCTCGCCGCGCGTACGTGGATCCTCGATCACGAGGCCGAGCGCGTCGTAGTCCTTGAGCCGATCGATGGCGCGCACGTCGAAGTCGCCCGCGCGCCACGTGATCGTGGTGTCGCCGACGTCACCGCCGCCGTATTTCCCCTCGAGGATGCCGCGGAACGTCTCGAAGTTCTTCTTGTCTTCGGGAAGGATCGACACGTCGAGCGACACGAACATCTTCCACAGCCTGCCGTTGTAGAAGAAGAAGAACCGGCGCTGGTTCTTGCCGCCCGAGTTCTCCCAGCGGTCCATCAACGACTCGCCGGTGTTGTGGGCGAACTCGCCGGCGATGATCGACACGTCCCAACCCGTGCTCTTCGTTTCAAACGCGGTGTAGCTCGATGCGATGCGCGCGAGCTCGGCTTTCCTGTCCCTGCGGATGCGATCCTGGGCGGCGATGTCGGTCGTCGCCTTGAGCTTGTCCTCGGACGCTTCGTCGATCTGTTTCTGCAGGACACCGAGCACGTCGTCCTTCGTCATGCCGAACTTGAAGCCGGCATAGAGCTCGGCGAGCGCCTTCTTGTGGTTGGCGGACAGCGGCGGAGCCGGCCTCCTCTTGGCGGCGTGTGCGGCCTTCGCGGCGGGAGCTGGCTTGGTGCCGGCCGCGAGCGCGCTCGCGGACACCAGGGCCAAGGCCGTCGAGAGAGCGAGAGCGTTACGGAACCGTGCCATATGTCCTCCGGAGCGCATCGTACTCACACGAGTCTGACCGCTCAAGGCAGACGAGCAACCCGGGCGAGGAATTCAGCCCCGAGCGCATTTGATCAATCGGCTGTCCGGCGAAGCAAGGACGGCCGACACCTCGGCGCGAGGGGCCGCCCGCTTGCGGGCGCCGCTACATGAAGAACGAAAAGCGTTTGCCCTTGTTCGCGACGGTCGAGATCGTCGTCTCGAGCTTCACCGAGTCGGCCAACAGCTTCTTGGTCCGTTCGGAGATGGCCCTCAGGCGATGGACGTACAGCGCCTCGGACGCGCCCGGGTCGCTGCCTTTGATCACCGCGTCGCGGATGCCGTTCGGCAGCAGCATCACGAGCTTCTTCGTCGGTACGCTGTCGGTGCCAGGCGACGCGAGCTCGCCCTTCGACCAGAGCGCGCCCGGCTCGTTGCGATAGGTGTATGCCGACGGCGATTCGCCCTCCGCGCACTTCCCGGTGGTCGACAGCTTGTCGTTGCAGTACGGCGGGCCGAGCTCGACGAGCTTGGCGCCGAAGGCCGCTTGCTCGGTGTCGGTCGGTGCGGACATCAGGAAGGCGTAACGGAGGCTGCCGGCGAGCGAGGCGTTCTCGGCGTCGGTGAGCGTCGCGTCCTGGGTCGCCTTCTTGCCGGCCTTGATCGCGAGGTCATCGCTCTTGGCCGCTTTCATGTGGTCGTCGAGCATCTGCTTGATCTCGGCGACGCCGGCGTAGAACCCGACGACCTGGCTCGCTTCCGCCGGTTCGAATGCATCGAGCTTCGTGCTGAAGATCTTGCTGTCGTCGACGTCGAGCTTTGCCGCGAGCGCTTCGAGTTGCTTGTCGACCGCAGCGTCGGGCGCGAAGTTCGACTTCTTCGCTTGTTCGAGCAGCGAGTCGAGCGACGACAGCGACGCGCGTAGACCGAGGAAGCTCGGACCGGTCGCCCTGTCGCCGAGGATTGCTTTGGCGCCGACGACCTCGCGGTTGTACGCGCTCGCACTCGCACCGATGTTGCCGATCGCCGCGCCGATCGCGAGGGCGAGCACGGCCGGGATGATGATCTTGACGATCGAGCCCGAGCCCGAGCCGACGTTTTCGACCGGCCTGCCGTCGTTGACGATCACGATCTCGGGCGCGCGTTGCACCGTGCCGACCGCGGCCATCGCGTTCATCGCGCCGAACGGATCGTCGTGCGCGTTCGGAATCGCGGGCTGCGCCGGTGCGGGCGGAGCGAGCCCAGGCGGGGGCTGGAGGTTCAAGCCGGGAGGCGGCACCACGCCGGCGGATTGGCTGCGCGGCGTCGAGGCGCCGGGCGCGGCCCCTTTCTTGAGCCCAAGGCGTTGCTTGAGCTCGCTGATGTCTCGGCTACCGCTCTTCTTCGAGTCGCTCAAATAAGCCTCCGGGCTGGCACTTTAGGGACCAGCCGTCGCAACTGTCAAGGATGCCCCAGGATTGCCACGGTTGCGCTCTGTCGTCGTTGCGCCACAGTAGCTTGGCTCGTGAAGCCCAGGACACACCGCGACCGAAAAGATCACCGCATTAAGAACACCTAAGCCGCGATTATTAAGAACCTTTGGGTGGGGGATCCGCGCTTGGCGCGCTGGCCCGCCCAGTGCAAACTAAACCAACGGGTGCGCCCACGCGTCCCATTGCACGATGGTCCTTACGTCGAAAGGCATAATGCCGTGACTCGTCGCCTACCAATTCTTATCGGTGTTCTCTCGGTCGCGACCATGTTCCAGCTCGGGACCGCAGAGGCAGGCCGCGGCGGCGGCGGCGGAGGTGGCCACGGCGGCGGTGGCGGCGGCCATTTCGGCGGCGGCGGCCATTTCAGCGGCGGCGGCCATTTCGGAGGCGGCGTTCACTTCTCGGGCGGCGTCCACGTCGGCGGTGGCGGCGTCCGCGCTTACGGTGGCGTTCACGTCGGCGGTGGCGGCGCCTTTGCCTATCGCGGCCACGGTTACGGCGGTCGAGGTTACGGCGGCGGTTATCACTGGGGCGTCAACGGCCACGTCTGGGTCGGCGGCTACCCGTATTGGTACAACCCGTACGCTTACTACTATCCCGAGTACGTCCCGTCGTACTACGGCTCGAGCTACTACCCGGTCCAGCCGGGCTACGCTGATCCCTCGGTCGGCGCCGCGCTCGTCGTCCAGCAGCCGCTGCCACGGTTCGGCGTCGGCCTGTTCGGCGGCATGGCCGACGTCAACAATGCACCGCAGAACTCGGCGACGGGCTCGAGCGACTACGGTCTACTCGCGCGCTTCCGTCTGACCGAGGGCCTCATCATCGAAGGCGAGCTCGGCAAGACGACGTATCAATCGAACGAGCGCGTCGATCGCCGGCTCGGCGGATCGCTGCTCTATGAAATCGGCGCGCGTAACAAGCTCGCCCCATACGTGCTGGTCGGGCTCGGCGTGCAGCAAGCGAACGTCGACGGCGATTACAACACGACCCAGGACTTCGCCGAGATCGGCGCCGGCTTGCGCTACGCGATCACGCCGCACTTCCACATCACGCTCGACATCCGAGCGGGCAGCCGTTCGACCGTGTCGCAGGATGCGGGCACGACGGGTCCGGCCGGGGCGAGCGCCCGTGTCGCGACGCCGCCGGCGGCGAACAGCGGAGACAGCGAGGACTACACGCGCGGTCGGCTCGCGGCGATCCTCTACTTCTAGAGCGACAGGGTCGCTGACCTTGCAACGGGCCCCGGAACCGGGCGCCCGTTGTTGTTTTTCGGACGTTCGGGCTACGATGACGAGCGATGGGATCGGAACCGAGCGTCGGGGGCTTGCCCGCCACCGGTAGCGCCCGGCGCGAACTGATCGAGCAGCGCCATGTCACGGCGCGCGACGGCACGAGGATCGGCTACCAGGTCAGCGGTGATTCGGGTCCTGCGGTCGTGCTCGCAAACGGGCTGGGCGGCACGTACGTCGCGTTCACTCACCTCTATCGCGCCCTGACCGACTATCGCACGGTGTGTTGGGACTACCGCGGTCTCTACACCTCGGGCGCACCGAAGGACCCGCGCGCCAATACCGTCGCTGATCAGGTCGAAGATCTGATGGCGATCCTCGAGCAGGAGCACATCGGCGACTTCGTCATCATCGGATGGTCGATGGGCGTCCAGGTCGGGTTCGAGACGATCCGCCGTCACCGCGAGCGGGTCAAAGGCATGCTCGCCATCAACGGGACCTACGGTCGGACGTTCCGCACCGTGCTCGGCAGCCGGCTGATCGGCCAGACCATTCCGATGCTGCTCCGCCTGATCCGCGCGCAGGCGGACTTCATCGGTCGCGCGACACGCGTGGTCGCGGGCTCCGATGCGTTGATCACGGCGATGAAGCGCTTCGGCCTCGTGTCGGACACGATCGACGTCGATATCTTTCGCCAGGTCGCGGCCGGGTTCCACACCGTCGACTGGCGGATCTATACCGACCTGTTGAGCCGGCTCGACGAGCACGACGCGGAGGACGTGCTGCCGACGATCACCGTGCCGGTCTCGATCGTCACCGCCGACGGCGATCTCATGACGCCGCCCGCGACCGCCGAGCACATGCACCGGCTGATTCGCGGGTCGCGGCTCGTCGTGATCGAAGGCGGCACGCACTACACGCCGGTCGAGTACCCGGCGATCGTCAACGACGAGCTCGGCAAGCTGCTCGATCGCATCCCGGGCTGGGAACGCAAGGCGCGATGAACTGCCCGGCGTGCAACTCCGAAGTGCTCGATATCGACGTCAAGTGCGCTCACTGCGGTGCCGCACTGGGCGCGACCGGCGCCCATCGCATGCTCGGCCAGACCGTCCTTGGCCAATACGAGCTGGTCGACGTGCTCGGCCAAGGCGGAATGAGCGTGGTGTTCAAAGCGCGGCACAAGATGACCGACCAAGAGGTCGCGCTGAAGATCCTGCCGCCCGAGCTCGCCGCGCACAGCCAGGTCAAGTCGCGGTTCCTCGAAGAGGCGAAGGCGTTGGCCGCGCTCGATCACCCGAACATCGTCCACCTGTACAACTTCGGCTCAGAGAACGGCAGCTTCGTGCTCGCGATGCAGTTCGTCCAGGGCAAGACCTGGGAGCGCCAGATCCTCGAATCGCAGCGCCTCGATTGGGTCGCGACGTGCCGGATCGCGATCGACGTGTTGAAGGCGCTCGAGTACGCACACGGTCGCGGCGTCGTGCATCGCGACATGAAGCCTTCGAACGTGCTCGTGCGCGAGCCCGACGGCGCCGCGACGGTCATGGACTTCGGCATCGCCAAGATGACGACGTCGACGAAGCTGACCGCGACCGGCCAGACGATGGGCACCGTGCGCTACATGTCGCCGGAGCAGGTCCGAGGCCAGGAGGTCGACCTGCGCACCGACCTGTACTCGCTGGGCGCCACGATGTACGAGTCGCTCGTCGGAGATACGCCGTTCGACGGCAGCACGCACTTCGAGATCATGACGAAGCACCTCTCGGACGCGCCGAAGCGGCCGAGCGCGCTCGGCATCGCGCTGCCGAGTGTGGTCGAGGAGGTCGTGCTGACGAGCCTCGCGAAGAAGGCCGACGACCGCTACGAGACCGCGCGCGACATGCGCAAGCTGCTCGAGAGCGCGCTGCGCGACGGCGACCTCGGCCTGGTCGAGACCCAGCGAGTCAGCCGCGAAGTCCTCGGTGCGGCGCGTGGGGCCGCGACCTCGATCCCGCCGCCGGCGACACCGCTGCCGCCCGCCCGGCTCGTCACCGCGAACGAGCTCGCCGATCAGCTCGAGCCGGGGCCACCGCGGCGTGACCCGGCGGTGCGGAGCTCGTGGCGCTACGCGCTCGCCGGGATCGCCGGGCTGCTCGTGCTAGGTGGCGCCGCGGTCGCGTTCTTCGTGATCCGCGGCCATGCCGCCAGCTACGAGCCGGTCACCGTGATTCGCGGCGTGACGCTCACCGCTGGCAAGCGGTTCAACGATCTCCACGTGCTGATCGAGACCGACAGCAAGGAGACGCCGACCGCGGTCGCGGCCGCGTATCGCGCGACGCTCGAAAAGCTGCGCGCATTCGATCCGAAGCTCCAGGCCAAGCTCGACGTGATCGACGAGATCGTGGTGATCCCTCAGGCCGCGATGTGCGAGCCGAGCGCGTACCCGGTCGCGGCCGCGCCAGAAGACTGCCACGGCACGCTCGCCGCCCAGGCGATCGGTGCTCACGGTAGCCACAATCTCTTGATCGTCGACGATCCGTCCGTGCTCGATGACGCGCTGCGCACGGGCCTCGCGGCCGCCGTCTGCGAGTTTCAGCCGCTCGACCCGGCACAACCGGGCGCGGGAGATGCGCTGAAGCTGATCTGCGACATGGCGAAGAAGTTCGGCACCGCGCCGTAGTTCGAGGGTGGTTCGATTGACAGCCCCGCGATAACGCACGAATAATCCGCGCCGGAGGGATCATGCCTCGCGTGGTCATAGCCGCCGTCGTTGCTGTCGTGATTGCCGCACTCGCGGCCATCGCGCTGTTTGTCACATCTGCCAACTTGGACGAGAAGATCAAGCGGGACGCCCATAACCAGGCGCAACGCGCGTACCAGGTCATCGGTCAGCTCGCACAGCTCGAGGCGATCGACGTTCAGAACAAGGCCGAGCGGCTCGCCGCGGAGCCGAGCTTTGTCGCGGCGTTGAAGGCGGTCGACAACCCGGGCGAGCGCCAACATCAGGCGCGCTTGGGCTTCACGAAGTTCACCGCGAACGACAAGGAAGGCGAGGTTCGCCCGGACATCATCGCGCTGGTCAGCGCCGAAGGTAACGGCAACCTGATCGCGATGAACGACGTGGCGAACGTCGTTCCCGAAGCAGTGGAAGGATGACAAGGGCAACAACATCCTCCCCGCGATCGACGCGGTGCTCGGCGGCAAGGTCATCATCAGCGACGTCTGGTACTACCAAGATCGGATGATGAAGGTCGGCGTCGCGCCGATCATCGATCCGAACCAGGCCCCGCCTGCGAACGATCCGGACGGCGTCACGATCATCGGCGCCGTCGTCGTCGCGTACGCGCAGACCGCGAAGGAAGCGCAGAACGACAAGGCGCTGCTCGGCGCCGACGTGGCCTACTACAGCGGCCCGACGGTCGTCGCGACGAGCTTCACGACCCTGGGCGGCGGCAGCGAAGAGGACACGGGCAGGGCGAAGCAGCTCTCGGACTTCCTCAAGACCGGCAAGATCCCGCAGTCGATGGATGTCCAAAAGGTGACGATCGGCGGCACCGACTACTACGCGTCGAGCGTACCGATGCCGCGGGCGTTCACGAACTCGAAGCGGATCCCTTCGACGTATCCGCCGGTCACCGCCGGCGCGGTCGTGCTCGCGCCGATCGTCGAGTCCGGCAATTCGTCGTCGACGATCAAGCTCGCGATCCTGTTGCTCGGCGGCGGCGCGCTCGCGCTCGCGATGCTCGGGCTGTATCTGTCGAATCGCCGGCTGATCGCGCAGATCGATCAAGTGGAGCTCGGGGTCACCGACATCATCAGCGGCAACCTCGATCGCACGTTCCGCCCGGTCGGGCCCGAGCTCGACGGGCTGTCGAACGGGCTCAACGTCATGCTCGCGCGCTTGCTCGGTCGCCCCGAGCCGGGTGAAGAAGAGTTCGACGACGACGGCAATCCGATCGTGCCCGGTCGCGTCGAGTTCGACGAAGGCGACGAAGGCGCGGCGCAAGCCAAGGCGCCGGATCCAGACCTCGCCGCGCTCGCGCAGGAAGCCGAGCCCGACTACTACAAGCGCGTCTATACCGAGTACCAGGCGGCGCGGAAGTCGGTCGGGCAGCCCGACGACGTGTCGTTCGAGAACTTCATCGCGAAGTTGAAGGTCAACGAGGGCAAGCTGAAGGCGCAGTACCAGTGCCGCGCCGTCCGGTTCCGCGTCGTGACCAAGGACAATAAGGTCTCCTTGAAGCCGGTGCCGATCTTCGCCTGAGCGACCCGTGATCTGCGCGCGCTAGGCGCTATGGTGATGCGGTGACCGTCCAGACCGGGCTCGCACGACTTGCCGCGGACGGCAGTCCCCTGCTCGCCGGGCGCAGGCTGGGCCTCGTCTGCAATCCGACCTCGGTCGACGCCGAGCTGCGCCACGCGATCGAGTTGATTCGCGGCCGCAACGAGCTGAAGTTGGTCTCGTTGTTCGGGCCCGAGCACGGCGTGCGCGGCGACGCGCAAGACATGATCGCGGTCGGCGATGCGCGCGATCCGGCGAGCGGGTTGCCGGTTCACAGCTTGTACGGCCAGACCGTCGCGTCGCTGGCGCCGACCGCCGCGATGCTCGAGGACCTCGACGTCGTCGTGTTCGACGTCCAGGACATCGGCGCGCGTTACTACACGTTCGTGTGGACGATGGTGCTCGCGATGCGCGCATGTGCGCAGGCGGGCAAAGCGTTTGTCGTGCTCGACCGGCCGAACCCGCTCGGCGGTGGTCATGTCGAGGGCAACGGGATCGCGGCGGGGTTCGAGTCTTTCGTGGGCCTCATGTCCTGTCCGGTCCGCCACGGCCTCACCGCCGGTGAGATCGCCCGTTGGCGCCACGCGGTCGAAGAGCTCGATGTCGAGCTCTACGTGATCACGATGCGAGGTTGGACTCGCGACCTGTGGTTCGAGCACACCGGCCTGCCGTGGGTGATGCCATCGCCGAACATGCCGACGACCGATACCGCGCTGGTCTACCCCGGCATGTGCTTGGTCGAAGGCACCGAGCTGTCCGAGGGCCGTGGCACGACCCGGCCGTTCGAGCTCGCGGGGGCGCCGCACCTCGATGGCGCGCGGCTCGCGAAGGATCTGATCGCGATGCAGCTGCCGGGCGTGACGTTCCGGCCGTGCGGGTTCCTGCCGCAATTTCAGAAGCACGCGAAGACCGTGTGCGCCGGCGTCCAGCTCCACGTGACCGATCGCGAGCTGTTCCGCTCGTATCGCACCGGGGTCGCCTTCGTGAAGGCGTGTCGCGATCAGGCGCCCGACCGGTTCGAGTGGCGCGACAAGGCATACGAGTTCGTCGACCAGATCCCCGCGATCGATCTACTCGCCGGCGGGGCATGGTTGCGCGAAGGGATCGCCGCGGGGGCGAGCCTCGACGAGCTGTGCGAACGCTGGCCGCGCGACGAGGGCGCGTTCGGCGAGGAGCGCGCGGAATATCTGTTGTATGAGTAAGCGGACGATCGCGCTCTATGGCGGCAGCTTCGATCCGCCGCACGTCGCGCATCAGCTGGTCGCCTGCTATGTCCTCTCGACCCAGCCGATCGACGAGCTGTGGTTCGTGCCGACCTACACGCATCCGTTCGCGAAGCAGCTCGCGCCGTTCGAAGACCGCGTCGAGATGTGCAAGCGCGTCGCGGCGGTGTTCGCGAGCAAGCCGCGCGTGCGCGTGAGCCTCGCCGAGCAGACCCTCGCCAAGCGACCCGGTTTCGTCGCGAGTCGGACCCTCGACCTCGTCGATTATCTGCGCGCGCGAGAGCCGGCGGCGGCGTTTCGCCTCGTGGTCGGGGCCGACATCTTGGCCGAGACCGATAAGTGGTATCGCTGGGACGAGCTGATGAAGCGCGCGCCCGCGATCGTCGTGGGCCGCAGCGGCGTCGCGGTGAAAGGGAAGACCGCAACCGGCGTGGCGATGCCCGCGATTTCGGGGACCGAGATTCGCAAGCGGATCCGGCAGGGCCGCGACGTCGCCGGGCTACTGCCGACGTCGGTCCTGAGGTATATCCGCTCGCGAAAGCTCTACCAGTGACCGCGCGCAGTCCCACCACGTTTGTCGTCGGCGCTGGCCCGGTCGCGACCGCGCTCGCCGGCGCGCTGCGGCTCGGCGGTGTCCCGGTGCTCGGCCTGTGGGCCCGAAAGCCCGGGCCCGCGCGCGCGGCGGGCTCGACCGCCGGCGTCGCGGCGTTCTCGTCGGCGCCGCCCGACATCCTGCTCGAGTCCGAGGTCGTGATCCTCGCGGTGCGCGATCAGCACATCACCGAGGTCGCGCAGATGATCGTGGGCACGGGCCTGGTCGGTAAGCGCCACGTGTTGTTGCACTGCGCAGGCGCGGCGTCGGCCGAAGAGCTGCTCGGGCCGGTCGCGGACAAGGTCGGCGGTATCGCGACGTTCCACCCGTTGTCCGCGATCGCCGACGGCAAGGCCGCGATGCGCACGCTCAAGGGCACGGTGTTCGGCATCGAGGGCAACGAGCTCGGCCGGGCCGCCGCGCACAAGCTGGTCACCGCGATCGGTTGCATCGTGCTGCCGCTCGAGATCACGCAGATGGCCGCCTATCACTGCGCCGCCGCGCTCGCGTCGAACTACCTCGTCGCCGCGATCGATGCCGCGGCGCAGGTGCTCGCCAGCGTCGGCATTACGCCCGAGCACGCGGCCAAAGCGCTGATCCCGCTCGCCGAAGGCGCGGTCAAGAACGTCGAGCTCGCAGGGACGACTCGCGGCCTGACCGGGCCGGTTCGGCGCGGCGACGCGGCGACGATCCAGCGGCACCTCGATGCACTTAAAGGTAAGCCGGACCTTGCCGAGATCTATCGAGCGCTTGCGCGACACGCGGTCGAGATCGCGATGCGGATCGACGGCAGCGACGCTCCCGATCGCGCCGGGCTCGACGCGATCCGAGCGTTACTCGCGTAGTTCCCCGTCGATTCGCCCGGCGACCTGCGCTAGCATCGCCACCATGCGCGCACGCACCTCGCTGTTCTCGGTCGTTGCCGTCCTCGCTGTCGCGCTCGGGTTCGCGCGCACCGCCGCCGCACAAGATCCGAATGCGGCGTTCGGCGGCAGGGTCATCTTGTCGACCAAGAGCTTCCCCACGACCTCGAAGAGCGCGAGCGCGTACACCCAGGCGGTCCGCAAGCTCTCGCAGACCAACTTCTACGAAGACAAGGCGACGCACACCTGGAAGATCTACTTCGCCGCGTTCTTGAAGACGCCGCTCAACGACGTCGAGTACGTCGTCAAGCTGTACGAGCTCCAAGGCCGCAGTCAGCAGCTGCTCACGACGTTCGATCAGTACACCGACATGCGCGGCCAGAAGTCGATCCTGTCGACGCTCAAGCTCGACAAGGAGCAGGTCGGCGTCAACAAAGAACTCTACATGACGCTCGAGAACAAGGGGCGCGTGCTCGCCTCGGGCCGGTTCAAGATCCTGGGCGAGGGCGAGCACTACAACGGCAAGGTCAACTTCAGCGACGACGACGCCAAGGGCGGCGACTAGCGGACGTCGCCGGCCGGGCCGTGCCGGGCGCTAAAGAATATCGAGGTCGATCTCGAACGCCGAGTCGACCGACGGCGGGAACACGCGCACGACGTAGTGACCCGCAGACGGGAAGACGTGGTGAAATCCGAAGTGGCCCGCGTCGTGGCCATGCGGTCTCGCGGTGATGCCGCGGGTCTCGCCGCGCGGGTCCTCGATCGTGACGACGATGGAATCGGCCGCGACCGGCTGGCCGAGCTTGTTCGCCAGCACGAGGTGAACGCCGATGTCGTGACGCGCGGCGATCGGATCGGGGACAAGCGCGCGCATCACGATCTCGCCGTCGTCGCGCACGATCTCGCGGCGATTCGGCCCGTTGGGATCGACCGGGCTCGTCGGGCTGTCCTCGGGCTCGTCGGCGAGGGCGGCGCCGTCGGCGCCGGGCTTGTCCCGGCCGAGCACGAACGCGCCCACCGCGGTACCGGCGAGCGCGATGATGGCAGCGATCGGCCACAGCCAGCGCCGCCTGCGCCGCCGGACGCGTGGTGACGTCTCGGGCAGATCGAGGTGGGTCGAGATCGTCGCGCGCTTCAGCCGCGGCGTGGTCGTGCGGGGTGGTCTCAGGCCATCGAGCTCGGCTCGCGCGTCGTCGATCAGCGCGACGAGCTCGTCGGCCGACGCGGGGCGGTCCTCGGCTTTCTTGGCGAGCAGCAGGCCGACGACACGGTCGATCGCGCGCGGCACGGTCTTGTTCCGATCGCTCGGCTTCGGCGCCGGCTTGCCCAGGTGCGCGAGCATGACCTCGACGCCGGAGCCCTCGAACGGGGTCTCGCCGGTGACGAGCTCGAACAGGATGCAACCGACCGCGTAGAGGTCAGCGCGCGCATCGACTTGCTCGCCGTGCGCCTGCTCGGGCGACATGTAGTGCGGCGTGCCGATCAGGTTGCCCGAGGTCAACCGCGTCGCGTCCGGGTTGCCGGGCTTGCACACCGCGATCCCGAAGTCGACGATCACGATCCGATCGTCGCCGTTGCGGTCGCGCTTCCAGATGATGTTCGAAGGCTTGAGGTCGCGATGCACGACCTCGGCGGCGTGAGTCTCGGACAGCGCACTCGCGATCTGGCGCGTGATGCCGAGTGCGCGCGCTGGATCGAGCGGACCGTCCGCGAGGATCGTGCCGAGCGGACGCCCGTCGACGAGCTGCATCGCGATGTACGGGCGACCATCGTCGAGCTCGCCGACCGCGTAGATCGCGACGACGCTGGGATGGTCGACGCGGGCCGCCGATCGCGCCTCGCGGGCGAACCGCTTCGCCATGATCGGGTCGGCGGCGATCTCGTGAGTCGGGATCTTCAGCGCGACCCTGCGATCGAGGCCGCGCTGCCTGCCCCGATAGACCTTGGCGAAGGCGCCGCCGCCGAGCTCGGCTTCGATCTCGAATTGGCCGGAGATCTCGGCGCCGATCGAGTCGGCCGACCTCGGCGCGCTCGTGGCGACGACCGCCGGATCGGACAGCCCGCCCCCGCACTCCGGGCAGAACCGGGCGGTCTCGTCGGCCTCGGCCGCACACGTCGCGCAGACTCTCACCGTCTGCAACGGTACCAGGCCGGTCGCCGGCACGGAGTTACTCGTCGAGCTCCATCGTGATGGGGAGCGCGAGGGCGTTAACGTCTTCGTGATAGCTCATTGCTGGTACCCCGCGGGGGTGCTCCAGCCGCACGCAGCGGCATCCGCTCGATCCGCACCGGGGCGGCTCCACCCGCGCGGAGCACCGGCTGCTCGATGGGCCGCGGCACGGCTACCACCCCGCCGGCGGCGCGCATCTCCGACGTCGGGTGGGTAGGCGCGAGCGTGTCGTGAGACCGCCGTGACAAGAACAGCGCGAGCCCGCCCGCGCTCGCGAGCATCGCGGCGAGGCCCGCGGCCATCACGCGCCGGCGCCGGCGCTTCGCGATGCCGACCGTGCAGTCGCTCGTGATCACCGTGCCGTCGGCGCGCTGGTAATTGCTGACGCATAAGTTGCCGGCGCGCTCGCGGAGCAGCGCCTCCGCTTCGTCACGCGTGAGCGCGGAGAGATCGAAGACGTCCTTGTTGCACTTCGCGCAGTGGCGAACGCGATCGCCGCCGTCCATGTCATCCCACGCGACGTGGCACGGCGAGGCGATCTTGAGATTATCGAGCAGAGGTCGGCTGCGCTGCGCCGACGCTTCTACGAGGAGCGCCTCGGTCGCGGCGAGCTCGCGTTGGCGCTCGGCGACCTCGGCCGCGAGCGCGGCGTGACGGGCAGCGAGGGTCTCGACGTCGGGGGCTCGCGCAGCGTCGCCCGGGGCCGTTGCGGTTCGATCGACATCGTCGCGCTCGCTCATCGCCGCAGTGCGATCTGGCCCATCGTCTTGGCGACCGACGCCGGTGTCACGTGGATGTGACCCATCAGCCGGTCGGGTCGTGGCGGTGCGGTGTTGTCTGCCGTCGTGCCGGCGGGTGGCGGCGGTTCGACGTGGCTGACCTGCAGCGACGGCACCGCGTCGATCGCTACGGCGCCCGAGACGGCGACCGGAGCGGGCTCGCCAGATCGCCGCGACAACGCCATCGCGAGGCCGCCGGCGCTCGCGAGCAACGCGGCGAGCCCGGCTGCCATCACCCGGCGGCGGCGGCGTTGCGAGATGCCGACCGTACAGTCGCTCGTGATGATCGTGCCGTCGGCGCGCTGATAGTAACGGCCGCACAGGTTGCCGACTCGCTCGCGGATCAACGCTTCGGCTTCGTCGCGGGTCAGCGCCGAGAGATCGAACACGTCCTTGTCGCAACCGGCGCAGTGGCGCACCCGATCGTCGCCGGCCATGTCGTCCCACGACGCCTTGCACGGCGCCGCGACTCGGATCGAATCGAGGATCGGCCGATTCGCTCGAGCGGTGGCCTCGTCGAGGATCGCCTTGCTCGCGGCGAGCTCGCGATCGCGTTCCGCGAGCTCCGCTGCGAGGGCCTGGTGGCGTGCGGTCAGCGCGGCGACGTCATCGCGATAGCTCATCCCCGATCCGACGCACGAGCGCCGGTCAGGATCTGCTACCGGTCGTTACGCGACGGCGCGCAGGCCGGCGGCGACCGCAGGCATCAGCGCCGTCTCGAGCAGGTGCAGCGCCCGGTCGGTCCGCGTGACGAGGACCTCGGAGGGGGTACCCAGGTTGGTCGCCATCTCGGCCGCGTCGAGGCTGCCGAGCAGGACCGACCATGCCAAGTCCGCGATCTCTCTCGCGTTGACTTGGCGATACAGACCCGCGTGAATGCCGTCGGCGATGCAGGCGCCGATGTGGTCCTGGACGCGAGCAATGCCCGCGGATACCGCGGTCACGACCTCGTCCGATAGCTGCGGACGAATCGCCGGCTGAGCGAGCAAGCGAAGGATCCGCGGACCCTCGGCGTCGCGCTCGGCCCAGCGGACCAGGATCGACCAGGTGTCGCGCAACCGGCGAGCGACCTCGGCCTGCTCCCGGACCTGGCCCATCTCGACGTCGAACACCGTGAGGGCGTCCTCGACCAGCGAGACGTAGAGGTCTTCCTTCGAGCGGAAGTAGAGGTAGATCGCCCCGACCGAGAGCTGCGCTGCGCGGGCGATCAGCTCGATCGACGCCCCGGCGTAGCCGCGCTCGGCAAAGACGGTTCGCGCCGCCTCCTGAATCCGCCTGCGCCGAGCCAGCCGCTCCTGTGCCTTGCGTTCTTGAGCGTTCGTCATGGGCGTGGCTTAGCGAGGGTGACGCGACGGGTCAAGCATCAAGTTGAGACATGCCTTTGTTCGTAGATTCTCGGGGTTAGCAACCTGTGCATTCTCGGCTAGTTCCACCCGACACGAGATCTGGAACAATTTCGATTCCGACTCACCGATCGCGCCAAATGGTGTTCAGCGCGCCAGCTGAACCCGAGATTCACGCGGCCGGATCAAGATCGGCGAGCTGGAAATCGAGGTTGCGCGAGATCAGGACCGCGCGTCGAGCCGGGACATCTTCGAAGCCGTCGCGGGCGTCGCCATCGCCGCCGGAGACCAGCAGTACACCGCGGAACGACTCGTCGCGCTCGCCTCGCTCGCCGTTGACCGTGAGCTTGCGCAGGCGGACCGTGTCGTTGAGCCGGGCGACCACCATCGATCGGCCGTTGCTGACAGCGATCGCACCGAGCCCCATCGTGCCGCCGGCGCGCTCTTGCTCGGCGGTGACCAACCGGATGGTCGCTGCGAGCGCGCGCCGAGTCGCCAGCGGCGTCAGGTTCGGATCGTCGACCGCCCCTTCGTCGTGAAGCATCGCGAGGAATACGTGGAACACGAGCTCGTTCGCGGTCCGGCCCTTCAAGTTGCGCCGCAAGTAGTCGGGAATGTGGTCGAGCAGCGCCGGCGCCGTGCCGTCCATGCCGGACACCCCGGTCAACCCGAACATCCAGCGGCGAAACCGAAACGGCGGGGTGTTGTCGGTGCCGCCGGGAGCCGCTTCGCGATCGTCGCGCACCGCTTGGCCGATCGCACAGTCGGTCGGAATCTCGGTGAGCGGCGACGCCAGATCGACGGGGCGCGTGCTCGATTTCGGCGTGCGCACGAGCAGCACATCGCCGGCTTGCGCATAGGCCAGGCCCCAGCGCGAGACCGGCGGTTGCGCGACCAGCGCCGCGCGCACGGGCGCGAGCGCGGCCGACAGCCGCTGGGGTTGGTTGCACATACAGGCGAATAGCTTCATCTCGGGCTCCGCATCGATGTCTCGCGCGTACAAACGCGCAATGAAAGCGATGCTGACAGGACCGGCGCAATCGGATGATCAAGGAACCACACGCCCGCCAACCCACGTTCCGGACCTCTAGTATAGGCGGCTCGTCGCCAGGCGCCAATGCGTAACAATCGAGCCGAACCACGCGTCCGGCGCAGCAAGGAAGCGTTGATCCTCACCGCGAAAGGTCCCTCGGGCAACCGCCCGCAGCTCAAGCGCTTGCGGCGAGGACGCCAGTGACCAGCGCAAACACCTTGGCGCGATCGACCTCGTTGAACACTTCGTGCCGCATGCCGACCAGGTCGTGATAGGTCGATTTCGGGGCGCGGGCGGCGACCCGCTTGCTCTGCGCGGGATCCGCGATCGGGTCGTCGGCGCCGACCAGCCACGTCGTCGGGACTTTGATCCGATCGGCGTGGTCGTAGCAGTACGCCTGGGCCTTGCTCGCTTCGGTGAACCAGCGCGCCGTGGCGATATCAAAACACAGCTTGTCGGCGACGCGTTCCGCCTGCTTCTGCTTGTCGTGGGTCAGGTCTTCGGGCCGCAGCTCGTTCTTTTGCGCGAATCTGGGAGCGATGACGCTCGCGATCTTGCCGGCGAGGATCTTGACCTTCGGCACCGCGAGCCGCAGCCCGAGGAATGGCGACGACAAGATCGCGGCGGTGGCTTCGGGGGGCCGATCGCCACACAGCGCGCGCAACGCGATCAAGCTGCCGTGGGAATGGCCGACCATGACGAACGGCTTGCCGGGAGCGAGCGCGCGCGCCGCCGTGCACGCGAGCGCGTAGTCGTCGAGGTAACGCGAGAACCGATCGATGTAGCCACGCGCGCCGGGCGACTTGCCGTGGCCGCGGACATCCCACGACAGCACCGCCCAGCCGGCGTTCTTGATCACATGGGCGAGCTCGCGGTAGCGCCCCGAGTGATCGGCATAGCCATGCGTGATGATGACGCTGCCTCTCGGCGCTCCGCTCGGTTGGAACGTCTCGGCGTACAGGCCATCGCCGATCGTCGTCGTGGCGGTGGGCTCAGCGGGACCGGGCAGCTCGCTCGACTCGGGCATTGGGGGAGATATAACCCGGCGCACGAGATCTCTACCTGGGTTGCTGCTAACAGACGGCTGCGATAGGGTGCAGCGCGTGCGCGGCAACAGGCTTGTTTTCCTGGCGATTTTGGCGGTCGCCGGCTGCGGGCCGATCACCGCCGGCGATCGCAACAAGAGCGAGACGCGGCTCGACCTCGCTAAGGACTTCCTGAAGAAGCACCAACTCGAGGCCGCCGAGGCCGAGTGCAATCGCGCGCTCGCGCTCGACAAGAGCAACGACGACGCCTACGTCACCCGCGGCCTCGTCTCGATGGTTCGAGCCATCGACACCCAGCGCTCGATGGAGATCGATGGTTGTCTGACCGGCCTCGATCGAGACGCGACGATCAAGGACCTCGATGCCAGCCTGACCAAAGCGGACAACGACTTCGCCGAGGCCGCGAAGATCGCTCCGGACAACGGCGAGGCGTGGGCAGACCGCGGCATCATCTACACGCTGCTCGAGGACTACGAGGCATCGGTGAAGTACCTCACCAAGGCCCTCGAAAACCCGATCCGGCTGCAGAGCGCTGCGCTAACTCGTGCGCAACTTGGCTGGGCGTTGTTCCACCAACAGAAGTACGTCGACGCCGCGAAAGAGCTCCGCTCGGTCCTGCAATTCCAACCGAAGATGTGTGTGGCAACTTATCGGCTAGGCAGGGTTTACTTCGCGCGCCAGGAATGGGAAAAAGCTGCCGAACTGTTCCAGACGGCGTCCGATGACCCGTCGTGTGGGTCCCAGGAAGCCAGCTACTACCTGATGAAGACTCGTATGCAGCAAGGGCTCGCGGATGAGGCCAAGGCGGCGCGACAAGCGTGCCTCAAGCTCTCGCAGCAAAGCTGTATCGCCGCGCAATGCCGTGCCGACGGCGCGAGTCTGGGCAACTGATGGAGTCGCAGCAGTCCGCGGAGTCCAGCGACGCGCGCGGCGAGCTCGCGGGTTGGCTGCGCACCGCGCGGTCGCGCCGCAAGATGAGCGTCGAGGACGTCGCGAAGGTCACGAAGATCCAGCAGCGGATCCTCGAGTCGCTCGAAGCGGGTCGGTTCGATGGCTTGCCCGCCGACGTGTTCGTCCGCGGGTTCGTGCGCAGCTTCGCTCGCTGCGTCGGGCTCGACGAGAGCGAGGCGCTCGAGCGCTACGGCGCGTGCGTCGCGCAGGGCTCGACGGTCGGCGCCTGCCCACCGCCGGCCGCGACGCCGCATGGCGGCGAGGTTCGATCGAGCGTCGCCAAACCCGCGACCGCAGCGCCGACGCCCGTCGCGCGCGCGTTGGTCGAGACGATGGCCGAGCTCGCGCCGACGTCGGCGAGCGCGGGGCAAGCCCGCATCGTCGAGGCCGCTCCGGTCTCGGTCGAGGCGATCGGCACGGCGCCGGTGAGCGAGCACGACTCGCACGCGGTCGCCGCTGACCTCGGCGCGCCGACGAAGAGGAAACGCGCTCCGCGCAAGAAGGCGGCGACGACCGCCACGGCGAAGCCGCGGACGCGTCGCGCGAAGGGCACGTTGCCGCCGCCCGATGGCGAGCTGGTCGTTGCGCCCGTCATCGGCGAGACCGCCGACGCGATCGCCGAGCCGACCCTGGCGGTAGTCGAGGCGATCGGCGATGCGCCGATCGAGCCTCCGGCCGAACCCAGCGCCGCGATCGCGAGCGCACCGATCGAAGTGGTCGATCGAACCGCATCGCCATGCAGCGACGCGGAGGACCCTGTCGTCGCATGGGCGCCGACGATGCCGCCGATCGCACCGTCGGTGCCGTGGCGTCGCCCTGCGTGGTCGCGTCCGGTCTCGGCGGCCGCGAGCTCGCCGAGCTTGGTGATCGACGACGCGAACCCCGACTCCGCGGAGCAGGAACAAGAGCAGCGCACCTCGGCGAAGGAGCATCGCCGCTCGTTCCTGCCGCCGATCCTGCTCGATCGCGAAGATCGCTCCGCGCGCCAAGGTGGGCTGACGCTCGCCGTGATCATCCTGCTGATCGCCGCGACGCTGACGCTGAGCTACTTGATGCGCCGGCCGAGCTCGGGCGGTACGGGCGTGACGATGGCTGATTCGTCGCTTACGCTGGGCTGATGGCGCAAGGCGAGCTCGGCGTTGTCTTGAAGACGACGCCGCTGCGGGAATCCGATCTGCTGGTCACGCTGTACACCGAGCAGCACGGGCGGATCTCCGCCGTCGCTCGCGGTGCTCGCAAGTCGCAGCGCCGGTTCGCGGGCGCATTGCAGCTGCTCGTGCTCGGCCGCTATCAGCTCGGGCGCCGACCACGTGGCGAGCTGTGGTCGCTCGAGGCCGCCGAGGTGGAGCGCGAATGGCAGGCGCTCGCGAGCGACGTGGTCGCGGTCGCACACGCGAGCTACATCGCGGAGCTGATCGGCGCGTTGCTGCCGGCCGAAGCGCCCGATCCCGAAGCGCTCGCGATCATCGTCGGGTTGTGGGACAGCCTCGCCGCCGGCGGACCGTCGCCCGCCGTGTTGCGCGCGGCCGAGCTCGCGCTGCTCGAGCTCGCCGGTCATCGCCCGGCGCTCGACGGCTGCGCGGCGTGCGGGCGGGGCGAGCTCGCCGGCGCGGTGTTCGATCCGGAACGCGGCGGCGCGATCTGCCGGAGCTGCGCGGCGCACAGCCGGAGCGCGGGCGTGCGCGCGATCGACGCCGCGGCGCTCGCCTACTTGCGTGCGATCGCCGCGGCCGGAATCGAAGGTGCGCGCACGTGCGACGCCGACCCCGCGTTCGCGCCGGGCGATCGCCGCACCGCCCGCGAAGCGCTGATCGCGATGGTCACGAGCCTGGTCGGCAAGCCACTGCGGTCGCTCGACTACATCGCGAAGCTCGGAGCGGCCGCACGCCGGCTCCACGGCGACGCCTAGCCCACGCGGTGAGCGAAAGCCGGTGCGCCGTAGTAGTATGGAGCGGCATGGGAGTGCGCCTACTCGCTGTCGCTTGTGCGTCGTGTGCGATCATCGGCTCGGGAGTCGCGCGCGCTGCACCGGGCGATGGCAGCGGCGCGAAGGGCAGTGACGATGTCGACGTCGACGGCGATGCCCCGCCCCCGGCTCCGACTCCGACGCCGACCCCGCCGACTCCGACCGGTACGTCGCCGGCTGACACACCGCCGGCTGCGCCGGTCAAAGATCCGAAGGTCGCGAAGAGGTGGTTGCAGGCTGCGCAGGAGCTCGTCAAGCGCGGCGACGCGCTGACCAAGGAGGGCAAGCCCGACGACGCGAAGCCGGAGTACACCAACGCGGTGACCGCGTATCAGAAGGCGATCGACGCCGGCGAAGACAACAACGTGGCGTTCGCGCTCGCGCAAGCCGAAGACAAAGCGGGCATGCTCGTCGAGGAACGGCAACAGCTCAAGGCCATCGCCGCCGCGACCGGGATCAAGCCGGACATCGCGAAGAAGGCGGCGGCGATGCTCGACGCCGTCTCCGGCAAGCTCGGCGTGATCACGCTGAACATCAAGCCCGACGGGACGAGCGTGACGATCAACGGCAACACGGTCGGCACGTCGCCATTGGCCCAGCCGCTCGTCATGCTGCCTGGCACGTACACCGCGTACCTCGCAGCAGAGGGCTTTCAGCCCAAAGACGTCGAGCTCAAGATCGACGCAGGGTCGGAGAGCGACCGCACGCTCGAGCTCACGCCGGTGCCGGTCGTGATCAAGCCGGTCGGCTACGAGCCAGAGCCGCCGCCGGTGGTACCGAAGCCGTCGCTCGTGCCGATGATCGTCGGCGCTGGCGCGACGGGAGCATTGATCATCGTCTCGTCGATCACCGGCGTGTCGGCGATCTCGCAGCACAAGGTCTACGTCGCCCCGCATTCGACCGCAGCGCAGCGCACCGACGCGCGGATCAACGGCAAGGACCTCGCGCACGTCACCGATGCTTGCCTGGCCAGCGCGATCGTCGCCGCCGGGTTCACCGCCTACTGGTATCAGTTTCGCTATCGGCCCGGCGAGCGCGCTTACGAGGCCGCACCCAAGACCGCGGTCGCGCCGTGGGTCCAACCGGATGGCGGCGGCCTCTCGGTCGCCGGTTCGTTCTAAGGAGCAAACGTGGCGCACCCAGGTGGATATCCGCAGATGATGGGGACCGGTGGACCGATGCCGGTGGGCCCTGGCATGACCCCGATGCCGATGGGGCCGCCGATGCAGCGACCCGTCCGCCAGGGCACGTCGAAGATCGTGCCGGTTGTCGTGTCGGCGGGACTCGCCGTCGGCGTGTTCTGTGGCCTGTTGTTCGGGCTCGGCACGGGCGGCGCGGCCGCGGCGACTCCCTCGACCGGGGCGAACGTGAAGGTCGAGCGGCCCGACGATGCAACCGCGATCATGCAAGCGCCGCCGGCGCGAGGGCAGACGGTGGTGAGGATCGGCGATGGCTCGGGGTCGGGGTCCGCGAGTGCGGGTTCGGGCTCGGGGAGCGCAGCGACGACCGCGAGTGCGGGCTCGGGCTCGGGCTCGGGCTCGGGCTCGGGCTCGGGGAGCGCGGTTGCGAGTGCGGGCTCGGGCTCGGGGACAGCCGCGCACACGGTCAAGGTCACGATCAAGATCGAGCCGGAGGCCGCGATCGCAGAGGCGAAGGTCTACATCGACAACGAGCTCATGCCCGGCACCGAGTTCGACGAAGATGTCGGCGCCACCGGCAAGAAGACGGTCAAGCTGACGGTGCGCTCGCCTTGCTATCACGAGGCCGAGCAGAAGATCGAGCTCGAGGGCGACACCGCGGTCACACTGCCGCTGATCAAGCGCGGCGGCGGTTGCGGAGGCGCGGCGCCGACCGGCACCGGCACGCCCACCAACGCCGGCTCGCATCCGAGCGGGGGCTCGAGGCCGACTGGCGGCACGAAGCCGGCCGGCGGCACGAAGAAGCCACCGAACAACGGGTTGATCGACATCTAACCCTTGACCGCACCGGCGGTGAGACCGCCGACGAGATAGCGCTGCAGCGCGTAGAACACGACCATCACCGGGATCGAGGTGACGATCGTCCCGGCGGCGAAGGTCCCGAAGTTCGCCGTGTGATCGCCGACGCTCGACTGGATCAACACCGGCAGCGTATAGCCAGACTCGTCGGTCATGAACGTCGACGCCATGATGAACTCGTTCCATGCGGTCATGAACGCGAACAGCGCGGTCACCGCGATGCCCGGTTGGGCGAGCGGCAGGATGATCCGGCGGAAGATCAGCCACGGCGAGGCGCCATCGATCCGCGCCGCTTCTTCGAGCTCGCGCGGCAACGTGTCGAAGTAGCCCTTCAGGGTCCACACGCAGAACGGGATCGCGGTCGTCGAGTAGACAAGCACGAGGCCGATGATCGAGTTGAGCAGGCCCAGCTTGTCGAGGATCACGTACAGCGGCATGAGCAGCAGCGTCGCCGGGAACATCTGGACGACGAGGAAGCTCGCGAGCCCGGCCTTGCGGCCCGGGAACTTGAACCGCGACAGCGCGTAGGCCGCGGTGCACGACAGCGCGACGCCGACGACGGTGGTGAGCAGCGAGATCACGATCGAGTTGAACGCCTGGCGCACGAACAGCAGCTCGCCGTGGCTACCGCGGGTCGAGACCAGATCGCGAAAGTGGTCCAACGTCACGCCGCTCGGGATCGGCGACGACGACATCGCGAGGCTGCGGCCGGGCTCGAACGCCTGCTTGCACACGAGCATCACGGGGTACAAGACGATCGCGACGAGCATGACGACCGCGACGTGCGCGAGCACGAGCCAGACCGTTCTCGGCTTGCGTTCTGCGCTCACGGATCGGTGTCCTTCGTCCGCATGATCCGCGTGCCGAACACCGTCCACAGCAGCAGGATCAAGAAGATGATCGTCGCGTACGCCGCGGCCATGCCGTAGCGATCGCCGCGTTCGAACGCCCAGCGATACGCATCGGTGACGAGGATGTTCGTCGAGTCGCCCGGCTTGCCCGCCGACACCAGGAAGATCACGTTGAACATGTTGAACGTCCAGATCGAGCCGAGCGCGATCGCCGGGCCGAGAGCGGGGCGCAAGTGCGGCACCGTGATGTGGCGGAACCGCTGCCACGCCGAGGCGCCATCGACGGACGCGGCTTCGTACAGCTCGCGTGGAATCGTCTCGAGCGCACCGAGCGCGACGACCATCATGAACGGAAAGCCGAGCCACGTATTCGTGATCACGTTCGCGGAGAACGCGCTAGCCCACGACGAGAACCACGAGACGCCCGACAGATGCGCCGCGTGCAACAGCGAGTTGATCACGCCGTATTCGCCCGTGAACATGCTGTGCCAGATCAGCGCGGTGATGTAGTTCGGGATCGCCCACGGCAAGATCAGCAGCATCCGGAACACGCCCTTGCCGCGCATCCACTTGCGCGACAACACGAGCGCGAGCGCGACGCCGAGCGAGACGTGCAACACCATGTTGCACGCTGTCCACAACACGGTGACTCCGAGGATGAACCAGAAGTTCAACGGATCATCGAGTGCGCGGCCTCCGCCGGACAGGATCTCTCCGAAGTTCGACAAACCGACGAACGTCCACGTCCCTTGGTGGTGATCGTAGAACCCCAAGACGATGCCGATCACGAACGGAGCCGCGACGAGCACGAGCATCGCGAGGCCGGCTGGCGCGAGGAACCCGAGCGCGACGCGATCGCGGATGAAGCCGTTCGCGATCCGATCGGTGAGGCCGACGCGCTGCGCGAGCGCGGTCGCCGCGGCGACGAGCGCGATCGCGGTCGCGGCGATCGGCGAGTGCCAGAGGACCGTGGGAATGGCGAGCGTGGCGAGCCCGGCGAACGTGCCGACGGGTGCGGCGCGGCGGCCGAGTAACGCGCCGGCCGCAGCGAGCGCGCCGCCGAGGCCGAGCACGCCGACCATGACGAGCAGCGGGAACGGCGCGGGTGCGCCCGGCTCGGTGACCGCGACGACGGTCTTGCCGCCATCGCGCTCGCCCGCGAGGGCGCGCCCGCTACCATCGGGCAACAGCTCGGCAAACCGCCCGCTGCGCTCGACGCGATTCGCCGCGTCGTACAGCAGCTTGTCATCGGGGCCGCTGCCGAGCTGGCGGATCGTGCCTCCATCGAACACGCGGCGATGACGCAGATACGGATGCCGCGCGGAGCCGACCGCCGGTTCGACGATCGCGGCGTGCGCCGACGGCAGCTCCTCGTGGTCCAACACGAGCCGCTCGATCGCGCGCGCCGCGAGATCGAGCTGATGTTCGGCGAGCTCGCGATTGCGCGCCGATACGAACGCGGCCGTCACGATCGCGATCGCGAGCAGCGCGACGATCACGAAGTCGCGCAACTGGCGCTGCACGACCGGGCCGCGGGTCTCGCTCACTCGCGCTCCAGATAGCCGGCGATCTCATCCTCGAGCTTGACGAGCCGCGCGTACGGCTCGGCGCGTCCGGACAACACGTCGCCGAGCGCGGTCTTGTACGGCGTCCACACGACGCGCATGCCCGAGCCCTTCGACATCGGTACGACGTGGGCGAGCTGGCGAGTGAACGCCGCGATCACGCGGTCGTGGATCAACTCGGGGTCGGCGCGCGCCGCGTTGTTAGGCACGATCTGATGGCCGACCAGCGCGCGCGTCTTCGCGGCCGCATCGCCCGTCAAGAAGTCCATCACCGCGAACGCGCGGTCTTTGTTCGCGGCGCGGGCGGACATCAAGATGCCCTCGGTGCTCGCGAACGGCGCCGCCGGCTTACCGGTCGCGCTGACGGTTGGCAGCGTGGTCACGTTCCACGGCACGCCGTCCGCGATGTTCGCGGCGAAGAACGGTCCGGCCATCGCGGTCGCCGCGCGGCCGTCGTTGAACAGGCTCGCGACGAGCGGATCCTGCGCGTCGTCGGGCACCGCGCCGGTGGTGACGAGCTGGCGCGCGAACGCCAAAGCCGCGGCGGCCTCCGGCGTCGCGATCGCGAGCTTGCCGTGGTCGTCCATCACGCGCCCACCGAACCCGTGCAGCCATGGCGAGTGGCCGTAGAGATCGACGTTCGCGTAGGCGAGCGCGAAGCCGTGGCGCGCCTTCATCTGCGGCGCGAGCGCGAGCAGCTCGTCGGTCGTCTTCGGCGGCTGCGCGACGAGGTCGGTGCGGTAATACAGCGCGAGCGTCTTGATCGCGAAGGGCAGGCCCCACAGCGAATCGTGATACGTCATCGCGCCGAGCGCGTCGTCGCCGAAGCGATCGGCGCGCGCGTCGTCGACCCAGAACTCGAGCGGCTCGATCACGCCGGCGTCGGCCCAGTCGCCGATCCGATCTTGCGGGTAGATGAACAGGTCCGGCCCGTTGCCGCGCGGGATCGCCGACGACAACTTGTCGGCGAACGCATCGTGCGGCACGAACACGAGCGTGAGCGGAGTGTCGGGATGCGCGGAGTTCCACGCCGCCGCGTTCGCTTCGAGCGCGGTGCGCTCCTGGTCGCTGTACGCGTGCCACAGCACGACGCCGCGCGGCTCGTTGCACGCGGCGAACGCCAAGAACAGGGCGAGCCACAGCTTCAAAGCCGGACCTCGGTCGCGCCGTCGAACAGATGGATCGCGTGCGGATCGAGCCAGACCACGACGGTGTCGCCGGGGCGCGCGGCGGAGCCCGCCTCGGTGCGCACGGTGAGCGGGCCGGCCGGCGACTCGAGGTGAAGCACGACCTCGGCGCCGAGCATCTCGCGCATCGCGACCTCGGCCGACAGCGCGATGTCAGCCGAGCCGGGTGCGCCGCCAGTCAGCGACAGCCGCTCGGGGCGAATGCCGACGACGATGCGATCGACCGTGGCTTGCGCTGGCCGGAGCTCGGGCGGCCGACCGAGCGGAATCTCGAACCCGGGCCCGCGCGCGGCCTGGCGATCGCCTTGTTGGGTCAGATCGGCGGCGAGAAAATTCATCGTCGGGGTGCCGAAAAACCCGGCGACGAAGCGATTCGCGGGTTGCTCGTAGATCTCCGCCGGCGTGCCGATCTGCTGGATCACCCCGTCCTTCAACACGACGATCTGATCGGCGAGCGTCATCGCTTCGATCTGATCGTGGGTCACGTACATCGCGGTCGCATCGGAGTCGCGATGGATCCGCGCGATCTCGCGCCGCATGTCGCCACGCAGCTTCGCGTCGAGGTTCGACAGCGGCTCGTCGAACAAGAACACCTTCGGTTGGCGCACGACCGCGCGACCGATCGCGACGCGCTGGCGTTGTCCGCCGGACAGCGCCTTCGGCCTGCGCTCGAGATAGGTCTCGAGACCCATGCTCGTCGCGACCGCGAGCACGCGCTTCTTGATCTCGGCATCAGGCAGATGCTGGATGCGCAGCCCGAACGCCATGTTCTCGAACACGGACATGTGCGGATACAGCGCGTAGCTCTGGAACACCATCGCGATGTCGCGCTCGGCGGGGGGCAGGTTCGTGACGTCGCGGCCCGCGATCGTGATCTTGCCGGCGGTCGGCTCCTCGAGCCCGGCGACCATGCGCAGCGTCGTCGACTTGCCGCACCCCGACGGCCCGACCAGCACCGCCATCTTGCCGGACGGAATCGTCAGGTCGAGATCGGGGATGACCGGGCGAGTCTGGCCTTCGTAGATCTTGCGGACACCGTGGAGGACGAGCTCGCTCACGCCCGCGCGATGAGCAAGCGCTGCGCCAGCGCAACCCCGCGTCGCGAGCGCCTGCCGCGAGCGCGCGTTGCAAACCGCAACGCCTCGAGCTGGCTACGGCAACCCCATGGGTCCAGCCCGGCCCTCGGCTTAAGCCCTGGCAAGGCCCGGCGGAAAACGCGTTCATTGACCGATCGCCGGTCCTAGGTTAACCGTAGTGGATCTAGATGGCGCGTCGTGGTTTTCGACCGTTCCCGGGCAAGCGACGGGCGCGTCGGGTTCGCCAGATGAATGGCGTCAATGGCCCGTCGACGTCGCTCGCGCACGTGTCGACGCCGTTCGACGGTGGCACTCTGCGCGTGCTCGGCTCGGGCGACGTCGCGTTCCAGGCGATCCTCGAGCGGATTCGCGGCGCCGAGACCTCGGTCGAGATCCGCGCGTTCCTGTGGCGCGACGACGAAGCGGGCAACTTGCTCGGCGAAGCGGTGCTGAGCGCGGCCGAGCGCGGGGTCAAGGTCACGATCCACAAGGACAAGATCGCCGCGGTCTACGAGTACACCGGCGGCAACAAGCAGAGCTTCTTCCACAAGCGGGTCGACGCGATCCGCGGCTTCCAGGCTTGGCTGCTCGGCGCGGTGTATCGCGCGCCCGGCTCGTTCAAGCAGAAGCCCAACGAGCTGTCGCAGACGATCCTCGCGCACCCGAACATCACGGTGCAGCACCTGCGCAAGCGGTTCGATCACAGCAAGCTGTACGTCATCGACGATCGGATCCTCGCGCTCGGCTCGATGGGCATCGGCGACAACCATCGCAACGACTGGATCGACGTGATGGTCGAGGCCGAAGGCACCGAGCTGGTGTCGCGCCTGCGCGCCCGGCTGTCGGGGCTCGACGAGTTCGATCCGTCGCGCGGCCTGGACTTCCTCGTGCACAGCCGCGAGGCGCATCGCAAGCGCAGCTGCCCGATGATCAGCCATCGCCTCGCCCTGATCGACGCCGCGCAGAGCTCGCTGACCGTCGAGATGGCGTACTTCGGCGACCGTCGATTTACCGCGGCGCTCGCCCGCGCGGTCCAGCGCGGCGTCGCCGTCAAGCTCGTCACCGCGGATCAAGCCGATGTGCTCGGCGCGACCAATCGCGCGACCTGCGACATGCTGCGCCGGCTGACCGGCGCGCCGGACAACCTCACGATCGTGCTGCTGCCCCGGATGGTGCACAGCAAGGTCGTCGTGATCGATCATCGCTGGAGCGACGTCGGCTCGGCGAACTTCACCGCGCTGTCGCACGGCGTGTACGACGAGATCAACCTCTACGCCGACTCGGCGCAGTTCGCGCTCGAGCTCGAGGCCGAGGTCGAGCGCCATTGCGCCGACGGCACGATCGTCGATCAGTCGCTGCGCTGGCGCCGCGCGTACTCCGGCTTCGAGGCGGCGATCGTGGCGTACCAGGCGAGGCGAGGCGGCTGACGTGGCGATGACCGTCGACACCGGCGAGCGCGCGAAGCTCGAGCGCCGCCGTCAGATCATCGA
This sequence comes from uncultured delta proteobacterium, assembly GCA_963848295.1. Lineage (GTDB taxonomy): Bacteria > Myxococcota_A > Polyangia > Haliangiales > Haliangiaceae > JABFXX01. The sequence continues at coordinate 562,632 of CAWKDB010000002.1, read as the reverse complement.
GGCCGCGAAGGCGGTGTTCGCCGACGCCGGCTATCACGGCGCGTCGATCCACGCGATCATCGAGCGCGCGCAGATCGCGCGCGGCACGTTCTACTTGTACTTCGCGAGCAAGGAGGCGGTGTTCGACTCGATCCTCGATCAGGCGATGGGCGATCTGCGCGCGCGCATGTATCGCATCGAGGTCGACGATCCGAAGGCGCCGCCGCCGCAGGTCCAGCTCCGCGCGCAGGTCGTCTCGACGCTCGAGTACATCGTGCGCGATCGCGCGCTCGCGATGCTCCTGCTGTCCGCGGGCCACACGCCGGATGCCGAGGCCGCCGAGCGGCTCGATCAGTTCTTCGGCGAGGTCCGCGATCTGTTGCGGCGCGCGTTCGAGTCGGGGATGGAGATCGGCCTGTTGCGCAAGGTCCAGCCCCAGCTCGCCGCGTCCGCGATGCTCGGGATGATCCGCGGCATCGTCGAGATGCTCGTCACCGAGCCGGCGGCGCCGGAAGTCGAAGCGGTGGTCGACGAGCTGCTGCTCGTCGCGCTGCGCGGCGTGCTCGCGTAACCCACGCGTACCCGGCTCGAGAGTGCATTTCGCCGGGCACTTGCTGTAGCCTGACCGCTGTCTTTTCAAGGGGGACTGCTTTGTCGAACTTCGCGCGCACGTGGCTGCTTGCATCGTTGATCGTACCGGGAAGCCTCGTCACCAGGGCAGCCGCGGCTGCGCCAGCGAGCGCGCCGCTGTTGATCGACACCGCGCCGGTCCCCAACGGAGGGTCCGCGCGTTGTGATGGGGCGATCAGCCTGCACATGCGCGCCGACCAGACCGTGTTGGTCACCGGTATCAAGAGCCACCTGGCGCCGACCGGGTCTGACGTCGACGGCAACCCGGTGACGTCGAGCAACGTCCGCTTCGCGATCTGGACCCACCCAGACGAGACGCTGGTGTTCTACGGCAACCCGGTGAACGTTTCGAACGGCGATCAGTTCGTCGACAACGGGCCGCTGGTTTTCACGATGGATGCCGGTCAGGACTACGACGTCGCCTCGATGATCGACAACTGCGCCAACTTCCCATACGACGCTTTCGACCCTAAGGACAACGGGGTGCTCGCGACCTACGCGAACAACGGCAATCCGGTGAACTACGTCTCGCCCGACATCAGCGGTGGGAACGGCGACTGCTGCGCGGTCGATCCCGGACTCCAGTTCTTCGGCGGGTTCCTCAACGGCGACTTCGACGGCGACGGTATCGCGGACGCGCTCGACAACTGTCCGAGCGTTCCGAACCCCGACCAGACCGACAGCGACGGCGACGGGCTCGGCGACGCCTGCGATCCGACGGACAACAACGACGTCGACGGCGACGGCATCCCGAACGCGACCGACAACTGCCCGTTCGTCGCGAACCCGGACCAGACGGATACCGACGGCGACGGCATCGGCGACGCGTGCGACTCGACGGACAACAACGACGTCGACGGCGACGGCATCCCGAACGCGACCGACAACTGCCCGTTCGTCGCGAACCCGGACCAGACGGATACCGACGGCGACGGCATCGGCGACGCGTGCGACTCGACGGACAACAACGATGTCGACGGCGACGGCGTGCCGAACGCGACCGACAACTGCCCGTTCGTCGCGAACCCGGATCAGACCGACACCGACGGCGACGGCATCGGCGACGCGTGCGATCCGTTCAACAACAACGACGTCGACGGCGATGGCGTGCCGAACGCGACGGACAACTGCCCGTTCGTCGCGAACCCGGACCAGAAGGACACCGATGGTGACGGCGTCGGCGACGCGTGCGATTCGTCGCCGAAAGGCAACGACACCGATGGCGACGGCGTGCCCGACAAGACCGACAACTGCCCGTTCGTCGCGAACCCCGACCAGGCCGATGCGAACGGCGACGGCATCGGTGACGCGTGCCAGCCGGCCGGCGCGGTGACGGTCAACGGCGGCGGCTGTAACGCCGGCACCGGCTCGGGCGGCGGCTCGCTCGTGCTGCTCGGCTTCGCGATCGCGCTGGTGACTCGCCGGCGGCGAGGCCGCTAGTGACCCGGTTCGGCGTCCCGATCGGCGCCGCGGTGCTCCTCGCGAGCAGCGCGAGCGTCGCCCAGACGTACACCCCGAAGCTCGATGCCGATCCGTTCGTCGTGTCGTCGGATCCGCGCGCGGTCTCGCAGGCCGAGAGCGCCGACCCGATCGATCACTGGTTCGCGCTCGGCCTCGCGCTCCGGCTGTCCGACGATCCGCTCGTCGCGTGCGTGCCGCAAGCGAACGGTACGTGCGCGCAGGGCGCGATCGTCAGCTCGCGGTTCGCGTCGGATCTCGGCGGTGCGATCGGCTTCGGGCGCTTCGGGCTGCACGCGCAGCTCCCGATCGTGCTCGATCAGAACAGCGACTACTCGGCGAGTCCCGGGATGGACTCGCTCTCGGCGGCCGCGCTCGGCGATCTGCGGATCGGCGGCAAGGTGTTGCTCGCGCGCAGCAACGGGTTCTCGCTCGGCGTCGACGCCACGTTGTCGCTGCCGACCGGTGGCGGGCACGACCTCGCGAGCAACGAGGGCCTGATCGCGACCGGCCAGCTGCTGCTCGGCTATCGCGTCGGGCGGCTGTCGTTGGAGGCGAACGGCGGCTACGCGTGGCACCAAGACGGCGAGCGGCTCGGCGACCTCTACGTCGACGACGAGGTCGTGTGGTCGGGCGCCGCCGAGGTCGCGATCGTGCCGGCGAAGTTCAGCCTCGGCGCGACCGTGTTCGGCCGCGTCGGTGTGATCAAGGATCCGATGACCGGCGCGATGCCGTCGAGCGAAGAGCGCCCGGCGGAGGCGCTCGGTACGGGCCGCTACTGGGTCACGCCCGAGGTCGCGATCGAGGCCGGCGCCGGTGGTGGCATCTCGACCGGCTACAGCGCGCCCGAGTTCCGCATGTTCGCCGGGGTCCGCTATTTCCACGAGCGGGTCGAACAAGTCCTCCCGCCGCCGCCGCCACCCGAGCCGCCACCGCCGCCGCCGGTCACCGATTGCGATGGCGACGGCATCCCCGACGACGTCGACAAGTGCCCCGACGAGCCGGAGGACAAGGACAACTTCCAGGACGCCGACGGCTGTCCCGATCCGGACAACGACGGCGACGGCATCCTCGACACGATCGACAAGTGTCCGAACGAGCCGGAGACGGTGAACGGCTTCCAGGACGAGGACGGCTGTCCCGATCAGCTACCGCCGCAGGTGAAGGTGTTCACCGGCAAGATCGACGGCATCGCGTTCGCGACCGGGTCGGCGAAGCTGCTCGCGTCGTCGTTCCCGGTGCTCGACAAGGCCGCCGCGGTGCTCGCGGAGTTCCCCGCGCTCAAGCTCGAGATCCAAGGCCACACCGACGACCAGAAGTACCTCGCGAAGGGTGACTTCAAGGACAACACCGCGCTCTCTCAAGCGCGCGCGGACGCGGTCAAGGCCTACCTCGCGAGCAAGGGCGTCGCCGAGGACCGCATGGTCGCGAACGGCTACGGAGAGACCGTGCCGCTCGTCGATGTCGCCGGGCTCAAGGGCAAGGCCCTCGAGGCGGCGCGCGCGAAGAATCGCCGCGTCGAGTTCGCGATCAGGAAGTCGGCGCCGTAACCGCCCCCGCTACGGGCACTGATCGGTGGTCGGGCACCCGGTGCCATTCGTGAACGGGCAGCACACCCAGACGCACTTCGCGCTCGTGCCGAATACGACCGTCGTCGCGTCCGAGGCGGACTGGCCGGTGCCCGTCACCGTGCCGGGATCGCCCGTGCCGGTATCGCCGGCGGTGTCGTGCCACGGCGCGGGGCCGAGCTCGAAGCCGTCGAGCGCGACCGCGGCGAGGCTGATCGTACCGGCTGCGGGCGTGACCACTTGCTGCGCGCCGGTCGACGCGGCTCCGCCGTTGACCGTCACCGAGCACCACGCGTCATAGTTCTTGACGGTCAGCGCCGCTGCGCCGGGACTGTCCAAGAACACCTTCGAGTCGTGAGCGGCGGCGTCGTGCGGGCTCGGCGAATCGATCGCGGGGGAGCTACCGCCGCCGCACGCACCGAGGATCGCGACCGAGACCAGGCTAATGATTTTCATGGCAGGCATCCTATTCGGGGTTGAGAGCTGGGTCGCAGCGTAATCGCCTGCGCACCGGGGTGCAGCATTCGTAATGGGAAACACAGTTGGTGCGTAACGGTTCGCGCGCCGAAGAGATCATTCCTTGCCGCTATTTAAGAATGGACTGACACGTCAGTCCAGCCTAGACTGACGCGTCAGTCTAGCCCTGCGCGAGGAATCTCCATGACCAGCAGTCCCGACAAAGTCGTCATCGGAATCGATGTGGGTTCCACCACCGTGAAGATGACGGTGGTCGATCCGGCGACCAAAGAGATCCTGTGGAGCAAGTACCTGCGCCACGAGACCCGGCAGCCGGAGATGACGCGCGACATGTTGCGCGAGATCCATGCTGCGTTTCCCGACCTCAAGAATGATCAGATTCGTACGTTCATCACCGGCTCGGGCGGCTCGCCGATCGCGCCGCAGCTCGGCAGCAAGTTCGTCCAAGAGGTCAACGCCGTCACGATGGCGGTCGAGAAGATGCACCCCGACGTCGGCAGCGTGATCGAGCTCGGCGGCCAAGACGCCAAGATCATCATGTTCAAGCAGAACGTCGAGACCGGTGACAAGACCGCGCAGACGTCGATGAACGACAAGTGCGCGTCCGGCACCGGCGCGACGATCGACAAGTGCGTGCTCAAGGTCGGCATGCCGCGCGAAGAGGTCCCGGGCCTGAAGTTCGACCCGACCAAGCTCCATCACGTCGCCGCGAAGTGCGGCGTGTTCGCCGAGACCGACATCGTGAACCTCGTGAAGAGCGGCATCCCGCGCACCGAGATCATGAACTCGCTCGCCGACGCGATCGTCAGCCAGAACCTCGCGGTGCTCACCCGCGGCAACACGCTCAAGAGCAAGGTGCTGCTGCTCGGTGGCCCGAACACGTATCTGCCGTTCCTGCAAGAGTGCTGGCGGCTGCGCATCCCCGAGGCGTGGGCCGAGCGCGGCTACGAATATGACAAGACCGTGCCGATCGAGGAGCTGATCTTCGTGCCGAAGAACAGCGATCTCTACGCCGCCTACGGCGCGGTGCTGTTCGGCCTGTACGAGCCCGAGACGGTCGGCGCGTATCGCGGCCTCGAGCCGCTCGAAGAGTTCATCAACCACGGTCGCAAGTCGAAGCTCGGCGAGTCGGCCGGCCCCGGCCTGGTCGAGCAACCGGCCGAGCGCGACGCGTTCGTCGCGAAGTACGAGACGCCGCCTTACGACGACGCGGTGCTCGAAGCGGGCAAGACCTATCGCGGCGTGATCGGCCTCGACGGCGGCTCGACGTCGAGCAAGTGCGTGTTCATCGACGAGAACGAGAACATCCTCAAGAAGGTCTACACGCTGTCGAAGGGCAACCCGATCCAGGACATGAAGGACATGTTCAAGGATATGCGCCAGTGGGCCACCGATCAGGGCGCCACGATCGAGGTGATCGGCTTCGGCGTGACCGGCTACGCCGGCGACGTGCTCGAGCGCTCGCTCGGCGCCGACGCGAACATCGTCGAGACCGTCGCGCACATGATGAGCGCGAAGCGCTGGTTCCCGGCGGTCGACGTGATCTGCGACATCGGTGGGCAGGACATCAAGGTGATGTTCATGCAGAACGGCGACGTCAAGAACTTCCGGTTGTCGAACAGCTGCAGCGCCGGCAACGGCATGCTGCTCCAGGCGATGGCCGACCAGTTCGGCGTCCCGGTCAAGCAGTACGCCGAGGTCGCGTTCGAGGCGCGGCTCGCGCCGAAGTTCAGCTACGGCTGCGCGGTGTTCCTCGATTCGGATCGCGTGAACTTCCAGAAAGAGGGCTACGCGAAGGAGGAGCTGCTCGCGGGTCTCGCGCTCGTGCTGCCGAAGAACATCTGGCAGTACGTCGTGCAGATCCCGCGCATGGCCGAGCTCGGCCGCGTGTTCGTGCTCCAAGGCGGCACGCAGAAGAACGTCGCAGCGCTCAAGGCGCAGGTCGATTACATCGAGAAGCGCGTGCCGAACGCGGAGGTTTACCTGCACCCGCACTGCGGTGAAGCCGGCGCGATCGGCGCGTCGTTCGAAGCGCTGCGCCGGGTGCGCCGTGCCGGCAAGACGACGTTCGTCGGTCTCGATCAGGCGATCGAGATCGAGTACACGTCGACGAACGACGACAAGACGCGGTGCAACTTCTGCCCGAACAACTGTTCGCGCACGTTCATCGATACCAAGACGCTCGACGGCAAGACCGCTCGCTACATCTCGGGCTTCTCGTGCGAGAAGGGCACGGTCGAGAACATGGACGCGCTCAAGGTGCTCAACAAAGAGCGCCAGAAGCGGATGAAGCAGTACCCGAACCTCGTCGACTACGAGGCCAAGCTCGCGTTCAAGAGCTTCTACGACGCCGCGCCGATGCCCGAGCACGGCGCGCCGGTCGACGACATCGTCGTCAAGAAGACGCTGCTCGGCGCGATTCGCCACAAGGCGGTGAAGCGGCCGTTCCAGCGCAGCTCGGCGGAGAATTGGGCGAAGCGCCGCGACGTCCGCATCGGGATCCCGCGCGTGCTCAACATCTACTCCACCGGCCCGTTCTGGCGCACGTACTTCGAGGCGATCGGCGTCGATAGCCGCAACGTCGTGTTCTCCGACGAGACCAGCGAAGAGATGTGGCAGGCCGGCTGCAAGTACGGCTCGGTCGACCCGTGTTACCCGAGCAAGGTGTGCCAGGCGCACATCCACAACTTGCTGTTCAAGCACCACGAGAAGAAGCCGCTCAACTACATCTTCTTCCCGTCGATCACCCACGTCCCGACGTACATCGTCAACCAGATGGACACGACGAGCTGCCCGGTCGTATCGGGCACGCCGAAGGTGATCCGCGCGGCATTCACGAAGGAGACCGACTTCTTCGCCGAGCGCAGGATCAGCTACCTCGATACCGCGGTCACGCTCAACGAGCCGCTGATGCTCAAGCGTCAGATGTTCGGCGAGTTCGGCCCCTTGCTCGGCATGACCGAGGACGAGAACGACTTCGCGGTGACCCAGGGGTTCAAGGCGCTCGACGCGTTCGAAGCCGAGATGCAGAAGAAGGGCACCGAGATCCTCGACGAGGTGGTTCGCGAGAACCGCGTCACACTCGTGATGCTCGGCCGGCCGTACCACAACGATCCGGGCCTCAATCACTCGGTGCTCGAGGAGTTCCAGGCGCTCGGCTATCCGATCATGTCGATGCGGTCGCTGCCACGCGATCTCGACCGGCTGAACGCATTGTTCGCCGAGGACCTCGCGAAGGGCGTGATCGAGAGCCCGCTCGACGTGTCCGACGTCTGGCCGGAGAACTACTCGACGAACTCGGTGCAGAAGGTGTTCGCGGCGAAGTACGCCTCGCGCCACCCGAACATCGCGTGCTTGGATTTGTCGAGCTTCAAGTGCGGTCACGATGCGCCGACCTACGGCTTGATCGATTCGGTGATCGCGAGCGCCGGCAAGGCGTACTCGGCGCTCCACGACATCGATGCGAACAAGCCGAGCGGCTCGATCAAGATCCGCGTCAAGACCTACGCGTACACGCTGATGCTGCTCAAGGAGAAGCTCGAGGATCAGGGCGAGAAGAAGGTCCAGCTGGATCGCTCGGTCTCGACCAAGAAGCTCGAGATGATGAAGTCGTTGCAAGCCAAGCTCGCCGGCGTGGGCCGGATCGACGACAAGCTCGATCGCGAAGTGAACGCGCTCGAGGAGTTGGTGGCGGCGTGGCAACCCCAAGTAGACCCGGCGTCGAAGGCCAAGCGGCCGGCGGCCCTTAACGTGATGCGGACCTAGGAACGCGAGAAGAGGAACCAACCATGAGCACGACGAACGACAACAACGGCAAGTCCATCGACCCGACCTCGATCGAAGCGATCGAGGCCGAGCTAAAGAACTTCGAGATCGAGGAGCGCAAGCGGCTCGGTCTGCCGGTCGAGACGACCAAGCATTGGTTCGACGCGGTTCCGCGCGCGTTCACCCGCGACCAGCGCGAGCACACCACCGTGCTCGTGTCCGGTCTGACGATGGCGCACGATCTGTTCATCCAGAGCGCGCTGCGCGGCATCGGCTACAAGGTGCTCGCGCTCGACACGCCGGACAACGACGCGCTCCAGTTCGGTCGCGAGTACGGCAACCGCGGGCAGTGCAACCCGACGTACTTCACGGTCGGCAACCTCGTGAAGTACCTCGACGGTCTGCGCGAGCAGGGCATGACGAAGGAAGACGTCGTCAAGAACCACCTGTTCATCACCGCCGGTGCGTGCGGCCCGTGCCGGTTCGGCACGTACGTCACCGAGTACCGCAAGGCATTGCGCGACTCAGGGTTCGACGGCTTCCGCGTGCTGCTGTTCCAGCAGACCGGCGGGCTCAAGCAGGCGACCGGCGACGGTGTCGGCCTCGAGATGAACCCGACGTTCTTCTGGGCGATCATCCGCGCGATCCTGATCGGCGACGCGATGAACGCGCTCGGCTATCGCATCCGCCCGTACGAGGTCGAGGCTGGCGCGACCGATCGCGCGATCGAGAACAGCAAGCGGATCATCGCGCAGGCGTTCGAGACCAAGACCTCGATCGCGATGGCGCTCTACAAGGTGCGCAAGACGCTCGGCGCCGTGAAGGTCGACCGCACGAAGGTCAAGCCGCGCGTCGGCATCATCGGCGAGTTCTGGGCGATGACGACCGAGGGCGACGGCAACTACGGTCTGCAGCGCTTCCTCGAGGCCGAGGGCGCCGAGCCGGACATCCAGATCGTCACCGCGTGGCTGCTCTACATGATCTGGCAGGGCGGTTACGACACGAAGCAACGCCAGACGCTGCGCGGCTTCGACGCCGCGAAGGGCACGGGCGGCAGCAAGTTCAGCTTGCAGGGCGTCGATGTCCGCAAGCGGATCGCGTCGCTGTGGGCCGGCGAGAAGGTCCTGCGCGGCCTGTTCGGTACGATCGCGAAGGCGCTCGGCCTCAACGACTACCACCTGCCGGACATGAACGCGATCGCGGAGATCTCGCACGCGTTCTACGACAACAACCTGCGCGGTGGCGAAGGCCACATGGAGGTCGGCAAGCTGATCCAGAACGTCGCGTACTCCAAGGTCAACATGACCTTGTCGGTCAAGCCGTTCGGCTGCATGCCGTCGTCGTCGGTGTCGGACGGGATCCAGTCGATGATCACCGAGCTCTATCCTCAGGGCATCTTCCTGCCGATCGAGACGAACGGCGACGGCGCGGTCAACGTCTACAGCCGCGTCCAGATGCAGCTGTTCAAGGCCAAGCAGCTCGCGCAGAAGGAAGTCGACAAGGCGCTCGCCGAGGTCGGCATGACGATGGAAGAAGTCCGCGCGTACCTCGCGAAGCACCCCGAGATGAACCACGCGTTCCATCGCTCGCCGCACATGTCGGGCTCGACCACGGCCGACCTGGTCTACGAGGTCGGTGCGAAGAAGAGCAGGCTCGGTTATCTCAAGAACCGCGTGATCGAAGCGGTCACCGGCAAGGCGAAGAAGCACCACGAAGCGGCGCACCAGAACTTGCTCGACGTCTCGCGCCGCGCGGCGGCCAAGACGATGAAGAAGCACTCGGTCGTCACCGTGGCGCCCGAAGTCGATCCCGAGGATCAGGCGGCGCCGCCGATCCCCGCGGGCCGCAAGAGCCTGCGCGTCGTCAACTGACGATGGGCGTGCTGGATTCGGTGCGAGCGCGGGCCCACGCCGCGCTTACGCGTGTTCCGGGCCGGGCAGGCGAGCTCGTGCGCAAGGCCAACGACGCGCTCGGGCGACCACTCGCCGACGAGGCCGAGCTGCGCGATCGCGAGGCGTTTGCGCGCGGTTCGGGATCGCCTGCGCCCACGGCTACGCCGACGCCGAACAAGACCGAGCAGGCGCCGGTGATCGTTTACTACATGGAGAAGCAGAAGCGGGACGTCGGCAAGCTCACCGATATCCTCGACGCCAATGGCGTGACGTATACCGTCACGAACATCCAGGAGGATCCGGCGGCGCAGTACGCGGTGCGGCGCGACAGCAAGGGCATCCGGTTGCCGGTCGTGTTCGTCGCGGGCGAGTGCCTCGGCGGGCGCGAGCACCTGGTGAACGCCGCGAGCTCGGGCGAGCTCAAGAAAAAGGCGTTCGGCTAGCGAGCACCGACGATTTCTGCGACCGGACGTCGATCTCGGGCGTCTGTACGATCGTGAAGCGTCTCATCGTGGTCCTGGCCGCGTGTGGTGGGGCATCGGACCCGGTTGCGCCGTCCGCGGGCAGCGATTGCCCGCCCGGGCCGGTCGCCAAGCTCTCGCCCGCACCACCGCTGCCGAACGCGGCGACCGCGGGCGTCAGGCTGCTCGTTCGCAGCCACGTGGTCGACGGCGACGGCAAGGTCGTCGCGACGGTCGCGGGCCCCGAGCGTTACGACGCGGCGCTGCCGGTCGGCGGCGATCGGTTCTCGATCGGCGCGTTCATCGCGGATGCGGGCGCGGCCAAGGCGCAGCGGCTCCCGGCGATCTACGACCCGGGGGAGGGCGCTTACGCGGTCGGCGGCTCGTTCCTGATCGCGGCACCGTTACATGGCGAGCTGCAGCGTGTCGATCTGACCGCGCCGCCCTTCGGCGGCGCTGCCGGTCGCGCGCCGGTCGCGACCGGCGACGCCGCGACCGGCAAGGTGCAATGGCGCGTCCACGCCTCGCCGCACGAGCTGACGATCGCCGGCGATCGCGTGATCGCGAGCGAGTGCGCGCCCGACGGCGCCCGGCAATGGTCGACGGGTTATGCGCTCGCCGACGGCGCCATGCTGTTCGTCACGCCGACCCAGCCCGGCTGTGACGAGAGGCTCGTCGCGCAGGACTACGTGGTGAACCGGCCGTGGTCGGCGCGGCGCAGCACGGTGTACGCGCTCGCGGCGTCGCGGAGCTTCGTCGTCGATGGCGAGGTGGCCGCGATCGCGCAGGTCGAGGCCGACGCGATCGTGCTTACGGATCGCGACATCACGCGGATGACGCCGAGCGGCGCGATGGTGTGGCGGATCGCGATCGACAAGATCGCGTTCGGCGACGCCGGATCGATCACGCCGATCGCGGGCGGCGATCTGGTGATCGAGCTGCACGACTCGATCGCTGACAGCGGCCTGGCGTTCTGGCGTCTCCACCCCGACGGCCGCGTCGTGTGGCAGACCAGCGCCGCAGGGATCGGCGTCGCTCATTCGAAGTACTCGAACATCGCGTACTCGACGATCCGGGGCGACAAGCTCTACGCGGTCAGCCAAGCCTCCGGCGGCGACTTCTTCGAGCGGATCGACCTCGCGACCGGCGCAGACGAGCTCCGCTGCCAGCCGATCGGCGATTGCGGCACCCTGGCCGAGCGCGACGCTCGCGTCCCATTCGTCGTCGGGAACGACCTGGTGGCGCCAGACGGCCACGTCATCCACTCGATCGCCGGCGTCGAGCGCTCGGCGGTCGCGCGGTCATTCGGCGGGCCCGAGTATATCGTCGGCGACGTCGTGGTCGATGCCGCGCGCGATGTCACGTACCGGGTAACCGTGGTCGACCCGAGCCAGGTGGCCGCCTTCCACATCGACCACGTCGACGGCGAGTCGATCGTGCGCGACCGCTCCAAGCGGGAAGTGTTGCGGCTCCGCGAGGTGGTCGCGGCCGCGCACTGGGTCGACCGCGATCTCGTGGTCGTCAGCGACAAGCGGATCGCGCGGCTCGCCGCCGGCAAGCCGGTGTGGACGCTGCCGCCGCCGGCGGACACGTTCGCCGCCGCGAGCGAGCTCGTCGAGCTCCCCGGCGGTGACGTCGTGATCGCGACGTACTGCGCGATCTCCGACGATGGGATCGATCTGCAACGCGTCGGCGTCGACGGCCACGTTCGCTGGCACATCACCGTGCGCGGGCTCGGGGTCAAGCACTCGGAGTACGAGCAGAGCGTGTACCTCGCGGTCCGCGGCGACGCGGTGTTCGTCGTCAGCCAGGCGTCGGGCGGAGACTTCGTCGAGCGCGTCGAGCTCGCGACCGGCGCGCATCGCTCGGTGATCCGCCCGTAGCTCGGCGCTACGATCCGCCCGCGCCGCGCAGGTCGAGCACGGTCTTGCCGGCCGAGCCGCCGGCTCCCATCAGCACGAGCTTCGCGTTCGGTGAATCGGCGAGCGCTTTCTGGGCGGCGATCTCCTGGAGCTTCAAGATCGCGGCGCTCAGGTGTTGGCTCACCAGCTTCTCGTAGTCGTCGGTCGCCTGCGCGTCGAGCCGCTTCGCGTCGGCCGCGGCTCGAGCGGCGATGCGGGTCCCATCGGCCTCGGTCTGCGCTCGCGTGCGCGCGGACTCCGCTGCGGCATCGGCCTCGATCTTGTCGCGCTCCGCCTTCGCCTTGCTCTCCTCGAGCGACTTCTGATCCTCGGCCTCTTGCTGGGCGATCACGAACTTCATCTTGAGCGCAGACTGCTCGGCCTCGAGCTTGTTCGTGATCGCGGCTTGCAGCTGCGGCGGCAGCACGACGTTGCGCACGAGCACGGCCTCGAGCACGACGTGCCGGCCCTTGACCGCGGCATCAACGCCCTCGCGGATCTCCTTCTCGATCTGTTCGCGCTCGGTCGAGTAGATCTGGTCGGGCGTGAACCGTCCGACGACGCGCCGCGCTTGCGACTTCAGCGTCGGGCCGATCAACACGTCGTAATAGCTCGGCCCGATCTCCTGATCGAGCGCGAGGACCTCGCCGGGCACGACGTGGTAGCGGATCGACGTGTCGAGCGTGATGCCGAGGCCGTCCGACGACTGGACGTCGAGCCGCTCCGAGCGCTCCTGCGAGCGGACGCTGTAGATCGTGGCCTTGTCATCGCCGCCGATCTTCCAGTCGCCGGGGGTATAGACGTGCGGATCCATACCGCTGGGCGTCCGGACGACCCCGACCTCGCCGGAGCCGATGCTCGCGTACGTGCAGCCGCCGACCATGGCACCAACTAGACCCAGCGCGAAACATGACGAGACGTTCATAGGACCTCCTGAGCGCTACGATGCGCCGGCGATCCGTGGCCTTCGTTGCGGAGGCGTTGCGACGTGTGAACCGGCCGTTTCTCGTCGAGAAATCAGGCTCCCGGAGCCGCTCGGAATCTGGTAGACAACCCTGATGCCCGCTGCTGACGAACCCACGCTGACCAAGCGCGCCACCGCCAAGCTGTTCTCCGCGCTGAACCGCGCCGACGAGATCGGTGGCGAGATTCGCGACTACCTCACCGACAAGGTCGCGGTCGATCCGCGCTACGTCGCGGCGCGCAAGCGGGTGGCCAAGCTGCTCGGCAAGAGCTTCGTGTCGAAGGACGAAGCGAGCGCGAAGGCGACGCGAGTCGCCGAACGCAAGGCCGAAGTCGCCGCGACTACGCCAGCCGCGAAGCCCTCCGCCGCGGTCGCCGGGTTTGGCGATCCGAGCGTCAAGGCGCAGATCTTCGGCAAGAAGAGCTGCCCGTGGACCGGCCGCGCGATCACCATCCTCGAGCGCCTCAAGGTCGACTTCGATAACGTCGATCTCGAGGAGCCGGAGCACGAGGCGAAGCTCGTCAGCTTGATCAACGAGACGAAGCAGCAGACCGTACCGTACGTCTACCTGCGCGGTCAGTTCATCGGCGGATTCAACGCTCTCGCCGAGATCGAGCGGCTCGGTCAGCTCGAGTTCGCGCTGATGACGCCGGACGAGCGAGCGAAGGTTCCGGCGCACGCGCGGTTCGAGGTGGTGGCGCGGCCGAACACCGACGAGGTCGTGCCGGCCGAGCAGGTTCGTCCCCCGGAGTGATCGAGTGCCGCGCCGCCTTCCCTCGTGGGACGAGGTCGGATCGCGTCTCGGGAAGACGATCCCTGCGGACGTGGTCCACGTGTTCGACACGGTCGCGATCGCGGACGCGTTGCCGTTTCGGCCGTGGTTGCCCGCCGCGTGGACGTCGTTGCGCAGCTTCTCGGAGCACGCCGACGATCGCAGCGATGGCAACTTGCCGGATCTCGTCGTGGTCGGGGTCGAGACCGAGGGCGAGCTCGACGAGACCGGGCTGTACTACTGCCTCGAGCTCGAGCACCCCAAGGCGGTCGGGCTGTGGACGTGGCGGCGGGGCGCGGCGCCGGAGCGAGTCACTCGCAATCTGATGACCCTGCCGGAGATCCGCGACGCGATGGCTGACATTTTACTCGGGATCCCGCGCGAGCCCGAATACGATTGAGCGTGGACGACCGTGACGTCGATCTAGAGCGCGAGTGGAAGCTGCGCGCTGCGGTCATCCCGGCGGCGCTCGTCATCGCGCTCGCGTTCCACGCGTGGGCGTTCGGCCATTACCTGCAGCGCACGTTTCTGACGATGATGGTGCACGAGGTCGGTCACGCGTTGACCGGGTGGTTCTGCGGATTTGCCGCGATCCCGACGCTGTGGAAGACGCTGATCCCCGCGGCTCGCGGCACGCTCGCGCCGATCGCGCTGGCCGCGGCGGAGGTGACGGTCTGCTACGTCGGAGTCAAGTTCGAGCGGCGCTGGCTACTCGCGCTCGGCATCGCGCTCGCGGTCCTGCAAGTGGTGGGCACGTTCGGACTGACCGAGGTCCAAGCCCAGACCGCGATCATCTTCGGCGGCGACGGTGGCGCGATGGTGCTCGGCACCTTGCTGATGGCGAGCTTCTTCGTGCCGCGGTTGCGGCGCGGTGGGTTGCGCTGGGGCTTCGTCGCGATCGGCGCGGCGGCGTATGTCGATACGTTCGCGACGTGGTGGTCGGCGCGCAGCGATATTGGGGTCATCCCGTTCGGCGAGATCGAAGGCGTCGGGCTGTCCGACCCGTCGAAGCTCACCGACGTCTACGGCTGGAGCGTCCACCGCATGGTCGAGCGCTACGTCGCGCTCGGCGTGGGCTGCCTCGTCGTACTCGCGGCGGTCACCGCGTGGGCGACGTGGAGCACGCGCAAAGCGGCGCGCTGATGCCGATCCGAGCGAGCGCCGGCGCGATCACGAGCTCGAGGCCGGCGGCGAGTACCTCGGCCCGACGCGCTGGCATCAGATCGGCTGCGCCGTCTCCGCGCGCGTGGGCTTCGCCGAACGCTTCACCGATCGGCTGCGCTAGCCATCCGAGGTCGGCGCGCGTCTGGGCGGCATCGAGCACCGCCCAGCCGAGACGCGCGTGGCGCCGTTCGTCGCGCAACAACACGCGAGTGACCGCGGCGAACTCCGGCGCGGTGACGAGCTCGTCGTGGAGCAGGACGACGTTGAGCGTCTCGCCGAGTCCGGTGACCGCGAGCTCGAGGACGAGCGCGCGCTCGTCGACGATCGCCAGCGGCGGATCCGCGGTCGGCTCGGTGAACGGCGCGCCGCCGCGCTCGAGGCACGTGCGCTCGCACAGATCGGCGTGGCGGAGCTCGTCGTCGCTCGCGCGCGCGTAGTCCGGCGCGAACGATGCGAACGGGGTCGCGCGCAACGCCTCGGCAAGTCGGCGATAGTGATTCGCGGCGCAGCGCTCGCTCCACGCGCGATGGGCCCACGTCGCGCTCAGCAAATCCGCGGTGCCTTCGTCGCGCACAGCGGATCGTGCATCAGCCAGCACAACAGCTTCGGCGCAGGCGCGGTCGCGGTCGCGGGCGCCGCGACGGTCGCGGGCGTAGCCACGGTTCGCTGCGGCGCGCGAGCGGTCGTCGGCTCCGCCTGCGGGGAGTGAGCGCACGCGGCGGGCGCGACGCTGCCGACGACGGCGACGAGGAGACGAGCGATGCGAGCACGATCCATGGCCTCAGCGTAGATCGCGCGCCGAGTCGTAGTGTCAGCTTCGCGTAAGCGATCAGCGCAACGCGCGCCACTGCGCCTTGGCTTTGAGATAGGCGCCGTGGAACGGGGGGGTGCCACCCGCTGGGCCGAGCACGTAGTCGGCGCGGCGATTCGCGGGCTCGTCGGTATTGTCGGGCGTCGCGACCTTCGGGACGCTCTCTCCGAAACCTGCGACGACGATCGGCACGGCGACGCCATGCGCGGCGAGGTAGTGGCCGATCGCGATCGCGCGGTCGAGCGACAGCTTGCGGTTCTTGTCGCTCGGGCCGACGGTGTCGGTGTGGCCGGCGACGTACAGCGTCAGCTTCATGTGCTTGCCGACCCGTTGCACGATCTCGACGATCTTGGCAGCGCTCGCATCGACCTTCGCGCGCTCGCCGTCGTCGATCGTCGAGCTGTCGGTGCGGAACTCGACGTCGTCGTGATCGATCGTCGCCGACCACGGGATGAGCTCGACCCGTGTCCCGGCGCCATCGGCGGTCTTGACCTCGAGCTCGAGCTTCATGACCGGGGCGTCGCTCGACGGCGTCCACGCGATCGCGAGCCAACCGTTCGCGGGCAGCTTGTCGTACTCGACGTGCGCGTCGCCGAGGTCGTTGCCGGCATCGTCGATCACGGTGAGCGTCGCCTCGGACACCGCGCGCGACGGCTTGAACTGCAGGACGTGCTTGTCGAGATCGAGGTGCTCGGCATCGTAGCTGACGTGAACGGACGGAGCCGCTGCGGCCGAGCCGGACGCCAACAGCAGCGCGAACGCGAGGAGTCGCATCCGCTCGAGGATAGCCCATGGCTCGTCCCCGCCACCGCGGATTCCTACCAGCGCGCTTGCGCCTGGACCTTGAACACGTCGCTGTCCGGCATCGTCTCGAGCGGGACCTGACCGGGGCGCAGCGCGATCTTGTCACCGTACCAATAGTGCGAGTACTGCACGAAGATCTCGCCCCACGTGTCGAGTGGGAACGACAGCTTCGGCGATAACACGCGAAAGCTGTCCTGCGAATCGTAGATGTCGAGGATCACGCGGTCGTAGCGCAGCGCCGCGACCAGCTTCGGCAAGATCTTGTAGCTCGGCTCGACGCCCCACTTGACGTACAGCCGGCGGTCCTTGTTGTCGAGCGCATCCATCTCGTCGACCTGAGGCGACCGCACCCACGTCGCCATGCCGAAGCCGCGCACCGCGGCGCGGTCGTCGAGCTTGACCTTGACGTCGCCGGCGAGCGTGTACATCCGACCGCTGCCGTCGTTGCTATTCGTCAGGCCGAGGAAGTTTTCGGTCAGGCCTTGGCCGCCGCTGGAGTTCATCACCTCGACCGACGGCGACAGGTACAGGACCTTGTCCATGTCGTAGTAGGCGAACGCGAGGTACGCGGTGCCGCGATCGTTCGGCAGCTTGTAGCGAGCGTCCGCGCCCGCGATCCACAGCGTGCCGTCTTGGATCGGCGAGAGCTGGCGCTTGTCGTCGGTCCACGTCCGCAACACGTACGCGCCGAGCTCGACCGGGCCGACGGGGTACGCGCCCGCGACGTGCGCGATCGGGGTGAGGCCTTCGTTCTGTTGCAGGTTCGCTTCGTGGATGCCGAGCCCGGCTTGCACCCGACCGCCGCCGGGCAACTTGTAGGTCGCCTTGAACCCGCCTTGATGCGTGCGGCCGAACACATAGGTGTCGTACGGCTCGACGTAGCCGAAGCGATCCCAGAACACGCCGACTTGGACCGAGAGATCTTGGTTGCCGAGGAAGTGCTCGGCGCTGACCGACGCTTGCGCGACACCGAGCTGGTTCGTGATGTCGGCCTGCGCGTAGTCCGAGTACAGCGACGCGAAGAATCCGAACTCGGCCTTGTAATCACCGCGGCGCGCCGAAAAGAACAGCTCCGACCAGTCGGGCTCGTACAGCCGCGTGTAGGAGAAGCCAGACAGGTACGGATCGGCATCGACGAGATACGGCTCGCGCGTGCCCTGGGTCGACAGCGGCATGCGCGCGTAACCGTGAAGCTCGAACCGGACGTCTCCGACGTTGAGTGTGGTGAGATCGGTCGTCGGCGGTTTCGCTTCGCCGGTCAGCGTGTTTGTCGACGAGATCGGCTCGATCGCCGCGGTCTGCTTCGGCGGCGCGGTCACCGTCGCATCCGAGCCCGAGCCCGCATCCGAGCCCGCATCCGAGCCCGAGCCCGAGCCCGGTGCCGGATCCGGCGTCGGCGTATCCGCACGCGCGATACGCACCACGCCTATCACGAGCACACCGATCAGCGCCGCGCGGATCATCGCTACCTCGCCACCGCGAGGCGGTCTTTGCACGCCGGCAACTCGTCGGCGGATAGGAACCCCGAGTCGACGAGCAGCGGCTTGACGTTCGCCGGCGTCACGACCTCGACGCGGACCGCAGCGATCGGGACGTTCTTCCCGCCGATCGCGATCGTCTCGCCCGTTCTCGGCGCGCGATCGTCGACCGAGCCGCGGCGCCCCCCACCGTCGAGCAGCTCGTGCGCGACGTCGGCCGCGGTTCGCGCCAGCGGTTGGATGTCTTTGAGGATCTCGATCGTCTGCTTGCCCTCGCATACGAAGTTGACGTTCGCGGCATCGGCATCCGCGCCGGCGATGAACACGTTCGTCAGCCCCGCCGCGGTGATCGCCTGGACCGCGCCTCGCGCCATCCCCGAGTTGTTCGCGAGGATCGCGTCGAGCTTCCCCCCGCTCAACGTGAGCGCATCTTCGACCGACTTGAGCGCTTGCTCGGGCGACCACGCGCTGTGGTTCTGCTTGAGCACGATGTGAACGTCGCCGCGCGCGACGTACGGTGCGAGCGTGTCTTCGTAGCCGCGCGTGATCTCGGTCGCGACCGAGTGACCCGATTGGCCGGCGAGCAGCACGTAGTTGCCTTTGCCGCCGGTCGCGGCGAGCGCGGCCTGCGCCTGGAGCACACCGACGCGATAGCTGTCGTGCGACACGTAGTAGTCGAGATCGGGCGAGTTGATCACGCGGTCGTAGGCGACGACCTTCGCGCCGTGCTCGTGCGCGAGCTCGACGTAGCGCGCCGCCGCCGTGCTGTCGGTCGGTTGCACGACCAGCACCTTCACGCCCTGCGCGAGCAAGTCCTCGACTTGCGCGAGCTGCTTCGTGTTGTCGTTGTCGGCGGCGAGCGTGGCGACGCTCATCCCGAGCTCGCGCGCGTGCTGCTCGAAGTACTTGACGTCTTTCTGGTAGCGCTCCTCTTGTAGCGTCGACAGCAGGAATCCGACCTGCGGGCCGGGCTCGCTCTTGCACGCGGCCAAGGCGGCGGCGATCACAGCGGAGATCACGAGCGAGCGAGCTATCACGACCGTTTGCCTTTCGCGACGACATCGACCAACACGGCGACGAGTAGAACCAAGCCGGTAAAGATCAGCTGCCAGTTGGAATCGATGTGGAGCAACGTCATGCTGTTGCCGAGCGTGGCGAACACGAGCGTGCCGAGCACGGTTCCGACGACCGTGCCGCGTCCGCCCGAGAGCGACGCGCCGCCGATCACGACCGCGGTGATCGCGTCGAGCTCGAGCAACGTGCCGTCGCTGCCTGGCGTCGCGCTGCCGATGCGACCGAGCGACAGCACGGCCGCGATCGCGGTGAGCACGCCGAGGATCGCATAGACGCCGAGCGTGACGCGCCGGACGTTCACGCCGGAGAGCCGCGCGGCCTCGGGGTTCCCGCCGATCGCGTAGACGTGACGGCCGAAGCGCGTGCGCTTGAGCAGGAACGACCCCCACAACGCGACCGCACCTGCGACGAGCACGATCACCGGCACACCGGCGTCGCCGAACACGGCGAGCACGCAGCCCGCGACCGCGATCTGGCAACCCGATCGCATGGCGACCACTTTCGTGGTCAGTGCCGGCAGCCCGAGCTGCTTGCGCCGGCTCGCCTCGCGCAAGACGAGCGCGAGGCCGACGCACAACGTCGCGCCGACGATCGCCCAGGTCGCGCCCGCCGGGACGCGAGCGTTCAGCCAGCTGAAGTCGTTGCCGACCGAGACCGCGGACGCGTGCGACACGACGAGCGCGGCGCCGCGGTAGGCCTTGAACCCGGCGAGCGTGACGACGAACGCCGGCACGCCGAGCCAGCCGACCCACAGGCCGTGCCAGGCGCCGATCGCGGCGCCGCAAGCGAGGGCGATGCCGATCGCGGCCGGGGCGGGCAGACCGAGATCGCGGTGTGCGAGCGCGGTGACCACCGCGATCAAGGCGACGCCGGCCCCGACCGACAGATCGATCCCGCGGATCACGATCGCCAGCGTCATCCCGACCGAGACCACGAGCAGGACCGAGCACTGCGTCACCAGGTTTCCAAGATTCAGGCGCGAGAGGAATACGCCGCTCGTCGCGGGCAACAGCGCGAGCACGAGCCACATCGCGGCGAGCACGCCCGCCATCGCCCAGGCGTTGAGGTCGAGGCGGCGACCCGGTGCGGTGGCCGATTTTTCGAGCTTCACGACGCGCTCCTCTCGGTACCCACGGCGAGGCGCATGATCGCGAGCTGGGTGATCGCCTCGCTCGCGAGCTGGCCGACGAGTCGGCCTTCGCGCAGCACGAGCACGCGATCGGCGAGCCGGACGGTCTCCGGCAGGTCAGACGACGCGATCACGACCGCGTGTCCGCGCGCGACCAGCTCCTCGATCAGCCGATAGATCTCGGCCTTCGCGCCGACGTCGACGCCACGCGTCGGCTCGTCGAGCAACAGCACGCGAGGGGCAAGCTCGAGCCACTTGCCGATCACGATCTTCTGCTGGTTGCCGCCGGACAAAGTCGCGACCTCGGCGCCGAGACTCGGCGCCTTGATACTGAGGTCGCGGAGACGAGACAGCGCCGATCGCTCGGCGCGCGCGCTATCGACGATGCCGAACCGGGACAGCCGGCCGAGCGCCGACAGCGCGAGGTTGTCGCCGACCGACAGCCCGAGCACCAGGCCTTGCGCTTTGCGGTCCTCGGGCACGAACGCGAGGCCGGCGGCGATCGCGTCGATCGGGCTGCGGATCACGACGGGCTTGCCGTCGACCTGGATCTCGCCCGATGCACCCGCGCGTGCGATGCCGAACAGTGCGGACAACGTGGCCGTCCGTCCCGAGCCGAGCGCACCGGCGAGCGCGACGACCTCGCCGGCGGCGACGCGAAAGCTGAGACCGTCGACGACCGCTCGGCCGGGCACGGTCGGGTGCTCGACTCGGAGGTTCTGAACCGACAGCACGGGGTAGATCGTGGACGTGGACGTGCACGTGACACCTGCACGTGGACGTGCACGATCCAGATCCGCGTCTACGCCGGGCCGCAGATCGCCGGTCATTGACGGAATCAGATCATCGCTCGGGGCCTTGACCGCGACGAGCTCGCCATCTCGCAACACCGCGACGCGATCGCAGAGCTCGGCGATCTCCTCGAGTCGGTGCGAGATGTAGATGAAGGAAGCGCCGGTCGCGCGACGCTCGCGGATCAGCGCGAACAACTGCGCGATCTCGCCATCGGTGAGCGCGGCGGTCGGCTCGTCGAGCACGATCACCTTCGCCGCGGTCGCGAGCGCGCGCGCGATCTCGATGAGCTGCTGCGTGCCGATGCCGAGCTCGCCGACCGGTTGATCGGGATCGATCGAGATGGCATCGGTCTCGCCGATCACGGCCGTCAGCAAGGACCGCGCATCGGCTTGGACGCGCTCGCGATCGAGGATGCCCAACCACGCCGGCTCGCGCCCGAGCGCGAGGTTGTCGGCGACCGACATCTCGGGGATCAGGCTCAGCTCTTGGTGCACGATCGCGATGCCGGCCTTGCGCGCGTCGGCGGTGCCGCGAAACCCGTGCACGCGACCGCCGACCACGACCTCGCCGCGATACGAGCCCGCCGGATACACGCCGCCGAGGATCTTGATCAGCGTCGACTTGCCGGCGCCGTTCTCGCCGACCAGGCCGAGCACCTCGCCCGGTGCGACCGCGAGCGAGACGTCGTGCAACGCGCGGACCCCGGGGAACGTCTTGCTGATCCGCCGCAGCTCCACCGCGGTCGCCCTGCGTCGCGCCGGCTGCGCGCCTCGTTCGACCGGCTCGCCGATCACGACCGCCTCTTGCGGGTGACGACCAGCGCGACGACAAACAGCGCGACCGCGGTGCCGCCCGAGCCCGGACCGCCGTTGCACGCGCACGCGATGCCGGTGCGCCCGGTCTCGCCGTTGCCGGCGCCCGCATCGCCGCCGGTCGGAATCACCGCGCCCGCATCGGGATAGTCGCTCAGATCTTCGTCACCGCAATCGGTGTGCTCGTAGAGCTGCACGCGATCGAGCATCGTCAGCATGAACGCACCCGCGCCGTAGCCGACCATCGGGATGCTCCCCGAGTACGCGCCGATCGCGCCGCTCGCCGACTGCGTGTTGTACAGCTCGGGCAAGAGGTTGTAGTTCACCGAGGCCTGACCGGTGACCCAGTCGAGCAGGGCATCCCCTTGCGGGCCGTTGCCGGCGCGGCGAAACGCGTCCGCCGCGCGCAGATCGATCAGGATCCACTCGTCGGTGTCGTACTCGTCGCTCGAGCCTTCGAGCCGCTTGTACCCGCCCGCCGGCGTCTGCAAGTACGACAGTGCGCCGAGCGTCGCCGTCGCGATCGGGTCGGCCGGATCGAGCAGCGAGAACGTCACGGCCTCGACGGTCGAGCCATCGTGGTAGTTCGAGCCCGACGCGAGCCGCTCGAGCGAGCCGGCGAGCACGTTCTTCGAGTCGATGAAGTTCGCCTTCAGCGCGTTCGTCGCGTTCTGCGCGAGCAGCTTGTAGCGCGCGATGTCGTCGGTCCGACCGGCGCGGCGCGCGAGCGTCGCCATGTCGCAGAACCCGCGAGCAGCGGCCGCGGTCGTGTAGAGGAAGTGCTGGCGGTTGCCCCAGTGGACCTCCCAGATCGAGGCATCGGCGACGGCCATGCCGTTCGCTTCGAGGTTCGCGGCGAGCGGCTCCGCGATGCCGTTCTTGATCGCGTCGTAGACGGTGTCGCCCTTCTCGGTCATCTCCGCGAGCCAACCGAGATCGCCGGTCGAGTCGACGTAGTTGCGCGCCGCCCACATGACGAGGCCCCATCCGTCGATCTCGATGTTGCGCGTCGGCTCGCCGGAGTAGTCGGCTTCCTCGAGCCCGTCGCCGAAGTAGCGCACGACGCTGACTCGATAGTCGACGTTGTTGAGAAACGAGCCGTATTGATCGGCGTCGGCGTCGAGAAAGAAGTTCAACGCCGCCTTGGCCTGTGCGCCGTGGCCGGTGCGCGCGAGCGCGTCGATCGCGTAGGTCGCGTCGCGGACCCAACCGGTATGCCACGCGCCGGGCGGCAGGCTCGCGAGCATCATCCCGGTGTTCTTCGCGCGCGGCGATTGCGAGTACGGCTCCATGATCTGGCCCATCCGCAGCGTGGTCTCGGCCTGGCGCCACACCGCGGTCTCGGGCGCGTTCATCCCGGGCGCGGGCGTCGTGCGCGCGGCTTCTTGCTCCGCGAGGATCGACGCGTACAGCGCATCTGGCGTCTGGCCTGCGAGGAACGTCGACCACGCCGCCTCGGTCGTCGCCGCGCTGCCGTCGGTGTAGAGCACCGCGACGCCGAACCATGCGCTCGCACCCGGCGCGATCGACCCGAGGTTCTTCTGGAACGCGTTCTTGATGTCGGTGCCGGCGCACGTCGACGGCGCTGCGAGCTGACCGCCGGCGGCGACGGTGTCGTACGAGCTCGCGTTGCAGCTCGACGCGTCGGCGCCGCCGATCGGGACGTAGATCATCGTGCCGCCACCGGGCCCGGTCTCGGTCGCGTGCGTGCCGTCCCACGCGATCGATTCACCGTCGGCGCCGGGGTTGTCCGGATCGGTCGCCGTGCCCATCTTGAAGTTGTGGATCGCGTACGCGGTCACGGTCTGCGCGGTCGCCGCGTTGTTCGTGACCTTGAGCATCATCACGAGCGCGTTGCCGGCGTAGCCGAACGGCGCCGAGAAGAATGACTCGGTGGTCAGCGGCCCGACATTCACGGCCGACCGGATCATGTTCGACTCGTTGACGTAACCGATCTCGCTCGGCGCGACGCCGCCGAGCCACTGCGACGTGGCGCCGACCTGGACTCCGAAGTACGTGTCGAACGCGAGGTTGCGCCGGACGATGCCTTCGCCGTCCGGGTTCGCCGGGTTCGAGCGCAGATAGCGATACGGATGCTCGAGGTACTGCTTGATCGCCCCGGCGCTGATGTCGAACACCTGAAAGCCGAAGCCGTTGCCGGTCACGAGGTACGAGAACGACGGCACCGGCGTGATCGCGATCGCCGGCCGAGCGACCGCGGCGGTCGTGGCGATCGCGAGGGCGAGGGCGAGACGGCGCATCGCACCGCCCCTTCGCACGATCCATGCCCCGGTTTTGCTCGCAGGTTCCCAGGACCTAGCCGGCCGGAGTTGCAAAACGAAACGTCGGTGGGATCGCGCGCGGTGCCATTGTCGACGGCCGCGGCTCCGCAGTGGCGCCGGCTGCGGCTTGGAATGGCACGTCGCTTGAAAATCGCGAGCGCGATGCGTTTCGCCCTGATCCTCGCCCTCGTACTCCCGGCGTGCCGGCCCCCTGGTTACGGCAAGGAGCCGGCGGTCGACGGCGCGGTCGATGGCGCGCAAGACGGAACCGCCCGCGACGCCGGCCACGACGGCCCGGCCGCAGCTTGCATGTATCAATTCCGGCTCGCCGGTTATGCGAGCGCGAGCTCGGTCTGGTTGAGCGGCGACTTCTTGAGCTGGCCAGCCGATCCCGGGGCCGGCGCCGTGCCACTGGTCCTAGGCGCCGACAGCGCCTGGACCGTGAGCTACGGCTTCCCCCAAGGCTCGTATTTGTACAAGTTTATCGTCGACGGAACTACTTGGATTCCCGACCCGGCAAACTCTGACACCGTCCCGGACGGCCAGGGTGGGGTTAATAGCGTTTACACCTGCACGCCGTAACAAACGCTGTTAGTCTGCGCACCCGGAGGATTCATGAGACTCGTTTCTACCTCGTTCCTGTTCGCGCTCACCGCGGGCTGCGCTGCCCGCGTCGGCTACAACGCTCACGTCTATGTTCCGCCGCCGCCGGTCGTCGAGGTCGGCGTTGCTGCACCGGTCGCCACCGTCGAAGTCGCCGCTCCGCCGGCGGACTACGTCGAGCCCGACCTCGTCGAGGTGAGCCCTGGCGTACAGGTTGTCTATGACTACGACTACCCCGTGTTCTTCTCGGACGGCCTGTACTGGCGCCAGGAGAACGGCGTGTGGATGAGCTCGCGTTACCACACCGGCGGCTGGGTCCGTAATGACCGCTACCCGGAGCGCTTCCGTACGATCGGCGACGTCAACCGGTACGGTCACTATCACCCGGAGGGCGTCGTCCACGGCCGTATTGGCGTCAGTGGTCGGATCGAGCCCCGCGCCGAGGTCCGTGGCGAGGTTCACGGGCCCGAAGTTCGCGGCAACGTCCACGGCGAGGTTCACGGGCCGGAAGTCCGTGGCAACGTCCACGGCGAGGTTCACGGGCCGGAAGTTCGTGGCGAGGTTCACGGGCCCGAGGTTCGCGGCGAAGTTCACGCGCCCGAGGTTCATGCGCCCGAGGTTCACGGCGAGGTTCACGGCAACGTGACCGCCGGTGGCCACGTCAACGCGCCGGTTCACGCGGCGCCCAGGGCGACGGTTCACTCCGCGCCGGTTCACTCCTCCGGCAACATCAAGAAGAAGTAAGCGACGGCCGTCGCGTTCGATCGTCACCATCGAACCATCAGCGCACGCGTCCGGGGTAAGTTCTCGGCGGCGTGCACTGGTGGTTCGGTCATTTCGGGACGGTCCTAGGTGTCGCGCTCGCGCTCGCGTTCGCGGCGCTCGTCGTCCGCGATCGGCGGCCGCCCGGCAGCACCGCGGCGTGGTTGCTCGCGATCGCGCTCGTCCCGTGGCTCGGCGTCCCGCTGTATTTCTTTTTCGGCGGTCGCAAGCTGCGTCGCGCGCGCCAGAAGCCGGGCGTCGAGCGCGGCAAGACCGCGGTGCGCCCCGAAGGTGCGGTCGAACGAGTCCTCGCCGCGACCGGCGCGGGTGTGCCGGAGACCGGACACGCGATCGAGTGGCATGCCAATGGCGAGGTCGCGTTCGCCAAGCTGTGCGCGCTGCTCGAAGGCGCGCAGCAGTCGATCCGGATCGCGACGTTCGTGCTCGGAGACGACGACGTCGCGAACGCGATCATCGATCGGCTGGTCGAACGCGCCACCGCCGGCGTGAAGGTCGAGTTGCTGCTCGACGGCCTGCTCGTCAACCGCAGCCGCAAGCGTGCCGGGCGTCGCCTCGTCGCCCACGGCGGTGAGCTCGCCGTGTTCGAGCCCCTGTTCCGCTTACCCGGCCGCGGCCGCGGTCGGACCAACCTGCGGAACCATCGCAAGATCGTCGTCGTCGATGGTGAGGTCGCGTTGCTCGGCGGCCGCAACATCGCGACCGAATACATGGGGCCGCAGCCCGCGCCAGGACGCTGGGAGGATCTGTCGTGGCAGCTGCGCGGCCCCGCGGTCGCGCGCGCCGACGAGGTGTTTCGCGCCGACTGGAAGTTCGCGACCGGCGAGGATCTGCCGCCGGCGCCGGTGCCCGCCGCGATCGGTGACGACTCGATCGCGCTCGTGCCGTCGGGGCCCGATGCGGGTGACGATCCGATCTACGAGGTGTTGCTCCAGCTCACGTTCGTCGCGCGCGAGCGGCTGTGGATCGCGACGCCGTACTTCACGCCCGATCCCGCGCTCGAGCGCGGCCTGGAGCTCGCGGCGCGGCGCGGTGTCGATGTCCGCGTCCTCGTGCCGGCGCGGTCGAACCATCGCGTCGCCGATCTCGTCGGCCGAAGCTATCTGGCGTCGCTCGCCGACGTCGGCGTCCGCGTGTTCCGCCTGCCGCAGATGCTCCATGCCAAGGTCGTGCTCGCCGACGATTGGATCGTCGCCGGTTCGGCGAACTTCGACATGCGCAGCCTGTTCCTTGATTTCGAGATGTCGATGGTGACGCGCGCGCCGGCGTCGGTGACGTGGATCGAACAGTGGTTCACGCACCAGATGGCGCGGTGCGCGACCGACGCGATGACACGGACGATGCTCAGCGACCTGGCGCGGCTCGTCGCGCCGTTGGTCTGATGCTCAGTAGTAATCGTGGCCGAACACCGAGAGCGCGCCGGCACCCGCGGCATCGAGCGCCGCCTTGGCGTTCTCCGCCGTCGTCACCGCGATCGTGACCGCATCGTTCGGATGGAGCTGACGCGCGCACGCGGCGCGGACGTCGGCCGCGGTCAACGCGCCGAGCGCTTCGGGCAACCGCGCAGTAAAGTCGGCGGGTAGGTCGAACACCGCATCGCGCACCGCGAGCTGCATGCGCTGGCGTGCGGTCGCGACGTGAAACGGCATCGCGCCGATCAGATAGCTGCGCGCGAATTCGAATTCGTCGTCGGTCGGGCCGTGCGCCGCGTAGTCGGCGTAGAGATCGAGCGTGAGCGCGATCGCCGGGCCGGCGACGTCGATGCCGGCGGCCATCCAGATCTCGAACCAGTGCGGCAACCGCGAGCGCCGCAGTGCGCAACCGGCGCCGTAGCTCCAACCGCGCTTGACCCGGATCTCTTGCATCAACCGCGAGCTGAACATGCCGCCGAGCACCGCTTCGGCGATCGCGAGCGCGGCGGTGTCCTCGTGGCCATAGCGCGCGGACAGATGGCCGATCCGGATCTGCGCCTGCGTGCGCTCGGCCTTGTCGACGAGGATGACCTTTCGGCCGGTGCTCGGTGGGTGGATGATCTCGGGTGGCGGCAGCCGGCGACCGGACGCCAGGCCGGCGGTGAGCCGATCGACGATCCTCGTCGCCGCCGCATGGTCGATGTCGCCGGCCAGGCCGATCACGAGGTTGTCCGGCACGACCTCGCGCCGCCACGTCGCGATCGAGGCGTCGCGCGTGAACTGCTCGAGCGACTTGTTCGTCCCGATCGTCGTGCGGGCGTAGGGATGTCCCGGGCAGACGTGGCGGTCGAAGTAGCGGGTGGCGAGGATGCTGTCGTCGTCGCGGATCTCGTCGAGCACTTGCGGAGTCTCGCGCAACAGGCGCGCGTGCTCGTCCTCGCTGAACGCCGGTGCGGCGAGGACGTCGGCGCACAGCCCGATCGCCGCATCGAGGTGACGCGACAGGACGAGGCCGGACAGCGTGACCGCATCGCGCGAGATCGACATGTCGAGCGCGGCACCGAGCGAGTCGAGCGTGTCGTCGAGCTGGGCGCGGTCGCGCGTCCCGGCGCCGCGGCGCGCCAACAGGGACGTGTGGCGATGCAGGCCCTCGGAGCCGATCGGATCGGCGGCCGCGCCGCCGCGGACCGCGACGTCGAACCACACGAGCGGCGTATCGGGCGACGCCTCGACGATCACGACGGGAGCCATCGCTAGTCCGCGCTCTCGTCGGCGTCCGACGCTTCGGTTTCGGGCTCGGCGATCACGATCGTGCGCTTCGTCGCCACGAGATAGCACCGCATCACGCGGGCGACGTCTTCGGCGGTGACCGCGGCGAGCCGGTCCGCCACGACGCCGAGCCGGCGGAAATCACCGAGCGCGGTCTCGTAGTGACCGAGCGCCTCGGCCTTGCCGTCGACATCGGCGAGCGACTGCCAGAAGTCGGTCTCGGCGAGCGCCTTGGCCTTCTCGACGTCGGCGTTCGTCGGCGGCGATTCGATCATCGCGGCGATCTCGTGATCGATCACGCCGAGGATCTCGTCGGCCGCGTGGTCGCGCGCGGTCGTCACCGCGAGCCGGAGCAACGACGGGTCGCTGAACGGCGTCAGCTGCGCATCGACCGACGATGCGATCTCCTTCTCGATCACGAGCCGGCGATGCAGTCGCGCCGAAGGACAGCCGGCGAGCATCGTCGCGACGATCTCGAGCGCCGGCCAATCGGGATGGTCCTGGCCCGGCGCCTTGTAGCCGACGAGCAACCGGTCGGTCGCGATCGGCTTGCCAGCGCGCACGACTCGCTCGCGCTGCTGCTCGGGCTCGACCACGCGCAAAAGCCCGGGTAGCTGCGCGGGCGGGATGCCGCCGTAGGAGTCCTCGATCAACCGGCGCAGCTCCTCGTCGTCGAAGTCGCCGACACAGACGATCGTCGCGTTGTTCGGCGCGTACCACGTGCGATAGAACGCGCGGATGTCGGGCAGGGCGAGCGCGCGGATGTCTTCCATCCAGCCGATCGTCGGCCAGCGATACGGATGCTCGGTGAACGCGTGCGCCATCAGTTGCTCGTCGAGCCAGCCGTCGACATCGTCCTCGACGCGCTCGCGCCGTTCGTTCGTCACGACATCGCGCTCGGCCTCGACCGGTGCGGGCTCGAGCACGAGGTGTTGCATCCGCTCGGCCTCGAGCTTGACGCCGAGCGCGAGATCGCGCGCCGGCAGCGACAACTTGTAGTAGGTCCAGTCGACCCAGGTCGCGGCGTTCGATTCGCCGCCGGTGCGCTCGACGAGGCGATCGAATTCGCCCGGCGCCATCGACTCGGTCTGACCGAACATCAGGTGCTCGAACAGGTGCGCCATCCCGGTCGCGCCCGGGCGCTCGTGCCGCGAGCCGACCCGATACCAAGTCTGCAACGCGACGATCGGCGCGCGGTGATCGACCGCCGCGATCAACCCGAGCCCGTTGCTCAAGCGATAGCGCTTCGCCGTGACGCCACGGCCGGCAGATGCTTCGGCCTCGAGCTGCCACGACATCACGGCAACGGTACCACGATCAGCGGCGCCCGCTGCCGAAGCTCGGCTCGACCGAAAGCCCGGCGAGCGGCGCGAGCTCGTGCAGTGCGAGCGAGGGTACGAACAGCTCGCTCGCCGCGCACACGCCGACCGGCCCCGCCGAGCGGGTCGCGATCGCCCGTGCGATCCACGCCGCGATCACCGCGGTCGTATGGTAGAGGTCGCGGCCCGACACGACGACTTGAGCCGCGGCGAACCCGCGGCGCGCCTGGGCGACGATCGCGAACTGCGTGCGCTCGTAGTCGGACTCGGCCGGCGTGAACGGCGCGAGCAGCTCGGCGGCGCGCTTCGGCACGAACGGCAGCGCGCGGGCGAGCAAGCGCAGCGCGGTTCCCGCGGCGGCGTTGCGCGTCGTCGACGCGTAGGTCTGGACGAGCTGTGCGGCGATGTGGCGCGGGACCGTGACCGCTTCGCCGCCGGGAAACAACGCGGCGTCGCGCTCGCCGCCGAACTGCGGGCCGGCGTTGACCCGGCGACGCGCGGCAGCGGGCGCGACCGACTCCCAGCGATCGCGTCGCCACACGAGCGCCCGATCGCGCAAGCCGGTGAAGATCTCGCGCTGGCTCGCGGGCGACAGCACGAGGTCGTCGAACAGGTAGCTCACCGCGATCTCGTCGAGCGGGCGATCGTCGGCGCGGCGCGGTGCCGGCACGCGCCGCACGACCTCGGTCGCCTCGAGCTCGTCGCCGCAGACGTGCGCCGCCGCCCACGCGGCCGCCCAATCGCCGAGCGCACAAGCGACGCCGGCACCGGGCAGGGCGACGAGGCCGGAGTGGCGCGCCGCGGACTCGAACCGCTCGTACATCGCCAACATCTTCGCCTGGTCGGCGGTGACGTCGAGGTAATCGGCACCGGCGGCGAGCGCGGCGGCGAGCGCGGCGGCGCCTTGGCCGACCGCGCAGTTGACCACGACGCGCGCGCCGGCGAACGCGGTCTCGAGATCAGCCTCGGTGTAGACGTCGCGTACGTCGGCGACGCCGAGCGTGCCGAGCTTGCCCGGATCGCGCCCGGCGACCGCGAGCTGACCGCCCGCGAGCTCGCTGCACACGCGCCGGCCGATCCGCCCGGTCGCGCCGTGGATGACGATCAGCGGATCAGAACCAGTCATAGCGAAGCGCGAAGCGAATCGCGTGCTCGATCCGTTGATAGCTGCCGTCGCCCGATTCGATCGTGTAGCCGTTGCGCTGCGAATCGCAGACCGACGTGTTGTAGTCGACGCCGTTGTCGAGGCACGCGATCTGATCGCGCGGGTCGTACTCGCTCTTCGTGACCGTGACCGTCGGAAAATACTGGATGCCGTAGGTCAGCTCGACGATCAGGTTCTGCGACAGCCGCACCTGCGCGCCGACATCCGCGGTGAACGAGGTCGGCGCGATCGTCGTCGGCGATTCCCGCGCCTCGTCGACGGACGCGGTCTCGAAGCCGAGCCGTGCGCCGAACCGGAACCGCTCGCCGAGCCCCCATCGGTCTCCGGCCTGCTCGATGCCCGCCCATACCGCGAGCGGATCGTGCATGCCGCGCGGCCGTTCCGTCCACTCGGGCACGTTGTTGGCCGCGAACACGTCGCCGTAGGTCCGCACGTCGTAGCCGCGAAACCGCGACAGGTCTTCCCATCGCGCGCCGACGTGGAGATCGAGCCGGCCGGGCAGGCGAGCCCGAAACTCGAGATCGACGCTGGCCGGCAGCGAGACCTCGACGGTCGACGCGCCGGTGATCGTGTTGCCGCCATCGCGCGGCGCGCGCGTGACCGACGCGGAACCGTTGAGCTCGGTCTGGATCGCGAGGCCGGGCGGCGAGTGATACCCGACGCCGACCCAGACGTCCTTCGCGATCTGGTAGATCAGGCCGATGTTCGCCGCGAGGTTCGCGGTCGAGATGATCGGCGTCGACGCCTTGATGTCGTACTGCTCGGTTGCCTGCGGATTGCCGACGCCGCACGGCGACCCTCCGCAGTCGCTGTCGACGCCGCCGGCCCCATGACCCGCGGCGAGCGCGGTGTCGCGCGCGTAGCGGAGCTGGACATAGTTGACGTCGCTCGCGAGCGAGAGCCCGAAGAACAAGTCATTCGTCACGCGGATCGCCGCCGCGACCGCGCCGTCGTACGTCCGCTCGTAGCCGCCGAGCGTGAAGTAGCGCAGCGAATCGTGGCCGGAGGCGAAGCGTTCGCCGGGCGTGGCCTGGAGCGAGACCGCGAGCGTGAACCGCGGGCTCGAGTCGCTCCCGAGATGGAAGATCGCCGCGGCCAATCCGCCGGGCGCGAGGCTCGCATCGTGGACGTCCGGGCCGGCGGCCGTCGCGCCGGAGTTGATGTCGAGCGTCGACAGCGCGATCCGCGATTGATCGACGACCGCGCTCGCTCCGAGGTAGATCTCGTTCGCGACGCCGAGCCCGAGCGCGGCCGGATCGAGGTAGATCGAGGTGGCGCCGGGCAGCGTCGCGCCGGTGAACACCGAGCGGCCCGACGTCGGATCCGAAACCGGCGACCCGTGCGCCTGCGACGCGGCGAGCGCGAGCGCGACGACCGACAGGCGACGGACACGCAACATCGCGCGGAACGTATCACCACGTTCGCGCGGCGCGGGTGATAGGCTGCGCTCCGTATGCACCGCCTCATCGTGATCGCCGTGCTCGTCTCCGCTGCAACCAGCTGCTCGGAGAAGCCGACCGACGACAACCTCGACAGATGGATGCGGACCGAACGCGGTCCGGGCAAGCTGCAACACACGGTCGCCGACGACTCGCTCGACCCCGATGTCTCGGCGCACGCGGCGGTGAACCTCGTGCGGATGGGCCGCGAGGCCGACGTCAAGGCCGTGCTCGAGCAGATGGGCAAGGGGCGCAAGGCCGAGGTCGTCGGCAAGCTGATCACCCGGTTGTGGGCGATCGCTCGCGTCGACGGCGACATGAAGCTGCCCGGGCCGCCGCAGGTCAGCGCGAAGGACGCGCTCGTGATGATCCGCAAGTACGGCGGCGATGCCGAGCGCAAGCAGATCGACGACTACATGATCGACTGGTACGCCGTCCCGTCCTACGAGGGCCGCGCGAACGCCGGCCAGTTCACCGGCTCGACCGTGATGCGGATGATCGGCGTACCGGCCGGCAAGAAGATGATCGGGGTGTTGGACGGCGTGATCGCGGCACCCGGTCAAGAGAAGGTCAAGAACCGAGTCGGCGACGAGCTGCTGATCGCGCTGGCCGCGACGCAGGATCCGACCGCGATCAAGGACGAGCTCGCGCTGGTTCGGATGAGCCGCGGCGATGACTCGCTGCCGGGTCGCGTCCTCGCGGCGCTCGCACGGGCCTACGTCGATCCGCAGGGGCTGTTCGACGTCGCCGAGCCCGCGCCGCTGGTCCCGAACCTCGACACGCTCGTCTCGATCGCCAAGGACGACTCGATGTCGGGCGCGATCGCGAACGACGCGATCTCGCTGATTCGCGCGGTCGGTCCGCCGCAGTGCCTGCCGCCGCTCGTCGACATGATCCCGCAGCCCCACGGTAGCGCTCGCTATCGCTACGTCGTGGCGACCAACGCGATCCAGTGCGGCGGCGCCAAGTCGATCGCCGAGGTCGTGCGGGCGTTGCCCGAGGGCAGCTACGACCAGAGCTCGCTCGGGGGCTCGGTGATCAACGCGATCGTCGCCGCCACCCCACGCGACGTGGCGCTCGCCCAGGTCCGCGAGCTGCTCGGCGACAAAGGCCGGGTCCAGCGCTGGATCGCGATCGAGGCCCTGGCCAGGCTGAAGTCGGCCGGGGACGCGCCGAAGCTGCTCGCGCTCGCACACGCCCCCGAAAAGCTCGACGGTTTTTGGGGGGATCAGAGCGGGGTCGCCCCCAAAGACCGCAAGGCGGACCCGACCTTGGGAGAGCGGGCGAAGGAGCTCGCCGCCCAGCTAGGTGCTGGGAAGTAAGCGGTGTTTGTCGCGCCCGGTGGGGCGATAGTGTAAGGTTGAAGGCGACCGGGAGAGAAAGCGGGGCCGATAAGGCCAACCGTACGCAGGAGTCATTCGCGCCAATGGATCAGAGTAAGAAGACAATGCGGCATTTTTACTGCCGCGACGTCCTCTGGGAGACGTTCGAGCAGATGGCGAACGACTTCGACTGCTCGATCGACTACTTGGTCAACGAAGCGATGCGTTACTACGCTCGCTCGAAGAATTATCAGTCGCCCGGCGGCGGCGGCGGACCGAACTTGACCGGCCCGCAACCGGTCGCGGGCGGCAACAACAACTCCTACGGCAGTGGCGCGCAGCCAGCGCCGAAACCTGGCGCCCCTCGCCAGCAGCCGGTGACCCAGCCGCCACCGCAGCCTTCGATGGGCGCCGGTGGACGCACTCGCCCGGCGCCCCCCACCCCGGGCTACGCCGTGCAGCGCGGCAACGGCCCCGCCGCTGCGATGATGCAGCAGCCCCAGCAACAGCAGCACGCCGCGCCCGCGATGTCGCAAGGGCCGGCGCCGCAACCGGCGAGCGGCGGCTATCCGTCGAACGGCGCGATGCCGGCGGCAGGCGCTGGCCCGACGCTGTTCCTCGTCTACAACGGCCAGCGTTATCCGGTGACCAAGGACCAGTTCATCATCGGGCGCGGAAGCAAGACGTCGGACCTGCCGATCAAGGACGGCAACATCTCGCGCAAGCACGCCGCGGTGATCCGGCGCAACGGCACGTTCTACATCAAGGACCTCGGGTCGACGAACGGCATCGACTACAAGGGCATGCGGATCGACAACAAGCGGATCGACGAGGGCGACGTGTTCCACTTGTGTGATTACGAGCTGCGGTTCACGTATCGCACCGACTGAGCGAATCGATCAATCGATCAACAGGCGACGGGCAACAGGCAATGCCGGAGGGATTGCCCGAGCCCGGATCCATCGCGCCGAAGCACCTGCGCCCCGCAGGTGGCGACGTTTAGGTTATGGTCCCGGCCGTGCGCACGACCTGGGGGTTGCTCGCGATCGTCATTCTGGCGGCGTGCTCGACGGCGAGCGAGCGCGCCGACGCGGCGGTACCGCAGCACGACGCTCCACGCGTCGTCGACGCCGGGGTGCCCGACACGACGTGTCCACAAAGCGGCGTGTACAACACCGACACGCAGTGCGGCGGCTGCAACATCGACTGTACGGCGCTGGTGCTCGCGAACGCGACGGGCACCTGCAACACGAACAGCGCTCCAACTTGCCAAGCGACGTGCACGGCGGGCTACTACGATCTCGACGGCCTACTCGCCGACGGGTGCGAGTTCCAGATCAATACGGACGGCATCTACGTGTCGGCCGCCGACACGAACGCGATCGACGATGCCGGCTGCGGGCTCGGACCGACCGGATCGGGAATGGGCAACTATCCGTGCAAGACGATTACCCAGGGGCTCACTCGCGTCGCGGCTGCGGGGCGAACCCAGGTACTCGTCGCCGACGGTACGTACGACGAAGCGGTGACCCTTGTCGACGGGGTCTCGCTGCTCGGCGGCTATCACGGCGACACGTGGCATCGTCACCTCGCGACCACCGACACGGTGATTCAAGGCGTTGCGACCACGGGCGTTCACGATCGTACCGTGATCGCGAACGCGATCATGACGCCGACCTTGTTCGAAGGGTTTATCGTGCGTGGCTCGGATAACGCGCAAGTCGGCGGAAACTCGTATGCGGTCTACGTCACCGGCTCGACTGCTAATCTCACGATTCGCAACAACCAGATCTTCGCGGGTCGCGGTGGCCCGGGCACGCGCGGCGGCGCAGGTGACAACGGCTCGCCGGGCACGGACGGCACCGCGTACACGACCGCACTCGATTCGATCAGCGCGACCGGCGGCGGACAGTGCAACGCAGCGGCGAATCGCACCGCATCGGGCGGTGCGAGCAAGAGCTGCGGGGGAACGTCGGTCGGCGGCGGCAACGGCGGTGGCAACAACTGCTCGCCTTCGCGATCGACACAGAACAGCACGGCGACGTTCCCGGCCGCGGCCGGTAACGCTGGCGGCGGAGCTGGTGGCGGAGCGGCCGGCGCCGCGGGCGTGCGCGGTTACGACGCGGAGCTCGACGCGAACACGTGTTTTGTCCCGGTCAACGGCGCGACGCAGCTTCCGCAGGCCGGCGCCGACGGCAAGGATGGCGGCAATGGCGCCGGCGGGTCCGGGGTTGCGGGTTGTGCCGCGCCGGCCGGAGCGATCGTCGGCGGCGACTGGATCGGCGCGGTCGCACCGACCGGCGTGATCGGCGGGAACGGTGGCGGTGGCGGTGGTGGCGCGGCCGGCGGCGGTGCGCATTGCGATCTCGGCCAAGGCACGTGCACCGCCGACATGTTCGGCGGTCACGGCGGGGGCGGCGCGACCGCGGGTTGCGGTGGCACCGGCGGCGGCGGCGGTGGCGCCGGCGGCGGTGCGTTCGGGGTCTTCATCGTCGGCAGCGCGCAACCGGTCGTGACCGGCAACACGATCCAGATCGGAGTCGGCGGCACCGGCGGCGAGGGCGGCATTGGCGGCGCTGGTGGGCTCGGCGGCATCGGCGGCGGCGGCGGTCAAACCGGAGCGCTGTTCTGCACCGGCAAAGGCGGACGCGGCGGCGATGGCGGCAACGGCGGCGCGGGCAGCGGCGGCGGCGGTGGATGCGGCGGGATCAGCGTCGGCATCTATACGTCGGGGCTCGGCACGCCGAACTACTGCGCCGCCGCGACCAACACGTTCACCGGCGGCGAGGCCGCGATCGCCGGATCCGGCGGCTTCTCCGGTGGCAGCTCCGGCGGCAACGGCACCGCCGGTCTGTTCGAAACGTGCTCTCTCAACTAGAGACGATCATGCGAACCACCAAGCTCATCCCCGCGGTCTTCGCCTGCGCGCTCACCGCGTGCGGCGCTGCCTCTCCGAGCCGGCCCACCGACGCTGGCACAGACGCGGCCGTCGATGCGGAGTTGATCGACGGTTGCATCCCGACGACCGAGATCTGCAACGGCATCGACGACGATTGCGACGGTGTCGTCGATAATGGGTTCCAACACAACGGCGTCTACGACACCGACATGGCGTGCGGCGGCTGCTCGAATAATTGCGTCGCACTCTACGGCAGCCTGCCGAACGCGACCGGCACGTGCAATACGACGGGCGCGCCGACGTGCGAGCTCGCGTGCAATCCGGGGTTCTTCGACTTCGACGGCGATCTCGCGGACGGCTGCGAGCTCGAGGTCGATCTCACCGGCATCTACGTGTCCACCGTCGACACGATGGCGGCCGACGATGCCACGTGCGGCATCGGCCCGGCCGGTACGGGAAGCGGCAACCATCCGTGCAAGTCGATCGCGCAAGGCCTCGCGCGCGCGACCTCGGCCGGCGCGGCGCGCGTGCTCGTCGCGAACGGTCTGTACGACGAGCCGGTCACGTTGCAGAACGGCATCGATCTGCTCGGCGGCTACGATCCGATGACGTGGCAACGCGACGTCGTCGCGACGACCACGACGATCGCCGGCGTGTCGTCGGCGGGCAATCACGATCGGACCGTGATCGCGTCGAACATCACGTCGGCGACGAAGCTCGAGGGTTTCGTGATCTACGGCTCGGCGAACGAAAAGCCAGGCGGCAACTCGTACGCGATCTACGCGAGTGGCTCGGGCACGACGTTGAGCATCGTCAACAACATCGTGTTCGGCGGCGTCGGCGGTCCCGGTGTCGAAGGCTCGATCGGCGGCAACGGCTCGAACGGAGTCGGCGGCAGCGGCCGCAACCCGAACCTCGCGGTCGCCGACGCCAGCTACGACGCCGAGGCGGCGACCGGCACGGGCGAGTGCGCGACGACGAACAATCGCCAACACGCGAACGGCGGCGTTCAGACGTGCGGCGCGGACACCGTGTCCGGCGGCGAAGGCGGCGGCAACCAGTGCCCGGTGATGAGCTACTGCGACACGTACGATCCCAACTACGGCTGCTTGACCGCGACGACGAACTTCCACTGGAGCAACTACACCCCTCTCGCCGGTGCGACCGGTATGAGCGGTGGCGGCGCGCTCGGCGGTACGGCGGGTGTCGGCGCGGCTCCCGGCACCGACATGATCCAGATCTACGCGAGCTTCTACGGTGGCTACATTTGCTACATCCCGCCGAGCCAGACGTTCGGGCTCGACGGCAATAACGGGGGAGATGGCGCACACGCTGCCGGGGTTGCCGGCTGCACCGCATCGTCGGGCTCGATCGTCGGCGGCGATTGGGTCGGCGGCGCCGCGCCGGCCGGAACCAGCGGCGGCA
The DNA here is from genome assembly GCA_963848295.1 of uncultured delta proteobacterium. GTDB lineage: Bacteria > Myxococcota_A > Polyangia > Haliangiales > Haliangiaceae > JABFXX01. The sequence goes on along the minus strand of CAWKDB010000002.1, from coordinate 524,783 downwards.
ACGGCGGCGGCGGTGGCGGCGGCGGCGCGGGCGGCGGCGGCAAGTGCGAATCCGACGGCCACGGCCACACGACCTGCACCGACGGCACCGGCAAGGACACGCTCGGCGGACACGGCGGCGGCGGCGGCTCGGGTGGTTGCGGCGGCGCCGGCGGCGGCGCGGCCGGACCGGGCGGCGGCGCGTTCGATATCTTCATCGTCGGAACCGCGGCGCCGGTCGTGCAGGGCAATCAGTTGTTGCGCGGCACCGGCGGCGGCGGCGGTCCAGGTGGCGCCGCGGGCAGCGGCGGCACCGGTGGGCTCGGCGCGGGGGGCGGAACGACCGGCGTGCCCGTCGTGTTCTGCACCGACGTCGCGGGTCGCGGCGGCGATGGCGGCAACGGCGGCGATGGCGCAGGTGGTGGCGGTGGCTGCGGTGGCTCTAGCTTCGGCGTCTACACCTCGGGCATCGGCACGCCGAACTACTGCACGCACGACGTCAACATGATCTCCGGTGGCGGTGGCGGCGGCGGCGGTCCGGGCGGCTACTCGATCATCAACCCCGGCGGCGACGGCAGCGCGGGCCAGCTCGTCGATTGCTCGTTCAACTGAGTCGTTCGAGCGAGAACGGCTTTGCCGCCGGCCGTGCCGAGCGTCACCGCAGCGCGGAGCTGCGCTGACGCGGCGGTGGCGTTCGGGTTATCGTGACTGGATGAAGTTGGGCGTGGGCGTGGTGGTGATCGCGGTCGGATTGTTGTCGCTGCGCGCTGCGCACGCGCAGACCCCGCCGCCGCCTGACGCCACGTCTCCAGCGCCCGACGCTCCGACAACGGCAGCCGGCGCGTCGACACCAGCAGCCGGCGCGTCGACACCAGCAGCCGGCGCGTCGACACCAGCAGCCGGCGCGTCGACACCAGCACCCGACGCGTCGACACCAGCACTCTCGACACCAGCACTCTCGACACCAGCACCCGACGCCACGCCATCGGAGCCCGTCGTCGCGGCGATCGTGCCGACCGTCGTCGCGCCGCGCGTGCGACGCGAGACAGCGGCTCGCAAGTTCCTGAACGTCGCGTTCGGGACCGGCGGGGTGAGTCGAATCGGCAATGTCCCTCCGACGTATGGCTACAGCTTCAGGTTGCAATTCGGCCAGCGTCTGGCCCATCGCTTTCACGTCGTCGAGGAGCTCAGCTCTCTGTTCTCGCAGTCGTACATCTCACCATTTCCGACGGACACCTCCGAGGATCACGTCGCGTTGGGGGCGGGCATTCGGTGGACTCCGTCCGACCCGAGGCCGCAGCCCACGTCCGGCGTCAGGTACCTCCCGGTCCCCGCGCCGTTCTACGACATGAGCGCGCTCTACATCACGGCGCTCCTCGGCGTCGACGACCGCGATCGCGTGACGTGGGTCAGTCCGACCCAATCGACCGATCAATCGGCGCTGTCGCCGATGGCGAGCCTCGCTCTCGGAGCGCCAATCCTTAAGGGCCACGACTGGTCGCTCGGCTCGGAGGTTCGAGGACAGCTGGCGTACTTCGATGGCCACGTCCAGCGCAGCTGGATGGTGTTGTTGATGGCCGAAGTGGGCCAGTGGTGACGCTCCTCGGGATCGGGCTCGCCTGAGAGATCGCGCCGGCGCGAACAGCCACTGACCGTCAGGCGCGCCTGCTACAACGTTGGCGATGGACGCCGAGCTGGCTCGACGCGTCGACGCGTTGTTCGCGCCGCTGAAGGCGGCGTACGACAATGGCTTCGCGCGGATCCGCGACGCCGATGGCCGTGTGCTGCGCGCCGCGTGCGATGGCGTGATCGCGAAGGCGCCGACCGATGCGCTCGTCGCGTGGCGCGAGAAGCTCGCCGACTGGGAGCGGCTCGCGGTCGAGCAGCTGCAGATCGAGGTCGCGCGCGGCATGCGGCTGCTCGCCCGGTTTCCACGCGCGAAGGCTTTGCCCGCTATCGCGAGCGACGATCCGCTCGCCGCGCCGACTCACTCGCTGCCCGGCATCGGGCCGGCGTTCGCGGCGAACCTCGCCGAACGCGGCTTGGAGACCGTCGAAGATCTGCTGTGGTGCTTGCCGCGCCGCTACGACGACGTCCGCGACGCGGTGCCGCTCGCCGCGCTCGCCCAGCTCGAAGATGGCCAGCGCGCGACGTTTCGCGGCAAGGTCGCGTCGGCGCGGATGATCTTCGCGCGCGGCCGGCGGTGGGCCGAGGTCCGGCTCGACGATGTCGATCTCTCGCCACCCGCGTTCGCGCTCGGTGCGCCGAACGTGCCGAGCTCCGCGCCCCGTGCCGGGGGCACCTCGTCGCAGGGAGTCGGCCGTCCTTGCTCCGCCGGACAGCCGATCGATCGAACCGACTCGGCGCTCGTCCGCTGGTTCAACGTGTGGGCCGGCATCGACAAGCGGATGCCGCCGGGCAGTGACGTCACGCTCAGCGGCGCGGTGCGGCGGCGCAGCGGCCGGCTGGAATTCGCGAACCCCGACATCCTCGCGATCGTCGTGCCCGACAGCGACGCGGCAGCCAAGCCCGCGCCGGCGATCCTCGCGCGCTATCCCGATATCCCGGGCGTACCGGGGTCGCGGTTGCGCGCGGCGTGTCGCGTCGCGTGCGAGCGGATCGGCGCGCTCGCCGACGATGGCGTGCCCGCGGCGGTCGAGCGCGCGGCCGGGCTGCCCGCGCTCGGTGCGGCGCTCGCGCACCTCCACTCGCCGCCTGCCGATATCGCGGCGGACGAGCTCGCGGCGATGAACCGCGGCGACAGTCGCTGGCAGCGCCGGCTCGCGTTCGGCGAGCTGTTCGCGCTCGGTGTCGCGGTCGCGTTGCGCCGGCGAACACGCAAGGCCGATGTCGCGGTGCCGTGCAAGCGCACGCCAAAGCTCGACGACGCGATCGATCGCGCGTTGCCGTTCGCGCTGACCGGCGCGCAGCGTCGCGTGATCGCCGAGATCGCAGGCGATCTCGATCAGCCAGTGCCGATGAATCGCCTGCTGCAAGGCGACGTCGGCTCGGGCAAGACCGCGGTCGCGTTCGCCGCGGCGCTCCAAGTCGCGCGCGCCGGCCGCCAGACCGCGATCATGGCGCCTACCGAGCTACTCGCCGAGCAACACGCCGACACCTGGCGCGCGTGGGCGAAGTCCGCGGAGCTGCGGATCGACGTGCTGACCGGCTCGACGCCGAAGGCCGTCCGCCAGTCGATGCTGTCGCTGCTCGCCGCCGGCCAGCTCGATGTGTTGATCGGGACCCATGCGCTCCTGTCCGAGGGCGTCGGCTTCGCCGCGCTCGGGCTCGTCGTGATCGACGAGCAACATCGCTTCGGCGTGGCGCAGCGCACGAGGCTAAGAGATAAATACGACGTCGCGGGCTCGCCCCGCGACGGCAGCGCCGCCGAAGGGCGGCCCGGGTCAATAGACGGGCAGGGCGCGCCGCACTTGCTCGTGATGACCGCGACGCCGATCCCGCGCACGCTCGCGCTCACCGCATTCGGCGATCTCGATGCGTCGGTGGTCGACGAGCTACCGCCCGGGCGCCAGCCGGCCAAGACCCACGTGCGCACCGGCGCGCGCGGCCAAGCGCAGGCGTACAAGCTGATCGCGGAGCGCGTCGCGGCGGGCGAGCGCGCCTATGTGGTCTGCCCGAAAGTCGATGATACCGGCGAGACCGACAGCAAGCACTGGAAGGACGCGACCTCGGTCGCGCGCGAGCTCGCGCAAGCGATGCCTGCGCTTCGGGTCGGCCTCGTCCATGGCCGGATGGCAGGCGACGAACGCGATCGCGCGATGCGCGCGTTCAAGGCCGGCGCGCTCGACGTGCTCGTCGCGACGACGGTGATCGAGGTCGGCGTCGACGTTCCGGCAGCGACCGTGATGGTGGTCCACGATGCGGAGCGGTTCGGGCTCGCTCAGCTCCATCAGCTGCGCGGTCGGGTCGGGCGCGGCGGCGGGGTCGCGCATTGCGTGCTGCTCGCGCAGGGCGCGGTCAGCGAGGACGGCCGGTTCCGGCTCGATGCGCTGGTCGCGACCTCCGATGGCTTTCAGATCGCCGAGCAGGATCTCGCCCTGCGCGGTCCGGGTGAGTTGCTCGGACCTCGCCAGGCCGGCGTGCCGCGGCTGCGGTTTGGCAGCCTCGCGCAGCACACCGAGCTGCTGCTCGAGGCCCGACGCCACGCCGACGCGGTGCTGGTCGCGGACCCCGACCTGGTCCGACCGGAACATGCCGCGCTGCATCGCGCGCTGGATCGCCGGCTCGCGACCGCGGTTTACGGTTCTGAAAGCGGGTGATCGCGATTTTGTAGTTGATTCAGTGAAGCTGATTAGTAGGATGCCCGACCATGAGGAACACACCGGGCTATCTGTTCGCGCTCGTTACATCGGTGTTACTCGCGGCGTGTAGCTTCGGCAACACGAGTGGCACGCCGTCCCCGGACGCGAACCACGTGCCGTCGTGCGGCGATGGGATCTGCGCGGCGAGCGAAGTCGACAGCTGCCCGGCAGATTGCGGCACGCACGCGGCGCCCGACGCGGGAACCGGCACTCAGGCGGTGTGCGGCGACGGCACGTGCGACCCGGGTGAAGACTCGAACAACTGCCCAGCCGATTGCGGCACCGGTTCGGGCAGCGGCTCGGGCTCGCTCGACTGCTCCGATCCGACCGTGCTCGAAGCCTGCGTCGAGTGCCTGTTCACCAACGTCTGCACCGGCGTCGACGTCAACGGCTGCACGACGTGCCTCGAAGGTGGGGGCGGGATGACCGGGACCTGCAACATGGACTTCGTGTGCGATATTGGCGAAGACATCACGACGTGCATCGACTGCGAGATCGCCGGCGACACCTTCTGCGACGGCAACTCGCCCGATGGCACATGCGAGGCGGACGAGTCGAACGATACATGCCCGACCGACTGCCCGTAGGCCGAGCCCGAGAACGCCGCTGATCGGCGCCGCCATTTCTGTATGGTAGGCGCGCGTGTCTCGGCTCCTATGCGTCCTGGTGATCGTCGGCTGCGCTCCATCGGCGCCGGATGCCGCGATCGTCGTGGCGGCGCCCGCGCTCTCCCCGTTCACGTGTCCGGGGCCCGGACGCTGCTCCGACGTCTACATCACCGCGCATCCCGACGACGACTTGCTGTTCATGAACCCGGACATCGCGAACAGCATCGCGGTCGGCAACAACGTCACGCTCGTCGTACTGACCGCGGGCGACGACTGGGCGAACGACGTGATGACCGACCAGAGCCACAACGCGTGCGGTCGGCTCACCCACGACGACCCGGACGTCTACTGGCGCGATCGCGAGCGCGGCCTGCTCGACGCCTACTCGTTCATGGCGGGGCAGCCGCCGTTGCCCGGCTACGTCGCTGGCGCCGCGGCACCTCCGGGTTGGACGCTGGTGTCCGATCCGGGCCACGTGTCGATCAGCGTTGGCGGCATCGAGCTCACGGAGTACGCGCTCGCGGTCGGCGGAGCGCAGCTGTCGCTCGTGTTCGTCCGGCTCGTCGACGGCGAGATCGAGTGCATGTGGGAGAACGCCACGTCGTGCGTCTACAACGGCTATCACCCGGAGCAGGGCTCGTCGAACGCGAACCTCCAGTGGGCGCGCGCCGGCATCCAGGGCATCGCGCCGGTGCAAGGCGTCGGCGCGAGCGGCGGCTACAGCGACGGCGCGTGCGTCGGCTGCGAGCTGCGCGGCCCGCCGGCGTGGTCGAGCTACTACGGCTACACGTTCGGCTGCGCCGCGGCGGATAGCCGGCAGTGCACGTGGTCGGGCGCCGAGACGCCGTGCGCGTTTCCCGAAGGCGCTTCTGGGTGCTGCACGCAGTGCGAAGCGGTCGCGGGCGCGGACCTGTGCACGCTCGGCAGCGCGATTCCCGAGCAAGTGATCGGCCCGAAGACACCGACCGACGCGACGACCGCGCACGACGAGCTGGTCGGCGTGCTCGCCGGGGTGATCGAGCGGTTCGGCGCGACCTCGGTCAGCACGCTCGACGCCACGAACCTGTACTTCGACGTGCTCGACGGCCCGCAGAGCTACAAGGCCGACACCTGCAACCTCGCGCATGGCACCTGCGACTCGAGCGCAGCCTTGCCGTGCAGCTCGGACGCCGATTGCGTCGCGGTCGATGGCTACACCGAGCACTGGAGCCATTACTTCGGCGCGCTGTTCGCGCTGTCCGCCGCGATCGAAGCGCAAGCGACGATGGCGACGCCGCTCCAGCTCCGCACCTATCGCGGCTATACGCTCGATCGCGAGCCGGTCAACCTCACCGCGCCGCGCCAGGAGCAGAAGCGCCAGACGTTCGCGCGCTACTGGATCTACGACGATCGCGACCAGCTCGCGAAGGGCAGCACGCTCGACGCCCCGGTGTTCGACGAGTGGAACTACGACACCTCGTGGGCGGAGCGCAGCTATGCCCAGCGCAGCGTCGTGACGACGACCGCGTTGACCGGGCGGATCCAGCTCGGCGGCGCCGGCGACGACACGTGCCTGGCCGCGACCGCCGGCGCGCTCGCGATCGCCTCGTGCGCGACCGCGCCGAGCTGGCAGCTCACGACGACGAACCAGCTCGAGCTCGCCGGCACCAGTACGTGCGTTCGGGTCGCGGATGGCAACGGTCACACGCTGAACCCGGGGCTCGGCGCGACGCACGCGACGTCGTTGCCCGCCGATGCGGTCGCGCTCGCGCCGTGCGACGAGGCTCCGATCGCACCCGCGACGCTGTTCCTGTTCGGCACCGGTCAGCTCCGTACGATCGGTGCGCGCTGCCTGACCGCCGCCGCGGGCGCGGTGACGAGCGACGATTGTCGCCAGCTGTGTCGCGACCTCGCGTCGGGCGCGCTGATCGAGGACGTGTTCTGCAATCCGGTCGAGACCGGCGCACAGACCTCGCATGTCGTCGGCCGGCCGCCCGCGGATCAGACCTGGACGCTGATCTCGGCGGCGAACCCTGACGCGGCGGCGGCGGCGTATTAACGTCGACCCGTGCTGATCGTCCAGAAGTTCGGCGGGACCTCGGTCGGGACGATCGACCGGATGAAGCACGTCGCCGAGCGTTGCCTAGCGACCCAGCGCCAAGGTCATCAGGTCGCGGTCGTCGTGTCGGCGATGTCGGGCGAGACCAACCGCTTGCTCGAGCTCACGCGCCAGCTCCACGACGATCCGAACGATCGCGAGGTCGACGTGATCATCGCGACCGGGGAGCAGGTCTCGGTCGGCCTCGTCGCGCTCGCGATCCGCGCCGCCGGCGGCAAGGCGCGGTCGTTCCTCGGCCATCAATGCAAGATCGTGACGGACTCGGCGTTCTCTCGCGCGCGCATCGTGTCGATCGACAGCCAGCCGATCAAGGACGCGGTCGCCGCCGGCGAGATCGCGGTGATCGCGGGCTTTCAGGGCGTCGACGACAAGGGCAACATCACGACGCTCGGCCGCGGCGGCAGCGATACCACCGGCGTCGCGATCGCGGCGGCGCTCGCCGCCGATGTCTGCGAGATCTACACCGACGTCGACGGTGTCTACACGACCGATCCGAACATCGTGCCGACCGCGCGCAAGATCGATCGGATCAGCTACGAGGAGATGCTCGAGCTCGCGTCGCTCGGCGCGAAGGTGCTCCAGCTGCGCTCGGTCGAGCTCGGCATGAAGTACGCCGTGCCGATCCACGTCCGTTCGAGCTTTTCAGATGTCCCCGGCACGTGGGTCGTCCCCGAGGAGGCTGCGATGGAGAGAGTCGTCGTATCCGGTGTCACCGCGTCACGCGACGAAGCGAAGATCACCGTCAAGGACCTGCCCGACACGTCCGGCGTCGCGGCGAAGCTGTTCGCGCCGCTCGCCGACGCGAGCATCACGGTCGACATGATCGTCCAGAACCAGGCCTACGACGGGACGACCGACCTCACGTTCACCGTGCCGAAGAGCGACCGCAAGCGGGCGGTCGAGCTGCTCGCGACCAAGGTCCCGGATCTGGTCGGCGTCGGCGGTGACCGGATCAGCTTCGACGACGACATCTGCAAGGTCTCGGTCGTCGGCGTCGGGATGCGCTCGCATGCGGGCGTCGCGAAGACGATGTTCGAGCTGCTCGCGGCCGAGAACATCAACATCCAGCTGATCTCGACCAGCGAGATCAAGATCTCGTGCGTGATCGCGCGCAAGTACGCCGAGCTCGCGTTGCGCGCGTTGCACGAAGGGTTCGCGCTCGGCAAGCCGCCGAACGAGCGCACCGGGCTTTAGATCGACGATCGGCGGCGCGTGACGTAGGCGCGCGAGACGGCGCAGGCGATCGCGAACGCGAATGCGAACAGGACCATTGGACGCACGTAGTCCATATCGGTCCTGTCCGCGACGAGCTCGTGTGGTAGCTCGAGCACCACGGCCATGGCCGCTCCGATCAGCGACAGCACCATGCCAACGGCAAGACAGATCAAGAAGCCGATCGAGTGCTGGCGCAAGGATATCGTCGCCCGGGAGGCAACGGGCTCGACGGGCGTCGCGCTGCGCACCACGCGAACAGCGTAGCAGGCGTTCAGCGCTGTGCTTGCGCGATCGCGCCATCGGTTGCGTAGTACCCGGTCGCGAGCTCCAGGGACGTTGCGGCCTTAGCGCGGCACGCGGGTTGCGATGTCGACCCGCGATGACCTACGACCCGTCGAAGACGCTCATCGGCTGGACCCCGCCACCACCGCTGCACACCCAGCAGCCTTATGCGGTTGAACCGCCGTACCCTGCGCCGCCGCCGCCGACCTACTACGCGGGCGCCTATCCCGCGTACCCGGTGCACGTCGCAGAACCGGTCGCCGCGGCGGCCCCGCAGGAGACTCCGCCATCGCTCCAAACGCCGGCGCGGCCGATCCGCAGCGAGGTCGGCGCACCCGAGCGCGTCCGGTTCATCCGGCTGACGTACCTGCACCTGCTGTTCGCGATCCTCGCGTTCGCCGGGCTCGAATATCTGTTGATGACGAACCCGTTCCTCGGCGCGCGCATCTCGCAACCGCTCGTCAAGTTCGCGCTCGGGGCGCGGTGGAACTGGGGCATCGTGCTCGCCGCGTTCATGGCGATCTCGTGGCTCGCCGACAGCTGGGCGTCACACGCGAAGTCGAAGCCGGTGCAGTACATCGGGCTCGCGCTCTACGTGTGCGCCGAGGCGCTGATCTTCGTGCCGCTGTTGACCCTCGTCGCGGTCAAGACCCAGATGATCCTCGCACGCGGTGGCGCCGAGCCGCACATCATCCGCGACGCCGGAGTGGTCACCGTCGGCGTGTTCGTGATGCTCACGCTGTCGGTGTTCATCTCGAAGAAGGACTTCTCGTTCCTGCGCAGCGGCCTGTTGATGGCAGGCGGCGCGGCGCTGACTCTCATCTACTTGTCGCTCGGCTTCGGCTTCAACCTCGGCCTCGCGTTCTCGATCGGCATGGTGCTGTTCGCCGCCGCGTATATCCTCTACCAGACGTCGCAAGTGCTGGCACACTATCCGCCGCGGTCGCAAGTCGCCGCGGCGCTCGCGCTGTTCTCGTCGGTCGCGCTGATGTTCTGGTACGTGATCAGGATCTTCATGCGCCGCGACTAAGCGAGAGGGCAGCGAGCACCGCGGGCTGCGCGAAGGCTCGTCGCTCGACGAGCCCACAACTACCAGCGATGCCAGCCGCGGCGAACGAAGCGGGGGCGGTGGACGTAGCGTGGGCCGACCACGATCGGAGCTTCGACGACGGGCGCCGCGTACGGATCGACGTAGCCATAGTCGGGATCGACGTAGCCGGGATCGACGTAATCAGGGTCGACGTAGCCGGGGTCGACATACCCGTAGCCGACACCGACGCTGGGGCCGTAGTAGCGCGGGCCGTAGAACCGGCCGCCGTTGACGTAGCGGCCACCGCCGCCGACGTAACGACCACCGCCCCGCGCGTAGTGACCACCGCCGCTCGCGTAGTGACCACTGGTGCCAGCGTAGTGACCGCCGCCGCCCGCGTAGTGACCGCCGCCGCCCGCGGAGTGACCACCGCTGGAGTGGCCACCACCGCCGTGACCACCGCCGCCGTGGAAGCCGCCTGCGCTAGCGGTACCGGCCGCGAAAACGGTGCCCAGGATGCCTACGAACAGGAGGTTGGTGAGCTTCATGTCGTGGGGTATTGCAGCGGGCGTGCCGCCGGGCGGGTCGAGCAACCCAGCGTGGTTACCTGACTATTAAGGCTTTCATGAAGTGGCGTAGGGTTCACGTGGGGCGTTTTGAAGGACACAGTGTAGAGTCCCCGGCGCCGTGGGCTGCACCAGCTGTAAGAGCAAGACTGGCTGCGATCATCGCAAGGGCGAGATGATGTCGTCGGTCGACCAAGCGCTCGACCAGCTCTATCCGACGCGCACGTGGGGCGAGCCCGCGGACGCGCGCGCCGACGGGATCGCGCCCGACGAGCTCGCTGCGCTCGCCGACGAGCTGGCTCAAGAACTGTCGGCCGCGACGTTCGTGCGCGCCGGTGGCGAAGACGAACCGTGCGACTACATCTACGTGCTGTGCTTGGGGCGAACACCGTGCGCGTTGCAAGTTCGCGATCACGGCGCGGCCGTACCGATCGAGTGGTGCGAGCCCGACGCGCGGATCAGCGAGCTCTACCTGCGCCTGGTCGTCAGCCAGCGCGCGCGCGTCGCCGCCGCCCAGCAGGTCGCGATCGACGTCAGCTCGACGCCGGACGGCTTCTTGATCACCGAGCGCCCGCGCGCCGGCGTCTACGACGCGCCGTTGTTGCCGCGGCTCCAGCGGCTCGTCGCGCTGCTGCCCGCGTACGAGCTGCTGAGCGTCGACTTCGGCGACATCGCGCATGCGCCGCCCGGGTTCGCCGCCGGCGACTGGACCGCGCTCTACGCGGGTCAGCCGGCGATCGCGAACTACTTGTTCTTCCCACAGCCCGCGACAATGGTCGCGACGACGCTGGTGGAGCGCGAGCTGTCGTGATCGAGGACGAGGTGATCGAAGTGCTGCGCGAGCTGGTGACCGAGACCGGCGCGGTGTCGGCGCGAGTGATCGAGAGCGATGACTCGCGCACCGGCGTGCCCGCGCGCACGCTCGCGCTCGGCGGAGGCGAGTTCTTGCGGGTCGAGCTGCCGACGCGCACGAGCCGCGAGTTCGATCTCGACGCCGCGCTCGAGCGCACCACCCGACAGCTCCGCGCGATCCGTCGGCGCCACGAGGTCGCGCGGCTGCCCGAAGTCACGTATGCGCCCGGCGTCGTCGCGAGTGGCGAGCGAGTCACCGACAAGATCGAGGTGTTCCTGCGAGCGCTCGCGTCGATCGATCGCGCGACCAACGCGTTCGTCACGCTCGGGACCAAGCTGATCGCGTCGGCGCGTCCGGCCGACGACAACGAGGCGTCGCGCTGGCAATTCCTCGCGCGCCGCGCGCTCGCGACCCACGCGCCCGGCAGCTCGCACGGCGAGATCGTCGATCCCGACGCCTACGCGATGAGCTTCTGGTACGACGCCGCGCTCGTCGTGTTGCTCGCCGAGCCTTATGCGCTCGACTTCGTCCGCCACCGCTGCCGCAACGTCGCGCGCGAGCTGTCGGTGCTGCTGCCGCTGCTCGATCCGGAGCCGGAGGCTCCGGCCGCGATCCGCCGTCGGCCTCCGACGCTGGTCTAGCCGCAGCGCGCGGGGTCAGGCGATCAGCGACTTCAACACGCTCGCGTCGCCCTCGAGCGCGCAGCGTTGCAGATACAGCTGCATGCCGCGCTCGCCGCCGAGCTCCTCGCCGCCGCCGGCGCGGCCCGGGCCACCGTGCAACAGCGACGGCAGGGCGGTGCCCGGTCCCGGCGATTGCGAGGCCATCTTCGTCGAGCCGAGGTACAGCCGGCCCGCCCATGGCGCGGCGGCGGTGACGAAGCTCGCGACCCAATCGCGATCGTCGGAGTATGCCGAGCTCACGAGGCAGCCCTCGCCGAGTGCGACGAACGCGGCGGCGTCGCTGGCGGCGCCCGAGTACGGCGCGACGGTGGCTACCGGCCCGAACACCTCGTGCTGGTTGAGCGGGGCGCACGTCATCGGGGTCGCGGTCGTGCGAACGACGGGACCGACGAAGAAGCCCTTGCCCGCGGGCGCGCCGAGCGCCGTGACCTCGCCCGTGCCGCCGTAGACCGCGTCGGTCGCTGCGGCGAGTCGCGCGATGCCGGCGGTGACATCCGCTTTCTGCTGCGCGGTGGCGAGCGGGCCCATGCGGACATCGTCGCGCGCGGGGTCGCCGATCGCGATCGCCGCGAGCCGCTCCTTCAAGGCGTCGCACACCTCGGCGAGGCGAGCTTCGGGCACGAGGACGCGGCGGATCGCGGTGCACTTCTGGCCGGTCTTCTGGGTCATGTCGCGCGCGACGTCGGCGAGGAACAGCGCGCCGGCTTCCCCCGACAGCTCGACGTCGGGTCCGAGCACCGCGGCGTTGAGCGAGTCGGCCTCGATGTTGAGCCGGACGCCGTGCTCGACGATCTTGGCGTGCGTGCGCAGCGAGCGAGCGGTCGCGCTGCCGCCGGTGAACGCGACGACATCGCCGGCGCCGACGTGATCGAGCAGTCCGCCGGCCGGGCCGACGAGCAGCTGCAGGACGCCGGGTGGTAGCACCGGCTCGAACACCTGGCCGAGCCGAAACGCGACGAGCGCGGTCGCGGTCGCCGGCTTGGAGATCACCGGCATGCCGGCGAGCAGCGCACACGCGAGCTTCTCGCACGTGCCCCACGCCGGGAAGTTGAACGCGTTGATGTGGATCGCGACGCCGCGCCGGCGCCCCCACACGTGCTGGCCGCCCATCCGCGCGGTGCGCCCGACTTGCACCGGCTCGCCGTCGCCGAGGATCGTCCGTTCGCCGAGCCTCGCGCCGAGGTCGGCATAGTGACCCAGCGTCGCCGCGCCGCCGTCGATGTCGAACTTCGCGTCGCCGCGCGTGTTGCCGCCGTTCGCGACCGCGAGCGCGATCAGCTCCTCGCGCGCGCCGTGCATCGCCTTCGCGAGGGCGGCGAGCAGCGCACCGCGCTGGGCGAACGTCATCTGCGCGAGCTCGCGGTCACCGGCGGTGCGCGCGTACGCGAACGCGCCGGCGAGGTCGTGGCCGCCCTGCGCGACCTCCGCGATGACCTCTTCGGTCGCCGGGTTGACGAGCGGGAGGCGCGCGCCCGATCCCGCCGACCACCCACCCGACAGGAAGCTCGCGAGCTGCTGCATGCGCAGGGTCTTACCAGATTTGTTATCGTCGGTCGCTTGCTGATGTCCTCGCCGGTATTCAGGCGCCTGTTCTACGGGCTGCTCGCGATCGCGTTCATCGTGTTCGGCGGTGGCGTCGGTTACTACCTGATCGGGGACGGCAAGTGGTCGTTCGGCGACTGCCTGTACATGACGGTCATCACGATCACCACCGTGGGTTACGACGAAGTGCTGCACGGGATGGACAAGACCGAGGGCGCGCGCGCGTTCACCGTCGCGCTGCTCGTGTTCGGTACCGGCACGATCGTGTTCTTCGCGTCGAACATCACCGCCTTCATCATCGAAGGCGATCTTCGCAACGTCCTGTTCGCGTCCAAGCTCAAGAAACGGATGAAACGCATGAAGGATCACGTGATCGTGTGTGGCGCCGGTTCGACCGGGCGCAACGTCATCGAGGAATTGCTGACCACCGGCGTGCCGGTGATCGCGATCGATACGCGCGAGTCCGAGCTCCGCGACATCGCCGACAGGCATCCGAAAGCGCCGTTCGCCTTCATCGTCGGCGACGCGACGAACGACGACATCATGGACCAGGCCCACCTCGGCGCCGCGCGCGGGCTCGTCGCGGCGCTGTCGTCGGACAAGGACAACTTGTACTTGACGGTGTCGGGGCGGCAGTCGAACCCGAACGCGCGGATCGTCGCGCGCTGCGCCGAGCTCTCGCACGTCGACAAGATCAAGCGGTCGGGCGCCGACGCGGTGGTGTCACCGAACTTCATCGGCGGCATGCGGATGGTGTCGGAGCTTTTGAGGCCCGCGGTCGTGCGGTTTCTCGACGACATGCTGCGCGACCGGGGGGCGGTGTTCCGGATCGAGGAGATCACGCTGGGCGAGAAGGGCCTCGGCGACACCCTGCGCGACGCCAAGATCCGCGAGCGGTTCGGGATGACCGTGCTCGCGCTGCGCGGTCGCGACGCCGCGACCTGGATCTACAATCCCGACGCCGACGAGCGGCTCGAGCCGGGCATGACCCTCGTGGTGCTGGGGTCGCCCGACCAGGTCGCCTCACTCCGCCGCGACTCTGCCGACCCCGGCTGATCGTGGCAGGTGCGCTCGGGCGGGCAGTCGTGATAAGTCCCAAACCATGCTCGCGGTCCCCGCCGAACCGACGCTACCGAGCGCGCGCGAAGATCAGCGCGTTTTGCGGCAGCCACCAGCACGGGCTCATGCCGCGCAGCGCGGCGTGCAAGTTGCCGGAGCGGGCGAGATCGAGCTGCCAGCCGTGGCGCTCGAACGCGAGCATCCAGTAGAGCGACGGCTGGCAGTTGATGTGCCCGACGCCGGGTTGGCGCGGGATCGCGGCGCTGAAATAGATCCAGCGCTCGGCGGAGCCGGCGAGAAAGCCGACCGCGCGATCGGCCTGGGCTTCGGGGATATGCTCGAGCACTTCGACGCACGAGACGAGATCGTAACGCCGCTCGACCGCGAGCTCGGTGATGTTCGCGGTCCGGATGCGGTCGCGCAGCGCCGCCGGCATGAACTCGCGCGCGGCCGCAGATCCCTCGATACCCGACACGTCTTTGCCGCGCTCGAGCAACGGGCCGAGCAACAGGCCTTGGCCGCAACCGACGTCGAGGTGCGTGGCGAAGTCGAGGATCTCGCACAGCGCCCCGGCGAGCTGCCGGTAATTGTCCTGGTACGCGAGCCGCTTGGTGTAATCGCGGCGACGAAACGGCCCCCCGCCGGTCGCGGATTCGAACAAGCTGCGCAGGCCCACGCCGCGACTATAGTCGCGATCGGCCAGCCATGCTGAAGGCTACCGTCGTGCTCCGCTCGTACAACCGCCTCGCGGCGGCGTGCGATGCGCTCGTCCAGTGTCTCGCTCAGGACTACCCGAGCTTCGAGATCCTCGTGATCGAGCAGAGCACGCGGTTCACGGCCGAAGAACAAGCCCGGTTGGCCGAGCTCGCCGCCGATCCGCGCGTCGTCGTCGCGAAGCGTCCACCGCTCGGCGGGCCCGGGTCGCGCAACGAGGCGTGCCGGATCGCGAGCGGCGATATCATCATCATGCTCGATGACGACGACATCCCGGGACACCCGGGTTGGCTGTCGGCGCACATGACGAACTTCCGCGATCCGAAGTGCCTCGCGGTGAGCGGCCGCCACGTCGTCGAGGGCGGACGCGAGCCGCCGTACAAGAACATGGAGTTCGCGCGCGCGAACGTGCTGTCGTACAGCCGCATGCTGTGGCAACGCTGCTACACGCAGGTCGACGTGCGCTCCGATCGGATCCTGAATATCCACGGCACGAACTCGGCGATCCGGCGCAGCGCGCTCGAGCGCTTCGGCATGTGGGACACCTGCACGCAGATCGAAGACGAGAACTCGCTGTGCTTCCGCATCCAGCGCGGCAAGCGCGACGACGAGTACATGGTGTTCGATCCCGACGCGTGGATCCTGCGCCGGCTCGACATCCAAGGCGGGCTCGACAAGCGCAAGATGTCGACGATCGGGTTCGGCCGCCGGTTGTTCGAGTATCTGCACAACGTCGTCGGCCATTACCACGCGATCCGGTTCGTCGCGCTGTACCCGGTCTACATGGTCCTGCTCTGGTACCACGCGTGCGAGCGGATCTACGACGGCGAGAGCTGGAAGTACGCCGGGCGGCCGGTGCGCAAAGCGGTCGCGCTGTCCGCGTTCTCGCTCGCGTTCCCGGTGCTGTGGGCGTACTGGGCGGTCGGTTGGCTATTCGGTCGGATGCGCCGACCGCCGCCGGAGCGCGGGCCGCAGCTCGCGATCGCCGGCGCATCGATCGAGGTCGCGCCGGCTACGCGCGTAGCGCCTGTCCGACCGACCGCGGCGTGATCTTCTGCCAGGTCGCGAGGAGGCCGAACATCGTCGCGAGCGCGGGCAAGCCGACCGCGACGATCACCGTGGCGTCTCCGGCGTCGGGCAGCGCCGCCCGGAGTGCGAGCTTGATCGCGACCCCGACGCCGAGCCCCGCCGCCGCGCAGGCGACGATCCCGCCGCCGCTGCGCAGGTAGTCGAGCACGGACAGCTGGATCGATCGGGCGACGAGGTAGATCAGGATCGCGAACGCGACCGGGTAGCCGACCGCCCACGCGGTCGCCACCGAGAGTAGGCCCAGCCGGTGGCCGAACAGCTCCGCGAACAGCGCGAAGGTGATCGGCACGACGATCGTCGCCACGGTCATGTAGCGCAACGTGAGCTGCGGGCGGCCGATGCCGTCGAGCAACGGCGGGCCGATGAACCCGAGCGCGCGCAGCAACCCGACGATGCACAAGATCCGCGCGGCCTCCGCGCATAGCGCGAGATCGCCGCTCGTCCATCGCCCACCCGCGTAGCCGAGGTCGAGCAGCTCGGGGATCACGAGCAGGATGAGCACGACGAACGGCAGCACGGCGACGAGGTTCAGCCGGGTGAGTCGGATGAACTGCTTGCGCAGCGCCGGCAGGTCCGCGCGCAGCCGAGCGAACGCGGGGAACGCGACCTCGATCACGACGTTCGCGATCGTCTTGACCGCCTCGAGCACGATCCAATACGCCAGCGCGTAGATGCCGTTCGCGGTCGCGCCGAAGAAGTACGACACGACCGGGTAATCGAGGTTCGTGTACAGGTAGTACAGCATCGAGCTCGACGCCGTGCGCATCCCGAACCGCACGTACGGCAGCACCTCGCGCAGCCGGAACACGAACCGCGGCACGAACGGGTGGCGCACCTGGATCAGCACCGCGAACATCACGGCGCGGGCGAGCGCGGCGAGCGTGAAGCACCAGATCGTGACGCCGCACGCGGCGAGCACGATCCGGGTGATCGACTCGACGAGGTACGCCGCGGTGCGGATCTTCGCGATGTCGGCGAACCGCAGCTCCTTGCGGAGCAGCGCGTACGGGATCGCGTAGACGTTCTGCAGCAGCAGCTTGCCGCCGTACGCGATCAGCAGCCACCCGACGACGTCGTAGCCCTGCAGCCGTGCGTACAGCGGCCCGATCGCGAACAGCAACCCGAACAGCGCGACCGACAGCATCAGGTTGAACCAGAACACCGTCGAGATCCGTTCGGGCGTGTGATCGTCGTGCTGGATCAGCGCGGACGTGATGCCGAGGTCTGCGGCGCTGTCGAGCACCACGTACAGCGGCACCGCCATCATCGCGATGCCGAACTGCTCCTTCGTCAGCCACAGCGACACCACGAGCAGCTGCGAGACCAGATCCGCGATCGCGATCACCGCTTGGGACGCCCCGGTCCAGGCCACTCCGCGGTTGATCTTCTTCTCGAGACTGTCGGACATGCCGCTTCTCCAGCATGCCCCAATGCTAGGTTCGGCGCCGATGTCCGTGGTCTCGTTCCTGACCGGCTATGGCAATCCGAACTGGAGTCGGATCGTCATGGAGCGATCGCAGCGCGCGTTGCTCGCCGAAATCCATCCCGAACAGCTCGACGCACTCGAGATCTCCGGCGACAACTGGAAAGATCTCGGTGCGAAGTCGTACCGCACGGTCGGCTTGCCCGAGCTCGACATCTGCGCGCAGACGCTGCCCGAGCCGTTCGGCCTGATCCTCGCCGATCAGGTGTGGGAACATCTGCTGTGGCCGTATCGCGCGACCCGCAACGTCTACGCGATGCTCGCGCCCGGCGGTTACTTCATGGTTTCGGTGCCGTTCCTCATCCGCGTCCACGGCTATCCGGTCGACTGCTCGCGCTGGACCGAGCTCGGGCTCAAACATCTGCTCGCGGAGTGCGGCTTTCCGATCGACCAGATCCAGACTGGATCGTGGGGCAATCGCGGCTCGATCAAGGCGAGCTTTCGCAGCTGGCGCAGCTACATCCCGTGGCTGCACTCGCTCAAGAACGAGCCCGACTTTCCCCAGGTCGTCTGGGCGCTCGCGCAGAAGTAGCGCGGCTAACGGTCCAGCGGGGGCTTGCCGGCCATGCAGCGCTCGTTGGCAAACGTGATCGCGGTGGCCGCGCGATGGCACGCCACGGCGATCGCGCGCGCGCCTTTCGGATCCAGCGTGCTGTCCTCGGTCGTCGCGAAGCTCCGGGCCGAGAGCTCGCTCACGCGGCGCCAATAGTCGCGCTGCGGCTCTTCGAGGTTCGGGCACGCGCTATAGGTGTCGATCGCGGTGACGACCCCGGCGCATTCCTTGTCGATCGAGGCGACCTTCGTGTCCGGCTCCGCCGGGATCGGCTCGCCCGGCGGGACCGGCGGTTGCGGGTGCGCGCAGGCGGAGAGCGCGATCGCGAAGACGAACCGGGCGAGTCGCGGTAATTCGTGTCGTTCCGGCCTCGGGAGTATCGGCCTCATGCGCTAGATCTGATGGGTCATATCATGGCCGCGGGCGCGTTCAGTCATCTCCATCTTCACACGCAGTACAGCCTGCTCGACGGGGCGATCCGCGTCAAAGACCTGTTCCCGAAGGTCCGCGAGCTCGGGATGGACACCGTCGCGGTCACCGACCACGGCAACATGTTCGGGGCGATCGACCTCTACACCGAGGCGAAGGCGAACGACATCAAGCTGATCTTCGGCTGCGAGACCTATATCGCGGCCAGCGATCGCCACGACCGCACGAACCGGCGCAACTACCACCTGATCCTGCTCGCGAAGAACGACATCGGCTACAAGAACCTGTCGTTCTTGAACTCGAAGGGCTACCTCGAGGGCTTCTACTACAACCCGCGGATCGACAAGCAGCTGCTGCGCGAGCACAGCGAAGGCCTCGTCGGCATGTCGGCGTGCCTCGGCGGCGAGATCGCGCAGACGATCGAGAAGAACGGTGTCGCCGCGGCCGAGGAGGTCGCGAAGGAATACGCGGCGATGTTCGCGCCCGGTGACTTCTACCTCGAGCTGATGCCGACGCCGATGCCCGAGCAGGATCGGCTCAACGGCGAGCTGCGCCGGATGGCGAAGAAGCTGTCGCTGCCGCTCGTCGCGACCAACGACTGTCACTACGTCAACCGCGCCGATGCCGCGGCGCACGACGTGCTGATGGCGATCCAGACCGGCAAGAGCCTCAAGGACGAGAAGCGGCTCAAGCACGTCACCGACAGCTACTACATGAAGTCGCCGACCGAGATGGACACCGCGTTCTCGGACTGCGGCGAGGCGGTCGAGAACGCGGCGAAGATCGCGGCCGAGTGCAACGTCAAGCTCAAGCTCGACCAGACGTTCCTGCCGGCGTACAAGGTGCCCGAAGGCGACGACCGTCGACACGTACATCGCGAAGCTGATCGAGCGCGGCCTCGAGCGCCGATTCGAGGAGTACACCGCGCGCGGCATCGCGTTCGACGCCGACATCTATCGCGAGCGCTGCAGGACCGAGCTCGCGGTGATCCAGAAGATGGAGTTCTCGGGCTACTTCCTGATCGTCTGGGACTTCATCAACTGGGCGAAGGACCACGGCATCCCGGTCGGCCCGGGCCGCGGCTCGGGCGCGGGCTCGGCGGTCGCGTGGGCGCTGCGCATCACCGACATCGATCCGATCGAGTTCAAGCTGCTGTTCGAGCGGTTCCTCAACCCCGAGCGCGTGTCGATGCCCGACTTCGACGTCGACTTCTGCATGAATCGCCGCGGCGAGGTCATCAAGTACGTCCAGCAGAAGTACGGCGAGGATCGCGTCGGCCAGATCGCGACGTTCCATCAGCTCAAGGCGCGCGGCGTGATTCGCGACATCGCGCGCGTCATGGAGTTTCCGTTCGCCGAGGCCGACAAGCTCGCGAAGCTCGTGCCCGAGCCGGTGCAGGGCAAGTCGCCGCCGGTGCGCGAGGCGATCGAGCAGGTGCCGGAGCTCAAGGCGCTGTACAACGATTCACCGCTGCATCGCGAGCTGCTCGATCTCGCGTCGTCGCTCGAGGGCCTCAACCGCAACGCCGGCATGCACGCCGCCGGCATCGTGATCGCGGAACGCCCGCTGTGGGAGTACGTGCCGTGCTTCCGCGGTCAGAACGGCGAGATCGTCACGCAGTTCGCGATGAAGGAGGTCGAGAAGGCCGGCCTCGTCAAGTTCGACTTCCTCGGCCTGAAGACGCTGACCGTGATCCAGACCGCGCTGCGGTTGATCAACGAACAGCGCATCGCGCGCGGCGAGCCCGGGCTCGAGATCGACACGATCCCGAAGAACGACGCCGAGGTCTACAAGATGATCTCGCGCGGCGACACGACCGGCGTGTTCCAGCTCGAATCGAGCGGCTTCCGCGAGATGCTCAAGAAGCTCAAGCCGGACTGCCTCGAAGACATCGTCGCCGCCGGCGCGCTGTATCGCCCGGGTCCGCTCGAAGGCGGGATGGTCGACGACTTCATCAACCGCAAGCACGGTCGCGAGAAGGTCGAGTTCCCGCATCCGTCGCTCGCCGAGGTGCTGAAGGACACGTACGGCGTCATCGTCTACCAAGAGCAGGTGATGCAGATCGCGCAGGTGCTCGGCGGTTACTCGCTCGGCGCCGCCGATCTGCTGCGCCGCGCGATGGGTAAGAAGAAGGCCGACGAGATGGCCAAGCAGAAGGCCACGTTCATGTCGGGCGCGGCGGCCAAGCAGATCGACACGAAGATCGCCGACAGCGTGTTCGATCTGATGGAGAAGTTCGCGGGCTACGGCTTCAACCGCAGCCACTCCGCCGCGTACGGCTGGCTGACCTATCAGACCGCGTACCTCAAGCACCACTATCCGCACGAGTTCATGGCGGGCTTGATGTCGTGCGACGCCGACAACATCGATAACGTGGTGAAGTTCATCGCCGAGGCGCGCGCGATGGGGCTCGTCGTCGAACGGCCCGACGTCAACGAGTCGCAGCACGACTTCACCGTGATCTCGCGGCCCGGCGATGTCGGCAAGGTGATCCGGTTCGGGCTCGGCGCGGTCAAAGGCGTCGGCTCCACCGCGGTCGAGGCGATCATCGAGGCGCGCACCGCGGATGGCCAGATCGCGTCGCTGTACGAGCTGTGCCGCCGGGTCGACACTCAGAAGTGCAATCGCCGGGTGCTCGAGCAGCTCGTCAAGGCGGGCGCGCTCGACGGCTTGGCGGGCGAGCATCATCGCGCGCAGCTGCTCGCGGTGCTCGATGGTGCGCTCGAGCGCGGCGCGTCGGAGCAGCGCGATCGGCGGAGCGGCCAGACCTCGCTGTTCGGCTTGCTCGCACCCGAGCCGGTGCAGACGCCGGGCGCCGCGCCGCTCGGCGAGCTCTACCCCGAGCTCGACGTGTGGAATCACAAGCAGCTGCTCGCGTTCGAGAAGGAGGCGCTCGGGTTCTACGTCTCGGGCCATCCGCTCGATCGCTACCGCGGCGACCTCGGCCGCTATGCAACTGCGACGACGAGCGACTTCCCGGCGGGCAATCGCAACCCGGGCGATCACGCGATCGGCGGCGTGGTCAGCCAATACAAAGAGATGATCACGAAGAAGGGCGATAAGATGGCGCGGTTCGTCCTCGAGGACACCGCCGGGACGATCGAGGTCATCGCGTTTCCCAAGACGTTCGAGAAGGTCCGCCACGTGCTGGTCAGCGACGAGCCAATCTTGTGCAGCGGCCAGGTCAAGAACGAGGGCAACCTCGACGCGCCCGAATGGAAGATGCTGCTCGAGTCGACTCAGCCGCTGTCCGAGCTGCGCGAGCAGAAGACCTCGCGCGTCGACATCCACTTGAACGCCGACCAGGTCACGCCCGACCAGATCGCGGAGCTGCGCTCGATCCTGGCGGCGGCCACGCGCGGCAGTTGCCAGGCCGTGCTGCGCTTGAAGATCAGCCAGCGCTCCGAGACGGTGATCCCGCTGGCCGATGCCTGGGCGATCGCCCCGACCGACGATCTGCTCGCCCGGCTCGAGCGGCTGTTCGGCGATCGCGTCGCCACGCTCGGCTGAGCGTGACGCACCGCTTCATCGGGTTACAACCTGTCGCTCCAGCGGTCCGACCACCGAAAAACGTGTTGTGTCGATCGGCCTCACGGCTAGGATGCGCTCACTCCCATGAGTCGTCTTCTAGCTGCGTGCTTGGTGGTCACCTTCGGTTGCGCGAAGGGCGGGGCGCTCGAGACGACCGACGGCTCGGTCCGGAACGACGCTCACCTGCACGAAGACGGCGACGTCCACCACGACGCCGGCGTGACTCACGATACGTCGAACGTGCAGCCCGATGCGTTTGTCGTTCGACCCGACGCGGGCGAGGGCGGTCAGTTCTGCAGCGTGAACAGCGATTGCCCGGATAGCGGCACGTGCTGCTTTGTCGCGATCTGCGTTCCCGGCACCGCGGTCGGCAACAACATCTGCCTCCCGGACTGAGCGGCGCGCCCTTCGGCCCGATCGATCGGCTCCGGGCTCAATCCAACCCGAGCTCTTCGAGATCGGCCTCGTCCATGCCGAAGTAGTGCGCGGTCTCGTGCAAGACGGTGATCCGGACTTCTTCGACGACGTCGTCGCGCGACTCCGAAAGCTGCATGAGATTTCGGCGGAACAGCCAGATCGCGGTGACGCTCGGCGCGAGGTCGCCGCCTTCGGGCAACGGCGTGCCCTGGAACAGGCCGAGCAGTCGCGGGTCGACGCCGTCGGCGATCAGCTCGTCGCTCGGTGCCTCGTCGACGAGGATCGGCACTCGCTCGAGCAGCTCGCGCGCGGTGGCCGGCAGCTCGGCGAGCGCTGCGGTCGCGATCGCATCGAGCTCGTCGTTGCTGAGGTCGACCGCCGGCGTCGCGGCGGTCTTGGCGTCGAGGTCGCGACACTCGCGCCACGCTCGCGCCATGTCCGCGTCGCGGCCGAGCTCCGCATAGATCGCGCCGAGCAAGTGGAGGGCGTCCGCGCGGTCGGCGGGCTCGAGCTCGGGCTCGGCGAGCAACGGCTGTGCGAACGACAGCGCGAGCTCGGGCGCCTCCGCGTCGAGCGCGAGCATCGCGAGCGGTTCGCGGTCGCAACCGGACAGCGTGCTCGCGTCGATCTTCGCGAGCGCCGCGAGTGCGGCCGCGCGGTCGGCCTTCGCGATGTAGGCCTTCGCCCGGGTGAACAGCGCTTCGAGCCGATCTTCGGGGTCGGTGATCGACGGCTCGGCTCTTGCGAGGAGCGCGAGCGCGCGATCGGGATCGTCGTTGAAATCGAGGGCGAGCCCGGCGAGCCGGATCGCCGGCACTACGGCGGTCGGATCGAGCGCGGCGAGTTGTTCGTACGCCTTCACCGCGGCGTCGGGGTCACCGGTAGCCTCGGCGACCAGCGCCGCCAGCTCGACCACGCGGGGATGCCGGCGGTCGATGCGCTGCGCGCGCTCGAGATGGAGCGCGGCGGCGTCGATGTGCGCGTTCTCCAACGCGGTGAAGCCACCATCTATTTCGCGTTCGAGGCGATCGCTGCGGCCGGGCATGCCGCGTTCATACCGCGATTTGCACGCGCTCCGTCCGATCGCTACTGTCTGTGGGTGAGAACCGTCGTCCGAACGCTGATCTTCGCTGCGCTGCTCGCGGGCTGCCCGAGGCCACGGCGCACGCTGCTCGAAGCCGAGCCGCCGCGCACCGGCGACGCGAACGCGCGCGCGAAGTTTCAGGACGCGAAGGCGCAATTCCTCCGCGACGGCACGCAGGGCCCGGAGTTCGCGAAGATCGTGCGCGACTACCCGGCCGATCCGATCGTGCCGTGGGCGCAGCTCTACGCCGGCATCGCCGCGATCAAAGCACGCGACTTCAGCCAGGCGGACAAGGTGCTCGCGCAGGTCGCCAGCACCGACCGCGATCCGGGGCTCGCGGCGCGCGGGGCGCTGTTCCTCGGCATCGCGAAGAACTACGAAGGCGATCCGGCGAGCGCTCACAAGCTGCTCGTCGCGAACGCGCGCGCGGTCGATAATGACGACGAACGCACCGAGTACATCGCGGCGCTCGCGTACTCGACCGCCGCCGGCGAGCGCCCGCTCGATGCGCTGCCGCAGTTCGACGAGCTGTACGCGCGCCCGGGCATCACCGCGACCGAGCGCGCGGTCGCGATCGCGCGGATCGAACAGGTCGTCTCCGGCGCCGACGGCAACGCGCTGCGCCGGGTCTACGACGAGCTCGCGGATCGCAAGGGTCCGAGTATCGCGATCGTCGGCAGCCGACTCGCGCTGATCGCCGAGCGCTCGGGCGATCCGGGCACCGCCGCGAAGCTGCGCACCGATCTCGGCCCCGTGCGGACCGCGCTCGGCTTACCGCGCACGATCCGCGAAGCCGACGTCGGGCCGGCCGCGCCGGGCTCGGGCAGTGTCGGCCTGATCGGCGCGGTGATGCCTTTCGGCTCGGGCAGCCAGAACAAGATCGCGAGTAAGGCCGCGGCCGCGCTCGGGTTGGCCGCCGGCGCGCCCGATGGCAAGGGCGTCGCCGCGATCGAGGTCCGCGCCGCGCCGGACGCCGCGACCGCGGCCGACGCGGTCGACCAGCTCGCGCGGCTCAACGTCGTCGCCATCATCGGGCCGATCGATGGCGAATCGGTCGACGCCGCGACCGTGCGCGCCGATGCTGCGGGCGTGCCGCTGCTGTCGCTCAGCGCCGCGGCCGAAAAGCGCAACTTCGGCAAGCTCGCGTTTCACATCCGGCACTCGGCCGAAGCGCGCGCCCGTGTGCTCGCCCATCGCGCGCTCGCCGAAGGCGCGACGAGGTTCGCGGTGCTCGCGCCGGAGAACGGCTACGGCAAAGCGATCACCGCCGCGTTCGCCGCCGAGATCGTGAAGGGTGGCGGCGCGATCGTCTCGACCGTGACCTATCCGAAGGACACGAAGTCCTTCAGCGGTGTGGTCGGCAAGCTCGGGAATGCGTGGCAAGCGATCTTCGTCCCGGACCAGGCCGAGAAGCTCGGGCTGATCGCACCCGCGCTCGCGGCGGCCGGCGATCTGGCCCGCGCGATGCCATTTCCGAAGAAGCTGCGCGGTGGCCGCCCGGTGTTATTGCTGTCGACCGCCGAAGATCTGACGCCGCAGTACGTCATCGATGCCGGCCGCCACTCCGAAGGCGCTCTGTTCGCGCCC
Source organism: uncultured delta proteobacterium (assembly GCA_963848295.1). GTDB lineage: Bacteria > Myxococcota_A > Polyangia > Haliangiales > Haliangiaceae > JABFXX01. The sequence continues at coordinate 499,660 of CAWKDB010000002.1, read as the reverse complement.
GGCTACTACCCCGACGATCAAGACGCGGCGAGCAAGCCGTTCCTCGATCGCTATGTCGCCGCGTTCGGGCATCCGCCGGGCGCGCTCGAAGCGTATGCGTTCGATGCCGCGCAGCTCGCGGCAGCAGCGGGTGCGGGCGGACGAAGCGCGCTCGCCGCGACGCTCGCGAGCGGACAGCTCGTCGGGTTGACCGGCACGATCAAGTTCGACCGCGAGCACCGGCGCGCCGACGACGGCGTGATCTACACGGTCGTCGAGGAGAGCGGCGGAGCGTACGCGGTGAGGGTGGCGCGCTAGCGGGACGTAGCTGCAACAGCAACGGCAACGGCTTCGGCAACGGCTGCGGCTACGGCTTCGGCTTCGGCTTCGGCTACGGCTTCGGCTTCGGCTTCGGCTTCGGCTTCGGGTGGGGTGCGGCGCTGGGGCTTCGATCATGCTCGCTGCACGCGGGTGCAACGGCGTGCAACGTTGCACCCGCGGATCGACGCGGGCGTGTTCCCGACTGGAGGGGGTGAGTGGTGGCACGCACCATGCTATTCGTCGCGGCATGGTGCGCACGCTGTTCATCGCTATGGTTGTTCTGTCGTGCCGATCACGGGATCCCGCGCCTGGCGATGACCGCGTGCCGAGCCCTCCCCCGACCCGGCCAGTCGCACCGGCGCCAGCTGCCGTGGCGAGCGCTCCGCGTAGGATCCATACCGGCCCCGAGCCCATCCGGTTCGCATGGGACGGGACTCACTTCCACGTGGTCGATCAGCCAAACCTCGACGGAGAGATTGCGGTCGAAAACAACGGTGTCTACACGGTGGAGCTGATCCTGCTTCCCAGCGACAACACCCACTGGCAGCTCGGCGATCACAGCGGAACCGTGGAAAAGCCCGGGCATCCGTTCGCAGTCGGTGACGTACGCGATGACATCGGTGGCCTGCCGGTTGATCGTCGCGCCTGGGACGACGCGAAGGTAGCGCCGAAGAATCGAAAGCTGGAGCTCACGTTCGCGAGCGGTGAGACGGCCGAGCTCGAGCTTGCCGCGATCCGCCCTCCGTCCCTCGAGGACTTTCTCGCGACGGTCGAGAGCGGCGGGCTGATGCTGGGACACGAGGTCCACATGCCGAAGCGGCCGCGATCGATCTACCTCGTCGACTTGTCCTCGAGTCAGCTCGTCGGCGCTGCGGTGCACATGCGCGATCTCGACGCGGTCGCGATCATCCATGTACTGCCGACGGTCAAGGGCACGAAGACATGCACCGGCTACAAAGCCGGTGACGAAGCCATGACGGTCTCGCTGCAGCTCAAGGAGCGCGAGGTCGTGGTCTACGATCGCCGGTCCGGGCAAGCGCTGCAACGCAAGGTGTTCCCGCCGGACACCGACTGTCCAGGTGTAGCGATCGGCGACAAGTCTACCGTCGAGATGGACAGCCTCGTACCAAACGATTCGATCGTGACTTGGCTCCAGACCCTCGTGCACGGCGCCTAACTCCCGTTGCTGGTTCCGATCGCCTACGGCTCGACCGCGGGCCGTGTTAGATCCGGCGGGTGAGCTTCGAGCCCGGCAATCGGTTGATCGCGGCGCTCGACGCTCCGAACCGTGCGGAGGCCGAGGCGCTCGTGCGAAAGCTCGACGGCGTGCCGAGCTGGGTCAAGGTCGGGCTCGAGCTGTTCTGCGCCGAAGGGCCGGCGTTCGTCCGCGAGCTCGTCGCGCGCGGCCTGCGCGTGATGCTCGATCTCAAGCTCCACGATATCCCGGAGACCGTCGCGCGGGCGAGCGCGCAGGCCGCCGCGCTCGGCGCGGGGTTGCTCACCGTTCACGCCGCAGGTGGGCGCGCGATGTTGCAAGCGGCGGTCAAAGCGGCGCGCGACGTCGGCGAGACGCGAGTGCTCGCGGTCACCGTGTTGACCTCGCTCGACGACTCGGATCTCGCCGCGATTGGTGCGCAAGGACCGGTCGGCGAGCTCGTCGTGCGCCGTGCGGCGCTCGCCGCGGCTGCAGGCTGCGACGGGATCGTCGCGTCGCCGCTTGAAGTCGCGCTGGCTCGGCAGGTGGCGCCACAACTCTTGATCGTCACGCCGGGCGTGCGCCCGGCCGGCAGCGCCGCCGGTGATCAGAAACGCGTGATGACGCCGCGTGAGGCGCGAGCCGCGGGAGCGGACCTCGTGGTCGTTGGCCGACCGTTGCGCGATGCCGCGGATCCGGCGGCCGCCGCGCGCGCGATCGTCGCCGAGCTCGTCGCGTGACCGCGCCGGGGGACCGGTGCGTCTACGGCGCCGGGCCGGTGCGCGAGCTCGTCGCGAGCCAGGCCGCGAAGGTGCGCGCCATCTGGGTCGATCCGAAGCGAGCGGATAAATCGGCCGGCGATCCGATCGCGCAGATCGTCACCGCCGCGCGCGCCGCCGGCATCAAGGTCGAGGATCGCGACCGCCCGTCGCTCGATCGCGCGGCGGGCGAGGGCGCGCGCCATCAGGGTGTGATCGCCTGGCTCGGCGCGTTCGCCTACGCCACGCTCGAGGACCTGGTCGCGCTCGCGACCGCCGAGAAGCCGATGCTCGTCGCGCTCGACGGCGTCGAGGATCCGCGCAACCTCGGCGCGATCTTGCGCTCGGCGTACCTGCTCGGTGCCCATGGCGTGATCATCCCCGAGCATCGCGCGGCACAGGTCACCGCGATCGTCGCGAAGTCGTCGGCGGGGGCGAGCGAGTTGCTGCCGATCGCGCAGGTCGGCAACCTCGTGCGCGCGCTCGAGGACCTGCGCGAGCTCGGACTGTGGCGAGTCGCGGTCCACGCCGCACCGAACGCGCAGCCGATCGACACGATCGACGGCACGATGGCGCTCTGCCTCGTGCTCGGCTCGGAGGGCGGTGGCGTTCGCCCGTTGGTCGCGAAGCAATGCGATTTTCATGCGCTGATCCCGATGGCGCGGACCGCGGTCGGCTCGTTCAACGTGTCGGTGGCGGCGTCGCTCGCGCTTTACGAGCTCGGGCGGCAGCGCGCCGCCGCAGGAAAACGAGCAACGTGAGCCCTCCGCCCGACAACATCAGGGCGATGAACACGAGCCCGACCTTGAACATCCTGCCCACCTCGGGGCCGACCCCCAGCACGAACTTGTCCCCGGTCTCGCTCGAGCAGGCGAGCTGGTACTTACCTTCGCTCGGTGCGCTGGTCTCGAACACCTTCACGACGCTGGACGTTCCGATCGAGGCGCGGACCGACGCGCTGGGATGGTCGAGCGTGAGCGACGTGCCGCGGTCGCCATCGATGTGACACGTGAAGCTGATCTGTCCCTCGAGCCGATAGACCGTGCCATCCACCGTCGCGGTCGTATCGACATAGAACGTCGACGGGCCAGCGGGCAGCTTCACGGTCGCGCTGCCGGGCATCACGACGCGTTGCATATGCGCGAACTCGCCGAACAGCCCGAGGGTTTGCGACACGAGGTACACGGGAGCTCCGATCAGGAGCGCGATACACGGCGCGTACCACCAGCGAGCCATCGCGTCGTTCTAGACCGAGGCCACGGTCGGCGCTACAGGTTTTCGTCGACCGACTTCGCCATCGCCGGGATGAACGACTTGGTCTCGAGGCTGGCGCGCTGCAACTCGCGACCAACTAGGCCGCGATCACGAGCTTCATCATGCTTGGATCTTCTCCAGGAATGAAGCCTTGAGCAGCTTCTCGCCGTGAACCGGAAAGAACGTCGTGATGCTGTCCCCGACGACGCGCACGACTTCGCCGTCGCCCCACGTCGCGTGGCGCACGAGGTCGCCCTTCTCGAGCGGACCGAAGATCGGCCGCCTGACGCGCTCGATCTTCAGTGCGCGGCCACGGCTCGTCGGCGTTCGGCTGCGTCGTACGGCCTCTTCGAGCAGCGCACGCCGAGTCGTCGCATCGCCGCCGCGCCGGGCGACCTGCTCGCGTGCGACGATGTCGAGCTCGCGCGGCTGCGGTACCGCGATCGCCTTCGCGGCGCGCTGGCAGTTGTCACACGTACCGCACGCCGGTGCGTCGAGATAGCCGAAGTACGTGACCAGCAGCCTCGTGCGACATAGATGCGATTGCGCGTAGCGCAACATCGCGGCGAGCCGCGCGCGATCTTGTGCTCGCTTTTGCTCGTAGCGCGTCGCGGAGCGCGCGAGGTCCTCGATGCTCGGCGGCTCGGTCGCGAGCGGCGCGAACCGCGCACCTGGCGCCTCGGCCGCGAACCCGACCTCCTTGAGGAAGGACAGCACGACGCGCGCTTTCTTCGCCGGGGCCTCGGCGCGCTCGGCGATGTCCTTGACCGAGACGAACATCGAGTCGTCCTCGCTCGCCTCATAGTCGCCCTCTGCCGACACCGTCGCGACGCGTCCGCCGGCCACGTGGACGAGCGCTTCGGCGACCGCGCGCGTCTGCTCCGGCGTCGGATAGCGACCGCCGAGGAAGAAGCTCTGGATCCGCTTGTCCTCGGGCTGGTAGAGCAGCACGCAATCGGCGGGCACGCCGTCGCGTCCGGCGCGTCCGGCTTCCTGGTAGTAGCTCTCGAGCGAGCCCGGGAAGTTGTAGTGGATGACGAACCGCAGATCCTGCTTGTCGACGCCGAGTCCGAACGCGTTGGTCGCGACCATCAACCGCGGCTCGCTGTGCTCCATGAACGCGCTCTGCACGCGCTCGCGATCCTTCGCGCGCATCCGGCCGTGATAGCGCCCGCACTCGACGCCTTGCGACCACAAGAAGTCGGCGAGCGCGTCGACGGTCTTGACCGTCGCGGCGTAGATGATGCCGCAGCCGGGCTGGCGATCGATGAGGCGGAGCAGCAGCGCCTGCTTCTTGCGCTCGCTCGACGCCTTGATCACGTGGTAGCGCAGGTTCGGGCGGTTGAGCCCGATGTCGATCACCGATGCGTCGGGGATCTGGAGCTGCGCGAGGATGTCGTCTTTGACTTTCGGCGGCGCGGTCGCGGTCAGCGCGAGCACCGGCGGCCGGCCGAGCGCGCGCACCGCCTCGCCGAGGCCCAAGTAGGCCGGGCGGAAGTCGTGGCCCCATTGCGAAATGCAGTGCGCCTCGTCGACGACGAACAGCGCGACGCGGACTGCGGCGAGTCGCTCTCGGAACCGAGGCTCGCCGAGCCGCTCGGGCGTGACGTACGCGATGCACGGCCGGTTCTCGGACAACCGCGCGAGCGCCGCGGCTTCATCGCGCGGCGACAGCGTCGAGTCGAGCCGCAGCACCTCGATGTGGAGGTGGTCGAGCTTGTCGTACTGGTCCTTCATCAGCGCGATCAGCGGCGACACGACCAGCGTCACGCCATCGAGCTCGAGCGCGGGCAGCTGGTAGCACAGCGACTTGCCCGCGCCGGTCGGCATGATCGCGATCGTGTCGATGCCGGCCATCACGTTGCGGATCGCGAGCGCTTGGCCGGGGCGAAACGAGCTGATGCCGAACCTGCGCTGACCGAGCTCGAGCATGTGGGCTTCGAGCGCGGCGGCGGGTGCTTCGAGCTCCGGGTCGTGGTGGTCGACGACCTCTTGGTCGTGATCGTCGTGGTCGTGCTCGGTCGCGACGTGAATCACGTCGTGCTCTTCGCTCGGGTCGTGCTGTTCGCTCGGGTCGACGACGACCGTGTCGCGGTCGTCATCCGGACCGATCTCGTCCACCGGTTGCGGCGGTGGCTTGAGCTCGTCACGCGTGCCTCGCGCGAGCGCCGGCACCGCCGGCGACGAGGCCGCTCGTCGCTTGGCGCGCCTCTCTGGCTCGACGCGTTTCGGCATCAACTAGTACCGTCGCCCACTCGCTCAGGCCAAGCAAGCGAAAGCTCGATCCTACGTAGAACTCAACAAAGCCGTGCGTGTACGCTCACCGAGATCGCGGTGTCCCTAAGTTCGACGAATTCCTCGTCGTTCGTTTAACTGCGGGATTTCTGCGAGGAACCTGACACCTACTTCGCCGCCAGAAAGCCTTCGGCCTTGAGCAGCTCCGCGGTCAGGACCGCGCCGCCGGCGGCGCCACGAATCGTGTTGTGCGAGAGGGCCACGAATCGCCAGTCGAACACCGAATCCGGGCGCAGTCGACCGATCGTCACCGCTTGGCCGTTGCCGGCATCCCGGTCGAGGCGGGTCTGCGGCCGCGAGTCGTCGTCGAAATACTGCAAGAACGGGGAGGGGGCGCTGGGCAGCGCGAGCGCTTGCGGCTTGCCGCGAAACTCGCTCCACGCCGACAGGATCTGGTCGCGACTCGGATTGCGCGCGAATGCGACGAACACCGCGGCCATGTGGCCATCGCTGACCGGCACGCGAATGCACTGGGCGGTGATCGCGGGTGCCGTCGCCGCGACGATCTTGCCGGCCTGGACCTGGCCCCAGATCTTCATCGGCTCGTTCTCGGACTTCTCTTCTTCGCCTTTGATGAACGGGATGACGTTGTCGGTCATCTCGGGCCAGGTCTCGAACGTCTTGCCCGCGCCCGAGATCGCCTGATACGTGCAGACCGCGAGCTTGGTCGGTCCGAACGCGAGCAGCGGGTGGATCGCGGGCACGTAGCTCTGGATCGAGCAGTTCGGCTTGACCGCGACAAAGCCGCGCTTCGTGCCGAGCCGTCTGCGCTGCGCCGGGATCACCGCGACGTGATCGGCGTTGATCTCCGGGATCATCATCGGCACGTCGGGCGTCCAGCGATGCGCGGAGTTGTTCGACACGACCGGGGTCTCGGCTCGCGCGTAGTCGTCTTCGAGCCTCGCGGTCGCGTCCTTCGCCATGTCGACCGCGCAGAACACGAAGTCGACCGCGCCCGCGATGCGCGAGACCTCCGACGCATCACGGACGACGAGCTCGGCGGTCGCGCGCGGCACCGCGGTGGCCAACGTCCACCGGCCGGTCACCGCCTCGCCATAGGACTTGCCCGCAGACGCGGCGCTCGCGGCGACCGCGGTGACCTCGAACCAGGGGTGATTCGCGAGCAGCGAGACGAATCGCTGGCCGACCATGCCGGTCGCGCCGAGCACTCCTACCTTGAGCTTGTCAGCCATGGCAGCGCGAAATCTAACGCGCGCGGTCGGCGTTCGCCATCGTTGCTTTTCTAGCTCGGGTTGTGGCAGATCGCGGCGATGCCTTTGCTCGATGGCCTGCGAGTCGTGATGTCGGCGATCCATGGCTATGGCGTGGTGACCACGCGGCCGTTTCGCGCCGGGGAGATCGTCTGCTACGGCGATGGCGTGCTCTATCGCGAGGACGAGGAGTTCGACGATACCTACGCGCTGATCTTGCCGGTCGAAGACTCCGGCCTGCCCGGCGAGGACTTCTTCTGGGACCTCGCGGATCAGACGCGATGGTTCAACCATTCGTGCGAGCCGAACACCGAGGTCCGCTCGACCTGGGACCACGCCGCCGGCGTGCCGCGCGCGTGGTGGGTCGCGTTGCGCGACCTCGCGGTCGGCGAGGAGATCACGTACGACTACGCGTTCGTCGCCGAGGCGGCCGAGGTCTGCGCGTGCGGCGCGGCGACCTGCCGGGGGCTGATCGTCGACGACGATCCGGCCGAGCTCGCGAGGTTGCCCGACGAGCTGCGCGCCCATCTGCGCGTCGACGTCACCCGCGTGGCGTCGTAGCGCTTCAGCTGACCGCGTGGCCATCGCGGACGTAGCTCGAGCCCGGGATCGCCTTGGCGGTGCCTTTGCCGAGCGCGGCGAGCTCGGCGAGGCCGGCGTACGTCTTCGCGCGGGTCAGCGTGATCGCCGCGATCGACACCGACATGATCGGGAACTTGCGCTGCACCCCGAACCGATCGTTGGTCTCGATATAGCCCCGCTCGCGGTCACCCGGGGCGTAGTACAGCCGGATCAGGTGGTCGAAGCGGTCGCAGATCCCGCGACAGACCTGATCCACTCTCTCGGCGCTGGTCACGAACACGAAGTCGTCGCCGGCGATGTGGCCGATGAAGTCGCCCGGCGCGCCCTGGGCCTGGATCACCCGGCGGATGACGTCGCCGGTCTGGCGGATCACCGCGTTCGCTTTCGCGTAGCCGTAGTAGTCGTTGAACGCCTTGAGATTGTCGAGATCGAGGTAGCACGCGACCGTGCCACCGCCGCCGAGCTCGAGGCGGCGCTCGACCTCCGACTGGATCGCGTCGGCGCCGGGCAGCTGCGTCGTCGGCGAGGCGCCGAGCTCGCGAGCCTGACGATCGAGCGCCTTGCCGACGCGCGCGAGGAGCTCGGCCGCATCGAACGGCTTGACCATGTAGTCTTCGGCACCGCTGCGGAACGCGCGCACCTTGTCGGCGGTGTCGCTGCGCGCGGAGAGGAACATGATCGGCGCCATGCCGATCGCGGGATCGGCCCGGATCATCTCGGCCGTGCGATAGCCGTCGATGCCGGGCATCAGCACGTCGAGCAGGATCATGTCGGGGCGAAACCGTCGCGCCTCGCCGAGCGCTGCGGTCGCGGAGCCGGCATCGCGCACCTGGTAGCCGCCGAGCTGCAGCACCTCGCGGCAGATCTGCCGGATCGATGGGTCGTCGTCGACGACGAGCACCCGCGGCGCTTCGCGGCGGCCGCTCTCGACCAGGCGCAGGCAGGCATCGCGAAATGCGGCTGGTTGGATCGGGAACTCGAGCACGTCGTCGGCGCCGGCCGAGATCAGCTCGGCACGGCGCTCGGCATCGCCGACGACCATCACCGCGGTCTTGTGGGTGTCCGGATCGTGCTCGAGGATCGCGAGCAGCGCGATCGAGTCCGACATCGCGCCGGCGATGACGGCGAGCGCGGGATGCTCGGCGCGCGCGATCGCGAGCGCGGCATCGACGTCGTTGGCCACGAGCACGCGGTCGGTCAGCGCCATCAGCAGACCCTTGAGCAGCAGCGAGCGGCGTTGGTCGTCGTCGACGACGAGCGCGCACGCGCCGTCGCCGAGGCCGCGGCGTCGCGTCGAGGTCCCGTCGAGCATCGTCGGCAGCGGGATGGTCTGATCGGCCTTCGCATCGGCCCTCGGCGACACCGGCAGGGTGAACACGAACTTCGTGCCGTCGCCGCCCGATTCGACCCAGATCCGGCCACCGTGCGCTTCGACGATCGTGCGCGAGATCGACAGCCCGAGCGCGGTGCCGCCGACGCGACGGCTCGACGCCGAGAACGGCTCGAAGATCCGCTCGTGATCTTCGGGCGCGATCGGCGTCCCTGAGTTGTGAACCGAGACGCCGACCGCGTCTTCGGACAGCGGCGGGCCGAACACCTGGACGTCGATCACGCCGTTCGCCGGTGCGAACCGGATCGCGTTCGTGATGAGATTTCCGAGCACCTGCGCGAGCCGCTCGGGGTCGCCGACGATCGAGATGTCCTCGGCCGACGCGCCGAGCACGATCGTCAGCTGCTTGGTCGCCGCCGCCGCGCGATAGCGATCGATGACCTCGCGGGCGAGCCGGTCGAGCTGGACCGGCGCCGCGGCCACCGTGATCGTGCCGGCTTGCGCGCGCGCGAGGTCGAGCAGCTGGTCGACGAGCTGGTTCATCCGCGTCGCGGCTTGCCGCGCCATGTCGACGTAGCGCAGCTGGCGATCCGTCAACGGCCCGGCGTAGCCCGACAACACGATGTCGAGCGCGCCCGCGATCGAGGTCAGCGGCGTGCGCAGCTCGTGCGACATGACCTGCGCGAACTCGGAGCGCTTGCGAGCGACGTCGGCGGTATCGCCGAGATCGCGGAGCACGACGATCGCGCCGATCGATTCCTCACCGTCGCGCAACGGGGTGACGACCGAGTGCAGCACGCGCTCGCCGATCCGGACCTCTTCCCGAATCGGCTGACCGTCGGGCGACGCGGCCGCGAGGTCGAACGGGTAGAAGCCGACGACGTCCTTGAGATACGCGGTATCGACCGCCTCGTCTGGTGCGATGCCGAGCATCACGCGCGCGGCACCATTGATCGTGACGTCGCCGCTGCGCGTGTCGGCCACGATCGCCCCGTCGGCCATCACGTCGATCGCGAGGCGCAATCGCTCGTACGGGTCGGAAGGCATCGGTCGGTGATCATACCGAAACGGCGGAGCCAAGACACAGGCCAGGTGGTCGAGCTGCTAGATGGCCCCGGTGGACAACCCAGCCGTCGCCAGCGCTGCCGCAGGCCGCTAGTCCTGGCGGCGGAACGTGCGCTCGAGTGCGGCGTAGAGGCCGCCGCGCGCGACGAGCTCTTCGTGACGGCCTTGTTCGATGATCTGGCCTTTGTCCATCACGACGATCAGGTCGGCGTTGCGGATCGTCGTCAGCCGGTGCGCGATCACGAGCGTCGTCCGGCCCTTCATGAGCTCGGCCACGCCGCGTTCGATCAGCTCCTCGGCGATCGGATCGACGTGGGCGGTCGCTTCATCGAGCACCAGGATCTCGGGATCGCGGAGCAGCGCGCGCGCGAACGCGACGAGTTGGCGTTCGCCGGCCGAGAAGTTGCCTCCGCGTTCCGCGACCTCGCAGGTGACGTCATCGCCGCGGCGCTCGAGCGCGCGATCGAGGCCGACGCGGCGCACGGCCTCGTCGAGCTTGCTCCGGTCGTAGGTCTTGCCGAGCGTGATGTTATCGGCGAGCGTGCCGGCGAACAGGGTCACGTCCTGGGACACGACCGTGATGCGCCGCCGCAGGTCGGGGAGTCCGATCGCGCGGAGATCGACGCCGTCGATCTCGATCGTCCCGCTGTCGTAGTCGTACAGCCGGGTCAGCATCTTGATCACGGTCGACTTGCCCGAGCCGGTGGCGCCGACGACCGCGACCGTCGCGCCGCGCGGCACGGTGAGGTCGATGCCGCGCAACACTTGTTCCGCGCCGTAGCTGAACTTGACGCCGGCGAGGACGACCGCGGGACCATCGAGCTTCGGCGTGCGATTCGCATTCGCGGCTGGCTTCGTCCCGCCATCCGGCTCGTCGGTGTCGAGCAGCTGGAAGATGCGCTCGCTCGCGGCCATCGCGCCTTGCATGACGGCGTACTTCGCCGACAGGTCGCGTACCGGGATGAAGAAGCGGCCGATGTAGTCGATGAATACGACGACCACGCCGATCGTCACGATGTCGTCCTTGCGGTGGCCGGCGGCGAACCAGATCACGAGCCCGATCGCCATCGAGCCGATCGCCTCGACCAGCGCGTACATCGCGGCGTCCGCGCGGATCTGCCCGAGGTAGGCGTCGCGGTGTCCCGCGTTGATCTCGTCGTACTCGCGCGAGGCGATCTTGCCGCGGCCGAGCAGCTGGATGACGCGGATGCCGGACAGGTGCTCTTGGGCGAACGCGTTCATCGCGGCGAGCCGGACGCGAATCTGGCGGAACGATGCCCGCATGACCCGCCGCGCGATCTCGACGAGCAGGATCAACAACGGCAGCGTCGCGATCACGAGGAGCGTGAGCCCGACATCGATCGTCAGCATCACGCCGAGGATCGCGAGCATCTTGATGAAGTCCGAGACCAGCGTGATCGCGCCCTGGGCGAACATCTCGTTCAGGCTCTCGATGTCGTTCGTCATCCGCGTCATCAGCCGACCGACCGGGATGCGATCGAAGAACGCGGCGCGTTGCGCCAACACGTGATCGAAGATCGCGATCCGCAACCCGTGCATCGTGTGCTGGCCGGCGAGCTGCAGCAGGTACTGTTCGCCGAGCCCCGACAGGCCTTGGCCGACGACGAGCAGGACGTAGAACATCGCGTCGAGCGGCAAGGCGGAGCGGTCGCCACCCAACATGTGGTGCGTCAACGAGAACTGGAACAGCTTCGGCTGTGCGAGGTCGAACGCGATCGTGCAGGGCATGAACAGCGCCCATGCGGCGAGCAGCTTCCAGTGCGGGCGGATGAACTTCCACAGCCGGCGGACGAGCCGGACATCGTACGCCTTGCCGAGCACGGCCTCGGCTTCGAACACGTTGCGCGGAGGTCGGGCGACGGCCATCGCTACATCGCCTCCTTGCTATCCACGACGACCTCGAATTCGGTATCGAGCTGGGTCCGATACAGCTCGCTGTAGATGCCGGCCCTCGCGATCAGCTCCGCGTGGGTGCCGCGCTCGGCGATCTTGCCCTCGTCGAGCACGATGATCTGGTCGGCGTCTTTGATCGCGGCGACCCGGTGCGAGATCAGGACGGCGGTCCGGCCTGCCATCACCGCGCGCAGGTTGCGCAGGATCAGCTTCTCGGTGTCGGCGTCGACCGACGATAACGAATCGTCGAGCACGAGCAGCCGCGGCGCGCCGACGAGCGCGCGGGCGAGAGCGACGCGCTGGCGCTGGCCGCCGGATAGCGTGATGCCGCGCTCGCCGACGATCGTCGCGCGTCCGTCCGGCATGACCGCGAGGTCGCGCTCGAGACCGGCGGCGATCGTCGCTGCCACGACGCGGGGTTCGTCGCGCAGATCGGCGGCCGCGGCTGCGCCGATCACGCGCTCCAGCTCTTTGGCGCGCGCCGCCGGGATCGCACTGCCGCCGCCGTAACCCATCGCGATGTTGTCCGCGATCGTCGTCGAGAACAGGAATGCCTCTTGCGGCGCGTAGCCGATCTGCTGGCGCGCCGAGGCGAGCGGCACGGTCGTGATGTCGCGGCCGTCGATGAACACCGTGTTGGCCGGAACATCGATCAGCCGGCACAACGCGTCGACCAACGTGCTCTTGCCCGCGCCGGTGCGGCCGACGATCGCGGTGACGGTGCTGGGCTCGAGCACGAACGACACGTGATCGAGGAGCGCGCGGCTGCCGATCGCGATCGTCAGGTCCTTGACCTCGACGCGCGCCGGCAGCTTGCTGTCCGCGAGCGCCGGCCCCGAGCCGTCGGCGATCTCGGGCTGTTCGTCTTGCAGCGTGATCAGCCGGCTCCACGATGCCCGGCCCCGCTGGACGAGCGCGAGCATGAACCCGAGCGTGAGCGTCGGCCACACGAGGCGCGCGATGTACGTCTGGAACGCGGTGACTTCGCCCGTGGTCATGCCCTTGCCGCCGGCGGACAGCTCGATCAGCGCGCGGCCACCGACGAGGATCAGGATCGCGGTGCCGAGCGACGCGAGCGTGGTCAACATCGGGCCCATCTGGATCCGGACCTTCGCCGCGGCCATGTTCTCGTCGAGCAGCTTGCGCGACCGGGCGACGAACCCGGTGCGTCGCAGGTCCTCGAGCCCGTAGGTCTTGATCACCTGGATCGCGCCGAGGTCTTCCTGCAGCCGCGCCGACAACATCCCGAGCTGGGCCTGGACCGCGCGGCTCGTCCGATAGATCCGCCGGCTGACCGCTTGGCCGGTGAAGTAGATCAGCGGGAACGGCAGGATCACCCACAGCGTGACGACCGGGTCGTGGAACATCATGATCGTCAGCACGGTCAGGAACGCGATCACCGCGTTCGCGAGGTTGAGCAACCCGGCGCCCCACATCGCGCGCACGGTCTGGACGTCGTTCGTCAGCCGCGACATGACGTCGCCGGTCGGATGAGTCCGGTAGTAAGCCGGCGACAGCGTCATCAGGTGGCCGAACAGATCCGAACGCAAGTCGTACTCGGCGGCGCGAGCGGCGTCGAAGATCCACACGCGCGACGCGATCCGGGTGAACGCGGTCGCGAACGCCGACCCGACCATCCACAGCGCGGCCGGCCAGACCTCGTCCGCCCGACCTTGCTTGATCAGATCGATGCCGACGCGCAGCGACTCGGCCACGCCGAGAAAGAACACGTTCGTCAGCAGCAGCATCGCGATGCCCGCTGCGAACCGCTTGCGATACGGCCGGAGATATACGAGCGAGCTGCGTGCCACCCGACGACATATCTAGCCCGCCCGTGCCGGTGTCACAACCTTACGGCGGCGGCTCGCGCCAGGCGCGATCTGCCAATGCTTCGGTTTGTGCCGGCAGCGGTCGTCTTCTACGATAGATCCGTGAAGCTGCGCTGGTGCCTCGCGTGCATCGTGGCGATCGCGTGTGGTAGCGCGGCCGACCGGGATCGGCCGCCGCCATCGCCATCGCCATCGCCGAGCGGGAGCGGCGCCGTGGTCCAGAAGTATGTCGACGAGCTCGGCCCAGCCGATCGAGCCGGCGAGCTGCGGGTCCGCGGCGTGGTCGAGGGGCCGCTCTACGCCGTCGGCGACGATCGGGAGACGCGGGTGATCGCGTTCGGCTTGCGCCACGGCAAGCAGCACATCCGCGTCGTCGCGACTGGTGTCTTGCCGATCGCGTTCCGTGAAGGTGCCGACGCGATCGTCGTCGGTCGGTTCCTGACCGCCGCGGAAGTCGCCGAGACGGTCAAGGCGCACGCGTTGACCGAGACCGGCGCGCTGTTCTCCGCCCGCGATGTGCTCGCGTTCCGCCCGAGCTACTAACGAAGGTGCGGCTTCGCCGTCATGTTCCCTGCACCTTCACCGCCCGTAGGACCCGGATCGGTTCTTGAGATGGATCCTAGCGTCCAGCGCGCGCGCGAATCTGCTCGACGATCGAGATCGCCTGGCGCATATCGGCTGCCTTGAGCGCCACCTCGCCGTTGTCGTCGACGTCGCTCGAGTCGGGGCGGTGGCGGCCTTTGAACTGCGCCATTCCGTCGAGCTGGCGCTGGTACACACCGAGACCCTTGCGCAGCGCCTCGAGGGTCGCTGCGAGATCGATGGTGCCGTCGCGGTCCACGGCGTATTGATCGAGTGACTCGTTGCCGGGCCACTCGAATCCGAGCGCCCGGATCTGCTGCACGGTCATGACCTCACGAGCTTATACGAGGATCGCGCTCCCGACGCATGCACCTCGAGGGAGCCTGGCGCTATCCCGAGCACCGCCAAGATCCGATGACCGACGCGCATGTTGTCGTAGAGCCAGATCGCGTCGCCGACGAACGACTCGTGGCCTTCGCGGTGCAAGCACCAAGCCTCGCGGATACGCAACATCTGCTCGTCCGTCTTGAACCCGCCGTCGAGCGCGAGCTCCCAGCGCGGCGCGGGCTCCACGACCGGCTCGATCTGGCGCCAAGCGCCGACGAACACCTCGGGGCAATAGGGCCGCGGCGCGGGATAGCCCTTCGACGTCGCCGCGAGCCACGCCGCCATCTCGAGCTCGTTCGGCCGCCGGTGGTCGTACGCCAGCTCCTCGCGCCAGGCCTGGCCGTAGCACCTGCCGCCGTTGGCGGGATCGAAGCTACCGGCTTCGCCCGCGTGGCGAGCCGGATCGCCGAGCACCTTCTCGAGGTCGACGAGCAGTGCGGCCGCGTGCGCGGGCGTGGCGCCGATGAAGTAGCGCTGCAGCATCGCGTCGAGCTCGGACGTGGTCGGCAACATCAATGCGGCACCTCGCCGCCGCCGGCCTTGATGAGTCCTGCAGCGCGCTTCTGGACTGCCGGCCAGTCGACCGGAGTACCGGTCTTGTCGACGAGCACGGGTTGGCCATCTTGCTCGACCGTGTACATGCCATTGAACAGGTCGACCAGCGCATGCGCCTGTGCCGCCTGATCGCCGGACAGCGACTTCGCGGCGGTGTCGAGGCTGCGCGCGTAAGGCTCGGCGGTCTTCTTGAGCAGGCCCTGGCCCGCGTTGCCGCGGTCCATCGCCAACTCGTGCTCGGCCGCGCCGTCGCCCGCGCCGGTACGAGTCACCGCGACGCGTGCGTTCGCGACCTTCGGATCGGTCAGCTTCGCGACGATCTCCGGTACCAGACCGAGCTCCTCGAATACGCTGCCGAGCGAGACGGTGACCTCGTCACCACCGAGCAGCAGCACCGGCTCGGTCTCGCGGTCGAGCGCGTCGAGCAGCACGCGGCCGTCTTCTCGAGGCTGCGCCAGGTTGCGCGCCTTCGTCATCAGGTCGGTCTTGTAGTAGCGCACGAAGTCCTCCGACGCGTGGCGCTTGAACTCGACGATGGGGTCACTCGCCGACGCCGACGCGGCGTCGAGGTTGGTCGCCTTGCCCGAGCCGACGCTGTCCATCGTCTTCGCGTAGCCGTCGAACAGGTCCAGGCCCATGTCTTTGATGTCCGCGTTCAGCACGATGCGGTTCTGCAGCTTCGCAGCCTTCGCGAAGTACTGCGCCTCGCTGCCGGCATCCTGCTGCGCGATCCCGTTCGAGCCACGTAGGACCTGGTCGATCTTCGCCGCCGTGTCGCGATCGATCGGCTCGCCGCTCTGCAGCTTCTTGATCAGCGCCGCGGTCTCGTCGACCTCGGTGCCCTGGTTCGCGACCTCGTCACCGGTGAACTGCTTCACGTAGTCGAACGAGTTGACCCGCGTGATGTACTGGCCGAGGTCCTCGAGGATCTTGGACTGTGCAGCCGAGAGCTTCTCCTTGTACGACTGCTTGCGGATCGCACGGAGCAGGTCGTGATTGATCTCGCCGTCACCGGCGAACACGCGGACCACACGTCCTTCGTAAGGGAGCTCCGCTCCGGCGAGCTTGGCCTTGAGCGCCACCGTCTCTTTGCAGAACGTGATGAACGTCGCCTTCGAATAGACCATCGCACGCCCGTCGGTGTCCGCCGTTCGGCCACTCGTGACCTTGGCGTCGCGTGCCATGATCGCGGCCTTAGACGCATCCATCTCGGCGGCGAGCACGGCGGCGTAGTCGGGCTTCTGGCCCGGCCCCGCGCCGGCGATCTCGGACTCGCCGATATGGAAATCGAAGTGAAAGTCTGGATTCGACGCGATCTTCGCGCGGAGTGCGGTCATCTTCGCGATTCGCTTCTCGTACACCGCGTAGTTCGGATCCTTCGGCGAGAGCTGGGACTTCTCGACGGTGAAGTGCGCGATGCCGTCCCCGAGCACCCTCATCAGCAGCGGCTTCATGCCCTGATCGATCTCGGCGAGCGCGATCCTGATCTTTCCTGCGGTCTGCTCGGCCGGCATCGTCGTCGTGAGCGTCGTCATCTTGTAGCCCTGATCGACGATCTCGAAGCCCTGGCGCGAGAACGCGTCGCTGATGATCCGATTGCGCGCCGGGATCAGAGAGCCGGAGTTCATGCCGTAGCCGATCATGTCGTCGTTCATTGCCTTGATGCCGGACTCTCCGCCGCCCGGCACCAACACCGACAGCACCGTCTTCGCGCCGCGGTTCTGCACGGCGTCCATGAGCCGGATGTCCGGCACCTGGCGGCGAAGCTCGGCCTCGAGGTGCTCGCGTTGGGCGGCGTCGAGCGGCTTGCCGTCGATCAGCGCCTGGCGTTCGTCGGCTTGGTCGGCGGCGCTCTGCCACCTCGCGAACGCCTTGATCGCGGCGGAGACCTCCTCGAATTGGTTCTTCGTGATGGCCTTGCTTAGCCGTTGGTCGGCTGCGGCCACCGCTTTGGGATCGTTCGTCGACAGCGTGCGCTGGTAGTCGACCATCGCGTCGATCTGTGCCTGCGGCGCCTCGAACACCCACGCCATGCCCGGGTTGCGCTCGATGACCTGCACGAGCTCCTTGCCGGCGGCGGTCTTGTAGCTCCACTCCGGCATCTCTTCCTGGACCCGGAACGCGTCGCCGTCTTTCGGCTGCAAGACCCACGTGCGCGCGCCCGTGCTCGGGTCCTTGCTCTCGACCGTCGGTGGTTTCTCGAGGATGCCAGCCTGGGCGTTCATCATGTCCGCGACCTGCGCTCGCGGCGCGGTGTAGAGGCCGTCGCCGACCTCCGTCATCCCGAACGCGAACTGGAAGCCGCGCGCCTTGGCGCCATAGCCCTTGAGGGTCGCGATCTGACCGTCTAGTCGTGCCTCGGTGTAGCCGGTGCCCTCGAGCGCCTTGTCGCCCTGCGCCTTGAGCTCCTCGAGCGCTTGGGTCTCGACCTCGATCAGCTGAGACTCTTTCTTCGCGGCGGCGACGATCTCGGTCGACGTATGCTCGCCGGCGCCGAGCGCCGTCATCGCGGACCGGTTCGCGCTGCGCAGCGCGACCGCGCGTCGCCAGTTTTGCCCCTGGAACGCGGCCTTGATCTTGAGCGCCTGCATCGGCGAGTTCATGAACCGCGAGAACATCGCGAGCCCGACCATCTGCACGACGTTGTGCAGGACGATCGATTCGGCCTCCTCCTGGGTGAGCGGCTTGCCACCCATCGCCTGGCTCAGCTTCGCCTCGCACAGCGCCTCGAGTGCGCCGACGCCGCCGTTGAGCACGGCCTCTCCGATCATCACGCCGCCGCCCTTCATGACGTCGGCAGCGGTCGCGCCCGGCTTGAGGCCGGCCTCCGCGATCTTGGCGAGCCCCGCCATCTTGAAGCCAGCCGACACCATCTTGAATGCGCCGAACAGCAGCATGTTGCGGCCGAAGTCGGCGGCGATGCCCTTGATCGTCACGGACTTCGCGAAGATGAGCTGGTTGAGGACGGCGCCGGTCGCCGCGTTCGCGACCATCCCGGCGATGCGCGCATTGCGCGCGGCCGACGCGACCTCGGTCGTGACCTCGACGCCATCGGCCACCTCGGCCGCGACCGCGCCGCCGCCGACGAGGCCCTCGACGACGAGGCCGGCTCCCATCGTCACGACCGTGATGACGACGGTCGCGATGATCGTCGCGATCAGATGGTGCTTCTGGGTGTCCTTGACCAGCGTCTGCACGCGGTTCATGAACGTCTGGAAGTCGGGGGTCGCGACCAGCTTCTCGTAGTCCTGGCGCGCGTTCGCCTTCGCGGTCTTCGCGGCCGCCGGGTCTCGCGGGATCTTCGTGATCTGGCTGTAGATGTTGGTCCACCGGACGTAGTAGCGCTTGCCCTCGCTCTTCAGGGCGGCGAGGTCGCCGTGATCACCGGTCAGGTTAGACAGCGTGCCGTCCATATCGTCGAGCATCTTCCACGCGGCATCGAGCTGCGCGGCCTGCGCGATCACCGAGGACTCGAACACCAGGTCGCGCGCGTTCTGGCTGGCGTCGGCGTTGAGCGCGATCGTCTTCGGGTCGGTCATCGCGGACGG
The DNA here is from genome assembly GCA_963848295.1 of uncultured delta proteobacterium. Classification (GTDB taxonomy): domain Bacteria; phylum Myxococcota_A; class Polyangia; order Haliangiales; family Haliangiaceae; genus JABFXX01. Next base: position 480,855 of record CAWKDB010000002.1, on the reverse strand, counting down.
ATCGGTGAGCGCCTGAGCCCGGACCGCCGCGAGCTTCTGCCGCGCCTCGAGCTCGCGCGACGGCAGCGAGTCGACGTTGGTGTCGGACTTTGTCGTGCCCGAATCTTTTGCGGCGTAGCTCGCACTCTGCGCGATATCGAGCTGGCGCTCGAGGATCTGCGTTTCGAGCGTCGCCGAATGCCGCGCCGCGGTCTGCAATGCGGCGGTCGCGCTCGCCACCATGTCGGTCATGGCGAGCGCCTGGCACCACAGCGATACGTCCTCGTGAAGCGCGTTGCGATGTTCGTCGGGCAACTTGTTCGCGCCCGGGTCCTCGCCAAGCTTGGTGTCGAATTGGGTCGCGTACATCTGGAGGCGGAGCACGTCGGCCTGCAACCCGCGCGAACCCTTGCCGAGCAGATCTTGCTGCTGGGTGACCTGCGCATCCCACTTCTGGATATCCGGCTCTTTCGCGAGCGAGAGTTGGGCCGCGCGGTCGTTGATCCGCTGGGCTGCGGCGACCAAGACATCGGCGACGTCGGGCCCAAACTTGATCGCATTGCCGTAGATCGACTTGCCGAGCAGCGTCGCGTTGAGGCGCATCTGCTCGAGGATCTTCGCGCCCGACCGCGAGGGTTTTCCGCCGCCGGCCTGCGACAACGCGGCCTCGTCGCGTAGCGTCGGCTCGTTGACGAGCAGCTGGTTAGCCGCGCTCGACGTGCCGGGGCTGCCATAGAACTCGTCGTTGTTCTGCTTGTCGACGCCGTACAGCGGGTGCGCGTTCGTGACTCGGTACGCCTCGGTCGGCGCGCCGAGCAGCGCGTTCGCGATCTCCTCGACGGTCGCATCCATCGGCTCCTTGAGCCGGTACCACATGCCAGTCTCTCCGACCTTTTCGGTGACGACGTTGCGCGTCTGATCGATGTGGCGCGGCGCGCCCGCAAGCTCGGGGTGAGCGCTCCGGAATCCAGCGCCGTCGATCGTGACGATCGGCGCCATCGTGAGGGCGCTGACGACGAGCGGATCGATCGGGTGCGACACCGCGATCGAGTCGGCCTTCGGCTCGCCGCCGCCGGCCAGCTTCGCCTGCGCGTAGCGCGGCAGCTCGCGCCCTAAAGACTCCGCGGTTCGGCGGGCCAGGGCGTTCGCGACCTCGACGCCGACCGCGTGGAAGTATTGATCGGGCCCCTTCGCGGAGCCTGCTTCGTTCAGCAACCGCGACGAGTCGATCAGCGAGCTCATCCGCTCGGGCCTGACCAGCGCTTCGAGTGAAGCTGCGGTCGACGGCGCCGCGACTTGATCGGCGAGGTGACCGGCGAACGCTTTTTGGCCGCCGCCCGACCAAGCGATCGTGCTGTCGGTCGTGCCGAACGGCATCTGGCGGATCGTCGACGCCGCATCGTTGGCGATGTCGATCTCGTACTTCTTGTAGTACGCGAATCGATCGACGCTCGTGTCGCTCGCGCAGCGCTGGAGCTGGAGCCCGGTCCGCATGACGTCGCCGATCGCGCCTGCGAAGTTGCCGAGCGTGGCGACGCGCTGGCCCGAGATCGCTCCGCTCGCGGCGCGGTCGGCATCGCGCTCGGCGCCGTGATCCTCGGCGCCGATTGGCTTCATGCGAGCAGTCGCATCGCCGGCTGCGTCTTTTTGCTGCGCCGTATGCGCGAGCTCGTGGGCGAGCAACGCGTCACCGGCGGGCGTTCCCTGCTGCGGCGCGCCCGCGCCCATGACGACGTTCTGGCCGACCGCGAACGCGACCGCGTTCTCGGCTCTGGCGTGCTGCGCCGCGACCGGCCCGCGATGGATGCGGGCGCCCTGCGCGCCGAGGGGCCCGGCGAGCTTGCTGTCGACGGCCTCGCCGGCGCCGAGATCCGATTCGAGCGCATCGAGGGACTTGCGCTGCGCCGTCGGTGCGCCCGGCGTAGATGACGCCCGCGCTGCGGCGGCGATGCCGGGATCGGCCGCGGCGAGCTCCGGCGGCAGCGCGCCGGTCTCCTTCCACGTCTTGATCCCGGAGCGAACGCGCGCGACCACCATCGGGACGAGGTCGGTCGCCGACGTGACCGAAGCCGCGGAAGGGATCCACTTGCGGAGCAGGGCAAGGGTCTGCGCCGCCGGCATCGCGCTGTATTTCGCGAAGTAGGTCTCGATGTACGGGCAGCCCTCCGCGGCGCCCGCCTTGCCAAGCTCTTGATCCGCAGCGGCGACGACGAGCGGCTTTAGCTGCGCGAGGAACGCCTGCTTGACCAGCTGGCCGGGGTTGAGCGCGCCGCCATCGGACAGTACGTCGACGACGGCCTGCGTGCCGCCGACGACCTTCGCGGCGATCGCATCGGCCTCGGCCTCCGCGGCATCGAGGACGCCGCCGATCGAGATCTTCATCTGCGGCGTCGCTGCGCCACCGCGCTGCTGGGCGACGTGCGCGAGCTCGTGGGCCATCAACCCGGTGTCGGCCGGCGATTCGCCGGGACCTAGGAACACGTCGTTGCCATAAGCGAACGCGCGGGCTCCCATCGCCCGGGTCGACTGCTGCGACAGCGGATCGCTGTGCACGCGTACGCCATCGAGGTTCGCGCCCATGTGCGCGCCGACCTTGCCGGCGATCCCGGGATCGACTCCTCGGCCGCTCCCGCGGTGCTCGACCGCGAGGTTCGCTGCATCCTCTTGATCGCGAGGCGCCCGCGACGCGCCGAGCTCGCGCCATAGCCGCGCTTGTTGCCCGCTCGTGTCGTCCGCGCTCGCGGTCGGCGTGGGCTTGGCTCGCGCGACCGGGGTCGCCGGATCTCGTTCCGCCAACTCGCGCTCCGGGCGATGCGTTTTTTCGACCCCACTCATGTTTGGCACTCCCGCGGTGAGCTTCCAGCCGGCACCTAATACGTATACCGGCGCCGCTAGCCCCCCAACCGCCTGATCGTGACAAGTCGCTGACCACCGCGCCCGCGCCGGACGTAAGTGCCCCCGACCGTTGAGATCGAGGGCCCGCGCAAGTAGCATCGGCCGATAGGGATCGATGGCGGATTCGTCCTCACTCCTCGCCGTCCTGGAGCACGATCCGGACGATGCGAGGGCACTCGACGCGTTGGCGGCGGCGGCACGAGCTGCGCCGGCGGACTTGCGTTCGAGTCGATTCGCCGCGGCGCGCAAAGCGTTGTCGCAACGCGGACGGCCCGACACCGTCGTCCAGCTCCTCGACATCGAGCTCGCGACGACCGCCGAGGTCGATCGTCAGGTCGACCTGCTGCTCGAGAAGGGCATGGCGCTCGACAGCGAGCTGCTCGATGCCGCGGCGGCGCGCGCGGCGTTTCACGAGGCGCTTCGGCTCCGCCCGAAAGACACGCTCGCGCCCGAAGCGCTCGGCGAGCTCGAGGTCGGCGAGCAGAACTGGAAGAAGTTCGCCGCGAAGTACGTCAAGGAAGCGGCGGCGTCGACCGATCGCAGCCTCGCGACCGCGCTGTACGGTTCGGCGGCCGAGCAGTACGTCAAGTTCGCGCCCGACGAGCCCGATGCCGAGGGCTATCTGCGCAAGGCGCTCGAGGTCGATGCGAAGAACGGCAAGGCCGCGTTTCATCTCGCGCGGCTGCTGCGGCGCGCGAAGCGCTGGCAAGATCTCGGCGAGCTCTACGACGCCCGCGCCGAGCAAGCCGGCACGACCGAAGAGAAGGTGACCGCGCTGATCGCGTTGTCCGAGCTCGCGAAGGATCAGCTCGGCAACGCCGCGCGCGGCGACCGGGCGATCAAGCGGGCGCTCGCGCTCGATCCAGCACATCCGCGCGCGCTCTCGGCCGTGACCGATGCGGCGGCGGCGACGAGCGATTGGTCCGGCGTCGTGGCCGCGTATCAAGCAGCGCTCAAGGCGCGACGCGACAGCGACGACCTCGGGATGCTGCTGCAGATCGCGCATGGTGCTGTGGAAGCACATGAGCGATCTCGACGGCGCCGAGGAGTACTTCAAGCGGATCCGCAAGCTCGACTCCGGCCACCCGGCGGCGCTCGACTTCTATCGCGCGTACTACACGGCGAAAGGCGAGAGCGGCAAGCTGATGGCGCTGCTCAAGCAGGTCGAGAAGGGCGCGCAACGACCGCGCAGCGACACCGGCGAGAAGTCGATCAGCATCGAGATCGCCGAGCTCGCCGAAGCGCAGAACAATCCCGAGAAGGCGATCGAGGCGTGGAAGCAGCACCTACGCGCCGAGCCCGCATCGACGCAAGCGCGCGCGGCGCTCGCGCGGTTGTATCGCCGCACCGAGAAGTGGAACGCGCTGCTCGACCTGATGAAGGACGAGGTCGAGCGGCTTGCCGGACGCCGAGGTCGCCGGCGCGCGTCGCGCAAGCTGTTCGAGGTCGTCGAGATCTATCGCGACCGGCTGCGGCTCGACGTGATGGTGATCAACACCTACAGCGCGATCCTCAAGCTCGATCCCGACAACGCGCGCGCGACCGACGAGCTCGCCGCGAAGTATCGCGCGCTCGGCCGGTGGAACGATCTGATCGCGGTGCTGACGCGCAAGGCCGACGCCGCGAATGTCACGGACGGCGAGCGCGTCGGCGCTGCTGCGCGAGATCGCCGACCTATGGGCGGAGCGGTTCGGCAACTTCGCGAACGCGATCAAGCCGCTCGAGCGGATCGTCGAGCTCGAGCCGGGCGATAGCGATGCCGTCGCTGCGCCTCAAGGACATCTATACGAAGCGCCGGCAGTGGCGCGCGCTGATCGACCTGCTCGGCCGCGAGGCCACGGTCCTGCCGCCGGGCGAACGCCGCGCGAAGCAGGCCGAGATGGCGCGGCTCGCCGCCGAGCGGCTCGGAGATACGCGGCTCGCGATCGAGATCTACAACGGCGTGCTCGCCGAGGCACGGACGCGGCGGACGCCGACGCGATGCGTCGCGCTCGCTGGCCTCTACGAGCGCGAGAAGCGCTACCTCGCGCTCGCCGAGATCCTGCATCGCCAAGCCGCGGCGCTCGGCACGAAGAAGGATGCGATCGCGGTGCTCGAGCGCCTCGGTCAGGTCTACGCCGATCGGCTCGGCGCGCCGCAGCAAGCGGCCGAAGCGTGGAAGGCGGTGCTCGCGATCGAGCCGGCGCACGCGAAGGCGTTGCGCACGCTGCGCGAGCTGTACGCGACGGCCGGCGACTTCGCGGGGCTCGAGAGCTCTCTACGCCCGGCTCGGCCAAGAGGACGAGCTCGTCGAGGCGCTGCTCGCGATCGCGGATCGGCTCGACGCGAAGGCCGCGCGGCTGCCGCTGGTCGAGCGCGCCGCCCAGCTCGCGCAACAGCGCGCCGGAGGCCAAGGACGCGCGCCGCGAACGCGCTCGAGAAGGCGCGCCAGGTGTGGGAGCGCGTGCTCGCGGTCGAGCCGCAGCACGTCGGCGCCGCTCACGCGCTCGCGCCGATCTACAGCAAGCAAGAGAAGTGGGCGCGCCTGTTGTCGGTGCTCGAGATCGATCTCACCGCGGCGCAGGATCAGGCGCAACGGCTCGACGAAGATCGCGGCAGATCCGCCAGCTGTGCGAGCAGAAGCTCGCGTCGCGCAACCTCGCCTTTCAGTGGACAGTCCGCGCGTTCGAGCTCGAGCCGACGAACGCAGCAGCTCTACACGGACGTCCTGCGGCTCGCGAGCGAGCCCGAGCAGTGGCGCGAGATCGTCGGCTGCGTTCGAGCGCGCGCTGGCGAAGAAGCTGCCTGCCGAGCTCGAGCTCAAGCTGACCCGCGAGCTCGCGAAGATCGCGGGACGCCGGCTCGGCGATCCGGAGCGCGCGCGCGGCTACCACCGCAAAGTGCTCGAGCTGGCCCCCGACGACCGCGAGGCGGAAGCCCAGCTCGAAGAGCTCGCGACTCACGTCGCCGACTGGACCGAGCTGCTCGCGTCGTATCGCCGGCGCGCTGCACGCGAGCGAGAGCCGGCGGCGCGGGCGCAGCTGCTGGTCGAGACCGCGGCGCTGCAAGAAGAGAAGCTCGTCGATCTCGACGGCGCCGCCGCGACCTACAAGGAGGCGCTCGCTGCGGCACCGGGCAACGTGCGCGCGATGCGGGCGCTCGCTCGGATCGAAGAGGCGCGCGGCGATTGGGATTCGCTCGTGACCGTGCTCGCCGCCGAGCTCGCGCTCGCGACCGACCAAGTCGCGAAGTTCGAGTTGCTGATGCGGCTCGGCAACATCGAGGAGCACAACCTCGAGCGACCGGGCAGAGCGCTGCCGCACTTCACCGCGGCCCTCGGGCTCGGCACCGGCAATCGACCGAAGGCGATCGCCGCGTTGGGCCGTTATCTCGAGCCCGATGGACCGGGGCGCGCGATCGACTCGAAGCAGCGCGTCGCCGCGGCGCGCCTGTTGCTGCCGTTTCTCGACAAGGGCCGAGACCACGCCCTCGCGCTCGAGATCATCCGCGCGGCCGACGACACCCCGGCGAGCGAGCGGCTAGAGCTCGACCGCACGTTGATGCGGCTCTACCACATCGATCTCGGCGATCCGGCGGCGGCGTGGCTCGCCGGTCTGCGCGTGCTCGCCGCCGATCCCGCCGATTCCGACATGCGCGGTGCGCTCGGCGTGCTCGCCGGCCAGCTCGGCCGCGACGGCGAATGGGCGCGCCACCTCGCGACCGCGCTCGCAGGGCTGCGCGCGAAGAATGGGCCGCCGCCCGAGGTTCGATCGATCGCGACCGAGCTCGCGAAGCTCGCCGGTGACCGGCTCGGTGATCGGGTCGTCGCCGAGAAGGCCTGGATCACCGTACTCGAGGTCGAGCCCGACGCGGCCGATGCGTTCGAAGCGCTCGCGGCGATGTATCGCGCCGACGCGCGGTGGACGGATCTGCGCGCGTTGCTCGAACGTCGCGCCGACGTCACGATCGACGACGCGGTGCGGCTGACCGCGCTGCTCCAGCTCGCGAAGCTCGAAGAGGAAGTGCTCGGCGACCCGGCGCGCGCGACCACTGCCTACAAGCGCGTGCTCGACCTCGACACCGACAACGACGCCGCCTACGCCGCGCTCGATCAGCTGTACACGCAGGGCGATCGCTGGGCCGAGCTCGAGCAGTTGCTCGCGCAGCACGCCGATCAGATCGCCGATCAGAAGGCGGATGCGCCTCGCCAGCTCGGGTTGCTCTACCGGCGCGCCGAGCTGTTCGCGCACCGGCTGAACGACGCGAGCCGGGCGGCCGACTTGCTCGAGGACGTCGTTCACCGCGCGAAGCACCACGAAGATGCGCGCGAGCTGCTCGAGGAGCTGCTCGGGACCGAAGCGGTCGCGTTGCGCGTCGCGCGCCTGCTCGAGCCGCTCTACGAGGGCGACAAGCTGTGGAAGGATCTCGCCGCGATCCTGCGCATGCAGCGCCGCAAGGCGACCGGCACCGAGGCGGTCGAGCTGCTGTCCCGGATCGCGACGATCGAAGAGACCGAGCTCGCCGGCGCGCGCAACGCGTTCGACGCATGGGTCGAGGTGCTCGGCCTCGACCCGACTCACGAGCGCGCCCGCATCGAGCTCGCCCGGCTCGCGCAATGGCTCAACCGTTGGCCCGAGGCGATGGCCGCGCTCGAGACCGCCGCGACCGCGACGGAGGCGAGCGATGTCGTCACGCGCGCCGCGTTACTCGGCGAGCTCGCATCCTACTATGACTTGCAGCTCGGCGATGCCGACCGCGCGATCGCGGCGTACAAGCGGCTGCTCGAGGTCGATCCGATCGAGCTCGGTCAACATGCGTCGCGCGGGAGCGGCGCTCGCGCGGCTGTACGAAGAGCGCGGCAACTGGGCCGAGCTGCGCGGCGTCACGCGGATGCAGAGCGAGTGGGCCGAAGAGCCTTCCGAGCGTCGGGCGCTGCTCGCGCGGGTCGCCGCGCTCGAAGAGGACAAGCTCGGCGATCGCGGCGCGGCGATCACCACCTGGCGCGACGTGCTCGGCGATGCGCCGAACGACGCCGGCGCGCTGCACGCGCTCGAGCGGCTGTATCAAGCCGGCGAGAAGTGGCGCGAGCTCGTCGATATCTTGCAGCGCAAGCTCGACACCGCGGGCGTGGCGGGCGAGGCGGTCGAGCTGCTCGGACGGATCGCGCACATCTACGAGTACCGGCTCAGCGAGGCCGACGAGGCGATCGCGGCGTGGCTCGACGTTGTCGATCGCGCACCGGACGACCCGCATGCGCTGTCCGAGCTCGCGCGGCTCTATCGCTCGGTCGGTCGCAACGCGGACTTGCTCGACGTGCTCGAGCGCCAGGCGCAGTGTGGCGACCGGCGGCGCGAGGCTCGCGTTGCAAGTCGAGATCGCGCGGTTGCTTGTCCGGTCCGCTGGCACGTCCGATCGACGCGCTCGATCGCTGGGCGCTCGTGCTCGAGAGCTCGACCGATGCCGGCGCGACCGAAGCCGCGCTCGCCGCGGTCGAAGCGGCGCTCGACGACGTCGATCTGCGACTGATGGCGGCCGATATCTTGCGGCCGGTCTACGCGCGCGGTCATCACGACGAACGCCTCGCGAAGCTGCACGAGCGCACCGCCGAGTGGAGCGACGATCCGACGACGAAGCTACGCGCGCTCGGCGAGGTCGTGCGGCTGCGCGAAGCAGCGCCTCGGCGACAAGGCCGGTGCATTTGCCGCGCAGCTCGTCGCCCTGCGCCACGCCGCGACCGAGCCGGAGCTCGCGCAGGTCGTCGCCGAGACCGAGCGACTCGCCGGCGAGCTCGGTCGCGAAGGCGATCTGATCGACGCGTATCGCGACGTCGCGCCGAGCGTGCTCGACGCCGAGATCCAGCGCCGGCTCTACCTCGATGTCGCGGACCTGGCGCGCGCGGTCCGGCGCGATCTCGCCGCTCGCTCGCGAGTACTACCAGAAGGTGCTCGATGCGCAGCCCGACGATCGCCGCGCACTCGCCGCGCTCGAGAGCATCTATCGCGAAACCAGCGACGACGATCGCCTGGTCGAGATCCTGCTGCGCCAGGCCGAGGCGCCCGGCGTCGGGATCGACGAGAAGGTCGGTGGGCTGGTCGAAGCGGCGGGCATGTACACTCAGCTCAAGCGCTCCGAAGACGCCGCGAACGTGTGGGAGCAAGTGCTCGAGATCGCGCCCGAGCGCGGCGACGCGGCGTACGCGCTCGAGAGCTTGTATAGCCAGGCCGGGCGTTGGCACGACGTCATCGATCTCTACGAGCGCCGCTTGGGGTTCGCGACGTCGATCGACGAGGCCGTCGCGTTGCAAGTCCAGCTCGGCGAGCTTCACGACAACCAGTTGCACGACGTCGAGAGCGCGATCGAGAACTACGCGGCGGCGCTCGGCGGCAACGCGAAACAGCCGGTCGCGCTCGCCGCACTCGAGCGCTACCTCAACGATCCGGACGCGCGTGGCAAGGCCGCGGAGGTGCTCGAGCCGATCTATGTCGCGCAATCGCGCTGGCAGGATCTGATCCGGGTGTTCGAGGCGAAGCTCGCATCGGCCGCGGACCCGCACGAACGGCTGCGGCTGACTCGGTTCGTCGCGCGGTTGTACGAGGAGCAGCTCGAAGACTTCGACAACGCGAGCCGGTGGTACGCGAAGGTGTTTCGCGAGGCACCCGAGGACGACGCGATCCGCGACCAGCTGCAGCGGCTCGCCTCGATGATCGATAACTGGGCGTTCGTCGCCCAGACGTACCAGGGCTATCTCGACGACGAGACGGGCGAATCGCTCGATGTCCGCGACGTCGCGATCGCGGCGGCGTCGATCTACGATCGCCGGCTCGGCGATGCTGATCGCGCCTACCTCGCGTATCGTCGCGCGCTCGCGATCGACGTCGACGACGCGGTCCCCGACACGCGCGAGCTCGTCCGCCGGGTCGAGGACATGCTCGGACGCGCGCAGAAATGGCCCGAGCTGATCGCGGTCTACGACGACGTGGTCGCGCGAGGCGATGACGACTTGCGCCGCGAGACGCTGATCAAGCGCGCGCGACTGTTCGAAGACGGCATGGCCGATCAGGTCCGCGCGATCGAGACCTGGCGCGAGGTGGTGATCGCGACCGACGCGGGTGGCACGCCCGCGGCGGATCACGCGTATCGCGAGGCGGTCGGCGAGCTCGAGCGGTTGTTCCGTTCGCGCTCGCAGTGGCACGACCTCGTCGATCTGCTCGAGTCGCGGCTCGGCCGGGTGCAAGACGCGTTCGAGACCGCCGAGCTCCGGCTCCGGCTCGCCGAGGTGCTCGAGGTCCAGCTCGGCGATCTGCCGAGCGCGATCGATCAGTACGAGGAGGTCATCCACGGCGGTGCGCGCTGGGACAAGGCCGTCCAAGCGCTCGAGCGCCTCGTCGTGCACGACGAGCATCGCGAGCGGATCGCCGAGCTGCTCGAGCCCGTGTATCGCGACCAGGACTGGTGGCAGAAGCTCGTCGTCATCCTCGACGCGAAGCTGCAGTACATCCAGGACCCCGCCGACCAGGTGCTCACGCTGCACGAGATCGCCGAGCTCCACGAGGAGCGCGGAGGTGCGATCGAGCTCGCGTTGGCGGCGCTCGCGCGCGCATGGCGGATCGACGTCGCCGACGACGCGGCGTTGATGAAGCTGCTGTCGCTCGCCGGCAAGCTCGAAGCGTGGGACGACGTCGTGCGCACCGTCGAGGGCGGCGCGGCGACCGCACCGAACTCCGACATGGCCGCCGGCCTGTGGGCGCGCGCCGCCGAGATTCACGAAGCGCAGCGCGGCGACGTCACGAAGGCGATCGAGGCATGGCGCAAGGTCGACGAGGCGCGCTCCGATGATCTCGTCGCCCTGGCCGCGCTCGATCGCCTGCTCGCGCTCGCCGGGAAGGTCGACGAGCTCGTCGTCGTGATCGCGCGTCGCGCAGACTTGACCGACGACGCCGGCGTGCGCCTGGTCCTACTCCATCGCGTCGCCTCGCTGTACGAGGAAGTGCTGCTCGAGCGTGGTGCCGCGATCGCGGCGTATCGCAACGTGCTCGGCGTCGACGACACCGACCTGGCCGCGCTCGACGCGCTCGAGCGGCTGTATGCGGCGCCGGGCGAGGGGCACGATCCGCGCGAGCTCGCCTCGACGCTCGAGCGCAAGATCGAGCTGACCACGGACCTGTCGGCGCGCCAAGCCCTGCGCCTCGCCGCCGCGAAGGTGTACGAGCGCGACCTCAAGGACATCTATCAAGCGATCGGCCAGCTCACCGCCGTGCTCGACGATGACCAAGGCGATGCGACCGCGCTCGTCGAGCTCGATCGGATCTACGGCGCCGAGCGGATGTGGCCGGAGCTGCTCGAGGTGGTCGATCGCCGCGCCTTGCTCGCGATCAGTGCGCGCGATCGCGCCGACCTCGCGTATCGCGCGGGGCGCATCGTCGAGCACGAGCTCGCCGACCCCGACGCCGCGATCCCGCGCTACGGCGCGGTGTTGCAAATCTCGGCGACCCACGAGCCGTCGCGCGCGTCACTCGAAGGCCTGATGGCGCCCGGCCGCGGGGACGAGCACGTCGAGCCGGTCACCCAGATCCTCGAGCGCGTCTATCGCAGCGAACGCGAGGCCGCGGGCCTGATTCGCGTCTACGAGCGCCGGCTCGCCGCACCCGGGCGCGATCCGGCGGCGCGGCGCAGCGATTGGGCGGAGCTCGCGGAGGTGCGCGAGACCCTCGCGAACCAGCCGGCACAGGCGTTCCTGGTGTGGGAGCGCGCGCTCGTCGACGATCCCGATGATACCGAGCTGTTGAAGCCGCTCGCTCGGCTCGCCGAGACCCAGTCGCTATGGAAAGAGCTCGCCGCGGCGCTCGAAGACTTGCTCGGCAAGCAAGCGTTGCCGCCGGACGTCGACGAGCTGTATGCGAGCCGGCTCGGTCAGATCGCCGAAGAGCGGCTCGGTGATCTCGATCGCGCGGCGCGCGCCTACGAGCGCGCTTCGAATGGCCCCGAGGCGCGGCCGGCGCTCGTCGCGCTCGAGCGCGTGCTCGCTCGCAACAACAAGTGGCAAGAGCTCGCCGGCGTGCTGCGGCGCCAGGCCGAGGCCGCCGACCAAGAGATCCAGGCGGCGGAATACTTGTTCCGGCTCGGCGATCTGCAAGAGACCACGCTGCGCGACGCCGCCGCGGCGGTCGCCGCCTATCGCGAGGTGCTCGCGACCGCGCCGGCGCATCACGGGGCGCGCGCCGCGCTCGAGCGCATGCTGCAGACCGACACCGATCAGCGCGGCGAGATCGTGGAGATCCTCGAGCCGCTGTACGAGCAAGACGGCGACGCCGCTCGGCTCGTCACCGTGCTCGAAGCGCGGCTCGGCGTCACGGACGACATGCTCGATCGCGCGAGCTTGCTCGCCCGCATCGTCGAGCTTACCGAAGGCAAGCTCGGCGACCGCGGACGCGCGCTCGATGCCGCGTTGCGCTGGCTATCGATCGATCCCGCGTCGCAACAGGCGATCGGCGAGATCGAACGGCTCGCCGATCGGCTCGGCCAGTGGCGCGAGACGGCTGATCGACTCGGCGCGATCGTGCACTCGGTCGACGCGACGTTGCGCGAGCCCGAGGTCCAAGTCGGCTTGCTCGTGTTCCTGGCCTCGGTGCTGCGCGGCAGGCTCGGCCAGGCAGCCGACGCGATCGGCGCGTTGCGCGACGCGCTCGTGCTCGAGCCCGCGTCGCTCGCAGCGCTCGATCCGCTGATCGATATTCTGCGGCAACAAGGTGATGACGCCGCGCTCGCAGAGGCGCTGCGCCAGCGCGGTCGCGTCGTCAGCGACGTCGTCGAGCAACGCGCCGCGTTCGCGGAGGTCGCGCGGTTGTCGGAGCGGTCCGGTGATCGGGCGGGCGCGATCGACGCGTGGCGCCAGGTCATCGACCGCGACGACCGTGATCGCGAAGCGCTCGCCGAGCTCGCGCGGATCTTGCGCGGCTCGCCGGCCGATCGCGACCAGCTGATCGACGTGCTCGGCCGCGCGGCTCGTGCCGCGGGTCAGCCCGACGACGAGAAGCCGGTGCGCGTCGAGATCGCGCAACTCGAAGCGGGAGGGCCGCGCGCGGTCGCGGCATGGCAAGCCGTCGTCGATCTCGATCCCGATGACCTGGCCGCGCTCGGCTCGCTCGAAGAAGCGCACGCGCGCGCCGGCGAATGGCATGCGGTCAGCGAGATCCAGGGCCGCCGCCTGTCGCTCGCGAAGACCGCACAGGAGCGGGTCGCGATTCACGCCGAGATGGCGAAGCTGTCCGAGACTCGGCGCGGCTCGGTCGACGACGCGATCGCCGCCTGGTACGAGGCGCTCGATGTCGACAGCGCCTATGCCCCGGCCTACGTCGAGCTCGAGCGGCTGCTGTCCGCGGGCGGCCGGTGGCACGACCTCGTCGAGCTCCTCGAGCGCCTAGCCGAGCTGCGTGCCGCGCAGGCCGACTCCACCGGTGAGATCGCCGCACTCGCGCGTGCCGCCGACGTCTGGGAGGCCAAGCTCGACAACCCCGACGCCGCGGGTGAGATCCTCGAGAAGATCCTCGCGCGCGAGCCCGGCTCGGTCGCCGCGCTGACCCGGCTGTCGAAGATCTACGAACGCGCCGGCGATTGGGACAAGTGCAAGGCGACGCTCGAGCAAGCGCTCAAGCTCGGCCCGACCGGCCGCGACGCCGCCGATCTGTTCTTCAGGATCGGCGAGGTCGCGCGGCTCGGCGATCACGACGACGACACCGCGGTCCAGCACTTCAAGCAAGCACTGCGTCACGACCCTGCTCACGCCGAGGCGATCGCCGCTCTCGAGAAGCTCGCGCGCGAACGCCGCGATGACGCGCTGCTCGCCGACATGCTGGCGCGTCGCGTAGAGACCGTCGCGACCGCGGCGGAGCGGGTCGACCTCCTCGTCGAGGTCGCCGAGCTCGAACGCCGCGCCGGCCGGACCGATGCGGCGCTCGCCGCGCTCGGCCGTGCCTCGCAAGAGGCGCCGAGCGACGTACGCGTGCTCGGGCCGCTCGCCGACCTCTACTTCGCCGCCGGCCGGCTCGACGAAGCCGCGCCGATCTACGATCGCCTCGCCGAAGAGGCGAAGGCCGCGCGCCGGATGAAGGACGTCGCGCGGTTCCGCCAGCGCCAAGGCGGCATCTTCGAGGCGCGAGGTGATCGCCCGCGTGCGTTGACCGCGTACGAAGAGGCGCTGCGGGTCAACCCGACCGACGTCGTCACGATGACAGGTCTCGGCCGGCTGTACTTCTCGGCGGGCGACTGGGAGAAGGCGCGCAAGATCTATCAGTCGCTCGTGCTGCAGAACATCGCGCCGGATATCGGGGTCACCAAGGGCGAGGTCTACTGGGCGCTCGGCAAGATCCACATCGAGCTCGGCCAATCGCCGAAGGCCAAGTCGATGTTCCAGCGCGGCCTCGAGATCGAGCCGGCGAACCAGAAGTTGCGCGAAGCCCTATCGTCGTTGCAGTAGGTTACTTGCCACAGTGCGCAGCGGCGCGCTTCGCGGCGGTCGAGATCTGCGGCTCTTCGCTGTGCGCTAGGTCCGCGAGCTTCGCTTTCGCGGCGGCGGGGCAGGCGGTGCCCATGCGGCCGAGCGCGTTCGCCGCCGCCGACACGATCTCCGGGAACGCGATCTCATCGAGTGCGCCCGCGAGCGAAGCGGCCGCGCCGTCCGGCTGCAGCTCGCCGATCGCGTAGGCCGCACTCTGGGCGAGCGCGAGCGCAGCGGTGCTGTCGAGCGACTCCCGGCGCCAGCGTTCGAACGCGACGACCAAGTCGGCGCCGAGCCGGTGATCGCCCAGCGTCACCGCGAGCTCGATCGCGCGCCGGCGTAGCTCGATCGGCGCCTTCGCGTCGTCCCACAATCGCGCGAGCACGCCGGCGATGTCGGGCGCGTCGCAATCGACGAGCGCGACCAGCGCATCGACGCGCACCGCGGCCTCCGGATCGCGACCGAGTGCGGCGGTGAGCGCTTGCGCCGGGCCGGTGCGGGTGCACCGTGCGCCGAGCGACAGCGCCGCGCGCCGGCGGACCTCGGGCCACGTATCCTTCGCGAGCGCGGTCTCGAGCAGGCGGTCGACCGCATCGTCGCCGCCCGCGGCGTGCCAGGGTCCGGCGGCGCCACCGTCGGCCGACGCGATGGCCGCGAGCGCGGCGAGCCGCACGCCCGGATCACCGTCGCCCGCGAGGGAGACGACGAGGTCGAAGGCTTCGGGCCGCGGAGCGTTCGCGATCGCGCGGGCGGCGATGCGCTTGAACGCCGCGGCTTCGGAATCGCGGCGCGGTTCGGCGAGCACCTTGCCGAGCGCCACGAGCGCTTGAGCGTCGCCGAGCGTCGCGATGCCATCGACGAGCCGAGCCCGCCGCTCGTAGTCCGTGCTCGCAGGGAGCTCGCCGAGCATCGCGGCGAGTGCAACCGGGCGGTCGGCCGGCGCTGCATGCGCTCGCTCCGTGACCGCGCGCCACAAGTCGCCGGCGCCGCTCGGCCGGGAGTCGGCGCGTGCAGCGGCGACGAGGGTTTCGATCGGCGCATGCGCGAGCGCGCTGATCTCGGCGCGGCGCAGCGCGCGCGGCCCACTGCCGGCGAGCGCGACGAGCTCCGCAGGCGAACGGGTGAGCGCAGTGACCGCCGCGACGCGCACGTCGATCGCGAGCTCGCGTCTCGCGACGAGCGCCGCGAGCGGCTCGGTCTTGCCATCAGCGCCGAGCGCCGCGATCGCCTCGAGCAGATCGCCACCCGCGAGCACGCCCTCGGTCACGACCTCGACGAGCGCCGCGGCAGCGGCCGGATCTTTGTCGGCCACGAGCACGTGACCGAGCCGACCCCGCGCCCCGCGATCGGTCGTCTTCGCCAGCTCGGCTTCGACCGCGCTCGCGCCGACTGCGCCATGACGCGCGAGCGTCGCGGCCGCCTCGAGTGCGCCATCGCCACCTGCGGCGACCGCCGCCGCGAGCATGGCGTCGCCCCCGCCGCCACCGCGTTCGCCGTCAGCGAACACCTCGAGCTCGGCGAGACCGAGCGGCTCGTGCGCCCCGGGGAAGGCCGAGTCGAGCACGACCGACACGCAGCCGGCGACCGGCTCGGGCAACGTCACGACGAATGCGGTGCCGGCGGGCTCGCGCGCGGCGTCGGGCAGCTCGACTCGCCACGCACCGGACTTGCTGACGATCGCGAGCTCGTGCAGGCGATCGCGCGGGCTGTGCGGCACGATGCGAAGCTCGCGCGCGCGCGCACTCGCGATCCGCGGCACGAACGTGAAGAACTCGCCTTCGAGCGCGCCCGAAGTGCGCCAGCCGGTGTCGAGCTTGCCGTCGTCGAGCTCGGACGGTAGCCCGAGATCGCCGGCGTTGCTCGCGCCTGGCTCGCGAGACGCGGCGCGCGCCTGATACACGACCGGCGCCGCGCTCGCCGATCCGTCCACTCGCGCCGCGAGCTTCGGCGCGGTGTCCGCGACATCTATAGACGTCGGCGCGCGCTGGCGAAAAGCGGTGCCATCGAACCACTCGGCGAACAAGTCGGCCGGCTTGCCGTCGCAGCGCTCCCAGCCGTAGCGCTGCTCGAACTTGACGATGCCGGTCGTGCGCGCCTGAACCTCGACCGCGTACTCGGCATCGAGCCCGACGCCGCCGACCGGACCGCGCCAGGCGATCGCGAGGCCACGCGCGGTCGCCGAGGCGATCACCGCCTCATCTCCGGAAGGCTTCGTGAGCTGCGCGACGATCAGCGGCCTGTTCGCGACCTGGGCGACCGCGAGGGTCGCGGCGGTGATGTCTGCCCCGAGGGCCACCGAGACGGTCGCGCCATGACCGGGGTGCACCGTCAACACGCCGTCGTCGCCGAGCGCGACCTGGTCGAGCGCGCCATCGCCGTCGACATCGGCCGACAGCTGCGCGAGCGGGGCCGCGGCCACCGACCGCGCGGTCGCGACGACGAGCGAGGTCGCCAAGAGCCAGGAGCGCATCGCGGACACGGTAGCACTGACGACACGCGCGGCCCTGCGCGATTGCACTCAAGCGTTCGGTCGCGGCACCGGCTGCGAGTACGACTCCAACGACACGTGCTAGCGTCGGCGACCGTGTTCGCACCCGCCGACTACGCGTTCGACCTGCCGGCCGAGCTGATCGCGCAGGAACCGCCCGAGCGGCGCGACGGATCGCGGCTGTTACATGTCGACGGCGCGTCGCTGACCGATCTCGCGTTTCCCGACATCGTGGACCTGCTGCCGCGCGACGCGATCGTCGTCGTCAATGATACGCGCGTGATCCCGGCCCGCGTGCTCGGCAACAAGCCGACCGGCGGCATCGTCGAGCTGCTGTTCCTCGAGCCCGAACCGGCGATCGAGGTGGTCGAGCCACCGGGTGCGTCGGCGTGGCGCTGCCTCGCGCGCGCCCGCCGTGCGCTGCGCAAGGGTCAGGTCATCATCGTCGGCGACGTCCGGCTCGTCGTGCTCGCGGAGCGCGCCTCCGACGGCTCGATCGCGATCGGCGTCCCGGGCGATACGCTCGCGTTTCTCGACGCCGCCGGCCACGTGCCGCTGCCGCGCTACATCATGCGCCCCGACGGCGCGAACCCCAGCGATCGCGAGCGTTATCAGACCGTGTTCGCCCGCGTCCCGGGCGCGATCGCGGCACCGACCGCCGGGCTGCACCTCACCGAGGCGCTGCTCGATCACCTGCGGGCCCGCGGCAACACGATCGCGATCGTCACCTTGCACGTCGGCTACGGCACGTTCGAGCCGATCCGCACCGGCGATATCCGCGAGCATCACATGCACCGCGAGCGCTATGTCATCCCCGAGGCCACCGCGGAGCTCGTCGCGACCGGTCGCCCCGTCGTCGCGATCGGCACGACCGCGTTGCGCGCGCTCGAGGCCGCGGCCACCGGCCCCCACACGCTCGCGGCGGGACCGGGCGCGACCGAGTTGTTCGTCTATCCGGGATCCGGACATCAGTTCCGCATCGTCGATCACCTGGTCACGAACTTTCATCTACCGGAGTCGACGCTGCTCATGTTGGTCAGCGCGTTCGCCGGGACCGAAGCGATCCGCGGGGCCTACACCCATGCGATCGCCGCGCGCTATCGGTTCTTCAGCTACGGCGACGCGATGCTCCTTCATCGAACCGCGTCGCCGTTCGGCGAGACGGCCCCGATCGTCGTCGATCGATCATGATCACCCGGCTGCCGACGCCCGGGTTTTCTTTCGAGCTGTTGGCGACGCTCGGTCACGCGCGCGCCGGGATCTTGCACACGCCGCGCGGCGCGATCGAGACCCCGGTGTTCATGCCGGTCGGCACCGCCGGCACGGTCAAGGCGATGACCGCCGACGAGCTGCGCGCGCCACCGCTCGACGCGAAGATCATCCTCGGGAACACGTATCACCTCTACCTGCGGCCCGGGCTCGAGGTGATGGAGCTCGCGGGCGGGCTGCATCGGTTCGCGGCCTGGGACCGGCCGCTGCTCACCGACTCCGGCGGCTTTCAGGTGTTCTCGCTGTCCGGGATCAACGCCAAGGACGATGACGGCGTCACGTTTCAGTCGCACATCGACGGCTCGAAGCATCGGCTGACCCCCGAGGTCTCGATGAACATCCAGCGCGTGCTCGGCTCGGACATCGCGATGTGCTTCGACGAGTGTCCGCCGGGCGACGCGGATCAAGCGATCCACGATCGCGCGCTCGCACGCACCACCGCCTGGGCGAAGCGCTGCCGCCTCGCCCCGCGGGCGAACGGCCAAGCGCTGTTCGGCATCGTCCAGGGCGGTGTCGACACCGGCAGGCGGCTCGCTCACGCCGAGGCGATCACCGCGCTCGACTTCGACGGCCACGCACTCGGTGGGCTCGCGGTCGGGGAGGATATCGCCGAGACCTATCGCATCCTCGACGAGGTCGCGCATCAACTGCCGGCGAACAAGCCGCGCTACCTGATGGGTGTCGGCACGCCGGCCAACGTGGAGCGCGGGATCGCCGCCGGGATCGACATGTTCGATTGCGTCATGCCGACCCGCAACGCCCGCAATGGTTACCTGTTCGCGTCGACCGGGCGGGTGAACATCGCGAACGCGGCGAATCGCAGCGATCTGGGGCCCATCGATCCGGCGTGCCCGTGCTCGACCTGCGCGACCCACTCGCGCGCGTACCTGCGACATCTTTACGTCGCCAAAGAGATCCTCTACGCGCGGCTCGCAACCCTGCACAACCTCACGTTCTATGCGCGCCACGTCCGGGCCGTGCGCGACCGCATCCTCGCAGATGGACAGCGCGTTTGAGCAACCCTTGACCACACGAGGATCGGGTGGTACCAACCCCTCGAATTTCCGAGGTAACCCGCGATGGAAGCCATGCAACCGATCCTGATGATGGTGGTGATTTTCGGCATCTTTTACGTGCTGATGATCCGGCCGCAGGTAAAGAAACAAAAAGAGCACCAGGCGATGCTCTCGAAGCTCGGCAAGGGCGACGAGGTGCTCACGCGTGGTGGCTTGATCGGCAAGATCACCGGCGTGTCGGACGACGGGGTGCTGGTGCTCGAGCTTCAAGAGAAGGTTCGCGTTCGGATGCCGCGCGCGTACATCGAGGCCAAGTGGGACGGCAAAGTCCCGGCGACTGCTGCTCGGGCAGCTTGATCGTTCCGCGTTTCGCCTAGGGGTACTTCATGGATCGGTCTCTCAAGTGGCGGACGATCATCCTCGCCGGGATCGTCGTCTATTGCGTCGGCACGCTCGCGCCGACGTTCGCGCCCAAAGGCTCGTTGCCGTCGTGGGTAACTTCGATCTTTAACAAGAAGATCAGTTTCGGCCTCGACCTCCAAGGCGGGCTGTACCTCGACTACAGCATCGACCTCAACGCCGCGGTCGACGACAAGGCGACCGAGCTCAAGCGCGACCTCGAGTCGATGATCTCCGATCAGAAGCTCGCCGGCGTCGTCGTCAAGACCCCGTTCGGCGCGAACGCCGCGACCGGCGCGGTCACCGTGCTGTACCCGAAGACCCTCAAAGACGTCGACAAGGTCGTCGCCGACGTCGACGAGGTCGGCAAGGGCATCATCACGACGCGCGACTGCACGGCCGCCGACGGCACGAGCGACACGATCACGGGCATCTGCTTCCGCGTGTCGTCGGACTTCGCCGACGGCGTGAAGAAAGCCGCGCTCGAGAACGCGATCTCGACGATCCGCGAGCGCATCGACACGACCGGCGTCGCCGATCCGACCGTCGTCCAGAAGGGCGACGACATCATCGTCGAGCTGCCCGGCCTCAACGAGGCCATGATCAACGACACCAAAGAGATCATCGCGCGCACCGCGAAGCTCGAGTTCAAGGTCGTCGACGACGGCCCGACGCATCAGGGCGCGCAGATCATGAAGGAGCTGTTCTACAAGATCATGGGCAACGACGACGCGCACCACGGCGCGCTCGTGGCCCCGGATCCAGCGGCGAAGAAGCTCGGGATCACCGCCGAGCCCGAGACGTGGCAGCCGGACGACTCGAACGAGAGCCACGTCGACTACACGATCAAGGCGTTCGACGTCGACGAGTCGCACACCACCGCGTGGGCGAAGAAGCACGATTGCAAGTACAAGGACGAGGATGTCGAGAACGGCGTCGTCCACTGCACCGTGCCCGGCTGGGTGTTGATCGACCGCTACGTCAAGGGCGACAAGCAGCTCGACTACGTCGGGCTCGCGGAGCAAGATCCGAAATTCAAGATCCCCGACGATCACGAGCTCGGCTACGAGCTGGTCGAGCCGCCGTCGGGCGCGAAGGACAAGCGCAGCTACTGGCACAGCTACTACCTCGAGAAAGCGGTCCGGCTCACCGGCTCGTCGATCTCGAATGCGGCGCCGGTGTTCGACCAGGCGCAGAACCGCACGGTCGTCTCCCTCGAGTTCAACCGCTACGGCGGCCGAGTGTTCGGCAACCTGACGGCGCAGATCAGCGGCCAGAAGCTCGCGACCGTGCTCGATGGCAAGGTCCGCTCGGCGCCGGTCATCAACGGGGCGATCCGCGGCGGTCGCTGCACGATCACGATGGGCGGCAACGATGGCGATCGTATCCAGAAGGAAGCGAACGATCTGGTCAACGTGCTGAAGGCCGGCTCGCTGCCCGCGCAGCTCGACCTGGAGAGCGAGAGCCACGTCGGCCCGACGCTCGGCCGCGATTCGATCGACAAGACCAGGCTGTCGTTCGAGATCGGTATCGGTCTCGTCATCCTCATCATGGTCGTGGTCTACCGGTGGTCGGGCGGCATCGCGGTGTTCGCCGTCGTGTTCCACATCATCATGACGCTCGCGGTGATGGCGATTTTCGGCGCCACCCTGACGTTGCCCGGCATCGCCGCGATCGTGCTGTCGATCGGCATGGAGGTCGACGGCAACATCTTGATCTACGAGCGGATACGAGACGAGCTGTTGCTCGGTAAGAGCGTGCGCGGCGCGATCGATCTCGGGTTCTCGCGCGCGTTCACCGCGATCCTCGACGGTCAGCTCACGACCGCCGCCGCCGGCTGGGTCCTCTATCAATACGGCTCCGGCCCGATCAAGGGCTTCGCGGTCATGCTGCTCGTCGGCGTGTTCACGACGCTCACCACCAACGTGTGGGTCACCCGCATCCTCTTCGACTGGGCCGTTGCCCGGAAGAAGGGCACGCTCGCCACCCTCTCGATCTGAGGAAGGAACCAGACGATGAGCGAGCACCACAAATTCCGTTACCTGCTTCCGCCCGGCAACAACTTCGCGTTCGTCGCCAAGTTTCGGATCTGGATCGTCATCTCGTGTCTGCTCATGGCCGCCAGCATCGGCGCCTTGTTCGTCAACAAGGCGACGCGCGGCGACTACATGAACTGGACGATCGATTTCAAGGGCGGCACCGAGATCACGTTCTCGTTCAAGGACAAGGCCGGTAACTACGTCTCGGTCGATCCGGGCAAGGTTCGCGAGGCGCTCGACAAGGCCGGCGAACAGGGCTTCGACGTCGGCGAGAAGTCGTGGGCCGATGCGAAGAAGGTCACGGTCCACGGCATGCTCGTCCAGACGCCGCGGTTCTCGGTGCTCAAGGCCGAGGATGCGAACAAGGCGAGCGCCGCATTTCAAGCGAAGTTCGACGCGATGCCCGGCCAGAAGATCCTCAAGGCGACCTGGTCGGGCGAGCGGTTGAACGTGCGCTCGCAGAAAGAGATCACGAACGCGGAAGCTGCGCCGGTGTTTGCTGCGCTCGGGCTCGAGCTCAAGCCGTGGCTCGACAAGGAGACAGAGCAGTACACCCATCCCGACGAAGGCACGCACGAGTACCACGCGTCGTTCGCGATGTGGGGTCTCGATCGCCAGTTCCAACAGGTGCTCGAGAAGTCGCTCGGCGTCCAGGTGACCGTCGAGGACTCGAGCGGCGTCGGCGCGAAGGCCGGCGACAAGCTGCGCAATGACGCGGCGAAGTCGATCGTCTACGCGATCTTCCTGATCATGCTGTACCTCGCATTCCGGTTCGATATCCGCTACGCACCCGGCGCGGCGTTCGCGACGATCCACGACGCGGTGATGGTGATCGGCGTGTTCGCGGTCACGTGGACCGACGTGTCACTGGTCTCGGTAGCCGGATTGCTCACCGTGATGGGTTACTCGGTCAACGACACGGTGATCGTGTTCGATCGCATCCGCGAGAACCAGGCGAAGCTCAAGGACAAGAAGATCGAGCGGATCATCGACATCTCGATCAACGAGATGCTCGTGCGCACGATCCTGACGTCGGCGACGGTGTTCGCCACCACGCTGATCATGAACATCTTCGGCGTCGGCCTGGTGCGGAACTTCGCGTTCGCGATGAACATCGGGGTCATCGTCGGCACGTACTCGTCGATCTTCCTGGCCGCGCCGATCTTCATGTACATCTCGCGGCGCTACTATTCGGGCCCGGCGCCGAAGCGGCGCGCACCGGCGCCGGTCCCCGTGGAGTAATGTGAACGACGGCGGCGAGGGCGAGAACGACTGGGCCGAGGATATCGAGCGGGTCCAGCGCGATCGCCAGATCAGGCTGGCGATCAGCGGCATCGGCCTCATCGCGAGCGTGCTGTGGCTGTTTCCGGAGCTCGCCGGGGCACGAGGTAAGGCCCAGATCAGCGCCGAATCGTTCGAGTTCGCGATTCCGTTCGTCGTGTGCGTCGTGCTCGCGCAGCTCGTCGTCTTCGCGCGCCGCCGAGCCTACGCCACGGCCAAAGCGACCAAGTTGCCGCGGGCCATCGCTCGACGATAGAACAACCGCGCACGCTCGCGCGTTAGAGTCCTTGCGATGTTCCGCGAGCTGCTACCGCGCGCGCTGAGGGTCGAGCTCGCGCGCGCCCGGCGCTGGCCGCGCTGGCTTGTCGAAGCGCCGCGGTTCGGGTTGCCGCGCGGGGGCGACGATTGGGACTGCGTGATCGCGCGGCATACCTCGCCGCTTCGCCGCCCCGGGACGAGCGGCGATCCGCGGTTGCAAGCGGGCAAGGAGCGTAACGTCGCGGTCGCGGCGGCGCGGCTCGATCGCCGCGTGATCGCGCCGGGTCGCGTGCTGTCGTATCACCACGCGGTCGGCCGGCCATCGCAGCGACGCGGCTTCGCGGCGGGGCTCGAGCTCCACGATGGTGCGCTCGCCGAGGGCGTCGGAGGGGGCGCATGCCAGGTCGCGAACTTGCTTTACTACCTCGCGTTGGTCGGCGCGCAGACGATCGTCGAACGCCATCGCCACACGCTCGATCTGTTCGCCGATTCGGATCGCCGCGTGCCGTTCGGCTGCGGTGCGACCGTGTTCTACAACTGGGCCGATCTGCGCTTCGGCAATCCGCTCGACGTGCCGGTCGTGCTCCGGATCGGGCTGGTCGACGGCGACCTGGTCGGCGAGCTGCGCAGCGAGCGGCCGACCGACGTGCGCGCCGAGGTCTACGAGGTCGACCATCGCTTCGTCTACGGATCCGACGGCGCGATCTGGCGCGAGAACCGGATCCGCCGGCGGATCATGCGCGCGAGCGACGGCGCGCTGCTCGTCGATCACGAGGTCGCGCACAACCGCGGGCGGATCGCGTACGCCCTGCCACCGGATGTCGCGGTCGAGCGGGTCGCATGATCAAGGCGATCACCAAGGGCGCGGTCCAGCTCGGCTTCGGTCGCGCACCGGGTGGCCCCGCGCTGTATCGCGCGCTGACGCGAGGTGGCTACGGCCTCGGTACGGCGGCGAGTCACGTCGACAAGCTCGCGCGCGTGTGGCCCGGCTACGTCGCGACGTGGCGGCGCTTCGGCATCGAGCTCGAAGGGCGCGCGCTGTGGTTGCACGACGCCGGCGCGACGCCGTTCCTCCCGTTCGCCGCGTTCATGCTGACCGGGCGCGGCGCGGTGCTCACCGGCGACGAGGCGATGTTGCCGCGCTACCTCGACCGCGCGCGAGCCGGGGCGCTCGACGCTGCGTGGCCTGCGGGCGCGGTGCCGGACGACCGCCGCCGCGTGATCGAAGGTGTGCGCTGGCTGTCGATCGCCGAGGCGCTCGCCGCGGTGGCGGCGGTGCGCGAGCAGGAGCCGAGCGCGATCCGCGACGATGCGATCGACCTGTGCCACTCCGGTGGAGCGCTCGAGCACGAGTCGCCGGCCGAGCTCGCCGCGTTTGTCGCCCACCAAGCGCGCGCGTTGCGGCCCGGCGGCCTGAGCTCGCACGTCTACGATCACCGCGATCACCTGCATCACGCCGACAACGGGATCGCGTTCTTCGCGCACCTCGCGTGGCCCGAGTCGATCTATCGCGCCGTGCTCGGCCATCGCCTCGGCTATCACGCGCGACTCGCGTCGACCGAGGTCGCTGCCGCGTTCGAGCGAGCCGGCCTCGAGCGCATCGCGGTGCGCCGGTTGATCTACGACACCGGCTCCGGCGAACGCCGCTGGGTCGATGACGAGGCCGCCGCCCTCGCTGGAGCGCCGGGGATCGCGCGATCGCAGCTCGCGCCCCGCTTTCGCGCCTGGTCCGATGCCGATCTTCGGACGGCGGCTGGCCACTACCTGTATCGCAAGCACTAGTCGCTGTGAGAGATCCCGGGATCGCTTTGATCTCGCGCAGTTCTGTCAGACCCAGCGTCTACGGTGCGTACGTGGAGCTTCGAGTTCGTTCGGTCGACGATCGCGCCGCCAGTCGGCTCGCGACCGCGCTCGGCGTTCGGCCGGTGACCGCGCGCTGCCTCGTCGCTCGCGGCGTCGCCGAGCCTCGGGACGCCCAGGGCTTCATCGATCCGCGGCTCGCGGCGCTGCGCCCGCCGGTCGGGCTCGCCGGCCTGTCGACCGCGGTTCCGCTGATCGCCGATGCGATCACGCGCGGCGAGCGGATCGGCGTGTTCGGCGACTACGACGTCGACGGCATCACGACCGCGACGTTGCTCGCTTCATTCCTGCGCGCGGCCGGGGGCGATGTCGTGGTCGCGGTCGCGCGACGCGACGCTGGCTACGGCTTCACGCTCGGCGCGGCGCTCGACTTCTGCGACCGCGGCTGCAAGCTGATCATCACCGGCGACTGCGGCACGAGCGATGGCGACTCGATCCGCGCTGCGGCCGAGCGCGGCGCGCGGGTCATCGTCGTGGATCACCACACCGTGCCGGCGGCCGGCGTCGCGCACCCCGCGGCGGCGCTCGTCAATCCGTTTCGCGCTGACTCGACGTTCCCGTTTCGCGGCATGGCGTCGGTCGGCCTCGCGTTCTACGTCGCCGGCTCGGTGCGCACCGAGCTCCGCGATCGCGGACATTTTCGCACGCGGCGCGAGCCCGATGTTCGCGATCTGCTCGACCTCGTCGCGCTCGGCACGATCGCCGACCTCGTGCCGCTCACCGCCGAGAATCGGATCCTGACGTCGCTCGGCTTGCGTCGCTTGCAGAGTCGCGTGCGCCCGGGCATCGCCGCGTTGCTCGCCGCCGCCGGTGTCGATGGTGATCGCGAGGTCGACGCGCGCACCGTGGCTTGGAAGATCGCGCCGCGGATCAACGCGCCCGGGCGCCTCGGCGATGCCGAACCGTCGCTCGCGCTGCTGCTCGCCGACGCAGCGAGTGCCGAGGGCTGCGCGCGAGCACTCGAGATCGCGAACGCCGAGCGCCGGACGATCCAAGAGCGCGTGATGACCGAAGCACTGGCCAAGCTCGGCGACGCCGATCCCGGCCCGGCGATCGTGCTCGCGGGCGAGGGTTGGCCCTCCGGCGTGGTCGGCATCGTCGCGGCGAAGCTCGTCGACAAGTTTCACCGGCCGGCGTTCGTCGTCGGAGTCGATCCCGAGACCGGTCTGGGCCGGGGGTCGGCGCGCACGGTCGGCGGCATCAACCTGTACGACGCGCTCGCCGAGGCGGCGCCGTGCTTGGATCGCTTCGGCGGTCACGCGGCAGCGGCCGGCTTCACGATCCAGCGCGCTGCCATGCCGCAGCTCGCCGAGATGCTGGCCGGTGCGGTCGGCCGCCTCGCGCTCGGCTCCGGTCCGGTCCAGACCGCGTCCGACGTCGATGCCGAGGTGCGGCTCGGCGACATCGACGAGCGCCTCGCCACCGAGCTCGCGAACCTCGGCCCGTTCGGCCAGGAGAACCCGGCGCCGCTGCTCGCCACGCGCCACGCGAAGGTCACCGCGGTCCGCCGCGTCGGCGACGGCTCGCACTTGCGGCTGACGGTCGAGGACGATCAGCAATCGTCGCGGTCCGCGATCGGGTTTCGGCTGGGCGATCGCCCGATCGAGGTCGGCATGCGCGTCGATCTCGCGTTCGTGCCGACCGTGTCGACGTGGCAGGGTA
Organism: uncultured delta proteobacterium; assembly: GCA_963848295.1. Lineage (GTDB taxonomy): Bacteria > Myxococcota_A > Polyangia > Haliangiales > Haliangiaceae > JABFXX01. The sequence goes on along the minus strand of CAWKDB010000002.1, from coordinate 454,236 downwards.
GGCGCAGCGCCGAGCTCGAGCTGTCGGACCTCGCGATCGTGTCGTGAGCTCATCGGCGTGGTAGATCGTCCGCGTGACCGACGTGGCGAACCCGAGCCCCGAGCCCTCCGAGCCCGACGACGAGCCAGTGGTCAAGCTGCCGCGCGGTCGCGGGATGCGGTTGCGCGGTCCCGATCTGTTCCGCATCGCGTTCACCGTGATCATGCTGATCGCGGTCATCGTGTTCGCGAAGCCGTGCGGCGACGCGGTCGGCACGTTCTTCGCCAAATTCGACAACGGCAGCGGCAGCGCGGGCTCCGGTTCGGCCGGATCAGCGATCGGCAGCGGCAGCGACTACCTGCACCTCACGCCGGACATGACCGAGCAGCAGACGAAGGACGCGATCGAGAAGTATCGAGCGGCGCACGCGACCGGCTCGGGCTCGGCGCACTAGGGGGCGGGTTAGCGCCAGAGGACCGCGTGCTTGAGCACCGGCATCTGGGTGCGGCGCTTCGCGACCGTTTCGCCATCTAGGGTCGCGATCACGACGCCATCGCCGTCGGCGCGCTCGCCCACGATCGTGCCCCACGGATCCGCGATCAGCGTGTGGCCGAAGCTCTCGCGCTTCGCGTTGTGCCGGCCCCACTGCGCCGGTGCGACCACCCACGCTTGATCCTCGACGGCGCGTGCGCGGAGCAGGAGCTCCCAGTGCGCGGCGCCGGTATGCGCGGTGAACGCCGCGGGCACGAGCAGGACCTGCGAGCCCATGTCCTTGACCAGCTTGCGATAGAGCTCCGGAAACCGGACGTCGTAGCAAATCGATAGGCCGACCGGCGCGCCGCCGATATCGAGCGAGATCAGATCCTCGCCGGGCGCGGTGCTCTCGGATTCCTTGAGCGTCGCACCACCGGGGATGTCCACGTCGAATAAGTGGATCTTGCGATAGCGCGCGACCAGGTTGCCGCCCGGATCGACAACGACTGCGGTATTGAACGTGCGCTGCGGATCTCCCGGCACGAGCTCCGGTGTCCCGCCGCCGATCATCCACACGCCGTGCTTGGTCGCGACCTCGCGCAGCATCGTCATCACCGGGCCGGTGCGCAGGTCGAGGTTCTCCGCGATGGCGAGCTTGTCGCCTTCTCCTTTGCCCAGGAACGAGAAACACTCCGGCAACACCACCAGCTGGGCGCCGTCGGCGGCAGCCTGGCCGGCGAGGGCCCCGCAGGTCGTGAGGTTGGCCGCGAGATCCTCGGTCGACCGCATCTGGACGGCGGCTACGCGGAGTTGCCACGTCATGACATCGTGTTAGCACGGTCGCCGAATCGGCGCGATCGCGGGGCGACGACCCCCGTGGGTCACATGAACGACTCGCGGTCGCGACGACCCCCGTGGGTCACATGAACGACTCGCGGTCGCGACGACCCCCGTGGGTCACATGAACGATTCGCGGTCGCGACGACCCCCGTGGGTCACATGAACGACTCGCGGTCGCGACGACCCCCGTGGGTGAGGTGAACGCTCGCGGTCGCGACGACCCCCTGGGTCACATGATCGCTCGCGGTCGCGACGACCACCGTGGGTCAGGTGAACGCTCGCGGTCGCGACCACCCCCGTGGGTCAGGTGAACGCTCGCGGTCGCGACGACCCCCGTGGGTCACATGATCGCTCGCGGTCGCGACGACCCCCGTGGGTCACATGATCGCTCGCGGTCGCGACGACCCCCGTGGGTCACATGATCGCTCGCGGTCGCGACGACCCCCGTGGGTCACATGATCGCTCGCGATCGCGACGACCCCCGTGGGTCACATGATCGCTCGCGGTCGCGACGACCCCCGTGGGTCACATGATCGCTCGCGGTCGCGACGACCCCCGTGGGTCACGTGAGCGCTCGCGGTCGCGACGACCCCCGTGGTTCATGTGACCCCCGTGGGTCACATGAACGTTCTCGGCTACGAGCAACGCGAATACCTCGCGAACGTCGTGCGTTGGTCCGGCCCGTGCTTCGCTGCCTCGCATTTCTCATCGCCGCCGGTTGCGGAGCCGCCATTGCGAAACCAGCGGCGCGGCCCCTGACGCTGACCTATCTCGGCGTCGCCGGCTGGCAGCTCGACGCCGGCGGCCACACGATCCTCGCCGATCCGTACTTCTCGCGGCCGGCAGATCGCGACGTACCGCTCGTCCCTGATGTCGCGGCGATCGCGGCGCACGCACCGCCGCACGCGGCGCTCGTCATGGTCGGCCACTCGCACTTCGACCATCTACTCGACGCTCCGGCGGTCGCGCTACGCACGGGGGCGAAGCTCCTCGGCAGCGCGAGCACGATCCGGGTGGGGCGCGCGGCCGGCGTGCCCGAGGATCGGTTGATCGCGGTCAAAGGCGGCGAGGATCTCGAGCTCGATGGGTTCTCGGTCCGCGTCATCCCGAGCCTGCACTCCGAGATCGGCGCGTCGAACCTCCTCGGCGAGATCGTCGACCACCCCGCGTTGCCGATGCCCGCATCTGGCTACGCCGAAGGCGGCACGCTCGCGTATCTGATCCGAATCGGCCGCCGCGAGATCCTCGTGTTCGACACCGCGAACTTCATCGAGCGCGAGCTCGTCGGCCTTCGCCCCGAGATCGTCATCGTCGCTCCCGGCCTGCGCGCCAGGATCCACGACTACACCTGTCGCCTTCTCCATACGCTCGGCGATCCACCGGTCGTGATCGCCACCCACTTCGACGACTTCACCGGGCCGCCGGTCGACGCGGACCCCGACTCCGACCTCGCGGCCTTCGCCGCCGAGGTGTCCCGCTGCTCGCCGCGATCGAAGCTAATAATCCCCAGACATTTTGCGCCAATGCAGTTCTGACGCACCGGGCTCGGATCTCCGTTGTGCGCGCCCTGTTTCTGGTCCGCTGTTCTCCGGCGCAGGTGCAAACACCTTGCGATGTCCTCGAGGGAATGGTAGCAACCCTCCCAGCTTCAATCGCTCCCGCGGTGAGGTGGCCACTCGGCCACCTTTTTTTTCGCCCAAACGCATCCCTCAAATGTCTCGCAACCCCCTCCAAACTCGCCTGATCTCGATCATCGAGCCCGTCTGCCAAGCCGGCGGGCTCGAGCTGGTCGACGTTCGGTTCCTGCTCGAGCAGGGCGGCTGGACGTTGCGCGTGCAAGTCGATCTGCCGCTGCCGGCCGACGCGAACCTCGGCGACGTGCCCGCGGAACGCGTCGACTTGTCACGCTGTGAAGACTTGTCGCGGGAGCTGTCGGCGGTGCTCGATGTCGACGACCCGATTCCCCAGGCGTACAGCCTCGAGGTCAGCTCGCCCGGCATCGATCGCCCGCTGCGCACCGCCGCGCACTTCGCGCACTTCGTCGGCAGCGAAGCCAAGATCCAGCTCGCGGTTCCGTTGCAGCTGCCGACCGGGGAGCGCCGCAACTTTCGCGGCACCCTGCGCGGCGTCGCCGCTGAAACCGGCCACGAGCGCATCGCGATCGACTGCGACGGCCAGCGCTTCGAGCTCGTGCTCGCCGACATCGACCACGCGAAGCTGGTGCCCGACTGGGACGCGGTCATGCGCGGTCGCAGCGGCGTCGGCGCGCCAGAGCCAAGACCGATCAAACCGGGGCATCGACCGAGTCACAAACCGAAACCGCCCAAGCACAAGGAACAGGGTTAGCCATGGACGCCAATCTCGCCAAACTCGACATGGTTCTCGACCAAGTCGGCCGCGACAAGAAGATCGACAAGACCGTGCTGATCAGTGCGCTCGAGCAGGCGATCTTGACCGCGGCGAAGCGCACGTTCGGCATGAACCGCGAAATGGAAGCGAAGTTCAACGCCGAGACCGGCTCGGTGGACTTGTTCTTGATCGTCAACGTCGTCGAAGAGGATGACGCGATCGAAGGTCGCGAGATCACGGTCGCGCAAGCGACCGCCGCCGGCCTCGAGGCCGAGCTCGGTGACGAGCTGCTGTTCCAGGTGTTCTACCGCTCGGAAGATGATGATCGCGCGCACGAGCAAGACGAGAAGTTCGGCGACCTGATCGACCTCAAGCACGCGAGCAAGAAGTTCGGCCGGATCGCGGCGCAGACCGCGAAACAGGTCATCTATCAGCGCGTGCGCGAAGCCGAGCGCGACAACGTCTACAACGAGTTCAAGGACCGCAAAGGCGAGATCATCAGCGGCGTCGTCCGTCGGTTCGAGCGCGGCGCGCTCGTGGTCGATGTCGACAAGGCCGAGGCGGTCTTGCCGATGCGCGAGCAGGTGCCACGCGAGAGCTACCGCGTCGGCGACACGATCAAGGCGTACTGCCTGGACATCGATCGCAACGCGCGCGGGCCACAAGTGATCCTGTCGCGCACGCACAAGGGCCTGCTCGAGAAGCTGTTCGAGCAAGAGGTGCCCGAGATCTACGAGAAGATCGTGCGGATCGAGAGCTCGGCGCGCGAGCCCGGTGCGCGCGCGAAGATCGCCGTGTCATCGCGCGATCGCGACGTCGACCCGGTCGGCGCGTGCGTCGGCATGAAGGGCAGCCGCGTCCAGGCGGTCGTCCAGGAGCTGCGCGGCGAGAAGATCGACATCGTTCCGTACGACGACGATCCGGCGCGGTTCGTGTGCAACGCGATCCAACCGGCCGAAGTTCGCCGCGTGATCATCGACGCCGAGGGCCATCGCATGGAGCTGATCGTCCCCGACGACAAGCTGTCGCTCGCGATCGGCAAGAAGGGCCAGAACGTGCGGCTCGCGTCGCAGCTGACTGGCTGGCGCATCGACATCCACAGCGAGTCGAAGATCTACGAGCTCGAGCGCCGCGCGAAGGACCAGATCGCGCAAGCGATCGCGCCGGACTTCAACCCGGCCGATGCCGAGACGCTGTTCAAGCTCGGCTGGCGCTCGGTCGGCGAGCTCGCGCGCGCCCACGTCGAGGAGCTCGCCGGGCTGCCCGGCGTCGACGGTCCCGAGAACGCGCACAAGATCATCGACGGCGCGAAGGCGTACATGTCGAGCGGCGGCGGTCGTCGTGCCGACGGTGTCCGTAAGGAGACCGAGCGCCGCAAGGACATGTCTGGCGATCAGCAGCTCATGGAGCTCGACGGCGTCGACGAGGACGTGCTCGGCGTGCTGCACGGCGCGAACATCCACTCGCCCGAAGACCTCATCAAGACCCCGATCGATCAGGTCGCGACCGCGACCGGCATCGACATGGGCGATCTCGCGCGACTGCGGCAGCGCGCGATCAGCTGGCTGTCGGAGGCGTCGTCCTGAGCCGTCCGCAGCGTACGTGTGCGGGCTGCCGTCGAGTCGACGCGCGCACCAACCTCGTCCGGTTGGTCTGGGCGGAGGGTCGCGGGGTGGTGATCGACCACTCTCGCGAAGCACCGGGTCGCGGCGCGTATGTACACGCGCGCGGGAGCTGCGTCGCGGCGATGCAAGCTGGCCTCGGCCGCAGCCTGCGCCGCACGGTGTCGGCCGACGACGTTCGTGGCACCGTCGCCGAGATGTCACGAGCCGACGACAATTCAGGACAAGTCAGCGATCTCAACGCTGAACTCGGCGCTGGCCACATGCGGGCAGAAGCTGTAAAACCCGCTCGGCTTCAGGCGAAGGATTGACCGGAGAGAAGATGCGCGTTTACGAGATTGCCAAAGAGGTGGGGATTCCTAACAAGGACCTCATCGCGAAGATCCGCGCACTCGGTCTCGAAGTGAACAATCACATGTCCTCGCTCGACGCCGATGACGTCGCGAGGATCAAAAGGTCGTTGGAGAAGGAGAAGCAGGCGGTGGTGCAACCTCAGCAGACGCAGCGGCTTTCGACCGGCGGCGCGGTGCTTCGGCGCCGCTCGAGCGCCGACAAAGCTGGAGAAACCAGCGAGAAAGCTGCCGAAGAGGTTCGGTCGACGCCCGCGCCGGCTGTCGCCGCCGCCCCGGCGCCGGCTCGTCGTCGCGCCGTGGCGGAAGAGCCTGCCGCACCTGCGCCGGCCCCGGTCGTCGCACGTTCCCCGGCTGCGAAGCCGGCTCCGGTCGTGGTGGAAGCGCCACCGGTGGTTGTCGCACCGCCGCCGCCCGCACCGGCCCCCGCGCCCGCCGCGAAGCCGGCCCCTGCGCCGCGCCCCGAGCCGACACCGGTCGTTCACGCTGCCGAGCCGGCGCCGGCGCCAGCGGTCCGCGAAGAGCGCCGCCCGGTCCGCGAAGTCGCCGTCGAGCCCCCGGTTTCGGCGCCGCCGCGCGCGCCGGCTCAACCGATGGCCGCCGCGCCGCGCGCCGAGCAGGCCCCGGTGAAGGCGCCCGGCTCGCGCGTCATCGTCGCCGGGCCGCAGTTCGTCGGTCGCAACGGCGCCGAAGTCCAGGTCGAGCACGTTCGGCCGTCGACGCCACTGCCGCCGCGCGTCACCCCGGTTCGGTCGTCGAATGGCCCGCAGCACGCCGGCGTCAACGAAGTCCCGCGCACCGTCGAACAGATGGCGGATAGCGCTCGCAGCCGGTTCGAGCTCGACCTCGAGCGCGCTCGTGCCCGCACCGCCGATCGGCCCGCTCCGGCGCCGCGCGCGGATGGCGAAGAACCGCAGGACGAGCAGCAGGTGGCCGCGCCGGCGCCTTCGCCGACTCGCGATCCGTCGCGTCCGGCGGTCGGGAGCGTGATCTCGCTGCCGCCGCGAATCAAGATCACCGAGCGCACGCCGAGCGTCGGCGGCGCGCGGCCGTCGGGCCCGCAGCCGGTCAACCCGATCCGCGGTCGGTTCGCGCAGCAGCAGCAGAGTCGCTCGCCGCGCGGCCCCAGCGGCGAGTTCGGCAAGAAGAAGCTGCCGCTCGGCAAGAAGGGCAAGCAGACCACGATCACCACGCCGGCCGAGCACAAGCGCGTCGTTCGCATCGAGGACACGATCGCGGTGCAGGATCTCGCGCGCAACATGGGCATCAAGGCGCCCGAGGTGCTGAAGAAGCTCTGGGGCATGGGGATGACCGGCGTCAACATCAACGCGTCGATCGACTTCGACACCGCGCAGATCTTGGCGAGCGAGTTCGGGTACGAAGTGCAGAACGTCGCGTTCAAGGAAGAGGACGCGTTCGCGCCCAAGGGCGACGACGCCGAGAACATGGTGCCGCGCTCGCCGGTCGTCACCGTGATGGGCCACGTCGATCACGGCAAGACCTCGCTGCTCGACTCGATCCGCAAGGCGCGCGTCGCGGCGGGCGAGGCCGGTGGCATCACGCAACACGTCGCCGCGTACAAGGTCGCGGTGCCGGGTCACGGCGATGTCGTGTTCCTCGATACGCCGGGCCACGAAGCGTTCACCGAGATGCGCGCTCGCGGCGCTCAGGCGACCGACATCGTCGTGCTCGTCGTCGCGGCGAACGACGGCGTGATGCCTCAGACGCTCGAAGCGCTCGCCCACGCCAAGGACGCGAAGGTCACGATCATCGTCGCGGTCAACAAGGTCGACTTGCCCGACGCCGCGCCCGAGCGCGTGCGCCAGCAGCTCGCCGACAAGGGGCTCATCCCCGAGGAGTGGGGCGGCGACACGATCTACGTCAACGTCTCGGCGTTGAAGGGCGAGGGCATCGATCGCCTGCTCGAGTCGATCGCGGTCACCGCCGAGGTGCTGCAGCTCAAGGCGAACCCGGACAAACCTGCGTCGGGTCTCGTCATCGAAGCGCGCCTCGATCGCAGCCGCGGCCCGATGGCGACGGTGCTGATCCAAGAGGGCACGCTGCGCGCCGGCGACATGATCGTCGCGGGCCGAACGTACGGCAAGGTCCGAGCCATGCTCGATGATCACGGCCAGTCGCTAGAATCGGCAGGACCGTCGACGCCGATCGAAGTGCTGGGCCTCGACGGCGTTCCCGATGCCGGCGATCAGGTCAATGCGGCCGAAGACGACAAGGTCGCCAAGCAAGTCGTCGAGCACCGCCGCGAGCAGTTCCGCAAGCGCGAGCTCGGCGGCCGCACGGTGATCTCGCGCGAGAACATCATGGATCGCATCCAGGATGCGATCGACACGAAGGAGCTCAAGATCGTCCTCAAGGCTGACGTCCAAGGTTCCGCCGAGGCGCTCAAGGCCGCGCTCACGAAGCTGTCGACCGAAAAGGTGCGGGTCGCGGTGATCGGCGCCGCGGTCGGTGGCATCACCGAGAGCGATGTCATGCTCGCGAAGGCCGGCAACGCGATCGTCGTCGGCTTCCACGTCCGTCCCGCCGGCAAGAGCAGCAAGCTCGCCGAGCAAGAGGGCGTGCAGATCAAGCTGTACGACATCATCTACGATGCCCTCGATGAAGTCCGGCTCGCGATGGCCGGCCTGCTCGCGCCGATCAAGCGCGAGATCCCGATGGGCAAACTGTCGGTCCGCGAGACGTTCTCGATCCCGAAGATCGGTACGGTCGCCGGCTGCATGGTCACCGACGGCAAGATCAACCGCAAAGCCTATCTCCGCATCATCCGCGATTCAGTCCAGGTTTACGAAGGCAAGGTGGGCAGCTTGCGGCGATTCAAAGACGACGTCAGCGAGGTCACGAACGGCTTCGAGTGCGGCGTCATGGTCGCCGGCTGGAACGAAATCAAGACGGGCGACATTATCGAGACCTATGAAGTCATCGAAGAAGCCGCGCAGTTGTAATGGCCCACTACGCTTATCTCGATAGCTTCGAGCCCATCGACCGCGTCCTCGCCGCAAAGGCGTCCGAGCTCGATGGTGGCAAGAGTCACCTCCCGCTGTTCTGGCTCGCGATGTTCGAGGAGGCCGACCTGCGCGAAGAGCCGCTGTCCGGTGTCCGGTTCGCCGCGCGCCAGGACGAGCTGTTCGCGCTCGGGCCACCGTACCTGGTGTCCGATGCCGCGACCGCGATGGCGCGGCTCAAGCGCCGGACGCCTGCGCTCGCGACGTTGATCGGCGCCGATCAGCGCAAGATGCTCCAGGACTTCTCGGCGTTCGCACGCCGGCTGAAGCCGTCGATCGTGTTTCGGCTCGCCGATCTCGCGGCCGAGTCGCCGGCTGGGCAGCTCACGACCCGGGCGCGCGGCATGCTGCGCGAAGTCCTCAAGCTCGACAACGCCGCGATCACGCTCGAGCAGCTCGCGCCGGTCGAGGCGCTGTGCCTCGGTGCCGACTGGCGCACGCAGGAGCACGCGACGAAGCTGTTGTCCGGCTGGGGCTGGCAAGTCTCGGCCGAAGAGCGCGCTCAGCGAACGCGCGAGCGCAAGTGGCAGAAGGTCGTCGGTGATCGCCCGGAGTCGGACTTCGTGCCGTACACGGTGAACCACAGCTTCAAGGCCGATGATCTGGTCTCGCACACGAAGCTCGGCCTCGGCATCGTCGTTCGCGCGATCGACAGCTCGAAGATCGAAGTGCTGTTCCGCGACGGGCCGAAGACGCTCGTTCACGGCCGGACCGCCTGACTCCGATCCTCGGGCGGCGTGGTACGTTGAGGTCGTGTACGTGGCCATCGCCAAGCTGACCGTTGCGATCGCCGAGAGTCACTCGCTCAAAGACAAGCGGATGGTCGTGCGGCGCGTGAAGGATCGCGTGCGCGAACGGCTCGGTGTCGTGATCAACGAGGTCGGCGCGCTCGACGACTGGCATCGCGCCGAGCTCGGCTGCGCGGTGGTCTCGGGCGATCGGCCCAAGGCCGGCGAGCTGATCGATGAGGCGATCCGTGCGGTGCAAGCGGCGGCGGAGGCGGGCGATGCGCAGATCGTCGCGATCGCACGCGACCTCACGACGTTCGACAAGGTCGGCGCAGCGTACGTAGCGCCGTCGCCCGAGCTCGCCGAGCGCACCGGCGCAGGTGACAAGGCGACCGCGGACGCCGACTGGATCCCCGATGCCTGGAAGGATCGAGCGTGAACAGTCGCAAGGCCCGGGTCGAGCACGGCATGCGCGAGGCGCTGACCGAGATGATCGCGTCGGACGTGCGCGATCCGCGCGTCCACGCGCCGGCGCTGCTCACGATCACGAAGGTCGAGCTCAACGTCGACCTGTCGGTCGCGCGCTGTTACGTGTCGATCGTGAGCAAGGACGGTGGCCAAGACGACGCCGAGATCGACGGAGCGATCGCCGGGCTCACCAAGGCCGCGGGCTTCCTGCGCGGCGAGGTCGGCCGCCGCCTCGGGTTGCGGCACGCGCCCGAGCTGCGGTTCCTGCACGACGCGTCGGTCGACATGTCCGACAAGCTCGCGCAGATCGTGCGCGACGACGAAGCCAAGGCGCGCGCCGCCGGTCGCGACCCGAAGGACGGCACGTGACCGTCGATCCGACCGCAGTCGGTGTTGGTGACGGCCCCGGCAAGGCCGCGGCGATCGAGGAGACCCTCGGCCGGGCGTGCGACCTGTTGCGCGATGCGCAGCGGATCCTGTTGACCAGCCACCGCCGCCCCGATGGCGACGGCTCCGGCTCGATGGCCGGGCTCGCGTCGCTGATGCGTGCGGTCGGCAAGACCGCGGTGATCTATTCGATCGATCCGATCGCGCGGCGTTATCGCTGGCTGCCGTTGATGTCGACGACGGTCCACACGATTCCGTTCGACGAGCGGTTCGACTGCACGATCGTGGTCGATTGCGCCGACATCACGCTGCTCGGCGACGCGCTCCCGCCGCCCGAGGTGTGCGGCACGCTGATCACGCTCGACCATCATGCCAGCGGCCGGCCGTTCGGCGACATCGCGGTATGGGACCCGAGCGCGGCGGCGGTCGGCGTGCTGGTGCATCGCATCGCCGAGCACATGGGGTGGAAGCTGACCCCGGAAGCGGCGGTGCCGCTCTATGTCTCGCTGATCTCGGACACCGGCGGGTTTCGCCACGCGAACACGAACGCCGAGGTCCTGCAGGTCGGGGCCGAGCTGATCCGCGCCGGCGTCGTGCCCGCCACGATCGCGGCGAGCCTCGAGGAGCGGCCGAGCCCGAGCAAGCTGCGGCTGCTCGGCAGCGTGTTGTCGACCCTCGAGCTGCACTGCGCGGGTCGCGCCGGAGTGCTGTCGGTCACGACCGAGATGGTCGAAGGCGCGCGCGCCTCGTGGGAAGACATCGAAGGCATGGTCAACTGGGCCCGCAACGTCGATGGCGTGCAGGTCGGGGTGCTGCTCACGACCGCAAAAGGTGGCGGCGTGCGGGTGTCGATGCGCTCGCGCAGCGAGCGGATCGATGTGGGTCGCGTGTGCATGACGCTCGGCGGCGGCGGCCATCCCGGCGCGGGTGGCTGTCACCTCGCCGGCGATCTCGTGTCGACGAAAGACAAGGTCGTGCGCGCGCTCGACGCTGCCTTCAATCGCGGCACGAAGCCCGTAACCCCGCCGTCGCCCGCCAAAGCCTAAGTTTGTTACCATCGACCGATGGTGCGCAACGCGTGGCTGCTCGCGGTCCTCGTCGCTTGCGGCGACAACTCGGCGGCGCCGGTCGATGCGGCTCGCGGACCGCACGGCGACGGTTCCCTCGACGTCCCCGCGGACGCCGCGGGCCCGTATCCGACGCTGTTCGATACCGGGCTGTGCGTCGATCGCGCGTGCACGCAGATCACGCCGGGCCTCGTCGAGTACGCGCCGAACTTCGCGCTGTGGGCCGACGCCGCGAGCAAACGCCGCTGGTACTCGTTACCAGCGGGCGCGACGATCGACACGACCGACATGGACCACTGGGTGTTCCCGCAGGGCACGCGGATCTGGAAGGAGTTCTCGGTCGGCAGCGCGAAGATCGAGACCCGCTACATCGAGAAGACCGGGCCGGGCGAGACCGCCGCGGATTGGTTCTACATGGCCTATCAGTGGAACCCCGGCGAGACCGACACGATCGAAGTGCCATTCGGGGTCACGAACGCGAACGGCACGAGCCACGACATTCCGTCGCAGTTTCAATGCAAGGGCTGCCATGAAAACCTCATCCCGAGCCGGCTGCTCGGGTTCGGCGCGATCCAACTCGATGGCGCGACGCCGGTGTCGTTGCAGGATCTCATCGACCAGAACGTGCTATCCGCGCCGCCGACTGGCGCGGCCCCGTATTTCCCGGTCCCGGGCAATGCGACGGTCAAGGCGGCGCTCGGCTACTTGCACGCGAACTGCGGGCACTGCCACAACCCGACATCGCAGGTCTACATCAGCGTCGGCGTGACGATGCAGCTGCGGTTGACCGTCGCCACGCTCGCGGCGGCCGGCGACACGCCGCCGTATCAAACCGCGGTCGGCGCGACGGCGACCCAGCCGATCGATATGCTGACCGAGATCATCGCGCCCGGCGATCCGACGACCTCGATCATGATCGATCGGTTCGAGACGACGAATCCGGCGAACCACATGCCGGCGCTCGGCACCAAGATGATGGATCCGACCGGCGATGCCACGCTCAGGGCGTGGATCACGTCGCTGTGATCGTGATCGCGAGCGGCGTCATCGTGCTCGACAAGCCGACCGGGGTGTCCTCGGCGCAAGCGGTCGCGAGCGTCAAGCGCGCACTCGGCGCGAAGCGGGCGGGACACGCGGGCACGCTCGATCCGATCGCGACCGGCGTCCTGCCGATCTGCATCAACGAAGCGACGAAGATCGCCGGCTTCATGCTCGGCGAAGACAAGGCATACGAGGCCGACATGGTGCTCGGGGTCGAGACCGACACGCTCGATCGCACGGGCAACCCGACCGCGACCCACCCGGTCGATGTCACGCGCGATCAGATCGTCGCGGCGCTCGCGGCGCGAACCGGCGACTCCGATCAAGTGCCGCCGATGTTCTCCGCGATCAAACGCGATGGCGTCCGGCTCTACACACGCGCGCGCGCCGGCGAGCACGTCGAGCGCGAGCCGAGGCGGATCAAGATCGCTTCGCTGACGCTGCTCGCGCACGACGGATCACGCGTGCGCTTCGCGGTCGCGTGCAGCAAGGGCACGTACGTCCGCAGCTTGGTCGCCGATCTCGGCAACGACCTGGGCTGCGGCGCGCATCTCGCCGAGCTCCGGCGCACGCGCTGCGGGGTGTTCGCGATCGGCGACGCGGTCGCGATCGACGACGTCGCGGGCTTCGATCCCCAGCGGCTGGTGCCGCTCGCGCGTGCGACCAACCTGCCATCCGTCGAGCTCGCTGCCGAGCTCCTGCGCTCGGTCCGCTCCGGGGTCCAGCTCCCGGTCGACATGCTCGGCGGGGAAGCCGCGCGGCTAGGAGCGGAAACCAGGCGATTCCAGCTCGTTAGCGATATCGGCGAGCTCGTCGCGGTCGTCCACGTCGATGCCGGGCGCGTGATCTACGACCGCGTGTTTGCGCCTTGACGCCCCGCACGGTTTCCCCCAATGTCCGGGACTGACCACGGCACTCGTTCATGTCGGACGCGGCCGTCGGCGACTAGGAGCTACGGATGTCTGTTTCCCCGATTCGTAAAGCCGAGACGATCAACAAGTTCAAGCGCTCGGAAGGCGACACCGGTTCGCCCGAGGTCCAGGTCGCGCTGCTCACCGAGCGGATCACGCACCTGACCGAGCACCTCAAGAACAACCACAAAGATCACCACAGCCGCCGCGGCATGCTGCGGATGAACGGCCAGCGCCGCGCGCTGCTCGACTACTTGAAGCGCAAGAGCCTGGACCGCTACAAGGTGGTCATCGAGACGCTCGGCCTGCGCCGGTAGCCCCGAGGCCGATCGATCGATCGGCTGTCCGGCGCAGCAAGGACGGCCGACGCCCTGGGCCGAGGGGCCCCCGTTAACGGGGCTAAGGCGTACGCAGCGCGACCGCCGCGCCGACCCAGCAGTTATCGTCGACCGCGAGCGGTGAGGCGCTCGGGCTCTGCGTACCCGCGGTCGCACCGACCCCGTTGTCCTGGGCGACGGAGTAGAAGAACCCGTCGTTTTCGCGCTCGTTCCAGCCCGATGCCGGCGCGGGATTCGCCGCGCCATTGGAGTCGGCGAACACGACGAACACCATCGCTTGCTCCGTCGTCGTCATCGTCATCGTGGCGATCGTGGAGCTCGCGGGTGCCGCGACCGTCGCGGCGCTCGACACCGCGCTCACCCCGGAGTACTCGGTGACCGTCGTCCCCATGTAGGCGTCGACATCGGCGGTCGCGGTGACCGCATCGATCGCGCTCGCGCCGACCGGGGCGTGCCACAGCTGGAGCGCCGGCATGCAGCCGGTGGGCGCGACCGCCGCCTCCGGGGTCCACGTTAACCCTGCGGTATCGGTGACCGCAAACGTAGCGGCCGGGTTCGTGCTGTAGGCGGCGACGATCATCAGATCACCCTCGGTTTCGGAGACCTCCAAGGTGTGGCTGGTCGTGATGGCCGTGGCGGCGTGCATCGATTGGACGAAGTGAGCTCGGGGCGGACCGAGCGCGTCGGGCATCGCGTCGATCGGGCCATCGGGACCGGGATGCGCGTCGCGACCGGCGTCGTGAGTCGGCGATCCATCGCTACCGCCGGCGCTCGGCGCCGTGAACGAGCAGCCAGCGACCAGCAGCCAAATCACGCTGGCGTAACCCACGATTACACCGACGATAACACCCTGTCTGTCGAATCACGAGGCCGGTTCCGCGACGTTACGAAGAGTTCGCGACGCAACTAGCCTGAACCCAGGCTAATTTCGGCACGGTCGCGCTGCCTTGGCTTTCGGGAGTCGGTGTGCAATAAAGCCCGCCGAAACAACAACGTCAGCGTAGCGTCGCAGATCACTAGAGAAACGTAGGTTTGATCGTTCAGTCGAGGTTCCCGGGGCGAGGCGCACCGAGAAATTGGACCGAGGGTTCAGGCCATACGGCTCGACCGACCGGCGACGTGATTTCCAAAGAGGACACGTATGCCATTCGTTCGCGAGTCCGCCATCGTCGGCGGCAAAGAGATCATTGTCGAGACCGGTAAGTGGGCCAAGCAGGCCAGTGGCTCGATCGTCATTCGGTGCGGCGACAGCATGGTGCTGGTGACCGCGCAGGGCTCTGCCCAGCCGCGCGACATCGACTTCATGCCGCTGACCTGCGAGTACCAGGAGAAGTTCTACTCGTCGGGCAAGATCCCCGGCAGCTTCTTCCGCCGCGAAGGCCGCACGACTAACGCAGAGATCTTGATCTGCCGGTTGATGGATCGGCCGGTCCGCCCGCTGTTCCCGAAGGGCTGGTTCATCGACACGCAGATCATCGCGAACGTGATCTCGTTCGACAAGGAGAACGCGACCGACGTGCTCGCGATGACCGGCGCGTCGTGCGCGGTCCATCTCTCCGATCTCGTGTGGGGCGGACCGCTCGCCGGGATCCGCGTCGGCCGCGTCGACGGCCAGTTCATCGCGAACCCAACGTTCGCCGAGCTCGAAAAGAGCGACATGAACATCATCGTCGCGGCGAGCAAAGACGCGATCATGATGGTCGAAGGCGAGATGCACGAGCTGCAGGAGGACGTCGTGATCGACGCGCTGCTGTTCGCTCACCAGGCTTGTCAGCCGTTGATCGATCTGCAAGAGCGCCTGCGCGCCGCGAACGGCAAGGAGAAGCGCCCGTTCACGCCGCCGGTCCCGAACGAAGCCCTCGCCGCGAAGATCAAAGAGCTCGCGTGGGAGAAGCTCGGCACGACGCTGCAGATCAAGGACAAGAAGAAGCGCTACAGCGAGACCGCCGCGCTCAAGACCGAGACTCAGGCGACGGTTGTCGCCGAGGGCTTGATCGCCGCGACGCCCGCCGACGGCAAGGCGTTCGAGGCCGCGTTCGGCAAGCTCCACAAGAAGTGGGCCCGCGGCCATACGCTCGCGACCCGCAAGCGGATCGACGGCCGCAACCCGGACGAGATTCGCGCGATCACGATCGAGACCGGCGTGCTACCGCGGGCCCACGGCTCGGCGCTGTTCACCCGTGGCGAGACCCAAGCGCTCGTCGCGGTGACGCTCGGTACGAAGTACGACGAGAAGAAGCTCGACACGCTGCTAGGCGACAAGAAGCGCACGTTCTACATGGACTACAACTTCCCGCCGTTCTCGACCGGTGAAGTCAAGATGCTGCGCGGCCAGTCCCGGCGCGAGGTCGGCCACGGCTTCCTCGCCGAGCGCTCGGTCGAGGCGATCGTCCCGATCTACGAAGACTTCCCGTACACGATCCGCGTCGTGTCGGACATCCTCGAGAGCAACGGTTCGTCGTCGATGGCGTCGGTGTGCGGCGGCTCGCTCGCGCTGATGGACGCCGGCGTGCCGACCAAGGCGCCGGTTGCCGGCATCGCGATGGGCCTGATGAAGGAAGGCGATGACTACGTCATCTTGTCCGACATTCTCGGCGACGAGGATCATCTCGGCGATATGGACTTCAAGGTCACCGGCACGCGGCGTGGCATCTGCGCGCTGCAGATGGACATCAAGGTCGACGGCCTGACCCGCAAGATTCTCGAAGAGGCGCTCGACCAAGCCAAGCGCGGTCGCATCCACATCCTAGAGAAGATGGATGCCGCGATCTCGGCGCCGCGCGACGAGGTCTCGATCTACGCGCCGCGCATCGTGACGGTGCAGGTCAAGCCGGACAAGGTCCGCGACATCATCGGGCCCGGCGGCAAGACGATCCGCGCGATCCAGGAGCAGACCGGCGCGCAGATCGACATCAACGACAACGGCACGGTGTCGATCGCGTCGTCGAACTCGAAGGCGATCGAGCAGGCGCAGGCGTTGATCTCGGGGCTCACGATGGAGCCCGAGGTAGGCCTGTTCTATAACGGCATCGTCAAGAAGATCGTCGAGATCGGTGCGTTCGTAGAGATCATGCCGGGCACCGACGGGCTGCTTCACATCTCCGAGGTCGCGAAGGAGCGGATCCGCGCGGTCGAAGATGTGCTGAGCGAAGGCGACGAGGTCGTCGTCAAGTGCATCAAGGTCGACCGCGACGGCAAGATCCGTCTATCGCGCCGCGAAGCGCTCGACGCGAACCCCGGCCCGGAAGAAGTTCACAACTTCGTGATCTAGTCGGGCTACGGCCGGAACTTCGCCGACCACGAGGTCGGCGACCGCAGCTCGCACCTGCGATGTTCGTCAGCGCGCTGAGCCTGGTCGGCGCACACGACGCACGTCGTCGGCAAAAATGTAACATGTCGTGCTCGTGGCGGTGCAACCGCTCGATCGGTGCAACGCGATGCCACCGATGCGTTCGCCGATCCGTTCAAGGTGAAACGCGAGCTTGGCGCGGCACGTGGCGTGCTTTGTCGGCGCGCATCCCCTTCAAGGAGTCTTGCATGTCGCGCTTCGCAAACCGCTCGAAAACCTGCGCGACGCGAAGACGTTCAAGGCCGAAGAACGCGCGCGGCTCGACGCGATCGCGCAGCGGCTCGCGACGCCAGGGTCGATGCCGCTCAGATAAGTGCGTTGACCTTGACCTCGACATGAACATGAACATCAACGTCACCTTGGACATTGACGTCGACCCGATCAGGTCATCTTGGTGAGCATCGCCACGATGCCTTCAAGTGGATCGATGCCGCGCGCGTAGGTCGTCTCGCCGACCAACTTCATGATTCGCATCGTGTCCAAAGCCGCTGCGGCCTCCATCGCGGAGCCGCGCGCGTGCGTGTAGAAGCGAGCCTGATCGACGTTCGTGCGACGATCTTCGCGAGACGATCGCGACGATCAATCCAGTGATTCGCGGCTGGGGCGGCTACTTCGCGACCGGCAACGCATCGATAAAATTCAACCAGGTCGACAGCTACGTCTGGATGCGGCTACGCAAGCTGATGCGTCGACGCAAAGGACGGAACTTGCGGGCTGGCGAAATGAAGCGATGGACTCGCCACGCCTTCCACGAGCTCGGGCTCCATAAACTGCTCGGACCTGTCCGCTACCCCGGTAATGCACAATTGCCGCGCTCTGAACGACCACCGGTAAGCCGTGTGCGGGAAATCCGCACGCACGGTTTGAACGGGGGTCTCAATCGTACCCGTCCCACGACGGGAGAAGGTTAGATCTACCAATGCGGTTTGTCGTCATCGGTGCTGGCGCGATCGGCGGATCGATCGGCGGCAGGCTCGCACTCGCCGGGCACGACGTCGTGTTCGTCGCACGCGGCGAGCACGGCGCGGCGATCGGCGCGCACGGCTTGAGGCTGGTCGCGCCCGATGGCGAGGTCGCCGTCCGCGCGCCGGTGGCCCCGTCGATCGCCTCGGTCGAGTGGCGCGTGGGCGATCTCGCGCTGCTCGCGGTCAAGACGCAAGACGCCGCCGGTGCGCTCGCGGAGCTCTACCGCTGCGCGCCCCCACCGATCGCGATCGCGTGTCTGACGAACGGGCTCGAGGCCGAGCGGATCGCCGCGCGCTACTGCCAAGAGGTCGTCGGCGTGTGCGTGATGTCGCCGGCGGAGTACCTCGAGGCCGGCGTCGTACGCCAGTACGCCGCGCCGGTGCGCGGGATCCTCGAGGTCGGCAGGTTCCCGCACGGCGCGACCGCGTTCGATCCGCGGCTCGTCGAGGCGTTCGAATCGGCCGGCTATGCCTCCGCGCACTCCGAGGACGTGATGGCGTGGAAGCGCCAGAAGCTGCTGATGAACCTCGGCAACATCGTCGAAGCGATGTGCGGGCGCGAGGCGCGAGCGAGCCGGCTGGTCGCACACGCACGGATCGAGGCGATCGTCGCGATGGAAGTCGCAGGCCTATCCCGAGTCGGCGACGACGTCGACGAACGGCGGCGCGAGATCCTGCGCGCGCAGCCGAGCGCGGGCGACCGGCGCAGCGGCGGCTCGACCTGGCAGAGCGTCGCGCGCGGCCGTGCGCTCGAGACCGACTATCTCAACGGCGAGGTCGTGCTGATCGGTCGAATGGGCGGCGTTCACACGCCGCTCAACGAGCGCCTGCAGCGATCCGGCAGCGGCTGGCGAGGTCCGCCGGGCTCGCTCGATCTCCCGTCGCTCGAGGCGAGCGTGCGCGATGGGCTGCGCCTGGACCCGCGCGTCGAGGCGCGGATCACTGAAGCGGACACCCAGTCGAAGCATTGACCGCACGGCGCGAGAAATCTGCTACAGCTCGCGCGATGCGTAACGCGATCGTCGTCGCCGTCGTCGTTTCACTGGCCGCGGGCGCGGCGGCACAACCCGCGTCGGCGCTTGGCAAGCCGTTGCTGACGACGGACCTGCCGGACGGCACGGTCGTCGTGCGCGTGCTCGACGGCGACATCGCGAGCCCGGTGATCGGCGTGACCGCGAAGCTCGCGGTCGACGGTGTCGAGCGGTTCGCGGTCACCGACAAGACCGGGCGGGCGACGTTCGATCATGTGCGATCGGGCGCTCACGTGATCGCGCGATCGGGCAAGGCCGAGGCGTCCGACGACTTCGTCGTACCGCCGTCCGGCGGCGTGCGCGTCATGTTGACGGCCGCTCCGTGGCGAGAGGATCTAGGTGTGCCGCCGCGAGGCTCCGCCGTTTTGGCCATGCACCCGCGAGGCCTGGACACCGGCGCCACGGTCGACGACGCGACCGCCCCGGGCACGCTCGCGGTCCACCTCACCTACGACGACCTCGCAGACGTGAAGCCGCCCGCGGGCGTCGCGGTCTCGCTCGTCGGTTACAGCGCCGACGACTCGATCACCGCGTCGAGCGCGATGACCGACGCGCTCGGCGTTGCGACCTTCACCCAGCTCGACGTTACCGGCGCGACCGCGTACATCGCGTTGGCGATGTTGCCGCGCAACGGCAAGATCGATCGGCTCGTCGCGCGCCCGACGACGTTCGACGCAAAGGCGGGGCAACGGTTGATCCTATCGGCCGACCGTCGCGACGCGAGGACCCCTGCGGTCGACGACCTCGACAAGCTCGAGAAGCAAGAGCGAGTCCCGGCCGGCCGCGTTCGCGTCAAGCTCGAAGGCGTGCCGGGCGAGGAGGTCGCGGAGATCGAGCTCGTCGATGCCGCGACCGGCAAAGTCGTGGCTCACGCGACGCGCGCGGCGAAAGCCCAGCAGGTCGAGCTCCGCGTGACGCCGAGCCGTGGCGAGGTCATGTACGCGCAGGCGACGCTCCATGCGACGCGCTATCGCTCGCTGCCCTTTCTCGCGCTCGACTCGACCGGCACGAAGGTCTCGCTCTACGTCTACCCGCGCACGCTCGCGACCTATTCGTTGAAGCTCGATCCGATCGATCCGGTGCTCGACGTCCAGATGCTGATCAAGCTCGCGAATAACGCGTGGGCGCCGAAACGCATCGACGATGACCTCCCGTTGCCGAAGGGGTTTGCGAAGGCGGAGGTCGGCAACGACAGCGGGCTCGGCGTGGTCGCGACCCCGAGCGGCCTGCACCTCGCGCGACCGGTGCCACCCGGTGGCGCGACGATCGCGGTGCTCTTCGAGTTGCCGGCGGTCGGCGGACAGGCGGCGTTCTCGCTCGACCTGCCGTTCGGCTCGTACCAGAGCGGAATCGAGCTGCAACAGCTGGCCGGCGTGAAGCTCGAGACGTCGACCAGCATCCCGGTCCGCACCGTGCCGAGCCAAGGCGGGCTGTGGCTCGTGGCGTCCGACATCACGATCTTGCCGAAGCACGAGATGGTGTTCACGGTCGAGATGCCTCGGTTGTCCCCACGCGCGAGCGCGTGCGCGCGGCTGCACCCCGATCCGACGTCGCCGCTGCTCGGCAAGCGCGCACCCGAGCTGATCGCGCGGCAACTCGACGGCTCCGGGTTTCGGCTCGCGTTCGTGCGCGGCGCGCTCGCGATCGTCACGTTCGACGCGAGCTGGTGCAGGCCGGCCGAGGCGCATCGCGATCAGCTCGCGGCGCTCGCGAGCGCGGTCCCGGGGCTCGTCCCGGTCACGGTGTTCTCCGACAGTGACGCGAAGGTCGTGCGCAAGGAGCTCGGCAGGTCCATGCCGTATCCGATCGTGCTCGATCCACCTATTGGCGAATCGAACATCGGGCCGATCACCACGACGTGGGGCACCAACCTGCTGCCCGAGAGCTACGTCATCGATCGCAAAGGCATCGTCCGCTACTACTTCGCGAATAGCCGAGACTGGGAGAGTCCCGACGCGATCGCGTGCTTCGCCGGCCTCGCCGCCGAATAGCGGGCCGATCTGCGCTACGATGGCGCGCGATGAGCGTCCGGGTGCAAGTTCGCAAGGTGCGACCCGACGCCGTCGTGCCGCGCTACATGACGGACCACGCCGCCGGCGTCGATCTGTGCGCCGCGATCGACGCTCCGTTCGAGGTCGCGCGGCACGAGCGTGTGGCGATTCCCACCGGGCTCGCGATCGCGTTGCCCGCGGACTACGAAGCCCAAGTTCGGCCGCGCTCCGGGCTCGCCCGTGACCATGGCATCACCGTCGTCAACGCGCCTGGAACCGTCGACGCCGATTTTCGTGGCGAGATCGTGGTGCTGCTCATCAACCTCGGGCCGACCTCGGTCACGATCGAGCCGAACCAACGGATCGCGCAGCTCGTGGTCGCGCCGGTCGTGCGCGCCGAATTCGTCGTCGTCGACGAGTTGCCACCGTCGGGCCGCGGTGCGGGTGGCTTCGGATCGACGGGCCGCTAGGCGATGAGCGCGAAGCGTTCGACGACGAAGCCGCCGCCGATCCCTCCGGCGCGGCCGCCGGTGCGCGACACCGATGTCGATCTCGAGCCACCGACCGCGGTGCGCCGCGCCGATGCCATCCCGGGCCTGACGAGCAGCGCACAGATCCGCGTGATGTCGATGAAGACGCCGCACGCCGCCGATCAGCCGGCGAAGCAAGCGCTCGAGCGTCCCGCCCCGAAAGTGACGCTGCGGCCCGCGACCGAGCCGCCGAAGCCGGCGAATCTGGGATTTCTCGCCGCGCCACGCGATCCGGTGCAAGCCCGTGCCCGCCGAACGCACGACAACATCATCTGGGGTTGCGTCGCGGTGATCATCGCGGCGCTGGTCGCTCTCGCGATCTGGTTCATCGCGCGGTAACGCGTGGTACAAGGGTCCCGTCGTGATCGGACGGTACTCTCGACCCGAGCTCGCCGCCTTGTGGGATGACAAGCACCGCGTCGAGCTCTGGCTCGAGGTCGAGCTCGCGGCCTGCGAGGCGATGGAGAGCATGGGCCGGGTGCCGGCCGGCACGGCGGCGACGGTGCGCACCGCGGCGGAGGGCCAGCTCGATCCCGACCGGATCAGCGCGATCGAAGCGACGACGCGCCACGACGTGATCGCGTTCCTCACTCACGTCGAGGAGCTCGCCGGCGAGCCCGCGCGCTGGCTCCATCTCGGCATGACCTCGTCCGACGTGCTCGATACGACGCTCGCGATCCAGACCGTGCGCGCCCTCGAGGCGATCGACAAAGGCTGTGCGTCACTGCTCGCGGCGCTCGCGCACCGCGCGCAAGAGCACGCTCGCACGCCGATGATCGGGCGCTCGCACGGCATCCACGCCGAGCCGATCACTGCCGGCTTGGTGTTCGCGCGCTGGCACGCCGAGGTCGCGCGCAGCCGAGAGCGGTTGCACCGCGCGAGGCACGCGATCGCGGTCGGCAAGCTCGCGGGTGCGGTCGGCATCTACGGCAACCTCGAGCCGGCGATCGAGGCGAAGGCGCTCGGCGTGCTCGGGTTGCGCGCGGAGACGGTCGCGACCCAGATCGTCGCGCGCGATCGTCACGCCGAGGTGCTGTGCGCGCTGGCCTTGCTCGGCACCGCGATCGAGCAGATCGCGCTCGGCGTTCGCCATTGGCAGCGCACCGAGGTCGGCGAAGCCGAAGAGGGGTTCGGCAAAGGCCAGAAGGGCTCGTCCGCGATGCCGCACAAGAAGAATCCGATCCTGAGCGAGAACCTGACCGGCCTGGCCCGCTTGCTGCGGTCCTACGCGGGCGCCGGGCTCGAAGATGTGGCGCTGTGGCATGAACGCGACATCTCGCACTCCAGCGTCGAGCGCGTCGCGATGCCCGACGCGACGATCCTCGCCGACTTCATGCTCGCGCGCGCGACGACGTTGGTCGGCGGGCTCGTCGTGCACAAAGAGCGGATGCGGATCGAATCTCGATCGCACCGGCGGATTGTACTTCTCCGAGGCGGTGCTCCTGGCGCTCGTGCAGACCGGGCTGGCCCGCCAAGACGCGTACGTGATGGTGCAACGCAACGCGCTCGCCGCGATCAACGAGGCCGCCGCGGTCGGCGAGACCGGAGCGCGGCCGGGCCGCTTCCGCGAGCTGCTCGGGGCCGACGCCGAGATCGCGCAACGTATGACGCCGGCGCAGCTCGATGCATGCTTCGATCTCCAACATCACCTGCGGTACGCGCCGGAGATCATGCGGCGTGCGCTAGGAGCCTCATGAGCAACCCCGATTCACAGCTGCGCGCTCAGCTCCGCCAGACGCTCGATCGCGTGCCGTTCACCGCGCTCGCCGGTCGCACGCTGCCGCGCTACGACGGCAAGGTTCGCGATTGCTTCATCGACAAAGAGCGCGGCGAGCGAGTGATCGTCGTGACCGATCGGTTGAGCGCGTTCGATGCCGTCGTCGGCACGATCCCGTTCAAGGGTCAGGTGCTCAACCAGCTCGCGCAGTTCTGGTTCGAGCACACGATCGCGATCGCGCCGAACCACATGGTGCGAGCGCCCGATCCGAACGTGATGATCGCGCGCGAGTGCAAGCCGCTGCCGGTCGAGCTCGTGATGCGCGCGTACCTGACCGGCGTGACGTCGACCTCGATCTGGAAAGCGTACGAGGCGGGTGCGCGGACGTTCTGCGGCCACGCGTTGCCCGAGGGGATGCGCAAGAACCAGGCGCTGCCGCACGCGATCCTGACGCCGTCGACCAAGGCGGCCAAGGGCGATCACGATGTGTCGGTGTCGAAGGACGAGCTGCTCGCGATGGGCCGGATCGAGCCGGCGCTGTTCGAGCGCGCGGCCGCGCTCGCGGCGAAGCTGTTCGCGGCAGGGCAGGCGCACGCGGCGCACCAGGGCCTGATCCTCGCGGACACCAAGTACGAGATGGGCTTGGCGCCCGATGGCACGCTCACCGTGATCGACGAGATCCACACGCCCGATTCCTCGCGCTACTGGTACGCGGACGACTACGAAGCGCGGCTCGCCCGCGGCGAAGAACCGCGCAGCCTCGACAAGGAGTACGTGCGGCGCTGGCTCGCCGGCGAAGCCAAGTGGACCGGCGACGGCCCTCCGCCGGTGATGCCCGATGACGTTCGGGTCGAAGCGGCGCGGCGCTACATCACGAGCTACGAGCTGGTCACCGGCAAGGCGTTCGAGCCCGATGCGCGCCCGCCGGTCGCGAGGATCGCCGCGGCGCTGCAGGGAACCTGACGTGCTCGTTGTCCCCGGCCGCGCCGCCCTGTCCGCAGCTCGCCGCGCCGTCGCGCTCGTCACCGCGAAGCGGGTGGCGCCGGCGGTCTCGGCGATCGACGCGCGCTGGATCCACCTGGTCGTCGCCGACCGTCCGCTCGATAGCGGCGAAGCGAGCCGACTCGCCGAGCTCTTGACGTACGGCCCGAGCGAGGATCCGGGCTCCCGACTCGGACTGCGTACCGGGATGGCGTTCTGGGTCGCGCCACGGATCGGCACGACGTCGCCGTGGTCATCGAAGGCGACCGACATCGCGCACGTCTGCGGGCTCGCGGCGATCGCGCGGATCGAGCGCGCGACCGAGTGGACGTTCACCGGGATCGGCGATTCGGCCGCGATCGGCGCGGCGCTCGCGGATCGGATGACCGAGAGCGTGATCGTGCGCGAAGCCGAGCTCGAGCGCGTGGTCGCGGCGGCGGGCGAGCCGCGCCCGCTCGCGCACGTCAAGCTCGGCGGCGATCCGAGCGCTGCGTTACGCGCCGCCAGCGCGCGGCTCGGGCTCGCGCTCGCCGACGACGAGATCGCGTATCTCGCGGCCCGCTACCTCGAGCTGCGGCGCGACCCGACCGACGTCGAGCTGATGATGTTCGCCCAGGCGAACAGCGAGCACTGCCGTCACAAGGTGTTCAACGCCGATTGGTATGTCGATAAGGCGAAGCAAGACCGATCGTTGTTCCAGTGGATCAAGCGCACCGCCGAAGCCGCGCCCGATGGGGTGCTGTCCGCCTACAAAGACAACGCTGCCGTGATCGAAGGGCATGCGGCGGCGCGCTTGTTCCCCGACGCGCACGGTATCTATCGCGCGCACGTCGAGCCATCGCACATCCTCGGCAAGGTCGAGACTCACAATCATCCAACGGCTATCTCCCCGTTCGCGGGCGCGGCGACCGGCTCGGGCGGCGAGCTGCGCGACGAAGGCGCGACCGGGCGTGGCGGCAAGCCCAAGGCGGGGCTCGTGGGTTTCTCGGTATCGAACCTTCGCCTGCCCGGGGCGCTCGAGCGCTGGGAGCACGGCGACTGGATCGGCAAGCCGGATCGGATCGCGAGCGCGCTCGACATCATGATCGAAGCGCCGCTCGGCGCTGCCGCCTACAACAACGAGTTCGGCCGCCCGGCGATCCTCGGCTACTTTCGCGCGTTCGAGCACGCCGAGCGCGCGGGTTTCGTGCGCGGCTATCACAAGCCGGTGATGCTCGCCGGCGGCATCGGCGCGATCCGCGCGGGCGACATCGCGAAGGCGCCGATCCCTGCCGGGGCCGCGCTCGTCGTGCTCGGTGGCCCGGCGTTTCTGATCGGACTCGGCGGCGGTGCGGCCTCGTCGGTCGCGCAGGGCGCCCAGGCCGAGGAGCTCGACTTCGCATCGGTCCAGCGCGACAACGCGGAGATCGAACGCCGCTGCCAAGAGGTGATCGATCGCTGCTGGGGGCAGGGCGAGCACAATCCGATCCTGTCGATCCACGACGTCGGCGCCGGCGGGCTGTCGAACGCGCTGCCCGAGATCGTGCACGACGCCGGGCTCGGCGCGCTCGTCGACCTGCGCGCGATCCCGACCGGAGAGCCGGATCTGTCGCCGCTCGAGCTGTGGTGCAACGAGGCGCAAGAGCGCTACATGCTCGCGATCGCGCCCGACCGGCTCGAGGACTTCGCGGCCCTGTGTGCGCGCGAGCGAGCCCCGTGGGCCCGGCTCGGCACCGCGACGAACGACGGCCAGCTGCGCGTCGCCGGTCGTGGCGAGCCGGCGGTGGACGTCCCGCTCGACCTGATCTTCGGTAACCCGCCGAAGCAAACGCGGACGTGGGCCGCGGCGAGGCCGGCGCGCGAGGCGCTCGAGCTCGGCGGCGAGACGATCGCGCAGGCGCTCGATGGTGTGCTCGGGCTGCCGACGGTCGCCGACAAGACGTTCTTGATCGCGATCGGCGATCGCACGGTCGGCGGGCTCGTCGCGCGCGATCCGATGGTCGGGCCGTTTCAGGTACCGGTCGCCGATTGCGCGCTGACGCTCGCGGACTATGTCGGCTACGCCGGCGAGGTGATGGCGATCGGCGAACGGTCGCCGGTCGCGCTGCTCGATGCGGCGGCGGCGTCGCGGCTGGCGATCGGCGAGGCGATCACGAACCTCGCGGCGGCGCCGATCGGCCCGCTCGGCCGGGTCAAGCTGTCGTGCAACTGGATGGCCGCGGTCGGCACGGCTGGCGAAGACGCGAGGCTGTACGACGCGGTGCGCGCGGCGAGTGACTTCGCGGTCGCGCTCGGGCTCGCGATCCCGGTCGGCAAAGACTCGACCTCGATGGCGACGCGGTGGAACGGCAACGTCGTCGCGTCGCCGGTCACGCTCGTCGTCACGGCGTTCGGACCGTGCAACGACGTCCGGCTCGCGGTCACGCCGGAGCCGCGCGGTGGCGAGTTGCTGCTGATCGAGCTATCGAACCAGCATCGCCTCGGCGGCAGTTGCCTCGCGCAAGTCTACGGTCGGCTCGGCGACGCGCCGCCCGACGTCGATCAGCCGCGCCAGTTGCATCGCTTCTACGGCGCGATCCAGCAGCTCGTCGCCGACCGCGCGATCACCGCCTATCACGACCGCTCGGACGGCGGCGCGATCGTCACCGCGCTCGAGATCGCGTTCGCCGGGCGGTGTGGCTTGGACCTCGACGTCACCGCGGTCGATGCCGACCCGTTTCGCGCGTTGTTCGCCGAGGAGCTCGGCGCGATCGTCGAGGTCGCGCCGGACCGCGCCGCCCACGTCCGCGCCGTGCTGTCTGCCGCCGGGCTCGTCGTGCACGCGATCGGTCAGACGACGCGCGACGGCCACGTGCGGGTCGTCCATGCCGGGTCGCCGGTGATCGCCGCGCCGCTGTCGGCGTTGCGGGCGCGCTGGTCGTACGTCACCCATCAGATCGCACGCCGGCGCGACGACGCGGCCTGCGCCGACGCCGAAGCCGCGACGCGTGTCGATCCGGACCACGCCGGCCTCGGCGCGCACGTCACGTTCGATCCCAGCGAGGATATCGCCGCGCCGCACATCGCGACAGGCGCGCGGCCGCGGGTCGCGATCGTGCGAGAGCAGGGCGTCAACGGCCAGACCGAGATGGCTGCGGCGTTCACGCGCGCCGGGTTCGATGCGGTCGATGTCCACATGACCGACCTGATCGAAGGCCGCGCCGATCTGCGTGACTGCGCCGGCCTCATCGCGTGCGGCGGCTTCTCGTTCGGCGATGTGCTCGGCGCCGGCCGCGGCTGGGCGTCGACGTTCCGCTACAACGAGCGCGCGAGCGATGCGATGCGCGCGCTGGTCGATCGCGGCAACACGTTCGTGCTCGGCGTGTGCAATGGCTGCCAGATGATCGCCGAGCTCGCGCCCGAGCTCGTGCCGGCGACGCGGGCGAGCTGGCCGCGGTTCGTCAAGAATCGCAGCGAGCGGTTCGAGGCGCGGCTCGTGTTGCTCAAGATCGAGGAGAGCCCGTCGGTGTTGCTCCGCGGCATGGCGGGATCGTGGCTGCCGGTCGCGAACGCGCACGGGGAAGGTCGCGCCGAGCTCGACGCGGATCACCTCGCGGCGCTCGAAGCGCAGCACTTGGTCGCGGCGCGATTTTGCGATGGTCGCGGCGTCGTCACCGAGCAATATCCGGCGAACCCGAACGGCTCGCCGCGAGGCATCGCCGCGGTCACGTCACCGGATGGCCGGATCACGGCGATCATGCCGCACCCCGAGCGCGTGTTCCGCACGGTCCAGCTCAGCTGGCACCCGCGCGAGTGGGGCGAAGACAGCCCGTGGATGCGGATGTTTCGCAACGCGCGCACGTGGCTCGCGACGGTCTAGCGCTTAGATCAGCGGCACGAGCATGGCCAGCACGCCGACGATCACGAGCCCGATCTGAAACCGACGGCACATCGCGCGCGAGCGTGTGCGCCCCGTGACGATGACGAGCGTCGCGGCGGCGCGGCGGAGCGCGAGCAAGCCTGGGACGATCGCGATCAGCGCCGCGAGCGACGCGATCCGCCCGGGCCACAGCGCGAGCCCTCCGAGGAATGCGTGCGCGGCGACACTCGGAGCGAGCAGCAGCTCTGCCACCGCGACGACGGCGATCGCCCAACGCTCGCCGGCGAGCAAGGCGGTCGCCGCGACCGCGAGCACCGCGGCGACTTCTGATCCGTGCCAGCTAGACTGCGCGAGAGGCAGGGCGAGGAGCGCGGCGAACAGCGCCGTGGTTCCGATCCAGCGGTCATCGCGGCGCCGGCGCGCAACCGATTCGGTTTGCGCGCGGCTGCGAGGCCTGGGTCGGGAGGTGGCGACGACGTCCGCCATACACCAAATGTAATCGGCCAAAGACAGATGTCCAGTGACTGTAAACACATCGATACATTTGTATCGATGTAACCATTTAGATCAATTCGAGATATTCGTGAACGAGCCTCGGCAGCTTCGGCTCGACTACGAACGAGGCAGCTCCGCCAGACCGTGGCCCCGTCGCCGGTTGACAAAGTGAACACCGTCCCCACCTAAGGCGCTGAAATCATTTCGATCCCGATCAGCCGCCGGTTGACAAGGTGAACACCGTCCCCGAGTCAGTCCGCGACTTCGCGCAGCTTGCGGAGCATCTCGCGCGCTTGGTCGCAGTGCGCGGCGGCGTCCTTGAGGGACTGCCGGATCAGCTCGAAGCTCGCACGCGGCAGGTTGTGCGCATATTGCTCGAACTCACCCTCGGCGGCCATCACCTCGATGCGCAGGCTCGACAGCGTGTCGTTGAGCGTCGCGGCGACTTCGGCGGTCATCGCGGCGATCTCGAGCGCGCGCTTGACCTTGACGCTACCGGCCTCGACCAACAGCTCGCGCTCGGCCTTTTCGAGCCTGCCCTTGATGTTGTCGCGCTCGATCTCCATCATGGAGAGATCGTTCTCGAGATCTTCCATCCGGCGCGCCGCGTCTTGGTTGAACTTCTGAGCGCGATAGACGCGGAGCTCGGTCTGCAGCTGCTCGACCCGGCGACGCAGGACGCGGATCTCGTTGTCGGACTCCGAGCTCGCGGCGCCGCCCTGAGCCGGCGCGCCGCCCGCTGCCGGCGGTGCGCCCGACGGTGGGGCGTGCGGCAAGGCCGCAACGTGGCCGGTTGGCCCGGCGGACGCGATCGCCCCCATGCCCGGGTGTTGCTGCATCGGCTGACCGGTGCTCGGCGACGGGCTCGCGCCCCCGACGTCGACGAACCGGAGCCAGAGGCTGCCGCAGCGGACCGCGTCGCCATGCTTGAACATGTGGCTCTGGACGCGCTGCTCCTGGAAGTACACCCCGTTCGCCGATCCGAGGTCCTCGAGCAGGTAGCCGCTGCCACCCCAGTAGATCCGCGAGTGATGGCGAGACACCATCGCGTCGTCGGTGCGGATCGCGCAGTCCATGGCGCGGCCTACTCTGATCTCAGTGGAGGTCAGGTCGAGTGAACCCTCGATGCCCTGCGCATCGCGCCAGAGAATGCGTGGCACGCTAACAAAAAAGGTAAGGCAACCGGCCGGAATTCACAAGTTTCCCAGCGACGTGCCGGCCGTGGTAATCACCGTCCATGTGTGGGGTCTTCGGCATCCACGGTCACGATGAAGCGGCCAACATCGCGTACCTGGGCATGCATGCCCTCCAGCACCGTGGCCAGGAGTCTGCCGGGCTGGCCGCGACGAATAACGGCCGTCTCCGTCGCCACGCCGCGATGGGCCTGGTGTCCGAGACGTTCGACCGCGAGACGCTGGCGACGCTGCCCGGGCCGGCCGCGATCGGCCACGTCCGGTACTCGACCGCGGGATCGTCAGAGCTGCGCAATGCCCAGCCGTTCCTGTTCGAGTACTCCGGAGGCGCGCTGACGATCGCCCACAACGGCAACCTGGTGAACGCGGCCGAGCTCCGCGCCGAGCTCGAAGCGCAGGGCTCGATCTTTCAGACCTCGAGCGACACCGAAGTGATCGTCCACCTGATGGCGAAGGCGCGCGAGCCCGACATCGTCACGAAGCTGATCTCCGCGCTGCGCCGGGTGCGCGGGGCGTACTCCCTCGTCTTGCTCACGAACGACGAGAAGATGATCGGGGTGCGCGATCCGAACGGATTCCGCCCCCTGGTGATCGGCCGGCTCAAAGACTCTTACGTGCTGTCGTCGGAGACGTGCGCGTTCGATCTGATCGAGGCCGACTACCTGCGCGACGTCGAGCCCGGCGAAGTGGTCGTGATCGAGAAGGGCGGCATGACGTCGCACAAGCTCGCCGACCCGACGGCCCAAACATTTTGCGTGTTCGAGCACGTCTATTTTGCGCGGCCCGACTCGCTCGTCAACGGCCGCTCGGTGTACCGCGCGCGCGAGCGGATGGGACAGCGCCTCGCGCAAGAGGCTCCGGCCGACGCCGATGTCGTGATCCCGGTGCCGGACTCCGGCGTGCCGGCGGCGGTCGGTTACTCGCGCAAGATCGGCATCCCGTTCGAGATGGGCCTGATTCGCTCGCACTACGTCGGTCGCACGTTCATCGAGCCGCAGGATTCGATCCGCCACTTCGGCGTCCGGCTCAAGCTCTCGCCGGTGCGCGCCCTGGTCGACGGCAAGCGGGTGATCGTCGTCGACGACTCGCTCGTTCGCGGCACGACGTCGCGCAAGATCGTCAAGATGCTGCGCGGCGCCGGCGCGCGTGAGGTCCACTTGCGAATCAGCGCGCCGCCGACGACGAACCCTTGCTACTACGGGATCGACACGCCGACGCGCAGCGAGCTTGTCGCGTCCTCGCACTCGATCGACGAGATCAACAAGTACGTCACGAGCGATTCACTCGCGTACCTGTCCCACGAAGGCATGATGGAGGCGGTGGCCGGCGCGGCTGCCGCCGAGGGTCGCGGTTACTGTTCGGCGTGCTTCACCGGCAAGTACCCGGTCGCACTCGGCGACGCTCAGCTTGTCAGCCTGCGGCGCGCCCGGGTATAGAACGAGTTATCTATGGCGATCGAATCCGTCGATATCCGCGCGGTGCGCGCGCAACTCAAGGAGCTGTCCGCGAAGGTGGCCGAGCTCCGGGGGTTACTTTGACGTCGAACACAAGCGCCTGAAGATCGAGGAGCTCGATTCGATCGCGGCCAAGCCGAGCTTCTGGGACGACCAGAAGAAGGCGCAGAGCGTGCTGCGCGACAAGAAGGGGCTCGAGCAGATCGTCGGCGGGTGGGACGCGCAGGTGCGCGCGCTATCCGACGCCGACGTCCTGCTCGATCTGGCCGAGGAAGCGGCCGACGAAGCCTCCGCGAAGGAAGCCGAGGCCGCGGTCGCCGGCGTCAAGCGCGCGCTCGACGATATCGAGTTCCGCCGCATGCTGTCGGGCGAGCTCGACGGCGGCGGTGCGATCGTCCAGATCACGGCAGGCGCGGGCGGCGTCGACGCGAGCGACTGGGCGATGATGTTGATGCGGATGTTGATCCGCTACTGCGAGCGCAAGGGCTGGAAGGTCGAAGTCCTCGACGAGACGTTCGCGGAAGAGGCCGGGATCAAGAGCGCGGCGTTCACGGTCGCGGGTGACTACGCGTACGGCCTGCTCAAGGCCGAGAACGGCGTGCATCGCCTCGTCCGAGTCTCGCCGTTCGATGCGAACGGCCGGCGCCAGACCTCGTTCGCCGCGGTCACGGTCACCGCCGACATCGATGACGACATCGAAGTCGACATCGACGAAAAGGATCTCAAGATCGATACGTACCGCGCGGGCGGCGCCGGCGGTCAGCACGTCAACAAGACCGACTCTGCGGTGCGCATCACCCACATGCCGACCGGCATCGTCGTGCAATGCCAGAACGAGCGCAGCCAGCACTCGAACAAAGCGAAGGCGATGAAGATGCTGCGAAGCAAGATCTACGATTACGAGCTCGCGAAGCGCGAAGCGAAGGCGGCCGAAGACGCGAAAGCGCGCCTCAAGATCGAGTGGGGCTCGCAGATTCGCAGCTACGTGCTGTTCCCGTACCAGCAGGTCGCGGACCACCGCACCGATCTCAAGACCTCGAACGTCGACGGCGTGCTCGATGGCGATCTCGACGAGCTGATCCGGACGCAGCTGCTGATGGCCGCGAACGCGAAGACAAGCACCTAACGCCGCGCGGCCCGGCCGGGCGCGGGATGTGCGCGTCGGCGAGGACGGGGAACGCGGCCATCGGCTGCGGCTTGCCGTCATCGCCGGGTTCGTTCGTGATCGGCAACGCGAGTCGCTTCGCTGCCCCGGTGGTGAGGTGCATGCCGCCCGCGCTGTCGAGGTATAGCCGGAGCGGTTCGCCCGACGCCGTCTTCGTCGCGAGAAAGAATCGATCGGAGTCGAGCTCGACCGGCAGATCGAACACCGCCGCTCTCGGGCTCGCCCTCGCAGGCGGCCGACACGCCGATAGCGCGAGCAGCGCGACGAGCATTCGATGCATCGCCGGAGTGTATCAGCGCGGTGCGCGATCGATCGCGGCGACGAGCTCGGACACCGAGTGATCCGCGCCTTCGATCCGCTGACCGCCGATGAACACGGTGGGAAATCCTTGCACCGCCGCGGCGTGAGCTTCGGCGACGTCGCGGTCGATCGCCGCGCGGGTCGTCGGGTCGGCGAACGTCGTGCGATAGCGCACCAGGTCGAGCCCGAGTCGCGTCGCGATCTTCTCGCAACCGTCGGGTGTGAGGTCTGCCGGATCCGCGGCGAACAGCGCAGCGGCCATGTCGTCGCCGCGACCTTGCGCGTTCGCGCAGCACCACGCGATCGCGGCGGGCATCGCGTGCTCGTGGCGCTCGAGCGGCACCATCTTGCGCACGACGCGGATCGGCGGCGTCGCTTTGCCGATCGCGTCGGACAGCTTCGGCGCGAGCGCGCGGCAGAACGGGCATTCGAAGTCGACAAACTCGACGATCGTGACGACGCCGGGTTGCTGTTCGGCTGCGATGCAGGCAGGCGTGCCGGGCGGCAGATCGACGGTCGCGTGATGCCCTAGTGCGACGAGCGCGACCGCGAGACCGGCGAGGCCGGGCACCGCGACCGCGAGGTGGCGCCACCGCGGCCGCACCGTGGTCGCGCCGGCGAAGATCGCGAGCGCGCCGACGATCGCCGCGGGGTCGGCGATCATACACAGCTTGCACCACGCGCCGATCACGAACGTTTGCAACGCGATCAACATCAGCGCCCAGGCGCCGCCGACGAGCGCGAGGGCGCGCCGGAGCCGCGGCCGATCGACAAACGCGAGCGCGGTCATGACCGCGAAGTACGCGACGCCGACGAGCGGCATCGGCACGCCGAGTGGATGCGACCACGCCGAAGCGCGGACGGTGGCGCAGCCGGCCTCGGAGCAGAACGTCGCGGGCGAGACGTAGTCGATCATGCTCGCGACGCTCGCACCTAGCCCGACGATCGGCGCGACGACTCCAAGCAGGGTCCGCGGCTTCATGCTCGGAAGCATACCGCCGTCGGCCCCCGGACATTCCGCGCTTGGCGTGGAGCGCCGCTCGCGGTCAAGCTCGTCGCGCGCGAATGACGATCACGGCTTGGCCGCGGTCTTCGTCGCCGGGGCATCGATCGCCGCGAGCGCGGCCTTCGCGGCGGCGAGCGCATCGGGGTTCTGCTGGCTCGCCGGCAGCGATTCGAACAGCTTCACCGCTTGCTCGCGGAAGCCGCGCTGCGCGGGATCCTTCGCGGCGGCGGCGATGTCGGCGCGCAACGATAGCACGCGGCCTTTGCGCGGCCCGTAGACCAGCGCGAGCGCCCCGTCGGTGGCCTTCGCCGCTTCGGGCAGCTTGCCGGCCTTCCAGTACAACCAGCCGAGCCGCGCGAGCGGATCGTACTCGTGCGGCAGATCCTTCGCCGACTTCTCGAGCGCGGGCACGAGGTCGAGCGGCTTGCCGAGATAGACGTAGACCTCGGCGCGCGGCCAGTTGTAGGTCATCGCGGCGAGCGCGCTCGGCGCCTTCGCTGCCGTCGCATCGAGCAACGTGCGCTGCTCCTCGGCGATCGCCTTGGCTTCGCCGTGCTTGCCGACCGCATCGAGCGTCTCGCGCAGGCTCGCCATCGCATCGGAGCGATCGTCGACCGAGAGCTGCGCGGCGGGATCGCCGAGGAGGTGCATCCAGCGATCGATCGCGAGCTCGCGCAGCGAGGCGACCAGCTCCTTGTTGGCGGGGGACTTCGCCAGCTCGTCCGCGCACGCCGTCGCCGTGCCGAGAAAGTCACTCGCGACCGCCGCGTTGCCGGTGTGCTTCGCCTCGTCGAGCGCGAGCTTGCCGCACCTCATGAAGTCCTTGCGCTTGAGCTTCGTCAGGATCCAAGCGCCGAGCGCCTCCGGACGTCGCGCGAACGTCATCGGCAGTGCGGCGAACGCGGCGTCGAACAGCTGGTCGGCATGATCGAGGTCCTTGACCGCGAGCGCTTGCTCGGCGAGCACGAGCTGCTCTTCGGGCCCGGCGCCGCGTGCGGTACCTGCGGCGAGAAACGCGTGGAACTGCGGCACGCTCGACGAGCCGACCAACCGGGCGCGCACGTGCTCGCCGTCGTCGAGGACGTAGTACGTCGGCCACGCCGAGATCGCGAGCTTGCCGAGCGCCGCCGCGTTCGCCTCGCGATCGGTATCGAGCGCCACGAACACGAACTTGTCGCGCTCGGTCGCGAACGACGGATCGGTGAACACGGTCGTCTGCATCGACAGGCACGTGTGGCACCACGGCGCCCACAGATCGACGACGAGCGGCAGCTGCTTGCTCTGCGCACAGGCCAGGGCGCCGGCGTAGTCGTCGGCGATCCAGCGCAGCTGGCCTTCGGCGTGCGCGAACAGCGGGCGGCACGGATCCGCAGCGGCGACCACGGCTGGCGCGGCCGAGCCGTTCGCCGGTGGCGCCGCGTCGTGGCCGTGACAGCCGGCGGCCGCGCCGATGATCGCGAACATCGCCAACATTCGGGGCATGTCGGCGTCTTAGCACAGGTGATATGGTCCGCCGCCATGTCCTCGCGGCAGCCTCCGACTGCGCCCGACGCCCCCGCGGAATCGACCCTCGAACGCATCATCGGCGAGCGCCGCGACAAGGGCGCCGCGTTGCGCGCACACGGTTCGGATCCGTACCGCAACGACCTGCGACCGACGACGACGCTCGCCGAGGTCCGCGCGCGCTACGAGCCGACGAAGCCGAGCGAGCCCGCGGTGAAGGATGCCGGCATTACCGCGATCGACGGCGCGGTGCTCCGCGTCGCCGGCCGCGTGCTGGTCAAGCGCGGCATGGGCAAGACCGTGTTCACCCCGATCCGCGATTCGAGCGGCGATCTGCAGCTCTATCTCAACGTCGATCATCTCGACGCCGGCGACTTCACGAACACGCTTCCGCAGCTCGACGCCGGCGATATCGTCGTCGCCGAGGGGCCCGCGTTCTGGACCAAGCGCGGCGAGCTGTCGCTGCTCGCGAGCCGGCTGTGGATCGCCACGAAGTCGCTGCGGCCGTTGCCCGACAAGTGGCACGGCCTGACCGATGTCGAGCTTCGCTATCGCCAGCGCTACGTCGATCTCGCGGTATCGCCCGACGTGCGCGACGTGTTCCGCAAGCGCTCCGCGATCGTGCGCGGGATCCGGCACTTCCTCGACGCGCGCGGCTTTCTCGAGGTCGAGACGCCGATGATGCATCCGATCATCGGCGGTGCGGCGGCCCGGCCGTTCGTCACGCATCACAACGCGCTCGACATGAAGCTGTTCATGCGGATCGCGCCCGAGCTCTATCTCAAGCGCCTCGTCGTCGGTGGGTTCGAGCGGGTCTACGAGATCAATCGCAACTTCCGCAACGAGGGATTGTCGCGCAACCACAACCCCGAGTTCACGATGCTCGAGTTCTATCAGGCG
Source organism: uncultured delta proteobacterium (assembly GCA_963848295.1). Lineage (GTDB taxonomy): Bacteria > Myxococcota_A > Polyangia > Haliangiales > Haliangiaceae > JABFXX01. Next base: position 418,241 of record CAWKDB010000002.1, on the reverse strand, counting down.
TGGGCGACCTACACCGACCTGATGGACGAGACCGAGCAGATGGTCGGCGAGCTCGCGCGCGACGTCATCGGCGGCACGAAGGTCGCGTGGGACGGCGTCGACGTCGAGCTCGCCGCGCCCTGGCGCCGGCTGCCGATCGCGACCGCGGTCGCCGAGCTCGGCCACGTCGCCGAGGCCGCGCGGGTGTTCGACGATCCGGCGTTCGCGGCGGAGACCGCGATCGCGCTGGGGATTTCGCCCGGCGAGGTCGCGCGCGCGCTGCTCGAGGGCGTGCCGGCGGGGGCGGGCCTCGCGCAGTCGCCCGAGGACGTCGTGCACGCATTCAAGGACCCGAGCGCGCGGCCGGCACTGGCGGCGCAGCTGATCGAGCGCTATCCCGATGCGATGGAACGCCGCGTTCGCGCCGGACATCTCGGCTACCTCGTGTTCGAGCACACCGCCGAGGACAAGCTCGTGCAGCCGACGTTCTTGACGCAGTTTCCGCTCGCCGTATCGCCGCTGGCGCGCCGCAACGACGCCGACCCCGCGTTCTGCGATCGGTTCGAGCTGTTCGTGTCGGGCAAGGAGATCGCGAACGGGTTCTCCGAGCTCAACGACCCCGACGATCAGCGCGCCCGGTTCCGCGCGCAGCTTCGCGCCAAAGATGCCGGCGCCGCCGAGACGATGGACTACGACGAGGACTACTGCCGCGCGCTCGAGGTCGGCTTGCCGCCGACCGCCGGCGAGGGCATCGGCATCGATCGCCTCGCGATGTTGCTGACCGGGCAGGCGTCGATCCGCGACGTGATCTTGTTCCCGTTGATGAGGCCGGAGTAGCGGGCGCGTGTTCGTCACCCTGATCGGCGAGTTCGTTCGTGACCACCTGCTGCCGTTCCTGGCCGCGGTCGGCGCGATCGGCGTGTTGATGTGGATCCGGCTCGCCGGTGCCGAGCCGTTCTTCAGCGGCTTCGCGTTCAAGTCGTTCGTCGCGCGCCGGTACTTGCTCGAGCCGAGGTTCAAGTGGACGCGCACCACGGTCCGCCTGATCGTGGCGGGCCTCGTGCTGCGCGCGATCTGCCAGCTCGTGTTCGGCACGAAGTCGATCGCGGTGCTCGGCTACAACGACCCGGCCTGGTACCTCACGCGTGCGATCGAGATCGCGGTCCTGCGCGTCATGGTCCACCACTCGCGGCCGGCAGTCATCGGGCTGTACGTCGGGATCGGGCTGTGGCTGACCGGCCTGGTGCTGAGCCAACCGTTCGTGCTCGCCAAGGTGATCGAGCTCGTGGATTGGGTCGGCATCGCGCCTGGTTCGTGGCTGAGCGACGTGATCTTGGGCCTCGTGATCGGCGGCCTCGTGATCGCGGGGCTGTGCGTGTTTTTCGGCACGCTGCGCGCGTTCTTCACGTTCTTCACGACCGTGCCGCTCGGCGGCGTCTGGCTCGGCACCGCGGCGCTCGTGTTCGTGCTCGCGGTGATGAACGGCTTCGAGTCCGATCTGCGTGACAAGATCCTCGGGTCGAACGCGCATCTCCAGATCTCGCGCGAAGACGGCGACTTCACCGGATGGCGCCAAGTCAAAGCAAAGATCGATCGGGTGCCCGGCGTGCTCGCGTCGACCCCCTTCGCGGTCAGCGAGGTCGTGATCGCCGCGGATAACAACGGCAACAACGTCATCATCAAGGGCATCGACCCGGCGACGGTCGGCTCGGTCACGCAGCTCGTCCGCGACATCGAGCCGAAAGGCGATCGCGAAGAGGAAGCCGCCGCGATGAAGCGGCTCGAGCCGCTCGCCGATGATCTCGACCGCAAGGTGCCGCAGACGAAGCCGCCGCCGGCCGCGATCGATCCATCGCCGTCCGACATGCCGTCACCTGGTGAACCGATCGACTACTCGCAACCGCGGGTGTTGCCGTCGACGGCCGATGACGACCAAGACGATTGCGGCGCACACCCCGGCTCGGAAGCTGAAGGCTCGGCGGCGGGCTCCGCAGGCGCGGCGGGCTCGGCAGGCGCGGCGGGCTCGGCAGGCTCTGCGGCCGCGGCAGGCTCGAATGCGGCAGGCTCGAATGCGGCAGGCTCGAATGCGGCAGGCTCGAATGCGGCAGGCTCGAATGCGGCAGGCTCGAATGCGGCAGGCTCGGCGGCGTCGAATGCGGCGGGCTCGGCAGGCTCTGCGGCCGCGGCGGGCTCGAATGCAGCGGGCTCGGCGGCCGCGGAAGGCTCGGCGGGCTCGGGCGTCTCGCCGCCGAACAATCCCGCGAACGTTCGCGACCAGGACGCCGACGACGTCGACGAAGACGGCTCGATGGCGGCCCATCGGACGCGCTCGCTGTCCGGCGTGCTCGTCGGCCGCGAGCTGTCCAAGCAGATGCACCTGTATCGCGGCAAAGAGGTCCGCGTCGTCTCGCCGCTCTCGGATCCGTCGAATCCCGACGCGACCGGCACGCCGATTCCGTACAACCGCGACTTTCGTGTCGCCGGGTTCTTCTTCACCGGGATGTACGAGTACGACCTCAAGTACGTCTACGTCACGCTCGAGGCGTTGCAGAACTTCCTCGATCGCGGCGATGCGATCGACGGTATCGAGGTCCGGATCGACAACCCCGACGACAGCGAGGACTACGTCAAGCGGATCGGCGCGCTGCTCGGGCCGCAGTACCGGGTCCAGGACTGGCGCGAGCTCAACCACAGCTTGTTCTCCGCGCTCAAGCTGGAAAAGATCGCGATGTTCTTCGTCCTCGGGATCGTGATCCTCGTCGCGTCGTTCTCGATCATCGGAAATCTCATCATGGTCGTCGTCGAGAAGGCCAAGGAGATCGCGCTGCTCAAGACGCTCGGTGCGAGCGACGCCGGCCTCATGCACGTGTTCGCGATCCAGGGCCTGATGATCGGGTTCGTCGGCACCGCGCTCGGCGTCGCGACCGGCGTGATCGGCTGCGTGATCGGCCAGCGCGTCGGCATCCCGCTGAACCCGGACGTTTATTACATCGACAAGCTGCCGATGAACCTCGAGCTCGGGCCCGTCGCGATCACGTCGATCGCCGGCGTCGCGATCAGCGTCGCGGCGACGTTCTACCCGGCGTTGCTCGCCGCGCGCGTCCGACCGGCCACCGGACTGCGCCACTAGAGCCCGCGTGGTGTGACCACCTGGCTACGATGGGTATCGACGAGTCGTACCATCTCGCACCGTTGGCGGCTGGCACGCTGCGTGAATTGCGTGCGGTCATGAACCGCACGTTCGTGGTCGCTGTCGTGCTCGCCGCGTCGACAACGGCCGCTTCGGCCGCGCCGTATTTGGGGTTGGGCGTCGGCAGCAGCGCAGATCTGAACGGCGATGGCACGCTCGGAAAGTTCCACGACGACGGCCGCAGCTACCGGCTGTTCGGCGGGTATCGCCTGATCAAGTATCTGTCGCTCGAGGGCGCGGTCACCCGGTTCGGCGAGGTCAATAACCAGACCGCGCCGTACGAGGCGACCTCGCTGGCCGCGGTCGCGAAAGGCAGCCTGCCCCTCGGGAGTGGCTTCGAGGCTTTCGTTCGCCTCGGCCTCCAACACACCTGGCTGACGACTGATTCGAAGTACAACACCTTCGACGGCTCCGGCTATCTGCTCGGCGCGGGTTTCGAGTACCGGTTCCACACGCCGATCGGCGGCGCCTCGGTGTTCGCCGACTACCAGCGGCTCGATGCGGGGATGTCGAGCTCGCAGGCCCCCAAGCCGGTCGACCAGAGCTCCGGGTTGTGGACGCTCGGCGTCACGCTCTCGCTGTAGCTGCCGGAGAGTGCCAGCTCACGGGTGCCCGTCTCGATGCGATCGCGGGATCGTCAGGCAACCACGGAGCCTGCTGCTCGGTCTCAACCCGCGTTGACAGGTGCGCGAACACGGAAGTAAGTTCTCGCGCCTTTTAGGGTTTCCAGTGACAGACGAGCCAGCCGCCGAGCCGGACCAGAATGCCGCGGCCCCGCGTCCTGCGGCTGGCCCCAAGCGCGGCGCGCGCCTCGAGGTCAAAGGGCTGGGCAAGGCGTACTCGCACAGCGGGCAGTCGCTGCACGTCTTGACCGATGTCGATCTCGTGCTCGACGCCGGCGATATGGTTGCCGTGGTCGGTGCCTCGGGGGTCGGTAAGTCGACGCTGCTCCAGCTCCTCGGCACGCTCGACCTGCCGACCTCGGGCTCGATCAAGTTCGACGGCGAGGAGCTGACGACGTTCTCGCCGACCAAGCTCGCCGAGTTCCGCAATCGCCGGATCGGCTTCGTCTTCCAGTTCCATCACCTGCTGCCGGAGTTCACCGCGGTCGAGAACGTGATGATGCCGGCGCTGATCCAGCGCATCGCGGTGCCGGCGGCGCGCAAGCTCGCCGAGGACATCCTGCATCGCGTCGGGCTCAGCCATCGCTTGACGCACCGGCCGGGCGAGCTGTCCGGAGGCGAGCAACAACGCGTCGCGCTCGCTCGCGCGATGGTGCTCCAGCCGTCGCTGTTGCTCGCCGACGAGCCGACCGGGAATCTCGATCGCGCAACCGGCGAGGCGATCCACCACTTGTTCGTCGAGCTCAATCAGGAGCGCGGCTCGACGCTGCTGATCGTGACCCACAATCCGGCGCTCGCCGAGCTCATGCCGCGGCGCCTGCGCATGGTCGACGGTGGCCGGCTGATGGAGGAGCAGGTCTCGCCGCATCGCGGTCCGGTCGTGACCGAAGCCAACGCCGCGCCGGTGGGGGACGAGGTCCATTCGTGAGGCGCGGGCTGCAGCTCGGCCTACTCGCGATCGCCATCGCGATGGTCACTGGCGGTGGCAGGCTCGCATTCGCCCAGATCGGCCCCGGCCCAACGCCGACGCCGACGCCGACGCCGACGCCAACGCCAACGCCAACGCCAACGCCCACGCCGACGCCCACGCCGACGCCGCCTGACGACACCGCCAAGCCGCCGCCTGACGACACCGCCAAGCCGCCGCCGACGCCAATCGATCCGGGCGTCGCGCTCGCGAACCAGGGCCGGCCGATCGAGCGCGTCCAGTTCCGCGGCAACCGCAAGGTCGAGGACGACGCGATTCGCGTCCAGCTGTTGTCGAAGGCCGGCACGTTGTTCGACGCCGCGAAGCTGCGCGAGGACATCCGCACGATCTGGAAGATCAGGTTCTTCTCCGACGTCCAGGTCGAAGCCGAGATTGGTGCGTCGGGCGGCTTGACGCTGACGTTCGTGCTCAAAGAGAAGCCGTCGATCCGCAAGGTCCTGATCTCGGGCAACAACGAGCTCGGCCTCGACAAGATCAACGAGGTGCTCGACCTCGAGCTCGACGCGATCCTCGACATCGGGAAGGTCAAGAAGAACCGCCAGAAGATCGCCGACCTCTACGTCGAGAAGGGCTTCTACCTCGCGACCGTCGACTACGAGATCAAGCCGGTCAACGAGTCCGAAGTCGACGTGTGGTTCAAGATCGACGAGAAGGCCAAGGTCAAGATTCGCGACGTCGAGTTCATCGGCAACAACAACATCTCGTCCGACGAGCTGCGCGGTGCGATCTCCACGCGCCGCGCCGATGCGCTGTCGTTCCTCAACGACTCCGGCACCTACAGCGACGAAGCGTTCAAGCGCGACCTGCTCGTCATCTCCGCGCACTACTGGGACAAGGGCTACGCGAACGTCAAGGTCGGCGAGCCCCAGCTCCGGCTGTCGCGCGACAAGCAGTTCATGTACCTGTCGATTCCGATCGACGAGGGTCCGGTGTTCACGTTCAGTGCGGTCAACTTCAAAGGCGACCTGATCGGGAGCGCGCAGAAGAACCTCGAGAAGATCCGGCTGCGCCCGGGGTCGCCGTTCTCGCGCACCGGGATCGCCGAGTCACGCGACGCGTTGTCTGCGTACTACCAGGATCAAGGCTACGCGTACGCGAACGTCCAGCCGCTGACGAAGGTCGACCTCGAGCATCGCAAGATCGCGCTGACGTTCGAGGTCGCGCGTGGCAAGCGCGCCTACTTCGAGCGGATCAACATCCGCGGCAACTCGAAGACGCGCGATCGCGTGATCCGCCGCGAGATGAAGATCTCCGAGGGCGAGCTGTTCAACAACACGAACCTCGAGATCTCGAAGCGGCGGATCATGGCGCTCGGCTTCTTCGAGAACGTCGTCGTGTCGACCAAGCGCGGCAGCTCGGACGAGTTCGTCGAGGTCAACGTCGAGGTCAGCGAGCGGCCGACCGGCACGTTCCAGATCGGCGCCGGGTTCTCGTCGGTCGAGAACTTCATCGCGCAAGCGCAGATCTCGCAGAACAACCTGTTCGGCCGCGGCCAGACGCTCGCGTTGCAGGCCCAGCTGTCGAGCCTTCGCCAGTTGTTCTTGCTGCGTTTCGTGGAGCCGTACTTCCTCGATACGTTCTGGACGTTCGCGTTCGACCTCTACAACCAGAGCCGCTACTTCGCGACCTCGGTCGCCGGCTCGACCGCGTTCTCGCGCAACGCGTACGGCGGCACGCTGACCTGGGGCTATCCGCTGTCGTACGAGGCGCGGGCATTCCTCACCTACAAGCTCGAGAAGGTCAGCATCACGACCGGTACGCTCGGCATCGCGAACTTCGGTGCGACCAGCACGCCGGTCGCGGCGCAGCAAGTCGCGAACTTGTTCCGCGGCGGCGTGACCTCGTCGGTCAAGGGTTCGTTGTCGTGGGACTCGCGCAACAACCGGCTGTTCCCGACCAACGGTTGGTACGACACGATCTTCGCGGAGTACGCGAGCCAGTACACCGGGTCGCAGAACAAGTTCTTCCGCTGGGGCGGCTTTATCCGTCACTACAAGCCACTGTGGGGGCCGTTCGTGCTCCACCTCAACGCCGAGGTCGGCTTCACGACGTCGACCGATCCGCTCGGCGTCCCGATCAGCGAGCGCTACCTCGTCGGCGGCATCTACAACATCCGCGGCTACGCCCCGTTGTCGCTCGGCCCGCGCTTGCTCGTCAGCCAGCCCGGTGACGTCGGGCAGCCGCTCGGCAGCCTGCCGCTCGGCGGCAACATGCAGATCATCTTCAACAGCGAGATCGAGTTCCCGCTGTTCAAGAAGGTCGGCATCTCCGGCGTCGTGTTCTTCGATGCGGGCAACGCGTACAACCTGGAGAGCCGCTATTGCTCCGGCCTGCAACGCGAGACCGCGACGATCTCGATCAAGTTCGATCCGTGCTTCCGCGGGCTCGACTCGCTGACGTCCGGCATCCGGCGCTCGGTCGGCTTCGGGTTCCGCTGGATCTCGCCGATCGGCCCGCTGCGCTTCGAGTGGGGCATCCCGCTCGACCCGCAACCCGGTGAAGATCCTCTCGTCTTCGAGTTCACGATCGGAAACTTCTTCTGAGTCTATCGATGAAGAAACGGGTTTGCTCCGACGTCGAAGTCGCTGTATGAGGTGGCCCATGAATCGGTACTCGGCATTAGCGTGTCTCGGTCTCGGCTTGATGGTGAGCCCGGTGCTCAGCGGTCTCGCGGGCAGCGCGGTTCCGTCGAACCCGAAAATCGGCGTGATCGACTTCGACAGCACGCTGCGCGACACCCCCGCGGGCAAGCGCGCCAGCGATGCGTTCGAGAAGACGCGCAAGGGCAAGCAGGACGAGCTCGACCGGGAGCAGGACCAGCTCAAGAAGGCTGACGCCGATCTGCAGAAGCAGGCCGCAGTGCTAAAGCCCGACGTGCTGCAGGCGAAGAAAGAGGAGCTCCAGAAGCAGTTCGTCGCGCTGCAGCAGACCTACATGAAGCTCGAGCGCGACCTCGCAGACGAACGGGCGAAGCTGACCGAGGGACTGTTGAAGACCGCGAGCCCGAAGATCGAAGCGCTCGCGAAGGCCGAAGGCGTCAGCGTGATCCTCGACCGCGCCGGCCTGCTCTACGCCGATGCCGCTCTCGACCTCACGCCGAAGCTCAACGCCGAGATGAGATGAGGTTCAGCGAGCGAAGCGAGCGGCGGCGGCAGGTGGAGGGTGGGCTTGCACCGCAGGTCGCGCGCAGCGCGGCACTGCGGTGATACAACTGGCTCGATGGAGCCAGCCCTAAAGGCCGAGCAGATCCTCGGCCTACTGCCGCATCGCTATCCGTTTCTGCTGATCGATCGCGTGCTCGAGGTCAGCGAGGACAAGGTGGTCGCGCTCAAGAACGTCACGTTCAACGAGCCGTACTTCCAGGGCCACTTCCCCGGAGCGCCGGTGATGCCGGGCGTGCTCCAGATCGAGGCGATGGCGCAAGCGGGCGGCATCCTGGCGAGCAAGTCGGTCGCGTTCGACGCCGCGACCCAGGTCATGCTGTTCATGGCGATCGACCAGGTGAAGTTTCGCAAGGCCGTGACGCCTGGAGATCAGCTGCGGATCGAGGTCGTGCCGCTGCGCAAAGGCAAGATCTTCAAGATGAAAGGCATCATCACCGTCGACGGCAACGTAGTGTCGCAAGCGGAATTCCTGGCTGGGCTCGCCGATCGTTCCAAGGTGACGTAGTGCGCACGCTCGCCGCTCTCGCGCTGATCGCCGCGTGCGGTGGTGGCGGCAGCAAGGGCGCGCCGCATCGTAACGGCAGTGCGGCGCCGGTCGAGGTCGTCACCCAGGTCCAGTTGCCGGACGCCGGCGGCGGCAAGGCGGGCCAGGTGATCGAGGAGCACGAGCCGAACGACGGCGATGACGTCGCGACACCTTTGCCGCTCGGCGCCACGGCGCGCGGTACGATCGACCCCGACACCGATGTCGACCACTATCGGATCGATATCGAGCGGGCGGGCGTCCTTGCGCTCGCATTGTCGGCGGTCGAGGGCCAAGACCTCGCGGTCGCGCTCGAGGATGCGAACGGCACGGTCGTCGCGAAGTCGGATCGCGGTGGCGTGCGCGTGCGCGAGGGCATTCCGAACTTCGCGGTGACTCCGGGTCGCTACACCGCGGTGGTCTATGCGATCGCCCACAAGCGGGCCGGCAAGCCGAAGAAGGGCGACGCCGGGAGCGCGGCGGACAAGCCCGCGCCGGTCTACGAGCTCTCGCTCCAGCTCGCGCAGCCCGCGGCTGGCGCCGAGCGCGAGCCCGATGATGATCGCGGCGCCGCAAACGACTTGCTGGTCGGCGATGTCGTCACCGCATTTATCGGATGGACCGGCGATGTCGACGTGTGGAAGCTGTCGGTCGAGGCGCTGTCTGCAAATAACGCGATCGATGTCGAGGTCTCGGCGGTCGAAGGCTCCGCGCTCGAGTTGATCATCACCGACGCGATCGGCACTCCGCTCGTCGACCGCAAGGCGCCGCGCGGTCAGCCGGTGATCGTGCGCGGTCTGGTGCCGGTCGTCGCGGCCGGCGGTGCTCCCTATCAATACATCACGGTGAAAGCAGATCGCTCGAACCCGGAGACGGCGTATCAGTTGAAGGTCACCGGGCACGTCGTCGGCACCGATGCGGAGGTCGAGCCCGACGACACGATCGACAAGCCGTACGCGATTCCCGCGGATCGCACGATCGTCCACGCGACGTTCACGCCGGGTGACGTCGACTGCTTCGCGATCGCGAAAGGCACGGTCGAGCGCACGATCGAGGTGACGGTCGACACGCCAGCCGACGTCGACCTCTCGGCCGAGCTCTTCGTCGACGGCAAATCGATCGCGAAGGCCGATCACTCCGGCAAAGGCGCGGCCGAGCGCGTCGCCGGTACGGTGCCGGCGGGTGCGCAGGCGGTCGTGCGGGTGCGCGGGGCGGAATCGTCGACTGCCGAGGGTGCCTACGACGTCGTCGTGCACGACACCGGCGAGCCATGAGCCAACCGCGGCGCGGCGCAGCCGGGACCGTGCTCGCCGTGCTGGCGCTGACCAACCTCGCCGCGTACGCCGCGCGCAACTCGCTGTTCAACCTCTACGACGATCTGCGCGCGAAGTTCGGCCTGCACGACGCGAAGCTCGGCCTACTGACCACCGCGTTCCTGATCCCGCACGCGCTCGCGACGCTGCCGTTCGGCTGGGCCGGCGACCGCTACGATCGGCGGCGCGTGATCGCGGTCGGCATGGCGATCGCGAGCCTCGCGGGAATCGCCGGCGCTTTTGCGACGACCGTGCCGGAGCTCGTGATCAGTCGCGTGTTCGTCGGCCTCGGGACCGCCGCGGTCGTGCCGGTCGCGAACTCGATCCTCGGCCAGATGTTCGACGGCCCGGTCAAGGCGAGCCGGATGGCGATCTTCAACCTCGGCCTGTTGTTCGGCGGCGCCGCGGGCTTCGTCGTCGGTGGTGCGCTCGGGTTCCCGCTCGTCGTCGTCGCGATGGGGGTGCCCGGGCTCGCGCTCGCGGTCGCGGTGCTCGCGCTCCCGGTGCCACCGCATCCCGGTCACCAGACGCAGGACGCGCCGGCCGGAGCGTCGGGCTACTTCACGTCGGTCGGTCGTGCGTTCATCGCCGAGGCGCGCGAGTTGCTCGCGATCCCCACGCTGCGCTGGATCATCTTGTCGACGATCGCGATGGCGTTTGCGGCCGGCGGGTTCAACGCATGGCTGATCGACTTTCTCGAGAAAGACAAGTTGATGTCGAAAGCAGCGGCGACGAACCTGGTCACGATCGGCCTGACCGGCGCATTCGCCGGTGTCGTCGCGGGCGCTCGGATCGCCGACGCCATGCGCCGGCGCAACATCGCCGGCCGGCTGTGGACGATGACGCTCGGCATGGCCCTGACGATCCCCTCGGGGATCTTGTGCATCGAGCTGGCACCCGGCCCGGCACTCTACATCGCCGGCATCGCGACGTTCTTCTTCAGCTTCTGGTACCACGCGCCGATGGCCGTGACGGTCGATGATCTCGCACCGCCGTCGCGCGTCGTCGCTGCCCAGGGCCTCGTGATCTTCACGATGCACATCATCGGCACGGCGCCATCGTCGTGGATCACCGGTGCGGTGTCCGAGGCCTATTCCCCGCACACCGCGATCTGGGTGCCGACCGGCGCGCTCGGTTTCGCCGTCGTGTTCATGGCGAGGGCGACGCGGACGTTTGCCGCCGACCATGCGCGGGCAAAGGCTGGCGAGCCTGCGCCGGCTTCGCTATAACGAGGCTGGATGCGAAACGCGCTCCTGGTTTTGATGATCGCGGCGGGGTGCTCGCACGGCCCGGGGCCGGGGCAGACGCTCGACCAGTACAGCGGCAAGCTGCGCGGTCACGACTACGGCGCGGCGTACGATCTGATGTCGTCGAATTTTCGTGGCAAGGTGTCGCGCGAAGACTACGTGCGGATGATGAAAGAGAACCCGCGCGAAGTCGACGAGACCGCCGATCGGTTGCGCGGTCGACACGGCTCGATGGACGTCTCGGCCGAGCTCGAGTACGGCCTTGGCGACAAGCTAGAGCTCGTCGAGGAGGGCGGGCGCTGGCGGATCGCGACGAACCCGCTCGCGTTCTACGACCAGTCGACCCCGAAGGCCGCGCTGGTGTCGTTCCTGCGCGCGTATCGGCTCGAGCGCTGGGACGTCATGCTGCGGTTCGTGCCGAACGAGTATCGCGAGAAGATGGACACCGCGAAGCTCAAGGCGCAGTTCACCGGGCCGAGTAAGCCCCAGATCGAAGCGCTGATGAGCTCGCTCGAGACCAACATCGACGAGCCGATCATCGAGCACGGCAACGACGCGCGACTGGGCTACGGCGACAAGTACGAAGTCGAGTTCGTCCGCCAAGACGGACAGTGGAAGCTCAAGAAGCTCGACTAGCGGCCGGCTACTGGCTAGGCGGTCAGCCACGGTGTGGGGAACTGCACACCTGCCCGACTGGCGAGCGCGCTTTGCGTCACCGTGCTCCGCAAAAAGGTCAGATGCCGCGCGATCGCGTCAACTCGCTGTGCGGGCTCACGAAACCGTGACGGCTTGCCGCGTTAGTGGGGTTCGGAGGCCCAACATTGGCGCGAACCGGTCGATCTCTTGTCATGACAATTTCCTCGTCGGGAATTCGAGCGTCGGTGATTATCATGCGTTAGAATAGAACTGCGGGATCGGCCATCCAAAGGCCCGCAGGTTGCAGCGTAAAGGGTCAGGAGCTACGCGTTCACGCCTAGTTAGGTCACAGCAGACTCCGCGAAAGGCGGTCCGCCATGTTGGATCCCTGGATTATCGAAGAAATCCTCAAACGTGAAGAGGAACAGCGCCGCGAGCAGGAAGGCGGGCGGATCGAGCTGCCCGTCGAGCGCTACCGGGACGACGAGAAGCCGACAGTTACGCCGCCACGCGAAGAAGGCGAGCGTGGAGTCATGATCATCGACATCTAAGAACCGCGCGGGTTAGCACACGCTAACCCACGTCGACCTACCTAGAAGAGGTCGCCACCAGAGGTGGTGGGCCTCTTTTTCGCTTTCGGAATTATCGATCTTTTTTGGGCGACGTTTTCAGCGTGGTAAGTAGGCGCGTGGCGTCGCGATCACGCGATCGGCGCTCGACCGAATCGGAGCCGATCACACCGCATCCGCGCACACATCGCGCGGTGCTTCTCTACACGATCGCGCTCGGCGCGCTCGGCTGGGGAGTCGTGCTTGGTTCGCGGGCGGTCGGAGTCGCCGCGGCACCGACGAGCCCGCTCGCGATCGGGTTGTTCGTAGTCGTGATCCTGGCGGCGCGCGCGCTCGCGTTCCGCTTGCGCGAAGGCAGCGTCCTGTCGCTCGACTCGGCGTACTACGTGGCCGCCGCGCTGTGCGTCGGCTCGATCGACGCCGGCCGACTGGTCGCTGCGGCGCTCACCGTCGACGCGCTGGTTCGGCTGATCGTGGCGCGCCGGCGCGGCCGAGTCGATCCCGACGGGTGGGTCGCCGAGCTCGGCTACGTGTTGTACTTCGGCGGGATCAGCGGCGGCTTGCTCGCGATCTGGGGGCATGTCTGGGGCGCTGATTCGATCGGCGCCACGCCGACCGCGATCGAAGCGACGGTGCATGTCGTCGCGATCGCGAGCTCGCTGCTCGTGACGCACTACGCCCTGCAAGGCGTGAGGCAAAGGCTGCTCGGCCAGAGTTGGCGCGCGTACATCAGGGAGCTCGCAGTTCCCGGAATCGCGGCGGAAGCGTCGCTCATGCCGATCGGCGTCGTGCTCGTGCTGCTCTACGATCCCGACGAGCACCTCGGCTTCGTGCTGCTGTCGCTGACCTACTTGTTGATCAACTACGTGTTCGCGCGGCTGACCCGGGCTCGAGAGGAGCTCAACGATCGCGTCCAGGAGCTCGAGGTCCTCAACGCCACCGCTCGCCGGCTCGCATCGTCGCTCCAGCTCGAAGAGCTCGTCGAGGCGGTCGCGCGCGAGACGTGCAAGGCGGTGCCCGAGGCCGAAGCGGTGACGCTCGTGCATCGCCGCGCCGGGCGCGACACCGAGCTCGTCTTCGACGGCTACGACCGGCTCGGTGACAAGTTCTTCCGTCGCCCGATGTCCGACGGGCAAGGCCTCGCCGGCTCGGTGATGACGTCCGGCAAGCTGCGGCGGATCGCCGATCTCGCGGACGAAGACGGCTCGGGCGGTGGCCGCGGCGGTCACGGAATTCGCTCGTGGCTCGGGGTGCCGCTGTTCATGTACGGCGTGTGCGAGGGCGTGATCGCGGTGCAGAGCACGCGCAAGGCGGCGTTTCGCGTCGACGACGAACGACTGCTCGAGTCGCTCGGTCTGCAGATCGCCGGCGCGTTACAGAACGCGCACCTCTACGAGCTCGCGATGGTCGACGGCCTGACGAGCTTGTTCGTGCGGCGCTACTTCGATGCGCGCATCGAAGAGGAGGTCGAGCGCAGCAAGCGCTACGGGACGGCGTTCTCGGTCATCATGATGGACGTCGACGACTTCAAACACCTGAACGACACGTTCGGCCACCTCGTCGGCGATCGCGTGCTCCGCGCGATCTCGAACGTCGTCAAAGGGCAGATGCGCGGCGTCGATACCGCCGCTCGCTACGGCGGGGAAGAGATCGCCGTGATCCTGCCGCGCACCGAGATGGTCGCCGCGTACAACCTCGCCGAGCGCATCCGCGGCGCGATCGCCGAGCTCCGGCTCACCACCGACGAGGATCCGCCGAAAGTCTTGACCGTGACCGCCTCGCTCGGCATCGCGGCCTATCCCGAGAGCAAGGCGAGCACCGGCGAGGATCTCGTGCGCAACGCCGACCGCGCGCTGTACCGGGCGAAGAAGACCGGCAAGAACCGGGTCGAGCTGTTCTGGATCGACGACTCCGGGCCGAGGCTCACCACGGTCGGCGATTGTCCCGACGATCCCAACGATCCGGGGAGCGCGCCGCTGATCAGGCCGTCCGAGTTGCCGAAGGTGACGACGTCTTGACCGCCGAGCGCAGAGCGGCCGAGCGCCGGGTCGGCTGGGCGCGCTGGTGGGCGAGGGCGAAGCAAGTCGTCACGACCGATCCATCGCCGTCCGACGACGATGACCTCGTGGTCGACGAAGAAGCGGCACGCGCGCTCGCGGCGCAGGCGGGCCGGCTCAAGGGCGGCCTCGCGAAGGTCGCGCAACTCGCGGCGTACACGCCGGGCAACGCGGTCGCGCGGCGGGCGCTCGGCGGGCTCTGGGATCGCGCGCCGGCGGAGTCCGCCGCGGCGATCGCGCGCGTCGTCGAGCAAGAGCTCGGCGCTCCACCGCAGCGGCTGTTCGCGAGCTGGGATGCCACGCCGATCGCGGCCGCTTCACTCGGCCAGGTCCATGCCGCGACCCTCGGCGATGGCACCGCGGTCGTCGTCAAGGTCCAGTACCCGGGCGTCGCCGAGGCGCTGCGCGCCGACCTCGATGACGTCGGTTTCGTGCGCAAGCTCGCGGGCTCCGACGTCGGCCGCTCGCTCGACGACGAAGCGCTCGCGGCCCTCGGCGCCGCGGTCCGCGGCGAGCTCGATTACCGTGCGGAAGCCGCGGCGCAGACGGCGTTCGCCGAGGCGTGGACCGGCGATGCGGTGCTGCGCGTGCCGACCGTGGTCGCGGATCGCAGCGCCGGGCGGGTGCTGACGATGACGCGCGCGAAGGGCAGAACGGTTGCCGATGTCGCGGCGACCGGTGACGTCGAGCTCCGGCGCCAGGCCGCGCTCGCGATCTATCGGTTCGCGTGGGGCAGCGCGTTGCGGTTCGGCCGATTCAACGCCGATCCGAACCCCGGGAACTTCCTCATCGACGTCGAAGCCGACGGCCACGCGATCGTGTGGGCCCTGGATTTCGGTTGCTCGGTCGAGCTGACCGACGACGCCCGCGACGCCGACAAAGAGCTGTGGTGGGCCTTGGT
Source organism: uncultured delta proteobacterium (assembly GCA_963848295.1). GTDB lineage: Bacteria > Myxococcota_A > Polyangia > Haliangiales > Haliangiaceae > JABFXX01. Next base: position 403,051 of record CAWKDB010000002.1, on the reverse strand, counting down.
CGACTCCGATGCCGAGAGCGCGGCGGAGCGCTTTCGCATGGGCATCGCTCGGTCGGGCTTGCTCGCGCGGACCCGCACGCTGGCGACGACGGCTCATCGCGATTGGGAGCGCGCGCTCGCGGCGCCGCTCGCCTCGGCTGGCGACTTCCGCTGGGACGACGCCTACGCCGCCGAGCTCGCGCGGTCGACCGCGGCGGCGCTCGGGGCGGGCGGCATCCGGTTGCCCGCGTCGAGCGTGATGCTGTGGCGACAACGGGTCGGCGCCGCGGCGGTGATCGGCATGCTCGATGCCGCCGCGCCGTTCAAACGCGCGCTGCTCGACATGATCGGCACCGGGAGGCAGACGCTATGGTGACCAAGCTCGCGCTCGTGACCCTGGCCGGTTGCACGCTCGCGCACGGCGATTACCCCGCGCCGCCGAGCGTGCCGGTCCAGGGCGCGACGCGGATCACGATCGCCTACGACCATCGGTCGTTCACGGCGACGTCCGCGAGCTACGTCATCGAATGGAATCCGCACGTCGGTTACGTCACCGATCGGCACGCCATCGACCTCGGCGCGATCGAGGCGCTATATGCGGCGCTGACCGGCCTCGTGCCGGCCGAGACCGTGCCCGGTTGCCTCTCGCACACCGACGACTATCCGTCGTACTCGATCGTGGTCGAGGGCACGCATCCACTCGACCTGTGGTCGTCGTCGAACTGCCGATGGAACGCGCCGTGGGCCGTCGAGGTCGGCGACCATCGCTTCGCGCAGTACGACGGCGACGTCGGCCACGCGGTCGCGAGCCTGCTCGCGGAGGTCGACCCGGACGCCTGGCCCGTGCCGGCGCCGCGTCCGCCGGGCGAGCGGTTGTTGCTCGGCCAGTACCGCGCGGGCGGTGACGAGTCGTCTGCCGCCGCAGCGTGCGCGCATCGCATCGAGGCCAGCTCCGCGGTCCGCGACGCGTTCGGCGTTCCGATCAAGATCGCCGAGCTCGCGCTCGCGTGCGATCGCGCGCACGACCCCGCGTGCATCAAGCTCGACGCGTCGGCGCGGTTTGACTGGGATGACGTCGACGCCCGGTTCTCGTTCGTGTGCGCGAACGGCGCGGTCGATTGGCCGGAAGCATCCACGAAGCTCGTGGCCGACCTCCGCCGCTTCCTCGACAGCAAGCCGGCCCGCGTGATCGTCCAGCTATCGAGTCACCCGCAGCTCCTGCACGGAGATCATTGGCGGCTCGTGCCCCTCGACCCGGCGCTGCCCGAGCTGGCTTACGATCCCGGCCAACCTTCGATCGACATGGTGTTCAGGGCTCGCCACGGCGATCCTGCGAGCCCGTTCTGGACCACGCTCGGCGTGACCCCGGCGCCGCCTATGTTCGGCGGCCTCATCGACTTCGATGGACAGCTGATCCAGTGACGGCGCCGCGCTAACCTAGTGCGATGAAGCTCGCGCTCGCCGCCGTCGCGCTCGCAACCACCGTCGCCCGGGCGGTGCCGGCACATCACCCGCGGATCAAGACCGTCACGATCGACTACAACTACACGTCGTTCCATCACAACGAGCTGCACTACGTGATCGACGCGAAGCCGGGCGGTGGCTTCCAGCTCGCGGACAAGGCAGTCGATGGTGCGGCGATCGACGCGCTCTACATCGCGTTGACCGGGCTGCACGCGGTCGACCGTGTCCAGCGCTGCATCTCGCACACCGACGACTATCCAGCGTTCAAGGTCACGATCGAGGGCGAGCGCCCGATCGAGCTCGCATCGAATTCAAACTGCCACCTCGGCGTGCCGTGGATGGTGACCGAGCGCGGCAAGCTATCCGCGCAATACAATGGCGCGGTCGGGATCGCGGTCCACCAGCTGCTCGCCGCGATCGATCCGGAGCATTGGAAGACCCCGCCCGACAGCCCGGAGGCGTTCACCGGGCTCGGAGGCGAATTCATGAGGCTCGACGAGTTCACGGGCATCCAGCAGCCTCGATCGCCTGCGACCGCGTGCGCGAAGAGTCTGCGGACCGACCCGCGCATCCACGCGGCGCTCGGCGCGGACATCGTGGTCTCACATCTCACGCTCGGCTGCGATCTCGGGGCGAGCTCGGACTGCGCCGTGCCGAGCGCGAGCGCGTCGTTCCGTTGGGAAGGCGTCGATTTCACGTTCGACCTCCCGTGCCTCAACGGGAAGATCGATGCGAATACGACGGTCATCGCCGACCTCACCGATGTCCGCGCATTTCTCGAGAGCAAGCCGGTGAGCACGCTGAAGGCGCTCGCCTCGAACCCTCCGCATGTCAGCCGGGAAGACACGTGGCAGGTCGAGACCTGGGACGATTTCCCGAGCCTTCAGTACGCGCCCGGGCGGCTCGTCGTCCGCGCTCGCGCGATAGCGACCGAGCATGGGCCCGGTGGCGGCGCGTTCTGGAAGGCGCTCGGGCTCGACGCCAAGCAGCTGACTCACGAGGACAAGGCCCTGCTCCTGGTCGAGACATCCGCGACGCTCGACTTCGCCGGCAAGCTCATCAGGTAGCGGCTAGGCCGCTAGGAGCGGCACAAGGTGGGTCCCGAAGCGCTACGCGCTTCACCCACCTAGCCGCCGCCGTACGTGTAGCGGAGGTAGAGCCGACCATCGACGCCCTTGATGCTGTCGAACTCAGGCTCGATGAACCCGTCGGCGGCGAGGCCGAACGCATAGTGGCGGTTCTCGAGTTGATACTCGAGTCCGGCGCCGCCGTGGAAGGTCGCCGAGAATGACTTGCCCGGCTTCGTGATCATGACCTGTTCGAGGATGTTCGACGAGATCATCGACGCACCGGCGCCGCCCTCGATGAAGAACGCGATGCGGTTGATGCGGCCGCCGAGCCTGCCGTCGATGCCGCCGCGGTAGAGCTGGAACCACTGGCCGACCGGCGGAGGTGGCACGGTCGCCTCGTGGTTCGATGCCGACAGATAGATCCCGACCGAGAACCACGAGAACAGATCGCGGCCGATCCGCAGGTCGATCGAAGGGCCAGCCGCGGCGTCTTTCGCGGCGTGTGGCGTGAACACGACCGCTCCGAGCCCGCCTTCGGCGAAGAACCCGGTCGATGCCGCGCGGCCGGAGCTCGCCGGGACGATCAGGGTCGTGGGCTGATCGGTCTGCGTGTCGATAGCACTCGCGGAGCCGGAGCCTGCACCAGCGCCCGATCCGGCGCCATCGCCGTCGGCAGCGGCGACGCCAGCGAGTGCGGCGACCACGACGAACGTCACAGCATAGCGACCGACCATGCTCTCCAATGGTAAGCGAACCGGGGCTCGAGCGCGCGTCCGCGACCGACTTTCGCCCGAGCCGATGGCCCTTGCGGCTCGCTCAGCTACCGGTGGCCGGCGTTCCGACCGTATACGCCATTGGTGCGAACACCGTCAGCTCGCCGGCCGGCGCGTCGAGGCCCTTGGTATCCACGATGCCGCGGAGATCTCGGATCCGCACTTCGTAGGTCATCGTCATGTGGTGGTCGGGCTTGAACGTGAAGTCGTACCGGATGATCTCGGCGAACGCCGCGCGCGGGATCACCGGGCCCACCGGGGTCGCGACGTAGTCGACGTTGTCCGGCATCGGGGCGCTCATCGGCTGGAAGCTCGGGTCGTTCTTGTTGACGACGTTCGTCGAGTAGAACGGCGTGATGTTGCCGCGCGTGATCTCGTCGAGGTCGACCGAGGCTTCGAGCGTCTGATCCTCGCGGAACGTACCGGTCACGACCGCGTTCGGACCGATGTCGGTCGGGATGTTGCCTTGCAGCTGCGGCGTCGGTGGCGCTTCATCGTCGCCGGGCGCGGCGAGGTTGATCAGCGTCGGATCGTAGTACCAGAACTCGTTCCCAGCGTTGAGGTCGATCACGAACTGCGCCGGATCGCTGTCGAGGTTCGTCACCGTCCAATCGACTTCGACCGCGATGTCGCCGACCTTGACGTACGGGACCATCACGCCGAGCTGGGTCGCGAGCGCCGCGCGGGTCGCGGCGTCCTTCGTGGTCTCGAGCTTGATCGGCAGCATCAGCGACGACGTCGCGGTCGTCAGCCCACCCATACCGTCGTCCGCGCCAGCTTCGAGGGTGTCGGGCGATGGAACATACTGCGGGTCGTTGACGCAACCGCTCGCCAGCGCGAGCCCCAGGGTCAGTCCGAGGATTTGAGTGCGCATATCAGCTTGCTCCTTGTGAAAAGCCAAACGGGTATTTCACGTTCGACGGCGAGCTCGCCGCTGGGAACTTCAAGCCCATCAGGTTGCGTTGCACGCAGCTCGACACCGCTTCGTTACTCAGCGTCGAGCCCGGTCCGAGGTTCGCGCTCTTCACCGAGCCATCAGTGCCGATCGAGAACTTCATGACGAGCTTGCCGCCGAGCCCGGGCGACCGCTGGAGCTCGCGCGTATAGCAAGCGCGGAACAAGCCCTGGCGTGCGCGTACGACCTTGTCGATCTGCTCGGCGGTCAACCCACCGTCGGCGTCGCTCGGACCGGCCATCGCGATCTTCACGGGGCGAGCCCCGGTGCCGCCGCAGTTCGGTCCGGTGCACGTTCCGCCGGCGCGCTGCGTGCCGGTGTCGATCTTGCCTCTACCGCGCACGATGTCGTTGTCGGAGAAGCCATTGCCGCCGACACCTTTGCCCATGCTGCCTTTGGTCGTGCCGGTGCACGCCATCCCGGGCAGGCACACGCCGACCCCGGAGCCGTGGGTCTCGCCGTGGCCGAGCGTGCCATCGCGATGCGGACCCTCGAGGCCGCCGAACTGGCCGAGGTCCATGTCCTTCTGCAGCATCTGATCGAGCTGGCGGCGGTTCTTGTCCTCGAGTAGCGCGACCGGCGGTGCGACCGGCTTGTTCTTTGCGGAGGGATCGCGATAGCGCTCTTTGTCGCCTTTGCCACCGGCGGCGCCTTCGTCGCCCTTGGTCGCGGCGTGCGAGACCTTCGGCGTCTCCGCCTTCGGCGCGTTCTCTTCTTGGTTCTTGGCGCCGACCACCGGTTTCGGCGGCTCCGGCGGCTTCTCGGGCTCGAGCCGGGTCACCAAGTAATTGCCGGTGAGCGAGCGCGAGCCCGGCCACGCGAAGGCGTTCGAGCCGTCGTAGAGTTGATACGTCATGAACAGCAGCGCGGCGTGCAGCACGGCCGAGAACGCGAGCGAGGCTTGCGATTCGCCGTCTTGCTTGACGATCCAGCGCAACAGGCCGCCGATCGCGATCGCGCCGGTCGCGATCATCGCGCCGCGGAACAGCGACTCGCCGAGATCCTCGCCCTTGAAGAACCACATGATCGCGAGGCCGAGACACGAGATCAGCCATCCGGCCGCGCCGGCCAAGATGACTTGCTTCGTGAAGAACGGCTGCGCGTCCTCGACCGGGACGAACTGGAAGAACAGCTTGTACTGGGCGGTCTCGTCGAGGTCGATGACGCCCCAATCGCGCCCGCTGATCGGGGTCGCGCGAAAGCCGCCCTGGCCGTCGCCGTCGCCGCCGCGCTGCACGAAGTCGCGGACGTCCTTCTGCTGGCCCTCGATACAGATCGTGCCGCGCATGCGCTCGCCCAGCGTGAGCAAGTAGCCGCGATTGCCCGGGCGGACGATCGCGAACCCCGGGGGCAGGCCGATATCGGGGACGATGAACGTGGGCTTGCCGCTCGCTCCGACCGTGATCTTGGTGGGGTTCTCGATGACGACGTCATCCATGACCTCGTCATTCCAGATCAACGCAGTTCGGAGCGCGACCGTGCTCATAACGCCTCTTCCTCGACCGACCGCACCATGTGCGGAATAAACGAGCGCTTCTCCAGGCTCGCACGTTCGAGCTCCTCGTTCGCGCGCTCCAAAAAGTATAACAGTTGAGGAGTTCGCAACGAGCTGGTGAAGTTGATGCCGGTGAAGTCGAAGTCCTTCGCTTTGCCGGTCTTCTTGACCCTCGCGGTCTCGCCGGGGGTGGCGGTTGCCGCGGTCACGGGCGCTTTGTCCTTACCTTTCGGTTGAGCAGCGACAGGTGCGGCGAGCACGCACAGCAAGAGCGCGGACATCAGCCCCCACGCGGGGGCCCGCGACCTCATTTGCATTTGATGTCCTTGCACTTGTTCTCCGCGTCTCCGTGCTTGGAATGCCCATCGGGGGCTTCTTGCAGATACTTCGCCAGATCCGCCTTGCCGGCATCGGCGTCCTGCAAGAAATCGATCTCGAGCAGGGCGAGATCGTAGAGCGCGTCGTAGCGCGCGGTGGAGTGCCTCGGTGCGTCTTTGATCACGCGTGACCAGGTCTTCTTGGCACCGGGGAAGTCCTTGAGCCCGCGTTGGGCCACGCCGAGCGAGACCATCGCGCCGTAGTCGTCATCGCGCTTCTGGACGATGTCGGTGAGCTCCTTGTCGGCCCGGTCGTAGTCACCGGCGTCGAGCAAGATCGACGCCTTGTTGAATCGCGCGTCGAGATAATTCGGATCGAGCTCGGCCGCCCTGTCGAAGCGTTGGAACGCCTCCTGCGACTTGCCCTGGCGCTGCGCGAGCACCGCGAGGGCGTTGTAGATCGCTGGATCCTTCGGGTCGGCTTCGATCGCCTTCGCGAGCAACAGCTGCGCGAGCTCGAACCGCTTCTGCGCGATGTAGACCTCGGCGAGCTCGGTGTAGATCTTCGCGTTCGTGCCGGACAACCGCACGGTGTCGCGAATCACCGCGACCGCTTCGTCGTACTTGCCGCTGTCGCGAAACAAGGACGCGAGCCGCGCCGCGGTGTCGCGGCGATTCGGATCGTCGTCATCCATGCCCTTGAGCGCGGTCTCGTAGTCGTTTTGCGCCTTGTCCTTGTGTCCGGCGCGGCGGTGCGCCTCGGCACGCGCGAGGAGCGATTGGGTGTGGCCGGGGTTGAGCGCGAGCGCCTTGCTGAAGTCGTCGATCGATTCGTCGTCGTCGCCGCTCTTCCAGGCGATCACGCCGAGGTCGTACCAAGCCTCCCAGATCGAGCTGTCTTGCTTGAGCGCGTCCTTGAACCGGCCCTTCGCGGTGTCGTACGAATCGGGGCCGCCGACATGCAGGGCGCGCACGGCCGACTCGAACGCCTTCGAGGCCGAGGCGCTGATCTTGTCGTGCGGCTTCTCGCTCCGGCCCTTGCCGGCGACCGTGCGCGCGCCCTTCTGGGCGCCGCCACATGCGGCGAGCGCGAGCACCACGGCGATGGCGCCCCTCATCGCGCGACCTCCGTGATCATCTCCGGGTTCGGCGGGCGATCGCCGACGCGCTCGTGGGAGCGCGCTTCGTGCTCGGGCGGGAACTTCGCGGAATCGAGCTTGCCGAGCTCCGCGCGGATCTTCGCGGTGTACTCGTCGTACACTTGGAGCTTCAACGCGGTCTCGTAGCCGGTCGTATACGCCGTGACCGCCTTGTCCTGGGTGTTGATCACGTAGCCGTTGATCGTGTCCTGGTACGCCTGACAGTCGCCTTCGGACAGGCCGGCCGGGCACTTGCTACCCGCGACGGTCAGCGCGTCGGCGAACACCGAGTAAACCTGGCCGATCCGGAACAAGGCGGCCGAGCCCCACTTCGCGTCTTTGTACTCGGCGACCGACTTGTAGATCTTCTCCGCGTTCGCGAGCGCCTTGAGCTTCGCCTTGAGCGCGACGGTCAGCTTTTTCGGGGGGACGTCGAGCGAGATCGCCTCGTAGGTCTTGAAGAACACCTCACCCTGGAAGTAGCGCGCCTCGCCCGCGAACGGGCGCGCGTCGAGCTGGTCCTTCGCCGGCAAGCGCTTGAACGCCGCGAGCGTCGCGGCGAAGTAGCCTTCCGCCTTCTTCGTGTTGCCGAGCTTGTACGCGGTGCGGCCGGCGCGCAGGTTCGCCTCGACCGTGTGCTTGCTGCCCTTGTTCGTGCGGGCGTAGTCCTCGAACGCCTTCATCGCGGGACCGTCTTGGCCCGACTCTTCGTACACCGCGCCGATGTTGAAGCTGACGTCGCCGGCATCCTTGCCACCCTTCTTCGCGTACGCCTTGTAGTGCTCGATCGCCTTGTCGTTCTGGCCGAGCGCCTGGCGCAGCACGCCGGCGTTGTAGAGCGCGTCCGACGCCTTCTGCGGCTCGGTGTCCTTGCCGGTGCTGTACTTCTTGACGACGAGCTCGTACGCCTTCGCCGCGCGGTCGAAGAACAGCACCTTCTCGTAGACGACACCGGCGGTGAACGCTGCCTTCTGACCGATGCCGGGGTCCTTGTCGCCGTACTGCTCGGCGACATCGAGATACACGTCGGCCGCGTCCTCGGGCTTCTTCGCGAGCTCGTAGGCCTTGCCGGCGTTCATCATCGCCTGCGAAGCGACCTTGACGTCATTGGTCTCCTTCGGGACTCGCAAGTAGAACTTCGCGGCCTTGTCGTACTTGCCGGCATCGCTGAACTTGTCGCCGCTTCGCTGGATCGATTCGACGATCAGCTTCGACAGCAGCTCCTGACGATCTTTGCCCTGAAACGACGGCGCGGTCTTGAGCTTGCGCGCCCAGGTCTCGAGGTTCTCGAAGTCCTTCGCCTTGCCGAGCGCCGCGAGGATCTTGTCGCCGGCGGGACCCGCGTTTTCGTTCTTCGGATACCGCGTCACGATCACGCCGAACCGTTTGATCGCGTTGTCGTAGTCTCCGTAGTCGTAGAACATCTGGCCGTTCTTGTAGATCTGGCCGATGATCGCGGGGTCACCCGGGAACAGCGTCGCGTAGAGATCGAGCGCTTCGCCGAACTTCTCGTCGACGGGATAGACCTGGTGCTTGCCTTGGGTGTCCTTCGGCCGCGCCGCTTCGAACGCATCGATCGCGTTGAGCAGCGCCGGCTTGTGGAGCTTGCCGACCGGCGCGGTCTTGCCGACCGCGAGGTACTCGTCGCCTGCCTCTTCGCCCTTCGCGAGCTTGAAGCACAAGATGTCGGCGCGGTAGTAGCGGATCTCGGTGGCGTGCTCGGCCGCCGCCTTGCTGTCCGCGAATGCGCTCAGGTACTCGGAGTACGCATCGGCGGCGCGGGTGTAGAGGCCGACGAGCTCGGCCGGGATCTGCACCTTCGTCGCGCAGTGCTTGAGCTCGGGCAGCTTCAGGCTCTTCTCGCGCTGCTGCGCGACCGCGTGGATGTTCTGCGCGCTGACCCGGACGAGCTCCTCGGTCGTATCCATCGAGCGGGCGAGCGCGTCGCGATTCTTCTGCGCCTTGGCCCACGGGCTCGCCGGTCCGTAGGTCTCGAGCAGCGCCTTGATCTCTTCCTCGGCCTTGTCCGGATCTCCCGCGCTGTTCCAGTTCGTCACGATCGACCGCTGGTACTCGGCCGCTTTGATCGAGTCGGGATCCATGTTGATGAGGAACTTGAAGGCATCGTTCGACCGGTCGTACTCGGTCTGCGACGCGTAGCTCTCGGCGACCTTGATCATGACGTCGTGCGAGTACTCCTCGCCGTTGATCGACTGGAGAAACGCGAACACCTCCTTCGCGGACAGCGACCGATCCTCGGTGAACACGACGACGAGGTAGTCGAGTGCTTCTTCCGCGAGCGACTGGCTGCGTCGTTTCTGCTCCGCGGTGCCGGTCAGCTCTTGCTGCTTGCGCTTGTCGAGCACCGCCTTGAACAGCTCGGCGGCCTTCATCGAGTTGCCTAGCTTCCAGTAGCACCACGCGCTCTTGAACGTCGCGAGGTCGCTCGTCGCGGCGCTGTCGGGGACGTGCTCGTAGGCGTCCTTGGCCTCTTCCCAGTTCTTGCCCGTGCCGAACCAGTGCTCGCCGATCATCATCCACGCATCGCCGTAGAGCGGCGAGGTCGGATACTTCGCGATCACCTCCTGGAAGTTGCCCATCGCCTCGTCTTCGCGCTGATCTTCCTTCGCGGCGAAGCCGATCAGGTACGTGACGAGATCCATCCGCTTGTAGCCAGGGAACTCGCCCTTGAGCTCCTTGTAGAGCGTCTCGGATTCCTTGAGATCGATCTTCGGCTCCTTCGGCGGGTCGCACGCCGCCTTCTGTTGCGAGCACTTCTCGACCTCGTGGCCGTACGCGTCCATGCGGATCAGGAACAGCCGGCGCGCTTCTTCCCACAGCAGCTCGGCGAGCTTGAACATGCCGTCGGCCTTGACGTCGCCGATCGGCTTGCTCGTCAGGAACGACCGCAGCTCGCCGATCGCCTCGATGCGCTTGTCGTCGCGACGCTTCTCGGTCTTGTTGAGCAGGTCTTGGAGCTCGGCCGACAGCACCGGCGCTTCCGGAGTCGGCGGCCGTTTGCGAATGTAGAGCTCGCTCGTCGGCCCGCGCTGGACGTCGAGCTCCTTCGAATGGTCGGCGAGCGCCGGCGTGGTGACCGTCGCGACGAGCGCGACCAGCGCGAGGGACGTGGTCTTCATCTGAACCCCTCATATTCATCGGCCCAGAACTCACCCTGAAACGGCCAGTACTCCTCGTCATCGCCGATCATGCTGGCGTTCCACATCCGGCCGATCAGCTCCTCGGGGAACCGGCCGGCGGCGAGGTCTTGGACTTCGATGTCGAGCTTGCGCTTCTGGCCGATGACCGAGTCGATTCGGCCGAGCTTTGCCTTGTCGAGCACGCGCTTGGTTTCGTCGTAGAGCTGGTCGACCGCGTGCTGCGACAGCTGCTCGCCGGCCACGTCGAGGTGCTCGGACATCTCGTGGGCGGCGCGATCGAGGCGGCGCGCGTCGGCGATGTCGGCCTGGATCAACGGCCGCAGGCCCGGCGTCGCTTTCTCGGCGACCGCGGCGGCGGCTGCGTCGGTCGCCGCGAGCGCGGTCTTCTGCGCGGTCGCGACCTTCGCGGCGAGCTCGTCGAGCCGCTTGGTCTCGTCCGCCGCGACGTCTTCGGGCACGAGGTTCTCGCGCTTGCCGCGCGCGAGCTCGTCTTTGCTCGCGGCGATCTGGGCGGCTAGCCGGCGATAGTCCTCGAGGACCGAGCTCGCATCCGCGAGTTGCTCCTGCTCGAGCGTCTTGTCGGTCGCGACCTTCGAGATGTGCTCCTCGGCGATCTGCGCGGCGAGGTTCTGCCAGGCACGGGTCACGCTCGGCGCGGAGTCCGCGAGCTCGTGCGAGCCGGTGACCGCTTCGGCGAGGCGAATGAACTCGGGGTGGAGCTTCAACAGGCCGAGCACGTCGTCGAACGGAGTCGGCGCGATCTGCGTGCCCGGCTTTTTGCCATCGAGCTCGCCCGAGCTCTTGACCTCGTGAAACCGGGTCAGCGCCTTGTCGAACAGTTGGCGGCGCAGCGCCGGATCGCGCTTGATCTTGTCGATCTCGTCGACGATCGGTTGGAGTCGCGCGATCAGCGCGTCGTAGCTGCGGCGCGACGCATCGAACTTGCAGTCCGCGAGCTCGACGTAGCCCGACAACAGGCTCGCCTCGGGCCACAGCGGCGACGTCGGGAACGTCTTCAAGAACTCCTTGACGAGGTCGCGCGACGTATCGAGCTCGCGCTTCTGATACATGCTCCACGACGCCTCGAACAGCGCGTCGGGCAGGTACGGCGAGTCGTCCGGGATCTGAAAGTAGTGGTAGTAGGCGTCGTCGTATTCGCCGTTCTCGTGGGCGATCCGGCCGAGGCCGAGGCGCGCGAGATCCTTGATCGTGAAGTAGCGATCATCGACGACGAACGAGTACTTGTCGTCGTCCGGCGTCGCGGCGATCTCACACATCGCCTCGGCCGATTCCTTGAGATCGCCGCGCCGCGCTTTGATCACGCCTCGCAGATACACCGCCGACGAGTAGAGCCGGCTCTTCTTCGAGATCAGCACGAGCTCGCCCTCGGCGTCGGCGAGCTTGCCTGCGTCGTAGAACGCGCGGCCGCGGAGGTAGCTGCGCTCGCCGGCGGCCGATGGCGGAATCGGATCGGTCGTCTTGATCGCTTCGAGCCGGGCGAGCACGCCCGCGTGATCACGCGTCTCGATCGCGATATCGACCGCGCGGCGGTGGGCTGGGCCCCAGTACGGCGCCGCTGGTCCGCGGCGCAAGATGTCGTCGATCTCTTCCAGCGCCGCGCCGTAGCTGCCCGCGCGGGCGAGCGCGACCGCCAGATCGTACTCGGCGTTCTGATACTCGACGAAGTCGGTAAACGCGCTGTAGCGGGGCGACTTGACGATCGCGTAGAGCGCCACCGCCGCGTTCGTGAACGCGCCGTCGCGCAGCAGTGTCTCGGCGACTTGTAATTCGCGGCGCAGCGACTCGATGTTGCCGCTCTCGACGTCGATCAGCTTGAGGTTGACCAACTCGGAGAAGTACTTCGCGAGCGGGTCATCGCCGGCCGGTTTCGCTTCGGGCTCGGCCTTGGCGTCGTGTGCGTCGGCTTTCGGATCGCCGGCTTTCGCGTAGGCCGCGCTATTCGCACACAGCGCCGTCGCAGCGATCGCGAGCAGGCGGCGGAGCATCACTTGGCCTTCTTCGCCGGCGCCGTACCGCCCGCATCGGGGGCGCGCGCGACGGTCTTGACGCCGACGTCGATGCCCAAGCCATAAGTGCCCTTCTCCTTGCGCTTCCACTCGTACGCGATGTCGCCGGCGTCCTTCGCCTTCGCCGCGACCAGCAGGTCCTTGCCGGCGACCGCCTTGATGACGATCTGCGCCTCGGTGCTCGACGTGAACGAGTCGTCGTCCTTGCCGCTCGCCTCGACGTGGAATGTCACGAGGTGCTTGCCAGGCGCGACGTAGCCGTCGAACCGAACGCCGTCGTCGCCGCCGATCGCGCCAGAGGTGTCCTCGAACACGTTCGCACCGTCGAGCCGGATCGACGCCTTCGACACGCCGTAGTAGCGCGTCGAGGCCCACGAGAACCGGATCTGGACGCGCGTCGAGTACAACGCGCTCGCGACCGCGTTGGCCCGCGCGCGCGACTTGAACAGCTCGTCGCGCAGCGAAAAGTACTCCTGGCGCAGCGCATCGACATCGGGCTCGTTGCCGGTCGGCTTGTCTTTGTCGGTCGCGACGTCTTTCGCCGGCTCGGTCGGAGGCGTTGTCGCGTCGCTGCCGGTGCCACCGCCGTTGCCGCTCGCGCTCGCGCTGCCGCCGCCACCGCCGCCCGCCGCATCTTTGTCGGGCGGTGCGTCGGCGCTGTTGTCGCTGCCTTTGCCGGAATCCGCGGGCTTCGGCGTTTCCTTCGGCGGCTTTTTCCTTCTGGGAGCAGCCAGCGCGACGGCCGGGATGAGCGCAAGCAGGACGGCGCGGCGAAAGGCGGGCATCTGGGCGTTCTCCGAAGGTGACGTGCGGGCGCGAAAGCGCCAACTAGTTGTGGAATGGCAAAAACACCGACAGGCTCGCTGTGATCGCGCTGTCGTTAACCAGGAAGCGCTCGTCGAGGAGCTCTTGGCGGAACGTTCGGTTGCGTAGGTCGACGCGAAACGCGAGCGCTTGGCCCATGAAGAGTCTAATCCCGAAACCGACGACGCCGGACGCGCCGCGGCTCGTCTTGGAGTCGATCACACCGACGCCAGCGTCGGCGTGAAGGTCGAAGTGGACGATCGAGCCACCTAAGCGCAGCTTGCCATACACCGGGCTCCACACGAGCAACGACTCCACGAAGTACTCCGGCGCGTACGTATCGGTCAGCACGACGCTATGCGTGATCTCGAGCGCGCGAATGATGTCCGCGTTGGCGTGCGTGTACGCGCCGCCGAACTCGACCGCGGTCTCGTCGGTCATGTGATACGTGTACGACGCGGTGACGAGGTAGGTCGCAGACAGTAGATCGCTCGCGTAGTAGCCGCCGCCGACCGAAATCTCGTGCCGGCCCTGCTTCACGAACAAGCGGTCGACGGCGCCGCGCCGCTTGCGCTTGAGCGCCAGCCGATCCGCGATCGCTTGGTCGATGCACATCGCGGTCGACCCGGGCGGCTTCTCGGCGTCGTCGGGTTGCTTCGCGTCGGGCTTGTCGGCCTGGTCAGCAGGCGTCTTGTCGCTGTCCTTCGCGTGGTTGATCTTCTTCTTTTGCGGCGAGTCGTCGTCAGCGGCCACCGTCACCGGCCCGGGGCAGTGTCCATCGGCGTGTGCGACGCGGACCGCGGCGACAAGCGCGAGCACGATCAGGATCCGTGCGGTCATGGTTTCGGTCCGATCCAGAACGCGAGCCCGGCGGTGGCGATCAGATTATTGGTGAACCGCGACTCGCCGGCGATATCCTCGACCGCGGTCAGGTCGCGGACGTCGAAGCGAATCGTCACCCAGTTGGTGACGAACAGGTCGAGCGCGGTGCCGGCGTCGAACGACAGGCCTTGGACCGCGTCGTGGAACATTCGCCCGCCACCGGCGAACAGCATGATGTCGGCATGGACGATGCCGCCGCCGAGCTTGAGCTTCGCGTGGATCGGCGACCAGATGAGGTTGCCGAGGGCGACGTACGCCATCGCCGGAACGAACCGGCTATCGCCGAAGAACTGGTTGATCGGCGCGTCGAGATCGAGCTGCATCGGCGTCAGATCGAACTCGGCCTGAATGCCGAAGTCCTCGGTGAAGAAGTAGCCGAGCGAGCCGCCGGCGAACCAACTCGACGACGTCAGGTCGCCGCCGTACAACCCGCCGTGCACGACGAGGACGAAGTTGCCCTTCTTGCGGAAGATGCGCTTCTGCACGCCACGCGGCTTCAGGGTCGAGCCGAGCTCGCCGGCGAGCGTCTGATCGAGGCACGACGGCAACGGGGCATCCGACGGCTTGGCCGGCGTCGCCGGCTGTGCACGCGCGACGCCGCACAGGCAGAACAATGCGAGCGCACAGCTCGCCAGTACCCCGTAGATGCGCAGCACCAGCTAAAAGGTATTTCGTTGTCGCTCCGAGCACAACAAGTCGAGGCCGCGAAGCAGCTTGAGCGATCGGGGCTAGTTGACGTGGCGTGATACGATTCCCGTGATGGAGCACTTGACGGGGACGCGGATCCGCCGAGAGGCGACGCCAGCGACCGTCAACCTGCGCCGCTGCAAGCTCGTCGTGATCAAGGGCCCACAGCGGGGGACCGAGTTCCTGATCGCTGGCGATGTCATCCGGATCGGCAAGGCGCCGGAGAACGACCTCGTGCTCGCTGACGAGACGGTGTCGCGCGTGCACTTCGAGATCGCGCGCGACGCGAAGGGCTACCTCGTGCGCGATCTCAAATCGACCAACGGCACGTTCCTCGACAGCGCCGAGGTCAAAGAGGCTTACCTGCGCGCCGGCTCGGTCATCGCGGTCGGCGCCACCGAGATCAAGTTCACGCCGTTCGAAGAGCGCATCGAGATCATGCCGTCCGAGAAGGAGGCGCTCGGCGAGATGGTCGGCAAGTCGTCCGCGATGCGCGAGATCTTCGGCCTGGTCGAGAAGATCGCGCCAACCGATGCGACCGTGCTGATCGAAGGCGAGACCGGCACGGGCAAGGACATGATCGCGCGCACGCTGCACCAGCTGTCGCCGCGCGGCGACAAGCCGTTCATTGTCGTCGACTGTGGCGCGGTCGCCGGCACGCTGATCGAGAGCGAGCTGTTCGGCCACGAGAAGGGCGCATTCACCGGCGCGGTCAACGCCCGGCAAGGCGCGTTCGAGCTCGCTAGCGGCGGCACGGTCTTCCTCGACGAGCTCGGCGAGCTGTCTCTCGACCTCCAACCGAAGCTGTTACGCGTGCTCGAGCAACGCGAGTTCCGCCGCGTCGGCGGCGCCAAGACGCTCAAGGTCGATCTCCGGGTCATCGCTGCGACCCGCAAGGATCTGCGGTCCGAGGTCGAGAAGGGCAAGTTCCGCGAGGACTTGTACTTCCGACTCAACGTCGTGCCGATCACCGCGCCGGCCCTGCGCGAACGCCGCGAAGACATCCCGCTGCTGATCGACAGCATCATGCGCAAGCTGTCGCCCGAGGGCGTGACGGCTCTGGCCGAATCGACGCGCGCCGCCCTGATGGCGCACGACTGGCCGGGCAATGTGCGCGAGCTCCGCAACGTGATCGAGAGGGCACTCGCGCTCGGCGGCGACCCCGGGATGCTGGTCGCGCCGCTCGGCAACGACGCCGGCCCCGCCAAGGGCATTCAGCTCCGCGACGCGGTCGAGTTTGAACCGGGCGAGTCGTTCCGCGACACGAAAGAGAAATGGAACGAGCTGTTCGAGCGCCGCTACCTTGCGTGGCTGATCAAGCGCGCCGAGGGCAACATCTCGAAGGCCGCGCGCGACGCCGACATGGACCGCAAGTACCTGCACAAGTTGTTGCGCAAGTACGGGATCAGCGCAGCCGGCAGCGACGACGACGGCGAGAATTGACCCACGTGGGTCGTTTGACGGCGCGGATGCGACTGATTGCATTGGTAGCGGTCGCGGGCTGCGGCGGCGGAGATGTCCCGGCGGTTCATGGACTCACGGCCATCGTTCCGGCAAGCGCGGCGCATCCACTCGATCCGGCGGTGTCTCGGTACACGAGCACGCACGTCAACGTTACCGGCACCCACGATCGGCCGAAACCCGACGTCTTTCGCGACGTGTACACGCTCCGGCGTGCTGGCGCGGTGGCGGTGCTCACCACGCAGAGCTACAGGCTCGATCGAGGGCATTGGCTCTCGGATGCGGCGCCCTCGCGCGAAGTCTTTGCCGTGACCTGGCACGGCGATCGGATGTGGCTCTCCGGTTCTGGCGCCTTGCGCGGGCTCGAATGTGTGAGCTCGGAGGTCCCCGCTTACGAGCTCGGATCTGTCTACGGGATGCGTTGCGGCGGTTCGGTCGGAGGGATCCAGCAGTCGTCGGGAGAGCGGCGCAACGTGCAGGCGTGGCGATGCGGGGTCTCGATCGACGCGATGAAAAGCGCGGAGACGAACGCTGGCGCGGTAGGCATCGATCTTTCTGGGACTGGCAGCAGTCTCGAGCCGCTGGAGTTCGGTGTTGGGGTCGACCTCGAGCAGGTCACTGGCACGTGTTGCGTTGATACCGATGTGTGCTTCCCGGGCTCCGCGCTGCGGGTTACTTCGATCCGCAGCGATTGATCCGCGATCCACGGGTCGTCCTTTCTTCTCGTCGGGAGCGACCGAGGGTGTCAGACCGTGTTGTTAGAACGATCAAACCAATGCAAGGAGGGTGTCATGGTGGCTGCTGTTCGGAGGTACGAGGCGTGGCGCGAGATCGATCGAGGGTTGCGGGCGATCGCGACGAGGCGAGGCGTGCTCGATCGCGAAGAGGCGGCGTTGTTGGCGCGCGCGGACCGGGCGCAGATCTGGCGGTACGTGGGCAAGGCGTCGTTGTACGACTACCTAGAGGACGTGCTGGGCTACGGCCCGCGCGCCGCACGCGAACGGGTTCGCATCGCCACCGCGCTCGACGCGTTACCGGCGATCGGCCAGGCGCTCGAGCACGGCGAACAATGCTACTCCGCGGTCCGCGAGCTAACGCGGGTCGCGACCGCCGACACGGAGCGCGAGTGGCTCGCGGCGACACACGACAAGAACCTGCGCGAGATCGAGGAGCTCGTCGCGATGCATCGACCCGGTGATCGCCCGAGCGACCCGCCCGATCCGAGCCTCGCGCCGCGCGTCGTGACGTTCAAGATCCGGCCGGCGACGCTCGCGCTGCTCCGCCAAGCTCAGCAGCAGCTCGCGAACGAGCACGGTGGTCAGCTCGACGACGACGCGCTCGTCGAGGCGATGTGCAACGCCGTGCTCGGCGCGCCGGCTCCGAGCGACCACGGCCGCGCGAAATTCCAGGTCCGCGTGACGTTATGCCCGCGCTGCGAGAGCGGCTCGCAGCACGGCGGCGGCGGGACCGTCCCACTCGATCGAGCCGACGTCGAGCGCGCCAAGTGCGACGCACAACGGATCGATGCAGAACGCCGCGCCCCGCAAGACATCACGCCGAAGACCCGCCAGTTCGTATTTCACCGCGATCGTGGTCGGTGCGTCGTGCCTGGCTGCCGCGCCTCTCGGTTCCTCGACGTCCATCACCTCGTGCAACGCGCCGACGGCGGCGACCACTCAGCAGAGAACCTCGCCGTGATGTGCAGTCATCATCATCGCGCTTTGCATCGGGGGCTGCTGACGATGACCGGGCCCGCATCGAAGCTCGAAGTGGGCCCGGCTCCGACCCCCGTGGGTCACACGGTTCGGCGCCACGCGACGTTCGGGCACATCATCATGAAGGCGGAGGCCAAACAGGCTCTGATCCAGCTCGGGTATCCGAGGCTGGCGGCGTCGCGGATGGTCGAGTCCGCTGCCGCGCCTGGTGTTTCGCTCGAGGAGTTGATCCGCAGGGCGCTGCGCGAAGGATCGCCGAGCAATCGGGAGCGTGGCCAACCTCGGACGAGCTCCGAGTCGGCGCCCGATGTCGGAAGCTAGGCTTTCGCGCGGGTGACGAGACGTGAAACGTAACGCGAAGCCGTGCGGCGCTTGAGGATGCCCTTGGTAACGGCCGAGTCCACCATCGCGACGGCCGATTTGATCGCCGCGGCGGCCTCGGCGGCCTTGCCATCAACCGCGGTGCGGGCGGTCTTCACGGCGGTGCGAATCGACGCCATCGCGGCGCGGTTGCGCGCACGGTGCTTGATCATCTTGCGGTTCTGCTTCTGGGCAGATGCGATATTGGCCACGGACAATTGCTCCTGAGGGGAGCGTGCGTTTACCGCGACGAGGAACACCCTGTCAAGCCTTCGGTCCAGAACGGGTTTTTCGGACGAGTCCCGCGGGAGTACCCACCGGTTCTGTGGATAAGTTGCGGACCGATCGCCCCCCTGTGTCCAGCGCTCGACGGGAACGCCTCCAATCGATCGCGGGTGCACAAAAAAGCGTCACTTTCGTCGCGCTTCCGCCTCGTCGCGCTTCACCTCGTTCCATAGCGCGTCCATCTCATCGAGATTCGATTGCGTCGGTGTCTTGCCGCGCGCCGCGAGCTTGTCCTCGACCTGCTCGAATCGACGGTGGAACTTCGCGGTCGCATCGAGCAACGCGGCTTCCGCGTCGACGTCGAGCTTGCGAGCGAGATTCACCGTCGCGAGCAGCAGGTCACCGACCTCCGCATGGATCGCCGCTTGGTCGCGCTCTCCGATCGCGGCTTCGACCTCGGCGACTTCTTCTTTGACCTTGGCGAACGAGCCTTCCCAGCCTGGCCAATCGAAGCCGGCCTTGCGACAACGCTGGCCGAGCTTCTGGGCTCGCGCGAGCGCCGGCCCAAAGGGCACGCCGTCGAGCACGCGTTCCCGCTTCGGTTTCTCCTTCGCCTTGATTTCGTCCCATTGCTCGAGCACCTGCGCCGCGGTGTCGACGCCCTTGGTGTCGCCGAAGACGTGCGGGTGGCGGTGCACGAGCTTGTCAGAGATGCCCGCGACGACATCGTCGATCGCGAAAGCACCGTTGCGCTGGCGGATCGCCGCCTGAAACACGACCTGCATCAGCAAGTCACCGAGCTCTTCGCAGTGGTCGGGGACGTCGTTGCGGCCGATCGCGTCGAGCACTTCGTACGCTTCCTCGACGAGGAATGGCCGCAAGGAGTCGAGGGTCTGCTCGCGATCCCACGGGCACCCGTCGGGGGCGAGCAAGCGGTCCATGATCTCGACGAGCCGCGAGAGCGAGGCGCCGGGGGCAGCAGCGGTCATGGCCCGCAACCTACCGCATCGCGTGCTATACGCCGACACCGCCGTGCCGAAGTCACCCCGCCGAGACAAGCTGACGTTCGACGATCCCGAGGCGCTGCAGACCTTGTGTGGAGCCGGCAACTCGCGGCTCAAGCTGGTCGAGCGGAGCGCTGGCGTCGAGCTGCATCTGCGCGGCAACGAGCTCACGATCGAAGGCGATGAAGCGGCGGTCGAGACCGCGAAGACCGCCCTCGAACAGCTCTACGCGCTTGCACTCGGCGGTCGCGCGCTTGGCTCCGACGACGTCGTGCGCGCGGTCAAGATGATCTCCGGTGCTGCGCCGGGCGCGTCGATTCAAGCCGTCTTCGGCGAAACGATCCTGACGCCGCGCGCAGGGCGCCCGATCGCGCCGAAGGGCGCCGGCGCAGAAGCAGTACGTCGACCATGTCCGCGACAACGATATCGTGTTCGCGATCGGCCCGGCGGGTACCGGCAAGACCTACCTCGCGATGGCTATGGCCGTGCGCGCTTTGCTCGACAAGCACGTGCGCCGCATCATCTTGACCCGACCCGCGGTCGAGGCGGGCGAGCGCCTCGGGTTTCTCCCGGGCACGCTTGAAGAGAAGGTCGATCCGTACTTGCGGCCGCTGTTCGACGCGCTGGGCGACATGATCGATCCGGAGAAGCTGACCGCGGATGATGGCGGACGACATCGATCGAGGTGGCACCGCTCGCATTTTTGCGCGGTCGCACACTGAACGAGAGCTTCATCGTGCTCGACGAGGCGCAGAACACGACGCCTGCGCAGATGAAGATGTTCCTCACGCGCATGGGCTACGGCGCGAAGCTCGTGATCACGGGCGACCAGACCCAGACCGACTTGCCGCCAGGGCAACGCAGCGGCCTGCGTGACGCGCTCGAGTTGGTCGCGGAGCATTCGCGGCATCGCCTCGATCGAGTTCAGCGATGCCGATGTGGTGCGCCACCCCCTGGTCGCGGCGCTGATCCGCGCCTATGACCGCCGCGATCGCGCCCGATCGGAACAGCGAGAGCATGACGCGAGGCCACCCGCGCCGACGGCGGGCGGGCTAGACTCGTAAGCCATGGTGGTGGCCACCCCCGATGATCTGGTGAACGCAGTCGCGCGCGATCGCCGGATGGTCGGTTACCGCGTGCGCCGCCAGGGCGAAGGTTGGATCGAGCTCGAGACGAGCTCGCAACGTTCACGTACGGCGGTGATGCTGGTCCTGGTCTGGCCCGAGGTTTGGCGCGATCGAGGCGCGATGCTGCCGCACTTGATCCGTGCTCGGTCCGGCAACTATGGCCTGATCGTGGTCGGTCACGATCGAGAGCTCGAAGAGGCGCAGCTCGACGCCGGTGCGTCGCCACAACAGAGCGCGGGTAAGCGTCCCGATGTCCACGGCGACCTGGTCGATGTCGATCTGACCGCGCTGACGTCGCCGATCTCGATGACGCGGTTGCTGCTCACCTTGCGCAATCGCGCCGATGCGATCGGCTTGCGGATCAGCACCGCGGCTCTCGAGCTCGAGCTCGAGCGGTCGCGACACGAGAACGATATGTTGATCTCGATCGGCAGGGCGCTCTCGCAAGAGCGCGACATCCGTTCGCTGCTCGCGATCATTCTCAAGCGTGCCTGCGAGGTCAGCGTCGGCCGATGCGGGCTCGGTCTATATCGTCGAAGGTCACGACGAGGATGTCGGAAAGCGCAAGCTGCTGTTCGCGGTGTCGCAGAACGACTCGCGCAACGTCCAGCCGGCTGGGTTCACGATGCCGGTGTCGGCGTCGTCGATCGTCGGTTCGTGCGTGATGTCCGGCGATCGTGATCAACGTGCCAGATCTGTACAGCCTCGACGAGCCCGGCACCGGCAACAACCCACGTGGGTTTATCCACGACCGCGCGTTCGACGACAAGTACCGTTACCAGACGCGCAGCGTGCTCGCGGTGCCGATGATCTCGGCGCGCGCCGAGGTGATCGGCGTGATCCAGCTGATCAACAAGCGTGCGAAGGGCTATATCGCGCTCGATCAGCCGGCGGATTTCGAAGATGGCGTCGTGCCGTTCGATGACGTGTCGGTCGCGTACGTTTCGGCGCTGGCATCGCAAGCCGGGATCGCGCTCGAGAACGTCTTGCTCTACGAAGAGGTCAAGACGCTGTTCGATAGTTTCGTCAAGGCGTCGGTCAGCGCGATCGAGTCTCGCGATCCCGACGACCTCGGGCCACTCCGAGCGCGTCGCGAGCTCACCGTCGGCCTCGCGCGCGGCGATCAACCGCGCCGACACCGGGCCGTATCGCGACGTCCGGTTCTCGCGCGACGACCTCACGCAGATCGAGTACGCGGCCCTGCTCCACGACTTCGGCAAGGTCGGGGTCCGCGAGTCGTGCTGGTCAAAGCGAAGAAGCTCTACGAGCACGAGCGCGAGCTGATCCAGCAGCGGTTCCAGCTGATCAAGCGCGGCTATCAGATCGAGGGCCTCGAGCGCCGGGTGCGCTACCTGATGGAGGCGTCGCGCGACGAGATCGCCGAGCAGCTCGCGACCGCCGATCGCGACGTGGTCGCGAAGGTCGCCGAGCTCGACGACATCATCAAGTTCATCCTCGCGTCGAACGAGCCGACCGTGCTCGAACAGGGCGGGTTCGAGCGCATCGCGGTGATCGCCGGGATGTCCTACAACGACGACAACGGCGCGATGCTGCCGTTCCTCAGCCCGATCGAGGCCAGCTCGCTGCAGATCCGACGCGGCTCGCTGACCGAAGACGAGCGACTCGAGATCAACAGCCACGTCGTCCACACGTTTAACTTCCTGCGCAAGATTCCGTGGAGCCGCACGCTGCGCGACGTGCCCGAGATCGCCGGAGCGCACCACGAAAAGCTCGACGGCTCGGGCTATCCGCGCAAGCTGCGCGGCGAGCAGATTCCAGTGCCGGCGCGGATGATGGCGATCTCCGACATCTACGACGCGCTGACCGCCAGCGATCGCCCGTACAAGAAGGCGATGCCGGTCGAGAAGGCGCTCGACATCTTGGGCGGCGACGTCAAGCGCGGCCAGCTCGACGTCGAGTTGTTCGATGTGTTCGTCGGCGCGCGCGTCTGGGAAAAGAAGCCGCGCGCCCGATGAGGCGGTGATGAGCCTGTCGCTCGGCGTCGACCGCGGGCTCGCGTTGCCGGCGGCGTTGCGACAGCGCTTGCGGCGCGAGGTCGCGCGGATGGTGACGGCCGTGGCACGCCACGACGGGCGTGCGCGTTACGAGGTCGCGCTCCGCTTGACCGACGATCGCGCGATCCACGAGCTCAACCGCGGATTTCGCGGCAAGAATCAGCCGACCGATGTCCTGGCGTTCGCGCAGCGCGAGGCCGTCGCCGCCGATCCGGATCTCCTCGGCGACATCGTGATCTCGGTCGACACCGCGCGCCGGCAAGCGAAGCGAGGGCTGTACGCCGAGCTCGTCCATCTCGCGTCGCATGGGCTGTGTCACCTAATCGGCTACGACCACCGCACCGACGCCGAAGAGCGCGAGATGAACGCCCGCGCGCAGGCGTTGCGACGCGAAGGTCGACGCCGGGGCCGGGTCAGCGCCGCATAGCCGCTACTGGCACTTGCCAGCGGTGCAGGTCTTGCCGGTCGGGCAGACGAGCACGCCTGCCGTGAACAGCGGCGACGTGCACACGGTGCCGTTCGCGACCGTGCCCTTGACGTTGAGCGTGAACGGACCGGCGTCGTAGGCGTCGACGTTGATCGCGTAGTTGCCGGCGGCGACGTCGGTCATCACGATCTTCGACGAGTAGATCCCGTTGTCCACGTCCTCGTCGTCGTTGCACGCCAGCGAGGTCGCGCAGTTCGCGTCTTGCACCTGCAGGACGGTGTCGGTCGTCGAGCCAGTCGTGTCGATCTGCAACGAGGCCACCGGTACCGGCAGCGACAACCCGTACGACACATCGCCGTCATCGGCAAACCCACAGGTGTAGGTCAAGTCGTCGCTCGAGCCGACGGTCGTACCCGCTGTCGCGTGTGCCGCGATCAGCGTCTTGACGTCCATCTCACCGGTGCAGAACACCTCGCTCGCGCCCGCGGCCGAGTCGCACCCCCAATCGGCCGGGAAGTCGGTCAGCGTGTCGTCGTCGTCGTCGAGGCCGTTGCTGCACACCGGACACCCGGCTCCCGGGCAGGTATCGCTCTCGTCGTCGTCGGACGGCGAATCGCAGCCTGGGTCGAACGGGTAGTCCGTCTTGCCGTCGCCATCGTTGTCGATCCCGTCGGCGCACGCGGCGATCGCACAGACGCGCGAACCGACCGTGCCCTTGCACGCGTAGCCCGAGCTGCAGGCGAGGGCGCCGCTCTGTGCGAGCTGGCTCTCGCAGCTCGCGCCGTTCTTGATCGTTCCGCTCACGTTCAGCGTGAACGGGCCGGTATCGTCGCCGTAGTCGTCGTCCACGACGATGTAGTAGGTCCCGGCTGCGACCGCGGCCCTCACGATGTCCGCTTCCTCTTCGCACTCGATCGCGGTGCCGCCGCACGTGGAGTTCAAGAGCTCCACAACCGGATAGATGTCATCGGACTGGACGTCGATCGTGAGCGCGGTGAGCGCGGGCACGTCGATCCGGTAGGTGAGGTCGGCGCCGCCGGTCTCTTCCGCGCAGGCCGGTTGGAAGTCATCGGTCGCGGTCGCCGTCGTGCCCTGCGTGACCATCGTCGTGAGCTCGACGACGCCTTCGCTGTCGGTGCAGGTTTCGCTCGCGTCGGACGCGGAGTGGCAGCTCGTGTCCGACGGCCAATCGGTGAACGTGTCGTCGTCGTCGTCGATTCCGTTGCTGCACGCCGGGCAGTTCGGCCCGCTCGGGCAGTCGTCGGTCTCGTCGTCGTCAGCGGGCGACGTGCAGCCCGGGTCGTACGGGTAATCGATCTTGCCGTCACCGTCGTTGTCGATGCCGTCGCTGCACGCCGGTGGCTCGCACACCATGTCGCTGCCACCGTTCGGGTTCGGGTGACAGACCAGGCCGGGGCCGCAGTCGGTCGGGCCGGTGCACACAGTGCCGGCGCCGGGTGCGGTCGTCACGGTGAGCTCGTAGCCGCCGGTGCCGCCGACGACGCCGAGCTCCACGACGACGTAATACACGCCCGCGGGCAGCGCCTTGATGACGGTCGCGGTCGAGGTGCCGCTCACGGCCGGGCTGCACGCGAGCTCGGCCGTGGCGTCGGTGCACATGACCGAGCGGATCGACACGATGTTCGCGGTCCCCATGCTCGTGGCGGTCACGACCATCGGCTTATCGAGCATGATGACGTACGCGACCGCGCCGACGCCGCTCGTCGCTTCGCAGGTCGAGCTCAGCATCGACGAGCTCGTGTCCGGATCGAGTACGCCGGAGTCCGTACCGCCCATGTCCACGCCGGTGGTGGGAAACTGCTTGACGGTCATCGTCGAGCCGCAGGCCTCGGCGTTGAACGTGAACTCGATCGGGTCAGATGCTGCGGTGCAGCCCGGATCGCTCGGGTAGTCGATCAGCCCGTTGCCGTCGTCGTCCTTGCCGTTCCCGCACTGCGGGCAGTTCGGTCCGTCCGGGCAATCGTCGGTCTCGTCGTCTTGTTGTGGCGCGAGGCAGCCCGGGTCGTCGGGGTAGTCGATCTTGCCGTCGCCGTCGTTGTCGATGCCATCCGAGCATTGCGGCAACGTCGGGCCATCGGGCTCGCCGTTGTTCGCATGCTTCGCGCACGCCGTCACGGCCAACAACAGGATCAACGGCCAACGAGTCGCGCTCATGGCGGTTGTGTAGCGAGATGTAGGTCAGCGCGTCAAGCGCTGATTTTCCCTCGGGGAATTGCTGCCTGCAGGTTGCACGCTGGGGCCGGTTCACCCCACGAAGGCAACTGGCGATTACGTCAGGGGAACGCCCGGTGGTTGGTAAGTCCCGGCCCAATTTGTTCTTCAGGAGTCAGCCCACGTCGAACAACAAGAATTTGAGGTACCGCCCCTCCGGAAAGGCCGGAAGCACCGGGTGATCGGAGGCCGCGCTCGCGACTTGGCGCAGCCGGAGGTCGGGGCGCTCCAACCGCCCGATCAGGTCGGCCTCGGAGACATGGCTCGAGCACGATGCCAGCGCGAATCGGCCGCCGGGCGCGATCACGGCGAGCGCGGCGTCGGCGAGTCGTTCATACGCTCGCAGCGCAGCGGGCTTCGAGCGTTCGTTCGGAGCGAAGCTCGGGGGATCGACGATCGCGAGATCCCATTGCCTGCTTTGCCGGCGCGCGCGCACCAGGAACTCGAACGCATCCTCGACGACGAGCTCGTGGGCGGCGGTGGGTAGCTGAGATAGCTCGAGGTTCGCCGCGAGCTGGGCGATCGCGGGAGCCGCAAGGTCGACGGAGGTGACGCTGCTCGCGCCCCCGATCGCCGCGTGAAGCGAGAACCCGCCAGTATACGAAAACACGTTGAGCACCGACGCGCCCGCGGCGTGACGACCGATCGTCCGTCGGTTGTCGCGCTGATCGAGGAAGAACCCGGTCTTCTGACCGGCGCGGACGTCGACCGCGAACCGAGCGTCGTCCTCGGCGATCACGATGGCAGCAGGCGGATCGCCGCGGACGGCTTCGCCCGCGCCCCGCTCGCGTCGTTCACCGCGCAGCCAGGCATGCGCGACGGATTGGCCGCCGCGCTCGAGCCCGATCAGCACGTCGGATAGACGCGGGCGCCAGAACGCCGCGGCGGCGGCCCCGTCGAACACGATCACCGCGGTGTCGGCATAAAGGTCGACGACGAGCCCGGGGCAGCCATCGGCTTCGCCGTGGACGAGCCGCAGCCCGGTGCAGCCGGCGAGCAGCGGATCGCGGGTACGGCGAGCCGCCGCGGCCTGCGCGCGCGAGATCGTCCACGTCGCGGTCACCGAGTCCGGCTCGCCAGTCGCGAGCACGCGAGCGCGGATCGGCGAGGTCGGATCGACGAACGCGACCGCGACCGGCCCCTTGTCGTCGACGATCTCGACGATGTCACCGGGCTGCGCGGTTGGACCTGCGATCGCGCGGTCGTAGATCCACGGATGGCCGGCGGCGATTCGTTCGCGCAGCGGTTTGGTCAGCCGCCAACGTGCGGTCACTGCACCGCAGACGCGACGAGCGTGTACTGCTGCGCGTACGCGTTGAGCACCTGCACGACCCCCACGCCGTCGGCGAGCCAAACGGTATCGAGCCAGCCCGCGGGGAGCTCCATCGGTTTGATGTCCGGCGGCGCGCCGTCGAGGGCGACCCGGCCGGTGACCGAGATGCCGATCTTCTCGGCCGTGTACTGGCCGGTCTTCGTCGTGACCGATTCTTTCGGCTGCGGCGTGAACACGCGCTCGAGCCAGAGCTTGCCGCTGCCGAGGTTAGCGTCGGAGCCCGGGGTGGCGATCCGCGTCCAGTGAGCGATCACATCCTCGCGCCAATCGGCGTCGCCGATGCCGCCGTTCGTCAGCTTCCAGCTCGTATCTTTCGGACGCTCGATCGTATCGAGCTTCACTCCGGCGGCACCGCCGGGCTCGCCGGCGAAGAAGAAGCTGTCGGGCGAGATCTCGAACTTCTTTGCGTTGCACGTGATCGTCGTGGTGATCGTGCGCTCGTCGGTCACGGGCTTCTTCGGATCTTTGCTCGGCCGGTTGTACGTCGTCTTCTCTTCGAGGGTGACGGTCGTGTCCGGACCCTTGGTCTCGACTTTCTTGACGGTGATCGTCAGGGCATCGGCGCGCGGCGGCGAGATGCGCGTGATGTCCGGCGGCGCGGCTCGCGGTGCTGGCGTCGGCTCGTAGGTCCACGAGTTGCCCTCGACCAGCGGCAGGATCTTCACGCCGCACGCCGACGGCTTCCTCGCGACCCGCGGAGGGGTCGCACCGGCGATAGCAGGGACGGAAGCGAAGGCGGCGACGACGACGAGGGTTCGCATCGGAGAGACGTTCATACGTCGGACGGCGAAATTGATCAATTGATCAGCGGCGACAGGCTAGCCGGGGCCTGCGGCGTCGGCGTAGCGCCGGTGTCGCGCTGGGGGCCTATCGCTCGCGGCCGGACTTCTGTCCGCCGTACACGCAGTTGGGGTCGTTCGTGCCGGCGCACATCTTCTCGATCAACACGCGAAACCGGTCATCGCCGCGCAGCGACGCGAAGTCCGGATCGAGTTGCTGGTGCCGGCCGAGCAACCGATCGATCTCGGCTTCGACCTCGGCGTGCTTGAACGGATGCTGCGTCATCTGCAGCAGGCGAGTGAGCAGATTGATCGAGCACTGCTTGCGCCCGATCTGCGCGTAGGCCGCGGCGAGCTCGTACGTCGCCTGGATGTTGTACGGATCCGCCTTGAGCGCGGTCTTGAGCTCGGTCACCGCCTGGACCATCTTGTCTTCTTTGGTCGCGCGATCGACCTCGTGACTGTTGGCGAGCTTGAGATCGGCGATCCCGCCGTTCGTGATGTTGATGCCCTCTGGAATCGAGCGCTGATCGAACGGCAGTGGCTTGAGCTCCTCTGACGGATCGGTGGGCTCGCAGTCCTTCGCGACCTTCTTCTCGGTCTCGGGTGGCGCCTCGGCTTCAGGGCGAAGCGGTGGCGGTGGCGCCGTGATCTCGCCCTGAGCGTGACAGCCGACCGAGAGCAAGAGCGCGAGCAGGGCGCGGCGCATCGCTAGCGTCCAACCGCGGCGATCGCGTCTTTGCGATAGCCCTTGAACCAACCGGCATTGTCGCCGATCGAGTCGATCGCGTGGTTCGCGTCGGTCGAGAGCTTCGGATACATCGAGATCGTCGCGAGTCGCTTCAACATCGCGATCGCACAGCCCTTGCGTAGAAAGCGGTCGTAGGCGCGCGCGAGGTCGAGCGTCGCATCGACGTTGTACGGGTCCTTGACCAGCGCGTTGATGTACTTGCTGATCGCCTCTTTCCACAAGCCGACCTTGGCGTTGTCGTCCTTCGCCTTTTCTGCGCCCGCCATCGCGTCATCTCCGACCTGGATGAGCTGGCGCGCGACGGTCGGTTGCGCCACGATCCGCATCCTCTTCGGATCCTCTCGGAAGTCTGCCTGGCACTCCTCGACGTACTTGATCTCCGGCGCCTTGGTCTCGGCCTCGGGCGGCCTGCGCTTCCTCTCCGGGTTCCGCAGTCTCTCGGGCTTCGCGCCATAGAGCGGCTGACAGCCCATCGTGCCGAAGCACGCTAGCGCGAGACCGAGCACGGCTAGCCGCAAAGTCGTCGCCATTGCTCGACGGTAGCGCGCTCTGCGCCCGCGATCAAACGAGCGAGCGGAGCATCGGACGAACGAACGGCACGGTCGCGGAGATCAGCAACCCACCGGCGAGCGACGGCACGAGGATGTCGCCGCCGGCCGAGGCGTCGATTCCGGCGAGCATCACCATCAGCGCGCCGGCCGCGCCGAGCGCGACGACGCCCCAGGTCCTGAGCTTGACCGTGGCGCGCAAGCCGAGCGCGACGAGGCCGAATGCCGCGAAGCCGAGCACCGCGCTGCCCGGCTTCGGAGCGAACGCATAGATCAGCACCATCGGGAGCGAGACACCCGCGCGAATCACCGAACGGCCGAGCCGCTGCACCGCGCTGTCGTCCATGTGGTAACGCTCGCGCCACGCGGTCTGGCCGTCGTAGCTGCCTGCCATCGTCGATCCCCACAGGCTCAGCGTCGCGCCGAGGTGAAGGCCGCCGATGATCAGCACCATCGGTTCGGGGCCCATCTGATAGACCCCGGCGGCTGCGACGAGCACGCCGAACAAGCCGAGACCAACCGAGAACCAGCGCGCCCAGAAATAGCCGGCGACGAGCGAGAAGAACGCCAGTCCATAGCAGCCGGCGATCGCCCACATCACGCGCGCGGTCGAGCCGTCCCCGAGTAGCGCCTGGATCAGGTAGAGGACGCCGAAGAATGCGAACACCGCGGCGGCAAAGGCTCTGCGTTCGCCTACGAGCTTCATGCCTACGACTATAGCGCAGCCGCAGCCCCAGGCTAGCCCCGAGCTCGGGACTACCTGTTGGGTCTAGCGGGGAAGCTCTTCTGGACGATCAGCCGAAAATGGTTGTACCCGGCTTCTTTTCGGTTTGCGGAGTACATCACCTCGACCAGCAGCCGGTACGGGATCGTGCGATCCGCGATGACCAGCATCTCCTGCGGGGCGTTGGGGTCGCCGCCCTCGCGGAGCGCCGCCGCCGCTTCCTGCTGATGGAGCGACGCCAGGAACTGGGTCAGCCGCGTGATCTTGAGCCCGAGCTGGCCGCCTTCTTTCTCGCTCGCGTCGACATCGCCGTCGTGGACCGAGACGATCTGCGCCGCCTGATTGCCGCCTTCGATCACGATGCCGACCGGCGTGATGACGAGGATCCACGTCTTCTCGGCGACGATCGAATCGACCGCGGTCGAGGGCAACGTGACGGTCCCCGCGGTGAGCTCGAGCGCGCTCGTCGCCATCTGGAAGATGAAGGCGACGAGCAGGATCGTCATCATGTCCATCATGGGCATGATGTTGAGGTGGCGGATCGACTCGCCCTCGGGGACGCGGTTGACCGCTTTGCGGATGATGGTGCGCGCTTCGCGCTGCGTGAACGCCATCAGCTCACTCGAACCCCGACGAGAAGCCGATGTTGCTGAACAGCGCCATCGTGTCGGCGTCGTACGGAGCGCGATTCGTGTCGTAGGCGAAGTTGTCCTTGTCGATCGGGTTCTTCGCGGCTTTGATCTGTTTGTTGTCGGCGGGTAGCAGACAGCCCTTGACCTCTTTGCCGAAGTCCGGCATCGGGCAGCGCATCGCCGCCATCACCGAGGTGATCGTACCGTACGGCACTTTGTCCGACGCCTGGAGCGTGATCGCGTACGTGTTCGCCTTGCGCAGCTTGCCGTTGTAGTTAGCCTTCGCGATGTCGTGCAGCGTCTTGTTGATCGCGCGGTAATCGAACACCGGCTGCGGCGCTGGAGCCGGGTGCTCGCGACTCGCCACGCACCTCTGACTATCGCCGTCGCACGTGTTGTTCTCGCACATGTAGTTGCCATCGCAACGATCGCCGTCGTGGCCGGTGCGGTTGAGCTGCAGCTTCGGCGCGCTCAGCGTGCCTTCGAGCCCGGACACCGACCAGATAAGGACGCGGTCGGTGGTGATCGAGACGAAGAGGCCGAGCGGCTTGTCGTCCGGGTTATCGGTCGCTTGCGTCACCGTGGCATTCGGCGGCGCCTTGTCCGGCAACGTCGTGTCGATCTGCGTGAACACGATGCCCGCCGAGATCGAGAACAGCAGGAACAGCATGAGGTTCGTGACCATGTCGAGATAGGGGATGAGGTTGAGCTCGCCGCTCTGCGTCTCCTCGTCCTCGACTTGATCTTCGCGCCGCCGGACGGCGTTGCGCGTCTTCGACCTGACTTGCTGTGCGCTCAGCTGCATCGCCGAGCAGCTTTACTCGAGATCCTCGGTGGGAGCGGCTGGGGCGCGGCTCGCGGCCGCAGCTCCACCATCGGACAGGAGGTTCTCGAATCGCAAGCTGAACGCTTCGAGATCCGAGACGACCTTCTTCATCTGTGCCGACAGCAGCAGGTGGCCGAGCATGCACAACAGGGCGATCGAGAGACCGAACGCGGTGTTGTACATCGCTTCCGAGATACCTCTCGATAGCTCGTCCTTCTGTTCGGCCGGCGACAGCTTGCCGATCGCGTGGAAGGTCCGGATCAAGCCGGTGATGGTGCCGAGGAGACCGATCAGCGTGGTGATGTTAGCGAGCGACCACAGCGCACCGATTCGAGTCTTCACCTCGGGCAGCGTGTCGGTCATCGTCTCTTCCATCGCTTGAGCGACCGCCGCCTCGCCGCGGTGCAGGCGGTTGAGCCCGGCCTTCGCGACGCGCGCTACTGGCGCACTCGTCGCGTCACACAGCTTCTTCGCGCGGTCGACGTTGTTCGCCGACAGCAGCTTGCGCAGCTGCTCGAGGAACGCCTTCGCGTTGAGGTGGCCGCGGCCGAGGAAGTAGATCGAACGCTCCACGATCAGGCCAATTACGATGGCCAGGAAGAACGTGTTGACGATGAAGAACGGCCCGCCCTTCTTGAATACGTCGCTTAGCCAGTCCATCGGTTCTGCCTCCGCGCGCCGGGAGGTACCCCCCACGCTGCTTGTCAGATGTTGTATCGAGGCAGCGCTTGGTGCGTCAAGCAAACCGCTGGCCAGAAAGGCAAAAACACCGATTCTCGGGCAAGTGATCTACCCGCACTGCCATTCGGCAGTGCTGCCGGCCGGGCGCACGTCCCGGCGATCGCTCTGACGCGGCCGACCGCGCCGTGAGTGAGGCGCTCACTCGTTCAGTCGTTCAACGCGCCGGCCGTGATCCAGCGCTGGATCGCGTCGAGCTTCTGGCAGCAGATCAGCGTCGCCTGAGACATCGGCATATAGCCGGTGCCCTCGGCGGCGTGGTCGGGAGAGGCGCTGATGTCGGCGGGTGCGTCGTCGGCGGGGATCGCGTCCTTGTAGTCGACCTCGCCGAGCATGACCAGCAAGTAGCTCTCGTCGGGCTGGCTCGGTACGACGAGCTTGCGATCCGGCGCGAGCACCGACGCGACGCCGTTGCCGTCAGCGCCGAGCAAGTGGGAATAGGCGCCCGCCGCGTTCAGCGCCGGGTCGGCGTGCAGGTTGATCGCGCCTTGCTTGCTCGCACCGCCATCGTGGCAGTCGCTCTGCGCGCACTGCTTGTCGAAGATGTTCGTCTCGATCCACGTGAAGTCGTCGTGGCTCTCGGCGTCGACGCACACCTGCGGCGGCGGATCGACGACACAAGTCGGCGCTTGTTTTCCGCTCGGGTCGAGGCTGACCCGGCATCCGCCGAGCGAACCGACGATGAGGCTCGCGACTACGACCGCGCGTGACATCGGCTGCGAACCTAGCACGAGCGACATCACGGCGACGTTACAGGCGGCACGGCTGCGGCGGGTACGAGCTCGTCGAACGATCGGATCGGCGCCGCGCCGACGAACGCCGGGGGCAGAGTGCCGCGCACGAACGGCATCCAGACCGCGCCCGGGCCCGGGCCCGCCGGCGATCCGCTCCACGGTTCGACGCGTGCAAAGATCACGTTTGGCGGCGGCGCGAAGTCGCGGACCGGGGTCGCCGGATGCGCTTTCTGCATGAAGTCGAGCCAGATCGGAACCGCGGCGCCGCCGCCGGTGATCCCGTTGCCGATCGGCTTCGAATCATCGCGGCCGATCCACACCGAGCACAGCAAGTCGGTCGTGAAGCCGTTGAACCAGGCGTCTTTGAAGTTCGCCGAGGTGCCGGTCTTGCCCGCGACCGGTCGGCCGAGCTTGGCCGCGCCGTGAGCCGTGCCGCGGTTCACGACCCCCTTCATGAGGTTCACCATCACGTAATCGACTTCGGGTGACACGACCTGCGGGGTAGGCGCTGGCTGCCCGTCGGAGATGATCCGGCCTCTGCTGTCGGTGACCGCATCGTAGAACCGCGCGGTGATGTGCTTGCCACCGGAGGCGATGCCGGCGTACGCGGTGGCGACCTCGAGCAACGTGAGATCGGGCGTGCCGAGGCTGATCGAGATATGGCGCGGGATCGGCGAGGTGATCCCGTAGCCGCGCATGATCTCGATGATGCGATCGAGGCCGACGTGGACCGCGAGCTGCACGCTGATCGTGTTGAGCGAGAACGCGAGCGCGGTCATCAGGGTGACGTCGCCGAAGTACTGGTTGCCGTAGTTCGCGGGCGTCCACGTTCCGGTCGCGGTCTGGACCGAGAACGGACCGTCGCGCAGATGATCGACCGGGGTCTTGCCCGACTCGAGCGCGGCCGAATAGACGAACGGCTTGATCGACGAGCCGACCTGGCGCTTCGCCTGGGTCGCGCGGTCGAACTTCGAGCTCGTCCAGTCGTAGCCACCGACGAGCGCGAGTACGCGGCCGGTCGTCGGTTGCATCACGACCATCGCGCCCTGCAGCGCCGGTCGTTGCGCGATCGTCGCGGCTTTGCGGTCGGCGGTGAGCCGCACCGGCAGCAAGTCGCCGACCGCGATCGTTTCGCCGGCCTTACCGCGCCACGCTCGCACATCGCGCGCGTCGCCCGCGATCAGCGGCAGCTTGGCCGGACCGAGGTCGACCACGACGCCGGCGCCGGTGCGCGGCAGCGCGGTCACCATCGCGGCGTAGCGCTGCTCGGTCAGGAGGTTATCGGCGAGCCGCGGCTCGTTGTCGTTCGGGCCGGCAAGTGCGTGCGCCGGGCCGCCCGTCCAGGTCGCGCGATCGGCGGTGGCGACGGTGCCGATCCGGCCGCGAAAGCCGAGCGCGCGATCGATCGTCTCGAGGCCGTGGCGCAGCGCACCCTCGGCCGCCGCTTGCATCCGCGAGTCGAGCGTCGAGTGAAACTGCAGGCCGCCGCGAAACAGCTCGTACTCGCCATAGGCGGCGGTGGCGAGCTGGCGGATATGCTCGACGAAGTACGGCGCCGCGAACTGGTTGCGATCGGTGTCGTCGACGAGCGTGATCGGCTCGGCGAGCGCGGCGTCGAGCTGATCCTTCGAGATGTACTTTTCGGCGAGCATCTGACCGAGCACGTAGCGCTGGCGCTCGCGCGCGGCCTTGAGGTCGTGATGCGGATCGTGCGCCGCTGGCGACGACACGAGGCCGGCGAGCAACGCGGCCTCGCCGATCGTGAGGTTCTCGACGTCCTTGCCGAAATAGGTCTCCGCCGCCGCGGCGACGCCGTACGCGCCGTGACCGAGGTAGACGTGGTTCAAGTAGATCGAGAGGATGTCCTGCTTCGACAGCTCGCGCTCGAGTCGGACCGCGAGCACGACCTCGCGAAGCTTGCGCCAGTAACGCTGGCGCTTGACCTCGGCTTCGCGGTCGTCTTTCGACAGCCCGAGATCCTTGAGGTCGGACTGCTCGTCGGCGAGCACCGTCTGCTTGATGATCTGCTGGGTCAGCGTCGAACCACCTTGCTTCGTCCGCGACGCGCGGTAGTTCTTGATCGCCGCGCGCACGATGCCGATCGGATCGAAGCCGCCGTGCTTGAAGAACCGGCGATCCTCGGCGGCGACGAACGCTTCGGGCACGTGCGCCGGCATGCGATCGAGCGAGACGATCCGCCGGTTCTCGATCGAGAACGAGCCGATCTCGACGCCGTCCGACGACAGCACGACGCTCTTGCGGCTCGGCTGGTAGTCGAGCAACTGGGTGAGGTCTTGCGGCAGATCGCGGTTGACCGTCTGGATCACGAAGTACAAGGCGGCCGCGCCGAGCGAGAGCCCGTAGATCAGCAGCAACGCGAGCAAGCGCAAGATCGACAGGCGGCGGCGTCGGCGGACGCGCTTGCGACGGTCGGGCCCGCGACTACGGGCGGTTTCGTCAGGCTGCACTATATGATCGAGTGTATGGGCGCGCTCGGAGTACGGCAACGAAGGTCAGGGCCTGCGCGCGGCCGTCGGGGCTGCCGCAGGGCCAGCGGGTTGGCATGCAGCGCGATCGCGCTCGCGAGCGTGCTCGGCGCGACGCGTGCCGTGGCCGCGCCGGCGGTGCCGGACTTCGCGATCGGGCCGCCCGTGCTCGCGGTGACGCCGTTCGAGAACCATGCCGGCGGCAAGGGCCTCGATTGGCTCGTCGCCGGGGCGCCATTCGAGCTCGCCGAGAAGGCGCAGGGCGTGGTCGACGTCGACGTCGTCGGCGGACCGCTGATCGTGCCCGGGGAGCACGTGCCGGCGATGGGCGACACCGTCGCCGCGTTCGCGCAGCGGCGAGGCGCGAGCTTCGTCGCGACCGGCTGGTTCGATCGCGTCGGCGACCAGATCCGGCTCGACGTCATCGTATGGAAAGTTGCGGTGCCGGGGCAGCCGGTCGCGACGGTCGCGGCCGAGGCGCAGCGCTCCGGCGATCCGAAGCGGTTCGACGCCTTGCTCGGCGACGTGATGACCGAGGTGTGGGCGACGGCGGGGTTGGCGCCGGGGCTGGCGGCGGACCCGACCCGGATCGCGCGGCTGCATCGCGTGCTCGCTCCCGACGCGTATCCGGTCGAGCTGATGGGCCGCGGGCTCGGCGAGCTGACGGGCGCGCTTGGCGGATCGGTCGACCTGAAAGCCGCGCAGCACGATCTCGAGCGCGCGACGTTCATCGCGCCGACGCTGTACGAGGCGCAGCTCCTTTACGGCGAAGTCCTCGCGCGCACGGGGGACGTGAAACAGGCGGCGAGCAAGATCAACTACGCGCTCGATCTCGCGCCCGATGATGATCGCGCGCTGCGGGCGGCGGCGACCGTCGCGAGCGCCGCCGGCAAGTGGCAGCTCGCGGTCGATCTGTCGAGCAAGCTCGTCACGCACCGGCCGTGGGACCTCGACGCGCGCGAGCAGCTCGGCGCCGCGCTCTGGCAGGTCGGCGAGCCCGCCGCGGCGGCTCATCAGCTCGAGCAAGTCACGGAGCGGTTGCCCGATCGGCTGTCGGCGCGGCGCGTGCTCGCGCTGATCCACGCGTCGCGCGGTGAGACCCGCAAGCTGGTCGCCGAGCTCGAGGCGATCGCGGTGCGGGCGCCCGCTGATCTCGACATCAAGGCCGACCTCGCCGCGGCCTACGGTGCGCTCGGCAAGTGGCCCCAGGCGACCAAGGCGCTCGAGCTCGTCGCGGCCGCGCGGCCGAACGATGTCGCCCTCGCGATCCGGGTCGGCGATGGCCATCGCAAGACCGGTGATGTCGCCGGGGCGCTGGCCTGGTACGCGCGCGCCGCCACGCTCGCGCCGACCTCGAGCCTGCCTGCGTTCGCGGCGGCGCAGACCCTGCTCGACGCGGGCCAGCGCGCCGAGGCGGAGCGAGCCTACGCACAGCTCATCCGGTCACCGGACAGTCGCGATGCCGCGGCTGCGGAAGCCGAGCTCGGCGCGCTCGCCGTCGTCGAAGGTCACGCCGCGGACGCGATCGCGCATCTGACCCGAGCCGCGAAGATCGAGCCGCGTACCTTGGCGACTCGGCGCTGGCTCGCGGCCGCCGAGCTCGCCGCCGGCGATGCTCCGGCCGCGCTGACCCAGCTCGAACCTGCGCTCGCGGCGTGGCCGCGCGATGCCGGGTTGCACTATCTGGCTGGCATCGCGCGCGCGCAGTCGGGCGATCCGGCGACCGCGCGAACCGAGCTCGCGGCGGCGCTCGCGAGCTCTCCGGGCGATCGCGCCGCGCGTGCGGCACTCGCCTCGCTCGATGCCGGGGCGAGGCTGACCCTCGTGTTGCCGGCGCCACCCGATCGACCGTGGGGCGACGCCGATGCGATCGCGGGTGCGCTCGATCGCTACGATCAGATCGCCGCGACGATGGCGATCGTCCGCGCCGCGTACCAGGGCTACGTCTTGTCGATCCTCGGGGTGCTCGGCAAGGGACCCGAGGCGAGGCCGACCGGCGTGAAGCTGAACGGCTGCCCGGTCACCGCGATCGCGAGCTGGTGGGCGAACGCCCAGGCCGCGCTCGCTCGCTACGAACGGCTCGGCATCGAGCTCGAAGCGGACTACCGATTTGTCGAGCGCCACGACGCGCTCGGGCTGACCGCAGGCTTACTGCCAAACGCGCGCACCCAGGTGGCCGCGGCGAAGAAGAGCTTCGCACTCGCGCTGGCCGATGTCGGCGAGCTGCGCGCCGAGTGGTCGCGCGAGCTCGGGCCAGAGCTGCGCGTCGTGGGGTGCACGGATCGATTGCTCGCCGCCGCGGTCGCCGACCCGGCGCGCTACCACGTCATCGTCGAGGACAAGCCGCCGCCGATTCCGAAGTCAACCGCGCTGCGCGCCACACCGCACGCGACGTTCTACGTCGATAACACGCAGTGCAAGGACAGCGTCGACGTGTGGGTCGATGGCGCCGAGCTCGGCCAAGTCGACGGTGGCAAGCGCGGCGCCCTCGTCGCGCCCGCGGGCGAGCGCACGATGTGCTTGCTCGGCAGCACACCGCAACAGTGCGGCGATCGCGGCACCGTCCGCGAGGTGTATCTCCACGACGGCTGGACGGTGACGCTGCAGTGCCCGAAGTAGCTCCAAGAAAGATCGTGGACGTGCACGTGACACGTGGACGTGCACGTA
This sequence comes from uncultured delta proteobacterium, assembly GCA_963848295.1. Lineage (GTDB taxonomy): Bacteria > Myxococcota_A > Polyangia > Haliangiales > Haliangiaceae > JABFXX01. The sequence goes on along the minus strand of CAWKDB010000002.1, from coordinate 365,514 downwards.
CACGGCTACGGCGGCGAAACTGGTACCCTTGAAGACCGTGCAGTTGCCGCAGCTCTACTTCGCGTCGCCACGCGTGTTGCCGCGTGCCGACAAGCTGCAGGGCAGGGTGGTCGTCCTCGACGTCGCGTTCGCCGCGACGGTCGGCACCAGCGTATCGTTCGAGCTGACGACCAAGCCGTTCATCGACGGTCTCGGCGCTCGGCTCGCCGCGTGGGTCGACCATCACGACCACGAGCGCCACGTCGACTTCGCGGGCGATCCGCGGTTCGTGCTCGCGACCAAGGCCGAGCACGGTGCGTGTCCCGAGATGGTGACCCCCGAGCTCGTGCGCCAGACCGGGCCGATCGACACGATCTGCACGCACGTCGATCTCGACGGCATCTACGCCGCGGCGAAGTGGGTGCTCGCGGGCGAGCAGCCGTATCCGACGGCCGACGCCGACGCGCGCGCCGTCGACACCCGCACCGGGACGCCCGGCCCGATCGCGCGGCGCATCGATCGCGCCCTGCGTGCGAAGTTCCGCGATGACCGGTTGAAGCGCGCGGTCGTGCAGTTCCTCGTCGGCGGCCTGAAATCGGGCGTGCATGACGATCTGATCAGGGAGGCGGCCGCGCTGTTCGACGCGCGCGACGTCGTCACCCGGGACCTCGCGCGACACTTCACGATCCGCGGCCGCGTCGCGGTCGTCGACAGCGCTGGCCACGCCGGTCAGTTCGACAAGACCGACTTGTTGCTCGCGGGCCAGGCCAAGGCGCCGGTGGCGATCGTCCGCGACTCGGGGATGTTGACGATCGCGGCGGCGTTCGACTCGGGCTGGGATTTCGTCCAGCTGTTCGAGCTCGGCGGCGGCATGCCGACGCGGATCACGATCCCCGAGCGGGAGCTCGACACCGTGATCGCGCGGATCAACGACGCCCCCGAGCCGACCCCGCGCGCCGGCGCGGCCCCCGACGATGATGGAACCGCAGGCGGTGCTGCCGGCGCGGGGCAGGCCCGCACCGTCGAATGAAGCTCGCGCTGATCGCGGTCCAGCTCGAGGTCGACGCGGCGATGCTCGCGACCGGCGAGACGTATCGCGCGGCGATCGAGCAGGCGATCGACCACGCGGTCGCAAGCACCGGCGCGGCCGACACGCGGCTCGTCGTCGTGCCCGAGCTCACCGGCCACCTCGCCCTGTTCGCGCTCGCCTCGGCGAGGGCGAAGCGGGCCAAGACGTTCGCGGCCGCGCTCGCGGGTGCGGCCCTGCGCCGTCCGCTCGCCGTGCTCCGCGGCGTCGCGACGACGCGGTTACTCGACACTCGCCACGCGGTACTCGCCGCGCTCGCCCCGGATGCCGAGCGCTGGTGGAAGGCGCTGTTCGGGCCGCTCGCGCGTCGCCATGCCGCCTACGTCGTCGCCGGCTCGCACTTGCGGCTCGGCAGCCACGGCGAGCTCACGAACGCGTCGATGCTGTTCGGGCCCGACGGACGGCTCGTCACGACCACCGCCAAGATCAACCTCGTGCCCGGCCTCGAGGATGGCTCGCCGGGCGCGTTGCACCTCGCGCGCGGAGACGAGCACGCGCTGGCGCTCGCGGACACTCCGGCCGGAAAGCTCGCGACGCTGATCGGCTACGACGCGCACGTCGAGCCCCGCTCGCCGCACGAACGGTTCGTCGCGCTGGGTCCGGTCGCCGCTGGCCGTGGCGTGACGCTGATCGCGAACCCGGCCGCCGATCGCGCGGGTGACCCGGGTGCCGCAGCGGCGCTCGCGTTCGCGCCGCACGCGGTGTGCGCGCAGCTCGTCGGCGGCGTACTCGATCTCGGCGTTCGCCGGCCGGTCGCGCGTGCTCGCCGCCGGCCGCGTCCTCGGCGAAGCCGCGTCGGACCGGAGCGCCGCGGCGGTCGTCGCCATCGTCGATCGTTGAGCGTCCCACCGTGCGCGCGGCGTGCTAGACGTAGCAGATGTCCGCGGATCGCAGGCCGCTGCCCGTCGTCGATGACCCGCCGACCTCGTCGGGCGCGGTCGCCGATCAGCTGCTCGACATGTATCTCGATCCGGCGGCCGCCGAGATGCAGCATATCGGCAGCTACGAGATCCCGTCCGAAGCGCAGGTCGAGCGCGTCATCGAGATGTGTCGCGCGTTGCTGTTCCCGGGCTACGCGGGCCCCGACGTCGCGCGCCTCGATCGCGTCGAGCTGCGCGAGCTGATCCGCCAGCGCGTCGACGAGCTCCGCGTCGCGTTACATCGCCAGGTCTACCGCGCGGCGCATCACAAACGGCAGCAAGCGCTCGGCCGCTCCGACCTCGAGTGCGACGAGTGCACCGCGAAAGCCGACGTCATCACCGATCGGTTTCTCGCGCGGCTCCCGGCGTTGCGGTCGGCGATTCGCGTCGATCTGCGCGCCGCCTTCGAGGCCGACCCGGCCGCGACCGGCATCGACGAGATCTTGATGGCCTATCCCGGCACCTACGCGATCACGGTCTATCGGATCGCGCACGCCCTGTTGGTCGAAGGCGCGGTCGTCGTGCCGCGGATGATGACCGAGCTCGCCCATCGCCGGACCGGGATCGACATCCACCCAGGCGCGGAGATCGGCGAGGCGTTCTTCATCGACCACGGCACCGGCGTCGTGATCGGCGAGACCACCCTGATCGGCAACCGCGTGCGGATCTACCAGGGCGTCACGCTAGGGGCGCTCAGCGTGCCCCAGGGCGAGGCGCGGCCCGACCACGGCAAACGCCGCCACCCGACGATCGAGGACGACGTGGTGATCTATGCCAACGCGACGATCCTCGGCGGTGACACCATCATCGGCAAGGGCGCGGTCATCGGTGGCAATGCCTTCGTGACCGCCTCGGTAGACGCCGGTGGCAAGGTCTCGGGCGCCGGCCGAACGTCTAGGTAACGCAGAACCGCCCCGTTCCGGGGGCCCCTCGTCGTAGGGAGTCGGCCGTCCTTGCTTCGCCGGACAGCCGAGCAATTGACCGACTCGGGGCCGGTTTTTTCCGCGATCGTTGCCGGCGTGTTAGCATTCCTGTGGGTCGATGTCGGACGACGTCCAAGCTCGCCCGCGTACCAACACGCGACTGAAGGCCGAAGCGCCACCGGGCATGGGCCTCGTTGGCGAAGAGGGCCGCCAGTCGATCGGTCGGTACGAGGTGATCAAGACCATCGGCAAAGGCGCGATGGGCGTCGTGTACAAGGCACGCGATCCGCTGCTCGATCGCACGGTCGCGGTCAAGACGATCATGTCGCCGCAGCAGCAGGGGCGGCGCGTGCGCTCGGCGTTCCTCGAGCGGTTCCAACGCGAGGCCAAGGCCGCCGCGAAGATGTCGCATCCGGCGATCGTCACGATCTTCGATGTCGGCGTCGACGAGGACACCGGCGCGCCGTTCATGGTGCTCGAGTACCTGCCGGGCGAGTCGCTCGCCGATCGGCTCGATCGCGTCCGGCTGCCGCTCGCGCGCTGCGTCCAGATCGGGCTCGACCTGTCGTCCGCGCTGGCGTTCGCGCATCGCCAGCGCATCGTCCACCGCGACGTCAAGCCCGCGAACGTGCTCCACGCCGGCGACAACCGCTGGAAGCTCGCCGATTTCGGCATCGCGCGGCTGCCCGATAGCGATCTGACCCAGGTCGGCATCTTCATGGGGACGCCGGGATACTCGCCGCCCGAGGCGATCCGCGAGGGGCGGTACACGCCGCAGGCCGACGTGTTCGCGTGGGGCGCGGTGATGTACGAGCTGTTGTCGGGACGGATTCCGTACGAGGGTCCCGACACCAAGACGACGAACAGCTACGTCGTGCAAGGCAACGCGCCGCCGCCGACCCGCCATGATCCTTCGATCCCCGAGCCGCTCGCGACGGTCGCGATGACCGCGCTCCAGCCGTCGGACAAGTCGCGCTTCCGCGATGCGTCGGAAGCCGAGCAACAGCTGCGCGAGGCGTGGGATCGCTGCCTGACCGAGGGCCTGGTCCACCCGTCGGTGCTCGCGATGGAGGAGACACCGCACGACAAGGTGCCGCCGCGGATGCACGAGCCGCGGGGCGGCGTCGCGCGGTCGTCGGCGCAGCAGTTCAGCGAATCGCAAGAGATGACCGCGATCGATGCGAAGATGCCCGAGAAGGCGAAGGGCAAGAACGTCGTGATCGCGGCGACCAAGACGCGCGACGGCGACGACGATCCGACGCGGCTGCACGTCCGCGACGATCTCAAGCCGAAGGGCGATGCGACGTCGCGCGGCGTGGTCGCGCAACCCAAGCCGCCCGGCAAGGCGAAGACCAAACCGGACAAGGCCGAGGCCGACGCCAACCAGACGCCGCGGCTCGACACGCCGGTCGTCGGCAAGGATCTCGTGGCGCGCAATCGGCCGAAGTCGAACGCGCTGCTGTACGCGATCGTCGCGTTGCTCGTCGCCGGCGGCGCGTTCGTCGCGCTGTACTACAGCGGCATCATCCACAAGTAGCGAGCAGCGCTTAGATCTGCGGACCCGCGGGTACGTCGGCGGTGATCGCGGCAGCTTGCTTGAGCCGCAACACGGTGCCGCGGACGTACACACCTTGGCCGTTGACCTCGGTCACCACGACGTCGCCGCCGACCTTGCAGACAGCGTCGTGGACGGCGCTCTTAAACTTCAATGGATCTCTCGCGGCTTTTGCGCCGAACATGGTGACTTCTGGGGTGAGGGTGGCGACCTCGTCGAACGGTACTTGTGGCGGCAGGCCGACGACCTTGAAGTCGCACGTCGCAGCGCTCGGCGCGGTGGGCGCCGTGCCGGTCATCGCGAGGTCGTAGTGATATCCGCCGCAGCCGGTGAACGCCAAGAACGCGAATGCGAGTCTCTTCATGGCCGCGAACGCTATGCGAAGCCACCGCGTGCGGGTGTTACATCTCGATGTTCACGGCGGCCCGATCAGCACGGCGACCTGCTCGGCGCAGCCGCGGCACAGCGTGAAGCCGGCGCCGCCGTGGCCGTAGTTGTGGATGATGCGCGGATTCGCGGCGTCGCGCTCGAGCCGGACTTCGGGGCGAAATGGCCGCAGCCCGACGCGCACGTCGCGCACCGCGCCGATCGCGACGCCGAGCTCGCGCGCTTGGGCGAGCACGCGATGCGTGATCGCAGGATCGACTTGCGGCGCGACGCCATGCGGTACCAGCCGCGAGATGCCGCCGACGACGAGCTCGCCACGGCGCGGGATCACGTAGAAGATCTCGTCGGCGGCGCGGTCGTCGGTGACGGTGGTCGCGAGATCGAACTCGCCTGGCTCGGCGATCAGGACTTGGCCGAGCAACGGCACGAGCGCCTCGTCGTCGCACAGTGCGCGCGCGCCGAGCCCGGTGCAGTTGATGACGACGTCGCCCGGCTCGGCGGCGAGATCGCCGACGACCTTGCGCGTGATCGTCGCGCGCAGCTGGCCTTCGAGCCACGGCAAGAACAGCGCCGGCTCGCAGCGCGGCGCGGAGAACTGCCATGCCATCGGCGCGCCGGTCATCGGCGCAGGGACGCGTCGCACGTCGTCGCCGAGGGCCCACCAGGGTCGCTCGTCGCTCGGCACGACCTCGAAGCCGGTCAGCATGTCCACGCCCGCCTCGGGCGTCGACGCCGCGATCTCGCTCAGCCACTCGCGCGTGCGTGCGGCCCACAACGCCACCTTCTCCCGCGGCCCGACGCGATACGGAAACCACACCGCACCAGCGATCGCCGACGTCGTGCCGCCGCGCTGCGCCGCCGCGACGATCGAGACGCGATGGCCGCGCTGCTCGAGCACCTGCGCGGTCGTCAGGCCGATCACGCCGGCGCCGACGACGGTTAGCTCCATCTCTTCAGTCTACGATGTAAGGTGGCGCGATGCCTCCCGCGACGATCGCGCTGCTCGCCGTGGCCGCGCTGTTCGCGGGCACGGTCGATGCTATCGCCGGCGGCGGCGGCCTCGTCACGGTGCCGGCGTTGCTCGCGGCCGGTCTGCCGCCCCACGTCGCGCTCGGGACGAACAAGGGCCAGTCGGTGTGGGGCTCGGGCGCGGCGTTGCTCGCGTTCTGGCGCGCCGGGCGCGTCGATCGCAAGCAAGCGCTCTACGCGTTCCCGCTCGGCTTCGCCGGATCGCTCGTCGGCGTCAACCTCGTGCTCGCGATCCCGGCCAGGACGCTCGATCCGATCATCATCGCGTTGCTGGTCGGCGCCGCGGTGCTCGTCGTCGTCAAGAAGCCGAGCGGCGATCCGGCGACCCCGAAGCGCGCCTGGGCCGCGGCGGTGCTCGCGGTCGTGATCGGGGCGTACGACGGGTTCTTCGGCCCCGGGACCGGCACGTTCCTGATCGTCGGGTTCGTCGCGCTATGCGGGCGCAACCTGGTCGACGCGAGCGCCGACGCGAAGGTCGTCAACTTTGCCGCGAACCTCGCGGCGTTTGCGACGTTCGCTCGTCAGGGCGTGATCATCTGGGAGGCCTCGCTCGCGATGGCGGTCGCTCAGCTCGTCGGCGGCACGATCGGCGCGCGGTTCGCGATGTCCGGGGGGACGCGGGTCGTGCGCATCGCGGTGCTCGTCGTCTCGGGTGGGTTGATCGCCAGGCTGGTCTACACGCTCGTCCGCTGACGCCGCAGGTAGATCGTGTCGCCGGACGGCGCGGTCGCGACATCGAGCTGAAACCCGAGGCGCTCGTACAGCCGGCGCGCCGGGCTCGCGGCGTGCACCGCGAGCGTGACATCGCGCTGGGCGGTGTGCGCACGCTCGATCACGCGGTCGACGACGGCGCGCCCGATGCCGCGGCCGCGCCACGCCGGTGCGATGTGGAGTTGCGCGAGATGGATTGCGTTGCCGTGCACCGAGCTCTGCACCCAGCCGACGCGCTGGCCCGCCGCGACGACGAGCTCGGCGTCGTCGAGCACGAGCTCGGTCGCGAAGCTCGCGGCGTCCGCCGTCAGCTCGAACAGCTCGCGCGCGAACGCAACGTCGGCGAGCGATGCTCGGACGAGCTCGATCATTTCGCCGCGCGCAGCGCCCGCACGAGCTCGGCTTGACCGTCGGCGTGGTAGCTCGAGCGCACCAGGGGCCCGGCGACGACGTGGGTGATGCCGGCGTCGCGCGCGAACGCCTCGAGCTCGACGAACTCGCTCGGATGGACGTAGCGCTCGATCGCCAGGTGCTGCTTCGAAGGCGACAAGTACTGGCCGAGCGTGACGATGTCGACGCCCAACCCGGCGAGCTCGCGCAGCACGGCGTGGACCTCGTCGATCGTCTCGCCCAGCCCGAGCATCATCCCGGTCTTCGTGACCGCGTTGCGCTGGCGCGCGTGCTCGAGGATCTTGTAGCTGCGCGGATAGCTCGCCTGGACCCGAACCTGGCGCGACAGCCGCGGCACGGTCTCGAGGTTGTGCGCGAACACGTCGGGATCGGCATCGAGCACGACGTCGACGAGCGCGGTGTCGCCCTTGAAGTCGCCGGCGAGCACCTCGAGCGTCATGTGCGGGCACGCGGTCTTCACCGCGCGGATCGTCTCGGCCCAGTGCGCGGCGCCGAAGTCCGCGAGGTCGTCGCGATCGACGCACGTGATCACGGTGTGCTGGAGCGACAGCCGCGACAGCATCTCGGCGACGCGACGCGGCTCGTCGGGGTCGGGCGGCAGCGGCCGGCCGGTGGTGACGTCGCAGAACCGGCACGACCGAGTGCAGATGTCGCCGAGGATCATGATCGTGAGTGCGCGGCTGGTCCAGCACTCGCCGATGTTCGGGCAGCTCGCGCTCTCGCACACGGTGTGGAGCTCGAGCTCCTTGACCATCGCGCGCAGCTCGAAGAACGCGGGCGCGGTCGGCAGCTTCGCGCGGATCCACTCGGGGTGGCGCCGGCGCACCGCGGGCTCGGCAGCGCCGACGACCGGTAGGTGCACCCGTTCCGACATCTCACGATGGATACCGCACGGCGCTCGCAAAGGCGACCGTCACGGCACGACGATGCCGGTTTGCGCGGGGTCGAGCAGGCTGCCGATGTTATTGACGACCGCGTCGCGGTGGCCGAGCGCGCCGGCGTAGCGCGGCCCGAGGAAGTTGTACTCGAGGAAGCGCACGATCGACGAGTGTTCCATCGGCTCGTGCGACACCTCGCCGGGCTTCGCGAACGGGCCGAGCGCGAGCATCGGCACGCGCGTGCCGTACGGGATCGCGTTGCCGGCGGAGTCGGCGTCGTAGCGGGTCGCGACCGCGGGTGGAGGTGGCACGTGGTCGTAGAACCCGCCGCCTTCGTCCCACACGAGCAAGATCAACGTGTCGTTCGCGTAGCTCGAGCTCTGGAGCATGTCGACGACGCCGGTGACGAACGACACGCCGCGCGCGAGCGTCGACCACTTCGGGTGCTCGTTGCGATACGTCCGCGCTTTGAGGTACGAAAAGCTCGGCAGCTGATTCGCCGCGACGTCGGTCGCGAACTGCGAGAAGTCGACGAGGGACATCGCATTATCGCCCCACTGCTTGTAGTAGTTGAACGGCAGGTCCGACGGATCGTAGTTGCACGTGCTGTACGCCGACGTCATCTCGGTCGCTTCGCAGTCGGCCGGGAACGTGCCGACCGCCGACGCGCACATCGGGGCGGAGGCGACCGCGTCGGCGTAGCCATCGGCGTACATCTTGAACGAGAAGCCCATGCCCACGAGCACGTCGGCGACGGTCGCGACATCGCCGAACACCGTCGGTTGGCCGCCCGGCCCGAGGCAACCGCTGCCGATCGTGAACGGGCGATCGGTGTTGTCGACGAACTGCCACTGCGCGACCGCGAGGTACATGTCGTTTGACGACGTACTGCCGACGGTCGGCTGGAAGTAGCGGTCGGCGAGCGCGAACTGATCGGCGTAGGTCCAGTACGCCTGCACGCTGGTCGCGGCGGCGACCGCCCAGTTGTTCGGATCGGAGCAGTCGTAGGTGTAGACCGACTCGGGGAACGGCGTGACCACGCCCGAACCGACGACGTAGTGATCCATCGCGCCGCCGTCGATCTGCGCGACCTCGCAGACCTCGTCGTGATCGCGGTCGTAGATCTCGTTGCTCGCGTCGTCGAGCACGATCGGCGCGGCACCCGAGGGATCCGTCGCCGGCGCCGCCTCGCAGCACTCGGGCCCGGCGGTGCAGCTCGGGCTCGAGCCGGCGGCGGCCTTGCAGTAGTTACCGAAGTAGTTCTCGAACGTGTGGTTCTCCTCGACGATCAGCACGACGTGCTTGATGTTCGACGACGTGCACGCGCCGGCGGAGCAGAACTCGCCGCGCGGGCACGCGTTGCCGCACGTACCGCAGTCGTCGTTGCTGGTCTGCGTGTCGGAGCAGTGATCAGTGCACTCGGTCAACGACCCGCAGCTCGTCGAGCACGCGCTGTCGGAGCACACCTCGCCGGTCGCGCACGCGTTACCGCAGGCGCCGCAGTTGTCGTGATCGCCGGTCTCGTCGACGCACTCGCCGTTGCAGGCGGTCAAGCCCGCGAGGCAGTTCGCGGCGCACGCGCCGACGCTGCAGTAGTCGCCGTCGGCGCACGCGTTGCCGCACGCCCCGCAGTTGCCATGATCGAGCGTCAAGTCGACGCACGAGCCGGCGCACGCGACCCCGGCGCCGCTGCAGGTCGGCGTGCCACCGCAGCCGGCAGCGACGAGCATCACACCAGCGATCACCCACGACGCGATGGCGATGCGACCCACCGATCCATCGTGCCACGTCGCCTCGCCGGTTGGCGCGGCGCGACGTTACAAGTCGATCGCGATGCCGTACGCCTGCTCGGTCGCACCCTTGATCGCCTCGGCGAACGTCGGATGCGCGTGGATCGTGTACATCAGCGACTCTGCGTTGACCTCGGTCGTCTTCGCGAGCGTGAGCTCGGCGATCAAGTCGGTGACCGCGGGCCCGATCAGGTGCGCACCGACGAGCGCGCCGGTCTCGGCGTGCCACATGACCTTGACGAAGCCGGTGGTCTCGCCCGAGGCCATCGCGCGGCCGAGGGGGCGCCACGGAAACCGGCCGACCTTGACCGGGATGTCCTGCGCCTTCGCCTTGTCCTCGGTCAGCCCGAGCGACGCGATCTCCGGGTGACAGTACGTGCACGCCGGAATCGACTCGTAGTGAACCGGCTCGGCGTGAACGCCGGCGATCTTCTCGGCCACGAACACGCCCTCGGCGGATGCGACGTGGGCCAAGCCGCGGCCGGCGACATCGCCGATCGCCCACAGGCCTTCGCCGCAGTTGCAGTTGGCGTCGACCTTGATGAAGCCGCGCTCGAGCGCGATGCCGTGTGCGTCGAGCCCGAGGTTCTCGATGTTCGCCTGGATGCCGACCGCGACGAGCAGCACGTCGGCGGTGAGCGTGACCGCGGCGCCGCCTTGCGCGGGCTCGGCGGTGACCGTGACGCCGCCGCCGGTGCGCGTCGCGGCGGTCAGCTTGTGACCGACCAGCGCCTTGATGCCGCGCTTGTCGAACGCGCGCGCGAGCTCCTTCGAGACCTCGGCGTCCTCGTTCGGCACGAGCCGAGGCAGGAACTCGACGATCGTGACCTCGGTGCCGAGCGAGCGATAGAACGACGCGAACTCGACGCCGATCGCGCCGGAACCGAGCACGACGAGCGACTTCGGCAGCGTCGGCAGCGTCATCGCCTTGCGGTACTCGACGATCCGTTCGCCATCGAGCTCGATGCCCGGCAGCGACCTCGCGCGCGCGCCGGTCGCGATGATGACGTGCTTGGCCTCGACCGTGCGGTCGCCGACTTGCAGCTGGTGCGGCTTCCACGTCTGCGTGCGCGGCAGCAGCTTCGCGGTGCCGACGATCGTGTCGATCTTGTTCTTGCGAAACAGAAAGCCGACGCCCTTGCTGATCTTGTCGGCGATGTCGCGGCTGCGCTTGATGATCGCCGGAAAGTCGGGGCGCGCGCTGTCGATCACGATACCGAACTCGGCCGCGCGCCGGGCGTGGTCGAGGATCTCGGCGCTCTTGAGCAGCGCCTTGGTCGGGATGCAGCCCCAGTTCAGGCAGATGCCGCCGAGCTCGGCGCGCTCGACGCAGGCGGTGCGCAAGCCGAGCTGCGCGCAGCGGATCGCGGCGACGTAGCCGCCCGGGCCCGACCCGATGACGACGACGTCGTATGGCGCGTCGTCACTCACAGCGCGAGCGACTCGGGGTGCTCGATCAAGTCGACGAACGCGGCGAGCCAACGCGCCCCGAGCGCGCCATCGATCACGCGGTGGTCGCACGACATCGTGACGGTCAGCCGTTTGCCGGCGACGACCTGGCCGTTCGCGACGACCGGCGTGTCGACGACGGTGCCGATCGCGAGGATGCCGCCCTCGGGCGGGTTGATGATCGCGGTGAATCGCTCGATGCCGAACATCCCGAGGTTCGACACCGAGAACGTGGAGCCGGTGATCTCGTGGCCCTTGAGCCGTCGCGACTTCGCGCGCTCGGCGAGGTCGCGAACCTCGGCGGCGATCGAGCCGATGCCTTTTTGATCGGCGTCGAACACGACCGGCGTGACGAGCCCATCTTCGATCGCGACCGCAACGCCGATGTTGACGCGATGATGATGGCGAATCGCCGCCGGTCCGGTGCCATCGCCGGGCTCCCAGCTCGCGTTGCACTCCGGCACGCGACGCAGCGCGAGCGCGACCGCCTTGATCGCGAGGTCGTTGACCGAGACTTTACCTCGGTCGCCGAGCAGCGCGTTGAGTCGCTCGCGAAACCCGAGCATCGGCGCGGCATCGAGCTGGCGCATCAAGTAGAAGTGCGGAACATCGCGCTTGGCCTCGGTCAGCCGCATCGCGATCCGCTTGCGCATGTTCGAGGCGACGACGTCGGTGTAGTCGTCGTCGCTCTCCGGTCGCATCTGGCGCGCGCTGCGCACCGCGAGTGCGTTGGTCGGGTGCGTCGGCTCGGTATCATCGCTCGCGTCGCCGCTCGCTTCGTCCTGCGCCTTGCCATTCGTTCCGCCGGCGGCGGCTTTGACATCGCGCTCGACGATGCGCCCGCCCGGTCCACTGCCAGTGATCGTGCGCAGATCGATTCCCAGCTCGATCGCCAGCGTCTTCGCCAGCGGCGATGCCAGCAACTTAGGCGTAGGCGTAGGCGTAGGCGTAGGCGATTTCGCTGCCGGACCCGGTGCCGCTTTCGCCGCCGGTGCGGGTGCCGGCGCCGCTGCCGGTTTCGGCGCCGCTACCGGTTTCGCCGCCGCCGGAGCCGCCGCCGCCGCCGGTGCCGCTTTCCCAGCCGGGGCCGCCGCTCCGCCACCCTGCTTCGCCGCTTCCGCGACGAGGGCCGAAACGTCTTCTCCGGCCTTGCCGATGATCGCGACCGGCGCGCCGAGCTTGACCGTGTCGCCTTCCTTGACGAGCAGCTTCAACAACACGCCCTCGTCTTCGACGTTGAAGTCCATGTTCGCTTTGTCGGTCTCGACCTCGGCGATCAAGTCGCCGGGCGCGACCTTGTCGCCCTCGTGCTTGGTCCAGCGCACGAGCACGCCTTCTTCCATCGTCGGCGACAGTTTCGGCAGTCCTAAGATCTGGGCCATGGCTAATCCAAGTACAACGCGCGGCGAACCGCGGCGACGACATCCGCGGGCTGGGGCTGAACCTCATCCTCGAGGTTCTTGGCGTACGGCATCGGCACGTCATCGCTCGTGACGCGTTCGATCGGCGCGTCGAGCGCGTCCATGCAGTGGCGCTGGATCTGATACGCGACCTCGGCGCCGAACCCGGCGACCGGCCAGCCGATCTCGACGATCACGCAGCGCCCGGTCTTCTGAACGCTCGCCGCGAGGGTCTCGACATCGAGCGGGCGCAACGTGCGCGGATCGACGACCTCGGCCTCGATGCCGTCGGCCGCGAGCAACTTCGCCGCTTCGAGGCACGTCCACACCATCTTCGACCACGCGATCAACGTGATGTCCTTGCCTTCGCGCTTGATGTCGGCCTTGCCGATCGCGATCAGGTGCTCACCGCCGTCGGGCACTTCCCACGTCGTGTTGTAGAGCGTCTCGCCCTCGATGAACACGACCGGGTTGTCATCGCGAATCGCGGTCTTCAACAGACCCTTCGCGTCGTAGGCGGTGGACGGCATCACGACCTTCAAGCCCGGGATGTGCGCGTACAGGCTCTCGAGTGCTTGGCTGTGCTGCGAGCCGACTTGCACCGCCGGGCCACCCGGACCGCGGAACACGATCGGCACGTTGTATTGCCCGCCGCTCATCTGAAAGATCTTCGCCGCATTGTTCACGATCTGATCGATCGCGACGAGCGAGAAGTTGAAGGTCATGAACTCGATGATCGGCCGCAAGCCGACCATCGCGGCGCCGACGCCGATGCCGGCGAACCCCATCTCCGCGATCGGTGCGTCGATGATGCGGCGCTCGCTGAACCGCTGGAGCAAGCCTTGGGTCACTTTGTACGCGCCGTTGTAGTGGCCGACCTCTTCGCCCATGATGAACACGCTCTCGTCGCGCTCCATCTCCTCGCGCATCGCTTGATTGAGCGCCTCTCGATAGCTGATGACCGCCACGGGCTATCTCCCTTCGGCCTTCACCACGTACGGGAGATACTCGTCGGCGGCCGGCGAGTCTTCGGCGAACTTCACCGCGTCCTCGATCTCGGCTTTGACGTCGTCCTCGAGCTTGCCGAGCTCTGGTTCGCCAACACCGAGCTCGACGAGGCGCGCGCGGCAGCGGTTGAGCGGATCGCGGCGCTTCCACTCTTCGACTTCGTCCTTCGTGCGATACAGACCCGGATCGCTCATCGAGTGACCGCGGAATCGATAGGTCACGACCTCGACCAGCGTCGGCTCGCCGGTCGTGCGCGCCCGCTCGACCGCCTCGGCGACTCGGCGCTTGACCTTGATCACATCGTCGCCGTCGAACCGATCGCGCGCCATGCCGTGCGCGATCGCGCGCAGCGAGACATCCTCGACGGCGAGCGAGCGATAGGTCGGCGTGCCCATCGAATACTGGTTGTTCTCGCAGATCAGCACGACCGGCAGCTTCCACAGCGCCGCGAGCGCGAGGCCCTCCGCGAACCCGCCGATCGTCGACGCGCCCTCGCCGAAGAAGCACAGCGTGACCCGGCCATCGCCGCGATACTTCGAAGCGAACGCCGCGCCCGCCGCGATCGGCACGTGACCGCCGACGATGCCGTAGCCGCCGAGGAAGTTGTGGTCCTTCGAGAACAGGTGCATCGAGCCGCCGAGGCCCTTCACCAGGCCGGTCTTCTTGCCGTAGAGCTCGGCGAGGATCGCGCGCGACGCGACGCCCTTCGCGTACGCGTGGCCGTGCTCGCGGTACGTCGCGACGACGTAATCTTTCTGTTCGAGCGCCGCGATCGCGCCGACGCACACCGCCTCCTGGCCGATGATCAGGTGCAGGAATCCGCCGATCTTGCCTTGCGAGTACGCCTTGGCCGACGCTTCTTCCATGCGCCGGATCGCGAGCATCTGGCGGTACAGCGGCGCGAGCTCTTCGGCGGTCGTCGTGATCGACGGATCGTCGTCTTCGACGCGGACGGAGTCGGGAGTCGTCATGGACGCGGTGGCCACGGGCCCGACCATACCGGCTGCGCCGCGAGCGGCAAATCCCCTGCGACCAAACTCTGGCCAAACTTATGGCCAAACCTACGGGGTGAGATCGAAGCTGACCGTGTTGTCGCTGCCGATCCGCTCGCTCTGCGAGAAGTCGCCTTCGACGCCGAGATCGACCTCGGTGTAGATCGTCGGCAGCTTGTCGAGCGTGAACTTGCCCTCGATGCACGGCACGGGCTCGAACTCGAACCCGGTGGACAGATCGCTGGTGTCGAGCTCGAGCACGAGGTTCGGGATCGCCGCGCAGCTCGACGCGGTCGGCGGTGCGCCCGATACCGTCCAGTTGATCACGACCGATCGAATCTGCGCTGCCGGATAGCACTGCTCGTCGCGCGCGCAGACTTGGCCGGAGCAGTCGCTGTCGGTCGAGCAGGTCGGCGCACCACCGCCACACCCGACGAGCGCGATCAACCAGGCCGTGCGCATGCGGTCAGTATGGCAGGTCGATCGCCGCGTTGCCGCTGCCGTCGATCCTGGCCGTGGCACCGGGGTCATCGTCGTTGTCGCGCGAGAGCTGGACCTCGGTGTACCAGCTCGGCAGCTTGTCGATGGTGAACTTGCCCTCGACGCACGGCACCGGCGCGAAGCCGAACTCGCCGTCCTCGTTGCCGTCATCCGACAGGAACGACAGCTGGAGGTCGGGCGAGCTCGAACACGTTGCGGAGCTCGCGGGAGCGCCGCTGATCGTCCAGCTGACGTGGACCTCGACCACCTGGGACGAATCGAGGCACTCGCCATCGCGGGCGCACACCGTGGTGCCGCCTCCGCAATCGCTGTCCTGCTCGCAGCCGAACCCGTCACTGCCGCCACCGCCACCGGGGCCGCTGCCCCAGCCGCCGACCCCGCCGCCGCCACCGCCACCGCCGCTCGAATAAGTCGGGTCACACCCCGCGAGCGCGGCGCCCGCGGTGAGAACAAGCGTCCACAATGTGACACTCATGCCAGACCTCGAACGGGCGAACTCCGCTATTGCACGTAGATCGGGCTCGCGTAGATCCATGGTAGCTCCTGCTGTGCATACATGGGGCCGAGGTCGTGGAGGTACGGGCCGAGGTGATTCGGGACGATCGAGATCTCGACCCGATATGCCCCAGCCGCCGACATCGGCGCGGTGAGCGTGGGGCCGTCGCCGGTCGCGATCACGGTCGCGCCGCTCGCGTCGACGTGGATGATCGACGCGTGGATCTCGGGCGCGGGCAAGGACGGGTCGAGATCGAACACGGTCGGCACGTCGACCGTGAGCGTCCCGGCATCGGCCACCGCGAGCTGACCGCCGAGCTCGACGGTCGCTCCAGCCGCGGTCGTCGCGTAGACATCGAACCCCGCCGGCGTGCCCATGATCTCGAACGCGGCGTACATCTGGCCCGCTCGCAGCGCGGCCTTGATCTGCGCCGGGTCGTGCGGATCGGCGACGAGCACGTCGTTCGCGAACCAGCGCAGCACGCGGCGGTACGAATCGCCGCGCTCGCCATCGGGGAAGATGATCGGAATCGCGTTCTCGTGAGCGTCCGAACCGACGGTGACCGGGACGTGCCGGCCGTCGCCGAGCAACAGGTTCCAGCGATCGATGTCGGGCTGGGCGACCGTCAAGAACGACAGCAGCGCGAGATCGGGTTCGGGATGACCGCTGCTCGAATCGACGAAGTTCACCGCCGCGTCGATCGCCCCATCGGGATCGAGCCCGAGGTACGGGCCGCGGATCTTCGGATCGATGTTCGCGTGGAGGTTGTAGACCTCGATGCCGTCCGGAACCACGGCGCGCAGCTCGCTGATGTCGTGTTGCTCGGTGTGGGCGATCCACGCGAGGCCACCGGCGGCATGAAACGCGGCGACCGCATCGGCGGTGTCCGCGGTGTAGATCGCCTGACGATCGGCGACCGTGCCCGGGACGTGGCGATCGAGCATGATCGGCATCAACGTGTTCTCGGTGCCGACGGTCAACAGCACCTGGTGGCCGTCGTCGCACGTGATCCGCGAGCCGTTCTGTTCCTGCTCCGCATCGTACAGCGCGACGTCGCCGTCGCGCATGTTGAACAGGGTCGGGAGGTCCTGTTGCGACATCGAGTCGTTGTGATCGGTGAGCGCGGCGAAGTCGATCTTGTCGGTGCACAGCGCGGCGCGCAGATCCTGGAGACACGGCTCGTTGACCACGCCCATCGGCTGCGGATTCTGATCGCACGCATCCCACGAGTACGGCGAGTGCAAGTGGATGATGCCGCGCGCCGGAGTCAGGCCGCGGCGCACACCCATCACGCTCGCGTCGGGCAAGGTTGGGTCCCAGGCCGGTAACGCCGCGTCGGGTGGAGCGGCCGGCGCGCCCTTGCAGGCCGCGACCGCGATGAATCCGAGCCAGATCCGCCTCATGGTCGGAATCTATACCGATGCCGACGGCAGCAGGGAAGATTCCCGCAAGTAGGGGCAACGCGCCTCGCGCTCGGCCTCCGTGCTACAAAGCCGGCGATGCGGACGCGCCTCGAGCGCAACTATCGGTTCGAAGCGGCGCACTTTTTGGCGAAAGTGCCGCCCGGCCACAAGTGCGCGCGGATGCACGGCCACAGCTACGAGATCACGGTCGCGATCGAAGGCGAGGTCGATCGCGAGCTCGGCTGGTTGGTCGACTTCGCTGCGATCGACGAGCGCGCGCTGCCGCTCGTCCGCGAGCTCGATCACCACGTGCTCAACGAGCTGCCCGGCCTCGACAACCCGACGAGCGAGCTGCTCGCCGCGTGGTGGTGGCAGCGCCTGCACGCGACGCTGCCCGATCTCGCGGAGGTCGTGGTGTCGGAGACGCCGACGTCGCGCTGCATCTACCGCGGCGCGTAAAGCGTTGACCTTGACGTCGACGTGAACTTGAACGTGAACGAAAAACGTCGACCTTGACCTCGACACGGCCCGCTTTCGGGGCGTTTAGCGGACGCAGCACTGGATCTCCGGTGGCCCTTCACAGAACCCGGCAACGTGGGCGCCCTCGCAACGGCTAATGCTGATGCACATGCCCGCACGGCCATTCGCGTAGCAAGACGGTTCGAATACTGGCGGCTCGTCGTTTCGATGCTCATCATGATCGCACGGCGAGTGGTCGTTGTTGCTTGGCTTCGACCGATCCATCGGCTCACGGCCGAAGAGCCCATAGTAGACGAGACCACCCACCACGATGGTCGCGGTCAGGATGGTTGGTTCTGCGACAATGAGAACATCAAATCGGCGATTTAGTCGACAGCGCTCTGAGGCCGTCACGACGAGCTGATGGCTCGCTCGTAACGCGCGGGCGCGGACAACTCGCGATCGGTCAACGACAGCGTCGACGGTGGGGTTCAGGTTCACGTTCAGGTCAACGTCAACGTACTTAGGACTTCGGCAGCGCCGCTTCGACCGCCGCGATCACGGCCGGATCGTCCGGCTTCTGGCGCGGCGAGAATCGGGTGACCTTCGTGCCGTCGGCCGACACCACGAACTTTTCGAAGTTCCACTGGATGTCGCCGTCGCGACCCGACGCGTCCTTGATCGGCGTCAGCGCCTTGTAGATCTCGTGACGCTTGTCGCCGTTGACCTCGATCTTCTCCATGATCGGGAACGTGACCCCGTAGTTGGTCGCGCAGAACGTCTGGATCTCTTCCGCGGTCCCCGGCTCCTGGCCGCCGAACTGGTTGCACGGGAAGCCGATCACGGTGAAGCCCTTCGCTTCATATTTCTTCTGCAGCGCTTCGAGCGTCGCGTACTGCGGGGTGTTGCCGCACTTCGACGCGACGTTGACGAGCATCAGCGCTTTGCCCTTGTAGGCGGCGAGCGTGGTCGGTTCGCCCTTGAGGGTCTTGATCGGGGCAGTCCACATCGAGTCGAGCTCCTTGGTGACGGTGACCGGGGGCGGCGCGGTGCCGGCGGGGGGCAGGCTGGCGGGGTCAAAGCTGTTCGCGGTCAGCGCGGGCTCGGCGTGAGCGCGAGCCTCGACCGTCTTGGCCGCGGGCGGTGGATCCCCGGTCGGGGCGGCCGGGGCAGCCTCCTTGGGTGACTTCGAGCACGCCGCGGTGAACAGGGCGATCGCGATGAGGGTCCGCATCGTCGGGGACCGTAGCGCCGCCCCGGGAAAAAGCCCAGGGCCGTTCCGCCCCGGTGTAGGCTGGATCGGTGCGCTGGCTCGTCGCGATGGTCTTCGTCACCGCCTGCGGATTCACGCGCAACGGTTCGCAGGCGATCGACAGCAGCCCAGGCACGCTCGACGCTCGACCGCAGGGGAGCGACAGCGGCAGCGCGACGCCCGACGCGTTCGTGCCGCCCGATGCCTGCGTCGACGTCGATGGCGACGGCGTGTGCGATGACGTCGACGACTGGTTGTGCGGCCCGAGCCCAACGCCGCCCGGCCTGACGATCATGGAGACCCGCGCCGGCAACGACGGCACGGCGATGACGATCACGCTGTCCGCGATCGACGTGTCGACCCAGGGCCAGCTCGTGAGCGCGACGCCCGGGGCCGACCTCGCGGTCGGGTTCCACTACGTGCTCGACGAAGACCGGTGCAGCGGCAACTGCATCGATCAGATCGAGATCGGCTACGACATGACCGGCGGCCGCCGAGGCTGCGGCTATGACGGCACGGTCAACCACGTCAACGGCGTCACCGGCACGGTCACCGGGTTCGCGATGACCGCGCCGACCACCCCCGGCATGTATCGGATCGCGACCGACGTATCGCAGGCCGACAGTTGCGCGGTGACGACCGAGTGGTGGCCCGACGGCACACCGCCGGACCCGTCATGGACGATCGCGTTGCTGTGCGTGCATTGATCCGACTTGTGCGGTAGCAACGCGGGTCCGCCATGCGCCACCTCTACGCCGACTTCATCGATCGCGTCGCCAAGCCGGCGCGCTATCTCGGCGGCGAGTATCAGGCCGTCGTCAAGGACGTCGCCGATGCGCGCGTGTGCCTCGCGTTCCCGGATGTCTACGACATCGGCATGTCGCATCTCGGCACGAAGATCATCTACTCGTTGCTCAACCGCGATCCGGACATCGCGTGCGAGCGCGCGTTCGCGCCGTGGCTCGACATGGAGGCCGAGCTCCGCGCGCGCGACCTGCCGCTGGTGTCGCTCGAGTGCCAGCGCCCGCTGCACGACTTCGACGTGCTCGGCATCTCGCTCCAGTACGAGCTGACGTTCACGAACGTGTTGACGCTGCTCGACCTCGGCGGCATTCCGCTGCGCGCGGCCGATCGCGCCCCGGACGCCACGCTCGTGCTGGTCGGCGGCCCGACCGCGTCGCATCCGGAGCCGATGGCAGCGTTCATCGACGCGGCGTTCGTCGGTGAAGCGGAGCAGCAGCTGCCTGGGCTGGTCAAAGCGTGGGCGGCGATGCGCCGTGAGCTTCGCGCCGGCATGCGCACGAGGCTCGACGCGCTCGCCGAGCTCGCGGCGCGGTTCGCGCTGTACGTGCCCGCGCTGTACGCGACCGAGGTCGACGCCGCGACCGGGATGACCGTGGTCGGCGCCCCACTCGATCCACGAGCGCCGGCTCGGATCTCGCGCGCGATGGTGCCGGACCTCGACGCGTTTCCGTTTCCGTCGGACACCCCGGTGCCGTACGCCGAGGCGGTCTTCGAGCGTGCGTCGGTCGAGATCGCGCGCGGCTGCACCGAGGGCTGTCGGTTTTGCCAGGCCGGCATGCTGTATCGGCCGGTGCGCGAGCGCTCGCCCGCGTCGATCGCCGAGTCGTTGCTCGGCGGCGTCGATCGCGCCGGTTACGACGAGACCGGGCTGACGTGCCTGTCGACCGCGGACTTCTCGAGCATCACGCCGCTGGTCAAGCAACTCGCGGCCGAGCTGCGCAAGCGCGGTGTGTCGATGTCGGTCGCGTCGCTGCGCGCGTATGGCCTCAACGACGACTTGCTCGACGAGCTCGCGCTGACCCGGATCAGCGGATTGACGTTCGCGCCCGAGGCCGGCACCCAGCGGATGCGCGACGTCGTCAACAAGAACGTCACCGAGGCGCACGTCGAGGACAGCGCGCGCCGCGTGTTCGCGCGCGGCTGGCACCGGCTGAAGCTGTACTTCATGATCGGGTTGCCGACCGAGGACGACGACGACGTGCGCGGCATCGTCGAGACCGGCGAGCGCATGCTGAAGATCGGCCGCGGCCTCGTCGCGCATCGCGCCGAGGTCACGGTCAGCGTCAGCTCTCACGTCCCGAAGCCGCACACGCCGTTCCAGTGGTGCGCGCAGGATGCGCTCGCCGAGATCGATCGCAAGCAGATGATCCTGCGGCGCACGGTCAGCGAACGATCGCTGAAGCTCAAGCATCATCACAGCGGCATCTCGTACATCGAAGGCGTGTTGTCGCGCGGCGATCGTCGGCTCGGCGATACGATCGAGGCGGCGTGGCGCGCAGGCGCGCGGTTCGACGGCTGGGACGAGGTGTTCGATCTCGAGTTGTGGCAGAACGCGTTGGCCGCGACGCACGTCGTCGCCGAGCAGTATCTCGGCACGCGGCCGATCAGCGCGCGGCTGCCGTGGGATCACATCGATGTCGGGCTCGAGGACGGGTTCTTGCTCGACGAGTACCGCAAGGCGATGAAGGGCAGGGCAAGCCCGCCGTGCGGCAAGGTCGCCGGGATGCTCATCCATCACACGAACCTCGCCGACGCCGAGCCCGACCGCCGCAAGCTGGTTTGCTACGACTGCGGGGTCGCGTGCGACCTGACGAAGATGCGAGGGGATCGGTTGGTAGCGCTTCGCAGTCTCGGAGCGACGGGGAAGACGAGCACGAGCACGAGCACGAGCACGAGCACGAGCACGAGCAACGGACTTGTCGACGTCAGCGAGCGCGGCGGCGGATCGCCGGCCGAAGTCACGCGCGATCGCGAGACCCAGCGCGCCGAGCGCGTGCGGCTCGCCGGGCACGTCGGCGCCGGCGCGGCGTACGCGACGTATCGCATCCGGTTCGCGAAGGTCGGGCGTGCCGCGTTCCTCGGTCACCTCGATCTCGGCCGGCTGCTCGGCCGCAGCTTTCGCCGCGCCGACCTCCCGCTCGCGATGACTCGCGGGTTCTCGCCGAAGCCGCGGATCTCGTTCGGCCCGGCGCTCGGCCTCGGCGTGCCGAGCCTGGGCGAGCTCATCGATGTCGATCTCGAGCTCGCGCCGGACAGCGGCTTCACCTGGGAGGCAGGCCCGGACACGCCGCGCTGCGAGCTGCCGGCGGACATCGTGCGCGACCGGCTTGCCGCGGTGTGCCCGCCGGGTATCGAGCTGCAATCGTGCGAGCTCGTGCGGCTGTCCGGGCATCCGTCACTCAACGGTGCGCCGTCGGCGACGCCGGGCCTCGGCCGGCTGATCGACGCGGTGGACGTGCTCGTCCGCCCCGCCGCAGACGGCATGGCGTTCGACGTCGCGCGCGTCGAGCGCATCGCCGGCGCGTTCCTCGCGAAGACCACCGCGCCGGTCGCACGCGGCGACAAGAAGACGGTCGATGTGCGCGCGTTCGTGCGCGAGCTCGACGTGATCGCCGGGGATGCGGCGCTCAAGCTGTGCGCCGCGCTCGACTGGCCGGTCGCGCCCGCGCTGTTCCGCGCCCGCGTGAGCGCGACCGCCGAGGGCTCGGCCAAGCCCTCGGAGATCGCGAAGGCACTCGGGGTCTATGGCAACGACGATCTGCGCGGCGAGCACGCCCTCGTGGCCCGACTCGGCGTGGTGAGCGCGGCGATCTACACGCGGCCCCCGGTTGCACCCCCTGCTGCCTCCGAGCTCGCCGCAACCTAGGTCGATCCCCTCCCGGCCGCCCGGGCGGTTACGGTAGGATGGCGGTCACGGTCGGGGTGATGGACTTGTTGCAATCTCACATCGCGCGCCTCGCGCTTTGCCTCGGCTTCGCCGCGTGTGCGAAGGGCAGTGCGATTGGCCCCGATACGGGCGGCGGGGGCGGTGGTGGTGGCGGCGGCGGCGGTGGTGGCGGGGATTCCGGGCCGACCGAGGCCGGGCTCACGGTCGTGAAGGCCGGTACGGGCGACGGCGTGATCAGCTCCACCGACGGCGACATCGCATGTGGTGCGACGTGCACCGCGAGCTACGACGACGGCGCGATGGTCACGCTCGACGTGCAGCCGGTCGCGGGCTCTACGTTTGTCGGCTGGTCGGGCGCCTGCAGCGGCGCGACGACGTGCGTCGTGACCATGAACGGGCCGACGACGGTCACCGCGACGTTCACCGCGGGGCCGCAGATGTTCACGTACACCGGCGCGCCGCAGACCTATACGGTTCCCGGCCAGACGCACTCGATCAAGATCGAAGCCTGGGGCGCGGCCGGCGTCGACTTCAAGGGCGCGACCGCCGGCGGGCTCGGAGGCTATGCGTCCGGCGTGATGGCGGTGACTCCTGGCGAGCAGCTGCTCGCGTACGTCGGCGGTCAAGCGCGGTGGAACGGCGGCGGCGCCGGCGTGACGCTGAGCGCCCCGGTGCCGAACGGCGGCGACGCTTCGGACGTGCGGACCGCGGCTGATATCTCGACGCGCGTGATCGTCGCGGGTGGCGGTGGCGCCGGCGGCGTCGGTGACGCGCCGGGCGACTACATCGGCGGCGCGGGTGGCGGCGGCACGTGCGGCACCAACTACTGCGGCGGCGCGGGCGGCGCTGGGTATGCCGGCGCGAACGGCCTCCCGGGTGGAAACTTGGGTGGTACCGCGACGACCGCACCCCACGCGGGCGGTGGCGGTGGCGGCGGCGCGACGAGTGGCGGCGCGCCGTCATGCGAGACCTATCACCCGCCGTCGACGTGTGCGACCGCGGGCGTGCTCGGTCAAGGTGGCGCGGGCGACCCGGGGCAGGAAGCGATCGAGCCGGTGTGCTTCGAGACGGACGGCGGCACGGCGGGCGGCGGCGGTGGCTACTTCGGCGGCGGCGGCTCGTCGCTCGGCTACTGCGGCGGTGGTGGTGGCGGTGGCGGCTCGTCGTGGACCGGCACGCTCACCACGATCATGATGACACCGGGAGTGCAGACGGGGACCGGCAAGATCGTGATCACGCCGATCGCGCCGTAACAAATAGATCGCGCCATTTGTCGCGCTCGTTCGGCGTTGCCGCTGGCACGCCGGCCGCGGTCTGGTAGCGTCGAGGCCATGGAAAAACGCATGGCGCCGTGGGCCGAAGGCGCGCTATCGAGCGCAGGGGCGGTTCTCCTTATCGCGTTCTTCTTGCCGTGGGTGAGTATCTTCGGCCACTCCGCGACCGGGCTCGGCATCGCCTGGGACGACAACCACTGGCTGTTCCTCGTGCCGCTGTCGGGCGTCGCCTTGCTCGGCGCCGCGCGCACCGAGTACGCGCGGCTCGCGGCGATCGTCGCCGGCTTGCTCGTGTGCGGCGATGTCCTGCTCAAGTCGACGCACGCGATGCTCGACGCGGATCTCGCGACCTGGCTCGTGCTGGGCGGTGCCGCCGCGATGCTCGCCGGCACCTCGCAACGCTACGCCAGCCTGCGCGCGCTCGGCGGGCTCGTCGTGCTCGCCGGGTTCGTCGCGCCGTGGGACTCCGATTCGATGTTCCGCTCGCTGCTCGACTCGGACAAGCGCGAGATGGCGTCGGCGTTCGGCGTGATGATGTACGCGCTCTGGCTCGTGCCGATCGGCGCTGTCGTCGGCCTCGCCGCGAGCCGCTCGGCCAAAGGCAAGCAGCTCGCCGGCCTCGCCGGTGGCCTCGTGCTCGCCGGCATCCTCATTTATCTCGGCTCGGCGCTGACCGCGGTGTTGTCGTGGGGCGCGTATGCGACGCTCGGCGCCAGCACGGTCGCGCTCGTGCTCGGCGTGCTCGCGCCGCCGGCGCTGCGCGCGCTGCCCGCCGGCTCCGACGCCAAGGCGTGATACAGATCGGCGCGTGCCGATCCGGCTGTCGGTCAATCTCAACAAGGTCGCGTTGCTCCGTAACTCGCGCGGCGGGATCAATCCGTCGCCGCGACTCGCCGGCATCGCGTGCCTCGACGCGGGCGCCTCCGGGTTAACGCTGCATTGGCGCGCCGACAATCGCCACGCGAAGGCCGACGATGTGCGCGTGCTGCGCCAGCTGTGCAAGGACCGCGGCGCCGAGCTCAACCTCGAAGGCGACGAACGCCCGGAGCTGATCGCGCTCGCCGAGGAGTTGCTCGTCACCCAGTTCACGCTCGTGCCGGTCGTGCCCGGCGAGGTCACGAGCAATCACGGTTGGGACTTGCCGGCGCAACACGCGGTGGTCGCGCCGATCGTCGCGCGGCTCAAGGCGCGCGGGATTCGCACCGCGATCTTCGTCGATCCCGACCCGGCGATGATGCCGGCAGCGGCGGCGACCGGCGCCGATCGCATCGAGATCTATACCGAGCCGTACGCGGCGGCGTGGCGGACCCCGCAGCTCAAGATCGAGCTCGACCGCGTGCGGGAGACCGCGAAGGCCGCGGTCGAGTGCGGCATGGCGGTCAACGCCGGCCACGATCTCGACTTGCGCAACCTGCCGCTGCTCGCGCGCGAAGTGCCCCAGATCGCCGAGGCCTCGATCGGTCACGCGCTGCTCGCCGATGCGCTCTATCTCGGGCTCGCCGAAGCGGTCCGGCGCTACGTCCGCGCGTGCAACGGCGAAGCGGTCGACGCGCCCGTCACGAAATGAAGCGGGGCGATCCAACCGCGGCCATCGTGGTCCTCGTCCTCGGCCTCGCCGGGTGCTTCTGGGTCCGTGGCCCGGATCCGGCGCGCTGTGCGGCCGACCGCACGGTCGTGCTCGCGAGCCAAGCCGACGTCACCGCGTTCGCGATCTGCAAGTCGGCGAGGAGCGTCGTGATCCGTACGGGTGCGACGCTCGATACGTCGCCGCTGCGCGGGCTCGTCGAGATCTCCGGCGACCTCGTGGTCGGCCCGACGGTCGGCATCGACGAGGTCGCGTTGTACAATCTTCGGTCGGTCGGCGGCGCGGTCGAGGTCATCGGCAACGGCTCGTTGAGCGGGCTGTTCTTGCCGTTGCTCGAACGCGCGGGTCGGATCGATGTCGAGAACAACGTGGCGTTGACCGCCCTGATCGTGCCGGGGCTGCGCACGCTGCCCGGATCGCTCGTCGTCACCGACAACTACGATCTCGAGATGATCGACGCGTCGCAGCTGGAATCCATCGATCACGAGCTCGTGATCGACGCGCAACCGAAGCTGACGATCGTCGAGCTCCCGAAGCTCGTCCGTGCCGCGAGCGTCCGAATCGACGCGCCGAAGTTGGGGGCCGATGTCGTCGACGCGCTGCGCGCGAAGGCCGCGCCGCGCTGATCGGAGTATCCTAGCGCTCATGACCCGCGACATCCTCGAGCTCGCCGGCGGGCTCGGTTACCTCGACGAGCTCTACGAGCAAGCGCAAACCGCAGAGGGCATCGACCCGTCGTGGCGCGAGCTCATCCCGACCGCGCTGCATGGCAACGGCGCCGCGCCAGCCGCGGTGACGAACGGCAACGGCGCCGCGCCGGCCGCGGTGACGAACGGCAACGGCGCCGCGCCGGCCGCGGTGACGAACGGCAACGGCGGCGTCTTGCGCAACGACTACGGCGAGCTGCGGCCGACGACCCGCACGACACGCAACATGCCGACGTTCGCGCGACCCGGTAACGTGACGATGGCGCCGATCACCGGTGAAGCGAAGGTCGCCGATGCGGCGGCGCATTCGGTGTGGCCGCTCGTGAACGCATTCCGCGTCCGTGGCCACTTCGCGGCGAACCTCGATCCACTCGGCTTGCTCGACACCGCGCGGGTCGACGAGCTCGATCCCGCGACCTGGGGATTCACCGCGGCCGATGCCACGCGCGTGATCGAGCCGACCGGCGTTCATGGCTTGGAGCGCGCGACGCTCGCCGAGCTGCTCGAGCACTTGCGCCGCACGTACGCGTCGTCGGTCGGCATCGAGTTCATGCACATCGCCTCGCCGCAGCGCCGCAGCTGGATCGCGGCACGGATGGAGAGCTTGCTCGCGAAGCCGCCGGCGAAGCCCGTGCGCCGTCGCATGCTCGAGCAGCTGATCAACGCCGAGCAATTCGAGCGGTTCTGTCACACGAAGTATCCCGGCACGAAGCGGTTCTCGCTCGAGGGCAGCGAGAGCTTGATCCCGATGCTCGACCTCGTGCTCACCCACACCGCGCGACTCGGCGCGATCGAAGCGGTGCTCGGGATGGCGCACCGCGGTCGCCTGACGACGATCGAGCAGATCCTACGGCGTCCGGCGCGCGAGTTGTTCGGCCAGTTCGAGGACATCGAGCCGGAAAAGGCGCTCGGTGGCGGTGACGTCAAGTACCACCTCGGGTTCTCGACCGACCGCGATGATCCGAACGGCAACACGATGCACGTGTCGCTCGCGTTCAACCCGAGCCATCTCGAGGTCGTCGACCCGGTCGTCGTCGGGCGTGTTCGAGCGAAGCAGGTCCGACACAGTGACACCGAGCATCGGCGCGTCGTCGGCGTGCTCGTCCATGGCGATGCTGCGTTCGCCGGCCAAGGGCTCGTCCCCGAGACGCTGCAGCTCTCGAGCCTCGCCGGCTATCGCACCGGCGGCACCGTGCACATCATCGTCAACAATCAGGTCGGGTTCACCGCGTCGCCGGCCGAGCAGCGCTCGACGCCGTACTGCACCGATGTCGCGAAGATGCTCGAGTGCCCGATCTGGCACGTCAACGGCGAGGATTGCGATGCGCTCGCGCGCGTCGTCGAGATCGCGTGCGAGTACCGCGCGCAGTTCGCGTCGGACGTCGTGATCGACATGTACTGTTTTCGCAAATACGGCCACAACGAGAACGACGAACCGGCGTTCACCCAGCCGATCATGTACGAGCGGATCAAGACCAAGCAGTCGCCGGTCGAGGTCTACACGAAGAGGCTGCTCGACGAAGGTGTCGTCACCGCGCCGGATGTCCAAGCGTTCAACGCGAAGCGGATCGCCGAGCTCGACGTCGAGATCGAGGCCGCGAGGGCGCAGAAGCAACGCGCCGAGGGCGTATCGATGACCGCGATGTGGCGCGGTTATATCGGCGGGATCCAGGCGAAGCCCGAGGACGCCGACACCCGGCTGCCGCGCGCGGTGCTCGAGACGATCGCCCAGGGCATCACCGAGCTGCCGCAAGGGTTCACGCCGCACCCGAAGATCGCACGACTCCTCGAGCAGCGCGCGCAGATGGGCCGCGGCGAACGGCCGATCGACTGGGGCATGGCCGAGCTACTCTCGTACGGCTCGTTGCTCAACCAGGGCGTCAACGTGCGGATGAGCGGGCAAGACTGTTCGCGCGGCACGTTCAGCCACCGTCACGCGATCATCACCGACGTCGTGACGGGGCGCGAGCACCTCGTGCTCGGCGGGCTCCACGCCGATCAAGGCCGGTGCCGGATCTACGATTCTCCGCTGTCCGAGGCCGGCGTGCTCGGCTTCGAGTTCGGGTTCTCGCTCGACTATCCGGATGCGCTCGTCATGTGGGAGGCGCAGTTCGGCGACTTCGCGAACGGCGCGCAAGTCGTGATCGATCAGTTCATCACGTCGTCGGAAGACAAGTGGAAGCGGCTGTCGGGGCTCGTGCTGCTCTTGCCGCACGGCTTCGAGGGCCAGGGGCCGGAGCACTCCAGCGCGCGGCTCGAGCGCTACCTCCAGCAGTGCGCCGAGCAGAATATCCAAGTCGCGCAACCCACGACGCCGGCGCAGATGTATCACCTGCTGCGCTGGCAGCACCTGCGGCGGTTGCGCAAGCCGCTGATCGTGATGACGCCGAAAAGCCTGCTGCGCTTGCCGGCCGCGACGTCGACGCTCGACGAGCTCGCGAACGGTCGGTTCCACCGCGTGCTCGCCGACCCGACCGCGGAGCCCGCCAGCGTGACGCGCGTCCTGATGTGCACCGGCAAGATCTACTACGAGCTCGTCGAGGAGCGTCACAAGCGCGCCGATCCCAGCGTCGCGATCGTCCGGATCGAGAAGCTGTATCCGTGGTGGCCCGAGGTCGTCGACAAGGCGTTCGCGGACTACGGCTCGCTGCGCGAGCTGTTGTGGGTGCAGGACGAGCCGTTGAACATGGGTGCGGCGCCGTTCGTGGTCCCACGGCTCGAAGCCTTGCTCGGCAAGCGCAAGATCCAGCTCGAGGTCGTGGCGCGCGCCGAGAGCGCGAGCCCGGCGACCGGATCGCACAAGGCGCACGTGATCGAGACCGCTCAGATCCTGAAATCGGCGTTCGATCCACGTTGACGTTGACGTCGACCTGAACGTGAACTCCACCGTCACCGTTGTCCTTGACCGCTAACAAAGAGCCGATCGGGTCGCGACACGGAGCGAAGCGCTGGATCGATCGCGCCCTCCTCGTCTTCGGCGTCGGCCTGCTGGTCTTTGTCGTGTCGCGCTATTCCCTCGGCGACATCGCCGACGCCTGCGCGATCGTCGGTCCGGCGTTCGCGCTGACGCTGGTCGTCGCGTTCGGCTGGACGCTCGTCAACACGCGCGCGCTCCAGCTCCTGCTGGACGACGCGATCGGGTTTCGAGCGCTGGTCGTGATCCGGCTGATCGGCGACGGCTATAACTCCCTGTTGCCAGCCGCAGGCGTGGGCGGCGAGCCGTTCAAGGTCCGCCAGCTGAGCGCGAGCGTGCCGGTCGACCGTGCCGTGACCGCGCTGATCCGCGATCGCGTGATCGAGAACGGCGTCGGCTTGGTCGTCACCGCCGGCGGGCTCGCGTGGGGACTGTCGCGGTTCGCGTTGCCGTCGGCGCTGCGCGCCGGGCTCGTCACCTATGTCGCGATCGGTGCGGCCGCCGGGCTCGCGAGCTTCGTACTCGTGTTGACCCCGTTGCCAGGCAAGCTCGGGCGCACGCTCGGCCGCTGGCTCGGCGCGACCGGCGACGCCGAGCTGTTGCCGCTGCCCGCCGGTCGACTCGCGCACCTGTTGCTGTGGTACGCGCTGTCGCGGTTCGTCGGGATGCTCGAGTTCGTCGCGCTGCTGTGGGGCCTCGGCTTGCCCCACGACGCGACCACGGTGGTGTTCTGTTATTGCTTTCATCACGCCGCCGGGTTCATCAGCTTCGCGATTCCGGCCGGGCTCGGCGTGTTCGAGGGCACGACCGTCTACCTGTTTTCGGTCCTCGGGTTTCCTGGGCCGCTCGGCCTGGCCTTCGCGTTCGCGCGCCGCGGTCGGATGATCGTGTACGGTCTGCTCGGCGCCGCACTGCATGTCTTCGAGATCAGGTCGCGCGCTCGCGATCCGCGGTAGCATGCCGCAATGGCTGATCTGGTCGTGCCCCCGCTCGGCGAATCGATCGTCGAGGCAGTCGTGTCACGTTGGCTCAAGCAGAGCGGCGAGGCCGTGGCGGTCGACGAGCCGGTCGCGGAGCTCGAGACCGACAAGATCACGGTGCAGCTGCCGTCGCCGGTCGCGGGGGCGATGGGCGCTCAGCGCGCCGCGGTCGGCGCGACCGTGAAGGTCGGCGAGGTGATCGGCCAGGTCGACGCGGGCAAGGCCGGCGCGGCGGCGACGAAGCCGGCCGCAGCTCCCGCCCCACCGAAGCCGGCCGCGGCTCCGACCGTACCGAAGCCCGCGCCCCCGGCGCCAGCCGCGAAGCCGTCCCCGGCGGCAGTCAGCCTCGCCGCCGCACCGAGCACCGGCAACGGCGAGTCGCTCGATCGCGACGCCCTGCTACGCCTCACCCCCTCGCAACGTCTCGCCGCTCGCGAGCACGGCTCGTTGCCGGCGCGCACCGACGCCGGCGCCGCACCGGCCGGACCGAGCGCGGAGGCTCGCCTCGCCGAAGTCGATCCGCGCGACGAGATCGCGCCGATGTCGCCGCTGCGCAAGCGCGTGGCCGAGCGCCTGGTCCAGGCGCAGCACGAGTCGGCGTCGCTGACGACGTTCAACGAAGTCGACATGACGCAGATCATCGAGCTGCGCACCAGGTACAAAGACAGCTTCGAGAAGACCCACGGCACCAAGCTCGGCTTCATGTCGTTCTTCGTCAAAGCCTGCGTCGCCGCGTGCAAGCTGTTCCCCGGCGTCAACGCCGAGCTCGTCGCCGGCAGCATCGTCTACAAGAAGCATTACGATTTCGGCATCGCGGTGTCGGCGCCGAAGGGCCTCGTCGTCCCGGTGCTGCGCGATTGCGACCAGCGCACGTTCGCCGAGATCGAAGCCGGCATCCTGGAGCTCGCGGACCGCGCGCGCAACGCGAAGCTGGCGCTGCCGGATCTCACCGGCGGGACGTTCAGCATCACGAACGGCGGCATCTACGGTTCGATGATGTCGACGCCGCTGCTCAACTACCCGCAGACCGGCATCCTCGGCATGCACAACATCGTCAAGCGCGCGGTCGTGATCGGCGACGAGATCAAGGTCCGCCCGATGATGTACGTGGCGCTGAGCTACGACCACCGCGTCGTCGACGGTCGCGAGGCGGTGTCGTTCCTCGTCGCGGTCAAGGATCGGCTCGAAGCGCCCGACCGGATGTTGCTCGAAGCGTGATGGGCTAAGGCGCGGCGCGCACGGCGATCGCGGCGCCGGTCATCGGATCGGCGGGTGCGGGCAGGGCGGCGCGATCGATCGTGACGGCGGCGGTGTGCGCGATACCCGCGACGAAACCGCCGGCGAGTGGCGCGAGCGCGACGATCTCTTCGCGCCCGGGCCCGCTCACCGGCCACACCGCGGTGACCACGCCCTCGCTGTCGAGCGCGGCGAGGAAGGCGTCATCGCCGCCGGCGGCGTCGAGCTTGCGGCCGCCGAGCGTGATCGAGCCGGAGAAGAACCCGCCGACGACCACGCCGCTCACGTCTTCGGGTGCGCAGATCGCGCGCAGGCCATCGAAGTCGGCGCCGCCGATCAACGTCGCGCCGCCTACCGCGCCGTCGCTGCCGAACCACGCGACCAGGCCATCGCCGGCACCTTGCGCGGACAGCTCGGTGCCGCCGACCGCGAGCTTGCCGCGTGCACTCGACGCGACCGCGACGCGTCCGCTGTTGTCGATCGCGACGCCGGCGACTGCTTCGTCGTAGTGGCCACCGAACGTCTTGACCCAGCTCAAGGCGCCGGCGACATCGAGCTCGGCGACGAAGCCGTCGGCGAGCGGCGAGCGGTCGTCGATCTGGACGAGCCGCTGGCCGAACAGGTCGGCGTCCATCCCGAACGTTCCTGCGATCGCGATGCGATCGCCGCGCGCCGCGACACCGGTGATCGCATCGCCGCCGGGCCCGCCCATCCTGACGAGCCAATCGACCGCACCGCCCGCACCGAGCTTGACGACGAAGCCGTCCGCGGTGCCCGCGCTCGTCACGACCTTCGCGCCGGCGCGCAGCGTGCCGCTGAACGATCCGCCGATCACGACGCCGTCGCCGGTCGCGGCGATCGCGCTCGCGACCGCCCACTCGCCAGAATCGACGGGTAGCACCCACTTGATCGCACCGGTGCCGGCGTCGAGCGCGATCGCGACGATGCCCGGATCGCCGCGCAGCACCCGCGGGACACCGGCGATCGAGATCCCGCCGGTGGCGCTGGTCGTGACGATGACGAGCCCGTGACTCGCGGCGATCGGGCCTCCGCCGCCGGGCACGTCGGCCGACCAGCTGATCGCGCCGTTCGTGCGGGCGACGACCGTCGTATGACCGGGCGCCGCGATCGCCGTGAAGAGCCGCGCGCCGCCGTGATCGCCTGCGACGCCGCGCAAGGCTCCGCCGGCGCTGACGTCGAGCGTCTGCCCGACGGCTTGTGACCGCGGATGCTCCGGGGAGTGACACGCGGCGATCGCGAGCGCTGCCGCCGCGAACCGCATCGCGGGCGGCGTTAGAACTTCTCGCCGCGCGACCGCATCTCGGCGATCACCGCGGGCAAGCCGAGCTTGTCGATCAGGCGCATACCGCGCGCCGAGATCCGAATCGTGACCCAGCGCTTCTCGTCTTCGACCCAGAACCGCTTGTCCTTGAGGTTGATCTCGAACCGGCGCTTCGTGTGGCGGTTCGAGTGCGAGACGTTGTTGCCGACGAGCGGCTTCTTCCCGGTGACTTGGCAAACGCGCGACATCGCCAGCTCCTAGATCTTCGACTCTTTGAACTCGACGTGCCGACGCACGACCGGGTCGTACTTCTTGAGCACGAGCTTGTCGGGCGTCCGCTTGCGGTTCTTCGACGTGGTGTAGAAGAAGCCGGTATCGGCGGTCGACACCAGACGGATGAGCTCGCGGCCCGATTTCCCTTTTTTCGCCATGGCAGTAGCTCCGGGGACGCGTTGTATGCCACGGCGCTCGCGGGCTTGGCAAGCGTTGTCTCCCTCCGAAAGCCGAGACTTTGCCGCGACGGGCGCTCAGTCTTGTTCGTCGGGGCCGGGTGGAACCCCGTGAATTCCTTCGTGGCCCATCCGCGAGGTGTCGTTCGGCGTGCCGCCTTCGGTCGACAGCCGCGCGGGTCGGGAGGTCTCGGCCGGGACGACGCCGGGCAGGGTCGTGGTCTTGCGCTTGGCGCGGCGCTGGTCGATCGCCATCGCGACGATCGTCATGTCGTCGCCTTGGGCTTGATCGCCGCAGTGCGAGTCGATGTCCGCCAGGATCGCCTTGATGACGTCTTCGGTCGCGCCGCGCGCGGTCCGGATCCGCCGCGAGAGCCGCGTCAGCCCGTACTCTTTGCCGTGAATATCGCGCGCTTCGATGATGCCATCCGACACGATGATCAGCATGTCGCCGGAGTGGAGCTGGACGCGCGCTTCACCCGCTTCGAGCTCGGCGGTCACCCCGAGCGGCGGGGTGCTCGCGCGCTCGGCTTGGAGCGGGAACACGCGGTCGCCGCGGCGCAACAGCGGCACGCAGTGGCCGGCGTTCGTGAACACGAGGCTGCGGTTCTCGAGGTCGTAGATCAGGTAGACGAGCGTCGCGAACATGCCGTCGTCGCCGAGCGACGCGATCTCGCTGTTGACGCGACGGAGCAGTCGCGCGGGCGTCCGCGCGATCGCGGCGCGCGACCGCAGCTCCGAGGTCAACCGCGCCATGTACAGCGCCGCGCTGATCGCTTTGCCGGCGACATCGCCGACCGCGAGACCCAAGTGCGACGGGTCGTGCCAGATGAAGTCGTAGAAGTCGCCGCCGATCTGATACGCGGGCTCGTAGTGGACCGCGAAGTCGAGGCCCACGACCTGCGGCACGTTCGCCGGCAACAAGCTGCGCTGGATCTGGCGAGCGACGCGCAGATCGCGATCGAGCTGCTCTCGCCGGGCGAGCTGCACCGCGACGCGCGTGGCATGGATCGCCAACCCGGCTTGGTTCGCGATGGTCTGGAGCAGATCGACGTCTTCCTGTCGGAACGACTGGGTCATGCTCTCGACGTAGACCACGCCGTAGTGCGCGCCGCCGTAGATGATCGGTGCGCCCATGCGCGTGCCGATCGGCTCTTCGTCGTCGGCGTTTTCGCCGAGCAGCACGCCGCGGCCATCGCTGACCACGTGTTGGATGATCGTGCCCGGTACGCGCAAGTCGCCGCCGTACGGCGAGACGTCGCCGCCGGAGTCGGGCCCGGTCTGGGCGCGGCGGTGGCGCTGGACTTGAACCCGAAGCTCGCCGGTGCGCTCGTCCTCGACGAGCACGCCGACATCGTCGGCCTGCGGATAGAGCTCGAGCAGCGCGTCGACCAGCTTGGTCAGCAGCTCCTCCGCGGAACCAGACGCCGCGGTCGCCGACAAGATCTGGGTCAGCGCATCGAGCTTGCGCTCGATCAACCGCACCGCTTTCTGATCGGCGAGGCTCTGCAAGCCCGAGGACACCATCGGCAGCTTGACCAGGCCGGACTCCTCGCGCGACCGGATCAGCGATTGCCCGGTGACGTCGACGATCGTGACGTTGCCCTCGGGGAACCGGCCTTCAGCCGACGAGTCCTGCGACTCGACCCGGATCTTGTTGTTCGCGATCGTGATCTCGTCGTCGTTGCGGATCGCGGTCGCCTTCTTCAGCTTCTGGCCGTTGATGAACGTGCCGTTATTCGAGCCGAGGTCCTCGAGCGTCCAGCCCTCGCCGTCGCGCCACAGCCGCGCGTGCTGGCGCGACACCCGCATGTCCGGTACGAAGATCTGGCAGTCGGAGCGCCGTCCGATCACGTACTCGCCTTCGCCGAGTCTGTACCGCCGGCCGGCGATCGGACCTGCAAGGAACACCAGCGAGGCCATCTAGGCTCGCTTGTTACCACAGTTTTTTGCACTCTCGCCGCGGCGCGTCCCCAAATGCCTCGGACCGGCTTTGCGAGCGCGTGCGCTACTGGACCACTGTGCAAGCCGACTGCTTGGGGGCGGCATCGTCCGAGCCGAGGACCAAACGGAGCTACTCCGCGCTCATGGTTCGTCTCAACTCTTCGACACCAATCGCGTGGCTCGCGTGGAGGGCACCGAGAAGACGCTGATCGGCCTGCCGCGCAAGTAGCCGACCCCAAGCAGCCATGTGAGGGGCGCCGCGATCGCGGCACGTTCGTACCCTCTTGGATAGAGGCTGGTGCGCCAGCGCGGCATGGACCAGCCGTAGAACTGTGCGCCGCTCGAAAACGGATCGATGCGGCCGCGGTAGAGCCCGGCGGTGTTGCGGTGCTCGCCGTGCTTGCGCCAGTTGTTGAGCACGTAGCTGATCGCGTGGCTCGCTTGCGTCGGGGTGGCGAGGATCTCGACATGGTAGCGGTCGGCGAACACGGTGCCACGACGCCGCAGCTCGCGATTGAGCTGCTTTGCCGTAGAGATCTTGAAGCTCTGCATGCCGCGCGTGAGCCCGGCGTTGTTGTCGGCCTCGCAGATCAAGTGGACGTGGTTCCGCTGGACGCTGAAGTGGCAGATCCGCAGCCCGAGTTGGTTGAACGCTGTGACGACCAGCGCGCGGCGAATCGCACGATAGGCCTTCTCCGACCGCAAGGCGGCGACCGCCGCGACCACGCGCAGCGTGATGTGGAGGGGCTTGCTTGGATCGAGCTCGGCGCGCTTCGCGTGCGTGACGCCGGCGCGGAAGCCCTTCGGCTTGTGGCCGGCGCCTCGTCGCTTCCCGCCGCGACGCTGCTGGTTCTTATCGAGCCGCGGAAGCTCGAGCTGGCGATTACGCGAAGACGACCTCACGCCTCGGAACGTAGCAACCGACGATTCAATTGATTCAGCAGATATACGTAAGTTCATGATTGGCTGCAACGGGCGCGTCCTCGCACACCATGGGTCCAGACCTGATACGTCCCTTACGTCTTGATCCACGGACGTTCCTGACAGGCTCGACCGCGAGCCCACGGAACTCCCTGACAGTGGGAGGAACGCACCAGCGTTACCTTCGAGCAGGGCACGAAGGGCCATTCGAATGTTGTACTCGTCAACATCCCTATCGCGATACCCGTCGGGCGCGTAGGCGCCAAGCGTCGCGCCCGCCATGACCGCGGTCAAGCTGCGTGCGCCAGCTGTTGCCTTAGGTGCCAACGAGGGTGAAGCTCGGACGGTGAAGGGGACCGTTGTCTGTCTGGCGTTCGTCGGCTGCGCAGCGCCTGAGCGAGCGGCGATCGACGGGTCGAGTTTGCTCGTCAGCATGCAGCCCGGCAATCAGCCCGCGATGGTTGGCGCTCTTGACTTCGAGCTTCTCGACTCAGGCGTCGGGAAGGCGTGCGTCAATCGCCTGACACCAACCACCTACTGGGTGGGTATGACTGACCTCGCGAAACTATCGGCGGACGAGCTTACGCGCCAAGCAATAGCCGCGGCCGCGACCGACGCGATTTCTCGACTCGACCTCAGCGGTCTTCCCACCGCGGCGGACGGCGGTCTTCCAAGCACGGTGGATACGATCCTGCTTACGCACGTCGTCACCGAGGGCAAAGGTCCCGATCGCGTGTGCGCCACGATCACGGGCCGGGGTATTCACCTTGTGAAAGCCCCAACGGTGCCAAGGCCGGCTGAGGACGCGAAACCGGCGGACCAGTGAACGAAACGGTGAAGGCCTAGCCGCGAGCGGCCGGCGCGTCCGCCTCCGCGAACGCCGCGAGCGCGCTTGCTTCGTCATGGATCGCACCCGAGGCGATGAGTGCGTTGACCTGCGAACGATTGACCGTGTCGCTGAAGGTTTCGCGCCCATTCGTGATCACGTGCACGACGCGATCGCCGCGGCTCAGGCTTTCGAGCCGCGCTTGCGCGACCGCGCTTGCGGCCTCGTGAGCGTCTCCGGTCGCGACGCCAGGATCGATTTTCTTGTCGATCCGGACTTCGTAACTGGGCGTACGGGCGAGCAGGTTTTCGATCAACTCATCGAGGTTGTCGTCGTTCATGGCAGAGCATCTTGCGTCGATCACACCATGGCGATCTGACGTCCGACCGGCAGTTCCCAACGCAACTCAGCAACCTCGTTCGGGAATCGGTGCGCGTGGGAATTAGTAGGCGCCGAGGCTGCTGATATCGTTGAGTTCTCTTGCTTTTGTGGTCTAGTAGCCGCGTGCAGGCCAAGGGCAACTTCATCGGTGGGGGGTTCGTCCCGCCCTCTGGAACCGCGCTCGTGTCGAAGAACCCCGCGGCCGATGGCGCGGTGGTGTTCGAGACCGGCTACACGGTCTCCGCGGTGAGCGATGCGGCGGCGGCGGCCGCGGCGGCGCAACCGGCATGGGCCGCGCTGTCCAGCGCCGAACGGTTCGCTCACCTCGAGCGATTCAAAGCCGCGATCGCGAGTCGCGCGACCGAGCTCGCGGATGCGATCGTGCTCGAGACCGGCAAGATCCGCGCGGAAGCCAAGACCGAGATCCAGACGCTGCTCAACCGGTTCGACCTGGTCAAGGCGGCGATCGCGAGCGACTTGAAGCCAGGTCCGGTCGCGCCCGGCGAGGTGTTGCGCTACCAGGCGCTCGGCGTCGTCGGCGTGATCGGGCCGTTCAACTTCCCGCTCCACCTGTGTCACGCGCACGTGATCCCCGCGCTCTACGCCGGGAACACGGTCGTGATGAAGCCGTCGGACATCTCGCCGCTGTGCGGCCAGCGCTACGCTGAGGCGGCGCTCGCCGCGAAGCTGCCGCCCGGCGTGCTCAACGTCGTCGTCGGCGCGGGCGAGGTCGGCGCGGCGATGGTCGCTCATCCGCTGCTCCGCGGGTTGTGCTTCACCGGCAGCTGGCCGGTCGGCCGCCGCATCCTCGAAGCCTCGCTCGATCGCCCCGAGCTGCTGGTCGCGCTCGAGATGGGCGGCAAGAACATGTGCGTCGTGCTCGACGACTGCGCGCTGCGCCAGGCGGTGCACGAGGTCGCGGTCGGCGGCTACTTGTCCGCGGGCCAGCGCTGCACCGGCACCGATCGCGTGCTCGTGCATCGCAAGATCGCCGATCGGTTCATCGATGCGCTGGCGAAGGTCGTGCGCGGCTTGAAGTTCGGCGATCCCGAGGATCCGTCGGTGTTCGCCGGCCCGGTCGCGACGATCGGCGCGCTGCACAAGCTGCAAGCGGCACTCGAGATCGCGAAGAAGGCGGGCGCCGATGCGATCGTCGCCGGCAGCAAGTTGCCGGGCGGCTATTACCACTCGCCGTCGTTGCATCGCATGCCCGATGGCGTCCACCACGTCGCCGGCTACACCGATGTCGAGGTGTTCGGCCCGGATCTGTGCGTCGAGGTGTTCGACACCGACGACGAAGCGATCGCGGTGATCGATGCGTCGCCGTACGGGTTCGCGAACGCGGTGTTCACCGCGTCGACGCCTCGGTTCGAGCAGTTCTTCGCGCGGACGAACAGCGGCATCTTGAATCGCAACCGCTCGACGAACCTCGCGAGCCCGCGGCTGCCGTTCGGCGGCCTCGGCAAGAGCGGCAACCATCGCCCGGCAGGGGCGTGGGCCCATCGCAACGTCGTCGCGCCGGTCGCGGTGCTCGAGAACGTGCTCGGCGCGGTGACGCCGCACCCGCAGCTCGCCGCGTTGCTGCCGCCCGTCGATCTCGATCGGCTTGAGGCGCAGCACGCGGGCGAAGAAGCGGCCGACGCGGCGCGCATGCTCGTCGAGCTGCCGCGACCGATGGCGCTGCATCGCCCGGCCGGCGGCAAGCTGCCGGAGTCCGAGGCGTACCTCGCGCGGCTCTATGCCGGCGATCGCGTGCCGAAAGAGAAGAAGCCGCCGGTGTTCGATCACCTGCGCTCGGCCGGACCGTGGATGGTGTCGATCGATCGCGAGCCGCTCGCGGTGCTCGACGGGATGAGCCAGACCGCGACGGTGGTCGGTGGCTTCGCCGAGGATCCGGTCGTGCGCGCGTTCACCGAGGGCGAGTTCGGCGACACGCTCGTCGCGAACCCCGATACCGCCGCGGGCGAGACCTGGGCCGAGATCGACTACGCGAACGCGCTGCGCCAGCTCGTGCCGGGCTTGCCGCACGTCACGTTCGTCGCGTCCGGCGCCGAGGCCAACGAGAAGGCGCTCGCGCTCGCCCGGATCAACTGCGAACGGCCGGATGCGACGAAGATGCTCGCGTTCGACGGCAGCTTCCACGGCCGCACGCTGCTCGCGGTGCACGCGACCCACTCGCCGAGCAAGCGCGCCGCGTTCGAGCTCGAGGGCTACGAGGCGACGTTCGCGCCGTTCCCGGTGTGGAACACGCCGTCTGACGACGAGCCGTCCGCGCCGAGCGGTTACTACGCCGCCGCCGCCACCGGCGACATCGCCGATCTCCGCGAGCGATTCGGCGACGCGAAGGACGACGCGTTGCTCGCCGCCGAGGTCGCCTCGCTCGCCGCGGTCGATGCCGCGCTCGCGACCGGCGCCTACTTCGCGACGATCGTCGAGCCGATGCAATCCGAAGGCGGCGATCGCTACGCGACCGAGCGGTTCTTTCGCGCGCTGCGCCTGCTCACGCGCTACCACAAGACCTCGCTGTTGTTCGACGAGGTCCAGGTCGGCTTCGGGCTCGGCGGGCCGTTCGCGTGGCACTCGAAGTTCCGGCTGCTCTCCGCGCGCGGCCAGCAAGACTATCCCGACGCGGTGACGTTCGCGAAGCGCGCGCAGGTCGGCGTCGTGATGTCGCGGTTCGCCGATCCGGAGCCGGCGAGTGTTCATGCCGCGTCGCTGGTGCGCGGCCGGATCCACGCCGACATGGTGTCGACCGGGCACAACGCCGAGCGGCTCGAGAAGCTCGTCGCGCCGCGGCTCGCGCAGCTCGCGCGAGCGTATCCGCATCTCGTCCAGCATCCGCGCGGCGCCGGCTATGCGTTCGCGTTCGATCTGCCCACCCCGGCGCAACTCGATGCGTTCATCGGCCAAAGGTTCTGGCGCGGCGCGGTCGTGTTTGCGGCCGGCTCGCGGACCGCGCGCTATCGGCTGAGCGATTCGTATCTCGCGCGCGAGATCGAGCTGTTGTTCGAGACGATCCGCCGGTCGCTGTCGTGGCTCGACGCGCACGAAGGTCAGAAGCCGCCGTCCTGGGAGAACCCGCCGGCGCCCGGCGCCGCGCCGGCGCCGCCGCCGAACGTCACGTATCGCCGCGTCCCGCACTCGGAGGCGATGAGCTTTTTACCGGCGATCCTCGACATCGAGTACCAGGTCTACGAGCCGGCGCGCCGCACGCCGCCGGCCGAGATCCGCGCGGCGATCGAAGGGGTCGATGGCTCGCTCGTGATCGCGGAGGCGCCCGGGCCGTCCGGCACCCCGCAGCTCGTCGCGTTCGCGATCGGCGGCCCGCTCGAGCAGAGCGACGATGTCGAAGGATGCGACGACGATCCGATGCTCGGCAAGCACAACACGATGTACTCGGTGTCGATCACGGTCGCGCCGAGCCACCAGGGATCGGGCATCGGCCGCAAGCTCAAGGAGCACCAGTTGCGTGACGCGGCCGCGGCGAAGCGGCCCGATGGCTCGCCGCGCTATGGCTACGTCAGCGGGCGCAATCGCGTCGGCCGCACCGCGGAGATGACGCACCTCAACCGCGTGTTCGGCGCGCACGTGGTTTCGATCCTGACCGGCCAGTACGAGGACCCGGAGGGTCAGGCCATCTACTACCGGATTCCGCTCGGACCACTCGCACCGGATCTCGCGGTCGCCGAGGACGTCCGCAAGCGGCGCGTCGCTCGCAGCGAGCCGGCGGCGGCGATCGATCTCGCGCAAGGGCTGACCAAGCCGTTCGCCGACGGACCGGCGAGCCTGCGCAGCCTCGAGCGCGATGGCTCGCTGTATGGGCCGGCGGTCAACAAGCTCACGCTGATGAACTACACGACACCCGCCGCGGTGCGCGCGATCGAGTGGCTGTCGGCGCTCGTGCCCGAGCTGCCGCACATGTACCTGACGTCGAGCCGCGACGAGAGCATCGACAAGGCGCTCCGGCTCGTCCGCAGTACGCGCAAGACCGCGGCCGTCGCGATCGGGCTCGACGGTGGCTACTACGGGCACACCGTCGGCAGCACGCGATCGCTTTCGGATCCGGCGGTGCATCGCGGTGGTCCGGGTCACTTCGCGTGGCCGCGCGTGCCGCATCCGGCGATCGCAGGCACGCAAGCGACGATCGCAGCGCTGCGCGTCGCGGTCGGCAAGGCGGGCGGCCCGGCGGGGGTGCTCGGCTTCGTGTACGAGCTCGTGCAAGAGCGCACCGGGCACGTGCTACCCGCCGACTTCATCGCCGAGCTCGGCGCGCTGCGCACCGAGCTCGAGCTGCCGCTGATCGCGGTCGAGACCACGACCCACACGTATCGCTCCGGCAAGGGCCCGTTCTTGTCGAGCGCCGTGGGCCTCGTCCCCGACGTGCTGACGTGGTGGGGCGGGGCGCAGACCGGCTACCTGCACACCTCGGCGAAGTGGTACGTCCCGGGTCCGCTGACGCTCGTGTCGACGTGGGATGGCGACGAGCTGTCGCTCGTCCGGCAGCATCATCACGCGCGAGCGGCGCGGCGGCTCGACATCGCG
This sequence comes from uncultured delta proteobacterium, assembly GCA_963848295.1. Lineage (GTDB taxonomy): Bacteria > Myxococcota_A > Polyangia > Haliangiales > Haliangiaceae > JABFXX01. The sequence goes on along the minus strand of CAWKDB010000002.1, from coordinate 324,152 downwards.
GGCGGCGCCGCGGCGCTCGATCGCGCGTTGACCGGGCTCGGCGTGCCGTTCGCCGGGCTCGGCGCGTATCGCGTGATCGATGCCGGCGACCGCGCCGACGAAGTCGCGGATGCGCTCGGCGATCGCGGCATCGCGGTGCGGCGGTTCCCCGCGGGCAAGCTCGGCGTGATTCCCGCGCTCGATCGGATCGCCGAGGCCGCGGAGGCGATCGGCGGCGCAGGCGGCGCACGTTGAGGACGCTCGATCTTCCAGCCGGCAAGTCACCACGCGAGTGGGGCCAGCTGCACGGCGAGAGCTTCCGCGGCGAGATCAAGGCGCTCGCCGCGATCCGCGTGTACCTGTGCACGAAGGTCGGCGGGTTCGGAGACGCTGCCGCGGTGCTGTCGGCGGCGAAGGCGCACCTGCCGGTGCTGGAGAGCTACGACCGCGACTTGCACGCCGAGCTGTGCGGGATCGCGGAGGGTGCGGCGGTGACGCCCGAAGAGATCGTCGTCGCGAATCACTACACCGATCTGCGGGATCTGGATCCGGATCAGAAGAAGTGGAAGCGGGCGAAGACGCACGACGACGCATCGGGCTCGGGCTCGGGCTCGGGCTCGGATTCCCTTGGCGGCGACGGATGCAGTGTCATCTGGGCCGAGACGCCGAGCGGACGCATCCTCGCGCAGACCTGGGACATGCACGCGACCGCGATCCCGTACGTCATGACGCTCGGCGTGCCGGAGACCGCGAAGGCGCCGGCGATGCGCCTGCTCACCGTGACCGGCTGCCTCGGGATGGCCGGGATGAATGCCGCGCGCGTGGCGATCGCGATCAACAACCTGTACTCGACCGACGCGACGCTCGGCGTGGTGTGGCCCGCGGTCGTGCGCCGCGCGCTCGCCGAACGTACGGTGACCGGAGCGCGCGACGAGATCGCCCACGCGCCGATCGGCTCGGGCCATCACTACTTCGTCGGCGGCCGCAACGCGGCGTTCGCGATCGAGGCGTCGGGAACGCGGCGCAAGCAGGTGTTCAACGGCGACCTCAAGGTCTATTGCCACACGAACCACTGCTTCGATCGCGAGGTCGCCGCACGCTCGAAGGTCCCGCCCGCGAGCACGACGCACGATCGCATGCACTGGCTCGAGGTCGACCTCGCGCGCGCGCCGATCGCGGATCTCGCCGATGCGTGGCGCCGGCTCGGCTCCGAAGACGGCTGGCCGCGCAGCATCAACACGAACATGTCGACGCCGGAGGACCCGCACGGCGCGGCGACCTGCGGCGCGATCGCGATGAACTTGACCTCGGGCGAGCTGTGGGCGCAGCAGGGGTTCATCCACAACGTCTCGCCCGTGCGCTGGAAGCTCTGACTCATGACGACCCGCGACTATCCGTTCTTCTTCACGTGGTCGGCGCAGCACGGCGCGAAGCCGCTCGAGCTCACCGGCGGTCACGGCGCGCACTTCACGACGAAAGGCGGCGAGCGCTGGCTCGATCTCGGCGCGCTCAGCTACCAGGTGAACGCCGGCCACGGCTGTAAGCGCATCGTCGAAGCGATCAAGCGCCAGGCCGACGAGCTGTGCCTCGCCGCTCCGAACGCGGTGTTCCCGGCGAAGGTCGAGCTCGCCGAACGCCTGCTCGCGATGGCCGGCCCCGGTTTCGCGCGCGGCAAGGTGTTCTTCACGCTCGGCGGCGCCGAGGCGAACGAGAACGCGCTCAAGATCGCGCGCGCGGTCACCGGCCGGCTCAAGAACATCGCGCGCTATCGCAGTTATCACGGCGCGTCGATGGGGGCGTTGTCGCTGACCGGCGACTGGCGGCGCGCGGCGATGGAGCCGGGCATCCCGGGCGTCGTCCATGTCGCCGACTGCTACTGCGATCGCTGCCCGTTCGGCAAGCAGCTCGCGACCTGCGCGCGCGAGTGCGCGACGAACATCGACGCGCAGATGCAGCTCGAGGGCCCGCACTCGATCGCCGCGGTGTTCCTCGAGCCGGTGCCGGGCGCGAACGGCGTGCTCGTGCCGCCGCCGGAGTACTGGCCGCTCGTCCGTGCCGCGTGCGATCGCGAAGGCGCGCTGCTCGTCGCCGACGAGGTGCTCACCGGCTTCGGCCGGACCGGCAAGCCGTTCGGGTTCCAGCACTGGAACGTGGCGCCCGATCTGATCACGGTCGCGAAGGGCCTCGCCTCGGGCTATCAAGCGATCGGCGCGGTGCTGGTCAGCGCTCGCGTCGCCGAGCACTTCGACGAGCGCGTGCTCGCGTGCGGACTGACGTACTACGCGCATCCGACCGCGTGCGCCGCCGCGGTCGAGACCCTCAACGTCTATCGCGACGACAAGCTGTTCGAGAACGCCGAGCGCCTGGGGCCCGTGCTGCGCCGCGAGCTCGATGCCGTCAAGCAGCGGGTCACGGCCGTGACGTTCGTGCGCGGTCAGGGCCTGCTCGCCGCGCTCGAGATCGAGGCGCCGAGCATCGAGTGGGGCGTGCTCGCCGGCGAGCTCGCGCAGCGCAAGCTCTCGCTCCATGTCGACGCCAAGCGCGGGACCGCGATCTTCGCACCGCCGCTGTGCATCACCGAGCAAGAGCTCGTCGGCGGCATCCGATCGTTCGGCGACGCCGCGGTGCGCGCGTTCGGGGCCGCGGCGTGAACCATCACGACAAGGTCGTGCGCTCGGTCGCCGAGGCGCTCGCGCCCGTGCAAGATGGCATGACGATCCTCGTCGGCGGCTTCGGCTTGTCGGGCAACCCCGAAGCGCTGATCAAGGGCATGGTCGAGCGCGGGGTGAAGCACCTGACGCTGGTCTCGAACAACGCCGGCAACCTCGGCAAGGGTCTCGCGACCTGGTTGCGCGCCGGCATCGTCCGCAAGGTCATCTGCAGCTACATCGGCGGCAACGAAGATCTGCACACGCGGATGGCCTCGGGCGAAGTCGAGGTCGAGGTCGTACCGCAGGGCACGCTCGTCGAGAGGATGCGCGCCGCGGGCGCGGGCATCCCGGCGTTCTACACGCCGACCGGCGTCGGTACCGTCGTCGAGCAGGGCAAAGAGGTCAAGGAGCTCGACGGCAAGCGCTATCTCCTCGAGCGCGCGCTCCACGGCGATGTCGCGCTCGTGCGCGCGGCGAAGGCCGACCGGTTCGGCAACCTGCGCTTCTGGCGGACCGCGCGCAACTTCAACCCGGTGATGGCGACCGCCGCGAAGCTCGCGCTGGTCGAGTGCGACGAGCTCGTCGAGCCGGGCGCGATCGATCCCGATGACGTCCACCTCGCGGGGATCTATGTCGCGAAGGTCGTCCACGTGCCCGAGCACGAGAACGCGTTCGAGTTTCGTACGGTGAGGAAGCGATGAGCTGGGACACCGAAGCGATGGCGCGGCGCGCGGCGAAGGAGATCGCCGCCGGCTCGATCGTCAACCTCGGCATCGGCCTGCCGACGCAGGTCGCCGACTACCTGCCGGCCGGCCACGCGTTCTTGCACTCCGAGAACGGCTTGCTCGGCACCGGGCCGTTCCCGTTCGAGGGCGACGAAGATCCGAACCTCATCAACGCGGGCAAGCAGACCGTGACGGTGTTGCCCGGCGGCTCGACGTTCGACTCCGCCGCGTCGTTCGCGATGATCCGCGGCGGTCACGTCGACCTCGCGATCCTCGGCGCGATGCAGGTCGCGGCGAACGGTGACCTCGCGAACTGGGCGGTGCCCGGCGGCAAGGTCATGGGCATCGGCGGCGCGATGGATCTCGCGAGCGGCTGCCGGCGCGTCATCGCGATGATGCAGCACGTGCGAAGAACGGCGCGCCGAAGCTCGTGGCGCGCTGCGACCTATCCGCTGACTGCGGCGGGCGTCGTCGCGCTCGTCATCACCGACCTCGGCGTGTTCGAGCCGACCGGCGAGGGGTTCCGCATCGTGGAGCTGGCGCCGGGCGTCAGCCGCGAGCAGGCGGCGGTGGCGACCGGCGCGGCCCTGAGTTGACGATGGACTGGCAACCGATCCTCGTGGGCGAGCTCGCGGACCGAGCTCGCGCTCGGCTGGTCGAGATCGCTACCGACGTTGCCCGCGGGGATGGCCCCCCCGCCGACGGCGCGCTATTCTGGAGCCACGCGGCTCCACTCGAGCTCCTTCCCGAGACCGACCGCCACGCTGCCGAAGCGTACGAACGCTTCGCCAAATGGCTTGAAGCCGTCTTCACGCGTGGCCCGGACTCGCTGTCATTCACGCGCGGGCTAGCGTTTGCCGCCTGGGTTGCAGGGCAGGTAGCCGACGATGTCGATGAGGTGCTTACCGCGACCGACGACGCCGTGTTGGCCGTGCTCGCCGGTCCGCCGGACGATGCTGTGCCTTATGACTTTCACGCGGGTCTCGTTGGATTCGGCGGCTATTTGCTCGCTCGCGGTGACACGGCGGCGGTCGCGCCTGGACTCTCACGGATCGTCGATCACTTGAAGGCTCGCGCGCGCCTCACCGAGCGAGGCGCGACCTGGCACACGTCTCCTGCACTGCTACCTGCGCCGGTAGCCGCCGAGTGGCCCCAGGGGATGTACAACTGCGGCGTCGCACACGGCGTACCCGCCGTGATCGCATTACTGACGCGGATCTCGGCGCGCCCTGACGTTCCCGACGGCGCGGTGCCGCTGCGCGATGCCGCGACCCGGTGGTTGCTATCGTGGCGCAACTCCGACGGGTCGTTTCCGCTATGGGTCGACGCAACGCGACGGCACGGAGTCCGAGAGGCGTGGTGCTACGGACGGCCAGGGATAGCCGCGGCCCTCACGGCTGCCCTGCCGCCCGATCAGATCGCCGAGATCAACGATAGCTGGATGGCGCTCGGTACCGACGAGGCTGGCGTCGAGGACGCGGGAATGTGTCACGGGGCCGCCGGGCTCGGGCATCTGTCCAACCGGGTGTATCAGCGCGACGGGCTTGAACAACAAGCCGTCTGCGCGCGACGCTGGCTCGAGCGCGCTCTCGACTCGCGGCTCGACAGCGCGGATCCACTCGATTTCTGGGATGGTGCGGTCGGCGTCGGCCTCGCCTTGATCGCGGGCCTCGAGCCCGTAGAGCCGAGATGGAACGAGTTGCTGCTCCCTGGCGGGCTCTGAGTGATTCAGCGAGTGGTATCGTGACGACGTGGCAACCGGCGCGTTGACCGGGGGACTAGGAGCCGGGCATCCGGGCGCCTTGACGACGCGAACGTTGGGCGGCTTCGTGTTGCGCGAACAAGTCGGCGCGGGTGGATTCGGCGACGTCTATCTCGCCGAACAGCCGGGGCTGGGGCGCGAAGCGATCGTGAAGGTTCTCCGCGAAGGCAGTCTCGACGAGACGCGGGTCCAGCGGTTTCTACGCGAGGCCAAGCTCGCGACGCGATTCGACCATCCTTATGCGGCCCACATCTACGATTTCGGCGCCGAGCCCGACGGCGTGTTCTGGATCGCGATGGAGTTAGTGCGTGGCGCGTCGCTGCGCGCCGTCGTGGAAGCGCAGGGGCCGATGCCCCTCGAGCGGTTCATCCCGTTGCTCGATCGCATCTGCGAGGTCGTCCAGACGGCGCACGAGCAAGGGATCATCCACCGCGACATCAAGCCCGACAACGTGATGGTGATCTCGCGCGCGGGACGTCTGCTCCCGAAACTCCTCGATTTCGGAGTCGCGCGAGCGATCGGCGACGATCACCCCGCGGTCGAGCGAGGCTCCGACGAGCTTCCGGATAGCCCAGCGAGCACGACGACTCAGCGCGGTACGATCGTCGGATCACCGCCGTACATGGCGCCGGAGCTATGGGTCGATCCGGCGAGCGCGGGACCGGCCGCGGATCAATACGCGATCGGGGCGCTCGTGTTCGAGACGCTCACCGGTCGTTTGGCGTTTACCGGCAAGACCATGATGGAGATCGCGCGGGCCCATGCGCGATCGACCATCCCGGCACTCGGTGATGGGTTCTCCCCGGACCTCGATATCGTTCTCCGCCGGGCAACCGCAAGGACCGCTCACGCCCGCTATGGCAATGTGCTCGAGCTCGCGGAAGCGTTTCGCGTTGCCGCGGGCATCGGCACGCAGACCGCGGATCTGCCGCAGATCGAGGAGGGTATCCGGCAGGCGTTCCTGACTTGTGCGCCGCGACCGCTCGCGGATGCGGTCACGGCGTACGACGCCGCGAAGAACGCGCACCAGGCAAGAGAGGCGCTGCGCGGGATCGCGCACGTCGCCTGCTGGTTCGTCGGGATCCTGGCCGTCGCCTGTCGAACGCGCGTGGGCTCCGGCGGCGAGGCGGACTCGCCACGAGCGCAAGAGTTATTGCGCGACCTGCGCCGCCATGGTCTGTCGTCGGCGGGATGGATTTCACTCGCGCGGCAACTGACGCAGCCGTTCGCGACCCTGCCGGACGCGTATCCGGTTCCTGAAATCGCGCTTCTCATTCACCAAAGCGACGCGTTTGCCGCGGTGGTCGAGGGCTCGCTCGTGGAAGCGCTCACCGATACATCGGAGGCCGCTGCGACGATCGCGATCGCACGCGAGTTGCCCATCATCACCGCGCTACTTCGGTCGTTGGCGTTCTTGCTCGACTACCAGCTCGCCGTCGGCCACGGAGACCGCGCTGAATCCTGGATGGGTGCACGCAGTGGACCGCGTCGAATCCGTCGCGCTGCAACGCAGCGTTCCGGACGGCCGTCCGGTCATCGTCGATGCGACGGGTGTGCCGTTGTTGTCGCTATGGCCGCTGATCCAGGTCCACGTCGCCGTGCCCGGCCACGCGGAGCATCTCTTCATGCTGGCCGGACCGAAGGGAGCGGCGGCGCGGCTCGTGGTGCCGCAGTATGGGTTCGAGCACCGCGACAGCGAGCTGTGGGATTGGTTCGGCACCCAGTTGTTCGCGCCCGCGCCGTCGGATCCATCGGTCGTCGACGACGCGAGCCCGTATCGCGGCTTGTTGGCGTACATTCCGAGCGACACCGCGCTGTTTCTCGGCCGCGAGCGCGAGACCGAGCACCTCGTGAACAGGCTTGTCCTCGAGCCGTTCGTCGCCGTTGTCGGGCCATCGGGCGTCGGCAAGAGCTCGTTCGTCAATGCCGGCGTCGTTCCCGCGATGACCGGATGGCACTCGGTCACCACACGCCCCGGACGCACCCCGCTGCGTCAGTTGCTAGCGCAGCTCGGATTGTCCGAGTCCGTCGACCTTGCTCCTGCGGACCTGGCGGGAGACGTCGCGCGTCGGCAGGAGGCTGACCAGGACGGGCTCATCGTTGTCGTGGACCAGTTCGAGGAGCTGTTCACACTCGGCTGCGCCGACGACGAACGCCAGCGGTTCGCGCAAGTGTTGCTCGCGCTCGGCAGCGACGCCGGCCGCAAGCTCCGCGTGATCATCACATTGCGGGACGACTTCTTGATTCGCGCCCAGCAGCTGCCGGGCTTTGACGCGATGCTCGCTCGTGGCCTGCATCTGCTCGGGCCCATGAACGCGGAGGCACTTTCGCGCGTCATCGTCGAGCCGGCTCGCCGCCTTGGCTACGAGTTCGACGACCCCTCGCTGCCCGAGCGGATGGTCGCCGAGGCCGCGGACACACCCGCGGCTGTGGCGCTGATCTCGTTCGCGGCTTCGCGCTTGTGGGAGCTACGCGATCGGCACTTTCGCCAGTTACCGCGCAAGGCCTATGAAGCGATCGGCGGGGTTGCCGGCGCCTTGGCGCGTCATGCGGACGAGACGGTCGAGGCGCTTTCCACGTCAGAGCGAACCGTCGTGCGGACCATGTTCCGCCATCTCGTTACGTTCGAGGGTACGCGCGCGGTACTGCTACGTGACGAGTTAGAACAGCTCCTCGGCGGTGGGGCCGAAGGTCGGAGGGTGATCGAGCGCTTGATTTCGTCGCGGCTCGTCATCTCCGCGGAGAGCGAACGCGGCGATGGCACGGTCGAGATCATCCACGAGGCCCTCGTGTCGGCATGGCCTCGACTCGCCGAATGGCGCCGCGAGGATGCCGAGGCTCACGTTTCACGCCCAGCTGCGCATCGGCGCGAAGCAGTGGGCCGATCGCGGACCGGCCTCGGGGCCTTTCTGGCGCGGCGACGCGCTCGCCGAGTATCAGCTCTGGCACAAGCGCAACGTGTCGGCGGTCACGACGGCGGAGGCCGAGTTCGGTGCGGCCAGCGTCGCCGAATCCGCGCGCGGGCGACGCATCCGAATCGCTCTCGCCGCCATCGCGCTGCTCGCTGCATCGGTTCGTCATCGGCCTGTCGTAGCCAATCGCGCGACCCGACGCTCCGAGCAGAGCGGCGCAGCAGCTGTTGCTGGACGCAACCGTCGACCGCGGTCGGCTGCTGATGCTTCAAGGCGAAAAGTCCAAGGCGCTCGAGCCACTCGCCATGGCGTACCAGCATGGGCGACACCGGGCCCGCGGTGCAGGTTCATGATCGAGGAGGCGCTGCGGACCACGCGGCCGAAGACGCGGTGCTGACCGCGCACTCGGACAAGGTGTTCGCGGTCGCGTTCAGCCCGGACGGCGCGCGCCTAGCGACGGCGGGGAACGACGGCGCGGTGATCGAATGGAATACCGCGACCAACGCACCGATCCGGTCGCTCAAGACCGGGTCAACCACGTACGCGCTAGCGTACAGTCCCAACGGCCAGCTGCTCGCGAGCGGCGAGCTCGACCATCGCGTCGACGTGTGGTCGCTCGCCAGCGAACAGCCGGTCGCCGCGATCGACACCGGCGCCGGCACCCGCGTCTACGACCTCGCGTTCAGCGCGGACGGCTCGCAGCTCCTCGCCAGCGGACGGGGGGTCGGAGTGTGGAACGTCGGGGACGGCGCGCTGGCGGCCAAGCTGGTTGACCACGGCGTCGCGGGTGGGGCGTTCTGTGCCAGCGGCCAATGCATCGTGACCTGGCAAGCCGAGGGCGTCGTGACGTGGTGGGATGCGCACACGTTCGCCAAGCTCGCGCGCGTCGAGATCGGATCGAACCTCCAGGTCGCAGCGGCGAGTCCGAGCGGCGATCGGGTTGCGTTCGCCGACGAGAGCGGCGAGGTCGTGCTCGTCTCGAGCGAGGGCCGCGTGGTCGCGCGCTACCCCGCCCACGAAGGCAAGACGATCAACGTCGTGGTGTTCAGCCATGACGGCAAGCACTTCGCGACGGGCGGCGACGACAACGCGGTTTGGCTCTGGGACGTTGCCACCAACAAGCCGATCGCGACACTCCAGGCGCACCATGCCGGGATCTGGGCAGAGGCCTTTTCGCCTCGAGACGACACGCTCGCGAGCGCGAGCGTCGACGGCGGTGTCCGGCTGTGGTCGGTGCCCTCTGGCCTGAGTACCGGCGAGCTCAACGGGCACACGGATCGGATCGCACACATGAAGTTCTCGCCGGATGGGCGCACGCTCGCCACCGCGTCGTGGGATCACCGCGTGGTCGAGTGGAACCTCGCGAAGGCGTCGCACTACCGGGAGATCCCCGCGGAGCGCGAGGGCGTAATCGCGGTGGGGACCGATCGTGTCGCGTTCGGAACGGCCGACGGTTCGCTCGAGCTCCACGACCTGGGCGCGCCCGGGTCGCCGCCATGCCGCCTGGCCGGTAACGGGGCTATCCTGACCCGCGTCGCGTGGGAGCCGGGCGGGAATCGGATCGTCGTCGCCGGGATCGCGGAGCGCGAGGCGCGCGTCTGGAACGCGGCGACCTGTCAGCTGATCGCGACGATCCCGAGCGCGGCGAGCGTGGCCGCGGTCGCATTCGGCGAGCGCGAACGCGTGGTGATCGGCGGCGACGACGGCACCTGGTCGGTCACGGATCTCTCGGCGGGTAACGGCGCGAGACCGCGGGCGCTGCCGCGCCTGCGCGCCGGCATCGTCCGGCTTGGCTTCGTCACGGCCGATCGCGTGTTCGCGAGGACGACCGACTCAAGGGCAGCGGTAGTGCTGCAAGGCCTTGGCGCGGACGCGGCGCCGCTGGTCTTGAGCGGCGAAGGCGCGGTCGCCATGGACGTTGCCGTCGACGCGCACGCCGGCCGCGTGTTCGCGCTCACCAGCGATCAGCGTCTCCGGGCATGGTCCGCCGCAGATGGCGCGCCTATCGGTAACACCGACGCCGCCGATCTCGGCGGGATCATACTTTCGCCCGACGGCCGCTTCCTCATCGGCATCGGGGCGGTGTCGTTGCCGGTGTGGGACGCGGCGAGCTTGCGGCGAGTCAGCGTGCTCGAGGGTCATACCAACATGGTGTCTTCGGCGGGGTTCATTGCGGGCGGGCTGTTGGTCACCGCCTCGGTCGATTCGTCCGCTCGGGTATGGGATCTGGATACCTTCCATGCCCTGGAGATCGCAGATGACGCGACGTTGGTAGGTATCGGGCCCAATTCGAGATACGTGGTATTCCGAAACTTCAACGGGACCACGATCTGGACCCCATCGGCGCCGGTTCCTGACCTACGCGAGATCGTGGCGCTGCACTCCAAGTGATCCGGGCCGCGTGCCCTACACGAACTGTGAAGTTCCAGCGATAGCTAATCCGGCGAAACCTTTGCGGTCGGTTGCTGGCGCGGCAGTTGCTGATTATCCCGCCATGAAGAAAACCTCGACGCCGAAGAGGCTTCGCCTCAACAAGACCGTCATCAAGCCGTTGTCGAAGGACAAGCTGGAGAAGATCAACGGCGGCGTCGCGTTGTGGACCTTGGTAAGATGCGGCAACGAGCCCGAGCCGCAGGCCCCTAACCTGACGCGTTAATCTCGGCCAGCACCGGCTCGAGCCTAGCGGCGGCGTCGGGTCCGGTCTGCAGGAACAGCAGCATCACCTCGTCGGCGCCGACGGTCTCGCCTTCGCGGGCGGCGGTTTCGGCGACGGCGCGTGGCGATCCGTCGAACGAGATTGTTCGGGCGCGAGCGCCGCCGGATAGCTGGCTTGCGACCGCGGCGTAGCTGCCGCGCGCGGCATCGAGCGCGGGTTGGTCCACCCCGCAGACGCCGCTCAGCATCGCGATTGTCGCGTGGCTCGGAGAGGGCGCCGGGCTGGAACCCGTCGCGGTAACGAGCGACGAGGTCGCGAATTCCCTCTCGTGTTCCGCCGTGATGAAACGATGCGCAAAGGCCGAGCCCAGCTTCGCCGCGAGCGTAGCCGCTTCCGCACGTCTGATCGCCATCAGCCATAGTGCCGGTGCGTCCTCGATGTACGGCAACGCGGCGAGCGCGGATCGCGATCCGGCGTCAGCAGCTCGCGAGCTCTGGCATGTCGCGGGCAAGCGCGTCGGCTCCATCCGCTCGTCACCCCGAGATCGAGCCGGTCGCCATATAGCTGGCTCACGAGCCGCGCATCCTCTGCGAGCGCCGTCGCGGACCGCGCAACCCCAGTAACATCGCCCCGGTGCCGATCCGGATCGTCTCCGTCATCCCGGCCAGCACGCTGGCAAGCAGCAACGGATTGGCGCACTGATGTCGGGGTGTGATGTTCACCGACCCAGTAGCGCGCAAAGCCGACCTCGTCCGCGAGCGAGGCGAGCTTCACGCTCTGACTCGGCAGCGTAAAAAAGTCGGCTATCGAGAGTCGCACGGCGTCAGATAGCTCCGTCGATTCTCACATCTCCACATGCCCGCGGTGCTCGCGCTCGAGCGCTCGCTTCAGCTTGTCGAGTGCCGAGTTCTGGATCTGGCGAATGCGCTCGCGCGACAGGTGATACTGGTCGCCGATCTCGCGGAACGTGCGCTCCTCGTCGTCGCCGAGGCCGAAGCGCTTGGTCAGCACGTCGGCTTCGATCGGCGAGAGGTGGTGCAGCAGTCGCTTGATCTGCGAGCTCAGCGTCTGCATCGTCATCCGGTCCGCCGGCGACAGCTCCTCGGTGTCCGGATCGGCCATCGTGTCGCCGAACGTGCGGTCGTCGTCATCGTGCGCCGGCCGATCGAGCGACATCGGCTGGCCCATGATGTAGCGGTGCATCTGGTTCAGCTTCGCGAGCGGAACCTTCGCGGCCTTCGCCAGCTCTTGCGGAGTGGGCGGACGACCGAGCTCGCCGATCAGGCCCTGGCGCACCTTCTCGAGCTGCTGCTGCGCCTCGAGCATGTGGACCGGGATGCGGACCGCGCGCGCCTTGTCGGCGAGCGCACGGCCGATCGCATGGCGGATCCACCAGCACGCGTAGGTCGAGAATCGCAGCCCGCGGCGATAGTCGAACCGCGCGACCGCGTGCATCAGGCCGAGGTTGCCCTCTTGGATCAGATCCGCGAGCGGCATGCCGCCGCGATCGTAGCGCCGCGCCATCGTGACGACGAGGCGCAGGTTCGCACGCACGAACTCGTCGCGCAGGTTCGCCGCATCGCGGTACGCTTGGCGCACGTGATCGACGTAGGCGCCGGCATCCTTGCTCGCGCCGGCTTCCCACCACGTCTCCTCGCCCGCATGCGCGAGCTCGCGCGCGCGATAGAGCTCGCGGACCACGGCGTCGATGTGGACGCGATCGAGGTCGAGCGTGCGCAGCTTCGCCGCAGTTTCCTTCGCGACCGACGCGAGACGCTTCTGCGCGCGCGGCTCCTTGCGCGAGCTTCTTGGAAGCGGACATCTCGTCGGCGAGCTTCTGCAGCTTCGGGAACTTCACAGGCTGCTCGAGGTTCGGCTCGACCAGCGCGAGCAGTGGACGGATCGCGTCCGGCCGTGACAGCACGCGCTCCCACGTCAGGATCTCGGTGTCCTCGATGCCTTGGCTGAGCTCGCGCTCGTCCTCGGGCGTGAGCAGCTCGTGCTCCGAGAGGTGCCGAAAGTACGCGGCGAGATGATCATCGGAATCGACCGTCCGTAGCGCGCGCTTGACCGGGGCGGGAGCGACCGTGGCTGCGACCGACGCTGCGGCCGTCGCGCTCACCGTCGATCCGGTCGGACGCGCGTCGACGCGCGGACATGGGCCGTGCTCGCTGGGGTTCGGCGCGCGAGGCGCTGCCGACGATGAGCTGGTTGGGTGATGGCCATGGCGGTGCTCCTGTACTTCGTGAGACGTCGTCTCGAATCGAACCGTTGCACGAGGCCGCGTTATGCCCCCTCACCTATACGAGCGAGGCAACGGCTCGGTTTCACTGCACAATGCGCACCGAGCGGTGCCTCAGCAACCGACCCGACCGGGTAGGCAGGTCGATCTCGTCGAGATCAACCAAATCAGTCGCTTGACTGATCGTCCCATCCCACACCGTCCCCAATGCAGCGCACAGGGTTGCCACATCGCGCGCGATTGTCCAGTCCCAGATGATCAGGTTGTCAGATTTGCTGACAGCTCGACGCGCGGACGACTTCTCGCTAGTTGCGAGCTCTCCGAGGTGGCGCTGCAGGCGATCGAGCAGGGCCGCTTGGTCGGGGTGAATGATGCGGCGCGCGCGTGAAATCTCGATGAACTCGACCTTGTCGACTTCCCACGACGCACAACGCGGTGCCGCGCCTTCGGGAGCGGGGCAGGCATAGCCGTGCACGCGCTTCTTGCTGCGCGTGTAGTCGACGTGGCCGAGGTCGACGAGCGGGCCGGCGACGTCGATGCCGGTCTCCTCGAGCGTCTCGCGCCGCGCGGTCGCTTCGAGCGCTTCATCGGGGTCGGGGGCACCTTTCGGGATGCCCCACGGTGCGCGGCGGTTGTAGTTACCGGCGGGATGGACGAGCAGGATCTCCAGGGCGCCGTCACGCCGGCGGTACAGCACCGTCCCCGACGAGAGCTTCGCGCGTTGCTCGACCATCGTCTTGTGACCGTGCGCCGCACCGAACTGCAATGCAAGACCGGGGGGTGGGTTTCAACGATTCCAGGGCGTTGCTCGCGAGCGATTCGGTATATCGTTTTGGGATGGCGAATGATCAGCGGCAAGCGTGGTTCACGAAAATGGTGGAGTCGGGACTCGAGCACAAGATCTTCGCTCCGTCCGACGTGCTGGCGCATGCGACGCCCGATGTGCTCGCCAATCACCTGCCTCCCGAGCTGCTGAGCAAGGTCCTCGCCGCGTCGCTCGCGGCGGGCGCGATGACCCCCGATCGCGTGCTCGAGACCGTGACGCCGGAGCTGCTCGCCCGCCACCTCCCGCACGAGGTGCTGTGGGCCTGCATCGCGGCGGCGGCCGCGCGCGCCGGGCTTAGCAACGTGGGGACGCCGTGAATGTGAAGACGTTTTGCGTCGACGCGCTGCAGGGCGCGCTCGATCTCGGGCTCGCTGTGCCCGACGACGTGCTGCGGCACGTGACGCCCGACGTCCTCGCGGCCCACTTGCCGCGCCCGCTGTGGGCGCGCCTGCTCACCGCCGCGCTCGGCGCGCCCAAGGTCGATGCGACGCTCGTCGTCGAAACGGTCGGGGTCGCGAACCTGGTCGAGCACATCCCGACCGCGCTGATCTGGCGCTCGATCCAGGACGTCGCGGCGCGGGCGCTCACCGGCAAGCTGCCGGCGATGATCGTCAGCACGACGACGCCACCCCTCGGGTCCGCCGTGGTCAAGCCGACCGCGCCCGAGCGGCCGACGCCGACGCCGGCGCCGAGTCGATTCGCGGCGAAGTCGCCGCTCGCGCCGCCTCCGCCCGAAGCGGTGCCGCACTCGGTCAGCGCAGCGCCGTCGCGGCCGGTCGGTGCCTCGCCGTCGCGGCCGACCGCGTCCGGACCGAGCATTCCCGCGCCAGCCGCCGAGCCGTTCGCGGAGATGGTCAGCGAGCTCGAGCGCGACGGCGGAGCGCAACCCGCGGGCGTGATTCGCGCGCGCCCGCCGACCGGCCGGTTCCGCAACGCCTCGACCGGCATCGGGCGTCCCGGCACGCCGCAACAGCGCCGCCCGCAAGCGCAAGCTGCGCCTCCCGCGCCGGTCGCCGGCGCCAAGCCGGTGGTGCGTCGCGGTCAGACCGAGGGCAACGACGAGGTCGAGACCGACGTCAGCGACTTTCGCGAGCGCGAGCTCGCGGTCGACGATTCGCAGCTCGTCGATTGGTCCGCGTCCGAAGAGACGTCCGCGGGCGACGACTTCGGCCGCAAGCGCTAGACCGCCGAGCCGGCTCGCGCGTTCAGGCCCCATGGGTCGCGTTGCGATCGTGGTCGCGGTGGCATCGGTGATCGCTGCGTCAGCGCCGCGCGCGCATGCTTGCTCGAAGCGGCATCAGACGGTGTTCGAGCTGTTCGACCTCGCCGAGACCGTCGCGGTCGCGAAGGTGCGCCGGATGCCGCCCGCGGCGCACGGGCTCGGGCCGGCGGGAGACGTCGACCTCGCGGTCAGGCAGCTGCTCAAAGGCAAGGCCGGCAAGCTGGTCGCGAAGGAGACCAATACGAGCTGCGCGGCGGGCTTCGCGGTCGGTCGCACCGCGCTCGTGTTCGTCGGCGCCGACGGCTGGCCGGTCGGGCACTACGAGGGCTACGTGCGCGACTACGCGAAGCTGCTACCGACGCTCGAGCGCTACGCGGCCGCGACCACCGAGGCCGACCGCGGGCAGGTCGTGATCGATGCGCTCGGCGATCCGGCGATGGCAGAGGAGGCGGGCTGGTGGATCGTGGATCATCCCGAGCTGCTCGCCCGGCTCGACGCGGTCGCGATCGAGCGCGTGCGGGTCGCGGCCGATACGTCGCGGTGGGCGAGCTCGCAGCTGACCGCGATCCTCGTGCGGCTGCATCGGCCGGTCGCCGACGCGGCGCTCGCCCAGCGCGGCCGGTTCGTCGACCAGCGGCTGCGCGACCTCTCGGCGATCACGACGTTCGAAGCGGTGACCGACCCGGCTGTGCTCGCGGATGCGATCGCGAGCAACACGAATGTCGAGCTCGACCGGATCGCGGCGCTCGACCGCTGCGAGCGCGTGCGAGGGACGCGGCTGTATTGGTTCACGCGCTACTACGGAGGCGTTGCACCACAGTTCTGGGCGGCGCTCGCGACGGCGTGCCGCACCGGCACCGCGATCGCCGACCGCTAGCGGGTCCTCGGGCACTCGCCGGGCGGAGGCACGATCGCCGGATTCCGCGCGGCGCGCTCGCAGGCATTCGCAATCGCTCGCGTCCGCTCGTCGCCGACCGGCAGCGCCTCCGCGAGCAACATCCAGGCGAGCCAGCTATCGTCGTGCGCGGCCACGACCGCGCGCGCGTCGGAGAGTGCGACGTGCTTCGTGACGCCGGTCTCGATCACGCGCGCGATCACGTTCGTCGGGTCGGCGGCGAGCGCGGCCGCGAGGTCGGCCGCCGCCGCGCTGCACCGGGTATCGCGACAGCGCAGCAGCGCGCGCACCGCGTAGACGTCGCCGTCGCCGAGCGTGCGTTCGGTCACCGGCCAGGTGCGCGGCTCGGTCGTGAAGTGCAACACGGTGTGGTGGCCGTGGACGATCCACTCGCGCAGCGTGTCGATCGTGTCGCCGATCGGCAGCGACGGGAACGCTTGTTGCCAGACGACGGCCGGGTCGGCGGTCGGCATCTGATCGAGCAGCTGCATGTAGTGCGACAGCTCCGCGCGATGCTCGTTGAACAAGTACGCGAACAGCGCGAACCCGGTGCTGTACTGCGGGTACTCGTCGGTCGTCATGCCGCGCCACGCGAACAGCGACGGCAGCGGGACGAGCCGGCCGAGCCGCAGTGGTGCACCGCGGTAGGTCGGCGCCGCGCCGATGTCGACCGCCGTGCGATCGGGATCGAGCCCGACCGTTTGCAGATAGAACGCCATGCCCTCGGCGAACCACCGTGGTTGATGATGGACGACGCCCCACGAGATCGCGTGAGTCAGCTCGTGCGCGACGGTCTGGTCGCCTTGCGGCTGGTTGCTGTCGGCGGCGAGCACGATCATCGGCTGCCACATCGGCCAGTGCGGCAGCATCGCGTACGCACGCGGCTCGTCGGTGAGCGAGAACGCCTGGAGCTCGTAGTCGTCGCGTAGCGCGATCACGATGATCCGGCCCTCGGCCGGGACCGTGGGAAACACCGCGCCGACGATGACCTGACGCAAGTGCTCCATCTCGCGGATCAGCTGGTGACCGCGCGCGGACGTACCGTCGGTCCACAGCCTGAAGTGCTCGCTCGTCAGCTCGATCCAGGGCGGTCCGCCGCGACTCGGCACCGGCGGGACCGACGCGCCGCACCCGGCGATGACGACTGCGAGGACGGCTGCGCTTCGCACCGCGCCGACCATAACGCGCGCGCGCGGGCGGGGCGACGCGGCACTAGCGTCGAAACAGCTGGATCCGGAGGTGGTCGCTCGGCACCTTGCTGTAGACGCGCGCGGTCTGCGGCCGGTACCCCGGCTTGGTGATCGCGAGGTCGACGGTGGTGAAGCCGAGCAGCTGGAGGCTGGTCGGGCTCGTGCCGGCGCGGCGCCCGCCGATCGAGATCGTCGCGCCCTCGGGAGAGGTGTCGATCATCAGCCGGTGAGTCGGCCGGGGCAGCGAGACATCGAGGGTCTGCGGATGGGTTGCGGCCAGCGTGATCGTCCGGGTCACGGTCATGTAGCGCGGGTGCGAGATCTCGACGCGGCGTTGCTGACACGGGCCGTTGATCACGAGCGGAGAGGGTCCCGCGGCGCCACCGTCGACCGCGATAGTCGAGCCCGCCGGCGTGCTCGTCACGGTCAGCCGGCACGGTCCGGTACCCACGCTCGGAATCCCGCCGGCATCGACGGGATCCGGGGCCGGCGTCGGCGTCGGCGTCGGCGTGGGCGTCGGCGAAATCGGCGGGCTCGGGCTCGGGCTCGGGCTCGGGCTCGGGCTCGGGCTCGGCGTTTCGACGTTCGATGGCGTGGCGATCACCGGTTGGTCGGCGCTCGCCGACGACGAGCCCGCCGCGATCGCGATGATGATGACCAGCACGAGCACGGCGCCGGCGGCGCCGATGTACCACCGGCGGCGCGCGAGCTCGACGAGCCCGGGCAACGACGCGGTCCACGATCGCTTCGGCGGTCGCGCGGCCAGCGGCGGGATCGGGAACACCGCGTGGTCGTACGGCAGCGGCGGCGGGATCGTGACGCCGTGGACCTCGTGGACGACGGCGGTCGGCGGTGGTGTGACCGGCGGCGAGCTGGTCGGGGTCGGCGGGGTCGCGATCGGAGCTACCGCGATCGGCGACGGCCGCGGGTTCGGCACGAGATCCGGCGGCGGCACGACCGGATCGAGCGGATCCTCGAGCGGCGCGACCTCCGGAAAAGAACGTGCCGGTCTCCTCGTACAGCGTGCAATCGACGAACCCTTCGAGCGATTCGTCGGTGATCCCGGTCAGCGGGTTCGCCGGCAGCACGAGCTCGCCGCCCGGCGTACGCGCTTCGCTCGGCACCGCGGACGGCGCCGGCTTCGCGAGCGGCTTCGGCAGCGGGATCGGCGGCGGCTTCACCGGCTTCGGCGTGACCACGTCGGTGTTCGCGACGTCGGCCTCGGCGTTTGGCGCGGCCTCGGCGTTGAGCGCGCGCGCGATCAGCAGTTGCTCGAGCACCTTCTCGCTCGCCGGCGTCAGCCGTCGCACACCGAGCCGAAGGCCGGGGCGGCCGTACGGGTTCTGCGCGGTCGCCCACGCATCGAGGACGACGCCGAGCCCTTGCAGCGCCGGGGTACCGCCGACGAGATCGATCGAGAACGCGGTCTCGAGCCCGATCGGCCGCATCGCGAGCGTCGAGATGAACACCGAGCTCGCGTCGCAGAACCGCTGGAAGATCGAGATGAACTGGTCCAGGGACGTGCAACGCGTCGCGATCCGCAGTCCTCGCGTCTTCTGTACCAGCGTGGCCATCCCCGTTTGCCCATTCTAGGGTAGCGCTGGGCCGCCCGCGATGGAGGTTCGTGTGGGCTTTCGCGCGACAGCGCTGACACCCGGTCCCGTGGATCAAAACTCGACGGTCACCTGTTCGACGCTGTCAGCGCCGCAGTTGGTCTCCGCACCGGCCAAGACGTTTTGCTCGACGGCGAGCGTGCCGTGCACCGTGTGGCGCGCGGGGTCGACGGCCGAGATCGCCATCATGAAGCTCCCGGCCGGCACGGCCGACGAGCCCGCCAGATAGATGCACACGTCGCTGCCGTGCTGGACGGTCGCCCGCGCGCTCCACGCATGCACGGTGGCAGACGAGTAGTTGCCGATCGCCGGCGCGGCCCCGAGATCGATCGCGATCGCATCGACCGTCGCGAGGACCGTCGACGGCAGCGCCAGCGCGATCGTTCCGGCGGTCGACGCCGTCGCGCATCCCGGCGCGAGCTCGACGGTCTCGGCGAAGTTGCCCGCGAACGTCGCGACGCACGGCGCCGGCGGGGGTGGCACCGCGGCGTCGGGCGGTGGTGGCGCGTTGTCGCCGCACCCCAAGGCGATGCATGCGACCGCGGCGGCTCGCACGCGCATCACGGCCCCCGGCCTGCGCTCCGCGCGATGTGGAACGTCACCGAGTCGGCGAGCGCGGACGGCAGGTGGACATCGTCGATCTCCGAGACGCAGTCCTCGTCGCGGTCGAACGTCGGGATCCGCGGGTCACCGGGCTCGAGCCGTTCGTCGTAGCTGCCGATCTCGCCGGTCAGCGTGCGCTCCGCCATCTGCAGGCCGCCTTGCGGCACACCGCGCACGTCGACGTTCGTACATTCGCTCGGCCAATCGACCTCGCGGTTCTGATTGCGGTCATCCCAGCCGTCGAGCACGAGCTTGTCGAGCCGAGCGATCAGCGCTTCGACCTCCGGCTCCATCGGCTCGTGGCCGGGACGCGACGCGATCAGCTCGTAGACATCGCGCAGCGCGCTCTGCAGCAGCGCGAAGCGCAGCGGCGTGAACGTGACGTCGTCGACCGGGAAAGGCGTCGCCGAATAGATCCGCGCGGTCGGGTCGTAGAACGTCGCCTGCATGCGGTCGAACACGGCGAGCGCGCGATCGCGGTAACGGGTGTCGCCGGTCGCGAGGTACGCGGCGAACAGCCCGCGGATCGCGGCCGTGTGGGCATCGAGCAGGTCTTGATGGTCGATCGGCGCGCCGGTCGTGACGTCCCAGCCGTCGTAGGCGCGACCGGTCGCGTCGGTGAGGTGATCGAGCAGCAAATCGGCGTGCGCGCGCAGCATCTGGGTGACCCGGCCGCCGAACGTCACCGCCGCACCGGGATCATCGAGCGCGAGCGGGTCGAGCGGCGTCGTCGTGATCGCGTCGTCGGGCGTGTTGTTCGAGTACAGCTCGAGCTGCGAGCTCAGGGCGCGCCCGATCGTGCGCAACCCGATGATCGCGTAGGCCGCGGTCGTCGTCGACAGCGTGTGACCGCGGCTCGGCGTCGCGCCCGTCATCGCGACCTCATCGACCAACAGGCCGGTCGCCGGATCGGTGTGCAGCCGATCGAGGTCGACGACGGCGACTCGGATCATCGCGAGCGCGCGGTCGTGCAGGGTCGGTTCGCCGTCGGCGAGCTGATCGTCGGCCGGGAACGGATCGCCGTCGAAGTAGGCGCGAGCGGCCTGCGCACCGCCGACATCGCGATTCGCCGTGTCGGTCAGCGAGAAGAACTCGGCGTAGCCCATCGCGAGCCCGATCAGATCGAGCGCGGTGCTGTCCGGAGACGCCAACGCGTAGCTCGGCATCGGAAAGTCGCCGCCCGGTTGCTCGGTCACCGCGATCGCGCCGGGGAACCAGCGCAACGGCGAGCTGTAGTTGTAGGCGAGCGCATCCTCGATCGATGCGAAGCCCGACAGCGACGTGCCATCGCTCGTCGTCAGCCGCGAGATCCAGTCGTCGGCGCGGCTGTCGATCTCGACGATCATCATCTGCGCTTGCAGGCCTTCGATCCGGCTCGAGCCGAGGAACGTCCCGGGCGTGGTCGGCATGCCGTTCGCGTCGAGCCCCACGATCCCGTTGCCGGCGGTTCCGACCGTCGCGAGATCCGCATCGGCGACGCTCGCGACCGCCGCTTCGTTGCTGTCGTGCATGACCTGCAAGTAGTTCAGCGACCACAGCCCGTACTTCCAGGCCGAGAACCCGTCGGCGCCCGGCGTGATCGTCGAGTCGATCTGACTCGCGCGATCGCGGAGGTGCAACGTCGTCGCGTCGCACTCGTAGTCCGCGCACTGCAGCGTGCCGAGGTCGTGCGGATCGTCGTCCGAGCTTATCGAGCACAACAGCGCGATCTGGCTCGTCGGATCGATCGTCGGGTCGAAGCTCGCGAACACGTGAGTCGTGGGCCAGATCCCCGGCCAGCCGACCGGGTTCTCGGCGCCCGTGCCCGCGCCGGTCGGGTTGACGTCGCCGATCGGGTTCGCGGCGGGGAACGTGCCGGGCGGGAACACGAAGATGCCGGCGGCGTCGCTGCCGACCGCGTAGTGCTGGACGAGCGCGGCGAGGTGCGCGGTCGCGCCGGCGCCGATCGCGGCATCGGTATCGACCAGCGGCGCATACGCGAGCGAGGTGCCGGCCCCGCCTTCGAACGCGAGGTTGTTCATCGGCTGCTTCGAATACTCGTACGACTCGACGGCGGTCGAGAACCCGGTCAGATCGATCCACAGGATGCCGAGCGCCGGATCGTTGTAGAGGTTCGGCGGAATCTGGTCGCGGCTATACGCCGTCAGGTCGCGCCCCATCGCCTGCGCGAGCGGCTCGCCGGAGATCTGCATCTCGCCCGCGGCGAGCATGTGCTCGCGCGTGACGAACCGAGCGCTGTCGCGGGTCGACGTGATCGTCACGATGCCGGGCGCGGCGTCCGAGCTCGCGTCGATCGCCGCGTCGCCCGCATCGTGCGAGGCCGCGATCGTGCCGTGGCACGCCCCGAGGGAGACTAGCGCGACGACCGCGATGACCGCGCGCTCTCTCACTTCACGTTGACGAGCAATCCCGGCGACGCGACGCCGCTCGCGACTACTTCCAGCTTCGCGAGTCCGCCTTCGATGCCGGCCGGGACATCGACGTGCGTCGAGCCGGTCGTCGTCGGAGCGATCGCGAAGTTGCTGCCGTCGTGCGTGCGCGCGTACTGGACGTGCCCGGTCGTCATGTTCGTGAACCGGACGAGCGGGAACGCCGTCGAGGCTTGGCCGTCGTCGCCGTACGCCGCCCCTTGCGATACGCCGTTGAGGCGCGTGCCGCTCACCGTGTACGTGTGGCCGGTGTAGATCGTCATCAGCGGCAGTTGATACGGCGACAGCCCGCTGGTCGCCGCGTGGTGCTCGACGCTGCGCGTGTTCGCGATCTCGCGCCCGGTCAGCCCGGTGGTGCCCTCGAGCACCGGCACCGCGGTGACCACCGGTTGGAACGCGCTCGTGTCGGCCGGCGGCACCGGCTCGTAGATCTCGACGTCCGAGGATTGCGAGGTGAACATGATCTCGCCGCTCGGCAGCGGCAACAGGTTGCATTGATACGACGTGAGATCGGGCGCGAAGTCGGGGCCGTCGACCATGTTGAACGCCGTGCCATCCCACTCGAAGAACACGACGCCGTTGCCGAACACGCCGGGGCTCGCGGCGAACAGCACGTTGCCGTTCGGCATCAACGCGCCCGGGCCGTCGGCGATATCGAGCTGACCGCCGGCGACGATCGGGAAGTCAGGCGCCGCGGTCCACGTCTTGGTCGCGGTGTCGTAGACCGCGTTGTGCCCGGTCGCGCCGGTCGCGATCACGGTGCCGTTCGGGCGCAGCACCGCGGGGCCGAGCTCGCTCGAGCCCGGATCGGCGAGCAGCACCGGCGTATCGCCGAGGCTCGACCACGTGCCGGTCGTCGGGTCGTAGTTCTCCGACTCCATCGGCTTGCCGCCGTTCGTCGCGTCGACGGTCAACAGCGTGTTGTCGGGCAACAGCGTCCAGCCTTCTTCGTCGTTGATGTCTTCCTTGCCGGTGCCGGTCGGCGTCCAGGTCAAGCTGGTCGCGTCGAGGATCGCCTCGTTGGTCGTGCAGCAGTCGGCCATCATGAACCGGCCATCGGCGAGTACGACGCTCTGCGCATCGCCGATCGTGCCCCAGCCGGTCGGCGGGTCTACCGACGTCCATTGATCCATCGCGGGGTCGTAGATCGCGCCGAGCGTGGTCCACACGCCCTCGCCGCCGCCGTTGTACTCGCCGCCTTCGACGATCACGCGGCCGTCGGGCAGCACTGCGGAGGCGTAATACAACGGCGAGTAACCATCCGGCAGCGACGCGAGCTCGGTCCACGTGCCGTTGATGTAGCTGCCGGTGAGGTCCGGCGTCAGCCGCCACCAGTCGCCTGCATCGGTGTCCTGCGACATCACGGTGCCGTCGGGCAACACGAGCGAGAGGTTCGCCGCAAACTCCGGTTGGTTTGTCAGCGGCACGAACGTCTGCGGCGGCGCCGGCGCGCCGAGCTGCGATCCATACTGCACCTTGGTGCGTTCGCCCGAGGTCGGGTCTTGCGTCGTGCATCCCGTAGCCACCGCGAGCGCGAGCCAGCCCAATCGATTCGACATCGTGTCCTCCGACAACTGCTAGTGGATCACGGCCAGGCGGTAACGGTAACAGACGGACTGGTCACAGGCGTTAACGTTTCGCGATCGTCCCGAGATGTACGTGCAGCACGCCTTGAAGTCACATCACGACGTCGTGGCAGCACCGGGCAAATTCGTCGACCCTGACGCGCGTGCGCATCGCCTGCTAACGATCAGTTTGCGATCAGAGCTTGCGCCGCGGGCGTTCGCCTTGTACGCGAGTAGGGATGATGATGCGCATCCCTGTGGCCGTTGCGTTCGTCGGGCTCGCTGCGTGCGGAGGTGGCGCAGGTAGCGATGCCTACGTCGACGCGTTGCCCGAGTGCGACTACACCGAGCTGTCCGACGCGACGAACGCGACGATGCTCGAGGCGACCGGGCTCACCGTCGACGTGACGCGGACGATCTGCGGCCAAGTCGACTCGGGACACTTCAGCGCAGCGTCGGGGACGGTGGACGTCGATACGTATCAACTCGCGATTCCCGCGAGCCCGGCCGAGCTGCTGATCCAGTTCAACAACGCACAGCCGACCGGCCTCACCGGCTTCAAGGTCGAGATCTTCGACAGCTCGCCAAACCCGGTGCTGGAGAACGCCGGCACGCTCGACCCGACGCTCGGCGATCACGGTGCGTTTCTCGCCGAGCTCGACGCCGGCAACTACGAGGTCGTCGTGACCGCGACCGGCACCGCCGACGTCGCGGCGCCGATCCCGTACAAAGTGCGGTTGGTCACCGATCAGCCGACGAACCGCTGCCCCGATTCGACCGGCGTGCCGATGCCGGACTACGTCGAGGCGCTCGACACCGCGACGAATACCGGCAACGACGTGATGCTCGTCGACTTCAGCCAGACGACGCCATTCACGCTGACCCCGGCCGATGACGCCGCCGAGCCGACCGGGCTGACCGTCGACCGCAACAAGAGCGTACACCTCTCGGGATCGAGCGGCTCGGTCGCCGCGGGCAGCGACAAGTACCTCGACCGCGACACCTACGAGATCACGACCGGCGAGCGCGCGAACGAGCTGTCGGTCCGGCTCAACTGGCCGGGCGCGACGGCCGATCTCGACTACGTCGTGTTCCAGGAGAACCAGACGATCGCGACCGCGACCGCGACGCTCACGTCGTTGACCGAGGACGAGTTCAATACGTTCGCGGTGCTACCGAGCACGAAGTACTGGATCTGGGTCGGCGCCTACGACGGGAGCACCGGGTTGCCGGTCGCGTACGACATGACGGTGTGCGGCGGTGACTTCGATCCGTAGCTCGCGCTACCGCGAAGAACGAGCTAGCCTGTCACCCATGCAACGCCGCTCGCTGTTGATCCTCATCACCGTGGCGCTCGTCGGTTGCGCGAAGGACACCGCGGCCGGCGGTCCACACGAGCTCCGGCCGCTGACCGTCGATCAGGTCGCGACGCGCATCGCCGCGAAAGACGGCAAGACGTTCCTCTACGACGCCAATCCAAGAGAGGTCTGGCAGAAGGCGCACGTGCCGGGGGCGAAGTGGGTCGACGACGAGGACATCAAGGCTGGCGATCTCGCCCCCGATAAGGCCGCGACGTTGATCTTCTACTGTCACAACGAGAGTTGACACGCCTGCCATACCGCCGCGGTCGCGGCGGAAAAGCTGGGTTACACCGACGTCTACATCATGCCGGCCGGGATCGCGGGCTGGGTGAAAGCCGGCAAGCCCGTCGAACAGGGTTAGCAGCGACATCGGGGCGCTCACGCGCACGCACCTGTACGCGCATGCGCGACAGTACGCGCTCACTTCGGGCTCACGATTTCTTGCAGGCTGCACTACTGACGCGCGCGGCAAACCGTTGCACGATCGGACGATGAGGGGATTCCATCTCGTCGCACTTGTCTTGACGGGTTGTGCTGGGTTTACGAGCGTTCCACTCGCGGATTGGCAGACCGTGCCTGCCGCGGAACGCGCGTCTCTCGATCGCGCGCACGATGCGAAGGTCGCGCAGACCGAAGGCGAGCTCTACGCGATCGTTCTCGCGACCGCGGAGGACCGCCGCATGCTCGCGCTGCCCGCGGTGCACCACCCCGACGTCACGCCCGCCGCGCCGGGCGACAGCTGGGCCGCCGCGATCGAGGGCCAAGAGCGCCGCAAGGCCGCGGCGATCACGCAGATCGATAGCGCGACTGTCGCGGTCCGCCGCGCCGACCTCGCGTGGCGCGAGCTGCGCGGCGAATTCCTGACCGCTCAGCTCGAGGTCTTACGCAGCGAGCGCGAGCTCGAGCGAGCGAAGGCCATCGATCACCACCTGCTCGGCAGCGACACCTACGACACCGCCGGGTATCGCGGCCAGCTCGCGAAGGCGCAGGCCAAGTGGTTCGCGCTCGAGCCCCAGGTCGAGGCCGCGGCTACCGCACGAGGTCGGACGACCGGCGAGCTCGCCGGCGCGAAAGAGGCGTATGCGAGCTTGGTCCGCCGCGGTCCACTCGCGCCGACGTCGGAGGACGTCGCGCTGCGCTTGCCCGATGTCAACACGCACTCGATCCACCGCGAGGGCTATCGCCAACGCCTCGGCGACCCGAAGAGCGACACGCATTACCTGACCCTTCCCCGCGTCGCGATTCGCTGAGCGCCTAGACGAGCTTGAGCACGAGCTCGACCAAGCCGAAGATCATCAGACCGGCCGCGGCCGGCGTCCCGACCATCGAGACGATCGGATGGCGATCGACGAAGCGCACGCCGCGACCGCCGACCGTCTTGAGGAATGTGACCGGGCACTGCACCGGGAACAGGCCGGCCATCGCATGCTCGAGCCTCGTGATCATCTCGGTCACCGTCTGGTAACGCGCACCCGGTGGCTTCTCGAGTCCCTTCTCGATGAACCAACTGAGCTCCGCCGGCACCGGGGTCTGATGCCGGTTGGGCACAAAGGCTGCGCTCACATGCTCGTCGTCTGCGATCGAGGCGAGCATGTGTGCCATGGTCGTGCGCTCCGGCAGGTAGTGCTGGAGCGTGAGGAGCTCGTAGAGCACGACACACAGCGCGTAGATATCGCTGCGCTCGTCGATGCGATCGGTCGCGCCCTGCGCCTGCTCCGGTGACATGTACGCCGGGGTGCCGATGAGTGATCCATGGCGGGTGCGAAACAACTGCGCCCGCGTCTCGCCGTCGATCTGCGAGTCCGCGTGCGGACCGGCCATCTCCTCGGCGGTCTTCTTCTTCGCGATGCCCCAGTCCATGACCACGACCTCGCCGTAAGGGCCGACCATGATGTTCGATGGCTTGATGTCACGGTGGAGGATCTGCTTGCCGTGCGCGTAGGCGATCGCATTCAACACGCCCAGGAAGACCTGTGTGCGGTGCTCGAACGGGAAGCGCGCGTGATACGCGGGGTCGCCCGCGGCGAGCTTGGCGATGATGTGCTCGAGCGTTTCGCCTTCGACGTAGCGCATCACGAAGTAGTGGTGACCTTCGTCGTCGATGCCGACGTCATGAACCGGCGCGATGTTCGGATGTTCGAGCTGGCCGACGGTGCGGATCTCTTGCGCGAACCGATGGACGAGCTCGGGGGAGCTCGCTTCGGGACGAAGCCGCTTGAGCGCGACGGGTCGATCGATGTCGTGGTCCTGGACCAACGTCACCTCGCCGATCCCGCCGATGCCGAGCAGGCGAACCGGCACGAACCGCTGCGCCGCTGGTGGCGCCTCGACGCGGAGATCGCCAACCGTCCCCCGCGGCAACACCGTCGACCGCATGGACAGCGCCAACCCCGCGGTCGACCCCTGAGCGAGCGTCGCATGCGTCTCGGCCAGCATCGCCGGCGAATCGGAGCTCGGCGCGACCGTTGCGGCGAAGGCGCTGTCGTTCTCGACCATCGTTCGATCATCCATGATCGAACAAGAGCGTCAACCGCCCGAGTGGTCAGTGAGCTTGTACGGCAATGAAGGCAAGGACCCTCACCTCGACGCTAACCTCGGGCAGGAACCGGGCGCTTGCGCAGCTGCTCGGCTTTGAACGCGGCCATGAACCCCATACCGAGGACGATCGCGATCAGCCACCACAGCAAGCTCGTCAGCATCGCGCCGCCCGAGACGTAGAGGTTGAGCGCCGACTGCCCGATGAAGATCGCCGCGGCCACGTAGAACACGATCATCGTCTTCGTGCCGCCGAGCACGGCGAGCGCGACATTGGCGATACCACCGGCGACCGCCGCCACCGCGACCGCCAGCGCCATGTTGACCAGGTGCGGGGCGTCGCCGAGGTCTACCCCGGCGGCGGTGAGGGTGTGCACGCGCTCGCGCGCCTTCGCGATGTCGCCGTAGTCGAGGTAGCCGAGGATCACGTAGAGCACGCCGGTGGCCGCGAGGACCATCCGGGCGCGCTTGATGTGCGGGCCCTGGAACGCTGCGATCTCGAGCTCGATGAGCTCATTCTGCTCGGCCATGACTCAACGGACGGTATCAGGATCGCGGGAGTCGCACCGTCGGCTAGCCGGGCATCAGCGTCGCGAACTCGCGGCCGGTCCGCGGATCGACGAGCGTGGTCGCGTCCTTGTAAACGCGCGCGGTGCGATGCAACTCGGCGAGCGCGGCCCCGAGCGGCATCGACTTGTAGCGGAGTGGCCAGCGCAGCCGCAGGCCATCCCTCACGCGACGCGCGTGGCGCGAGCTCATCGCGGGAAACAGATGGTGCTCGACGTGATAGCCGAAGTTCAACGTCAGCCACTCGATCCAGCGCGGCGCGGTCACGCTGAGCCCGCTGGCGAGGGGATCATTGATCTCGACCCGTGGGCTCAACCCGTGGTTCGTCAGGATGAACGACATCACGATCACGTTCGCGACCACCAACGGCAGGACGAACACGAACAAGAACGGGACGAACCCGACGAGCGCCGCGACCGTCGCCCATAACGCGACGCCGGCGAGGGTCTCGGCCAGCGCGACCTTGAACGCGCGCGGCTTCAGGAATCGCCGTGCGTCGATCAGCTGATGAGCGCTCTGGACGGTGAAGCCGAGGATCAAGCTGAGCCCGCCGCGCCAGCGCCTGCCGCCGAGCGAGAACGCGTTCACCACGAACCGGATCTTGCCGCTGCCGCGGTACTCCGCGAGGGTCGGATACATGTCGGGATCCTCGGCGAGGTTCGCGTTCGCGTGGTGGACGCGGTCGTGCCACGCCGCCCACAGCCGAGGCGACAGCGTGAACGGCAAGAAGCACACCCAGGCGACGAGCTGCCGGATGCGATGCCCTCGGACGATCCCGCCATGCACGGTCTCGTGCCCGACGAAGGTCAAGCACGCGAAGCTGATGCCGATCGCGAGCGAGAGCAGCGGCACGAGCGGCCACGGAACCCAGTGAGCGGCGATCGCGATCGTGGCCATCGCGATGACCGCGACATGGGCCGGCACGAACGCGAGTCGTGAAGTGGCCGGCTCGAACGCCTCCGCGGGCAGCGCTGGACGCAGCTCGTGGGTATAGGTGGACTGCGACACGAGGGATCCCCTCGAGAGGTATTCGACGCGCATGATCCCATCGTACGGCGCGTTCGCCGCGACGCGCGTCATGCCTCGGTCACGTCGCGATCACGGATCGTTAAGGCTCGCCGATCCTCGGGAACTGGTCCTCGAAGAACTGGAGCGAACGCCACTTCCAGGCGCCTGCTTCCCTGACCGCATACGCCGCGAAGCCGAGCTCGATCTCGCCGTCGCGTTCGTTGCCGGTGTTCAGCCACAGCGCGGTTCCGGTCGTGACGAGGCTCGTGCCGGTCGTGGCGACGTCGATCGCCCGCATGTCGAGCTTGTCGAACTCGGCCGCGAGCTTGATCGCCGCCGGCCCGGTCGCCAGCTCTTGCGGCGCACTGCCACCGGCGAGCACGACGCCGCTCGCGGCGTTCTTCGCGAACGAGTGGTGCTTGAACCAAGCGATGGCAGCCGCGTCGCGAGGCTCCTTGGTCGCAGCCCATTTCATCATCCCCCACGGCGCGAGCACGACGAAGTCCTTGAGCTTTCGGTCGGCGAGCGTGACGCCGGCCTGGAACACGCGCAACGACCACGCGCCCTTGGCATCGGCCGTGGCGACGCCGGACACGTGGAACGTCCGGGTCTCGCCCTTGACCGGCGCGACCTCGAGCGGCGCCTGGAACCACGCGGTGTGTGACGCCGGATCGACGACCACCGTGACCTTGCCGAGCGTGCGCTTGCTCGCCCTGGGATCCGCGTTGTCCATGATCATCGGCCACAGCCGGCCATGGGTCTTGAGGTCCAGCGAGTTGCCGTCGTTCGCGCCGGACAGGCGCTCGCCGGTGTCGTAGTTGAAGACGTTGGCGCGGATGCCGATCACGATCGCGCCCTTCGCGAACGTCGTCGGGCCGTCGGCCAGGTGCTGGACGGTGGCGCCCACGATCGCGCCGACGTCGTCCTCCGGGCTGGCGAGGGCGACGCTGGGCACGGCCATCACGGCGAGCGAGATCAACGCGGCTTTCATCAAGCGCGATGTACGCACGGCTCGATGGTCCGGTGTTGCATAAAGGTAGCAATTACCGTCGAGTCGAGTTGCCGCGGCAATTCGATTTGCCCGCCCGCCCTGATCCAACCACACGAAATGCCATCGGGGCGACGTGGCCTATGACCTGCAAATGCGGCGCGTCATGAACAAGCTGGTCTTCGCATTGTCGTTGATCGTCCCGCTCGCTCTGCATGGCTGTACGTCGTCCGACTCCGGTGACGATGATTTCGACGACGGTAAGGCCGATGGCACCGCGTTGTACTTCTCGTGCCAGAACCTCGGCACCTCGAACACCGTGTGGCTCGACATCAAGAAGACGTCGGTGACCGCGACCATCGAGGGTTCCGGCTTCAACAAGGGCAAGCTGACGAA
The DNA here is from genome assembly GCA_963848295.1 of uncultured delta proteobacterium. Taxonomy (GTDB): domain Bacteria; phylum Myxococcota_A; class Polyangia; order Haliangiales; family Haliangiaceae; genus JABFXX01. The sequence goes on along the minus strand of CAWKDB010000002.1, from coordinate 294,027 downwards.
GACCGACGACACGTCGAAGACATACAGCAGCTGGAACAAGAAGGTGTTCTTCGGCGCTGGCGACACGCTCGTGATCCCCGATTCGCTGATCGAGGATGGCTCGGGCAAGGTCGACTGGTACATCGCGAACGTGAACCCGTATTGGGAAGGGACGTGCACCCAAGAGGATCCGACCGGCGATCAGTGCCTGCCGTTGGTTCAGCAGATCTCGCCGATCGACTCGAGCGCGGCGCCGGTCTACGCGAAGACGAGCAGCGAGCATTACACCGTCACCGTGCCGAGCTCGAAGGTCGGCGACTTTCTCTACGACGTCGATATGAACGTCGACGGCCTCCTGTGCACGCAGGGCGACGTCACGCCGAAGTCATGCTCGGCGATCGTCGCCGACAAGATCGGCAGCCAGGCATTCGCCGACGGCTCGTCCTCGGGCCAGCCGTACGTCAGCAAGCGCACCGCGAGCGGCAGCGGCTACACGTGGACCGGCGGCGTCCACGACGAAGAGTCGGGCGACTTCGCGTACACCGTGGCGACCGACTCCGACGAGGACGGCTGCAAGGTCACGTCGATCTCGGCGAACCAAGACTAACGACCGCCGCCCGAGCTCGGCGGGAGCAGCTGGCGCATCTGCCAGCCCTGGATATATGCGGCGCGCTGCGCGGCGGAGCGGTCGCGGTTGATGCCGAGCGCGTAGAACGAGACCACCACGGTGAGCATGACGGTGGCGATGATCGTCGGTCCGCTGCCGAGCCAGGCGAACACGTCCCCGTGCAGGATCACCGCGCCGTCATCTCCGATCGACCAGGTCGAGTGAAACACGCCGACCGCTTCGAGCGCGAACGGCGCGAGGCTCGCGGCCGCGGGCCACAACAGCGCGACCCAGGTCCGATTCATCACGCCCGGCAGGCTGGTGATCGCGAGCATGACGCCCGCGATCAGGCTCGGCATCACGAGGAACGGCGACGCGAACCGCGACACCAGCACGCAGGTCACGAAGTGGGTCGCCAGAAATGCGCCGGTCGGCACGTAGCGGATCTTCCAGTTGACGAGCTGCGCGACCAGGGTCAACGCGATCGCGCCCACCACGACCGCGAGCACGCCGGGATGCTGGACCCGCATCACGGCCCACAGCGGCACGAACAGCAGGAACATCAGGTAGGCGTAGAACCCGCGGCGGCTGCGCAGCCGCGCGTCGCGTACCTGCACGTCGGCGAGCTCGCGCTCGAGCTCGGGAGGCAACAGCTCCGGCGCCGCCACGGTCAGGCGCGTGAGCAGCGCGCACGCATCGTCGCTGTCGGGGTCGAGCACGAACGCTCGACCGGCCGCGCGGATCGCTTCGGCGCGCCGGCTGGCGTCTCCGCTCGCGAGCGCGGCGCGCGCGTCGGCGAGCTGATCGAGCGCGAGCCTGCGCCGCCGCTCGAGATCGCGATCACCGTCGAGGTAGCTCTCGACCCCGGCCGCGAGCTCGCGCGCCGACGGCCGCGCGCCCGGATCGAACGCGAGCGCCGACACGCACAACCCGTCGAGCTCGGGAGGGGTGTTGCCGTCGGGCAGGCGAGCCACCGGCGAGCACGTGCGGTCGGCGTCGAGCGTGGTCGCCAGCGCGGCGCCGCCCCGCGGGTGCAGCGGCGCGCCCGCGAGGATCTCGAACAAGATCGCGCCGAGCGCATAGACATCGCTGGCGTTCTGGACCAGCTCGCCGCGTACCTGCTCCGGCGCCATGTATCCGGGCGTGCCGAGGAGCGTACCGGTCGCCGTCGCGGCGTCATCGCCGGCTGGGTCCGTCGGCCGCACATCGGTCATCTGAGCGGACTCGCCGACCACGCGCGCGACGCCCCAATCGAGCACGTAGACCTCGCCGCGTTCGCCGAGCATGATGTTCGCCGGCTTGAGGTCGCGGTGGACCACGCCTCGCTCGTGCGCGACCTCGATCGCATGGCAGACCTCGACGAACGCGCGCAGCAACTTCTGCGGGCGGTGCGCGCGAGTCTCGAGTGATTGCTGGAGCGTGATCCCGGCGAGTCGCTTCATCGTGAAGTAGGGCCGATCGTCCGCGTCGCGCCCGAGCGCGTGCACCGGCACGATCGCGGGGTGATCGAGGCGCGCCTGGATCCTGGCCTCGCGCAGGAACCGCGCCGTCATGTCGCGCGTCGGCGCCGCGCCGCGCATGCGCTTGAGCGCGACGTCGCGCCCCATCTCCACGTCGTGCGCCAAGAGGACCTCGCCCATCCCACCGGTGCCGAGCACCGCGCCGAGCTCGTAGCTGGGCACGCTGGCGCGCTCGGTGGCGTGGGGATCGACCTCGGGAAGCGTGTCGTCCAAGCCTGACATCGCCGACAAGCTTACGCGCGGATCGCCGCACCGCGCGCTCCGTCCGGTGTTTCGACGTAGTAGGAAGAACCATGGCCAGTGACGAACAGGTCGCGTGGTTTCGAAAGCTCGTCGCGGGCTTCCGGTCTAACGGCAAGCTGGTCGAGGAAGGACCGGACAAGTTTCGAGCGCAGTTCGGCTGGAAGGAGGGGGCGCCGTTGTTCGAGATCTCCGTCGACTTCGCGAACGACCGCGCTTCGTTCAGCTCCCGGGACGTGCCCTACGGAGCCATGGCTTGGGTGTTCCGCGCCGGGACGGAAGAGCGGTTCTCACCGTTCGACGACAACACGACCGCGAGATCGACGACGCTCGACCTGCGAACGTGGCTAACGCGTCACTGCGATGCCCACAAAGGCGGGCTCCTGCGGATCAAGCGTCGTTGAAAGGCCCGTCCGCGACGAGGACACGGTGCGTTGATTTCCGCGGCGTGAACCTCGATGACATCAAGGACCGGACGTCACGCCAGGCGGTGTCGGCGGCGATTGCATCACTGCTAGGATCGCCAATGTGAACCCCGCACCACGCCTGTTCGTGATCGTCGCGCGCGCGGCGCGGTTCGCGCTCGTGCTGCGACGAGGACCGAGTGCCTGGTGTCACCTGATCGCGTGGGAGACCACGCGCGACGCTTTCGCGCACGGTGCGTGGTTTCACGGTCGCATCTACGAGGAGAAATGCGATCTATCGCCCGATGGGAAGCTCTTTGTCTATGCGGCCCATCAAGGCAGCCGGGGGCGGACTAGTTACACGTCGTCGTGGACCGCCGTCAGCCGGCCGCCGTGGTTGCACGCGCTGGCGCTGTGGCCGATGGGCACGACTTATGGCGGCGGAGGGCGATTCGTCGATGACCGCCACCTGATGACACGCGGTACGAGTCGGCTCCATCCTGATCATCCGCCAGGCGGGCTAGATGCGGGCAAGCTCGGCCTCGTCGCAGGTGAAGCCGAGTCCCAGCGCTCGAGCGGCGAGGTACCTGATGCCGAATGGTCGGGCCGCGATCCGGACGATCGCCTGATCTACGCGAGGGACGGCCGACTCTATCGCCGCATCCGCCGACGCGAGGTCGAGGTCGCCGACTTCACCAACCTCGAGCCTGCGCCCAGAGCCGCGCCAACCTGGGCGCAGCGACCGCTTTGATACGACCGCGCTGGTGCGCACGAGCGACCTGCCGACCGACTCCCCGAGGCGGCGCAGAGCGCGCATGAAATCGCCGGGCGACCTCGTTCGTTACGCCGGGGTGCGGGCGGACTCGGAACGCGACTATGCTAGGCCGATGAAGGCACTCGTCGCGGTCTGCGTCGTCGCCTGCGCCGGCGGCGTAGCGCACTCCGCCGATTGCCTCGCTCGGGAAGACGCGGCGTCTCGTACCGAGGCCACCGACAAGGCGATCGTGCTGTGCTTCGACGCCGGTGGGTGCTGGGCCTTCGACCTCGCCGCCCGCCAGTGGGGCCCTCACGCGCCGCTGCCGGCCGACACCGCGCAGCCGGCGAAGGCCGCGGAGCCGAAGACCACCGCCAACATCCACGTGTGCGCGCCGGACGGGACCGACTGCCGCGAGATCGATCTACCTGGGGCGTGGACCTTCGGCAACCTCGAGACCCTGCAGACGCCCGACCGCGCGCGCGTCGCGATCCTGGGCCAAGGCAGCTCGGTCTACGTCTATGACGGCGCGACCCGCAGGCTCGTCGTGACGATTCCGCCATGGAAGTCCAAGTACGATCCCGACGGGAACACCATCCGAGGCGGCGCGTTCGTCGGCGGCAACCTCGCGATCTACGAGGCGAGCTCGCCGGTCTCGGACGAGGTCCGCTTGTTCGACGGCGCCACCGGCAAGCAGCTCGCGATCATCGCCCCCGCGATCATCGGCGATCCGATCGAGCTGGGCGGCGGCGACTGGGCGTTCCCGCGCGAAGACGGCGACGTGTTGATCGTCGCGAGCGCGAAGACCGGCAAGCTGCGCACACCGATCTCGCTGCCCGGCCCCGGCGTGACCGACTCGACCCGCGGCTCGTCCGTCGCGTTCCGCACGACCGACAAGCAGCTGTTCCTCGCCGCACGCGGCGACGCGGCGAGCGGCATCGTCGTGTACGACCTGGCGACGAAGCAGCCGCGCCGCTACCTGCCACCGCTGTGTCCGAAATGAGGCGCGCGCTCGTCGCGCTCGCGGTCGTCACGTGGGTCTGCGCGCCGGCGTCGGCCAAGCCGCCCGCTTGCTACGGCCGGCACGCATCGATCGAGATCATGGAGCGACTCGACGCGCACACGCTGCGGCTGTGCTGGCAGGACCCGTCTTCCTGCTTCACGCTCGACGTCGACGCGAAGTCCCCGGCGTGGAAGCCGGCTGCCAGGCGCACGTCGTACCCGGCGTTTCATCGCACGCCGATCCCCGGCGTCACCGTCGGCATGACCGTCAACGTGTGCGGCACCGACGGCAACGACTGCCGCGATTTCGTGGTTCCGCCCGCTCCGGTCGACACGCTCGACGAGACCTGGGCGGTCGCGAACGCGGACCGCTCGCTGATCGCCGCGGTGAACTGGGAAACGGTGACGCTGTTCGACAGCAAGGGCGGCAAGCGCGGCACGATCGCGTCGTGGCGTGCGTGCGTCAATTGCGAAGGCTGGTCGTTCGACGGGATCTGGTTCTACGGCGATCGGATCTACGTCGAGATGCACGCCGGTGACAAAGCCGAGCTGCGCGTGTTCGACACCAAGGGCGCGAAGATCGCAGACCTCGGCGACGTACCGCGCGTGCCGCCGCTCGCGCTCGCCGGCGGCACCATCGTCGTCGCGACTGCATTTGGCGAGAGCCTCGATGTTCGCGACAAGCTCGGCAACCGCACGAAGCTCGTCGCCGTGTTCGGTCCGCCGCCATCGCGCGATCTGGCGGTCTCAGCCGTGGAGACCGCGCTAACGCGAGACGGCCACGTCGCGATCGCGCGCGCCGACGGCTCGGTCGCCCTCGTCGACGTCGCGACCGGCGGCCACACGATCGTGACGCCGCCGCCGGAGTGTAAGTAGACGAAAAATCGTGGGCGCTGCAGGGATTGAACCTGCGACTTGTTCCGTGTGAAGGAACCACTCTCCCGCTGAGTTAAGCGCCCGGTGGATTTCGTGTGTAGCAACGCGCGGGGCCGAGGCGTCAAGGGCGTCCTGTGGTACGACGCAGACATGCAGCGCAAAGTCGTGCGGACCGCCGAGGCGCCGGCCGCGATCGGGCCGTATTCGCAGGCGATGATGGTGACGCGCCGTCGACAAGCGGTGGGTGTTCACCAGCGGCCAGATCGCGCTCGATCCGGCGACCGGCGGCATGGTCGAGGGCGACGTCGCGGCGCAGACTCGCCAGGTCCTCGCCAACCTCGGCGCGGTGCTCGCCGCCGTCGGGCGCGAGCTTCGCCGACATCGTCAAGACGACGATCTTTCTCGCCGAGCATGGATGACTTCGCCACGGTCAACGCGATCTACGGCGAGAAGTTCCAGAACGATCCGCCCGCGCGCTCGACGGTGCAGGCGGCGCGGCTGCCACGCGATGCCAAGGTCGAGATCGAAGCGATCGCCGTGATCGCCACGCCCTGAAGGAGCTGCCATGGCCGAATCGACGATCCAGTCGGTGCTCACCGAGACGCGCTCGTTTCCGCCGCCGGTCGCAGTTCGCCGCGACCGCGCACGTGCCGAGCATGGGCGCGTACGAAGCGCTGTGCGCGCGCGCCGCCGAGGATCCCGATGGGTTCTGGGCCGAGGTCGCGCACGAGCTTGCACTGGACCAAGCCCGTGGGACGCGCGTGCTCGACTGGAAGCTGCCCGATGCGCAAGTGGTTCGTCGGCGGCGAGCTCAACGTCAGCGTCAACTGCGTCGATCGCCACGCCGCATCGGCTCGCAAGAACAAGGCAGCGATCATCTTCGAGGGCGAGCCGGGCGACAGCCGGATCCTCACGTACGGCCAGCTCTATCGCGAGGTGTGCAAGGCGGCGAACGCGCTGACCGCGCTCGGCGTCAAGGCAGGAGACTTCGTCGCGATCTACATGGGCATGGTGCCGGAGGCGGCGATCGCGATGCTCGCGTGCGCGCGGCTCGGCGCGCCGCACACGATCGTGTTCGGCGGGTTCTCGGCCGAGGCGCTAGCGCGATCGGATCAAGGACTGCAAGGCGAAGTTCGTGCTGACCGCAGGACGGCGGGTGGCGGCGCGGCCAGATCGTTCCGCTCAAGGACAACGTCGACAAGGCGATCGTGGGCAGCGCGGTCGAGAAGGTGGTGGTCGTCAAGCGCTGCGGCAACGCGGTGCAGTGGTCGAGCAAGGACGTGTGGTGGCACGACGTCGTCGATCCGGCGAAGCCGCACCACGAGCCGCGCAGCTTCGATAGCGAGCATCCACTGTTCTCGCTCTACACGAGCGGCACGACGGGTAAGCCGAAGGGCATCTTGCACACGACCGGCGGCTACCTGACCTACGTCGCGTACACGACGAAGCTGGTGTTCGATCTGCACGACACCGACATCTTCTGGTGCACCGCCGACATCGGTTGGGTGACCGGCCACAGCTACGTGGTCTATGGACCGCTCGCGAACGGCGTCGACCGTCATGATGTACGAGGGCGCGCCGAATCATCCCGAGCCCGACAGGTTCTGGCAGATCGTCGAGAAGTGGGGCGTCACCGTGTTCTACACGGCGCCGACCGCGATCCGCGCGTTCATGCGCTGGGGCGACGACTGGCCGGGCAAGCGCGACTTGTCGTCGCTGCGCCTGCTCGGCTCGGTCGGCGAGCCGATCAATCCCGAGGCGTGGATGTGGTATCGCAAGCTGATCGGCGGCGATCGTTGTCCGATCGTCGACACGTGGTGGCAGACCGAGACCGGCGGGATCATGATCTCGCCGTTGCCCGGCGCCACGGCGACGAAGCCCGGGTCCGCGACGAAGCCGTTGCCCGGGATCGCGGCCGACGTGATTCGCAAGGACGGCACGTCGTGCAAACCGAACGAGGGCGGCTTCCTCGTGATCAAGCGGCCGTGGCCCGGGATGCTGCGCACGATCTATCGGCGATCACGAGCGGTTCGCGAAGACGTACTTCGGCGAGGTCGAAGGCGTGTACTTCGCGGGCGACGGCGCGCGTAAAGATGAAGACGGCTATTTTTGGGTGATGGGTCGCGTCGATGACGTGATCAACGTCGCCGGCCATCGGCTGTCGACGATGGAGGTCGAGAGCGCGCTGGTCTCGCATCCGAAGGTCGCAGAGGCCGCGGTCGTCGGACGGCCCGACGACTTGAAGGGCCAGGCGATCGTCGCGTTCGTGACGCCGCGGCAGAACGTCGCCGCCGACGAGGCGCTCGCGAAGGAGCTGCGCGAGCACGTGGTGGGGCAGATCGGGGCACTCGCCCGTCCCGAGGAGATCCGATTCGCCGAGGCGCTGCCGAAGACGCGCTCCGGCAAGATCATGCGGCGCTTGCTGCGCGAGGTCGCGTCCGGGTCGAAGAACCGTGGCGATACGACCACGCTCGAAGATCAGGGTGTGCTCGAGCGCCTCGCTCAGTCTTTTGCACAAGAAGAGTAGTCCGGATCGAAATTTCTCTGACGGAGTGGCGGTACCGTGCGGGCATGAAAAAGTACCTCGCTCTTGGTTTGTTCGCTCTCGCGGTCGGCGCGAGCGGTTGTAAGAAGAAAGCACCCGCAACCGCGGCGGCCGAGCAGGGCTCGGGCAGCGCCACGACGACGGGGGCCGGATCTGCGAACGGGATGGCCGCCACCACCGGCTCGGGCTCGGCGATGGCCGGCTCGGGCTCGGCGATGGCCGGCTCGGGCTCGGCGATGGCCGGCTCGGGCTCGGCGATGGCCGGCTCGGGCTCGGCGGAGGCGGCGATCGTCGTGCCGCCGTACACGCCCGCAGCCAGTGTGCCCGAGCCGATCAAGGCCGCGATCGCCGCGACCGATCGGAGCGACAAGGATCGCGCGCTCGATGCCGGTCGCAAGCCGGGCGAGGTGTTCGCGTTCTTCAAGATCGCTCCCGGTGACAAGGTCGGCGAGATCTTCGCCGGGCCCGGCGGCTACTCGACCGAGCTGATCGCGCGGATCGTCGGCGACAAGGGCCACGTGTGGGCGCAGAACACGAAGGAGATGCTCGACAAGTTCGCGCGCAAGCCGCTCGAGGCGCGGCTCGAGAAGCCGGAGATGAAGAACACCCAGCTCGTCGAATCGGCGAACGAGGATCCGTTCCCCGCCGACGCGAAGAACCTCGATGCGGTCGTGTGCATCCTCAACTATCACGACCTCGTCAACGACAAGACCGATCGCGCGAAGATGAACAAGGCGGTGTTCGCGCACCTCAAGAAGGGCGGCGTATTACGACATCGAGGACTCACAGCGCGCCGGACGGCTCGGGCACGAAGGACACCGACACGCTGCACCGCATCGACGAAGCGGTCGTGAAGAAGGAAGTGCTCGCCGCCGGCTTCAAGCTCGATGCCGAGAGCGACGTGCTGCGCAACAAGGAAGACAAGCGCGACTGGAACTCGTCGCCGAGAGCGGCCGGGGACAAGCGCGGCACGAGCGATCGGTTCGTGCTGCGGTTCGTCAAGAAGTAGGGCGAACGCGGATCACGTCACGGCGCGGCCGAGCCGGCGGTCTCGTGATCGAGCGCCGGGTCGTCGACCGCGTCTTCGAGATCGTCGGGCAGCGCGGGCTTCGCGACCGGCGGCGGCGGCGGCGGGAGCACGACCGCGGGCGGCGGCGCCGCGACGTGGTGCTTCGCGGTCTTCGCGAGGTAGCTGCAGACGAGGTCAACGAGCTGCTCGTGCGCTTTGCGCGTGTACGCCGCCGACAGCGGCGCATCGCCGTTCGTGACGATCGAGAGCACGAGCGGGCGATCCGGATCGACCTCGAGCACACCCGAGAGCGCGATCACGGTCGACAGCGTGCCGGTCTTGCCGTGAAGCTTGCCGCGGACCGCGGGCGTCTTGAAGCGACGGCGCAGCGTCCCGTCGTTACCGGCGATCGACAGCGACGCGAGCCATGCCCGCGCCTGATCCGGGTCGGAGTCATCGGCGAAGCCGGCGGCGCTGCGCACGACCTCGACGAGCTCGTGCGCGCTGATCCGGGTGTGATACGACAGGCCCGAGCCCGTATCGATCGTCGCGTTGGCCTTCGCGACGTGCGCGTGGCGCTCGAGCCAGCCGTACATCGCATCGAGCGCGAGCGCCATCGACGGGGCTTGATGGCGGGACAGCGCCGCCGCGGTCATCACGACGCGATCGGCGAGCCAGTTGATGCTCCACTTGTTGACGTGCGCGACGATGTCCGAAAGCATCGCCGACTCGTGGCGACCGAGCTCGGCCGGTAGTGCGCCACCGATCGCCGCATGCGCGACGAACTCGTCGAGCTCGGCGACCTTGACGCCGCCGGTGACCGCGATGCCGTAGGCGCGGAGCGCGGCGCGCAGCGCGTATGCGGCGTCGGCGGTGCGCTCGGTCGTCACGAAGTTGTAGGTCGTCTCGCCGCCGGCGCCGATCGTGCCGCCGATCTCGAGCGCGAGCTTGTGATCGGGCGTCGTCGTCGACTTGTACGTCAGGTGCGGCCGACCGGGGTGCGCGCCGGTCTTCGCGGTGACGGTGAGTGCGACGAGATCGAACCCGGCGGGCGCCGATGCGATCGCGAGCTGCCCGGGGGCGCCGGCCTTGACCGCGATCGGTACGCTCGCGCGAAACACGCCGTCGCGCGTCGGGTCGCTGCCGACGACGACATCGCCGTCGAGCGAGTGCACGCCGCGATCGACGAGCTGGTGCGCGATGTCGTCGAGGTCGGCGGCGACAAGCGTCGGATCCCAGCTGCCGAGCAAGTAGACATCGCCGTGCACCGCGCCGTCCGGATCGGGCGTCGCGCCGAGCAACCGGGTCGGATAGCGGAACGTCGGGCCGAGGAGCTCGAGCGCGGTCGCGGTCGAGATCATCTTGATGTTCGAGGCGGGGTTCAGCGGGTCGTCGGCGTTGACCGCGAACAGCGGCTCGCCGGTGCGCGCGTCCGCGACGAACAACCCGGTGACGCCGTAACGCAACGGCCCGCGCAGCACCTTCTCGATCTGCTTTGCGGTGGCCTCTTCCGGAGTTAGCGGCTCTTCGCGCCGGCCGACGACCTCGCGGGCGGGGCGCAGCGCGCCGGCGACGCTGAACGCGACGCGGGCGTGCGCGCCGTCGTGGCTCAGGGCACCGGGCACCGCCGCTCTGACCGCGGGCAAGCTCGCCGTAGTGCGGGTTCTGCCAGCGCCGGGCGCGGCCGACGCGGTCGCGGCGAGCGCGGCGCACAGGCCGATCGCGAGCGCGCGGCGGCTCATCGCTTGACTCGCAACGCGACGTAGGTCGCGCCTTCGCCGCCGTCGGGGTTCGCCGCGGAGGCGAACGCGTGGACCAGCCCCGACAGCGGACCGAGCAGCTCGGCAAGCACTGCTTCGCGCAACGGCGCGCCGACCTCGGAGTGCAAGCCCTTGCCGTGGACCACGAGCACGCAGCGCCGGCCGATTCGGTCGGCCTCGACCAGAAACGCGCGCAGCTCGGCGAGCCCGCGCTCGACCTTCGAGCCGTGCAGGTCGAGCGTCGCTTCGGCTCGGACGCGGCCGGCGCGCAGCTCTGCGATCTGGGCGCGCGAGACGCCCGGACCACGCGCGGCGTAACGACCGCCGTCGGCTTCGACCGCGAGCGCGCGTTCGGCCGGCACCTCGGGCGCACGTGGCCGCGGCGAGGGCGGCGTGATCGGCGGGGCGACGCGATCGCGGGCGGCGATCGGCTTGGCATCGGCGACCGCGCTGAGGAACAGGTCGCGATCCTCGGCGGAGACCGCCGGGCCCTTGTTCCGCGCAGTCGCGCGAGCCTTCATCCATTCATTGTGTACCTGGGAGTCGGAGATACGGCCAGATTTCGCCCGAGCCGAGGGCACCCCGTTACGGGGCCGGACCGCGTTGCTTTTGGCAACCCCGCCCCACGAACGGGGCCCCTCGGCCCAATGAGTCGGCCATCCTTCGCTGCGCGGCGGACAGCCGATCGTTCGATCGGCCTCGGGGCTTGCGGCGCGCGTCACGGCCGGGCACTTTTCGCGCGTGGCAGCAAAAGCTCAGCGCGTCGCGTACTTCTGCATGGAGTACGGGCTCGATCCTGCTTTCGCGATTTATGCCGGCGGCCTCGGCATCCTCGCCGGCGACCACATGAAGTCGGTCGGCGACCTCCACGTACCGCTGACCGGCATCGGGATCCTGTGGGACGAGGGCTATATCGCGCCAGATGATCTCGGCCAAGGGCAGCGGTCAAGGACGAGTATCCGCAGACCTCGCGCGACGCGGTGCGGCGTATCGACGTCAAGATCGACGTCACGGTGCGCGGCAAGAAGGTGCCGCTGCGCGCCTGGAAGGTCGAGCGGTTCATCACGTCGGACGCTGTACCTGCTCGAGCCGGAGCGCGCCGGCCGACCGCTGGATCACGCAACGGCTGTACGGCGGCGACGACGACCGATCGGCTCGCGCAGGAGATCGTGCTCGGGGTCGGCGGCGTGCGCCTGCTCGACGCGCTCGGCGAGCCGGTCGACGTGTTTCACTTCAACGAAGGCCACGCGGTGTTCGCCGGGCTCGAGCTGCTGCGCCAGGCGCGTTACGGCGGCAAGACGCTCGACGAAAAGATCGCGAAGCTGCGCCAGCACGTCGTGTTCACGACGCACACGCCGGTGCCGGCGGGCAACGAGACCCACGACCTCGCGCTGATGGAGAAGCTCGGCGCGAACGTCGGGTTCAGCGCCAAGCGAGCTGGTCAAGGTCGGCGGCGATCCGTTCTCGATGACGGTCGCCGGGCTGCGGCTCGCGCGCTTGGCGAATGGCGTCGCCGAGCTGCACGCCGAGACCGCGCGCAAGATGTGGAAGCGGGTGCGCGGCGCCGCGCCGATCGTCGCGATCACGAACGGCGTGCACGTGCCGACCTGGCAGGACGCGCGGATCCGCGCCGCGCTCGTCGTCGAGAAGCCGCGCGCGCAGCAAGATCGCGAGCTGTGGGCAGCGCACAGCGCGATGAAGGCCGAGTTGATCGCCGAGATCGGGAAGCGCACCGGCGCGACGCTCGCCGCCGACAAGCTGCTGATCGGTTTCGCGCGCCGCGCGGCCGGCGTACAAGCGCGCCGATCTCATCCTCGGCGATCGCTGAGGCGCTCGCGGCAGCTGTTCGCGGGCGGCGTCCAGCTCGTGTACTCGGGCAAGGCGCATCCGCGCGACCTCGCCGGCAAGCAGCTCGTCGGCAAGCTCGTCGCCGCCGCGAAGGCGCATGCCGGCCACGTCGTGTTCCTCGAGAACTACGACATGACGCTCGGCGCGCTGCTCACCCGCGGCGCCGACATCTGGCTGAACAATCCGCGGCGACCGCTCGAGGCGTCTGGCACGAGCGGGATGAAGGCGGCGATGAACGGCGTGCCGAACCTGTCGATCCTCGACGGCTGGTGGCCCGAGGGCTGCGAGCACGGCGTGACCGGCTGGAAGATCGGCGACCCCGACCCGAAAGACGACGCGTTCGACGCCAAGGACGCCGCGCGCGTCGACAAGCGCGATCGCGCGCTGCTGTACCGCACGCTCGAGACGCGAGGTGCTGCCGGCGTATCGCGATCGCAAGCGCGTGGCTCGCGATCATGCGCGCGAGCATCGCGATGTCGCAGTGGCGGTTCTCGTCGGACCGCATGGTCCAGGACTACGTCGCGAAGATCTACTCGCCCGACGACCGGGTCGGGCCGATAGAGGACCTGCGCGGCGCTTGCCGCGCCAGCTCGAGCACGAAGTAGTCGCCGATCTGCTCGGCGGTCGCTTCGTCGAGCGTGCGCTCGGGCGTCGGGCGCAGGCACGGGTGATCGCCGGGTTCGACCGCGAGCTCGAACAGGTGCCAGTGCTCCTCCTCGCGCTGCGCGCTCGCGACGTACGCGTCGTCGAAGCTCCAGCTCGGCGCGCCCGCACACGCGATCGGCGAGCCGTCCGGCCGTCCGGACCGTCACGCGGCGGCGATACGTGATGTCGAGCTGGGTCGCGCTGTGGTGCGTGATCTCCCACCACTCGCGTTCGTCGCGGATCGTTGCCGCTCGTCGTCGTAGCTCGAGGTCTTCCCAGCGCCACGGGCCCGCCGGCGTGATCGGCGGGCCGCGGCGCGCCGGGGCGCTCGCGGGCGATCGGCGATCTGCCACAGCGTCTGCTGCCCGCTCGGCCAGTGCAGCACGAGCCGCGTGCCGGCGCGGTCGGCGCGGTAGGTCGCCGAGCTCGCGCAAGCCGTCGTCGCACGGCGATGGACTCGGCGGTGACGCCGGTCTCGCGCACCGCGAAGCCCGAGCGATCGTGCTCGACGACGACGTCGAACACCGCGCGCTGGCGATACCACAGCCGCTGGTTGCACTGGAACGGCACGCGGTCGGTCGACGCGGACCTCGACCACGCGCATGTAGTGACCCACGAGCCGGGTCTCGCTCGCCGGATCTTGCCCGAGCGCCAGGTCTCGGTCTCGACGCGATCGGTGCCGGCGGCGCCGGTGTCGCAGCATCCACCGCCACGTGCCGATCATCGACGTCAGCCCGAGCTGATCGATCGCCGGGGCCTTGGCGAGCGGCGCTGCGGGGTGCGCCGGCGCGCCGGCGTGCACTTGGCACGCGACCGTCGCGATCGCGAGCGCGCGCAGGTTCACGGGCGGCGGGCGAAGGTCTCGGCGACGATCTTCGCGATCGCCGCGTCGGACAGGGCCGCCGGCCGCGTGTGCGGGCCGCCGTGCTTCGACGGTGGGTCGTACTCCCACGCGACGCGCGCGGCGAGCCGCTTGGTGGCAGCGTCCTGCGAGAAACCGAGGCGATACAGCAAGCCCGCTCGGCTCGCGAGCTCGGCGGCGGCGACCTTGGCGCGCAGCTCGGCACCGTTGCGGCGCATCGGGGTGCACTCGAGCCATTCGAACGACATGCGCGAGAGTATACTCGTGCCGATGCGGGCTCGGGTCGCCCTGGTGGCAGCGATCGCGTTGACCGCGCGGATCGCGGCGGCCGATAGTGTGGGGATCGTCGCGGCCGGCGAGTCACGCGGCACGGTCGCCGCGGCGATGGCGCGCGCGATCGCGGCGGAGCGGCCCAGGACGATCGTCCCGGGAGCGGTCGAACGAGGCGCGAGATGCCGCCGCTGCGGGCGCCGTGCCGGTCGAGACGCTGCAGCGGTTTCGCCGCGTCCGCGAACAGATCGACGAGGGCTGGGATGCCTACCAGCGCGTCGACGCTCGGGTTCGCGGCCGAGCGGCTCGCCGCGGCGCGCACCGACGCCGAGGACATCGTCGCGTTGCCTGGTGGCTCGGTGCTCTACGCCGACGCCTCGCTCAAGCTCGGCGCGGTGCTCGGCCAGCTCGGGCGCACCGAGGCGTCGCAAGCCGCGATCGCACTCGCGCTCGCGCTCGACCCGGATCGGCCGATCACCGAGCTCGAGTTCTCGCCGAACGTGATCGCAGCAGGTGGACGCGGTGCGTGCGCTGACCCCGACGATGCAGCACACGCGGATCGCGGTCGATCCGACCGACGCGACGGTCAGCGTCGACGGCAAGGACGTCGGGCGCGCCCCGTTCGAGGGCGAGCTCGCGCGCGGCCAGCACGTCGTGATCGCGCGCGCGCCGATGTATCACGCGCATGCGATCGCGGTCGCGGTCGACGACGCGACCCGCGACGTCTCGATCGAGCTCGATCGCGACGAGGCGACGACTCGACTCGCGGCCGGCGCCGAGCTCGGCATGTCGGACCACGCGCAACAGGAGCTCGTCGATGCGACGTTGCGGTTCGCGGATGTCGACGAGGTGATCGTCGTGGTCGAGACCGAACGCCGCGGTGGACCGACGTTGCTCGCGCAGCGCTGTGCCGGCGCACCGGCCCTGTGCAGCGCGGTCGTCGAGATCGGCTACGCCGATCGCAGCGGGCTCGACGCGGCGGCGCGTTCGGTGTGGCAAGGCGTCTCGAACGGCGAGCTGCGCTATCCCCCGAGCGTCTTGCGCGACGTCCGTGCCGGCGGCATCGCTGGCGGCGGCGGCCCGCGATGCAAGCTCTGCCGCAACGGCTGGTTGTGGGGCAGCGTCGGCGCCGCCGCCGTCATCACGACCCTGGCGATCATCGTCTCGACCTCAGCCTCCAAGCCGCCCCCCATCCTGGATCTCGATCCGAGCAAATTCGGCCACTAAGCCGATGGTGACGCTGTCGCTTTTGTCTACTTGAAGCCGATGGTGACGCTGTCGCTTTTGTCTACTTGGGCACAGAGCAGATCCAGCTTCCGGTCGACGAATGCGAAATGCCCTCACGGCGCGCAAGTTGACAATAGCGACAGCGTCACCATGTCCCACCATGTCCCGTCACTGCGTGAAGTCGGCGGCGAGTGGCATGGTCTCGCCCGCCTTGACGTCGACCTCGAACTTCTGCTCGCGCGGCGGATCAACGGCGGGGAACACGAGTCTGATCGAATGGTGCCCGACGGGCACCCGGAAGTCGTTCGGTGCCTGAGCCCCCTGCTTGGCGCCGTCGATGTAGACCTCGGCCCACGGTTTCGCGCCCAGCTTCAGCGTGGCCGTCCCGGCCGGCGCAATGACCGCTGCATCGACGCGCGACGGCGGCTGAACGACGTCGGCATCGGGGCGGAGCCTGACCGCAGCGTCGCGATGGACCAAGACCGCGGCGTCGACCGGTGGCGGCTCGGCATCGGGCTCGCCGGCATCGATCGCAGGCGGCGCGTCGATCGCGGCGTCGAACAGCGGCGGCACGATCGCGGCGACGTCGGCGCGCGGCGCGTCGGCGAGTCCGTTGCGCGCGAACTGGCTGCGCGCGCGCAGGACGACGAACAGCGCGATCGTGCCGAGCACCGCCATGCCGATCGCCGCGATACCGAGCACGAAACGACTCGGCGCCCGGCGACCGGGGACTCCGAAGTTGAACTTCGGCGCGATGATGCCGGGTCGCGGCTCGGGCTCTTCGAGATCCTCGGCGACCTCGACGGTCGGTGGCCGATCCGGGGTGCGCGGCGCCGCGGTCGGTGACGTCTCGATGTTCGCGCCGTTGGTCTCGTCGACTTCGCCATCGCCCTCGGCCGGCGTCGCGCGCTCGAGCATGCTCGCGAGCTCGACGTGGGTCGCGAACGTCTGGGCGCGGCGCTGCTTCTTGCCGCGTGGCGCGTTGCCCTCGCGCGGGATCACGGCGGTGTGCGGCCCGGGCAAGGGCGGCGAGGGCGTCACCGGCCCGCTCGCGTCGCCGTCGGCGTCGGCGGGCTCGGGCGCCGCGGGGTCGCGCGCATCGGCAGACGGATCGGTCGCGATCGCCTC
Source organism: uncultured delta proteobacterium (assembly GCA_963848295.1). GTDB lineage: Bacteria > Myxococcota_A > Polyangia > Haliangiales > Haliangiaceae > JABFXX01. Next base: position 277,351 of record CAWKDB010000002.1, on the reverse strand, counting down.
GAGGTGCGTCGGCAGCCGGCGGGTCGCGGGCGGACAGAACTTCGCGACCAGCGCCGCGATCTCGCGAGCGCCCGGCGGCTCGTCGAGCGCATAGAGGTAGCGATTGAGCGCGGCGACCATGTCCCCGGCATTGGCCCAGCGCGCCTCGCGATCGCGCTCGAGCGCGCGCATCACGACCTCCTCGAGCTTCGCCGGCACCTCGGGGCGCTCGCTCGACGGCAGCGGGATCGCGAACCCGACGACCGCCGCGAGCGTCGCATCGGCATCCGACCGCGCGAACAGCCGGCGTCCGACGAGCATCTCCCACAGCAGCACGCCGACCGAGAACAAGTCGGTCTGCCCGGTCAGCGCGTCGCGCCGCACTTGCTCGGGCGACATGTACGGGAACGAGCCGGTCGGCGCGCTCTGATGGGACTCGCCGGTCTCGCCGAGCGTCACCGCGATCCCGAAGTCGACGAGCTTGACCTCGCCGTCGCGCGACATCATCACGTTGCGCGGCGACAGATCGCGATGGATCACGCCTTCGCCTTTGCGATGCGCGTAGTCCAGGCCGTCGAGCACGCGCGCGGCGATCCACGCGGCGACCTGCGGCTCCATCAGCGCGTCGCGCCGCGACATCGTCTCGGTCAACCGATACAGTGTCGGCCCGTCGATGTAGTCCATCGCGATGAAGTAGGTGTCGTCGATCACGCCGAGCTCGTAGACCGGGACGATGTTGCCGTGCGCGAGCGTGACGAGCGTCTTGGCCTCGGCGACGAACAGGTCGACGAAGTGGCGCTGGCCGGTCAGCTTCGGATGGATCTGCTTGATCACGAGCTGCTTCTCGAACCCGCCCGGGCCGATCAGCTTCGCGAGGTAGATCTCGGCCATGCCGCCGGTCGCGAGCTTCTCGGTCAGGTAGTACTTGCCGAACGTCGTCGGCAGCTCGGTCGCCTGGCGGGGCGGCCGGCCCCCCCCGGCGTCATCGGTCCCGGCCTCATCGGCTCCGGCCATCGCGGGCAGAGTATCATGTGGGAGGTGATCCATCGGACCGCGCTCGATGCGTGCCTGCTCGCGATGGCGCTTGCCGCGTGCAGCAGCCCCGCCCACGTGTCGCTCGAGGTGGTCGGTGACTGCGGCGCCACCGATTTCACGTCGGTCAACGTCCACGCGTGGGGCCCGGCGGGCGATCATCAGGTGGCGGTGCCGAACGGCGAACCGGTCGAGCTGTCCGATATCCCGGCCGACACCGAGCAGATCGGGATCGAGCTCGTCGACGCCGACCAGCTCGTGCTCGCCGAAGGCAAGACGTCGCCGATCGACTACGAGACCCTCGCCGCCGGCGCCGCGCTGCCGATCCTCATGGCGACGCCGAACGACTTCTGCCAGGTCGGCGGCATGACCGTGCCGCGCAGCGCACCGCTCGTCGCTCGGGCCGGCGATGGCGTGCTCGTCGCGGGCGGCCACGATCCGGCGAACCTGCCGCTGACGAGCGCGGAGTACTACGATCCGCGGACCGCGAGCTTTCTCGACGTCGACGTGCCGGACGGCTTGGTCGACGACACGTTCGGCTTCGACGGCGTCGTCCTGACGACGCTCACCGACGGGCGCGTGCTGCTGTCCGGCGGCGATCGGTTGTGGACGATCTTCGATCCGACGACCATGAAGTTCACGGCGTCGGCGCGCCCCGAGCCGCGCGCATATCAAGGTGCGGTCCCCGTCGGCACCGATCGCGTGATGCTGACCGGCGGTTGCTTGACGACCGACCCGTGCACCGCCGCGAACGCGGCGCGGACCAGCCACGTGTTCGCGATCGACGCGCCGCAGGATTCGCCGCAGGTCGGCCAGACCCTGGCGTCCGATGCCGCGTTTCTCTACCCGACCGTGATCGACGGTGGGCCGGCGGCGGGCGGCGGCGAGCTGTTCACGGTCGCGGGCAGCGAGGTGACGACCGGCACCGCCGAGGTGTTCGCGCTCCAAGATCCGCCGTCGCTCACGCCTACCGCGACCGAGCTCACCGGGGTCGGCGCTCACGTCGTCGGGCTCGACGGTGGCGCCGCGTTGACCGCGTTCGATGCCGACGGCTTCGCCCCAGCGTCGGGTATCGCGCAGCAGATCACACCGGCAGGCACGCTGGTCGCGACCGCTGCGGCGCCGCTGCTCACGAACGCCCACATGGTCGAGCTCGAAGACGGCAGCGTGCTCGCGCTCAGCGGCGATGCGCCGAATTCGGTGCACTTCTACATACCCACGACCGATACATGGACCGCGGCCGGGACGACGAGGTACCCGAGCAACGTCAACGCGCCGACGATGATCCGGCTCGGCGATGGCAGCGTGCTCGTGCTCCCCGGCCGAGATGCCGGCACCGAAGCGTGGATCTATCGGCCGTCGCTCGTCGGGGCGACCTCGGCGCTCGCCGCCGTCGATTTCTCGAATCCGGCGAACAACGCGATCTTGACCGCGAGCGATCCGAGCACGGTGACGCGTGGCGCGCTGTACACGTTGACCGCGGTCGACGACAGCCTCGGCGCGAGCGCGCTGCTCGGCGGCCCGAAGATGACGACCGGCTCGGTCAGCGCGATCCTCGACGTCAGGTCCGGCGGCTTCGCGCTCGTCGCGCAAGAGCTCGGGCCGGGGCGCGCGCTCGTCGGTTACGTCGAGCCGGGGATGCCCGCGCACATCGATCGCCTCGACGGCAGCTCGTCGAGCCCATCGTGCCAGGGCGGCGTCGTCCCGGTGGTCGCCGACGACACGTCGGTCGCGGCCCACCTGGTCGTGGCGAACGGCACGGCGACGCTGACGTTCGGCCCACCGAGCGCCGAGACCACGCTCGTCCAGTGTGAGATCCAGGCCGATCCGGAGGCGAACGATCTCGGAGCGTGGGGCATCGCGCCCGTGGGTGCGGGCTCGGTCATCGACTTGATCACGGTCACCGCGTCGCGCAAGCCCATGTAGCGGGTGATACCGTCGGCGCCGATGCGTCGTACGTGCGCGGTGATCGCGGCTGTGGCTGCGTCGGCCACGTCGGCACACGCGTACGAGTTCTGGCTCCGCGCGCAGACCACCGGCCAGGCGTATCAGCTCACCGACTTTCGCCTCGTCGGACCCGACGTCTACCTCGGTCGCCGGCGGTTCACCCAGACGCTCGCCCTGCGCATCACCGACGTCGGTGACTTCTCGCACGATCGCCGGGTCGCGCACCTGCCGGACCGCGGCTTACGCATCAGCTTCTATAGCTACCTTCGGATCGATCACGACTTCGGCGATTACACGAACGGCCGGGTCGTGTTGCCCGGGCCGGTCAGCCAGAGCGCGATCGATGCGATCCCCGAGCTGTCGGAGTCGGCGGTCGCGTTGGATCTCATGTACGGCTACCTCGAGTTCGAAGGGCTGTTCGACGATCACGTCACCGCGCAGCTCGGCCGGATCCTCAGCGACGATGGCTGGGGCACGACCGCGTTCGACGGCGGCCAGGTTCGCGCCGAGCTCCCCGCGCCGGCGCCGATCGCGATCACGGCGTCCGCCGGGTTGCGCGTGCGCGAGTCGTCGCCGCTCGGCACCTCGCAGTACGAGCTCGACGGCACGTCGGGCGCAGGCTGTCAGGAGTACGTCGAAGGGCCGACCCCGGGCACCGGCTCGTGGCAGCTGATCGATCGCAACCGCGACACCACCAACACCGCGCTCGGGAGCGACTACCGCGTATTGCCCGCAGCGCGACGTCACGCAACCGACGATCGGCGTCACGATCGCGACCGCGCGCATGCGTCACTTCGGCGCGGAGCTCGGCTATCGCCGCACGTGGTCCGACACGGTCGGCCTGATCGGGCCGGTCGATCGCCTGCAGCTATCCCGATCTCGGGCTGTATCCGAACGACTTCGGGCAAGCGCCCGGCACCGGCCTCGACGAAGAGCGGATGTACGGCCGCGTCCACGGCGACTTCACGCTCGGTGCGCTGCAACTACAGCCGTACGCCGACGCGCGCTACTCGATCCTCAACGCCGTGTTCGATCGTGCAGACGCTCGGGGTCCGCCTGCGGTTCGGCGACCACGTCATCGAGCCGACGGTCGAATACTTCTATCCGACGTTCGACGGCGATTCGATCTTCAACGCGTTCTCGATCGAGCCGACGACGGATTTCCGCATCGCCTATCAATACGCCGCGCCTGGACCGTGGCGCGGCACCGCGAGCGTGTGGCTGCGCCGTTACGCCCCGATCGACGACACGACGTCGGTCGCCGGCGGCGGCGACGCCGGCATCGAGCGCCGGCTCGGCGAGACCTGGCGCGGCGCGGCTCGACGCGCTATGGGACGACGGCTGGGGCGGCCGGCGCGTCGGCGGCACCGCCGAGGCCTCGTGGCGCTGGCAACGCGAGCTCTGGCTGCGCGGTCGCGTGATCGTGCTCGCGGTGCGCGACGATGAAACGCCGACCGAGCCGGTCGTGAGCGCGAACGTCACCGCGCAGAAGTACACGACGAGCTCGACCGTGCTCAGCTCGACGTGGCGGGTCGCCGACACCGTCGCGATCCACGCGATCCTCGAAGGCGACTACGACGAGATCCGAGCGTTCCAAACCCGCGTGATCGCCGTGCTCGATCTCGCCTTCCTACCCGAACCATGACGACGAACGCCAAGCTCACCCTCGTCTGCGCGCTGTGCCTCGCCGCCGTGATCGGCGCGGCGCGGTTCGGTCGCGCGGACGTCGCGGGTGCGGGCGACGAGGACCCGGGCGTCGGCTGGTCGCCGATCGTCTATCCCGCAGCAACGGCTGCCGCTGATCTTCTCGCACAAGGCGCACCTCGCGCGCGGCGCGGTGTGCGCGATGTGTCATCCGACCGCGACCACCTCGCGCTCGGCGGTCGACAACTTGATCCCGACCGAAGCGGCGTGTCGCGCGTGCCACGCGATCGAGCGCACCGTACCGGCGAAGGTCGCGACCCCGCCGGCGGCCTGCGTCGCATGTCACCGCGGGTTCTCCGTCGATCGCCCGGTCGATCGCGTCCACATCGCGCCGCCGGCGCTCAAGTTCGGTCACGCCGCCCATGCCAAGATCGACTGCGCGCGCTGTCACGGCGATCTGCGCACGGTCGACCTCGCGAGCACGAAGCAGCTCCCGACGATGGGCCTGTGCCTGGAGTGCCACACCGACGGCACGACCCCGCGCCACTGCGCCGATTGCCACCTCACGAAGCTCGGCGGTCTGCTCGAGACGCAGCTGCCGCAAGGCGATCTCGTGCCGCGCCGCGGCGGGCTCGGCGACGACCACGACCCGGGCTTCGCGCAGGATCACAAACAGCAGGCGCGGCAGGTCGGCGCGACGTGCACCGCCTGCCACGATCGCTCGGAGTGCGTCGATTGCCACCAGGGCGTCGTCAAGCCGACCGACTTTCACCCGGGCAACTACTTGCTGACCCACGCGGTCGAGGCGCGGCGCGGTCAGCCGGACTGCTCGGCGTGCCATCGGCTCGAGAGCTTCTGCGTCGCGTGCCACGAGCGATCGGGGCTCGGCACGCGCGCTCAGACCGACTTCAACTCGACCGATCTGGCGCGCGCGTTTCATCGCCCCGGCTGGGCGTCGGCGATGGGCGGCCCGAACCTGCACGCGCAGGAGGCGCGGCGCAACGTACAGACGTGCGCGTCGTGTCATCGCGAAGAGGACTGCCTGACGTGCCATAGCGCCGAGTCCGGCAAGGGACGGTTCACGCCGCACCCCGCGAACTGGCGAGGTAGCGCGCAATGTCACGCGCTCGATCGCGGCAATCGCCGGATGTGCTTGCGCTGCCACGTCTCGCGAGACGAGCTCGGCTGTGATTGGTCGAAGGCGTCGGCGCGGTTCTAGCGCCAATGCCGCTCAGATAACGTTGACCTTGACCTTGACCTGAACCTGAACCTGAACTTGCACGGCACCTTAGGCGTTGCTGTTGACACCGCAACTCCAGAGTTGTGTGGCCGATAGCCCGGTCATGCTCAGCTTCCAGAAGCTTCGCGTCGATCAACGCTCGATCGAGTTCCTCGCGCTGGCACTGGAGATCATCGGCGAGCTTCCGAAGGGTCATGCCGAGCTTGCCGATCAGCTGGTCCGCGCCGCGCAGTCGCAACCTCGTAACATCGCCGAGGGTGCGGGTCGTCGCACGAACGTCGATCAGGCTCGCTTCTACACGCACGCGCGCGGCTCCGCGATGGAGGCCGCAGCGGCTTTGGACACGATGCGAGTCCTGAAGTTGGTCGGCGAGACGACCTACGCGCGCGGCATCGATCCACTTGAAGCCATCGTGGCGATGCTCACCAAGATGACCTGATCGGGTCGACGTCAATGTCCAAGGTGGCGTTGATGTTCATGTCGAGGTCAAGGTCAAGGTCAACGCACTTATCTGAGCGGCATCGGTTCTAGCGCACCGCGAGCCAGGTCTTGAGCTTCGGCTCGAGTGCGGCGTGTGCTCGATCGTGATCGATGAGTGGCTGGCCGACGGTCGTCGCCGTGATCGGCGGAATCGAATCGCGCACGCGCACCGCCATCGCGATCTGCAACCCGTCGCGCTCCTTCCGCGCGACCGGGCTCCAGAACGGATCGTTCTTCGCGATCGCGTCGTCGAGCATGTCGAAGCTCGACTTCGTCGCGGCGGTCATCGCAGCGATGCCTGCGTCGTCGGGCGTGACCTTGAGCGCATCGAGGGCGTGCCCGGCTTGACACATCGCCATCGAGATCTGCGCCTCGATCGCGGGCTGTGGGATCGTCGCCGATGCCGGCGGGGTGCCCAAGGCGGCACAATCATCCGCGCGAGCAACGCTCGGGGCTAGGATCACGAACACGGTGGCGAGTAGGCGTGTGGACATGATCGCATCCTGACAGAATCCGGCGGGAGCGGTATCGTGCGGTGGACGCTAGTGGGCATCGAGCCACGGCTTGAGCTTCGGCTCGAGCGCCGCGTGCGCCTGATCGTGCTGGGTTAGCTCGGCGGTGGTCGTGGTCGCCGTGATCGGCGGCACGGCGTTGCGCATCCGCACGGCCATCGCGACGTGCAGCGCCGCACGCGCCTTCTGCGCGATCGGGCTCCAGAACGGGTCGTCGCGCTGCACCTCGGCGTCTAGCAATGCGAGGCTCGGCGCGGCAGCGTCGGTGATCGCCGCGATACCGGCGTCATCGGGCGTGAGATGGAGCGCGTTGAACTTGCCCTCCGCTTCGCACATCGCGAGCGCGATGCGCGCGGCGGTCACCGGCGGTTGGATCTTCGCCGACGCCGGGGGCGTTCCGACCGCGGCGCACGCGGGCGGCACCTTGTCGTCGGCGCGAGCGGTGGCGGGGACGAGCAACGCGAGCGAGAGCAGTAGGCGCGTGGACATGGATCTCCGATCTAAGGTGCATTGACGCTGCCGAGGCGGGTCGGCACGGCGAGGCTGGCAGTTGCGCGTGCACAGCTCGATCGCCTCGGCATCGCCGACCGCCATCGCCTCCACCCGCAGCCACGCCGAGATCGCGTGCGACACGGCGTACTCGTGGCGCGAGTTCCACAACCACGCGGCCATCGTCGTGGCGGTCCGGTAGACGTGCGGGAACGCGAGCCGGCGCACGTCGAGCCCGCCCGCGGCGGCGGTCGCGTCGTAGCTCGCGCGCAACGCGACCCATTCGCGCCACTCGTCGATCGGCGCGCGGATCGCGCCGGAGTGGCGGCGATCGGCCCAGCTCGTGAAGCCGGCTTCGAGCGCGTCGAGCCGGCCGTGGCGCAAGCGATGCGCCAGGCCGTCGCCGACGATGCCGCGCGCGCGCGTCAGCGATAGGCCGGCCCGATCGGCGGCGCGGCCGAGCTCGTCGGTGACGCTCGCGGCGATGTCACGCAGCGCGCGATCGGCTGCGCCGAGTGGCGCGTCGAGCTCGAGCGCGCGTCGCGCGAGCCAGGTCCGCGTCGCGGGATCGGCGAGCGCGGCGTCCCACGCGGCGACGGCACGAGCGAGCGCGGCCGGCGTCGGGGCGTCGGTCGCGAACGCGAGCTGGGCCGCGATCGCGCGCGGCAGCGGTGCGGCGCCGCGAGCATCGTCGTCGGCGTTCGCGATCGGCTCGGGCTCGCTCGCCGTCGTCGCGGCGGCGGGCGCGGGCGCGACCGCGAGCGCGCGGTCGAGCAACGGCCGGGTCGCGCGGCGAAACGGCGCGATCAGCCAGCGCGCGTGGAGCTCGACGACGCCCGGCGTGCCCGCGCCGAGCTGGCGAGACGCGATGCCTTCGAGCAGATACGTCAGCGAGCTCGCGGGCCACGTCGCGGCGCGGCCGTCGTCGGCGAGCTCTTGCCACGCGCCGCGCTCGGCGGCGTCGCACGCGAGCCACTCGCCGGCGAGCTCGCGCACTTGCGGATGATCTTCGACGATGAACGCGGTCGAACGCATCAGCTGGCGCGCGGCCTCGGCATCGCCGCGGCCGGCGGTGACGAGCGCGGTCGTCACGATCTCGGCATCGCCGAGCGGCACCCGGCGGTCGCGTCGCGCCGCGATCCACGCTTCGCCCGAGGGCGTCGGCCGGTGGGAATGCGCCCACGCCGCGAGGCACAACGCGTAGGCCTCGGGGTCGCGCATCGTCGCGAGCCGAGCGACCCAATACGAAGGTCGCACCGCGCCGAGCGGCACGAGCACGTGACGCGCGAGCAGAGGATCGAGCAGCGGCACGGCGAACAGCGCGACGAGGCCGACCGCGAGCGGCCACCAGCCGACCATCCACAACAGCTCGGCGACCGCGAGCGTCACGCCGACGAGCAAGCCGCCGGTCACGCCGGCGAGCACCGACCACGCGAGATAGCGCCACGTGCGATCGCGCCGCCGCGCATCGAGCGCGTAGCGATGCAGACGCAAGAACGCGACGTAGGGCAGGGCGTACATCCGGATCACGGCCTCCACCCGAGCGCGCGCCGCAGACCGGTCGGCGCGATCCCGGGCGGCTCGCGCACCGGCGCGGCCTCGCGGACCGGCGGCGCATTGCGCGCCCACAGCTCGGCGAGCAAGCGCTGATAGGGGTCGCGCAGCGCGGCGACCGCGGCGCGCACGGCCTCGGCGGTGCGTTCGCGCGGACCGAGCGGCGTGTCGAACGACTTCGCCTCGGCAAAGCCGAGCTCGAGCATGCCGAGCAGCTTCTGCGCTTCGCGCTCGATCTCGATCCGGCTGGCGTCGGGCGAGACGCCGAGCACGAGGAACGGATTATCGTCGCCTCGGGTCGTCGGCTTGGTCATCGCACCCCCGAGTCGAAGCCCTTCTTGCGGGCCTCGCTGTCTTCGGGGAGCAACTGCCACAGTGCCTTGACGACGCGGCGGAGCTCGTCGTTGTCGCCGCGATCGATCGCGGTCTTGCCTTCGCCGACGAGGCGCTGCGCTTTCGGTAGATCGCGCGCCTTCGACACCTCGGAGGCGGCGTCCTCGAAGTACCACTGCCACGCCTCGCTCGTGCGATTGAACGCCGCCGAGCTCAGCCGTTGTGCGAGTCGCATCTGGCGCTCGAGCTCGGGCGCATCTCTATCGCGCCGCGCCTTGTCCATCGCAGCGAGCACGTCCTGCAGCAGCGCGCGCTCGGCCTCGCTGCCATGCGTGCCGACCGTCGCCGCGGCGCCGATCGCGATCTGGCGCGACTCGGTCTCGAGCTCGGGCCATTTCTTCGCGAGGTCGGCCTCGGCCATCGTCGCGTCGACCTCGAGCAGCGCGCGGCGTGCTCGCTGTGCGGCATCGGCGTCGCCGCCGTGCGCGGCATCGATGTCGCGCTCGGCCTCGGACAGCCGCGCCTCGACCTTGTCGAGCCTCTCGATCACGTGGCCGAGCCCGTGGCGGAATGCATCGGTGCGCAGCTCCATCAGCTGGCGGCGGAGATCGCGGATCGAGCTGTCGAGCGACTCGGGCGACGCATCGGGCACGAGCAGGTGCGCGACGTGCTCGAACACCTGGTTGATCGCCGGCACCAGCGCGCGCGCCGCGAGTCGGCCACCGCGATCGAGCTCGATCGTGACCTCGACCGCCGAGCCGGTCGGCACGGTGTCGGTCACGACATCGCCGCCGATGTCGAGCGTGCCGACCAGCCGGCACAGGTGGGCTTGCTGCAGCTCGCCCTGCACGATCGGGATGCGCAGCACGCTCTCGGAAGAGCCCTTCGCGATCGTCTCGATCGTGTGATGCGTGAACGTGCGCCGCGCGGGCAGCGGCGCGCCGCGCTCGAGGTAGGTCTGGACGTGGCCGTTCGCGAGCGCGACGCCGAGCGTGCGCGATAGCGGCGGATCGCCGATCGTCAGGCCTTGCACGATCGTCAGCGTCGACGGCGCCACCGCGACGAGCTCGCCGCTGCCGGTGCGCGCTTCGATCGAGAACGTACACGCGCGGCGCGGTAACAGCGTCACGGTCGCGAGGAACGTGCCGTCCGGCGCGATCGACGTCTCGGCGCTCGACCAACCGCCGTCCGCGCGCACGAGCTTCAGCTTGCTCGGAGGATCCGCGCCGATGAACTTGCCGACGACGTGCGGCGTGAGGTCCGCCGACACCGCCGGGATATTGCAGCCAGACCTGGCGGCCGGTCGGGACCGCGATCGAAGCGGCGCGACCGTCGAGGCCCGCGGTCGCCGCGTAGAGCGCCGCGCCTTGGGCGACGAGCGTCATCGGATCGTGGCCTTCGGCGATCGGGGCCTCGAGCCGCGCCGCGACTCTCGCGCGCACCATCGGCATCACGGTCGGACCGCCGACCAGCACGATCTTCGCGAGCCGCCCGGGCCCGAGACCGTTCGCGGTGAGCAGTCGCGCGCAGACGTCGAGCGCGCGATCGACGAGCGGAGCGCACAGCCGCTCGACCGTCACCCGGGTCAGCTCGAGATCGACCTCGACGTCGTGGCCATCGATCGACAACGGCTGGGCGAGCGCGACCTGCGCGCGATCGCCGCGCGACAGCTCGATCTTCGCGTCCTCGGCCGCGAGCCGCAACGCGCGCAACGCCGAGCCGTGCTCGGGCTGCTTGCGGCTCGGCACGTGCGGCAGCAGGGACGCGAGGTGCTCGGTGATCGCCCAGTCGAAGTCGCGGCCGCCGAGGAAGTTGTCGCCGTCGTGGCCGACGACGCGCAGCAAGCCATCGCGAGTCTCGAGCAACGACGCGTCGAACGTGCCACCGCCGAGATCGAACACGAGCCACGTTCCGCCGCCATCGCCATCGGCGCGCCAGCCGGCCGCGAGCGCCGACGCGATCGGCTCTTGCAGGAGCTCGACGCGCGAGAATCCGGCGAGGCGCGCCGCTTCCGACGTCGCCGCGCTCTGCGGCAGCTCGAACAGCGCCGGCACCGAGATCACCGCGCGCTCGATCGCGACGCCGAGTTGGTCGCTGATGTCCTGGCGCAACGCCTTCAGCACTTCGGCCGACAGCTCCTCGGGCTTGCGCTCGATCCCCGCCGCGGGAAACGCGATCCCGTTGCCCGTCCCCATCAACCGCTTGAACTCGGCCGCGGTGTTCGCCGGGTCTTGCTCGAGGAACCGGCGCGCGCGGGTGCCGACCGTGACCCGCAGCTGCTTGTCGATGCGCACGACCGACGGTGTGACCGAGGCCCCTTGCGCGTTGCGGACGACCGAGACTTGCTCGCCGTCGAACACGGCGGCGGCGGAGTTCGTGGTGCCGAGATCGATCCCGACGTAGAGCGGGGTCAGCGGAGGGGCAGGCGCGTCAGCCACGCCCCAAGCCTACCGCGTCGGCAGTGCTTAGCGCTGGCGATAGACGATGAAGCCGCGGGTCGGATCGTAGGGCGATACCGCGACGGTGACGCGGTCCCCGAGCACGACGCGGATCCGGTGCCGGCGGACCTTGCCGGCGAGCTTGGCGAGGACCTCGTGGCCGTTGTCGAGCTTGACGCGAAAGTTGCCGCCCTTCGCGATCAGGACGACCTCGCCGTCGAGATTGATCAGCTCTTCCTTACTCACGTGACCTCAGGGACGCTTGGGTATCACTATCTAGGCGCCAAGAAAAGCGTTTGAGGCGATTGGTGATCTACCTTAGAGGGGTGGATCGCCAGCCCCCTCGTGCGTCCAGCGATGAAATCGACCTGTACATCCGGACGTACTATTCGCTGTTGAGGAGCAGCGGCGACGTTCGGGTGCGCGGGTTCGAAGAGGCGCACCTCTACTCGCGATCGAGCCTGCACCTCGGCGCCGAGGATCCCGATCCGGACTTGGCGGCGTTCGCGTACAGCGCCGCGCGCTTGCCCGACTGCATGCCGAGCGTGAAGCGCATCGTGCTCGGCCAGTCGGTCGCGCAGTTCGAAGCGGCCGGGTTTCACATCAAGAGCTGGCAGGTCGTGCGCACGCGCGGTCGGCGGCGCCCACTGCGCTGGGATGGCGAAGGCAACCTCGCGGTGTTCGTCGCGTCGGGCTCCGACATCGACGATCTCGTGCCGATCATCACCGCGTATCAGATCGAGTGGAACAAGGTGCGCGATCGGCTGCTGCAAGCCCGGGTCACGAACGTCGAGGATGACATCGCGCTCGCGGCGGCGATCGGCGTCGACGACGTCGGCATCGCGAAGCTGCGCGGCGCCCTCGGGCCCAACGCGAACGACGTGCTGCGCGAGATGATCGCCCACGACAGCGACGTGCTGGTCCGGCTGCTCGACGGCTCGTTCCGCGAGTATCAGCGCTCGGCGCTGCGCTGGTGGCGCGGCATCGTCGATGCGGTGCCGCGGCGGCGCCCGATCTATTTCGTGTCGTCGAACAGCCACTCGCTCGCGAACCTCATGGGCGGCTACGCGCGCGAGCACCAGGACGAGATCGTCGAGTTCCTGCGCCGTCGCAACTTCGAGGATCTCGCGCCGCGCTACGACGAGACGGTCGCCGCCGGCGAGGTGTCCTCGGCCGCGAACATCCTCTACTACTCGCTGCGCGCGTTCATCCACGACAAGGGCGACGGCGAACGGATGGCGCAGGTCCAGGCGTCCGACGCCGCGGTCGGCATCCAGGCGATCGCGTCGCCCGGCAAGATCGACGTCGACGCGCAGGTCATCGATCTCGGCAAGCTACGAGTCGACAAGCTCGATCCGCGGCTGCACGTCCCGGGCATCGAACGGCTCGCGCACAGCCGCGCGCTGATCATCAACATCGACTACCCGCTCGGGATGGCGGCGTATCACCACCTGTCGGCCGTGGGCTTGGGCGTCGACGAGCTGCGCGGGCTGTACATCATGGGCAAAGCGGCGACGCTCAACGGCCGGATCGGCGACGTGATGATCAGCAAGGTCGTCCATGACGAGCACTCGTCGAATACGTACCTATTTCGCAACGCGTTGACCGCGCACGACGTCGCGCCGTACCTGCACCACGGCACCGTGCTCGACAACCAGAAGGCGCTGACCGTGCGCTCCGCGTTCCTGCAGAACCGCGAGTACATGGACGTGTTCTATCGCGAGGGCTACACCGTGATGGAGATGGAGGCCGGCCCGTACCTATCGGCGGCGTACGAGCTGGTCGAGCCTCGACGCCACCCGAAGGACGAGATCGTCTCGCTCGTCGATCAGAACATGCTCGAGCTCGGCGTCATCCACTACGCGTCGGATACGCCGTACTCGCGACGCCAGAGCTTGCTATCGAAGAGCCTGTCGTACTTCGGCATGGACTCGACCTACGGCTGCGCGATCGCGATCGCGCGGCGGATCTTCACGAGCGAGATCGGACGGCTCGGGTGACCGGGACCGCCGACGTCGTCATCATCGGCGCCGGCGTGTCGGGCCTCGGCTTCGCGAACTGGTGGCGCGCGGCGCATCCGGGCGCGCGCGTCGTCGTGCTCGAGGCCGCGGCTGAACCGGGCGGCTACTGCCGCACCGTCGAGCAGGCCGGGTTCGTGTGGGACTACTCCGGTCACTTCTTCCACTTCAAGCATCCCGAGATCGAGGCGTGGTTGCGCGATCGCATGCCCGGCGAGGACGTGCGGACGGTCGAGCGCAAGGCGCTCATTCGTTTCGCCGGTCGAGACATCCACTTTCCGTTTCAGTCGCACATCCACGAGCTGCCGCACGACGACTTCATCGAGTGCCTGACCGAGTTGTACTTTCGGCCGGCGGGCGAGCATCCGCCCACGTCGTTCGGCGAGATGCTCTATCGCAAGTACGGCAAGGGCATCACCGACAAGTTCCTGCGCCCGTACAACGAGAAGCTGTACGCGACCGAGCTCGACGCGCTCGATCCCGACGCGATGGGCCGGTTCTTCCCTCACGCCGACATCGCGGACATCATCGGCAACATGCGTCCCGAGCCGGGTCGCAAGCACGGTTACAACGCGACGTTCACGTATCCGGCGAAGGGCGCGATCCGCTACATCCACGCGCTGCTGAAGGATCTGCCGGCCGACTGCGTCAGCTGCGGCGAGCCGGCGATCGCGATCGATCTCGCGACGCGCACGGTCTCGACCCCGCGGCGATCGATCGAGGCCGGGCTCGTGATCAGCTCGGCGCCGCTGCCCACGCTCGCGCGGTTGTGCGCCGCGCCGCACGATGCCGGCGCGTTCTCGGCGAACGCGGTGCTGGTGTTCAACCTCGGGTTCGATCGCAAGGGCCGCGACGACGTCCACTGGATGTACTTCCCGGAGCGCGCCGACGTGTTCTATCGCGTCGGTTGGTACGACAACATCGTCGACCCCGCGGGCCACGCAGAGCCTGGTCCGCTCCATTCCGGGGGGGCGCGGATGAGCTTGTACGTCGAGATCGGCGCGCCGGCCGGCGCGGTGTTCGATACCGAGGCGCTGCTCGCCCGCACGCTCGCCGATCTACGGCGCGAGCAGATCGTCACCGACCACCAGCTCGTCGCGCATCACAGCGTCGTGCTCGATCCGGCGTACGTCCACATCACGCGGCGCTCGCTCGCCGAAACGGCGCGACTCCGCGCGCAGCTGAGCGCCGCCGGGGTGCACTCGGTCGGCCGCTACGGCGGCTGGACCTACTGCTCGATCGAGGACAACCTGGTCGAGACCCGGGCGCTCGCCGCGCAGCTCGCCGTTACTTGAGCGGGACGCGAACCACGACGTCGCCACCGTTCTGCGACGCGAGCACCGACACCGCCTTGCCATCGGTCACCGCCGCGATCATGTGCGGCGATCCGGCGACGCTGTAGTAGGTCGTCGCTCCGCCTTCGCGGCGCACCGCGATCACCCCGGCATGGCCGAAGATCGAGACCAGCTTGCCGTCGGCGACGGTGACCGCTTGGAACCACGGCTGCGGCGGCAGGTTCGCGGTGCGGCAGGCGCTCGCGGTGCAGACGGCGAACGCGGAGCTACGCGTGTTGTCGGCGACGACGACGGTGTCTGCGGTGCACGCGATGATCGTCGCCTCCGCGCCGAGCTCGGCCGGGCAGTAGCCGCCGGCGGGACACGGCGATGCGACCGTGCCGTCGGCCGCGAACGACATCAGGCGATGGTCGACCGTCGTCCACGCGCGGTCGCTGGTGAAGCAGATCGGGCCGGCGACGCGATCCGCCGGATTCGCGCCGTCGTCACCGTCTTCGGAGTCCGCCGCGGCGGGCTTGCCGGTTGCGTGGCGCAGCTCGGCCACCTTCGACGCGTCGTCGTTGGTCACGATCTGGCCCTGGATCGCGCCGTGCGGGTCCGACCACACGAACGCGAGCCGAGCGCCGGCGCCCGGGTCGCGGCCGACGCGACCATCGACGATCTTCGTGACCGGACCGATCGTCAGCTTGCTGTCGGCCCACCGCGCGATCGCGTATTCGTCCTTGCCGTTTGGCGACAACACGAGCGTACCCTTCGCGGCGCCGCCGAGCGCGCCGATGAGCTGAGGTTGGACCTTCATGGCCTGGTCCGCGCCGCCGGTGATCTCTCCGGTCTCGCCGAACGCCCCGATCGCGAGGCCATCGCCGACCGCGACCGCACCCCACGACGGATCGGTCAGGCTGCGTTCGCCGGGGACATCGCTCGGAACCGCGCCGGCCTTCACGCTGCCGTCGGCGCTTAGCTGAACGCGCACCGTCGTCGAGCTCGCGCGGCCGTTCGCGACCACGCCGTGGACCGAGGTCGCGAGCTCGCGCCGGGAGTCGGTCACGTGGACCGCGGCGGTGCCGAGCATGATCGGGGTCACGGTCGCGGCGGGCAGCGCGGCCGTCGTCGTGCGATCGTCGGGCAAGCCGGCGGCGACGCGCAACGCCGCCCGGTCATCGTCGAGGGCGTCGAGCGCGGCGGGTAGCCCGTCGGGCTTGCCCTCGTCCGGCGCATGCATCGCGAACGCGTTCGCGGCCTTCGCGGCGTCGTGATCGAGCGCTTGCCAGGCGCGCTCGACGTCGTCGAGGCCGGTGTCGGGCGCGGCGCCGCGATTGATGTTGCCGACCAGCGCCGAGCACGCGTGCTCGTCCCACGCCTCGGGCGACATCTCGTGGATCGCGAGCGCTTCGCTCGTCTTGCCCTCGGGCTTCGCGGATCCGAGCATGCATGCGCGCGCCGCGTCCCAGCGCTTCTCCCACGTCAGGATCTCGGCCTGCGCGTCCTTCTTGACCTGCTTCGGCCGATAGATCGCGAAGAAGTAGACGGCGCCGCCAACCACGACCGCCATCGTGACGACGAAGATCAACGCAATGCGAAGTCGCTCGGCCTTCATGGGCTGGGTCATATCAGCAATAGACGCGTGATCCGGGTGCACAGTCGCACCGGATCTCGGATCTCGCGGTAGACCTCGGACATGGAGCCGAGAACTGAAGCCTATATCGACGGCGCCTGGCAGCGCAGCGCTCGGAGCTTTCCGGTTCACGACCCGTTCGACGGCTCGGTCATCGCGAACGTCACCGACGCTGACGACGCGGTGATCGATCAGGCGGTCGGCGCGGCGGCGCGCGCGTTCCCGGCCTGGGCCGCGGTGCCCGGTATCGAACGCGGTTCGCTGCTCGCTGCCATGGCCGAGCGCATGCTCGAGGCCGAGGCCGAGCTCGCCGAGCTGTGCACGCGCGAGAACGGCAAGCCGCTCCAGGAATCCGCCGCGGAGGTCCGCTACGCGGCGAGCTTCTTCCACTGGTTCGCGGGCGAGGCCGAGCGGATCTACGGCGAGACGATTCCCGCGAGCTCCGCCGGCCAGCGCTTGCACGTGATCCGCCAACCGGTCGGACCGTGCGCGCTGATCACGCCGTGGAACTTTCCGTACGCGATGCTCACGCGCAAGCTCGGCGCCGCGCTCGCCGCCGGCTGCACGACCGTGACGAAGCCCGCCGAGCAAACACCACTCGGTGCGCTCGCGCTCGCGGCGATCGCGCACGACGTCGGCGTGCCCGCGGGCGTCATCAACGTCGTGCCCGCGCTCGACGGCGCGCGCGCCGGAACCCGGCTGGTCAACGCGCGCGCGATCCGCAAGATCGGGTTCACCGGCTCGACCGAGGTCGGCAGGCTGCTGATGCGCGGCGCGGCCGAGGATCTCAAGCGGATCTCGCTCGAGCTCGGAGGCAACGCGCCGTTCGTCGTACTCGCCGACGCAGACGTCGATGCCGCGGTCGCCGGCGCGATGGTCGCGAAGTTTCGCAACACCGGCCAGAGCTGCGTCGCGGCGAATCGCTTCATCGTCGAACAGCCGGTCGCCGCGGCGTTCACGGAGAAGCTGTGCGCGGCGGTCGCCAAGCTCGCGGTCGGCAGCGGGCTCGTCGCCGGCGTCGATCTCGGTCCGGTGATCGATGACGATGCGGCGCGCAAGTGCGCGCGGTTGGTCGGCGACGCCACGGCGCGCGGCGCACGGATCCTGCTCGGCACGGCCCCGACCGGCACGTCGCGGCTC
Organism: uncultured delta proteobacterium; assembly: GCA_963848295.1. Lineage (GTDB taxonomy): Bacteria > Myxococcota_A > Polyangia > Haliangiales > Haliangiaceae > JABFXX01. Next base: position 259,635 of record CAWKDB010000002.1, on the reverse strand, counting down.
GTCGCGCCGGTCGTGCTCGGCAGCGTGACCCCCGAGATGGCGATCTGGCGCGAGGAGATCTTCGGACCGATCGTCGCGATCCGGATCGCGCGAGACGAAGCCGACGCGCTCGCCCAGGCGAACGACACCGACGCCGGGCTCGTCGGCTACGTGTTCACCCGCGACGGTGCGCGCCAGACTCGCGTCGCCGAGGCGCTCCAGGTCGGGATGGTCGGCGTCAACGAAGGGCTCGTGTCGACCGCGCAAGCGCCGTTCGGAGGCGTCAAGCAGTCCGGCGTCGGCCGCGAGGGCAGTCGCCACGGCATCGACGACTACACGCAGCTGAAGTACATCGCGACGCGCGTCGGCTGATCACAACTCGGGTACAGTGCCGCAAATGGCACTAGGACCTCGCAGCGATCGCGCAGCTCGCGACCCCGCCCGGCCGCTCGACGGCGCGCGGATCGTCGTCGGCGTCACCGGTGGGATCGCCGCGTACAAGGCCGCCGAGCTCGTGCGGTTGTTCGACAAGGCCGGCGCGCACGTCGAGGTCGCGATGACCGCGCGCGCGCAGAAGTTCGTCACGCCGATGACGTTCCAGGCGTTGACGCGGCGGCCGGTGTTCACCGATCTGTTCTCGCTCACCGACGAAGCGAACATCGGCCACATCCAGCTCGCCGACCGCGCGGATCTCTTGGTGATCGCGCCGGCGACCGCGAACGCGATCGCGCGGCTCGCCGCCGGGATGGCCAACGATCCGGTCGCGGCGATCGCGCTCGCCACGAAGGCGCCGGTACTCGTCGCGCCGTCGATGAACGTCAACATGTGGGGCCACGCGCTGACCCAGGCAAATCTAAAGAGGCTCGTCGACATCGCGCGCTATCACGTCGTCGCCCCGGGCGCTGGCTACCTCGCGTGCGGCTGGACCGGTCCCGGGCGGCTCGCTGAACCCGACGATATTCTCGAAGCCGCGGCGCACGTGCTGTCGAGGCAAGACCTGGCCGGCGTGCGGATCGTCGTCACCGCCGGGCCGACGTACGAGCCGATCGATCCGGTGCGGTTCGTCGGCAACCGGAGCTCCGGCAAGATGGGCATCGCGCTCGCCGCCGCCGCGCAGCGCCGCGGTGCCGACGTCACGTTGATCCTCGGGCCGAGCGGCGTCGCGCCGCCCATCGGCGTGACGACCAGCCACGTCGAGACCGCCGCGCAATTGCAGTGGGCGCTCGACAGCGCGGCGAAGACCGCCGACGCGATCGTGATGACCGCCGCGGTCGCGGACTACCGGCCGGCGAGAGAAGCGAAGTCCAAGCTCAAGCGCGGCGAGCTCGGCGCGAAGACCCAGATCGAGCTCGTCGCGAACCCCGATCTGCTCGCCGGGCTCGGCGCGAAGCGGCGAGGGCACCACCCCGTGCTGGTCGGGTTCGCGGCGGAGACCGATGACGTGATCGGCAACGCGCAGAACAAGCTCGCGGCCAAGCGCTGCGATCTGATCGTCGCGAACGATGTCGGCGAGCCGAACGCGGGCTTCGCGGTCGACACCAACCACGTCCACCTCGTCGACCGCCACGGCGTCGCCGACGTGCCGCCGGGCCCGAAGACCGAGGTCGCGCACCGGATCATCGACAAGCTCGTCGAGTTGCTCGGCCCGGCGCCGACGCCGGCGGCGAAACCGTCGAAGAAATCGAAGAAACGTTAGGACCCGTTGATGCGTTGGCGTTGGACGGCGGCGTTGGCGATCTGCACCGGGGCGTCCTGCTCGTTGGCAGGGCACGCGGCGCCTCCTGCGTGCGACGACGCTCTCAGGCAGCTGATCGGCAGCGGTTTCGATGTCACTTCCAAGACACGCACAGAGCCCAAGACGGAGGCGATCGGAATGGCGACCGATTGGATGAAGTTCTACTACGCCAACCCGAGCCCGGACCGGTTCGTCCCCGAACTGCGAGCACGGGCGGAGTCGGGATCCCTCGACGGCGCCCCACAGCGGTTTGTCACCGCGGTCTTCTTCGGGCAAGTGATGCGCGCGAATCCGGCAAGGATTCACGACTGGGCTGGCGCGCTCGGCGATCTGAAAGGCGCGGCCCGCGAGACGCTGCAGCTCGCGGCATGGTTGTCCGGAACAAAGGAGGGCCGAGCGTTCCTCGACCATAGTGGCGCGCCAACCGGGCTACGCGGCCCGCCTCTGGATATCCTGACCTGCAAGGTCGACGACCCCTCCATCCTCGATGCGCTGTGGGCCTACTACTTCGCGACAGGAGATCCGCGCCCGGTCCGTCGCATCATTTCGGCGTTCGATTATCTGTCGGACTTCGGCGCTGCGGCGCGCTTCAAGACAACGCAGCAGACGGAGGCAGACCGGAGGCTCGCGGTGAACGACGCGATCTTCCAGGCTGCTGCGTGGTCGCTCGAGGCCTTGATGAAAGAGCACGCACCGCTCCGCGCTATGTGCGAGCACCTGTTCGAGCAGAACGATCTGAGTCCGAACGAGCGAATCGGCCTCGGCATCGCTTTGCAGAAGATCGATCCGGAAACCTGGGAAGTGAAGATCGACGCCGCGACCGGCACGGCACAGATCAACCGCAAGGCGCCGAAGCGATAGGACCTACAGCCCCGGCGCCGGGAACTTCGCGCACAGCTCGCGGATCTCGCCCGCGAGCTTCGCGTGCAAACCCGCATCCGCCGGCGCGTTGACGACCTGATCCATCCAGGCCGCGATCAGCTTCATCTCCGGTTCCTTCATGCCGCGGCTCGTGACCGCCGCGGTGCCGAGGCGGATGCCCGACGGGTCGAACGGCTTGCGCGTGTCGAATGGCACGCTGTTGTAGTTGAGCTCGATGCCGGCGGCGTCGAGCGCCTTCGCGGCGATCTTGCCCGACACGTTCTTCGAGGTCAGGTCGCACAGGATCAGGTGGTTGTCGGTGCCGCCGGTGACGAGCGAGAACCCGCGCTCGACGAGCGCTGCGGCGAGCGCCTTCGCGTTCGCGACGATCTGCTGCGCGTAGTTCTTGAACTCGGCGGTCGCCGCCTCGCGCAGTGCGACCGCGATGCCGGCGGTCGTGTGGTTGTGCGGCCCGCCCTGCAAGCCGGGGAACACGGCGCGATCGATCGCCTTCTGATGCGCCGCGGTGCATAGCAGCATGCCGCCGCGCGGGCCGCGCAGGGTCTTGTGCGTCGTCGTCGACACGACATCGGCCACCGGCACCGGCGACGGATGCACGCCCGCCGCGACGAGCCCAGCGATGTGCGCGATGTCCGCCGCGAAGATCGCGCCGACCTCTTTCGCGATCGCGGCGTACGCCGGGAAGTCGATCGTGCGCGGGATCGCGGTGCCGCCCGCGAACAGCAGCTTCGGCTTTTCCTTGAGCGCGAGATCGCGGACCTCGTCCATGTCGACGCGCTGCGTGTCTTTGCGCACGCCGTACTGCACCGCGCGGAAGTAGCTGCCGGTGATCGAGACGTTCCAGCCGTGCGTGAGGTGGCCGCCGGCGGGCAAGCCCATGCCCATCACGGTGTCGCCCGGCTTGCAGAATGCGAAGTAGATCGCGAGATTCGCGGGCGAGCCGGAGTACGGCTGGACGTTCGCGTGCTCGGCGCCGAACAGCGCCTTCGCGCGATCGATGCAGGTCTGCTCGATCGGATCGATGAACTGCTGACCCTCGTAGTAGCGCTTGCCTGGATAGCCTTCGCTGTACTTGTTCGTGAGGATGGAGCCGGTCGCGGCGAGCACGGCGCGCGACACGTAGTTCTCCGACGCGATCAGGCGGATCTTGTCGCGCTCGCGCTGTTCCTCGGCGGCGATCAGCTTCGCGATCTCGGGGTCGGTGTCGGCGAGCGTCATGCCGGGAGTCTTACACCGAAGCGACCGCGCGCGGCATGCGGTCTCCGGCCGGGACGCGCTCACGCTCGGCGATCCGCTGCATCGCCGAGATGAACGGCACGAGGCCGAGGGCGGTGACCGCGACGAGCCCGGGCGGGATCATCCACAGGAAGCCGAACGGGACGCACGACACGCCGATCGTCGTCCAGTAGATCGTGAACGTCGACATCGGCAGTCGCTGCGGCATCGCGAGCTCGTGCGCGCGCCACGCGCACATCGCGGCGATCGCGAGATGGGCGGGGCCGACGATCACCAGGCTGATATCGACCCAGTCGTCGAACCAGCCGTTCCCCCAGCCCACCAGCGTCGCGAAGCCGAGGTGAAGGGTGAGCGGCAGCGTCAGCGCGAGCCCGATCATCGGGATGGCGAGGCTGCGCGCCAGTCCGGGCATGCGGCGGCTGGGAAACGCGTGGGCCACGAGCACTGCGAACACCGCGAGTCCCCACGCCGCGATTAGAATCGTCGCGTGGTGCACGCGGTGGTGGAGACCGTTCGCGACCATCGCGAGCGCCCCTGCAATCAGCGCCCAACCGAACGCGATCCGCATCCGGCGGCGGGCGGCGATCGTCGCGAACGACGGCTCCATCACGACAAGCATGAGATGCGCCGAGCGGGCTGCAAGTTACAAAACGCCGGCTCGAGCGAGTGCAGCCCGCGCGAGCGCACGATCCCGCGGCGATGCCCGGCGGGGTATAACGCTCGCGTGTACACGCCCTCGCGGACCGAGTTCGCCGCCGCCGCAACGCGCGGGAATTTGATCCCGGTCTATCGCGAGCTGCTCGCCGACTCGGACACGCCGGTGTCGGCGTACGCCGCGCTCGGCGCTGGCGAGCACAGCTTCTTGCTCGAGTCGGTCGTCGGCGGTGCGACGTGGGCGGCGTACTCGTTCGTCGGGGTCGCGCCGCGCGCGGTCGTGCGTTGGGCCGCGGGGACCGCGAGCGTCATCTGGTACGACGTCGATGGCGGCGGCGCGCCGCGCTCGGCGGAGTGGGCGTGCGCCGATCCGGCCGCGGCGGTCGCCGAGGTGCTCGGCGAGCTCCACCCGGTCGATGTGCCCGGCTTGCCGCGGTTCTGGGGCGGCGCGGTCGGCTGGATCGCATACGACTGCGTGCGCGCATTCGAGGATCTCCCGGCGCGACGCAAGCCAGGCCCCTACGCGGATTCGGCCGCGGTGCCGCCGTTGTGCATGGTCATCACCGACACGCTGCTGATCTTCGACAACCTGCGCCAGACGATGAAGATCGTCGCGACACCGTACGTCGGACGGCCCGAGCGCGCCGAGCCGGTCTACGACCGCGCGTGTGCCCGGATCGAGGCGATCATCGAGCGGCTGCGCGCCCCACGTCAGGCGCTGGCGGAGCTCGAGATGCGCGGCGCGGTCGGCGAGGTGTTGCCGGAGTCGGCGTTCCCGCGCGAGCAGTTCATCGCCGCGGTCGAGCGCGTGAAGGACTACATCCTCGCCGGCGACGTGTTCCAGGTCGTGCTGTCGCAGCGGTTCGCGATGCCCGAGGCAGGCGCGCGACCGCTCGATGTCTATCGCGCGCTGCGCGTGATCAATCCGTCGCCTTACATGTTCCACCTCGAGTTTCCCGAGGCGCGGGTGACCGGCGCATCGCCCGAGACGCTCGTCCGGCTTTCGGACGACCGGGTCGAGCTCCGGCCGATCGCCGGCACGAGGCCGCGCGGCGCGACCGCGAGCGACGACGACCGGCTCGCCGCCGAGCTCCTAGCCGATCCGAAGGAGCGCGCCGAGCACTTGATGCTGATCGATCTCGGCCGCAATGATGTCGGTCGAGTCGCCGAGATCGGCTCGGTCCAGGTCGCCGAGCAGATGATCGTCGAGAAGTTTTCGCACGTGATGCACCTGACGTCGCACGTCGTCGGCCGGCTCGCGCCGGGCAAGACCTGGCTCGACGTGCTGCGCGCCGCGTTTCCCGCCGGCACGCTGTCGGGCGCGCCGAAGATCCGCGCGATGGAGATCATCGACGAGCTCGAGCCGCATCACCGCGGCTTGTATGGCGGCGCGGTCGGCTACGTCAGCTACACCGGCAACGTCGACTTCGCGATCGCGATTCGCACGCTGGTCGCGACCGGCGGCACGATCTACGTGCAAGCCGGCGCCGGATTGGTCGCAGATTCGGTGCCCGAAACCGAGTACCAAGAGACCGTGAACAAGGCGCGAGCGGTGCTGCGCGCGGTCGCGATGGCCCGCACGGCCGGGCCGGTGGCGTCATGAAGGTGCTGCTGATCGACAACTACGACTCGTTCACCTACAACCTCGCGCAGTACCTCGGCGAGCTCGGCGCAGAGGTGCAGGTCGAACGCAACGACGCGATCACGCTCGACGCGATCGCCGGTCGAGCGCCTCGCGCGATCGTGATCTCGCCCGGACCGTGCACGCCGAACGAGGCCGGCATTTCCATGGACGTGATCCGACGGTTCGCGGGCCAGGTGCCGATCCTCGGCGTCTGCCTGGGGCACCAGTGCATCGGCCAGGTCTACGGCGGCCGGATCGTGCGCGGCCAAGACGCCTGATGCACGGCAAGACGTCGAAGATCTTTCACGACGAGCGCGGGTTGTTCGCGGGCGTCGCGAACCCGTTCGTCGCGACGCGCTATCACTCGCTCGTCATCGATCCGCCGTCGCTGCCCGGACGTGCTCGAGGTCAGCGCGAAGACGTGGGACGACGAGATCATGGGCGTGCGTCACAAGACGCTCGCGGTCGCACGGCGTGCAGTTCCATCCCGAGTCGATCATGACGACCGTCGGCAAGCAGCTGCTCGCGAACTTCCTCGCGCTGGCGGCAGCGTGAACATCGCCGGCGCGATCGCGAAGTTGATCGCGCGCGTCGACCTGGCGCGCGACGAGATGGCCGCGGTGTTCGGCGAAATCATGGATGGCGCGGCGACGCCGGCGCAGATCGGCGGCTTGCTCGTCGCGTTGCGCGCGAAGGGCGAGACCGTCGACGAGCTCGTCGGTGCCGCGACCGCGATGCGAGCCCGCGCGACGCCGCTCGCGTTCGATGCCTCGCGCGCGATCGACACGTGTGGCACTGGCGGCGACGGTGTGGGCACGATCAACGTATCGACGCTCGCGGCGATCCTGATCGCGGCGTGCGGCGGCACCGTCGCGAAGCACGGCAACCGCGCGCAGTCGAGCAAGTGTGGCTCGGCCGATGTGCTCGAAGCGCTCGGCGTCGCGATCGATCGTGAGCCGGCGGTCGTCGAGCGTCAGCTCGCATACGCTCGGCATCGGCTTCATGTTCGCGCCGCGGTTTCACGCGGCGACGCGTCATGCGGCCGGCCCGCGCAAGGAGCTCGGCACGCGGACGATCTTCAACCTGCTCGGACCGCTCACGAACCCAGCGCATGTCGGCCATCAAGTCGTCGGCGTCTACGACCGCGCATGGTGCGAGCCGATGGCGACAGCGCTCGGAGCGCTCGGCGTGCGCCGGGCGGCGGTCGTGCACGGCGCCGGGAATCTCGATGAAATCGCGGTGCGCCGGCGACGACGCACGTCGTGATCTTTGACGACGGAGCGACTTGCACGGTGACGCTGTCACCCGCGAGCTTCGATATCCGCGAGGTCGATCCCGCGGGGCTCGCAGGTGGCGATGCGGCGCACAACGCCAAGATCTGCGAAGACGTGCTCGCGGGGCCGCGAGATCGGCTCGGGCGAGCGCAACGAAGCGGTGCTCAACGCGGCGGCGATGACCGCGGCGCTCGGGCTCGCGCTGCTCGAGCTCGGTCCCCTCGATCTCGCCGAGCTCCACCGCCAGTACGCGCGCGTGGCCGCGGCGGTGCGCGATGGCTCGGCGCTGCGCGTGCTCGACCGCTGGCGCGAGGCGACCGCATGAGCTCGATCCTCGACACGATCCTCGCGAACAAACGCGTCGAGGCCGCGGCCCTGCGCGCGGTGGCGCCGACCGATCGCGTGATCGCGGCGCTGCAAGCGGGCACGCTGATCAAGGAGCCGAAGCGCTCGCTCGTCGCGGCGCTGCGCCGGCCGAGCGGGGCCCCCGTGCGCGTGCTCGCCGAGATCAAGCGCGCGTCGCCGTCGGCGGGCGACATCCGCCGCGATGCCGATCCGGTCGCGATCGCGCGCGAGTACGAAGCCGCAGGGGCCGCCGCGATCTCGGTGCTGACCGATCGCGAGTTCTTCGCCGGCGACATCGCCTTCCTCGGCCCGTGCAAGCACGCGACCCGCATCCCGATCCTGCGCAAGGACTTCCTGATCGATCCCGAGCAAGTCTACGAGGGCATGATGTTCGGCGCCGATGCCGTGCTGCTGATCGTCGCCGCGTTGCCAGGTGGCGAGCTCGCGACGATGCTGCAGGCGACGCGCAACTGTCGCGTCGAGGCGCTCGTCGAAGCGCACACGATCGAGGAGGCCGACCGCGCGCTCGAGGCGGGCGCGACGTTGCTCGGGGTCAACCATCGCGACTTGCGCACCCTCGCGATCGACATGACGTTGACCGAGCAGATCGCGAAGCGCGTGCCCGCGGGCGTCGTGCTCGTCGCCGAGAGCGGGATCAAGACGAGCGCCGACGTCCGCAGGATGGGCGACGCCGGCGCGCACGCCGTGCTGGTCGGCGAGCACTTGATGCGCGCACCATCGCCTGGCGTCGCGCTCGCGGAGCTGCTGCGATGACGCGGATCAAGGTGTGCGGCGTCACGCTCGCCGACGATGCCGCCCGCGTCGCGGCTGCGGGCGTCGACTTCATCGGCCTGAACTTCTGGGACAAGTCGAAGCGCTATGTCGCGCCGGAGCGCGCGCCGATGCTCGCGGCGGTCGCCCGCGCGTCGGGTGCGGCGAAGCTCGTCGGCGTGTTCGTCGATGCGGACGTCGACGAGATCCTCGCGATCACCGGCCGCGTCGAGCTCGACGTGATCCAGCTGCACGGTGACGAGGATGCCGAGACGTGCAAGCGCGTCTCGGCCGCGGTCTATCGCCCGGTGTGGAAGGCGATCGCGGTGAAGTCCGCGCGCGACCTCGAGCACCTCGAGGCCTGGCCGGTCGAAGCGGTGCTGCTCGATGCGCCGACGCCCAGCCGCGGCGGGGCAGGGGCTCGCTTCGATCACGCGCTCGCCGCCGATGCGCGCCACAAGTTCCCCGCGCTCAAGATCGTGCTCGCCGGCGGCCTCGATGCGAACAACGTCGGCGCCGCGATCGCGCAGGTCGACCCGTGGGTCGTCGATGTCGCGAGCGGCGTCGAGGCCGGACCCGGGATCAAGGATCCGGCGAAGCTCGCCGCATTTGTTACAGCCGCTCGCGGCCAATGACTTCATGAGACGCGACTTCGCGTCGGTGGTCGCACCGCGAGTTTGCTCGCCATGCACGCGCGACCGCGTGATATCGCGGAGTCATGAGACGCGCTCTGATCCTCGTGGTCCTGAGTTGTACCGCGCCAGGCCGCCCGCCCCCAGTCGCGCCCGCGGTGCCGCCACCCGCGGTCGCGCCCGAGCCACCGCCGCCGCCACCACACGCCGAGTACGGTCAGCTTCGCGAGCTCCGCAACTACTACCGCGTGGTCAGCGTCGGACCGTACGTTCACCACTTTCGCGCGTTCTTCAACCACATCGAGCTCGTCGAGGCAGTCTACGAGGTCGCGACCGAGCCTGGCGCGCGCGTGCATCTGCTCGGTACCGGGTTCGGAGGTTTGATTCGCGATCCGGGCGAGCAGCCCGCATTCGACTCCGCGGTCGCACCCCTCGCTGATGCGATCCGGGCCGACATCGCTGCGAAGTATCAGATCCGGATCCCACGCGGGATCACGATCGTCTACGACGGACTCTATCGCGAGCTGGCGATCGAGGAGCTCACGGTACGACCGTCGGATCCGCACGATGACTACGGTGGCATCCGCGTGCTCCACGTGCGGCTGAAGGCCGACCGCGAGCTCACCGTGATCGCGGGACGCGCGCCGACCGAGGAATCGGGCGGCAGATTTCGGCCTGGAGACCTGCGCGAGGGAGACGTCACGTCGGCCCCGGCGTGGATCGACGCCGTGGTCGGACGGCAAGGCGAGCCGCAGCTGTGGAACCTGCACGCCGACCCTTCGCGGTTTCCGCTCGAGGTCGTCAGCGCGTTCGACGCCGCGACGCTCGTCGCGGCTCGGCGCGTGCTCGCCGGCGAGCCAGGGCCGGCGCTCGCGGAGTTGGCGGTCGAGCACGACCGAGCCCGGTTGCCGTCCGATCTAGATCGCCGGCGTTGGTTCTCGCTCTACGTGAACGAGACACGTCCGGGTGCTGACCGCAAACAATTCGGCGCGATGTTCACCGTGATCCCCGAGCGCGCGATCGGCGGCGAGGAGCGCGGCGAGGCGCGACTCACGATCGCGCTGGACGGCGGGCGCGAGATCGTCGTCGAGGGTGAGATCGGCCTCCGCGCGCCGGCGTTACCAGAAGGAGCGAGCGGCGCGATCGAGCTGCCGTTCGAGCTCGCGTATCGCGAGACCGCGGGCGAGGTCGCGCCGTTCGCCGGCACGATGCAACTCACCGCGCACGCGATCGTCGACGGCGACCGGGTGTACGTCGAGAGCTTCGATCGCTGGTCGGTGCCCCAACACGTCTTTTCAGTCGGCAAACATGACGAAGTCCTCGAGGCTTACCTCGGCTTCTTCGGCAGCCCGGGCGACCCGTGAGCCGTGGTACGCACGGGCGTGGCGACCGCCGATAGAACTGGACCGCCATCCGGCGGCGCTGACGGCCGGGGGCCAGCCCCGACCGTCGAGCAAATCGTACGGCTGCCCGAGCCGGTACAGGGCCGGTTCGGTCCTTACGGCGGACAATACGTCGCCGAGACGTTGATGCCGGCGATCGGCGAGCTCGAAGCCGCGTGGCGAGCGGCACGGGCGGATGTTGGGTTCTGGGGCGAGGTCGATCAGCTGCTCGTCGACTACGTGGGCCGGCCATCGCCGCTGTATCGCGCGCGCCGGCTATCGGCCGAGGTCGGTGCCGACGTGTACCTCAAGCGCGAGGATCTCAATCACACCGGCGCGCACAAGATCAACAACTGCATCGGCCAGGCGGTGCTCGCGCGCCGGATGGGCAAGCGCCGCCTGATCGCCGAGACCGGCGCGGGTCAACACGGCGTCGCCACCGCGACGGTCGCCGCGCTGTTCGGCTTGCCGTGCGAGATCTACATGGGCGCCGAAGATGTCGTGCGCCAGGCGCTCAACGTCGAGCGCATGAGGCTGCTCGGCGCGAGGGTACACGCGGTGCACAGCGGCACGCGCACGCTCAAGGACGCGATGAACGAGGCGCTGCGCGATTGGGTGACCAACGTCGGCGACACGTTCTACCTGATCGGCTCGGTCGCCGGCCCACACCCGTATCCATGGCTGGTGCGCGATCTGCAGTCGGTGATCGGCCGCGAAGCGCGCGCGCAGGTGATCGCCGCGACCGGAGCGTTGCCGTCCGCGCTCGTCGCGTGCGTCGGCGGTGGCTCCAATGCGGCGGGGCTGTTCGCGCCGATGATCGGCGAGGTCCGCTGCTTCGGCGTCGAGGCCGCGGGCGACGGCATCGCGACCGGGCGCCACGCCGCGACGCTCGGCGCTGGCGCGGTCGGCGTGCTCCACGGCAGCAAGAGCTACGTGTTGCAGACTCCCGATGGTCAGATCGCGCACGCGCACTCGATCAGCGCCGGCCTCGACTATCCCGGCGTCGGGCCCGAGCACGCACATTGGAAGGACACTGGCGCGGTCACGTACATCGCGCGCACCGACGCCGAAGCGCTCGCGGCGCTCGAACGCCTCGCGCGCAGCGAAGGTATCATCTGCGCGCTCGAGACCGCGCATGCAGTCGCGGCGCTCGGGGAGGTCGCGCGCGCGGTCAACGGCGGCGTCGTGATCGTCGGGCTGTCCGGCCGCGGCGATAAAGACATGACGACGATAGCGGCGAAGCGGGCTGGCGCGCCGATCGATGCGGTGACCACGGTCGCGGCGAAGCAAGGGGGCGCGTGAACCGCTTGCGCGCGGCGTTCGAGCGCGCCGCCACCGAGCATCGCGCCGCGCTCGTCGCGTACCTCACGTTCGGCGACCCCGATCCGCAGACGTCGATCGAGGCGGTCGTCGCCGCGGCGCGAGCGGGCGCCGATGTCATCGAGATCGGTGTGCCATTCTCCGATCCGTCGGCGGACGGCCCGTCGATCCAGGCCGCGATGGAGCGTGCGCTCGCCGCGGGTGGCACGTTGGCCGGTGCGCTCGCTGCGGTCGCCGAGCTGCGCGCGCGAGGCGAGGGCGTCGCGATCGTCTTGTTCGGCTACTACAACCCGATCTTCGCGCTCGGCGTCGCGGCGTTCGCCGAACGCGCGGCGGCATCCGGCATCGACGCGGTGCTGACCGTCGACCTGCCGATTGACGAGCTCGCCGAGCTCGCGAACCCGCTCGCCGCGCGCGGGGTCGGCGTCGTGCCGCTCGTCGCGCCGACGTCGACGCCCGAACGCATCGCCCGCCTCTCGGACTTCACGGCGCCGTTCGTCTACTACATCTCGATGACCGGCGTGACCGGCGCGCGCGCGGCCGCCGCGGTCGATCCGGTGCGACTCGCGCAGATCCGACTCGCCGCCGGAGCGCCCGTCGCGATCGGCTTCGGCATTAGCACCGCGGCCGATGCCGCGCGGTTCGCGCGAGTTGCGGATGGCGTCGTCGTCGGCTCGGCGCTCGTCGATCGGCTCGCGACCGCCGGCGTGCCTGGGCTTCGCGCGCTGGTCGAACAGCTCTCCGCCGCGATGCCGCGTCGCTAAGGCGAGCTGTAGACCGCGACGTATTGGATCGACACGACGACCTCGCGCAAGCGGAGCCCGACGTACGTGTTGCCGACCGGGATCGAGACGGACGTCAGCGCCTGCGGCGCAGGCGAGGCAGCGATCGCGCACGACTCGCCGTTCGCGTCGATCCGCGACCGCAACCGGAACACGCCCGGGAACGTCGCCGTGGTCACGTCGTCGAAATCGAGCGCGGTGAAGATGCCTCCGGCATCGTAGTACAGCGCGTAGTTCGGGAAACTGTTCGTCTCCGCGAGGCACAGGAAGAAGTTGTCGGCGGTGCTCTCCGAATCGGTGACCGCCATGATCGCGATGGTCGAGGTCGCGGACGCCTCGATCCCGGTGACGGTCACGCCCGCGTCGATCGTCTGGTTCGGCGTGCCGGCATCGAATAACAGCACGTCGGTGAGATCGAGACCGGTGTTCGACAGCTCGTCGTTCGCGACCGTCCAGTCGCTCGCGGTGCCGACCACGAGCGTCGCGTCGGCCGGGATCCCGCCTGGCGTCGCGAACGGTTCGAACGTGACGAGCACGTCGCCGGCCACCATCGGGTGCGGATCGCAATCGTCGCCGATGCCGTCGCCATCGCTGTCGATCTGGGGCGCCGCGACCTGCGGGCACAGGTCGCAGACGTCGCCGATCCCATCGCGATCCTCGTCGTGCTGATCCGGGTTCGCCTGGTGCGGACAGTTGTCGACGTTGTCCGGCACGCCATCGCCATCGCTGTCGACCGTGCTCGTGTCGCGAGGCGCGTCCGCCGGCCCACCGCCACCGCCGCCGCCACCCCCGGCGTTCGACGTGAAGTTACACGCGGCGAGCCCGACGATGACGACACACGCGGCCCGCACGATCCGATCGTACTATGCGGCGGTCACTGCGCGGCGCAGAATGGGTCGGTCGCCACCGCGTCCGCGGTCATCGGCCCGGTGCCGCCGTACTGCGCGCGCTGGGCCTTCGTCACCGTGCGCGAGCTCGCGATCGCGCCGAGGACGGTCGCCCCCTCGGTCGCGGTCCGCGCGTAGGTCGTGTCGTCGACCGAGTACAGCCCGAAATGCGGCGCGAACCCCTGCGCCCACTCGAAGTTGTCGGTCAGGCTCCACTCGTAGAACCCGCGGACGTCGACGCCGTCGCTGTCGCGAGCCGCCGCGATCGCCTCGAGCGTGCGCACGATCTGCTCCGCGCGCCGCGTGCCGACATCGCTCGCGATGCCGGACTCGGTGACGACCAGCGGCAGCCCCGGGTAGCGCTTCGCGAACGCGCCGAGCAAGTCGCGAAGCGCCGGCGGGTAGAACTCGTAGCCCATCTGGCCGACGCAATACGTCGGATCCGGCGCCGGCAGGCACGCGCCGAGATCGAAGCCGAGCACGCACGGCGTCAACGAGATCGGCGGCGGGAATGCGGCGGGCGCGCTCGTGACGCCACCGCGCAGGTAGTACTGCAAGCCGAGCCAATCGACGGTGCCCTTCCACTCGGGGTGCGGTTCGTCGATCGTGCCGTCGAAGTCGGTGTCGAGCCCGCCTTGCACCACGGCGTCGACCCACAGGTAGTGGAAGATGTAGACCAGGCGATCGCGCGCGGCGATATCGTCCGGATCGGTCGACGGCTTGTTGCCGCGCGCGGGCTCCCAGTCCGCGACCGACATCGAGAACCCGACCGACGCCGCGATACCGTCGCCGTCGGCATCGATCGTGTCGTTCGCTTTGATCGCGGTGTAGATCGCGGCGTGGATCGCGAGGTAGTCGCGCAGCACCGCGACCAGGCTCGGCAGATCGAACACCAGGCCCTTGCCCGGTGGGAACGTGCCGGCGCCGTAAGCCGCGATCAGGTAATTGATCGGCTCGTTGACCGTGCCCCATTCGTCGACGAGATCGCCGAACCGCTGCGCGAGCAACGTCGCGTGGGCGGCCGCGGCGGCGATGATCTGCGGGCCGCCGGCCGAGCCGAACCCGCACAGGTTCGTGTCGGTCGGGCCGTCGGGACAGCTGATCGCGCGCGGATCGCCGACCCACACCGGCACCGAGAAGTGCAGCACGGTGACGAGCGGACGGATGCCCATGTCGTGCAGCGCTTGCAGCTCGGCGCGGTAGTGCGCGATCGCGGCTTCGTCGATCACGCCTTTTTGCGGCTCGATCCGAGCCCACTCGATCGAGAACCGGTAGCTGTCGAGCCCCATGTCGGCGATCAGGCCGACATCGCCGAGGTCGTCGGTGAAGCCGTCGACCGCGTCGCCGACGAACGTGTCCTTGCCGAGGCCGCCTTGCGCGGTGGGCTCGGTCCACACGTACCAGTCGGTGTTCGGGTTCATATCCTCGATCTGGGTCGCGGCGGTCGCGACGCCGAACCGGAACCCGCCCTTGCCGGCGTCGCCCGACAGCGGGCCGATCGATCCGAACGTGATCGGTGCGGTCGAGGCGTCGCTACACGCCGCACAGCACGCGAGCGCCGCGAGCCAGCGCACTACGCGACTCGCGCCGCCGGCACCGACAGCAGCGCCTCCAGCTCGCGTCGCACAGCGGGCGATGGGCACGGTTGGCGAAAAAACCGTATTGGAAGACCTTCGACTGGATCCCGATAGTGATCCGCGAGCCGCTCGGCGCCGCGATCTAACGACCACTGGGTAGATGAACCCCCAAGATCACCAGCGTAGATGCGACGACAGCATCGAGCATGCGGCCCGCTTCGGCGTCGCGATCGTCGATCCGATACGGGCCTACCGATCGCTTCGATCTTGGCGTACGCCTCGGCCGCCGGCGCTTTGGTTGTCACCTCCAGCGTGCGCCGTACTCGATTGCCGCGTCCCATTGACCGAGCCCCGCGTTTGAGCGCGACAAGGATCCCGTATCCCAACGACGATCGCACGGGACTGCGTACGACCCACATCGGCGGCTGGCTCATACGGAACATTCTAACCGCAGCTTGACAGCGGCGATCGCGCACCTATATTCCCCAGCCGCCATGGCGAAGGAAGCACCCTTCTCGGTGTTGCTGCGCGACCTGCCGACCCATCGGCGGTTCGAGGTCACGCCGACCCAGGTCTCCGACTGGCTGCGCGGCATGCCGATGCGCGACGCGCTCGGCGCACCCGAACCGGATCCCGAGGCCGGCCAGGGCGTCGCCGAGCTCGATCTGTACGGCGACGACAAGACGGTGTTCGTCTCGGGCGAGTTCCACGGCCATCTCGTGGTCGCGTGCAGCCGGTGTGTCGGCCCGGTCACGCTGCCGATCGACGAGACCCTGCGCGTGACGTTCCTGCCGCGCGGCGAGCTGCCGACCGAGATCGAGCCGGCGACGCCGAAGCACAAGGACAAAGATAAGGTCGATGACGACGAGGACGGCGCCGAGCTCGGCGACGGCGACCTCGACGTGTTCCCCTACGACGGCGAGGCGATCGACCTCGAGCCGCTGTTTCGAGAGCAATTCGTGCTCGCCGTACCCTACGCGCCGCTGTGTCGCGAAGACTGCAAGGGCCTATGCCCGCAGTGCGGAATCGACCGAAATACACAGACCTGCGCGTGCGAGAAGCCCATCGACCCCCGCCTGGCCGCGCTCAAGGGCTTGAAATTACCTTCCTGAACTGGCAGAAAGGCCGCCCGGAGTCTTCTTATGGCACTGCAGAAACGTCGTCGTGGACCCACCCGTACTCGCCAACAGCGCTCGGCGTGGTCCAAGAAGTCAGGCGCGAACCACATGGCGGTTCAAGCCTGCCCGAACTGCGGTGCGCCGCGGATCACTCACCGCGTGTGCATGAGCTGCGGCCAGTACCGCGGCGAGACCATCGTCGCGAAGAAGTCGGCTGAAGAATAGGGTGGGTCGCCATGCGCGTCGTCGTCGACGCGATGGGAAGTGATCGGGCACCCGCGCCCGAGGTGCTAGGTGCGCTGCGCGCGGGTGGCGGCATCGACGTTTCGCTCGTCGGCGACGCGGCGCGGATCGAAGCCGAGCTCGTGCGCGCCGGCGCGAGCGCTGAGGATCGTGCGCGGCTCGCGATCGTGCCGGCGAGCCAAGTCGTCACGATGACCGACCACCCCGGGCAAGCGTTCCGCGCCAAGCCCGACTCGTCGATGCGGATCGCGGTCGCCGAGCTGGCGGCCGGGCGCGGCGACGCGATGATCGGCGCCGGCAACAGCGGGGCGATGCTCGCGACCGCGCTGTTCGTGCTCGGTCGCCTGCCCGGCGTCGAGCGACCCGCGATCGTGACCGTGCTGCCGACGCCGTCGGGCCCGCTCGTGTTGTGCGATGCCGGCGCGAACGTCGAGCCGAAGCCGGCGATGCTCGCGCAGTTCGGCGTGCTCGCCGCGGCCTACGATCGCGTCGTCCACGGGCATTCGCGCCCGCGGGTCGGCTTGTTGTCGAACGGCGGCGAGCCCGGCAAAGGCACCGCGGTCACGCGCGAGGCCCACGCACTGCTCGCGGCGCTGGCCGGGGCGAACGACCGGCGAGCAGCGCCGCCGCAGGACGGCGCGGTTCGATCGCTAACCGGCGCCTTCCAGTACGTCGGCTACGTCGAGGGCAGCGACCTGTTTCGCGGCGTGGTCGATGTCGTCGCGACCGATGGCTTTACCGGCAACGTCGTGTTGAAGACGTGCGAGGGCATCGCCGAGGGCTTGTTCGGCCTCGTCCGCCAAGAGCTCGAGCGCACGCCCCGGGCCCGCCTCGGCGCGGCGCTCGTCGCACCGGCGCTGCGCGGCCTCGCGAAGCGGATCGACTACACCGAGGTCGGCGGCGCGCTGCTCGCGGGCGTGACCAAGCCCGTGCTGATCGCCCATGGCCGGAGCGACGCCACCGCGATCGCGAGTGCGATCCGCTCGGCGGCGAGCTTCGCGGAGCGCGGGCTCACCGAGCAGCTGGCCGCTGCGTTGGGCTAGTGGTCGAACGCCGGGTCGAGCTCGGGATAGTCCTCCGGCATCATGTCGACTAGTTCCGTGGCGGCTTGCCGAGCGCACGCCCAGTCGTGGCTGATCGCGGCGCAGTCGCCGGCGCGCTCGGCGGCTCGGTGAGCGCGCTCGCGATCGGCCCCGCATAGCCCGGCGAAGATCCCGATCATGTCGAGCTGCGCGAACGCAGATGCGTTGAGTCTCTGCGAAGCGGTGCGGGCGGTGTACCGGATCGACGAGCACAGGATCCGATACTCGGTGCGCTCCGCGACGAGCGTCTCGATCCGAGCGTCGGCACGCTGAAGCCGAACCTCTTCGGTGGTGATCGCGGCGGCGAGCGCCACCGCCGCGGCTACGAGGCTGATCACGGTGGTCTTCATCGGTGTTCCTCGGCGAAATCTGCGATCTCGGGCAGGTCGCGAATCACGGGGTGGTCGACATCGAGGGTGCGCATCGTGCCGAACGTCGCCATCTGGATCGACTCCCCCTCGTCGACGAAGTCGGCGTCGACCCAGTTGAGAAAGAACGCGAGCGGCGGGCCCGGCGGTACGGGCTTGGCCATGCCGAGCACCTCGCCGATCGTCAGTCCTGGCGGGAGACGGTCGGCGAACTGGATCACCGCGTAGCGAACCTGCTTGCCGTTGCGAATCCGCACGACCTCGCGGCTGAGCTCGCGCGGATGGGCATCCGACGTGGGCAACGTATCGCGCCCGAGCTGGTCGAGGCGGTTGGCGGAGAAGCGCGCAACGAGCTCGTCGATCTGTGCCGCGAAGATGGAGACGGTCACGTTGCGGTCGGCCAGGGCAGCATACCAGGCCAGCAACGCCGCATCATCGCCCTTTGCCTCCACCGCGCTCGTGATGCCATTGAACAGCTGGCCTGCAGCGTCGATCAATCCGTCGACGAATTGCGTCTTCGCGGCCACGTCGGGGCGCAGCGTCCGGAGCTTGTCCTTGAGCGGTGCCCTCATCGCTGTGGTTCCGCTTCTGATGAGCGACTTGACGACCGCGGGGCCGGCGTTCGAGATGTGCTCCGAGACTGTCGCAACCTCCGCCGGCGCTGCGGCCTTCGCGGCGAGCGTGGCGCCCTCGGCGCCACCGGCGACCTCCACCGCCGGCGCCAGCAGTCCATCGCTGCACGCGATCAACAGCGCGGCAATGGCGCCGAAGGCGAGGTCGCCGAGAAGCCCCCAATCGTCACTCTTGCTGAGCAGCAGATCGACGCGTTTCTCCACGAGAGCGAGCTGGTAGTTGGTCTTGGCAGCTCCGGCCCGCTGGTCAAGCTCGCCAACGAGGCGGGCACGCGTCGCCGCCAACAAGTCGCAGACCGCGATCGACGGGCGCTGGCTAAGCGGCCGGTCGCAGACGAGGCCGTTGTCCAGGTACGGGTCGCCGATCAGCTTCGGCTTCGGCATCGGCGCATCGTAGTGCGCTGCGGGCTTGGCGTGGTGGTCGGCGGGTTTCGGCTTGTGAGCGTGTCCATATCCCATGGGCCGGCGTATCGGCCGGTCGCGCCGCCGGTTGCGCGCGATCTTACGGCGGCGGGCAGCTACCGACGTCGAATTCGAGGTTGTCCTCGTCCACCGGGCGTTCGGCGGGGACGATCCACGGCTTGGCGATCACCGCGCCGCTCGGATCGAGCGCGGCGGGGAGCTCGGCGAGCACCGGATCGACCTGCACGGGCGTGCCCGGTAGCACGACGTAGGTTCCCGCGGTGACGGTGGCGATCCGGTCGCGGCACACCAACAGCGGTGGTGCGTGTAGCGCAAAGCTGTCTACCGTCGTGACCTCGTCTTTGAATATCGGTACGCAGCCGGTGTGTTGGTGCGTCTTCGGATCGACCATGTAACGCGTGCCGATCTCGAGGTGAGCCGCGAGCCCGAGATACCGGGCGAGGACGCGCGCCGGATCGATCGCGACCCGTGGCATCGCGATCGGCCAAAGGTGCTGGTCGATCCGCACATGGGTGACGCCGTGGTCGGCGACGACCTCGGCCTGGATCGCGCCGAACGAGTGGGGCTGGTCGATCAGCACCCACGGGCCTCGGATCTCGCTGGCGCGCGCGACGAGTGCTTTAGGATCGGTCGCGCCGAACAAGCATGGATGTGAGCGGACGAACGCGAGCACGTCGGGTACGAGCTCGCTCGGCTTGTGCTCGCCCGGCAGCTCGAGCTGGACGTGCGCGGCCATGCCCGTCGAGTCGAGCTCGACATGCGGTCGCCACGCCGTCGGCCACGTCGCCGCAACGGTCGCCGCGGTCACCAGCGCGGTCGCCCGGTCGATCAGCGCGATTCGCGGCGAGACCGGAGGTGGGGACCCTCGCTCGGCCGGCAGGTCCGTCAACGACTGCGGCTTGGCCGCGCCGGCGCCGAGGTCGAGCTCGCAGGCGCGGACATCGAGCGGGCGGGCGATCCCGGCGGGGGCTGCACTGGGCGGCGGAGCCGGCCAGCGGGTGGCGACGTGCTCGGGCGCGCGATAGGCGACGTCGGACCCGGCCACGACCAACGCGAGCGCGACGAGCCTCCGCACCGCAGGTTGAACGCGCGACCGCGCGGAGGGGTCTGAACGCCGCCGCGTCCGGTTGACAAAGATTCCTCCGTCCCCGGCAAAGGTTCGCAGATACGCAGAGTTGCGGGTTCGGGCCGGTTGACAGAGATTCCTCCGTCCCCTTGTGCGAAAACCCCCCGCGATGCACACGGCGTTGCTGTTTCCAGGGCAGGGCTCGCAGCGGGTCGGCATGGGCCGCGACCTCGCGCTGACGTTCCCGCTCGCGCGCCAGACGTACGACGAGGCCGATTCGGCGCTCGGGTTCTCGATCTCGAAGCTGTGCTTCGACGGACCCGAGGACGACCTCGTGCTGACGAAGCACGCGCAGCCGGCGATCCTGGCCACGTCGATCGCGGTGTTCCGCGTGCTCCGCGAGCGCGGCCTGACGTTCGAGGTCGCCGCCGGTCATTCGCTCGGCGAGTGGAGCGCGCTGGTCGCCGCCGGCGCGCTGTCGCTCGGCGATGCGGTTCGGCTCACTCACCTGCGCGGCACGTTCATGCAGGACGCCGTGCCGGTTGGCGCGGGCGGCATGGCGGCACTCATCGGTCTCGAGCTCGCGGCGGTGCGCGCGGTATGCGCGAAGGCGTCGGCGCCGGGCGAGCCGGTCGAGCCGGCGAACCTGAACGGCGCGGGTCAGATCGTGATCTCCGGGCACAGCGCGGCGATCGATCGCGCGATCGCCGAGGCGAAGACCGCCGGCGCGAAGATCGCGAAGAAGCTCGCGGTGTCCGCGCCATTCCACTCGTCGCTGATGCAGCCGGCCGCGGATCGACTCGCCGCTGGCGCTCGCGGACATCGCGATCGCGCAGCCGAGCGTGCCGGTCGTCGCGAACGTCACGGCCGAGCCGACGCGCGACCCGGCCGCGATCCGCCAGCTGCTCGTCCAGCAAGTCACCGCGCCGGTGCGCTGGGAAGAGAGCGTGCAGACGCTCGGCAAGCTCGGCGTCGTGCGCGCCTACGAGCTCGGCGCTGGGTCGACGTTGAAGGGCCTCGTCAAGCGCATCGCGAACCAGATCGAGACGACGACGATCGGCGAGCCGCACGAAGTGGAAGCGTTCAAGGCTTAGGAGAGCACATGGCGATCACGGACAAGGCACTCGCGGGAAAGGTCGCGCTCGTCACCGGCGCATCGCAGGGCATCGGGCGCGCGATCGCCGTCGCGCTCGGCCGGCGCGGCGCGAAGGTGATCGTGAACTACTTGCCCGACGCCGCGGGCGCACCGGCGTCACGTGAAGCCGACGCGCGCACGGTCGCGGCCGAGGTCGAAGCCGCGGGCGGCCAAGGCGCGATCTCCGGATTCGACGTCGCGAACAGCGCGAGCGTGACCGACGCGATCAAGGCGATCGGCAGCGAGCACAAGCAGCTCGACATCCTGGTCAACAACGCCGGCATCGCGGTCAACGGCCTGCTGATGCGGTTCACCGACGATCAGTGGCAGCGCACGATCAACGTCAACCTCAACGGCGCGTTCCACACCACGCGGGCCGCGGCGTCGCTGCTGCTGCGCGCGAAAGAAGCGGGCCGGATCATCAACCTGTCGTCGGTCGTCGGCGAGATGGGCAACGGCGGCCAGGCCGCGTACTCGGCGTCCAAGGCCGGCATCATCGGCCTGACGATGTCGACCGCTCGCGAGCTGGCGTCGCGCGGCGTGACCTGTAACGCGGTCGCGCCCGGCTATATCGACACCGCGATGACCGCCGACCATCTGCCCGAGGCCGCGCGGGCCAAGCTGATGGAACAGATCCCGCTCGGTCGCATCGGCAAGGCCGATGACATTGCCGATACCGTGGCTTTCCTAGCCGGACCGGAGGCTGCCTACATCACCGGGCAGGTGCTCAGGGTCAACGGCGGGATGTTGATGTAATTCCGGTTCTAGACTAAGAACGCGCATCCCTCATCGAGGAAGTGTCATGTCGCCTGACGAGATCGAAGCCAAGGTCAAGGAAATCATCTGCAATCAGCTCGAGGTCTCCCCCGAGCAGCTGAAGCCCGAGGCGTCGTTCATCGATGACCTCAAGGCCGACTCGCTGGCCGTGGTCGAGCTCGTGCTCGCGTTCGAGCAAGAGTTCAAGATCACGATCCCCGAGGAAGACACCGAGCAGATCAAGACGGTGAAGGACGCGGTCAACTACATCAAGACCCACGCGAAGTAGGCGCGGAGGGTCGCCTCGAAGCGATTTTCGGGGTCTAGTCCCGCGACTGGATCGCTGGCCGGGACCTGGGCCCGGTTGGATCGACAAGGAGCTCCATGCGGCGCGTAGTCATTACCGGCCTCGGCCTCGTTACTCCGATCGGCAACGACGTCGAGGCGACGTGGGCATCCCTGTTGGCCGGCAAGAGCGGCGCGGGGCCGATCACGCAGTTCGATACGACCGACTTCGCGACCCGGTTTGGCTGCGAGGTCAAAGGCTTCGACGCCAGCAAGTTCTTCGACAAGCGCGAGGTCAAGCACCTCGATCGCTTCCTGCAGTTCGGCGTCGCCGCCGCGATGATGGCCGTGGCGGACGCCGGGCTCGGGACGAAGGTGCCGGCCGGCGCGGAAGACCGCTGGGGCGCGTACGTCGGCGCGGGGCTCGGCGGCGTGCGCACGATCGAGGACACGCTCGCGGCGACGAAGGTCAAGGGCCCGCGCTACGGGTTCTCGCCGTACTTCGTGACCGACATCATCATCAACGAGCTGCCCGGCATGGTGTCGATCCGCACCGGCGCGACCGGGCCGAACATCTCGCACGTCTCGGCGTGCTCGACCGGCGCGCACTCGATCGGCGAGGCGTTCCGCACGATCCGGCACGGCTATGCCGACGGCATGATCTGCGGCGGCGCGGAGGCGACGATCTCGATCCTCGGCGTCGGCGGGTTCAACGCGATGCGCGCGATGTCGACGCGCAACGACGCGCCCGAGAAGGCGAGCCGGCCGTTCGACCAGGATCGCGACGGCTTCGTGATCGGCGAGGGCGCGGGCATCGTCGTGCTCGAAGAGCTCGAGCTCGCGAAGAAGCGCGGCGCTCGGATCTACGGCGAGCTGGTCGGCTACGGCTCCAACTCCGACGCGCATCACGTCGCGGCACCGGCGCCGAATCACAAGGGCGCGCAGGCGTGCTTCAAGATCGCGCTCGCCGACGCGAAGCTCGAGCCGAGCCAGATCGCGTACATCAACGCGCACGGCACCTCGACCGACCTCAACGACAAGAACGAGACGATCGCGGTCAAGGCGGTGTTCGGCGACCACGCCAAGAAGCTCGCGATGTCGTCGACCAAGTCGATGACCGGCCACACGCTCGGTGCGGCCGGCGGGATCGAGGCTGCGATCACGGCGCTCGCGATCTCGCGCGGCGTGCTCCCGCCGACCACGAACTACGAGACGCCGGATCCCGACTGCGATCTCGACTACGTGCCGAACAAGCCGCGCGAGCAACGCGTCGACTACGCGATGTCGAACAGCTTCGGCTTCGGCGGCACGAACGCGGCGCTCGTCATCGGCCGCTACAAAGGCGACTGAGCGCGATGAAGTGGTACGCCGGCTCGGATCACGCGGGGCTCGGGCTCAAGCGCGAGCTCGTGGCGGGCCTGCGCGAGCTCGGCGACTCGGTCGAGGATCTCGGGACGCTGACCGAGGACTCGGTCGACTATCCGACGTTCGGCGCGGCGGTCGGTCGCAAGGTCGCGGGCGAGCCCGGCACGCTCGGGTTGATCGTGTGCGGCACCGGGATCGGCATCTCGATCGCCGCGAACAAGATCGCGGGCGTGCGCGCCGCGGTCGTGCACGATGCGTTCACCGCGCAGATGGCGCGCGAGCATAACGATGCGAACGTCATCGCATTCGGGGCACGGGTCGTCGGCGGCGGCGTGGCGCAGCATGCGCTCGCGACGTTCCGCTCGACGACGTTTGCGGGTGGACGTCATCAACGCCGAGTCGATCAGCTCGGCAGCTTGGACCACGTGTAATGCGTTGCCCGTTCTGTGCCGCCTACGAAGACAAGGTCATCGAGACTCGGGTGTCGAAAGACGGCAACGAGATCCGCCGCCGGCGCGAGTGCGAGGGCTGCACGCGCCGCTACACGACGTACGAGCGGATCGAAGATGTCGATGCCGCTCGTCATCAAGAACGACGGCCGGCGCGAACCGTTCGACCGCAACAAGATCGTGCACGGCATTCGCGCCGCGGTCGCGAAGCGCCGGGTCACGCCGGAGCAAGTCGAGACGCTCGCGCTCGATGTCGAGCGCGAGATCGGCGAGCTCGGGGTCGCGGAGATCGCGGCGCGCGATGTCGGCGAGCGCGTCTTGCCAAAGCTGCGCACGATCGATCAGGTCGCGTACGTCCGGTTCGCGTCGATCTATCGCGACTTCGCGGACCTCGACGTGTTCTCGAAGGAGCTCGACGCGATGCGCGAAGAAGCGACCGACGAGCATCCGCCAGTCGCCGCGCCAGTCTCTGCGGGAGAGTAGCCGCTGCGCGCCGATCGCGACATCACCCTGATGGCGCGCGCTCTCGAGCTCGCGGAGCGGTTCGCCGGGCGGACCGCGCCGAACCCGATCGTCGGCTGCGTGATCGTCGACGTGCGCGGCAAGGTGATCGCGGAGGCGGCGCACGAGCGCGCCGGCTCGCCGCACGCCGAACGGCTCGCACTCGACCAGGTCGAGGCCGAGCGCGCGGAAGGCGGCACGCTGTACGTCACGCTCGAGCCGTGCACCCACCACGGGCGCACGCCGCCGTGTGCGCCTGCAGTGATCGCCTCGGGTGTCTCGCGCGTGGTCGTCGGCAGCGCCGATCCGATCGCGGCGCACGGCGGCGGGATCGCGGCGGTGCGCGCCGCCGGGATCGCGGTCGACCGCGCGCTCGTCGCCGAGTGCGACGCCGCGAATCGGCCGTTCTTCACGCTCGCAAAGCTGGGCCGGCCGCAGTTCACGTTGAAAGCGGCGATCACGCTCGATGGCAAGATCGCGACGGTCGCCGGCGAATCGAAGTGGATCACGGGCGAGGTCGCGCGCCGCGACGGCCACGCGTTGCGCGATCGCGCCGACGCGGTGATGGTCGGCATCGGCACCGTGGTCGCCGATAATCCGCGGCTGACCGCGCGCGTGCCGAACGGACGCGATCCGATCCGCATCGTCGTCGACAGCGCGCTGCGCACGCCGCATCGCTCGCTGGTGCTGCCGCGCGGCACGGGCCCGCGCACGATCATCGCGACCACCGCGACCGCGTCGGCGAGGGCAGAGCGCGGCCTGGTCGCCGCCGGCGCGGAGGTCTGGCGGCTCCCCGCGTCGAAAGACGGCCGCGTTCACCTCGGCAAGCTCGCGAAGAAGCTCGGCGCGGCCGGCGTGATGTCGGTGCTGGTCGAAGGTGGGGGCGAGCTGCACGCCGCGGTGCTCGCCGCCAAGCTCGCGGACGAGCTCTACCTCTACGTCGCGCCGATCATCGTCGGCGGCGCCGCGCCGAGCTGGGTCGGCGGCGAGGGCGTCGCCAAGCTCGCCGCCGCGCACGGCTTTGCGTGGGCCTCGGCACCGGTACAGCAGGGCCCGGACCTGCGCCTGCACCTCGCGCGAGCCGCGTGGTAGACCCGCAGCAGATGTTCACCGGGCTCGTCGCTGACGTCGGCACGATCGCGCGCGCGGATCGCCGTAGCGACGCGCTCGTGCTCGCGATCCGGCCGGCGGCGTTCGCGCTCGCCGACCTCGCGATCGGCGAATCGATCTGCCACGACGGCGCGTGCCTCACGGTCACGGCGATCGACGGTCGGGGCTTGCCCCCGGCCGGCAGCGGCGCCGAAGGGCGGCGCGGTTCAATAGCCCGTGACAGCTACACCGTGCTCGCCGGCGCCGAGACGCTCGCGCTGCACGACGCTCGGCCACGCCCGCGTCGGCGGAAAGCTCAACCTCGAGCGCGCGCTGCGGCTCGGCGATCGGCTCGGCGGTCACTGGGTGACCGGCCACATCGACGGCACCGGCGAGCTCGCGGTGCGCCGCGATCTCGGCGCGAACCTCGTGCTCGGCGTGCGCGCGCCGGCGGCGCTGCTCCGCCACATCGTCGAGAAGGGCTCGATCGCGATCGCCGGCGTGTCGCTCACCGTCAACGCGGTCGATCGCGAGACGTTCTCGGTCGCGATCATCCCGCACACCCGCGATCACACGACGCTCGGCGCGCTCGCGATCGGCGACCGCGTCAACCTCGAGACCGACATCCTCGCGAAGCACGTCGAAAAACTAGTTGCTGGAGGCCAGTCATGACCGCCCTCGAACGCGTCGCGCGTGCCCTCGACGAGATCCGCGCCGGCAAGATGGTGATCCTCGTCGACGACGAAGATCGCGAGAACGAAGGCGATCTCGTGTTCGCCGCCGAGCTCGTCACGCCCGAGCACATCAACTTCATGGCGACCCACGCGCGGGGCCTGATCTGCCTCGCGATGGACGACGCGATGATCGACAAGCTCGAGCTGCCGATGATGGTGCGCGACAACCAAGCCTCGCTCGGCACCGCGTTCACGGTGTCGATCGAAGCGCGGCACGGCGTGTCGACGGGCATCTCGGCTCGCGATCGCGCGACGACGATCCGCGCCGCGATCGCCGACGACACCGGGCCGCACAAGATCGTGTCTCCCGGCCACGTGTTCCCGCTGCGCGCGCGCAAGGGCGGCGTGCTCGTCCGCACCGGCCAGACCGAAGGCTCGGTCGACCTCGCGCGCATGGCGGGGCTGCAAGCCCGCCGGCGTGATCTGCGAGATCATGCGCGAGGACGGCGAGATGGCCCGAATGCCGGAGCTCGAAGCGTTCGGCCAACGCCACCACGTGATGGTGCTGTCGGTCGCCGACATGATCGCGTATCGCCTGCAGCACGAGCGAATCGTGCGCTGCCGCGGCACCGGCACGCTGCGGCCGGGAGGGCTCGGCGCCGGGCGAGCCGTTCGTCGCGCATTACTACGACACCGAGGTCGAAGACACCGAGTACCTCGCGCTCGTGCGCGGCGATGTCGCGGCGGCATCGGCCGCGGGCCAGACCGTGCTCGTGCGGGTCGCGGCGATGGATCCGCTCGGCGATCCGTTCTCGCTCCGGCCCGATCTCACCGCCGCGCTCGAGGCGATCGATGCCGCCGGGCTCGGCGTGTTGCTCTACGTCGTCAATCGCGGCCGGATGCGGCTCGCGAATTCGTTCGATCGGCTCGTGCTCCAGCGCGAGGTCGTGCGGCCGAGCTTCACTGACATCGCGAAGGAGTCGCGCGCGGCGTCGAGCGAAGCGCTGCGCGACTTCGGGCTGGGCGCGCAGGTGCTCGCGGATCTCGGCTGCAAGAAGATCCGGCTGATGATGTGGAGCGATCGCAAGATCCCAGGCCTCGAGGGCTTCGGGATCGATGTCGTCGAGCGCGTGCCGATTCCGACGCGCGCCACCGCCGCGCGTGCGAAGACCGGCGCCTGATTCGCGGCAAGCGGCCCGCTGAATGAGGTATACCCGCGGCGTATGGCGACCACGATCGAAGGCACCCTGTCCGCGGCTGGCTTGCGGTTCGCGATCGTCGCGAGCCGGTTCAACGGGCTGATCGTCGAGCCGCTGATCGACGGCGCGATCGACGCGATCGTGCGGTCCGGTGGCGACGACGATGCGATCTCGATCGTGCGCTGCCCCGGCGCGTGGGAGCTGCCGCAGGTCGTGCGCAAGGTCATCGACCGCGGTGGGATCGACGCCGTGGTCGCGCTCGGAGCGGTGATTCGCGGCGCGACGCCGCACTTCGATCTCGTCGCCGGCGAAGCCGCGCGCGGCATCGCGAGCGCGGCGGCGAGCTCGGCCGTTCCGGTCAGCTTCGGCGTGCTGACGACCGACACGGTCGAGCAGGCGCTCGAGCGCGCTGGCACGAAGGCCGGCAACAAGGGCTTCGATGCCGCGATCGCCGCGATCGAGCTCGCGACGCTGTTCCGCGCGCTCGGCAAGGCGCCGGGCCGCGGCAAGGCCGGCGCCCGCGGCAAGGCAGAATAACGAGCTGTCATGACCGCGGGGCATCGCCGTTCGGGACGCGCCTACGCGCTGCAGCTGCTCTATGCGCGCGACGGCGACGCGTCGACCGACGTCGCCGGTGCCGCGGGCGACTGGGCCAACGCGTTCGAGCTCCAGGTCGAGCCCGACGCCGCCGCGTTCGCGCGCGAACTCGTCGCGGCCTCGGCGACCCACGCCGCCAAGGTCGACGAGCTGATCACGTCGTCGTCGAAGAACTGGCGGATCGACCGGATGTCGCGCGTCGATCGCAACATCCTTCGGCTCGGGGCCTGCGAGCTGCTCGCGTTTCACGACGTCCCGGTCAAGGTCGTGATCAACGAGGCGGTCGAGCTCGCGAAGCGGTTCGGCACGGCCGAGTCGTCGGCGTTCGTCAACGGGGTGCTCGATCGGATCGCGACCGCGGTCGGCCGCGGCGCGGAGGACTGATGGCGCTGTCGGTGCTCCCCCTCGATCTCGCGCGCTGGGACGAGACCGCGCGCGATTGCCTGGTGCTGCCGGTGTTCCGCGACGATCGTCCGCTGCGCGGCGCGGCCGGGCTCGTCGATTGGCGGCTATGCGGTCGGCTGTCGCGGTTGATCAAGGCGAATCGCGCGACTGCGGATGCGGGCGAGACGATGCTGCTGCCGCCCGGCCGGCGCCTGCGATTCAAGCGCGTGCTGTGGTTCGGGCTCGGCGACACGAAGGGCTACAACGAGGACCGGTTCCGCAAGGACCTCGCGTGGATCCTCGGGGTCGTGACGCGCGCTGGAGTCGGCGATTGGTCGGTGCAGCTCCCGGGCAGGGCGTCCGGGCTGATCGGCGCGCGCCGCGCGATCGAGATCATCCTCGAGGAGCAGCTGCTCGCCGACCAGCCGATCACGCTGCTCGAAGATCCGGCCGGGCAAAAAGACATGGCCGAGCTACTTCGTCAGTCGCGCTGAACCCGACGAGCTGTAACCTCCGCCGCGGTCGCCATGTGGCATCGTTCGCGGGTGAAATCGTTCGTTCTCGCTGGGCTTGCCATCGCGGCCTGCAGCTCGAAGCCGGCCGATCCGCCTGCGGCGAAGCCGGTAGCCGTACAGGCAGCCGGTTGTACCCGGCCGTTTGAAGTGACGACCGTCGACGACGGCGCGCAGTACATGAAACGACTGCACGATCAGCTGGCCGCCGATTCGAAAGCACGAGCGGCCGGCTTCGTCGCAGGCGAGGACACCTGGCAGGTCGCCGGCGTCGAGCACGCCGACTACTATCTCGCGGCCGATGATCGCGGCCGGCTGGAGTCCTACGTCGCCCAGCTAACGCGCGATAGCCCGATCGCGCACGATCATCGAATCGTGGTCGAGGGTCGCGCCTACACGTCGCGACACATGAAAGGTGATCCCCTCGCGCTCGATGTAGCGCCCGATTCATGGCGGACCTTCTATGTCGAGGCCGAGCCGATGATCGACGACGCGACGTTCTCGTCCATCTCGGCCGATCGCGCGGCGAACGAAGTCCGGTTCGTGCTCTCGCCCGGCACCGCCAGACAGTTCGCGCGCGTGACCGCAGCTAGTGTCGGCCACAAGCTCGCGCTGATCGTCGAAAAGGATTGGCCGACCATCGTATTCATGGCACCGCTTGTTCGCGGCGCGATCGCGGATGGCGTGCTCGCGGTCGATGTCGAACCGGGGAGCGGAGACTTCATGAACTACGCGCTCAGCTCGCACACGCTGTTCGAGTGCCCGTGACGGCGGGCGTTAGTTGCGCGCGAGCATCACCGCGGTCTGCGACATCGCCGACGACGCCCAGAACTGACCGAGCGCTTCGATCTGCTCGACCACGTCGCCGTCGCGCTCGACCGTCGCGAGCTGGTACGCGAGCTTGGCCTGGATCGGGATCGCGCCGGTCGCGATCCTCGCCGCGCGAGCACTCGATCGCGCGCTCCGTTCGGCGAGCGCGAGCATGTTCGTGAAGGCTTTGTCGTACTCCAGTGACTGCACCTTGCCGTCCGAGCCGGTGTGGACGCCGAGCGAGTAGTACTTCGCGATCAGCTCGGCCGAGCTGGCGTACGCGAGCTGGCTCGCGGCGAGGCCGAACAGGTTCCACGCGAGTGACTGCTCGCCCCACGAGTCCTTGAGCTGCTTCGGCACGCCTTCCGAGCCATCGATCCGCGCGCCGAGGTACGCGACGAGGTACGACGGCTCGGCGGTCGCGACCCGGGCACGCGCTTCCTGCTCGCTCAGGTGCTGGCTCTCCATGAACGGCTGGACGAGCAGCGCATCAAAGTAGGTCAGGCCGGCGACCGCCGCGGACGAATACGACGTCGCCATGCGATGCACGTTCGGCAGCGAGCACGTGTAGTCGACGCTGCGCGCGTTCGCGAGCCCGAGCTCTTGGGTCGCTAGGGTCGCCTCGCCGACGGCCTGGCTGACGAGCACGGCCACCGGTTGGATCGCGGCGACGACCTGATCGGCTACCTCGGGCGCGCCGAGCTGCGCGACGGTCTTCGTCGCGAGCTGGGTCAGCGTCGTGCGCGCCGTGACGAGCCCTTGGTCGGCCAGGCCTTCGAACCCGGCGCCGCGCAGCGCCGTCTCGAACGACGCGAGCATCTGCAAGTAACCGCCGAGCGTCGCCGGCTTCTGCTCGCCGATCGTCGCGAACACCGCCTCGGAGCTCTTCAGCAGCTGGCCGTAGGCATCGATCTGCGCGATCGCGCCGGTCGTGTCGCCGGCGCGCACCTTCGTGAGCACGTCGTAGGTGTCGACCGCGCTCGCCGCACAGCTCCACGCGCCGATCATGCGCAGGCACGCTGCGCCGACCTTGCCAGCGCCGTGGAGCTGCTGCGCCTCCTTGTAACGATCCTCGGCGCACTGCACGGTCGAGACCAGGCCGGCCGGTAACCGCCCGGACTGGTGGAGCTCGACGATCGTTGCCCATTGCCCGGCGATCAGCCGCTGCCAGTCCTGATAGCTCGCCTCGAGCCGCTTCGCCGTGTCGGGATCGAGGGCCATCTCGGCCTCGGACACCGGCACGGTGTCGGGCAGCTGTTTGCCGGTGAGCAGGGTGTATGCCTGGTGGACATCGGCGATCTCGACCGCCTCCGCACCGTGGTCCTTGGCGAGCTGGACGAGGTCGACCGCCTTGCCGGTCGCCTCGGACTTCGCCCAGCGCATGCCGATCGGATAGCCGAGCCTGCGCTTGCCGCTCGCGATCGCGCCGAGGAACTTTTCCGGAATGCCGCCGACCGGACCGATCGTGCCGTCGGGGTTGATCGCGCCTGTCATCGTCGCGGTCGGATCGATCGCGGCCCCGGTCATCACGGCGAGAAACCCGGCGGCCATGAGACCCGAGGCGGACGGGCCGTCGATGTAGCCGCCCGAGCTGGCGGCGAACGCGTAGTCGGTCAGGTCTTTGCCGAGCGTCGACGCCGCGACGAGCGCCGACATCCAGACGCCGGCGCGCCATTGCGTGCCGGTGCCGTTCGCAAACTCCTCGAAGATCCCGACCTCGACCGAGCCATCGGTCGTCGGCGACGCCGACAGCTTGACGGGCGTGATCCCCCCGGTCGCCGGGTCGGTGCCGCCGGTCTTGACGAACATCGCATCCACCACCGCTTTCGGCGGCGCGGCCGGCAGGTGCAACACGGTCGAGCCGTCGTTCGCGTCGGTGCCGAGGATCACCGCCTGCTGGCGCGACTTCGCGTCGGCCTTGTGGCCGAGCGGGCGGTATGTCTTGATATACGACGTGCCGGTGTCGCCGCGCGGTGCGCCGACGCAGGCCGCGAGGGCAAGCGTTGCTCCGAGCCATCGCATCTGGCAATGGTAGCGCACTCCGTTCGAGTTCTCGGTTCCGGTTCACTATTCAGCGCGCCCGAGGATGCTTGCGCGCCTGCTCGATCACGCGCGCCGCGCTGACGTGCGTATAGACCTCGGTGGTCGAGATGTCGGCGTGGCCGAGCATCGCCTGGACCGCGCGCAGATCCGCGCCGCGCTCGACGAGGTGCGTCGCGAACGAGTGGCGCAGCTTGTGAGGCGAGACATCGCCCCCGGCGAGGCGAACGTCGGCGCGCCGGGCATGGCCGCGCAGCGCTTTCCAGAACCCTTGGCGGGTCATCGGCTTGCCGCGCTCGGTGAGGAACAGCGCGCGCTCGGCCGGATCGCGTAGCCAGGCGGGGCGATCCTCGGCGAGGTAGCGCTCGATCTTGGTGCGCGCGGTGGCGCCGAGCGGCACGACCCGCGTCTTGTTACCCTTGCCGGTGACGCGCACGAAGCCCTGATGGAGGTTGACGTCGGCGCGCGCGATCGCGACGAGCTCGGAGACGCGCAAGCCCGAAGCGTACGCGAGCTCGATCATCGCGGCGTCGCGGCGCCCGCGCGGGGTATCGGGCGGGGCGGCACACAGCCTCGCGATCGCCTCCTCGCCGAGCACCCCGGGCATCCGGCGCGCGGCGCGCGGGGCGTCGATCAGCGCGGTCGGATCGGCGGCGAGCCAGCGCTCGGCCACGAGGTGGCGAAACACGCCGCGGATCGCGACGAGCGCACGCGCCCGCGACCGAGCCGCGAGGCCCGCCTCGGCGATCACGCCGAGATGGTCGACGATGTCGATCGCCGTGACATCATCGATGTCGACTCGGCCGCGCTCCGCGAGCAACCGGGCGAGCCGGGCGAGGTCGCGGGAGTAGCCGTCGAGCG
The DNA here is from genome assembly GCA_963848295.1 of uncultured delta proteobacterium. Lineage (GTDB taxonomy): Bacteria > Myxococcota_A > Polyangia > Haliangiales > Haliangiaceae > JABFXX01. Next base: position 226,966 of record CAWKDB010000002.1, on the reverse strand, counting down.
TGTGCGGCGACAGGTGGCGTTCGACCTTGAGAAAGTCGAGGTAGAGGTCGATCGCCTCGTCGATCTGGAGCCGGCGGGCCATCGCGAATCCATTGGGCGCTCGACCTCGCCGATCGGGCAAGTTCTTGTGGGGTTGCAGATGTCAGAGCCGGCGTCCATAGTCCGTCGAGCTCGGGAAAAGGCGCCGCTTTGAACATCTCGACCACAGAACTGCGACGGGTGTTCCTGTACGTGCTCGTGCTGGTCGTGTCGGTCGCGATCCACGAGTTCGGCCACGCGTTCATGGCCGACTATCTCGGCGACGACACGCCGCGCCGCCAGGGTCGGGTCACGCTCAACCCGCTCGCCCACGCCGACCCGATCGGCACGCTGCTGTTGCCGGTCCTGGGCGGGTTCTACGGCGGCGGCAGCTTTGGCTGGGGCAAGCCGGTGCAGTGGCAGCCGCACAAGATCCGGCGCGGCGTTTCGATGTCGACCGCGACCATCTTGGTCGCGCTCGCGGGCCCGATGATGAACGTGGTGCTCGGCACCGTGCTCGCGGCGACCCGCGCGCTGTTGCTCGCCCGCGGCGTGATTCATGTCCACGCGGGCGCGTGGGCGGGGCTGACCGACATCAACTCGATCCTCGAGTTCGCGACGTTCACGAACTTCATCCTGTTCTTCTTCAACCTCGTGCCGGTGCCGCCGCTCGATGGCGGTCATGTCGCCGAGAGCTTCACGCCGTACCGCTACCGCGACAAATTTCACGAGTTCGCGAGGTTCGGTCCGTTCATCGTGCTCGGGGTGATGCTGATCCCCCAGGTTCAGTGGATTTTCGTCACGCCGGCGGTGTTCTGCGCGGACCACGTGTACAACCTGTTCCACGCGCTGTTCTAGCGGTTCCACGATGGATGCTTCGTATCAAGTCGCGCTCGACGTGTTCGAGGGTCCGCTCGACCTCTTGCTCCACCTGGTCAAGAAGCACGAGCTGTCGATCCTCGAGATCCCGATCTCGTTCGTGACCGAGAAGTACCTCGAGTACCTCGATGCGATGGCCGCGCTCGACATCGACGTGGCCGGCGAGTACCTCCTGATGGCGGCGACCTTGTGCCACATCAAGTCGCGCGAGCTGTTGCCGTCATCGGAGCCGCTCGAAGACGACGGCGAGCTCGGCGATGACGAGGAAGCGCTCGACCCCCGCGGCGATCTGATCCGGCGTCTGCTCGAGTACCAGAAGTACAAGGAGGCGGCCGACAACCTCGGCGGCCGGCCGGTCGTGGGGCGCAACGTGTGGAGCCGCGGAGCCGCATCCGAAGACGCGGTCGGTGGCGACATCGACCCCGACGCGATCGCGCCACTCGCCGCGTTCCCGGTCCACAAGCTGATCGAGGCGTTCGACCGGCTGATGCGCGCGGCGAAGGTCAAGGTCTCGCACGAGGTGCTGATCGACCGGCTCAGCGTCAGCCAGAAGATCTCGGAGCTCACCGATCGGCTCGAGCTCGAGGGCCGGTTCGCGTTCAGCTCGATGTTCTCGTTCCTGCGCGACGGCCTCGCCCGCGGCTACGAGGAGGTCCGCCACGAGGCGGTCGTCACGTTCCTCGCGCTGCTCGAGATGGCGAAGCTGCGACTGATCGCGATCAGCCAGACCGCCGGGCTCGACGGGGACGGCCTCGGCGACGAGATTTTCATCGAGCGGGCCGGGGCAGATCTCCGGGCGCGAATGGAGCAAACAGTCGCCCGCGCCGACGATTATCGGTAGTAGTAGTAAGGCCAGCTATGTCGAGCGAAGTCGAGCCCGAGGCAGACGCCGTACCCGAGGAGATCTTGGCCGAGGGCAGCGCAGGCACGCCCGAGCCCGAGCCGAGTGACGCGGCCGATGTCGAGGCGATGGCGCTCGACGGCGTCGCCGTGGATCCCGATGCCGAGCTCGCGGCGACGGCGGATGCGATCGCGGCCGCGGCGCTGCCGACCGGCGCCTCCGCGATGGAGCCCGAGCAGCTGCGCCACCTGGTCGAGGCGCTGATCTTCGCCTCCGACAAGCCGGTGACCGTCGCGCGGCTCCGCCAGCTGACCCGGATCAGCGATGTCGGTCGGATCCATCAAGCGCTCGCCGAGCTCGGCGACCACTACAGCGATCGCGGGCTGTCGCTCCAGCAAGTCTCCGGCGGCTATCAGTTCCGCACGAACACCCAGTACTCCGGCTGGGTCCAGCAGCTGATCGCGGGCCGGCCGGTGCGGCTGTCGCGGGCCCAGCTCGAGACGCTCGCGATCGTGGCCTATCGCCAGCCGATCACGCGGCCGGAGATCGACGACATCCGTGGCGTCGATTCGTCGGCGACGCTCAGGCTGTTGCTCGAGCGCGCGCTGATCCGCGTGCTCGGCAAGCGCGAAGAAGTCGGCCGGCCGATGCTGTACGGGACGACGAAGGAGTTCCTCGACTTCTTCAGCCTCGGCGACCTGCGCGAGCTGCCGACGCTGCGCGAGTACAGCGAGCTCACCGCGGAGAGCCGCCAGGTCGTGCTCGATCGCCTCGGTGACGCGACGAACGAGCGCGATGATGGCGCCGGCGCCGAGTCCGCGGTCGCCGCGGTCGCCGCGGTCGCCGCGCTCGATGCGATGCCGGAGCCGGCGATCGAACAATTGCCGGAGATCGTGCCGCTGGACGAGCCGGCGCCGGACGACGTCGGTTGACCAAGCCGGCGGACGGCCCGATGCGGCTGCAGCGCTACCTCGCCGCCGCTGGCGTCGCGGCGCGGCGCAAGGCCGAGGTCATGATCGCGGAGGGCCGCGTCAAGGTCAACGGCAAGGTCGCGGCCGAGCTCGGCACGAAGATCGATCCGAACAAGGATCACGTCCAGGTCGACGACGAAGCGGTCGTCATGCTCGACCACTTCTACGTGTTGTTCAACAAGCCCAAGGCCTGCATCACCGCGGTCAGCGACGATCGCGGGCGGCCGACCGTGATGGATTATCTAAAAAACCTCCCGGTGCCGGTCAAGCCGGTCGGCCGGTTGGACTTCTACAGCGAAGGCGTCCTGCTGCTGACCAACGACGGCGAGCTCGCGGCCAAGCTGCTCGCGCCCGCGTCGCACGTGCCGAAGACGTATCACGTCAAGATCCACGGCCAGCTCGGGCCGCGGCACATCGCGCGGCTGCGCGAAGGGGTGCGGCTCGACGACGGCACGACGACGTTACCGGCCGACATCGAAGTGCTGCCGGCGGAGAGCAAGCACACGTGGCTCGCGATCACGATCCACGAGGGCAAGCATCGCCAGATCCACCGGATGATCGAAGCGCTCGGCTACCAGGTCGACAAGCTGCAGCGCGTCGCGTTCGCGAACCTCACGTTTCACGGCCTGCGGATCGGCGATGCGCGCGAGCTGAGCCAGGACGAGCTCAACGAGTTGCGCGACGCGGTCGGCATGGACCACACGGCGGTCGCCCGCGGGCGCTGGCACACCGATCGCGAGCACACCGATATTCCGCGCCGCGCTCGCCAGAAGGCGCGCGACGAAGCCGAAGAGCTCGCGAATCCGACGCCACCGCGCCCGCCCCGCGAGGAGCGCGCGCCCGCTCGTGACGACCGCCGAGCGAGCCGCGATGCGCGGGACGGACGCCGTCCGCGCCGACCCGATGATCGAGCGCCACGCCGACCCGACGATCGAGCACCGCGCCGACCCGACGATCGAGCACCGCGTCGCGCCGACGATCGCGCGCCGCGCCGACCCGATGATCGCGCGCCGCGAGCGCGTCCCGGTTCGACCGATCGCAAACCGTCGCGCGGCGAGCGCCCGCGTGGCCAGGGCCGTAGCTTCGGCAAACGCGCGCGTTAGCGCGACCGCAGCGAGACCACAAACTAACTGAACGGCGAGGCGTCTCAGTGAAGCTCCTAGAAATCGCGGAGCGGGAAGTCAACGCGCGCGGTTTCGCCAGCCTTAACACTCGTTCATGCGCCAGCGGCGTTGCGGTTCCGCGAACCATGTGTAGCCTGCCTCATGGCTGAACGTTTTTCTCCGCAGGGGCCTGTGTATGCGGCATCTGTGATCGGCCAGCCGACGACGCGTGCGTGGGCCGCGACGACATTCACGTTTTCGCCGAAGAGCGTGACGTATCTCGAGGGCCTGATCGAAGGCGACGTCGCGCGCATGACGAAGTGGAACGGGCGCGCGCTGGTCGTCGTGTGCCGGATCTCGATCGAGAGCTTCGAGCTCGAGATCGATGAACGGCTCACCGATCTCCGCGCGCAGTTCGAGCGCAGGATGAAGACGATGCTCGAAGACATCGTATCGCCGCGGGTCAAGTCGCAGGATCCGTCGCTGACCGACGGCTTCGCCGCCGTGCTCGAGAGCGAGATCGAAGCGCGCATCGGCTCGAAGAGCCAACGGCTCGATGTTCACGCGGCATCGCAGTACGTCACCGAAGCGGACCTCGGCGGACCGGCGAAGCGCAGCGCGACCGAGCTCGTCATGTCGCTGGTCGGCCGCGTCCAATAGCCTCGCGACTTCTGGTAGCGTGGCGGCGCATGGAGCTACGCGCGCTCACCATCCTCGATTCGCTGCAGCCGCAGCTCACCGGGTTCTTGCAGACGGTGTGCGCGGGGTTCATGCCGCTCGAAGAAGAGTCGGCGGCGTTCATCGAGATCGCGCCCGGGATCGCGATCAACTCGTTGACCGACGCGGCGCTCAAGGCCACGTCGGTGCGCCCCGGCATGCAGATCGTCGAGCGCGCCTACGGCATGCTCGAGTTTCACGATCGCGACAAGGGCCAGGTCGAGGCGGCGGTCGACGCGATCGTGTCGCGCATGGGCATCAAGCGCGATGACCGGATCAAACCGCGCGTGGTGTCGTCGCAGATCATCACCGGCATCGACGGTCACCAGAGCCAGCTGATCAATCGGATGCGCCACGGCGACATGATCTCGCGCGATCAGTCGCTCTACATCCTCGAGGTCTATCCCGCCGCCTACGCCGCGCTCGCCGCGAACGAAGCCGAGAAGGCCGCCGATATCCACCTCATGGAGGTGATCACGTTCGGCGCGTTCGGCCGGCTCTGGCTCGGCGGCTGGGAAGCCGAGATCAAGGTCGCCACGGCCGCGGCGGAGTCGGCGCTCGCCAAGGTCTCGGGTCGCGACGGCAAGAGCTAGCGTCCGCGAAATCGCCGGCCGCGCGCGACAAGCGCCGGCGACCCTCGTCTTGGCAGGCATGAACAAACTCCTGCCTGTCTTTGTGGCCTCGTTCTTGGTCTTCGCGAGCGGATGCCTGTTTCCGCACTATACGGTGCTGTCCGCGGCGCAGCTCGCCGATCGCGGCACCCACCACTTTCAAAACCAGTCGCGTGAACGGGTGACGCAAGCGTGCGTGACCGCGCTAACGACTCTCGGGTATCAGGTGACGGTCCAAGACCCCGCTACCGGCGTGATCAAGACGTCGCCGGCGCCGATGTCGTCGTCTGCGACCGGCGGGGTCGGCTACGTCAACGTCGTCGATGACGGCCTCGCGTGGGTGATCAGCGTCGACGCGGTCGGGGCGGAGATCACGGTCCATGCCACGCCACGTGGCTTTCGCAACGGCACCGAGGTGCACGACGCGAACATGTGGGTCGCCCAGGTGATGGACGCGAAGTTCCGCGATCTGTGGAGCGAGGTCGATTCGAACGTGAAGGCGGCGCCCGCGACCGCGCAGTCTGGCGGCTGAACACGCCGTGCCGTTCACGCCGTTCGTATGACGCGAACGGGCCATGTTACGCTCCGCGCGGATGCGCGAGCTCGTCGACGCGTTTGCTGCGGCGTGGAATGGCGATGCGCTTCCCGACGAGCTCGGCTTACGGCTCGAGCGATGCTGCGCTGACGCGCACGCTGCACACCCCGAGCTCGCGTTCGACGATCGCGAGCTGGTCGCCGCGATCGCCAGCCACTGCCCGGGCACTGGAGTGATCGCGCATCTCGAGCGCTGCCACGCCGGCGACCTCGCGCTGGCTCGCGCGGCGGGGCGCGCCGATCCGGCGGCGATCGCGGCGATCGAAGCGGCGCATCGCGCGACGATCGGTGCAGCCGTCCGCCGGTTTGCGTCGCCGACCCACTCGATCGACGACCTGCGCCAGCTGCTGGCCGAGAAGCTCTACGTCGGGCCGGCGGCGAAGATCAACGAGTACGCCGGGCAGGGCCACCTCGATAGCTGGTTGCGCGTCACCGCGACGCGGCTGTTCATCGATCTCGGCAAGCGCAAGGATCGCGCGCGCGAGCATCCGAGCGGCGACAGCGGCGTCGCGGCGGTCCCGGATCCGTCCGACCTCGGGCTCGAGCTGATCAAGCTCGAGTATCGAGCGGCGGTGCGCGCGGCCATCGAGCAGGGCGCGAGCAGGCTGCCGCCTGGTGATCGCCACCTGCTGCGGCAGCACCTCGTAGCGGGCCTCACGATCGACGACCTCGCGGCGACCCTCGGGATCCATCGCGCGACCGCCGCGCGTCGAATCGCGAAGGCCAAGGAACAGCTCGCGGCGACGACTCGCGACGCATTGGCCAAGAAGCTCGCGATCACGCCGGCCGAGCTCGACGAGATGTTCGGGCTCGTGGTCAGCCGCCTCGACCTCTCGATCAGCCGGCTGCTCGCGTCGCGATCGTGACCCCGCTCAGTGCGCGTGCGCCGCGATCCAGCCGGCGAGCGCAGCGGCGTTCTGCTTGCTGGTCGGATCCGGTTGGGCGGCGTAGTAGTCGCGGGCTTGCCCGGCGAGGGCGAGCGCGCGCGGCCGATCGTGCGCGAGCAACGCCTTAGCCGCCTCGAGCCGCTCCGCCGCCAGCAGGACGTGAGCCCCGCTCTTGTCGAGCGCATCGAGGCCGCGAGCGAGCTCGACGAGCGCGCTCGTGACTTCGTGGTTTCGTTCGAGCTGGATCACCGCGATGGTGATCCGGATCCGCGAGGTGAACGGTGCGTCCTGCCCGATCGCCTGCTCGAACGCGGCGAGCGCTGGCTGGAGCTCGGCAAGCGCCGCGGGGAGCTGATGTTGGGCGTGCAGGATGTCCGCTATCGTCACGCTCAGGTCTGCGACGCTCGGATTGCTCGGACCGAGCAGCTTCGTGAGGATCTCCTGCGCACGACGGAGCTCGACCAACGCCTCGTCGTTCTGGCCGAGCGCGTGGAGTGCGCCCGCGACGTTGGCGCGAATCCGTCCGGCCTCGCGCGCGTCGGGTCCGACCGCCTTCTCGTAGATCGCGAGTGCGCGGCGATATTCGACGAGCGCCTCGGCATACCTGCCCTGGTTCTGCAGCACCGTCCCGAGGTCGTTGTGAATGTCGCCGGCGCTCGGACTCTCGGGCCCGCGCAGCTTCTCGTAGATCGCGAGCGCGGCCTGATATTCAACGACCGCCTGCGGCAACTGATGCAGGTCCGCGAGCGCGTTGCCGATGTTCTGGTGCAAGCCACCGACCCCCGCGCCGTCCGGGTCGATCAGCTTGCTGATCGCGAGCGCTTGCCTGTATTCGACGAGCGCCGCGTCGAGGTCTTGCAGGTAGTAATACGAGCTCCCGATCTCGGTATGCAGGTCGGCAACGACCGGATGAATTGGCCCGAGGGCCTTCTCCGCTCGCGCGAGCAGCGTCCCGAACGCGGTCAGCGCATCGGCGATCTTGCCCTTGCCGCGGATCCCGATCGCGCGAAACTCCTGCAGCCGAAACAGCGACACGTGGTCGGCGCCGCGCGTCGAGGTCCAGATCTCGACCGCGCGGTCGGCGGCCGCGATCGCATCGTCGAACCGCGATGCATGCAGGAGCAACCAGGCTTGCTGATAATCGATCGTGCCCGCGGTATCGTGTCCTGCTTCGCCGACGCCCTCGAGCTCGGCGTGCGCGACCTTCGTCCACCACTCGCCTTCATCGCGCTTCTGCAGATTCACGCCTACGTGCTCGATCAGCGCGGCCGCGGCCTCCGCGGCTTCGACTCGATCGTTCGCGCCTAACGCGGCGAGGTAGCCCGCGCGCAGGTTCGCGGTGGCCAGATCGTATTTCGACAGGCTCGCCTGGAGCCCGCCGAGCTCGCGCAACGCGACGGCCGTGACCGGCGCGTAGCCAGTCGCGCGGGCGGCGTCGGCAGTCGCTTCGGCCTCGGCGAGGGTGTCCTTGTACTTCCCGGCGAGCACCGCGGCCTTGATCCGAGCGAGGCGCGCGCGCAGCTCGTCGACCTTCGCTCGAGTCTCCGGCGCGGCCGGAGGCCGGACGACCGCCTGCAACGCGGCGGCATCGGCGCACACCGCGAGCGAGCTCTCGCCGCCGGCGATCCGATCGACATCGAGCACGACGCTCGCGGAAGGGTGAACGAGAACGTCGGCGATCGCCTTGACCTCTTGCAGACGTTGCGCGAGGCACGTCATGCGGAGATCCATCAGATCCTCCGACTGTTCGCCGTGCATGCGAGTCGCTTCGCACGTATCGGTGTGCATCGCGGCCCATTGCTGCCCGTAGCGATCGAGCGCGGCGCGCGCACGTCCGGCGGCTTGCGCGGCACCCGGCAGGCCCGTCGCGGTGAACGCTCGCTGCAGCTCGGCGGCAACGGTCGGGTTCCATACCGCCGCTAGCTTCGCGCTCGCATCGTCGCAGGGCGACCCACCATCACGACGCGCAAGCGCGAACGCGAACGAGCCTGCGGCGATCGCCGCGATCGCGCCGACGACGATCCGACGGCGTCGCTTCGCGCCTCGCGCGTCATCGTGCTCGAGCACGTCGATCAGCGCTTGCATCGTCGGGAATCGGTCCGCGCGCTCGCGACTGAGCCCGCGAACGATCGCCGCACGGAGCCATGCCGGAACCTTCGAGCCGCTTGGCGGCGGCCGCACCTTGCCGAGCATGACCGCGCTCGCGTAGTCGGCGACTGTCTTGCCGATGAACGGCACCTCGCCGTAGAGCGCCTCGGCGAGCGAGACGCAGAAGCTGAATTGATCGCTGCGCGCGTCCGATGGCTCCGCGAGGTACTGCTCGGGCGACATGTACAGCGGCGTCCCGACCGCGGCGCCGGTCGCCGTCAGTCGCGGATCGGTCGTCGGCGATGGCGTTGCGTTCGGCTCGAGCTGTTCGACCGAGCGAGCGACGCCGAAATCGACCACGCGAGCGCGGCCATCGTCACCGACCAACACGTTGCTCGGCTTGAAGTCGCGATGAACGATGCCCGCGGCGTGAGCGGCGGCGAGGCCCCGCGCGGCTTGCACGAAGATCTCGAGGATCTCGCCGACAGTGCGCGGTCGCGCGGCGAGCCACGCGCCGAGGTCACAGCCGCGCACGAACTCCTGTGCGAAGTAGATCCGGTCATCGTCGGCGCCGATGTCGTGAATCGCGACGACGTTTGGGTGGGTGACACGAGCGACCGCCTTCGCCTCGCGCTCGAGGCGCGCGAGCATCTCCGGCTGCGCGAGGTCGGCGCGCACGAACTTCAGCGCGATCTTGCGATCGAGGTGTGGGTCATAGGCGGCCCATACGACGCCCATGCCGCCGGCGCCGAGCGGCTCGAGTAGTGTGAAGCGGCTAACGGTGGCGCCGGCTTCGAGCGCGCTCGCCGTGCCGCGTAGCCGTGATGTCGGTCGCGTTGCGTCGAGCTCGACCGAACGCGGCGCACCGAGCGCGAGCTCCGTGATCAACTGCGCGCAGGCGTCGCAGCGATCGAGATGACCCTCGAGCTCGCGCCGTTCCCTGTCGTCGATCGCCCCATCGACGAGCCGGCCCAGCGCGTTCGCATCGGGGCAATCGGCGATCGAAGACAGCGCGCGACTCGCGTCGGCGGATGTCGTCTTGCCTGACATGAAGCGCTTTCTGACCGCCGTTATCGCCTTGCTCCTTGCACCTGGATGTAACAACGACGCAATTCCCGCGGGTGACTTTCGAATGATTTCAGGCCTTGATGGTCCGGTCGGACTCGCGGTCGACGCGGACAGTATCTACTGGGTCACGCAGGGTGCCGTGATCGACAACGACGGAAGCGTCCTAGTCGGCACCGTCGGCAAGTCGGGGTTGCAGGCAGAGGATCCCTCGGTCTTGACCAGTCACCAGCTACAACCGCAGGGCATCGCCGTCGATGCAAACAACGTGTACTGGACGGACATGTTCTCGCGCAACGGCTCGATCATGAAGATGCCGTTGGCCGGTGGAGCGCCGGTCACGCTCGCGTCCAATCAGGACAGCCCACAGAGCCTCGCGGTCGATGCAGACAGCGTTTATTGGACCAACGTCGGCACACCGATCTACGGCGCCCCAGGCGACGGCACGATCATGAAGGTCGCGATCGCCGGCGGCACCCCACAGGTGCTGGCCTCGGGACTAGAGCCGCGCAACCTGGTCGTCGCGAACGGTAGCGTATATTGGACCGACTCGGTCACGGATACCGGCGACGGCGCGGTGATGAAGGTGAGCAGCAATGGCGGGGAGCCCGTCGCGCTCGCGACCGGACAGCCGGGGCCGGGAAGCCTCGCGATCGACGCGACGAGCTTGTACTGGACCAACAGCATCGAGCTCGAGCAGCCGGCCGCGACATCTCCGATCAACTCGGTGATGAAGGTGGGGCTCGACGGGCGCGGCCTCGTCGCCCTCGCGACCGGTCAGAACCATCCGAGCGGCATCGCGGTCGATGCGGGCAACGTGTATTGGACAAACTCCGGCATCGAGACCGACGATGGCTCGGTCATGTCAGTCGGGCTCGACGGCGGCGCGCCGGCGACGATCGCCTCGGGGCGCGGTAACCCGATCGATATCGTCGTCACCCCGACGTGCCTGTTCTGGGTCGAGTACGCAGCCGGCAGCCTGGTGATCTTGCCGCTCACGGACTGACCGCTGCGAAACCGGCCGATCGGCCAGGGCCGGGGCGGGCCAGCGCTGCTATGTTGCGGGGATGGTGACCAGCAACCTTCCCGCGACGCTGCGCGCGCCGTTCGCGGCCGGCGGTGCGAGCTCGATCGATCCGCAGATCGCGAACAAGCTGTTGTCTGCCGCGCTCGCGGCGGGCGGCGACTACGCGGATCTCTATTTCGAGTTTCGCGTCTCGGCCGACTACGCGCTCGAAGAAGAGCAAGTCCGCTCGGTCGGCCGCGGCATCACGCTCGGGTTGGGCGTTCGGGTCACGAAGGGCGACGCGACCGGCTACGCCTACACCGAGGACCTCGCGTGGGACAAGATGCTGCACGCGGCGAAGACCGCCGGTCAGATCGCGGCCGCGGGTGGTCACGCGCCGGTCGGAATCGACACGTTGGCTCGCGTCGCGACGCCGAGCTTCTACGACGTGCCGCAACCGACGCTCGTGATGCCCGCGATCGACAAGCTCGCGCTGCTGCGCGCCGCGGACAAGGCGGCTCGCGCGTACGACTCGCGGATCGTCAAGGTCGAGGCGTCGTTCGTCGAGACGCTCAAAGAGGTGCTCGTGTTCACCTCCGATGGGAAGATGGCGTCGGACATCCAGCCGCTGATGCGGTTCGGGGTGCGCGCGGTCGCCGAGGTCGGCGGCAAGCGTCAAGCAGGCTCGGGCGGCGGGGGCGGTCGCTACGGCATGGATTACTTCGCGCGCGCCGAGACCGACGCGGCGGCGCACGGGCGCGAAGCGGCGCGAGTCGCGATCGCGATGCTCGATGCGGTCGATGCACCGGCCGGCGAGATGCCGGTCGTGCTCGGGCCGGGCGACTCCGGAATCTTGCTGCACGAGGCGGTCGGCCACGGGCTCGAGGCGGACTTCAATCGCAAGCAGACGTCGAACTACACCGGTCAGCTCGGCAAGCAAGTCGCATCGCCGCTGTGCACCGTGGTCGATGACGGCACGATCGTCGGGGCGCGTGGCGCGATCAACGTCGATGACGAAGGCCACGTCGGTAAGCACAACGTCCTGATCAAGGACGGCATCCTCGTCGGCTACATGCACGATCGGCTGAGCGCGAAGCACTTCGGCGTCGAGCCCTCGGGCAACGGCCGGCGCGAATCGTTTCGCGCGATGCCCTTGCCGCGGATGACGAGCACGTCGCTCTACGCGGGGCCGCACGATCCGGAAGAGATCCTCAAGACCGTCAAGCGCGGGATCTACGCGAAGCGATTCAGCGGCGGCCAGGTCAACATCTCGAACGGCGACTTCGTGTTCTCGCTGTCCGAGAGCTACCTGATCGAAGACGGCAAGCTGACCGCGCCGCTCAAGGGCGTGAACTTGATCGGCAACGGCCCCGACGTGCTTCGCCGCGTCGACATGCTCGGCAATGACTTCGCGCTGTCCGACGGCATCTGGACGTGCGGTAAAGACGGTCAGTCGGTGCCGGTCTCGGTCGGCACTCCAACGGTCAAGATCGGCTCGATCACGGTCGGCGGCACGCAGGCCGGGGGGGCGTAAAAGTCGATGTCTGCAGCACAGGTAACCGAAGCGACGATCAAAGAGCTGCGCGGCCTCGCCGAGCTCGCGGTCGAGCTCGCGAAGAAAGCCGGCGCCGATCATGTCGAGGCGCTCGTCCGCGACGGCAGCGAGCTGACCGCGAAGGTCCGGCTCGGCGAGCCCGAGCTCGTGCAAGAGGCCGGTAGCCGCGCGCTCGGCTTGCGCGTCATCCGCGGCGCGCGCCGAGCGACGACCTACACGAGCGATCTGCGCCGCGACGCGCTCGAGGCGCTGTGCCGCGAGACCGTGACGCTCGCCGAGCTCGCCGAGCCCGACGAATGCGCGCTGCCACCGGATCCGAAGCTGCTCGCGACCTCGCTGCCCGAGCTCGATCTCTACGACCCCGCGGTCGCCGAAGTCGATGCGGCGTGGGCGCTCGAGCAAGCGATCGCGGGCGAGGCCGCGGCGCGCAAGCACGACAAGCGCGTGACCAACTCCGAGGGCGGCACGTGGTCGCGCGTGATCGGCGGCACCGCCTTCGCGACGTCGGGGGGGTTCTCCGGCGGCTATCGCGGTAGCTATGCGTCGATCGTCGTCGAGCCGCTGTGCGATGACGACAGCGAGCCGGGCAATCCGAAGAAGCGCAACGGGTTCTGGTACTCGTCGTCGCGGTTCCTCGCGTCGCTCGAGCCGGCCGAGCAAGTCGGCATCGAGGCCGCGCGGCGCACCGTCGCGACGCTCGGCTCGCGCAAGGTCGACACCCAGGAGTGCGCGGTCGTGTTCGATCCCGAGGTCGCGCGTGCGATCGTCGGTACGCTGTTCTCGGTCGCGAACGGCTCGGCGTTCTGGCGCAAGTCGACCTACCTCGTCGGCAAAGAGGGCGAGCTGATCGCGTCGCCGCTCGTCACGATCACCGACGATCCGCTGATCGCGCGCGCACCGGGCTCGAAGCCGTTCGACGGCGACGGCCTGGCGACCCGCAAGAACTCGGTGCTCGATCGCGGCGTGCTCGCGCCGGTGTTGTGCGACGTCTACAGCGCGAACAAGCTCGGTCGCGCATCGACCGGATCGGCCGGGCGGGGCGTCGGCGGCAGCCCCGGCCCGACGACGACGAACCTAATCATGGCCAAGGGCGCGATGACGCGTTCGGACTTGCTGCGGCAGACTCCGCGTGGCCTCTACGTGACGCAGCTGCTCGGGTTCGGCTTCAATCCGGTCACCGGCGACTTCTCGCGCGGCGCCCAAGGCTTCTGGATCGAGGGCGGCGAGCTGACGTTCCCGGTCAGCGAGGTCACGATCGCGGCGAACTTCGACCAGATCCTCAAGCGAATCGATGCGGTGGCCGACGACCTCGAGCTGCGCAGCTCGACCGCGGCGCCGACGTTCCGAGTATCCCACATGATGCTCGCCGGAAAGTGATCGCGCGACTACGACCTCGCCCTACATCGAGCGAAGATCTATTCGGTTAGCACTGAGGTTCCGCGGCATTGCTTGACTTGGTGCGCACGCGATGGAACGATCGATAACGTGCCAGCCGCTGCTCCGGCGGGGGGAATTCCCACGCGCCTCGGCAAATACGAACTGCTCATGCCGCTCGCGGCGGGCGGCATGGCGCGGATCTACATCGGACGTTCTACCGGAATCGGTAGCTTCGAACGCCACGTTGTACTCAAGCTGATCACACCGGAACGCGCGAACGATCAGACCGCGGTCCAGATGTTCCTGGACGAAGCGCGGCTCGCCGCTTCGCTCAACCACCAGAACGTCGCGCAGGTGTTCGAGGTCGGCGAGGACGCCGGCATCCACTACCTCGCGATGGAGTACGTGCACGGCCAGGACCTGCGCGCGTTGCTCGCGAAGGCCGGCAGCCAAGGCACGCGGGTGCCGCTCGAGCTCGCGCTGACGATCGTCGCCGGCGCCGCGTCGGGGCTCAACCACGCGCACGAACGGCGCGCACCGGACGGCACGCCGCTCGGCATCGTGCACCGCGACGTGTCGCCGTCGAACTTGATGATCGGGTACGACGGCGCGGTCAAGCTGCTCGATTTCGGCATCGCGAAGGCGACGCAGCGCTCGGTCGAGACCCAGAGCGGCATCATCAAGGGCAAGTTCGCCTACATGGCGCCCGAGCAATGCCGCGGTCGCGACGTCGACAAGCGCAGCGACGTGTTCTCGCTCGGGATCATCCTCTACGAGGTCACGACCCAGCACCGGTGCTTCCGCGCCGACAGCGACTTCGACACGATGCATCGCATCGTCACCGGCGACGTCGTACGGCCGACGCGTCTGGTCCAGGGCTATCCGCAAGCGCTCGAGGCGATCGTCATGAAGGCGCTCGCGATCGACGCCTCGCAGCGCTATCAGAGCGCGACGTTCCTGCTCGAAGCGCTCGAGAGCTTCGCGGTCGCATCGCGGATGTCGCTGTCGACGATGTCGCTCGGCCGGTTCATGCGCGACATGTTCGGCGAGCACCCCGAGCCGTGGCTCGTCACCGGCCGGATGAACGCCGTGATGCCGCCGAAGGAGAACACGATCTCGTCGACCGACGGTCGCGGCAGCGGTGCACAACGCGCGATTCGCGGGCCGCTGCCGACCGAGCTCCCGCCGATCGCGCGCGCCGACGCCGAAGCCAACTTGCTCGCGCAGCCGACGCTGCTCGATCTGCCGCGCGGCCTCAACGACACCGATCGCGAGGATCCGAACGCCGCCGACTGGAACGCGAAGTCGTATCCGACGATGCGGCCGGCGGCACTCGCACCGGCGGGTGCGATGCCTTCCGACCCGTCGCTCAGCCGCCGTACGTATCCGCCGGCCTCTGTTGCCGCAGACACGATTCCGACGCAGATACCGGCCGGGACGCAGCCGCTGTCGTTACCGGCCAGCGGGTCCCAAGGCGCGTTCGCGACGGCGCCCTCCGGCTCGGGCGCCGCGATTCCGAGCACGAGGCACGGCTACGCCGGCGCCCCGGGGCCGGCGCGCAGCGAATCGTCGTTCCCGCAGATCGACTCGTCCTCGGGGCTCGGCACAGAGCTGCCGACCCTACGACCGAATCGCCGCGCGCTGTTCATCGGGCTCGGCGTCGTGGTCGTCGGCGCGGTCGCGCTGATCGCGGTCAAGCTCACCGGCCGCGGCTCCGAGACACCGGCGATGTTCGCCGCGGATGCCGCGTCGATCGTCGCCGCGCCCGACAACGCGGTCGGCTCTGACCACGCGACCCCTGCATCCCCGACGACCAACGAGCCCGGAGTCGATGACTACGTCGCGTTACACGTGATCTCGCATCCGCCCGGCGCCGACGTGTTGATCGCCGGCAAGAAGGTCGGCGTGACCCCGCTCGACACCAAGATCCGGCGTGGAGCCACGATCAAAGAAGCCGGCGAGACGATGGCGCCGATCGTGATCAAGCTCGACGGCTACGTCGAGGTCGCGTCGAAGATCGACCTGACCGGAGACTACGCGAAGGACATCCCGCTCAAGAAGGCGGCCGCGCCCGTGCCGACCGCACCGACGCCGGTCGCGCCTCCGCCTGTCGTCGATCACGGCCAGGAGCACGTTGCCACCCACGTGCCGGAGCACACGCCCGACCGGAGCACCACCGAGCACAAAGCGAGTCCGACGCACAACAACACGACGAGGCACGAGCACGCGAGCTCGACCGCCAACCAGCCGAAGCAGATCGAGCAGGCGAAGCAACCCAAGCAGCCGGCGTGTCAGCCGCCGGGCGGCCAGGACCCGTTCGATCCGCGCCCGGTCTGCAAGTCGTAGCCGTCGCTAACAGCGAATCTCGGGCACGTCGCCGGTCCATGTGAGCGGCGCGGCGGTCGCCTTCGCGATGTCGTCGGCGCTGACGCCGGGCGCGCGTTCGCGCAGCACCAGCCCGGTCGTTGCAACGTCGATCACCGCGAGGTCCGTGACGATCGTATGGACGCAGCGCACGCCGGTGAGCGGCAGCGAGCACTCGCGCAAGATCTTCGAGCTGCCGTCCTTCGCCGTGTGCTCCATCATGACGATGACTCGCCGGCTGCCGGCGACGAGATCCATCGCGCCGCCCATGCCCTTGATCATCTTGCCCGGGATCATCCAGTTCGCGAGGTCGCCGTATTGACTGACCTCCATCGCGCCGAGCACGCTGACGTCGACGTGGCCGCCGCGGATCATCGCGAACGACTGCGCCGAATCGAAGAACGCGGAGCCGGCGATCGTCGTGACGGTCTGCTTGCCCGCGTTGATCAGATCCGGATCCTCGTCGCCCTCGTAGGGAAACGGGCCGATGCCGAGGAGGCCGTTCTCGGACTGCAACACGATGTCTTTGCCCGGCGCGATGAAGTTCGCGACGAGGGTCGGCATGCCGATGCCGAGGTTGACGTAGAACCCATCGGACAGCTCGGCCGCGACTCGGCGCGCCATCTGCTCGCGATCGAGGCGGTTCACGCGGCACCTCGCTTCCTTACCGTCCGCTGCTCGATCGGTTTCTTGTAGTCGGTGCCTTGGAAGATCCGCTGCACGTAGATCGAAGGCAGGTGGACCTGATCGGGCTCGAGCTCCCCGACCTCGACGAGCTGTTCGACCTCGACGATCGTGATCTTGCCGGCCTGTGCACACAGCGGGTTGAAGTTGCGCGACGTCTTGCGGAACACCAGGTTGCCCCACTTGTCGCCCTTCCAGGCCTTGACGATCGCGAACTCGCCGCGGATGGCGTGCTCGAGCACGCAGGGCTTGCCACCGAGCTCGCGGGTCTCCTTGCCGTCGGCGACCTTCGTGCCGTAGCCGGTCGGTGTGTAGAACGCCTCGATCCCGGCGCCGCCCGCGCGCAGGCGTTCGGCGAGCGTGCCTTGCGGACAGAGCTCGACCTCGAGCTTGCCGGCCAGGAACAGCTGCTCGAACACCTTGTTCTCGCCGACGTACGACGAGACCATCTTCTTGACCTGGCCCTGCGCTAACAAGATGCCGAGGCCCTGGTCGGTCGTGCCGCAGTTGTTCGACACGATCGTCAGCCCGTTGACCTTCTTGCGCGCGAGCTCGCGGATGCAGTTCTCGGGGTTGCCGGACAGCCCGAAGCCGCCGGCGAGGATCGTCACTCCGTCGGTCACGTCGGCGAGGGCGGCCACGGCGTCCGGGTAGACCTTGTTCATCGGCTGTATGCTTACCTCTGGATGCGATGCCGATCATCACGCTGACCACCGATTTCGGTACACGCGACGGATACGTCGGCGCGATGAAGGGCGTCGTCATCCGGCTCGCTCCGGATGCGCGCGTGATCGACATCGCCCACGACGTGCCGCCGCACGACATCGCGCACGGTGCGTGGGTGGTCGCGACCGCGTGCCGCGAGTTTCCCGCCGGCACGATCCATGTCGCGGTCGTCGATCCGGGCGTCGGCGGGGCGCGCCGCGGCGCGATCGTGCGCTCCGAGGGTGCTTACTACGTCGGCCCGGACAACGGGTTGTTCGGCTATCTGCCGATCGAACGGGCGTGGGCGATCGAGAATCGCGCGATGCTCGCCCCCGAGATCAGCGCCACGTTCCACGGTCGCGACATCTTCGCCCAGGTCGGGGCAGCGCTCGCGCTCGGCAAGCACCCCGATCAGATCGGGCCCGACATGACGCTCGAGGGCGCGCTCGCGTGGGGGCCGCGGCCGGCGGGCGAGGGCCGGGTCGTGCACATCGACGCGTACGGCAACCTCATCACCGACCTGCCGCGCGACGAAGCAGGCGCCGTGGTCGCGATCGCGGGTCGCGCGCTGCCGCTCGCGCGCACGTACGAAGACGTGCCGCTCGGCGAGCTCGTCGCGTATGTCGGCTCGGCGCGCACCGTCGAGATCGCGGTGCGCAACGGCCGCGCCGATCGCATGCTCGCCGCACCCCGCGGGACGCCGATCGTGCCGCTGCCGCCGGGCGGCGCGTACCGATGACCACCGAGCTCGACATCACCGCGCTCGCGGCCGGTGGCGACGGCGTCGCGCGCGATGGCGAAGGTCGGGTCGTGTTCGTGCCCCGCACCGCGCCCGGCGATCGCGTACGCGTCGCGATCGGCAAGGCCAAGGCGTCGTTCGCGCGCGGCGAGGTCGTCGAGCTCGTCGCGGCGTCGCGATCGCGGGTCGTGCCGCCGTGCCCGCACTTCGCGGAAGGCTGCGGCGGCTGCCAGTGGCAGCACGTCGCTCGCGCGGCTCAGCTCGCGGCGAAGCACGCGATCGTCGCCGGCGCGCTGCGCAAGCTCGACGGGCTGGTCATCGAGCCGATCGCGGACCCGGTCGCGCCTTACGGTTGGCGCCGGCGCGCGCGCTTTCACGTCGCGGGGGGTGTACTCGGTTTGTACGCGGCGGGCTCGCGCAAGCTCGTCCGGCTGACCAGCTGCGGCCAACTCGAGCACGGGCTCGACCGGGCGATGGCGGTGCTGTTCGGCTCGTCGCTCCCCGACGGCGAGGTCGCGGTCGTCCGCGGCGAGAGCGGCGAGGTCGCGATCGGGATCGAGAAGCCATGGCGCGCGGCCGGGCAGCTCGTCGGCCGGGCCGACATCGTCGGAGTCATCGCTGGCGACGTGGCCCACGGCGAGCCGGTGATCGAGCTCGAGCCGGGGTTGTGGGGCGGGCCGTGGGACTTCGCGCAGGCGAGCCTCGCGGGCAATCGCGCGCTCGTCGCGGTCGCGCGGACCGCGCTCGGCGCGGGCCCGGGCAGGTTGCTCGAGCTCTACGCCGGCGCGGGCAACGTCACGCGCGCGTTCCGCGGCGACGGGTGGGAGGTCACGCCGAGCGATGGCGCGCTGCCCGCGAGGCCGCCGGCGGGATTCGAGGTCGGCCGCGCCGACGCCGTGCTCGACCGGCTCGCCGCAGCCGGCCGATCGTTCGATGCGATCGCGCTCGACCCGCCGCGCACCGGGGCCGCCGAAGCGATCGCGGGCATCGTGCGCGCAGCGCCACGCACGATCGTCTACGTGTCGTGCGATCCGGCGACGCTGGCCCGCGACGCCGAGCGCCTCGTCGCCGCCGGCTATCGCGCCGACCGGGCGTGGCCCCTCGATTTGATGCCGCAGACCTCGCACGTCGAGGTCGTGCTGCGACTCAGCCGAGCCGGGTGACGCCGCGCCAGAACAACATCGCACCGACCGCGATCGGCGCGAACGCGACCACGAACTGAGCCTTCGTGGCCGTCAGGAACGTGGGCAACGCGGCGACCGTGATCACGACGCCGAGCACGACGAGCGCAGCGCCGGCGGCCATCTCGGCGAACGCGGCGCCTCGACCATCGTCGATCGGACCGCGGGCCCATTCGGCCCGGCTGCCGGCCGGGGGCAGGCCGGGCCCGTCGCTCTCGACCTTGCCGTCGGGCGCGACCGAGCTCGCGTTCGCCTCGCGGAAGCGCACGAGCGCGTGCACGATGTGCTTCTGATCGGCCTCCGACGCGAACCACTCGCGCGGGAACGCCATCGCGCGACCGCCGATCTCGACGATCAGGATCGGCGACGCGCGATTCCACGGGACCGACTTGCGCAGGAAGTACACCGCGGTCACGGCACCGGGTGGCGCGGTCACCGGCTTGGTCATGTGCAGGCCGCGCGGCAATACGACCTCGTGCTCCGACACGATGATCGAGCCAGCCGGCCGCAAGTACGACACCGCCGCCTCCCACGCACCGAAGCTGCCGACCACGACGAGCACGATCCCGCCCCACACCGCGACGGCGCCGAACTGCCAGATCAATACCGCGCCGACGATGAGCCCGAACACCGCCCAGCCCAGCGGCCGCTGGTGTTGTGGCTCGAGCTCGACCTCGATCGAGCCACCGGGCGCGCGCGGCCGCCGCGGCTCGTAGCCGTCTTCGCCCTCACCCTGTTTGCTAGTCTCGGAGCCAGCCTCGGGTGAGGTCGGCGACGCGGGCCTGGATTTCGTCGAGCTGGACATGACGCAGACGCCGCGCGGAGACGACCTCCTGACCATCTACCACGACGTCGGAGATCGCGCGAGACGACAGCGCGTAGACCGCATTCTTTTCGAGGGCCTGGACCGGCCACAGCGACGGATCGTCGAGGTCGAGCGCGACCAGATCGCAGCGAAAGCCTGACGCGATCCGGCCGACCGGGAGGCGCAACACTTCGCCTGCGGTCCGGGTGCCGAGCCGGAAGCAGGTCTCCGCGTCGATCGCCTGGCCGTCGGTGCGATGGACCTTCTGCAGCAGCGCGGCCATCCGCATCTCGTCGAACACACTGACCCTGTTGTTCGAGCAGCCGCCATCGGTGCCGAGGCCGACTCGCACACCGCGCGCGACGAGGTCGACGAGGTCGGTCGTGCCGTCGCCGAGGAACATGTTCGAACCCGGGCAATACGCGAGGCTGCCGCCGCGCTCGGCGAGCAGCGCGCGCTCGCCGTCGTCGAACCAGCAGCCGTGCACCGCGATCATCTGCGCGAGGTCGACCGGCAGCTCGGCCACCGCGTGCAGCGGTCGCTTGCCGAACCGGCGGAGCGACTCGTCGACTTGGTAGTGCTCCTCGGCGAGATGGATGTGCCACGGGACGCCGGCATCGCGTGCGCAGCCGGCCCCAGCTTCGATCATCGCGGGCGTCGCGCCATGCTGGCTGTGCGGCGCGGGTTGGATCGTGACGAGCTGGCGCACCGGATCGCGATAGTGCGCGTGCAGCGCCTCGAAGTTCGAGGTCGCTTGTGCCACGGTCTCGCGATAAGCGGCGGGCGCGCCGTCCCAATCGTAGAAACAACGGGCGAGCACGATACGAATGCCGAGCCGCCGCGCCGCCTCGATCGTCGCCGACGCGTTGTCGTTGGCTTGCGCGTTGAGATAGTAGAAATCGCAGACCGTCGTGACCCCGTGGAGCAGCATCTCGCCGAACGCGAACAACGCCGCGGTCGCCATGTCATCGGCGCCGAGCCTCGGCGAGTAGCGATACAGCGCCTTGTCGCGCCACTCGAGGAACGGCAGGTCGTCGCCGATGCCGCGCAGCAGCGACTGAAAGCTGTGGTTGTGGGTGTTGATCGTCCCGGGCACCATGGCGCGGCGGTGCCAGTCGAGGCGCCGCGCGCCGGCGGCGCGCGGATCGGCGAGGACGATGGCCGGGTCACCGACCAGCGCGATCGCGCCGTCGATCGCGAGCACCGCGGTCGCGAGGCAGGACTCGCCCTCGACGAGGGCGCGGTCGGCGGTGATGACGACGCTATCCACGGATCGAGACTACCGGAGATCGTGTACGTGTACGTGCACGTGCCACGTGTCACGTGCACGTCCACGTCCACGTCCACGATCTGCTAGGTTGCCAGCGTGCACGAGCTCATCGCCGATGGCTTGGATCCGATCTACGTGCTGCACTCCGAGCACGCGATCCTGATCGAGCGCGCGCTCACCGCGATCCGAGACGCCGCGGTGCCGCCCGAGACCCGCGGCTTCAACTACGACGTCGTCGAGGGCAAGCCGTCCGGGGCGCGGATCGTCGCGCTCGCCCAGACGCTGCCGATGATGGGCCAGCGCCGGATGGTGTTCGTGCGCGACTTGTCGGCGATGCCGGCCGACGACGCCGAGCCGCTGATCGCGTATCTCGGCAAGCCTAACCCGTCGACCGTCGTGGTCGGCGTCGCCGCGAAGGTCGACAAGCGCCAGAAGCTGTTCGCCGCACTGTCGAAGAAGGGCTTCCTGCACGTGCTCGAAGCACCGCGCCAGTTGATGCCGTGGGTGCGCAACGAAGCGACCGCGCTCGGCGTCAAGATCGACGGACCGGCGGTGACGCGGCTGATCGAGACGGTCGGCGCGGATCTGTCGAGGCTCGCGCTCGCGCTCGAGCAACTCGGCTTGTTCGCGACCGGCCGCGCGGTGACCGCCGACGATGTCGACGAGCTGATCGCCGACACGCGCGAACGGTCGGTGTTCGAGCTGACCGATGCGATCGGGTCCGCCGATCGGGGCAGGGCGCTCGCCGCGGTCGTGTCGCTATGCGATCAACGGGAGAGCGCGGTCGGCGTGGTCGTCATGCTCGCGCGCCACATTCGTCAGCTGTCGCTCGTCCACGTCCTGCGCGATCGCGGCGTGCCGCGCAGCGAATGGAACGGCCGGCTAGGCGTCCCACCGTTTATCGTCGACAAGCTGATCGCGCAGGCGCGGAGCTACGGCCCGAACGCGCTCGCGATCGCGACGCAACGGCTCGCCGCGGCCGATCGCGCGCTGAAGGGCGACATCACGCTGCTGTCGCTGCCGCGCTCGGGTGGTGGCCCGGCCGGCGATCTGTTCACCGGACCGCAGATGAAGACGCTCGGCCGCGAGCTCGGCGAGCGCGTGCTGCTCGAGCGCGTCGTCGACGAGATCGTTTCGATGGCGTCCTGACCAAACGAACGCGCCGGTAACAAACCAGCGCAGCGATCTACTTCGTGACTTTGGTCGGCGCGTCTTCGCCGAGCGCGCCGGGCGGCGGCGGTGGCGACTTCGCGGGCGGGCGTCCGATCACGATCGCGGGCTGGGTGTCCTCGCTCGTGATCCCCATCTCCTCGAATGGCTTGCGGTACTCCGGCGGCAGCCGCGCGAACTGCTGGGCGAGCTGCGAGCGCGGCACGAACAGCTCTTCACGCCGGCCACCGCCGAGATCCTTCTTGAGCACGAGCTCGCCGGACATCCGGCTGCGCTCGCGGATCGTGCGTGCGAGCGGCGTGAGCTGCTGCAGCACCTCCATCGGCACCGCGCGCGGCTCGGCGAGGTCTGCGAGCACTTGATTGCCGAGCGTCAGATCGGTGAGCGTGCGGTTGTTGACGAGATCTTTGAGCGCGGCGGCGGTCGCTTCGCCGAGCCGGCGGATGCCCGCGATGTCTTCCAGGTCGAGCGGGTTCGGCTCGGTCTCGGCGTCGCCGCTCGGCGTCAGCGACTGCCACGTCGCGCTCTGCTCGGCGACCGCGAAGCGCAAGCCACCGGAGGCCTTGTTCGGGTTCTCGCGCAGCGTCATCACCGCCTCGCGGGCGTTGCGCTCGAACGCGACCATGACGTACTTGCCGAGGTCGACCGGGGCCGGCTTCGCTTTGCCGAGCAGGCCCTTCTTCATCATGTGGACGACCACGCCTTCGCTCAGCTGATCGACGCGCACCGGCTGGCGCCACTGATCGATGTTGAGCCGGAACGCGGCCGACAGCTTGCCCGACGTCGCGACCGCATCGGCTTGCGGCTCGACCCGGACGTCCCACGACATGATCCACTGCGCCTTCGGCAGTTGTTGCGCGTCGAAGAACGGGCGAAGCGCCGCGAGCACCGCGTCCGATGCGGTACGCGCCGACGCCTGCGCGTCGAGCGCTTGCAGGCGCGCCTCGACCTGCGATCGCGCAGCCGTGATCGCGCCCTTCGACGCCTGCATGATCTTCTGGGCGATCGGCTGGATCTGGCCGGCCTTCTTGTCGGGAACGAGGTAGAGCGCCAGTGCTCCGCCGACCGACTTCTCGAGCTCGGTGATGCGCGACAGCTCTTTTTCGGCCTCGGAGTGGCCGCCGCGCGCGCGATCGCGGCGTGCATCGAGGTCAGAGACCGGCAAGAACGCGTTCGTGCAGGCCTCGACCGCAAGGGTCAACGTGTCGATGAAGTTCTCATCGAGTGGAAACGGTGTGCCATCCCCGTAGCGGTACACGCGTTAATTATACCTGGTTCGTCTGAAACGCGGACATTTCTGGCCCGAGGCCAGGCCGAGGCCCTCGTTTGCGGGGCAACCAACGCTAGTAGTTGGCAAGGAGGCCCAGCTGGAGCACCACCGCATCGACGATGCTGTTGCCGTAGATGAACTGCTGGCCGATGCCCGCGGTGTTCATCGTGGTGTCGTCGGCCGCGAGGTTGTCGAGGAACAGCACGTCGCCCTTCAGGTTGAGCTGGAGCTTGTCGAACAGGTGCCAGACCTTCTTGTCGCCGCCGAGCGAGATCAACGTCAGCTTGGCCCCGACCATCGCGTTGCGCACCGGCGACAGCTCGCGGTCGCCGGTGTAGTAGGCGCCCGCGGTCGATTGCGTCAGGTAGTAGAACGCGTCTTTGAAGAACGCCGCGGAGGTCTGCTGATAGACCCGCGCGTGGATGCGCAGGAGCAAGCTGTTGCCGATATATTGCGAGTACGCGAGCTCGACGTCGCCGCCGATCACGTGCCAGGTGTCGTCGTAGAACCGCGCGCCGAAGTGGACGGCGCCGTGCAGCTTCGGCAGGTAACGGTTGACCCGCGCCGTGACCGACCAGCGCGCGCGCACGTTCGGGATGTACTCCTGCGCGTTGACGCCGCCGACATCGACGCTGCGGTACGGATTTGATTGGAAGCCGTCGAGGACCTGGCCGTAACCGGCGATCTGCATGTTCAGCGTCGGCGACAGGTTCTGGGTCAGTGTCACCTGCGCCGTGTCGATGGACAGCGGCTTCCAGATCGTGATGCCCGGGTCGTCCTTGCCCGAGATCCCGGACTTCATGCACGGGTCGGAGCCGACCAGCGCGCGGCTATCGAGTGGGGTAGCCATCCCGTTGTCCTTGTCGCAGACCGTGTCCCAGCTATGCGAGTAGGCGAGGGCCATCGTCGTGTTGCGGCCGGCGAGGTCGATCGACGCCGCCCCGCCGATCGAACGCGACAGGTAATCGCGCTCGGTGCTGTAGCTCGTGTTGAACGACAGCTTCGACCGCCGCCCCTGGAAGCCGAGGCCGACGTCACCCTCCTGGCGGAAGTCGGAGAACTTCGTCGCGGTCGACACTGCATCGACCGAGTACGTGGTCGCGGTCGCGCCGCTGACCGCGTCGGCCGAGTAGCCGGCGGCGAGCGTGACATAGCGGCCGAGATCGACGCCGAGGTCGAGCTGCGGATGCACCACGGTGAGACCGCCCTTGCCGCCGTCGCGCTTCTCCGCGAACACCGACGTCGACGCCTCGGCGGTATCGTCGGCGCGCGCCGGGGTCGCCACCCCGACCGGCACGCCCGCGACGAGTGCGATCAGTCCTATGCGGCCTAGTTGCAACCGCACCCTCCGCCCTTGGCGCCGTTACCGCCGGCCGCGCCTTCGCGCTCCGACTTGATGTGGTCGTCGGACGCCGCCTCTTGCGGATCGGCGGCGAAGATCATCACCTGATCCGCGAGGAACGCCTTCTCCGAGGCCCGCACCGCGGTACGACCGCAGCCGGTCGCGAGCGAAGCCACGATGGCGATTGCGAGAGCGCTGATGATTGCCCGCATGGTGACTCCTAGAAAAAGACCGCCAAGCCGCCGGTGTACTCCTGGCCGAGGCTCGACTTGTTCTGGTTGAAGATCGTCCAGTTGCGAACGTCGAGCCGGACCGTGATCTGTTTCTTCAGCGTGATCTCCAAGCCGCCGCCGGCGACCAGCGCCATCAGCGTCTCCTGCGGATCGACGTAGTTGTCGGCTTTCGGCGAGACATGCGCCGCGCCCAGCCCGAGGTTCGCGTACGGCCCGATCACCGCGCCTGGAATCATCCGGAGCGTGAACCCGAGGCCGCCGTAATAGACGTCGGTGGTCGAGCGCGGCGACAGCCCCGCGAAGCCTTCGACCGCCCAGTACGGATCGATCAGCCACGACGGTCGCAGCATGAACACGCCCTCGTGGTCGATCACGCCCGCCGAGAACGACATGCCGGCGTGCGCGAATTGCACCGGCGAGGGGCCGAGCACCGCGCCGCGGATCGCGCGCCCCATCAGCGTGAACGCGCCCGGCGACTCTTCGCCTTCGCCCGCTTCGAACGGATATACGACGTCGCCGAGGATCCAACCGGTCGTGCCGTCGTCGAGCTCGATCTTGAACCAGTAGTTGCTCGTCCCGCGCTCGACCACCTGGAACACCTGGCCGCGCTCCGCGACGTAGACTTCGCGGTAGCTCGCGCTCGGGCCGCTGCGCACCGACGCCTTTTGCGCGATGACGCGCAGGTACGCATCCGCACTCGCCGAGCTCGCGGCGAGACACAGAACCAGCGCCGCGGCGGAGTGCTTTACTAGGGAGCGAACCATGCCTCGAACACTTCGTACTGCGGGTCGCCGACGTTGAAGATGTCGCCGCCGCCATGCGCGTCGATACCCGCGAGTGGCCACGTCAGGAACTTGCTTGCCTCCGGATCGGAACAGTTCAGCTCGGCTTGGACGATCGTATAGTTCGCCTGGTAGTCGGGTGGGTCCACCGTCATGCGCATGACCGAGCCGCCGAGGTCGTGGCAGCCGGAGTCGGTGCACTTGTGGTCCGGCGGGATCGTGCCCGGCACGTTCATGTAGTTCGGCCAGATCATGTCCTCGAAGTACTGCTCCCCCCCGGGGGGGTTGCACACGCCGAGGTTCTCGGGCGTGTCGCCGAGGTCGACGGTAGGACACCCGGCGAGCGCCAGCAGGCCGGCGAACGCGATGAACGCGCCGAAACGACTCATCCCGAGAGATACGATACACCGGCCACGCCACTGCTGTCTCGTGGCGAACGGCCGCGGTGATAGGACGTGTGATCTGATACGATTGCCTTCGGTGTCGTCAGGAACCCGCCCTCCGCCAGTGCCGGGGCGCACCACGCCGTTTCGAGGGGTCGCCGCGCCGCCGCCGATTCCGGCCCGGCCGCGCAGCCTCGTCCGGATCGACACCGAGCCCGAGCCGCTACGCACCGTCCGCAGCGCGCTGGTCGGGCGGGGGGACGCGCTCGCGACACTGCGCGATGTCGTCGCGCGCGCGATCGACTTCCAGGCGACGCAGTTGGTCACGCTGGTCGGCAATCAAGGCACCGGCAAGACCCGCTTGATCAACGAGCTGATCGGCGACCTGGCGCATCACAAAGATCGTCAGCCGCGCGTGTTCCATGGTGCGGCCGAGCGCGACGCGACCGGCAAGCTCGCGCGCCTCGCGGCCATCGGCTCGCTGTTGCGCGATCGGTTCGAGCTGACGCCGAACCCCGACGAGGCCTCGCGATTGCGGTTCGCGCACGAGATCAAGACCGTGATGGGCAGCGACCAGGTCGGCGAGATGCTGCACCTGCTCGGCGCGTTCGTCGGCTTGGACTTCGCACCGACGCCGTTCTTGCGCGCGATCACGGAGAGCCCGAAGCAGCACACCGAGCTGTCGCGCACCGCGTTGCGCCGGTTCATCGAGCTCGACGCGACGTTCGGCCCGCTCGTCCTCGTGCTCGACGATCTGCAATGGGCCGATGACGAGACGTTCGCACTCATCGGCGATCTCGCGGTCGGCGTGTCGGGCTCGCCGGTCGTGCTGCTCGCGGCGGCGCGGCCGGAGATGCTCGTTCGCAGCGGCGGCTGGGGCGAGGGCGCGATCGATCATACGCGGATCGATCTGCGCAACCTCGAGCCGGACGATGCCGAGCAGATGTTCAAAAATCTACTGTCGCGCTGCAAGGACATTCCCGACGACACCGCGCAGGCCGCGGTCGAGATGACCGGCGGCAATCCGGCGTTTCTGGAACAGCTGGTGCGGCTGTTCCTCGACAATGGCACGATCGACTCGTCCGGCCCGATCTGGCGACTCGATCCCGACAAGGCGGCCGATACCGAGCTGCCGATCACGATCGAGGAAGCGATCGAGGCGCGGATCGCCGCGCTCGAGCATGAAGAGCGCGAGCTGCTCGAGCGAGGGGCGGTGTTCGGCAACGTGTTCTGGGTGTCCGCGGTGATCGCGATGAGTCGGCTCGAGCAGCCCGACCTGGCGAGCCCGCCGGGACCGCTCGAGATCGAATGGGGCCAAGGCGAGGACGTGCGCCGCCGCTGCTCGGATCTGATCGCGATGCTCGCCGAGCGCGACTACCTGCTGCCGCTCGATCCCGACGACTCGAGCATTCCCGGCGACGTCGAGGTCGTGTTCAAGCACAACCTCGAGCGCGAGCTGATCGTGCGGTCGATCGAGCCGAGCAAGCTCGCGCGCTATTACCTCGCCGCCGCGCAGTGGCTCGAGGCGAAGCTGTCGACCCGTTCGGACGAGCAGCTCGAGTTCCTCGCGGGCCTATACGAACGCGGCGGCGACGCTCGGCGCGCGGCCCGGTGCTACTTGCAGGGCGGCGATCGCGCGCGGTCGCGATACTCGCCGCTCGAGGCGCGCGCCCTGTACGAGAAGGGCCTCGCGATGCTCGGCGCGGCCGATGCGCCGGCGCGGATGGACGCGCTGCACAACCTCGGCGACGTGCTCGAGCAGGCGGGGCGGTCGGACGAGGCGATGCACTGCTTCGTCCAGATGCTGCAGCTCGCGTGGCGCTACGACAACCTCAACAAGGCCGGAGCGGCGTACAGCCGGCTCGCGCGCGGCCAGCGCAGGTTGGGCAAGTACGACACGTCGATGGAGCACCTGCGGCGCGCACACGAGCTGTTCGAACGGTCGCGCGACGATCGCGGCATCGCGTCGACGCTCGACGACATGGGCCGCGTCCACTGGCTGCGCGGCTCGCACGGCCAGGCGCTCGACTTTCACCGCCAGGCGCTGACGATCCGGCGCGCGCTCGGCGATCGCCGCTCGATCGCGCTGTCGCTCGCAAACATCGGCCGCGTGCATCACGACACCGGCAACTTCAAGGCCGCGATCGCGCAATTCCGCGAGGCGCTCGATCTGCGCCGCGACATCGGCGATCTCGTCGGCGTGGTCCAGTCGCTGTGCGACCTCGGCGGCGTGTACTCCGAGGACGGCAACCAGGAGATCGCGCTCGACTTGCTCGACGAGGCGCGCGCGCTCGCCCAGGACATCGGCGACAAGCTCGCGCTCGCCGACGTGCTGTCGCGCACCGGCGAGGTCAAGGCGGCGATGGGCCGCGGCCAGGACGCGATCAAAGACTTGGCCGAGGCCAAGCTCCTCGCCTCCGGGCTCGGCGACCGCGAGCAGCTCGCGACGACGCACCAGCGCCTCGCGCAGGTCCAGCTCCAGCTCGGCAACCTCGAGGCGGCCGACGTCGAAGCCCACGCCGCGGTCGCGGTCAGCCAGGCGGTCGGGCTGCGCGCTCTGCTCGGCTCGGGCTATCGCGTCCAGGCCGAGGTCGCCGCCGCACTCGGCAACGCACAGCAAGCCGACGAAGACTTCAAGCGCGCGATCGATATCCTCAGCGCGGTCAAGCACGAGGTCGAGCTCGCCCGCGCGTTCCAGGGGCTGGCAACGGTCAAGGAGCGGACGGGGCAGGTTGCCGATGCACAGAAGCTGCGCAGTCGCGCGGTGGACATCTTCAACCGGCTGCGCGGCGCCGCTCAGACCGATTGATCGAGCGGACGCATGGCAGACGACGCGCTCGCACGCCTCGCAGCCGCGGTGCCGGCGAATGTTCGCGCGGTATGCAGGACGCTCGCGCAGGCCGGGTTTCAAGCGGTCACCGTCGGCGGTGCGGTGCGCGACGCGCTGCTCGGACGCGCGCCCGGCGATTGGGACGTCGCGACCTCGGCGACGCCGGACCAGGTTACGCCGCTATTTCGCCACGTCATTCCGACCGGGATCCAGCACGGCACGGTGACGGTGGTGACCGGCAAAGGCGTCCACAGCCACGTCGAGGTCACGACGTTTCGCGGCGAGGGTGCCTACACCGACGCGCGCCGGCCGGACTCGGTCGTGTTCGGCGTGCCGCTGATCGAGGATCTCGCGCGGCGAGACTTGGTCGTCAACGCGATCGCCTATGACGTCGAGAACGGTGAGCTCGTCGATCCGTTCGGCGGGCGCGACGACGTCGCGAACCGCGTGCTGCGCGCGGTCGGCGATCCGGTCGCGCGCTTCACCGAAGACGGCTTGCGCGTGATGCGCGCGGTGCGATTCGCGGCGCAGCTCGAGTTCACGCTCGAGCCGGCGACCGAGGCCGCGATCGCGCTCGCGCTGCCGTCGCTCGCGAAGGTGTCGCGCGAGCGTGTTGCCGACGAGCTGCGCAAGATCCTCGCGGCGCGCCAGCCGTCGCGAGCACTCGCGCCCGCGTTGCGCACCGGCATCGTGGACACGGTGTTTGCAGAGATTGGAGCGCGTCTCGTTGGCGAGGACGAGGCTCGCTGGCTAGACGTGATCGACCGGAGCCCGAGCATGGACACGCGGCTCGGAGCGTTCTGTTCCCCACTCGCGACGCCGGGCGCAGATCCCCGCCGGCTCGACACGGCGTGCTTTCGCGAGGTGACGAAGCTCGCGTCGATGTGGAAGCTGAGCGCGCACGAGGCGAGAACCGCCGCAGTGCTGGCGAGCGTGTCGAGTAGCGTCGTTGCGGGGAGCTGGACGGACGAGGAAGCTCGTCGACTGCTCTCCCAGATCGATCAGGACAAGCGCGCGGCTGCGATTGCCCTATGGCGAGCCGAAGCACCCGCGAATCCGCTGGTTGCCAACTCGGAGCGTGCGCTCGCGGCCAACGTCCCCCTGGCGGTCGCCGACCTCGCGATCGACGGCAAGACCCTGATGGCGGAGCTCGCGCTCGGGCCCGGACCCGCCATCGGCAAGCTGCTGGGGGCGCTGCTCGACGCCGTGATCGTTGATCCCTCGCTCAATGTTCCAGCACAGCTGCTGGCATTGGCCCGCGGACTCGCCCCGACACTGTAACGCTTCGAACAACATCGATACGTGAACAACTGTTGACCCGGCGGCTGACCCTGGACAGCCGCGGCAAGACGGGCACACTGGACCCGCATCGATGTGGATCGTACGGCTAGCGCTGCGCCGCCCTTACACGTTCGTCGTGATGGCGATGCTGATCGCGCTCGGCGGCGGCTACTCGATCAAGAAGACGCCGACCGACATCTTCCCGAGCATCAACATCCCGGTGCTCACCGTCATCTTCAGCTACGACGGCCTGACGCCCCAGGACATGGAACAGCGGGTGGTGACGAACTTCGAGCGGTTCCTGACCACGATCGTCAGCGACATCGATCACATGGAGAGCCTGACGCTGTTCGGCAAGGCGGTGATCAAGATCTACCTCCAGCCCGGCGCGAGCGAGGACGAGGCCGTGGCGGAGACCACGTCGATCGCGCAGGCCGCGGTGCGGTCGATGCCACCCGGCTCGGTGCCGCCATTGATCATGCGCTACAGCGCGACGAGCGTGCCGGTGATGATGCTCGCGCTCGAGAGCGACACGTTGTCCGAGCAGCAGCTGTTCGATTACGGCATCTACTTCGTGCGCGCCGAGCTGGCGACGGTCCCCGGCGCGGAGATCCCGTGGCCGTACGGCGGCAAGCAGCGCGAGATCATGGTCGACATCGATCCGCAGCGCCTGCAGGCGTGGCAGTTGTCGCCGCGCGACGTGCAGGCCGCGCTCGGGCTCGAGAACGTGGTGTTTCCGTCGGGGACCGCGAAGCTCGGGGTCAACGAGTTCCCGATCGTGATGGACTCGACGCCGCAGACGCTCGACGAGATCGCGGCGCTCCCGGTCAAGACGGTCAACGGACACACCGTCTACGTGCGGGACGTAGCGAGCGTGCGCAACGGCAACCCGCCGCAGACCAACATGGTCCACGTCGAGGGCAGGCGCTCGGTGCTGATGGCGATCCTGAAGAACGGCGACGCGTCGACCCTCGCGGTCACCGACGGGATCAAGGCCGCCCTGCCGCACGCGCTCGATCACCTGCCGGCCGAGGCCCGAGGACATCTGACCGTCAAGACCATGTTCGACCAGTCGGTGTTCGTCCGCGATTCGATCAACGGCGTCGTCAAGGAGGCGGTCGTCGCGGCGGTGCTGACCGGGCTAATGATCCTGCTGTTCCTCGGCAGCTGGCGATCGACGCTGACCGTGATCATCTCGATCCCGCTGTCGATCCTGTTCTCGATCATCGCGTTGCATGCACTCGGCGAGACGCTGAACGTCATGACGCTGGGCGGCCTGGCGCTCGCGGTCGGCGTGCTCGTCGACGACGCGACGGTCGAGATCGAGAACATTCACCGCAACGTCGGCCAGCGCAAGCCGTTCGTGCGCGCGATCCTCGATGGCGCGCAGCAGATCGCGGTGCCGGCGTTCGTGTCGACGCTGTCGATCTGCATCGTCTTCACGCCGATCGCGTTCTTGGCCGGCGTGTCGCGGTACTTGTTCGTGCCGCTCGCGCTCGCGGTCGTGTTCGCGATGCTGATGTCGTACGTCCTGTCGCGCACGCTGTTGCCGACGATGGTCCGCTATCTGCTCGCCCGCGAAGCGATGGCCCATCACCGGCCGCACCCTTTCGCGCGCTGGTTCGACAGCAACTTCGATCGCGTGCGCACCTGGTACGGCCGGCACCTCGCGTGGGCGTTGCAGCACCGCGGGTTCGTGATCTTGACGTTCACCGCGTTCGTCGCCGGTTCGCTCACGCTGACCCCGCTCGTCGGGCGCGACTTCTTCCCGTCGGTCGACGCCGGGTTGATCAAGCTCCACGTGCGCGGCGCGCCGGGCACACGGATCGAGGAGACCGAGAAGCGGATCGCCGCGATCGAACAAACGATCCGCGGCGTGATCCCGAAGCGCGATCTCGACACGATGCTCGATATCGTCGGAACGCCTTACTCGGGAATCAACCTGTCGCTCAGCGAAGGCGCGCTGATCTCGTCGGCCGACGCGCAGATCCTGATCTCGCTCAAGGACGGCCACGCGCCTACCGCCGACTACCGGCAAGCGATGCGCAAGGCGCTGCGCGCGGCGTACCCGCACGAGACGTTCTTCTTCCTCGCGCCCGATATCTCGACGCAGGTCCTGAACTTCGGTATCGCCGCACCGATCGATCTCCAGGTCGTCGGACCGATCGGCAGCGAGCCCGCGACCCTCGCGTTCGCGCGGGAGCTCGAGGCGCGAGTCGGGAGGGTGCACGGTGCCGCCGACGTCCACCTCGCGCAGGTCACGGACGTCCCCGAATTGAAGGTGACGATCGATCGCACCGAGGCCCAGCAGGCGGGGCTGTCCGAGCGCGACGTCGCGGGCGATCTGCTGGTCTCGCTGTCGTCGAGTGGTGTCGTGGCCCCGTCGTTCTGGATCGACCCACGCGGTGCGCAGTACCTGGTCGCGGTGCAGACCCCGCAGTACGAGGTCGACTCGGTAGATGCGTTGCGGGCCACGCCGATCTCGACCGGCGGCGGCAAGCCACAGACGATAGGCAACCTCGCTGGGATCACGCGAACCAGCGGTCCGGCGAACATCACGCACGACACCCACAGCTCGCGCACGTACGACGTCCAGGCGAACGTCGAAGGCGCCGACCTGGGATCGGTGTCGGACGCCGTCGACGCGGTCGTCGCGCACATGCGAGCGAAGGCGCCGCCCGGGACGCGGATCACGGTCAGGGGGCAGGCCGAGAGCATGAACAGCTCGTTCGGCGGACTGCAGTACGGGCTGATCTTCGCGATCGTGCTCGTGTACCTGCTGATGGTCGTGAACTTCCAGTCGTGGCTCGATCCGTTCATCATCCTGATGGCCCTGCCGGGCGCGCTCGCCGGCATCGTGTGGATCTTGTTCCTCACGGGCACGACGCTGTCCGTGCCAGCGCTGATCGGTTCGATCATGTGCGTCGGCGTGGCGACGTCGAATAGCATCCTCGTGGTGTCGTTCGCGAACGACCAGCGGGCGCACGGCCGCAACGCGCAGAGTGCCGCGCTCGCGTCGGGGATGACGCGGTTGCGGCCGGTGATCATGACCGCGCTCGCGATGGTGATCGGCATGGTGCCGATGGCGATCGGCTTGGGCGACGGCGGCGAGGCGAACGCACCGCTCGGTCGCGCGGTGATCGGCGGGCTGGGATTGGCGACGGTCACGACCCTGTTTTTTGTCCCCGTGATGTACAGCTTGTTGCGGCGTACTCCGCCGCGCGGCAAGGTGGATGACCTGCTTGACTGAATCGACCAAACCTCATGATGCCCCCGACGAGCTCGACTTCGAGCTGCCGGCCCCGGCTCAAAGCTCGAAGCTCAAGCTGCTCGTCGGCGTCGTGATCTTGGCCGGTGGCGCGTTCGCGTTCGGCTATGTGCGGCGCAACGACCCGGCCCTCGCCCCGGTTGGCAGCGACCAGACCGGGTCGATCAAGGTCCAGGTCACCACGCCCAAACAGCTCGCGACCGATCGCGCGCTCGAGCTGCCCGGCACGGTGCGCGCGCTCGAAGAGACGAAGATCTATCCTCACACCGCCGGCTACGTGAAGCGCTGGCTCGTCGACATCGGCGACAAGGTCGTCGCGGGCCAGCTGCTCGCCGAGATCGAGATCCCCGATGTCGATGCGCAGCTCGCTCAGGCGCGCGCGCAAGTGCTGCAGGCCGAAGCCGCGGTCAAGCAGGCGAAGGCGCAGGCCACGTATTCGACCTCGAACGCGGCGCGCAACCAGGTCATGCTCGACCAGTCGTTGGTCGCGAAGGGCACGGTCGAGCAAGCGCAAGCGCAAGCGGGCGCCGACCAGGCGACGATCGTCGCGGACGAGGCGAACGTGGTCGCGCAACAGGCAAACGTGAAGCGGCTCCTCGAGCTGACCTCGTTCGCGAAGATCACCGCGCCATTCGCCGGCACGATCACGTCGCGCACGGTCGAGCGCGGCCAGCTCGTCGGAGACACGACGACGGCGAGCACCGCGACGCCGATCTATACGCTCGCCGCGACCGATCCGGTGCGCGTGTTCGTCGATATGCCGCAGACCGTGGCGACGAGCGTGCAGCCGGGCACCCCGGCGACCGTCACCTCGCGCGAATACTCGAATCGGACCTTCCCCGGCAAGGTGACGCGCTCGGCCGGCTCGCTCGATCCCGAGCTTCATACGATGACGACGGAGATCCAGGTGCCGAACGGCGACGGCGCGCTGCTGCCCGGCATGTATGTGCAGGCTCAGGTGACGCTCTCGGTCCCGCACCGGGTCGTCGAGATTCCCTCGACCGCGCTGTACAACGACGCCTCCGGCGTTCGGGTCGCCACGGTCGATGCGGAGCACAAGATCCACTTCGTGAAGATCGTGATCGAGCGCGATACCGGAGCGACGCTGTGGATCGGCGGCGGGCTGACCGGCGACGAGAAGATCGTGAAGATCGCGGTGCCGTCGCTGATCGACGGCGATAGCGTCGAGGTCGCCGAGGCGCCAGCGGGTTCGGGCTCGGCTTCCGCAGCAAGGAAGTGAGATCGTGGACGTGCACGTGTCACGTCGACGTCGACGGACACGTCTGAACCTCGTCAGTAGTTCGGGCACGGCCCAGGCGTCGTCCTGACCGTATCGACATAGGGCAAGATCGCCGCGTCCATCTCGGGCGTGTGGTCGCCGAACGGATACGCGAACGCGACCGGGGTCGGATAGCCGGCATCGGTCAGCGCGGTGAACGATGGCAAGACCTCGTCGGCCATGTACGCATCGAGGCCGTATTGCGCGACGTAGTCCGCTCCATGGAGATGGTTGACGGTGTGAGGCTCGACGTCGTGGCCGTCGCCGTGCAGCGTCGCGATCTCGGCGTGCTCGGCGTCGGTCATCTCGGTCCAGCGCGTGATGAACAGCGTGATCTTCGCGCCGTGCGCGGTCAGCATGTCGCGCGCGAGCATCCACTGATCGGGCGAGTCGTCGTCGAACGCGAACGCGAGGCCGGCGACCGGCGTCGCGCTCGGCACGAGCTCGCGAAACGTGAAGTACGTCAGGTCGTAGTGATCGGCGAGCTCGAAGACGTGCTCGAGCGTCGCGAGCGCGATCGTCTCGGTCGGGACGTGCGCATGCATGATCGCGACGTAGCCGTTCTTCGCGGCGGTCGACAGCTCGAAGTCGATCCGGCCGAAGTCGAGCGGGACCTCGTAGTCGTCGATCGGCTGGCTGCACAGCACGCGCCGATCATCCCAGTCGTAGGCGAGCGGATCGGGCGCCCGGGAGTTGTCTCCGCACGCCGCGACCACGAGCACGAGCGCGCACGCCTTCATGACAGCTCGGCGTATGCGTCGATCACGAGCGTGCGCGAGCCGCGCGCGCCGACGACGATGCGCGACAGCTCGAGCTTGGTCAGCCGGGTGTCGAGGTCGACGACGAGGTGCGAGGCGCGGCGCAACAAGTTCGCGAGGCCGGCGCGATCGGGCTCGGCATCCGCGGCGCGCGAGGCGACGAGCGTGGCGGCGAGGGCCTGGGCATCGAGCAGCCGCAACGGTGCGGGTGCGGCGGCGATCGCGGGCGCGCCAGGCACGTCGAGCACGACCGTCCAGCCGAGCGCGGGCAGCTTGATGAACGTCGCCGAGACTTCGCGTCCGGGCGGAGGGGCTTCGCGCACGATCACCGCGCCGCCATCGGTCGTCGTCGGCAACCGGCCGGCGGCGGCGAGCACGGCGGAGAACCCACGGCGGACCAACGCGTCGCTCGTGATCCCGCGCTCGACCGGGCAGCCGGCCGGCTCGCTCGGGACGTCGAAGCCCCACGGCTTGATCTCGACCGGGAACCCGACCTTGCGCGCGTCCTTGACCGCCGCGGACGGCGTGGTCGCGACGGTCTGGCGGGTGATCGCCACGCCGTAAGCGCGCAGCAACAACTTCGTCTCGTGATCGCCGAGCCGCGGCTCGGGGCCGTGCTTCGCGATGCTGCGCGCCAGCAGCGCGGCATCGATCGCGAGCTCCGCGGTCGCGCTCGGGTCGGCCGGGCCCAAGCCGATCGCGATGCGTTGTGCCGCGCGACCGAGGATCGCGATCGCGCCGAGCGCTGCGCGCACTCCGAACAACGCCGGGCGTTTCGGATCGACGAGCTCGCCGCGCGGCACGACCGGGATCGCGAATCGCCCTGCCGGCGGCGGTCCGGCGGCTTCGTCGTAGAGGATGACGTCGGTCGGATCGTCGGCCTTGGCCACGACCGGCGGGCGTGCGCCGACGAGGTCGGCCTCGAGCGACAGCGCTTGAGTCTGCGCCTCGAGCCACGACCCGGCGGGCGCGATCACCGCGCAGCGCGGGCCGGACGGCAATCCGAACCGCACGAGCGCGACCATCGCTTCGAGCCAGACGTCCACGTCGTGGCACAAGGCGGCGCCATGAGCGCGGAGGTACGCCAGCGTCGCGGCGCGCTCGATCGCGGTGCGGCCCGATCCTCGCGGCGCTGGGGCGAGCAAGCACACCGGGCGGCCGGCCGCGGCGGCGCGCGCGCAAGTCGCGGCGAGCTCGAGTGCGAGCTTCGGCGGCGGCGGTGCATCGAGTGCCCAGCCGATGATCCCGGTGTCGGTGCCTCGGGTCGCACGCGCTTCGACCCCCGCATCGACCGCGCGCGCTTCGATGCCGCGCACCTCGAGTGCCTCGAGCGCGGTCGCCGCGAGATGCGACGGTGCGATGACGCCGACCGCGAGTTGGGCAGCGGCTGCGGCCATGGCTCAGGCCTCGCTCGCCTGGCGGACGATGTGGGTGATGAGGTGCTCGGCGACCTTCGCGGCCGTATCGCGCGGTGGTTGCGCCACCCGCGGCGGCAACGCGCGATGCGCGAGCACGTTCGGATCGAGGCCGAGCGCGGTGAGATCCATGCGGCGCAGCGCGACCGCGGGCGCGGGCGTCGGATACTCGTCGAGCGCCGCGGCCGCGAGCCGCACGCCGATCACCGCCGGGCCGCGTAGCTTCACCGTGTCGAGCGACGATCCTACCGCACGGCTCGCGTGGAGCAGCGCGCCCTCGGCCCACAGCGCGACCGCGCGGGTCAACTGCGCGACATCGAGCAGCTCGGCGATCGCGCCGACCTCGGGTGCGCGTTCCGGCCGGCTCGCTTCGTCGACGAGGATCGTCGCGGCGCCGAGCTCGCGCGCGACCGCGGCGACGATCTGGGCCCAGCCGAGGTAGTCGAGCTTGAGCTCGGTCGGTACGCCGATGCAGGCGCAGCGCGCGCGCGCCGCGCGATCGGCCGCGAGCTCGAGCCAGGTCGCGTCGCCGGCCGCGATCGCGGTCGCAGGCCCGAGCCGCGCGGCGGCGGCGAGCGCACCGTCGAGCCAGCGCACCGAGCGCAACGGCGCGGCCGAGCCGAGCCACACCGCGATCGTCACATCGCCTCCAACGCGTCGAGCAACGCGTCGAGCGCGGGGCCGACCGGACCGGGCAGGGCGCCATCGGCGGTGCGGCCGGCGCCGACGCCGATCCGGACCAGGCTCGTCGAGCCCGCGAGATCGAGCTGCGCGGCGCCGAGCGTCACGCACAGGTCCGGCGCGAGCGGTGTGGCGCGTTCGACGATCGACCCGGCCGGCACGATCGCACGGCCGCCGCGATTGCCGACGAGCTGACCGCCGAGCGCATCCGCGAGCCGGCGCGCGCTCGCGACGATGTGCGGATCGCCCGCGACGTCGTCTCCGATCGCGATCACGACGCCGCCGACGTGGACGATGTCGGCCGCGCGCGAGCCGCCGAGCTCGATCCTCCACGGCGCATCGTCCGGATCGGGAATCGCGACGAGATCGACATCATCGTCGCCGGCCAGCGCGCCAGCCCGGCCGCCGATCATCGCGACCACCGCGCCGGTGTCGCCGATCCGCGCGTAGCCGCCGTCGCGATCGCGGAGCTCGACATCGTCGATGCCGATCGCGCGCGCCCGGGCGAGCAAGCGCGCGCCGATGCGTGCGCCGGTGCGCGGCGCGAGCTCCGGCGCCGAAGGCGCATCCGCCCCGAACAACACGAGGCGCGGTCGCAGCTGACTGATCACGCGCTGCCACGCGCCGCCGACGGTCTCCCACAGCGGCGAGATCGGCGCATCCGTGGTCGCGACGACGACCTTGTCGGCGCCGGCGCGCGCGAGCGCGCTCTCGATCGCGCCGAGGCCCGGAACGTTCGCGGCGGCGAGTGAGTCGGCGGGTGACCGCTCGCCCGAGTCGTGCACGATCACCGCGGCGTACAGCGTCGCGCCCCACGACGAGGCGATGTCACGCCCGGCGGCGAGCGCGACCAGCGATGCCGGAAGCGGACGCTCGTCGTCGAGGTCGATGTGGACGAGGACCGCCGCCACGTTGGCCCACGTTAGTGGAGATCTCCGACGACGGCAAGAATTGCAGCAACTTGCGGCGTACCGCTCGAGCGACGCGGCCGGCCGGCGTCAGATCCAGCCGTTACCGTCGCTGACATGGCCACGATCGCGGCGCGTCTCGTCGACGAGCTCGGGTACGACCCCGAGCGCGAGCCGGCGCCGCGCGAGCTCGGCGACGTCGATCTGGCGACGCTTCCCGCCGGCGGCGTGATCGGAGCGCGCGACCGCGGCCGGTTCGTGGCGATCGCGCGGCTGACCAGCGGCAAGGTCGTGGTCGTCGACGACGAGTGCCCGCACGACGGCGGCCGGATCAGCGACGGCTACGTCGTCGGCGAGACGATCGTGTGCGCGCGCCACGGCTGGGAGCTGAAGGTCTGCGCGGGGCGCTGCGTGCGGGTCTAACCGCGCGCGCGCTGCCGCAGATGCATATCCGCGAGCACGAGCGCGAACATCGCCTCGACGATCGGCACCGCGCGCGGCAGTACGCACGGATCGTGGCGGCCCTTCGGCTCGAGCACGGTCGGATTGCCGTCGCGATCGACCGTGTCCTGCGCGCGCATGATCGTCGCGGTCGGCTTGAACGCGATGCGCAGCTCGATCGGCTCGCCGTTCGAGATGCCGCCCTGGATCCCGCCGGAGCGATTCGTCCGCGTGCCGATCGCGCCGTCGGGCCGGCGGTAGAACAAGTCGTTGTGCTCGCTGCCGGTCAGGAGCGTGCCAGCGAAGCCCGAGCCGACCTCGACGCCCTTGACCGCGGGGATGCTCATCATCGCCTTCGCGAGCTCGCCGTCGAGCTTGTCGAACACAGGCTCGCCCCAGCCCGCGGGTACGCCCCGCGCGACCGCGCGGATCACGCCGCCGACCGAATCGCCATCCTTGCGGGCACGCTCGACGCGCTCGATCATCTGCGCCGCGACCGCGGGATCGGGACAGCGGATCTCGTTGCCGTCGACCGCGACGCGCGAGACCGCCGCGCTGTCGACGCTCGCCGCGATCCCCGCGACCTCGTCGACCCACGCGACGATCTGCACGCCGGCGCGAGCGAGCAGCTGCTGCGCGATCGCCCCGCCGGCGACCCGGCCGAGCGTCTCGCGGGCGCTCGCCCGACCGCCACCGGCGACGGCGCGGACACCGTACTTCGCGTCGTACGTGTAGTCCGCGTGGCTCGGCCGATACGCGCGCGCGATCGCCTCGTAATCCTTGCCCCGAGCGTCCTCGTTGCGGACGGTCATCGCGATCGGGGTGCCGAGGGCGACGCCGTCGAGCACTCCCGACAAGATCTCGATGTGGTCGGTTTCCTTGCGCGGGCTCGTCAGCCGCGACTGCCCGGGTCGGCGACGGTCGAGCTCGGTCTGGATCTGTCCGACATCGATCGGCAGGCGCGCCGGGCAACCATCGACGACGACGCCGAGCGCGGGCCCGTGCGACTCGCCGAACGTCGTGATCCGGAACAGCACGCCGTAGCTGCTTCCCACCCGCGCAGTGTATCCGGCTTAAGATGACCGGGCGCCATTTGCCGTAGCCGCCCCGGCTGGGTTACCCTGGATCGGCGGCTCCATGGTCGATACCGATCGCCGGCCAACGGCTCAAGAAATCGAGGAGCTCATCGACTTGGTGCGCCGTGACCCCTCGTCACCGGCGTTCATCGACCTCGGTGAAGCGTACCTGGCCCTC
The DNA here is from genome assembly GCA_963848295.1 of uncultured delta proteobacterium. Classification (GTDB taxonomy): domain Bacteria; phylum Myxococcota_A; class Polyangia; order Haliangiales; family Haliangiaceae; genus JABFXX01. The sequence goes on along the minus strand of CAWKDB010000002.1, from coordinate 186,211 downwards.
GGCCGTCCCAAGGACGCGATCGGGGTCGGCACGATCGGCCTCGAGGCCGCTCCGGACAGCCTCGAAGGGCGCGTGATGGTCGCGCGGGCCCATGCCTCGCTCCATCAATGGAAAGAGGCCCAGGGCGAGCTGCTCCGGGTCGTCAAGGTCGACAAGTCGAATCGGGTCGGGTTCGCGCTGCTCGGCGAGGTGTTGCTCAGGCGGAGCGACTTCGAGCGCGCGGTGCCGGTGCTCCAGCACGCGCAGAACCTCGATCCGACCAGCCCGGCGATCCTGTCGATGCTCAAGCGCGCGCGCTCCGGCCAGACGCTCGACTCGGCTCCGCCGATTCCCACCCCGGTCCCGCCGCGCGGCGAGACCGAGAACGAGGCCCCGATCGCGCGCACGCCGCCGAGGTCTGCGCCGCCGAGGCCCGCGCCCGCGGCCGCGCCGCCGCCGCCGAAGGCCCCGCGCAGCGCCCCGATGGCCGCACAGCCCGCGCCGATCGCGCCGGCGCCGCAGCCGAGCGGGCTCGCACCCGACCAGAGCCGTGGCCACAAGCCGACCGCGCCGCCGCCGGTGAATATCGACGGCGTCCGACCACGCGTGATCTCCGGCGCGAAGCCCCAGAACGCAGCCGCGGCCTCGCTGCGGCAATCCGCCGCGGTCGGCGAGAACTACCTCAACGACCTGCTGACCGGCGGCCTGCTCGAGGTCGCGGGCGTGCGCGTGGCCGACGCCGAGTACGACCTGCGGCCGGATCGCCGCTGGGGACGCTCGACCCGGCGATCGTTCATCTTCTTGTTCGTGGTCCTCGTGCTCGGCCTCGGCGGCGGCACCACCTGGTACTTCTGGAGCGAGAAGCAGAAGGCCGACGCGATCGCGAAGCTGCAGAAAGATGCGACGCAGGCGATCGCCAACGGCGACTTCGCCGGGTTCGAGCTCAGCCTCAGCAAGCTGCAAGAGGCGCTCAAGATCGATCCGGCGAACGTCGTGTCGATCGCGGACTTCGCGCAGAGCGGCGGGCTCGAGTCGCTGCTCTACGGCCTCGATCCGGGCCTCGCGACCGAAGCGATCAAGGGCACCACGGGCGCGCTCAAGCCGGGAGATCCGGGCTGGCGCGAGGTCGTGATCGGAAGGGCCGCGGTCGAGCTCGCGAAGCTCGGTACGAACGATAATGCTGCGACCGCGCTCGCCAACGAGCGCACGAAGCTCGACGAGTTCCTCGCGAAGAACGACGGCGACAAGTGGGCGCACTGGCTCAAGGCGCGCGCGATGCTGGCGGCCGGTGAGCGCAAGGCGGCGAGCGCGGCGCTGCGGGCCGCCGCCGAGGGCGATGGCGGCCTCACGGTCGCGATGATCGATGAAGCCGATCTGATGATCGACGATGGCCAGCTCGACGATGGCCTCGCGCTGTACGAGAAGGTGCTCGCGAAGTCCAAGGATCATCCGCTCGCGCTCGTCGGCCGTGCGCTCGCCCGCGCCGAGTCATCCGTGCAGGGTGACGAGGCGATCGACGATCTCAACGTCAAGCTCGACAAGAAGCTCGGGCCGCGCGTCGCATCGTATCGGTTCCTCGCGCTCGCGCTCGCGCAAGCCGGGATCGAGGACTATACGCACTCGGCCGAAGCGCTCGCGAAAGCGGTCGCGAACAAGCCGCCGATCGAGCCGCGGTTCTGGTCACGCGTCGCGTGGGTCTACCTGACGCGCGGCGAGTTCGCCTTCGCCGCGACCGCCCGCAACAAGGTCGCGTACTACGGCACGGTTCACATCGATCCCAAGAATCCGACCGCACCGGGCAAGTCGGACGCCGAGCCCGATCCGAGCGTGACCCTCGTCGATGCCGGCCTGTACCTCGCGCGTGGCCTGCCGGATCGCGCGCTCGATACCGCGTCGAAGATCGATGGGGTGCGCCAGCGCTTGCTGCGCGCCTACGCCGAGCTCGATCTCAACAAGCCGAAAGACGCGATGGCCGACGCCGACGAGATCCTCAAGAAGGCGCCGGACAACCTCGAGGCTCAGATCCTGCGCGAAGAAGCGCGGCTCGTCGCGAGCACCGACAAGGAACGCGCGGCCGCCGCCGATGCGCTCGAGAAGCTCGCCCGCAGAGCGAAGAGCAAGCTCGGCCGCCACGCGCTCGGCATGGGCTACTGGATGGTCGGCGACAACAAGGACGCGCAACCCCAGCTCGAGCAAGCGCTCACCGACATCACCGAAGAGTCGCCGAACCCGCTCGCCTACCGCACGCACACCGCGCTCGCCGACATCTTGCTCGCGGCGAAAGACGTCGACGGCGCGCAAAAACAGATCGACGCAGCGCTCAAGGCGAACTCCGGCTACCTGCCGGCGCGGGCGCTCGATGCGAAGATCCTGCTGGCGAAGAACGATCCCGACGCGGCGCTCGACATGATCGATGCGGTCAGCAAGGAAGAAGCGGCGTTCACGCCCGCCGCGAAGCTGACGCGAGCCGAGGCGCTCGTCGCCCGCAAGACCGTGACCGAGGACGACAAGAAGCAAGCGCAGGCCTACCTCGAGGAGATCAAGGACAAGATCACGCCGCCGTGTGAAGTCGGCCGGGTGGCCGCCATGATCGACCCGAAGCTGCCCGCGACGCTCGCCGTCCCGGACAAGTGTGAAGGTGCGGCGCCCGCGCCCGGTGCGCCGGCCGCGCCGGAGCACCATCATCACCATCATTGATTTCCGTGTTCCGGCGAATTGATCAACTGATCAACAGGCAGCAGGCAACAGGCAACAGGCAACGACGGAAGGGATGGGGCCGGGCCGCCGCCATGGATCCTCTGGATCCGAATACCGGATGCCGTGCAATCCTCAGGCACTGCCTGTTGCCTGTCGCCTGTTGATCAAGTGATCAATTTCTTAGCGCGACGCGCGACGCGCGGCGCCGCGAGCCACCAGCCGCCGCGGGCGCGGCGACCTCTTCGATCTCGAACAGGCCCTCGACCGGGCCCTGGCCCTGGCGCAGCAGGCGGATCTCCTCGCCGTCGACCTCGATCACGGTCGACGGCTCCGCTGGCGTCTGCGCCGCATCGATCACGACGTCGACGCGCGTTGCCGAAAGCCTCGAGGATCTCGTCCGCGTCGCGACACGGCTCGTGGCTCTCGGGCACGATCGCGCTCGACGTCAGCAGCGGCCGCCCGAGCCCCCGTGCCAGGGCTTGCGCGATCGGATGGCTGGTCACGCGGATGCCGACGGTGCGCCGCTTGTGATCGGTGAGCGTGCGCGGCACCGCGCGGGTCGCCGGCACGACCAGCGTGTACGGGCCGGGGAAGATCCGCTGCGCGAGCCGAAACGCGGTCTGCGAGAACATGCCGAACTCGGACGCGGTCGACAGGTCCGGGCAGATCAGCGCGAGCCGCTGGTTCTTGTTCATTTGCTTCGCGCGAAAGATCCGCTCGATCGCATCGCGCGCTTCGAGCGCGCAGCCGAGCGCATAGATCGAATCGGTCGGGTAGGCCGCGACGCCACCGGCGTGCAACGCGTCGATCGCCTGCTGGATCTTGCGCGGCGCGGGCTCGCCCCACGGGTCGATGACGAGGCGCAGCGTCATCGCTTCTTCGCCCTTACCGATCACGTACTGCTCGATCGAGATCTGACGGCTCGACTCGGGCTTCGCGCTCTTGCCGACCTCGAACCTCGCGCGCACCGCTTCGATCAGCCGCTTGAAGTCCGGGCCTTGGAACAGCTTGCCGACGAAGTTGCCGCCGGGCGCGAGCATCAGCGTCGCGAGCTCGAGTGCGCGCTCGAACAGCGCTTCGCTCCGCGCCTGGTCGAGGCTGCGAATCCCGGTCGTGTCGGGTGCCATGTCCGACAGCACGACGTCGAACGCCGCTCAGGTCGCCCTTGAGCACCGCTGGATCGATCGTCATCACGTCGCCGACCTCGATCCGCGCGCCGCTGGTCTCAGCGCGCAACGGCCCGCGATCGAGCCCGACGAGGATGCCGGTCGGGCCGACCTTGCTGCGCGCGTATTGCAGCCACGAGCCCGGCGAGCAGCCGAGATCGAGGACGCGCTGTCCAGGCTTGAAGATCGCATGCTTGTCGTCGAGCTCGGCGAGCTTGTACACCGCGCGCGCGAGGAAGCCCTCGCGCTTGCCTTGCGATGAAACGCGATCGCGCCGGTTGGAGCGATCGTCGAGCTTGTTGCGTGACAACGCCTTGAACGCGCGCCGGGACTATCCGCGACCCGCAGCGGCCTTCTTCGAGGCCTTGAGCGGGTTCTTCGAGCGAACCTCTTCCTTGCCGAGCCCCTTGCGCTTGTACGGGCGCGAGTCGCGGCCTTGGTCACGACCACGTAGTCGTTCGCCGAGCCCGGAATCGCGCCGCGGACGAGGATGCAGTTGTCGTCGGCGAGGACCTTGAACAGCTGGAGGTTCTGCACCGTCTTCTTCTCGTCGCCGATGTGACCCGCCATGCGCTTGCCCTTGTGGACGCGCTGCGGGGTCAGGCGGCACCCGATCGAGCCACCGTGACGGAAGTACTCGTGAGTACCGTGCGTCATCTTCATGCCCTTCATGTGGTGGCGCTTGAACACGCCCTGATAGCCCTTGCCCTTGCTCGTGCCGCTGACGTCGATCGCGGCGCCGTCGGCGAAGATGTCCGTGGGCGCCGAGGATCTGGCCGACCGAGAACTTCGCGACCTCTTCGGCCGGCAGGCGGAGCTCGCGGATGAAGCGCCGCCGGCTTCGCCTCGGCTGATCCCGACCGCTTTGGCCTGGCCGAGCTCCGGCTTGTTCGCGAGGCGCAGCGGCTTCTCGTCGAAGCCGAGCACGACGGCGGAGTAACCGTCGCGCTCCATCGTGCGGGTGCCGACCACGTGGTTCGGACCCGCCTGGATCACGGTGACCGGGACGGCTTCGCCGTCGTCCGCGAACACTTGGGTCATACCGATTTTCTTGCCGAGCAGGCCGAGCTTGGTCAGACATCGTCTAATTCTCCGAAACGAGGCGGCAATCTATACCCGCGTGCGGCGGAACCGTCAAGCCGCAGGTCACGCTGCCGGCAGGCGATAGATGCGATGCGCGTTCTCGGTCGTGACCGCGGCTAACTCCTCGAAAGCTCATGCCGGCGCAGCGCGCGACGACCTCGGCGGTGTGGACGACGTACGCCGGCTCGTTGCGCCTGCCCGCGGACCGGGACCGGGGCGAGGTACGGGCAATCGGTCTCGACCAGCAGGCGGTCGCGAGGCACGAGCGCGACCGCGTCGCGGAGGGGCTGGGCGGTCTTGTACGTGACGATGCCGCTGAACGACACGTAGCAGCCGAGCTCGGCGTAGGCGCGCGCGTCGTCCGGCGTGCCGGTGAAGCAGTGGATGACGCAGCCGAGCTCGGCCGCGCGGTGGTCGCGCAGGATCGCGAGCGCGTCCGTCGTGCGCGTCCCGGATATGGCAGACGACCGGCTTGCCGACCGTGCGGGCGAGCTCGATGAACCGGACGAACGCCTCTTGCTGCGCCTGGCGCGGCGAGTGGTCGTAGTAATAGTCGAGCCCGGTCTCGCCGATCGCGACGACGCGCGGGTGCGGTGCGAGGCGTTCGTGCACCGCCCACCACTCGGGCGTCATCTTCGTCGACGTCGTGCGGGTGGGTGGCGACGGTCGCCCAGATGTTCGGATCGCGTTCGGCGAGCGCGACCGCGCGTTCGGCGCTCGACGGCTCGCCGACCGCGCCGATCACGACGATGCGGCGAACGCCGGCGGCGCGAGCGCGGGCGAGCACGGCGTCGCGATCGGCGTCGAACTCCGGCCCGTCGACGTGCGCGTGCGAGTCGAACAACGTCGCGGTCACTTCGCCGCCTGCGCGCTCGCGATCTTCTCGAGCGCCGCGGCGATCTGCGTCAGGAAGTCGGAGCCCTTGCCCGAGCGCGCGAGCTTGTCGAGCGGCGCGTGCGCCCACGAACCGCCGACGTCAGCGAGCTGCTCGACCGCGAGCCCGCGCACGTGGATCTTGCGAGCGGTCAACGCCGCGATCAGCACGCGTCGTGCGGCGGCGTCATGGGCCTCGCTCGCGTTGCCGGTGGCGAGCAGCGTGCCGGCGGCGAGCACGATCGCCTCGAGCGGCGTGCGCTTGCTCGTCAGCGCGTCGCCGAGCGCGGCGGCGGCTTCGCGATCGCCGAGCCAGCCGAGCGCGGTCACCGCATCCCACGCGCGATCCTCGTCGGACAGCGCGGCGACGAGCACGGCGCGGCCGGCGCCAACGACGACGGGCCGGGCTTGCCCCGGACCGGCAGCGCCGGTCACGGACAGCTCGGCGAGTGCATAGGCGACGTCGAACCTGGCGCCGGCGTCGGCATGCGCCGCGAGCGGAGCCAGGACTTCGAGCGCACGCGCATCGCCGATCGCACCGAGCGCGAGCGCCGCGGCGCCGACGACCTGCGGATCGCGATCGCCGAGCGCGGCGACGAGCAAGGCGTAGGCGCGGGTCGCATCGATCTCGGCGATCGAGCTCGCGGCTTGAAACCGCAGATCGGCGGGGCCATCGCGCAGCGCGTCGGCGAGGGGCTCGAAGCTCTCGGGCAAGCGCAGCGTGCCGAGTGCGATCGCCGCATTCTGGCGCACCGGCGCGGCGCCGTCTCCGAGGCGCTTGACGAGTGGAGCGAGCGCGGAGGCATCGCCGAGCTCGCCGAGTGACGAGCAAGCCTCGGCGCGAACCTCGGGACGGTCGTCGTCGAGCGCGCGGATGAGCGCGTCGAGCGCGCGCCGCGGCGCGAGTCTGGATCGGTGACGTCGCCGAGCGCGTGAGCGGCGAGGGCGCGCGCTTTGGGGCTGCCGCTCGCGAGGTCGCGCAGCGCCGCTTCGAACGTGATCGTCGAGGCTGGAAACAGGTACGACATCGCGCGGCTACCGTACCAGAGCTCGCCGCGGTTACCATCGCGGCGATGACCTCGACCACGCGGTGCGGTGAGTGCAACGCCGCGATCCCGCTGCCCGTTGATCTCGAAGCCTTGAAGATGCGCTGTGGCTATTGCGGCCACGAGCAGCCGGTGCCGGATCTCGAAGCCCGGCGCAAGCTGCTGCTCGAGCAACAGCGCGAGGCTCGCCTCGCCGAGCAGCAACGGCTCGCCCACGAGCGCGAGGTCGCGGCGCAGGCGGCGGCCCAGCGCGAACGCCACGAGGACCGCAAGGAAGCGAAGAAGACCCGCAGCTGGGGGCGGATCACGTCGCTGTTCGCGATGTTACTCGCACCCGCGATCATCGCGGTCGTCGTGTTCGACCTGCCGGCGCGCCTCGGCTTCGGCGACTCCGGGTCGAGTCGGCTCGATCTCGCCGTGCAGCAACTGACGTCGACCGGCTGCAAGGTGATCGAGCCGGTGGCCTCGGAGTACACCAGCGCGAACGTCACCGCGCTGTTCGACGCGACCGGTTGCATCGAGGTGCTCGCCGCCGGTGGCTCGGGTCACGGCGAGCTCGGGCTCAAGCTCTACGCCGCCGACGGCAAAGAGCTCAGAGCGGTCGCGTCGATGCCCGACCCGCAGCTCGCGTTCTGCACGCCGGCTCCGACCAAGCTCCGGTACTCGATCATCGTTTCGCCGGCGAGCAAGGGCCGGCTCAGCCACGCGGTGCTCGACTGCCCTGCGCCCGCGAAGGCCGCGACGCCGTCTCCGCACAAGCGCTAACGCTTCGCCGCCGAGCCGGGTATGGTCGCGCCATGTCGAACCGCGCCGCGTATGCGTTGGCCTTCGCGTGCTGGGGCGCCGCGGTCGGCGTCGCGATCTATCGCGTCGCGATCCTCGGCCTCACCGCGATGGGCGACGGGTATGGCTTCCCGGTCGCGGTCGTGGCGCTCGCGGTCCTCGGGCGCCTGGCGGTTCGCAACCAGGACCGGCCGTCGATCCCGCCGTTGATCATCGCGGGCTTCGCCGGGCTCGGGCTCGGGCTCGCCGGGTCGTACGTGGTGGTGCCGCCGCTCGGATCGAGCCGGCTGTCGACGCACCAGTTCCCCGGGTTTACCCTCGATCTGCCGAGCGGAGACATTCACTCCGAGGATCGCGGCTACCCTACCGGCAAGCTCGAGCTCGCGATCAACGGTGCGACGACGGTCGCGATGGTCCAGTGGGAGCCCGGCGGCGCGTTCACCGATGGCGAGCTCGAGACGATCGCGATCGGGATCGGCGCCGCCGCCGGCGGAACGAAGCCCGGCGCGGTCACCGCGGTCGACGGGGTGCCCACGGTCGAGGTCTCGACCGACAAAGGCTTGTTCGAGGTCTCGATGGAGAAGTGCGGCGTGCGCCACATCGCGATCGCGACCGGCGGCGGCGGCGACGGCGTCGACAAGCTGCATCGCCGGATCGTCGCGAGCTTCCACTGTCACCCCGATGCCTCGAAAGAGGCGAGCGCGGCGGCGCTCGCGTTCCCGCTCGTGCTCGACGTCCCCGGCTGGCATACGATCGCGACCGAGCCAGATCAGACCCAGATCACCGACGGCAGCTCGAGCCTGCTCCTGCAGCAGGCGGTGCCGGATCTCGACCGCGACGTGGTCTCGTTCATCGCCACGCTCGCGAAGGCGAAGGGCATCGATATGACGGTCGGCGCGGCGACGCACGGCCGCGCGCCGATGACGCTCAAGAACGGCGGCGACTCGGTGACCGGGTTCGTCCAGCTCGTGCCGTGCCCGACCGCGACTGCCGTCGTGATCGCCATGGTTCCGGACGCCAAGGCAACGCCGGCGATCGAAGCGATCATCGATAACGGCCGCTGCCTCAAGCCTGACGAGGCGCCGCAGACGTTCGCTCCTGCGCCGACGCCTTAGATCGGCGTGCGCGGTCGACCGGCGGCGACCCACGCAGGCTCGTGCTCGGCGGTGTAGACGTACCACTGCTCCATCCGCGCGCGGACCTCGAGCGCCGGATCGCGCGCGAGGATCGGCTCGTACTGCGCGCGCACAGAGAGGTACTTGCGCCAGTACGCGATCTGCGCGTGCTCGTACGCGACGATCGGCGCGAGCGTGCGCGGCGGCCGGATGTCGTTCAACGCCCGCAGCGACGCGCGCATCGCTCGCCACTCCGAGGTCGCCGCTTCTTGCGCAACCGCGTGGCTCGCGAGGTTCGCACCGTCGGGTTGGCCGTGCGCGATCCGAGCGCGCGCGAGCTCGGCCAGGAGCCGGATCTCGTGCTCTTCGCGGGCGTCGTCGAGCGCGTGTTGCAGCGCGCGGCCCTTCGCCTGGCCGGCGACTCGCTCGTCGTTCGAGCGGCCGTCGGCTTCGAACGCCGCGTCGACCTTCGCGTGCCAGGTGTCGATGATCATCTTCTCCAGATCCTGGAGCCGACCCTTCAACGCCATCAGCTGGTGCGACAGCGGCTGGACGTCACCGCCCGCCGCGACCTGCGCGATGAACTGGCGCGCCGAGCCGTCGGCCTCGGCGCGCGCTTGCTCGTGTCGCCCTTGGATCTGCGCCAAGAACGCATCCCATCGGGCGACCGCGCTCATCTCAGAACGAGATGTCGACGTCGACGCCGGGGTTCTTCGCCTTGTACTCGGCGTCGAGCTTCTCGTGGATCGCCTGGTACTTTGCCCAATTGCGACCGGCGTCGCGGTTGAACAGGTAGCCGTAGTACGCGCCGAGGTCGGTCCAGTCGACGACGGTGAGCCCGCTGTCCTTGAGCGACTGGATCGGATCCTTGCCTTGCTTGGCGGCGTACGCCTGCTCGAGCATCAGCCGGTAGTAGTTCTCGTACGGCATCGGCGCCTCGAGCTGGAGATCGCGATTCGCGGCGCGAGCGGCGGCCGCTTCACGCGCGAAGTTGCCGTACTTGCCCTGCGACGCGGCCTGGAACGCGTTGCCGTAGACCGTCGTGATCGCGAACGTCGTGTCGCGCGCCATCGCCGCGTTCCACTCCGCCGACACCCGCTGCCAGCGCGCCATGTCGATGCCCGCGCCCTTGATCAGATCCTCGGCGTTGCCGCCGCTGACGATCGCGGCGTTGAGCGCGGCCCACGCTTCGAGCGTGACACCCTCGACCGGCTTGAACGCGCCGCCGGCCGCGGCCTTTTGGGTCTGCGCCTGCATGTGGCGCTGCATCTGGCCCTGGCGCCAGTTCATCTCGCGCTGGGTCACTTCGTTGAAGTCGCCGTACTTGTGCGTGAGCACGTGATAGACCGCGGCCTTGACGTCTTGCCAGTGGCTGCGGTTGCGGATGCCGTAGCGGGCCATGATCTCGGCGCGCGATTCGTCGGTGCCGCCGAACTGACCCTCGGACTCCATGTGGAGCACGGCGTTGAAGAACGCCTCTTCGTCGTTGTCGGGATCGAAGCCGGCGATGTCGAGCTGCGGCTCGGGCTCGGGCTGCGCCTGGGCGTACTGTTGCTGCTGCGGTGCTTGCTGGTGCTGGTGTTGCTCCGGCTGCGCCTGCTGCTGCGGCGGCGCCTGCGTCGCGCTCTGCACCGCGTTCTTGATTCCCTTCAACTTGTCGAACAAACCCATGGCGTGCTCCCTCTTGAAATGGAAATTTCCCCGACGGCGTTTGTAACACGCACGTGTTGCGCGCTCGTCGCAGCTGCGGCTGCGTTCGCGCTCCGGAGTGCCGGTTCGTGGCGCGGATCGCGACTCGTGTGGCGCCGCGGGTATCTCAGGTCGCGGCGCGCGCCGCGTCGAGCGTGTCGACGGTCTCGACCTTCGCCGGATCGACGTGCGCGACGATCGCGTCGTAGAGCGCCTGCTTGTCCGCGAGGTCGTAAGGTGCCGGTGCGCCGACGCCAGGCACGATCAGGCTGCACTCGGGTGTGCCACCGTCGACGAAGCACGTGTGCGTCGTCGGCGACGCGACGACGCGGACGACATCGGGCCACAGGACGCGGAACTTCGATCCTCTCGCCGATCGGACCTCGAGCGCGCTGTCGTCGATCACGACCTCGAGCCGCCACATCGGCGACATCAGATACGCGGCGCCGAGGCCGACGCCGAGCACACCACTCGCGATCGGAATCATCGCGGCGAGCGCGACCGCGCTGGCGACCGACAGCGCACCGCCGACGCCAACCGCAGCCCACGCGAGCGCGCGATAGCGCGGCCGAAACGCAAAGCTGCGTACGGCGGTCACAGCGTGCTGCGCGCGACGAGAGCCGCGATCGCAGAGCGCGTGTCTAGCGGAATCGCCTCGAACAAGACGCCGAAGCCTTTCGGCAGCGCGCCGGTCGCGCCCGGGACCTCGCAGTCCTCGGTGCGTTGCCACAACACCCAACCGACCGCGTCGATCGAGCCGATGCCCTTGATCTCGAGCTTGAGCGCGACGCGGGCGAGCAACGGCAGCGGCGGGCACGAGATGAACGCGCCGTTGGTCGAGAGATCGCGGACGACCGCGGGGAACCGCTTGCCGATCGACGTCTTGTCGGCATCGACGCGCCGGAACACTGCGGCGAGGTTCGGGTGGAGCTCCATCGACGGCTGGCCGATCGATTCGACGACGGCCGGTGCGTTGACCACGAGCCGCGGAGCGCGGCGATGATCGGCGGTTGCGCTCATCGCGGTTACCTTACCCGCGTTCCGGGCGGGACGTCGCGATCGAGCGCCGAAAGTCCGACGATCGCCTCGTCACCCGCGGCGAGGATCATGCCTTCGGACGGGATCCCGGCGAGCTTCTTCGCCGGCAGGTTCGCGAGCACGATGACCTGCTTGCCGACCAGCTCGGCCGGCGCATAGCGCTCCGCGATCCCCGCGACGATCGAGCGCGGCGTGGCTTCTCCGAGGTCGACGGTGAGGTGCAGCAACTTGTCTTTCTTGGGAACACTCACCGCGGTCAGAACCTTCCCGACGCGGAGATCGAGCTTCGAGAAGTCGTCAAACGTCACCGGGCTCGGGCTCGGGCTCGGGCTCGGGCTCGGGCTCGGGCTCGGGCTCGGGCTCGGGCGCTCGGCGCTCTGTAGCGAGGGCGGCACCACCGCCGCGAAGATCTTCGCCTGCATCTTGTCGTCGAGCCGCGGAAACAGCGGCTGCACCGCCTGCGCGAGCTTCTCCGCGACGAGCGGCCGATCCATCGCGTCGATCGCGGGCCAGCCGCCGCGATCGTTGTCGTCGCGTCCGGCCCAACCGCGCAGCGCATGGCCTGCAGCCGGCAGCACCGGCGTCACCAAGCCGCCGATCACGTCGATCGCCGTCGCGAGGCCGTGCAACACGTGCGCGAGCTCGCGCCGCTTGTCAGGATCCTTCGCGAGGCTCCACGGCTGGGTCGCGTCGACGTAGCGATTGCCCTCGCGGACCAACTTCCAGATCGCCTCGAGCGCGCGCGACGGCGCCATCGCCTCGAACGCCGCGGTCGCGGTCTCGATGGTTTCGGCGGCGACCGCGCGGAGCTGCGCGTGGACGCCCTCATTCGCGAGCTGCGGATCGCGAGCGGGCGCGACTTGCGCCGCGAACTTGGTGATCAACGCCAGGCTGCGGTTCGCGAGGTTGCCGAGGTCGTTCGCGAGCTCGGCGTTGAACCGCGCGAACAGCGACTCGAACGTGAAGTCGCCGTCGTTGCCGAACGGCACCTCGCGCAGTAGGTAGTAGCGCATCGCGTCGACCCCGATCGGCCGACCGAGCGGCCCGACCGCGAGCGCGTCGGCGAGCACGATCGGATCGATGCGCGTCGCCGGCATCGACTTCGAGATCTTTTCGCCGCGTACGGTCCACCAGCCGTGCGCCATGATCCCTTGCGGCAGCGGCAGCTTCGCGGCGAGCAAGAACGCCGGCCAGTACACGCTGTGAAACCGCAGGATGTCCTTGCCGATGACGTGCAGCGCGCGCGGCCAATAACGCGCGACGTCCGGCCCGCCGATCGAGCCGTCGGGCGGGCACAGGTCGCTGAGGTAATTCGTCAGCGCGTCGAGCCACACGTAGATCACGTGCGACAGACCTTCGGGATCGGGCTCCGGCACCGGGATGCCCCACGAAAAGCTCGTGCGCGACACCGACAGGTCCTTGAGCCCCGACTTCAAGAACGCGACGATCTCGTTGCGATACGCGTCGGGCCGGATGAACTCGGGGTGCGCCTCGATGTGCGCGAGCAACGGCTCGGCGTAGCGCGACAACCGGAAGAACCAGCTGCGTTCCTTATCGAGCCACGCGACCGGCGTCTTGTGGATCGTGCACACCCACTGCTCGCCTTCTCTGAGCAGCTGACTCTCGGTGTAGAACGCTTCGCAACCGACGCAGTACCAGCCCTGATACGACGCGAGATACAGATCGTCGGGGTTGTGCGCGCGGATGTGGCGCCATAGCTCGGCGACCACCTTGCCGTGCTTGGCGTCGGTCGTGCGAATGAAGCGATAGCCTTCGATGCCGAGCTGCTTCCAGGTCTCGTCGAACCGCGGCGCGACTTGATCGACGAGCTGCCGCGGCGTGAGGCCGCGCTTGGTCGCCGCCGCTTCGACCTTCTGGCCGTGCTCGTCGGTGCCGGTCAGGAACCGCGTGTCATCCCCGCGCATGCGATGGAAGCGCGCGATCGTATCGGCGACGATCGTGGTGTACGCGTGGCCCAGGTGCGGGACGTCGTTGACGTAGTAGATCGGTGTCGTGATGTAGAACGGCGTGGCCATGGCTGGTTACGACGAGGGCAGGGAGGGGTCGCCGGGATCGTCGTCGGCGTCCGGCGCGTCATGTAGATCGGGCTCGCGCGGCGCACCCGGTGCGTTCGCGGCAGGGAACATTGGCTTGACCTCGGCCGCGGGCAAGACCTCGGTGTCGCCCATGCCGTACGACACGCGTACGCGCTGGCGCAACACGTCGACCTCGACGACGCGGCCTTCACCTCGCGCCGAGATCACGCGCTTGCCGAGCTTCGGCAGGCCCTTGCGCATCTCGGCGTAGCCGGCTTGCTCGTAGACCAGGCAGCACTTGAGCCGACCGCACTGGCCGGCGACCTTGGTCGGCGACAGCACGAGGCCCTGATCTTTGGCCATCTTGATCGACACCGGCACGAACTCGGGCAGCCACGTCGTGCAGCACAGCGTGAGCCCACACGACCCGATGCCGCCGATCTGCTTGGCCTCATCGCGCGCGCCGATCTGGCGGAGCTCGACCCGCGTGCCGGTCGCGAGCGCGACGCCCTGGACGAACTCGCGAACGTCGAGCCGCTGCTCGTCGGTCGTGTAGTACACGTTGAGCTTGCCGCCGCGCGCTTCGACCCGGAACACCTTGAGCGGCAGCTCGAGCGCGGCCGCCTTGTCCTTCGCGATCCGCAGCGCGCGCGTGCTCGCGCCTTCACTGTCTTCGCGTTCGGCGCGCAGATCTTGCTCGTTCGCGCGCCGGATCACGCGGCGCAACCCGCGATCGCGGACCGCTCGTCGCAACGCCGCGCCGGCGATCCACGCGGTCCGCGGACCGCGCTCGGAGTCGACGATCACCCGCTCGCCGATCGCGTAGTCGGCTTCGCCCGCATCGCACCATTGCAAGCGGCCCGCCGGCGTCAACTTGACCGCGACGACACTCGCGACGTCGTCGCCGAGCGTCGCGCCCGGGCCATCGACGAGCGGAAAGCTCGAGGGGTCGGGGTCATCGGCGGGCGGCTCGGCCGGCAGATCGGGGGTCAGCGCGATCGCCGGAGCCGGGCTGTCGTCCTCCTGGCCCCACGCCTCGACCGGCTCGAGCGGCGCTTCGTCGGCATACGCATCTTCGCGCCCGGCCTCGCTCGGCTTCGCGGTTGCGGGCTGGTCGCGCGGCGGCTGATCGCGCGGCTGCTGACCTTGCGGATCACGCGGACGCTGATCGCGAGCTTGCGCGCCGCGCTGATCGCGAGCTTGCTGATCGCGCGGTCGTTGATCGCGAGCTTGCTGGTCGCGTGGCCGCTGATCGCGAGCTTGTTGATCGCGTGGCCGCTGATCGCGACCTCGTTGGCCGCGCGAACGTTGCTCGCGGCCTTGTTGATCGCGTGGCCCGCGTGGAGCGCTGCCTTGCGGTGCGCGGGCCTGCTCTTGCGGTTCGCGCGACGGATCGTGCGACGGATCCTCGCCGGCGGTGTCCTCGGCGTCCCGCGACGGGTCGCGCGACGGATCCTGTTCGTCGTCGCCGCCGCCGGCATCGTCGGGCTCGACATACGCGGTCGCCGCCGCCGGCGTCGGCGCGGCCGCCGGGGCATGGCTCGGTGCCTGTGGCCGGTTACCGGTTCCGTGTGGCGGGCCGTCTTCTCGCGCAGCACCGCCGCCGCCACCGCGTCGGCGTCTCCGCCGTCGTCCACCACCGCCGCCGCCGCCATCGGCGTTCTGGCTACCACCGCCGCTTGGCGCGTCGCTGTCGGTCACGCGCGCTCCTCGGCGATCTGCGCGATCACCGCTTCGATCGCGAGCTGCGGGTTCGCGTTGTGGATCGCGATCGCGGTGTGCCACGACAGCACGGTCTGCGCCTGGCGCGAGGCTCGCGCCGCCACCTCGAGCTGGCCGGCTGCCGCCGCCGCGATCGCCTTGGCGTGAAGCCGTTGCGCCGCCGCGACCAGCACCGGCGCGGCATCGCCCTTGGTTTCGGCGACGCGCACCGGCAACCACGGGTCGCGGATTTCATCCACGCTCGCGAGCTCGTCGGCGAGCGCCGAGATCCGTTCCGCGCGCGCCGGATCGGCATCCGCGATCGGTGACCCGGCCGCGAAGCGCACGCGCTGACACCGGCTGCGGATCGTCGGCAACAGCTGCTCGGGCGACGTCGTGCACAACACGAACAACGTCCGGTTCGGTGGCTCCTCGAGCGTCTTCAGCAGCGCGTTCGCCGCCGGGGGCGCCAGCGCGGTCGCCTCTTCGATGATGAACACGCGGGTGTCGGCCTCGTGCGGCGGCAAGCCCATCCGCGCGATCACCTGGTTGCGCACGTTCTCGATCGGCACGATCTGCGCGGCGCCTTCGCGCACGAGCGTCACGACATCGGGGTGGATCCCCGCGATGATCTTCGAGCAGGCATCGCAGACCTGAGGCTGATCGATCGTTCGGCCGTCCGAAGAATGAGGATGGCCGACACCCTGGGCCGAAGGTCCGCCGCTTGCGGCGCCGGTGCAGCCTTCGCCCGGCGAGGTCAGGCAATTCAACGCGCAGGCGAGGGCGAGCCCGGTGTCGAGCAGCGGCGCGCCGACCGGGCCCGAAAATAGATAAGCGTGCGGCACGCGGTCGCGCTCGATGGCGCCGCGCAACAGCGCGATCACGCGGTCTTGGCCGACGATCGCTTGCCATCCAGACACGCCGCCACCGTAGCCCGAATATTTTGCGACCGCCATCGGCTCGGTGCCGCATCTCGGCTACGCTGCGCGCCGATGGCAACTCCACCGCGTCCTCGGTCCGGAACGTCTCCGCTCGTCGGGGAAGGACCGAGCTTCGCCGCGTTTCGCGAGGTGCCGCGCACCGGCGTGATCTACGTGACCACCGAAGCGAATCGCCACGGCTTCGCGTCGGACGCGGAGGACTGGTGCAACCTCGGCCAGGGCATGCCCGAGAGCGAAGCGCTGCCCGGCGCGCCTCCGCGGGTGAGCGAGCTGCCGATCCTCGCCGGCGATCAGGAATACGCGCCGATCGCCGGTCTGTGGGAGCTGCGCGAAGCGATCGCGGGCTATTACAACGAGGTGTTTCGCCGCGGCCTCGGCAGCAAGTACTCCGCCGAGAACGTCGCGGTCTCGGGCGGCGGCCGCTCGGCGCTGACCCGCGTCGCCGCATCGCTCGGCAACATCAACCTCGGGCACTTCTTGCCGGACTACACCGCGTACGAAGAGCTGCTCGGCGTGTTCCGCATGTTCTCGCCGATCCCGATCCTGCTCGAGCCCGAGCGCGGCTATGCGTTCTCCGGCGCCGATCTGCGGCGCGAAGTGCTCGGCCGTGGGCTCGCCGCGATCCTCGCGTCGAACCCCTCGAATCCGACCGGCAAGGTCATCGGCGGCGCCGATCTCGCCGACTGGGTCGCGACCTCGCGCGAGCTCGACTGCGCGCTGATCTTCGACGAGTTCTACTCGCACTACATCTGGCGCCCGGATCTCGTCGCGAATGGAGCTATCGAGACCGCGGCGCGCTACGTCGAGGACGTCGATCGCGATCCGGTCGTCATCCTCGACGGCCTGACCAAGAACTGGCGCTACCCGGGCTGGCGCGTGACCTGGACGGTCGCCCCGAAGAAGGTCATCGACGGCGTGACGTCGGCCGGGTCGTTCCTCGACGGCGGCGGTAGTCGCCCGCTGCAGCGCAAGGCGACCGAGTTGCTCGCGCCGAACGCCGCGATGGCCGAGACCAGAGCGATCCACGCCGAGTTCGGCAAGAAGCGCGGCAAGCTGTTGAACGGCCTGCGCGACCTCGGCTTCATGGTCGATCTACCGCCCGAGGGTACGTTCTACGTGTGGGCGTCCGCCGAGCATCTGCCCGCGTCGCTGTCCGACGGCATGAGCTTCTTCCGCGCCGCGCTCGAGCGCAAAGTGATCTGCGTCCCCGGCGAGTTCTTCGATGTCGATCCCGGCAAGCGCCGCGGCGGACGGCCGTCGCGGTTCCGCCGTCACGTGCGGTTCTCGTTCGGCCCGGCGATGGCGAAGATCGAGCTCGCGCTCGAACGTTTAAAGGCGCTGATCGCCGCGGCGAGCTAACCGCCCGCGACGCGACCGTGCGGGTAAGATAGGCGCGTGGGAGCACCCGACGCCGATCCCGGCACGCAGCCTGGTGCACCGCCGTCGCGGCTGCGCCGGATCCTGCGCAAGCTGTGGTGGCTGCACTCGGGGTTCGCGCTGTCGTTCGGCGTCGGCGTGATGTTGTTCGCCCGCGCCGGGCTCGCCCACGCCGACAAGGTCATGATCGCGCTGTTCGCGTCGTGGCTGCTGCTGTTCGTCGCGCTGCGCTTCATCGTCGGGCCGGCGAATCGTCGCGAGGACGAGGGCATCGCGCGCAGAGGCATCCGGACCGTCACGAACTACGTCATCAAGCAGTTCTACCAGCAGATGTTCTTCTTCCTGACGCCGCTCTACGCGTCGAGCGCGACCTGGTCGTTCCAGTCGTGGAATTGGTGGCTCGCGCCGATCCTGCTGATCTGCGCGGTGCTGTCGACGATGGACCTCGTGTTCGATCACTTCGTGATGGAGCGGCGCTGGCTCGCCTCCGCGATGTACGGCCTCGCGATGTTCGCTTTGCTCAACGTGTTGCTGCCGCTCGTGCTCGGGATCGACCATCGCACGAGCTTGATCTGCGCCGCCGCGGCGACCCCGACGTCGGTCGCGCTGTTGTCGTTCTCGGTCCGCCAGGTGCTGTCGCCGCAAGGCGCGCTCCTCACGCTCGCCACGACCGGCGGCTTGCTCGCCGCGGTGTGGTACGGCCGCGCGTTCATCCCGCCGGCACCGCTCGCGATGCCCGAGACCGCGGTCGGCAACGGCACCGAGGGCAGCTACGAGTGCTTGCCACCGAGCAAGCATCAGCTCCGTCGCGATCAGCTCGAGCGCCTGCGCTGTGGCTCGTTGTTGCGGGAGCCGGGCGGGCTCAAGGAACCGATCGAGCACGTGTGGACGCTGCGTGGCGCCGAGATCGCCCGCGTGTCGCCCGACCGCATCGAGTGCGACGGCGATGCGGTCGTGTACCGCAGCTACTTCCCGGCCGAGGACCTACCGAAGGATCCGATCGGGATGTGGTCGTGCAAGACCTACACGGTCGGCGGCCAGCTCGTCGGCGTCAAGCGGTTCGAAGTGATCGCCGCACCCGACGCACCGTCGACTCAGATCCGCAGCGCCAAGTAGAGCTGCGGGTCGAACGATCCGCCGTGCGCGAGATCGTCGAAGCCGAGCGACACGCCGAGATCGATCCAGTGGCGCGGCGTGAAGTCGATCCCGGCGCGGATGAACACCTGGGTCGTTCCGGTCGTGCCCGCCCCCGCGGTGCTCGAGCCGCCGGACAGGTCGTCGATGTCGATGCCGATCCGACCGGTGACCGCGGCGTTCGACTGCACCTGATAGATGCCGTAGCCGGACAGGCGCAGCGTGCCAGCGGATTGCTCGGTGCCGGTCGTCGTGCCTTGCGCGGCACTCGCGTTCTGCAGCTCGTTCGTGAAGCTCGGTGGGAACTTCGAGAGCTTGATGTTCAATAGATCATCGAACGCACCGAGCGCGAACTTGTCGCCGAAGTGAAACTTGATCGGGGCCGCGATCGACAACGACATCGCGAACGGGTTCAAGTAGAACGGCAGCCCGATCCGCACGCCGATCCAGCTCTGGATCAAATACGTGACGTCGATCCCGACCGCCTTGCCGGGGTGGATCGCGTACTGCTTCTGCACCGTCGCCGGATCATCGTAGACGCCGGCGAACGCGTAGGTGATTCCAAGTTGGAACTGGCGGGTGATGCCGTAGCGAGCGCGTAGCGCGTCCGAGCTCCAGAACGGCGACACCTCGGCGTGCGGCGCGATCGACAGCTCGGCCATGCCCTCGAACAGCGTGATCGGGCGAAGCGCCTCTTCGATCGGATAAACGGCGGGTGCGGTCGACGGCGGCGGCTTCGGCTTGCCGTTGTCGGCGTTGCCAACCTCGTGCGGGTTGTCCGGGTTCTCGTCGGTGCCGTTCATGTCCGACGGCGGCGCGTCCTCGGTCATCTGCACCGCGCTGCCGGCACCTGCATCGCCCGAGCCCGAGCCCGAGCCCGAGCCCGCTGCCGGCGCGTCCTTCGCGGGCGCGATCGGACCTTTCTTCGCGGGCACATTCTTTTTCGGCTGCGCGGTCGCAACCGACACGGATGCGAGGACGACGGCGCTAAGGACCCAGGCTAGGCGGCGAACCATGCGCGGACATTACAACAACGCCGGCCCGCGCCGTGTGGTGTCGGCCGTCCTTTGCTTCGCGCGGACAGCCGAGCGATCGGCTCGGCTCGGGCCCGCTCGGGCGCCTTTAGACGTGGCCGATCCACCGCGGCAACGCGGGATCCGCAGGCGCGGGGGCGGGCACGCCGAGCTTGCGCACGCCGACGATCGTCGCGGCGCCGACCGCACCCGCGAGCATCGCGACGAAGGCGCGTCGGGTCGGTAGTCGCCAGGTCTTGGCGCCGTTGCCTTCGCTCATTGGCCGCACTCCGGCGCGTCGTAGCCGAGCACCATGTCGCTGAGCGTGAGCTTGTTGCAGGGATCGTCCTCGACCGTCGCGGCCGAGCGCATCGACTTGCCGCTGACATCGTCGTAGTCACCGAGGATCGTCGGAGGCACCTTCGTCGCGTCGCGCTCGTCGAGATCCTTGCCGGTCTTCTTCGCCTGGGCCGCGGCGTCGAGCAGCTGCTGGTTGAACCAAGCGAGGAACGTGACCGGGTGATAGTGGAACACGACGCCGTCGGGCGACAGCTTGCAGTGCGCCGCGGTCGCCGCGTCCCACCACAGTCCGGGCGTGATCTGATTATCGACGAGGTCGTCGATGTCGGCGGCCTTCCACTTCTTGAAGTCCTTCGGTACGCGCAGCGCTTCGGACCAGCTCGGCTCGGTGGTCCACTCGGAGATGTTGAGCGTGACCGTGTGATGGAGCGCCTCCCCGCCGCCGCCCGAGTAGAAGCTCGACAGCTCCTGCCTCGACAGGGTCCCGTCGTGGTCGGTGTCGATGTTGTTGTTGATCTCGATCGCCTCGCAGAACCGTCCGCTGGAGGTGCCATCGACCACCGTCCACGGCGAGCCGGGGACGTCGGTGAACAGCTCGCTGGTCGCGAAAAACTCGAGGTGGATCTGCGCGCGCGACAGCTCGGCTGGCCCCGCGGTGCCCATGTGACCGATCAAGGCACCGGCTTCGACCGGCTCGTCGAGCAGCGACACCTCGCCGGGCCTGCCGTTCTGCTTCCAGCCGCTGTTCTTCGAGGTCATCCAATCGACGCGCGGTCCGGCGCCGGCGAGCTCGTCGGCGAGGTGCATGTACAGCGAGTAGAACTGGACCTTCGACTTGCCGAGCGCCATGTCGTGACGAAGCAGCACGAAGTTGACCGACCCGATCGGCGCGTTCTTGCCCATGCGCGCCGCGACCAACCGCCCGGGGAACGGCGCGTAGATCGGATCGCCCTCTTTGCCGACGAGGTGAACGCCGCCGTGCCACAGCCGCGCCTCGCCCCAGGGCCCGACCGGGAAGTAGCCGCCGTCGGCCCTGGTCTCGTTATTCTTGAACAGCTCGGTCGCCGCGGCTTGCAGCTTGTCGGGGTCGGTCGGGATCGCCGGGATGTCGCGCTCGGCGCGCTTCGGATCCGGCGCGTTGTACAGCGGGAAGCAGAACGATCCGCGCAGCGAGCGGCAAAAGTCTTTGAAGTCGAACGGACCCGGATCCCACTTCTGCGCGGTGAGGTGGTAGTGGCCGATGAACCCCGCGAACCCGAACGACGCCGCGGTCGGCATCGTGTCCCACATCGGCTCGCCCGGGCTGCTCTGCGGAAACTCCGTCGGCAGGTTCGGCAAGATCCGGATCAAGTCGCGACACAGCGCGCGGAACGACTCCATCTGCGGCTTGGTGTATTCGAACGCCTTGAACGTGTGGCCGTTGATCCGGCACAGCTTCGGCGCGCGCAGCGGGCCGAACCGTCCGCCGTCGTAGTAGTGCGGCTCCTTGAGCCAATCGCCTCGGTTGCATAGCTCGACGCCGATCGACGCCGTGTTCCATTCGGCGGCGTGATAGGCCATCAGCGCGAGATCGATCGTCTGGAAGATCGTGCCGTCGTTGTCGACCATGAAGTGGACCGACAGGCCGCGCTCGTTCTGCAGGACGTCGAAGCACATGTCCGAGGAGCTGCAGCCATCGTGGTGGACGACGAACTGCTTGATCACCGCCTTGACCGCCTCGAGTGGCGGATGCTCGCCGTAGTGACGCAGCGCCGGGCGCAACGCGTAGCGCTGGTTGTAGTTGACGGTCGACGGAAACCCCTCGGGGCTCGTGCACAGGCGCATGCCGTCGTTGTCGGTCGGCAGGCACGTCTTTGCGGTCGCGTCCCACCTCGGGCCTTCGGTGAAGTTCACGACAGGCGCTTCGACGTGGAACTTCTGTCCCGCGACGTAGATCACCCCGGATGGTCTGTACTTACCCACAGATCCTCATTGTGCCAAGAACCGCAGCTCTGTCGAGCCTATCCGGATGACGACTCCGTGGGCGAGTGGAGCCTCGGCGATGCGCGAGCCGTTGACAAACGTGCCGTTGGTCGAGCCGCGGTCGTAGAGATAGCAGTTGCCGAGCCGATCCATCGCGATCTGCGCATGTTGGCTCGACGTGAAGCCGTCCTCGATCACGAGGTCGCAGCCCGGCTGCTTGCCGATCACGAAGCCGTTGCGGACGAGCAGGCGCTCTCCGGCGCGCGGCCCGTTGACGACGAGCAGCGCCGCGATCGGCCCTTGGTGCGCGGGTTGCGGCGCGACGACCGGCGGTGGAATCGGCAGCGCCGCGGGCATCGCGGGATAGCCCGGCGGCATCACGCCTGGCGGCATCACGCCTGGCGGCATCACGCCTGGCGGCATCACGCCTGGCGGCATCATCGGTCTCAGCCGATGTTGCCGGCGAGACATCGCGGCGCCGACGAAGCCCAGGATGACGAGCCCGCCGACGATCGCGCCACCGATGATCAGCACCCAGCCGAGGATGCCGCGCTCGCTGTCTTGCAGCGGCATCACGCAGCGGTCCGAGGCGCAGTAGGCACCCGGGTCGCAGGGCTTGCCACCGCACCCGGCCGGGGGCACGCGCACTTCGTTCGACGTCAGCTCGGTCCGGCCGACGCTGACGAGGTGGACGCGCCTGCCCGCGGGGTTGTCGAACACGAAGTAGGTCAGCACGTATTGCTGCGCGAGCTCTTCGCCGAGCTGCTTGAACGCTGCGGTCCACGAATCGGGGGTCGACGTGCGGACCCAGCGGAACGTGCCCAGCGATCGCTTCGCGAGCTCGCCGAGGGTGAGCATCGGCCGCAGCACCTTGTTCGCGGAGTAAGCGACCGCATCGATCCGCACGCCTTCTTTGCCGGCGCGCGTGCCGAGCCGAGTCACGCGATCGCGATCGCCCGCGCGGTCCCGACCGTCGCCGACGATGATGATCACCTTGCGGAGCGGGCGACCTTCCGGCGTGGTCTTCGCTTTGCGCAACAAGCCGAGCGCACGGTCGAGTGCGTCGAGCAGGCCCGGGTCACCGCTCGTGCCGTCGGTCGCGAGCCCTTCGAGCTTCGCGTGCGCTTGCTTGACCGTCCCGAGCTTGGCCTGGCCGGGCGCGTCGCCGAACGGGATCACCGCGACCTCCGTGTGCTCACCTATCGGGGCGAGCGCCGCGCTCGATAGGGCATCGCCGATCGCGGGCAACGCGTCGGCGAAGTCTTGCGTCACCTGGATGACGAGCACGATCGCGGTGTCTGCATCGGTCGCGGCGTAGCGACCGAGCGCGTACGGCGCCTTCTCTTCGCTCGTGCCGAGGTAGAGCTTGAGCGATTTCGGATCCGTGAGGTCGAGCACCTGACCCTGAAGCGCGAGCGCCGACAGATAGATCCGGAGGCGATAGCCGCCGATCGTCGCGGGCTCGACCTCGACCCGATCGATCACGCCGCGATAGATCGACCGCGTTCCGTCGTCGGAGTCGGCGCGCGCCGTCGGGGTCGAGAGCACGAAGCTCAGCGCCGCGGCGACGAAGAGGCTCCCTCTAAAGGGAGACCCTCGCCGCAAGGTGTCGGCCGTCTTTTGCTTCGCACGGACAGCCGAGCGATCGGTGCGGCTCAGGCCTCCGCTAAAGGGAGACCCTCGCCGCAAGGTGTCGGCCGTCCTTTGCTTCGCACGGACAGCCGAGCGATCGGTGCGGCTCAGGCCCCCGCTAAAGGGAGACCCTCGCCGCAAGGTGTCGGCCGTCCTTTGCTTCGCACGGACAGCCGAGCGATCGGTGCGGCTCAGGCCCCTCACGTCGCCGAAACTACTACGGTGGCAAGCGGAACCGATAGAGCACCGGCACGAACGTCAACAGATCCATCTCGCGGGTCGTCGTGCCATCGGTCCAATTGTTGATCACCAACGGCATGCCGCCGTCGTCGAGCGTGTCCGACAAGATACCGATGTGGTCGGGGCCGGGCCGGCTCGGGAACGTATCCATGAAGATCACGTCGCCGGGACGGAGCGGATCCGCCGGATCGTCGAGCTTCGTGCCGTGCTGCTCCCAATGCCGCTTGAAGTAGGGCAGGAGCGTGCCGACGCGCCGCTGATCGATGCTCGGATCACCCATCCCCTTCACCATCGGATAGGCCGCGTGCGCGCGTGCGATGTCTTCGTGCAGCTCCTTCTGGATGTCGAGGCCGGCGTTCCGGACCGCGCGAACGATCACGTCCGTGCACACGCCGACCGTGCGCGGCACGTCGCCCATCGGATACTTCATCCCGATGTAGCCTTCGGCCTCTTCGGTATAGGCGTCGGCGTTGAGCACGGTCTTCTTCGCGCCGATCAGGACGTCGAGTGGATCGGGGATGCCGTCGCTGTCGCGATCGTGCGTGGCCTCGCCTGCACTGAGCCGCGCCTCGGAGAGGAGCGGCGCGAGCTCGGCGCGATCGCCGGGTCGCAACGACAAATCAAAGTGCCCGACTGTGAGCTCGGTGCCGCCGCCGGTCGGGTAGGCCTTGCGCGGGAAGCCATCGATCGACAGGACGAGCACCTCGTGGACATCATCGAACCGGGCCGAGACGCGCGCTGGATCGAGCCCCCGCGGCAACGCGATCTGGACCTGGTCGTCGAGGTCGTTCCAGATCCCCTTGTCGTCGAGCCCGAGCGCGACCTCGGCCGGGGGCGCGGCGGCTGGGGGCGCGGTCAGGCGCGCACGACTCGCGACCGGCGCCGCGGGCTCGGCCTGGCTCTGGCCGCAACCCACCGAGATCACGACCAAGATCGTGGGGATCGCGACCGCGAGAATGATGGAACCGAGGCGCCGGTGCGGTGTCATATCCACCCAAGCCCTATCGTCGGGCTGATCATAGCAACGCACGAGACACGTCGAAGTTCGATTCCATTGCGCCATTCGTTGATTCGCTCTACCGTTGCCGACAGTCGGAGGTTCCGATGAGTTACGTCGATTTCTCGTCCTGGCCACGCGAGCAGGAACACAGCTTTGTCGTCTACGAGCAGCACGCTGCGGAGTCGCAGAAGCGCGCTGTCATCGTCGCGGCCGTGTCTTCGCTCGCCGTCCTCATCCTCGCGCTCGGCATCTACGTCGGAGTCGAGCCCGATAAGAAGGATCTGACCAAGGGCATGAACATGTCCAACCTGACGAAGAAGTCGACGGCGGCCGTCGCCCCGGCTCCGACGCCAGATCCCGCTGCAGGGAGCGCGGCGGCTCCAGCGCCTGCGCCCGCCGGCAGCGCAGCGCCGGCAGCTGCCCCTGCTCCAGCGGGTAGCGCAGCTCCCGCGGCGGCACCAGCTGCGGCCGCTCCTGCTGCGGCTCCCGCCGCCGCTCCGGCTCCCGCTGCGACGAAGTAGGTTCGCTCTCGCAGCGAGCGCCGCTTGCGCTGCTTGCTCGCTGCCGTCGGCTCCGCCGAGCGAGCCGCGTCCACCACCGGCGCGGATCGCGATCGTCGTCGCGGAACGATCGGTCACCGGGATCCGGTTGGTCGCGATCGACGAGCACGGCGACCGCCAGCTCGTGGTCGTGTCGCCGGCGACGACGCGCGCACGCGATACGAATCCCGCGATCTCCCCGGACGATCGGTTCGTGGTGTTCGCCTCGAGCCGCGGTCGAGCGTTCGACGAGACCAGCTTGTGGATCGCGCCGGTCGCGCCCGACGCGAGCTCGCGTGCGCTGACCTCGGGCCCCGCGATCGACAGTCAACCGACGTGGGTGCCGGACGGCAGCGCGATCGTGTTCGCGCGCGCGACCCCGGGCGGGAACTTCGATCTGTATCGCCTCGCGATCGATCGCAACGGCAACGCGCGCGGCGAACCCGAGCAGCTGACGAGCGGGCCGGGCCACGAGGTCACGCCTTCGGTCGCGCACGACGGTGCGATCGTCTATGCCGAGGTCACGCCGCACCGCGATGGCAGCGCCGGCGTCGATAGCCACCTCGAGCTGCGCACGCCAGACGGCGTGATCGTGCGCTTGACCGACGGCCCGGCCGACACCACGCCGGCGTTCTCGCCGGACGACAAGACGATCGCGTTCTCGGCCGCGATCCCGCGGACCACGACAGGCGGTGACATGGTCGACGCGGATCTGTGCCGGATCAAGGCCACCGGCGGCGGCGGCGCCGAGCGGATCGTCGATCTGCCTTTGACCGACGAGAGCGGCCCGGTGTGGTCGGCGGACGGCCACTTCCTGTTCGCGACCTCGGCGCTGCGCGACAGCAAGGGCAAGGCCGTGTTCTCGTCGGTGATCGAGATCGACATGCAAGCAGATCCGCGGGTCGCGCGCATGCTGGAGGATCACGCTGGCCTGTTTCCGCGCCTGACGCCGGCGCTCACGCACGTGGCGCTCGACCCAAAAGCACTCGATGCCGATCCAGAGTACCTTCCAGAGCTGGCGCGGTTGCTCGCGCCCGCGATGGCGCAGGCGAAGGCACGATGACCGGATGGGGCGCGATCCTCGTCGCGCTTGCCGGCGCGTGCTCGGCGCCGTCTCCGGCCCATCCGACCGCAGCCGCGATCGCACCGCTGTCGTTGGCCGCCGACGCGCAGATGATCGCGATCCCCGCCGGCAGGTTCGTCGCCGGCTCGACGCCCGAGGAGCGCGACGCCGCGTACGACGATTATCGCGCGACCGCCGGGCGCGACACCGCGCGCGAGCAGCACTGGTTCGATGGCGAAGAGGCACGCCACATGGTGACGCTCGCCGGCTACCGCATCGACCTGATGCCGGTGACCGAAGCCGCGTACGCGGAGTTCGTCGCGGCGGGCAAAGCGCCAGCGCCTGCGATCGACAAGACCGCGTGGAAGGCGACCGGGTTCACCCAGGACTACGCGACGCAGGTCGCGCGGTTCGTGTGGCGTGGCAGTGCGCCGCCGGCCGGGCGCGAGGACCATCCGGTCGTGCTCGTGACCTGGACCGAAGCCGCGGCCTATTGCGCGTGGCGCGGTGAGCTCGCTGGCTTACCGCGGCGCTTGCCGACCGCAGACGAGTACGAGCGCGCGCTCCGCGGAGACGGCGGGCTGTCGTATCCGTGGGGCAATGCGTTCGAGGCGAGCAAGCTCGACTGCGCGGTCGGCGGGCCTGGCGATACGACGCCGGTCGGTGGGTATCCCGACGGAGCGAGCCCGTTCGGTGTGCTCGGTCTCGCCGGCAACGTCTACGAGTGGACCTCGACTCCGCTGCAAGACAAGTCGGGCGAACGCCCGACGCGTAGCGCAGCCGACGGCGGAGCGGAGGTAGTAGACAAGTCGGGCGAACGCCCGACGCGTAGCGCAGCCGACGGCGGAGCGGAGGTAGTAGACAAGTCGGGCGAACGCCCGACGCGTAGCGCAGCCGACGGCGGAGCGGAGGTAGTAGACAAGTCGGGCGAACGCCCGACGCGTAGCGCAGCCGACGGCGGAGCGGAGGTAGTAGACAAGTCGGGCGAACGCCCGACGCGTAGCGCAGCCGACGGCGGAGCGGAGGTAGACGACGAGATGACGGTCAAAGGCTCGGCATGGGACGACTACGGCGGACTCGGCCGCGGTGCGGCGCGCCACGGTCGCGGCAAAGCGGTGCGTCACGTGATCATCGGGTTTCGTTGCGCGGCGGACGCCTCATGACCGCGATCGTCGTCCACGGCGGAGCCGGCGACGTCGCCCCCGATCGCCACGATCGCTTGCGCGCCGGCGTGCGAGCAGCCGCCGCAGCGGGCGATGCGATCCTCGCCGCCGGCGGCTCGGCGCTCGATGCGGTCGTCGCCGCGGTGCGCGTGCTCGAAGATGACCCGGAGTACAACGCCGGGATCGGTGCGGCCTTGACTCGCGACGGGACGGTCGAGACCGATGCCGCGGTGATGGACGGCCACGATCAACGCATCGGCGCGGTCGGCGCGGTACCGGATCTCGGCCGCGCGATCGCGCTCGCGCGCGCGGTGCTCGACGCCGGCGAGCACGTCCTGCTCGCGGGCCCAGCTGCGTGGCGATTCGCCGCCGAGGTCGGGATCGAGCCCGCGGCGCCGGGCTCGCTGGTGACCGAGCGCGCGCGGGCTCGGCTGCGCGACGTGCTCGCCGGCGCGAGCGCCAAGTCCGGCGGCACCGTCGGCGCGGTCGCGCGCGATCGCGAGGGTCGGCTCGCCGCCGCGACCTCGACCGGTGGCATCGCCGGCAAACGCGCGGGCCGGATCGGCGACTCGCCGATCGCTGGCGCAGGGACGTGGGCGGACCACTACGCCGCGATCTCGGCGACGGGCGATGGCGAAGCGGTGCTCCGCGTCGCGCTCGCACGCGGCATCGCGGCCCGAGTCGCCGACGGTGTGGCGCTCCGCCCCGCCGTCACCGATGCGCTCGGCGACCTGCAGCGCACGACCGGCGGCAGCGCCGGCGTGATCGCGGTGTCGCGCGATGCGATCGTCTCGCTGCAGTTGTCGTCGACGATGCCGATCGCCTCGATCGTGCGGCGCGCCGGGCTCGCGGCGGCGAGCGACTCGCTCGGCGAGATGTACACGCCGTAACGAGGCCCACGGCCGCGTGAACTGAGCGCTTCTCATCGCGATCGCCGCGGAGTATCGTCCGCCGCGATGAAGCCCGCGATCGCCTTGCTCGTGCTCGCCGTCACCGCATGTGGACCGAGCTCGCGCCCGGGTGGCGGCGGTGGCGGAGGAGGTGGCGGCGGCGAAGGTCCCGACGCCAACCCCGGAGCTGGCGATGCCGACAACTCGGGCCAGACCTACGTCTACGCGCACACCGACTCGACGTTGTATCGCATCGACCCCGACTCGCTCGCCATCACCGAGGTCGGCGCGTTCGGCTGGCCGATCGCGCTCCTGCCCGATCAGATGACCGACATCGCGATCGACAAGAACGGCAACATGATCGGCGTGTCGTTCACCGCGGTCTACAAGATCGATCCCGACACCGCGCAGACGACGTTGTTGTCGGACAGCCTCGACGGCACGTACAACGGCTTGTCGTTCGTGCCCGCGGCGATGCTCGGCGAGACCGGCGACGACGTGTTGATCGCGACCCGCAATGCCGACGGGATCGTGTTCCGCATCGATCCGATGACCGGCGTGTCGACTCAAGTCGGCAATATGGGCAGCGCGTTCGCGTCGAGCGGCGATCTCGTCGCGGTCGATGGCTTCGGCACGGTGCAGACCGTCCCCGGCAGCTCGAACGACGAGCTCGCGCGCCTCGCGCCGGTCTCGTTCTCGGCGACCACGATCGGCACCGACACCGGGTACGGCGAGATCTGGGGCCTCGCGTACTGGAAGAACAAGGTCTACGGCTTCACGAACGGCGGCGACTTCATCCTGATCGATCCGACGACCGGCGTCGGCACGCTGGTGTCGAGCAACGGCCCGACGTGGTGGGGCGCCGCGGTGACCACGGTCGCGCCCGTGATCGATTAGCGTCACCGCGCTTGCCAAAAATTTGCGCCAGCGGGGCCAGGTGGACTCCAATCTCTCCAGACCATCCTCGGAGGGGGAGCTGTCCATGTTCAAGAACTCGCTACTCGCGTTCACTCTGTTAGCGGCTGCGGCCGGCGCCGCGCGCGCCGACGAGCCCGAAGCCGGCACCGCGATGCCACCGCCCGCCGCGACCGCGGCCGCGGGCCCGAGCGGCGACAACATGTTCGATAAGGGCACCCTCGGGATCTCGGTGCCACTCGTCGGCGTGCTGCAAGGTCTCGACGCCGCGGTGTCAGCGCACAGCGTGGGGCTGACGACGCTCGACGTGTTGTACTTCCTCGATCCGAGCAGCGCGATCGACGTGATCGCCGGGTTCGACCTCAACCACGCGTCGGTCCCGGCGACGATGACCGCGCCAGCCACGACCACGACGACGTTCGGCTTCGAGGTCGGCGCCGGCTATCGGTTGTACAAGCACAAGGGCAAGTTCTACGCCTATGTCGAGCCACGGGTCGCCCTCGCATGGCCCGATACCAGCGCGAGCACCAACCTCGACGTCCTGGTCGGCGGCGACTTCGGCGTCGAGCGCTTCATCTCCGACTGGTTCTCGTTCTCCGGCTCGATCGGCGGCAACTTGAACTTCACGAACTCGTTCAAGAACATCGATCTGTCGACCGTGACCGGCATCGCCGCGAACTTCTACTGGCAGTAACCTAGCGCGGTGACCGCCGGGTACCTGCTCGACAACCGCGCACCCGCAGCGGGGCGGCGCTTCGCGGCGATGTCGGCATTGTTCGATCCCGCTACGTTTCGCCGGATCGGCGCGCTCGGCATCGCGGCGGGTTGGCGGGTGTGGGAGGTCGGCGCCGGCGGCGACAACGTGCCGCGCTGGCTCGGCGCGCAGGTCGGCTCGACCGGGCGCGTGCTCGCGACCGATCTCGACACGGCGTGGATGGACGCCGCGGCCTCGGCGCCGATCGAAGTTCGCCGCCACGACGTCGCGGCGGATCCGGCTCCTGCCGAGCAGTTCGATCTCGTCCACGCGCGGCTCGTCCTGGTCCACGTCGTCGATCGTGACGCCGCGCTGCGCGCGATGGTCGCGACGCTCGCCCCCGGCGGCTGGCTGCTGATCGAAGACGCCGATCCAGCGCTACAACCGCTCGCGCATCTCGATGCGATCACGCCCGAGCACGCGCTCGCGAACCACATCCGCACCGGCTTTCGCGCGCTGCTCGCGGACCGCGGTGCCGACCTCGGCTTTGGCCGGACGTTGCCGCGCCGGCTGCGCGCCGCCGGACTCGTCGACGTTCGCGCCGAGGCGCAGTTCCCGGTCGCGATGCCGGAGCTCGCCACTCTCGAGCTCGCGACGATCGAGATCTTACGTTCAGCGCTCGTCGCCAAGGGCCATGCCACCGACGAGCAGGTCGATCGCCATGTCGCGAACGTCGCGGCTGGACGCGTCGAGGTCGTGACCGCGCCGATGATTGCCGCCTGGGGTCGCAGGCGCCCGTAAGGACATCGCCCTTACTTCGCCGGACGCGACGCGATCACCGGGCGGCTCTGTGAATGGCGCGAGTCTCGCCCGGTGAGAGGGTGTTGGCCGGGGCGTCCTCGACACCGCCGAGGTCGCGGTGTCTGATCCTCGCATGTGGAACCCGTCGCTCGCGCTCGCCGGGCTGCTCGCGTTTGGTGCCTGCGGCGGCGGTGGCTCGCACGATCATGGACCCGACGCCGAGCTGCCCGATGCCACGCCGGTCGACGCCGCATTCGCGATCGCCCCGCACGGAGCCCAGCCCCAAGCGGTCACGCTGGGCGGCCCGGTGCTGACCGCGCCGCTCGTCGTGCCGATCTTCTTCACCGGCGACGATGCGATGCAAGCCCAGGTCGAGGGCTTCCTCGCGGCGCTGCCGGGCTCGACGTATTGGCACGCGACGACCGCGGAGTACGGCATCGGCGACATCGCGATCGCCCCGAGCATCGTGTCGAGCGATCCGCCGCCCACGACCGATGCAGCGCTGCAGACGTTCATCACGACGAACAGCGACGGCGCGCACGGCTGGCCCGCGAACACGCCGAACACGATCTACACGGTGTTCTTGCCGGACGGTGTGACTTTATCGACGGGGTTCGGCACGAGCTGCGACTCCTTCGGCGGCTATCACGCGGAGACCCAAGCCGGCTCGATCGTGTACGCGCTGCTGCCGCGTTGCACGAGCGGCGTCCTGTCGGGCCTCACGCCGGCGCTGTCGCACGAGCTGATCGAAGCGTCGAGCGATCCGCTGTTCTCGAGCAACCCGGCCTATCAGACCACCGACGCGATGCACGCGATCTGGGGTCTCGCGCCGGGCGGTGAGCTCGGCGACATGTGCGAGTACGTCCACTCGGCATTTCAGATCCTCGTCGGCAACTACCTCGTGCAGCGCACCTGGTCGAACGCCGCGGCTGCCGCGCAACACGACCCGTGCGTGCCCGACCTGCCGGCCACGCCGTACCTCGGCGCAGAGCCGGTGCTGACCGAGCAGCTGCCGTTCGAGGATGTCGAAGGCAACAGCATCACGACGCCGGGCGTGACGGTCACGAACGGCTCGTCCGCGACGATCGAGGTGGATTTGTTTGCCGATACCCCCACCGCCGACTGGACGGTGCAAGCGATCGACGCCGACAACCAGTTCTATGGGAGTCAGCCCGAGCTCGCGTTCACGTGGGATCACACCACCGGCAACAATGGCTCGAAGCTCGAGCTGACGATCCGTCGGCTCGCGAACGGCGATGGCGGCGGCAGCATCGTGCTGATCGAGTCGACGGTCGATGGCCACTCCGTCTCGGAGTGGTGGGGCTATGTCGCGCAGTAGCTGGCCGGCGCCCCGTAAACGGGGGCCCCTCGGCGCGAGGACTCGGCCGTCCTTGCTTCGCGACGGACAGCCGATCTTGCGATCCGCCTCGGGGCTGGCGATCCTCGCCTTCGGCGGCTGCTTCTCGTTCGGCGAGTCGACCGGCCCGGATGCCGCGGTCGTCGATGCGAGCGTCGATGCCGCGCCGTTCGTGACCGCGCCGCACGGGGCGCAACCGCAGGTCGTCCCGCTCGCCGGGCCGGTGCTCTCCGCACCGCTCGTCGTGCCGGTGTTCTTCGCCGGCGACTCGATGATGCAATCGCAGGTCGAGGGCTACCTCGCGGCGCTGCCGGGCTCGTCGTATTGGCACGCGACGACCGCGGAGTACGGCATCGGCGACATCGCGATCGCGCCGACCGTCGTCGACACCGATCCGCCGCCGACGAGCGATGCCGATCTGCAAGCGCTGATCACGACGAATAGCGCCGGCGTTCACGGCTGGCCCGCGACCACGCCGAACACGATCTACGCGGTGTTCTTGCCCGATGGCATCACCGAGACGACGCCGTTCGGGACGAGCTGCTTCGACTTCGGCGGCTATCACGACGAGACGCCGGGCGGCGTGGTCTATGCGCTGCTGCCCCGGTGCAGCGGCGACTTGCCCTCGCTCACGATCGTGACGAGTCACGAGCTGGTCGAAGCCTCGAGCGATCCATTCCCGTTCAGCAACCCGGCCTATCAGAACACCGACGCCGCGCACGCGGTGTGGGGGGTCTCGCCCGGTGGCGAGCTCGGCGACATGTGCGAGTACGTCCAAGATGCGTTCACGCAGCTCGACCAGACCGACTACTACGTGCAGCGCACGTGGTCGAACGCGGCGGCGTTGACCTCGCACGATCCATGCGTGCCCGCGCTGGCGATGCCCTACGTCGCGGCCGAGCCGGTGTTCAGCGATCAGTTGCCGTTCATCGACGCCGAGGGCAACGCCATCACGACGCCGGGGGTCAGCGTCGCGACCGGCACGACGGTCCAGGTCGAGGTCGACTTGTTCAGCGACGAGCCGACGACCGACTGGCAGGTCGAGGCCTACGACGCCGACCACGACCTGTTCCACACCCAGAGCGAGCTGCAGCTCGCGTTCGATCAGCCGACCGGCAACAACGGCTCGAAGCTCGATCTGACGATCTACCGCGTGGCGTCGGGCGCGAACGGCGGCAGCGTCTTGTTGATCGAGTCGTTCGTCGGCGGCGAGTCGGTCAGCGAGTGGTGGGGTTGGATTGGGAACTGACGCGCCGCGGGTGTACGCTCGTGCGATGAAGCTCGCCGCGGGGTTGGGGATCATCGTCGGCATCGGGTGTGGTGGCGGCTCGGGGCTCCCCGACGCGCAATACTTCGATTCGTCGAGCGACGCCGGCTTCACGGCGCCGCACGGGCCGCAACCGGTCGTGTTGCCGCGCGCGGGCGGCGTGGTGCTGGCCGCGCCGGTCGTCGTGCCGATCTTCTTCACCGGCGACGACACGATGCAGACCGCGCTCGAGGGGTTCTTCGCGGCTTTGCCGGGCTCGGCCTATTGGACCGCGATCACGTCCGAGTACGGGATCTCCGGCATCACGTTCGCGACCCCGATCGTCACCACCGACACGGTGCCGACGACCGACGCCGAGCTCCAGGCCTACGTCGATGCGAACTCGCAGGCCGGTGGCGCGTGGCCGCTCGACACGCCGAACACGATCTACACGGTGTTCCTGCCGCACGGCGCGATGCTATCGACGCCGTTCGGCAACAGCTGCCAGGCGTTCGGCGGCTATCACGACGAGACCCAACAGCTCGTGGTCTACGCGCTGATCCCGCGCTGCGACGACACGCTCGACACGGCCACCTTGGCGCTCAGCCACGAGCTGCTCGAAGCCTCGACCGATCCGCATGTCGCATCGAATCCTGCCTACGTGCTCCCCGATCCATTTCACGCGATCTGGGGCGAGATGCCGGGCGGCGAGCTCGGCGACATGTGCGAATACCTCGGCAACGCCGCCCAGCGGCTCGTCGGCAACTACCTGGTCCAGCGCACGTGGTCGAACGTCGCGGCCGGGACCAACGGCGATCCGTGCGTACCGGCGCCCGCCGGCGCCTATCACGGCGCCGAGCCGGTGCTACCGGACCTGCTGCCGTTCGATAGCGCGACCGGCGGGATCACGACCGAAGGAGTACAGGTCCCGTACGGCATGTCCAAGACGATCGACGTCGTGCTGTTCAGCGATCAGCCGACCGACCTGTGGAACGTTCGCGCGACCGATGCCGACCACGCGATCTTCGGGTTGCCACCCGAGCTCGAGCTGACGTGGGACCGCACCGACGGCTCGAACGGGACGACGCTGCACCTGACGATCGAGCGGGTCGCCAACGGACAGATCGGCGGCAACGGGAGCTCGCTGCTGATCGAGTCCACCGTCGCCGGCCAAGGCGTGTCCGAGTGGTGGGCGTACGTCGGGAACTGATCAGCGCGCGGGAACCACCGGCTGCGTGCTCGCGACCGACTGCCAGATCTTCTCGTAGTTGCGCAAGGTCTCGGCCGGCCGGCGCAGCGGGTGACTGACGCGATACAGCTCGGCGAACGGATCGAACTGGAACCGCTCCGAGAGCGCGTTCCACACCCGCGCGCGACCGAAGCTGAGCGCGATCGGACCGAGCTCGCCCGCGGCGACGGCCGCGAAGTCGCTCGCCCAGCACTCGAGCCCACCGAGATAGCGCTCGGGCGGGTCGGAGCTGCGCGCGAACCTGCACGCGGTCGGTGCGTACTCGAGCACGATGGTCTCGCCCGGGTCGCGGCGCAGCGAGAACGCGAACGCGCGCTTGCGGTCGGCGACCTCGGAGTCGAGCAGCGAGGACAGGCTTGCGAACAGCTTGCCGCCGAACCACGCCGCCGCGACCCCTTCGAGATCGCCGGTCAGCTCCGCGAGCTCGCGATCGGTGAATTCGCGCCGGCCGGTCGCGGGCGCGTAGTCGGGCACGTCGCCGGTCGCGCTCCACCCGCGGGTCGGCCAGGTCTCGCGCGGCGCGGTGCCGAGGAACGGCGCGGTCGCGTCGATCGACTTGAGCTTGTTCGCGACGAGGTTGAACGTCTGGCCCGGCGTCGCGGTGACGAACTTCTCCTTGCGATAGACCTTCGTCATCGCGGTGCACACCGCGTCGTTGTCGACGCAGAACACGCGGCGATTGAGCCACTCGCGATCGCCGACGAACGAGAACCCGCCGGCGCACATCATCATCGCGGCCGGCGTGCCCCAGTGCTGCTCGATCATCTTGTGGCCCATGCCCATCTTGATGAACGTCTGCTGCGTGCCCTCTTCGCGGCCCGCGAGGTAGTGCGCCATGTGCGCCCAGTCGATCGCGTTGTTCGTCCACCCGACGAGGCCCGGCCGCGCCGCCTTCGCCGCCGCCCACTGCACGTGGCGCTCGGTGATCGGGATGTCGACCATCGTGAAGAAGCTGCCGTGACCGCCGGTGTGGCGGACGAGGTAGGGCAGGGTGTCCCATTCGTCGCCGCAGTTCGTGCCGACGTGATCGCCGGTGAACGGCGTGATCTCGAGGTCGCCGATCGCGTGCGCGATCCCGGGCACGAGCGGCCGGACCTCGAAGCCCATCGTCCGCAGGATCGCCGGCGCCGCGGTCGACGAGCGCGCCGACAGGTAGATCGGGATCTTGCGATCGAGCTGCGCGAGCGAAGGGATGTCGAAGTGGTCGTCGTGCTCGTGGCTGAGCACGATCGCGTCGACCGGGCCGAGCTTGGCGAGATCGAGCTCGCGCGGCGGCCACACGCGGTAGCCGAGCGCGTGGATCTCGCCGAAGTCCTCGCGCAACAGCGGATCGATCAGCACGGTCGCGCGCTCGGTGCGAAACGCCCAACCCTGGTGACCGAGGAACGTGGTCGCGAACATCTGCGGGGCTAGGTTAGGAGACCGTAGCGCGAAGCGCAAACGGTCGGGATAAGCGGAAGGGGTTGGTGCACGGCAAAATGGCGGCGAAGCCGTACCGCTATTAGCGCGGACTGCTCGCTTGCGCGATCGCATCGAGCTCTTGCCAGCGCGCGTACAGCCGTTCGACGTCGGCGCGCGCGAGGTCGAGCTTCGCGATCAGCGCCGGCACGTCGGTCGCGCGGTCCTTGAAGACCGCGGGATCCGAGAGCTTTGCTTCGAGCTCGGCGACCGCGGCCTCGGCGCTGCCGATCGTCTGCTCGATCGCCGCGAGGTCTTGCTGCTCTTTGAACGTGAGCTTGCGCCGGCCGACCGGCTTCTGGCGGGTGTCGCGCGACGCGGGCTTGTCGCCGCTCGGGCTCGGGCTCGGGCTCGGGCTAAGCGCGCGGCGCTCGGCATAGAACGAATAGCTGCCTTCGTAGAGCGTGACCTGGCCGTCGCCCTCGAACGCGAGGATCGCGGTCGCGACGCGATCGAGGAACCAGCGATCGTGCGACACGATCAGCGCGCAGCCCGGGAAGCTCGCGAGCCCGTCTTCGAGCGCGGCGAGCGTCGGCAGATCGAGATCGTTGGTCGGCTCGTCGAGCACCAAGAGGTTGCCGCCGCGCCGCAACAGCCGCGCGAGCTGGACGCGATTGCGCTCGCCTCCCGACAGCTGGCCGATCTTGGTGTCGGCGACGTTGTCCGGAATCGACAGCATGCGCAAGAACCCGCGGACGTGGACCTTGCCGTCGGGGAGCTCGACAAAGTCGTAGCCGTCGCCGACTTCTTCGAGCACGGTGAGCTCGTCGCGCAGCTCGCTGCGCCCTTGCTCGAAGTACGCCGGCCGCGTATTCGCGCCGATGATCGCCTCGCCGCTATCCGGTGGGTCGATGCCCAGGATCGTGCGGATCAACGTCGTCTTGCCCGCGCCGTTCGGGCCCACGATGCCGATCCGGTCGCCCGGCTTCATCATCAGATCGAGCCCGCTGAACAGCCGCTTGCCGCCGAGCGTGCGGCCGACCTTGCGGAGCTCGACGATCGTGCTGCCGAGCCGCGGCCCGGTCGGCAACCGCAACACGAGGTCGGCTTGCAACCGGTCGTCTTGCGCCGGCGCCGCCGCGACCGCGCGATCGAAGCGGTCGATCCGCGCCTTCGCTTTGGTCGTGCGCGCTTTCGGTCCGCGCCGGATCCAATCGAGCTCGCGCCGCACGAACGTGCTGCGCTGGCGCTCGCCTTCGCTCTCGATCGCGAGCCGCGCGGCCTGCGCTTCGAGGAACGCTTCGTAGTCGCCTTCGTACGCGTATGCCTTACCGCGATCGATCTCGACGATCCGGGTCGCGACCCGATCGAGGAAGTAGCGATCGTGCGTGACGACGACCAGCGCGCCGCGCCACGCCGCGAGCCGAGCCTCGAGCCATTCGATCGTCTGCGCGTCGAGATGGTTCGTCGGTTCGTCGAGCGCGAGCACGTCCGGGTTACCGAGCAGCGCGCGAGCGAGCGCGACCCGCCGTCGTTCGCCGATCGACAGCGTCGCGACCACCGCGTGGTTCGGTGCGAGGCGTAGCGCCGCCGCGACCGTCGCGACGATATGGTCCGCGAGCTCCGGTCGAACCAGTGCGTCGCCGACGGTAATGCCCGGCAACGTCGGCTCCTGCGCGACGTATTCGAGCTTGAGCCCTCTGCGCCAGGTGATCTCGCCCTCGTCGGGAGCCAGCGCGCTCGGCTCCACCATCATCTTGAGCAGCGTGGACTTGCCGCTGCCGTTTGCGCCGATCAGGCCGATCCGATCGCGCTCGTGAACGGCAAATGACGCTCCTACGAGAACTCGGCGATTGCCGAACCTCTTATGGACGTCCTTGACGGTCACGACCGCGGTCATGCCGGGGACCCTACAACCCTTTCGGCTTGTTCGTGCCTCGGGGCCGTGAGACTCACGGCCCCATGCAGGTCGAAACCCCGCCCACCCCAAGCCGTTCGTTTTCGCCCGCGGAGATGTTTCGCCGCATGGTCCCCACCCGTCGCTCGGACGCCGAGGCGATCGTGCGCGAGCTATTCGGCATGGCCGGGATCGAGATCGGCGGTCACGCGCCGGGCGATATTCGCGTCCGCGACCCGCGGTTCTACGAGCGGGTCGTGCGCGAGGCCTCGGTCGGGTTCGGCGAGGCGTACATGGACGAGTGGTTCGAGACCGACGCGCTCGACGTCACGATCGACAAGATCATGCGCGCGAACCTCAAGCAAAAGATCACCGGCAGCTGGCGGATGCGCGCGCTGACCGCGAAGGCCGTGCTGCTCAACCTCCAGGCCAAGACCCGCTCGGGCGCGTCGGTCGAGGCGCACTACGACATCGGCAACGACCTGTACACCCGGATGCTCGACGAGCGCATGGTCTACACCTGCGCGTACTGGAAGCATGCGAAGACCCTGACCGAGGCGCAGGAAGCCAAGCTCGACCTCGTGTGCCGGAAGATCGGCCTCGAGCCCGGCATGAAGGTGCTCGATCTCGGATGCGGCTGGGGCGGGTTCGCGAGCTGGGCGGCCGAGAAGTACGGCGCGACCGTGCTCGGCGTGACCCTGTCGAAGGACCAGGTCTCGCTCGGCAACCAGAAGTGGAAGCACCTGCCGGTCGAGCTCCGGCTGTGCGACTACCGCGACGTCCACGGCACGTTCGATCGCGTCGTCTCGATCGGCATGATGGAGCACGTCGGCCCGAAGAACCACGCCGAGATGATGCGCGTGATCGATCGCTGCCTCGTCAAGGACGGGGTCGCGCTCGTCCACACGATCTCGAACAACATCAGCCTGCGCCACGGCACGCCGTTCATCGAGAAGTACATCTTCCCGAACGCGGTCGCGCCGTCGCTCGCCCAGATCGGCCGCGCGATCGAGGGCAAGTTCGTGATCGAGGACCTCCACAACATCGGCCCGGACTACGACCCGACGCTGATGGCGTGGTGGGACAAGTTCGACGCGACGTACAGCGAGATCGCGCACCGCTACGATCGCAAGTTCTACCTGATGTGGAAGTTCTACTTGCTCGCCGCCGCCGGCGCGTCGCGCTCGCGCGACGGCAACTTGTTCCAGTTCGTGCTGACGAAGCCGGGCCGCGCGCATCCCGAATACTGCCGCGCCGTATAGTCGGCGTTGACACCGTCCGCCTCCACGGCGGACGATTGCGTCTTGCGCGCGGCTCTCTCGGCAGTGATCGCTTCGGTTGCCATGGCGAGCTGTTACGCGCCCCATCCGGTACCCGGCGCGCCGTGTGCCACCGGCGACGCGTGTCCGAGCGGCCTGGTCTGCAATCCTGCCTCATGGACATGCGACCTCGCGGCCGGCGGCGACTCCGGTTCCGAGCCGTACGACAGCACGCGGATCAGCGATGCCCCTGCGGACGCGCTGCTCGCGTGCCTCGCGGGGGAAACGAGGTTGACTGGCGTGTGTGCGCCCTCGATCGCGAGCGATCCTGACCTCGTCGCGTACTGGCCGCTCGACGATGTTCA
Source organism: uncultured delta proteobacterium (assembly GCA_963848295.1). Taxonomy (GTDB): domain Bacteria; phylum Myxococcota_A; class Polyangia; order Haliangiales; family Haliangiaceae; genus JABFXX01. The sequence goes on along the minus strand of CAWKDB010000002.1, from coordinate 146,570 downwards.
AGGCTCGACGATGTTTCGCGATCTGTCAGCGAACGCAAATACCGGGATGTGTACGATGTGCCCGGCAGCGGGAGTCCCCGGCATACGCGGGACCGCGGCCGCGTTCTCGACAACGACGAACATCGACGTCGGCTCTGGACCGTCGCTCACGATGCTGTCCACTCAACTCACCGTGCTCGGCTGGGTCATGTTGAACAGCGCCAGCCAGTACGGATACATCTTGTCCAACAATCGCGATTGCTGTGGCGCCTATGCCGGCTTCGCGCTGTGGGCATCGCACTACGGGGACGCACCGGCGTTCCAACTGCAGGACGGGACCACGTCGTACCTGCTCGCCGGGTCGTCGAACCTGTCGCTCGGCGAATGGCACTTCGTCGCCGGCACGTTCGACGGCACGACGAGCACTCTCTACGTAGACGGACAGTCTGCAGGCACGCGTACCGCCGTGCTCGCTTCACCTCCATCGTTCGAGCTGGAGCTCGGGGCGATGGGCTTCGAACCGTCGCTAGGACTAGACGGCGCGGTCGACGAAGTCATGGTGTTCAGCCGCGCGCTCGACGCGACCGAGATCGCCACCTTGTACAACTACTACACGGTTCACTAAGCACGGTCGCTCACCACTGGATGCGGCGGTGAGCTACGCCATGACGACGTCGATCGGGCGGATGATCCGCACCGACGCCGCCGGGATCGAATCGCGTTCCCACGCGTTCGCCATGAACTGGACCGAATCGACGAGCGCGTGCAGGTACGGCGTGGAGTGATAGACGACGCCGTTCGCCGCGCACCATCGGCGCGTGATCTCCGCGGCGCGGGGCAGGTTGTGATGCGGGATCTTCGGGAACAGGTGGTGCTCGACCTGGTAGTCGAGACCGACGAAGAAGAACGACATGAGGCGCGGCATCTCGAGGTTGCGGGTGGTCTCGAGCTGGTGCAGCCAATCGTGGTGTTGGTCGGCCATCACCGGCAGACCCATGTGCGCGGGTGCGAACACGAGCGCGAGGAACACGCCGACGAGCGCCCAGATCCCTGCGTACACGACGAGCGCGGCGAGCGGGCCCCAGATCAGCGCTGGAATCACCAACCAGCACACGTAATGGAGCGCCATGGCCACCACCTCGAGCCGATACTCCGCGGTGTGCTTGTTCGGATAGCGCAGCAGGTAGTTGATCGACGAGCGCCGCATGCCGAGCGTCATCAGGGTGGACATCGGCCAGAACATCCAGCGCTGGAAGTTGCGCTGGAACCACTGCTCGGCGCGCCCGCACTTCGCGTGATCGCCAGCGGAGGATGCGAACGGGAACGGCCGAATGTCCGGGTCCTTACCCTCGACGTTCGGATGGCCGTGGTGGAGCCGGTCGTGCTTGTTATGCCAGTACAGGGTGCCGAGCCCGGAGAACAGCGGGAACGCGACGGTGGTCAGCAACTGGTTGCGAAACGGCGACGACGAAAAGCTGCGATGACTGCCACCGTGGCCATACATCGCGATCGACGTGGCAAAAACCGCAGCGACCGGGATGAGCGCCAATGCCCCAAGCGGGCCCCAATGAACGATCCCGACCAGGCATGCGGCGAGCGCCGAGCCGAGCCCCGCGAGCTCGAGCCAACTGCGCAATTCGCGGTGCTCGAACACACCGGCGTCTCGCAGCTCCGTCCGTAAGGTCCCGAGCTCTGCTGACATCTTGGGGAACATCGCCGATCTACGGTCAGAATGCCGACCCGGCCCTGTCATGAATCGGTCACCAAGATCGCCCCGTCGATGACGCTGATTCTTTACATCGGTATGGCAACCAACCGCCCTAAATCATTACAGCGCGTGGCAAACTAGGGCCTCGACGCTTGAAGTACCCGGCTGGTACCGTCGGACCGCTCATGACTGCAGTGTTCGAAGTCATCGGCATCTCGCCCCTGGACCGCCCCGATCCCGGGTTGGTCGCGGCCGCGTGCGACGCCGGTGCGCTGGGCGTCCTCGATCTCGGACGCGATCCCGCAGTGGCAGAGCGCGCGCTCGCCGCGTTGGCGCGCCGACTCCCCCGCGGCTTCGGCGTCCGCGTCCCCGAGGGCGCTTCAGCCCCCGAGCTGCCGCCACAAGTCCACACCGTGATCGTCGAGTCGGTCGCCGATATCGCGCGGTTCGCCGATCATTGCGTCTACGTCCAGGTCACGTCCGAGGCCGAAGCGCGTGCCGCGATCGCAGCGCGCGCGGCCGGCGTGATCGCGAAGGGCCACGAGGCCGGAGGCCGCGTCGGCGAAGAGACGACGTTCGTGCTGGTCCAGCGCCTGGTCGCGGCGCTCGACGTTCCGGTCTGGGCGCAGGGCGGCATCGGCCTGCATACCGCGGCGGCGTGTATCGCGGGCGGCGCGGCGGGCGTCGTGCTCGATTCGCAGCTCGCGTTGGTTCGCGAGTCATCACTCGCGGCGCCGATCAAGTCGGCGATCGCGGCGATGGACGGCAGCGAGACCGTCGTGCTCGCCGGTTATCGCGTGTTCACGCGGCCCGATCTGCCGGTCGCGCAGATGGCTCGCGCCGCAGCCGGCGACGTCCGCGCGCTGCTCGGCGGGGACGATCTGCACCGCGATCTCGTGCCGGTCGGTCAGGACGGCGCGCTCGCTCGCGCGCTCGCGCAGCAGTTCCCGACGTGCGCGGCGTTGATCCGCGGCGTGCGCTCGGCGATCGAGACCCACCTCGCCGACGCCGTCGCGTACGCACCGCTCGGGCCGCGCTCGCCGCTCGCTGCGGCGCACGGCGTGAAGTATCCGATCGCGCAAGGCCCGATGTCGCGCGTGTCGGATCGCGCGCGCTTCGCCGAAGCGGTCGCGTCGGGCGGCGGCCTGCCGTTCCTCGCGCTGACGCTGATGACCGGCAACGAGGTCCGCGAGCTGTTGCGCGAGACCCGCGAGCTGCTCGGCGATCGGCCGTGGGGCGTCGGGATCTTGGGGTTCGTCCCGCCCGACGTACGCGAGCAACAACTCGAGGTGTTGCGCGAGCTGCCGCCGCCGGTCGCGCTGATCGCGGGCGGCCGCCCATCGCAGGCGCATCCGCTCGAGGCGCAGGGCACCGCGACGTACTTGCACGTGCCGTCGCCGGGCTTGCTCGAGCTGTTCTTGAAGGACGGCGCGCGCAAGTTCGTGTTCGAAGGCCGCGAGTGCGGCGGGCACGTCGGGCCGCGCTCGAGCTTCGCGCTGTGGGAAGTGCAGCTCGAGCGGCTGCTCGCGCACCCCGATCCGAGCGAGCTCCACGTGTTGTTCGCGGGCGGTATTCACGATGCGCGCTCCGCGGCGATGGTCGCGACGATGGCGGCGCCGCTCGCGGCACGCGGCGCGAAGATCGGCGTGCTGATGGGCACGGCGTATCTGTTCACCGACGAGGCGGTGCTGTGCGGCGCGATCCAACCAGGCTTCCAGCAAGCCGCGATCGCGTGCGATCGCACGGTGCTGGTCGAGACCGCGCCCGGGCACTCGACCCGCTGCGCCGACACCGAGTTCACGAACGCGTTCGCCGACGAGCGCGCGCGGCTCGAAGTCGCCGGCGCCACGCCGCAGGAGATCTGGGCCGCGCTCGAGCAGCTCAACCTCGGCCGGCTGCGGATCGCCGCGAAAGGCCTGCGCCGCACCGGCGACGTGATCGCGCCGGTCGATGCCGAGGTCCAAGCGCGCGAGGGGATGTTCATGATCGGCCAGGTCGCCGCGCTGCGCCGCGGGACGTGCAGCGTGCTCGATCTGCATCGCGACGTCTCGGTCGGTGGCACCGCGCGCGTTCACCAAGTCGCGGATGCCCGTGATCACGACGAGCTCGCGGGCGGACGCGGCACCGACGTCGCGATCATCGGCGTCGCCGCGATCTTCCCGGGCGCGCCCGACACCGACGCGTTCTGGTCGAACATCGTCGCTGGCAAGAACGCGATCCGCGAGGTCCCGGCCGAGCGCTGGAGCGTCGAGACGTATTACGACCCGGCCGCGGTGGGCGCCGATGCCGGCAAGAAGACGCCGTGCAAGTGGGGCGGGTTTCTCGACGACGTCCCGTTCGACCCGCTCGCGTACGGCATCCCGCCGAAGTCGCTCAACGCGATCGAGCCGGTCCAGCTGTTGTCGCTCGAGATCGCGCGGCGGGCGATCGCCGACGCCGGGTACGGGAATCGCCCGTTCGATCGCGCGCGAACGTCGGTGATCTTCGGCGCCGAAGCCGGCACCGATCTGTCGAGCGCGTACAGCTTCCGCGCGTTGTTCCCGCACTACGTCGGCCCTTTGCCGGCCGGCCTCGACGAGTCGCTGCCGACGCTGTCCGAGGATTCGTTCCCCGGCGTGCTGTCGAACGTGATCGCCGGCCGGATCGCGAACCGGCTCGATCTCGGCGGCGTCAACTACACCGTCGATGCCGCGTGCGCCGCGTCGCTCGCCGCGCTCGACATGGCGGTCAAAGAGCTGGTCGCGGGCAGCTCCGACATGGTGTTGTGCGGCGGCGCCGATCTGCACAACAGCATCAACGACTACCTGATGTTCTCGAGCGTGCACGCGCTGTCGCCGACCGGCCAGTGTCATACGTTCGATGCGGCGGCCGACGGGATCGTGCTCGGCGAAGGCGTCGCGTGCATCGTGGTCAAGCGGCTCGCCGATGCCGAGCGCGACGGCGATCGCGTCTACGCGGTGATCAAAGGCGTTGCGGGCGCGAGCGACGGCAAGAGCCTCGGGCTGACCGCGCCGCGCAAGGACGGGCAGGTCCGCGCGCTCGATCGCGCGTATCGCCAGGCCGGAGTGTCGGCCGCCGACGTCGGGCTGGTCGAAGCGCACGGCACGGGTACCGTCGTCGGTGATCGCACCGAGCTGCAGACGCTGACCGAGGTCTTCACGAACGCGGGCGCCGAGGTCGGCGCGTGCGTGCTTGGCTCGGTCAAGTCGCAGATCGGGCACACGAAGTGCGCCGCCGGCATGGCGGGCCTGATCAAGGCCGCGCTGTCGATCCATCACGGCGTGCTGCCGCCGACGCTCAACATCAAGAAGCCGAACTCCGCGTGGGACGGCGACACGAGCCCGTTCGTGTTCCTCGATCAGGCGCGGCCGTGGGCGACCGAGAAGCGCGTCGCCGCGGTCAGCGCGTTCGGGTTCGGCGGTACGAACTTCCACGCCGTGCTCACCGCGCATCGCGGCGGTGGCGACGAGCTGCCCGCGACCGGCGCGTGGCCGGCCGAGCTCGTGTTGCTGCGCGGCAGCGATCGCGCCGCCGCGCTCGTGATCGGCAGCAAGCTCGAGCAGCGGATCGCCGACGCACTCGAGCCGCCGCGGCTGCGCGACCTCGCGCGCACCGCATGCCTGTCCGGCGATGGCCCGGTGCAAGTCGCGATCGTCGCCGATTCGGTCGCGGATCTCGCGGCGAAGCTCGCGCTCGCGCGGCAGGGGACTGCCGATCGGCGCGGCGTGTGGTTCGCGGCACCGATCGACGGTGCGATCGACGGCAAGCTCGCGATCCTGTGCCCGGGGCAGGGCAGCCAACGGCCGGGCATGCTCGCCGAGCTGTTCGTCGCGTTTCCGCGCCTGCATCGCTTGCTCGAGCTCGGCGCGCCATGGGCCGGCACACTCTATCCGCCGGCGGCGTTCACTCGGGACGGCAAGGCGGCGCAGCTCGCGGCGCTCACCGACACCCGCGTCGCGCAGCCCGCGCTCGGCATCGCCGATCTCGCGGTGGCCGAGATCCTCGCGTTGTGCGGCGTGCGGCCGGCGATGGCCGCCGGCCATAGCTACGGCGAGCTGGTCGCGCTCTGCCTCGCGGGCGCGTACGGCCAAGCGGATCTGCTCGCGCTCAGCGCCGCGCGCGGCGAAGCGATCCTCGATGCCGCGGGCAGCGATCCGGGCGCGATGGCGGCGGTCGCGGCCGATGCTGCGGTCGTCGCACCGCTCGTCGCCGAGATCGACGGCGTCGTCGTCGCAAACCACAACTCGCCGGCCCAGTGCGTGCTGTCGGGAGGCACCGCGGCGATCGACATGGCGCTCGTGCTCGTCGGCGCCGCCGGCCTGGCCGCGCGCAAGCTGCCCGTCGCGTGCGCGTTCCACAGCCCGATCGTCGCCGGTGCGCGCACGGCGCTCGCGCAACGCCTCGTCGACATCGAGACCTATCCGCCGGCCTTCCCGGTGTACTCGAACGTGACCGCGGCCCCGTATCCCGGGCGCGCCGAGGCGGTGCGCGAGCTGCTCGCCGAACAAGTCGCGAGCCCCGTGCGGTTCGCGGACGAGATCCGCGCGATGTACGACGCTGGTGCGCGCGTGTTCGTCGAGGCCGGCCCGGGTCAAGTACTGACCAAGCTCGTCGGCGAGATTCTCGGCGATCGACCCCACGTCGCGGTCGCGTGCGATATCGGCGATGCGGGCCTGCGCCAGCTCATGCGCGCGTTCGCGACGCTCGCCGCCGCCGGCGTCGCGGTCGATCCGGCGCCGCTGTTCTGGGATCGCGATGCGGCGGTGCTCGATCTCGACACCCCGCCGGTCGTCGCGAAGGGGCCGCGCTGGTTGGTCAACGGACACTCGGCGAGGCCGGAAGGTGAGACACTGCACGCCGCGGAACGGCAGCCGATGGTCGCCGTTCGCTCAGAGGTACCCGCCATGCGTTCACCTGGCCGCCCGAGTAGCTCGACGATCGCCCCCGGTGGGGAGCGCGAAGGTGTCGTGGTCGAGTACCTGCGCGGCATGCGCGAGATGATCGCGGCGCAACGCGACGTCATGCTGTCGTACCTCGGCGCGGTGCCGGCTCGCGCGCTCGAGGTCATCGAGCTGCCGTCGCTCGCGACCGTCGCCGGCTCGAGTTGCGGAAGCCCCGGTGCCCCAGCCCGTGCGAGAGACCCCAGCCGTCGTCGACCCGATGCAGCTCGTGCTGTCGATCGTCAGCGAGCGCACCGGCTATCCGATCGACACGCTCGGCGTCGATCTCGACCTCGAGGCCGATCTCAGCATCGACTCGATCAAGCGGATCGAGATCATCGGCGAGCTCGCGCAGCGGCTCGGGCTGAAGGTCGACGGCGACGGCAACGCGGATGCGATCGTCGAAGAGCTCGCTACCCGCAAGACGTTGCGCGCACTCGTCGCGTGGCTGTCCGAACGGCTCGCCACCCCGGCGGCCGGCGCGCCGTCGCCGATCACATCGACGGTCGACGCCGCGGCTCCGATCGCCGCCGCCGACGACGCCGACACCGGCCCGATTCGCACCGGCGCCACCGCGGGCGCGCAGGTCGGTCGTTATCGCCTCGCGATCGTGCCGGCGCCCGCGCCGGTCAACGGCTATTCGACGCTCGCCGGTCAGCGCATCGCGATCTGCGGCGGCGACGACGATGTCGCGATCGCGCTCGAGGCGAAGCTGTTCGCGGAGGGCGCGACGGTGCGCCGCGTCGCGGGCGCCATCGCGCTCGGCGACGAGCTCGATGGCCTCGTCTATCTCGGCAGGATCGACTCGGTCGCCGCGATGCGCGCGCAGTTCGAGCGCGTGCGCGAAGCCGCGCTCGCCGGGGCCAAGACGATCATCGTCGTGACCGCACACGGCGGTTTCGGCCAGCAAGCCGGCGACGTGCTCGGTGGCCCGGCGGGCCTGGTCAAGACCGTCGCCGCCGAGTTCCCGGCGATTCGCGCACGCGTCGTCGACGTCGAGCCAGGCACCGCCGATGTCGCCGCGCTCGTTCATGCCGAGCTCCACGCGCACGACGCGCACTTCGAGATCGGCTACCTCGCCGGAGAGCGGGTGACGCGCGAGCTGCAACCCGCGCCGCGCGAGCTCGGCCGACCGCCCGCGTTTGATGCGCAATCGGTCGTGCTCGTCACCGGTGGCGCTCGCGGCATCACGGCGCGGACCGCGATCGCCGTCGCCGAGCGCTACGGCTGCCGGATCGAGCTGGTCGGCCGTTCGCCGTTGCCCGGGGCCGAACCGGCCGAGCTCGTCGCGGCGGCCGATGCCCCGGCGCTGCGCCGCGCGCTCGCGGTCGGGGGCGCGACTCCTGCCGAGATCGAAAAACGATGCGCGCGGATCCTCGCCGACCGCGAGATCCGCGCGACGCTCGCAGCGCTCGGGGACCGCGGCACGTACCACGCGGTCGACGTGCGCACGCCGCAGTTCGGCGCGCTGATCGACGAGCTGTATCGAACGCGCGGTCGGATCGACGGCGTGATCCACGGCGCCGGCGTGCTCGACGACAAGCTGATGAAGCACAAGACCGGCGACGCGTTCGAGCGGGTCTACGCGACGAAGGTCGCCGGCGCCCACACGATCGCCGACAAGCTGCGCTCCGACACGAAGCTGGTCGTGCTGTTCTCGAGCATCGTCGGCGCGTTCGGCAATCGCGGCCAAGCGGATTACGCGGCGGCGGGCGATGCGCTCGACAAGCTCGCATGGTCGCTCGCGCGCAAGGTCAGCGGGCGCGTGGTCTCGATCGATTGGGGGCCGTGGGCCGGCGCCGGTATGGTGTCGCCCGAGCTCGCGCGCGAGTACGCCCGGCGTGGCGTCGAGCTGATCGCGACCGAAGCCGGGGTCGCGGCGGTGCTCGACGAGCTCGCCGCGGTCGGCGAGCCGCAGGTGATCCTGTCGGCGGCAGATCCACGTGCGTTGTGGTCTCGACCGGCGACATCCGCACAGACGCCCGCCACGGTGGTCGAGTCGCCCGCGGAGAACTAGTGGCCGACGCGGTCGCGATCGTCGGCATGGCCGCGGTGTTTCCGGGCGCACCCGATCTCGACGCGTACTGGCGCAACATCGCCGGCGGCGTCGACGCGATCCGCGAAGCTCCGGCCGCGCGCGTCGATCCGGTGTTCTTCGCGGACAACGCGCCGGCCGGGAGCGCGGACCGGTTCTATTGTCGGCGCGGCGGGTTCATCGAACCGGTGTTCGATCCGATCGCGTTCGGCATCATGCCCGTCGCCGCCGCCGGCGCCGAGCCCGATCAGCTGCTCGCGCTCTCGGTCGCCGCGAAGGCGCTCGACGACGCCGGGTGCGCGGTCCCGCGCGATCGCACCGCGGTAATCCTCGGCCGAGGCGGCTACGTCACGCCGGGCATCGCGCGGCTGACCCAGCGGATCGGCACCGCGCAGCAGCTCGTCACGACGCTCGCCGAGCTCGTGCCCGATCTCGACGCGGCGACGCTCGACAAGATCCGCACGGCGTTCGCAGCGCGCGCCGGCGAGGCCGGACCCGAGACCGCGATCGGCTTGGTGCCGAACCTCGCGGCGTCGCGGATCGCGAGCCGCCTCGATCTGCGCGGCCCGGCGTACACCGTCGATGCGGCGTGTGCGAGCTCGCTGATCGCGGTCGATCACGGGATGCGCGAGCTCGCGTCCGGGCGCTGCGATCTGATCGTCGCCGGCGGCGTCCACGTCTGTCACGACGTCACGTTCTGGAGCGTGTTCACGCAGCTCGGCGCGCTCAGCCGCGCCCAGCGGATCCGGCCATTCGATCGCAGCGCCGACGGCATCTTGATCGGCGAGGGCGCGGGCATCGTCGTGTTGAAGCGGCTCGCCGATGCGGAGCGCGACGGCGATCGGATCTATGCGGTGCTGCGCGGCGCCGGTGTGTCGAGCGACGGTTCTGGCGCGAGCCCGATGCGGCCGCGGCTCGATGGTCAGCTCGCGGCGCTCGGCCAGGCGTGGCGCGCCGCGGAACGCGATCCGGCGACGGTCGGTCTGGTCGAAGCGCACGGCACCGCGACCCCAACCGGCGACGAGGTCGAGCTCCGCGCGCTCGGCCGACAGTTCGGGCCAGCCGGCGCCGGTCCGCGCGCGGTCGTCGGCTCGGTCAAGTCGATGATCGGTCACGCGATGCCCGCCGCAGGCGCGGCTGGCCTGATCAAGACCGCGCTCGCGATCCATCACGGCGTGCTGCCGCCGAGCTTGCACTGCGACGATCCTCATCCCGAGCTCGAGCGCACGCGGTTTCGCGTGATCGGCGCGGCCGAGCCGTGGCGCGGCGACGACCGGCGCGCCGGGGTCAGCGCGTTCGGGTTCGGCGGGATCAACGCGCACGTCGTGCTCGAGCAGCACGCCGGCTCGCGTCCGCGCGGGGGCGTGTCGGTCGCGGTCGCCGACCATCGGCACGTGGAGGTGCTCGCGCTCGCCGCCGATTCGATCGACGAGCTGCGCGCTCGGCTCGCGACCGATCGGCCACGACCGACCGCGATCGGCCGCGGCAGGCTGCGGCTCGCGATCGTCGATCCGACGCCGGCGCGCCGCGCTCAGGCCGGCAAGGTGCTCGATCGCGGCAAGCCGTGGCGCGGCAATCACGACATCTTCTTCGCCCCGCGCGGGTTCGCGCTCGACGGTGGCAAGATCGCCCTGCTCGCGCCCGGCGTCGAGGCGGCGTTCGCGCCGGCCATCGCCGAGCTGCCGCGCGCGCTCGGCGTCCCGCTGCCACCGACGATCGAGGCCGCGCGAGCCGGGCAGGGCGCGACGCCGGCCGAGCTCGAGCGCCGAGGCTTCGGGGTGTTCGCGCTCGGTCGCTATCTCGCGGCGGCGCTCGATCGCCTGCGGGTCCGTGCCGACGCGATCGCCGGGCACAGCATCGGCGAGTGGACCGGCATGGCGCTCGCCGGCGTGATCCCACCGCGCGCGCTCGATGCGTTCGTCGCGGGGCTGGGCGCCGGCAGCCTCGAGGTGCCCGACGTCGTGTTCGCCGCGGTCGGTTGCAGTGCGAATGGCGCGGAGCAGGCGCTCGACGGACTCGACGCGATCGCGGTGTCGCACGACAACTGCCCGCATCAGGCGATCATCTGCGGTAAGCGCGATCGCGTGCGCACCGCGATCGAACGGCTCGGTGCGCGCGGCGTGCTGTGTCAGGAGCTGCCGTTTCGGTCGGGCTTCCACTCGCCGCTATTCGCGGACTATCTCGCGCCGCATCGCCGTCACCTCGCGGGGCTCGAGCTCGTCCGCGGCGCGCTGCCGCTGTGGTCGGCGACGACGTGCGCGCCGTATCCGGACGACCCCGTCGCGATCCGCGCGCTCGCGATCGAGCACCTCGTCGCACCGGTCCGGTTTCGCGAGCTGGTCGACAACCTCTACGCCAGTGGCGTGCGCGCGTTCGTCCAGCTCGGCGTCGGCAGCCTCGCGGGGTTCGTCGGCGACACGCTGCGCGGCAAGGACCATCTCGCGATCGCCGCAGCGAGCGACAAGGACGCGGACGGTGGCGTCGGCCAGCTCGCGCGCGTCGGCGCCGCGCTGTGGGCGGAAGGCTTCGACGTCGGCTGGGAGCTCGCAGGCGAGCCCGCTGCACGAGTCTCGGCATCACGCGTGCCTCAGCCGCTCGCGCTCGGCGTGCCGCTCGTCAAGCTCGGAGGCTCGATGCCAGCGATCAATACCGCGTTCGCGCCGCCGGCCGGGCTCTCGGCCGATCCGATCGCGGCCGAGCTGCTCGCGACGTTGCGCGCAGCGGCCGACGCGAGTCGCGCGATCGTCGAGGCGTGGCGCAAGCGCGACGAGGCGGCGGCGCCGCGTCAGGCCGTGATCCGCCGGTCGCTGTCTGCGGACAGCGACCCCGCGCTGCTCGATCACTGCTTCTACCGCCAGCCGGCCGGCTGGCCGATCGTCGCCGATCGCTACCCGGTCGTGCCGATGACGATGACGATCGGGATGATGATCGACGCCGCGCGCACGCTCGCGCCGGATCGCGTCGCCATCGCGCTCGAAGACATCCGCGCCTATCGCTGGCTCGCGGTCGCGCCGCCCGTCGAGATCGAGCTGCGTTGTGTCCGGACCGCGGACGACCGGGTCGAGGTCGAGATTCCCGGCTATTCGCGCGCGACGGTCCGACTCGCTGCTGCGTTCCCCGCGGCACCGGCGCCGGCACTCGCGCCGTTGTCCGAACCCCGGACCGCGCCGATGACCGCCGCGCGGATGTACGCCGATCGCTGGATGTTCCACGGCCCGGCTTATCAAGGCGTCGCCGAGCTCGGTCAGATGGCCGACGGTCCGAACGGCAGCGAGCGCGGCGTCGACGGCGTGATCGAGGTGCTGCCGGCGCACGGCGCGCTGCTCGATTGCGCCGGCCAGCTGATGGGCTGGTGGGTGATGCAGACCGAGGCCCGCGATCGGCTCGCGATGCCGGTCCGGCTCGAGCGCGTCGAGCTGTTCGGGCCGGAGCCCGCCGCCGGCGAGCGCGTCGCGTGCAGCGTGCGGATTCGCGACGTGCGCGAGCGCGAGGTCCGCGCCGATCTCGAGCTGACGCACGCCGGCCGCGTGTGGGCGCGGATCACGGGCTGGGAAGATCGCCGGTTCGACAGCGACGATGCCGTGTGGGCGGTGCTGATGTACCCCGAGCGCAACGTGCTCGCGACCGCCGAGCCGTACGCGCTCGTCACCGAGCACTGGCACGCGGCGGCATCGCGCGAGCTGATGATGCGGCGCTACCTGACCGAGCGCGAGCGCACCGAGCACGATGCGATGCCCGCGCCGCGCCGGCGCGGTTGGCTGCTCGGGCGGATCGCGATCAAGGATGCGGTGCGCCGTCGCCTGTGGCACCGCGGCGGCGCCGAGATGTTCCCGGTCGAGGTCGCGATCGGCAACGACGATGGCGGGCGCCCGCACGTCACGCTCGCGACCGGCGCGGTCGCCCCCCAGGTCTCGGTCGCGCACAAAGACGATGTCGCGGTCGCGCTCGTCGACGATCGTCACGCGGTCGGAGTCGACATCGAAAAGATCGCGTCGCGCGAGCCCTCGTTTGTCGCCGTCGCGTTCACCGCCGCCGAGCTCGCGCTGGGTGCCGGCCGGCCGCGCGACGAGTGGCTCGCCCGGTTGTGGACGGCGAAAGAGGCGCTCGGCAAAGCGCGCGGCACCGGCGTCACCGATCCGCGCAAGCTCGAGGTCCGCGCCGCGCACGGCGATCGCCTGACGATCGACGACGCCACGATCGACACTCGGCGCGAAGGACCCTATATCGTCGCGTGGACCACGTTGGAGCGCACCCCGTCGTGACCGCCGCACCCACAGCCGATCGCGGTGAGATCCTCCGCGTGGTCGAGCAGCTGGTCACCGAGATCGTCGGCGACGAGCTGCTGCTCGACGGCCCGATCGCGATGACGACATCGTTCAACGCCGATCTCGAGCTCGAGAGCATCGAGTTCGTCGCGCTCGCCGAAAAGCTCCAGCAGCACTACGGCGGCGGCGTCGACTTCGTCGCTTGGATCTCGGGCAAGGAGCTCGATCAGATCATCGCGTTGACCGTCGGCGAGCTCGTGGAGTTCATCGCATCATGCCGCTCGTAGCGGCGAACGGGCTGTCGTTCCACGTCCAAGAGTTGGGCGACGCGACCGCCACGCCGATCGTCATGGTCCATGGCCTCGTGATCGGCAGCCTCGCATCCTGGTACTTCACCGCCGCGCCCGTGCTGGCGGCGCGCCGCCGCGTTCGGGTCTACGACCTGCGCGGCCACGGTCGCAGCGAACGCGCCGCCACCGGGTACGACGTCCGCACGCTCGCGCGCGATCTCGAGGCGCTGACCGCGGATCTTCCGCCGTTCGATCTCGTCGGCCACAGCTGGGGCGGGCTCGTCGCGCTGCGATTCGCGCTCGATCATCCGGACCGCGTGCGCCGGATCGTCGTCGTCGAGGCGCCGCTGCCGCCCTCGAGCGCACTCGAGATGGCCTCGTTTCTCGACACCACCGATCCGCAGAAGCTGATCGCCGCGTTGCCACAACCGCTGCGCGAAGCAGTCGCCGGCGGTCGGCGGCCCGCGACCCGGCTCGTCGCATCCATCGAGTTCCTCGCGCTGCACTCGAGCTTGCTCGCCGATGTTCGCGGCGAGCCCGATCTCGGCGACGCCGAGCTCGCGACGCTCGCGCCGCCGTTGCTCGCGGCGTACGGCGATCGGTCGAGCTGCAAGCCCGCGGGCGAGCGGCTCGCGCGTGCGGTGACCGGCTCGATCTTGCGGATCCTCCCGGGCGGCCACTACTTGCACCTCGACGCGCGCGCCGAGCTCGCGCGCGAGATCGAGGCGCACCTTGGCTGACGTGATCGCGAACGGCGTCCGCCATCACGTGCAGCGGCTCGGCGGCGGGTCGGTGGCGACCCCGCTTCGCGGGGGACCCTCGGACTGGGGTGTCGGCGATCCTCGCTTCGCAGCGGACCGCCGAGCGATCGATCGTCCTCGGGTCGTGTTCGTCCACGGCCTCGTGATGGACAACCTGTCGAGCTTCTACTTCACGCTCGCAAACCCGCTCGCGACGCGCGCCGAGGTCATGCTCTACGATCTGCGCGGTCACGGCATGTCCGAGCGCCCGGCCACGGGCTATACGGTCGGCGACTTCGTCGCGGATCTCGCCGCGCTGATCGACGAGCTCGCCGCGGGTGGCCCGGTGCACCTCGTCGGCAATAGCTTCGGCGGCGTGGTCGCACTCGCGCTCGCGGCGGCCCAGCCGGGCAAGGTCGCGAGCCTCGCGCTGATCGACGCGCACGACGGCACGGCGGGCTGGGCCGCGCAGATGGCGGCGACGCTCGCGCTGCAGGGCGATGCGCGCGACGCGAAGATCGCCGAGTCGTTCCAGGCGTGGCTCGGCCGGCACAGCGAGCGCAAGCGGACGCGACTCGCGACCGCGGCCGAGGCGCTCGTCAACGGCACGACGCTGGTCGCCGATCTTCGTCGCTCGCCACCGGTCGCCCATGACGAGCTCGCGCGGATCGCTTGCCCGGTGCTCGCGCTGTACGGCGAACGGTCGGACGTGCGCGAGCGCGGCGAACAACTCGCGCGCACGTTGCCGCGCTGCGAGCTCGTGATCGTGCCGGGCGCGACGCATTCGGTGTTGTGGGAGGCGACCGCGCTCGTGCGCGATCGGATCGTCAGCTTCGCAGGTGGTGGCGCATGAGGTTCTTGTTCGTCGTGCCGCCGTTGACCGGTCACACGAACCCGACGGTGTCGGTCGCACGCGCGTTGCAAGCGCGCGGCCACGAGGTCGCGTGGGCCGCGCATCCCGGCACGGTCGCCAAGCTGCTGCCCGCGGGCGCCACGATCCTCGCGATGCCGGAGGACGTGTCGGACCGCGAAGCCGCCGACGTCGCGGCGCGCGCGAAGGCCGTGCGCGGCGCGGCAGCGCTGAAGTTTCTATGGGAGGACTTTCTCGTGCCGCTCGCGCGCTCGATGCGACCGGCGCTCGACGCCGCGGTCGCCGGCTATCGGCCCGACGTGCTCGCGGTCGATCAGCAAGCGCTCGCCGGCGGGCTCGTTGCGCGCGCGCGGGGACTGCCGTGGGCCACGCTCGCGACCACCTCGGCCGGGGTCACCGATCCGCTCGGCGGGCTGCCCGAGGTCAAGCGCTGGCTGCGCGAGCTGATCGGCGGGCTCGAGCGCGAAGCGCACCTGCCGGCGTCCGAAACCGGCGAGCTGTCGCCGCAGCTCGTGATCGCTTTCACGACCGAGGCGCTCGTCGGGCCGCTCGCGCAGTTCCCGGCGCACTACCGGTTCGTCGGACCGTCGATCAGCGACCGCCCCGAGCCGACGCCGTTTCCGTGGGATCAGCTCGGCGACCGCCCGCGCGTGTTGGTGTCGATGGGCACGGTGAACGCGGAAGCAGCCGGTCGGTTCTATCAAGTCGCGCTCGCGGCGCTGCGCGATCGGCCACAGCTGCGCGCGATCGTCGCGGCCCCGCCGGAGCTCGCGAGCGATCCCCCGCGCAACGTGCTCGTCCAGCGCTACGTGCCGCAGCTCCAGCTGTTGCCGCAGCTCGACGCGGTCGTCTGTCATGGCGGCCACAACACGGTGTGCGAAGCGCTCGCGCATGGCCTGCCGCTCGTGATCGCGCCGATCAAGGACGATCAGCCGATCGTCGCGGACCAGGTCGTCGCGGCCGGCGCGGGCATCCGTGTCAAGTTCGGCCGGGTCGACGCGGGCGAGCTCGGTGCCGCGATCGATCGCGTGCTCGCCGAACCGAGTTATCGCGCCGCCGCGGGCGTCGTGCGCGGGAGCTTCGCCGCCGCCGGCGGGGCACCGCGAGCGGCCGAGCTCCTCGAGGCGCTCGCATGATCTGGACGATCGTGATGGCGCTGCTCGCCGCGCTGATCGCGCTCGACACGCTGCGCATGCGCGGTCGCCTGCGATCGATCGGCACGTTGCCCGAGACCGACGCTCCGGCGGATGCGGGCTACGTGTTCGTCACCGCGCCGGGCGTCACGCTCGACGAGGCGACCCGCCGCGGCGCGACGGCCTACGCGCGCGAACATGGCTTCGAGCAGCTCGATCTGATCCCGCGCGACCTGCCGACGATCCGAGCGCTCAGCCTCGCGCAGATCCTCGATCTCGAACGCTACCGCCGCGATCGCACGACGCCCGGGCGCACCGCCGGCCACGCCCAGCTCGTCACGCGCGCGATCGCGGAGCGCGCGGGTCTCGGTGACGCGACGCCTGCGGACGACCCCGCGTTCGCCCAGCTCGCGGCACGGCTCAAGTACTTCACCGCACGCGCCGATCTCGCGATCGCGCCGGCCGAGCACGCGCGGACCCTCGACGGCTCGCGACGACTCGATACGCTGCGCGTCGTGCTCGGGCCCGCGACCGGAGCCGCGCTCGCCGCGCAACCGATCTTCTGGGCGCTGATCGGGCTCGGCATGACGTTCGCGCCGATCGCCGGTTGGATCGCGCTCGCGGCCTGGCACCTGCAGGCGCCGGGGGCGCTCGCCGGCTCGGGCTTGCGACCGCGCGACCTCGCGGTCGCGACCGTGTTTCGCTTCCCGATCGAGCTATGGCTGCTCGTCCGCACGCTCGCGTCGGGGCGCTCGCACGTCGCCGCGCGCGCGCAACGTCCCGCGTACGACGCGTTGCTCGCCGGCGATCCGTCCCGCTTGCTCGAGCCCCGCCGCGCCGACTGTCCGTTGTGCGGCTCGACCGAGCTCGCGGTCCATCTGCGCTCGCCGGATCTGTTCCAGCACAAGCCCGGGGCGTTCACGCTCGACCGTTGCGCGAGCTGCGGCGTCGTGTTCCAGAACCCGCGGCTGACGATCGAGGGCCTCGACTTCTACTACAAAGACTTCTACGACGGCCTCGGCGAAGCCGGCATGGAGATGATCTTCGGCTACGGCGCCGAGCCGTATCACAACCGCGCGCTGATGATGAGAGCGGTGGCGACTCCAGCGCGCTGGCTCGACGTCGGCGGCGGCCACGGCCACTTCTGCGCCGCGGCGCGCGAGCACCTGCCCGCGACGCAATTCGACGGCCTGGACTTCGGCGATGCGATCACCGAAGCCGCGGCGCGCGGCTGGGTCGACAAGGCGTATCGCGGCATGTTCCCCGACGTCGCGCCGACGATCGCGGGTGCGTACGACGCGATCAGCATGAGCCACTATCTCGAGCACGTCCGCGATCCGAAAGCCGAGCTCGCCGCCGCGCACACCGCGTTGTCACCGGGCGGCCACCTGATGATCGAAGTTCCGGACCCCGAGTACCGGCTCGGCCGCGTGCTCGGCAAGTGGTGGCTGCCGTGGTTTCAGCCTCAGCACCAGCACCTGATCCCGGCCGACCGGCTCGGCGAGCTGCTGCGCGACGCCGGCTTCACGCCGCTGGTCTGGCACTACCGCGAAGCGCATCAGGTCGTCGACTTCTTCTTTGCCGCCTGGCTGCTGCTCGATCGGATCGCGCCGCCCGCGTATCAGCCCTGGCGCTGGCGCGGCGGCGGTGGCTCGCTGTGGCACACGGTCGTGTGGACGCTGGGCTCGCCGCTGATCGCGCTCGGCATCCTCACCGACCATGCGGCCAAGCCGTTCCTGCGCTCGCGGCGGCACACCAACACCTACCGCGTGCTCGCCCGCCGGGATGAGCCGGTCACTTCGCGACCGAGACCTTGAGCGGCGGCGCCCACGCCTTGTCCTCGGCCGTGTAATAGAGGTACGCCGAGCTCGCGGGAGCTTCGTAGTCGCCGGGCACCGCCGCGAGTAGATCGAGATCGATGTCCTTCTTCGCGGTCGGCGCCATGCCGCGCCAGTACAGGATGACCTCGCGCGGGCGGGTCTCGTAGAAGTCGATCAGGCCCTTGTCCTTGAGCTCCTTGAGCTGCCAGGTCTGCGTGACCAGGCCGCCGGGCAGGCCGACCCGCGCGAGCGTCATCGGGATGCCGTCGGCGGTGCGGTTCTCGATGTGAGCGCGCAGCTTGACGCCTTCGCCCATCTTGACGTGGTCCTTGTCGAGCGTCGTCGCGACCGAGACCTTCGCCTTGGCGCTCGATTGCGGCCGCGCCGAGCGGTAATCGATCGAGACGGTGTACGGCAGCGTCGCGCCACCTTCGAGCCGCAGCTCGATCGTGTTCTTGCCGGTGTGCAGCGCCCCGGCGAGGTCGTTCCACACGAGCGCGTCCTTGCGGCCCTTGTCGAACGCGATCGTGCCGGCCTCGTGGCCATTGACGATCAACGTCGCCGAGCCGCCGGCTTGCATCTGGCGCGCGTGATCGGCGTACGCGGTCAGCGCCTTCAGTCCGAGGATCGTCGCCTGGGTGTTGCCCCATTGCCCGTAGCTGCCGCGCCGAGCGTTGACCCAGTCGACCGCGCCGCGGATGTTCGGTTCGAATTCGTTCGCGGGGCTCGCCTTGATCAGCGCGAGCGTCGCGAGCGCGGTCGTCTCGATCGTCAGCGATTCGCCGCCCGACATCGTGATCGATTCCTTCGCGCCGGGAAAGCTCCCGTCCTTGGCCTGCATCGCGGCGAGCTTCCGCACCATCGCGGCGGTCTCGGGCGCCTTCGGAGCGGTGATCAACGCGGTGTTCGTCACGAGCGCGAGCAGATACGGATCGGTCGTCGAGGCGCCGAGGGCGCGCGACGTCGCGAGCTCCGGATCGAGCCCGGCCGTGCGCTTCGCCTCGGACAGCGCCCACATGATGTACGCGTTGGTCAGCGCCTCGCTCGCCCGGCCGAACGAGTCGACCGCCTCTTGCGACCGCCTGAATCCGCCCTTGCCGTCGCGGCGGGACATCAGCCAGTTCGCGGTGCGCTCGACCATCGCGGGATCGACGTCGTAGACCTTCGCCATGTCGGCGAACTCCATGAGGCCGTACGCGGTGAGCGCCTCGTGGCCCGGCGTGTGACCGAACCACTCGTAGCCCTTCTGCGGCGTCTCGTAGCCGGTCAGCAGCTTGTAACCCTTGTCGAGCGTCGTCGACGTCTTCGCCATCAGCTGGGCATCGGCCGCGTCGTTCGCCCCGAGGTAGCTAAGGATCATGATGTTCGGGTAGTTCGTCGACGACGTCTGCTCGAAGCAGCCGCCGGGCTCGCGGATCATCCCGGCCATGCCGTCGGTCATCGCCGCGACCGGCGAGGGATACATCGTCACGGTCGCGCGAATCGAGCCGGGGAGGGCGTCGTCGATCGCGAACTCTTGGCGGGCGAGCTCGCCCGACTTCGCGGTGCCCGACGCCGACGTCTGGAACGGAAAGCCAAGCGGCGCGACGCGAATGTCTTTCGCGAGGTCGTCCTTGAGGCCGCGCGCCTCCATCGCGAGCTCGATGTGACCGCTGCCGTCTTGCGCGACTACCTTGAGCGGGAACACGAGGCTCTTCTTCTCGCCGGCGGCGAGATGGATCTTGTGACCGGCGACCGGATCGGCCTCGAGCTTGAACGCCGCACCGAACGTCGCGCCGAGCTCGGCATCGATCGCGTCGTCGGTTTCGTTCGACAGCGTGACCGGAAGGCGGATCTCGTCGCCCGAGCTGACCTCGAGCGGGAGGTGCGCGTCGAGCGTGACCGGGAGCTTCGAAGCAAACGTCGCCTCGCCACTGCCCGGTACGCCCCCGGCCGACACACCCTCGGCGGTGGCGCGGAACGACGTCACCGCATCGGAGGTCACGAACGCGACGGTCGCGTCGCCGTGGCTGTCGGTCGCGACGTTCGGGTTCCAGAAGATCGTCTCGCGGAAATCGGTGCGCGGCCCGTCGTAGGCCTTCGTGTATTGCGGCACCGGGAACACCCGCACCGGCGCCCACGCGATGGTCTTGTCGTCGCCGATGTCGCCGTCCTCGTCCTTGCCGATCATCTGCGCGCGGCCGGCGAAGTCCGCCTTCGCCATCGGCTTCAGCTCGCGCAGCTCCTTCAGCTCGTGCTTCATGGCGTGCGCGACGACCTCGGGTCGCGCCGGCGTGGTCGGAGCGATCGCCTTCGGCTTCTCCGCAGCCAGTTCGCCGCCTGCCTTCTTGAAGGCAGGCCGCCTCGCGTGGTCGGGCGCGCGGTTCGCGACCGGCGCCGCGGCCGCTGGCGGAGGAGGCGGCATCGCACCCTCCATCTCCATCGGCGCCGCCATGTCGGTCGCGGTCGCGACGGGGAGCGGCGGGTGCAGCACCGGCTCCCATTCGAACCGGCGATAGCCGCGGGTCGCGAGCAAGGCGTCGAGCCCTGCGGCCGCCTCCGGCTTCTTCGAGAAGTAAAAGCCGGGCTCCTCGATCGGATCGTCGGCGGTCGCGTGCAGCTCGGGATCGAGGTAGAGGTGCGCGAGGATCCGCGAGCTCTTGTCGTCGGCGAACGTCAGCACGGTGTCGTCGACGACCGCGACGCCGACGTCGGCCTTGACCGGCTTGCCGGCGGCATCGGTGGTGTGGACGTGGAGCTTCACCGGATCGCGCGGCGAGTAGCTCGTGCGATCGGCGGTGAGCGCGACGTGGAGATCTTGGCCGCGCGAGTGGTAGATCAGGCGCTCGGCGAGCGGCTCTTGCTTGCGCGAGAACAGCGTGACGCGCACCGCGCCTTGGGCCTCCGCGTCGACCGGCAGCTCGATCAACGCCGGTTGACCGGCCTGGACGTCGACCGCGCCGCCGCCGAGCCGCTTCTCGCGCAGCACCGCCTCGACGAGCAACGTCCGCGACGTCGAGCACGTCGCGGCGACCCGCAGCTTGTCGAGCGTCTGCTGATCGACCGCGCGCAGCGCACAACCGCCGTCCTTCGCGGCCGGCACGGCGAACGTCTGCGCGATGCCTGCGGGCTTCGTGATCTGGACCTTGTAGCTGCGGTCGGTCTGCGGCGTGAGCTCGAACCGGCCCAGCCCATCGTGCACCGACGACAGCTTGCCGATCTCGTTGCCGCGATCGTCGAGCACGCGGCCTTCGATGTCGGCCGGCTTGCCGAGCGTGTTCTTCGCCGAGAAATAGACCCGGCCGGGCACGCCCGCGATCAGGTCGCCGCCTTCCGGGAACATCGCGAACGACAACGTCTTCATCACGATCGGAATCCGCTTCTGGATCGACTCGGTGACGCCGCCATCCTCGACCAGGATCGTCAACAGGCCATCGCCGCGGCTGATCGCGGACGGCAGCTGAAACTTCGCGACCGCCTTGCCCTCGGCGTCGGTCGCGATCGGCAGGCGCGCGACTTCCTGATCGTCGATCGTCACGACGCCGGTCACCGTCTTGCCGCCGAACGGCTCGCCGGTCGCGCGCTTGATCTCGATCGCCGCCGCGACGGTGTCGCCCGCGCCATACGCCTTGCGCACCCACTCGACCGTCTTCTGGAGCCGCGGTGCTTCGTAGGTGTTGACGATGATCTTGCGCGCGTCGGTCGTGCCATCGGCCGCGGTGAGCTGCAGCGTGTACTCGCCACCCTCGATCGAGGGGTCGAGATCGAACGCGGCTTGCGCGACGCCGTCCACGAGCTGCGCTTGTTGAGCGGACACGATCGCGCCGCGCGGCGACACGAGCTGGATCGTCAGGCTCGGGGTCTTCGCGCCGAGCAGCGTGCCGGTCGAGCGCAGATCGGCGCGCAGCCAGATCGTCTCGCCGGGCTGGTACAGCGGCTTGTCGGTCATCATGTAGCCGCGCGATGTCGCCGATCGCTCGAAGTGATTCGCGATCGCTTTGTCGATCGCGTCGAGCTCGGTCGTCGTGCTCAGGTGCGCGGGACGCAGGCCTGCGATCAGCGCATCGGTCGCGCTCTTGTGAATCGCGGGGTCGTGAGCCGCAGGGCCTTCGCCGGCGCCACAACCGGAGGCGAGCAGGGCGCCAAAGAGCAGAGACGGGAGTTTGCGCATCCCGATGAAACGCGTTCGCCCGGCGAACGGTCTACCTCGGCTACGGGGCCTTGCGCACCTCTAAGTCGCCGGACGGCTGGACGACGAGCTGCCAGCGCTCGCCGACCTTGTCTTTGAACGGCGCGGTGCGATCGCTGTTCGAGCCCGCCTCCGCGATCAAGAACTTCATGTAGTCGCGTTGATCAGCGGCCATCGCTTTGAGTGCTGCGATGCCATCCGGGTCTCCGACGAGGCGCACCCGATCAGCCTATCGCGTATGCTCCGCGCTCGTCATCATGAAGCGAGTGCTGGTCGTCGACGACAGCCCGATCGTGCGCGCCGCGACGCGGCATGCGCTGGTCGACGCAGGCTACGAGGTCGAAACGCGCAAGTCGTTCGACGATCTCGAACAGCGAGGAGTCGCCGGCTTCGATCTGATCTTGATGGACGTCCAGATGCCGCAGCTGTTCGGCGACGACGTCGCGATGGCGCTGCGTCACTACCGCGAGCTCGCGACGCCGATCTACTTGTACTCGACGCTCGATGCCGCTGATCTCGCCGACCGCGTGAGAGACGCCGGCATCGATGGCTACATCTCGAAGTCCGCCGGGTTGGGGTCGCTGGTCGATGACGTGCGGCGAATCCTCTCGTGATCGTTACGGATCTCACGGTCGCCTGACTCGGCATCGGGGCGTTGTGCCCCACCACGCGGCCTCAGCGGCGTAGAAACGCCACGATGTTCGGGCTACGATCAAGATGGTGTCTGGTTCCGACGACGAAGTAAGCGCCCGGAACGTGCTGGGGGAGATGGCGACCCGGATCCAGCAGGGGCCTCATAGCGCGCTCGGGCTCGAGCCCGGCGTGTCGGCTCCCGAGCAAGTGCGATCGGCATTCCTGGCGCTCACCAAGCGTTATCACCCCGCGCGATTCGGCCGGATGTCACCCGAGCTGCAGCGGCTGTCGAACGAGGTCTTCCTCGGCATCAAGTCGGCGCACGAGACGTTGCTGCGCGCATCGGGTCAGAGCCCGCGACCGCCGTCGGCCGGCATGCCGGTGGTGCTCGCGGAGGCGTCGCAGCCGACGACCCGACCGATCCCTACGCTCGCGACCCCGCGACCCGGCTCGCCCGCGCCGACCACCGCGCGCCCGGCGCCGCGCCAGATGCCGAGCGGCACTCGCCCCGCGTCGGCGAGCTCGGCCCGGTCGCCGACTCCGCCGAGCGGGACCCGGCCGGTCAGCCCGAGCAAGACGCCAACGCCCGCGGTCGGCGTTCCGATCAGGCCCGCGCTGCCGCGCACGCTCACGCCGAACGCGCCGATCACGCAGAACATCCCGACCATCCCCATCGTCCGCTTCGGGTCTCCCCCGGCACCGGGCCAGCGCGACCCCGATACGCAACGCGGTGTGCAGCCGGCCGCCGCTTTCGACGAGCGCACGGCGGCTTCGCAGGCGACCGCGTTGCTCGCCGCGAGCGACTGGAGCGGGGCGCGCCAAGCGTTACATGCGCTCGCCGCGAAGGTCCCGCAGAACAAGGCGTATCGAGCGCTGCTGTGTTACGCGCGCGGTCGCGAGGCGCAGTCGGGGTCGCGATTCGAGGAGGCGATCCTCGAGTACGACCGCGCGTTACAGCTCGACGGCGAGCTCGCGGTCGCGAAATCTGCGCGGGCGGACGCGCTGAAGCGCCGGCGCTGATAGAGGTGCGCTACGCGCCGCCGTCCTAGCGCCGCACCTCGAGTTTCGACATATACTGGCTTCGCGATGAGCCGCGTCATCGGGATCGATCTCGGGACGACGAACTCGTGCATTGCGGTGCTCGAAGGCGGCGAGGCCGTGGTGATCCACAACCAAGAAGGCGGGCGGACCACGCCGTCGATGGTGTCGTGGAACGCCGACGGAGAAGTCGTCGTCGGAGCGGCGAGCAAGCGCCAGATGGTGACGAACCCGCATCGCACGGTCTACGGCGCGAAGCGGCTGATCGGACGCAAGGCGAGCGAGGTCCAGCACCTCGCGAGCCGGTTGCCGTACAAGATCGTCGCGGCCAAGAACGGCGATGCCTGGGTCGAGATCGCCGAGACCCCGCGATCGCCGCAAGAGATCTCGGCTCACGTGCTCGCGAAGATGAAGCGGGTCGCCGAGGACTATCTCGGCGAGCCAGTGACCGAGGCGGTCGTGACCGTGCCGGCGTACTTCGACGACGGTCAGCGCCAAGCCACCAAGGATGCCGGCGCGATCGCCGGCCTGACCGTGCGCGCGATCCTGAACGAGCCGACCGCGGCGGCACTCGCGTACGGCGTGCATCACCAGCACAACCAGCGGCTCGCGGTGTTCGACCTCGGCGGCGGGACGTTCGACATCTCGATCCTCGCGATCGAGAACGGGGTGTTCGAGGTCCTGTCGACCTACGGCGATACCGCGCTCGGCGGCGACGACTTCGACCGCGTGATCATCGATCTGCTCGCCGACGAGTTCGCGGCGCAGCACGGCATCGACCTGCGCGCCGATTCGGTTGCGCTGCAGCGGCTCAAGGAGGCGGCCGAGCGGGCGAAGGTCGAGCTGTCGTCGGCGATGACCACCGACATCAACTTGCCGTTCATCGCCGCGGGCCCGAGCGGACCGATGCACCTCATGCGCGAGCTCGAACGCGGTCAGCTCGAGCGCGCATGCAAGGCGCTGCTCGAACGCCTCGAACAGCCGTGCACCAAGGCGCTCGCCGATGCGCACTGTACGGCGGCCGACATCGACCAGATCGTGCTCGTCGGTGGGATGAGCCGCATGCCGGCCGTGCAAGAACGTGCGGTCCGGATCTTCGGCAAGCCGCCTAGCAAGGGCGTCAACCCCGACGAGATCGTCGCGATGGGCGCGGCCGTCCACTCCGGGATCATCGGCGGCGAGCTGCAAGAGGTCGTGCTGCTGGACGTGACGCCTCACAACATCGGGGTCAGGCTCACCGGCGATCGCATGTCGGTCGTGATCGGCGCGAACACCAGCATCCCGACGCGCGCGAAGAAGATCTTGGCGACGAACGGCGACGACCAGACGTACGTCGAGATCGAGATCTATCAAGGCGAGCACGAGGCGGCGTCGAAGAACCGCCGGCTCGGCAAGTTCTTCCTCGGCGATCTCAAGTCGGCACCGCGCGGCCACACGAAGGTCGAGGTCAGCTTCACGATGAACGCGGACGGCATCCTCGAGGTCAGCGCGACCGAGGTCGGCACCGGGCGCGCGGCGAGTGTGACGATCGAGGCATCGGGCGGCCTGACCCAAGACGAGATCTCGTCACTCGGCCACCGCATGGCGCCCGCGCGATAAGATTTTCGATCGCTCGGCCACCGACCAGGCTCGACGCGCTCGGGCTCAGGTCGGCGCGCAGTCCTTGGTAATGTAGTCGATCGTGTCGTAGACCGTGCCGCCATCGGTGTAGGTGGCGTAGCAGCAGCCGATCGTGCCGTCGCTGCTGGTAAACGCGGTGCAGCCAACCGAGGTGGTCGAGCCGCCGCACGCGCCGACGGTGAGCGCGGCGCACACGAACCAGGGGCGATGCATGCGGGCATCCTAGCAGGCCGGGCGGTCATGCTAGTCGCGTCGCAGAATCCATCTTATGTCAACTCGGACAGGGCCTCCTCGACGAGGGGCGGCGGCGTCAGCGATCCGCCGTTCACCGACTACACGCTCCAGGCCTCCGGCACGATCTCGGGCTGCGGGGCCGACGCGATCTTCTTCAGCGACGGCATCGCATCGACCGCGAACCTCGATTGCGGCACCTGGGGCAATACCGGCGCGGCGCGGGCGGCTGCATTCCGAGCTCGGCCACCGCGACGACCACCGCGTCGTGGGCCCTATCGCAGTTCGAGCAGCAAGATCCGGGAGCGTCGCACGCCTATACCGTCTCGGTCATGGGCGGAAACGCGACGCTCGCCTCCATGAACGTCACCTGCGGTCCGTGACATCGTCGGCGCGTGATCGCGCTCGACCGCTTCGCACCCGCGACTCGCGAGTGGTTCCGTCGCGCGCTCGGCGAGCCGACCGATGTACAGATCCGCGGCTGGGCCGAAGTAGCCGCCGGCCGTCACACCCTGATGGCGGCGCCCACCGGCAGCGGCAAGACGCTCGCGGCGTTCTTGTGGTGCCTCGATCGCCTGTTGCGCGGGCCCGAACCCGCCGCATCGACGGTCCCGGCTCGCCCGGGGGCGGCAGCACCGGATGGCGGTGCGGTTCGGTCGACCACCCGTGTCGTCTACGTCTCGCCGATCAAGGCGCTCGCGTACGACCTCGAGAAGAATCTGCGCACGCCGCTCGCCGGCATCGGCGGCAGCGTCACGATCGACGTGCGGACCGGCGACACGTCGGCCAAGGAGCGCGCCCGCCAGCTCGTCGCGCCCGCCCAGATCCTGATCACGACGCCGGAGTCGCTGTACCTGCTGCTCGCCGGCCGCTCGCGCGCGCGACTCGCCGAGGTCGACACCGTGATCATCGACGAGATCCACGCCCTCGCCGGCGGCAAGCGAGGCGTTCACCTCGCGCTCAGCCTCGAGCGGCTCGAGCGCCTCGTCACCGCGCACGGCTCGCCAGAACCGCAGCGGATCGGCCTGTCGGCGACGCAACGTCCACTTAGCGAAGTGGCTCGATATCTCGGCGGGGACCGACCGGTCGCGATCGTCGACGCGAGCAGCCGACCTGCCCTGGATCTCCAGATCGTGGTCCCCGCCCAAGACATGGTCGCGACCCCGACGTCGCGGGCTCGCCCCGCGACGTCAGCACTGCCGAATGGCAGTGCGGTTGGATCGACCGCGCGTGGCCGCGAGGACGCCGGCGGGATGTGGCCGCTGATCTATCCGCGCCTGCTCGACCTCGTGCTCGCGCATCGCACCACGATCATCTTCGTCAACTCGCGCCGGCTCGCCGAGCGAATCGCACAGGAGCTGAATCAGCTCGCGGCGAAGTCCGGTCGCGCGCCCGAGAACGCCGAGCTCGCGCGCGCCCATCACGGCTCGGTCGCGCGTCACGCCCGCGTCGAGATCGAGGATGCGATGAAGGCCGGCCGGCTGCGCGCGATCGTCGCGACTTCGTCGCTCGAGCTCGGCATCGACATGGGCGCGGTCGATCTCGTGATCCAGGTCGAGTCACCCGGCGCGGTCGCGCGTGGCTTGCAACGGATCGGCCGCGCCGGCCATCACGTCGGTGGTACGAGCCGCGGGCGGATCATCCCGAAGTTCCGCGGCGACCTGCTCGAGGCCGCGGTCGTGGCGCGCGGGATGCTCGACGGCGCGGTCGAAGCTGTCCGGATTCCGGACAATGCGCTCGACGTGCTCGCACAGCAGATCGTCGCCATGGTCGCGGTCGAACCGTGGTCGGTCCCCGAGCTCGAGCGCGTGATCCGGCGCGCGGCGAGCTACCGCGACCTGTCTCGGGCCGCGTTCGTCGCCGTGCTCGATATGCTCGCCGGGCGCTATCCGTCGGATGCGTTCGCCGAGCTCCGACCGCGACTGGTCTGGGATCGCCAGGCCGACGTGCTCACCGCGCGCCGAGGCGCGGCGCTGATCGCGGTGACCTCGGGCGGCACGATTCCGGATCGCGGCAGCTACGGCGTTCACGTCGGCGAGAACGGGCCGCGGGTCGGTGAGCTCGACGAGGAGATGGTCGCCGAGAGCCGGCCCGGCGAGACGTTCGTGCTCGGCGCGACGACGTGGCGGATCGAGGCGATCACGCGCGATCGCGTCGTCGTGCGACCGGCGCCGGGCGAGCCCGGCAAGATGCCGTTCTGGCGCGGCGAGGGTCCGGGCCGGCCGGTCGAGCTCGGCGTCGCGCTCGGCGCGTTTTGTCGCGAGCTCGATGGCCGGCTGGCGCACGAAGATCCGGCGGTGACCCACGCCTGGTTGCGCGCCGACTATGCGCTCGACGATCACGCGGCGACGAACGTGATCGCGTACCTCGCCGAGCAGCGCGCGCACGCCGGTGGGGTGCCGAGCGACCGCGCGATCACGATCGAGCGGTTCCGCGACGAGCTCGGCGATGTCCGGGTGTGCATCCTGTCGCCGTTCGGCGGCCGCGTCCACGCGCCGTGGGCCCTCGTGCTCGCGCGCCAGCTCGAAGATCGACTCGGCTATCCGGTGCACCCGATGTGGACCGACGACGGGATCGCGCTGCGGTTCGTCCACGGTGATGTCATCCCCGACGACGCCGCCCTGATCCTCGATCCCGACACGTTCGAACATCGTCTGGTCGACGAGCTCGCCCGGTCGAGCGTGTTCGCGAGCCAGTTTCGCCAGAACGCCGCGCGTGCGTTGTTGCTGCCGCGCCGCCGCCCGGGCCAGCGCACACCATTGTGGGCGCAGCGCCTGCGCGCGCAGCAGCTGATGGCCGTCGCGCTCGCGTTCCCGCAGTTTCCGATCACGCTCGAGACCTATCGCGAGTGTCTGCGCGACATCTTCGACGTGCCCGCGCTCGTCGCGATCTTGCGCCAGCTACGGTCCGGCGAGATCCGGGTCGAGGCCGCGGAGACCGCGATGGCCTCGCCGTTCGCTCGCTCGCTCGTGTTCGACTACGTCGCGGCTTTTCTGTACGAAGGAGATGCCCCGGTCGCCGAGCGCAAGGCTCAGGCCCTGACGCTCGATCGCGGCTTGTTGCGCGAGCTGATCGGCGGCGGTGAGCTGCGCGAGCTGCTCGACAGTAGCGTGATCGCCGATCTCGACAGCGAGCTCCAGCGCACGGCCGAGGACCGTCGCGCGCGCGATCGCGACGAGCTCCACGATCTCTTGCGAAGGCTCGGCGATCTGTCCATCGACGAGCTACGCGTCCGATGCGTAGGCGTCAACGCGAGCGTAGGCGTGAGCGAGCTGATCTCCGCGCAGCTCGCGGTCGAGATCACGATCGCGGGACAGCACAGGATCATCGACTCCGCCGATCAGGCTCGATATCGCGGGATCCTGGGGTCACCGACGCCTACGCCGGAACCGGACGCGTTGATCTCGTTGATTCGGCGCTACGCGAAGACCCACAGCATCTTCAGCGCCGAGGCGATCGCCGAGCGCTGGGCCCTGCCGCTCGCGACGATCGAACCGGTGCTGATCCTGCTCGAGACTCGTGGCGAGCTCGTCCGGGGCGAGCTGCGCCCGGGAAGCGTCGGGATCGACAATTGTGATCAGGACGTCCTGCGCACGCTGCGCCGCCGCACGCTCGTCAAGCTGCGCGCCGAGGTCGCGCCGGTGTCGCCGGCGACGTTCGCCGCGTTCTTGCCGCGGTGGCATGGGCTCGATCAACCACGGCGCGGGATCGGGGCGTTGCGCGATGCGATCGCGCGGCTCGAGGGTGTCGCGCTGCCGATGTCGGAGCTCGAGTCCCGGATCTTGCCGGCGCGGATCGCGGACTATCACCCGCGCATGCTCGACGAGCTCGGCGCCGCCGGCGAGCTCGTGTGGGTCGGAGCGGGCGCGCTCGGCGCGCGAGATGGTCGCGTCATCCTGCTGCGTCGCGCTCGAGCCGCCGGGCTCGCTCCGCCAGCGCAGCCGATCGCCGGCGACGGCGTGCTCCACGCCGCGATCACCGCGCATCTCGCGACCGCGGGCGCGTCGTTCTTGGTCGCCCTCGAGGCCGCGACCCGCGCCTCGCGTGCCGACGTCACCGCGGCGCTGTGGCAGCTGGTGTGGGCCGGCGTGGTCACGAACGATACGTTCGCGCCGTTGCGCTCGCTCGCCGCACCGGCGACGCGCCGCGGCTCGGGCCACGCGCCGCGCGCCGGGACCCGCGCTCGGCCAGCAGCACTGCCGAATGGCAGTGCGGTTAGATCGCCGGGCGGTCGCTGGTCGTTGGTCGCGAGCTTCGGCGCTCCGCCGACCGCGACGAATCGCGCGCACATGCTCGCCGAAGGCTTGCTCGAGCGCTGGGGCATCGCGAGTCGCGCGGCCGCGCGCAGCGACGAGCTGCCGGGAGGCTTCGCGGTCGTCGGCGACGTCTTGCGCGCGATGGAAGATGCCGGCGTCGTTCGCCGCGGTTATTTCGTCGCCGAGCTCGAGGGCGCGCAGTTCGCGTGGCCCGGGGCGATCGACCGGCTACGGGAGCGGCCTCGCCACAACGTCGACCTGCTCGCCGCGCTCGATCCGGCGTGCGCCTGGGGCAGCGCCCTGCCCTGGCCGGCGCTGCGCGATCCTGCGGCGCGGCCGGCGCGCCGAGTCGGCGCCGCGATCGCGCAGGTCGACGGCGAGCTCGCGCTGTGGATCGAGCCGCGCGGCCATCGCATCGCGACCGCCGCGGTCGGCGACGAGCAAGTCGCGCACGCGCTCGCCGTCGCGCTGCCGGCGCTCGCCGTTCGCCAACGTCGTCGCGAGCTCTTGGTCGAGACGATCGACGGGACCGCCGCATCGAGCTCGCCGTGGGCGGCGGCCCTGGTGGCGGCGGGTGCCCGGCTCGACTACCGCGGGCTCGTCGTGACGCCGCGCTAGGTTTGCACTAGACGCGCACCGGGGACTGTTGGAGGCGACCACTCGACTTGCCGCGGCGCGATCGTCTTCCGCCCGAGCCGCGTTCAACTCCGCAGAACCACGTGGCCGATCGCCCCTCTCGGGCTGGTATCGCGGTTGCTGTAGGACAAGAGCGCAGGAGCAGTCATGGCCACCGCGATCTCATTTCCCACCGACATCCCCCTCGTCAGCGAGGTCTCGACCACGCTGACGGTCAACGCCTCCGTCGCCTATGAGGTCTTCGCAGACGCCGCGGAGATTCCGCGGTGGCTGCCGATCCTGCAGAAAGCGCACGTGGTCAGCCGCCGCGACGACGGCCGGGCGGAACGCGTGACGTTCACCCGCAGGCTCGAGCGCGGCTCGCTCGGCTACACCCTCGAATATCGTTACGATCCGACGACCCTGACGGTTAGCTGGACTACGCCGGATACGTCCAACGTCGTGCTGAGCGGTGAGGCCCGGTTCGTTCCGCTGTCGGCGCGCGCATGCCTGATGCTGTACCGCCTCGTCCTCGAGCTCCCCGTGATCGACGAGCGGATGGCGCAGGAGCTCGACGGCCATCTGGCGTCTTCGGTGGTCGCCGAGTTTCGCGAGCACCTCCGTCGGCTCTGTTAGGTGTCCTAGAATGGTCCGGCGTCCTGGGCCTACATCGTCGTCGAATTCTTAGATTGGCGAGTGAGCCGACCCTCGCGCTACCATGGTGTCGTGGGCTCCGATCGGCGTACCGATCAACCGTCTGGCCGTGCGACCTCTGGTCGCGCCTTGACGGCGCCGATGCACGCGATCGAGCTCGACGAGCCGGCCGCACAGGATTTTCCAAAGGGCACGTCACCGCAGGCGCTGTTCGAAGGCGAGCGCGGTACGCACGAGCTCCGCGAGCTCGAGGTCAAGCTCGACGCGTGCCTCGCGTCCCTCGCGATGCACTTCCAGCCGATCGTCCACGCGCGCGATCGCTCGCGGTTCGCGTACGAGGCGCTGCTGCGTTCCGGCGATCGCTCGCTACCGCACCCCGGGGCGATCCTCGATGCCGCCGAACGCCTCGAGCGCATCCCGATGCTCGGGCGCGCGGTACGTGCGCAGGTCGCCCAGGTGATCGCGGCGTCGCCCGCCGAGCGCGGCCTCGTGTTCGTGAATCTTCACCTGCTCGATCTGCTCGACAAGCAGCTGACGTCGCCGTTCTCGCCGCTGTCGAAGGTCGCACACCGCGTCGTGCTCGAGATCACCGAGCGGACCTCGCTCGACGGTCAGGCTGACATCCGCTACCGCGTCGCCGAGCTACGCGAGCTCGGGTTCAAGATCGCGATCGACGATCTGGGTGGCGGTCACGCCCGGATGCAGACGTTCACGCCGCTCGACACCGATTTCGTCAAGCTCGACATGTCGCTCGTTCGCGACGTCGACAAGCACGCGATGAAGCAACGGCTGATCGGCTCGGTCACCGAGCTGTGCCGCAGCCACGGCATGCAGGTGATCGGTGAAGGCGTCGAGACCGAGGCCGAGGCGAAGGTGCTCGTCGATCTCGGTTGCGACTTGCTCCAGGGCTACTTGATCGCGAAGCCGGCGCCGCCGTTCTGCGATCCGCTCTAGACCGCCCGACGCCGACGGCGGCTCGATCGAGGCGGCTCAATCATCCAGGTCGAACGCGAACAACGTGCCGCGGTTCGACATCACGAACAGCCGGCCATCGGCCGTGATCGTCGGTTGCGCCGAGATGCCGTCGCCCGGATCGAAGTACTCGACCGTTTCACCCGATCTGCGATCGGCGAGGAACAAGCCGTCGTTCGAGAGCGAATAGACGAGCAAGTCGCCCGCGACCACCGGCGTGCCGGGCTCGCCGCCGCCGCGCGCGCCGACGCGCCAGATGATGTTGCCGGCGAGATCGATCGCATACGTTCCGAGGTCGGCGACGCTGACGTAGATCGTCTTGCCATCGCTCGACAACCCGCCGACGTTGCCGGTCGCGCTCGGCAGCGAGACGTCCCAGAACGCCGTGTGCCAGCGGACGAGGCCGCTCGCCTTGTCCATCGCGTACACGCCGCCCGACGACGCCGAGACGTAGATGCGGTCGCCCAGGATCAACGGCGTGCCGTCGAGATCCATGAATCGATCGGCATCGCCTTTGAGCGAGGTCGACCACGCGACCGAGCCGGTGTCGCGGCGCAGCGCGACCATCGTGCCGTTCGAGAACCCGGTGTAGATCAGATCGTTGTCGATCGCGACGCCGGCGTGACCCCGCAGCTTGTAGTCCTCCGGGGTCTCGCTCTTGAAGTGCCACTTGAACTTGCCGGTGACGGCGTCGACCGCGACGACCTCGTCGGCCTCGTTCGCGAACACGATGATGTCGCCGGTCGGCACCGGGGTTTGTTCGATCGGCCCGCGGCTCAGGTAACGCCATTTCTCGACGCCGGTCTGCGCGTCGAGCGCGACGAGCACGCCATCGGTCGAGCCGATGTAGACCACGCCGCGACTGATGAGCGGTGCACACGCGACCGCGCCGATCCGCTTGCGCCACCGCTTGGTGCCGGTCGCAGCGCGCAGCGCGTAGAACCAGCCGCTCGCCGAGCCGACGTACAGCGTATCCGCCGCGAGCGCGGCCGCGGCGAACTCCTGCGGCGCGATCTCGGTCGAGCGATCCGCGGTCGAGAACTTCCAGTGCAGCGACAGCCGATCCTCGCCGAGGTGCTCGACCGGCTCGGCGCTCATCGCGTCGGCCTTCTGATAGGGCACGCGCACGCAGCCCGCCGCAGCGAGGGCGATCGCGATGAACCCGGTGGACTTCACGAAGCTCCGAGGTTGATCAAGCGCTCTTCGATCGTGGCGTCGAGCTCGGGTGCCTTACCGACGGCCTTGGCCTGCTCGAAGGCAGCCTTCGCTTCGTCGCGCTTGCCGAGCATCGCGAGGATCCGGCCCTGGTGATACAGCGCGTACGCTCGGCGCGGGCCCTTTTCGTCGGGCTGCATCACCTTGAACTCGGCGAGCGCATCCTCGAGGCCCTTCTGGCGCACGGTCGGCTCGGTTTTCGGAGCCGTGGCTTTCGCCTCGAGCGCGAGGCCGATGCCTTCGCGGGCGAGCACGCCTTCGAAGCCGAGGTCGGTCTGGACCTCGCGGTACGCGGCGAGCGCGTCGTCGTAACGACCCTCTCGGGCGAGCAGCGCGCCGCGAAAGACCGGGCCCGACGGCGCGTCCGGCGCGAGCGCCGCGAGCATCGCCTTCGTGCGGTCTTCATCCGACGCGTAGCTCGGCGCCTTCTTGTCGTCCGCAGAGCCCGAGCCTGCGGCGCGGATCGGCGCGTCGGAGATCTCGATCACCTTGGTCAGCTCGGCGGTCGCGTCTTCGCGCTTGCCTTGCTTCCACGCGAGGTAGCCAAAGAACGCGGCGAGCACGATGGTGAGCACGACCGCGCCGACCGCGATCTTCTTGACGTGCGGCACCAACCGTTCGACGAACGATTCACCGCCGACGACGACCGGCTTGGGATCGAACCTCGGGGTCGCAGCGTCGGGCGTGGCTGCGGGCTTTGCAGCCTTATCGGTCTTCTTGGATTTCTCGGCCACGGGGCACCTGCTGGCGAAGGACCGGGACGATGTAGCACCCGGGTCGGCAGCACGTCAATTCAGGGGGTTGCGGCTTTGGACTGGCGCGGTGGCTGGACTGTTGCCCAGGGAATTGCGACCGTTGCTGCGGATGCGCCCGTGGCTCGTGATCGCATGCCTCGCGGCCCTGCCCGGCGTCGCGCTCGCCGAGGGGGACCGAGCGCTCTCGATCGACCTCGGTTGGGCCACGTTCAGCGCCCCGGGCCCGAAAATGGGCAACAAGACGCCCGCTCAGGTTGCCCCGGACGCGGGGGTCGCCGTCGGTGCGACCTACGAGCACGCGATCGGCAGCGACTTCTCGCTGCGTGCCGACCTCGCCGGTGCGGCGTTTACCGGCGGCCAGAGCGCGAAGCAGACCGCCGAGTCGTACGCCGCGGTCGCCGATGTCGGCGTCACGTTCCGTTTCGACATCTTGCGCGACGTGCCCTACGCGTTCGGCGGCGTGGGCGCGATGGTCACCGGCGGCGGCCCGATCGATCGCGCGACCGAGGCGGTGCTCGTGGTCGGCGGCGGCCTGGACTTCCTCGCGAGTCGATCGCGCTCGTTCGGGATCGAAGGCAAGCTCGCGTCGTTCGGCGGCGATGTCACCGTGTTCACGCTCGGCGTGCGCGGCTCGATTCGCTGGGGTTACTTCTAGCCGCTGGCGCTAGCCGTCCTTGTGCCGGTCTTTGCGCGCCTTGACGAAGATGCGCAGCGGCGTGCCGCGAAACCCGTACGCTTCGCGCAGGCGGTTCGCGAGGAAGCGCTTGTAGCTCGGCGCGAGGCCATCGGGCGTGTTCGCCCACAGGATGAACGTCGGCGGCCGGGTCCCGGCTTGCGTGAGGTAATGGATCTTGACCGCGCGGCCGTGATGCAGCGGCGGCGGCATCTCTTCGATCACCTCCGCGAAGAACCGGTTGAGCTGCGAGGTCGGAATCCGCCGGCGATGCTCGACCGCCGCGCGATCGACGACATCGAGCAGGCGATCGACACCATCGCCGCGCTGCGCCGACAGCGACGTGACCGGCGCCCACGGCATGAAGTGGAACGTGTCCTCGGTCAGCATCGCGCAGCGCGGCCTGCTTCTCGCTGCCGACGACGAGGTCGGACTTGTTGAGCGCGATCACGAGCGCGCGTCCCGATTCCTCGACCTTACCGGCGATCCGCGCGTCTTGTTCGGCCGGACCGAGGGCGGCGTCGATCACGAGCACCGCGACATCGGCGCGCGCGACGGCACCGAGCGCCATCGTGACCGCGAGCTTCTCGATGTCGACGTCGATCTTCGCTTTGCGGCGAATCCCGGCGGTATCGATCAAGACGTAGCTGCGGTCGCCGATCGTGAACGGCGAGTCGACCGGATCGGTCGTCGTGCCGGCTTCGTGATGGACGAGCGAGCGCTCTTCGCCGAGCAGGCGATTGGTCAGCGCCGACTTGCCGGCGTTCGGCCGGCCGACGAACGCGACCCGCAGCGGCCCACTCGCGGCATCGCGCTCGCGCTCGCGCTTGCCTGCTTCGATCTCTTCGGCTTCGGTCGGCGGCTCCATCAGCAGATCGCGCTCGGGCTCCTCGGCTTCGGCCGCGATCTTCGGGGCGTCGATCGCCTCGGTGATCGCCTCGAGCAGCGTGTCGATGCCGCGGCCGTGGGCCGCCGAGACCGGATACGAAGCGGTGAGCCCGAGCTCGTGGAACTCGTGCACCAAGTCGTCGCGCACCGAGTGATCGATCTTGTTGATCGCGAGGAACACCGGCTTGCCGGTCGCGCGCAACTGCCGTGCGAGCTGGTGATCGATCGCCGACACGCCGGCGCGCCCGTCGACGACCAGCACCATCGCGTCGGCCTCGCCGATCGCGCGCAGCGCTTGGCGATGGATGCCTGCGCCGATCACCTCGTTCGCGGCATCGGGATCGAGGCCGCCGGTGTCGACGATCCGCCAGCCACGCCCGTAGTAATCGATCTCGCCGTAGCGGCGATCGCGGGTCAGGCCGGGCGTGTCGTGGACGAGCGCGGGCCGACCGCCGACGAGCCGGTTGTACAGCGTCGACTTGCCGACGTTCGGCCGCCCGACGATCGCGACCAACGGCAGATGCTGCTCGGTCATGGCTTACCGCCGTAGCCGAGCTTCTCGAGCGAGGCCTCGCCGCGGCTCCACTCGTCGACGACCTTGACGAGCAGCGTGAGGTGCGTCGTCTTGCCGAGCGCGTCGCCGACCGCCGCGCGCGCCGCGATCCCGAGCTCGCGAATCCGCGAGCCGGCGCGGCCGACGACGATCGCCTTCTGCGACTCGCGCTCGACGACGATGATCGCGCCGATCACGAGCTCGCCTTTGCGTTCGGTCCAGCTCTCGATCTGGACCGCGCACGCGTACGGCAGCTCCTTGCCGAGCTGGTGATAGAGCTGCTCGCGGATGATCTCCGCGGCGATGAACTGCGGCGATCGATCGGTCATCATCTCGGGCGGAAACATCGGCGGTCCGGGCGGCAGCTTTGCGGCGATCGCGCGCTCGAGTGCCTCGACGTTGTCGCCGGTCGCGGCCGAGATCGGCACGACGTCGATCAAACCGCGCCGCCCTTCGGCGGCGCTGCCGGCCGGGTACATGCCCCGGCCGTCGACACCGACGCCGTCGTCGAGCTTGGCCCACGCCTCGATCAGCGGCAGTAGCTCGGGTTTCGCGATGCGATCGACCTTGTTGAGTGCGACGATGATCGGGTGCCCCCTGCGCGCGGCGCCGAGTGCGATCGCGTCGGGCTGATCGAGGCGCTCCGGCACCCGCCCGCGGCGATCGGTGGCATCGATGATCAGCAGCACTGCATCGGCGTCGCTCGCAGCGGCGAGTGCCGCGTCGCGCATGTAGCGCCGCAGCGGGCCGCGGCCGTCTTGCAAGCCGGGCGTATCGACGTAGGCGATCTGCGCGCGGTTGGGCTCGCCCTCGGCGGCGTCGGGCAGCTCGACCATGTGGACGCCGACGATCCGGTCGCGCGTGGTCTGCGGCTTGGCCGAGACCGCGACCAGCTTCTTGCCGAGCATGCGGTTGAGCAGCGTCGACTTGCCGACATTGGGCAGGCCGACGATCGCGCAAAACCCGGCTCTGACCGTGTCCACTCGCGGCGTGTAGCACAAAACTCGCGCTCGGCGCTGCCGGACGATAGCGTGAGGCGTGGCTCGGCTCGCGCTCGTGGTCGCATTCGGCGCGATGGTCGCCGCCGGGCTGCCGTCGCCCGGGCTGTTCGCCGCGCTCGGCCTGGGGCTCGCGGCGGTCGGCCTCGGCTGGGTCGGCTTTCGCCGCAAGGACTCGCCCGGCCGCGAACGGCTCGCCGGGGCGGCGGCGATGACGGTCGGCGTGATCGGGTGCCTGCTGGGAGCCGCGCGGGTCGCGATGGCGCTCGCGGCGCTCGACCACATGGCGCGGTTGCTGGGCTGAGGCGATCAGAACAGCGACAGCGCGAACCACAGGGCGAGCAAGCCGATCGCGGCGAGCGCGAGCACGATCACCGCGGCGCCGCGCGCGACCTTCGCCCGGTCGACGTTCGAGATGATCTCGCGCAACTCCATGATCCGACGGTCGGTATCGCCGAGCTCTAGATCGATCGTGTCGATCGGCGCGAGTAACGCGGTGAGCGTCGCCGGGCGATCGACGTACAGGCGGTCGCCGAGCTCGAACAGCACCCGGTCGCGCGCGGTCGCCGCTTCGGTCGCGGCGCTGTCGACGACCTTGCGCTTGGCGCCGATCGCATCTCGCATATCGCTGGTGCGGCGGACGTCGGCGGCCTCGCGCTCGATCGCTTCAGCGCGCTTGCGCTGGGCTTCCGTGCGCGCCGCTTCGAGCGATGCGATCCGCGGATCGAGCGAGTCGAGCTCGGCCGCGATCTTCGGTTCGTCCTTCTGGATCGCCTGGCGATCGGCTTTGAGCGTCGCGATCTCCGCTTCGATCGCCGCGCGCTCCTGTTTCTGGTTCTTGACCGAGACCAGGCTCGCCTCGGTCTGCGCGATCTGGACCTCGATGCGCTGCACCGAGTCGCGCAGGCCCGAGGCGCGCCGCTTGACGCTCGCGGCGTCCTTCGTCAGCGGCTCGAGCGTCTTGTCGAGCTCGACGAGCTCGGCGTCGAGCGCCGCGATGTCCGCGACGTGCTGCTTCGCGCGCGCGTCGCGTTCGCGGGTGAGCCGCTCGAGCTCGGCATCCGCCGAGGCGACCGCGCCGGCGTGGCGCGAGCGATCGTCCTCGACCGCCTGCATCTCGTCGCGCGACTTGCCGAGCGAGGGATGGTGCACGCCGTCGCCGGAGATCGCGGTGCGACCCAGCGTGACGAGGTGACGGCGGCGCGCCTCTTGCCGCGTCTTCTGTCGGCCTTCGAGCTCGCCGAGCTCGCGCCGCGCCTGGCGCACTCCGAGCAGCGCCGTGAACACGTAGCGCATGTCGCCGGCGAGCCCGCGCTTGCGGCGCAGCGCCGCGCCGGCCCGCAACACGCCCGCGCGCCGCACGCCACCCGACGGTGGATCGATCGTCGTGGCATCGCCGCGCTCGCTGCCGACGCTCGTCGGATCGCCGCGCTCGAACCGCGCCGTCGACGGATCCGACACGGTGGGATCGCCGCGCATCTTCTCGGCGGTCTCGTGCAGTAGGACTTCGACCGGCGTCTCCTTGACGACGGTGAGCGGCTGGTCGGGCAGCTTCAACACCGCGTCGGCGGCGTCGCGCACGACCGTCTCGTGCGCGTACTTCGCCTTGAGCTGATCGTCGGTCAGGGTGAGCCCGGCCGACTCGAACTCGCCGACCGGGACGGTCAGCTCTTTGGCGTCCACCGGCGGCGTGGTCGGCGACGTCGCGCGCTCCGCGATCGGTGGCATCGGCGGGATCGCCGGAATCGGTGGGATCACCGGCGGCACGCTCGGCTGGCGCGAACGCTCCGGTGGTACCGACTTCGCGCGCTCACCCGGCGGCGGGGCGCTCGGCGACTTCGCGCGTACGCCCGGCGGTGGGGCGCTCGGCGACTTCGCGCGCTCACCCGGCGGCGGGGCGCTCGGCGACTTCGCGCGACTCGGAATCGGCGGAGGCTGGGTCGGCTTCGTGCGCGGTCCAGAGCTGTCGACCGCCGGCGCCGTGAGCGTTGGAACCGGAGTGTCGACCGCATCGATGATCGCCTGCTCCAGCGCCTTGCGCGCTTGCGAGCCGGGCGGTGGCGGCGGCACGGTACGAGGTCGTTTGCGCGGCGCGTCCTCCGCCGGCTGGGCCGGTGCAGTCTCCGCGACCGGGTCGGCCGGCGCAGGCTCCGGGGTCGGCTCGGCCGGTTTGGCGGGAGCGGGGCCGGCGGGTGCGTCTAAGGACCAGCCGGACGACAGGTCCGCGATTCGCTCCTTGGTCTCGTCCGAGACCCGGCGCCGCGTCCGCTCGTCGTCCGGCACCCGTCGACGATAACATGGCAGATCCTCTAGATCCGCTCGGGCGCTGGAGATCCGGCGCTGTCAATTGCGTTGACATCGACTGCCAATAACGTTGACATGGCAGTGTGGCGAGCACGGAGACACGCGAGCAGCTGGTGCTCGGCCGCTACCGACTCGCAGGCCCGATCGCTCGCGGCACGTTCGGTCGCGTCCTCAGGGTGATCGACATCGCGTCGGGCGAGCCGCGCGCGCTCAAGCTGGCCGCGCGTGACGACGCCAACGTGATCGACGAATACGCCCAGCTCCTGCGCCTGCGCCATCCATCGTTGCCTCGCGTCCTGGAGATCGGGCGAACCGACGAGCCGATCGACGACGTCGCGGCCGGCGCGCCGTTCTTCATCGCGCAATGGATCGACGGCGCACCCTGCGATGCGCGCGCGGGCTCGGGGGCAAAGCCATTGTGGGCGCTGCTCGCCGACGTCGCCGGCGCGCTCGCCGTGATTCATGCCGCCGGTCTCGTGCACGGCGACGTGTCGCCGAGCAACATCCTGATCGACGCGAATGGTCGGGCGGTCCTGGTAGACCTCGGGCTCGCTCATGGCGTCGGCGCGCGTGGCACACCGACCTATATGGCGCCAGAAGCGTTC
This sequence comes from uncultured delta proteobacterium, assembly GCA_963848295.1. Lineage (GTDB taxonomy): Bacteria > Myxococcota_A > Polyangia > Haliangiales > Haliangiaceae > JABFXX01. The sequence goes on along the minus strand of CAWKDB010000002.1, from coordinate 106,611 downwards.
GCGGGGCATCTCGAGCCACGCAGCGACCTCTACGGCCTCGGCGCGACCGCGATCCGGGTCGCGACCGGAACGCCGCCGTTCACCGCGGCCAGCCTCGGCGAGCTCGTGCACTCGATCGTCACCGCGAGCGCGCCGCCTGCCCTCGCCGGCGTCGTCGCACCGCTCGCCGATCTGATCAAGCGACTCGTCGCGCGCGAGCTCGAAGCCCGGCCGGCCTCGGCGGTCGCGGTGCTCGACGAGCTCGATCAGCTCGCGCCTGCGATCGCGCCGGGCGCGCTCCGCCGCGCGCGCCCGAGAATCGGCTCGCCACCCGCGCCGACGTCATGGCCTGGCGCCGAGCCGACGATCGCGGCGCTCGCTCGCGCGATCGAGGCCGGCGGGATTCACCTCGCGGTCGGCGTCGCCGCGGCCGGGACTCGGCAGATCGTCGAGGCGGCGGTGCGGCGCTGGCAGCTCGCGGAGGTCGCGCGGCGCAGACAGCCGGCCGCGACGCTGACCGGATCGCTCGACGAGGTCGCTGCCGCGCTCGCGGTCGCGACCGGCGCGGACACGGCGCGAGGTTGGGTCGAACGAGTCGCACGCGCGATCCGCGTCCATCCCGGTCTGGTCGTGATCGAGCTCGCCGCGGATCCACGCGCGCCGCAGCTGCTCTCGGCGTTGTCGCGCGGCGATGCGCGCCGGCCGGTGATCGCGATCGTGGATCGCGCGCCCGCGCCGAGCGAGGCGGTCCACGCGTTGCTTCATCCGGTCGCGCCGCTCGACGCCGGAGGTGCGACCGAGCTCGTTCGCACGATGCTCGGACGAGATCCGCCGGCGACCTGGGCCGCCGAGCTGTGCCGGATCAGCGACGGTCATGCACTCGCGGCGATCGATCTCGTGCAATCGTTGCGCGCCGCGCCCGAGCCATTCGCGATCGAGTGGAGCACGCGGACGACCGGCGCTCTGACCGCACGCCGGATCGAGCAACTCGGCGCGGCCCCGGCCGGCGGTCGAGCGCTCGCGATCGCAGTCGCGGCGTGGGGTGGTCGAGCACGCAGCGATCGCGCGCTCGCGACGGCGCGAACGCATGGCGCGGGCGAGGCGATCGGGCTCGCCGACATCGTCGAGCTGACCCGCGCTGGGCTCGGCGCTCGCCGCGGCGACGACCTGGTCATCGATGGCGCGACCGCTGTCGCGATCGCCGAAGCGTTCGCGCCCGAGCTCGCGATCGCCGCGACCGCCGGGCTCTCGATCGCGATCGCCGAGGCGGCTTCGTGCGAGGCGATCGCCGATCTGCTCGAGCGCGCGCCGGTCGACGCGGCGAATGCGGCGCGGATCTGCGACGTCGCGACCGAGCTGCTCGCGCGCGGCCGCGGCGATCGCGCGCGCGGTCTCGTCGGTCGTGCGCTCGTGACGATGCCGGCACGCGCGAACCTGATCGCGGCGCGGGCCTGCTCCGCGATCGGCTCGTATCGCGAGGTCGGAACGTTCGCGACCGCCGCGGTCGATGCCGGGGCCGATCCGATCGAGGCGCGGCTCGTCGTCGCGCGCGCCGCACAGCGCGCGGGCGATCTCGATGGCGCCGAAGCCGAGCTCGCGCCGCTCGTCGCGGCTCATCCCGATCACGCCGATGCGGCCGGCGCGTATGCACGGCTGCTCGTCACGCGCTCGCGGTTCGCCGACGCGCGCGCGGTCGCGACGCGAGTGGCCGGGCCGCTCGAGGGGCTGCGCGCCGAAGCTGCGGGGCTCGCCGCGTTCTATCTCGGCGATCTCGAGGATGCCGATCGCGCGTTCGCGGCACTCGAGGTCGGGGGCGCCGCGGTCGGCGACGACGCGACCGTCGGTCGCGCGCTGTCGTTGCGCGGGATGGTCGCACAGCAGCGAGGTCAGCTCGCACTCGCCAGCGATCGCTATCGCGATGCGGTGCGCCGCCTCGCCGACGTCGGGGAGATCCACGCCGCGGCGGTCGCCGAGCTCAACCTCGGTACGACCCTGACCGAGCGCGGACGCGCGAGCGAAGCATTGCCGCGCCTCGCCGCCGCCGGTCGCGTCTTCGGCGAGCTCGGCGCGACGACCGAGCAAGTCGCCGCCGATCTCAACCGCGGCGATGCATTGCTCGCGGTCGGCCAAGCCGAGGACGCGCGCGCCGCCGGCGAGGCCGCCCTTGCTCGCGCCGATGGCGCGCCGCATCTCCGCGCGTTCGCCCAGCTCGTGCTCGGCAACGCGCGGCATCGCCTCGGCGACGACCCCGGCGCCGAAGGCTGCTACCGCGATGCGCTCGCGATCGGGGTCGAGCGCGGCGATGCCCACGCGCAAGCGAGTGCGTATATCGCGCTCGCCGAGGCCGGCCATCGCGTCAAGGCCGACGTCGCGACCCTGTGCGCGAGCGACGACGATCGCGATCGCTGGACGCTCGCGCGCGGCCGCTACGCCCTGCGTGCATTCGACACGCGGCGCACCGGCGAGCTCCCGGCGCTGCGCGATAGCGACGAGCTCGGTATCCTCGCGCGCGCGTGCGCCGAAGCGGCGGCGAGAGCGGACAGCGCCGACCGGCTCGAACGCGCGTTTCGCGGTCATGCGATCGCAGCGCAGCTCGGCCATCGCGCGCACGACGGCGAGCTCGCTCGCACCGAGGCCGAGCGCGCGCGGAGCGCGCACGCCGCGATGGTCGCCGCGGCCGCGCCGGCGTTCCGCGCCGCACTTGCCGGCGATCCGGACCTCGTGCGCCTGCCGGGCGAGCCGCCGACCACGGCACCGCGCGCGGCGCAGGGCGGCGATCCGCCGCTGCTCCGCCGCCTGCTCGCGTTGTCCCGCCGGCTCAACTCCGAGCCAAACGTCGAGCGGATTCTCGACGAGGTCATCGACACCGCGATCGAGCTCACCGCGGCGGAGCGCGGGTTCTTGCTGCTGCGCCAGCACGGCGAGCTGGCGCCGGTCGTGTCGCGCAACTTCGCCGCCGCCGACCTCGAGACCGGACCGACCGCCGACGCCCTCTCGGTCAGCCGCTCGATCGCGGAGCGCGCCGCGCAGACCGGCGAGCCGGTGATGACGGTCGATGCTGGGGTCGACGAGCGGTTCGGCGCGGCGGCCTCGGTCGCGGCGCTGCGCCTGCGCTCGGTGCTCGCCGTTCCGCTGCGCCAGCGCGGCGCGGTCACCGGCTGCATCTATGTCGACCATCGGTTCCGCGGGGGCGCGTTCGACGACGCCGCGGCGAGCGTGCTCGGCGAGCTCGCCGAGATCGCCGCGATCGCGATCGAGAACGCTCGGCTCAACGACGATCTGCGACGGTCGACCCGCGAGGTCGACGAGCTCAACGCGCGACTGTCGGCCGATCTCGCCGATCGCGATGCCGAGCTCGCGCGGGTCAAAGCGGACCTGCCGGATCGCGACCGGTTGCGCCATCGCTACGAGCGGATCGTCGGGCAGTCGCCGGCGATCTTGCGCATGCTCGGCGTCATCGATCGCGCCGCCGCGACCGCGCTGCCGGTCGTCGTGGTCGGTGAGAGCGGCGTCGGCAAGGAGCTGGTCGCGCGCGCGTTGCATGACAACGGACCGCGCAGCGCGGGGCCGTTCGTCGCGATCAACTGCAGCGCGGTGCCCGAGGCCCTGCTCGAGAGCGAGCTGTTCGGCCATGTTCGTGGTGCGTTCACCGGCGCCGATCGCGATCGCCGCGGCTTGTTCGAGGTCGCCGATGGCGGCACGTTGTTCCTCGACGAGATCGCCGACACCGCCGCGGCGATGCAAGCCAAGTTGTTGCGCGTGTTGCAAGACGGCGTGATCCGTCGCGTCGGCGACTCGACGACGCGCAAGGTCGACGTTCGCGTGATCGCGGCGAGTCAGCGCTCGCTTGCCGAGCTGTCCGCGGCCGGGCGATTTCGCGAGGACTTGCGGTTCCGACTCGAGGTGATCACGGTCCCGGTCCCGGCGCTGCGCGACCGTGATGGCGATGTGCCGTTCCTCATCGACGCGCTGCTCGCACAGCTCTGCGCGAACAAGAAGCCACCGCGGCTGACCCGCGGAGCGCAACGCGCGCTCGCTCAACATCGCTGGCCCGGCAACGTCCGCGAGCTCGAGAACGCGCTGGCCCGCGGCGTCGCGCTCGGCGGCGACGTGATCGACGTCGCCGATTTGCCGGAGGCGATCGCGGCAGCGGCAGCGCGGCCCGAGCCAGCGAAGCCCCAGCTCGGCGAAGATCTCCGGCTCAAGCCCGCGATCAATGCGACCGAGCACGCGTACATCTCGGCGGCGATGACGCGCGCGAACGGGAACCAGACCGTCGCATCGCGGCTGCTCGGGCTATCGCGCTTCGGCTTGCAGAAGAAGTTACGCAGGCTCGCCGGCGATGACAGCGGGGACGACTGAGGCACTCGATGCCACGCCAACCAAGTGCGGGTCGGATCGCGCGCTCACCGCGAAGCTCGCGTCCGCTCGATCGCCAGCTTCGCGATCTCCGCGACGAGCTGCGGATGGCTCCAGCCGGCCGCAGCGGCGGCGCGGGTGACACCTGAATCCGGTGAGATGTCCGGGTTCGGGTTCACGTCGATCACCCAGGGCTTGCCCGCCACGTCGATCCGCAGGTCGACCCGCCCGTAGTCGCGCAGCCCGAGCGCGCGCCACGCGCCGATCGCGGTGCGTTCGATCTCGGCGATGAGCCGCGGCTCGCGATCGCGCAGGGGCACGACGCGGGTGCCCGCGTAGTCGACGTGATGCTCGAACCATTTCGCGGCGTAGCTGACGATCCACGGTCGGCCGGCGGGCATCGCCCCGAAGTCGATCTCGTGCAGCGGTAGCATGTTCACCGCGTTGCCGTTGCCGAGCAGCGTCACGTTGATTTCCCGGCCGTCGACGTAGCGCTCGGCGAGCACGCCTTGGTGATGCTCGAGCATGAGCTCGCGCGAGCGCGCGCGTAGCTCGGCCACCGAGTGCACGAGGTTGGCCTCCGTGATCCCGAGCGATGCGTCTTCGTGGACGAGCTTGACGAACCACGGGTAGTCGAGCGAAGCGAGGGCGGGATCCTCGAGCGCCGCCGGCGACGCGAGGAACCGATACGGCGGCGTCGCCACGCCGCGCGCGATCAGCACGTCCTTCGTGATCTGCTTGTGCAAGCACAGCGCGAGCGCGAGTTGGTCGGCCCCCGTGTACGGGATGCGAAACAGATCGAGCAACCCGGCGAACGTCGGCTCGTTGGCGGCCTCGCCGTCCATCGATTCGCACAGGTTGAACAGCAGGTCGGGCCGATTCGCGGACAGGCGCGACAACACCGCGTAGACCTCGACCCCGTGCACGCCATCGATCTCCGCCGCATGGCCGACGGCTTTCAGCGCATCCGCGATCGCGAGCGCCGAACCGCGCACCGACGTCGCATCGGGCCCCGGATCGCGTGTCTGCTCGGCGTCGTAGTCGGTGTTGTAGAGGACGACGATCCGGGCCATGCGCCCTTATAGCAGCGCTCGAGCGACCCGGGGGCCGACCTCGGACGCGAGCTGCTCGACCGTCGGCGCAGGAGACGCGAGCTCCGCGAGCGAGACCAGCGGCATCCCGATGCCGCACGGTCGGATCCGTTGCCACGCTTCGCGCGGCGTTGCCACGTCGAGCGCATAACCATGGATCGCGACGCCGCGTGCGACGTGGATGCCGCACGCCGCGAGCTTGCGGTCGCCGAACCACAGGCCAGCCGGATCGCGACGAAACTCGGCGCCCGGTACGCCGACGGCGGCGCACGCGTCGGCGAGCGCGCGCGCGATCCGCTCCAAGAAATCGACGACGCTGCGCAGCCGCACGATCGAGTAGACCATGAGCTGGCCGGGGCCGTGATACGTGACGTCGCCGCCGCGCTCGATGTTCTCGATCGCGACGTCGCCCGCCGCGAGCACGTTGCGCGGATCGGCCGAGCGCCCGAGCGTGATCACCGGCGGGTGCTCGCACAGATAGATCACGCCGGGCTCGCCCGCCCACACCCGTTCGCGCGCGGCGAGCTGATCGGCGAGCACGCGCCGATACGGCGCTCGACCGAGCCAGTGCCAGTGCGCGCGCGCCACGACTATCCGGCCAGCAGCTCGTCCAGCAGCTGATCGTCGACGTAGTGCAGCGGCGCCGCGGAGCTGACGACGCCGATGCCGGCCGTGATCAGCGCGGCGATCAGCTGGTCACCACACACCACCGCGATCGAGCGACCGGCGCGCTCGAGCTCGACCTCGGCGTCGTCGGCGAGCTCGCGCACCGAGAACAAGAAGCCGGCAACGAGGTTCTTGGCCTCGACGCCGACTCGCAGCTCGCCGATGCCTCGGCGATCGATCGGCTGGTCACCGGACCGCGCGCTGATCAGCACGGTGCGATCGATACCGGGCGCGACCGCCGATGCGTAGCTGATCCCGCCGACCCGCTTGACCCAGTCGATCTCGCGATAACCAGCCGCGACGAGGTAGGCATGGATCAACCGCTCGAACCCGGCAGGCGTGGCGCGAGCGAGCCGTTGGGTCAACGCGCGATGCGTCGCCCCGGCGAGCTTGGACAGCGCGGTCGCGACGCCAGCCTCGGCATCGGCGGTCGTGCTCATCGCGACGGGCCCGGGCGCGAACAGGTCGCGACCGCGGTAGACGATGCGCGGGCGCAGGCCGAGCGTGCGATAGCTGCGCTCGTCACCGAGCAACTCGGCCTTGAGCTGCGGCCACAGCTGTTCCGGCTCGGCCTCGACGAGGTTGCGCTTGCGCATCATCGCGGCGAGCTGGCGCACCGGCAGCGGCTGGCCGTTACGGAGCTGCGAGAACACGCTGTTCGCGGCATCGCCGAGCGGCGTGCCGACGCGGCCATGGGCGTCGTGCTCCACCGTCGGTGTCGGACCGTTTGCATGACCGTTGGCGTGTGGAGCCGGCGCCGGCAGCGACGGGCGCGACGCGTGTTGCGGTTGCTGCTGCGACCGTTGCGGTTGCGCGTGCTGCGGTTGCTCCGGATCTCGACCACTCCCGCCGGTACCGCCGCCACCATCGCGTCGTTGATTGCGCTCGTCGCGCCGCCGCCGGCGCTGATCGCGCCGGTCCTGCCAGTGGTGCTTGCGCTCGTCCCGTGCGTTGATCTCCGGAAGCATCGGCCGATCCTCGTCGGCGGTCTGGCGGTCGCTGAACTCGCCGTGTGCGGACGCGGGGGTCGACAGATCGCCGTACAAGGCCGCGAGCTCGCGCTCCTCTTCGGTCATCACCGGCACCGGCGCCGGCGCGATCGCCTCGACGGCGTCGGGCAACGTCACGGTGACCGCGGGGTTCTCCTCGGTCGGCTCGTCCGCGTGCGTGCTGGCCTCGACCGGGGTCGGGGCCTTCGCGCGCGCCGGCTTCTTGGCCTTGGCCGGGGCAGCGGCTTCCTTCGTCGGCTTCTTGGCCGCGGGCTTCTTGGCCTTCGCCGGCCTCTTGGCGCCTTGTGGGGCCTCCGCTGCAACCGCGGGTGCGTCGGCCTTGGCTTTCTTGCTCATCGTCGGACGTACTACCCCGCCGCCAGAACCACCGTCAAGGAGCGGCGTTGGCGCCAAAAATTGGCCCTCGCGATCGCGGGCCCGTAGCGTCGCAATACGGCGGGATCGTGCAGCGTTCTCGCAATACAAGGAGTTTGCGCATGCAGTCCCGCAAGATCGGTGTGTTGCTGGGTGGACTATCCAGCGAGCGTGAGGTTTCGCTCCGAACGGGCGAGGCGGTGATCGCGGCCCTCCGCGACCGCGGCCACGATGTGACGCCGATCTACGTCGATCACGACGTCGATGTGGCGTTGCGCCAGGAGCAGATCGAGGTCGCGTTCATCGCGCTGCACGGCAAGTGGGGCGAGGACGGCTGCATCCAGGGCCTGCTCGAGCTGCTCGGCATCCCGTACACCGGCTCGGACGTGATGGCGTCGGCACTCGCGATGCACAAGGGCAAGGCCAAGGAGCTGTTCCGGCTCAACAACCTGCCGACCCCCGCCTACTACACGATCACGGCCGACGACGTCGGTGACCTCGTCGGCGTCCACGGCGACTTCGGCATGCCGTGCGTCGTCAAGCCGGCGCGCGAAGGTAGCTCGGTCGGCGTCACGATCTGTCATCGCGAGGACGAGCTGCAGGCCGCGGTCGATCGCGCGCTGTGTTTCGACGACGAGATCCTCGTCGAGCGATTCATCGCCGGTCGCGAAGTGTCGGTCGCGGTGCTCGAGGATCGCGCGCTCGGTGCGGTCGAGATCGCGCCGCGCGACGGGTTCTACGACTACGCGAACAAGTACACGCGTGGAGCGACCGATTACTTCGTGCCGCCGCGACTGTCACCCGAGCGCTACCGCGGTGTGCTCGCTCAGGCGCTGCGCGCGCACGTCGCGCTCGGTTGTCGCGGGGCGACGCGCGTCGACATGATCGTGAGTGACTCGGGCAACGAATTCGTGCTCGAGGTCAACACCGTGCCGGGCCTCACGCCGACGAGCCTGTTGCCGAAGATCGCGGATGCCGCCGGCATCTCGTTCGGCGAGCTGTGCGAGATGATGCTCGCCGGGGCCTCGCTCGCGACCCGCCGTGGCCGCGGCGAGCGCCGGATCGTGCAGCGCACCTATGTCGGCGACGATCGCCGCGAAGCGGCCGCGGCCGAATCGCACTGACGCATGACCGAACGCCGGATCCTCGCCGCGACTGCCGTGCTGTCGATCGGCGTGCCGGTGCTCGCGTCCGCGTGGGTCTCGCATCGCACGAACGACCTGGTCGACCAACTGTCGGCTGCCGCCGGTGTGCCCGCGCACATCGGGCAAGTCGACGCGGATCTGACCGGGACGTTGCGCATCACCGACCTCGCGCTCGGCCGGATCGTGTCGGCCGAATCGATCGAAGCCTCGGTCGGGATGAGCTCGCTGCTGTCCGGCCAGCTCGGCGCCGACGAGATCCGCGTGGCGGCGCCGCGGATCGACGCGGAGATCGATGGCAACGGCGACTCCGATCTCTCTCGCTTGCTGCGCCGGCTCGTCCGTTCGGGCGCGGCGGGGAGCGGCCGCGCGCGCGTGCGCCGCGTCGTGGTCAGCTCGGGCACCTTGGTCGCGCGGCTCGCCGACGGCGGCGAGCTCGAGGCCGACGACGTCGAGCTCGTGCCCGATGCCGGCGGAGTCCGCGCGATCACCGGCCGGGTCCGGATCCGCGCGACGCGCGGGCGTGGTTCGCTCGAGCTCGAGCTCGGGCGCGCGGCGGCCGAGCTGTCGCTGCCGAAGATGACGTTCGGGCGGATGCTCGCGGTCGCCGGCCACGGCTCGGTCACCGTCGGCGCTCGAACCGCGCAGCTGCGCGACGTCGCGGTCGGTCGCTTGCAACCCGGCGGACCTCTCGAGCTGCGCGCGGCCGTCGATGATGCTGGCTTCCCGCGCTCGCTCGAGGCGTCGTTCGTACCGGGTGACTCGACGCTGACGATCCGCGGCGACCACGTGCCGCTGGGCGTGCTCGCCGAGCTCGCGCCGCACTCGCTCGTGATCGACGATGCCCACGCGTCTGGCTCGCTCGTCGTACGCCGCCGGGCGACCGGGCTCGAGCTCGCGGCTGACGGCTCGTTCGACGGGGTCACGATCGATCACCGCTCGATCGCGCCAGCGCCGATCACCCTCGCGGGCGAGCTGCGCGCCACCGTGGCGATCACGCCCGATGCGATCGCGGTCGACCACGGCGAGCTCGTGCTCGGCGCCGCGCATTGGTCATTGACCGGCTGGGCACGCCGCGGCACGCCGGCCTCCGCGGAGCTCGATCTCCATCTCGCGCAAGCGCCGTGCGCGGATCTGCTGACGTCGTTGCCCGCCGAGCTGCGCGGGCCGCTCGACGGCATGGTCGTGACCGGCGACCTCTCCGGTCACGCGAGGTTGTCGCTCGATCTCGCCGCGCCGGTCGGCGATGGCGCCGAGCTCGCGGTCGATCTGCACAACCACTGCGACGTCCTTGCCGAGCCGCCGGCGTCGGATGTCACCGCGCTCGCCGGTACGATCGACGAGCTCATGCCGGACGGCAGCCATCAGCGGATCGGCAAGGACGAGCCGGGCTGGGTCGCGCTCCACCACCTGCCCTCGCATGTCTCCGCCGCGTTCGTCGCCGCCGAGGACGCCCGGTTCTACGACCACCGCGGCTTCGACCTCCACCAGATCGCGCGCAGCCTCGAGATCGATCTGCGCGATCGCAAGCTAGCGCGCGGGGGGTCGACGATCAGCCAGCAGCTGATCAAGAACGCCTTCCTGACTCAGCGGCGCAGCCTCGACCGCAAGATCCAGGAGGCGATCCTGACCTGGCGGCTCGAGGCGCGCCTCGACAAGCACGCGATCCTCGAGCGCTACCTCAACACGATCGAGCTGGGGCCGCACGTCTTCGGCATCGCCGCCGCGGCGCGCTACTGGTTCGACGAGGATCCCCACGACCTCACCGTTCGCCAGGCGGCATTCCTTGCAGCGCTGACGTCGGAGCCGACGTCGATGGCCCACCGCGTCCGCCACGCCGGCAAGCTCGACCCCGACACCGTCGCGCGCGTCGACATCGTGCTGCGCGGCATGAAGAAGAGCGGCGCGATCGACGCGGATCAGCTCGACAAGGCGAAGGCCGCCGCGATGCACTTCGCATCCGGCGCGCTGCGCGGCGAGTGACGGACTAGACGCCCAAAAACAAGCGATTGCCGAAGTTGCGCTCGAGCTCGGCGGCAAAGATCTTCTGCGCTGCGGCGTCGATGTCGTAGGCGACGCGCTTGAACTCGAACGTCTTCTCGTCGCTGTCGTAGATCGTGTAGCTCGCGCGGTTGTCGTAGTCGCGCGGCTGGCCGACCGAGCCGACCGAGATGATGTAGCGATGTTCCGGGCGGATCACGAACTTGGTCGCGACCACCTCGAACACCTCGTCGCGGGTCAGCGCGAACGACTTGCACAGGTGCGAGTGGCCGATGAACGTGACGAGCGCGAGGTCTTCCCAGATGTCGAGACACTTCGTCGCTTGCTCGACCGAGAAGATGTACTCGAACTCTTCGAGGTTGATCGGCGAGCCGTGGCAGAACGTGACCTCGCCGTCGTTGACCTCGTAGGGGAGCTGCTTCAGCCACTCCATGTTCTCGGGCTTGAGCTGGCGGGCGTGGAGGTCGAGCGCTTGGCGCGCGGCGTCGTAGTAGTACGAGTAGTCCATCCGACCGGCGACCGCGGCGTCGTGGTTACCGAGGATCGTGAACGCGGCCAGGTTGCGAATCGAGATCGCAGCACTCGTTCGGCGATGCGCCGTAGCCGACGACATCGCCGATGCACACGTACTTATCGATTCGCTCCGACTTGAACGCGTCGGCGACCGCATTCATCGCTTCGATGTTCGCGTGGACGTCGGAGAAAATGCCAATCCGCATGGATCGAAAGGAAGATGATACCTGAAACGGGTGACTTAGGTTTGGATGAGATCCGACTCGTCGAGCTCGGCTTCGTCGTCGGCCTCTTCTTCGGCGACGAGATCGGCCTCGTCGAGCAGCTCCATCGGGGTCGAAGCCTCGAGGTCGCCCAGCGCGGTGGCCGCTTCGTCCGGCTCGAGCGCCTCGAAGAAGCGACGCGAGAACGCGCGATTGACGGTGACGTCGCGCGGCGGAGCGCCCTCCGGGCGCAGCCGGACGTCGTCGTTCGCCGCGGTCGACAACAGCTCGAGCGCGTGGGCGGCGATCGGGGCGATCACGCTCTGGCCCGCGGCCATTTGTTCGAGCGAGCTCTTGCCGCCGCGTACGCCGATGTGGGCCATGGCCCAGGCGACGCGCTCCGCGACCTGGGCATTGAGTCGGTCGCCGAGCCGGCCGGTCTGCGCGGCGAGCGGCATCAGCGCGGTCGTCCCGATCTGGCCGATCGCGCGCGCGATCTCGCGCCAGATCTCGGTCGGCTCGGCGAACAACTGCTCGATCACCGCGCTCGTGCCTTCGTCGGTATGCAGCAGCGCGAGCGCGAGCGCGCAGCCGTGGCGCAGGAACGCCTTGCTGCTGCCAAGGCCATCGATCAGCGACTGCGCCGCCGGCGGGCCGAGCTTGACCGACTTGCCGAGCACGCGGACCGCTTCGGATCGCGGTAGCTTCTTCGCGGTCCCGACGATCAGCGGCGCGGCGGCCGATTCTCCGCGATCGCACAGCTCGATCGCGGCGGCGAGCCGATGCTTCTTGTCGTCGAGCAGGCCGATCAGCTCCGGCGTCGATGTGCCGTGTAGCGCGTGGGTCGGCGTTCGCTCGATCGAGCCCGACACGACCGGGCGATCCTCGCTCGCGATCGCGGCGTGACCGTTCGAGTGGCCGTTGAGCTTGCCGTAGACGTCGGCGTCGAGCTCGACGCCGAGCGCCCTCGCCTCTTCGGCGAGCGCCTTCGCGTTGTCCGCCGCGGCATCGGAGTCGATGTCGTTCGCCGCGGGGTTTGCGCGCAGCGCTTCGAACCCGGCACCGAGCCGGACGATCAGATCGCGGCGCGATCGAGCCAGACCCTCGGATACCGCGACCTGCGCGAGCTCCGGGCCCATCCACAGGCCCCACGCGACCGCGCTCTGCAGCACGTGGCGGCGGAGCTCGTGCCAGCGCGAGATCGGGAAGCCCCGCGCACACACGAGGTAGTCCTCGCGCGACGGTCGAGCGAACCGCCGCGCCATCGCGATCGCGCGGCGCAGTTGCTGGGCGGTCTGGAGCTGGGCGAGCTTGTCGTCGCGGAACTCCGACGCCTCGGTATGCTCGAGACCGAGCAAGTCGTAGCCATCTCCGAGCACGAGCTCGCGAGCGCGGGCGAACGACGCTTCGGTCTCGCCGTCGGCGGTCAGCGCGTTTAGGTGATCGTCGGCGGCGCGCACGACGTACCCGACGTTGTCGGCGAGTGGCGCGATCAGCTGGACGTGACGGATCGACTGGCCGCGCGCGATCAGCTCGATCTCGAGCTTGAAGTCGTGCGCGAGCGCATCGAGCACCTGGCGATCGTGCTCGAGGCCGACGTCGAGCACGACGAACGCGAGCTGACGCGGGCTCGGTACGCGCAGCGCGGCGGGTGGGCCGATGACGAGCGCGATCACCGGGTAGGTCTGTGCGCGATGGAGCAGCACGCGAATATCGAGCTCGCCGCCGAGCCCGCGCGTGACCTGCTCGTCGGCGATCAGCGCGAGCCGAACGCGACCGTGCTCGACGTGAAAGCTCGACGCCGCGCCGGTGGCGGCGAAGTCGAGCCACGGATCGGCTTGCACAGGCAGCTCGACGGTTTCGGTCGTCAGCGGATCGGAGCCTTGCGGCACGATCGCCGACCCGGTCGGACCGTCGTCGAAATCGTGATCGACCTCGTGATGGAACACGCCGTTCGGGGCGGCCGCCGCTGCGACCGGTGCGCTCGCCGGGTCCGTCGGCAGCGGCGCGGGCAGTGGCGTGTTGAGCGAGGAGAACCGGCCGACCGGCGCGGTGGCCATGTCCTCGGGCGAAGGTGGCGCGCCGATCGTCGTCTCGTCGGACGTCGGCTCGGCCACTGGCGCGACGCGAGCGATCGGACCCGAGCTCCGGCGCGAAAGCTCGGCCTGCTTCGCGGTCAGCTCGCTGCGCGTGCGATCGAGCTCGTTGCGGACGCGCTCGAGGTCGGCGCGCTGGTGGTCGAGCTCGGCCTTGCGGCGATCGAGCTCGCGCTCGCGCGTCCCCTCGGGCGACCTCGCCTTGACCAGCGCCTCTTCGGCGCGGTGCTCGAGATACGCGCGCAACCCGGCAGGGCCGTACGCGACCGCGAAGTCTTTGACGTAGCCGGGAATCGGCGACGTATCGTCGCGCAAACGCTGGAGCAACGCGATCCGCTCGTCGAGCTCGCGATGTCGATGCGCATCGCTCAGCACGAGCACCATCAGCTCGGCTGCCGAGTCGTGATAGACGACCGGGACCGCGGCGCGCACCGGTTCGCCGCCCGGTGTCGCGATCACGTTCAGCTCGTCGGCGTGGAGCCGCGCGACCAGCTCGGGGTTATCGACCGCGTCGATCGCGGTGTAGACCGTCGCGACGACGTCGCCCTTGCCGGTCGAGACGTGGATGTTCGCGGTCTGCGTGTGGCCGACCGCGCCGCGGTAGGCGTGCTGAGACGGAGCGCGGGTACCCCTTGCCATCCGAGGGTCATACCAGAGGAGACGGTGATCGTGTACGTGGACGTGCACGTGCCACGTGCACGATCAATTAACCGGAACGCCGCCGGACGGCTCGTCGGCGACCGGGTCGTGCGGCGCCCCCTCCGCGTCGGGGTCCTCGGCGCCGCCGATCATCTGCGCCGCGACCGCGACCAGCACCTCGTGCAGGTGCTCGAGCGTGTCGAGCCGGCCGCAGAGCGAGTAGTAGTCCTCGACCGAGACCTCGCCCATCCGCTCGAGCGCGCTCTGCACGTAGGGTTTCATCCGCGGCGGGGCGTCGAACTCCGAGTCGAGGTCATCGAGGTCGGCCTGCGCGATCGCCGAGGCGACAATCCCCATCGGCGAGAAGGACAGTCCGGTCGGCAGGACCATCCGCCAGTCCGATTCCTTGCCGCCGGCTTCCCATCGGCCGCCGATGCTGCGGCGGACGACCTCGCCGAAATACGCGCCGGCGGTCGAGATCACGAGCTCGAGCGTCGCGGTCTGCTCGCCCGGGACGGTCCGCAGGTAGTGGTCGAGCAGCGGCAGCGTGTTGCTGTCGTACTCGAGCGCGACGCCGAGCGCACGGCGCACGTACTCGACCGCCTGTTCGGCGTACTCGCGTACCCGTGCCGGGACCGGCTCATCCATTCCGACCAGCGTAGCGCGAGTCGGCAGGGCTGGCTATTGCACGACCGCGAACTGAACCGAGCCGTAGCGCGAGCGGAGCTCGACGAACGTGGGTAGCTCGCCGGCCGGTGGCTGCCCGTCGTTCCACACCACCAGCCCGTTGGGCTGGGTCTGCGCCTGACCTCCGAGATCGACCTTGACGCCTCGCGCTTGCACGATCAACGCGCCGTGGCGGTGCAAGTGCACCGCGACATCGCCGCGCAGGCTCGACACGACGAGGTGACCGCGCAGCACGGCCTCGGCCTCGAGCACGATCTTGCCGTCGGTCGTGGTCAGCTCGATATCGCGCGAGCGCACGCGCCGGCCGGCGATCGTGCCGTGATCCACCGACGCGATCAGCTGTTCACCGCCGATGCCGTCGAGGTCGAGGTTCGCCGCGATCGTCTGCGCATCGACCGAGCCGAACGCCTGCGCGATCGTCATCGGACCGGTCACGGAGTGCGTGACGAGCGCGCCCTGGACGTTGAGCACCGAGATCGCCCCAGACGACGTGTCGAGCTCGCCGCCCGCGTCCATGTTGACGAGCTCGAGCTTGCCGGCGGACGCCGCCGCATCGACCCGCGCATCGCGGGGCGCGTGGATGATCGAGATCGATCCGGACCGCGCCGCGACCGACCGGCTTGACCTCGTGGCCACCGTCGGCGGTCGTCGTGATGCGCACCGTGCCGTCCGGGTTCGGGACGAGCGAGACGCGCAGGCGATCGAGCGTGTCCTCGTCGGGCGCATGCTTGTGGGTCTCGATCATGATCGCGCGACCGTCGTAACCTTCGACGCGCACGTCGCCGAGCGGATTCTCGATCTCGACCTGCTTGAACGGACGCCCCGACGGCGCGAGCTCGACCCGCGAGCGCTCGACCACGCCTTGATCGGGGGCGGCCGGTTTCGCCGGATCGGCGAGCGCCGGGCCCGCGAGCGCGGCGACGACCACCGCGGCGAAGATCAGCGCGCGCTTCACGGCGTCCCTTTCGGCGTCGCGAGCATCGCCGGTTCGGACTGCGCGATCTCGTCGCGGATCGTCACGCCCTGGAGATAGCGAATCATCGCGCGATAGGCGCGCTGCTGCGCTCGGCCTTCGCCCGCGCCATCGATTTGGCGACGCAGCTCGGCGAGCTTGGCGTCGAACGCTTGCTTGCGATCCTCGGGCCAGCTCGCGCGCGCATCGGTCGCGAACGCGACGAGCTCGTTCGCCGCGGCGGCGTAGCTCGCGGTCGCCCGGGCTGTATCGCCGCCGAGGTCAGCGGTCACATCCACGCTCACCGGCGCAGCCGTCGGCGGAGGGACAACAGCCGGCGATCCGGCCTTGTCGACCGCGACCTGCGTCGCCTCGTCTCCCGTCGCTCGCGTGTGATGCACGATGACGAGCACCGCCGCCGCGCACACCGCGAGCCCGATCATCCCCGAGCGCGGCGACCACAGGGTCCCGCGCAGCCAGCGACCGAGGGCCGCGCGCCACGCCGGACGCTGAGCGTCGGCGACCTCGGCCTCGGCGAGCCGCGCCTGCACGCCGGCCCACAAGCTCGCCGGCGGATCGACCAACGGCAGATCGCGCAGGCCATCGCGGAGCGCGGCCTCGTCACCGGCGACGCCGCGGCAGGTCTCGCACGTGCGCAGGTGGCCGCGCACGACGCTGCCGCGATCGGCGTCGAGCTCGCCGTCGAGATATGCGGTGAGCCAGTCCTGGACGTCCTCGCACCTCAACAGACGCCTCCGATCGGACCGAGGAGCTCGCGCATCTTCGCGCGCGCCTTGTGAAGCTGGGACTTGCACGTGCCGACGCGGCACTCGAGGATCGCCGCGCATTCTTCGTGCGACAGCCCTTCGATATCGTGGAGGACGAGGATCGCGCGATAACCGGCCGGCAGTTGCACCAGCGCCTGCTCGATCCGCGTCGCGAGCGCGGAGTCGCGCTCGATCGACGGCGGGGCAGCCATCTCGATCAGCGTCTCGTCGCTGACCTCCTGGCGACGACCGCGGCGCGCGAGATGCGATAGCGCGGCGTTGACGGTCAGCCGATAGATCCACGTCGATAACTGCGACTCGCCGCGGAACGCCGACAGCCCGCGAAACACGCGGACGAACACTTCCTGCGCGACCTCTTCGGCGTCGCTCGCGCCGACGATGCGATGTGCCATCCCGAACACGCGGCGCTTGTACTGGTGGTACAGCACCTCCATCGCGCGCGCTTCACCGCGGCGACACGCGGCGATCAGCTCGACGTCGTCGCCGAGTGAGCCGGAGATGCGCGGCCGAGGATCGGCGAGCGCAGGAGACGGCAGGACGTGCGATTCGGCGACGGTTTCGGTCACGGGTTCCCCGGTCGGTTCGCCGTTAGGACCGCGGTCGGTCGGAACCCGTTGCCCGGGCGGGGCCGTCATCGACCGAGACCGTGCACCGACAAGCCGCGTCGCGGCAAGGACATTTACGCCCCCGGTCAATGCGTGGTCCGCAGCGGATGATTCCTGGCTATCTGCCTGATATGATGTAGATCGTGAAACCACCCCTCGTGATTGGCCTCGGGCGTATCGGGGTCACGATCTCGGGGCTCGCACCGAACTTGCCGGGGCCTGGTGCCGCCGCGGCGGATCTGGCCGCGCTCGCGACCACGCCAGCTCCCGGCGTCGCGGTCGCGTTGCGCGCCGCGCTCCGGCTCGGCTGTCGGGCGCGTGCCGTCGGCAGCCACGGCGCGGATCTCCTCGGTCAGCTCGCGCGCAGCGCCTTGCGCGACGCCGGCATCGACACCGAGCTGCTGCGCGCCGTCGGAACCTCCGCGTGCGAGATCGTGACCGTGTCCGCCGACGGTTCGCTGCGCGTGCGCTACCGCGGCGATCCTGGCGAGCTGCCGACGCTCGACGCGACGACCGCGCTCGAGGACGGCGCGGCGCTGCTGATCGACGGCACGACCCCGATGGAGCAACTGCGCGCCGCCGACGCCGCGCGCGCGAAGAAGCTGCCGGTGATCCTCGACGTCGGCGAGCTGCGCGAAGGCACGGCCGAGCTGATCGCCGCGAGCGACATCCTGATCGCGTCCGAGCGCGCCGCGTCCGAGCTCGCACCACGCGGCGAATTGACCGACGCGCTCGCCGAGCTCATCCAGCTCGGCCCGCGCGCGGTCGTGATCACGCTCGGCGACAAGGGCGCGATCGGCCGGCACGGCGATCTGCTCGTGACCTGCCCGGCCTTTCCAAGCGACGTGCTCGATGCCTCGGGCGCCGGCTCGGTGTTCCACGGCGCGTTCGCCGCCGCGCTGCTCAGCTCGCTGCCGTTCGCGCGTTGCGTCGAGCTCGCCGCGGCCGCCGCGTCGCTCTCGCTGCGCGAGCTCGGGCCGTGGTCGGCGATGCCGAATCGCGACGACGTGCTCGCGCTCGTTCGCACGCGGCGCTAGCGTTGCCGGGCCGGCCGGGACCCGACCGCAGGTGACCGGGACCTACTTCTTGGGCTTGCCGACGTTCGAGCCCTGGAGCTTGAAGTGCGCCTCGGCGGCCGCCATCTGCTCCGCTTCCTTCTTCGACTTGCCGACCGCGCGCGCCCACTCGTCACTCGCGATCGCGACCGCGACGACGAACCGCTTGTCGTGATCGGGTCCGAGCTCGGACACGACCGAGTACGTCGGCGTCGTCTTCAGCCGCGCTTGCGCGAGCTCTTGCAGTCGCGTCTTGAAGTCGTAGAAGCCTTTGAACTCGACGGTCTCGATCCGCGATGCGAGTAAGCGGTCGACCATCTGCTGCGCCGCGGCGAACCCGCCGTCGAGGTAGACCGCGGCGATCACCGCTTCGAACGCATCCGCGACGATCGACGGCTTCTGCCGGCCGCCGGACTTCTCTTCGCCCTTGCCGAGCATCAGCCAGCGGCCGAGGTCGAGCGCCCCGGCGACATCGGACAGCCCGGCTTCGCTGACGACCTGGGCGCGGGTCATGCTGAGCTCGCCTTCCTTGAGCTGCGGGTAGCGCGTCATCAGGCGATCGCAGACGCACAAGCCGAGCACGGCGTCGCCGAGGAACTCGAGCCGTTCGTTGTCCTCGACGGGTGCGCCGGTCTGCTCGTTGCACCAGCTCGCGTGGCGCAGCGCGCGCTCGAGCAGAGCGCGATCGACGAAGTGATAGCCGAGGACGTCTTCGAGCTCGCGATAGTCGGCCGCCACCTACATCGCATGCTACCCTGATCAGCCAAGTGGAAGCGCTGCGCGAGCGTTTCGGGAAGTATCACGTCCTCGACAAGATCGCGCAGGGCGGGATGGCCGAGGTCTACAAGGTCAAGACCGTCGGCATCGCCGGGTTCGAGAAGATCCAGGCGCTCAAGCGCATCCTGCCGAGCTCGGCGCGCGAGGGCCGGTTCATCCGCAGCTTCATCGACGAGGCGCGGATCGCGGTCGAGCTGACTCATCGCAACATCGTTCAGGTGTTCGACTTCGGCAAAGCCGACGGCGAGCTGTTCCTCGCGATGGAGCTGATCGAGGGCCGCGATCTGCGCGTCGCGATGGCGCAGGCGGTGACCCGCGATGCGCTGTGCCCGATCCCGGTCGCCGCGTACATCATCGGCGAGGTCGCGTCGGGCCTCGACTACGCCCACCGCAAGACCGATGGCTATGGTGGCGGGCTCGGCATCGTCCATTGCGATGTCTCGCCGTCGAACGTGATGATGTCGACCGACGGCTACGTCAAGATCTTGGACTTCGGGATCGCGCGCGCGACGTTCGCGTCCGCGCTCGAGCGGCGCCGCCTGCGCGGCAAGCCCCGGTACATGGCGCCGGAGCAGACGCTCGGCGAGCCGCCGACCGCCGCGTCCGACGTGTTCGCGCTCGGCATCATCGCGTGGGAGCTGTTCACCGGCCTGCCGTTGTATCGCGGGCCGAACATCAAGGCGATCCTCGAGGCGGTTCGCACGACGGATCCGCCGCGCGCAGATCGCCTCAACCCCGAGGTGCCGCCGGAGATCGCGAAGGCGATCGCGACCGCGTTGACCCGAGACCCGGCCGGCCGCGGCACGTCGGCGGACATGATCGCCGCGTGCATGCGTACCGCCTTGCCCGCGGGCGCGCGCGGCCTCGCCGAATGGTTCGCGAGGCTCGATGCCGCGACGACATCGCAACCCGCTCGCGCCGCCCAGCCGGTCGCGCAGCCGCCGTCCGGTGCGTCGATCAGCGTGCCGCCGCAAGCATCCCCTCCGAGCCGACCGTCGGCGTTGTCGCTGACCGCGTCGCTCGCGGACATCGCGCACCCGCCGTCCGAGCTCGGATCCGGCACGCCCGGGTTTCCGGTCGAGATGCCGTCGGAGCGCACGACCGCGCCTGCCGCGATCGCCTTCGAGCGCGGCGCCACCGGGCGCGGGTCCGTCGAGAAGTTCGGCGATCGCGATCCGACCAGCACCGTGGTCCAGCGGTTTGGCGATCGCGATCGGACGAGCACGGCGACCGCGACCTCGAACGAACAGCAATGGGGACACGAGAGCACGCTCGCGGGCGTGGCGCGGTTGGTCGACGCCCTGCCCGGTCAACCAGCCGATCGGCCGTCGCGTCCGGTCTACGAGCTGCTGCAGCTCGTCCCCGGCACGGCGCCGTCCGCGATGCGCTTCGACGACGACGCCACGAGGCAGGCGCAGGCGCTGTCGGCCGCGCTCGCGGTCGGCGCGGGCCACGCCGGCGGGGAGACGAGCTTCGACGAGCTCGAGCTCGAGGTCGACGGTCCGGCCGCTGCGCCGGAACCGGCCGCGGGTCCCGACCCGCTGGTCGAGGATCCGATCGATGACGAGTCCCGCGAGCTCGCGGTCGGTGTCGTGGCCGAGCGTCGCCGGACGGTCGTCGTCGCCGGCGTGCTCGACGGCGCACCTGCCGACGTGTTGCGGCCGATCGCGAAGGCCCTGGGGGAGCTCGCATATCAACGCGGTGGCGTCGTCGTCGCGCTCGATGCCGAGAGCTTGATCGTCGCGTTCGGTCTCGAGGTCGCCGGCGAAGACGACGTCGCGATCGCGATGGGCTGGGCGCTCGATGCCGCGGCGATGACCCGCGATCAGGGCACCGAGGTCGGTGCCGGCGGGCCGACGCTGCGAGTCGGCGCCCGCACCGGTGTCGCGGTCGCGAGCGAAGCCGGCGCGCCCCGCATTCCAGCCGACGCGTCCGACGAAGCGCGCGCGCTCGCGAGAGAGGCGGCGCCGGATCGCCCGATGTTTGTCGGACCGGCCGGGCGAGTGACGAGCGGCATGTTCGAGCTCCGCGAGGTCGCCGCGCCGCGCCGGATCGCTCGACGCAGCAAGGTCACCGAGGTCGTCGGCACGCGTTCTCCCGAGGACGCCGAGCGCGCCTCGCTCGAGCGCGCCGGCGCGTTCGTCGGGCGCACGGCGCAGCTCGCCGAGCTCGACGTCTGGTATCAGCGCGCGGTCGCGGCCGGGCGCCGGTTGACCGTGCTCGTCACCGGCGCGGCCGGGATCGGCAAGTCGCGGCTCGTCACCGAGCTGATCGCGCGCCGCGGCGCCGCGCCCGTGCCGCCGCGCGTGATCCGCACCGCCGCAAATCCGGCGAGCCATCACGCGCCGTTCGCGCTCGTGATCGACCTCTATCAAGCCGGGCTCGGGTTACCGCCGGCGCGGGGCCGTGGTGCACGTGCGTTGCTCGTCCGGCGGTTGCAACACCTGATGCAAGAGGCCGGCGTCCCCGACGAACGCGCGCGCGCGGCCGCGACCGACGTCGATCGCGGGATGGAGCTACGCGACGGGTTCGGCGTCGGTGCACCGGAGATCGCGGACATGCGGCCGCGGATCGCCGCGGGGTTCGCGACCTTCCGCAGCGCGGCCTCGGGGCCCGGACCCGGGCAGGCTCGCCCGTTGCTGACGGTCATCGAGGACATTCACTACGCCGACGGCGCGAGTCTCGAGGTGCTACGCCATTCGCTCGCGGCGCCGGCGCAGGGTGCCGAGCTGCTCGTGTTGACCGCGCGCCCCGACGGGCCGCCGCCACCTGCGGTCGATGCGGTGATCGCGCTCGGTGACCTCGCCGGTCCCGATCTGCGCGCGTTGATCTCGGACCGGCTCGGCGACGCCGCGACGCCGCTCAACGTCGCCGCCGTGATCGCCCGCGGCGGCGGCAACCCGCTGTTCGCCGAGGAGCTCGCCCAAGCGGTGCGCGACGCGGGGAGCGCGGCCGACAAGGTGCCGGCGACCGCACGCGACGTGATCGCCGCGCGCGTCGATCGCCTGCCCCAGGCCGGCAAGCACGCGCTGAGGCTCGCGGCGGTGATGGGCGGTCGCGTGCGCGCGCGCTTGCTCGAGGAGCTCGTCGGTGCGGTCACCGACAGCGACGCGAGCTGGCTCGACGAGCTCGTCGCGGCGGGCTTTCTCGTCCGCGCCGGCGCCGACGACGAGCTCGCGTTCGCGCGCGGGCTCGTGCGCGACGTGGTCTACGACGCGCTGCCGCTGCGAGCGCAGCGCGAGGCTCACGCGCGCCTCGGCCGGTTGCTGTCGTCACGGTTCTTCGCCGGGCGCGACGAACCGCCGGCGGTGATCGCGGAGCACCTCGAGCGCGGCGGCGATCCGGCGGGGGCCGCCGCGTTCTGGCTGCGCGCCGGCAAGCTCGCGCTGACCGCCTCGGACGCCGAAGCCGCGATCGCGTGCTTCACCCGCACGCTCGCGCTCGAACGCGAGCTCGGCGTCGTGCCGCCGACCCCGACGTCGCGCGCGCGCCGCCGCGAAGCGCTCGCCGGTCGCGACGATGCCCATCGCCTGCGCGGCGACATCGCGGCCGATGCCGGCGATCTCGACGAGCTCCAGCGGCTGTGCGAAGGCGACGCTCACCGCCTCGCCGACGTCGCCTTGCGTCGCGCGCAGCGGCTGATCGGCTTTGGCGACTACACCGGCGCGAGCGTCGCGACCGTGGTCGCCGAGGACTTCGCGCTCGTCGCCGAGAATCCGCGGCAGCGCGGCGAGGCGCTGCGGTTGCGCGGCGAAGTCCTCGAGCGCCTCGGCCGGTTCGACGAAGCGCTCGTCATGGTCAGCGCGGCGCGCGAGCTGTTCGCCCAAGAGGGAGCGGTCGCCGACGAGATGCAGGCGATGGTCGGGCGCGGCCGGATCCACTTGATGCGCGCGCACTACGAGCAAGCGCGCGACGCCTACCGCCCGGTGATCGCGCGGATCGAGAAGACCGGTGACCCGTGGCTCGAGCGCATCGTCCAGAACCACGTCGCGATCATCGAGATGTGCCTCGGCAACTACCCGGCCGCGATGACGTCGGCGCAGCGCTCGCTCGAGCTGTGCCGGCGCTACGGCGATCGCGTCCGCGAAGGCGAGGCGCTGTCGGTCGCCGGCATCGTGCTGCATCACGTCGGGTTGTACGAGCCTGCCGCCGCGATGTTCGGCGACGCGCTCGAGCTGTTCGGTCGCACCGCCTCGCGCTGGAGTCGCGCCGACTGCCTGATCTACGCGGGCGCCTGCGACGCGAGGCGCGGCCTCCCCGGCGGGATCGCGATGATCGACGAAGCGCTGGCCGAGGCGCGGCGGCTCGGCGCGCGCTATCTCGAAGCGAACGCGCTGATCACGCGCGCCGGCGCAAACCTCCGCCGCGGCGACCTCACCGGCGCCGTGCGCGATGCCGGCGAAGGCGTCGCGGTCGCGCAACAGGCGACGCTCGTCGGCTACGAGATCCAAGGGCTCGCCCGCCAGGCCGCTCGCGCTCGTCAAGAAAGGCGGCCCGATCGCCGCAGCGGGTCAGCTCGTCCACCGCGCGCTCGCGCTGCTCGAAGTGCAACGCCACCTCGAGAGCTCCGAGGAAGAGGTCTACGCCGCATGTGTCGAGGTCCTCGTGCGAGCCGGCGCCCTCGATCGCAGCCGCGTGGTCAAAGCCCGTGGCCGGGGCGAGGTCGACCGCAAGCTCGCGATTCTCGCCGCGCATCCGGATCCGACCTGGCGCGCGACCTACGCCGCCCTGCCCGAGGTGGTCGCGCTGGTGTCATGAGACGGTCGCGCCCGATGGCGCGTCATGGTTCTTGCGCCTCGGCGTTCCCCGAGTTAGCACCAGGCCCCCATGAACCTTCGCTCCGTGTTCTGCGTCGCCCTCCTCGCAGTTGCAGCCCCTCTTGCCGGCTGTGAAAAGTCCTCGAGCTCGAGCTCGGGACCGATGGCCGCAGCCGATGTCGAGCTGTTCAAGTCGCTGCCGCCCGGCGACGGCGCGTTCGGCGGAAACTACATGAAGCTGCAGAACTTCATGTCGTCGAGCTTCGGCGCCGCCGCGATGCAGATGGCCGACAGCATTTCGCCCGGCATCAAGGCGTGGTCGGAGTGCTTCGTCGGCCTCAAGGGCGTGGAGATCGCCGGCACGTTCAAGATTCACGCCGAGGTCGAGCTCGCGATCGTCATGAAGGGCCTGGAGATCAAGCAGGTCGCCGATTGCGCCGCGAAGGCGAGCTTCAAGGCGACCGTCGATCCCGACAACAAGTTCATCGGGATCGACATCCCGAACGCGATGGGGACCGTCACCCAGGGCTACCTCAAGCTCGCGAACGGAGCGCTCTACACGCGCCAGGGCTTCACGATCTCGGCCGCGCCGGAGTTCTCGAAGGTCGGCCGCGCCGAGCTCGAGGCCGACGCCGCGGGTTCGCGAAGTCGAACGCCGCCGACGACAAGAAGCTTCAGGACATGATCGCGAAGGTCGATCGCTCGAAGACGCTATGGTTCGCCGGCTCGGCGAACAACACCCCGATCGCCGATAAGGTCGGCGACATGTGGGGCTCGATCGACATCGACGGCGGCCTCGCGATGGATGTCACCGTCCAGGTCAAGGACCCGGAGATGGCGTCGAAGGTCGTCGATGGCCTCGCCCAGGCCAAGAAGATGGCGGACAGCTTGCCGCCGGACATCAAGGGCGTGCTCGAAGGCATCGACGTGACCCGCGACGGCGATCACCTCCACGGCAAGGTCAAGATGAGCGAGGCGCAGATCAAGAGCCTCATGTCGCAGATGGGCGGCATGGGGATGATGGGTCACTGATTCAGCGGGCGAGCCATCCACCGGCGAGCACGCGATCGCCGTCGTAGATCACCGCGGCCTGGCCGGGCGCCGCTACGGTCGGCTCGGCGAGGTGCGCGATCGCGCGATCAACTTCGATCGTGATCGCAGCGGGAATCGGCCTGCCGCGATGACGAACTTGCAGTTGAGCGGACAGCTCGCCGCGCGGCGGCGATAGCCAGCGCACATCGCGGAGCACGAGCTCGCGCGTCTCGGCGGCGGACTTCGGACCGACGTGGACCTCGCCGCGCAGCGGATCGATCGCGGTCACGAACGGCCGCGAGCCCGGCGCGACCGCGAGGTTGCCGAGGCCGCGGTGCTGGCCGATCGTGAAGTGATGCACGCCGTCGTGGCGGCCGACCTCGACGCCGGTGTCGTCGATGATCGCGCCGGTGGTCGGCAACGGCTTGCCGCGCTTGACCGCAGCGGCCGCGACGAACCCGGCATAGTCGCCGTCGGGGACGAAGCAGATCTCCTGCGACTCGGCCTTCAGCGCGTTCGGCAGGCCGAGCCGGACCGCCTCGGCGCGGACCTGATCCTTCGCGAGCTCGCCGAGCGGGAACCGCACCGAGCCGAGTTCGTCGCCCGGCATCGAGAACAGGAAGTACGACTGATCCTTGCCGGCATCGATGCCGCGCCAGAGCCCGAGGCCGTCGCCGCGATCGACGATCTGCGCGTAGTGGCCGGTGACGAGCAGCTCGGCGCCGATCGCGCGAGCGCGGGCGAGCAGCGGGGTGAACTTGATGTGCTGGTTGCACTTCACGCACGGGTTCGGCGTCTCGCCGGCGAGGTAGGCCTCGACGAAGTCCTCGACGACCGCGTCACCGAACTCCTGCGCCAGGTCGACGACGTAGTGCGGGATGCCGAGGTGCGCGCACACCGCCCGCGCGTCCTCGATATCGCGAGGCCCACAGCACCGGCCCGACGCCGCGGTCGTACCGCGCGCATCGTACAGCCGCATCGTCATGCCGACCACGCGATGGCCCTGCTCGACGAGCAGCGCCGCGGCGGTCGCGCTATCGACCCCGCCGGACAGCGCGGCGACGACGAGAGGTTGGTCGGCAGACATCGCCGGGCAGGCTAGCAGATCGGTGGGCTGCCCGGCTGCTAGACTCGACGCGGTGACCGCCGCTCGCGTTTCCGTGGTCGCGGTCGCGCTCGACGATGCCGGCTGCGGGGTCGGCACCGCGGACGGCGGCGTCGAGGTCCACGTGGTCGATCTGTTGCCCGGTGAAGCCGCCGACGTCGCGATCGATCACGCGAGCCCGCATCGCGCCGAGGCCTGGGCGCGCGTCGTACGCCGCACCGGACCGGCGAGCCCCGATCGCGTCGCACCCGCGTGTCCGGCGTTCGGACGTTGTGGCGGTTGCGCGTGGCAGCACCTCGCCTATCCCGCACAACTCGCGATCAAACGCGCTCGAGTCGCGCGCGAGCTCGGCGTTCCGCTCGAGGTGGTCGGCGCGGTCCGACCCTCGCCGCAGATCATCGGCTACCGCAACAAGGGCAAGTACGTCGTCGGCACCAGCGGCGGCCAGCTCGTGCTCGGAGCCTATGCGCCGCGCAGTCATCTCGTCGTCGACACGCTCGGCTGTCGCGTCGTCGCGCCGATCATCGATGAGGTCGCGACTTGGATCCGCGGCGCCGCCGAACGCGCGCAGCTGATCGCGTACGACGAGCGCGCACGCTCGGGCGAGCTGCGCTACGCGATCGTGCGCGAGGTCGGCAGCGACGTCATGGTCACGCTCGTCGTCGCGTCCGGCGTGCCTCGGACCAAGCTGGAGCGGGTCGCGAACGCGCTCGCTCGTCACGCGGCGGTGCGCGGTGTGATCGCGATCGTCAACGATCGCCGCGACGGCGCGATCGTGCCTTCGGGGTCGAGCGCCCAGGTCTTGCTCGGCCAGGGCCACCTCGCGCTCGACATCGCGGGCGTCACCGTCGAGGTCGGCGCGTCGGAGTTCGTCCAGGTCAATCACGCGCAAGCCGAGGCGATGTACGCGCGGGTCGCGGAGCTCGCGCTGGAGGCCGCGCCGCCGACACCGCACGTCGTCGAGCTCTACGCCGGCCTCGGTGGCATCGGGCTACACCTCGCGACGCGCGGCGCGAGGGTCACCGCGGTCGAGATCGATCGCGAAGCGGTGGCTCAGCTGCGCCGCGCCGCCGAGCGAGCCCAGCTGCCGATCATCGCGGTTGCGGCCGATGCCGGAGCAGCGCCGGTCGAGCTGTGCGCCCAGCTCGCTGGATCGGTCGATGTCATCGTCGTCGATCCGCCGCGCAAAGGTCTCGGCGATGGCGGCGCCGCGCTCGTCGCGGAGCTCGCTGCCCCGACGGTGATCTACGTCAGCTGTGCGCCCGAGTCGCTCGCTCGTGACCTCGCCGCGCTCGCTGGTCACGGGTACTCCGCCGATGCGATCGAGCCGTTCGACCTGATGCCGGGGACCGCACAGGTCGAGACCGTCGTCCGACTGCGGCTCGACATGAGTCGGTCGCGCGACGAGCCATAGTCGTCAAGAGACGTTTCCGAAGTCGGATCGCACCATGAGCAACCGCCCACGCTACTTGCTGTTCTCGGCTCGCGAGCTGTACTCCACCGTCGTGCTGCGGACGCCGCTGGACAATCTCAGCTGGGTGGATGGCGAGCGCTTCTCCGGCACCATGCCCGTCCTTCGCTTCACGATCGACGGCGCCGATCCATTCGAGTGGTGCGATTACCTGCGGCCCGCAGCGAACATTCCGCTGGTCTCGCCTTTGCTGCGGAGCGCGCTGGAGCAGGCCGGCGTCGACAAGATCGATTACTACGACGCTGTCGTTTCGCACTCGGCGAGCGGCACTCTCAGACCCTACTTTGCGGCCAACGTGCTCGCTCGGACTGCAGCGATGGATCGCGAGAGGTGCAACTACGTGCCTTTTGACAGCAGCGAGACCCTCGTTTCGGCGATCGACGAGCTGGTCCTGAAAGATCCGGTGCCGGGCGAGCCGAGCCTGTTCAGGCTCAGCGAATTCGACCTGCTCATCGTCGTCGACGAGCGAGTGAAGGCGTCCGTCGTGAGGAGCGGGGCCCGGGGCGTTGTGTTCGTCAAACCCGAGGAATGGGACGGTCTCGCGACGTGAGCAACCGCGTTGCGGCTGCGGCGCCGATAACCCGATCGCCCGATCGTCATCGGTCCCAGCGCAACCACACGGCGGCACCACCTTGCATCGGCGCCGGCTCGACGCTCGGCCACTCGTGCCGATGGTGGCGAAGCACGAGGCCGGTGATGATCGCCGCAAGGGCAACGCCGTAACCGGCGATCGCGACGTCGCGGTCGCGCTCGAAGGTCGAGGCATGGTGATCCCACGCGACCGGGTTGTCGGCGGCCTGTGCGGCGGTCAGCTCGTCGCGCTCGTGCGATGCGAGCGCGTGAAACGCGACGCCGACGAGCGCCGCGCCGGCTGCTCCGTACAGCACGTACGTGCTCGCGCGCTGGGCCGCGCTCGGTGGCGGGGGCGGCGGCTCGGCGAGCGCGAGCGTCACGATCTGTGGGGTCTTCGCTGCGACGGTGACCGCGACTTGCCCGGGCATGCGTCCCGGCGCGGTCGCGGTGATCGTGTACGTTCCGGGTCCGAGGTGGATCGCCTGTGGCTCGAACGCCTCGTCGGGCGGGAACCCCGAGATCCGCATGCGCGCGCCGGCGACTGGAGGCGCGATGCGCACGTCGATCGGCGCCGCGTCGACCTCGGCGAGCTTCTGCGCGAGCTGCGCGCGCGCCGAGTCGAACCAGTCCGGCGTCGGATCGGCCGCGGTCGCACGCGCGTGGCAGCGCGCGAGGAACAGCTCGGCCTGAGGCCATAGCTCGCGCCGGGTGTACGCAAGCCCGATGCGGCACGCGTTCGCGGCGCTGGGGTGCTGCGCGTCGGCCTGCTTGAACAGCTCGATCGCACGCGTGTACTCCCCTTGCTTGGCGAGCTCGTCGCCGCGCGCGACGAGCGCGACGGGATCGTCGGCGTGCGCGGCGCTCGACGCCAGCACGAGCGCGAACGCGGCATATCTCATTCGCCCTCGCAGTCGACCAGCGTCGTGCCCGACACGTGGAAGCAGCGCGGCGGCTGTGACGGATCGGTCGAATCGAGCGCGTAGATCTCGGGCCGAGCGTCGCCGAAGAAGTTGCCGAGCGCGAGCAGGTCGTAGTTGTCGAGTGACTCGCGCGACGACGCGAGCGTGTAGGTCGACATCGTCGGATCGAGCGCGAGGTCGCGGTAGACCGCGAGCGCCTGGCCCTCGAGCGTGACGACATCGACCGTGCCGTTGCCGTCGGCATCGCCGATCGCCACGTCGGTGGGCGGGAGCTGTGACGCGTCCAGCAACGCGTAGGCCGCGACGGAGCCCGCAGCCGGCGCATCGAAGATCGCCAGGGCCGCCGTCTCGCCGCCGACGTCGCTCGACGCGATCGCGTAGAAGTCGCCGTGAAACGCGGCGCCGCGAACGGTGCGCTGCCCGAACGTGGTTGTGGCGTACATCGCGCCTGGCTCGCTCGAGGTGTAGCTCGGCCCGTCGCTGTCGATCCGGAACGCGTACGTGTCGGTGACGAGCAACAGCTGCTCGAAGCTCGAGCCCGGGGCCGCGGGTATCGCGAACGCCCCTTGCAGCTCGTCGAACGGAGTGACCTGCCACGTGCTCTCGACGCTGCTCTGGCTGGTCGGCCCGAGCGGGCCGTCGTAGACCCACGTCGCCTGCAAGCCAGCGGCCGCGTACTCGCGCAGCGGCGGGGTCTCGACCGGATCGCGCGCCGCGACGAACACCGGCGCCGGATCGGTCGCGTAACCGCCGAAGTCGCCGTGATGGGCGCTGCTGTACGCGCGCGCGTCGAGCGAGCGGTCGCCGGCGCGGTAGTAGCTGACGTAGGTGACGCGCTGCGGATCCATCACGGGAGGCGCGACGGCGTCCTGGCCCGAGAGGATCACGAGGCCGCGCTCGTCACCGGCGGCGCCCACGTACACGCTCGCGGCGAGTGCCTCGTACCACACGGGCGGCGCGGTCAAGCTCGGGTCGTCGATCGCGAGTGGCAGACGCAGGTCGGGGTTTTCGAGCGACTCGCCGCCCCAGTACACGAACGCGGTCGGGCTCGTGCCGGGCGCGCCCTCGTTGCCCAGCACGATCAGATCGTCGTAGCCGTCGCCGTCGAGATCACCGGTGACCACGTCGTGGCGCAGCACGCTGCCGGCTGCGATCGGCAGGCCGTCTCCGTGCGGACGTGCAGGCTCGCTCAGGCAGCCTGCGGCCATTAGTGCGAGCGCGAGCCACCTCACGGGCCTTACTCTACAGCCGGACGCGCTCTCGGCGCGATGCTTGAGCCGCGCGCGCGGCGGGACTCGAACCTGGACGAGACCGGCCGTGGCAAAGCTTGACACCGGCTGTGCGCGCCGAGCCGCGGGGCTGGCGCGCGCTTCATCGCGGTTTAACGGGTTATCCGCGAGCCGCCCGCGTACCACGGGAGGATGCGACTCAGCGTGATCGTGGTGGTGGCGTGCATGTCGGGTCTCACGGCGCGCGCACGTGCCGATGAGCTCGGGCTGCGCGCCGACCTCGAGGCCGGGTTCCAGCTCGGCGGCGCGCGCATCCACGACCAGGGCGGGATGCTCTCCGGTGGCATGCTCGCGGCGGGTGCGAGCTGGCACGCGCTGTCGCTGGTCGGGACGCTCGAGCACGACGGCTTCAACTCGAACGACGGGGGGAACCCATCGGTGTCGCTCTCCCGGTTCGGTTGGCGGGCGCGTTACGACGTGCTGCTCAACGACGACGAGCTCGGGACCGACGGCGCGCGCTCGAAGACGGCCTGGTACTTGGACGCCGGCACCGGCGAGCAGCTGATCCGGTGGGACGCGGTCGACTCGCAGCGCGCCGACTTCTCGGTCGGCACCGGGTTGTCGATACTGGGCTACGACAGCCACCACCACGGGATGCCGCTGGGAATGGGACTGGACATCGGCTTCGAGATGACCTCGGCGGCCGCGGTGCCCGCGATTGAGCCGGCCCGCAAGACTTTGTCCACCGCGACAGCCGGCGGAGCCGCCGGCCGCGAAAACAGCTACATGTTCACGTTCGGCACGCGCTTCTTCTGACGCGCGACCTCGCCTTGCAAACCGTCGAGCACTGCGAGTGACGCGGCGTTGCGGCCACGTCGAGAGTGCGCGGGGCGGGACTCGAAATAGCAAACGGCGGCGCGGCCATCTCGTCGAAGACGCACGAGATGTAGTCGAAGCTCGCGCCGCCGCTCTCGAATCTCGTCGAATCCTCGTCGACCTTCGCGACAGCTCGAAACGCTTCGCGACAGCTCGCGACAACGCGCCGTGGCAACACCGTGGCAACAGGCCGGGCTCCGAAAAGCGGCGCTGGTCGCCCATGGTCGTCCGTGGTGGACGAGCGCTCGGTGGCGGGTTCAAGCTCGATGACGATGGACGGCGACGAGCTCATGACACCGCGCGAGGTGGCCGCCGCGCTCGCGTGCTGCACCGAGACGGTGCTCCGCCACGTGCGGGCCGGCGAGCTCCCCGCGGTGCGCTTCGGCCGCGGTAACAACGTCGTGCGCGTGCTCGCGAGCGACCTTCGGGCATTCGTCGCCAGTCGTCGGCAGGTGGCTTCCGGGGCGGTCAGGCCGCTTCGGCTGCGCCCAAGAGCTCGCACGTAGCAGCGCCCCCATCCGGGGCGCGGAAACGAATATGGCCGAGCGAGCCCCCTCGCTCGCGAATCTTTAAACCGTCGAGGATTCTCTGGCTCGTGTTGTCGAGCCTCAGCTTTCGCCCTTGCTTGGGGGAGGCGTGGAAAACGTTCGGCGAGCGGGTGCGAAGCCGGGCGATGTCGTCGGGCCGGGGGAGGCTCGACGAGTTGAAGGGCGTCACGCCGATGTGCGGGTCGCTTCCGACGAGCGTCGCCCACATCGGCGGATGGTCTGCGCCTTTTGAGCCATGGTGGGGAACCTTCACGATTGCGGTCTTGCCTGCGGGCAGGCGGCCGTTCAGCACGACCGCACGCCAGCCGACATCGTCGGACGAGCCGACCTCGAGGTCGGCGCCGAGGAGAGCCGCGTTCGAATCCGAGCTGCACGTGCAACGCGACCGACAGCTCGTTCGGGCCCGGGTTCGGAATCGTCTTTTTGGGCGAGCCGATTGCCGGCGTGAACGACAGGAGCCCCCGCGTCAGGGAGGTGCTGCTCGGGCTCAGCGCTTCGATGGTGCACTCAGCAACCTCTCCGAGCTTCGCGCGTCGGTAGATGACCCTGTTTGCGAGCGCATATTCTGGCGACGTGACTTTCCCTCCGCGCGCCTTGCGCTCGCTCAGCACCGAGAAGACCCGCCCCATCTCGTCGACACCCGAACCGGAACCAGCCGCAAGAACCAATTGGCCAGCCGACTCGAGGAGCTGAAAAAATTCGGCGCGATTCAACGCCGCGGAGCAAAAGAACTCCGCGGCCGTACATGCTTCGAGCAACTTGCTTGCGCCGCGATGTGGTCGTCGTGCCAGTGCGTGACGACGAGCGCAACGACGTCGGTCTCGACGGCGACCCCGAGCGACCGCAGATATTCGAGCGCGACGGGCTCGTTCGTTTCCGGCTTCGTACAAGAGTCGATCACGACCCACTTACCGCCACCGACTGGACAACTATGCACTCCCCGACGCCTCGCCCGAAGATCGAGACCTCGAGTTCGTTAGCGCTGGGTGGTGCCATCGTCGGGCTTCCCGAACTCCGCGAAGAGCTTTCTCGCTCGATCTCGGACACGGTCAACGTCGCGCTGGGTCCACGCCGGCAGTCGTCGAAAAGCGAGTTGCGACGCGCAACGGCGCTGTCCGCCCCGCGTTTCGTATCCAATGCTCCATAGAACACCGCCCCGGCTCGAGTAGCTCGAGGTCGTCGGGCGTCACATCGTCGCGAGGGATATCGGCTTCCAGCTCGGGGGCAGTTGGATCCCGGAGCGAGCGGAGCGATGCCACAAACACGTCGTCGCTGACGCTCAGCACCGTGCACTCCCAACTCTGCAAAATAATCTGACTGGCAGATTCATCGCGGCGGTCTTCTGCGGCGGTCTCTGGAGCAAGAATTTCCGAAGGGGGAGCTCTCCGGGCCACGCGCTTAGCCGATTCCACACGCTTCGCGGAGGCGTCGTCCGCCTTCCCCCTCGACGAAGTGCCTCCCATCGACCACGGCGTCTGCGGCCGTCGTGAGGTCGAACGCAAGCTGAGCGCTACTGACGGCTCATTGTAACGCCCTCTTTAGCACGTCCTCGGCCATGTTCTTCGACTCGTCGAGTAGACGCGTCCAGTGGTCATTAATCGTCCGCACGACGTACCCTGTGTCCGCGTCTGTCAGGCGTCTAATTTCATGGTTCACGTCGAACGCCACGCCGTGCGTCTATGTTTCGGAAGGTCGCACAGTTACAGAGCCTGGCCGGGGAGCCGTCCGGTCCGCGGCCTCTCGACAATCTCAACGCTTGGAGCCCAACACGGTTCGTGAAAGCAGTGGACCAGATTGCCTTCGGCGCGAGGCTGTCTCCGACGCGGTGCCACGATTCCTGACCGCCAACATCGAAGTGCATCGCTCCCAATCGCGGTCACACGAGAGTCGACAACCTGGAGGTCCGACGCAGAGGTCCTTGGAGCTGGCGCGAGACTCGACCTTCGCCGACGCGTAGAAGCGTTGCTGCGTCACCTGAAGGTCAAACCATTCGGTCGACCAGTCGGTGAGCTGTTCCACCACGACCGCATAGGTATTACCGTGCGCTGAAGTCGTGATGAAAGAACTCGACGCGGTTCGCGCGCTGCTCGGCCGCGTGGCGCGCGAGCACGAGCGCTGCGAGTCGGTCGCCGACGTGAGCGCGCGGGTCGTAGTAGCAGACCTCGCGCGCGAGCCCCTCGACCTCGGGGTCGCCCTCCTCGAATCGTCCACTGCCCACGCTCGAGCTCGACGGAGAGGCCGTCGACGCCGTAGTGCAGTGACCGCGTGCCACCGCCGGTCGTGTACGGGCGCACCGGCACCGAGGCCAGCTGTCGCGTCATCTGCACGATGTACATCTGCGCCGCGTTGCTCTCGACGAGGATGCACACCGGGCGGAACCGTTCGTTGACGGCGTGGATGCGCTTGACGATGTCGGGCGCAGTCCAGCGCCCCGACTCCATCGCGACGAGCTCGCGGTGTCCGTCGCGGTGCACGAACACGGTCGCGATGGCGGTGCGGTCGTGGTGCTTCTGTTGACCCACGGCGAGGTCGACGCCGCACACGATGCTGCACCCGTCGGGCGCTTGGTGCACGTACGGCAAGAGCGGGCGCCGAGCTCCGCGAGCGAGCGCCGCGTCGACCCACGCCGGGTCAATCTTGCCGCCCTCGGCGAGCGG
The DNA here is from genome assembly GCA_963848295.1 of uncultured delta proteobacterium. GTDB lineage: Bacteria > Myxococcota_A > Polyangia > Haliangiales > Haliangiaceae > JABFXX01. Next base: position 72,526 of record CAWKDB010000002.1, on the reverse strand, counting down.
CACCACGTCGAGTTGGTTCGCGGCGGCGCGACGACCGAGCTCGACTCGCTTCGCGGCGATGCGCGCCAGCGGCCACCGCTCGGGCCAGCGCGACCGGCCCTCGTCATCCTGCACGCTGTAGCGATACGTCGGCCATCCGTCGGCCTCGAGCGTGTGCAGGAGGTCGGCTCCGTGCCACGCGGGACCGAGCACGACGACGCGACCGCCACTGACGAGTCGAGTCAGCACCGTCGAGCGCACCCACCCCGCGACCTTCGCGCGGCCCTCGACCGTGCAGGTCGAGGCGTACGTCTCGACGTCGTCGAGGAATGCGGCGTCGAGTCGGCTGCCAAGCAACGCGCCGTCGGTGCCGAGCGCCTGCACGGACGGGTCGCGCGTGAACGTCGGGCGAGCGATGGTGATCGCGTTCGCTCGCCACAAGGAGTTGTAGTCGGGCGCGATGGCCGGAAACACCTCGCGCAGCCGCGTCGAGCCCACGATGTACTTCGCGACGATCGCGCAGAATCTTCTGCGCCATGGTCGCCGTGTTCGACACGATGGCGATGCGCGCCGATGGGTTCTGACCGAGGAGCCAGAGCGTGCGAGCGACGACGCCGAGCGATGTCTTCGCCGATTCGATGTGCGCCGAGATGACAAGTCGCGGATGCTCGTCGAGGAGCCGGCACCACTCGAGGTGCATCGGCGCGAGCGTCACCTCGCCGCCCGCCTCGTCCTCGAGCACGAATTCGCAGAACGTCGGGAAGTCGCGGCTCGCGAGCTGCGCCCACACTCGCCGCTGCGCGTCGACGTTGGCGGCGAGCTCAGTTGACACGCGGGTCTCCGGTCGGCTCCGTCGACCCGACGACGTCCGGCGCGGCGGGCGCTCGCGCCTTCGCCGCGCGCTCGAGCGCGCGCTGGGTTCCGGCGAGCGTGCGAGCCGCGGCCTCGATGTCGATCGTGTCGGGCGATGCGCCGTGTTGCACGGCGACGATACGACCGGCCTGACCGCCGACCAGCCGTTGCAGCTCGACGGCGTCGGCGGCGACGTTGCCCGCGCGACCGAGCACGCTCGTCACCTGGCGCAGCGCCGACAACGCCAGCGACGGAGCCAGCTGCGCGAGGTCGGGCGCGTCGACGAGCGCCGCGACCAGTCGCTTCGCGACCGGCACGAGCCCGGCGACGTGCTCGCCGAGCTCGGCCGCGCGTCGCACGCACTCGTCGGCGACCATCTCGGCGGTGGCGACGGCGACGCCGAGTTGGCGCTGCGCCGCGGCGGCGGACCCGAGCTCGCGCTCGAGCGGCGCGATACCTGCGGCGGCCCAACCGTACAGCCACGCGCGGCGGGCCTGCCCCGAGGTCACTCCGACGTCGGCGGCAACCGCTGCGAAGTCGGACGGGCTCGACGGTCGGCGAGACGTGAACGCGGCGCGGAGTCGAGCGAGCTCGGCGGGCGTGACTGGCTTCGGCGTCATAACAAATCACGATACCAGCTGACATCGGCTTGCAGGTGCAATAGAATTGTGACTATGTCCACGAAGTCAACCACCAACGCTCCGCACAACTCGCCCTCGGTCGAAGCGCCGCGAGCCGGCACCAGCCCACCGCGCTCGCCGGTGAACCACGCGACGCCGCGAAACCAGGCGCTCAAGCTCGGCGGGACCGCGGGCTTCGCACGGTGGCGCGGCCCCGAGATGGCCGATGGTCCCGGACTCGATTCCTTACGCCTCGCAAGCCGGTTGCCCGACGTCGGCGGCCGGCGGGACGTATCAACGCACTGTCGGCGTCGCGAAGGTCTCGGACGCCGTGCCCGCCGGCTTCACGCTGAAGCCTTCTCGCTGACGACCATGCGGGACCGTGCACTCGTCATCGCACTTGCGAACGCGCTGCTCGTCGAGGCCGACCACTTCGTGGAGCGTGCGGCGTGAGCAGCCAACGCCAGCGCATCCCCGACAAGATTCGATGCGACCGCATGGGTCAGCTATTTCGCCGCCCACGTGCAACAACTCGATGCTGCGCTCGATCGCGGCGACCGCGACATCGCCGACCGCGTCGCCGCGTTGCTGCTCGGCGCAGAGCGCTCGAGTCGACGGACAAGAAATCGCGCGCACGAGACCGCCCGGCTGGAACCGCGCGTACTCGCGGTGGCGCAGCGACAGATGCTCTGCACTTTTCCGAGCAACGCTGCGGTCGAGCACGCGCTCGACGAGCGGGCCGCGCCGCCGATGCGCAGCTCACGTCCGACACCAACCTCACAATCACGGAAGACCACGACGATGCCCACCTTACCCACGGACCCGCTGCTGCGACTCGTCCACCGGGAACAGAGAGCAGCGAAGACACGGAAGCCGACCGCGCCAGCTCCGGCGCCCGCTTCGACGAAGCCGACGGCGCCTCCTTCGGCACCGCGACCGCCGCGGATGCCGCCGGCATTTGAACTCACCGCCGACGACGTGCAACGCGTCGCGCGTGCGGCCGGCGTGGAGATGCCGGGCGTCATCGGGATGGCGCACGGTCAACCCGACGCCGCCCGGTCGCGCCGCCTCGCGAATCGCTTCGAGCCGCAAGCAAGCCCGATACGAACGCGAGGTGCGAGAGCGGCGCGCGGCCGAACTGGCGGCGGGTCAGCATCAACGCGGTCACCGCTACGCCCGACGAAGTGCGCGCACGACTCGGCGGCCTCGGTCTCGGAGACGATGCTCTCGACCTGCGGTTCCGCGATGTCGGTCGGCCGCTCGATACGCCCCGCAGCGATGGAGGCGTCTCGCATCGCGAGCGCGCAAGTCGCACGCGGACCGACAGGTTGCGCGCGCTGTTCATCGCCGCGATGGCACGCGGCCAGCGCGTGAACGCACGCGAATTGACAGCTGGCGAGACGCGCGCGCTCTTGCAGCTGAGCGGCATCGGCTAAGGAACTCCTTCGAGGCAGCGGCGATTCGCGGTCGTGGAAAACGCGTGTCGCCGTGGTGGTCGTTCAGCCCGCGGGCATCGGTTCCTGCAGCGATCACCAGCCTCACTTTTTCGCGACGGCGCGCAGCGCGCGCAATCTGCTCGAGCCGCATCGCAAGCTGCCGGAGGCCGGTGCGGCTATCGGGCCTGCTCGAATCGCGTCGGTCTCGCGGCGAGAGTTGACCCGCCAGGTATCGTCCGGCGCCGTCATCGAGCACACCACCGACGACGAGCGTTAGCGCCAGAACTTTGGGGCCGACTAGTTCGACCGCCCAGCGTACGAAACCGGCGACCTCTGGGTGTCGGTCGCGCGGTCGGCCGCGTCGGTCGTTACGTAGGTCCACCGACTCGCGATCAGCGATGTCGAACGCCCGCGTCGCGAGAGACGCGAGCTGGCGCAGCTGCGGGTACTCCGCGAACCACTGTGCGTAGTCCTCGCGTCGCAGCGGACCCATACCTCGGCCGTCGTCGGTGACGGCGCGACGGCGCTCAAGCGAGCGCGGTCGAGGGATTGGGATTTTGATTTTGACGGCCACTGGAGACGAATTCCCAACCGAGAGTAGCGTCAACATGGGCACCAAGAAACCATCATTGTCGCTCGGGACGCCGTCCGCGAGCATCGCCGTAGCCCGCGGCTGGCGGCGCGTTGACCTCGCGAGTCGCGCCCGCGACGTCGAGCACCACCGTCGCCCGCATCGAAGAGAACCGACTCACGCCGCACCAGAGCACTGTGCGCGCGCTCGAGCGCGTCCTCGAGCTACGCAGCGGAGAGCTCGAGCAGCTCATCGCCGCCGAAGCGCATCGCTAGTTGACCGAGCGGCGAACCCACGCGCGCGCGGAGCGGAGCGCGGTCGTGATTCGCGACCAACGCCAGCCCGCGCTCGGCGAGCTCGAAGCACACCCACCAAGCTGCGCTCGATGTCCTCGGCCGTTCGTCGCGAACGTGCTCGGGCATGTCGCGCGTCACGGTGCTCCGCTCGAGTTATCGCGCAGCTCGAGAACGACGGCGTACTCCGCCGCGTTGGCCGTCGCTGGCTCGGCTCGCCTGCGAACATTGAGGCGTGGGCGCGCGGCGAGTGGACGCCGCCGAAGCTCGCGGGCCGACGAGGTGCACCATGATGCGCGCCGTCGAAGTGAAGCGCGCGCTCGTCGGTCACGCGTCGCTCGTGCTCGACGCGTTCAACATTCCGTACGACGGCAGCGACGAGCTCCGCGCGAAGTCGTGCCCGAGCGGCGTAGAGCATCGACGCGCCTCGGTCGCCGTGAATCGGGCGAGCGGAGAGTGGCACTGCCACGCGTGCGGCGAGAAGGCAGCGACGTTCTCTCGCTCATCGCGGGGTACCTAGGCCTCGACGGGCCGCCGCGACTTTCTGAAGGTGCTCGCGGTCGCCGGAGAGCATCGCGCGTCTCGGCGCGAAGTCGCCGAAGCAACCCGCTCGACGCGTGGCGAAGCCAGCGGGCGGTCGACCTCGATGCTGTGCTCGCGCGGCGCGCGAGCGCCGAGCGAGCGTGGGGCGCGTTCCAGTGGCGACACCCGAAGGGCGAGGACGTACCTCGCGCCGTCGCGGTCTTGAACCGGCGCTGCCGATCTGCGGACGCGTCGTGCGCTTCCGCGCGTGCGGCGATGTCGCCGTGCGGTTGCATGGCTTCGACGGCGAGCTCGTCAGATGGTCGTGTACCGCGTGCTCGCGCGCGGCCGCCGACCAGACCAAGGTGCGCGTGCTGCCCGGTGGCGGCACGACTCGAAGCTCGCTCGTCGGGCGTGTGCAGACGTAACCGAGCTCGTCCGACACTGTCATCCTGCGCCGAGGGCCTGTTCGACACGCTGACCGCTTGCGCGTGCTCTGGCCGCACGCGGTCGCGTGCTCGGCGCGAACGATGCGAAGCCGCATGGCCGACGTCGTCGATGCGTTGCGCCGCATCGTCCGTGACTTGAGCATCGGCGAGCTCCTCATCGTCGCCGCATGACGACGGCCCCGGCGGAAGTGGCGCGGCGGGTGCCGCACGCGGCGCTGCGCCGCAGCTCGTAGCCGGCACGGCCTCGTGCTCGACCGCGAGTGTCCGAGCTCGTCGAACTTCGGCACCACACAAAGATCTGAACGGACGCTCGACTGCGCGGGGTGGCAACCGTGAGCGCGGCGCATCGAAGCAGCGCCGCGCTCGTGCGCGAGGCCCTCGCCCTAGGCACGCCGAAGTCGAGACGAGCGCGAGCCGGTCGAGGCTGCGGACGCCTGCAGAGCGCGTCGCCGAGATTCGCGCCCGGGCGCGCGAGCCGTGGGTCACGCTCGAGCTCGACCCCGGCGAGCTCGCCCGGGTCCCAAGCGGCGAGCTCGTCGTGCGTCATCGGCTCGACGGGCTCGGGCAAGTCGTCGCTCGCTGCGCAGCTCGCATGCTCGCACGCCAACAATCTGGGCCCGGCGCTCTACCTATCGCGCGAGTTGCCGGCGCGCTTCGTCGACGCGCGCGTCGTCGGCATGAGCCGAGGCCACTCGTGGCCGCGAAGTGATCCGCGGTCAGGTCGATGACGTGACGATGCTCTCGGCGCTGCCCGAGCGGCTCGTCGTGATTGATGGCGAGGACGCAACGCTCGATGGCCTCGAGTCGGCGCGGGCGCAGCTCGTCGAGCGCCACCCGGGCGAACCGATGCTCGTCGTCGTCGACTACGTGCAGATCATGCCGTCGACTCGGCGCACGACCAGCGGGCGCGCGTCGTCCGACGTCATCGAGGCACGTCGCTCGGTGGTGCCAGGTCGCACCGCGTCGCTCGCCGTCGCCGTGTCTCAGACGTCGCGCGCGGCGTCGCGGTCGCTGCGCGCAGATGAGGCCGTCGGCGCCGACACCACCGACACCGGCGCGGAGTCCGCGGCCATCGAGCGCGCCGCGCACCTCACCGTCGCCATCGGCGGTCACGGCCCCGAGCGCTCCCGACGGAACGTGTGCAGTCGAGCTCTCGCTCGGCAAGCTGCCGCATGGGGACCGGCGACGTCGTCATCCCGGCGGGCTACTGCGGACGCACCGGCCGCTGGACGGTCGACGGCGCGGCGAGGCCGGCGCGAGAGGTGCGCGAGGGGCGGAAGGCGAAGCTCGCCAGTCGACCGCCGCGGAGCTCGACGGCGAGCGGCGCGAAGCCACGCTCGCCGCCAGCGGCGAGCTCGCTCAATCGGTGGCGCGTGAGCATCCGCACGCATCGCGGCGGCGTGTGGGCCGCGACGTCTCGCGCGCGGCGGTCGCTGCGACTGCTCGCAGACCCCGGCTCGAGCGTCGTCGAGGTGCCACCCGACCGCGGGGCGCGCTCGCTATCCCTGCTGTGGACGCCGAGACCTCGCGCTCGCCGCAGTAGGCGCTGCGGAAGCCGTGACCTTTGGGCACTGTCAGCTCCGGCGTCGACCGACACCGGCCCGACTGCTGCCTGACATCTACCCGGCTGCATGTACACAGCACTGCCTGCCCCGCACTAGTAGTGCGGGTGTCGTGTGGCAGTCGATGTGGTTGACCTCGAGCCGGTTGCAGTCGAGTCGGCGCACGCCTGAGCTCGAGGTCGTTCGTCGACCTTGATTCCGTCGATCGTTATCTCTTGAAACCGAACTACGAAAGGTAGACTCTCGTGGACATGCCCAAGTCACCGCACCCCGAAGCACGGCGGCCCCCGAACCGGGGCCGGTCGCAAGCCACGCGCCGAGCACGCGTCCGACGTCGTGCTCTCGATGCGCCTCACCGCGGCCGAGCGCGACCTCTTTCACCGCGCCGCGCGCGATGCCGGCCTCGCCACGATGCAATGGGCGCGCGAGGTGCTCGTGCGCGCGGCGAAGCGCTCGAGCTCGGCGGGGTCGAAGTCGTGATGCCGCAGAAAAAGACCACCACGAAGCGGAAGCCCGTCGTCGAGATGTCAGGCGACGACGTGCCGACGTACCTCGCGGCGAGCGACGCGCCGATTACTTTTCATCGGTGGCTCAGCCACAGCGAGGATGTTGTCCTCGCGCTCACCGCGCTCGACCTGACGTTCGATCCTGCGGGCGTCCACTTCGGCATCGGCACTCGTGGCGTGGACGAGCGCGAGTACGTCTACACGCGCCGCGATGGCGCACTTGGAGTCTGGGAGGTCCTTCGCGACTACGAGGACGTGGTGACGGGGTTCAAGAATGCCGATCCCGGGACGACCCACGCGCTCCTGCACGTTCTCGTAGGGGCATGCCCCGAGGCCGCCGACTTCCAGGCTCTGTCTCGGGCCCAGCAAAAAGCTCGTCGCACTGCACGGGAATCGATTGCGCGCGAGCTCGAGGCACGCAAGGTGATGACGCAAGCGTTCATCGAGGTGTTGTCGAGCGCGGACAAGCCGCTGACGTGGAAGGGGCTTGCCGCATGGGCAGGCGGGCGCCTCGGACGGTCCCTCGACTGGCGCGGCGCTCGCCGCGCAATTATGGCTTTACTCGCCGACCCCGCCTCAGGCGTGGTCGCTGTGTCGCCATCGCGCGAGGGGGAGTACTCGCTGTGGACGCGCGAGCGCGCGCTCGCGGCGGGCAAGTCGCCGCGCGGAGCGTCGTCGCCGTCGAAGATGCGCGCGGCCAGGGGGTCGAAGTGAGCGCGTATCGCGACGCGCGCGGCGTGTGGCGCTACCGCGTGGTGGTCAAGCTGCCCGACGGCAGCAAGCTGCGCATCTCGGGCACGCCGAACGTCAACACGAAGCGCGCGGCCGAGGTCGCCGAGCGCGAGCACGTCGAGCGAACGCTCGCCGAGGCGGTGGTCGAGAGGTACGCGCCGGGCTCGCTGGCGCGCGCGGACACACCCGACGCTCTCCGCGTGGTTCCGCGGCGGCGTCACGAGCGCCGTCGAGGACTACCGCGGTCGCTACTGGACCGAGCGATGTCGCGGCGAGGGTGAGAACCGGGTCGCGACCCTCGAGTCGAAGCGGTACATATTCGAGGTCGTGGCTCGAGCCGACGCTCGGCCCGCTGCGCCTCGACGAGATCGACCTCGGCGCCGTGAACGCTCTCCGCGCCGAGCTCCTGACGAGGCGCGGGCGCACCGGCCTGCTGTCGGCGAAGACCCGCGCGAACATTCTCGCCACGCTCAGCACGGCCATGCGCTACGCGGAGGACGTGGGCGTCATCGAGCGGGCGCCCCGCATCAAGGTCAAGAACCCACCGCCGCCACCCATCGAGGTGCTCGACTTCGACGAGCTCGGCCGCATGGTCGGCGCGGCGCTGCACCACGGCGAGCCCTGGGGGACGGCGGTGCTGCTCGTGGCCGACTGCGGGCTCCGCGTCGGCGAGATGCTCGCGCTCGAGTGGCGCGACCTCGACCTCGTCGCCGGGCACCATCACGGTCGCGCGGCACCTGCGGCGCGGCGTCGAAGGCGTCCCGAAGTCGGGCAAGCCGCGCACGGTGCCGATGACTCCGCGGCTCGTCGGCTCACCTCCGCCAGCTCGCGCGCATCCGCACCGGCCGCGTGGTCGCCGACGACGCAAGCGAGCCCATGAGCGAGGCGCTGTCGAAGCACGGCATCTACCGCGTGTGCCGCATCGCCGGCCTGACCGAGCGGAGCTGGCACTGCCTTCGGCACACGTACGCGACGCACCTCGCGCTGCTCGGCGTGAACCCGCTCCGGTTGCAGGCGTGGCTCGGGCACGCCGACATGGGGATGACGCTCCGCTACTGCCACCACGCCGAAGCGCACGCGTGGCCGATCCCCGACGACGTCCTCACGGCGGGCGCCGAGCTGCTCGACCCGAGCCGGCGAGTCGTCGCTCAGCTCGGAGCTCGCGTCGTCATCGCGCCGCCAGCGCGCGCGGTCGACATGCGACTCCGCGGCAAGCGCGACTCCGTGGCAACGGTGTGCCAACAGAGCGGGGTGACTCCGTTACGTCGACGGAATCGCTCGCATCCTTCGTGCGCGGGGCGGGACTCGAACCCGCATGCCCTTTCGGGCAGGGGCTTTTAAGGCCCCCGTGTCTACCATTCCACCACCCGCGCGGCGCCCATATCGTACCGGACGGGCGGCGGCTCGCGTGGTAGTAAGCACCGGTGTCGCGCCGCGAAGTGTTCCGCAAGTACGTCGCGCCGGTCGCGTTAGGCGTCGCGATCGTCCTGCTCGCGCGCGATAGCTGCAACAAGGGCGAGCACTCGCACGCGACGATCGTGCTCGACTTCGGCCGCGCGGTCGACCAGGTGCGGTCGGTCGATGCCGAGCTGTGGGTCGGCGACGACGAGGTCTCGACGTTCCACCACAACGGCGAGGGCAGCCTGCCAGGACGATGGCAATTCGAAGCGCTGCTGCCGGGCAGCGACGGCGAGCTTCGGATCGATCTCGATTCGCGCGGCGGCCCGCGCCACGTCGTGCGCCACGTTCATGTCGAAGAAGGCGCGACGGTGACGGTGCCGCTCGAGCGCGAGCTGCGGTAGGCCGAGGGCCCGGGTTACGCAGCCCGGTCGGCGCGCTCGGCGTGACGCGCGATCGCGGCGACCATCATCGGCCACAACGGCTCGGGCATGTCGTGCGCCATCCCGGCGATCGGCAGCCACGTTGCATTGGGAATCAGCCGCGCGACCGCGCGACCGGCCGAGAGCGAGAACATCGGATCCGCCGAGCCGTGGATCACGAGCGTCGGCGCGCGCACCTCGCCGAGCCGCGGCGTGCGATCGCCGGATGCGAGTACCGCGGTGAACTGGCGCAACATGCCGTCGGGGTTCGAGCCGCGTTCGAACATCTGCGCACCGACCCGGCGCAGGCGTTCGTTGTTCGGAGGCCACACCGGGCTGCCGAGCACCGAGAACGCACGTTCGAGCGCCTGCCCTGCCTCTTCCGGGGTGCGCGGATTCGGCTGGAACAACGCGGCGAGCGCACGCGGCTCCGGCAAGTAGCGCCGCGAGCCCGGCGTCGACAGCGCCGACGTCAGCGAGCGCACCCGATGGGGTTGCTCGAACGCGAGATGCTGGCCGACCATCGCGCCGAGCGAGCTGCCGAAAATGTGGGCGTCGCGCCAGCCGAGCGCGTCGATCAGGCCGGCGACATCGTTCGCGAGATCGCTGAGCGAGTACGGCGCCGCGACCTTTTGATTGAGCAGGCGGCGAACGAGGCTCGATACCGGCGACGGCGCGCGCCCCGACATCCGGGTCGACTCGCCGGTATCGCGATGATCGAACCGGACGACGTGGAACCCGGCGGCGACGAACCGCTCGCAGAACCTGTCGTCCCAGAAGATCCGTTGCGTCGCGATGCCCATGACCAACACGAGCGGGCGGCCACTCGTGCCGAACAGGTCGTACGCGAGCTCGACCTCGCCGACGCGCGCGCGTCCCGTGCGCATCACGGATTACTGCCGGGGAATTGCTTGAGGCACGGCGGATCGTCGTCCGAGCAGTCGTGGTCGGGCTTCTTCGCGTCGGGCTTGGTCGCTGGCTTGGTCTCGGGCTTGGAGGCATCCGAATCGGCGCCGTCGGGGTGCGTGACCGGGACGGTCGTCACCGCCGCCGATCCGGGGCCGGGGCCGGGCTCCTGATGCTTCGCGATCGTCCCGGGGACGTGCAGCGGGGGCCCGGAGCCGGCGCCCTTCTTCATCGGCATCGTGAAGTCGATCGGGCCGTGATCGGGCACGAGCTCGAGTGGCTGATCGCCGTGACCGCGGAGCTGGAACATGTACTGCCGCGCGGTGTGGCTGCCCGGGACGTGAAGCGTCAGCGGGGTCTTGCCCACCGGCTTGCCGGTCGCGAGCTCGACGACCGTCGCCCCCTGCGGCAGCGAGTCGAGGTTGATCGCGACGGTCTCGGGCAGCTTCGGCTCGGGGGGCGGCGGCGGCGGAGCGATCGCGGCGTCGGCGAACGTCGGCACCTGCGCGATCGGCGCGGTGCTCGCCGAGCCCGGGGTCGCCGCCGAGCTCCCACCGCCGCGGGTCGCCATCACGATCGCGACCGCGGCGCCGGCGACCACGACCAGCGCGGCGAGCGCGAGCGGCGCCTTGGACTTGCCCCGGGCCTGCGGCGCGGCCTCCTCCGGAATGCTCAGGTTGCCGGTCCACGCGGTCCGCGTGCGATTGGTCGGCTCGGGCGCGACCGGCACCGGCGTCCCGGACGCGGCCGCACCGGGCGAGCTCGGTGATCGCGGCGCTGGTGTGGTGCCCCCGGGTACGCTGGCCGCGCGTCCGGAGCGCGCCACCGGCAGCGGGTCGCCGGATGCCGTACGCACCGCGTTCGCGAGCTCCTCGATCGTCTGATAGCGGACGTTGCGATCCTTCGCGAGGGCGCGGTCGATCACGTCGGCGAGGGCGCGCGGTGCCTCGATGCGGTCGAGGACGTCGTCGGGCACGCGCTTCGGCGCCTCGGTCAGGTGCAGGCTGAGCACGCCCATGAAGTTGTCGGCCTCGAACGGGACGCGACCGGTGACGAGCTGATGGAGGATGCAGCCCATCGCGTAGATGTCGACGCGGTGATCGACGTTCTCGCCACGCGCTTGTTCGGGTGACATGTACTCGGGCGTGCCGAACAACATGCCGGTGCGCGTGAGCTTGCGCTCGCCGGCGTCCGCGGCCTCGGTCAGCTTCGCGATGCCGAAGTCGAGCAACTTGACGAAGTCCGGATCGCCGAGAAAGTCGACGAGGTAGATGTTCTCCGGCTTGAGATCGCGGTGCACGATGCCTTGCGCGTGCGCCGCGGTGAGCGCGCCGCAGATCTGCAGGAAGATCCGCTTCGAGCGCGACCACGGCAACAGCGAGCCCTCGAGCCGGGCGCGGGCGACGAGCTCGTGCAGGTCATGGCCGTCGAGTAGCTCCATCGCGAAGAACACGAGCCCGTCGGGAGTCGAGCCGAAATCGCTGATGTCGATCACGTTCTCGTGGCGAATCCGCGACGCCGCTTTCGCTTCCTGCATGAAGCGGGTGACGAGATCCGGCTTGCGCGCGAATTCGCCATGCAAGATCTTGAGCGCGACCTGCTTCTCGAGCAGCAAGTGGGTCGCGAGGTACACCGCGCCCATGCCGCCTTCACCGAGCTTGCGGCGAATGATGTAGCGCTCGGCGAGCGTCTTGCCGATCAGCGGATCCTCGGTCTGTGGCACGTACGACGTCGAGCGCTGGACCGGCGGCGACGGGTCGGGCGCGGTCGTTCCCGACGCGACGGGCGCGGGCACCACCGGCGCCGGGGTCCCGGTCGGCGCTGGCGTCGTGGTCGCGACGGCCATGGCCTCAGGTCCCGTGGGACGACCCGCGCGATGGCCGACCGGCGGCCCTATCTGGGTCTTCTTGTCCTCGGCCACGAGCGTTCATTGTAGACCACAATCGGCCGGAGTTCAGCCGCGGCCTCTCGACGCCTTACAACGAGCGGCCGGGTAGCTCGGACGCCCGGAGCATCGCCGAGCACACGTGCTGGACATAGTCGATCTGGACCATCCGGTTCACCGGGCTCTCCGGGACACCGCCGTCGCCGGCACCGAGCGCCGAGAAGTCATTGTCCGGGCGGACCTGTTGGCCGAGGGCGTACTGCATCGCGCGATCGATCTGGGCGCGGATCTCGGGATCCGGTCGGCCGTGATCGAGGTCGAGCAGGTACGCCGAGATCATCGCCTCGGTCGACGACCCGGTCGGCGTGTTGTACGGCGCGACGAACGGCGTGATCATGTAGGCACCGGCGAGGTCGGCTTCGTCGCCGAGGTCGGAGGCGTCGGGTTGCTGGCCTCGCAGGAAGGCGCCGAGGCCGTCGCAGAACTCGCGGTACTTGTCGGACTTGACCGCCGGCCAGATCGCCTCGGCCGCGATGCAGGTCCAGTGCTGCTCCATGTAGAAGAACCCGCCCATGAAGAAGTCGTACCAGTCGACGAGCCAGTCGAGCGCGGCCTCGGCAGCGCGGGCATAGCGCGGATCCTTCGTGACCTCGTACATCCGGGCGAGCGCGAGCGCGGCCTCGCCCGAGTAATAGAGCAGCTGCTCGTGCTCGTCGGGCTCGCGAGTATCGGCGTTGAAGATGTGGCGGAACGAGCCGTCCGGCCGCTGCATGTACAACACGAACGCGGCGAGCTTGGTGGCGAGCTGAAGGTACCGGACATCGCCGGTCGCCCGCTGGTATTCGACGAGCGCGACGATCGTCAGCGCGGTCGAGCCGAGGTGCGCCTTCTCGTGGGTGTCGTTGCGATCGAGCACGCACTCGAACTCGGTGCCGTCCGGCAGCGTGCCTCCGCAGTGTCCGGCGGCGAGCAGCTCGACCAGGTACGCGAACGCGCGCTCGATCGGCTCGCGCAGCCACTCTTGTTTCGTGACGCGGTAGAGCTGCGCGAGAAAGTACGTGGTGCCGGCGTGGCGCGGCATCGAGTACGGGCCGGTCTTCTGATCGGTGCGCACGCCGTTCGCGAGATCGTGCTGATAGACGTAGCGGCCATTCGCGAGCTGGTGCGCGACGAGGTACCGGCCACCGGCGAGCGCGGCCTCGCGCAGCGCGCCGGCGGACAGCGGAGGCGGCGGCGGATTGCCGCGCGTCAGCGGCAGCGGGGCGCGATCGCTCGCACTGGGCGGCGGCTCGACGAACGCATCGCTGCGAAACCGAAACCAGTGGGTCGCGCCGGGCGGCGCGCCGTCGAGGCGACTCGCGACCAGCCGGTCGAGCCGGCCGCGATCGAGCCCGATCGCGAAGTCGGCGACCGCATCCGACGGCCGCACCGCAGACAGGACCTTCGCGCCGATCACCTCGTGCGGCAGCACGAACGCCTGGCGCCCTGCCCGTTCGGCGCCGATCCCATCGATCCCGGGGTTGATCGCGAGCATGTCGGTGACGACGGGCAACGTCAGCGCGGAGAACAGCCCGCCGTCGCTCGGCATCGCACCGCGGCCGCCGATGAGGTCGACCTGGATGCGCGCGCGCTCGAGCTCGGCGGGGTGTTGCCGACGGACCGCGGGCACGCCGCGCAGCACCGCGGCGGCATGGTCGGTCGCTGCGGCGATGTCTGCGCCGCTACCGTCGACCCGCGCGAGCTGATGGCCATCGAGCCACACCGTCACCGCGAGTGGCCCGGCGAGCGGCCGGTGCACGCTGCACCGCGGCGGATCGACTCCGGTCAGCGCCGCGCGCAACGGCGCGATCACGGCGGCGCGGTCGGCGGCGTCGAGCCGATCCGGCGGCGGAATGCGAAACGGGAAGTAGCCGTACGCGGTCGCGGCGAGAAAGATCAGGCTCGGCAACGTCCACACCGCGATCAGCGCGCGGGTCCGCCGCTTCATCCGACGCCGTACGCGCGGCGCCCGGCGCGTGACATCAGGTACTTCACCTGCACGATCGGGAGTAAGCCGACCAGCTCGACGACGAGCGCGACGCCGACGAGGGCGGAGGCCGCTGCGGCCCCGCCGAACGCGCCGTAGGTCCCGGCCAGAAACGCCGCCGAGGCGAGCATCCGGACGATCAGCGCGATCGTGGCGAGCACGAGCAGCGACCCGCCGCCGAGCGCGATCTGCCAGCCGCGCCGGCCCCCGGCGAGCGTGCCTCCCGCCATCACCGCGGTCGAGATCGGCAAGATCCACAGGTGGATCTGCGCGGACAGCAAGCGATTCGGGATCGCCTTCCAGATCGTCACGATGTAGGCGATCGCGAACACCACGTCCAGCCCGCCGTAGATCCACCGCCGGATGTCGCGCTGCGGCGAGGTCGGGGTGACGCGGCCAGCCATCTTTTCGCGAGCATACTCGACCGCTGCTGCTATCGTGGAGGCATGGGCACGCTCCTGGCTGACACTGTCCAACCCCGCGGCCGCATCGCATGGGCTGCCGCCGCACTCAGCGCCGCGATCGTCGCGTTCATCTTGATGACGCCGAAGACCGCGCGGCGTCACCCGCACGTCGCCCTGCAGACCGTGGGTCACTGCGTCGGTAGCGCGCCCGTCGTTACCGTCGGCAACGTGCCCTCGTACTACCGATAATCGCGCGCTAGTTGCACGTCGGGCGCTGGACGTTCGGTGCCGGCATCGTCGACGGCAAGATGCCCTGCAGGTACGAGTACTCGTCGGTGCAGAACACGCCCGGGCCCTGGCCGGCTAACGTCGCGCGCTCGAGGAACGGGCGATCGCCGCCGGCATCCATCAAGCGATTCGGCAAGTCGCCGCTGTCGTGGAAGCCGTCCTGGTACGGGTTCGCGAGGCCGAGCGAGTGCCCGATCTCGTGCGCCAGCGTGTCGCCGACGAGGTTGCCGAGCACGTAGATCGCGCAGGCCACCTGATCGTGGCGCGAGGAGCCGGGGCAGCTCGAACCGTCGGTCAACATCGCCGGCGCGCTCGTCAGATCTTCCGAGGTGATCGCATCGCCGCCTTGATCGGACCGGAACGGATCGAAGATCTGGTCGAACGTCGGATCGGCTTCGTCGGCCGACGTCGCGAACTCGCCGGGGTGCTCCGAGAACGCCATGAACGACCGCACGAACACGCCGCCGAAGCCGGGAAAACCGTCCTGCTGGGTCGTCGCGTTGACGCCGCCGAGCTCGTCGTACAGCCGCAGGTTGCCGCTGTCCTTGCCGGGCGAGTTGTCGTAGCCGAACAGGCCCATGTCGTTCGGATCGACGCCGACGATGTCGACGTTCGAGAACAGCGCGAAGTCGGTCGGTGGATCGGTGCGGAAGTCGATGTTGACGCCGGCGTACGCCGCCTGGCACACCGAGAGGATCGTCGCGCGGATCTGCGCATCGACCGCGCGCAGGCCGTAGTCGCGCAGCTCCTCGGTGTAGGTCGGCTCGTAGTCGAGATAGACGACCTGGCGCACCGGCGCGAGCGCGAACGAGATCTGGGTCGACACGCCGCGCACGGTGTCGCTGCCGAAGGACACGATCGGCGTGATCGTGCCGGTGAAGCTGCCCGTGTCGTGACGCAAGTCGAGCGCCTGGCCGAGCGCGTCGTCGGTGTTGATGATGTAGCGAACGAGCCGGCCTTCGACGAACTCCGGGATCAGCGTCATGTCGACCGGGCCGGACTGGCCGCCGGTCTTCGCGAACGTGCCCTGGAGCTCGAGCTGGGTCAGCGCACCGGTCTCGCCGCCGACGAAGCCGCCGCCGTGGACGAACACGTATTGGCCGAGGCTCGCGGCGGGCGGATCCGCGGAGAACACCTGCGAGGTCACGAGCGTGTAGCCCGCGGTGAGCGGCGACGCATCGACCTCGGCGCCGATCATCTGCTTGTTGATGACCTGGACGGTGCCGGTGAACGTGCCAGGCTCGATGCCGACGATCTCGGGCGCGAACGGGAACGCCGCCTTCGTGCGCGACAGCGGATCCATCGGCACCATCGCGATGTCCTGTTGCGCGATCGCGGCGCATTCGCCACCGGCGTCGGGCTGAAAGCAGCCGTTGACCCGCGCGTAGGAGCTACCTTCGCCGCCGCCGAGCAGGAACCCGTCGCCGTCGATCTCGATCTGGTCGTTGACGAAGATCACGCCGGTCGCGATCATCGTCGGCGCCGGCGTCAGCTGGGTGCGAAACGACAACGCGGTCGTCAGCGGCGCGCTCGAGTATGTCTTGCCGTCGGTGGTCGAGATGAAGTCGACCTCGGCGGTGCCGTGGAAGTCGGTGTCGCCGACCGCGGCGAGCGAGGTCGCATCGATCGCGACGGTCATCGCGGTGAAGCTCGAGAACGTCGCTGGCCACGTGACGTCGATCGGACCGGCGTTGCCTTGGCCGACGAGGTGAAGCGTCGCGCTGCCCCACTGCGAGGCGACGAACGAGTTACCGGTCAGCTCGAGCGTCGAGCCCGGGATCACGGTCTGCGGTGCGACCTGCGTGAGCGCGAGTCCCTCGAGCCCGGGATCGGGCGCGGTCGTGCCCGCACAGGCGCCGAGCGCGAACAGGCATGTCAGTGATCGCTTCATTCGCACGTGGTCGGCGTTGTTGTATACGACAGGTCGTACTCGTTACGGGCGTAGCCGTAGCCGTTGACCTTCACGTAGTAGGTGCCCGACGGTAGGCACGTGTCGATCTCTTCGATCGAGGTCGAGCTCGTCGACGTCGCGATCACCGTGCCATCCGAGTGATAGAGGTGCAGGTCGAGGTCCGTGACCGGCTGGCCGTCTAGGAACAGGTCGACATCGTTGTCGCCGCTGATCACGATCTTGTACCAGTCGTCGTTCGCGCGCGTCATGTCGGTCGCCGACGGGCAGCTCACGAGGCTGTAGTCGTCGGGATCCAGCGTCGGGTTCGCCGAGGCTTCGCTGCGCGTGTCGTCGGGCTCCCACGAGTCATCGACGCACGGCTGGGTCGGCGCTTCGCACGAGCCGCTGATCGGCACGCACTGGAGCGCGGAGTTGAAGTCGACGGAGTAGATCAGGTCCGACGAGCAGGTGTAGCCGTCGGGGCAGCCCGAGTCGCACGACTGGAGGCAGTAGCTGTCGCCCATGTCGCCGATGTACGCGCACTCGTTGCCGCTGCCGCACTGGGTATCCGCCGAGCACGTCGAGCACAGCGCCGCGGTGTCGCTGCCGCCCGCGGTGACGACCATCGAGTAGACCTGCGATTGCGTGACGTGGCTGCACGTCGCGCTGTCCGCATCTTGCGCGACCATCACGTAGTACACCGTCGCTTGCGTACCGGCCTGGCTGGTCGCGACCGGGTTCGGGATCGTGCCGAGCCAATCGCCGCTCGTCAGATCGCCGGACTGCTCGGACATCGATAGCTGGATCATCGACGACAGATCCGGCGTGGAGCCCGGGTTCGTCGTCGAGTAGTAGATCAGCGGCGCGTCCTTGAGCCCGATGTCATCGCCGATCGTCGCGTCGATCGCGAGATCGAGGTACGTCGTCTCGTTCATCGGCGTGTGATCGATCGTGGGCGCGTTGCCCGGGCAGCTGTTGTCGCTGCCGTTGCGCAGCACGATCAGGTAGTCCTTCAACACCTTCGGGTTGTCGCCGTCATCCGCGGACAAGATCAGCGTGTAGCGGTCATCCGCCGCGATCTGGTCGGCCGACGGGCACCACTTCCACGCCGCGGACTGGCCGTCGGTCGGCGTGATCAGCGCGCCGTCGATCACCGGCTGCTCCTGCGCGATCATCACGTTCGGCGAATCGCTGTCCTCGACGACGACCGCGAGCTGGACGCATTGCTTCATCGACAGGTCGATCGTCGTGCCCGTCCCGAGCGGCTGCTCGAACACCGGCGCGGTGCCGGAGCCGATCGCCGACTTGACCACGATGTTGATCGTCACGGTCGTGGTGTGAATGCCGTCCGACACCATGAAGTCGAAGGCGTGCGAGCCGAGGTCCGCCGCGAGCGGGGTCCAGCGGAACAAGCCCGCGCCGCTCGGTGCGACCGTCATCTCGGCGTTCGCCCCGAGGTCGGTGACGTCCGCCGCGCTGTAGTTGTACGTCAGCTGGCCACCGTCCTGGTCGGTGCCGTCGAGCTGGACATCGAGCTCGACCCCGACCTGGGCGACCTGGTCGGACAGCCCGGACAGCTCGGGTGCGTGCCCGCTGGCACAGGCAACTAGAGTAGCCAGGCAGATCGAAGCTAACCGCATGATCTCGGTCAAGAGCAAGGAGCGGGCCGCAGCGGCATGCGTCGCCGATCACGCTCGGTCGAGCGGAAGTCAGCGAGACAAGGTGGCGTGGTCCTCGCCGAGCGCAAACGCGAGTAGCCCCTGGGCAACTGGATCCGCCAGGTAGGTCTGGAGGTCGAGCTCTGCCGCCGCCGCGAGGACCTCGAGGCCGACCCGCAGCGATCCCGAGGCCAACAGGCCGGCTCGGGCACCTGCGACCCGCAGATCGCGCGCGAGCTCGCGCGGTCGCAGCTGGTTATCGACCGCGGCCGCGTACGGCTTGAGCTCGTTCATCAGGCCCGTCGGGATCAATCGGCGCAGCTTCTGGAGCTGGGCGGCAACCGCGTCCGGATCGATGCCGTCGATCGGGAACTCGGGCTGGAACAGACGAAGCAGCGCGACGACGAGCACGCCGAGCTCGTCTACCCCGAGCCTCGCCGGAATCGCGAGCGACGACTGCGCGAGCTTGAGCGCGCTACCCGCCGCGAACCGCACGCCGCGGGGGTCGCCCTGTGCGATCGACTGGCCGATCACGACCGACACCGGGCTCGTCGGCTCGGCGACCATCGCGTACGGCTGGCGCGCCGACAAGTAGACGTCGACATCGCCGAACCCGAGTGCGGATGCGACCTCTTGCACCGCGGCGGCGACCTTGCTGTCTTTCGCGCGCAACCGATCGCCGCGCGCGACACCGTAGCTGCGGAGATCGACGCCGACGTGTTTCGCGAGGCGGTCGCCGAGCAGCTGGAACACCTGGCGCAGCTCGCCCGAGACCGTGCGGGGAAACAAGATCTCGTCGCTGTCGGGGCGGATCAACGCGGCGAGCGCGCCGGGCTCGAAGCGGTGCTCCGCGAGCAACGCCGCTTCGGGCTCGCCACCGGCGCCGAAGAGCTGAGCGAGCTCGGCGGCCGACCGCGCGATCGCCAGCGAAGTCTCGACGCCGGCGTTCGCACGCGCGAGCATCGAGCGTGCGATCACGCGATACGCGACGCCATCTTTCGGTTCGGTGGCGATCCGCGTCCGCATCGCGCCGGCGACGCGATTGAGATGGACGCGCACCGACGTCATGTCGCCGGCGTCGCGATAGAACGTGACGACCTCGGACAGCGCGACGTCGCTCGTCGGCGCACCATCGAGGGCGAGGTTGAGCGCCCGCTCGGCGCGCTTGGCGTCGTTGAAGCCGGCCTTGAAGATCTTCGCGACGCGATGCAGGTGGAGTGCGCGCTTGTCCGGATCTTGCTCGTTCTTGACGAGGCGCTCGCACGCGCCGAGCGCGAGCTTCCATTCACCGGCGCTGGTCGCGAGATCGGCGAGCCGGGTCAACGTGTTCTCGTCGTCGGGCTGGTACGTGAGCGCGCGCTGGAACGCCTTGAGCGCCATCGGGATATCGACGAGGCGATCCGCGTAGATCAGGCCGAGGCGATAGCACAGCGTCTTCAACGTCGCGGGATCGCGTTCGAGCCGCGCCCATTGCATCAGCGCGTCGGCCGCCTCCTGCCAGTTACCGAGCTCCCACGCGATATCGGCGAGCGCCATATGCGCGCGCAGATCGTTGGGATCGGCGACGAGGATCTCGCGATAATGCTTCATCGCGGTCTCGCGATCGGACAGGAAGTTGCGCGACAGCTCCGCGACCGCCCGATGCAGCGCGATTCGCGCGCGGGGATCGGTCTCGTAGTCGAGCCGGTTCGACGAGCAGGATCGCGAGCTCGTCGTGGGCGGCGTCCTCCTCGAGCAGGATCCGCAGGCGCAGGAACGAATCGCGGTGACTCGGATCGGCGTCGAGCGCTTTCTTGAACGCGGTCTGCGCTTGCTCGTTGATCAGCGCCTTGTCCATCAGCGCGACGCCGGCGAAGTGGTGGAGCTGCGCTTTGATCTTCGCATCGTTCGAGATCGCGGCCTGGCGATTCGCCGCCTCGGCGACGTCGACCCACAACTGGCCCTTGAGCGCCGCAGCGCGCCAGCCTTCGAGCGCGGGCACGTGACCGGGCACGAGCTCGTCGGCCTTGCCGAACTTGCCCACCGCGCCATCGATCTGGCCGAGCTCCGCGAGCGTCTCGCCGGCGCGGGTCCAGAACGCGGCACCGCTGCGGGGATCGCCATCGAAGTAGCTAGCGATCTGCTCCTCGAGCATCGCGAGCTCGGGCGACGCGCCGCCGCGCCGCACGATCGACTCGAGGTGATGCAACGCCATGCGGTGTTTCGGATCGGCCTCGATCGCGCTGCGATAGAGATCCGCGATCTCGGCATCGGGCCGGCGGTCGCGCGCCGCGAGTTGCGCGGTGTCCACGATCAGCGCCGCGCGATCGCGAGCGTGCTCGGCCGGAAGCTGAGCGAGCTCGGCCTTGCGCAGGCGGAGCAGCTCGCCGATCTGGTCGGTCGCAGCGTATTCGCGCTCGAGGCGATGCAGGATGTCGACGCGCGCCGCATCCGCCTGCACGGCACTCTCGAGCGCGATCTGCGCCGAGCCGACGTCGGTGCGCAGCTCGCCATCGATCTGCGCGAGCAACTCGTACGCGTTCGCCTTCGCGGCGGGATCGTCGCGATCCTCGGCCGCGCGCAACCTGGCGAGCGCGAGCTGCGTGATCGGCGCGGGCTCGCCGAGCTCCGTCGCCACGCGGATGAGCGGCACGGTCGCGAGCGGATCGCCGGGATGGAGCTCGAGGGCGCGCTGGTACAGGCCGAGCGCGCCGGCGGCATCGCCCTGACCCGCGGCGAGGTCGGCATCGCGGACGATTCGCGCGAACGCATCGCCGTGCGCGGACGAGGGCTCGTGGCGCTGCGGCGCCGCCGTCGGTCGATCGCCGCTGCGGCGGCGCGCAGCCGCGAGCAGATCGGGCACGACGCCGAGTTGCGGCAACGCTTTCTCGACTTGAGCGAGGAGCGTGGTCGCGCGTCCGGCATCTCCGGCATCGAGCGCGAGCTGCGCGGCGCGCAGGCGCAGCGCGGCGGCTTCTAGCTGATGGTCCGGCTCGCCGGCGATCGCGGCGGCGCGTTCCTCGAGCACGGCCGCGGCGTCGCCGATCTCGCCGGCGCGTGCGGCGCCGAGCACGAGCGCGACCGCGCGGCGCGGATCATCGATCGAAGAGGCCTCGCGCAAGATCGCATCAGCGCGCGGCGGATCGGCCTCCGCGATCAACCGCGCGCGGCGCAGCGCGAGGCTCGAAGCCGCCCACGGCGAGCGCTCGGCCGCTTGTGCGCGAGCGAGGACATCGACCAGCGTGTCGCGATCCCCGAGCCGCATCGCGAGCGCGAGCGTTGCGGCGTGAGCGGATGCCGCAGCACCGGCGTCGCCGGTCGGCTCGAGCACGCGCTCCCACGCTTCGAGCGCGGAGGCGGTGGCGCGTTGCACGAGCGCGGGATCCGCGTTCTCGGCCGCCGCCGCGGCGCCGACCGCCTCTTCCCAGGCGAGCGCGCTGCGCAGCTGCGCGACGTCGCGATCGAGCTGCTCGCCGGGCTCGGCCGCGAGCTCTCCGAGCAACACCGCGCGGTCGTTCCACCGGCCGGCGGCGGCGAGCGCCTCGGCGAGCGCCTCGGCAAGCGCGAGCGATGTGCGGCGCTCGCTGCGACCATGGGCCAACAGATCGATCGCACCCTCGAGCTCGCCGAGCGCGATCATGCCGTAGGCCGCGCGCAATCGCGCGCGCTCGCGGTCCGGATCCCCGGCATCGGCGAGGTCGACGTCGATCGCTAGCTTGGGCGCCTCGGCGACGACGTGCGACGTGCGCAGCTGCGCGGCGGCATAGTCGTCGCCGGGGTCGAGCTCGCGCGCGAATCCCCAGAGCTCGGTCCCGCGATTCGGATCGAGCTCGGCCGCCCGTGCCGCGGCATAGGCGCGCTCCGCCGCGGCGGCCGGGGTGCGCGCCCAGCGCGCGTAGGCGTCGACGTCGTTGAGCGCCTCGGCGACCGCTCGCGCGACCAAGGCGTTGTTCGGTGCGGCGCGACTCGCGAGCTCGGCCGCGGCGAGGGCGGTCTCGCTGATCGACGCGTTCGCGGCATCGCCGGCGGGGCTACCGAGCGCGCGCACGGCCAGCGCGGCGGCGGCCGTCGGGTCAGCGCTCTCGACCTGGCGCGCGAGCTCGAGTAACTCCTTCGCCACCGCGGCGGGATCGGATCGCCCGATCGCTTGCCGGATCGCGCCGAGCCGCGCCGCGTGCGAGCCCGGATCGGCCTCGGCCGCCGCTGCAAACCATGTCGCCGCACCCGCGGGATCATCGTGATGCGCCGCGAGCAGCCCACGCGCCGATTGAACCGCGGCGCGCAGCTCGGTATCGCTGATCGCGTCCGCGAGTTGTTCGAGCGCGCGGCCGAACTCGTCGGCGCGTCCGTCGAGGAATGCGAGCTCGAGCTGCGCGAGCAACGCGCGAACGTCCGACGGCGCGCTGTCGAGGATCTCGCCGACCGCCACACGCGCGAGGTCCTGCTCGCCGCTCGCCATCAACAGGTCGACGCGGTAGTGGCCGAGCGGCGTGCGCTCGAGAGCCCCCGCGACCTCGATCTCGGCGTCGAGCTGACGGGTCGCCTCGACGAGATCGCCGCTGCCGCGCGCGATCCGGCGCAAGCCGCGCAGTGCCGCGGTCGCACGCGGATCGTCGAGCATCGCCGCGTCGTAGTGCGCCCGCGCGCGATCGAGATCGCCGAGGCGCTCGGACAGCCTCCCCGCTTCGATGCGCAGCGCGGCCGACGCGGCGCTGTCGTCGACCGTCGAGATCTCCCGCTCGTAGATCAGCAGCGAAGCGGCCGCGTCTTCGTCGAGCTGCGAGCTCGGCAGCGGCTGGACCTGCTCGGGGAGCTGGATCGCTTCGAGATCGAGCTGTGGCTCCAGCTCGGGCGCGGAATCCTCGAGATCGGTCACCGAGGTCGCGAGCCGTCGACTCGAACGCGCCGGCGCGCGACCGACACCGAGCAGCGTCTCGGTATCCGGGAACGGGTCGGCCGCGGATCGCTGATCCGCAGTCTCACCCGGCTCGCCGTACGGAACACGTGCGCCCGGCATCCCCGCCGCCGTCCGCGCCATCGGAGAGCCGAGCGGCGGCACCGACGTCGGCAGCTTGACGCGCGGATAGAGATCAGCGAGCGCGGGTGGACGCGGCGGCTTCGACCTGCTCGGCACCGGCTCGGGGTCGACCTCGCCGGTCGGCATCGCCTCGTCTTCGTCCTCGTCGTCGACGCTGTGTTCGCTGATCGGCTCCGGCGCGACCTCGATGACCGAGATCGCGCGCGGCGACAGCTCGGCGAGCGTCGCATCGAGGCCCGGGCTATCGTCGATGACATCGCTGTCGTCGCGATCGACGATATCGACGTCGAACCGACCGTGCGCTGGGGGTACAGGCTCGAGCGGCTCGTCCCCGGCCCCGACCGCAGCGGCGACGTCGGAGAAATCGTCCTCGGACATCGACTCGGCGCGCGACGGCACGCCATCATCCGCATCGAGCTCGACCACCGGCACCGAGGCGCTCGGCCTCACCGGCGCCGGCGGCGCCGGGCGTGCGGCGACCTCGCGGCGAACGACGTGAGCGACCGTGCGGCGAGGCGCAGCGGTCGGCGCGGACCGGCCACCGCTTTGATCGGGCTCGACTGCGCCGGGCACGCCGGAGCTCTCTGGAGCGTCCGCACCGATCTCGATGTCGGCGTAATCGTCGTCGTCGATGACCGGCGGCGACGAGGCAAACGGCGGCGGTGCGGTCGGCGCTTTCGAGCGCGCTTCGTTCGCCCGCATCTCCTTCGGATCGCCGATCCGCGTCTCCTCGGAAAAGTCTTGCGAGTCATAACCGCCGGTCG
Source organism: uncultured delta proteobacterium (assembly GCA_963848295.1). Lineage (GTDB taxonomy): Bacteria > Myxococcota_A > Polyangia > Haliangiales > Haliangiaceae > JABFXX01. The sequence continues at coordinate 48,345 of CAWKDB010000002.1, read as the reverse complement.
TCCGGCTCGGGGTCTGCGCCGCGACGCCTACGGTGCGGCGAATGATCGCGGGGCCGCGCGGCTTGTCTTTGCCTGGCGCTGGCGCTGGCGCTCGCCCCGGCGCCGGCCGCGGCGGTGGCGCGATCGGATCGTCGATCGAGAAATCTTCGGACGTCGCGCGTAACCCGGGCCGCGATGCCGACGTGTACACACCGTCGTCCTCGGGCCCGTCGCCGCCGATGTCGATCCGGGTCTCGGCTTCGTTTTCGTCGTCGATCGGCGGCAGCGTGCCGGCGCGCTGTCCGAGGATCTCGCCCAAGGCCGACGGTACGCCCTCACCGCCGACATCCGAGAAGTCGGCTTCCTCGGCGGGGGCGTCCCACGTGCCCGCGCGCGCTGCGGGTTCGGACACCGCGCGGTCGGCCGCGCCGCGATCGAGCGTGAGGTGGTCGTCGAGCTCGAGCTCGGCCTGCAGATCGCGCGGCGCGGTCATCTCGAGCGAATCGGCCGCGCTCGGCGGCGCAGCAGCCGGCGCGCTTGGCGGCGGAGCAGCCGGCGCGCTCGGCGGTGGAGCAGCCGGCGCTGGTGCCGGCCACGCCATGACCTGCTCGGTCGACGGCGCGCCACCCTCGGGTCCGGTGTGGAGCGCATCGAACGTCGCGTCCCACGCGTCGAGCTCGGTCGACAGCTCGTCTTCGCCCGACAGAAACGGTTTGGGTCCGCGTGGCTTCTCGGTCATCGCATCCCCTTGATCACGATGCCGAGCGCCTCGCGCAAGCGCAGGTGGTCGTCAGACACCGACCACGCGACGAGCTCGAGCGCCGATGGGTTGCCGGCCAGCTCGCGCCCGCCCTTGCCGACGTCGAGCGTCGCGAGCGCGACCGCGAGATCACCAGCCCACAGCATGCCGGCGCGATTGCCGACCGCGAGCGCTGCGGTGCGCAGGCCCGGGACGTCGGCGAGCGCGGTCCCGTGCTGGTGCGCGAGCGCCGTGATCGCGGGCTTGTGCTTGCGGCCGAGCTCCTTGCGCAACACCTTCGTCCGCTCGGCGACCGCGTTGTCGGCTTCGGTCACGAGCTCGGCGAGCGCGGGTGGCACCGGCAGCTCGAACGCGCGCAGCGCCGCGACGATGAACTGCTCGAGCTCGCCATCGCGCAACCCGGGCAAGCTCGCGACACCCTCGGCGAGCGTCGCGGCGGTGCGACCGAGCTGGAAGCGATGCTGCGGCATCGCCCCGGTCGCGACATCGGCACCGATCAACAGCTGCGGCGGATCGGCGGCGAGCGTGCGTGCGATGCCGGGGCGATTCGCGCTGACGTAGAGCTCGACCTCCTCGATGCCGAAGCTCGCGAGCGCGGTCGCGAGTGCCTCGAACTTGTCGCCGAGCTTCTTCTGCGCGATGCGATCGCCGCGGACGAAGCCGAGCTTGCCGGCGTCGACGCCGGTCGCGACTTGCACGGCGGGCGCGATCTGAAGCCAGAGCTCGGCCAACGGGCCGCCGAACGAACCGCGCAGCGCTGCGCGCGCCGCCGGCTCGAGCTTGACGCGCTTGGGCGGACCGAGCTGCTGCCGGCCTTGAGCGAGCACCTGACGCTGGTCGACGGTCGGCGTCGCGAGCGCTTCGACCGCGACGAGCGCGACCCAACGCGCGTCGACGTCGGCCTGCCAGGCGTTGACTTGCGCGAGGCGCTCGTACATCGGCCCGCGGCCGGGCGATTGCGCGATCGACGCGCGGAGATGCCGCGCGGTGTCGGCCAGCACCTGCGCGCGCGCCGCTGGCTCGAGCAGCTCCGCGAGCTCGCGTACGACGTCGAGGTTCAACGGGTCTAGCCCGCGTGCGCGGTCGAGCGCGCGCCGCGCGCCGACGCGGTCGCCGACCTTGTCGCGCAGCATGAGCGCGAGCCGGAGCTCCTCGCGCGCCTTCTCGGCCGGCGTCGGCCGCATCTTCGCGAGCTCGCGTAGCTCGCGCGCCGCGCGCTCGAAGTCGTTCGCGCGCATGCACAGGCCGAGCAGGCGATCGCGGAGCTGGACATCGTCCGGGGCATTCGCGACGACGCGCTCGAGTTGCTCGATCGCGCCCGCGATGTCGTTGACGTTCTCCGCGAGTACCTGCGATAGCTGGAGCTCGATCTCGGAGCGCCGCTGTTGCCGGGTCTCCGCCGCGAGATAACGCTTCCACAAGCCGACCGCGACATCGACCTCGCCGGCGTTGATCGCGAGGTCGGCGCGGAACCGTAACGCTTCGACGTTCTTCGGCGCGCGTTCGAGGAGTGCGTCGAGATCGATCATCGCAGAATCGCGATCGCCGGCACCGAGAAACACGGTCGCGCGTTCGAGCAGCAGCGGCACCATCTGATCATCGGCGTTGACCCCGCCCTCGGCCTCGAGCCAAGTGAGCCGCTCGCTGATCACCGCGTTCAAGCCGCGGACATCGGCGCGCTCGCGCAGGAGCTCGCCGAGCCGGTCGAACTCGCGCGCGCTCGGATCGCTCTGCAAGATCCGGCGGTACGCGGCGAGTGCGTAGTCGGAGTTGTGTGGCAGACCCGGGCCGTCGAAGACCGCCGCCGCCTCGCGCAGCAGGTCGAGCTTCGCCGTGCGATCGCCGATCACACGCGACAACTGGTACGCCGCCTGCGCTGCGGTCGCGCTATCGCCCGCGCGCTTGGCCATGCGGCGCAGCGCGGTCAACGCGCGCAGATCGTCGGGCTTGGAGCGCAGCACCGAGGCGACGACCGTTCCGGCCTCGCGCAACCGCCCGGCGAGCTCGAGCGCCTCGCAGCGATCGAGCTCCCACGAGATCCGCGCTGCAAAGTCATCGGTCAGCGCGCCGCGCAGCTCGAGGATCTCGGCCCGCGCGAGCAGCGGATCGACGGCGGCGAACGTATCTGCGGCGTCGACCGGCGGCGCCGTCCCGGTCTCCGCGACGACGAACAGGGCGCTGGTGTCGTCGGGCGAGCGCGTGTACGCCGTCGTGATCCGCTGGTTCGCGAGATCGATGTCGCCGTTCGCGGCGGCGAGTGCGGCGGCCCGCAGCATCAGGGCCGCGGCGGCCTGCGGCATCTGCACGCTCGACGCGAGTCCCTCGAACGCCTGCGCGAGCTCGACGGGGTCGTTGCGGCGTGCCGCGACGAGCGCGGCGCCGAGCAGGGCACCGCGGCGAGTCGGCTCGAGCGCGATCGCGGCCTCGAACGACTGCGCGGCGCGATCGAAGTCCTCGAGCACGAGCGCGTACATCCAGCCGCTGTCCTCGGCGACCGCGGCGCCGAGTCGCGCGTCGGTCGTGTGACCGGCGATCGCGGCGGTCGACTCGACGCGCATCACGGTGTCGGCCCGGCCGGCGGCGATGTCACCGAGCGCGACGGCCGCCGCGATCGCGGGCACCGACGGCTCGCCGGCCATCAGCGCGCGATAAGCGTCGGCGGCTTCGTCGAACTGGCCGGCGCGCTCGAGGCTGCGCGCGTGCAACCAGCGCATCTCCGAGGTCGGCTCGAGCTCGGCGATCGCGGCGCGCGCGCTGACCTCGCCGTTGTGATCGCCGAGCGCGGCCCGGCACCGCGCGGCACCCTCGAGCGCGGTGCGATCCTCTGGCATGCGGGCGAGCCAATCGTCGTACACCGCGACCGCCGACGGCAGGTCGCGCTGGCGGACCTCGAGGACCCACGCGGCTTCCCGCAGCGCCCGGCGCGCTGCCGGGCCATCGGCCAGCGCGCGTGCTTCGGCGCGTCGCTCGCTGACGAGCTCGGTCCACCGTTCTTGTGCGCGCAGCAGGTCGACGAGCGATTCTCGCGCGAACGTGTCGTCGGGCCACAGCGCGATGACTTGGCGATACAGCTCGGTCGCCGCCTCGACCGCGCCGGCGCGCTCGCGCAACCGCGCGGCGGTCAGCAAGGCCGTACCGCGCCTCGTCGGGTCGGTCTCGGCCGCGGCGAGCGCGACGAGCAAGTCGGTGCGCTCCTCGTCTTTGCCGAGCTGCGATAGCGTCGCCTCGAGGGCCCACCGCGTGCGCAGATCGCTCGGGACCAACGCGACGAGCTCGCGTTCGAGATCCGCGACTGCTTCGAGCTCGCCGTGACCACGCGCGAGTCGGATCGCGCGCTCGAGCACCGCGCGCTTCGCATCGGGGTCGGCGCTCGCGGCGGCAGTGCGCAACCGCGCGAGTGCGTCGTTGATCCGGCCGGTGACATCATCGAGCTCGGTCAGGGCTTCGAACGCAGCCGGATCATCGGGCACCGCTTCGAGTGCCTTGCCGATCGCGGCGCGCGCGTCTTCGATCGCGTCCGGCGTGCCGAGCTGATAGGCGAGCAACTCGGCGGCCTGGACGAACAGCGTCGCGGCCGAGTGCGGGTCGGGCTTCGGCGTTTGGCCCGGTCCGAGCCACGTTCCGAGCAACGCCGCATGCGCCGCGGCGAGATACGTCTTCGCGAGGTCGGCCGGATCCTTACGCCCGAGCGCATCGCGCTCGCCGGCCGAGGTCAGCACGATGAAGCCGGGTGCGGTCGCGTCGAGCGATGCGAGCAGCGCGCGCGCTTCGTCGCGTTGTCCGCCGCGCAGCAATGCATCCGCGCGGCGAATCGACAGCACCATCGCGCGTCCCGGGTCACCTTCGATCGCTTGCCAGCTCTGAACGAGCTCGGCGAGGTCGTCGTAACGACCGAGCTCTTCGGCGAGCTCGGTCAGATCCGCGAGCACCAGCGACTCGCCCGGCGACAGTGCGAGGGCCTGCTGCAAGTACTCCCACGCCTTGGCCGGCTCCTCGGAGCGCGCGAGCTGTGCTTGACGCCGGCGCAATGCGACGAGCTCGCGGCGCAACGCGAGCGCGCGATCCGGCCCGAACCGGTTGCCTTCGAGCGGCGACGAGCCGGGCTCGAGGCCCGGACCGGCGGGGCCGAACTCGGCGAGCAAGATCTGCGCGAGCGCATCGATCGCCGCGCTCGCATCCGCGGGGGTGCCGTGGCTCTCGGCGGCGCGCACGCGCTCGCGCGCGACTCTCTCGGCGGGTGCGCCGTGACCCGCGAGCGGCGCAGCGCGATCGAACGCGGCCTGCGCACGCCCATAGTCGAGCTTCGCGGCGGCGCGACCGACCTCGAGCCAGTAGGCGACCTTGCGCGCTGGCTGTTCGACCGCTTCGGCGAGGCGCTCCCACGTGTCGAGCAGCGCCGTGGCGTCACCGATCTTGGCAGCGACACGCTCGAGCTCGAGCAACGCGCCTTCATGGCCGGGCGCGATTCGCACCGCCTCGTCGAGCGCTTCGCGCGCGTTGTCGAAGTCGCCGAGCTGGTGCGCCGCGACCCGCGCCTTCTCGAGCAACAGATCGGCCCGCTCCTCGTCGTCGCGGGCGTACTCGACCTCGGCGTCGATCAGCTTGACGAGGTTGGGCCACAGCGCGCGGCGATAGAACACGCGGCGGATCGCCCACAGGTTTGGCCGTAGCGACGGATCGAAGTTGATCGCGCGACCATAGGATTTGACCGCGCGCGCTTCGTCGGCAAGCCGGGTCTCGTAGAGCTCGCCGAGCTCGTACGCGAGCAGGGCCGCGGCGTTGGGATCCGCGAGCTCGACAGCTTCGATCTCGCGGCCGAGCATGTCGGCGCGCTGCTCGCTGCCGGCGTCGCCCGCGGCGAGCGCCTTGTCGAGCGCGGTCGGCGACTCGAGCTGCGCCTCGAGCGGTTGATCGACGACGAGGTTCGGCGTTGCGGTGCCGACCTCGACCCCGCCCCCGCCCTCGATCACCGAGATATCCTGGCCGCCGGCCATGATCTCGTCGGATGTCTGCGCCGACACCGCGGGCAGCGCACCCGATGTGGATGCCGATCCGACCGCCGGTGGCGACGATGCTCCCGCATCGCCATCCCGCGATGCGGAGGTCCCGGGCGTCGATGGCCGGCGCGCGCGATCCGCGTGCAATGGAGGCGGCGACGATGCCGTACGAGGGCGCGGATCGCCGGTCGGCGGGCGATCGTGCACGACGGGCGGCTCGCTCGGTGCACGCGTGGGGATCGACACCGAGATCGGAACCGATGCGCGCGGCGGCGGAATCTTCGGCGCGAGCGGCGGGATCGCCATCGGCGGACGCGGCATCGCCCCACGCGGCGGTGGCGGCACTGGCGGGCGTTGCCCTGGCGTCGGAATCGGCGGGCGCGGCAACGCGGGGCGCGGCGGTGCGGCCGCTGCCACCGGCGTGGACTCACGAACCTCCTCGAGATCGTCGAGCTCGATCGCGTCCGCGCTCACCTCGAGCGTGCGCGGCTCGTCGGGAATCCCCGACGACGAGCCGTTGTCGTGTGCGTGGTCGTCATCGTCGTCATCGGCGGCGAGCAACGCGTCGACGCGCGAGGCGAGCGCGCTGACGCGACCCGAGGTCGGCGCCGGTGCAGATGTCGCCGGCTCGGGCGCGCCTTCGTTCGCGCCCGCGTCGTCTTCCGGGGGAGTGCCCAACTCCTTTTAAAGATCACTCCGAGCGTCGGAGCTGTCAACGAGTTGAGGTGTCATTCCGAGCATTTGGGTGGTCTCGCGTGGTACACCGCGGCGCGTGGAAGACAAGTCGGGCGAACGCGCGACGCGTAGCGCCGCCGCAGGCGGTGCGGAGGTTGAAGACAAGTCGGGCGAACGCGCGACGCGTAGCGCCGCCGCAGGCGGTGCGGAGGTTGAAGACAAGTCGGGCGAACGCGCGACGCGTAGCGCCGCCGCAGGCGGTGCGGAGCCGTTTCGGCTCGGCGATGACGTCATCACGCTCGACGTGCTCGCCGCGGTCGCCCGAGCCGGCCGGAGGGTCGAGATCGGCGCTCGCGCCCGCGCCGCCATGGATCGCGCCCGCGAGGTCGTCGATCGAGTCGTCGCCGCCGGCGACGCCGCACCCGCAGTGTACGGCGTGAACACGGGGTTCGGGGCGCTCGCCGAAGTGCGGATCTCCGCGGCGCAAGTTGCTCAGCTGCAACGCAATCTCGTCCGCTCGCACGCCGCCGGCGTCGGGGCTCCGCTCCCGCGCGAAGCGGTGCGCGCGATGATGTTACTGCGCGCCGCAGTGCTGGCGACCGGCCGCAGCGGCGCCCGCGCGGTGTGCTGCGAGCGGCTGTGCGAATTGCTCGCAGCGGGCGTCCATCCCGTGATCCCGGCGCGTGGCTCGGTCGGAGCTTCGGGCGATCTCGCGCCACTCGCGCATCTCGCGTTGGGCATGATGGGCGAAGGTGACGCCGAGTATCGCGGCGAGACGCTGCCCGCGGCGGAGGCGCTGCGCCGCGCGGGGCTCGCGCCGCTCGTGCTCGAGGCGAAGGAAGGCCTGACGCTGCTCAACGGCACGCAGCACATGACCGCGGTCGGCGGGCTCGCGCTACACGACGCCGATGCGACCTGCCGGATCGCCGATCTCGCCGGGGCGTTGTCGCTCGAGGCCCTCAAGGGCACGGTGCGTGCGTTCGACGAGCGTGTGATCGCAGCGCGTCCGCATCCCGGACAGATCGCGGTCGCCGCGCTGTTGCGCGAGTTGCTCGCGGGCTCGCCCATCGCCGAGTCGCACAAGGACTGCGGCAAGGTCCAGGACCCGTACTCGTTGCGCTGCATGCCGCAAGTCCACGGTGCGACCCGCGACCTCGTCGCGTTCGCGCGCACGGTGCTGGAACGCGAGGCGGCGAGCTCGACCGACAACCCGCTCGTGGTCGAGGGCGGACCCGGCGAAGACGCCGAGATGATCTCCGGCGGTAACTTCCATGGCCAACCGGTCGCGCTCGCGCTCGATGCCGCCGCGATGGCGGTCGCCGAGCTCGCGAACATCAGCGAGCGCCGGATCGAACAACTCGTTAACCCTCACCTGTCGAGCGGGTTGCCGCCGTTCCTCGCACCCGATAGCGGCCTCAACTCCGGGTTCATGATCGCGCAGGTCAGCGCCGCGGCGCTCGTGTCGGAGAACAAGATCCTCGCGCATCCCGCGTCGGTCGACTCGATCCCGTCGAGCGCCGGCCGCGAGGATCACGTCTCGATGGGCGCGACGTCGGCGCTCAAGCTCCACACGATCCACGATCACGTCCGCATCGTGCTCGCGATCGAGCTGCTGTGCGCGGCGCAGGGCCTGGACCTGCGCCGCCCGCTAAAGACGACCAAGCCGCTCGAAGCCTTGCACGCCGCGATTCGCCGCAAAGTCCCCGCGATGATGGTCGACCGCCCGCTATCGCCCGACATCGCCGCGGTCCGCGCGCTGATCGACGACGGCTCCTTGATCGCCGCAGTTAACGCCGCTTGGTGACGCTGTCTCTTTTGTCAACTTGCGCGCTCGCCGGCACCGACCGGAGCACCTACTTCTTGGGCTTGGTCCGCCCTGCCCGCACGAGCGCCTCGCGGAGCACGAACTCGATCTGCGCGTTGAGCGAGCGCAGATCGTCGGCCGCCCAGCGTTGCACCGCGTCGAGCACGGACGGATCGATGCGCAGCAAGAACGGCTTGCGCTCTGGCATCACTGGTACAGCGTGCCGGTGTTGACGACCGGCTGGGTGCCGCGTTCGCCGCACAGCACGACGAGCAGGTTCGACACCATCTGCGCTTTGCGCTCCTGATCGAGCTCGACGATGCCGCGCTTCGCGAGCTGATCGAGCGCCATCTCGACCATCGACACCGCGCCTTCGACGATCAGAGTTCGCGCCGCGATGATCGCGCCGGCCTGTTGCCGCTGCAGCATCGCCTGCGCGATCTCCTGTGCGTACGCGAGGTGAGCGATCCGCGCGTCGATCACTTCGACGCCCGCTTGGTTGATCTTTGCGTTGACCTCGATGCGGAGCTGCTCGGCGACCTTGTCCGACTGACCGCGCAAGCTGATCTTCGCATCGTCGTGGCTATCGTACGGATGATGCATCGCGAGGTTGCGCAACGCGGCCTCTGCCTGGATTTGGACGAAGCTCGAGAAGTTCTCGACATCGAACGTCGCCTGGGCGGTATCGACGACCTTCCACACGATGATCGCCGCGATCTCGATCGGATTTCCGTCGAGGTCATTGACCTTGATCTTCGCGGTCTCGAAGTTGCGCGTGCGCAACGACACCGGCCGCTTCGTCGTCAAGGGATTCGCCCAGCGCAACCCGGTGTCGCTCACCGTGCCGGCGTACCGCCCGAACAGCGTGAGCACGCGCGCCTCGTTCGGGCCGATCACGATCACGCCCTTGAACAAGATGATCGCGAGCACCACGAATCCGGCCGCGCCGACCCCGTGCATCGCCTGCGCCGTCGGGGCGATGTGCGGATTCATCAACGAGCCCTGCCATGCCGCAGCGCCCAGTGCCGCGAGTCCGAGGATGACCATCAGTCCGCCCGAGGTCGAGATAGCGTCACGTTCTTTCATCGCCATGGATGTCATCATGATATCATTTTGACATCTGTCAATGGGGACGCTGTCTCTTTTGTCACCTTTGCGCGTTAGAGCGCTACACCCGCCGTATACACGCGATCGACGAGATCAGCGCCGTAGCGATACGGAATCTGCGCCGGATCATCGGCTCGCCACAGCACGAGATCCGCGCGCGCGCCGCCGACCACCGCCCCGGCAGCGACCCCCAGCGCGCGAGCTGCATGTCGCGTGACCCCGAGCCAGGTCTCTTCGACTGTCATCCCGAAATGCGTGGTCGCGAGCCACATCTGGATCGCGAGCGTCTCGCAATAGCTCGACCCCGGGTTCAGATCGCTCGCGACCGCGAGCGGCACGCCGGCGGCACGCAGACGCTCGACCGGCGGCACCGGTAGCCGCAACTGCACGCACGCCCCCGGTAGCATCACCGCGACCGTGCCGGCACCGGCGAGCGCGGCGATGCCGGCGTCGCTCACTCGTTCCACATGATCCGCCGATAATCCACCGAGCTCGGCGAGCACCTGGGCCGCGCCGAGGTCTGCAAACTGGCCGACGTGGCCGCGCACGGCCAGTCCAGCGCGCTTGGCCGCCGCCCAGATCGCGCGCGCTTCGTCGAGCGTGAATGCGCCGTCGTCGCAATAGCAATCGACCGACGTCGCGCCCCGCGCGTGCGGAATCCACCGCTCGCAGATCTCGGCCACGAACGCGGCGCGATCGCTTGCGCGCTCCGGCGGCACGAGGTGCGCGAGCAGCGTCGCGACGACCTGCTGTGGCCCGCGATGCGCCGCGATCGCGTCGAGCAGCCCGAGCTCGCCGTCGAAGGTCAACGCGTAGCCGGACTTGACCTCGATCGTCGTCGTGCCACCCGCCGTTGCCGCCGCGAGCCGCCCCGCGAGTAGGTCCCGGAGCTCGGCCGCGCTCGCCGCGCGCGTCGCCGCCAACGACGCCGCGATTCCGCCGCCGGCCGCCGCGATCGCGAGATAGCCCTCGCCCGCGGCGCGCATCGCGAACTCGTTCGCCCGATCGCCGGCGAAGATCGCGTGGGTATGGCAATCGACGAGCCCGGGCGTGACGAGCACGCCGCCCGCATCGATCTCCGCGTCGCCGCTCGGCCGTTCGCCATCGCCGCCGACCCACGCGATCTGACCGCGCGCGATCGCGATCGCACCGCGGTCGATCACGCCCAAACCGGCGCGCGCAGGATCGCAGGTCATCACCCGCGCGTTCCGGATCACGAGCTCGGGCGTCATCCGCGCAGCCGTGGCACCACGATGCCGCGCTCGTTCGCCGTGCGGATCGCCTCGTCGTAGCCGGCGTCGGCGTGGCGGATCACGCCCATTCCCGGATCGCTTGTCAGCACGCGCTCGAGACAGCGCGCCGCGCGGGGCGTGCCGTCGGCCACGACGACCATGCCGGCGTGCAGTGAATAGCCGATGCCGACCCCGCCGCCGTGATGGAACGAGACCCACGTCGCGCCCGAGGCCGTATTGACGAGCGCGTTGAGGATCGCCCAGTCCGCGATCGCATCGGAGCCGTCCTTCATCGCCTCGGTCTCGCGGTTCGGCGATGCGACCGATCCGCAGTCGAGATGATCGCGCCCGATCACGATCGGCGCCTTGACCTTGCCGGTGCGTACGAGCTCGTTGAACCGCAGACCGACGCGATGTCGCTGTCCGTAGCCGAGCCAGCAGATTCGCGCCGGCAAGCCCTGGAACGCGATCTTCTCGCGCGCGAGCGTCATCCACCGCCGCAACATCGGATCGTCTTTGATCTCGTCGAGCACGGCGTCGTCGGTGACGCGGATGTCTTCCGGATCGCCTGACAGCGCCGCCCAGCGGAACGGCCCCTTGCCTTCGCAGAACAGCGGTCGCACGTAGGCCGGCACGAACCCGGGATACGAGAACGCGATGTCGTGGGCGAGCCCGCCCTCTTCGGCTTGCGCGCGCAGGTTGTTGCCGTAGTCGAACACGTGCGCACCGGCGCGTTGCATCGCGACCATCGCCTCGACCTGGACGACCATCGACGCGCGCGACTTCGCCACGTACGTCGTGGGATCGCTCGCGCGCAGCGCGGCCGCTTGCTCGAGCGTGTAGCCCTGCGGGATGTAGCCGACGAGCGGATCGTGCGCCGACGTCTGATCGGTGACGAGATCCGGCGTGATGCCGCGCCGCACGAGCTCGGTGTAGACATCGGCGGCGTTGCCGACCACCGCGATCGAGCGCGCGAGCTTCTGGGCGCGACACTCTTCGACCCGGCGCAGCGCGCTATCGAGATCGGGTGCGGCCTCGTCGAGATAGCGGGTGTCGAGCCGGCGTTGCACGCGCGCTGGATCGATCTCGACGCCGAGAAATATCGCGCCCGCCATCGTCGCCGCGAGCGGTTGCGCGCCGCCCATGCCGCCGAGGCCGCCCGACAAGACGACCCGGCCAGCGAGATCGCCGCCGAAGTGCTGCTTGCCGGCCGCGACGAATGTCTCGAACGTGCCCTGCACGATGCCCTGCGAGCCGATGTAGATCCACGAGCCGGCGGTCATCTGGCCGTACATGATCAGGCCCTTGCGCTCGAGGTCGCGGAAGTAGTCCCAGGTCGCCCAATGGCCCACGAGGTTCGAGTTCGCGATCAAGACGCGCGGCGCTTCGTCGTGGGTCTTGAACACGCCGACCGCGCGGCCCGATTGCACGAGCAGCGTCTCGTCGCTGCCGAGGCGGCGCAGCTCGCGAACGATCACGTGGTAATCGTCCCAGCTGCGCGCGGCTTTGCCGGTGCCGCCGTAGACGACCAGATCCTGCGGCCGCTCGGCGACCTCGGGGTCGAGGTTGTTCATCAGCATGCGCAGCGCGGCTTCTTGCTGCCAGCCCTTGCATGACAGCGCGGTGCCGCGCGGCGCTCGAATCGCTTCCATCTATCGGTCGTAGCACGCACCCGGCTGGAGCGCGCAAGTAGACAAAAGCGACAGCGTCCGCAGCTCGTCCCTATGCCGCGGCAGCTTCGCTCTTCGGCTCCGGCTTGTCCTCGGACTTGAGGTTGCCGATCCGCATCCGGTAGAAGGACCGCCACGCGAAGAACATCGAGATCACGAGGAAGGCACCCGAGAGCGTGTATTTCAGCGTATCGAGGCCGCGCGCGGTCAGCTCGAGCGCCATTCCGACGGCGAGGACGCCGAACAGCGTGGTGAACTTGATGACCGGGTTGAGCGCGACCGACGAGGTGTCTTTGAACGGGTCGCCGACGGTGTCGCCGACGATGGTCGCGTTGTGGAGCTCGGTGCCCTTTGCACGCAGCTCGGTCTCGACGACCTTCTTCGCGTTGTCCCAGGCGCCGCCGGCGTTCGCCATGAAGATGGCTTGATAGAGGCCGAAAATCGCCATCGAGATCAGGTAGCCGATGAAGAAGTTCGGATCGAGGCACGCGAACGACAGGGTCGAGAAGAACACGACCATGAAGATGTTGATCATGCCTTTCTGCGCGTAGAGCGTGCAGATCTCGACGACCTTGTTCGAGTCATCGGTCGACGCTTTCGTCGCGGTGCCATCGAGCTTGATGTTCTGTTTGATGAACTCGACCGCGCGATACGCACCGGTCGCGACCGCCTGGGTCGAGGCGCCGGTGAACCAGTAGATGATCGCGCCGCCGGTGACGAGCCCGAGCAAGAACGGCGGGTGAATCATCGACAGCTTGGTGACGAGATCGGGCTGCAGACCATTCGTGATCAGCATGACGAGCGCGAAGATCATCGTGGTCGCACCGACGACCGCGGTGCCGATCAGCACGGGCTTCGCGGTCGCCTTGAACGTGTTGCCCGCGCCGTCGTTTTCCTCGAGGTACATCTTCGCCTTCTCGAAGTCCGGCTTGAACTTGAACTCTGCCTCGATGTCCTGCTCGATGTTCGGCAGGGTCTCGATCATCGACAGCTCGTAGACCGACTGCGCGTTGTCGGTGACGGGGCCGTAGGAGTCGACCGCGATCGTGACCGGTCCCATGCCGAGGAAGCCGAACGCGACGAGGCCGAACGCGAACACGGCCGATGCCGCCTGGCACGCCGAGTACGACATGTCGAGGTGCGCCGCCATGTTCGACGAGTACAGCAGATCGGTGATGCCGCCGAGGGACGACACCGCGTACGCGATGCCCATCAAGCCGGCGATCGTGAGGCCCATCCAGTACGCCGAGAAGTTACCCGCGGTGAGACCGGCGAGGATGTTGAGCGACGCACCACCCTCCTTCGACGCGGCGACGGTCTCGCGCACGTGGCCGGAGTTGACCGAGGTGAACGCCTTGACAAGCTCGGGGATGATCGCGCCGGCGAGCGTGCCGCACGAGATGATCGCCGACAGCTTCCACCACAACCCGGCCGTATGGTCGACCGTGCTGGCCGTCAGCTGCGACTCGCCTTGACCGATCAGCAGGTACGAGACGACGAACGTCAGGATGACCGAGACGATCGAGGTCAGCCACACGAGCTGGGTCAGCGGATGCTCGAAGTTCATCTCCTTCGCGTTTCCGTAGCGCGCCTTCGTGATCGCCTCGTTGATCATGTAGCTGCCGACCGAGGCGAGGATCATGACGATGCGCATCGCGAAGATCCACACGAGCAACACGGTCTGCAGCCAAGCGCCACCATCGAGCAGGTCGCCCTTATCGTTGAACAAGTGTGCGAGGTGCGCGTTCGGGAATGCGACGAGGATGAACGTGATGAGCGCGACGCCGGTGACGCCGTAGGTCTCGAAGCCGTCCGCGGTGGGACCGACCGAATCGCCGGCGTTATCACCGGTGCAGTCCGCGATCACGCCGGGGTTGCGAGCGTCGTCTTCCTTGATGTTGAAGACGATCTTCATGAGGTCCGAGCCGATGTCGGCGATCTTCGTGAAGATCCCGCCGGCGATGCGCAGCGCCGCGGCGCCGAGCGATTCACCGACCGCGAAGCCGATGAAGCACGGGCCGGCGTACTTGCCGGGGATGAACACCATGATCCCGAGCATGAGCAGCAGCTCGGTCGAGATCAGCACGGTGCCGATGCTCATGCCGGCCTCGATCGGAATCGCGTAGGTGCCGTATGGCTTGCCGCGCAGCGATGCGAAGGCGGTGCGCGAGTTCGCGAACGTGTTCACGCGAATGCCGAAGAAAGCGACGAGCGAGCTACCGAGGATCCCGACGACCGAGAATCCGGCGATCGCGAGCACCTCCCCGACGCCCTCTTTCTCGAGCGCGGCGAAGTACACGACGATGACCGTCGCGATCAGCACCCACAACTGAAAGATGAACTTCGCCTGCGTCCGCAGATAGGTCTTGCAGGTCGCGTAGATCAGCTCCGAGATCTCACGCATCGCCTTGTGAACGGGCATGTTCTTGAGCTTCTGGTACTTGACCAGCCCGAACAGCAAGCCGAGCGCGCTGACCGCGAGGCCCAGTGCCAGCACGGTCGAGCCGCTGAGCCCGAGGAACTTCACTTGATCGAACGAGGGAAGCTGAAGATCAGCCTCGCTATGAGGCCGAACCGCGCCACCGATCGCGGCGCTCTCCTCAGCCAGCCATTGCAGAAGGGACGTCATTGGATCCTCTTGGAAAGAGGGGGGCGTTATATGGAGGCTGACGTCCTAGCGCAAGTCCCAAACCGGTCGGTAACTACGCGCGCGCGATAGCGATTACCGTATCGATCGTGCTATGGCAAGCTGCCGGCAAGGTTGGCGCGGCTCGGCCCGGCCCCTGCCGCCCGAGGAGTCGGCGCCGTCGTCGAGCTCGGATTCCAGCGCTCAGGCGGCGAGCGCCGGGATCGCGCCGGCGCGAACCGCTTCGGGCAGCATCGGCTGGACCTTCGCGGCCCACCGAGTGCACGCGTCGAGACCGTCCATGCCCGGCAGTTGGGCCATGCGCTTTTCGATGTAGCCCATGACCTCGAAGATCCGGTCGTTCGGGAACAGCTGGGCCACGAGCCGCGCGCCTTCCGCGTCGGTCTTCACGCCGCCGCCGACCGGCGCATAGAACCGCTTCGCGATCCATCGACACACGCGTTGCGCCCAGCGGTTGCCCTCGAGCTTGTCCTTGGCCTGCGCGAAGTAGTACGCGAAGTGGCGACGCTCCTGCTTCGCGATGCGACGGCACAGCTCGGCGAGCACCGGGTTCTGCGTCGTGGTGGCGAGCTCTTCGTAGGCCTGCGTGGTCAGGCACTCCTGCAGCGAGCCCCAGAACATCCACAGCGCGACGAACGCCTTCGGCATCAGCTTCGACATCAGCGTCTGTGCGAAGTCTTCGAACCGAGCTTTCCACCGCGCCTTCTTGCGGACGCCGGTGCTGCGGTCGGTCGCAGCTACGGTCTCGGCGCCACACTCCTGGAGCAGGCGCGTGATCGCGTGCGAGTGGAAGTACTCCTCGTAGTTCCACATCGTGAGGAACGTGAGCAGCTCGGGATCGCGCGCGACCGAGAGCTTCGACACCTCGAGAAAGTAGTAGACGGTCTGACTCTCGACATCGGCGAAGTAGTGCAGGCTCTCGACCTCCTGCGCGGTCAGGCCGACCTTGCGCGCGAGCTCCCAGTCGAGATCCTCGATGTCGATCCGCTGCGAAACCGCGATGTGCTGAGCGATGAGTGACACGCTTTACCCTCGTCCGGCGATAGCCGGGCTCCCGTATGTACGACGTCCCGATCCTTTCGGATCACCCCGTCCGTCGATCCTATACCAAGCGCACCGGGGCCGTCACGTCGGCCAAGGGACGAGAAGGGCCGCGATGGCGTCGGGATTGGTCGCGCCGAGCTCGGCCAGGGTGTCGCGCGCCGCCGCGGCCCGGGCGCCACCGCCGCCCCCGCCTTCGACGTCGCCCCGGCGCATGCGAGCGATTTGTACGTAGCCGGCCATGTGCGCGTTCGCGAGCGCGGGCTCGGCGAGATCGAGCGCACGGATCGCGCCATCGTCATCGCCGCGCAGCATCATCGCCGCGGCGCGCAACAGCTCGGCGATCCCGATCGCCCACGGCGCGTTCTCCTTGACGATCTCGTCGGCGATGCCTCGCGCCAGCCGGGCTCGATCATCGGGCGACCGGTTGTTGTCGGCGAGCGCGATCCGGCCGCGCAGGGCGCGCAGCTCGATGCGGAGCTGTTGGATGCGGAGCGCGCCGAGCCGCTCGATCTGCGGCCACGCCTCGTCGAGCCGACGCGCGGCACCCGCCACGTCGCCCGCCCACAGATCGAAGTTGCAGGCGGCCTGGAGCGCGAGCACGCGCGGCACGTGCATGCCCGGCGACAGCGTCGCCTCGGCCGCGGCGACCTGCTGGCGTGCATCGTCGAGCCGGCCGGTGATCGCCCAGGCGAGCGCGCTGCGACCGGCGCGTAGGCTCTGCTCGGCGACGACATCGCCGCGCTCCAACGCATCGTGCAACAGCATCGGGACAAGTCGCACGAGCTCGCGCCACTCTCCGAGGTAGAACATCGACGACAACCAGTAGCTCTCGGCGACGTCGATCTCCCAGCGCACGCCGGCGGCTTGATCGCGCAGCGTGCCCAGGCCCGCTTCGAAGTGGCCGCGCGCGTCGCGCCAGTTGCCCATCTGATACGCGGCGATGCCGAGCGAGACCGTCGCGAGCCCCGACACGGTCGAAGCACCGAGCTGCGATGCCAGCCCGTGCAGGCGCACGCCGAGATCGGCGACGCCCTTGCTGTTGCCGCTACCCGCCGACGCCGCGTAGCAAATCTCTTGAGTCAACGCGAGGCACACGCGCATCGGCTCGCCCGCTTCGATCGCGGCCTTCATCAGCTCGGTCTGGACGAGGCGGCCGGCCGCCGGATCGACGACCGCGAGCCCGCTCGAGATCGAGTACAGCACGTCGATCTTGCGCAGCTGCGCCTGCGGTACGTCGCCGAGCGGCTTCGGCGTGAAGTCGTAGCCGCGCAACTTCGATTGGAACCATTGGGTCGCGAGCTTGGTGCGCGACGTGCCCTTGCCGACCGGCACCTTGACGCCGATATGCTCGAGCAAGCGCTCTGCGGCAGGCAGCGCTTCTTCGAGCCGGCCGCGGCGGAGCAGCGCCTCGACCCGCAGCCGCTCGAGATCGATCGATTCTTCACCGGGCGCGAGCTCGGCGGCGTGGCCGAGCACTTGCGCCGCCTCGTCGAGCTGGCCCGCGCACGTCAGCGCGTTCGCCTTGCGCCGCATCAGCTCGCGCCGGCCGGGCGGATCCCAAGGCCCGTAGGTGATCGCGATCTCGTAGAGCTCGGCGGCGCGCAGGAACGCGAGCGCTTCTTCGGCGCCTTGCGCGGCGGCGAGCGCGTGGTGCGCCGCATTGGCCGGATGGCCGGCCGCGATCCAATGCTCGACGACCGCCTGCGCATCTTGCGGCGTCCCGCCCTCTTCGAGCGCGTGCGCGAGCGACTCGTGCCAGCGCGCCTTCGATTCGACGTCGATGCCGCCGAGCACCGCGGCGCGGACGTAGTCGTGCGCCGGTTGCAAGATCATGTGGCCGTCGACGCGGCGCAACGTCGCGAGTCGCTCCGCCGACAACACCGCGGCTTCGGCATGGCCGCCGTTGATGCCGGCCGCGCGCGCGGCGAGCTCGACCGACAGCGGCCGCGCCGCGATGCTCGTGACGACGAGCATGGCCTGGGCTTCGACCGACAGCCGGCCGGCGCGGGCGAGCACGAGGTCCTCCATCTTCGCGCCATCTTGCAGCCGCGGGGCGCGCGCCATCTCGGCGAGCACGAGCGGGTTGCCGCCGGCCGCGGTCACGACCGCCGTCGCTCGCCGCGAGTCATCCGCGAGCTGAGCGACGAGCGCGACGGAGTCATCGACCGATAGGCCGCCGATGTCGAGGT
This sequence comes from uncultured delta proteobacterium, assembly GCA_963848295.1. GTDB lineage: Bacteria > Myxococcota_A > Polyangia > Haliangiales > Haliangiaceae > JABFXX01. Next base: position 30,241 of record CAWKDB010000002.1, on the reverse strand, counting down.
CGCGTACATCGCCGCGCCGGGTCTGGCCGCCCGGTGGACGCCGGAGCTGCGCGACGACGCCGAGATAGTCCTCCGGCCGATGCGCCAAGATGATCAGGATCGACGGCTCGGACTCGTGGATCAGCTCGGCGAGAAACCCCGCGCTATCCGCATCACCCCAATGGACGTCGTCGACGAACATCACGATCGGCTTGATCCGCGCGATCCGGGTCAGCAGCGTGCGCAGCGACTTGAACGCGCGGCGTCGCAGCTCCTGGAGGTCGCTCGGCGGCGTCGTGGTGTCGGCGAGCTCGGCGAGCTCGGGGACCCGCTTCATCACCGGGAACAGCCGAACCAGGAGACCGAGGTCGCGCGGCACGACCGATTCGCGCTGCGCCGGCGGCAGGCCGAACAGCACGCCGGTCAGCGTGTCGACGATGCCGTCGAGCATCTTGAACGGCACCTGCTCGCGCTCGAAGCACCGACCTTCGAGCACGAACACCGCGTCGCCGAGCGAGCGCAGGAACCGCCGGACGAGCGTGCTCTTGCCGATGCCGGATGCGCCGCGCACCATCAGCGTGACTCCGCGCCGGCGCGAGTCGGCGAGCGCGCGCTTGAGCTCGTCGGTCTCGAGCACGCGGCCGACGAACACCGCCGGCGACAAGCTGCGTGCGATGTCGCGAGTCGGCTGCGATTGCGTCGCACCGAGCAAGTCGAGGATCGCGAGGCCGGCCGGCCGTTGCGTCGGCGGCGGCGCGAGCATCGCCATGCACAACCGCGCGAGATCGGGCGGGAGGTTCGGCACGAGTCGGGTCGGCGCGGTCGGCGTTTCGGTCTGCTTGCGCGTCATCACGAGCTCGGGCTCGCCCTCGAATGGGCGGCGCCCGGTCAACGCCTCGTAGAGCATCGCGCCGAGCGAGTACCAGTCGCTCGCCTCGGTCAGCGGCTGGTCGGCGGCCTGCTCGGGCGACATGTACACCGGCGTGCCGACGGCGAGCCGCTCGGGATTGCCTTCAGCGACTCCCGACACGAGCCCGAAATCGAGCAGCGCGAGCCGGCCCTGATCGGTGACCAGCACATTCGACGGCTTGAGATCGCGATGCAGCTTGCCGGCGCGGTGCAGCGCGACGAGGGCGTCGACGAGCTGGACGAGCGCTCCCCGCAGGCGCGCGACGTTGACCGGCGTCGCGATGATGTCCTGGCGCGTCCGCGTCGGGCCCTTGGCGTTCCGCGACGGGCGCACCCAGTCGATGAACGACACGCCCTCGATCAGCTCCATCGTGAAGTACCAGTCGCCTGCGATCGCATGCAGCTCGTGGAGCGCGACGAGGTTGGGATGCACGATGTCGGCGAGTGCACGGAACTCGCGCTTGAACCGATAGAGATCGCGACCGGACGCGGTGCGGAGCAGCTTCAGGGCTACTTCTCGCTTCAGTTGGTGGTCGTACGCTCGGTAGACGACACCGGCGCCTCCAGCGCCGAGTGTGCCGCGCACCTCGAAGCGTCCCGCCCCTAGCACGGACGCAGTCATCGATTTCGCAAGGATATCAGCCGGGCACCCCTATGCGCTATATTGGCACCTGTGCGAAGGGCTTGTACGTGGTGCGCGGTCGCGATCTGTCTGACGTTCACCGCCTGCCATCCGGGCGGTACGTACGCGGGTGCCGGCGGTGCATTTGGCGACGCCGACCGCGGCGAGACCAACGGTCGGATGTTCGACTTCGTGTCGAACAAGCCGGACGGCGACGACTGGCAGATCCGGATCCGGGGCAATTCGCTGTGGGTGTCGTACTCGAAGGATCAGAAGAGCGACACCTTGGGCACCAAGGGGATCACCGACAAGGAAACCGACAAGATATGGAAGCTCATCGATAACCTCGAGCTCGACAATCGCGAGAAGGGCAAGAAGGATGAGGACCAAGGCTACCTCACCCTCCGGCTGCGCGAGCCCGGCGAGAAACAGCACGACATCTATACGGTCTACGTGACCCGCGCGACTCAGGACGACGATGTCGTCGATCTGGCGACGTATCTGCAAGACCTCGTCGCGAAGTACTTCAAAGAGAAGCCGAACTTCTAAGGCTACAGGGCGTCGGCTTCGCGCTCGAGCGCGACGGACCAGCGCAAGTAGAACAAGAGATACGGATCTGGGATCAGCAGGGTCTGCGCCGGCTCGTCCCATTCGAGCGACGGTCCGGTCGGCGCGGCGAATCCCGAAGCGATCTGACCGAGCGTCGCGCACGCGCGTACCACGCTCGCGCCCTCGGGACGCGCGCCGGCACACAGTTGCTCGAGCCGGCCGGCGAGCTCGTCGTGATCGATTGCGAGGCCCGGCGGATCGAGCGCGAGCGCGCGCATCACGGTCAGGTAGACGTCGCCGGACCGGCCGTCGCGATGAACGTAGCTCCGACGATCGCCCGGGCGCACCTTCGGACCCGCGATCAGCGCGCGCACGAGCGAGCGAAAATCGACCGTGCACGACGTCAGGAACAGGATCTCCTTGCGCGCCGTCTCATCAAGCGTGACCGCCTTCGCCGGGTCGGCGCCATCGCGCACGCCGACGTGATTGCACATCCACAGGCAGATCGATTGCATGAGCTGCGGCGAGCCGGCCGCTTCGGTCGCGAACATCGCGAGCGATGCCCTGTCGACTTCGAGGCCGAGCAGTGGACAGCCGAGCTCGGGGATCGCGAGCAGATCGCGCCGCGTCCAGTAGTCGACATCGATCGCGAGCACGCGACCGCGAAGCTCGGGCAACGCACGCACGATGTTGTCGGCGCGATGCGGTACGGCCGCGACGCAGATCCGGACGCCGCGGCTGGCCGCATCCTTGAGCTGTTGCGCGACGTCGCCCTGGATCGCGGGTGGAATGTAGTGGAAGTCGTCGAGCAACAACGTGTACGCCGTGCCCGCGAGCTCTTGCACGACTTGCGGCAAGCCTCGGCGGTTGCTCGTCGCGGCGAGCGTGTCGGTCGCGCCCTGCCCGCCGAGCTGGACATGACGATGGCTCGCGCCGGTGCCGGTGATGCCGACGCTGACGTTGCGCTCGTTCGTCGTCGTCTCGGTCGCGGCATCGGCGACGCTCGCGGTGGTCGAGTGTGGCTCGCCCCACCAATCGAGCACGCGCTCCCACAGCTGATCGGGGGCGCGGACCGACGCGCCGCTCACGACGATCAGGTTACCTTCGCCAACCACGCGCTGGACCAGCACGGTCTTGCCGGCCTTGGACGGACCCGAGAGCGACGCGATCTGCGTCGACGACCGCGTCCATTCGCGCAGTAACCGCTCGTGATGCAGATCGTCGCGTTGCACGTAGGTATGGGTCGGGAACGACGTCGGCGTGAACACCTCGGCTGACGACGGGCGTGGCATGAGGCGGCATGATGCCCGACGCTCCGACAGGGTGTCGATGACACCGCGTCGACCGAGACACATTGCGAGTCGCAGGCGTGTCATGCGACACGCATGAGGCGGCTTCGACCGTTGCAACTCCGCGTAAGCGCGTCCTCGGGAATGCGCACGCCGCATGCAAGGTATCCGAGGCATGTGGAACATCGGAATCCGGGCGAGGACGCTCAACCTCCTGCTGCCGAAGACCGCGTCGGGCGTCGTCCAGCACGCGATCGATCCTGAAGACGAGACCACGAGTCCGTACGAGCGGCACGCCGGCGAGTCCGAGCGCGAAGCCTCGTCGCCCGAGCTACGCGTCGCGATCGGTTAAGCCGCGCCCAGGGTCGCCGCAGCTTTGACCTGAACCATATCGCCGTCGAGGACGAGCTCGATCTTCATCTCGCCCTCCGCCGCCACCCGTCCGAGCCCGAGCCCGCCGACCCGCGTTGGCGACTGCCGCATCCGGTCGAGATAGAACAGCATCGGATCGATCGTCGATGCGAGCTGCCGGGCGAGCTCGCGTAGCTCGTCGAGATCGGCCGGTCGAGCGCGATTGCGGGTCGTGATCGTGACCTGCGATCCGCCGACATCGATGCGCAGAGACGCCGAGCCGTCGGTCGAGAACTTCACCGCGTTCTCGAGCAGCTCGTGGGTCGCCATCGCGACGCGCGAGACATCGTCGGCGTTCGACACCCGGCCGTGAAACTTCTCGACGAACCGCCGGACGTCCGGCACGTCGGCCACCGTGAGCTTGCCGGTGAGCTCGAAGGTTTCGGTCGCGACCTGCGTCATGGCGCCTCCGATTCGATGCGAACTACGCCGGACGCAAATGCGGCGAGCGCGTTCAAGCTGCGCCGCTGCCACGAGTGACGCGGGTTGGAGCGAAACAGGATCTGATAGCGGTGGTCGTCATCGAGCTCTTGCACCCGTTGCAACCAGGTGACGAAGGCCTTGAGGCACGAGCTGCTCGCGAACTCCAGGGCGCGGACATCGGCAACCACGGTCGCGCCTGGTTGGCGCAGGGCCTCGTCGTGAAAGCCGGTCAGCACTTCGTGCAGCGAGTCGAGCGCTTCGGTTTCCGCCGAGCCGGTGCAAGTCAAGACGAGGGTTTCGCCTTCGCGTCCGGTCGACGTCGCGAGCAGGTGCGCTGAACCAGCCTGTCCCACCGCTTACATGATCTAGGAACCGTGATGGCGGGTCAAGGCCACACTAGGCCGGCAACGATGTGTGAATCAGCGCTTCGCCGACGAGATCGCCTGATCTGGGCGGAGCAACAAGCTCTCGACGCCATCGGACACGATGATCTCGGCAAACGCGGCCGCCGGCGTCAGCACGAGCTTGCGAGCCGAAGCCAGCGCCGGTGCGCGCTCCGCAACGATGGCGAACGCGTCGGAGCCGCGTTCGAACCACGCCGGTGCCGCCTCGGCGCGAGCCCCGGCAGGGTCGCCCAGCCCGAGCGCGGCGCCGAGATCGAGGATCGGGCCGTGGCCCGGTCGTGCCGCGGGCGTCCAGGTCGAATCGATCGCGACCGGCACTGGCACGTCGGGAGCGCGGAACATATGGCATTCGACCTGGATCGGCGTGATCGGCATCGTGATGTTCCAGGTCGTGCCGGCGCTACGCGTCGATCGCAGCGTCATCGTGCCGCCGACATCGACGATGCTCGCGCGCGCCGCGTCCAAGCCGACCCCGCGTCCCGACACGTCGGTCGCCTCCGATCGGGTCGACAGGCCCGGGTAGCACAGCACGTCGATCCAGCGGTCGCTCGCGTCGTCGGCCGGCGCGACGATGCCGAGCTCGGCGGCGCGTTGCCGTACACGCTCGAACGCGATCCCGCTGCCGTCATCGGCCACGCTGAGCTCGAATGTGTCGCCGCTGAGCGCACCGCGCACCCGGATGATGCCGCTCGCCGGCTTGCCGGCCGCCGTCCGATCAGTCGCTGGCTCGATGCCGTGGTCGATCGCGTTGCGCACGAGGTGAAGCACCGCGAGATCGATCGCCGCGAGCACGTCGGTCGTGACCTCGGCGCTGGCGATCTCCACGACGACCTCCACTTGCTTGCCGAGCTCCTTCGCGAGCGCGTAGGCGCCGACCTGATGCTTGACGAGCTGGCCGGTGCCGATCAGCGCGCGATGCACGCCGACGAGATCGCGCAACGAGTGCCACGAGGTCCTCAGCCGATTGCGGCGCGTGCCTCGGCTCTCGGCGTATTCGAGGAACAGATCGAGCGCGATCGACGCGAGCCGCGCGCGCACCGACGGCGAGAGCCGCGCGCTCGGACCCGACACGCGATTCATCGGAGTCACGTTGCGAGCCCTGGGGGTCGCTTCGCCGCGCGCTTCGGCGAGCATCCGATCGATCTGACGGATGAATCCGGGCAGGTTGATGCCGGGGAGCTGCGAGCCGACCTTCTTGCGCACGAGCATCGCCATGAACCGCAGGGCCATATTGATCGCGAGATCGAAGTCCTCGTCGACGGCGTAACCACAGGTCCGCGCGACCTCGAGCAGATCTTCGAGCTTGTGACACACGAGGTTGACGTCCGCGAAGCCGACCAGCTGCGACTCGCCCTTGAGCGTGTGGATCTCGCGATGGATCACCGCGATCGCGTCATCGTCGAGGCGGGCTAGCACCGCCGCCCACGCGTGCTCGACCCGATCGAGCCGCTCCAGCGCGGTCGTACGGAACTGTTGGACGATGGTGTCCGGGATGGTCACGAGTGCTCACCGATCGACACCAGGTCGGTCGCGAAGCAGCAAAGCGTATGGAGGCTGCGCGCCTGCCAGCGGATCGTCGAGTTTGACTTGAAGCGCAGGCGATAGCGCTGCTCCGGCCCGAGCTCGTTGATGAGGCCGATCCAGGTGACGAACACGTTGAAGCACGCGGCGTTCATGAACTCCAGGCCGACGATGTCGACGACGACATCGGCCGCGCTCGCGTCGCACAGCTCGGAGTGCAACCGATCCACCAGCTGCTGGAGTGGCGCGGCGGCGCCGACGTTCGACGAGCCGCTGAGCCGTAGCACGATGCTCTCGCCGAACACCACCGCCGCTTCGAAGTCCTGCTCGCGGACGTTAGGCAGCTCCCTTGTCACTCGGTCACTCGGTCCCGAGAATCTTCCGTACCTCAGCAATCAGGTGGTCCATCCCGGCTTGCTTCGAGATGAAGCCGTCGAGCCCGGTGTCGTTCGCGCGGGTCTTGAGCTCTTCGTCGTCGAGCGTCGAGAACAAGTAGATCGGCGATTTGACGCCGCGCTGATAACGCAGCGCCATCCCGATGTCGTCCCCATAGAGCTCCGGCATCTGGACATCCATCAGGATCAGATCGAAGCCCGCAACTGGCCTCGACTCGACCTCTTCGACGCTGCTGCGCGTCTCGACCTGGTAGCCGGCTTCGGCGAGCGCGTGGCAGGCCATCGCGAGCACGACCGGGCTGTCATCGATCACGAGGATGCGCTTGCTCGTAGTCACCATACGATCTCCTCGAACAGGGACGACAGCCGATCGCGCAGCGCGTCGACTCCGCCATGTTTGGATACGAACGCATCGGCGCCGGCCTTCTGTGCGATGTCGGCGAGCTCGTGCTCCTTCGCGCCGGAGCAGATCACGACCGGGATACGGGCGGTCGGGATCTGAGCGCGTAGCCATTGACAGAGCTCCGCGCCGTTCATCTCGGGCATGTACAAGTCGCTCACGATCACGTGCGGTTTCCAGTCGAGCACCAAGTTGATGAACTCTCGCAACGACGATGCCGCGCGAATCTCGAACCCCGCACGCGTCAGCGCATCGGCTTGGGTGCGCAACACGATCTCGCTGTCGTCGATCAACACGACGCGCCGGCGCTCGTCGCCACTCACTAAGTCCGCCATCGCCACGATGATACGCTCGCGGACGCGGAAATTCATCGGCTCACCGGTTGGCGGGACCGTCCTAGCTAATCGGTCTCGCGCTCGTGGGCGTGGCCGGCAGCCTCCAGCAGTGCGGCGTCGACCTTCGTCGCATCGAGCAGCACCTTGCCATCGTGCGCGGCGTGGACCGCCTGGGGCTGGACGACGAAGTCGCCTTTGCCCTCGACGTAGACGACGAGATGATCGCTCGCGACTTGCCGAACCGCGCCGATCTCTTCGCCGCCCTCCTGGAAGTAGACCTGGAAACCGATATCGACCTGGAATCGCTGCATGGCGCGACCGTAGCGCGAAAGCCGGGTTCGGGGACTCCCCGCCGCGCGTTCGTGGCCGCTAGTAATGAGGCGGGCGCTCGTTCGCCGCGCCCTTGGGCAGCTCCGGCGACGCGATCGCCTGCTTGAGCTCGCGGACCTCGCGCACGGTCTGATCCAGACGATCCGCCAGCGAGCGCACGAGCGCATCGAGCTCGCCGATCAGGCGTTCCTGGTACGCGAGCTTGGTCTCGAGATCGACCCGATCGAATGGCTCGCTCATGATCGCGACCGTAGCATCTAGAGCTCGCCCGCGAATTCGAACTGGCGCTCCCGCAGGGTCGCGCCGGCGGCGATCAGCGCGGCCGACACGTCGAGGTTCGTGACCGTGATCTCGTAAGCGGCCGGCCCGGGCAGCGCCTCCGCGAGCAAATGCGCCGCGACATCGATGTCGGGCGCGCGAAACGGATACATCACGCCGCGCGTCGCCGACAGATCGGGCCAGACCTGGGTCAGGGCGGTCGTGCCGACCCGATACATCGGGCAATGGGCGCGGTAGCGCCGCCAGCGCGCGAGTTGACCGGAGCCGAGGTCGAGGTTCGCTTCGAGCTCGGCGTGGCCGGGCGTCCATCGGCTGACCCTAGCACCTCGCCTGGTACGGTGAACTGAACGGCTACGCCCGCGAAAGCGACGCCCTCGCCAGGAGGTCTCGGCCGTCCTTTGCTTCGCGCGGACAGCCCGATCGATACGTTCGGCTCGGGCGTTGCACCGGCCGGGCGGTCGTGATTTGGTGCGCCGCACATGAGCCTTCGCACCGCCATCGTCTTCGTCGTCTTCGTCGTCCTCGCCGCGTGCGGCGGTAGCCCGAGCATGATCAACACGCCGTTGAGCTGGAAGCCGAGCGACGACCCTTCGGACTTTCACACCGTCACCGCCGAGATCAAGAACAGCTGGGGCATGGGCGGGGCCACGATCTCCGGCCCCGACAACCTGCCGAAGATCATGGCGGCGTTCACCGGGCAAAAGCTCCAGGTCTTGCCGTTCGCCGACAACCGGACGGTCAAAGACTCGATCGGCGCGAACAAGGAAAACACGACGCCCCGCCCGGTGACGACGCCCGACGACGTCGCGCGCTACGTCACCATGCACACCGAGGACGTGATGCGGGCGGCGCAGATCGCGGTCGTGCCTGGGGGCGCGAGCCGGATCTTGTCGGGCGAGCTCGTCCAGTTCTTCGTCACCGAGGACAACCGCTACAACGCGACCGTCACGCTCAACCTGACGCTGACCGACGGCGCGGGCAAAGTGCTCTGGCAAGGCCCGGCCGTCGGCCAGCAGAGCAAGTTCGGGCACTCGTTCGATGCGAGCAACTACAACGAGGCGCTGTCCGACGCGATCGTACGCGCGTTCCACGCGGTGTTGACGAACGACCAGTTCCTCGCCGCGGTCCACGGCTAGGCCGCGCCAGCGAGAAACAAGAGGTCGTCCGCACAGCGATCGGTGCTAGCGTCGCGTCGTGCTCATCGCCGTCGAGCGGCTGCTCATCAAGCTCCGCCAACCCGCGTCGCGCGCGACCGAGCTGATCGAGCTTCGCGAGCGGTTGCGCGGCGAGCTCGACGCACGTCCCGACGACGACGAGCGAGTGCTCGCGCGAACGGTTCGCGATCAGAAGCTGCGGGTATCCGCGGTGCTGACCGGCGTCGCGTCATGCAGTACGTGCGCGACCGGCCAGCCGTTTCCGCGCGGCCACTACAACGGCGGCGATTGCTGCTCGGGCGAGACCGCGAGCCTGTTCGACGACAACGAGCTCGCGATGCTCGTCCACGCCGGGACGCGCGCCCGCGATCTCGTGCCGCCGAGGACCGACCACGCCGGCTGCGCGTTTCGCGGACCCGAGGGCTGCACGCTCGAAGGCGAGCATCGGCCCGCGCGGTGCGTTCACTACGTCTGCACCACGCTGCGCCGCGAGCTTCACTCGCGGGGCGAGCTCGACGCGGTCGAAGCGGCGCTCGCCGAGCTCGATCGCCGGGTCCAGCAGTTTCGCGCGGCCCGCTCGGCGCGCGTCGACCGCGGAGTGCTCACCGAGCTGTTCGACGCGATCGCCGACGCGCGCGTCACGGGATGAACACGACGCGCTCGCCGGCCTCGGATCGCCGCGACCACCAGGTCGCGACCTCGGCGAGCGGCACCTCGCGCGCCGCGACCTCGAGCTTGCGCGCGGCGAACGCGGCGACGACGTCGTTGGTCTGGCGGGTCGTCCCGATCAGCGAACCGCGCGCGCGTACGCGCCCGGTGTGACACCGACGATCCGCTTGAAGTGACGATGCAGCTGGCTCTGATCGTAGAGCCCGACGCTCGCAGCGACCTCGGCCTGCGAGAGCCCGCGCGCGAGCAGGTCTTGCGCCAGGCTCACCCGGCGATGCGTGACGTACGCGTGCGGCGGCAGCCCGACCTCGTCGCGAAACGCGCGGCACAGCCGAAACTTATCGAGCCGGGCATGCGCGGCGAGCTCGTCGAGCCCGACCGTCTCGGTCAACCGCGCGTCGAGGAGTGAGCGAGCTCGCGCGACCGCCGCGCTCCAAGCCGAGCGAGCAAACCGAGCTCCGCGAGGCGCGCACGCAAGATCGACGAACGCGAACAACGCAGCGCACACCGTCTGCTCGAGCGCTGCCTCGTCGCGGTCGGCGGCCGGAGCGTGCGCGCGGCCGGCAGCAACGCCGAATGGCGGCGCGGTGCCATGGAGCAGCCGGCGATGGAGCTCGGCGAGCGGCTGGGCGCGTAGGTCGTCGCCATCGATCGCGTGCTGTTGCGGCGCGATCACGGGCCGATCCAGCGCGGCGCGGGCGTCGGCGACCAGCGCCGCATCGAACAGCACGACCTGAAACTCGGCGCCACCTTCACGCGCTCGCTCGGCGTAGACCTGGCCCGGCACCTTGACGCTGACCGTGCCGGGCCTGCTCGACCACCGCGCCCTCCCCGTCGTCCACTCCGAAGGATTCCCCGCGAGGTGAAACGCGGTCGAGTAGCGGTCGGGCACCGCGCGAATCAGATGACCGGTGTTCGAGAACCGGCTGACGATCACGCCCGGCAGCGGGTAGCGGACCGCGATCTGAACGCGATCGGGTTGCTCGCGTGGGACAGGCACGCGGTCAGTGTACCGGCGAGACCCACGACGCGCTTGGGCGTTCTTGGCAGCGAATTTCGCCAAGTTTGCCCAAGCGAAGAAGCAGCGGGCGATGCACGCTGCGAGACACAAGGAGATCACTATGCGCGTCTTCGTCACCGGTGCCTCGGGTTGGGTCGGATCTGCGGTCACCAGAGATCTCATCGCCGCCGGCCACAAGGTCCTCGGCCTCGCTCGGTCCGACGCATCGGCGAAGGTGGTCGCTGACGCCGGCGCCGAGGTCCTGCGCGGCGAGCTCGCCGATCTCGACAGCCTCGAGCGCGGCGCGACCGCGTGCGATGCGGTCATCCACACCGCCTTCATTCACGACTTCTCGGCCTTCGCGGCGAACTGCGCCGCCGACAAAGCAGCGATCGAGGCGATCGGCGCAACGCTCGAAGGATCGGGGCGCCCGTTGATCGTCACCTCGGGAACGCTGGGCCTGCCCGCAGGACGTCTGGGCACCGAAGATGACTCGCCGGCGAGCGCGTTGCCGCGCAAGTCGGAAGAGACCGGCCTCGCGATGGCGGCACGCGGCGTCCGCGCGATGTGCGTTCGGCTGTCACCGTCGGTCCACGGCGAAGGCGACCACGGCTTCGTCGCGATCCTCGTCCGCACGGCGCGCGAGAAAGGCTTCTCGGCCTACGTCGGCGACGGCAAGAATCGCTGGCCGGGCGTACACCGGTTCGATGCCGCGCGGATCTATCGATTGGCGCTCGAGAAAGGCGTCTCCGGCGCGCGGTATCACGGCGTTGCCGACGAGGGCGTACCGGTCCGCGAGATCGCGGAGGTGATCGCTCGCCACCTCGGCGTGCCGGCGGTGTCGAAGACGCCCGAGGAGGCCGGTGCGCTGCTCGGCTTCATCGGCCATGTGCTCGGGATGGACGGCCCGGCGTCGAGCGCGCTCACTCGCGAACGCCTCGGCTGGAAGCCGACCGGGCCGGGGTTGATCGCTGATCTCGAGGCCGGCCACTACTTCGCCTGAGGCCGTGCTCGACCGCGCGCGAGAACGCGGTACCGTCGGCCGGTGAGCGATCATCCCACCGACTTCGTCGGCAACGTCCACGAGGCGATCTCGTCCTCGATCAAGGCCAAGCTGCCCGATGCGACCGTCGAGTCGTCGGGCGGTAGCGGTCACTACACGATCTCGGTGGTGTCGGCGGCGTTTGCCGGCAAGAGCCTGCTCGAGCAACAACGCCTCGTGCTCGGTGCGATCAAGCACCTGATCAACGGCTCGGCGCCGCCGGTCCATGCGGTCGACAGTCTGATCACGAAGACCCCGAGCTAGGGAAGCTCGACCGCACCGGCGGTGCACGGTTCCGCGCGCGGGTTGCCACGCTGATCAGTCGGCGGGCAACCGTGACCGATGCCCGCCGAGGGACTGCCGGCCGCGGGCAGCAGCGTCGCGGTGTCTCCGCCGTTATCGCCGAGCGCACCGAGCATCGGATCGGCGACGAGCGGCGCCGCGGTGCACAGCGAGCCGGCCGGCCACTGCAGATTGCCCGAGCCGTCGGTGAGCGGCGGCGCCTCGCAGCTCGGATCGTACTGCGCGGTGTTGTTCGCGATGACCGTATTGGTCACGGTCATGCCATCGCCGAAGATCGCGCCGGCGACCTGGCCGCTCGCGGTCGCCTGGTTGTTCGCGATCGTGCAGTTCAGCATGGTGCCGGTCGCGCTCGCGAGCCAGACACCTCCGCCGTTGCTCGCGGTCGCGGTGTTGCCCGCGATCGTGACGTTGGTCAGGTTCGCCGCGGCGGTGTCGATCCAGATCCCGCCGTTGTACGCGCCCTGGTTGTTCGAGATCGTGCTCGCGGTGAGCTCGATCGCGAGACCTTCGAGATAGAGGCCGCCGGCGTTGCCCGTGGCCCCCGCGGTGACCATATTGCTATCGACGGTCGAGCGATCCATCGCGAACGAGCCGTTGTGGGTGTTCGAGACCCGGAAGAAGCCGCCGCCGATCGCGCCCGCTTGGTTGTTCGCGATCGTGACGCCGCACAGCGACGTCGCCTCCTTGCTGCCGTCCATGTAGATGCCGCCGCCGCAGCCGCCGTCGCCCGGGTTGCCTCCGGTGCCGGTCGCGGAGTTGTTCGCGAACGTGCTGTTGACGATCGTGAGGTCGCCGTTGAGGCTGCCGACCGCGCCGCCGTCGCTCGCGGAGTTGTTCGTGAACGTGCTGCCGGAGATCGTGGTCGAGCCACCGCCGAAGCCGTAGATCGCGCCGCCGGCGAGATCCTGTCCGGTCGCGCCCGCGTGGTTGTCGTCGAACTGCGAGTTGATCACGACGAGGCTGCCGCCGTTGCGATAGATCGCGCCGCCGCCGCGCGCGGTGTCGTCGCCGGTCGCGGGTCCGAGGCCGGCGTGGAACGCGAGGTTCTGCACGGTCAGCGTCGGCGTCGTCGTGTTGTAGTCGGAGCTCAAGTAGAGGATGCGCGTCGCGCCGCCGCCGTCGAGCGTGACCGTGCCGCCGCCATCGAGCACGGTCTCGTTCGCGAACGTGATCGTCTGCGTGATCGCGATCGTGACCGGCACCGCGCCGCACGAGAACACGATCGTGCCGCCGGCGGTCGCGGCGGTCTGCAACGCGGCTTCGGTGCAGCTGCCCGCCGTGCCGCTGCCGACGACCGCGGTCGGCGACGAGACGTCGACCGGATTGACCGCGTTGCACACGGCGGCCGGCACTCCGACGTCGACACCGCCGCCGTCACCACCGCCGCCGCCACCGCCGCCACCGCCACCACCGCCGCCACAAGCCGCGAGCACGCCAAGGATGGACAGTCTGCGCCGCACGAAACCATGCTCTCACGAACGCATGTAGGCGTGATATCGAAGAAGCGATGAGCGAAACGGCAGCCCCCGATCCGACGGCGGTGCGCGTCGCGTTGTGGCGAGCGCTGCACCTCCTGGTCGACGCGCCGCCGCACGTCCTGACCGACGACATCGGTCTCGCGCTCGCGAATCCCGACGAGGCGTGGCGGGCGCGCCCCGACATGGATCCGGACGCGACGCGGATGTTCCGCGCCTCGATCGTGGGCCGCGCGCGGTTCATCGAGGATCTCGTGCTCGAGCGCACGAGCGTCGAGCAATACGTCATCCTCGGCGCCGGGCTCGATACGTTCGCGCAGCGCGTCCGCGTGCCGGGCCTGCGCGTGTTCGAGATCGATCGGCCCGGTCCCCAGGCGTGGAAGCGGCAGCGCCTGATCGAGCTCGGGCTCGGCATCGCCGACGGCCTGCGCTTCGTGCCGGTCGACTTCGAGGCCGGTGGATCGTGGCCCCGGCAGCTCGCGGCCGCCGGCTTCGATAAGAGCAAGCCCGCGGTGATCGCGTCGGCCGGCGTGAGCATGTACCTCACCCGCGAGGCGAACGCCGCCACGCTGCGCGAGGTCGCCACGTTCGCGCCCGGCTCGACGTTCGCGATGACGTTCCTGTTGCCGCCGGCGCTGACCGAACCCGAGCTACGCGAGGGCTTCGAACGCGCGCGGCAAGGGGCCCGCGCGAGTGGCACGCCGTTCGTCAGCTTCTTCACGCCGGCCGAATTGCTCCAGCTCGCGCGCGACGCCGGGTTTCGCACCGTGCAGCACGTGTCGGCCGCGACCGTGGCCGAGCGTTACTTCGCCGGCCGCAGCGATGGCCTGCGACCGCCGCTCGGCGCCGAAGAGCTCCTCGTCGCGACCACGTAGGTCAGCGGCGATCGAGCGCGACGAGCTGGACCCGGTTGCCGCACGTGTCGTCGAGCATCGCGATCGTCGAGCCCGTCACCTTCGTCGGCGGCATCGTGAAGGTCACGCCCAGCTTCTTCAAGCGGTCGTGCTCCGCTTGCACGTCATCGACGCTGAACATCGCGGCGGGCTGGCCTTGTTGATACAGCGCCTCCTGGAAAGTCTTCGCCGCGGGGTTGCTGTTCAGTTCGAGCAGGAGCTCGATGCCGTCCGGATCGTCCGGCGACGCCACGGTGAGCCAGCGATAGGGGCCTTGCGAGAAGTCCGCTTTCTTCACGAAGCCCAGCACCTCGCCGTAAAATCGGAGCGCCTTGGCCTGATCGTCGACGAACAGCTTGGTGACCTTGATCTTCATCTGTGTTCCTCGGTGTTGTCCCGCTCGCGCGGTTGTCACGGCTATGACGGATGCCAGGCGGGCAATGTGACCGGCTATTTCGGCGCGGCGCTACCTGCCGAGCCGCTGCCCGCGGCGCTTCCGGCTTCGGCTGCGGTGCCCGCGGAGCCCGCGCCGCCGGTCGGCGGAGCCATCATGTGAATCATCGCCTTGTTCATCGTGTCCTGCTGCTCCGGAGTCAACTTGCCGTAGCACCCTTGCGCTTCGGCTTGGGTCTTCGCGCCGACCATGCACTTGATGACGTCGTCGGACCACTTGTCGTCGGTGCAGTGCTTGACCGCGAGGTCGCGCATCTTCGCCAGCGCGTTGTCGTCGACGCCGGGCATCTTCGTCATCTCGGCCTTCGAGACTTCCATACTGTTCGCGATCGCGGCGCTGCAATCGCCCCCGCCCCCGACGGCACCGCTGCCGCTACCACTGCCGGCGCTCTTCTTCTTGCAGCCAAACGCAGCCAACGACAGGGCCGCGATAACCACGATCGAGATCTTCTTCATGCCCCCGACTCTGGGAAGTTTTCGATCCGGCGTCAACGCGTCTGCACGGCGAACTCGCGACTCCACGTCTCCGAAGTAGCGTAGCCGCCTGACCACAACCGCAGCTGAGGATCACATGAATCGCACGGGGCCGTGGTCATCGCAGTGGCCGTCGTGCACGTGGTGAAGATGATCCTCGACGATGTAATCGACGTGATCGCCGTGCGGAATCGCCTCGTGCCCGCATCCCGCCCCATGGACGTGGTTGGCGACGTGCGCATTGCAGACGTGCCCGGTCTTGCAGCTCGCTGGATGAGCCGCGTCGACGGCGATCACGCACTCGTCGACATGGCTGCCGTGCGCGTGATGGAGGTGGCCGTCGTGCAGGTAGTCGACGTGACCGTCGTGTTGGATCGCGGCGTGACCGCAGCTGGCGCCATGGACGTGCTCGTGCCGATCGTGAACAGCATGTGTCGTCATCGCGAAATCCTTTCGAGGAAGCTCGAGATCCTAGGCGGAACCTACCAGCGCGTCTTCGAACGGCAATGCGCGCGGACGCCCGCTCCGGACGCGACGCTGCTGGAACCGGCTCGACGTCGCGACCTGGCAAGTCGCAGGCAAGAAGTGGTGAGCCGCGCGGCCCAGCGGGTACGCTGGCCTGATGAGCAGCTGGCAAGTCTGCGCGTTGATGGTGCTCGCGGCGTGTGGTCCGAACGCCGAGGGCGAGCCCGGCGAGGCCGGGCCGATGGGCGTCATGGGCGTGCCCGGGCCGGCCGGCCCCGGTGCGCTGCTCGGAGAAGTTACCGGCAGCGGCCAGCTCGTGGTGTCCGCATCGACCACCGCGCCCGAGCTGATCCCCGGCCTGACGATGACGGTCGACGTGCCCGATGGCGCCGTCCTCAACGTGCATACCGACGGCGGGCTGCAATGCACCGGGACCGGCAGCGCGTTCAGCGCCGTCGACATCGAGATCTTCATCGACAACCTCGAATCGACCGCCGCGCGCCGGGTGGTCGCCGCGAACACGACCGGCGTCGCGCAGATGGTCGCGAGCTGGTCGTTCAGCCGCACGTTCACGGTCGCGACCGGTTCTCACACGATCGAGGTGCGCGCCGTGTCGGGCGATCCGGGCAGCGCGATCGCGAACGTCAGCAGCGCCGTCGCGCCCCAGCTCCAGGGCGTACTGACCGCGACGGTGTTCCAGCAGGCGCCGTGAACGCCGCCGTCACCACGGCCGTGCTCCGAGTGTCGTGCGCTACCGCCAGTGCGGTGGAAGCGTGCGTTCGTAAAGCGCCTTGGCCCCCCTGAGCGCACGCAGTCCCATCTGGGCATATCCATCTTATGCTCTGCCCAGATGGCGACCTGGATCAGCGGGAGCTGCGCAACGAACGGCGTGAGCGTTAATTACCTCCAGACCGGCGGCCTCAAACCTCCCGTCGTCTTGCTCCACGGCTTGACCGGAAGCGGCGCCTGCTGGACTCCCCTGGCGCGCGCGCTCGAGCGCGACTTCGACGTGGTCATGCCCGACGCACGAGGGCACGGCGGTTCGAGTGCGCCGCACCACGGGTACCGGTACGACGATCTCGCGAGCGACGTCGTCGGCCTGATCCACGGCCTGAAGCTCTCTGGTCCGGTGCTGGTCGGCCATTCGATGGGGGGGATGACCGCCGCGGTGGTCGCGAGTCGAGGTGCGGCGACCATCCGAGGCCTGATCCTGGTCGACCCGACGTTCTTGAGCCCAGAGCGCCAGCGCGAGGTGCGCGATAGCGACGTCGCGGCCCAACACCGCCGGCTGCTTGGTTGGCCGAAGTCCGAGGTCGTCGCGGACCTCCGAGCTCGGCACCCGCGTCGCTCGGCCGAGATCGTCGAGCTCCTTGCCGAGGCCAGGCTGAACACGAGGATCGATGCTTTCGACGTGCTCGCGCCACCCAACCCCGCGTATCGCGACGTCGTGAGCGCGATCGACGTCCCGATCCTGCTCGTCATCGGGGATCGCACCGTCGTCACGCTCGAGATGGCAACGGAGCTGCGCGGCCTCAACCCACGCGTGCGAATCGAGCAGATCCACGACGCCGGCCATGGTCTTCCATTCGAACAACCCGATCGTCTGGCAAGTGCGGTCGCGTCGTTCTTGCGCGGGCTGGCTTAGATCTGACCGACCGAGATGCCGGTGCTCAATGCGACTTGGCCAACTCGACGGCGTCCGCGCCGGCGGGCTGACGGATCGCGGACGATGGCTCGTGCACCGCACGCGAGATCACCTCGGCGACGTCGAGCGGCCGGGTGAGCGGCCTTGAGGGCTGCCCCGTGATTCTCTCGAACACGCGCCGCGGGAGGTCGGAGTACGGCTCGGGAACCACCACGCCCTGCTCTTGCATGCGAGCACGCGCGTTTTGACCGAACGGCGTCTCGCGAGACTGCCCCGGGAGCACGAGGCTGACGCGCACGTTGAACGGCTGGAGCTCCAGCGCGAGCGACTCGGTGAACGCGTTGAGCGAAGCAGCGCCGCTGCTCGACAGCTTCGCGACGATTCGCAGCGACGTGCTCCTGCTCGGAGGCGCCCGCAGTATCCGCGACTTGCGCGTGGGCCTCGATGAGCTCGCTCGGATCCTGCCGCACGCCCGACGCGTCACGCTCGCCGGCGTGGGCCACACCGCAGCGCTCGACGAGGACAAGCCCGAGCTCGTCGCGCGCGAGCTACGTTCATACTTTATCGGTCACGACTCGTTGCCCGTCAGCACGACCGCAGCCGAGTCGGTGTCGCGGCGATAACCGCGTGGTTATCGGACCGCGCGATCCGCGGCGCGGCCGTCGGGTGAGCGCGCTGCTTCGAGGATCTCGCAAAGGCGCGCGGCATCGGCTGGCGTCGCCGGCGTGTACACGATCATGTGCAGATCGACGTGACCGTGCACGGCGAACGTCGAGGACTCGAGCGTGAAACCGCCACCGGCGCTCTCGAACCGCTTCCTGCTAGGGCCGAGCGCGGCGACGTCGCCCTCGCGCCACATCGCTGCGAACTCGGGGCTCGATCGTGACAGCTCGTCGACGAGCGCCGCCGCGCGCTCGGTCGTGCCGAGGCGTGCGGTCTCGGCGCGAAACAACGCGACAATCACGCGAGCGTGGCGCTCCCAGTTGGGACCGCGTGGGCGCGCACCGGGCGTGAACATGAACCGCAGCGTGTTGCGCCGTTCGGCAGGGATCGCGCCGAAGTCGCCCAAGACGATCGTCGCCGCGGCGTTCCACCCGACGATGTCCCACGTCGACGTCGCGATCATCGCCGGATGCGACACGATCGCGTCGAGCACGTGCTGCAGCTGCGGCGTGATCTCGCACGCGGTCGCGGCGGCGCGGCGCACTTCCGGCGGGTGGCCCAGCGCTAACAGATAGACGTGCTCGCGCTCGACGTCGGTCAGCGCCAGCGCGTGCGCGATGCGATCGAGCACGTCCGCCGACGGCGCGCCGCCGCGGCCTTGCTCGAGCCACGTGTACCAGGTCGTGCTCACGTTCGCGCGCTGGGCGACCTCTTCGCGCCGCAGGCCCGGGGTGCGCCGACGGCCGGGCGAAAAGCCGAACGCGCTCGGATCGAGCTTGCGACGGCGAGATTTGAGATACGCGCCCAGCGCGTTGTCATCGCCGGTCCGCGCTTGCCCCGGGCGGTCAGCGCTGCCGAAGGACGGCGCGGTTCGATCGACGTTCGCCATGCGCAACCTGTCAGTCATTATACCGGTAAACTGCCACGTCTTTTCTCCCGCTGCTGGACGCGCATGATGCTCGCATGACCATGCGTATCTTCGTCACCGGCGCGACCGGCTTCATCGGCAGCGCCATCGTTCGTGAATTGCTGAGCGCGGGGCACCGGGTCACGGGGCTCGTTCGCTCCGACGCCAACGCCGACGCGCTCGCAGCGACCGGCGCGGCCGTCGTGCGTGGCTCGCTCGAGGATCTGAGCAGCTTGCGCCGCGGCGCCGAAGCGGCCGACGGCGTGATTCACACCGCGTTCGGACACGGCGACGTCACCAAGTTCGCCGAGTCATGCGTCGTCGATCAGCGCGCGATCGCGACGATCGGCGAGGTGCTCGCGGGCTCGAACAAGCCGTTCGCGATCGCGTCCGGCACGCCGATGGTGCGAGGCGCGGTCGCGACCGAGAACGACATCGGCGATCGCTCGAACCCGATCTCGTCGCTGCGCGCGCCGGCCGAAGACATCACGCTCGCGCTGGCCGAGCGTGGCGTTCGGTGCTCGGTCGTGCGGTTGCCTCGCTGCGTGCATGGCGCGAGCGAGCACGGCTGGCGCGGCGGCTTGGCATCACGACTGATCGAGCTCGCGAAGGAGAAACGCGTCGCCGCGTACATCGGCGACGGCGCGCAGCGTTGGCCGGCCGTGCACCGGCTCGACGCGGCCCGCTTGTTCCGGCTCGCGATCGAAAAGGCGCCGGCCGGCACGCGGCTGCACGCGGTCGGCGACGAGGGCGTGACGATGCACGACCTCGCTACCGCGATCGGCCGCCGGCTCGGCCTGCCGGTCGCGTCGAAGTCCCCCGACGAGCTCGCGGCGCACTTCGGCTTCTACGGGGCGCTCGTGGCGGCCGATCAGCCGGCGTCGAGCGCGCACACGAGCGAGCTCCTCGCCTGGCACCCGCGCGAGATCGGCCTGCTCGCCGACTTCGAAGCAAGCTTTCAGTAGCGGTCGTGCTCGTGCTGCGCGACGGTCTTGGGCCCACGTCGACCTCGCGTTATCGCCGACACTACAGGGCGCAACGGTGAGATCCTCACGGTCCAGACTTCGATCCACAGCCGTCAGCGCCTCGACGGCCCACGAAGTGCGCTATCAACGCGAGACGTGCAATGAGGCACCACGCGCGCGCACTCCCAGCCAGTCGTTCGCCCGTGTGCGGAGCGCGACTCGCGGCAGACGCTCGACGCCGGCTCGCGATCGCGATTGTCTGCCTCGGCGTCCTCGCGTTCGCGCGCACCTCGCGAGCGCATCCCGACGCTGGAGCCCGGTCGGTCGATGCGGGCGCGCCATCGATCGACGCAGGGCGGGCGCCGGCCGATGCACCGAGCGCCGACGCCGCGGCACCCACCGTCGCGAGCTTGCGCGATCAACTCGCGAAACTGACCGCGAAGAGGGATGCGCTCCAGAGCCTGCTCGCGGGCAACCTGCCCGATGGCCTCTACACGACCGAGCTGTTCGCGATTGACCTCCACGACGAGCCCACGGTCGAGCGGCGCCGTCGCGAGCTCGCCTCGGGCCTGGGCGAACCGTCATCGCGAGCACCGGGTGACGCGGGGGTCGCGGCGATGCCATCGGACGGCGGCGTCGCCGCGATCGACGATGCCGGCCGGGCCACCGACGAGCTCGGTACGCTCCGCAGCGAGATCGCCACCCGAGCGACGGAGGTCGATCGCTTACGCCTCGCCTTTCTCAAGCTTCCTCGCGACCGCCGTACGGCGGTCTTGGCCGCGGAAGATGTCGCGCGACGCAACGCGGTCGACCAGGCCGCGGCTGCGGACGACCTCGCGCGCGCCCAGCAGGAGCAACGGCGCGCCGAGGATGCCCAACGCGCGGCGCTGGCACAAGCCGACCAGGCGCGGGAGGAGATCCAGCGCCTGATCGCGACCGAACGTGCACGGATCGAAGGCGCGCGCGCATCGCTCGCGGAGCAACGAGCCGACCTATCGCGACTTCGAGCGAAGCAGTCGGCGGCGATCACGGATCGTCACGCGCTCGCGTTCTCGCTGACCGAGGCGTCGCATACCGTCGCGCCCGGCAAGGACGCCGACGCGCTCTACGACCGCGTGGTGACCGAGGTCGAGGCCGCGCGCGATTGGCTCTCGGCATCGCTCGATGCGCTCGACGCGATCGAGCCCCCCACGCCGTTCGAGCTGTCCCCCGCGCTCGCCGATAGCAACGAGCCGGTCGTCGTTCGAGCGCGCGACGAGCTGGCCAAGAACGTGGGAGACATCGATGCGCTCGGCGCACGACTCACGGCGGACCGTACGGCGGCCGGGTGGCAACTCGCGCGCGCCGATGCGAACGACGCCAAGGACCTGAACAAGGTCCGCATCGAGCTCCTCGACAAGCTGTCGAGCGACAAGCGCGATCGCACGCTCGGCTTTGGCGAGGAGGGTCGCGATCAGCTGCGGCGAGAGCTCGAGCATCTGACCTTGCTCGCGCGCTGGACCTGGCGGTCCGAGCTTCCGGCACTCGCCGCCGCGGTGAGCTCGTTGAGTGACTGGAACGTCTTGCTGTCGTTCCTGGTTCGCGTGCTCGGGATCGGGCTGCTCGTCGGGTTCGCACGCTGGTCGATCGGTCACGGCCGGCGCGGGCTCGCGAGGCTCCCCGACATCATCGTGCGCGGGCTCAACCGTCCGATCGTGGCTCGTGCCGCGTTGCTCGCGGTCGGCGTCTTGAGCTTGCTGTGGACACCTCTCATCGTCGTGCTGCTGATCTGGGTGTGCGGCCAGGTCGGCGCGCCCGGCTTGACGAACCCCTTGTTCGGGGTTCCGTACGGGCTCGTGCTCGCGTACGCGACCTATCGGCTGATCGTGGTCGCCACGTTCGGCGCGATCCGGCGACTTCAGGGCAAGGGGATGGTCTGGACGGCCGAGTTTTCGGAGCGCGTGCTGCGGTCGGTGAACTTCGTCGGACGGATCGCGTTTGCCGCGTACATCCTGGGCGAGATCTCGGAGGCGATCCTCGGACGCGGCTACCTCTATCACCTGGTGATCCGGGCGGCGGTCGTGGCGGCGCTACCTCTGGCGCTGATCCTGTTCAGTCGCTGGCGCGCCGATATCGTCGACGCCTACGTCAAGCGCAGGCCCAACGGCGTGCTCGCGCGCCTCGTGCAACGCTCGCGCGATCGCTGGTACGGCTTCTTCCTCGCGCTCGCGGCGTTCGCGCTGGTGGTCTTGCAGTGGCTCGGCAATGGCGCGCGGCGGTTCGCGCTGAGCTTCGACCAGACGCGCAAGGCGCTCGCCTATCTGTTCCGCCGTCGGCTCGAACGCCGAGGTGGTGACCTCGGGGCGAACGCCGTCCAGGTCCTGCCGCCGGAGGTCGCCGCGGCCCTCGCACCCGACACCGCGCCCGCGGATGGCGTGCTCGCGCCGTGGTTCCCGGGACTCGATGCGTTTCGCGCCGACGTGATGACATGGACCGGCGAACGCGACCGGATCGGATCGTGGATCGTCGTCGGCAAGTCCGGCATGGGCAAGTCCACGTGGCTGCACGGCGCGGTGATCGCCGCGGGCCTGCCGGCGACCCGCGTCGAGCTCGCGACCCGGATCGTCGAGCCCGCGCAGCTCCTCGCTCGCATCGCTCAGGCGCTCGCGCTCGTCTCGGCGGAAGAGGCCACGATCGTGGCGGCGCTGCGAGACGGCCCTCGACGCTTGATCGTGATCGACGATCTTCAGCGACTCGCGCTACGTGGCGTCGGCCAGCTCGCGGTCTGGGGGCTGCTGCGCCGGATCATCGAGCGGACCAACGACCGGGTCTACTGGCTCGGCGCCTGCTCGTATTACGCCGACGAGTTTCTCGGCTGGGTCGATCGCGGCCCGGCGCCGTTCTGCGGACGCACCCAGCTGGCACGGTGGTCGGAGCCGCAGATCCAGGCGCTGCTCGAGGCGCGGTTATCGACCACGGGCTGGCGACCCAACTATGAGGACGTGATGACCGTCCAGATCGATCCGTCGCAGCGCGCGATCGCGATCGCGAATACCGCACGCGAGTACGCCCGCTTGATCTGGGACTACGCGGAGGGCGCGCCGCGCGCCGCGCTCCACTGCTGGGCACACTCGCTCGTTCCCGGGGATGCCCGCGAGCTCCGGGTCCGGCTGTTCGCGCGCCCACCCGAGACCCAGCTCGAAGCGCTCGATGAAGTGTCGCGCCACGTGCTCGCCGCGTTGATCTGGCACGAGCAGCTATCGATCGATCACGCGGCGACGGCGCTCAGGTTCCCGCGATCGCAGTGCGACCTGGCCTTCCGGCAGCTCAACGCGGCCGGCGTGATCGTCCACAGCGCGCACGGCGAATTCGCGATCGCGATCGCGTGGTGGCCTGCCGTGACCCGCTACTTGACCCGCAAACATCTAATCGAAACCTGAGGTGCCCATGCCCCCCGTTACGCCCCACGTCGAAGTCGGCCAGATGATTCGTGCCGGCGGCTTTATCTCCGGGATCTTCGTGCTCGTGCTGACCTGGCTCGTCGTGAGGACGATGACGGCGACGTTCCGCCGCCTCGGCAATCGATGGACCGACAAGCGTCTCGTCCTTCACCAGTTCGCAACCGCGACTCGGTTCGCGCTGTACCTGGTCGGGATCATCGTCGCGGTGATGCTGTCGGTGTCGCTGTCGCCGGAGGTCGTCCTCGCGCTGACCGGTACCGCCGCGGTCACGATCGGCCTGGCGCTCAAGGACGTCGCAGCGTCGGTGCTGGCCGGCATCATCATCATCATCGACCGGCCGTTTCAGGTCGGCGATCGCGTGACCTTCGCGGGGATCTACGGCGAGATCTCGACCATCGGTCTGCGCTCGGTGCGGCTGGTCACGCTCGACGACAATGTCGTCACCATCCCGAACAACAAGTTCCTCACCGATGTCGTGGCGTCGGGGAACTGGGGCGCGCTCGACATGATGATCCAGATGGACTTCTTCATCGGCCTCGATCAAGACGTCGGGCTCGCCAAGAAGCTCGTCGGCGAAGCGCTGACCTCGAACCGCTACGCCTTCACGAAGAAGCCGTGGACCGTCCTCGTCAATCAGGTGCTCGAGACCAACTACGTCGCGATTCGACTTCGCGCGAAGGCCTACGTGCTCGACGTCCAGTACGAGAAGGCGTTCGAGACCGACGTCACCGAGCGCGTCCTCGAAGCGTTCGCGGATCACGCGATCCTCCCGCCCGCCGTGCTCCACCGGGCCCTCGAACATCCGACGCCGTTTCGAAAAGCGGCGTGAGCTGGCGATCAGCTTCCGGATCTCGAGCGCGGCCTGACGTGTCCGCGCTCGCGCTTGGCCGTCGTCGCCCGCAACAGCATCGCCTCGAGTCGAGACTCCACCATCGAGCGTCGTCTCGGCGCCGCGATCCGCCGCGTCCATTCGCGCAGGCGGCCCCGCCGAAACCGCACCGGCAGCTCCAGCTCCGGTAGATGCGCGAACAGGCGCGAGCGCCCGCCCGACAGGTAGACGACGTCGAACAGCGCCTTCTCGGGGCTCGCGAGCTTCGTGCCGTCGGGGCGGATCTCGAAGCCGTCGAACAACTCGGGCGCGATGTGATGGACCGAGAACACGCCGACACTGGTCGCGATCTTCTGGGTGCGCGCCAGCGAGGCGACATAGATGACGCCCGGCACCTGCTCGATCATGCCGTGGAGGTAGAGCGCGGTCTGCAGCGACACGTAGCTCGGCATCGGCGCGGTCACCGCCTCGGCTAGGCTGTATCGGTCGGGCGCCGTCCGCGCGACCAGCCACAGTCCGGACCGCAGCCGCACGATCAGCTTCGCCTTCGCGAGCTTGCCGAGCAGCTTCGTCGCGGCGCTCGTCGTGACCCGCAGCGACGTTGCGACGTCGGCGGTCTCGACGGTGGTGACCCCGAGGTCGAGCAGCCGCGCGTAGGCTTCGCTGGGGCTCATCGCAGCGCCTCGAGCCGCGCGATCACGTCAAGCTGCATCGACTCCCACGCGGCGCGCGACGCGTAGATCTCGGCCTGCTCCGGGTCCAGGTACGCGATCACGAGCGCGACGTATTGGTCGTAGGTCAGGCCGGCTGCGTTCGCGACCGCCGCCTCGAGCCATTCAGCGGCGTCCTCGTCGAGCTTCTTCGGCGCATCCGCGCGAGCGAGCAGCACGTGAAGGTCGAAGACGTCGCGCGGCTGCGGCTCGGCGCGCTCGGCGAGCGCATGGATCTTCTGACGTACCGCGGCGTCGCACGGGTAGTGGCTCGCGAGGAAGACCGGAATCCCGTACCCGTTGGCGATCTGCGTGTCGACGCGCTCGAGCGCCGCCGTCGCGACGGTGTCGCGCCGGGAGAACTCGATCTTCGTGCGATCGCGGATCGATGCCGACGGGCTCGCGACCTCGAGCTTCCAACGCTGCACCGTGGTCGTCTGCTTCGGCTTCGAGATGTCCTGGATGACGATCCCGCGTGCCTTGAGCGGGCTCGTGACTGTCGGCGACGCGAGCAGGCGGTCGACGCGGTTCTCGAGCGCGGCCTTCGACATCGTGACGACGTCGAGATCGAGGTCCTCGGAGAAGCGAATACTCTGGAAGTAGAAGCGCAGGTTGATCCCCCCCCTGACCGCGAGCAGGCTCTTGTCGCCGAGGTTCGCGAACAGCGCCCGCACGAACACCAGGTGGAACAGCTCGACGATCTGGCGCGCTGTCATGCGATTGAATCAATACACGAAATTGCTCCGTTGGGCCATCTTCAGTAATACTTGATTGAGCAATCGCCGCGCGGACCCATCCGCAGGTGACGCTGAGCTCTCCATTCTCGAGCTCAGCGTCATTCGCTGCGTCGTGTGGCTGACCTGCGCAGCGACAGAGAGTGCGCGTCCTCCACGAGCTTCGCGGCGACGAGATCGAACGGCTCGATACTCCGCTCGCCGCGGCTGAGCACGACCGCTCCCTCGCTCGCTGCGATCAAGACGGCCGCAAAGCGCGCCGCATGTGCTTGCGCGACGCTTGCGGCGGCATACGCGTATCTACGCGCGTTCGCCGACATCGCACGCGTGGTAATCGTAAACACCGTGATCCCTGGCGTCGCGCCGTGGGACGACGTGATTCGACGCCCGGAGATCTTTCACTTCGCGTTCCACCAGGTGCCGCATATCCCCGAGCTCCTCGTGCAGGGCCACCAGCTGCCGTACTTCGGCTTCTTCTACGACATCCTGTCCGCTGATCCGTCGCGGATCACCTCCGAGCGACGCCAGATCTACGCGAACGCGTACGGCGATGACGACCAGCTGCGCGCCGGGTTCGCATTGTATCGAGGTTTCCCGACGGACGTCGGCGACAACGTTGCCGCCGCTGCCGGTCCAGCGTGCGCGACACCGCTCTTGTACGTCCGCGGTGATCATGACCATGCCGATATCGACGCGTACGCGAACGGCTTCCGCGGCGCCGGAGTTCGGGATGTCGCGACGGCGATCGTCCACGACGCGGGCCACTTCATCGGAGACGAGCAGCCGCACGCGCTGTGGCGCGTGATCCACCACGACCACCGCGTTCGCGCAGCTGCGTAGCATCAGAGGGATCCAATCATGAACGTCTTCTCGCAACTCATCATGACCGCCTCGATTGTGAGCGTCCGGTCGACTGCAGCGGGATCGCCTACTTGATCGCGCCCGGGTGATCGTGGCAGCGCTACGCGGCGTTCGCTGCGGCACGTGCGGCGGCCCACCGCGCGGGCAGTAGCGCAGGCAGGTCGATCAGGCGGATGCGGCGCGTGAGCCGCGGCAGGACATCGGCGAGGTACGCAATCGGATCCACACCGGCGAGTCGGCACGAGCCGAAGATCGTGTATGCGATCGCCGCGCGATCGCCGCCCGAGTCGGCGCCGGCGAAGAGGAAGTTCTTGCGCGTCAGGGCCGCGCGGACGTGGAGCCTCTCGACGATGCCGTTGTCCATCGGCAGGTAGCCGTACTCGAGAAAGCGTGCGAGTGCGACGTGGTGGTTCATGAAGTACTGGACTGCTTTGCCGAGTCCCGATGCCGGCGGCTCGTGCTTCTTGCGCACCGTGCACCAGGCGACGAGCTCGTCCCACACGGGTTTGGATTGCCTGCGCCGCTCGGCCAGTCGCTCGTCGTCGGTGAGGTCTTTGATCTCTGCTTCGATCTCGTAGAGCTTCTTGTATGCACCGAGCGGCAGCGCCGCGCGCTTGTCGCCAGCGTCGAGGGCTTTCACGAAGTAGCGGCGACCGTGCATGTTGCACCCGCACTCGATGAGCTCGGGCCGCTCGAAGCTGGCGTCGAAGATGTTCGACGCGTCGGCGACGGTGAGGCCGGTGCGCATCCCGAGGACGTCCTGCGGCCCCATCTCATTGGCGTGCTGGCCGACCGCCTTGCCGGTCGACACATAGAGATACGCCGCGATGGTCTCGCTCGCGTTGACGCCGACGTAGCCCCACAGCGCGCCGAGTCGCTTGCCACCGGGCACGTTCGGATCGAGCACCGGGAGCCCGGTGCCGTCGAGATGCATCACGCGCGCGCCGATCACTTCGGCGAGCGCCGCACGCCAGAGCGGCCGCAGCAGATCGGTGCACCACTTCACTTGATCGGCGAGCGTCGAGACCGAGAGGTCGAGGCCGAGACGCTGCAAGCGCTCGCGCTGGCGATGCAGCGGCAGGCCGTCGACGTACTTCTCGACGAGCAGCGCGGCGACGAGCGCGAGCCCGAGCTTGCCGCTCGGCACGACCTTGTCGCCGACCGGCGCGCGCACCAGCTCGCCTTCGCACGGCGTGCACGCCAGCTTCTCGCGCAGGTCGCGCCGCACGATCACCTGCGC
This sequence comes from uncultured delta proteobacterium, assembly GCA_963848295.1. Taxonomy (GTDB): domain Bacteria; phylum Myxococcota_A; class Polyangia; order Haliangiales; family Haliangiaceae; genus JABFXX01. The sequence goes on along the minus strand of CAWKDB010000002.1, from coordinate 2,473 downwards.
CGGGATGAGGTCGATCACTTCGCTGACGTCGTGCCCGATGCACGTGCGCTCTGCGCCGCACTTCGGACACGCACGCTGCTCCGCCGGCACTGCGATGGGGTGGTCAACGCGCGGGAGGTGCGCGGGCGGCGCTGCACGTGAGTGCGGTTGCGGCGGGGGCTTGCCCGTGCGGAGCTTCGCGAGATCGGCGGCCTCTTTGTCGTCGAGCCCAGCCGCTGCACGCAAGCGCTCGTCGGCGGTGTCGACCTCATCGGGCTCCGGCGTAGCGTCGGCTTCGAGCTCGGGCTCACCTTCGCCGCGCCGAAGCGCGTCGGCGAAGAGGACGAGCTGCGCCTTCGAGATCTTCTCGCTCGTCTTGAAGCGAGCCGCGATGCGCGCGAGCCGTTGCGCCATCGTCGCGTTGTCGGCGACCAGCCTGCCGACAATTCCGAGCACCGCGTCGCGGTCATCGAATTCGGGGAGCAGCGCCTTGAGGACATCGAGCACCGAGCCGCGGAGCTCGATGCCGGTGGGCAGCAGATCCGTCGAGAGATCCGGCGCCGCGCTCTTCGCTTCGGAGTCCACGCTTCACCATCTTGATCATCGCGCGATCCGGCGCAAGCGCAAACGGATCGCACGTGATCGTTGTTAGCGATCGTTAGGTCGTCGTCGGTCGTGTGCGTGGCGGCGGCTCCCATCGCGGCTTCGTCTTCGCGCGCGATACGTCGATGCCTTCGAGCAGCATCGCGAGCTCGTGCACGTCGATCGCGACGCTTTTCGCGTCCGCAGTCACGCGCGCCGGAAACGTGAACGTGCCGCGCTCGAGCCTTTTATGCACGATCGTGAAGCCGCCGCGCGTCCACACGATCAGCTTCACCTGGTTCTTGCGCCGGTTCACGAACACGAACACATGCCCGGCGAGCGGGTCGTACCCGAGCGCGTGGCGGATCGCGTTCGACAGACCGTCGAACGACAGCCGCAAGTTCGTCGGCTCGGTCGCGAAGTACACGCGTACCGAGCGCGGGATTAGGAGCACGGCAGCGCCTTGCTCAGCTCGGCCACGATCGCGGCGACGAGACTCGGCGAGCCGTTTTCGGCGGAGAGTTCGACGGCGATTCCATTCGGCAACCGGATCGTGATCGCCGTGTTCGCCTCGGCGGACACGATCGTCGCGCGCACCAGCGACAGCGACGCCAGCGTCGGCGCCGCGGTCGCTTTCGCGAGTCGCGTCTTCCACCAGTAGAGCCGTGCCGGCGTGACGCCGAGCCGGCGCGCGCAGGCCGCGAGCGGCTCGCCGCTCGCGTCGCAGAAGTCGAGAATCTGCCGTGCTGTCTCTGGCGTCCATACGTCGTTGAGATCAGGGAGTCGCGGTGTGGCCATCCGGCGAGAGTCGAGCCTCGTCAAGCAGCGCGCGGCGCCACGCGCTGCCAGACTCGGGTGCAGTTGACCGGACGCTCACCCTCGATGCTGGATGCGTCCGCCTGCTCGGGGAAGACGGAGTCAGGCGCGGCGCCACTCACCGAAGAGAGAGCTCGCGCTCTGATCGCCCCCTGGTACAGCCTCTTCAACGTAGCGAGTCGAGGCGATGTGAGAGCCATCGCGGAGCGAACCCTCACCGCCGACTATCAATCGTGTCACGGCAACCGGCCGAGCGAATGTTGGGGGCGTGAGACGACGATCAAGAACGTCGAACAATTCGGCAACCTGATTCCCGATATGGAATTTCGAATCCTCGATATTCTCGTCGCCGACGACCGCGTGATCGTGCGAGGCGAGCAGACCGGCACCCCCGCCGGCGAACTGTTTGGGATCCCTCACAGTGGGAAGAGCTTCCGGATCATGGCGTTCGATATTCAAACCATCAAGAACGGCAAGATCGCGAAGACCTTCCACGTCGAGAACTGGCACGCTGCCGCGGAGCAACTTAAAGCGAAATAGTCAGAGATGAACGCGGAGAACTGGCCTCGGCAATCTCTTGGTTCAACGCCGTCGGCGTAGTTATCGTCGCCATAGCCATCGATCCCGCGCTCGGTCTCGAACCATTTGCGCACCAGACCGCGTCTCGGACCCGGTACTCGCGCTCCTGGCGTTCGTCGAGAGACCCAGTCGCTACGGTGCGCGTCGACGTCAAGCGCGGTGAGCGCTCTGAGAGCATCGGCTCGGCCCTGCGCGAACAGGAGTCGTACCTGCGGGCCGAGAAGGCAGCCCTCGCAAAGCTGCTCGATGAGTCCGCGAGGCCGGCTCGCCTGCCCTCTCCGGAGCACGTCGCAGCGCTCGCGTACGACCTCGACAAGCGCCTCGCGCAGGACATCGAGACCGGCCGAGCGCACCTCGTTCGCTGGCTCCGCACGGGGAGCATGCGGGTTTCGCAGGAACCCGATGGATCGACCCACGCGAAGGGCGCTTTGAACCTACGAGCGATTTTGGCCGACGCCGAAAACTCGAAACCCGCCAAGGGTTTGGCGGGTTCGAATTCCGGTCGGTATACCGGCGA
>CAWKDB010000001.1:110000-129108 GCA_963848295.1 uncultured delta proteobacterium | reverse complement strand
CGACCCCGACGGGATTCGAAGGGGAGCCGCGCACCGACGCGGACGCCACGGAGATCGTTGCGGAACCGAGCAAGCGACTGTAATCGGAACCGAACTCGACTCGCTGCGACGATGACGTTTGCGCACTATCGTTGGCGACCGTGAACGTCGCGACTCTCTCGTTTGGGCACCGGGTGGACACCGCGCAGGTGATCACCGGTCGACTCGCCGCCTCCGCAGCCGGAGGCACAGCAGGGCGAGAGCAAGCGCGCTCATCGACGATGGCCCCGCGTCCCCCACCGAGCAACCACCGTTGCGTCCGTCCGCGCCGGCCGCACCCGCCGCGCCAGACTGGCCAGCCGATCCTTGCGGGCCCGGAGTTCCGATGTCGCCCATGCTTCCCATCGTCCCGTCGCAGACGTAGTTGGTTCCGTCAATCGACGTGTACGCGACACCGCCCGCGGCGCAGTTGTTTCCCGGCGGTTCTGTTACCCCCGTCACCGACACGCCCGGCGCCCCCTGAGGCCCGACAGGTCCTTGAGGCCCCGCAGGTCCTTGAGGTCCCGCAGGTCCAGCCGGGCCAACCGGGAACCCGACGAAGGCGAGCGTAGCAATGTCCCCGTTGCTCGTTCCGTTAGCGAGCACCCCGTTGACGAAGAAGCCGTACTCACCACTGTTCGGTGGGCTCGCTCCGGGCGTGATGTCGGCCGCCACAGCGATCACATCGTTCGAGTTGAACGTGTTCGTCGCGCCAGCCGTATAGGTCAGAACGATCGTGTCGGTCCCGACGACACTGCTGACCCACGTCCCTTGCAACCCCAGTACTGCCGGGTTTGATGTCACTACCGCCGGACCGACGTTCGATAGCGCGACAGCCCCGTTGGCCGCGTTGCACCGGACGACGAAGTTGACCGTGTCGCCCGTCGAGAGGGTGTACGGCGCCCCATCAGCCGCGCGCAGTGCAAAGAGGACGCGGTTTGTGCTGTTGGCGGTGAGCGTCGATGGGTGAACCGACGTGGTGACCGGGGACCCGTTGGCCGTCCCGAGGATCGCAACCGCAAGAACCCCAGAGAGCCAAACTTGGCGTCGAATCAGCATCGTGCCGTTGTATCGTGTTTCAGTCGGCAGCGTCCCGGCGCAACCGAGCACCAACGAGTGCCGCGAAGACGGACTACGTCTCTGTCGAAGGCGCGATTGAACGTTAGAGCCTCGTTCCCCGATCGGTGCGCCCACCCCCTCTCCTCTCCACATGACGCCGTACGGACATCCCAACGATTGCGGCGAACAGCGGCGGATTGTTCCTGGAAGCCGCGTAACTCCACGTCCCGCGCCGCGATGGCACCCGCGACGTCCGTGCCAACAGGCTTACGCCCGCGCTCTTCGGTGCTCGCGGTGCGGCGCCCGCGCGCGTAAACTAATTAGTTTAGCGAGTTGGTTGCCGAGGAGTGAGCGATGAAAGTTGGTGCCGTAATATTCGTCGCGTTGTCCACGGGCGTAGTAGCTGCCGCGCCGCCAGAAGCCCCCCACGACGGGAGTCTCGCAACGAGCGGGGCAATCACCGACGTCAACGGCGGGGTCCTCGACGAACCGGGTGCGATCGACACCTCGGTTCGCAATTGTGTGAAGAGCGCGCAGGGCGGGTTCCCCGACGAGCAGACGAAAGCTCTCTGCGGCTGCGTCACCGATTGGCTGCGCACGTCCAAGCCAAGCGTCTTCCTGGCTTGGGTCAAGGCGGGCACCACCGGGGACGCGTCTAGTCTCGATCTTAGGCCGCTAGCAGTTTGCAAGTCATGGGCAGCGGAGGGGATGAAGCGTGCGCAACCGTACCTATTGGCGAACATGTGGGCGTCGGTCGATGTCAGCCAAAGCTACCAGTCGTGCCTTCACTCGTATCGAGACCGCACCGGTCTTGACCTTCTCAGGTGGTGCAATCGACTCATCGGCACTACGGCCAAGTCCCTCAAGGCCCACCCGCTTGCCCCGTGAGCCGCGAACACCGCCAAATTCTCACCCGCAAGTCGGGCAACTCACGCGCAGTGCGACAAAGCCGCCGACCGAGCGAACCAAGCCCGTCGAGCCCCTCCCCTGTCTCCGGTTTCGGTTTTCAATTCGAGCCCGCGAGGTACGAGTCAGTGCCGAGATCCGAAAACCCTTCGACTCTGTTCTAAGTGCTGCGCCGCCATTCGTCGACGGTCGTCGCCATATGACCGGCGAGGCGGCCAGCTACGGTGTCGGGATGCTCTCGGGCGACGCGCCGAAACGCATGATAGGCGTCGTCGAAATAACCGCCGTTCTTCAGGCCCATCGCGCCGGCATAGGCGTGTCGCGCCCGCCGCTCCCGCCCGGACTTCTCCGTCTCGCGAGCCACCGTCGGCGCATTGCGCGTCGTGAAGGCAGGTGTGAGCCCGTCATAGGGCAGTGGCATCGCGCGAGGGTTCAACGCCCTCGGGCGTTCAGGACGTGTGCTCCCGGGGCTAGCAGGAACAGCGATTGCCAGCGTCGGCCGCGTGGGCGCGACGTTGACCCATCGGTCGAGTTCCATCGGGCTCTCGAACCAGTTTGCCGAGACTAACTTGAGCACCGATCCCGACGAGCTGGTGTCGACGGGGGCGCCGGTGAGCGCCGCGATTCGATGCAGCCTCTCCTCGGCAAATGCCGCGAGGCTGGGATCGTCAGGGGGCTCAAGGCCGGCCGCCAGCAACGCGATGCGACAACGCGCCGCTTCGACGCACAGGCTCTGCACCAGCTGTGAGACCTCGTGTTCGATGTTCTGGACGGTGCCGACGACGGAGAGCGCCACCTGCCGCTTCGCGTTGCCGATCCATCCGAGTACCAGAAAGATGATCACCGCGATGACGACGCCGGAGAGGTACATGGCGATCCTTCCGCTTCAATAGTTGCCGAGCCGATCAGGGGGAGTTGACCGCCGACGGATCGTACTTATATTGGTTGGCCACGGAACGGAATTGTTAGTCGAGAGGGCAAACCCCAGATGCCGTCAGGCGTCCGACTACCGCTCTACGATGCGAACGCCTGGGATATGGCAAACACGGATGCGCACTGCGCACGCGTGATTGATGGACGCTCTGTTGTCTTCTGGCCCCGTTGAGCGCTGGACTGTTCGAAAGCTGATCGAGATCGTACCGGGTTCGACTCGGAGAACGTGGTGGACCTGGATCCCCGACCTTGTTGCCGCAGGAGTGCTGCGCAAGGTTGGCAAGGCGTGGCTGGGCCGTCGGTCCGACGTTGAACGCGCCCTACTCATCGGCTCGAATCCCGGGGGCCGTCAATGAGCCGCGACGGTGGCCCGATCCCCGCGCGCCTAACCCGGCTATCGGACGTCCAACCGCAGTCCATTAGTTGGCTGTGGCGGAGCCGCATTCCCCTCGGGATGCTGACGCTGCTCGACGGCGACCCTGGACTGGGCAAGAGCACGATCACAGCGGACCTCGCGGCACGCATCACGACCGGCACTCCGATGCCGACGGAGACCGATGCGCGCGACCCAGCCGACGTGATCCTGATGTCCGCTGAGGACCACGTTGCATCGGTGATCCGCCCACGCCTCGATGCCGCTCGGGCAGATACCGCGCGCGTTCACGTGCTCGACGCGATGCCAGAGTCTGAGGAGCCAGATGCAGCCCCCACGTTGTCCGCAGACCACATCGAGCGGCTTTCGGCTGCAATCGATAGCCGCCGGGCTCGTCTGGTCGTGATCGATCCTCTGATGGCCCACCTTCCGCCAGACGTCGACGCCCACCGCGACGAGGACGTTCGCCGCATGCTGCGTCGGCTTACAACGGTCGCCGAGAGGACTGGCGCCGCGATCCTGATCGTCCGTCACCTGCGTAAGACGAGTGGTCCGGCGCTGTACCGCGGTGGCGGGTCTATCGGGATCGTTGGCGCGGCGCGCTTGGCGATGCTCGCAGCTGTGGACCCGGTCGACCCCACCGGACGTCTTCTCGCGGTGTCGAAGTCGAACGTCGGGCAGATCCCTCGCAGCCTCAAGTATCGGATCGTCGAAGCGGGCGAAGTTGGACGAGTCGACTGGGGCGTCGAGGTCGACGTCTCGGCCGATGAACTCGCAGCCGTAGCGGACCCCGACGACGAGCAATCAAGCGGGCTCGTCGATGCGACCGCGGCGTTGCGGAAGGTCCTAGACGCCGGTCCAATTCCGACAACGGACGCAGAGGAGAAGGTCCGCAAAGAAACTGGGGTGTCGAAGCGGACGTTTGAGCGAGCGCGGCAGGGGTTGGGCGTGGTGTCCACCCGAGAGAGTGGCGGCTGGGTGCTCTCACTTCCGACGTTCAAGACCGCCACCACATCGAGTGGTGAAGGCGTTGGCGGTGTTCCCCCGATGCTCTCCACCCCGTGGAACGAGAGGACGAGTCCGGGCAAGACCGCTACGAGTGACCCGGCCCAATTCCACGAGAGAGGGGGTGGGCGCCGTTTCCTCGAAAGGATCCGTTGAGTGCCTTACGGTACCAAAAAGGTTCTGGACGATTCGGTACCGAAAGCGCACGATGAGTTCATGCCCAAGCCGCAGGCGCCAAAGATCGGGCGACCGCGACGGATCGTGACTGGGACGTCCGACCGGCAAGTAAAGGTCCGGCTCACCGAGAGCGAACACCGCGGATGGCTTCGCGCCGCGGGTGGCGCTCCGCTGGTGGACTGGGTACGCGACATCTGCAACGCGGCTGCGCGCCGCGCACGGAGTTGAACGTGGCCGCATTCAAACGACGCGACCGAGACAACCATTGGTACTACGGGCGGTGGGTGAGACTGCCGGATGGTACGCGACGCAAAGTCCGTGGCAAGGCACCGCTGAACACCCGGGCCTCAGCAATCAAAGCCGAGAAAGCCCACATCGAGCGACTCATCAACCCGCCGCCTCTGCCGGCGACGCCAGTGCCCTCGGTCGCGGAGTACGCCGAGGCGTGGCTTACGAAACGCACCAACGCGAACGCGGGTGACGATCGCGCTCGGCTGGAAAAGCACGCGCTGCCTCGCATCGGGTCGATGCAGCTGGACGCGGTGAAGCCACGCCATGTCCGAGACCTCATCCTTGAGCTACGCGCCGAAGGGAAACTCGCGCCTCGCACCATCCGTCAGGTCTCGGGCTTGTTGCACACGATGTTCAAGAGCGCGGCTATCGAGGAAGTGATCGACGCGAACCCGGTGATCTTCGAGCGCGGCACGCTACCGAAAAAAGCCGACAAGGACCCGACGTGGCGGCATCGGGCAATCTACTCGCGCGACGAGGTGGAACAGCTGATATCCGACGAGCGGCTTCTACCCGATCGGCGAATGCTCTACGCCTTGAAGTCGCTCGCGGCACTCCGTCACGGCGAAGCGGCGGGCCTCACGTGGGGACAATACGATGCGACGGCGGAGCCGCTTGGCGCCATTCATCTCGGGCTAACCAAGAGTGGAGTACCGCGCACGGTCCCGGTCCATCCCACGCTGGCGAAGCTGCTCGAACGCTGGAAGCTCTCCGGTTGGAACGCCATCTACGGCCGCCGTCCAAGTGCCGACGACTTCATTGTGCCCACACGCAACATGAGCGATGAGAATCCGGCCGGGACGGCGCGGGGGGCGAACGAGTCACAGCGACAACTCGTCGCCGATCTGGAACTACTCGGCCTTCGCACCAAGGCCGGCGTCAAGATGAACCGGCGCGGCCACGACATGCGTCGCACCTTCATCACGCTTGCGCGAACCGACGGCGCGATCGACGGACTTCTCCGATGGGTCACGCACGGCCCGACGTCGGACATGATCGACGTCTACACGTCGCCGCCCTGGCCCGCGCTCTGCGCTGAAATCGGCAAGCTCAAGGTCGCGCTCCGCGAAGGTGCTCTCCTACCGATCGCGAATAGCGGCGCCAGTCGGTGGATCAAGCCCGCAACTTCGATCGTTCGGGCCCCCAATGGCCCCCGACGGTTGGGCACTCGCGCAAAGCGTCCGCAAGTTGCGGCTGTAGCTGCGTTCTTTTTGGCGACCCCGACGGGATTCGAACCCGTGTTACCTGCGTGAAAGGCGGGTGTCCTAGGCCTCTGGACGACGGGGTCTTTGCAAAATTCTTTCGAGGGGTGAGCCCAGACGGGCTCGAACCGTCGACCCTCGGCTTAAAAGGCCGGTGCTCTACCAACTGAGCTATGGGCCCTCTTGGGCGCTGCAATCTGCCGTAGCCGAGCGTGGATTGCAACCGCCGATCGGGAGTTCAGCCGCGCTTTCAGGGCTAACCATATAGCTTCCATTGATTTTACAAACGTAGGTAGCTAGCGTAGGTTTCACGACATGGACCAGCGGGAAGCAGTTCGAGTTCCCGTCCGCGTTCGGGCGCAGTGCAAGGTGCCCGGGCTCGTTATCGACGGTCTCGTCGAAGATGTCTCGCGCAGCGGCGCGTTCTTGGCCGCGCAAGGTCAGCTCGATCCGGGCTCGTCCGTCGAGCTCGATCTCGAGCTGCCCGGCGAGGACTCGCTCGTGCAACTGTCGGCTGAAGTCGTGCGCGTCGAAACCGACGAACGCCATGGCATGGGACTGCGCTTCGCGGACGATGCGCTCGCGCTGGCTGCTCGCCGCCCATTGGCGAACTTCATCATGCGCCAGCATCAGACGCGCTGATTTCCCAGACGATCCGATGGCTTGCGGGCTTGATCGCGACCGCGCGGAGGCTATGATGCGCGCTCCCTTTCCGCGCCGCGTATACCTTGCTCGAGCCCGTGGCACCTCCTTCGACTTTGCGTGGCAAGCCGGCGACGCGGCGGACGCTGCTCTCGCGCCGCGATAGCCTGACCGCCGAGGCACGCGCACGCGCGAGCGCGCAGATCGCCGCGAACACGGCACGGCTGATCGCCGAGCACGCGATCACCGGCACGGTCGCACTCTACGCGGCGAAAGGCAGCGAGGTCGATACCGCGCAGCTCGATGCGCTGCTGCGCGCGCGCGCGATCGCGGTCGCGTACCCGCGGGTCGGCGAAGGCCGCACGCTGTCGTTTCACCTCGCCGCTCCGGCCGAGCTCGCGCCCGGGCGGTTCGGGCTGCGCGAGCCACGCGCCGAGGTGCCCGCGATCGCGCTCGATGCGATCGCCGCGTTCATCATCCCGGGTGTCGCGTTCGATCGCGCCGGCGGGCGCATCGGTTGGGGCCGCGGCCATTACGACGCGACGCTCGCCGCTGCGCCGCACGCCGTCCGCATCGGGCTGGCGTTCGAGTGTCAGGTCCTCGATCAGGTCGAGCGCGATCCGCACGACGCGCTCCTTCACGCGATCGTGACCGACGTCGCGACGTATCGAGTGGCCTGATGGAACCGGTCTACCTCCTCGTCGCGGTCGCGCTCGGGCTCATCGCCGGGGTCGTGCTCGGCGGCCGGCTCGGCAAGGGCAAGGGTGACGGCTCGGCGCGCGAGGCCGCCGAGGCCGAAGCGGCGAAGCTCAAGACCGCGGCGCAGGCCGAGGTCGATGCGATCAAGAACGCGGCGGCGGTCGAGGGCAAGGAGGCCGCGCGCAAGCGCAAGGCCGAGCTCGACGACGAGCTCAAGCAACGGCGCGGCGAGATCGCGAAGCGCGAAGAGGCGATCGCGGCGAAAGAGCGCGACATCGACAAGGCGCGCAAGGACACCGATCGCCGGGCGAGCGAGATCGACAAGAAAGAGCGCAGCGTCGACGGCCGGATCAAGCAGGCCGACGCCGCGGTCGAGAAGGCCGAAGCCGCGCAAGCCGAGTCGCGCAAACGGCTCGAGCAGATCGCCGGCCTGTCCGAAGATCAAGCGCGCAAGCGGCTCGAAGAGGAGGTGCGCAGCCAAGCGCTCGCCTCTGCCGCGGTCGACATCAAGCGGATCGAAGACGAGGCGCACCGCGACGCCACCGCGCGTGCGAAGACGATCGTCGCGACCGCGATCCAGCGGTTCGCGAGCGAATTCGTGCACGAGCGTACGGTCGCGGTGATTCCGTTGCCGTCCGATGATCTCAAGGGCCGGCTGATCGGTCGCGAAGGTCGCAACGTCCGCGCACTCGAGGCCGCGACCGGCATCGACCTCATCATCGACGACACCGCCGAGTCGATCACGATCTCTTGCTTCAACCCGGTGCGCCGCGAGATCGCCCGGATCGCGATCTCGGCGCTCGTCGCCGACGGCCGCATCCATCCGACGCGGATCGAAGAAGTGGTGCGCAAGGCGGAGAAAGAAGTCGACAAGGCGTGCAAGGAGGCCGGCGAAGCCGCGGTGTTCGATCTCGGCCTGCATCGCGTGCACCCCGAGCTCGTGCGCCATCTCGGCCGGCTCAAGTTCCGCCAGTCGTACGCGCAGAACGTGCTGCTTCATTCGATCGAGGTCGGCTACCTCGCCGGCCTGATCGCGGCCGAGCTCGGTGCGAACGTCAAGCTCGCGCGCCGAGCTGGCCTGCTCCACGATATCGGCAAAGCGGTCGATCACGAGCAAGAAGGCCCGCATGGCGACGTCGGCGCGCAGCTCGCGCGGAAGCACGGCGAGTCGCCGAAGGTCTGGCAGGCGATCGCCTCGCACCACGGTGACGAGACCGGCCCGCAACCGCAGGCGCTGCTCGATCACATCGTCGCCGCGGCGAACTCGCTATCGGCGGCGCGTCCGGGTGCGCGGCGCGAACAGCTCGCGTCGTACATCAAACGGCTCGATGACCTCGAGGCGATCTGCAAACGGTTCGGCGGCGTCGAGCGCGCGTTCGCGCTGCAAGCCGGTCGCGAGATTCGCGTCATGGTGATGAACGATCAGGTCGACGACGCGCAGGCAGTCGTGATGTCGAAGGAGATCGCGCGCGCGATCGAGACCGAAGCGACGTATCCCGGCCAGGTGCGCGTCGTGGTCGTACGCGAGACGCGCGCCTCTGACTACGCGCGCTAGCGCGCGGCGCCGATCTGTTTCGTGTCGCTGTCGATCGGTTCCGCCCACGGCTTGGTGCGCGACAACCCCTTCGCGCGATCGCGCAGCGCCGACGACAACGAACCGGCCTCCGCCGCGGTCCACGCATCTGCGAGCTCGGCCGCGGTCTGAAACCGCAAGTCGCGCGACTTCGCGAGCGCGATCGCGAGCACCGCTTCCTGCGCCGCGCTGACCTGGGCGATCGCGGATGGCCGAGGCGGCATCTGATGGACGACCGCATAGAGCACCGACGCGGTGTCGCGCCCGCCGAACGGTACGCGGCCGGTGAGGCAGCGATAGATCACCGCGCCGAGCGCGTAGACATCCGCGCGCGGATCGACCTGATCGCCTTTGGCTTGTTCCGGCGCCATGTACGTCGGCGTGCCGATCACGCCGCCACCGGTGAGCGTGCCGGAGTTGTCGCCGAGCGTCGCGACCCCGAAGTCCAGGACCTTCCAGTTGCCATCCTCGGTCAGGAACAGGTTGTGGGGCTTGATATCGCGATGCACGATGTGTGCTTCACGCGCTTTCTCGAGGACGCCGGCGGTTTGTTCGACGAGCTCGGCGAGCCGCGGACGTGCGATGCCGGTCGAGCCGCGCAAGAGATCGCCGAGTGACTTGCCGTGCAGGCGCTCCATCGCGAGAAACGGAATCGGGTCTTCCGGGGTCGAGGCATCGAGCACGCGCACGACATGCGGCGAGTCGAGCGCACTGGCCGCGCGGACCTCGCGCAGGAAGCGCTCGACGTAGTCGCGTTCGCCGAGCAGCTCGCGGCGCAGCAGCTTGACCGCGCCCTCAGCCTGGGTCGTCGTATGCACGGCTTCGTAGACCTCGCCCATCGCGCCCCGACCGAGTACCGAGCCGAGCTCCCAGTTGCCGACGACGTGGCCGGTGAATCGCCCGGGGCCGCCGATCTGCAACGCGCGATCGAGATCTTGGCGCAGCTCGTTCACCTGTTCTTCGCGCTGCGCGGCGAGGCGCGTCGCCTCGGTCAGCGCCTCGATCGATTCGAGCGATGCGCGGCGGCCGACGCGTGCCATCACGAAGCCGATCGCGTACGCGAGCTGGAACCCGAACTGGCCGGCGACCGCGCCCTCCACCGAGGTATGCGAGCGCAACGGGTAGAAGCCCGGATCGTGCGCGACTCCCGAGATGATGAAGATCGACTCGATCAGGTGCGCGCCGGCGGCGAAGCCGTACAGCGAATACGCGGCGAGCGTGTTCTCGGTCCGGCAAAAGAAATACAGCCCGAGCACGACGATCAAAGGCGCGGCCGAGAACAAGCCCACGAACATCACGCCGAGCTGGCCGGCGGTGACGCACAAGAACGCGAGCGCGGTGAGCTGGCCCTGGTCGAGCTTGGTGGGATCTCGCAGCCGGTGGTAGATCAGCGCGCTCGACACGACGCCGACCGCGACCAGCCCGAGGATGCCAATCGCGAGCCGGCGATCTCCCGGCAGGGTCAAGACCGCGACGATGACGCCGAGCGCGACCACCCAGCCCGAGCGCAAGAACGCGCGCGTGCGCTCGACCTCCTCGTCATGCAGCGCGTCGGCTGCGGTCGTGACGCTCGTGCGCGACGCGACCTGGTGCACCGAGTAAGAGTCGCGCGGGCGGATCGTCGTCACGTCACTCCCCCCAGCCGTGCTTGCGCAGCAGGTGATCGGCGCGCTTGCGCAGCGCGGGATCGAGCGCGCTCGCGAGCGCGGTGTCGAGTGCGGCGGCGAGCTCGGCGCCGGTCGCGAACCGATCGTCGGTGGCTTTGGCGAGCGCGATCGCGGCCCACCGGTCGACGTCTTCGGGTAACGCCGCGAGCTCGCTCGGCTGGACCGGCATCTTGTGGACGACCGCGTAGAGCAGCGCCGGCGTGTCGGGCGCGGAGAATGGATGGCGACCGGTGAGGCAGCGATATGCCACCGCCGCGATCGCGTAGACATCGGCGCGCGCATCGACTCGCTTGCCCTGGGCCTGCTCCGGGGCCATGTAGCTGGGCGTCCCGACGATGCCACCCGCGGTCAACGTGCCGCTGTCGTCGGACAGCGTCGCCATGCCGAAGTCCAAGATCTTCCACACGCCGTCGGGCTCGGTGAAGAACAGATTCTGCGGCTTGAGATCGCGATGGACGATGCCGGCGGCCGCCGCCGCATCGACGCCCAAGCCGACCTGGCGGGCGAGCTCGAGCGTCGCGGCTGGGGACAACGCGCCATCGCGCCGGAGCAAGTCGGCGAGCGTCACGCCGCGCAGCCGTTCCATCGCGAGATACGGGAGCTCGTCGGCGGCCGCCTCGATCACGCGGACGACATGCGGCGAGGCGAGCGCGCCACTCGCCCTGGCCTCGCGCAGGAACCGCGCGACATGGGTGGGATCGGAGAGCAGCTCGCGCTTGAGCAGCTTGACGGCGGCGAGCTCGCTGGTCTCGGTGTGCGTCGCTTCGTAGACCTCGCCCATCGCGCCCCGGCCGAGCACCATGCCGAGCTTGAACCGGCCGACGACCTGATCGGTGTTGCGCCCCGGCCCGCCGACGCGCAGGGCTCGCTCGAGGTCGGCGCGCAGCTCGTCCATCAGCGCCTTGCGTTGCGAGGCGAGCCGCGTCGCGCGCTGCAGCGTCTCGATCGAATGTAGCGACGCTGCCCGTTGCTGGCGCGCCGTGTAATACGCGAGCACGTACATCGCGAGCACGAACGCCGCACCGGTCGCGAGCGTGGTCGGCGACAGCGGCGCATCGCCGGCGAAGACGCCCGGATCTGCGATCGCACCGCTGACCACGAGCGACGACGTCACGAGATAGCAACCGGCCGCGAACGCGAACACCCACTTTGCCGCGCGCTCCGAATCGGTACGCGCGGCAAAGTGGATGCCGACGACGATGATCACCGGCGCGGTCGAGAACACGCCGAAGAACAAGATCCCGATCGTGGAGTTGATGATCGAAAACCCGGCGAGCGCGAGCATCGCCCCTTCGCTGTAGCCGTTCGGCTGGCCGAACCGACGATAGAAGTACCCACCCATGACCACCGCCCACACCATCGTCACCGTCATCACGAGCGTCATCGCGCGCGGCGCTCCGACGAACGGCAGCGCGACGAGCGCGGTGATACTCAGCGCGGCGCCGCACAGGATGAACAACCGCGTGCGTTGAACCTCCTCGTTCATCATCGCGTCGGCGGCGGTCGACAGCGTGAGCGACGATCCGTGTTGGCTGCGCGTGCCGAGGCCGATCGGCATGGTCGCCGGCAACTTCACCGCGACCGCGACCGGCTTCTTGAGCGGATCAGCGGAGCCCGCAGCATGGGCAGACTCGTCCGAGTCGACGCGCCGCGGCCGATCCATGGCAGTGCCGATATCGTCCGGCGACGCAGCTTTTGACGACGGCGTGTCGGCGAGCGTGGCTAGTTCGTCGTCGCGCTCCCCAGGCATTTCGCGCTCTTTGATCATAGACCACCCGCGGTCTAGTTGCCCGCCCGACCACGCTTTACTGGCCAAACTCCGCCGCGGTACGGTGCGTTTCATGACACTTCTCGACGAGCTATCGGCGCGTGGCCTGGTGGCCGACGTCACCGATCGCCACGGACTGGCCCAGCTGTTATCGACATCGGCTCCGGTGTCGGCGTACGCGGGCTACGATCCGACCTCGCCGAGCCTGCACGTCGGCAACCTGGTCCCGACGATCCTGCTGCGCCGGCTCCAGCTCGCGGGCCATCGCCCGATCATCGTCGTCGGTGGCGCGACCGGAATGATCGGTGATCCGTCGGGTAAGAGCGAAGAGCGCAACCTGCTCGATGACGCGACGCTCGCGACGAACGTGGCGGGAATTCACGCGCAGCTCCGTCGGCTGGTCGACTTCGACGAAGCGCGCACGGGTGCGGTGCTGGTGAACAACTACGACTGGACGCGCGGCGTCTCGTTCCTCGAGTTCCTACGCGACGTCGGCAAACATCTCACGATCAACTACATGATGGCGAAGGACTCGGTCCGCACGCGACTCGAGGGGGACACCGGGATCAGCTACACCGAGTTTTCGTACATGCTGCTCCAGGCCTTCGACTTCGTGCACCTCGCGAAGTCGCACGGTTGTCGGTTGCAAGTCGGCGGCAGCGATCAATACGGCAACATCACGGCAGGCTGCGAGCTGCAGCGCAAGCTCGGCGGCGTCCAGTTGTTCGGGTTGACCGCGCCGCTGTTGCTCGACAGCGCCGGCAACAAGATGGGCAAGACGTCGACCGGAGAGCGCGTCTGGCTCGACGCCGGTCGGACGAGTCCGTACGCGTTCTACCAGTACTGGCTCAAGGTCTCCGACGAAGATGCCGCGCGGTTACTCAGGCTGTTCTCGCTGCGCCCGCTCGGCGAGCTCGTCGACCTCGTGGCCGCGCATGACGTCGATCGCAGCAAACGCCTCGCGCAGAAGGAGCTCGCGCATACGATGACGGCGTGGGTCCACGGCGCGGCTTCGATCGCGCGGGTCGAAGCGGTGACGCACGTGATGTTCGGCGGCGAGCTCGCGGGCTTGACCGACGCAGATCTCGGGGTGCTCGCCGGCGATGCGCCGACCGTCGACATCACGCGCGCCGAGCTCGACGCCGGGTTGCCGCTGATCGATCTGCTCGCGCGGACGGTGACCGACTCGAAAGGGGCCGCGCGCCGCCTGCTGACCCAAGGCGGCGCGCAGCTCAACAACGTCAAAGTCAGCGACATCGATCGCAAGTTGACACTCGCGGATCTCGCGACCGAGACGATGCTACTCGTCGGCACGAAGCGCGATCGCTGGCTCGTTCGCGTGCGATCGTAACGTGGGCCCGCGGGTCTTTCTCACGCGCCATGGCCAGACTGCGTGGAACGCGCTCGGTCGCTTGCAGGGCCATACCGATGTCGAGCTCGATGACGTCGGTCGCGAGCAAGCGCGCGCGCTTGGCGCGAAGCTCGCGGGCGAGCGCGCGAGCGCGGTATGGACGAGCGATCTGGCGCGCGCGCACCAGACCGCGGAGATCGTCGCGGACGAGCTCCGGATCGCGGGCCTGCGCACCGAGCCGTTGCTGCGCGAACGTCAGTTCGGCGCGTTCGAAGGCCTGACCCGCGATCAATGTGCGAGCCAGTACCCGGACGCGTGGGCGCAGTGGCTGTCGCAGACCGGGGCGCCGCCAGGTGGCGAATCGCGCGAATCGGCGGTCGCGCGGATGTGGCGTGCGCTGACGAACATCTTCGACAGCCTCGAGCACCAGACTTCGGGACGCTGATCTCATTGGAGTTGGGTTTCGAAGCGTAGGGGAAGGCGCTTGTGATCACTCGGCAGGATCAGGCCGCGCTGGGTAAGATGACCGAGCAGATGATGAATCGCGTCGAGCTCGGATCGATTGGCTGCGGGCGCGAGGCGGACGATGATGGCGTGTTCGGTGATTGCCACCTTTGCCGGCGCGGCGAACAGGTTCGCGACGAGCTTCTTCGCCTCTCGGGGCCGGCTCATGTGCGGTGCGGCGATCGCGGCCAGCTCGGACTCGGCGTTGGCGCAGACGACGCGGATGACGTCGATGACAGTCTTGAGCTTGCCCGTGTGGCGGACGAGCTTGCCGGCGAGCTCGGTCTCTTCGACGGCGGCGTGCTTCGGAAACAGCGGGCGGAGCGCCTCGAGCTGCCGCTGCCATTCGAGCGACTCTGCGAGCTCGCGTTCGACACGCTCGCGTCGCTTGTCGTCCGCGGCCAGCCGCGCCAGCTCGCGGCGTGCGTCGCCCTCGGCGGTGCGCCAGACCCGCAGCGCGCGCTCGAGCTTTCGACGTGCCGGGTTCGGGATGATCGTCCCGGGTGGATACGGTTCGACGCGCCGGCCGTCGAGCTGGTTGATGCCCCAGCGCTCGACCCCGTGCTTGAAGCCGTTCTCCTGGCGCCAGCGGAGCCACAGGATCTCGACGAGCCGCTCCGCGGGCAGCTTCGAGGCGGCGAGCAAGCTCACCTGTCGACCATCTTCGGTGCAGACCATGATGCGACGAAGGCGCCCGCGACCCTCGCCGAGATTTCGCAATCGGCTCTCGTGCAGCCCGACCTGTTCGCCCGCGATCGTCGCCGCTGTAAACGCCGTCGCCGGCAGCTCGGCGTAGGGCTTTCGCTCGTACGTGACGAAGTCGAAGTGGGCCTCGCGCAGCGCCGCGAGTTGCGCGGCAAACGCACCACCGCGATCGAAGGCGAGCAGGATCGTCTCGTCGGGGCCGAGCGCTTTGCGCAGGCGCTGGCCCAGGGGCAGCAGCCACTCGGTCAGGTGATCGTGCG
This sequence comes from uncultured delta proteobacterium, assembly GCA_963848295.1. GTDB lineage: Bacteria > Myxococcota_A > Polyangia > Haliangiales > Haliangiaceae > JABFXX01. The sequence continues at coordinate 113,975 of CAWKDB010000001.1, read as the reverse complement.
ACGGCACCGGCACGCGAAACATCGGCCGGCCGTCCTCGTCGTGGACGTAGTAGTCGGTCGTCCCGGGCAGCACGCGCTTGGCCTGCATCCGCCAGCCCTTTCGCACGACATGCTTGCCCGTATACGGCCGTAGATGGTTGTCGACGTAGAAGATCGCCGGGGCGCCGTCGCTCGCTGCGGTTGCGATCAGCCGCTCGGCCATCCGTGCCTCCAGCGCGGCGCCGGCGTCGGTCTGTGCGAGCAATCGACCGAGGATCTTGCGGACCCCGCTGGCCGTGGGCACGCGCTCGGCGCGCAGCAGCGTCGCGCCGGTCGGTGTCGCGAGTCGGCGCACACCCTCGACGACGAATTGCTTGAGCGCGAGCGCACAGATCACCGCGTCGAGCGCGATCCGCAGCCCATCGGGATGCCGGCCCTCGAACGCGCGCTGCGCCTCTTCGTGCAGCCCCATCTCGCCGGCAAGCGCGAGCAAGATCCAGCAGCCGGCGTGCTGCACGAGCTTTCCGCCGCGGACCGGCTGCGCCGTCATCGGCACCTGATCCTTGTCGTCGAATTCGTCGGCCGTGACCGGATCGTCGCCGAGGTCGACATCGCGATCCGGTCCGGCGATCAGCAGTGCGAGCTGCCCGGCGATCGCGGTCGGCGCGGCCTGCCGTGCCGCCTCGACAGGGCTCCCGGCGGCGCGCTCACGACGCCAGTCGTCCCAAACGCGCCACACCGTCGAATACACGAGGCGCTGTTTGCGCGGCTGTTCGCGGTGCGCGTCGATCGGCATTCGCCCCGCGTCGAACATCGCGTACCAAACAGTTCGCAACTCCCGCGTTACCTTCGTAACTCCTCCGCGTCGCGGTCCCAGCACCGCAGCAAACCCCGCGGCTTCTTCCTTCCGCCGCAGGCGCCGCAAATGTTCGTCCGTGATCCCGAATGCTGTTGCCAGTCGCCCGAGGTGGAACTGATCGGTTTTCGCGAGCGTCACTGCCAGTACGTTGCGAGGGCCGCGGTCATCGTCGTCCAGATCGAACCCGCCGATCAGCGTCCCGCCGATGTACACGCTCGCGATCGTGTCCCGGACGATCACCACCCCGTCCGACGAGAAACGCCGGATTTCGTGGGCGGGCTTTGGCGACGGCTCAGGCAAGGCGAGGTCGAGAGCTTCCATCGTTGCCAAGACAACCGCCAGCGATCCGAAATTCCCACAATCCATCGATCTAATCGAATTCTCGTAAACCCGCGTCATTCGATCAGTTCACGAAATGCGGCCCGAACTCTGGAGCACGATGGCGGCATCGCGGTCGCGATCTCGCACGGCGGCGTGATGCGGCTGTGGCTGAGTGAGGTGCTCGCCGGCCCGGTACCACTGGTCGCGAACGGCGCGATCTGGATCGTCGAGCGCGATGCGCGCGGCTTCCACGCAACGGCGCCGACCGATCGCTAGCGCTCGATCAAAACCGAGCCCACGGCCCGAGCGTGACGTCGACGAAAACCGTGGACTCGTTCGCCGCGGACGTCACCGAAAACCGCACCGCCGCTTCGCTCCCATCGCCGCGCGTGAGCTCGTGCGAGTCACCGAGGCCGATGAACAGCTCTCGTCCGGTGGGCAGGCCGACCCTGAGGTCCGTGCCGACATCGTAGCGAACGAGGCCGACGCCTGCCTCGGCCCAATGGCGGTGATCGAGCCATCTGCGCAGCGCCACGATCGAGGTCGTCCGGGTCAGTAGCGAGCGCTCGCGCAGTGCCAAGGTGCTCGATCCGAGGACTGAGATCGGTCGCGCCTCGCCACGGCGTACCGACATATTCATCGTAGCGAAATGCCAGCCAGCGCGGATCGCAGGGTGGCGGAGCGGCCGCGCAGCCGGTGTCGATGACGGGCAACGTCGCGAGCCAGCCCTTTGGATACGAGCGACCCGCCATCGCCGGTGATGCCGCGAATGCTGCGCCCATAGCAACGAGACCTGCGCGCACGCCGTGTCGACTCGCGCCGGCCACGACCGGTTGCTCGGGCGACTGCTACGGATTCGGCTTGAACGTCGACGCGGATACTTTGTGCTTCACCGCCGGCACCTGCTTGATGAACGCCGCGACCGCGTGGATGTCTTTGTCGTCGAGTTGCGACCATCCGGCCTGCATCATGATCATCGGGCCCTGGATCGGACGATGGTTCGGCCGCACCATCGTCTTGATCGTCTGCGCGAGCTCGTCCTCGGTGTACTTTCCAATGCCGGTCTCGAGATCCGGCGTGATGTTCGACGAGAACACCGTGCCGGTGCCGAGCATCGGGACCGTAAAGGGCAGCCCGCCAGCGAACTTGTCGGGCAGCGGGCCCATCGGACCGGGCGTCATATGGCAGTGCTCGCACAACATCAGCGACGCGAGGTACTCGCCGTGCTTGACCGGATCGCCGACCGGATCGGGCGCGTTCGGCGGCTTCGGCGCCGGGATCTTCGGCATCTTCAGCTTGTTCGGCTCGACCACGCGCTCGATCGGCTTGATCGTGCGCAAGTACGCGACGAGCGCCTTGCCGTCGTCGTCGGTGAGCCGGTTGTACAGCAGGTACGGCATGATCGGGTACAGCTGCGAGCCGTCGGGCCGAACGCCCTCGCGCACCGCGGCGAGGATCTGCGCGTCGGTCCAGTTGCCGATCCCGCTGTTCTTGCTCTGCGTGATGTTCGGCGTGCGCCACGTGCCGATCGCGTCTGGCACCTCGAGCCCGCCTGCGAACGGATGCTCGAAGTCCGGGCCCTTCACCGTGAACCCGGTGTGGCAAGCCTCGCATCCGGCGGCGCGAGCGATATACGCGCCGCGCTCGATCAGCTTCGCATCGGTTGCAGCCGTTGTAGCCGGCGGTGGCGGCTTCACCGGCTCGGCCACGGGCTTCGCGGCCACCGGCGGCGCCGCTTGATTCGTCTCGTCCTTCTTCGAGCCGCAGGCTGCCGCGGCGATCATCAACACCACTGCAAAGGTCCGCATGGCGCGAATGTGCCCGCGGATCGTGGTCACTGGCAAGCAACGCCGAAGCAAGCCGAAACAATGAGCTCATCGCTTCCGGTGCGATGGGCGCTGCCGTTGTGCGCGACGCGCCCCACGGGCACTATCGTCAGATGCGTCACGGCTCGGTGGTATCGATCGCGCTCGTGGTCTGGCTCGCCGCGGCTTCGGCGTGCAAGCGCTCAAGCGACCCGTGTACACCGCTGGCCCCGGCGATCGATCGGGTCGCCCGGGCGGAGTTCGCCCGCGAGGCGGAAAGCGCCCCGCCCGAAGCGGTGAAGCCCAACAGCGACCAGTTCAAAGAGATCGTCGGCACCGTCGGGTCGGTGTTGACCGGGTCGTGCACCGCGGACAAGTGGCCGGAGAGCGCGATCAGCTGCATGACCGCCGTGACGTCGATGCGCGAGCTCCAGAGCTGCGATCGCTACCTGAGCGTGGACCAGAAGGCCAACGTCCGCCGCGCGATGGATGCCGCCATGGCCGGCATGCCCGGGGTTCGCAAGAAGGCCGGCATGAAGGACACGGGACCGGTAGCCGCACCCGGGACCACGGCCGGCTCGGCCGCTGCCGGCTCGGCCGCCACGCGGTGAGCCGCCCACGACTTGGGGGACCTTCGCGACGTACGTTGCCGAAAAAGAGAAGAGCCCGCTCTGTTACGAGCGGGCTCAAAACCCCGGCAGCGTCCTACTCTCCCACAGGGTTGCCCCTGCAGTACCATCGGCCCTGGAGAGCTTAACTTCCGTGTTCGGGATGGGAACGGGTGTGACCTCTCCGGTGTAGCCACCAGGAAAAAAATTCGAAGTGCGAGCACGGCTGGATGGGTATCCAGCAACTTGTCAGTTCGCAAATGATGATCGTGTTCTCTCATCGATTCCCCGACGATGACCAAGGTCATCATGGGTGGCGATAGAGGTGATGGCTTTGACCTTCTCCCGGCGCGTCTCGACCCGCAGTTTGTGGAAACTGCGGTGACGCCGACCCTTTCGCCCG
>CAWKDB010000001.1:0-102500 GCA_963848295.1 uncultured delta proteobacterium | reverse complement strand
GCGACTTCGCGGGCGTGCGTACGGCGCTCGACGCGATCGATCCCGACCTCGAATACCTCGACGTGCCGACCGCGGTCGATGCCGGCCTGCTCGCCGCGCGCGCCGACCTCGCGTTCGACGATTCCGAGCATGCGATCGCGCTGCTCAAGCGAGTCTACGAGCGGCGCCGGCACCTGACCCTGTCGGCGTATCGCGAGTCGCCGAAGATCATCGCCGCGTGGAAACAAGTCGGCGGCCAGGTCGAGTGAGCGCGCGCGTCGTCGTCCTCGCGGTCGCTGCCTGCGGTGGCTCGACGCCCGCGACCAACGCGGGTGCTCGCACCGTCACCGCCGTGATCGACGCGCCGGCCCGCGAGCCGAACCACTGCGCCACGCTCGATCCGCCCGCGCTCGCGACCGAGACGCTGACGACCGGCAGCGAGCACTGGCAAGTCGCCGGGCATTCACTGACCCGCCAGGGCTCGGCCGAGCGCGTCGTGATCGGCGCCGTCGCAGATGCCGGCGATGCGGCCCCGGCTACACTCGCCGCGCTCGGTCGGTTGCGCGCGAAGCTCGATGCCGCGACGCCCGATGTGGTCGTCATCCTCGGCGGCATGGGCGCGACCCAAGCCGAGCTCGAAGCGACACTAGGGACCGTGGGCGACCGCGCAACCTGGCCGGTCGTGGCGCTGCCCGGCGATCTGGAGTCCGTGCCCGCGCTGACCGCGGCGATCGCGGCGTTGCGCGGCCGAGGCGATCCGGTGATCGATGGCCGGCTCGCGCGGTGGATCGAGGTCGGCGGCGTGACGATCGCGACGATCCCGGGCGTCGCGGCGGCCTCTCGGCTGCGCGCTGGCCCGGACGGCTGCATCTACCGGCCGGAGGATGTCGCGCGCGTCCTCGACGAGCTCGCGACCCGGCCCGGGCTGCGTATCGCGGCATCGGCCGAGGCGCCGCGGAGCGGCGAGTCCGGTGAGCTCGCGCTTGCCGGCCACGAAACCATCGATATCGCGTTGCACGGGCCGACGACGCCCGCGCCGACGCCCGCGAAGTCTGGCGGCCGCGATGGCGCGCGAGTCGCACTCACCCCGGGGACGAGCGACGCGGTCCCGCGGTTGCCGACGCCGCAGGTACCGAGCGCGGGTTACCTCATCGTGCGCGGCGGCGCCTGGAGCTGGACCCCGCTGCGCGACGCGAAGTAAAGGGCTAAGCTCGCCATGCGTGTCGTCGACGCCGGCGCAAAAATTTGTCTGCCCGCGCTGCCGCACCTCGTTCGACGAGGCCGGCCGGTTCTGCCGGGAGTGCGGCGCCGACATGACGCGCGCGAGCCCGCTCGAAGCGGCCGAGCGCAAGGTCGAGCCGAGCCCACCCGGCAACGCAGACGAGCGCGCGCCGATCGATCGCCGGCTGTCGGACTCGAACCAGGCGTGGCTCGGCAAGATCGTCGACGGTCGGTACCGCGTGATCGAGGTCGTCGGACGCGGCGGTATGGGTGTCGTCTATCGCGTCGAGCATCTGCGCATGGGCAAGGTCGCGGCGATGAAGGTGCTGCATCGCGATCTCGTCGGCGACGCCGAGGTCGTGCAGCGGTTCGAGCGTGAGGCCGCGGCGATCTCGAAGCTGCACCATCCGCACACCGTGCAGGTGTTCGACTTCGGGACCGCCGGCGCTGCGCTGTATCTGATCATGGAGTACGTGCGCGGGCTCGATCTCGCACACGTGATCAGCCGCGACGGCCCCCTGCCGTGGGCGCGCGCCGCGCCGTTGTTCGTCCAGATCTGCGGCGCGCTGCAGGAGGCGCACGAGCTCGGCATTGTCCATCGCGACCTCAAGCCGGAGAACGTGTTGATCACGCGGACGAGCAGCGGTCGCGACTACGCGAAGGTGCTCGACTTCGGGCTCGCGAAGCTCGACCAGCGCCAGATGCCGTCGACCGAAACCGACAAGCAGCAGATCGTCGGTACGCCCTACTTCATGTCGCCCGAGCAGATCCGCGGCGATGATGTCGACCTTCGCACCGACATCTACTCGCTCGGCGCGCTGATGTTCGAGGTGCTCACCGGCGAGCACGTGTTCACCGGCACGACGACGGTCGGCGTGTTGACGAAGCACCTCACCGCCGCGCCCGATGCGCCGTCGGCACGCGCTCCGGACCGCGACATCGACGCGCGCGTCGACGCGATCTGCAAGAAGGCGCTCGCCAAGGATCCGAGCGAGCGCTGGCGCACCGCGGCCGAGCTCGGCGAGGCGATCGAGGAAGCCTACGCAGACACCGTCGAGGCGACCGGCCCGATCGCCCGCTCGTCGCGGCGGATCCTGCGCCCGGTGATCGCGGTCGCCGAGGAACCCACCGATCGCAGCGACCATCGCTTGCGCCGGTCCGACATCGACGCGTTCGAGCGCGGGTTGAAGCGCCAGAAGGTCGTGATGATGCTCGGCGCGGCGCTCGTGGTGCTCGGCGCGGCGGGAGCGATCGTCTGGTACCTCCACCGCGTCCCAGCGCCGCTGCGTGAAGAGCGCGAGCCGAACGATGACGTGGCATCGGCAAACGAGGTCGCGACCGGCGCGCCGATCACCGGCTATCTCGGCAAGCGCCATTCGGCGACCGAGGGGGATCGCGACACGTTCATCGTGCCGTGGCCGACGAGCAGCCGGCACATCGTCAGCGTCTCGGTCACCGGCGTGCCGAACATCGATGTCTCGCTGATGGTGTCGGACGTCGACGGCCACAACGTCACCGACAACGAGATCTCGGTCGGCGGCGGCGAAGCGATCCATCGCCGTGGCATCGATGGCGCGCTCGTCGTCACCGTCGCCGAAGTGCTCGCCCCGGATCAGAAGCCGATCGAGGACGTCAGCGATCCGTACACGCTGACGATCACGGAGGAGGATCCCGACGCCGGCGAGATCGAGCCGAACGGCACCGAGGCCAATGCGACGCCGCTGTCGCCGAACCGCCCGCTGCGCGGCTATCTCGACACCCGCGACGACGTCGATCTGCTCAAGTGGACCGGCAGCGACGGACATTTTGCAATCGTCGTCCGCGCCGATGGGCTACCGCTGGAGTGGAGCACGTCCGACGGTAAGCTCCGCACGCCCGGTGCGGCCGAGGTCGACCTCCACCACGGCGAGATCATCCGGATCGCTCGCACCGACCGCGCAGGGACCGGCCCGCTGGTGGGGCGGGACGTCTCGTGGTCGGTTTCGGTCTCACCAAAGTAACAACTGCGTTACGCTCGTGCCGTGAGGACGTCACGGCTCGCGCTCGCGGTCGCGGTGGGGCTCGTCGCGTGCGGGGACAACAGCGCGCCTCCGCCGGCGACTTGCGACAACCCACCCGGGCCATTCGCGGCCGGTGACCTCGATGGCAATCCCGATCCGCTGCACGCGAGCTCGACCGAGGCTCGCGCGGGCCGGATCCACGCCTCCGATCTGCCGGTCGTGCCATCGGGGCTGATCACGTGGGCCGACGGCGACTTCGTGCTCGCGAACGATCGCGTCGCGCTCGTGATCGAGGACGTCGGCGATAGCGACCTCTACGATCCGTGGGGCGGTCGCCCGGTCGGCATGGCGCTGGTCGCAGGGGGCGAGCTGATCCAGCCCGCGAACTTCGGCGAGTTCTTCGTGCTCACCGGCCGCTCGACGGTCGTGACCGACAGCGTCTCGGTGATCGCGGACGGCTCCGATGGTGGCCCGGCGATCATCCGCGCCCGCGGCAAGCTGCATCCCGTGCCGTTCTTCGACTCGATCGTGTCGCCGCTTTACAGCGAAGCGTGGACCGACATCGATGCGGCGATCGACTACGAGCTCGATCCCGGCGCCGAGTCCGTCTCGATCACGATGCACTACGGCTCACCGCGCAGCGAGCCGAAGGACACGCCGTCGACGATGCACGCCCTGATGTACACGCAGCGCATGCCGGCGTTTCAACCGACGCTCGGGTTCGATACGCAGATCTCGAATGCGCCGTACATCGCGCAAGTCGACGACCTCGCGACGAGCTGGGCGTACATCCCCGCGGATGGCCCGATGACGAGCTCGATCTCGGTGTCGGGCTTCCTCGGCGCCTTCACGCCCGGCTTCACGATGGCGGCGTGTGGCACGACCGATCGCCTGCACGCGACGCTCGTGATCGGCGGGCCCGGCCTCGATGGCCTGACCCAGGCCGTCGCGCGCTTCGACGGCGAGACCGAACGGGCGATCACCGGCACGGTGACGCGAGCCGGGGTCGCGGCGGACGGCGTGCGCGTTCACGCGATCGATGTCGCGAGCGGCGCATACCTGACTCGCGCGTACACCGACGTGAACGGCGAGTTCACGTTGCACGTGCCCGCCGATGCCGACGTCCGGATCGATGCCTATCGCCGCGGCGATCTCGTCGAATCGGCGAGCGTCGGCGTGGGCTCGACCGCCGCGATCGATCTGCCCCCGACCGGGATGATCCACGTCGTCGCGACCGAGGCCGGCAAACCCGTGCCGGTCCGCGTCCAGGTCCTGCCCGCCGATGGACAGGCGATTCCGACGGTGCCCGCAAGCTATGGAGAGCCCCAGATCGCCGGCGGGCGGTTGCACGTCGCGTATCCGACGAACGGCGAGGTCGAGCTGCCCGCGCCGCCGGGTCGCTGGCAGGTCGTGGTGTCGCGCGGCTACGAGTACGAGCTCGTCACCCAGACGGTGGACGTCACCGCGGGTGCGACGGTGGAGGTCGATGCGACCCTCGATCGCGTGGTCGATACGACCAACGTGTTATGCGGCGACTTCCACGTTCATACCTGGCGCTCGAACGATTCCGGCGACGACGCGATCGATAAAGTCGCGCAGGCCGTCGCCGACGGCGTCGAGCTGCCAGTGCGCAGCGATCACGAATGGGTCGGCGACTTCTCCGCGGAGATCGCGCAACTCGGGGTCGGCGCGTGGGCCGCGGCGGTCGGCTCGATCGAGCTGACGTCGTTCGAGGTATGGGGCCACATGGGCGTGTTTCCGCTCGTCCCCGATCCTTCGCGGGTCAACGCCGGCGCTCCGAAGTGGCAGACGTTCCCGACCGCCGCGACACCGAACGCGAGCTTCGACACGCTGACGCCGACCGAGGTGTTCGACCAAGTGCGCGCGCGGCCCGAGTCGCCGATCGTCATCATCAATCATCCGCGCGGCGATCGTTACGACTACTTCAACTACGTCGGCTTCGATCGCGCGACCGGGCTCGCGAGCGCGGCGAGCGCCTGGGACACGAAGTTCACGCTGCTCGAGGTGTTCAACAACTCGAGCTGGACCGACAACCGCCAAGGCACCGTCGCGGATTGGCTCGCGCTGCTCCACGCCGGCCGCCAGGTGTTCGCGGTCGGCTCGTCGGACTCGCACGTCAAGTCGACGTCGCCGGTCGGTTACCCGCGCACGTGCGTCACGCTCGGCACCGACGATCCGCGCGCGGTGACACCGAATGCCTTGCGCGATGCGCTCGCCGCGGGTCATGCGACCGTGTTCGGCGGCATCTACGTCAGCGCCGCGCTCGGCACGGCCGGACCAGGGGATACGACCTCGGGCGCGGGCACGCCGCAGATGGTCGATGTGACGGTCCAAGCGGCGAGCTGGGTCGACGTGACGACCCTCGAGGTGGTCGTCGATGGCGCCACCGTCGACATGATTCCGATCATGCCGGGCGACGCCGATCCGAACAACCCGGTGATCCGCTGGCACGGTCAGGTCCAGGTCCAGGTCCAGGCCACCGGCGGCTTCGTCGTGATCGCGGCGTACGGGGCGAAGGCGCTCGATCCGGTTCACCCCGGCAAGCTGCCGTTCGGGGTCACGAACCCGATCTTGGTCACGCCCTAGATCTTCGCCGACGGCTTCGCGCCGATCGGAGCGGCCGGCCACAGCGCGCGCGGTGCGGCGAGATCGAGGCGGTCCACATGCAGGAGCTTTGCTTCGCCGTGCGAAGCGCGTACCCCGGCGGCGAGTTGCTTCGCTCGGCGCTCGGCGCTGTCGCCGGTCGTCGCGACGATGACCGCGACGTCACCGCGGATCACGGTCTCGTTCCACGTCTCGGGGGCGGGCTCGCTGGCCGGAATCGCTTCGGCCACGGCGCGCGAGACGATGCGAAGCTCGGCCGCGCCATCGGGCCAGCCGATCGTGACCGTGCCCGCCGCCGCGTCCGCCTTCGCCCCGCGCGGCAGATCGATCGCGAGCCCACTGCGCGCGAATAGAGCGACCTTGCCGACGACGGCGGCGACGCGCGGGTCGTCACCGACCACGAGCCCGCTCACGTGAGCGCGATATTCACGTTCGCGCCGCTCGCCGCCGATCGGGAAGTGCGCCGCGAAGGCATCGACGCGCGCGAGCCGCTCGGCCCATCGCGGGTGAGTATCGTCCGGGTCGTCGACCGAGATCTGTGGATCGCCCGCCGCGATCGCCCGCAGCATCGTATCGACCGCGCGCGGATCGTAACCCGCGCGTGCCGCGAGCAGCACCGCGAGATAATCGGCTTGGATCTCGTCATCGCGTGCCGATCGCAAGTCGACCTCCTGCTCTTCGCGGCTGCGCTCGACCTCGCGAAACGCCTCGAACAGCGTCTCGCGCATGTGACCGGCGAGCTCGTGGCCGAGCTCGTGACCGAGCAAGCCCGCGAGCTCCGCTTCGTCGCGCAATCGGGCGAGTGCGCCGCGCGCGACGTAGATCGTCCCGCCGAGGTTCGCGAACGCCTCCGGATCGGGATCGTCGATCACGCGGAACGTGACCGCGATCGGTTTGCCGCTCGCCGCAACGAGCCGCGCGCCAACCGAGGAGACATAGGCGGTGAGCGCCGCGTCGTCGTACGAGCGATACGCCGTCGCCATCAGCACGCGATCGAGCGCCCAGCCCATGCAGCGCTCGAAGTCGACGTCGTCGACCGACAGCGCGCCGGTGAGCTGACACTGCGCCGGCACCTGCCCGCCGAGCACGATCCCTGGCGGTCGGTGCCGAGCCACGGCGCCGCAGGCGGTCAGCGCGATGACAGCAGCGGCAACGCGTGCAACGCGTCCCACGGCGACCCCCATTCGATCGTGAAGTCGACCGACACCGTGGCCCGATCGAAGTCCAGCGCGACGTTCGGATCGACCTCTGCGCCGGTCAGCTCGGCGAGCCGGTGCCGCTCCGCGAGGAGAGCCTTGCGCGAGAACCAGTCGCCGGTCGCGACTCGGAGCGGCGCATGCAGCGGACCGAACGCACTGGTCTCGGTCAGCGCCCCGAGCCTGAACCGTTTGCCTTCGTGCACCGGCACCTCGACCTCGAGCGCATCGCCGACCCGGCGGACGCGCGACGGGTCGACGCGAATCGCCGGATAGCCGTGGTCGAGATACACCTCTTCGATCGAGTGGAGCGATGCGTCGAGCTTGTCGGCGTCGTACGGTCCGCCGATCGAATCGATGCCATCCTTGCTCGCGATCGCCGCGATCAGCTCGGGCTCGGCGACGCCGGCACGGCCGGGAAACCGGAACGCGCGGATCAGGACGCGCGGACCCAGTGCGGCCGCGACACAGATGTCGACGGCCCCGGCTCGCTCGCGGCCGGCCGCGCGCGCGACGACCCGCGCATCGCGATAGCCCTCGCGGATCGACGAGCGTTGCACGGCCATCGCCATCCGCGAAAACCGCGCGGGCTCGAACGGCGTGCCCGCGAGCCAGGTCATCCTCCGCAACCCGGGTGCCGATCGCGACGGCCCCGCGAGCGTGACCGCGCCGACGAGCGCCTGCGAGGCCGGGACGAACGCGGTATCGGTGCTCGCTGCCAGCTCTTGCCATCGAGGCGACGCGCACGCGCTGCCGATCGTCGCCGGCTGATGCGCGCATCCGAGCACACACGCGATCGAGATCGAGACCGGGCGCACCGCGATCGCGAAGTGCACGGCGCGTGCCTCGCGACCGGCACGTTAACTACGCAGCACCGCGTGATGCCACTGTCGCAGCATCACCACGGTGCGCCGACAGCTCACGCTTTGGTCAGCAAGACGACGCGCCGATCGTACGACTGCAGCTTCGTCAACGCCTCGCGGAACGGGGCGTACTTGTCGACGGCGAGCTCGAGCTTGTCGAGCACGACCTGATCGTGACAGGTCACGTTCTGGCCGTTGACCGCGCAGGTGGACGTGTAGGTGATTCCGTCGGCCGAGCCCTCGAGCTTTGGCGGCACGTACGCGATCTTCCAACCGGCCGGCACCGACAGCGTCATGTCGCCCGTCTCGGTGCGCGGCGTGCCGATCCACAGCGGGTACTTGCGCGTGTTGAGTCCGGCCGACGGCAGCTCGTCGGCGACGCCGAGGGTGACCGGCGGCAGCTCGACCACGCGAAAGTTCGCCTGGGTCGCCGTATAGCCCGGCGCCGAGACATGCTGCATCAGCTGGATCGGCCCGGTCACCGACATCGTGTCGCCGACCTGATGTCCCTTGTCGACCGCGCTGCCCGACAGGTGCCCGGCCGATTGCTGGAAGAACTGATCGAGTGGCTCGCCCTTGAGCGCGCGAAGCTCGTCGCTGGCGCGATCCGCGTACCAGCCCGAGAGCGCGTAGTTGTACTTCGCGTCGAGGTCGCCATTCGCGTTCAGAGCGAACGCCGCGGTGACGTGCGAGATCGATGACGACGGATCGAGGGCGGGACGCTGGCCGAGCTCGACCCCGCCCTTCTCGATCGGCAACACGAGGTTGTCTTGCCCCGCGAACGCGAGACCGAACTGTCCGTTCGGATCATCGGGATCGACCCATTGGTCTTTGCCGTCGACGTCGAGCGTCGCGATCATCCGATCGAACTGCGCGGCGGTCGGCACCGATTCGATGACCTGAACCTTGCCGGTGCGCACGAGCACGGGCTTACCGTGCAGGCCTTCGGCCGCGGCGAGCGCGAGCAACAAGCACACCTTGTCGCGCGCGTCGGCGTAGCGATTCGCGAGCACGACGTCGGGCGCGTGTGGCTCGTAGCCCGCCCAACCGAGCGGTAGGTCGATCGATCGGATGTCGTGCGCGACGAACTTGAACAGCGCCTGCGCCTTGTCGTTGTCGGTCTTCGCACCGGCGACGAGCCGGTCGGCCTCCGCCTTCACGCTCGCGGGGATCGCGGCCGGCACGGCGACCTCGAGGAACCGACCCGCGATCGGCTCGAGCACCTTCGCCCAGCTCGGCGCGAAGCTATAGACGAGGCGCGGCAGCACCGCTTCCTTGACGAGCGAGCCGGTTTCGGGGTGACGGTCGGGCTCCTTGTCGATCGTGAACGTCCAGGTGTGATTGCCACCGGCCGCTTGCGACTCGACCGGCTTGACGTCGTCGCCGACGACCGAGAACTTCGGCGTCATCCCCGCCGGCGCGGTGATCGTGACGATGCGCTGATCCGACGGGTCCCACTGCGCGAGCATCTCCTCGCCACCTAGCGGCGAATCCGGGCTCGGCTTCGTGGTGCGCGTGTATTCGAGCTCGACGACCGAGCCCTTGTCGACTGCGGGGAACGACACGACGCGCTCGCGGACATCGGAGTACATCGTGGCGTCCGCGAGTCGCGGCGGTACGATGTCGCCGATCTCTTCGGGAGCCGCGACGTGGGCCTGCCCATCGGCGTTGACCGTGCGCGCGACATCGATCGTCAGCGTCTGCCGCTTGGTATCGAACGGTACGTGGACGTCGGCGAACTTTTCTTTGCCGCGTTGCGCATCGAGCAGCTTGACGATCGACTTGTGGTGATGCGTGACCGTGCCGTCGGCGGCGAGCGTGATGTCATCGCGGTCGAGCCCGAGCACCGCATCCGCCTGGGGGAACGCCGCGAGATCTGCGCGCTTCGCGAGGGCGACCATCTGCGCGAGGTCATCGCCCTTGGCCGCGGGCGCGTCGGTCTTCGCCACCGGCCCCGGTTGGGTTCCCGCGCCAGCGTGGTCCGCCTTCGCGCCGTCGGTTTTCGATTTGCACGCGGAGGTCGCGGCGAGCGACGCGACGAGGATCGTGGTGAACCGCTTCATTAGTTAACTCCCGAAAGGATGACCGGCTGACGCGCGACCTGAGACAGCGACGCGAGCGCGGTGCGCACGTTCTTGTACTCGTCGGGATCGACAAACCGACTCTTGAGCTGAAACGTCCGGTGACACGTGATCGTCGTCGGGTCCTGCTGGGTGCACGTCGCGGCCAGGGTCGTGACCTTCGTCGCGGACTTCGCGTCGTTGGGCAGCGCGACCACCTTGGTGGACGGCGGCAGCTTCACGGTCTCGTCCTCGTCGTACTGGAACGTCAGGTGCGAATCGAGCGTGTACTTGCGCGACTGCAACCCGAGCAGCTGCGGCGCCATGTTCTCGACCAGGCCGAGCGCCCCGGACGTCACGACCGTACGGAGCAACCGGTAGTCGCCGGTCTTCGTCGCGGCGTGTGGCATCTTGATCTCGAACGAGATCTGCATCGGGCTCCACAACGCGATCGCGCTCGAGATGCTGTACGAGACGAGTTGCGAGCCGGGCAGCGTGTTACGCAGCAGCTGCTCGACCGCTTCCTTCTGCTGGTCCTCGCTCGCCATCGCCGCGACCGAGCGGATGATCAGATCGAACATGCCCTTGGTCTGGAGCGTGATCTTCGACGTCATGGTGCCGTCGTCGGCGATCACCGTCGTTGCGGTCGCGTGGCCGAGGTTCGCCGACGGATCGATCGCGGGGATCTGCGTGAGCGGCTCGCCTTTCGGCGTCGACACCAGCGTGTCTTGCTGCGCCTCGTAGCCCGGGATCAGCGAGTTGTTGTTCTTCGCGGTCGGATCGAGGTAGCTCCATCCGCCGCCTTTCTTCGGCATCGCGACGATCGCGTGATTGAACCCGTCGTACGCGATCTTCGGCAGCACGGGGTCACCGACATTCGTCAGCACCGGGTAGGCCTCGAGGCCGTCGGCGCGCAGCATCGTCGTCAGCAGGATCGAGACGTCGCGGCACACGCCCCAGCGCGACGCGTACGTCTCGGCCGCCTTGCGCGGCGTGTAGCCGGTGCGTGGGCCGACGCCGAGGCCGCGGTAGCGAATGTCCTGGGCCACGAAGTCGTAGAGCGCCTTGATCTTGTCGTCGTCGGTCTTCGCGTTCTTGGTCAGCTCCTTGACCTTAGCCTTGAGCTCGTCGGTCGCGACCATCTGCTTCTCGGTGAGATCGGCCCACCACTTCGAGAAGTGCTGCCAGCTCGGATCGGTCGTCACGACGAGCATCGGTAGCTCGACGCTCGCATCCATCGCCATCTCCGGCATGAGCTGCGGCGCGTTCGTGACCGACCACGTATAGTGGATGCGATCGCCGACCGTCTTCTTCGACGACGTGATCTTACCGCCGCGATCACCGTGATAGACCTCGGCGGTCAACGGCAGCGACGTCGGACCATCGACGTTGTAGCTCGCCTCGAGCATCGGCTCGGTCGACTGGAACCCAAACGTGTCGTTCCAGTAGTTGTCGCGCGTCGGTAACGAGCGGGTGAGCCGGTACGTGTAGTCGACCGCGTCGCCGACCGCGATGCCGTGGAACGTCACCTTCACGGCTCGACCTTCGGGGTCATAGATGTTCGCGTCGCCGCTCTGCTCGACGTCTTGGATGTCTTTCTTGTCGACCGGGATGATCGTGCCGTCTTTCTTGACGACCTGCGCCGACAGGACCTCCAACTTCTCGGCGTCCTTCGCGTAGTCATTCGTCGTCGCGGCGATCTCCTGCGTGCCGGTATTGGTCAGCGCCATCCGCGCGATGTGGACGGTGATGACGAACTTGCCGTCGGCCTGGAACACCACGTTCTGGTCGCTGAGGATCGTGAGCGCGTTCGCGCTCGGATAGTCGGCGGCCTTCACCTTCTTCACCGCATCGGTGACGGCGGGTGACACCTCCGCGTAAACGGGCGCGGCGATAGCGAGCAAGACGAGAACAGTGGACAGGCGACGCATCGGTCCTCCTAGGTGCACAGAGGTAAGCACCCGCTTGGACTCTGGTCCACCTACTAGCGTTGGCAACATGCGAGATGTTTCTTCTCATGCGACCGACGACGATGTCGCTCGAGTCGCGGGGCTGTCGCGGGACGTCGCAGGCCTTGCCGCCGCCATGGCGTGGGCGTATGACTCGTCCACAATGATCAAGCGTCCGAAGATCGCAATCATCGGTGCCGGCGGCAACGTCGGTGCAGCCGTCGCACAATGGGCCGCGCAAAAGGAGCTCGGTGACCTCGTCCTCATCGACCTCAAGGTCGGGCCGGCCGAGGGTCGCGCGCTCGACTTGACGCAGTGCAGCCCGTGGGAAGGGTTCAACAACACGAGCTTCATCGCGACCGACAAGGCCGAAGCGATGGCCGGCGCCGACATCGTCGTGATGACCGCCGGCGTGCCGCGCAAGCCCGGCCAGTCGCGCGAAGAGCTGATCAACATCAACGCCGGCATCGTCAAGGGCATCTGCGGTGACGTGAGGAAGCACGCGCCCGACGCGGTGCTGATCGTCGTGTCTAACCCGCTCGATGCGATGGTGTTCGTCGCGAAGCAAGTCACCGGCTTCCCGCGCGAGCGCGTCATCGGCTCGGCCGGCGTGCTCGACAGCGCGCGGTTCCGCACGAACCTCGCGCTCGCCGCCGGCGTCAGCGTCGAGGACGTCCAGGGCATCGTGCTCGGCGCGCACACCGACAAGGACATGGTGCCGATCACCTCGACCGCGATGATCGGCAACGTTCCGGTCGGCAAGTTCCTTTCGGCCGAGAAGCTGAACGAGGTCGTCGAGAAGACGAAGAAGGGTGGCGCGACGCTGACCGGCCTGATCGGCACCTCGGCGTGGCTCGCCCCGGGCGCCGGCACGTGCTTGATGGTCGAGTCGATCGTCAAGAACCAGGGCCGCGTGCTGCCCTGCTCGATCGAGCTCAACGGCGAGTTCGGGGTCAAGGGCGCGTTCCTCGGCGTTCCGGTCAAGCTGTCCGCGAAGGGCGCCGAGAAGGTGTACGAGTTCGAGCTGTCGGCCGCCGAGAAAGAGGCGTTCGGCAAGGCGCTCGCCGCGAACACCGACCTGATGAACATCGCGCGCGGGTTCCTGGGCTGAGCGCTCCGCCGTTTCGCGCCGCGCAGGGCGTGCTGCGCCGGCGCAATCTCTACGCCGTCGCGATCGCCGCGTCGCCGGGCATCGCGGCGATCGTCGCGTTCGCGTGGGTGGCGTTAGCCGGCGGACCCGAGCCGTGGTGGATCCAGTTCCTCGGGCTCGCGATCTGCGCGTCGTGGCTGGCGGTGCCGATGATCTGGTCGACCAATGCGTTCGCGCACACGCGCCGCGGCGAGCTGATGGTCGACCGCAACGGCGTCGCGATCGAGGGCGAGCTCGTCGTGAGCGCCGGCGACATCGCCTCGGCCGTGCGGACCCAGCGCGGCTGGCGCGGCCGGCCGATCGTGCGGCTCGAGCTGCGCACCGAGCGGTTCGCGTGTGACCTGCGCGTGGCCGACATCGCCGCAGCCGAGGCGGTGCTCGTGGCGCTCCAGCTCGACGCGGCGCACGCGTCGGTCAGCTACGTGCTGCCCGGTAAGCTGTTCCGCCTCGGCGTGTTTCCGCTGGTGTCGATCTTGTCGATGCCGATCGCGCTCGGCTCGGTGGTGATCGCGGCGGTGCTCTCGCGCGGTGGCGACGTGACAGCGCTCGGCGCACTCGGCGGCGGCGGGTTCGCGGCGCTCTCGCTCGCGATGTTCATCACCGCCTGGCGCGGCGCCCGGTTGTTCGTGACGATCGGGCCCGCAGGGCTGACCGTGCGCAAGGGCGATCGCGAGCGCGTGATCGCATGGCCCGAGGTCGCGACCCTCGAGTTCTGGCCCGGGATGATGACGCGCGGGGGCCGAGCGCGCCCGGCGGGCTTCGACCTCGTGCTCACCGACGGCACGCGATACCCGATGGTGTCCGCGCACGTCGGCATGGCGGCTGGGGTCTACGATCGCGATTTGCTCGCCGATCGGATCAACGCAGCGCGCGGCGCGGGGGCTTAGGACGGCTTAGAACACTCTCGCCGCGAGAGACCGCCCGGGCGCGACGTGCGTAGAACCTCCATGCGCAACTCGCTCGCCGCCATCCCGGTTGTCTTGATCGCCACCCTTGCCGGCGCCGCGCCGACCGCCGCGCCCCCGGTCCTCGCGGTCGACGCCTCCGCGCCGCAGGTTCGAGTCCATCGCGGCGAGATGGTCGGCGTCACCGTCCGGGTGAGCAACGCGACCCGGCAGAGTCAGTCGTTCGTCCTCATGACCTGCTCGTGGCCGGACGCGTGGCAGAGCGACGACGGCGAGCTGGCGGTCGTCGGCCCGGATTGCGCCGCGAACGACTCGCAGCCGATCACGCTCGCGCCCGGCGAGACCGATACGCGGACGCTGCCGATCTCGATCGCCCTGCAAGCGCGAATCGGCACGCATGCGATCCGGCTCGGCTTCGCGCCAGCCGGGGCTCCGGTGCGGTGGGCCGCACCAGTCTCGCTCGACGTCGTCGAGGTCCGCCCAGGCCTCGCGCTCACGGCGAAGGCGGTCGCGCGACGCCAGCTCGCGTTCGCGGTACGCAACCTCGGTAAGGCGCCGATCGCGATCGCCGACCACGTCGTGCTGCAACGCAAGGTCGACGGAGCATGGGTCGACATGACCTGGATTCCCGCCGGCGGCTGTGGCCCGGCCACCGCGTGCACGACGATCGCGCCTGGCGACAAGCTAGCGTTGCCGACGTGGACCGGCATGACGTGCATGCAGTGCGGCTGCCACGCCAATGTCCCGGCACCGGCCGGCAAGTACCGGCTGCGCGCACAGAGCTGCGACGGCACCGGCGACCACGTCGGCCCCGAGCTGGTCCTACCGGCGTTTGTTCGCTAGAACACGTCTTCGTCGAATCGCATCGTCAGCCAGTGCGGTGCGCCATCGGGCGACAACACGATCGCGCCGTCCTGGTTCGTCGTGTTGCGATGGATGAGGTGCGCGCTGTCGGGCTCGGTGCTGCCGTTCGTCGCGAAGATCGAGACCTTGGCGCCGAGCGTGAGCTCGTTCGTGATCGCGGTGACCAGCGGCGTCTCCGTCATCTCCGTGAACTGCGTGCTGTGCAGGCCGAGCGTCGTCGCGTAGTCGAGCGGCACGTCGGTGTGCCAGCCTTCCGCCCACGGCTCGCCGACGAGCGGCGCGTCGAGCTCGTAGAACCACACGTCCGGGCTGCCTTGGTTGGACAGCACGTCGACGACCATCCGATCCACGTCGCCGTTCATCTCGCCTTGGATCACGAGGTGGGTCGAGTTGAGGTCGGCGCAGGCATGGTCGTTCGGCGGCACGACCGCGACGAGCGTGGCGTCGAGCCGGCCGAACCCGGGCGTCGCGCGGTGCCGAACGTCGAAGCGCACGGGCCAGCCTTGCCGGCATCCTCGTAGGCATCCGCGGTCGAATGTCCTCCGCCACCGCAGGCGGCGAGCAGGGAGATCGCGAAGAACGTGCGCACGCGCGGCTCGTAACACGGCGCGGCGCGTGCGGCAGTCCCTGTCACCGATAGCTAACACGATGTCCCGAACTGTTTGTGGCGGCGAGCGATCGGCCGTTTCAAGCTCCGTGCGTCATGACCTACCCGCGCTTCGAAGGCTCGTTCTCGCTCGATCCGCCACTCGATTCCGACCAGATCGCCGCGTTGCGCGCTTTCATGGCTGCACAGACGCTGTCGAGCCCATGGACGATCACCGACGACGGCGCACGGCTCGTCGCGAGCCTCGATCCGCAGCCCGCACCGTTGTCACGGCCTGAGCTCGCGCTATCGACCGTGGAGATCGAGCTACCGCCCCCGACGCGGCTCGACGGCAGCGTGTGGGTGATCGACGGCGATCCGCACAACACCGGCGTGATCGAGTTTCCGCCCGGGCGTTCGTCGGTGTTCCGCTCGATCATCTTCGACGTTCACACCGCGCGCGTCGCGCAGGATCAGTCGGGCCTATCGGCCGCGCACAAGGCCGCGGCGAATGCCGCGTACGAACGGCTGACCTCGCCACTCGGGGTCGTTCGCGATCCGCTCCTGCGGGCGCGACCGATCGAAGACCTCGAGCTGTCCGTTCGTACGGAGAAGCTGGTGCGCAAGCATCGGATCGCGACGATCGGCGGGCTGGCCGACCACGCGATCTCGCAGCTCCAAGGCCCGTGGGGCAACGAGTACAAGGAGACGCGCGAGCTGCTCGCGGTGTTCGCCGAGCACCCGTGGTTTCAGCCGTCCTAGGCGAGCTTGGCGCGTAGACCGGCGTCGAGAGCGTCGAGGAACTGCTCGGTCGTCAGGTGCGGCTGACTCGGGCCGACGAGCACCGCGAGGTCCTTCGTCATCTTGCCGCTCTCGACGGTCGACACGCAGACCTTCTCGAGCGTGTCGGCGAACTTCACCACATCCGGCGTGTTGTCGAACTGACCGCGGTACTTGAGGCCCTGGGTCCACGCGAAGATCGATGCGATCGGGTTCGTCGACGTTGGCTTGCCCTTCTGGTGATCGCGGAAGTGGCGCGTGACCGTGCCGTGGGCGGCCTCGGCCTCGACCGTCTTGCCATCGGGCGTGAGCAACACCGAGGTCATGAGGCCGAGCGAGCCGAAGCCCTGCGCGACCGAGTCGGACTGAACATCGCCGTCGTAGTTCTTGCACGCCCACACGAAGCCGCCCTCCCACTTCATCGCGGAAGCGACCATGTCGTCGATCAGCCGGTGCTCGTAGACGATGCCCTTGGCCTTGAACTTGTCGGCGAACTCGTCGGCGTAGACCTTCTGGAACAGATCCTTGAACCGGCCGTCGTAGCGCTTGAGGATCGTGTTCTTCGTCGACAGGTACAACGGCCAACCGCGGTTGAGCGCGTAGTTGAGCGAGCTGCGCGCGAACCCGATGATCGAGTCGTCGAGGTTGTACATGCCGAGCGCGACACCGCCGCCGGGGAAGTCGAACACCTTGTGCTCGATCACCTTGCCGCCGTCGCTCGGCGTGAACGTCATCGTCAACGTGCCGGCGCCGGGGACCACGAAGTCGGTCGCGCGGTACTGGTCGCCGAACGCGTGACGGCCGATCACGATCGGCTTGGTCCAGCCCGGCACGAGCCGCGGCACGTTCTTGCAGATGATCGGCTCGCGGAAGATCGTGCCGCCGATGATGTTGCGGATCGTGCCGTTCGGCGACTTCCACATCTCCTTGAGCGTGAACTCTTTGACGCGGGCCTCGTCGGGCGTAATCGTCGCGCACTTGACCGCGACGCCGTACTGCTTCGTGGCGTTCGCCGAATCGATCGTGACCTGATCGTTGGTCTCGTCGCGATGCTCGATCCCGAGATCGAAGTACTTCACGTCGAGCTCGAGGTACGGAAGGATCAATTTGTCCTTGATGAACTTCCAGATCACGCGCGTCATCTCGTCGCCATCCATCTCGACGACGGGATTCTTGACCTTGATCTTCGCCATGGGCGCGAGTTGTATCACGCACTAGACGGGTGAAGCGCGACGCGCTTCGGGACCCGTCTCGTGCCGCTCCTGACGGCCTACGGCGCGCGGCGCTTGCGCGGCCGGGCGAGAATCAGCCCGACGACCACGGCGAGCACGCCGAAGCCGACCACCCCGTTCGCCGCCGAGCAGCCGCCCGCGCCGTCGGACGCGGTCGCGCCATCGCCGTCGCCGTCGGCCTTGCCGCCCGGGCACGACGCGCGCGCGATCGTGCGGCCCGTGGTCTTCTCGATCCACGACACGACCTTGTCGGCGCGGATGTAGACGCCGCCGTTGCCACACGGGTCGCCGGGCAATGCGAGCCCGCGCGACACGACGCCGATCACCGACGCGTCATCGCCGCTGCCGAGGTAGACCGGACCACCCGAGTCGCCGAAGCACGCGTCGGTGCCATCGCCGCCGGCGGTGAACTCGCCGTCGGGCGCGACGTTCGCTTCGCACGACGCGTCCTGCGTGCACGACGCGTCGTCGACCGGGAGCTCGGCTTGGTGCAGCTTCGTGTTGTCGCCCGTGCCGGTCTTCGTCGTCAGCCCGAAGCCGACCACGCGCACCTTCGCGCCCGGGACGAGCTTCTCGGCGGTGCACTCCGCGGCGATCGCACGCGGCTTGGTCTTCGCCGCGTGATCGAGCACGAGCACGCCGACGTCGTAGCTGGTCTGCCACGACGGATAGGCGGTGGCGCTCTTGACCCGGATCGATTCACCGCCGGACCCGGCGTAGTCGACGCTATTCGCGATCACGACCTGCGGATTCACGCCGATGCAGTGCCCCGCGGTGAGCACGACATCGGGCGCGATCAGCGTGCCGGTGCACGCTGCATCCGCCGCGAGCACCGCGACCGCATCCGGCCATTCACCTGCGGGAACCGTCGTGCCTCCGACGACCGGTGACGGAAGGCCAGCCGCGAGCGCGACCGACGAGAGAGATAAGACGAACGTGAGCGAGAGGGTTTTCAGCATGCCGGCCGCATCAGCAACCTCGAGGCCAACATCCGTTCACGCGATCGCGCGCATTTGCGCTGCGCTTTGTCCGGCGCCCGGACGCGCACCGGACGTTCGCCGGACGCTCCGGACGAGAAGTTCGGGCTCGGGCTCAGTTCACCCACAACAAGTAGTGCAGCTTTTCGTCGAGCGTATCGCCGCCGCGCGCGAGTTCGCCCGCGATCGACCGAATCCGTCCGACCAGCGGCGATGGCTTCATCGACTCGCGGTAGCCATGACCGAGCACCCCGCGCAGGACCCGCTCGACCTCCTTGGCCTTGTCGCCGTGACCCTCGGTCTCGATGCGAATGTCGACCGGCTCGTCGAGCATGCGCCCGACGTCGATGTACGCGTCCGGGACCAGCCACGCGAGCTCGGTCGAGATCAGCGGGCCGAGCTCGCGCATCGAGATGCCTTCGTCCCCCGCGACCAGCCGGCGCAGATCGCCGATCACGCCCCCCCACGTGTCGTACAGCTTGGCGTCGGCGTCGAGCGGTACGGGGTGGCTGTGCTGGTGCGGGTTCGGGACCCATTCGCGATCGTCGTCGGTCTCGGCGAGATAAGCCTTGCGCGTCTTGTCCGAGAAATCCAAGCCGGCGAGCAGCAACGCACGCGCGCGCTTGACCTTGTCGGCGGACAACAGGTGGATGACGACCGTCTTCGAGTGATCGGACTTGTCGAGATCCGACCAGCGATAGGCGAGCACGAGCTCCGCCGCGGCGCGCTGGAACGACACCATCGCCCGCGCCCACAGCGCGTCGCCGACGTCGAACTTGAATGTCGGCCGCCTGCGCGGATCGTTCGGCGGCAGCGCCTCCCCTTTGTCGTCGCGCTCGATCTCGAACAGCCGCCGGTCGCGCTCGTCGATCTTGCCGTCGTGGTTCCAATCGGATTGCCAGCACGCGAGGCACAGCTCGAGCGTGAACCGGGGATCGGCGGCAACGACCGCGAGGTCGCGATCGATCGCGTCGAGCCGCTCGTCGAACGCTTGCAACGCGGGCTTCGCCTCGTCACGGAGCACCTTGTCGACGATCCACCAGCTTGCTCGAACATCGAGCGCGACATAGAGCGTCGCCGCGGCTTGCTGGTAGCCCGCGATCGCGCGGATCGCCGCCGCTTCGGAATCCTGCGGCGCGATCGCGAGTTGCTGGCCGGCGAGCGAGAACGCGGCGTCGAAGTTAGCGGCGCGCAAAGCATCAAGCGCGGGCGCATCCGCGGCGATTCGCTCCGGCGTCCGCGGCGGTGGCAGCGCCGCGGCGTCCGAGCACCCGGCCAACGCGATCGCGATCACGAGTGACTTCGTCATGTGAGCTCCTAGTTCAGCCATGCGAGGTACCTCAGCTTTCGTTTCACGCACGGAGCGAGGATCCTCATGGCAAGCAACGTGCGATGCCGGCGGTGGTCGGGCCATCGAGTTCACGCGTTCCTCACGCGCCCCGAGGTCAAGCTATCGATCGGCCCGGAATAGGTTGCCGCCGCTTGCCAGCGGTCGCGTCGCGTTGCGCTCGAGCCGCTTCGTCGTCTCGGTCAGAGTGCGTCGGTCTCGGTCATGGGCAGCAGTCGCGAGTCAGCGAGCCCGGCTGTCCGGTGCCCGAGGACTTTCAGGTACGCAGGGTCCGACGCGAACGCCATGAAGTCCTCCACGCTGCGCTGCCGCACGAGCATGACGGCATCCCAACGCTCGTCCGCCGGCCCGATGAGGAAGTCGCCGCCGCGGCCGAGGAAGACCAGCTTGCCGCCGCGCCTGTCGACGAATGGCGTCGCGGCCGTGATGTAGCGGCGGTACGCCTCGACGCCGGAGATCGGCGAGGCGGGCGCCAGCTCCGGCGAGCCGGAGTAGTCGGCGACATCGCGGAAGCGCAGCAGGTTCAGCATCACGACGGGACCGGTGATGCCGCGCGCGAGGAAGGCACGGCCGGCGTCGCGTGCGGGCTCGAGGTAGGGCACGACGAGCAGATATCACGCTCGGCGAGCTGGCGCGATGAGAGAGAGGACTTGACAACGATGCCTAGCGGTCCTATGCATAGAGCCGTGAGGCAAGCGAAGGAGCCCGAGCGGATCGCGAAGGACCTGATCGCGGCATCGGCCACCGCGCTCGTGCTGTCGATCCTTTGGCGCGGCGAGAGCTACGGCTACGCGATTATCCAAGAGGTGCGGTCGCTATCGGGCGGTCAGCTCGAGTGGTCCGAAGGCATGTTGTACCCGGTGCTCCATCGCATGGAGGACCAAGGCTTGATCGAATCGTTCGAACAGCGCGGCGACACCGGTCGCAAGCGCAAGTATTACCGGCTGCGCCCCGACGGCCGCCGTGCGCTCACTGAAGAGCGCCGCCAGTGGGACGTCGTGCACGCCGCCCTCACCAAGGCATGGAGACCCGCATGAGTGACGACCGCGATATCGAAAGTGCCATCGAAGCCTATCGCCAGCAGCTCGCCGCCGAAGCCGAGCTCGCGCGTGGCGACCTCGACGAGATCGAGGATCATCTGCGCACGCTCGCCGGCGAGCTACGCGATACCGGACTCGGTGCCGCCGAGGCGGTTGCCGAAGCCGCGCGTCGACTCGGCGAGCCGCGCTCGGTCGCTCGCGAGCATGCTCGGGTCCGTACCGCGTTCGGCGCGCGGTTGTCGTGGCCTCGCGCGGTCGTCGCCGCGCTGCTGATCCTGCCGATCCTCGTGATGACGAGGTGGTCGAGCGGCGCGAACCTCGAGATCGATGTCGAGCTGGCCGCCGGGTTCTTGCTCGTCGCTGCACTCCTCGCGCGGCTGTCGTGGGCGCGGCCGATCTTGCTCGGCGGCTTCGGGTTCTTCGTGTTGCCGACCGCGATGTGGCTCGCGACCGGCGCGGGCGCGAGCGTGTGGTTCGTCGCGTGGTTTGTCGCTATCGTCGCGGTCCTGGCGCCGTGGCAACGCCGCGAGATCAGCGCCGCCGGCATCGCGCTCGCGCTGCAAGTGTGGGCATACGGCGCTGCGGCGATCGCGCTCGCATATCAGGTGACGAGCAGCGACGGCGAGTGGGTCGCGGTCGCACCGGCTGCGAAGATCGCGTTGTCCGCCGCCGCGATCGCGACGTGCGGTGGCGTGTTGCGCGCGAAGTGGGCCGCCGCGGGCTCGGCGGTTGCCGCGATCGCGCTCGCGGTCGCGATCGAGCAGATGTGGACGTTGCGCTTCAACTTCGGGCACCGCGAATTCTACCGCGTGTACTTGCTCGGCTCGCTCGCCAGCGGCGTGGTCGCCTCGGTCGCGAGCGCCTTACTCGGCTGGACCACCGCTCGCACGAAGCTCGGCTCGCTGCGCGCGATCTTCGACCGCGCCTAGAGCTCGTCATGAACGACCTCGAGCACGCCATCGCTGCTTATCGCGCCGAGCTGTGCGCGAGCGCCGATGTCGCTAGCCCCGACCTCGACGAGCTCGAGGATCACTTGCGCTCGACCGTCGACGACTTGCGCGCGCGCTGGGCGACCCACGGCGCTGCGGTCACCGCGCTCGCGCTCGCGCTCGGCGCTCCAGCCCAAGCGATCGAGGTTGTCCGCAATGGTCGGACCAATGTCGCTACCAGCTAGATCTAAATTACAATTCTGGTAAGCCCGCGACCGACGTTGTCGAACGTTCACCGGCCTGCCGAACACGTGTCGAGGATGTGGGATCGGCTACGATGCGCCGCCGTGCAGCTGGCTTCCACGATCCGAGGCGTGTCGTATCGCTTCGCCTCGGTCAAAGAGGTGCTCGCGAAGGCGAACCCGCCGAAGAGCGGCGACGACCTCGCCGGCGTGTCGGCGCGCGATCCGGTCGAGCGCGTCGCGGCGCGTGCGGTGCTCGCGGGGATGACGCTCGCGGAGCTGCGCGCGAACCCGGTCGTGCCGTACGAGGTCGACGAGCTGACCCGCTTGATCGAAGACGAGCTCGACGACCAAGCGTATCGCGCGGTCTCGCACCTCACGGTCGGCCAGTTCCGCGAGTGGCTGCTCGACATCGGCACGACCGGCCCGACGCTGCGCGCGGTCGCACCGGGTCTGACGCCCGAGATGGTCGCGGCCGCCGCGAAGTTGATGTCGAACTTCGATCTGATGACGGTCGGCGCGAAGTGCCAGGTCGTCGTGCGCGCGAACTCGACGCTCGGGTTGCCCGGGCGGTTGTCGTCGCGCTGCCAGCCGAACCATCCGACCGACGATGTGGAGGGCATCCTCGCGTCGATGCGCGAGGGCCTGTCGTACGGCTGCGGCGACGCGGTGATCGGCGTCAACCCCGCGACCGATACGCCCGAGTCGACCGCCGAGATCCTCATCGCGATCGACGACGTGTTGAAGCGCAACGCGATCCCGACGCAACACTGCGTGTTGTCGCACGTCACGGTCCAGATGAAGGCGCTCGAGCTCGGCTGCCCGATGGACCTGATGTTCCAGTCGCTCGCCGGCACCGAGGCCGGCAATCGCGCGTTCGGGATCAGCGCGAAGCTGCTCGACGAAGCGTGGGCGATGATGAAGGTCAAGGGCACGGCGAAGGGCCCGAACCGGATGTACTTCGAGACCGGCCAGGGCTCGGCGCTGTCGAGCGCCGCGCATCACGGCGCCGATCAAGTCACGATCGAAGCGCGCGCGCACGGCCTCGCGCGGCGCTACAAGCCGTTCCTGGTCAACACCGTCGTCGGGTTCATCGGCCCGGAGTACCTCGAAGACGGCGCGCAGATCTCGCGTGCGGCGCTCGAGGATCACGCGATGGGCAAGCTGCTCGGCCTGCCGATGGGCTGCGACGCCTGCTTCACGTACCACTCGAAGATGTCGCAGGACGAGCTCGAGAGCCTCAAGGTGCTGCTCGGCGCGGCCGGCTGCACGTACTTGATGTCGCTGCCGGTCGGCGACGACATCATGCTCAACTATCAATCGACGAGCTATCACGACATCCCGACGATCCGCCGCCTGCTGCACAAGCGCGCGACCCCGGAGTTCGACGCTTGGCTCGATGCGGCGGGCATCTGGCGCGGCGAGGACCCCGGTCCGAAGTTCGGCGACGCGAGCGCGATTCGCTGAACGTCAGATGTCGGGTCCGCCCGCGTGGCTCGGCTTCGGCGGTTGATCATCGAGCTTGGCGTAGAGGATCGAGATCCAGATCCAGCCGGGCGTCCGGCCGCCGGGTGGATCCTGATAGATGCCGATGCCGATGCGGTGGAACGGGTTCGCGGTGATCAGCTTGGCGGCGTCGATCTCGTCGAGCGTGACGATGCGCGCCGACGCCTGCGAGACGCGCGAGTAGGCGAACCCGGTGTTGGTCGTGATGTAGTCGGCGAGCTGTTCGCCGGTCGCGCCGGCGGCTTGGGCTTCGGCGAGCCGCGCCGCGACCGCGGACAGCCGCGGCTCGACCGCGAGCGGGATCTGCGAGACCACCGACAGCTTGGCGAGCACCGCGGCGGTGACCAGCGCCGGATCGGTGCGCGGCGGGATACCGGCGAGCTCGACCGCGACGTAGAGCTGGCCGTCGCGACCACGCGCCGCGCCGACGCCGACGTGGGTGTAATCGGGGCGACCCGCGCGGAGCGTGCCGCCGCCCTCGATCGACGATTGAAAGCCCGGGGCGTTCATCAGCCGTTCGGCGACCGCGCCGAGGTCGCCGGCGGCGAGCACGGTCTCGCCGACGCGCGGTGGATCGAGGCCGGCGCGGCGCAGTCGATCGCGCGCCGAGCCGCCGAGGTCATGCGAGACTCGTTGCGCGCGAGCCATGCGCGCGGCGTGATCGCGAGCGACACGATCGAGCCGGATGTCGCCGCGCAACGGCGGAAGGGCACCGGCCGCGCGCTCGCGGTTGATGATCGCCGCCAGTGCGCGCGCCGGGTCGGACGCCGAGGTGTTCGCGACCGGCTCGATCCGGTAGACCGGGGTCGGCTCGCCGTAACAGACGATCGGGAGCGCTCCGAGGCCGACCGGCGCGTTGCTCGGATCGCACGCCTCGATCGCGACCCATTGCACACCGACGTGCGCGCCACATGCGATCGTCACGGCGAAGTGATGGTCGCCGATCGCGATCACGGGCGGATGGTCGACACGGTCGTCCTCGTGCGTGACGTTGAGGTGCGGCGCGTGGAGCCGTGCATCGAGCACGGCGTCGAGTACGGCGGCACCGCCGAACGGCAACGCGCGGGGCAGCGGCCGGACAAGCGTCATCAGCTCGGCGCCGGTGACGATCGCGACCCGGCGCGCGTGACCAGCGATACCGAGCCGGTGCGCGGCACCGCGGACCCCGGCGAGCTTGCCGGCGATCGCATCGACCAGCGCGCCGGCCGAGTCGACCGGGCCGGTCACGTCGACCATCACGGCCGGCTCGATCACGCCGTGGCGATCGAGCGCGAACCGGACCGCCTCGTCGTCGACCACCGGCCCGCCGCGCGCGATCGCGTCCGCGATCTCGGCGGCCGCGGCGGACACCCGAGGATCGCGCACGAACGACGCGGCCGACCACGTGCGCGCGACCACCGCGGCTTCGGCGGCATCGGCGATCGCGTCGGGCGCGCGCGCCACGGTACGCTCGCCGTAGCCCGCTTCATCTCCGGCGCCGCCGAGCACGATCGCGGGTGCGAGCGGCGTCACCACCGGCGGCGTGTCGGCGCCCGCGATCGGCGGGGTCGCTCGCGGCAGGTGCGCGCAGCTGGTCAGCGCGAGCACGAGCGCGAGTCGCGCTGTCACCAGAACGCCTCGGTCGCTGCCGACGAACGATAGATCGCGAGCTCGGGATCGTGGTGGTGCCCGTACGCCGACTGGATCGCGACGCGTCCCGGCCCGGTCAAGTGCAGCCACAGATAGCGCTGAAAGTTCCACGCCGACGAGAACCAGCTCGCGAAGCCCTTGCGCTCCGCGTATTCGAAGTGGAGCGACATGTCGACATACGCGTCCTTGTAGAGCAGCGCCGACGCCTTGACGAGCACCGACTCGCCCTTAGCGAGCGTGCGCACGAACGCGTTGCCGTGCGCGTGGATCAGCAACAAACCGGGCTCGGTCGGCGCGCTGAACTTGTCGAGCAGGCGGCCGATCGGAAAGTGCATCTCGACCTCGTCGCCGCTGCGCGTCTCGTACCAGACGTACGAATTCATGTAGTCGTACTGCACGTGCTGCGTCGCCGCGAGGAACACGTGCTCGCGCACCTCGACCTCGCGTCCGGGCGCGATCGGAATCGCGAGCATCTCGCCCGGCGCGTCGCGCGAGAACGCGATCCGGCCCGGCCCCTTCGCGGTCAGCATGTGCACCGGCAAGCCGGCGAGCATCCGCTTCCACGCGCCCTTCAGCCCCATTTGCTGGACATGCACCGCCGGATCCTTCCACAGCAGCTCGTGATGACCGAAGTAGACGCCATCGCCGTCGGCGAGCTTGAAGTCGGCGACCGGGACGAGCGTGCCCTCGATCTGCAGC
The DNA here is from genome assembly GCA_963848295.1 of uncultured delta proteobacterium. Taxonomy (GTDB): domain Bacteria; phylum Myxococcota_A; class Polyangia; order Haliangiales; family Haliangiaceae; genus JABFXX01. The sequence goes on along the minus strand of CAWKDB010000001.1, from coordinate 76,720 downwards.
GACGATCGCCCCGCTTGGATTCGCGCGAGGTCTTGCGCCGGCGGCAGCTCGAGCCAGCCCGACGCGCTCGGCTTGCGCGTCACATCGATCGGCGCGCCGCAACCGGGACACGTCGCGGTGTCGGCCGGGCTCGCGGTCGAGCAGAACGGGCAGCTGTACAGACTCATTCGCCCGCTCCGCCGTGGTGATACATCGACTGGATGCCGACCCGGCCCGGCCCGGTGAGCTTCGCGAGGTACATCGACGTGCCGCCGAGCAAGCCACTCGACAGCTTGATCTTCTCGGTCTCGAGCGTGACCGACGCATCCTTGAACAGCATCGCGCCGGGCTCGACTTGAATCACTTCGCCGGGCGCGAGCATGCGCTCGAACACGTTGCCGTAGCCGTGCAACACGAGCAGCCCCGGTGCGTTGCTCGTCACGAACCGATCGAGCCACATGCCGTTGCCGCCGTGCAGGATGTTCGCGAGGCCCTTGATCCGCACATACGTGTACGAGATCCGCGAGCTCGCGAGCAGGAACGCGTGTTCGCGCACGTCGACCTCCATCCCGGGATGGAGCGGCAGCACGACGATCTCGCCGCTCGCGTCGCGCGAGAATGCGATCCGGCCGGGCCCGGATGCGACGGTGATCAGGTGCGGCAGGTTGAAGAACGACCGCTTCGGGCCCTGCGTCGGCATCAGCTGGACCGGCACGGTCGGCTGCTTCCACAGCATGACGTGATGCTCGAAGTAGACCGAGTCGGTCTCGGCGAGCGCGATCTCGACGACCGGCACCACCTCGCCTTCGACCTGGCACGTGCTCTGGTCGAAATGGATCTCGGTCATGTCGCGCAGGCGCGGCGCCTCGCGCCAGCCCGACTCGGTGACCGTGTCCTTGACGTCGAGTGGCGCGCCGCAGAACGAGCACTGCGTCGGACTCTGACTCTGGTTGTTACACCACTGGCAAACGACTCGCGTGTACGCGTCCATGCCCGTTCATATCGCACATGCGACTCCCCGCGGGGTCGTTGCGTCCGGAGGGCATGCTCCGCGCGCGCGTGCTCGTCGTGTTCGTGCTTACAGCATGCGGTCACGCCGGTCGCCCGGAGCTCGCTCCGGATGCGAGCCGCGGTGGCTCACCCGACAGCGAGCTCGCGCCGGTCGACAGCGAGCACGAGACCGACGCGTCGCTAGCGACCGGCGATGCGGGGATCAGCGCGGGCTGCACGGCGGATCCGTACACGCTGCCGACAGGGGTCACCGCCGTGACGTTCGCGCAGCTCGTCCCGTATTTCGCGCCCGGCACGACGACCGCGTCGGTCGGGTCGTTCGCGGTGACCTCGCGGTCGCGGGCGTGCGATGCGGTCACCGGGTGCGGCGCGTGGTCATCGACTCCGGCGAGCGTGATGGCCACCGACGGGACGCGCGAGGCGATCCCGAGCGCGGGCGTCCCGACGCTCGGCTTCGAGGACGACGAATCGATCATCGATGTCACGATGTACGGCGGCGGCACGTTCTACATCTATTGTGAGGGCGCGAACGACGACGGCGCGAGCAGCTGGGGATGCAACGGCATCTCGCCGCAAGGCCTGGTCTGGTACGACGCGTCGTACGAGGGCTCGCCGCGCGTCGACAACACGACGTTGATCGAGTGGCAGGGAACGGTCGCGAGCGACGGCAGCTTTCAATTCGTCACCGAGCTCGCGAGTCAGCTCGGCACCGATCTCGGCGGGTCGAACAACGATTACCAGATCGCGGTGTGCGGCCAGCTGTAGCGACTCCACGCCGTGAACCTTGCGTCGTCGCTAGCGCCGTGATGACGTACGCTGCGTGAGTCGAACCCGGCAGCTGATGGACGCGCTGCGCGACCGACTCGGCAGCTCCGACCCGCTGCCGCCCGCGCCGGCGCTGCCGCCGATCCCGCCGCCGCCCGCGCGGGTCTACACGCCGAGGCCCGAGCGCTCGCCGTTCGCCGCGGTCGCCGCGCGCCACACGACGGCGCTCGTCGGCATCGGCCACGTCGGCACGCGCTATGCGACCGAGGTCGTGCTCCAGTTCCAAGCCGAGCTCGCGGTCGCGCACGGCGCGGTCGAGGCGCTGTTGCCCGATGGTTGGGCCGCGCATCACGGCTTCTTGGGCCTCGCGACTCGCGTCGCCGATCATCGCGAGTTCCTGCTGCGTCCGGATCTCGGACGTCGGCTGTCCGATACGTCGCTCGCAGACCTGCGCGCGAAGGCGATCAAAGGCCCCGACGTTCAGATCATCGTCGCCGACGGCCTCTCGGCGGTCGCTTGCGTCGGCTCGGGCAAGCAGCTCTACGATGCGGTCGCCGCGGCATGCACCGCGCGCAAGCTGACCGTTGGCACACCGATCGCGGCGCGGTTCGCGCGGGTGTGGCTCGAAGACGAGATCGGCCAGGTCGTCGGCGCGAAGGTCGCGATGATCCTGCTCGGCGAACGCCCGGGGCTCGGCACCGGTGATGGCTTGTCGGCGTACGTCGTCTACAACCCGAAGGTCGGCAACACCGACGGCGATCGCAACATGATCTCGAACATCCATCCGCGCGGCATTCCGATCGCCGAAGCGGCGGCGCGGCTCGCCGGGTTCGCCGCCGCGATGATCGAGCAGAAGACGAGCGGCGTGAGCCTGGACCTCGCGCGGATCGGCGAGGCCAGCGAGCGTGCACCGCGTGCGCCGCAGGTGCGCCAGAAGCTCGTGGAGCACGTGTGATTCTCGAGCCGATCGTGCCGATCGTGCTCTCGGTGCGCAGGCTGCCGAACGCCGATCCCGCGCTGATCCGCGGCTACGGCGGAGACCCGGAGCGCCATCGCTCGCTCGGCCTGGTCACGTGCGATCAGGACGACGCGATGTACGTCGCGCTCGACGAAGCGACCAAGCACGCGCAGGTCGACGTCATCTTCGCGCGCAGCTTCTATGCCGGCGCGGCGCACGCGAGCGGCCGGCTGTCGGGCGAGATCCTCGGCGTGCTCGGTGCGGCCGAGCCCGAGGCGATCGACGCCGGGCTCGACGCACTGCTGCGCTGCCTCGCCCACGACGCGTGCTTCTACGACGCCGATGGCAAGCGCACCGTGACGGTGTTCCCGCATGTCATCGCGTCGCTCGGCGAGTACCTGTCGCGCGAAGCCGGGCTGTCGGTCGGCGAGCCGATGGCGTACCTCGTCGCACCGCCGCTCGAGGCCACGATCGGGCTCGACGCCGCGCTCAAGGCCGCCGACGTCCGCAGCGTGCGCATCACGCCGCCGCCGACCGAGACCAACTTCGCGTGCGCGTGGCTGACCGGCACCCTCGACGCCTGTGAAGCCGCCGCACAGGCGTATGCCGCCGCGGTCGTCGACGTCGCGGCGTCACCGAAATAATCGACGTTCGCCGACCAACCCCGCGACCGCAAGGTGACAATAGAGACAGCGTCCCCAGAAAACCTCGGCGAAAACCGTCCGTTACGCGCTGGGCTCTCGCCCGCAAGTTGACAATAGAGACAGCGTCCCCCACATGATCGATTACCATCGGGGGCCTGTGGACGCGGTTGCTTCTCTGTTAGGCGAGACGCTCGACGCTCGTTACCGGATCGTTCGCGAGATCGGACGGGGCGGCATGGGGGTGGTGTACGAGGCCGAGCACGTCCAGCTCGGCAAGCGCGTCGCGGTCAAGGTCATGCTCGAGAAGTTCGCGCAGGACGCCGATGCGATCGCGCGGTTTCAACGCGAAGCGCTCGCCGCGAGCCGGATCGGCAACGCGCACATCGTCGACGTCCAGCACATCGGCGTGTCGGAGGATGGCCGACCGTTCGTCGTCATGGAGCTGCTGTCCGGCGCGTCGCTATCGGAGATCCTGCTGCGCACCGGTCCGATGGAGCCGTGGCGCGCGATCGACATCATGCGCCAGACGCTGCGCGCGGTCGGCGCCGCCCACGCCAAGGGCATCATCCATCGCGATCTCAAGCCCGATAATATCTTCCTCGTCGACGACGACGATCAGCACGACTTCGTCAAGCTGCTCGACTTCGGCATCTCGAAGATCCTCAACATCGGCGAGGATATTCCGACCCGGCTCACCACGACCGGCATGGTGATGGGCACGCCGCTGTACATGGCGCCCGAGCAGGCGATGGGCGTCGAGATCGATCCGCGCGTCGACCTCTACGCGTGCGGCGTGATCTTGTACGAGATGCTCGCCGGCAAGCCGCCGTTCGACGGCGCGACCTATCCCATCCTGATCGCGAAGGTGCTGACCGCGTCGCCGCCGCCGGTCGGGGATGTCCGGCCCGGGCTGCCGGCGAACCTGTGCGCGGCGGTCCATCACGCGCTGCAAAAAGAGCCGGAGGATCGGGTCGCCACCGCCGAGGCGTTCATCGCGGAGCTCCATCACGAGCACAACATCTCGCAGCTCGCGCTCGCCGGCACGGTCGGCGTTTCGAGCTCGGTCGCGCATGCGATCACGCGACCGCCGGCGCCTCGCAGGCGCTGGCCGTACGCGCTGGTCGCCGTCACCATCGTCGCGGGTGCCGCGATCGCGATCGTCGCGGCGAACAACGGCGAGCAAGCCGCGGCTGGCGGGGTCACTGGCGAGGTCACACCACCGGCCGCGACGACGCCCGCGGCCGCGACCACGCCCGCAGTCGCGGCGACCGGCACGCTCGAGATCAAGACCATCCCGCCCGGTGGCCGGGTCAGCATCGACAACGCCGAGTCGGGTAGCACGCCGCTCGGGGTGACCGTCAAACCGGGTCGCCACCACCTCCACATCGAGCTCGCCGATTACCTCGCGGTCGACGAAGACGAGGACGTCCCGGCGGGCGAGCGCACGTCCGCGGTGATCACGCTCCAGCCCGTGCCTCGGGTCGTGGCTGGCGCGGGCTCTGGCTCGGGCTCGGTCAAGCCCCCAGGGATCGCGAAGCCGAAACCCGCTGGGGCCAAGGCCATCGCGAAGCTGCCGGCGACGCCCGGCCGCACCGCGCCCGGATCGCACGGCGAGACCGTGCCGTCCACGCCAGCGACGCCGCATACCGATCATCCGCGCGGCGTCACGCCCGATCCCGGCGCCGGCTCGGGCTATAAGCCGAATCCTTACTGATGCGCATTGGCTCGCTCGTCCTAGCCGTCCTCCTCGTGTCGGGGCTCTGCGCGCGCGGGGTTCGAGCCGACGAACGCGACGACGCCCGCGCCGCGTTCGCCGCCGGTGAAGCGTCCGATCGCGCCAAGGATTGGCGTGGCGCGATCGAGCACTACCTGCGCGCGTACGAGCTGGTGCCACACCCGTTCGCGATGTTCAACATCGCCACCGACTACGAGCGGCTCGGCCAGCTGCGCGAGGCGTCGACCTGGTATCAGCGCTACCTCGAAGCCGCACCGGCGTCGCCGGATCACGCGAAGGTCGCCCAGACGCTGAGCGAGCTGCGCACGCGACCGGGCTCGATCACCGTGCGCTCGCTGCCCGACGGCGCGACCGTCTCGATCGACGGCGGCAACGTCGGCACGACGCCGTACACCGGCATGATCAAAGGCGGCAGCCATCACATCATCGTCGCGAGCGGCGCGCAGATCGAGCCTCGCGACATCACGACCGAGTACGGCGACCCGATCGATGTCGTGGTCAACCTCGGCGGCGCGAGCGGCGAGCTCGTCGTGACGTCGGTGCCCGAAGGCGCGCTCGTCACGGTCGACAATCGATCGGCCGGCGTCACGCCCGCGAAGCTGATCGTCGCGCCCGGCCCGCACGAGGTGAAGCTGACCGCGTACGGTTACGCGCCGTACACGTTCACCGCACAGGTCCCGGCGAATGACACGTCTCGGGTCGATGGCGTCCTGACCCGGATGGACGCGATCGGCGACGACTCGAGCGGCGGTACCGGCGTCGCGACACCGCCGGTCAAGCTCAAGACCGCCTACACCGTCGGCTTCGTCGGCGGCGCCGACCTCGGCGGTCGCGGCGGCTTGTATGAAGCCGAGCTCGGCGGGCGACTCGCCCACTACGAGGCCGCCGTCCGGATCGGCAGCCTCGCCGGCGGCCTGTCGCTCGGGTTCGTCGTGCGCTGGATGATCCTCCAGACGCGCGTCACCCCGTACATCGCGCTCGCATTCAACTACGGCGGCGGCGCCGCACCTGCGCCCGCGCCCGGGATGACCAGCAGCTCGAGTGCGATCAGCGGCTACGCGTGGGAGGCCGATGCCGGGCTGCGCTGGGACATCGTCAAGGCCGATCCGCTCGGCGTCGCGCTGCTCGCGCAGGTCGGCGCGGCGTACTACACGGTCGGCGACTCCGAGGAAGGCAACCAGGAGACCGGCGCGATGTACCCGGTCCAGGTCCTGATCCAGCTGGTGAAGAAATGATCAGACGGCGCGGCGCGATCCTGGCGCTGCTCACCGGCCTCAACTTCCTCAACTACATCGATCGCTACATGCTGGCGTCGGTGCTCAAGTCGATCGAAGGCGACCTAAGCTTGTCGCACGCCATGGCCGGGCTCGGCGGCAGCGCGTTCATGGTCGGCTACTTCCTGACCGCGCCGCTGTTCGGCGCGCGCGCCGACAAAGGTTCGCGCAAGGGCCTGATCGCGTTCGGCGTGCTCGTGTGGAGCCTCGCGACCGCGGCGACCGGGTTGTCGACGAGCCTGTGGACGTTCTTGCTCGCGCGCATGGTCGTCGGCGTTGGCGAGGCGAGCTACGCGACCCTCGCGCCGACGATCATCGACGACCTGACGCCACCGGATCAGAAGAACCGCGCGCTCGCGATCTTCTACCTCGCGATCCCGCTCGGCTCCGCGATGGGCTTCATGATGGGCGGAGCGGTCGACGACGCGTGGGGCTGGCACGCGGCGTTCTTCATCGCGGGCGGTCCCGGCATCGTCCTGGCGTTGAGCTGTCTGCTGATCGTCGAGCCGCCGCGTCAGCTCGCCGACGCCAAGGCGAAGGTGCTGGAGAACCTGTCGACGCTGTCGAAGATCCCGTTGTACCGGCGCGCGGTCGTCGGCTGCTGCGCGTACACCGCCGCGCTCGGCGCGTTCGCGTACTGGGGTCCCGAGTTCTTGGTATCGCGGTTCCCGCACGACCTGACCACGAAGAGCGCCGGGTTCTGGTTCGGTCTGGTCACGGTGATCAGCGGCACGATCGCGACCCTCGTCGGCGGACAATGGGCAGATCGCGCGGTGCGCAAGCTCCCGCCGGTCGCCGACGACGCCGCCTACGACTCGCGCGAGAATCGCACCGCGATCAACGCGCTGCTCCGGATCTGTGCGCTCGGCATGATCATCGCGACGCCGCTCGGTGTGCTCGTGTTCTTCATGCCAAACCCGGCGCTGTTCTTCGGGATCACGTTCCTCGTGCAGCTCGGCCTGTTCGTCTCGACCTCGCCGGTCAACGCGATCGGGCTGCGCTCGGTCCCACCTCACCTCCGCGCGAGCGCGATGGCCGGGATGATCTTCGCGATCCATTTGTTCGGCGATCTGTGGTCGCCGCCCGCGCTCGGGCTGTTGCGCGATTGGCTCCCGATGACGATCGCGATGATGTCGCTGCCGCTGGTGTTCGCGCTGTCCGCCTATTGGTGGTGGCCGCGCCGGCGCGAAGCCGAATGAGCTACGACGACCACGGCGACCAGGATCGCTTCACCGGCCCGTGAGCTGCCCGTCGCGCCTCGCCGTGATACACCCGCGACGTGAAGATCCACGAGTACCAGGGCAAAGAGCTGTTTCCGGAAGTACGGCGTGCCGGTGCCGTTCGGAATCCCGGCGATGACGGTCGACGAGGCGATCGCGGCGATCCCGAAGGTCCAAAAGGAATCGGGCAGCGAGGTCGTCGTCATCAAGGCGCAGATCCACGCCGGTGGTCGCGGCAAGGGCGGCGGCGTCAAGGTCGCGAAGACGAAGGCCGACGCCGAGGCCGCGGTCAGAGCGATCTACGGCATGACGCTCGTCACGCACCAGACCGGGCCCGAGGGCAAGAAGGTCCAACGCCTGCTCGTCGAGCAAGGCCTCGCGATCGAGCACGAGTACTACCTCGGCATGCTGCTCGATCGCGCGACCGGTCGGATCACCGTGATGGCGTCGACCGAAGGCGGTATGGACATCGAAGAAGTCGCGGCGCACCGCCCCGAGAAGATCTTGAAGGAGCCGATCGATCCCGCGACCGGCTGGTGCGATTACCAGTCGCGCAAGCTCGCGAAGGAGCTCGGCATGACCGGCAAGGTCGCGAGCTCGCTCGGCAAGTTCTTGAAGGCGCTCGCGAAGTGCAATGAAGAGATGGACTGCTCGCTGCTCGAGATCAACCCGCTGATCTCGACCAAAGACGGCCAGGTGCTCGCGCTCGATGCGAAGATCAACTTCGACGACAACGCGCTCTACCGCCACCCCGAGCTCGAAGCGTGGCGCGATCCGAACGAAGAGGACGCGCAGGAGATCGAAGCGAAGAAGTGGGACCTCAGCTACATCTCGCTCGACGGCAACATCGGTTGCATGGTCAACGGCGCCGGGCTCGCGATGTCGACGATGGACATCATCAAGTTCTACGGCGGCAAGCCGGCGAACTTTCTCGACGTCGGCGGCGGCGCGACCGCGGAGAAGGTCACCGCCGCGTTCAAGATCATCACGAGCTCGCCCGACGTGAAGGCGATCTTCGTCAATATCTTCGGCGGCATCATGAAGTGCGACACGATCGCCGCGGGCGTGATCGCGGCGGTCAAAGAGGTCGGGCTCAAGGTGCCGCTCGTCGTTCGGCTCGAAGGCACGAACGTCGAGCTCGGCAAGAAGATGCTCGCGGACAGCAAGCTCAACATCGTGTCCGCTGCGGACATGGCGGATGGCGCGAAGAAAGTCGTCGCGGCCGTCGGAGGTTCGAAATGAGCGTCCTCGTTGGCAATGACACCAAGCTCGTCGTCCAGGGCATGTCCGGCTCGGCCGGCGCGTTTCACGCGAAGCAGATGGTCGAGTACGGCACGCGCGTCGTCGCCGGCGTCACGCCCGGCAAGGGCGGCAGCAAGGTCGCCGGGCTCGAGCAAGTCCCGATGTACGACACGGTCGACGAAGCGGTGCGGCTCGCTGGCGCGAACACGAGCGTCATCTACGTGCCGCCGCCGTTCGCCGCGGATTCGATCCTCGAAGCTGCCGCCGCGGGCATTCGCTTGGTCATCGCGATCACCGAGGGCATCCCGGCGAACGACATGGTCAAGGTCAAGTACGTGCTCGAGCGCGATTACAAAGATGTCGTGTTGATCGGCCCGAACTGTCCAGGCGTGATCACGCCGGGCCAATGCAAGGTCGGCATCATGCCGGGCTACATCCACAAGCCGGGCGGCGTCGGCGTCGTGTCGCGCTCCGGCACGCTGACCTACGAGGTCGTGCATCAGCTCACCGCGCTCGGCCTCGGGCAATCGACCGCGATCGGCATCGGCGGCGATCCGGTCAAGGGCACCGACTTCATCGACGCGATCAGTTGGTTCGCCGAGGATCCCGGGACGTCGTCGATCTTCATGATCGGCGAGATCGGCGGCGACTCCGAAGAGCGCGCCGCGCAGTTCATCCACGACAACGTCAAGAAGCCGTGTGCCGCGTTCATCGGTGGCCTGACCGCACCGCCCGGCAAGCGCATGGGCCACGCCGGCGCGATCATCTCCGGCGGTAAGGGCGCCGCCGCCGACAAGATCGCTGCGCTCAAGGCCGCGGGTATCGCGGTCGCCGCGACGCCGGCCGAGATGGGCACGACGCTCGCGACCGTTCTGGCGTGAGGCCGTGCGTGCGGTGCTCGCACTCGCCGCCGTCGGATGCAGCGGAGCGCCAGATATTTCCTTGCCGCAGCACCTGCCGGCCAGCGCGACCGGGAGCGTGACGTCGCATCCGCTCTGAGCTCCGCCGAATACTTCGAGCCATCGCGACGCAGGGTCGCGGCTCACCCGTTACAACGCGGCATGCGACTCGATTGGCTCGGAGTCATCGCGCTCGTCGGATGCGGGGCATCGCTCCTCGACGACGCTCGGTTCGATGCGCCCCCGGTGACCGTGGCACGCCTCGTCGCTCTCGGTGCGCCGCCGGTCGACCGCACGCTCTCCGCAGCGGATAGGATCGCCGACGTCGCGTACCTCGAGGATGTGCTCGGGCACCTGGTCGGGCCGCTGGCACGATCGAATCGGATGGCCTGGCGTCGCGCCGCGCTCGCGTCGGAGAACGCCGAAGTGGCCGCGTTCTGCACTGCGCTCGTCGTCGACTACAGCCCGGTGGTCGCGACGCCGCCGTGCGATCGCACTGCCGGCACCTCGCCGCGACCGAGCGCTCGCCTGGCACCCGCCCCGGGGCCGGCGTACACCTGGCGCCTCGATGTAGCCGCGCTGCCATCGGGTAGTTCGGCGCTCGACGACCGAGCCACCGCCGTCGGCGTGCTTTCGATCGCGAGCTTCGTCGCGCCTGACGATCCGCGTTGGTCGGGATTCGGCGACGTGCTGCGCGCCCTGGCCTCGACCGCGTCGGTCGTGATCGATCTACGCGGCGCACGCGGGGACGATCCGCGCATGGGCGTGGCGATCCTCGACGTGCTCGGCGTACCGATCTATCCGCAGTTCGGCGTCGCTCCCCCCGTGTTTCACGACGATGCGATCGCGACCGCCGCGCGCGCCGCGTTCACCGCGAAGCATCCGGAGGTCAGCGCTCGCCCGCGCGAGCTGTGGGCGTCGGTGTCGACCGAGGCCTCGCTCCACGCGCTCGCCCGCGCGCTAGTGAGCCAGCTCGCGCCCGGCTTGGTCCCGGCCGCGCGACCGCACCCCGACGTCCGGGTGCTATTCGATGCAGAGACCGGGATCGCCGGCGAGCTCGTCGCCCACCTGGTGGACGTCAACACCGTGATCGGCGCGGAGCCGGCGACGAACCAGTGGGTGGTCGACGAGTGGGCCGCGATCCGCCTCCCTCGCTCGGGGATCGAGCTCGCGGTGCCGACGGTACGCTACGGCCCGCCGTTCTACATCAACGACCTGCGGCACGAACATCGGGCCGCGGACGCGACTCCTGCGGGGCAACTCCCATCGATGCACGGGCTCGCCGCGCGACGCGCGCTCGTGGCCGCGAACGCCGCGAGCCCGCGGCCGTCATGTGCGGCCCTGCCGGTCGATCCGACGGCGCTCCGCCACAAGCTCGAACGCTGCGACAAGAGCGCGAGCGAGCTCGACGATCACACCATCGAGCTCGCGCTTCCCGCTGCCGAGGCGATGGCGTTCTTGCGCAGCTGTCCCGGCCTCACGATCACCGCGCAACCAGGCGGCACGGACTTCAGCCGCGGCAGCGCGATCGAGGTGCGCGCTCCGCCCGACACGCTCGAGCGCCTCGCCGCCGCGACGTTCGTCGACGCGATCGGGTGTCTCGAGCCGCCGTACCACCTCAACTGACTAGACGTGCTCGGTTTGCGACTGCGCGCGCTGCACCATCGCGACCGCCACGACAACGTCAAGAAGCCGGTCGCCGCGTTCATCGGCGGCCAGACCGCGCCGCCGGGCAAGCGCATGGGTCACGCCGGCGCGATCATCTCGGGTGGCAAGGGCGCCGCGGCCGACAAGATCGCCGCGCTCAAGGCCGCGGGTATCGCGGTCGCCGCGACGCCGGCTGAGATGGGCACGACGCTCGCGAAGGTGCTGTCCGCCTGATCCGTCAGTCGACGTCGAGCGCGAGCGGGCTCATGCCCGCGTGCATCGCGACGACCGAGATGGCGTAGTCGCCAGCGACGACCGTGGCCGCGGTCGTCGAGAACCAGGTCATCGTCACCTGGCTCGAGCTCGACAGGGCGGCGAGCGCCGCGCCCGGCACGACATAGCCCAGGGTCGCCGGCGTGGTCGGCGCGGGGAACGCACACGCCAGCGAGCTCGAGCCCTGAAAGAAGTTGACGACGCTCGGATCGAGACGTGTGCCCGGCTCACCCGCGCCGATGGTGAGATCGCTGCCGCGTACGAGCGCCTCCGGCAGCTCGTCGGTGATCACGTCGAAGTGGCTCGGGAACGCGAGCTGGGCGTCGAACGCCGGCACCGTGCTTCCCGCTGCGCTCACGGTGAGCTCGTCGCCGGCCTGCCATAGCTCGAGGCCGGTGAGCTCGAAGGAGTACGTTCCGTCGGGCCCCGGGTCGAGATGTTGATCGCCGTTCGCGCTCGGCCAGTGCATGGTCAGCGTGCCCGCCGAGACCGGCGACGGCGCGGGATCGCACGTCGTGTACGTACAGCCGCTGACCGCCTCTTGAACACAGTGAGGTGCACGCGCGTAGAACGCGCCGCCGATATCGTTGACCGGTGCGCCGGTCGGATCGTCAAGGAACGATATGGTCCCCGACCCGACGGGAGATCCGGCGTCGACAGGATGCAGCGCATCGAGATCGCCTTGTGCCGGCGAACCCGAACCGCAGGCGGCGACGACGCAGAGCACGGACAACGAAGGCGAATGTAACAACGACATGATCAGGACCTCGACTCGGACGGCGTGCCTTGCTCTCGCAAGGCGCAGGCCACGCGGACGCTCGTCGTCGCGCACGCGTGTCGCTCGTCGTGTAGCCGCACGTTGACACCGCGAGGCGACGTGCCTCGACCGCCGCGCGGCACAGGTCGAGCCGCGAATAGTTCGCGTCACGTCAAACCAAGGGCCGCGCGGGGGCGTTAATAGAGCGATGCACAAGCGAGCCGCTGTCCTCGCCCTCGCCGCCTGCGGCGGTGCCCCGCGATTCGAGCGAGCTCACGAGCTCACCGCCGCAGAGGTCGCGACGCTCGGGGCGGCCGGGCACAACCGCGGGCTGTCGGCAGACGAGCGCGGGGCCGACGCGATGTTCCTCGACGATCTGCTCGCGACGACGTGGATCGAAGTGACGCCAGACCTGCGTGCACGGCTGCGCGCTGCCGCGACCCGCGCGCACACCGCGCACGAGCTGTGCGTGCTGCTCGGCGACATCGACTTCGAGCGCACGCTGACGTTCAGCCTCGACGGCAAGCGCTGCAACCGCGACAGCCGGACGATTCCACCGCCGACCGCAGCGCCACCGCGCACCGGCCCGCTGTTCGAATTCCGGATCGATGGCACGGGCCCGGCGGCGGTCGGCGTGATCGCGCTGCACGAGCTCGCGCCTCCGGATGACCCCCGTTGGACCGGGTTCGGCGATGCGCTACGCGCGCTGGCCGCGCACGACTTGCTGCTGATCGACCTGCGCGGCGCGCGCGGCGATGATCCGCGCGTGGGGCTCGCGTTACTCCACCTGTTCGGCCTCGATCTCGTGCGCCACTCGGCGATGCCCACGCTGCGCACTCCCATCGTGCACGACGACCCGATCGCGCAAGCGGCGCGCGCGAATCGCACGCGGCTGCGCGGCGACGTGCCGGTGCGCTCTCGCGAGCTGTGGGCGACGCTCGCCGACGACGAACAGCGGATCGCGATCGGCGCCGAGGTCCTCGCGCGGTTCGCGCCCGAGCTCGCCAGCCGGCCGCCGACCGCCATCGGCAAGCTATACGTGCTGTACGACCACGAGACCGGCGTTGCGGGCGAGCTGCTCGGGCACCTCGCGAGCGAGCGCGACTCGCAGGCGCTCGCCGGTCAGATGACGAGCGATAGCCTCGTCGGCGATGAATGGGGACTTGCGCGCTTACCGCGCTCCGGTATCGACGTCGAGTGGCCGACCGCGCGCTACGGCGGCCACGGCATCTCGCCCCTGATGGGCGCGTTCGCCGCCGATCCCGCGTTGCCGGCCCACATGCTCGCCGATCTCCGCGCCAACGGCGAGCGCCGCGCCGTGATCGCGGCGAATGCAGCGCAGCCACTGCCGTCGTGCGCCGAGCTCCTCGCGACTCCCGTGCAACTCGGCGCGAAGCAGGGCGGCTGCGACGCCAAACAGAACGTGGCCTGGGTCGTGATCGCCCTCCCGATCGAGACCGCGCGGCAGTTCGTCGCCGGCTGCCCGGGGCTGCAAGCGACCGGCTACGAGATCGCCGGTCACGCAGGGAGCGTGATGAACGTCACCGGGCCGCACGATCAGCTCGCACGCCTCGCCGCGGCGCCGTTCGTCGACCGCGTCGAGTGGCCATGTCCGTTGCACCTCGACTGACGGCGTAGCTGTGGTCACACGCGCGCGGTCGACGATTGCGCGCGCTGCACCATCGCGACCGCGCCGATCAGCAGGACCCCGGCCGCGAGTTGATGCGGCGCGAGCGCGTCGCCGAAGAACGTCCACGTGATCGCCGCGGCGGCGAGCGTCTGCAACATCTCGAAGTAGCCCGCGGTCGACGCGCGAGTTCGCGCGAGGCCCGCGAAATAGATCACGAGCGGAAGCCCGCCCGACAGGATCGCGAGCAGCAGCAGCCACGTGACGGTCTTGGCCGGCGCCACTGCAGCCGCGGCCGGCCACAGCGCGTCCGCCGAGAGCCCGCCTCGGATCGCGACGATCGCGAATGTCGCGACGAGCCCGATCACGACGCGCATGCCCGCGGCGAGCGGGAGCGATAGCTCGACCATCACGCCGCGGCCCGCGACCGTCGACAACCCCCAGAGCAGCGCGGTGAGCAACGCGTAGTCCACGCCGTAGATGACGTCGCCATCGCCGATCGCGAGCACGACGCCGCACCCGACCGCGAGGGCCGCCCATGGATAGAACCCGCGGGCGAGCCGGTCGCGGAAGAACAACCAGGCCGCGGCGGTCGACAGCACGGGCTGGATGTTGAGCACGACGTTGATCACGGTCGCATTGACGACCTGGTCTCGCGGCACCGCGCTGGCCGCCGAGTCGGCGCCGATCGCCGAGAGGAACGACGCGATGCTGTCGAACGACACGATGGTCTCGCGCTTGAGCGCGAGCGTGAAGAAGATCGTACCGACCGCCGAGCCCGCGACGCCCGAGAAGCCGAGCCACGCGAGCGTCTGCCATCGAGCACGCCGCAGCTCGCCGAGCCGCGGCACGATGAACGGCAGCGCGCACGCGACCAGGATGACGTGCTCCCACAGCACCATGACGTCGGCGTCGAACACCTGGTCGAGCGGGATCCGCCACGCGCTCTCCGTGCCCCACAGCGCCGCGCCGAGCGCGACCAGCCATGGGCCGTAGCGCGTCTCGCGCGGAGCAGGCATCGCCAGAATGTAACGCGAGTGCGGCGCGGAAGATGGCGTCGGGTCGCGGCGTCACCGCTGATAAGCAACGGCGAGGCTCGTCGCTTCGCGATCGACCGAGTGGCAAGATGCCCGCCATGCGATGGCTCGTCACCGGCGGCGCGGGATTTCTCGGCATCAACCTCGTGCGCCATCTCCTCGCGCGCGGAGACGACGTCGTGTCGCTCGATCGCGAGCCGTTCGACTACCCGGAACAGCCGAGGATCACCGAGCACCGCGGCGACATTCGCGATCGCGCTGCGGTCGAGCGCGCGGCGGCGGGCTGCGACGTCGTCGTCCACGCCGCGGCGGCGCTGCCGCTCTACCCGCCCGCCGAGATTCACTCGATCGACATCGACGGCACGCGCACCGTGCTCGAAGCGGCGGGCGAGGCGCGCGTCGTCCACGTGTCATCGACCGCGGTGTACGGCGTGCCCGATCATCATCCGCTCGTCGAGGCCGACGACATGCGCGGCGTCGGACCGTACGGCATCGCGAAGGTCGAGGCCGAACGCGTGTGCGAGCGCGCGCGCGATCGCGGTCAGACGATCGCGATCGTCCGGCCGAAGTCGTTCGTCGGGCCCGAGCGGCTCGGCGTGTTCGCGCTGATGTACGAATGGGCGCGCGAAGGTCGCGACTTCCCGATCCTCGGCCGCGGCGACAATCGCTACCAGCTGCTCGATGTCGAAGACCTGTGCGCTGCGATCGCGCTCGCTGCCACCGTGCCCGCCGCAGCGGCGAACGACGTGTTCAACATCGGCGCCGCCGAGTTCACGACGCTGCGCGGCGATTTCCAGGCGGTGCTCGACGAGGCCGGCCACGGCCGCAAGATCCGCTCGATCCCGGTCGCACCGGCGATCGCCGCGCTGCGCGCACTGGAGCGGCTGCACCTGTCGCCGCTGTACCCGTGGATCTACGAGACCGTCACCGAGGACTCGTTCGTCTCGATCGACAAAGCCGAACGCGTGCTCGGTTGGCAGCCGCAGTTCTCGAATCGCGACGCGCTGATCCGCAACTACCGCTGGTACCTCGCCCATGCCGATGGCCTGGGCAAAGCCGGCGTCACGCATCGCGTGCCGTGGAAGCAAGGCGCGCTCGCTCTCGCGAAGCTCGCTTTCCCGCGGCGGCGGGCTGCCTAGCGGTGTAGCGACGCGAGATCGGCCGTCGAGAAGAAGAACGCGATCTCCTCGCGCGCGGTCTCGGGCGCATCCGAGCCGTGCACCGCGTTGCGCTCGATGTTGGTCGCGAACTCCTTGCGGATCGTGCCGGGCGCGGCCTTCTCCGGGTTCGTCGCACCCATCACTTCGCGGTTCTTCGCGACCGCGTTCTCGCCTTCGAGCACCTGGACGACGACCGGTCCCTCGGTCATGAACTTCACGAGGTCGCCGTAGAACGGGCGATCCTTGTGCACGGCGTAGAACGCCTTGGCCTGGGCCTCGCTGAGCCGGACGGTCTTCGCCGCGATCACGCGCAGGCCGGCGGCTTCGAGCTTGGCGATGATCGGACCGATCACGTTCTTCGCGACGGCGTCGGGCTTGATGATCGAGAACGTACGTTCGATGGCCATAGGGGACTCCTTAGGGCGCGGACCCTAGCGCTTCCCCGGACGGCCAGCAAGCGTTGTGCGCGACCGAGCCTCGGCGTCAGCGCGCGTTCGACCACTGGGTCTGGACGATGCGCCAGCCGGCGTCTTCTTTGACCCACGCCGCGAGCACGCGAAACGTCTGCGTCACGAGCGTGCCATCGCGATCGGCGTCGGTGAAGTCGACATTAGCGATGCCCCAGCCGGCGCGGTCGCCGACCGCACCGACCTTGACCGCATCGTGCAGCCGTAGCTTCGCCTTGAGGTGCGCGAACGTCTTGCGGATCGCGTCGCCGCCGACGATCCGCTCGCCCGGCGCGCTGCCGAAGTTGAACGCGTCGCTGCGCGCGCTGCGCGCGTCGACGAACGCGGCCTTCGAGGCGAACGCGCGGCGCATCGCCTCGGCGAGGGGCGAGGCATCGTGGCTGTTCGGGATCGCATCGGGCGCCGGCAGCGTGCCGTCGCGCGCGGTCTTGTAGGCGACGTCGTTCGCCACCGCGACCGCAAGACAGATCGCGACGATCGACCACGTACCGTTTTGCTCGGCGAGCACCGCGGTCGACACGAACTTCTTGGCCGGCCGCTTGCCGCCGCTGACGCCGAGCTCTTGAGCGGCCCAGGCGAGCTGGCCGTCGCGCCCGATCGCGAGCTTGTGGGCATCGACGCCGAACCCGCCGTCGGGTGGATCGCCCAGATCGTGGCGCAGGATCGCGATCGCGGCGTCGCGCCCTTCACCGAGCTCGTTCGCCTCGGCGCCGAACATGAAGATCTTGGGTGCGAGCACGCCGGCGAGCTCGCCCGCATCGACGTGGACGAGCGCGGCATGAAACGCGGCGATGACTTCGTCTGGTCCGGCCGCCGGCCCCGAGCCCGACCCCGACCCCGACCCCGACCCCGACCCCGACCCCGACCCCGAACTCGTGCTCGTGCTCGTGCTCGTGCTCGATCCGGAACCCGCTTTCGCGGCGTTCGCCGCCGCCGCCGCACTCCCACTCTCCGTCTTCTTGCCGCCGCTCGCGCCTCCGCCGCTCGCCGCGAGCGCTCCGATCCCGACCGCGACCAGGGTCACGCCGATGCCCACGACGATGTACGGCCAGATCGCGCCCTTCGCCTTCCGCGGAGCGCTCGTGACCATCTCGGTCGGGCTCGACCCTCGCAGCGGTTCGAAGCCTTTGCGGGTCCGCACCGTGCGCTCGGACGTGTTGCGAGGCCGCGTTCGCCAGCGCTTGACCGCGAGCGCACTCGGCATCGCGATCAGGCACACCGCACCGCTCGCGAACATCACGACCGCCGCGATCGTGATCAGAGTCTCGGCGCTGCGGCTGTTGCCCGATCGCAACATCTGAAACACCTGGCCGAGCCCGCTGTCGCCGCGCGGCAACACGATGCCGAACCCGACGTCGATCACCGCGGCGAGGCCGAGCGCGACGGGCCGCGAGCCGTACGCGAGCGCGCCGACGATCAGCGCCGCGATCGCGGCGATCGCAGCACCGATCGCGGCATGCATGCCGTGATGCAGATCGTGCGCGGCCGGTAGCGAGGCGAGCGCCAGCACGAGGCAGCCGGCGCCGATCAGCTGGGTCAAGAGCCCCGCCGCGATCACGAGAAGACGTGAAGGCGCCTGTTCTGCCATCGGCTCGGGATCTTAATCGACGTCGGGCGGCGGTGGCAGCGCATCCGCGCCACGCTTGCGTACGCGCAGTGGTACGAGCGCCTGGCCGTTGCTGCGATTCGCGAGCTGGCCGCACGCGGCATCGATATCGTCACCGCGCGGCGTGCGCAAATACGTCGGCAAGCCGAGCCGCTTGCACTCGGCCTGGAACGCATCGATCACCGCCGGCGCCGGCCGCTGATACGGCGCCTCGGGGTGCGGGTTCCACGGGATCACGTTGACCTTGCACTTGAGGCCGCGCAACAGCTTCGACAGCTGAGCCGCATCGCGCACCGAATCGTTGACCCCGGCGAGCAGCACGTATTCGAACGTGATCCGCCGGCGTTGCTCGAGCGGATAGGCGCGCAGCGTGTCGAGCAGCTTCGCGATGTTCCACTTGCGATTGATCGGCATGATCTGATCGCGGATCGCGTCGTTCGGCGCGTTGAGCGATACCGCGAGGTTCGGGCGGACGTCCTCGGCGCCGAGCTTCGCGAGCTTCGGCACGAGCCCGGCGGTCGATAGCGTGATCCGGCGCGGCGCGATCCTGGCGCCCTTCTGGTTCGTCAGGATCCGGATCGACTTGAGCACGTTGTCGTAGTTGTGTAGCGGCTCGCCCATGCCCATGTACACGAGGTTCGACAGCCGGCGGTCGGGATCGACCTCGGCGAGCAGTCGGCGCGCGAGGTAGACCTGGTCGACGATCTCGCCGGCGTCGAGGTTGCGCACGAGCCCGAGCTTCGCGGTCGCGCAGAACTGGCAGTCGACCGCGCAGCCGATCTGCGACGAGATGCACAGCGTCGCCTTGTCGCCCTCGGCATCGGGAATGATCACGCTCTCGATCGAGCGACCATCGCCGGTGGTCAGCCGCAGCTTGCGCGTGCCATCGTGCGACGTCTGGATCTCGGCGATCGCGAGCGTGCCGATCCGCACGCGAGTCGCGAGCTCGCCACGGATCGCCGGCGGCAGGTTCGTCATGTCGTCGACCGAGCGCACGCCGCGCTCGTGGACCCAGCGCCAGGCTTGCTCGCCGCGAAACTTCGGCCATCCCTGCGCGACCGCGAATGCTTCGGCATCCGCGAGCGTCATCGCACTGAGATCGGGCGCGGTCGTCACTACTTGATCGTGATCGTCAGCTTCGTGGTGAACGCATCGCGCAGCGTGGTCAGCCCTTTGATCGCGGGCTCCGCCACGGCGCGCACGCATTGATCGGCGGTCGCTTCGGGTCCGGCAGGCATCGCCGGCGCGGGCTCGATCTTGATCGCGAAGCTCCCCGCTTCGTCCTCGTACTCCGACGGAATGTACGCGACCCTGACGCCGATCGCGGTGGCCAACGCGTCCTTGTGCGCCGCCGCGGTGTACGTGTTGAAGCACGCGAGCAGCGCCGCCTTGACGTCGGCCTCGGCGAGCTTGTCGGGAATGGCTTGGTACGACTTGCCGGTCACCGCCGGGCTCGCAGTCACGGTGACGCCGGCATCGGTCGGCGGCGCTGGCTGGCGGGTCAGGTACACGTCGGCGAGCTGGCTGCGGCCGAGCGCGAGCGGATCGAGGCCGGAGTCGGCGAGCGACGCGAGATCGGCGAGCGCCTGATCGCGCAAGCCACCGCTCGCGGGCAGCGCGAGCAGACAGCGGTGCAGCACGCGCGCTCCGAGCTCGGCGTGCTCTTTCTTGCCGCGGCCGGCGGCGAGCGCCGTGCCGTAGGCGCAGTCGATATCGGGCGGCAGCGGAATCTTTTCGCTGTCGTAGTGACCGAGCGCGCGGTTATACGCGTCGATCGCGCCGTCGGTGTCGTGGCTCGCGAGCGCGCGCGAACCGACCGCGGCGAAGTAATCGCCGACCGTCGAGCGCATGACGCGCCGGCACGCGTGGTCGAAGCAACGCAGCTCGCCCACGCACTGGGCGCTCGCCGAGCAGGTCTCGTACTCCTTCGACTTCTGACCCGGATCCGACGCCTTCGCCTTCGAATCGCACCCGCCGAACATCGCGAGCAATGCAGTCACGAGCGCAAAACGCACCATGGCGGCCATGATAGCGCGTCTCGGGTCGCATGACGCGACCGGAGCCGGGGCGTCGGCGTCGCGATCAGTGCTTGCGCAGCAGCTCGCCGAGGGTCTCGCGCACGACGGCGTTGGTCTCGATCTCGTGGTGCTGGCGCAGGATCGGGATGACGTCGGCGTTGTCGAGCGCGGCGAGCGCGGCTTGCGCGGCCTCGCGCAGCGCGCCGGACTCCTGGCGCAGCACCATCACGAGGAACTCGCCGGCCTCGACCGTCTGGATCTTGCCGATCGACTGCAGCGCCGCGGCGCGCACGCGCGGGTCGGTCGACTCGCGATAGATCCGCGCGAGCGGGTTGAACGCGTGAGGGAAGTGCAGCCCGCCGATCGCGACGAGCGCGGCCTCGCGCACTTGGCTGTCGCCATCCGCGAGCGCCTTGCGCACGATCACGAACGATCGTTTGAAGAACAAGAACCGAAGCGCGCGCACCGCCGCGCGCCGGATCAGCGGGTCTTGCGATGCAAACAGCTTCTCGAGCGGCGACAGCGCGGGATACGACTGCAGCTCGCCGACGAGCTCGGCGATCGCGATCTGAGTCTCGGGCTCGGTCTCGGCCTTGCGGTGCTGGGCGTCCGCGATGGTCAATAACACGACGAGCGCGCGCCGCCGGATGCCGTTCGGATAACGCAGGTCGCCGACGATCGACGACGCGACCGCGTAGGGATCGCCGTTCATCTCCCATTCGAGCAGATCGAAGAACCAGATGTCGGCATACGCGTGCTGCTGCTTGAGATAGTCGGGCAGGCCCGGGAGCTCGACCGGCGGCGCCGCGAGGCCGCGATAGCGTTGGGCGATCGCGCCGAACCGTTTCTTCGCGCGGTCCGGTAGCTCGAGCCCGGCGAGCCGCTCGAAGCACTCGCGCACCGCGGGGTAGTCGCCGACCGCGGAGTGCTGCGAAGCCGCCGCGAGCAGCGCGTTCTCGGTCATCTGCACCGGCACGCCGGTCTCGACGAAGCGATCGGCACAGCGCACCCAGGTCAGCGCGCTCTTGTGTTGGTAGTGGCGATCGTACGGCAGGCCCGCGCGCGCCGCGAACGCCGCGGCTTCTTGGTACAGCGTCGCCGCGGCGTGGAGCTCGTTGCGCTCGAGCGCGAGCTTGATGAAGTCCTCGTAGTACTGCAGCACGTAGAACTTCAAGTTGTCGTGACGCAACACGCGGATGCAGTTGACGTAACCCTCGGCGAGGTTCTCGAACTGGGACGACTCCTTGCCGAGCTTGAGCAAGATCTGAAAGCAATCGAACGCGCGTTCGAGCTCGCCGATCTGTTCGAAATCATCGGCGACTTGCTCGAGCTGGCGCTGGCTCTCGACCAACGCGCGGCGCGCTTCGGGCGCTTTGGCATCGAGTCGCTCCGCGGCGAGCCCGTAGTTGAAGTGGACGAGCGCGGCTTCGTACGCGCGCTGCGCGAGGCCGGGATGGTGCTGCAACGCCTTCCACGCGGCGGCGGCCTCGGGATCGAGCTTCGCGCGCTCGTAGGCGACCGCGGCATGGACCGGCAGCTGCGCCTCCTGGTAGAGCTGCGCCGCCTCCGACCACTTCTTGTCGAGCTCGGCGAGCCGCGCGCGCAAGACGATCTGCTCGCCATCGGGCAGC
The DNA here is from genome assembly GCA_963848295.1 of uncultured delta proteobacterium. Classification (GTDB taxonomy): domain Bacteria; phylum Myxococcota_A; class Polyangia; order Haliangiales; family Haliangiaceae; genus JABFXX01. Next base: position 54,770 of record CAWKDB010000001.1, on the reverse strand, counting down.
TGGCCGCGCGCCATCTCGAAGTAGTGCAGGTAGATGTAAATGAACGCGGCTTCGCGGCTGCGGCCGAGCTGGTGATAGATGTCGGCGAGCCGGCGCAACCAGTCGTCGTACTCGTAGTTGATGACGTGGATCTGCGCGATCAGCTCGCGATAGTGGCGCTCGGCGTCGACCCACCGGCCCTGCTGGACCAGCGCTTGCGCTTGGTCCGCAGTGGTCTCGATCGAGTTCAACGTACGGCGGGTCACGAGCTCGATGCTTACCATGCTAGAGACGGCGGTATGAGTCGAACGATCGCCGTCGCGCTCGCCGGATGCCTCGCCGTCGCCGCGTGCGAAAAGACAAACCCAGCCCCGGCGGCGAAGTCGATGGAGGTCTCGAACGCTGACCCTGGGTCGGCCTTGTCTCCGGCGGCGAGGCAGCTGATCGAGCAGATCGCGAACGACAGCCTGACGTACGCGAAGGCCGCGATGCCGGTCACGATGGCGTTCGACGGAGACTGCAAGGCCCAGATCGATCGGCTGATCACGCTCGAACCGCTCGCCACGAAGATTCGTCACGCCACGGCGCAGCTGATCGCGCTCGATCCGGCCGGCGAAGCCGACGTCAAGAGCGAGCTGATGAAGCACAAGACCGCGACGATGGCAGAGATGCATGGCTGGCTCGATCAGCACCACGTCACGATGGCCGACGCGGAGGCGAAGGATCAGGCCATCCGCAAGGCGTGCGGCAGCGATCCGGCGTTCATCGCGACGATGGACCGGGTCGGCGTGTTCAAGAAGAAGAAGCCGTAGCGGGCGGTCGCGCGCTCACGCCTTGACCGCGGGGATATCGCGCAGACTCGCCGACGACGGCAGCGACGTGGTCGGCTCGGGCTTCTTCGTCGCATCGCCCACGATGTCGAGCGCGCGGCGTTGCCGTTCGGCGCGCGACGTCAGCGCATCCGAGGTCACGATCTGCGAACGATCGAGCAGCGGCACGAACTCCGGCAGCTGCTCGCTCGACGGCAAGACGACGATGCCGTACAGGAACGCTTGCTGCTTGAGCGCGGTCGCGAGCTCGGGCTCGATGTGACATTGGCCGTGGGTGATGATGTACATCACGACCCGCCGCTTCTGCTCGCGTCGCAACCGCGTGGTCTCGACCAGCAGCTGGCGAAACACCTTGCCGTAGTTGCGCCCGCGCTCGCTCCGAAACGACAACAGATAGGGCACCGGCACCTGGCCCGAGCGGTTGATCTTCACGGTCTCGTGCAGGCGCGAGTCGAAGAACCGCACCCAGATCTCGTCGCCGGCGAGCGACAGCTTCTTGATCAACGCGAGCGCCAGGCCGCGCGCGAACACCTGGCGCTGGCCGCGCATCGACGCCGAGCAGTCGACGAGGATGTACTGGAGCCGGCGCTCGTCTTCGCGCTGCTTGTCGCGCCCGTAGTAGAGCAGCTCGTTGTCGACGACCTTCTGCTCGAAGATCTCGCGGTCGTAGGCGAGCTCGGACAGCACGAGCGAATCGATATTGCCCTTGCGTTCGATCGACGCGTAACCGTCGACCGAGAACGTCTGGGCACCGGTCGACCGTCGGGTCTCGAGCACGCTCGGCAATAGATCGAGCGAGAAGTTCGCGACGTCGTGCGCCTCGGGCGAGCCGAGCGCGGTGAACAGGTCGACGAGATCGATCGCGCTACCGAGCGCCTCGGAGCCACTCGCGGAGTCTTCCTTGAACAACCCGAGCAGCCGCACGGTGTCGAGATCGATGAGCTCGACCTGGGTGTAGACGTGCATCGACTGCGCGACGATGTGCTCGAGGAAGCCCCACGTCGCGCGCGGATCGAAGTCGCGAAAGTGATCGGCAAAGTCGATCTCGCCGAGCACGCCGAGATCGAGCGGCAGCGCCTCGACCCCGCTCGACTTGCCGCGATCGCGCCAGCGGTTATAGGTGTCGCCGAGGATGCGCGATAGCAACACCGCGACCATCTCGTCGCGCAGGCGCAGGCCCGCGAGTCGCTCGATCACCTCGGAGCTCACGATGTTCTCGAGCAACCGCCGGTACTGATCGAGCTGGCCCTTCATGCCGGTCGGCATCTGGATCCGCGCGAGCTGAGCTTCTCGCGCGCGTATCACGTACCCGCCCGCCCCGCGCGACAGCGATAGCATCACGCCGATGTCGTGGACGACGAACAGCGGCAGGTGCACGCCCATCCGCGCGAGCGAGTTCGACCACGCGGCGGCGCGCACGATCGCCATCGGTGACTCGACCTGGACCTGCGACAGCACCATCGTCGCGACCTGGCGCGCGAGGTAGCTGCGGCGGCGCTCTGCGGGAATCGGCACGGCGGAAACCCTAGCATGGGGCATCGTTCCTCAACGATGTCCGGCCCGGGTGGAGTAGCGTTCGCGCGATGGCTCGCTCGCTCGCCCTCGTCGCGCTGTTCGCCGGCTGCAGCAACGCGCCTGCTCCGCCCACGACGACCGCGACGGTGATCGCGATCGGCGGCGAAGCGCCCGAGGGTGGCGTCACGGTGGTCTCGCACGACGCGGACGGCTCGATCCTCGATCAGCAGACCGCCGATGCGACCGGCACCGCGACGATCGGCGTCATCGATGGCTCGTTGATCACCGTGGTGTTCCCCGGCCAGCTCGTCCCGGAGACGACGACGCTGTCGGTGATCACGACGCTCGCGCCCGCCGCCGGCGCGACGATCACGATCCACGGGCCGGCCGATCCGAACGTCGCGGTCGTCGCCGGTGCGCTGACCGTGGCGCCGATGACCTCGATCCCCGCGGCGGCGTACGCGATCGAGCTCGGCTGCAACGCGATCGCGACGACGACGATGCCCGACACCGTCACCGTCATCGCGCCGTGTGAAGGGACCGACACGATCGTCGACGCGCTCGTGCTCGCGTACGACGCGAGCACGCCGCAGCAAGTGATCGGCTACGTCGCAGGCGAGGCCGATCTGTCGTCCGGCGACGGGATGCTCGCACCTGCGACGTGGTCGACGACCGGCACCGAGATCCCGGTCACGCTCACCGGGGTCACGCCGACGCTCGATTGGGCGCAGCTCGTCGACGGCCTGCCGTACGGTCAGGGTCCGCTCGGAGTGACGGGCATGCTCTACGACGGGCTCGCGGTCGACGCCGCGGTCGTCCACGCGACGGTCGGCAACGTCGTGACCACGCTCGACATCGCCGGCGCGCCGACCGCGATCAACTTCTCGACCACCGATTTCCCGCTGCCGGCGATCACGCCATCGCTCGCGCTCGGCGATCTGACCACGCTGGCGCTGACGTGGACCGCACCGACGTTCGCGGCGGCGGCTTCCGACGTCCAGCTCGCGTGGCAGGGCCCGATGCAAAACATCGTTTGGGACATCGTGTTGCCGACCGACATCACCGCGGTCGCGTTCCCGCAGATCAGCACCGATGCCGGCTCGCTGTTCACCGCGCCTTCGGACCCGAGCATGCTGACCGCGAACCAGACGATCGTGTCGTCGACCGACGTGGCTGATTACGGCTCGCTCGCCAGCGCCGGGCTCTACGTCGAATCGATCTTCCAGAGCGTGATCGTGCCGACGCCGGCCGCCGGCGAGATCTTCACGACCTCGGCCGCGGGCTTCGCGCCATAGCAATTCACCATCCTCGGTTCTCGGGTGCCGTAAGATGCGCGCATGCTTCGCAACTACGGGCTCGTGCTCCTATTGGTCGGATGCACGCGTGACTGCCCGACGCCGACGCCGACGCCGATCGTCGAGCGGGCCGCCGTCATCCCTGCGACAGCGGCGGCTCCGCCGGCCAAGCCAGCCCCGGCTGCACGCGAGGTCAAGAGCCCGGAAGTTCTCGGAGTCGATCTGGTTCTGATGGCGCTGATCGGTCCGCCAGGTTGCCCGGTCGAGCCCTTGATCGAAGAAGCCGCTAAGGGGGAGATGACGCCGGTCGTGATCGACCTCGCACTCTACGCGGCGATGTCATCGGTCCAGCCGGGCGACCACGTCGATCACGCGCGATTCGCGAAGCTGCTCCGTTACGCGGAAATCCAGCGATCGCCCGATCGGGATACCAACGCGTTCTCGCCACCGAAGCCCGAAGAGATCGCGCACTGGCGGGCCGTCGCGCTCGGCAAGCAGTAACGGCTGCGTAGCTACGCGCGGTGCGCGGCGAGGTGCTTGCCGCCGACGTGAACGAGATAGCTGCGAAGGTGCGCTTTGCTGCCGAGTGACTCGTCCGCGCCCGACGACTTCATCGATGCGTTCGCCGCCGGGTCGCTCGAGATCCCGATCAGCTTGCCGCGAAAGCCGGCGCCCCGGAGCTCGCGACAAGCCGTCGCGCCATCCTTGCGGCCGGGGCCCATCGCGAAGTCCATGAACACGAGGTCGTAGCTACCGCGCGTGCAGTTGCCGACCGCGTCGTCGGCATGCGCGAACACGTCGACCGCCAGGCCGGGGATATGAAACTGCTCGCTGCGCGCCGCAACCACATCGTCGAAGATCGCGACCTTCAACACGGGCTGGGGGTTGGACGCTGCGGCGGGGATCATGGAGAGGCCGGGTAGCTATAACCCGAACTTCGAGGATGCGAACACGGTTTCGAGTAGCTGGTCTACTTCTCGGATCATCCGCGTCGCGGCCTCACCCGGCAACGCGGCGAGCGCGACCTTGATCTCGTTGAGGTTCTTGAGCTGGCTGAACAGCTGGATGTCCGACAGCTCGGCGCCAGACGTCAGGAGCTCGCGGATCAGGCCGAGCTCGGTCAGCAGATCGTCGAGGCTCGCCGACGGCCCGATGAACCGGCGCTCGTCCGGATGCTCGCGGTAATAGCCGTCGACGACTGGGTTGATGATCTCTTCGAGCAGCTCGACCTGATCGAGGTTGTTCCAGATGTGGCGCAGCACGAAGAAGTCGCCGTCGTGAACGCGCGTGCGACCGTCGAACACCGCCGATGCCGCGAACAGCTTGAGCAGCTTGACCGCGCGGCGATCCGACACCGAGATGCCTTCGCTGCGGATCTGGAAGATCAGTCCCTTGTACTTGGTCAGGAACTCGTCGGGGAACGCCATGAACTTGTCGAAGTTCTGCTGGATCATGCGCAGCTCGCGCGCGCTCGTCACAGGGCGAAGCTCGCCGCCGGGCCCGCGAGGCGAGTCCGGCGAGCGCCCGGTCATCTTGCGCAGCTCGAGTGCCACGCCTTTCTTCATCAGCTCGTGGAAGTGGTAGCTGTCGAGGTTGTCGGACAGCACGCGCACGAGGAAGCGATCGAACATCGCGGCGAGGTTGTCGTCGTTCGGGACTTCGTTCGAGGCCGCGTACAACGAGATCAGCGGAACGTCGACCACCTCGGGCCCGTTCTGGAACTTGCGCTCGTTGATGACGTGCAAGAGCGAATTCAAGATCGCGCTGTTCGACTTGAAGATCTCGTCCAGGAACACGATCTCGGCGGTCGGCAGCATGTTGTCGAGCCTGCGGGTGTAGCGACCGTCGCGGAACGCCGCGATGTCGACCGGACCGAACAGCTCGTTCGGCTCGGTGAACCGCGTGAGCAAGTACTCGAAGTAGCGCGCGTCGATCAGCTTCGCGAACATGTCGATCATCGCGGACTTCGCGGTGCCGGGGGGGCCGACGATCACCATGTGCTCGCCCGCGATCGCCGACACCGTCATCAGCCGGATGATTTCCTGCTTGTCGAGGAACTGCGCGCCCATCTGGCGCGCGAGCTCTTGGAACGACGCCGACAACCGCGCCACGTCGATCGCGAAGCTGCGCGGCGTCGTGGGGGGGCGACCATGGGCGAGCGACCTTACCTCAATCGATAGCGAAGCGACCGCGGTGAGGATGACCTGAGTATGCCTCACTGCCGCGGTCAGATCGCCTCGTGGTGAGGCAAGCTGACGCGACAAGGCCTCGGCGGGACCGAGTTAATCCGAGGGCATAGCGATCGCCTCGTCGGCGCAGACCGTGCAGTGTCCCGCGTATCACTTATCCACAAAGGGTGAAGACCATGAAGCATCGCTTGCTACTCGCTACGTTGTTTGCCGCCGGTTGCACCGCCACGGTCGCGACCTCGCCCGCACCGGTCGCGCCGGTTCGTCCCGTGCCGGTTGCCGTCGCCGTGGCGCCGTCCGCGCACCCGTCGTACCTGCGCGCGCTGAGCGATCTGCGCGCCGCGCGCGGCTACCTCGCACGCCCCGCTGGCACGGTCGTCAAGTGGGACGAGAATCGCGCGATCCGGCAGATCGACAACGCGATCAACGAGATCAAGCGCGCCTCGATCGATGATGGAAAGCCGATCGAAGATCACCCGATGGTCGACGCCGGCATGGTCTGGGGTGGTCGCCTGCAAAAAGCGCTCGAGCTCGTCGAGACCGCGCATCGCGACGTCAACCAAGAAGAGGACAACGCGTTCGCCGGTGGCCTGCGTAATCGCGCGCTCGGTCAGATCGATGGCGCCGCGAACGACATCAAAGAAGGCATCGCCGATGCCAGCGCGCCCGTCGCGGTTGTCGCGCCGGTGGGCCCGCCGCCGAAGCACCCCGCCTACCTCCACGCGCTGAGCGATCTGCGCGCGGCGCGCGGTTGGCTATCGCGCCCGGCCGGCCTCGCCGTGAAGTGGGACGAGAACCGCGCGATCCGCCAGCTCGACGCGGCGATCAACGAGATCAAGCACGCCTCGATCGACGACGGCAAGCCACTCGAGGATCACCCGCCGCTCGACATCCCGACGTGGGGCGGTCGCCTCGGCAAGGCCGCCGAGCTCGTCGCCGCAGCGCGCGCCGACGTCAACCAAGCCGAGGACAGCCCGGAGGTCCGCAAGCTGAAGCGCGCGTCGCTCGAGCACATCAACCGCGCCGACCAGGCGATCCGCGAAGGCATGCAAGACGCGAAGCGGTTGCACGAAGCGCCGGTCGCGGTCGTCGCGCCGGTGGGCGCGGGCCCGGGCGATCACCCCGCGTACCTGCACGCGATGAGCGACCTGCGGTTCGCGCGCTTCCTACTGGCGAAGCCGGCTCGCCCGGACGTCAAGTGGGACGAGAGAGCCGCGATCCGCGATATCGATGGCGCGCTGAAGGAGATCCGCGACGCGTCGATCGATGACGGCAAGCCGCTCACCGACCACCCGCCGGTCGATGCGAAGCTGCCGCACCGCGATCGCTTGCGCCAGGCGATGGACCTGCTCCACAAGTCGGCCGACGACATCGAGAAGCGCGAAGACGACAACTGGGCCAAGGGCTTGCGCAACCGCGCGGTCGGTCGCATTCGCGCCGCGGAGCAAGCGGTTCGCGCCGCGATCGGCGAGCGCGCTGACGCGGCTGGCATGACGATGGCGCCTGCCCCGGGCCCGGGCGATCATCCGGCGTATCTCCACGCGCTCAGCGACCTGCGCCTCGCGCGCTTCCTGCTCGAGAAGCCGGCGAAGCCCGAGGTCAAGTGGGACGAGCAGAGCGCGGTCCGCGAGATCGACGGCGCGATCAACGAGATCAAGGGCGCGTCGATCGACGACGGCAAGCCGCTCACCGAGCACCCGCCGGTCGATGCGAAGCTGTCGCATCGCAATCGCCTGCGCCAGGCCGAGGAGCTGCTCCACAAGGCGGCGGACGACATCGAGAAGCGCGAAGACGACAACTGGGCCAAGGGCCTGCGCGGCCGCGCGAATGGACACATCCGCAACGCGGAGCGCGCCGTTCACGTCGCGATCGAAGAGCGCAAGCACTAGCTGCGCAACGACCGCGGCGGGCCCTGCATCGTATCGGGGTGGCAGACGATCTCGACAAGCTGCGCGGCGGCCTGGGTCGTGTGTGGTCGACCGCGAGCCTGACCAGCAAGCTCGGGATGAAGGCCGCCGGTCGCGTGTTCTTTCGCGGCAAGCCACCGGACCCCGACGCCGCGCTCGCGAGCCGCGCCGCGACGATCGCGTCGGCGAAGCAGCTGGTCGCGCGCATGGGCCAGCTCAAGGGCCTCGTGATGAAGGCCGGCCAGATCGCGAGCTACATGCCGGGCGCGCTGCCTCCCGAGGCGCAGGAAGTGCTCGCCGAGCTGCAGTCGGCGTCGACCCCGATGACGTTCGCGCGGATCGATGAGGTCGTGCGCAGCGAGCTCGGGGCGCCCACCGGCGAGCTGTTCGACGAGCTCGAGCCACGGCCGTTCGCCGCGGCATCGATCGGGCAAGTGCACCGCGCGCGGTGGCGCGGCCAAGAGCTCGCGGTCAAGGTGCAGTACCCGGGGATCGAAGACGCGATTCGCAGCGATCTGCGTACGGTCGGCGCGCTCGCTCGGCTGTCGATGATCGGCTCGCCGGTCAGCGGCGGCGAGCTCGTGCGCGAGCTCCGCGATCGCTTGCTCGAGGAGTGCGATTACGAGCGCGAGGCGCGCAACCAGCGCGACTTCGCGGCGCTACTCGCGGCTCTGCCCGGCGCGAACGTTCCCGCGGTGATCGCCGAGCGCTCGAGCCGGCGCGTGCTGACGAGCGAGCTCGACCGCTCGATGCCGCTGCCCGCGTTCGCGACGACCGGCGACCAAGCGGCGCGCGATCGCGCCGGCGAGCTCGTGTTCCGCGCGTCGTTCGAGCTGCTGTTCCGCCGCTGCATCTACAACGCCGATCCGCACCCGGGGAATTACTTGGTAACGCCCGCCGGCGACGTGACGTTCTTGGATTTCGGTTGCGTTCGTCGCTTCGAGCCCGCGATGATCGCGGTGTGGAAACAGATGGCGAGCTCGGTGCTCGCCGGCGATCGCGCTGGCTTCGCGTCCGGTTTTCGCACGCTCGGGTTTGTCGGCAAGGAGCGCGGCTTCGACTGGGACTACCAGTGGAACGCGCTGCGGACGTTGTATCGACCGTTCCTCGAGCCCGGGTTCGGGTTCACGCCCGGCTTCGTGACCGAGAGCTTCAGCGTGCAGATGTTCGACAATCCGAATCGCATGAAGCTCGCGATGCCGCCCGAGTGGCTGTTCCTCAATCGCCTGCAGTGGGGACTGTTCGCGGTGCTCGCGCAGCTCGGCGCGCGCGCTCCGTGGGGCGAGATCATTCGCGAGCAACTCGCCGCGCCGATCGATCCGGGGTAGGCAGGTCGTGCGCCGCGTGCGGTGGCCGGTTGACAAAGATTCCTCCGTCCCCCGACAAGTGTTCGAGATCGCTAGGTCTGCGTCTGAACTCCGGTTGACAAAGATTCTTCCGTCCCCGGTTTTAGGTGCCGGCGCAAGCGGTTCGCGAGCGCTTCGATCACCGCGTCGCCGAGCAGCTCGGAGGCTTGTGCGCGGTGAACGCGCCACCGCGCTGCGAGCGCCGGCGAGTCGGCGAGCCCGGGCGGGGTCGCAAGCCGTGGATCGACCGTGGCGAGTGCACCGGGCAGCGCGAACAGCGTCGCGAGGCCGCGGGGCCGCTGGCCGATCGCCTCGACCGAGAGCACGGTCGACAACAGCGGGCTCTTCGCTGCCGGCTCGCGCAGGTGGAGCTCGCCGAGGCAGAACAGCGCGCCGAGGTAGACGAGAAATGCCGCGACCGCGCGCACGTCGGCTTCATCCGGCGCGCGCTCGAGCATCTGCTCGAACGCGGCGGCGAGCCGGGCCGGACCGGTGACCTGCTCGCGCGCCGCCGCATCGGGAACGAGGCGATACGCGACGCCACGGGCGAGCTCGTGATCGCGCAACACGAACACCGCATCTTCCCAGTGCAGCGGCGGCGCACCGGGATGATCGTCGAGCAGTTGGGTCAACGGCGTGCGGCGCAACAGCGTCGCGATCACCGGCGCGGTGTCGGGTACGGCGAGCAGCTCGTCGAAGTCCGCGACCGTCACCTCTTCTCGCACGCGCCGCACGCCGCGCCACGCGGTCAACCGCGCCGGAGGCTTCTGACCTTGGAAACGCGCACGCCCCGTCCACCACGACACCGTGATGTCGTTGCGGGTCAGCGCCATCAAGTTATGGAGCAGCGCGTGGCGCGCCATGATCCGCGTGCGATCGCGGGTCAGCGGCTGGCTGACGAGCGAGAGCGCGGTATCGACGATCTTGCGGCGCTGGCGATCGGTCACCGACCACCGATCGGCGCGCGGGTGAACGAGGAACAGCGCGTCGTGCAACCCGGCCGCGAGCGCGAGCTCGTCGGCACCGAGCAGCAGCGCCGGCGGTCGAACGACGAGCGGGGCGAGCACCGCGGCGCGCGCGTCATCGACCGCGACTTGCTCGACGCTCGCGTCGTCGAGCTCCTGCTCCCAGCGCTCGACATCGGCGAGCGGGATCGGCACGCCGACGTGGAGCTCGCCGCCAGCGACGAGCGGGCGCACGAACTTGTCGAGGAAGTCGCGAACGTGCGGGCGCGCCATTACTTGCCAGAGCCCGGCGGTAGCAGCTTGCGATCCGGCGCGTCGGGGAAGCCCCACAGCGCGAATCGACCGACGACGTCGTTGACGACTTCGGGCGCGGTCGTCGGATCGGCGGTGTAGCTCGTGGTCTCGGCTTGCTCGACGTCGAGCTTGGCGAGCGAGCGGCGCTCGAGCGTGACGAACGCGGCTTCGGACACCTGGAACGGCTTGCCGTCGGCGGTGAACACGGTGACGAGGCCTGCGGCGTGGCCGAGCGCGCGCGCGAGCACTTCGGGCGTCACGCGCGGCACGACATCCATGCCGAGCGGGACGAGCAAGCCAGGCGTGAGCTCGCACAGCAGCTGGCCGAGCGGGATGACGTCGAGGTTCTCCGAGCCGATCACGAGGATGCCGCGATCGGTGATCGCGACGCGATGGCCGCGCAACGATACCGGCGGCAACGCGAACAGGATGCGCTTGAGCCGACTCGCATGCTCGGTCGCGATCAGCGTCGCGACGACTCGCCGCGGCGGGCCCATCGCCACCGCGATGCGCAGCGGCACGCCGATCGGCTCGGGCGGCGCCCCGTTGCGAGCTTGCGGCTCGCTCGGCTTGTCGAGCTCGAGATCGACGCGCGTCAGATCGGCGATGTCGGCAAGCGCGAGCGGTCCCGGCAACACATCGACGCGATCGCCGGGCCAGAATACGTGGAACGTGTCGGCGGGAAACACCGACGAGCACGACGCGAGATCGATCGGATGCGAATAACCGACCGCGACCGCGGCCCCTGGACCCGCGGCGCGAAACACATCGATGCCCGGCGTGCCAAGGAACAGTGCGAGGATCCGCTCGGGCATGTTGCGCGCGCGAATCCACATGTAGCCGCGCTCGCGGCCGTGGTCGTCGAACGCGCTCGTCGTCTTCGGCGTGAAGATGCCGGCGTGGGCCTCGACCCGATTGCGCCACAAGTAGCGAATGATCCCGTCGGACAGGCCGTGCGCGACCGCGAGGTAGAGCTCGGCACGATCGTCGGGCCCGAGCCGCTCTCCGCCCGGAATCTTTCGGATCGACAGGCGGAACAGCAGCCGCGCGAACGGCAGGTCGCCCTCGCGCTCGTAGCCTTGTGCGAACTCGTCGCCATGCACCACGAAGTCAGCGGCGGCGGGCATCGCGCCGATGTCGACCGCGTCGTAGCCATACGGCGAGCGATCGTCGCGGTACTTGACGAAGTGCTTCGCGGTGCCGGTGTAGATCGCCCCGCCGACGAGCCGAGCGAGCCGCGCCGCGCGATCCGCGGCATACGACGACACGGCGGGGATCTGCACGACGATCTCGCGGCTGCCGAGCGCGGTCTTCGCCTTCGTGATCGCCAAGCCGGACAACAGCTCGTCGAGCGAAGCCTCCGACGCGTACAGCCGCAACCAAGCGATCGCGCCTTCGAGCGTCGGAAACGTCATCAAGCAGACACGACCGAGCACGATCCCGCGCGGATCCGGCGCGACCCCCGGCGTGAAGAACCGGGTCTGGCCTTGCGCGACGTGCTCGAGAGCCACGTCGCGACTGTACCCGATCAGTCTCGCTTGAGCTGGACGTCGACCCGGCGATCGGCGGCCCACGTCGCCTCGTCGGTTCCCGTCGCATCGAGCGAGCCGCGCGTCGTGACCGCGAGCTGGGTCTGAACCACGCCGAGGTGCTCGAGATACGAGCTGACCGTGCCGGCGCGGCGCGATCCGAGACCGAGGTTGTACTCGGTGGTGCCACGTGGATCGGCGCGACCGATCAGGGCGACCGGCTTGCCCTTGAGCGCGCCCGTCGTCATGCACGTCGCGAGCTGGTCGAGGACGTTGCGGTCATCGGCGGTGAGCTCGTCCTTGTCGTAGTCGAACTTCGGGTTCGCCGCGGACGGCGTCGCCTTGATGCCGCACATCGCGAGCAGGTCGCCGGCCAGCGCGAGGTTGTTGCTGACCTTCTGATCGGTCGTCACCGCCGGAGCCGGCTTCGTGGTGTTTTCCGGGGGCGGCTCGGCCGCGGTCGGCGTCGTCGCCTTGGGCTTCTGATGAGAACAGCCGCAGACGAGTGCGACCGCGAGCGCGAGCATAGGGGTCTTCATGGCATCCTCCGTTGGTGCTGCAACGATTACCATGGCTGCTCCTTACAGTGGCGCTTCTGGGCTGCGGCAAGAAGAAACAAGCGCCCGCGGTAAGGCAGGATGGCGGGCCCATCGCGCCCCACGCCGCTCCGCTCGCGCTGCCCGCGCTCGGCGTGGACAAGATCGCGAGGTTCGGCTTCATCTACGCCGAGGGTGCGCCCGCCTACGAAAAAGCGGTCGTGGCGAAGACGAAGACCCACGACTGGGCGGCGGTCAAGGCCGACTGCGAAGCCGCACTCGCGAAGGATCCGCAGCACCTCGATGCTCAATGGTTGCTCGCCGCCGCACTCGCGCAGCAAGGCGACCCGGCCGCCGCGGTCGATCACGCGGTCACCGCGATCGCCGGCGACTATTTCTACTACGCCCCCAAGCTCGGCGACGACGACCTCAAGCCGCTCATCGCCACGCCCCACGGCCAAGCGGTCATCGCGCTCGCGCAGCGGATCCACGACGAATACGTCAAGGAGATCAAAGCCGGGGTCTGGCTCGTCGGCCGGCGCAGCGCGTTCAAGTGGCCCGCCGCCGCCGGCGTGCAACCGGCGTCGAGCCGCGGCGAGCTCTATGTGTTCGATCGGGATAGCAAGCGCTACTTGCGCCTCACCCACACCGATCACCAGGTCGTCGGCTTTGTCCGGGCGCCGGACAACGCGGAGACCGCGGTGCTCGGGTTCGACAAGGTCGATCACCCGAAGGCGGACGACGCGCCGGCGCTCGTCGCGCGACCGTGGCTCGTCGTGCTAGACAGCGACTTCAAGCCGAGCCCGCGCGTCCACCTGCCGGCGGCGCGGATGGTGTCGGTCGGCTACGGCGCGGGCGATCAACTCCTCGTCGGCACCGCCGCGGCGAACGGTCGCTGGGGACTCGCCGATCCCGTGATCGCCTCGGTCGACAAGTCGACCGGCAAGCTGACGAAGGTGGCGGACCCGCTGCCCGTGCCGCGCATCGAGTTCACGCTCGACGAAGGTCGGCTCGTCCGCAAGCCCGACGGCGTGGATGCCGCGTGGACCGCAGAGCCGGCGACGGCGCCCACGCTCAAGACCGCGGGTGGCGCGACGATCGCCGTGCCGGAGTCTGGCCAAGCCGCGCAGCTCACGGTCGCGGTGAGCCCGGGCGGCGGCCACGTCGCGTTCGCCACCGCGGTCGATCCCTGCGCGGTCGATGCGGCGCCATCGCTGTACATCGCCGACGACAAGACCGGCGCACTCAAGCACGTGCTGACCGCGAAGAGCCGGTTCGCGAACCGGTGGATCGATCCTACGACCCTCGCCTACGACGATGGCGACGGGGCGATCCGGCTGTGGGACACCACGACCGGGCACGAGTCACAGAAGCTCGATAACAAGGCCGGGATCGCGCTCGACGTGTTGTCTGCGGGCCCGGCCCCGCTGTGCAAGCAGGCGCCGCCCGTGATCGAGCACGCGGGATCAGACGAGCCGTTGCCGGTGGAAGAGGGCAGCGGCGGCCCGGTCACCAAGCCATGAAGATCTACCTCGTTCGCCACGGCGAAGCGGTGCCCGAAGCGCGAGCCGGCAGCGATCGCGATCGGTGGTTGAGCGATCGCGGCCGCGAATCGGCGCGCGTGCTCGCCCGGCTGCTGCGCGAAACCAACGTCGCGCCCGGCGCGATCGTGTGCTCGCCGCTGCCGCGCGCGGTGCAGACCGCCGAGCTGCTCGCTGCCGGCCTCGATTACATCGCCGCGATCGCGTCGTGGCGCTGCCTCGAGCCATCGGCGCAACCGCGCGTCGCGGCCGGCGAGCTCGCCGCATTGGGCGGCGCGGTCGTCGTGGTCGGGCACGAGCCTGCGATCTCGGCGCTAGGTGCATTCTTGCTCGGCGTGCCGGCGATCCAGCCGTTTCGCACCGCGCAGTGTTGCGCGATCGAAGACCACAAGCCGACGTTCACCGCGCGCGCCGATCTCGGTCAGGTCTCGGCGTTCTTCGTCGACTGAGGCGTTCGTCAGCGCATCGCCGGGCCGTCGCGCCACGTCATCTCGACGAGATCGATCATGTGACCGCGATCGATCGCGAGCCACACCGCGGCGGCGACGGCGAGCGCGGCGCATGCGGCATGGCCAACGGCACCGAACCGCGACAAGGGGCCGCGCCGGCGCCGTGCCTCGAGCGCGACACCCGACAGCCATCCGACCACGGCGCCCGCGATCGCGATCGTCCGGACCGCGCGCGCGACCATCGGGTTGCCGGTCGCGGCGACGATGACGATGACGACCGCGATCGGCACGAAGAACGCGAGCTCGATCGGTGGCCGGAGCAGCGCGCGGCCGGTCGCGCGCCACGACCCGGTCGCCCGGCGCAGCCGGATCGCAGCGGCGGCGCCGAGCGCGGCGAGCCCCAGCCACAGCGCGCGCCGCCACCACTCGCGATGGCGCGCGGTCTCGAGCTGATCGGCGACCTCGGCGCGATCGTGCGGATCGACGTGATCGACGCGGGCGAGCGCCGCGGTCGCCTCGTCGAGGTCGTCGTGGCGCACGAGCACGCGCACGAGCTCCAAGCCCGCGCGGCGGCGATCGATCGCCGGACCGATGTTCGCGGCGGCGCGCAGCGTCGCGACCGCGCGGTCGGCATCGCCATCGCGCTCCCAGCCGCGAGCGATCACGAGCCGCGCGTTGCCCGCGCGCGGATAGTCGGGATGATCGAGCACGAGCTGCTCGAGCTCGCGGATCGCGGGCTTCGGATCGCCGGTCGGCGCGAGGATCGCACTGGCGAGGCGATCGAAATCGGCGGCGACCGCGCTCCACTGGCCCTCGGCGCCCGCAGCGGTCGCGATCCGAGCCAGCGCGTTCTTCGCGCGCCTCGCGAGCTGGTCGTCAGTCGTCACCGCGATCACCGCTTCGAAATCACGCCGCGCCCGATCGTAGTCGCGAGCGCGTTCGGCGAGCCGGGCCGCCTCGAGCCAGGCGTCGTCGGTCCACCGCGTGATGGGCCGAGCGGCACCGAGCGCTTCGAACTGGTCGAGCGCCGCCGCCGCCGAGCCATTGGTGACCGCCGTCTCCGCCGCGCGAAACGCACGATCGGCCGCGGTCTCGGCATCGTCCGCTGCGGCCATCGAGCCGGTCGCCGCGATCGCGATCACCGCGATCGCGAGTCGGCTCATGGCTTGGTCTTCGTGAATCCGGTCGGGATCACCGATCCGTCTTGACGAAACGCCTCGAAGTCGAGCTGTCCTTGACGGACGTTGATCGTCGCGGCCGAGTACGTGCTCTCGGAGTACTGCGTCCAGAAGTTGCTGCCGTTCGGATAGAGCTCGGCGCCCGCGCCGCCGGCGACGATGTACACCGTCGCGTTATCGGAGGTCGGCTGGACGGTCATGCCGACCAGCGGCTTGGTGACCTCGTAGTCGTGGTCGTGACCGTTGAGCACGAGGTCGATATGGTACTGGTCGATCAGCGGCTGCCAGGCCATCTGCAACGTCGCGCTCGATCCGTGCCGGGTCGACGCCGACCAGATCGGCTGGTGGTGCATGAAGATCTTCCACTGCGCACCCTGGCTCGCCGCGAAGTCCGCCGCGATCGCGTCACGAGCCGCACCGGTGATCGCGCTCGGATCGTCCGGCGAGTCGTTACCGACCGTGATGTGGGCGAAGCCGTAGTCGACGCCGTAGTCCTGCTGATCGCCAGGCATCGCGACCTGCGAATAGAAGTTCACCGCGTTGGCCTCGTGGTTGCCGTCGGCGGCGATCATCGGGACGTTCGCGAACAGCGGCTGCGCGAGCGCGAAGAAGTCTTCCCACTCGTCCTGCGTGATCCCGAACGTGACGGCGTCGCCGGAGAACAGGATCAGATCCGGCGTGCGACTCTGGAGCTCCGTGATCAGCTGCTGCCACACGTCGTAGCCGCCGCGCGAGTCGCCGACGAAGCCGAGCACGACGGACGTATCGGGGTTCGCGTTGATATCGGGCGCGGTGTGGAACGTGAAGATCGGCGAGTAGTTCGAGTTGCCGCTAAGATCCTCGCCGCCGACTTGATAGCTGTAGGTCGTGCCCGGCGACAATCCGCACAGATGGCCTTGGTGGACGCGATAGATGCTGCCGCCGGTGCCTTGATAGCCGAACTCGATGCCCTGCACCGTGGTCGTCAGCTGGGCGGCGGTGAGGTTCGCGCCGACGCCGTAGCGAACGCTCGATGCGCGAGTCGTGTCGTCGTTGGTTCGCCATTGCGCGACCATCGAGGTCTTCGGATCGCCCATCAGCCCGAGGTGGATGTTCTTCGGGGTCGGGTCGGCACCGAACGCGGCGAGCGCGACGGTCGGCGCTTCCGCGCCGGGATAGGTCGTCAACGTGTAGCCGCAGCCGTCGATCACGAGCGAGCCGCCATTGTTGACGAACGAGCCGAGATCGATCGGATCGCCCTTCACGCATCCTGCGACGAACAGTAGATAGAGCAAGCGGGCGCGCATGATCACTCCACTCGATAGGTGAGTTGGGCGAGGATCTGATCGTTCGGGTAGGTCGCATCCGCCCCGGTCGCGGTGTGGTTCTCGACCTCGGTGAAGTGGCTCGCGGCGATCTGGAGCTTCATCGTGTGTTCCCGCAAGTAGTAGGAGACCACGGCGGTGTACTCGCGAGAAGACTGATTCGGATCGCCGATCATCGTGATCGGGACGGCATTGTTGCGATCGATTTCTTCGACGCGAAACCCGAGCTCGAGCCGGCTCTTGCGGAACGGCGGCAGCCGCATCGGCAGCAAGTACGCGACCTGCGCGACCCAGCCGTTCGACAGATACGTCGGGCCGGGGAAATTCGCCGCATCGCCTTGGTAATCGTGCTGGACCTGGAGGTACTCGTACGAGCCGGACAGTCCGTCCCACGCTCCCGAAATGTCGTAGCCGAGGTACTTGTCGTTCTCGTGATACATGCCCGGCGTCAGCTTGTTGTAGCCGGCCGAGATCGCAGCGGACAGCCAGTTCCCGGCGAAGGCCGACTCGGCGTACGTCACCTTGCCGAACGGCGTGAATTCGAGCCGGCCGGCGTAGAACAGGCTCTCGTTGATATTCTGGACTTGGTTGCGGCCTTCGCCGTTGAACGCGCCGGCGATCAGCCGGATCCACTTCGCCTTCGGCGGCGTGAACCACAGCCGCAACCCGAGGTCGCGATCGGGCGCGATCGTCTGGATCTGCGCGGCTTCGACAAACGAGCGGCGGGTATCGCTGATCAGCTGCTGCATCGAGATCGGAGTGCGGGTCTGGCCCAGGTCGATCGCGATCTCGCCCTGGTCCGGGAGCGCCCGGCGCGCGGTGACGTAGGCGTCGTACAGCGAGAACGACGGCTGGAGCTCGGCCTCGACGTAGGACGACAGATCGATGTTGCCGAGCTTGCCGGAGCCCGTCGCGGTGAACCGCGCGCGCGCGAGGCGAAACCCGTTGGTGTCGTTAGGCGCTCCGGGTGCGTCTTGGCGCACTCGATACTGCGGCTGGATGAACCCACCGAATCGCATCGCCCATGGTGTGGCGCTCGGGCTCACCTCCTCGGTTTGCAGCGACGGCTCGGGCGCGGTGTCCGGCGGTGGCGGAGACGGCGGAGGCGTTGGTGCAGGCACGGCGGGCGGCGGCGCGGCGGGCGGCGGCGCGGGCGCGGGCGGTGGCGCGGGCTCGGGTGCCGGCGCCGCAGGGGGCTCGGCTGGCGCGGGCTGAGCCACCGCGTAGGAGGTCGCGGCAACGACAAGACCGAGGGTCGCGAAGGCTAGAGCGCGCACGGCCCTGCATCGAACCGCGCGTGCGTTTCACATCCGGCTTGCGAATGTGACAACGCTGCGGCGATTCGAACGCCTCCGACGGTGGCATAGTCGCGGGGTGCGATCCCTCGTGCTGGTCCTCGCCCTCGCCGCCTGCGGCGCGAGCACCGAGCGCGCAGGTGATCCGATCGACGCACCGGGCGACGAGCTCGGCGGACGACCGTTCGTCGACGCCGCCGGCTACAAGCCGCGTTCGTTCGCCGCGAAGGTCAGCGGCCACGGGCGTGCGATCATCTTCATCCCCGGTCTCGGCTGTCCGGGCGAGGTCTGGGACGGCACGGTCGCCCACCTCGGCGACAAGGTCGAGAGCCACGTCTTGACCCTGTCGGGGTTCGCCGGGCGACCGCGGATCCACGGCCCGCTCGCAGCGACCGTACGCAAGGAGCTGATCCGCTACATCCGGTCGCGTCACCTCGACAAGCCGATCATCGTCGGCCACAGCCTCGGCGGCACGATCGCGTACTGGCTCGCGGCGACCGCGCCCGATCTGATCGGCGGCGTGATCATCGTCGATGCCGGGCCCGCGCTCGCCGACACCGACGACGAGACCGCGCGATCGCTGCGCAACATGTGGGCGCAAGCGGGCGATGACGAGCTACCGGATCAAGTGAAGACCGCGTACTCGAGCATGGTCACCGATCCGAAAACGATCGAGCCGATCTTGGGCGCGATCGCGAAATCCGACCGTCACACGATGGGCGACGCGATCTACGAGACCGTCACGACCGACCTGCGCGACCAGGTCGCGAACATCCGCGCGCCGGTGCTCGTCGTGCTCGCCGACGGCGGCAATCAACAGATGATCACGCAGCAGGTCGAAGCGATCCCCGATCACGTCGTCAAGGTGCTGCCGCACACCAAGCACTTCGTCATGTACGACGACCCCGACGGCTTCTATCGCCTCGTCGACAAGTTCCTAGCCAAACACTGAGCGCGCGCGCGCCGCGAGCCCCCACGCGACGCTCGTGAGCTCGTCGCCCCCTTCGATCCGTTCGGCGCCGAACCGATCGGCGAGGCGGGCGCGCACCGCGGGGACGAGCGAGCTCCCGCCCGTCGCGAACACGTGATCGATCGCGGTCGCGGCGATCCCGGCGCGCGCGAGGACGTCGTCGAGCACCGTGTCGATCGCGTCGAGGTCGGGTGCGATCCAGCGATCGAACGCCGTGCGCGTCACCGGCAGATCGATGCCGATCACTCGGTCGGAGACCCGAGCCGCGTCACCGACCGACAGCGCGAGCTTCGCGCCTTCGACCGCGCGATGCAGCGCGAGCCCGAGATCGTCGTCGACGATCTGGATCAGCTTCTCGAGCGGCTCGGGCTCGATCGCACCGCGCAACACGCGCGCGAGCAGGCGTTGGGTCGAGTCCTCCTTGAGAAAAGACAGCAGGTGCCAGCGCCGGAGATGGCCATACAGCCACGCGGGCACCGGCGCCTCGCCGCCCATCTCGTCGCGATAACGCGTGCCGCGCCCGAGTGCCGGCGCCACGACCGCATCGATGACGCGCGCGTCGAACGCGTCGCCCGAGATCCCGACGCCGCCGGTCGCGAGCACGATCGTCGCACCCGGCCCGACGCGCAACACCGAAAAGTCGGTCGTGCCGCCGCCGAAGTCCGCGACGACGATCAGCTGCTCGCGATCGAGTCGAGCGGCATAACGGGCGGCCGCGCCGACCGGCTCGTACTCGAACACGACCTCGTCGAAGCCGGCGCTCGCGAGCGCCGAGCGCATCCGAGTCACCGCACGCGCGTCGTCGTCCGCGGTCTCCGCGCCCCAGTAACGCACCGGCCGCCCGATCACGCAGCGGTTGCCGAGCTCGATGCCGACGGCGCTGCGCACGTGGCGCAGATACGCCGCGACGATGTCTTCGAGCGCCCAGCGCTTGCCGAAGATCGTCGTGCGCGTGAACGAAGCGCTCGCGAGGTGACTCTTGATCGACTGGACCAGCCGGCCCTCGCCTTCGGTCTCGACGTAGCGCGCGATCGCACGCGCACCTGCGGTGAGCCCGCCGCCGGGCTCGAAGTACAACACCGTGCGCCAGTACGGCGCGCCGGCGAGCGGTGCGAGCGCGACACCGCCGCGCTCGTCGGCGATCGCGACCGCCGAGTTAGTGGTTCCGAAATCGATACCGACGAACACGCATCCACCGTCGGCGATCCGTTCGGTCTTTACTAGCTGGCGACAGATCGCTATCCTATGGGAGCTGCTCGGGATGAGGTGGATCGGCGCACCGTCGGTTCTCGCGCTCGTGGCCTTCGCCGCGACATGCGCGTTTGCTTCGACGACGCGCGCCGATCCGCTCGACGACCTGGTCGCGAAGGGTCAAGAGCTCGGCAAGCAGGGCAGCTGGACACAGGCGATCGACGCGTTCAAGCAAGCCGACGCGCAGCGCCATCGCGCGGAGTACGCGTGCCTGATCGGCCTTGCCTACACGCGACGCGAGCTGTGGCCGCAAGCCGAGTTGTTCTTCGCGCGCTGCCACGCTCGGGTGAACGGCGCGGACCCGCTGCCACCGTGGGCGGCCGAAGCCGAGGCCGAGCTGGCGGCGAAGCTCGCGGCGGCGAACATCCCGACCCTCGCGATCGAGACGACGCCGGCCGACGCGACGATCGCGGTCAGCGGCTTCCCGTCGGACGAGACCTTCGCGCCGGGGACGATCCACCTCGCCCCCGGCCACTACACGCTGCGCGCATCGGCGCCGGGCTACGTCGATGCGACGCGCGATCTCACGGTGGCGACCGGCGACCACGAGACGGTCGTGCTGCACCTCGAGCGCGTGGTCCACCACACGCTCGCGCCGTGGATCGTGATCGGCGGCGGCGTCGCGGTCGCGCTCGGCGGCCTGGCGATCGATCAGTACGAGCTGCAACCGCTGCGCACCGCCGATCGGAAGAGCTACTTCAACTACACCAAGAACCACGGCGCGTTCCAGACCTGGCAAGGCGCGGCGATCGGCTGCTGGATCGGCGCAGCGATCGCGGTCGGCGTGGGCGCCTGGCTCGTCCATCACGAGCGCACCAGGCCGGTGGACGTCACGGCGCGAATCGATCGCGATGGTGGCGCGGTGATCATCGGGTGGACGCGATGATGCGCGCGATCGCGTGTGCGCTGGTCGCGAGCGCTTGCATCTCCGAGCCCGGCGCGCCGTCCACCGATGGCGTCGCGCGGGTATGGCGCCAGCGCACCGATCTCGATCCGCTCCCTGGCGCGCTCTACGCGCCGCACCTGTTCTATGACTCCAAGCGACAGCGCGTGTTGATGTACGGCGGCAACGACGAGTTCTCGAACGCGAGCGATGCGCTGTGGCAGCTCGAGACCGCGGGCTGGTCGGAGATCTGCCAACAATGCACGAACGGCGGCATCAACGATTCCGCGGTGGCGTACGACGCGGCCAGCGATCGCATCGTGATCTTCGGCGGCACGCCGGACTTCAGCTCGTTCGAGAACGACGTCTACGTGCTCGACGGCGACAGCACCACGTTCCAGCCACTGACCACGACGAACGCTCCGAGCGGCCGCGCGGGCGCGCAGCTGGTGTTCGACCCCGACCTGAACGAGCTGTTCATGTTCGGCGGTTACGTCGCAAACGCGAAGTCGTCCGATGACGTCTACACGCTCGTCGGCACGACCTGGACGCAGATCACGCCGCCGTCGCCCAACGGTCAGGGCTCGGGCGGGATCGCCGATGGCACCCCGATCGTCGCCTACGACCACGAGCACGCGAGATTCGTCGCGTTGGCCGACCCCGATGGCCAGCTCAGGTCGCAGACCTGGCTGTATGACCCTGCCGACGCCGCGTGGCCAGGCGCGCCGGCGTGCGTGACGTGCTTCGCCGAGCGCACGGCCGCCGCGATCGTGCACATCCCGGACTACGATCAGACGTTCGTGATCGGCGGTTTCGGCGATGGCCCGACGAGCCCGATCGGGTTGACCGACACCGAGGTCGTCAATGCGGTCGAGGCGCCGTTCGAGTTCGACTCGGTCGCGACCATGCCGGTGCGGCGCGGAGCGTTCGGCGCGGTCTACGATCCGACGCGCGATGTCGTCGTGACCTACGGCGGCAGCCCCGATGTCGTCACGCCCACGACCAGCGACACCTGGGAGCTCGTGCGCGCTACGCCTTGACCGGGAGCTTCTTGTCGCCCGAGAGCCCCGCGAAGAAATCGTTGCCCTTGTCGTCGACGACGATGAACGCCGGAAAATCGACGACGTCGATCTTCCACACCGCCTCCATGCCGAGCTCTTGATACTCGAGCACCGAGACTTGCTTGATGCAGTCCTTCGCGAGCCGCGCCGCCGGACCGCCGATCGAGCCGAGGTAGAATCCACCGTGAGCCTTGCACGCCGCGGTCACCGCCGCCGAGCGGTTGCCCTTCGCGAGCATCACGTGGCTGCCGCCGGCGGCCTGAAACTGCTCGACGTAGCCGTCCATCCGGCCCGCGGTCGTCGGTCCGAACGAGCCGGACGCATAGCCCGCGGGAGTCTTCGCCGGACCCGCATAGTAGACCGCGTGGTCCTTGAGGTACTGCGGCAGGCCCTCGCCGCGATCGAGCCGCTCCTTGAGCTTGGCGTGCGCGATGTCGCGCGCCACGACGAGCGGGCCGGTCAGCGATAGCCGCGTCCTGATCGGGTACTTCGCCAGCGTCGCTCGGATCTCCGCCATCGGGCGCGTCAGATCGATCGCGACGACGTCGCCGGCCAGGTCGTCGTGCGTGACCTCGGGCAGATACTTCGCGGGCTCGGTCTCGAGTTGCTCGAGGAACACGCCGTCCTTCGTGATCTTGCCGAGCGCCTGGCGATCCGCCGAGCACGACACCGCGATCGCGACCGGACAACTCGCACCGTGGCGCGGTAACCGGATCACGCGCGCATCGTGACAGAAGTACTTGCCGCCGAACTGCGCGCCGATGCCCGTCGATCGCGCGATGTTCACGACCTCGTGCTCCCATTCGAGATCGCGATACGCGTGGCCGGTCGTGCCGCCCTTCGTCGGGAGATGATCGAGGTAGTGCGCCGACGCGAGCTTCGCGACCTTGAGCGTGTACTCCGCGCTCGTGCCGCCGATCACGATCGCGAGGTGATACGGCGGGCACGCGGCGGTGCCGAGCGAGCGCAGCTTCTGATCGAGGAACGCGGCGAGTGACTTCGGGTTGAGCAGCGCCTTGGTCTCTTGAAACAGCAGGCTCTTGTTCGCCGAGCCCCCGCCCTTGGCCATGAACAGGAAGTGGTACTCGTCGCCGGCGGTCGCGTAGAGCTCGATCTGCGCCGGCAGGTTCGTCCCGGTGTTCTTCTCCTCGAACATGTCGAGCGGCGACACCTGCGAATAACGCAGGTTCGTCATCGTGTACGTGTCGAAGATGCCGCGCGCGAGCGCCGCTTCGTCGCCTTCCGAGATCACGTACTGACCGCGCTTGCCCATGATGATCGCGGTGCCGGTGTCTTGGCAGCCGGGCAAGATGCCGCCGGCGGCGATGTTCGCGTTCTTGAGCAGCTCGAGTGCGACGAACCGATCGTTTGCCGACGCCTCGGCGTCGTCGAGAATCTTGCGGAGCTGGCCGAGGTGGCCGGGCCGCAACAAGTGCGCGATATCGTGCATCGCGGTGCGGGCGAGCAGCGTCAACGCCTCGGGCTGAACCTCGAGGAACGTCTTGCCGCGCGCGTCGAACGTCGACACGTAGTCGCTGGTCAACTGCTTGAACGGGGTGTCGTCGTGGTGACCGACCGGGAGGAGCTCTTGGTACGCGAACGTCGGCATGCGGCGGAGTCTAGCGTGGCCCCCCGGGATCTCGGCCAACGCGAGCTGGTGATCGCCCGCGCTCGCGCTCGTGAGCATGCTCACGCTCGCGCACACGCTAGATCACCTCGGTCGAACGGTCGGACCTGTCGGTCATGAACTAGTGATGTCCAGTTAGAGGCGCCGGACGCGCCAAGTGAAGTAGCGTCTCGCGCCGTGACTGGAAGCATGCGGAACAAGAAGATCGCGTTCGCGCGAGCAGCGCTCGACGATCTCGTCGAGCTCGGCGCGAGGGTAAGGACGTCGGGCGAAGCGGAGGCGTTTCGCAATACCGTCGAGCATCAGCTCGATCGCCGCGCGCATGTCGTCGCCGGCATCGCGCTCGACGCCGACGAATGGGTCGAGCTCGAAGACGACATCATCGAGCTGCTCGACCACGCGCGCGAGTTCGCGCCGCCACCAGCCGCTGCGCCGCCGCCGTGCAGTGTCAGCTTCACGACGCGGTGCGAGCTGTACGACGTCGTGCGCGACGAACCGATCGTCGACGCACAGGTGATCGATCTCGCCGCGCGCGGAGAGCTCAACGATCCGCCACCGGGAGGACTGTTCGCGATGCTCGGCTTCGCGCCCGAGGTCGTCGCGTTCTCGGGCCAGCTGCAAGCCGAAGCCGGTGCGCTGCGGTTCCGCGTCACGCTCGGCTTGCCGCGCCGGCCGTCGACCGCGGAGGTCGCGCGCATGCACGCGCAGCTCGATCACCTGCTCGACACCTCTTGGGGGACATCGCTCGCGTTCGAGCTGCCCGACGATCCCTGTCTGGCCGCCGCACTGGTCCAGGTCAGGCGAGGCTTCGCGCTCGAATCCTGAGGATCGTGCACGCGGCAAACGCCGGATCGCATAGTGTGCGAGTTCCGCCCTAGCTCACGGGCGGTCGTGACAACTGCTCGCCGGTGCGGGACTCGGAGCGGGCGGTGTCTCCACCGGCAGCATCTGCGCGAGATGCCACGCGTGAATTTCGAGCCGGCGATGCGCGTCGCGACGCGACCGCGCGAGGCCACGACTGAACAGCCCCGCGACGATCATCGTGGCGATCGTGCCGGCGATCAGCAGCGTTGCAGTCGGCGCGCCGCCGATGGCAATCGCATCGGAGTGGATCTCGAGACCGCCGTTCGACAGCGACCACGTCGAGCTGATGACGCCGGTCGCTTCGAGCACGATCGGCACGACGAGCGCGGCGATGCCGCCGCCGATCACCACGAACGGGCGTTCGACGAACTCGGGTTGCGCCGCCATCCCGAAGATGACGATCGCCATCGTCGGCGGGATGAACACGAAGGGGCCGAACAAGCGCCCGAGCATGGCCCCGACGATACAGTTGCCGATCAGCGTCGGGACCAACGTGACGCCGCCGCGGCGTGCGTACACGAACACGTAGGCGACGAGCGCGGCGATGACCACGAACGCGGCGGCCACCAGGCCCCACGACTTGACGCCGTTCCACGCGAGCACCGGCAAGAACGTGAAGAAGCAGAGCAGCGCGTACACCGACAGCCGAGCGGACTTGGTCGTGTATTCGTCGTCGACCGCGCGCAACCGCGCCGCGAGCTCCGGCGGCTCCGCGACCGGCGGCTCGAGCAACAACCGGGTGACGAGCTGCGCCGCTTCTACCGACTGATGGTCGATCGCGAGCGCCCGGCCAGCGACGCGCATCGCCTCGATCCGGCGAGCCGGATCGGCGGCGGCTTCGTGCGCGAGCGCGAGCTGATCCGCGGCGAACGCACGCCGGGCGGCGACGTCACGATCGCCGTCGAGATAGCGTTGGACTCGTTCGCCGAGCTCGCGCGCGGTCGGCCGCGCGAGCGCAACCTCCACGAGCGCGGCGGTACATGCCGCATCGAGCTCCGGCGCGATCTGCCGATCCGAAGCGCGCTGCGCAGGCGCGGCTGTCGGCGTGGTCAGCGTGCTCGCGATCGCGGCGGCGCCGCTCGGGTGAAGCGACTCGCCGGCGAGGATCTCGAACAAGATCGCGCCGAGCGCGTAGACATCGGCCGCGGTGCCGACCTCGGCGTCGCCGCGCACTTGCTCGGGTGCCATGAATCCGGGCGTGCCGAGCATCGCCCCGACCTGGGTATGACCGTCGAGACTGGGGATATCTGAAATCGCGTCGGGGTTCGCGGTGTCGCCGAGCACCCGGGCGATGCCCCAATCGAGCACGTAGACCTCGCCGTAATCGCCTAGCATGATGTTCGACGGCTTGAGATCGCGGTGGACGACGCGGCGAACGTGTGCGAACTCGATCGCGAGGCAGACGTCGATGAACGTGCGCAGCAGCTTTTGCTGCGAGTCGCGGCCGTGCGCGAGCACGTCCTGCAGCGTCGTACCGGCGAGGCGCTTCATCGTGAAGTACGGCTGACCGCCGGCGTCGTGGCCGAGCTCGTGCACCGGCACGATCGCGGGGTGGTCGAGGCGCGCTTGGATCTTCGCTTCGCGCCAGAACCGCGCGATCGCATCGGCCGACGGCTCGGCCATCCGCATCCGCTTGACCGCGACGTCGCGGCCGATCTTCGGATCGTGCGCGAGCAAGACCTCGCCCATGCCACCGCGGCCGAGGAGATCGCCGAGGTGATAGCCGGGGACCACGTAGCTCGCACCATCACCCTGGCGCCGCGGCGTCGCTGCGTCGTCGTCGGTCGCGCCCTCGAGCGCGGTATCGGACGCAGCCGCAGCAGCGAGGGTCGGGTCGGTCGCTCCGTCTCCGCGAACCATGGCTCGATCGTATCGCACCGCGATGTGGGCGTTCGTCGCCGATGTCACCTTCGCCGCGCCGGACCTGCTCGCGGCGAATAGAATCGCGATACAGTCGTCCACCGTTAGGAGGCCACATGCGAAGAACCCGGAACCTGTTAGCAACTCTGCTAGGCGCGGCGACGATCGCGTCGGTCACGCCGTCGTATGGCGACCCGCCGCGGCATGAAGAGCGCCACGACGAGCACAAAGCCGCGGAGCATCACGAAGAGCACCGCGCCGAAGAGCATCGCGAGGTGCGCCGCGAGGACCATCGCGAAGCCGTTCGCGACGAGCACCGCGGCCCGCGCGAGGCACCGCCTGCGCTGCGGGAAGAGCGCCATGAACAGCGCCGCGGCTACACGTGGATCGGCGGCCGCTGGGACTACAACAACGGTCGCTACGGCTGGGTCGGCGGTCGCTACGAGCGAGAGCGACCTGGCTTTGCGTGGCGCGAACCGCGGTGGGAAATGCGCGACGGCGCGTACGTCCGCATTGAAGGCGGCTGGTACGCCCCGCCGCCGACCATGGCACCGCCCGCGCTCCGTGAAGAGCGGTGGGAAGCGCGCCGCGGCTTCGTGTGGATCCGCGGTCGCTACGATTGGCGCGGCGGACAGTGGGCGTGGATCGGCGGCCACTACGAGCGCGAGCGCCCGGGCTTTGTCTGGCGCGAACCGCGCTGGGAGATGCGCGACGGCGCGTACGTGTCGGTCGACGGCGGCTGGGTCGCGCCCTAGCCGACCGCGCCGAGAGCCGAGAGATGGCACCAGCGAGCACGCGCATTCACCGTCGCTTGAGGTGCCGCACCGCTCGCGGCCGCTCGCGCGGATCTTCGGGAAGGTCTAGGCAGCCATGGATGACACACTCGTAACTGGGCAATTGGGACCGTGGAGGGCGGCGTGGATGCTCGCCGGAATGGGCGCCCTATGTCTCGCCGCGAGCGTCAAGCTCATGGTCGTCGATCGAGGGTTCGACGTCGCCGGTTATCCCGCGATCGGTGGCGTCGTGTTCTTGGCCGTGGCGGGCTTGCTGTGGCGGCGATCGGGAACGTTTCGGATCACGAAGACAGCGATCGAAGCGCGCCGACGAACCGGCCCGCCGTTTCAGGTTCTGATGTCGGACATCCGCGAGATCGATACCGGCACGAACAAGCTGCCCTGTCTCGCGATCACGTACAAAGATGGAAAGCACCACCTGGGTGGGATCAGCGCGCGCCGCAAGTCGATCGCTTCGCTGAGATCGCTCGGCGTACAACTCCGGTGAGATCGCGCCAGGTCGCGCGAGGTGCTTGGTCGTCGCGGCGAGCGTAGACCGAGCCGCCGGACCGCGACGGACGCTCAAGTTGCCGTCCCGGCTTGGATTCGAGCGCTCGTGCGACGGATCCGATCAGGTCACTCCTGATCGCCATGCGCAACCTGATCGTCATCGGCATCGCGGTGCTGTGTTCGTGCGTCTCGCAACCTGGCTCGGGGTCCGGATCGGGCTCGGGCTCGGGGTCCGGATCGGGCTCGGGCTCGGGGTCCGGATCGGGCTCGGGGTCCGGCTCGGGCTCGGGGGACCCGACCGCGCTCGGCCCGTCGTCGTTCGCGTTCGCGCACGAAGACGCGCCGTACCTGGACAGCCTGATGGTCGGCGATCTGTCGGGCGCGTCGAGTGAGCTGCTGTCGGCTGGAGACTCCATCACCGGCATCGCGATCTCGCCCGACCGCAAATGGATCGCGTACACCATCCCGACCGCGGTGTTCGTCGTCGGCGTCGACGGGTCGAATCCGCATCAAGTGTCCGAACCGATCACGCCGCCGGCTGGCTACGAGGTCACGCTCGACGGCCCGGAGTGGTCGCCCGATGGCAGCACGCTCTATCTCGACTATGGCCTGTTCGACGGCGAGAGCGGCGGCACCGCGCTATCGACCGTCGCGGTCGCCGGTGGCTCGGTCACGATGCTCGGGGCCGCGATGGGCAGCAACTGCACCGGTGTTACCAACCCGAGGTTCTCGCCCGACGGGTCGTACGTCATCGCGATCCACTCGGTGTGCATCGACGGGAACAACGAGGGGCTGTGGAGGCACGATCCCGACGGAAGCGGCGCCTTGCTCGTGCACGCCGAGGTCGAGTTGAGCAAGCCCATGATCTTTCCCGACGGCACGATCCTGGCGCTCGGCCAGGTCGGCAGCGGTAACGGCATCCTGCTCGTCCAGAACGGCGCGGTGACCGGCACCGTGCCAGCGCCGACCGGTTACTCGATGGACAACGTCAGCGAGTCCCCCGACGGCACGACCCTCGTGATCCAGGGCCACGACACCGCGATGTTCGCGAGCAACCTCTACGCGACGACCGACCTGCAGAACTTCGCTCCGCTCACCACCGACGGCAAGAACACGTTCCCGTCGTTCTAGGTTCACAGAATGCGTTCGAGCGAGACATCGATCCGGCTGCGCACGAGCTCGATCAGCGAGTCGACGTCGCCTTGATCGATCGCGAGCCGGGCCGCGACTTCGGCGCGGATGCGCTCGCCGAGCGCGTCGCGAGCGGCGGCGGCCCAGCGCGCGGCGGTAGCGCGATGCACGCCGTACGCCTCGCCGATCTGATCGACAGTCCAGCCGTCGACAAGGCTGTAGCGGAGCAACGCGCGCTCTCGTTCGGGCAACGCGGCGAGCGCGGTGCGCAACGCGACCGCGATGTCGGCACCGTGGCGCGCCCGCAGCAGGCTGAGCTCCGGCGCGCGATCGATCTCGAGCCGGTCGAGCACCGGTTCGATCGGCAACTCCTTGCGGCCGCGGTTGATGACGCGGATCAGCTCGCGCGTCGCGATCACCTTGAAGTAACCGCGCAGGTCGCCCCGCCCGGTGAACTCGGCGAGCGCGGCGCGCCGGTTGCCCTCGGACGTGAACAGGATGCCGCGCAGGTGGCCGCGCATCTCGGCGGCTTGCTCGTCGGTTGCGCGCAGCTTGCGCGCCGCGATGTCGACCTCGGCGAAGTGCTCGCGCTCGAGGTGCGCCGCGGCCCGCGAATCGCCGTCGGCGCACGCGATCGCGAGATAGACATCGGTCGTGACGATCTTCGCGAGCTCGTCGACCGAGAGCTCCGGGCCGAGCCGGCGGCGCAGCTCGGCATCGAACCGAACGAGCTCGACCGCGACGTCGGGCCAAGCGGCACGAGCGGTCGCGTGGGCGGCGCGGATCGCGCTAGCGAGCGGATCGGACACGCGTCGAGGATACACTACGCGCGATGGGCTGCCCCGAGCCGGACACGTTCAACGCGCTGGTCGCGAACACGCTCGACTCGCAGGTGCGAGCCTCGATCGTCGATCACGCCGCGACGTGCGCCGAGTGCCACCAGATGCTCGCCGCGCTGCTCGAGCTGAGCGCTGCACCGGCCGTGGACGCGGGCACGCCCGAGCGCATCGGCCGCTACGTGATCGAGCGGCGGCTCGGCGCGGGCGCGATGGGCGTCGTCTACTGTGCGTTCGATCCGGAGCTCCAGCGCCGCGTCGCGATCAAGGTGCTGCGCGGCGGCGGTTCGGCGTCTCGGTTGCGACGAGAGGCGCAGCTGCTCGCTCGGCTACGCCATCCGAACGTCGTCGCGGTCTACGACGTCGGCGAGCACGATGGCCAGACGTTCGTGGCGATGGAGCTGGTCGACGGCGAAAATCTGAGGTCGTGGCTCGCCAACCCTCATCCAACCGACGTCACCGTTCGCATCGTACGGGATGCGGCGAGCGGGCTTGCCGCGGCCCACGCCGCTGGCCTCATCCACCGCGATCTCAAGCCGGACAACATCTTCGTCGGCGACGATGGCACCGTCCAAGTCGGCGACTTCGGGCTCGCGCGCAGCGATGGCGAGCTCGATGCCGCCGCGAGCGTGCGCGACCTGTTCGACCTGACGCAGACCGGCGCGGTGCTCGGAACACCGGCGTACATGGCGCCGGAGCACGCCGATGGCGAGCCGACCGTCGCGTCTGATCAATTTAGCTTCTGCGTGACCGCGTGGGAGGCACTCTACGGCGCGCGACCGTTCGCCGCGAAGACCTATGCCGAGCTGCGCACCCGGATCGAAGCGGGCGAGCTGGCGCCGACGCCGGACAGCCGTCGAGTGCCTGCCCGCATTCGCGCCGCCCTCGAGCGCGGCTTGCGCGCCGATCCCGCGCAGCGCTTTCCGTCCATCGACTCGCTGCGCGCCGCCCTCGGGCCGCCGCGGCGACGTTGGCCATTCGTCGCCGGTGGGTTGCTGTCGCTCGCGGCGGTCGGGATCGCGATCGGGCTCACCGTCGCGAGCAGCCATTCCGCCGTCGACGCGTGCCGCGCGACGGCGAGCGAGCTCGACGACACGTGGACCGCCGCCGCACGAGCGACGTTCGCGAGCGCGAAGCCGATCGTCGATAGCTACGCCCACGACTGGATCGCGCTGCGGCGCGATGCGTGTCTCGCCGGCAACGCGAGCGGCGATCCGAGAATGACCTGCCTCGATCGCGCACGCGAGGCATTGCGCAGCCTCGTCGCGAGCGTCACCCCGGCCACCGATCCCGATCAACTGCATGCAGCGGTGCTCGCGCTACCCCCGCTCGGGGATTGCCGGACGGCACTGCGCGGCTCGGCGTCGCCGATGCAGCAACAAGCGGGCGAGCAACTGCGCAAACAGATCGACGCGGCCGAGCTCGGGCTCGCGCTTTCCGGCACCGGCAAGCTCGAGGACATCCACGCGCTTGTCGCGACCGCGACCGCGCTCGGCTACGAGCCGGCGATCATCGACGCATCCACCACCGAAGCCGAGGCGCTCGCGCGCGGCTCGCAACCAGACGCCGCGGCCGACGTCTTGCGCCACGCGATGGCGACCGCCGAGGCTAACCACGACGACCTCGGCGTCGCGCGCGTCGCACACTCGCTCGCGCAGATCGTGATCAAGCTCGGCAAGCTCGACGAAGCGCGTTCGGCGATCGAGCTCGCCACCGCGGCCCTGGCGCGCGCCGGCGGCGATCCCGAGCTCGAGGTCTTCGTCACCAACGTCCGCGCCGAGCTGGCATCGGCGACCGGCGACCACGCCACCGCGATCGGGCTCGCACGCGGCCTGCTCGCGCCGATGACCGCCCGGACCGGCGCTCACAGCCCCGAGCTCACCAGCTTGTATCTGTTGCTCGCGCGCGAGTACTCCGCGAGCGGCAACTTCGAGGAGACGAGCAAGGCCTTGGAACAGGCGAGGCTCGGGGACCTCGCGCGCGCCCAGAGCGGCGGGGTCAAGGACCTCGTGACGATCGCGAACAAGCAGATGCTTGCATTTCAGGCCGGCGACGCGCCGCGCGCGATCACGCTGTCGCGCGAGTACGTCGCGGTCGCGCACGAGATGCACGAGCGGAGCGCCGAGATCGCCGCCGCGATCGCGCTCGCGCGGTCGTACGAGATCGACGACAACGGCCGGATGATGGTCGAGGCGTATCGCGGCGTGCTCGATCTGGTCGAGCACGACCCGGGAAGCGGCGGCGACGATGTGCAAGGCGAAGCGAACGAGGGCATCGGCCGTGGCTGGCTGCAGCTCGGCAAGCCGGAGCAAGCGCTCGAGCCGCTGCGCAAGGCGGTCGAGATCGACCGCAAGCCTGGGCTCGCGACCGACTACGCATCGGCCGCGGTCGCGCTCGGCGGCGCGCTCGTCACGACCGGCAAGCCGCACGAGGCGCGCGAGTTGCTCGAACCCGTGGTGCGCAAGCTCGTCGACGATCCCGACGCGCTCCTGCAACGCCGCGCCGGCGCCGAGTTCGGGCTCGCCCGGGCGCTATGGGACGACGGTGGCGCCCCCGAGCGGGCACGCGCGAGGACGCTGGCTGACGACGCCGTACGCGACTTTCGCGCCGCGCTCGCGACCGTGAAACCCGGCGGGCTCCGCCTGATGGTCACGCACATCGAGACCCGGCTCGCGGAGATCGCGGCATGGCAGCAGCGCCGCAGCGCTAACCCCTGAGAACTCGGCCCGATCCGAGAGGACGCGATTTCTTTGCGACGACTCGCGACGGCTCGCTCTTGATGAGCGGCGGTGATGGAAACGAGGACAGCCGCCACCCACCTCACCTCGACGAGAACCACCATGAAGAAGATCCCGACCAAGAAGCTGAACCTCAACAAGATCACCGTCGCCGTGCTCAGCGACAGCGACCTGCGCGCGGCCGGCGGTGGCCTCGCGCCGGCGATGACGAAGGCGAGCATCTGCGCCGAGCAGTGTTGTACGACCGGCACGTCGGTCTACGGCTGCTGAGGTCTGTCATGACGCCGAGCGCCCCCGAGCTCTTGCATCACATCGATCGCGCGCTGCGCGAGTCGGCCGAGGTCCGGCCGGGGCTGCTCGACGGCGACGCGGGTCGCGCGCTGTTTCGCGCGTACTATTTTCAGCTCACCGGCGATGATGACCAGATCGATCTGCTGCACGCGCTGGTCGAGCGTTGTCTCGCGGCGGTCGCGACTGGCGTGGCGAGCCGTTCGCATTGCAGCGGGCTCGCCGGCATCGGCTGGGGGTTGCAGCATCTCGCCGCGCTCGGCATGATCGACGCGGCGGATGCATTCGACGAGCTCGATCGCGTGCTGTTGCCGTGGGTCATCGCCGACCTCGATGCCGGACGCAGCGACTTTCTCCACGATGGCGTCGGTGCTCTGCTCTACGCGATCGAGCGACTGCCGACGCCGGCCGCGCGCGCGTGTGTCGAAGCCGCGCTCGACCGGCTCGAACGGGTGTACCGCGCGGCGCCGCTCGACCTCGGGCTCGCCCATGGCGCGGCCGCGGCGCTCGTGCTCGCGAGCCACGCCGACGAACGCGGCGTCGCCTGCCAGCCGTTGCTGCGACGGCTGACCGAGCTCGTGCGCGCGGCGCGATCGCCGTGCGGGCCATCGCTGTACCCGGCGCTCGCCGGCGACCCCGAGCCCAGTCGGCTCGGCTGGTGCTACGGCGATCTCGCCATCGCATCGGCGTTATGGCGAGCCGGCACCCGGCTCGGCGACACCGCCGTGCTCGCCGCAGCTCGCGAGCTGCTCGTCCATACGCTCGCGCATCGCGACGCCGACAACGGCAAGATCGCGGACGTGTCGCTGTGCCACGGCAGCATGGGGGTCTCGCACATGTACCGCCGCGCCGCGCTCGCGACCGGCGACGGCGGATGGCTGGTCGGCGCCGACCGCTGGCTCGCTCACACGCTCTCGCTCGCGGCGCGGCCGCACGGCCTCGACTTTCATCTGCTCAGCCGCGATGTCGCGTGCGACGATCTGCTGCAAGGCACCGCCGGCGTCGGCCTCGCGCTGATCGCGGCGCTCGATCCAACGACCGCACCGGCCTGGGATCGCTGTCTGTTGCTGTCATAGCGCTACTTCAAGCCGCCGCCGAGGACGCGATACAGCGTCACGCGGTTGTCGAGCGCCGCGAGCTGCGTCGCGACCAGCGAGTTCTTCGCCGCGTACAACGCGCGCTCCGAGACGAGCGTCGCCAGGAACGTGTCGACGCCGGCCTTGTAGCGCGCCTGCGCCAGCTCGAGCCCTTTGGTCGCCGCTTCGACGAGCGCCGTCTGCGCCGCGAGCTGGTCCTCGATCGTCGCGCGAGTCGCGAGCGCGTCGGCGACCTCGCGAAACGCGCTCTCGATCGCGCGCTCGTACGTGGCGACGAAGCCGAGCTTCTGCGTCTCGGTGTACGCGAGGTTCGCGCGCAGCGCCCCACCGCGGAACAGCGGCAGGTTGAGGCCGGGCGCGATCGTCCACAACGCGGTCGGCGCGGTGAACAGCTTGCCAAGCGTGAGGCTCGCGAGCCCGCCACTCGCGGTCAACGTGATCGAGGGAAAGAACTCCGCGCGCGCCGCGCCGATGTTCGCGTTCGCCGCCATGAGATCGTGCTCGGCGGCGAGCACGTCGGGCCGCTCGAGCAACACGTCCGACGACAGGCCGACCGGTACGTCGGCGAACCAATCGAGCGCATCGGGCAGCGACGCCGGCAACAGCGCATCGTCGAGCTTGCCGCCGGCGAGCAGCTCGAGTGCGTTGCGGTCTTGCGCGATCGTCGCGGTCAGCGCGGCGACATCGCCCCGCGCCTGGTCGTAGACCGTCGACGCCTGCCAGAAGTCGCCACGGTTCGACGTGCCGCCGCCGACGAGCTCCTCGGTCAGATCCATCGCCTTCTTCGACGTCGCCATCGTGTCGCGCGCGATCGCGAGCCGGCTGCGATCGGCCGCGATCGTGACGTACGCTGCCGCGGCCTCGGCGATCAAGCTCGTGCGTTGCGCGCGCGCGGATTCGACCGCCGAGAAGTATTGGTGCAGCTTCGAGTCGGACTGGCTCTTGACCTTGCCGAACAGATCGAGCTCCCAGCTCGCGAGCCCGACCGAGGCCGAGTACTCGGTGATCTTGATCGTCTCCTCGCCCGGGATGCCGAGGAACTCGGCGCCGGTCACGACGCCGGCGGACAGGCCGACCTGCGGATAGACCCCGGCGCGCTGGATCCGGTAGAGCTGGCGCGCGGACTCGATGTCGAGCACCGCGCGACGCAGCGAGCGGTTCTGCGCGACGACCTGCGCGAGGATCTGGCGCAGCTTGGGATCGCGCACGAATTGCTCGAGCGGCACGTCCGAGGCCTTCGCGCTGCCCTGGCCGCCCGCGATCTGCGCCGCGACCGGCGACGCAGGGCGCTTGTACTCGGGCGCCATCGAGTAGCAGCTCGCGAGCGCGGCGAGGAGCGCGGCTCGCCTCACGACTCCACCTGGCGCTTGCCGCGCACGAGCTTGCGGACGAGCACGAAGAACACCGGCACGAACACGATCGCGAGCAGCGTCCCGGTCAGCGTCCCGCCGACGATCCCCGAGCCGATCGAGACGCGGCTGTTCGCGCCGGCGCCGGTGGAGACCGCGAGCGGCAACACGCCGGCGATGAACGCGAGCGACGTCATCACGATCGGCCGCAACCGCAGCCTCGCACCCGTGACCGCGGCGTCGACCAGCGACGCGCCTTTATGATACGCGGTCTCGGCGAACTCGACGATCAGGATCGCATTCTTCGACGACAGGCCCATCGTCGTCAGCAGCGCGACGCGAAAGTACACGTCGTTCTCCAGGCCGCGCACGTTCGCCGCGATCACGGCGCCGACGATGCCGAGCGGGATCACGAGCAGCACCGAGAACGGCACCGACCAGCTCTCGTAGAGCGCGGCGAGGCACAGGAAGATCACGAGCAGCGAGATCGCATAGAGCGTCAGGGTCTGGCCGCTCGCGATCCGCTCTTGATACGATTGGCCGGTCCACGAGTACGTCGTCCCGGGCGGCAGCTGCTTCGCGAGCTTCTCCATCTCGTCCATCGCCGTGCCCGAGCTCGTGCCCGGCGCGCCCATGCCCTGGATCTCGTACGCGGCGAGGCCGTTGTAGCGCGACAGCGACTCGGCGCCGTTCGTCCAGTGGGTCGTCGCGAACGCCGAGAATGGCGTCATCTGGCCGGTCGCGCCGCGCACGTACCACTGCGCGAGGTCCTCGGGCTTCGAGCGGAATTGCGCGTCGCCTTGCACGAACACGCGCTTGACGCGACCGCGATCGATGAAGTCATTGACGTAGACGCCGCCCCACGCCGCGGTCAGCGTGTTCGTGATGTCGCTCGATGACAGCCCGTGCGCGGACGCCTTGGCTTGATCGATGTCGATCTTGAGCTGGGGCGTCTCGGGTAGATCGCCGCGGCGGACCGCGACCAGCGCGGGATCCTTGGACGCGGCCGCGAGCAGCTGATCGCGTGCGGCGGCGAGCTTGGTCCGGTCGGTGCCGCCAGCCGCTTGGAGCTCGAAGTCGAAGCCCTCGGACTGGCCGAGGCCTTGGATCGCGGGCGGGGTGAGCGCGAAGATGAACGCGTCGCGCACGCTCGACAGCATGCCGGTCGCGCGATTCGAGATCGCGGCCGCGGTGTTGTCCTTGCCGGGCCGGTCGTCCCAGTCCTTGAGCTCGACGAACGCCATGCCGGCGTTCTGGCCGGCGCCGATGAAGCTGAACCCGGCGACCGTGAACAGCGAGTCGACGTTCTTCTTCTCGAATCCGAGGTAGTGATCCTCGACGGCCTTCGCGACGTTGACCGTACGACCGAGCGTCGCACCGGCGGGCAGCGTCCAGATCACCATCCCGACGCCTTGATCTTCTTGCGGCAGGAACCCGGTAGGTAGCTTCGTCAGCATCGCGTACATCACGACGCAGACCGCGGCGTACGGCACGAGCCACTTCAACGGCCCGCGCAGCATCCACGCGACCATCCCGCGATAGCCGTGGGTGAACTTGTCGAAGCCGCGGTTGAACCACGCCAACGGACCGCGGCGCGGCGCGTGGTGGGTCGCGCGCAGCAGCGAGGCACACATCGCGGGCGTGATCGTCAGCGCGACGAACACCGACAGCAGCATCGACGCGACGATCGTGATCGAGAACTGGCGATAGATGACGCCGGTCGCGCCGCTGAAGAACGCCATCGGCAGGAACACGGCGGACAGCACGGTCGCGACGCCGACCAAGGCGCCGGTGATCTCCTTCATCGAACGCACCGTCGCTTCGATCGGCGACAGGTTGTCCTCGCGCATCAACCGCTCGACGTTCTCGACCACGACGATCGCGTCGTCGACGAGCAGCCCGATCGACAGCACCAACCCGAACATCGTCAGCGTGTTGATCGAATAATTCAGCAGCCTCAGCACGCACATCGTGCCGAGCATCACGACCGGCACCGCGATCACCGGGATCAACGTCGCGCGCCAGCTCTGCAAGAACAGGAACATCACGAGCACGACGAGCACGATCGCTTCGATCAGCGTCTTGACGACCTCTTCGATCGAGATCCGGATGAACTTCGTGCTGTCGAACGGATAGCTCACGCGCCAACCGGCCGGCATCGTGTGCTGGAACTCGGCGACCTTCGCCTTGACGTTGTCGGCGACCGCGAGCGCGTTCGCGTTCGGTGCGAGCAACACCGCGAGGCCCGATGCGGGGTGGCGATTGAGCCGGGTCGCGAAGTCGTAGGCCTCGCTGCCGAGCTCGACATGCGCGACGTCGCCGAGCCGGACCGTCGCTCCGTTCGGATCGTACTTGACGATGATCGCCTTGAATTGGTCGGCGGTGCGCAGCTTCGATTGCGCGGTGACCGTCGCGTTGAGCTGTTGGCCGGGCGGCGCCGGCTGCCCGCCGATCTTGCCGGCCGAGACCTGGACGTTCTGCGCCTGGATCGCCGCTTCGATGTCGCTCGGCATGAGGTTCAGCGCGAACAGCTTTTGCGGATCGAGCCAGATCCGCATCGCATACGCGCCGCCGAACACCTGGATGCCGCCGACGCCGTTGACCCGCGCGATCGAGTCGGCCAACGTGCTGTTGAGGTAGTCCGCGATGTCGCTGTCTTTCGCGCGATCGGTCTCGTCGTAGATCGCGACGATCGTCAGGAAGTTCGTCTGCGCCTTGGTCACGACGATGCCGCCCTGCTGGACCGAGGGTGGCAGGCGAGGGATCGCCTGCTGGATCTTGTTCTGGACCTGGACCTGCGCGACGTCCGGGTTCGTGCCCTGCGTGAACGTGACGTTGATGTTCGCGGTGCCCTGCGAGGTCGACGTGCTCGAGAAGTACAACAGGCCGTCGATGCCGGTTAGCTGCTGCTCGAGTACCTGGGTCACGCTCGCCTCGACGGTATCGGCCGAGGCGCCGGTGTAGCCGGCCGAGATGTTCACGCTCGGCGGAGCGACGTTGGGATACTGCGCGATCGGCAGCGCGAGGATCGACGCGACGCCGGCGAGCATGATGCCGATCGAGAGCACCCACGCGAAGACGGGGCGGTTGGCGAAGAACCTCGCGAGCATTACTTCCCTGGCGGTGGTGGCGGTGCGGCGGAGCCCGATCCGGAGCCGGAGCCGGCGCCGAGCTCGGTCGCATGCACCGGCATGCCCGGGCCGATCTTGTTGAGACCTTCGACGATCAGCTTGTCCCCGGCCTTGAGCCCACTGTCGACCAGCCAGCGATCGCCGATCGCGCGAGTCGCGACCAACGTGCGTAGCTCGACCTTGCCATCGGGACCGACCACCATCGCGGTCGCGTTGCCCTTCGCGTCGTGCGTGATGCCCTGCTGCGGTGCGAGGATCGCGTTCTGATCGACCGCTTCGTCGAGCACGGCGCGCACGTACATGCCGGGGAGCAGCGTGCCCTCCGGGTTCGGGAACTTCGCGCGCAGCGTCACCGTCCCCGTCGCCTCGTCGACCGCGACCTCGGAGAACTCGAGCGTGCCGGGGTGGTCGTACGTCGAGCCATCGGGCAACAGCAGCTTGACCGTGGTCGAGCCGGCTTGCAGTCCACCCGCGCCGAGCTGCGCGCGGAGCCTCAGGCGCTGTTCGGTGGACTCGGTGACATCGACATAGATCGGGTCGAGCGCGCGGATCGTCGCGAGCACCGCCGGCTGTCCTGCGGTGACCAGCGCGCCCGGCGTCACCGAGGACTTGCCGATCCGGCCGCTGATCGGCGCCACGATCGACGTGTAGCCGAGGTTGATCCGCGCCATCTCGAGCGCCGCGGTCTTCTGAGCGACGCTGGCCGCGGCCTGCGCGTGAGTGAGCCGCGCGTCGTCGGCCTCCTGCTTCGACACACCCTCGATCTTGAGCAACCCGGCGTAGCGGTCGTCGCGGATCTTCGCGGACTCGAGCTGCGCCTTCGCGCTCGCGAGATCGGCGGCCGCGGCCTGATACGCCGCCTGATACTGCGCCGGCTCGATCTGATAGATCACCTGGCCTGCCTTCACCGCGGCGCCCTCGACGAACGTGCGCGCCTTGACGATGCCCGTGATCTGCGGCCGGACTTCGGACTCGAGAGATGCGGTCGTCCGGCCCGACAGCTCGGTCTGGAGCGTCACCTTCTCGGTCTCGAGCGTGACGACCGAAACCTCGGCGGGCGGCATCGGCCCGCGACCTTGCGCTTGCGACGCCGAGCCCTTGCTGCAAGCGGCCGCAGCGATGACGACAGAGAACAGCAGCGCGCGCATCACCACGCGGCGTCTTTACCATCATCGCCGGGCATCGACACCTCTCCAGCCACCGATGTCGCAGCCGTCGCACGCGTCGCATGCGAGATCGCGCTTAGAGCGGTTCGAGGTTCGCGACGTCGGCGGGGGTCGCGGTCCTCAGCCAGACCAGGTAGCCGGCGATCGCGTCGCGCTCGACGATCGTCAGCTCTTTGTCGAACCGCGGCATCTCGGAGCTCTTCGGGCCCATGTGGATCGGCGCCTTCGGGTTGCCGATGAAGTGCGTGTAGTAGTCGCGCGAGCCGAGCATGCCGAGGCCGGGAGCATCGGCTCCCGCGGAGCCATCGTCGATCGCGTGGCAGTCGGTGCAAGCCTTGCTGAACACCTCGAGCCCGCGGTCGCGCTTCGCAGGGTCCACGTCGCTCGCGCCACTCTGCGAGTACAACGCTTCGACCAGCGCATCGAATTCCTCGGCGCCGATCTCGACCGGCTTCATGGCACCGTCGCCTTGGCCTAGCTTGGTCTTGCCCCAATACGGCGAGCTGCTCGGCGCCTTCAGGAACCCGGCGAGCCATTCGCGATCACCATGGCCGGGACCGATGATCGGCCCCTTGCGATCCTTGCTGTGCTCGTCGTGACAGCCGGCGCACTTCTGTTTGTACAACGAGCGCCCGCGCCACATCTCGACCGTCGTGTACACGTCTAGCGCGCCGGTCGCCGGCACTCCGTGCGCCAACGCGAGCGCGCGCGCCTTGGCGGCGAGCTTGTCGGCATCGTCCTGCCGCTGAGCGAGCTGATCGTCGCCGGCATCGACCGCGAACGACACCGCGGTCAACGCGACGATCACCGCGAACAGCGCGACCACGCCGCCGACCCACGGCAACCGCATCTTCGGTGCACGAGCGACACCGCGGTCGACGAGTGGCAGCGCCGCGAGAAACCCGCCGACCACCGCAGGTGCGGCGAGCGCGGCGAGCTTCTCGAACGAGCCGGCGAGATGCCGCAGCTGAAACAGCCAGCGGAAGTACCAGAGCGGTCGAGCGTCGTAGGCCGCGGACGGATCGGCCGGCGCGGCGAGGTCGGCGCCGTGTTGGCTCGCGACGAACGCGAGCAGCGCGGCAAACGCGATCGCCATCGCGATCGAATCGCGCAGCGCCTGGCGCGGCCAATATGGCGTCGATGGCCGGCCCGCGGCCTTGCCCCAGCGCGCGGTCGAGCCATGGCGCCGAGCGATCGCGACGTGGGCGAACGTCGCGGCGGCGACGATCGCGGGCAGCACGATGACGTGCAGTGCGTAGAACCGGGTCAACGTCAAGTTGCCGTAGTCGTTGCCGCCGATCGCGAGGCTGCGGATCGCATCGCCGATGATCGGAGTGCCCGCCGCGATGCTGACCTCGACGCGATTGGCCCAGTAGCCGGCCTGATCCCACCGCAGGACGTAGCCGGTCACCGCGAACCCGAGCACGAGCACGATCAACAACAGACCGAGCCACCAGACGAGCTCGCGCGGTTTCTTGTACGCGCCCCACACGGCGGTCTGCACGAGATGAATGCCGGCGACGATCACGATCGCCGAGCCCGCGTGGAAATGCAGGCCGCGCACGAGCCAACCGAGCGGCACGCGATCTTTGATGTACGCGACCGAGGCCCACGCGTCGGTCGACGACGGCGAGTAGAACGCGGCGAGCGCGACGCCGGTCAGCGCCTCGATGCCGAGCAACATCACGAGCACCCAGCCGAACACGTGCGCGAACGATGGCCCGCCCGGCACCATCGGGGTCCGGGCAGCGCCGATGCGCAGCCGCAGCCAGTCGCCCAGCTTCACGCGGGCTCTCGCGCTGCGGTGTCGAGCTTGTAGCGCACCCAGGTCAGCTGGAGGCGACCGTCCTTGATCGCGACCGGCAACGGATCGAGCCCGCGCTTCGCCGGCCCGCCGATCGGATCGCCGGTCAGCCCGAACCGGCTCTCGTGACACGGGCACAGGAACGACTTTCCGGCCGGATCCCAGCCGATCGCGCAGCCGAGGTGGGGGCACACCGCGGACAGTGCTTCGACCTTGTCGGCGGCGATGCGCCGGACCCACGCGGCGCCGAGCACGACATCGTGCGCCGCGACCCACGCGTCTCGGACGCTCGGCGCGACCACATCGACCTTGGTCGGCGGAGCGCCGATCGCGAATCGCGACAGCTCGCCGACA
Organism: uncultured delta proteobacterium; assembly: GCA_963848295.1. Classification (GTDB taxonomy): domain Bacteria; phylum Myxococcota_A; class Polyangia; order Haliangiales; family Haliangiaceae; genus JABFXX01. The sequence continues at coordinate 12,925 of CAWKDB010000001.1, read as the reverse complement.
TCGAGAGGATCGGTCGGCGAGGTCACGGTGATCTCGCCCGCGGGAGCGGTCACGAACCGCAACACCGGGCCCGCCGCGACGAGGCCGATCCCTCCGCCGATCGCACAGGTCGTGAGCTTTAGGAACCCACGCCGGTCCGGGTCATCCGCCATGCACTAGCTACGGTAACAGGAACCTTCGAGATCGCGCGCGTCGTGCGGTCGAACTGTCCGTCCGGGGAAATTGATCAACCAAGAACAGGCAATGGCGGATCCGGCATTGCCTGTTGCCTGTTGCCTGTTGATCAATTGATCAATTTCTCAGCCCATCGTCCGTTCTTCTCGCTCCTGGTCCTCTTTGCACTTGATACACAGCGTGGTCTCCGGCCGCGCCTCGAGCCGCTTCTTCCCGATCGGCTCCTCGCAGATCTCGCAGACCCCGAAGGTTCCTTCGTCGATCTTGTGCAGGGCCAGGTCGAGCTTAGATAACAGGCTTTTCTCGCGGCCGCGTAGCCTGAACTCGAACGACTGGAGGTACTCGCTGGCCGCGAGATCCATCTCGTCCGGGAGGTCGTTGGTGTCCAAGGTCATGTTTTCCTCGGACAGCATCCGGCGGGCCCGCTCGAGCACCGCCTTGCGCTTGTCCTGCAGTAGCTCCTGGAACTTCTTCAACTCTTTCTTGTTGAGAGCCTTGGCGCTAGCGGCGGCAGCAGTGGTGGTGCTCATGGTCCCCTCAGAAGGCGCGACAGCTTAGTAGTGAGCAGTGGGGCTGGCAACCCCCCTATAAGGGAGATCCTGCATCATACAATGGTGGGTATGCTTGACACCGTGTAGGTAGGCACCGAAGATAATTCGTGATGGCCGGCTCGGATAAACGCAAGCAGTCCCTCTACTTTCCCGAAGACATGCTCAAGGAAATCCAAGACGAGGCGACCCGGCAGGACCGGTCTCTGTCCTGGATCGTTCAGAAGGCATGGAAGATCGCTCGGAAAGAGATCATGAAGTATCCGTCGGTGAATGAGTTCCCCGGCGAGGAAGACGAGAAGGAAATCGCCTAGGCCGCTGCGTGAGTAAGTCGACGGCGTGGGGGTACGCCGTCAGTCACAGCGACGGCAGTCCGATCTTCTACGAACAGTGGGGAGAGCGCGGCACCGATGTGCCTGCGCTGTTGTGCGATGGGATCGGATGCGACGGCTACGTATGGCGCTATCTGCGCGCCGACCTCGCCGATCGCTTCGCGCTGCATCCTCATTATCGTGGGCACGGCCGGACCGCCGCGCCGCGCGATCCGACGCACGTGACGGTCGAGGATCTCGCAGATGACATCGAGGCGGTGCTCGACGACGCGCTGGTCGAGCGCGCGGTGTTGATCGGCCATTCGATGGGCGTGCAGGTCGCGCTCGAGGTCTATCGCCGGCACCGCGCGCGCGTTGCCGGGCTCGTCCTCGTTTGCGGCGCGGCCTCGCATCCGCTGCGCACGTTCCGCGGATCGGCGGCCCTCGAAGAGATGTTGCCAACGATCGAGAAATGGATCCATCGCGTGCCCGGCGTGGTCAACCGCGTGAGCCGCTGGCTGTTGCCGACGCGCCTGTCGTACGAGATCGCGAGCCGACTCGAGATCCGGCGCGAGCTCGTCGAGCCGGCTGACTTCATGCCCTACCTCGAAGGCATGGCGCGGATCGATACGCGGCTGTTCATCGCGATGTTGTCGTCCGCCGGCCAGCACTCCGCCGAAGATCTGTTGCCCGAGATCGATGTACCGACGTTGATCGTCGCCGGTGCACGCGATGGCTTCACCCCGGCGGAGCGCAGTCGTGAAATGGCCGCGGCGATCCGGGGTTGCGAGCTGCTCGAGATCCCGAATGCGTCGCACACCGCGCCTATCGAGCGGCCTCATCTCGTCGATTTCACGATTCGCGATTTCATTTCGAGACGAATCGATCAGGCTTTGGATAGCGGTCCGGTAGCGACTACGAATGACGAGAAGATGCGGGAGTGAGATGCGAGATTCTCGCTGCTGGGGACAGTTGAGCCCCGCTCGCCCTCGGCGTGAAGTTGATTCGCAGATCACCGCATGTAGGTGCCTTTTTTCGTAAGGTTTCGCGCGGAAATTCATCGCTTTTTCGAAATCGATCAGGCAGTGTCGCGTTCCATCGTAGCTCGAAACTTGTAGGGGAGAGACAAGGTCGGGCCGCGAGACCAGGACAAAAAAGCCATGGAAACCGACAAGTCAATGACACGCCCTGTCCTCCGTCGGCCGGACGACGACAACGATGGCCTTGTGGCTCTGCCGCCGGTCACGCTGGTTCGCCAACGCCTTCGCGCGTCGGTCAAGGAGTTCTCGGCATCGCAACCGGGTCGCCGCGCAGCCGCGCTGGCGGCCGTGTGGATCGCCGCGACCGGCTGTGAGGCGGATCTCAATCATTACGATCCCGAAGAGGCCCTTCGCACCTATCGCCTGATCGAATCGGAGCTCCGCGCGGAGCTCCGGATCAGCCTGGGCCGCGCGATCACCAACGAGCCGCATGCCGCTACGCGCAATACGATGATCAGCATGCTCGAGCACCTCGAAGAGCTCGAAGCTGCCGCCGTCGCACCGCGTCCGGCTCGCCGTCGTCGTCGCCGCTAGCCGTTCGCAAGGGCGGAATCGGAACCGAAGCCTGGCCGTTGGCCGGGCTTTTCTATTTGCGGACGCGGATCGATCGGGACCGGCCGGATCGTCCGGTTGTCCCGGCCACGGCCGGACGACCGCCGGACAGTCGCCGGCTAACCGCGCGCGATCACGCGAGCCGAGATCGGCGCGCCGGTTGCTGAACAGGGCCGCGCCATGTCAATTGCAGACCGACCAACCGCACGTCCGACACAGCTGACACCGAGCTTGCTCGATCAACACCGCTCCGCATTCGGGACAGCGAGCAGCGCGATCGACGACCGCACTGCGCGCACCGGTGACCAACACTTGGCCATCGCGGCTGCCGTCCCGGTACACGGTGATTCCCTTGCAACCCAGCTCGTACGCGAGCTCGTACGCAGCTTTGACATCGGACGGCGTGGCGTCGCGCCGGAGGTTGATCGTCTTGCTGACGGCGGCGTGGACGTGACGCTGGAAGGCGGCCTGCATGCGGACATGCGTCGCGATGTCGATCTCGTGCGCGGTCGGGAACCGGCGTTGGATGTCGGCGGGAACATCGCTGCGACCGCGGATGCCTCCGGCGATCGCGAGCGCATCGAACAGGGCCGGCGAGCCGAACCCGCGGTCCCCGGCGATCTGCATGAAGCTCGGATTGACCTCCACGAGCTCGGCGCCGTCGAGGACGTTACGGCGGTATGCGAGCGCATAGAGTGGCTCGATCCCGCTGGCGCAGCCGGCGATGATGCTGATCGTGCCGGTCGGGGCGATCGTCGTCGTGGTGGCGTTGCGCAGGGGCCGCTGATCGGACGTGAACCAGCGCGACCCGCGCCACGCCGGGAATGGCCCGCGCTCGGCCGCGAGAGCGCGCGACGCTTCGAGCGATTCGTCCTCGAGGAACGCCGCGATTTTCTCGGCGAGCGCGAGCGCAGCGGGATCGTCGTACGCGACGTCGAGGGCGGCGAGCGCGTCGGCCCAGCCCATGATGCCGAGGCCGATCTTGCGAGTGGCCTTGGTCGCGCGTTCGATCTCGGGAAGCGGATAGCGGTTCGCGTCGATCACGTCATCGAGGAACCGCACGCCGTCACGGATCGCCTCGCGCAACCGCGGCCAATCGAGGGAGTCCCCGACCACGAATCGCCCGACATCGATCGAGCCGAGCGTGCACGACTCGAACGGCAGCAAGGGCTGCTCGCCGCAGGGGTTCGTCGCCTCGATCATGCCGAGCAAAGGCGTGGGCTGGAGTTGATTGACCCGATCGATGAACACCATGCCGGGGTCGCCCACGGCCCACGCGGCATTCGCGATCGCGTCGAGCACCCGGCGGGCGCTGAGCGTCCCGACGGGCTTGCCGGTGCGCGGATTGACCAGCTCGTAGCTCTCGCCGGCGGCCGCGGCGGCCATGAAGGCGTCGGTCACCGCGACCGACAGGTTGAAGTTGCGCATCCGGGTCGGATCGAGCTTGAGCGCGATGAACTCGAGCACATCGGGGTGATCGACGCGCAACATCCCCATGTTGGCGCCGCGCCGGGTGCCGCCTTGTTTGATCGCTTCGGTCGCTACGTCGAACACCTGCATGAGCGACACCGGGCCGGAGGCATGGCCGCCGGTGGAGGCGACGAGATCCCCGGCCGGGCGCAGCCGGGAGAACGAGAAGCCGGTGCCGCCGCCGGTCTTCTGGATTTCGGCAGCCCAGCGCACCGCTTCGAACACGCCGGTGGTGGAGTCGTCGACGGGGACGACGAAGCACGCCGCGAGCTGGCCGAGTGGGCGGCCCGCATTCATGAGAGTCGGCGAGTTGGGCAGGAACTCGAGACTGGTCATCATCCGTTCGAACCGGATAGCGACGGCAGCTTTGTGTTCGGTGGAACCGCCCTCGACGTTCGCTATATGAACGGCGACCCGGCGGAACATCTGCTCCGGCGTCTCCACGAGGACACCGTCCGCGCGTGCGAGATAGCGCGCGCGCAAGACAGCGAGCGCGTTAGCGGTGAGCGGCGCCGGCATATTCGCACCGTACGATCCGCAGCACGGGCGCGCAACCGACCGCCCGGGCGATGGCTGATCGCGGTCGCGATCTTCGCGTTACTGGTGGCGCTCGTCGGGCGCGCGATCGCTGCACCGATAGCCGACCCGAGAGAGCCGGCGGACTCGGCCGATGATGCGGAGACCACCGAGCCCGCACTCGAGCCAACGGCGCAGATCGATGCGGCGACGCCGGCTGCCCAAGTGCCGCGCGGCCCAGCGACGAAAGCGCTGCTCGCTGCGGCGTACCGCACCGCCGGGCTCGATCGCGATCCGACGATCGGCTGGAGCCGCCGAGCTCGGCTCGCTAGCCTCGTCCCATGGGTGACCGTGCGCGACGGCAGCGACGCGACATGGCACGACATCTCCGATCCGACCGTCGCTTACGTCTCGATCTTCGACATCAGCGCGACCTGGCACCTCGACCGGCTCGCATTCGACCCGAACGAGATGCGGGCGTCGCAGATCCAAGCCGGTCGCAGGCGCGAAAAGCGGCGGGTCGCGGACCTCGTGATCCGCGCGTATTACGATTGGCGGCGGGCAGTTGCGGCCGCCGGAGATGACAACCGCTGGCGCTGGATCGCCGACGAGGCGCGCGACCGGTTGGACGCACTCACCGATGGCTGGTTCTCCGGAAACTTGCCAGCCTCTGCGCCGCCGGCCAAGCTCTAGCGGAGTGAGTCGCGATCGCGAGCACCCACGTTATGCCCACGAGGCCGCGGTCACGTTTCGCGTCGACGGGGCGGCGATCCAGGGCCGGACTCGCAACTTGTCGCGCGGCGGCCTGTGCGCGCTATGCGCCGATCCGATCCCGTTCGGCGCCGACGTCGATACCGACATCGTGCTGGTGTTCGATGACGACATGCAGTCGGAGGCGCTGAGCATCCCGGGCCGCGTCGTATGGTGCACGCCGCTCGATGATGCCCATCAGATCGGCATCGCGTTCCGGCCGCTCGATGCCGGCCAAGCCGACTACCTCACGCTGTTCCTGCGCTATCTCGGTGATAGCCGAGCGGAGAAGCAGCCGCGCCACGGCAACCTCGACGACCGGTTTCGGTAGCTAAATTTAGACCCAGGCGCCGACCGAGAACAGCAAACGCGAGCCGACGACGCGCGAGACTTCATGAGTCTCGCGATCGGGCTCGAACAACACGGCGTCGCCGATCGCGAGCTCGATGCGGTGGCCGTCGATCGTCAGATCACCGCCGCTATGTGCCGGCGTCAACAATGCGTTCAGCCGACGATGTTGCCGTCCGTGCTCGGCCGGGTCGCGGTGGGGTGGGATGAACGATCCGTCGCTGTAGCGGATCAAGTAGACGTCCCAGAAGTCCTCGAACGGCGCCCCGATGTGCGAGAGAGCGCGCGCGACCAGTGCCTCGCGGACGCGCGGCAGCGGCAGGATGTCGTAACCGGTGGCTTGGCGGCCGGGCTTCCAGCCGGCTTGCGATTCGAGCGCGCGCAGCCCGGCGACTTCAGCCGCAGATAGGAAGCCGACGAGCACCTCCGCCATTACGAGCTGGCTTGCGCGCTCTGCGACTTCTGCGCGTCCGCCATCATTCGCGCCTTCTGGATGTCCCCCATCATGCCGAGTACGAGGCGCGGATCGGTGAAGACGTTGAGCTTCGGCGCGAGCGACTTCGCATAGCGATCGAAGTAAAGCAGCTGCTTCGTGATCAAGATGAACGCGTTCGGCATCATGATCTTGTGACGGGTCGCGGTGCGTTGGATGCCGGGGAAGAACTCGGCGTAGTTGACCTCGCCGAACGACAGTTTGAGCAGCGGACTGTAGGTCTCGCCGAGATCGGCGACGAACTTGTCCATATCGAGCCCCGCCGGCGTGCCGCCCATCTCGCAGATGATCTCGGCCAGCCGTTTGTAGTTACCCGACGCGAACGCGATCATGTAGTCGGTGACGAGGTAGCGCTCTTTGTCGTCGAACCGACCCACGATGCCGAAATCGAGGAAGCCGATCGTGTCGTCGTCGAGCAACATCAGATTCCCGGCATGAACGTCGCCGTGGAAGAACCCGTAAAACACGACGCACTGGAACCAGGCACGTAGGCCAGTCGACGAGCTTGCCTTCGCCGTCGATGCCGCGCGCCTTGATCTCCTCGAAGGCATCGACGCGCAGACCGCGGAACCGCTCCATCACGAGCACCTTGCGCGTCGTGTACTCCTGGTGGGGCACCGGCGCACGGATGTTCGTGTGGCCGAGCTCGCGCATGATCTCGTTGAACCGATCGAGGTTCGCCGCCTCGGTGCGGAAGTCGAGCTCCTCGCTCAGCGTCTTCGTGAAATCGTCGACGATGCCGACCGGGTTCGCGAGCTCTGCGTCGCGCTTGAACCGGGTCACGACCTTCGCGACGAACCGCATGATCTTCATGTCGGCCATGCAGCGCGGAATGATCCCCGGGCGCTGGACCTTGATGACCACGAGCGTGCCGTCGCGAAGCTTCGCGGTATGAACCTGCGCGATCGACGCGGACGCGAGCTGCTTCGGCTCGATATCGATGAGGTGCGCCGCTTTCTCGGCTCCGAGCTCTTCGTCGAGCGTGCGCATGACATCCGCGAACGGAAACGGCTTGACGCGATCGAGCACGCGTTGGAACTCTTTGACGTAGCGGTCCGGGAACATCCCGGACGACGACGCGATGATCTGGCCGAACTTGATGAAGGTCGGGCCGAGATCCTCGCAGAACATGCGCAGCATCATCGGCCGAGTGAGCTTGGTGTACTTGTCGCCGCGACCGCCGAGCTTGAAGATCAGCCTGCGGATGCCGAGCACGTCACCGATCCACATCCAGAAGTACTTCGACGTGTAGATCGAGAACGCCCAGATCCGGCGTGGCACCGGCAGCGCGACCGAGAGCAGGAACAGCACCGCCAACGCGGCGAGGAACGAGTACAAGACCATGTGCGCGGATCAGTCTATCACCGGGCCCGGCCACCGGGCTGGCCCGCGGCAGTACACTGCGAGCGATGCTCACGACCGTGACGGCCGGGCCGTACACCGTGCGCGGCGTTTCGGTCGGCGGCGTGTACACGTCGCTGTCGGTCCCCGAGCTCGGGCGTCCTACTCGACGCCGGCATTCCGCTGCGCTCGTTCGGCGCGACCGACACGATCGTGCTGTCGCACGGCCACGCCGATCATGTCGGCGCCCTGCCCGCTCTGCTCGGCATTCGCGCGCTGCACGGCAAGACCAAGCCGCCGCGCGTCGTAATGCCGATCGAGATCGTCGACGATCTGCGCATCGCGCTCGCCGCGCTGTGCAAGCTCCAGCGCTTTCCGCTGGAGATCGAGGCGATCGGCATGGCGCCCGGCGACGAGCTCGCGCTGCGCGGAGACCTGCTGCTCCGCGCGGTCCGCACGTTTCACCCGGTCCCGTCGCTCGGCTACGTGTTCGTGCGCAAAGTGGCGAAGCTCAAAGACGATCTCGTCGGCTTACCCGGCACCGAAATCGCGGCGCGTCGCCGCGCCGGTGAGGTCGTGGCCGAGCATCGCGAGCACCTCGAAGTCGCGTACGCGACCGACACGCTCGCGACCGTGCTCGATCATTCTCCCGAGCTGCTGACCGCACGCGTGTTGATCATCGAGTGCACCTTTCTCGATGCCCGCAAGTCGCTAGACGCGGCTCGTGCGGGCTGTCACATCCACCTCGACGACCTGATCGAGCGCGCACCACACTTCGAGAACGAGCACATCGTGCTGATGCACTGCTCGCAGCTCTATCGCCCCGGCGAAGTGGCCGCGATCCTCGATGCGCGCGTGCCCCGGGCGCTACGCGCGAAGATGGTCCCGTTCGTGCCTGCGGACGACCACTGGCCGGGCTGATACCCGCCGGCTAGGGTGACGCTGTCTCTTTTGTCAACTTGCGCTGCGCCGGCGCACGCGAAAGTCGCGGGAATCGTTCGACTGTGGCTGGGGACGCTGTCTCTTTTGTCACTTTGCTACTCCGCGCAAGCGACGAGCAAGATGCACAGCTCACCCGCTGCCGCCGCCATCGCGACGACCGGTGCAGTCAAACCGTGGTCGCGGCGCTGCGCATCCACGCCGAGCACGAACGCTATCGCTGCGGTGATCGCTACGGCGGCCAGGCCACCTTTACCGAGCGCGAGCACCGCCACGACGAGCGCTCCGGCGCTGAGCAACACGGTCAGCCAGACCGGCGACGGGTTCGCCACGAGGGAGCGCGGCGAATGATCGTCGAGGATCGGATCACCAAGCGCCTGCAAGAATACCGCAGCCCACCGCCCTACGACCGCGGTTGTTACCAGCACGGCGAGCCAGCGCTCCGGCGGTAGCGCGATGAACGCGACGACGCGGACCAGCGTCGTGAACACGAGCGCGAGGATCGCGGCGACGCCAGGACTGTGCGATTCGCGTTGCCACGCGTCGACCCTCTCCGCCACGCCGCGCTCGATCAGCGCCGCCGACGCGAGCGACAGGCCCGCCATCCCGAGGGTGCCCGCGACGGAGCTCGGGATTCCGGCGGCGCGCGCCAATGCCGCGACGAGCCAGGCGCAAAACCCGATCGGCAGCGCGATCGCGACGATCCAGCCGGGCGAGCGCGCCTCGTCACCGATGTCGAGCGGCCATCGCCACGGCGTCGAATGCACGAGCGCGACCGCTCCGCCGTAGAGCGGTCCGAGCTTTCGCATCCAGTCCTCCCGACTCGACACAGCCGCAGCTTACTCCGAACGCGCTCGTCCCGCGCCCGCCGGGCAAGTTGACAGAGATTCCTCCGTCCCCACGCCAGAGCTCGGATCCGCTCGCGTCTCGGCCGCAGCGCCGGTTGGCAGAGCTTCCTCCGTCCCCGGTTCAGCGCACGGGGGCGCTGGCTATCGAGGCTCTCGCCAGGAACGGCGCGGGATCGATGTAGTGGGTCTCGGTGTTGTCACCGTGGCGACCCGGCTGGTTCGGCAATTCGAGCGAGAAGTGCAAGTGCGGCACGGACTGGTAGACCGCCGATGCTCCGAGGGTGCCGAGGTACTGGCCGGCCGTGACGTGATCACCGACGTGCAAGTCGGTCGCGACGTCATCGAGATGCATGTATGCGGTCAGCACGCCGTCATCGTGCTCGATCCGGACGTAGCGACCGCTGCGCCCATCGAGCCCGAGCTCGTGACGCTCGACGCGAACGGCGACGCCACTGGCGACCGCTACGATCGGGCGACCGCGCGGCCCGTCGAGATCGATGCCGCAATGGCCCGCGCCGCATTCGGTCCGCGTGACGCCTCGGCGCTCGGCGCCGAACAGCCGGCTCTGCTGCGCGGGGACCTGCTCCGCGCTCCCGATCACCGGATGAATCCAGGTGTGCAGCGACGGGTATTGTTCATCGAGCGCGACCGTGTCGACCTCGGGAATCGGGTAGCGCTCGGCCGGCGTCGGCTCTGGGGGGCGCGGCGGAATGCCTTCGCGCTCGATGCCGTGCGCTCGCGCGGACACCGGCTCGGGCTCGTCGATGTCGAGGCACGCGACTGGCACCGACCCGATCTGCGCATTCGACGAGGCGAGTCGCGCCGCGACCAGCGCGACCATGGCGGCGCTCGCGCCGGCGATCGCCCCGCGATGCGGCGCGCGCCGACGAGTGCCGGCCCACGGAATAACGATCGGCTCGACCGCGATCGCGGCGGGCCGTCTGGCGCGGTCGACGACAACCGGGCCGAGTAACTGACAGCACGCGTGCCACAGCTCGACCGCACCACTCGCGGTGATCACCGGCCGACCCTCGTGGAGCGCTACGCCGCAGCCACAACGAGGACACACCGCGGCCACCATGCTTCAGATGCTAGACGAACCGGCGCGTGCGATCGCCGCGCGCCGAGATCATTTTCATTCGCCACGCGTCGATCGCGCGCCGAATGTGCGACGTGTCGTACAGCGTCGGACGACGTCGGTCGCGAACGCGCTAGCTCTTCTTGCGCATGATGATCAAGTGATTCGCGTTGTGCTTGTCGTAATAGCCGAACCGAAACGATAGCTCTCGCTTCGGTTCGCTCTCGAACTCGGTTCGCCAATCCTTCGCGATGCCATTGCCTGCCGGGATATGCGGCCCGACGAACTCGCCGTAGGTCTCGTATTCGTAGCCTGCGGGCTTGCCCCACTTCGGCGCAACTCCCGTGGCGTCGGAGACCATCCACACGACGTGGCTCGTCAGATAGTCGCGCATGATCGAGAACGATTCCCACGACAACAAATAGCTCGCCGCCTTCGTCATCGCCGCGACCGGCCCCATCGCCTCGAGGTACTTCACGACGCGCGGATCCCTCTTGAGCCCGGTGCCGATGCCCTTGCTGTCGTCGTTGCCGAGGTTCGCCCGGATGTGGCGATAGACCTGGATCCGCCCGTTCGGCTTCTTGTACTGAATCTCCGCGTTCGCGAACAGCCAGTTGCGTTTCTGCGCGGTCGCCTTCGTCGGATCTGGCGCCTTCTTCAGATCGTCGTCGTCGAGATACTTCACCGAGCCGTCGGGATCGAGCGAGAAGTAGCGCAGCTTGACGAGCTCGTAGCCGTGAATCTTGAGCGCCGACAGCGCGAAGATCAGCTCGGTCGGCAACGCGCCGCCGCGCATCGCATCGATCATGTTTTGCGTGTTGCTGAAGTTCACGCGGTAGAGAAACTTGAGCTCGTACTCGACCTTCTTGAGCGCGTGGAGGAGCTCGTTGCCCTTGAGCGCATCGAGCGTGCGCGGATCGCCAGACGGCTCGAGCGACATCGTCGTGATCAGATCGGCGTCGGGGAACACCGTCAGTGCGGTGGAGAAGTCGCCGCCCGCGAACGGGTAGATGACGTTCTTCGGGATGTCCTTCGGCACGTGCACCGCGAAGAACTCGCTCGCGGGCTTGACCCATTTCTCGGCGTAGTCGTCCTGCGCCTTCTTGATGATCTCGCAGTGCTCGGCGAGCGCGGCTTTGTCGAAGCCGTCCGGCGCCGGGACATCGCCGCACGCTCCGACCGCGAGCAGCGCTTTGCCCTCGGCGGTGAAGTCGTGCCCGCCATCGGCGATCGGGGCTTGCGGTGTCGAGTCGGCGGGCTTGGGCGCCGGTGGCGGCGCCTTGTCGGCGACGGGCGCGCTCGAGCCCGAGCCCGCCGTGACCGGCTGATCCGAGCCGGCGCTTGCCGAGCCGGGGGCCGTCTTCGTCGACGGAGTGGTCTGCGGAGCACTACCTGCCGAGCCGGCACCGCCGGTGGCTGGATCGTTGCCGTGGCACGCCGCGATGACAAGGGCGGCGGTGAGGAGCTTACGCATGGCGGCCCATCATGCAACGAACCGGAGAGATTGGCTATTCCTGGACGAGGTCGAGAATCAAATCACGTGCCCCGCGGCGGACGGCCAGCGTGATCGTCCGCGCCGTCCCCGACAACGCAAAGTCGGCGCGATTCGCCACCCGGGTCGCGCCGAGCGCCATCACGACGTCCCCGCGGCGCAGCCCGATCGGCCCGTCGCTGACCAGCCGGAGGCCGATCACGTCGCCACCATCGACGACGGGCGCCGAGGCCGTCGCGGCGAGATCCATGATCACGGCGTGCAGCGTGCGCACGGTGACGCGCTCGCCTTCGCAGGTCACGATGTCGGGGTCGTCCGCCGGGCAGCGAAACTCGTCGTCGCTCGCGACCCGCACCGGCGCCGATTCGAACGCGCGCCACACCTTGCGTACCGCGACCTGTTGCAGCGCCTTCATCACGGTCTCGCGATCGCTGCCCTCGACGCTGAGCGTGATCTGATCGCCGTTGTGATCGATATGGGTGCTCGGCATGCCGGCGACCGCGGTGCGCGCGACGAGCTCGACCTGATCGGCATCGCGCGCGTCGATCGTGAGCCAGGCCGAGAATGGGGTCGGCCGCAACGCGCCGATCAGATCGCGACCCTCCGACGACGCGGCGAGCGCGATCGGCGCGGTCTCGAGATAGCTGCGCGCGCGTTGCCACCGCGGATCGACGGCGACCGACGTCTCGCGGGTCGCGACCGGAGCTCCGGCCCCGATCGTCGCCGACCATAGGCCGGGCGCGATCTCGGACAGCGCGTTGCAATGATGAGGTGCCGCGTTCCCGGCGATCACGAGCGTGACACCGGTCGCGTGGTCCGAGGTCAAGCCGACGACCTCGGACGCGAGCGCGACCTCGAGCACGCAGCCGAACCGCTCGGGCAGCCCGGGACGCAGCGCATCGATCAGCGGGCGCAAGGCCGGATCCGCGAGCGCGCGACCGTCGGCCACGACCACGAGATCGGCCGCGCCCGGCAGGCGCGCGAGCACCTCGCGGCGAGCCGGCGGGTCGTGGTGGCACGCGGCG